>NZ_CP108087.1:5780000-8347500 GCF_036187565.1 Streptomyces sp. NBC_00252 | reverse complement strand
AACCGTCAGATGACAGTCGGAGACGGGGTATCAACATATCTGGCGTTGATTTTTGGCACGCTGTTGAGTTCTCAAGGAACGGACGCTTCCTTTGTACTCACCCTCTCGGGCTTTCCTCCGGGCTTCCCTTCGGTGTTCCAAACTCTATCAGTGTTTTTCCGGCCCCCTGACCACCGTCCCGCAGGCATGCGGAAGGTGACCCCGAGATAGGATCTGACAAGTTGGGTGCTGCCAGGCCAAGCAAAGGCGCTTGGTCGCGTCGCTCGGCCTCAAGCAGGAGTACGACTGTACATGCGGCCGTAGAGCAGGTGCAAATCGCTTAGAGGTGTGGTCTAGACCACTAATCCGGACCTCTCGGGCGGAACCGTTACTACATATGACATACCCTGCTGCTCAGTGTGCCGTCCGGGACAGGTAGTGACGGCCCCATCACATTTCCCACCTCTGGGAGGCTTCCCATGACCAGCGTGACGTCCCCTCTCGCAGGACGTGCCATCGGACTGGCCGCGGTGCCGGATCCGGTCTTCTCCGGGGCCATGGTCGGCCCCGGCACGGCCATCGACCCCGTACGCGAGCCTTCCGAGGCCGTTTCTCCCGTGGACGGAGTCATCGTCTCCCTCCACCCGCACGCCTTCGTCGTCGTGGACGCCGAGGGACACGGTGTGCTCACCCACCTCGGTATCGACACCGTGCAGCTCAACGGCGAGGGCTTCGAGCTGCTCGTCAACAAGGGCGACACCGTGACCCGCGGTCAGAGCGTCGTGCGCTGGAACCCGGCCGCCGTCGAGGCCGCCGGCAAGTCCCCGGTGTGCCCGATCGTGGCTCTCGAAGCGACCGCTGAGTCCCTCTCCGACCTCCGTGAGGACGGCGATGTGAAGACCGGCGACACCCTCTTCGCCTGGGCGTGACGTCAGTGCCGTCGTGATGACGGTGAGCAGGACAACCACCGCGGCGGCGGGACCCGCCGCACTATCGGAGACGGGTGAGATGGAGACAACGCTGCGAGGCGTCGGTGTGAGCCACGGTGTGGCGATCGGCGAGGTTCGGCACATGGGGACGGCGGTCCTGGAACCGCCTGCCAAGCAGAGCCCGGTGGAGGACGCGGAGCGTGAACAGGGGCGCGCCCGCCAGGCCGTGGACGCTGTGGCGGCCGACCTGATGGCGCGCGGCAATCTGGCGGGGGGCGAAGCCCAGGCGGTGCTCGAGGCGCAGGCCATGATGGCCCAGGACCCCGAGTTGATGGCGGACGTGGAGCGCCGTATCGCGGTCGGCAGTACCGCGGAGCGGGCTGTGTACGACGCCTTCGCCGCCTACCGTGCCCTGCTGGCCGGTGCGGGTGAATACCTCGCCGGTCGGGTGGCCGACCTCGATGACGTGCGGAACCGTATCGTCGCCCGGCTTCTCGGGGTACCCATGCCGGGTGTTCCCGACAGTGACGAGCCGTACGTCCTTATTGCCCGTGATCTCGCGCCTGCGGACACGGCGCTGCTGGACCCGGCGCTGGTGCTCGGTTTCGTGACCGAGGAGGGCGGGCCGACTAGTCACAGCGCGATCCTGGCGCGGGCGCTCGGTGTGCCGGCCGTGGTGGCGCTGCCCGGAGCCGGGGAGCTGGCCGAGGGCACGGTCGTCGCCGTCGACGGCAGCACCGGTGAGATCTTCGTGAACCCGAGTGCCGAGAAGAAGGAGCAGCTGGAGACCGCCGCCGCCGCGCGCAAGGCCGCTCTCTCCGCTTCCACGGGGCCGGGTGCCACCTCCGACGGGCACAAGGTGCCGTTGCTGGCCAATATCGGCGGTCCCGCTGATCTGCCGGCCGCGCTGGAGGCCGGGGCCGAGGGTGTGGGTCTCTTCCGTACCGAGTTCCTCTTCCTGGACGACAGCAAGAACGCGCCGTCCGAGGAGAAGCAGGTCGAGGCCTACCGGCAGGTGCTCGAGGCGTTCCCCGAGGGACGTGTCGTGGTGCGGGTGCTGGACGCGGGCGCGGACAAGCCGCTGGACTTCCTGACGCCGGCCGACGAGCCGAACCCTGCGCTGGGTGTGCGGGGTCTACGGTCGCTGCTCGACCACCCGGACGTCCTGCGTACCCAGTTGACGGCGCTCGCGAAGGCCGCAGAAGGCCTGCCGGTGTATCTGGAGGTCATGGCTCCGATGGTCGCGGACCGTGCGGACGCCAAGGCGTTCGCCGACGCGTGCCGGGAGGCCGGGCTGCGGGCCAAGTTCGGGGCGATGGTGGAGATTCCGTCGGCCGCCCTGCGGGCGCGCTCGATTCTGCAGGAGGTCGAGTTCCTGTCGCTGGGGACCAACGACCTCGCGCAGTACACGTTCGCCGCCGACCGTCAGGTGGGTGCGGTGTCCCGGCTGCAGGATCCGTGGCAGCCCGCGCTGCTCGACCTGGTCGCGATGTCCGCCGAGGGCGCGAAGGCCGAGGGCAAGAGCTGTGGTGTCTGCGGTGAGGCCGCGTCCGACCCGCTGCTGGCCTGTGTGCTGACCGGTCTGGGGGTCACCTCGCTTTCGATGGGTGCGGCTTCGATTCCTTATGTGCGGTCGGCGCTGGCGAAGTACACGCTGGCGCAGTGCGAGCGGGCCGCGCTGGCTGCGCGGGCCGCGGACAGTGCCGAGGAGGCGCGCGCGGCGGCGCAGGCTGTGCTGTCCGGCGAGTAGTCGGGTCGGCGGCCTTCCGTCGGCTGTGTTCCAGGGGCGCCTCACCTGTGGGTGGGGCGCCCCTGGTGTGTTCAGTGGTGGTGTCCTCCTTGGGGCGGCTCCAGGTCCCCGAGGTCCGGCGGTACGCAGTAGTCGACGTCTGACTCCGGGGAGATGAGGTCGCCGGATTCGACATCGGTGCAGTAGGCGTCGAAGACCTCGCCCGCGGTCAGAGGTTCCAGGCCGTCGCCGCGCAGGCGCCAGCCATAGATGCAGTCGGGGGTGTTCGGTGTGGTGGTGCGCATGACGAGGCCGCCGGGGCTTCGGGTGGCGAGGCCTAGGGCGAGGACCGTGGTGAATTCGAGGGCCTCGGCGTCGTCCAGGTGGGTGGTGCCGTCCTCGTCCTGGTCGGCGTGGAGTACGGAGACGAGGGTTTCCGGTGCTCCCGAGACGCTGCAGACCAGGTGGCGGTTGCCGGGGCGGGCCGTGTCGAGGATGCGGACGAGGAGGCCGGAGGCCCGGGTGAAGGCCGCGCGGCCGATGTCCTCGCCGCAGGAGGCGCAGGCGCCCAGGCGGGACAGGAGTGTGGTCGCGTACTCCCAGGTGGCCTGGCGGACGGCTTCGTCGACCAGGGCCGGGAGGAGGTCGGCCAGTGGCTGGCCCTCGTAGGGCAGGGTGGGGCCGGTGGCCGCGAGTTCGGCCGTGAAGCGGGCGCGGCTCGACGAGATGTCGGGCTCCAGTTCGCGGGCGGCGCAGAACTCGGCGTATTCCTCCGGGTCGAAGAGGGCCACGCTGGTGTGGCTGCCCTGGGAGGCGCGGCTCCTCAGGAGGGCCTCCACCTGCTGGAGGTAGGCGGTGTGGTCGTCGAAGGTGAAGCTGCGGTAGCGCCGCATGGCGCTGAAGTCCTGCTCGTCGGTCAACAGGCCGATGGTGCCCGCGATTTCGCGGCGCAGAAGGCGTCGGTTGATGAGGTGGTCGGTGTGCGCCATGTTTCCCCCTGTGCGCTGTCGATCAATGCTCACTCACAGTAACCGGCGGCACTGACAACGGCGCCTGAGCGAGCGGTCGGCGGACCAGGCGGTGCTGAATCATGCAGGTCAGAGCGATGGCGCCGCCGAAGGCGGTCCAGCCGAAGGGGCCGGTGGCGATGGCCGCGGTGACGGCGAGTGGGCCGATGCTGCGTTGGATGGACGGGGCGAGTCCGTGCACGCCGAGGTAGGCGCCCTGCGCGGTGTCAGGTGCGAGGGCGACCGAGAGTTCCCACGAGACGGTGGCGTGGAGCATCTCGGCCAGGGTGAAGGCGGTTGCCGAGGCGGTGAGCAGGAGCGCGGCGGTCACGGGCCCGCCGGTGGCCGAGAGCGCCAGGGTGCAGCCGCCGAGCGCGAAGGCGGCGGAGAGCGGTATCAGCAGGTTGCGGGTGGCCGCTGTCGTGGTGGCGAGGCGGGCCAGGGGGACTTGCAGGGCCACGACCAGCACGTTGTTGAGGACCATCAGCAGGGGTGCCATGCCGTGCGGCGCGGCGCTGGCGTGGGCGATCCACAGCGGCAGGCCGACCTTGAAGACAGCGTCGTCGAGGAAGAGGACGGTCTCGGTGGCGACGTACCCGAGGTAGGTGCGGTCGCGCCATGGGTTCGGGGGCCTGCTCGCGGGTGGCGCGTCCTTGGATGTCGCGACGGTGCGGGCCGGTGACGGGGGTTCGCCGCAGCGCATGGTGAGGGTCGCGATGGCGACGAAGGAGAGGGCGTCGCCGAGGAGGAGCCAGTGGTAGGCGGCGGTCGTGCCGAGGGCGAGGGCGGCCGCGGCGGTGAGGCCGCCCAGGGCCCAGCCGGCGTTGGCCGCGGTGCGGCTGATGGCCTGGTAGCGGATGCGGTCCGGTCCTGAGACGCGGGTGGCGTAGAGCTTGGTGAGCACGTTGGCGGCGCGGTCCCCGAAGCCGCCGGCGGCCGAGAAGACGATCAGCAGGACGTAGTTGTCGGTGGTGAGCAGGGCGAACGAGGCCAGGGCGCGCAGGAGTTGGAGGGCGACGAGGACGCGGGTGATCGGGAACCGGTCGGCGAGGCGGCCGCCGAGGGGCGCGCCGGCGATGCCGATGGCTCCGGCGAGTGCGGCGAGGGTGCCGACCTGGGCGACGGACAGATGCGAGACGTAGGTGAAGTACAGGACGGAGACGGAGGCCCACAGGCCGCTGCCGGTGCGGTCGACGAGGGCGATCGCGAGCATTCTGCGGCCGTCGCGTCCTCCGGGTATGCGTTTCGGCCGTACGGTCGCGCGTCGCGTCGTCCCCACTGCTCCCCCTTGCAACGAATTATGTGTTGGTACATAGTTGCCAACGTGGCAATACAATATGGGATCAGTGGTACGACGGCCAAGGGGATTGCCGCGTCCGTCGAACGGCGCGTGGCCGAGGGCGTGTTGGGGCCGGGGGCCGCGCTGCCTCCGGTGCGGCGGCTCGCGGACGGGCTCGGGGTGAGTCCAGGGACCGTCGCCACGGCGTACAAGGAGCTGCGGCAGCGCGGCATCGTCGTCACGCGCGGACGGGGCGGGACCGTGGTGGCGGATGCTCCGGCGGTGGCGTCGCGGCGGCCGCCCCGGGTCCCTGAGGGCCTGCGGGATCTGGCGGGCGGGCACCCCGATCCCGCGTTCCTGCCTGCGCTGGTGCCGCCTTCGCGGTTGTCCCCGGGGGCGCGGTCCCACCGGTCGACGCCGAGGCTGGCGCGGTTGGAGGAGGCCGTGCGGTACTGGCTCCGGCCTGACGGTGTGCCTGTGGAGCACGTGACCTTCGCGCACGGGGCGCTGGATCTGGTCGGGCGGCTGCTGTCCGTGGAGTTGCGGCCGGGTGATGCCGTGGCCATGGAGGATCCCGGTTATCACCATCTCCTGGATCTCGTCACGGCGTTGGGGCTGCGCATGGTGCCGGTCGCCGTGGACGACGAGGGTGTGCGTCCCGATGCCCTGCGCGCGGCGCTGCGGGCAGGTGTGCGGGCCGTCGTATGCAGTCCTCGGGCACAGAACCCGTACGGGGGCTGCTTCTCGGAGGCGCGGCGGGACGCGCTCGTCGAGGTGCTTCGGGACGAGCCTGAGGTGCTGGTCGTGGAGAACGACCACGCGTCCGCCGTGGCCGGTGCTCCCCTGTGGTCGCTGACTTCCGGCGGGCTGACGCGGTGGGTGCACGTGCGGACGGTGAGCAAGTTCCTCGGTACGGACCTGCGGTGGGCGGCGGCGGCCTGTGATCCGGTCACGTCGGCGCGGCACGACGGGCGGTTGCTGCTGACGTCCGGCTGGGTCAGTCACCTCCTCCAGGAGACCGTCCACGGTCTGATGACGGACGACGACACGCGCGCGTTGGTCACGCGTGCGCAGGAGGCCTACGCGCTGCGCCGGAAGGCCCTCCGCGAGGAGTTGGGCGTGCGGGGCATCGCGGCGCACGGGGTGAGCGGGATGAATCTCTGGGTGCCCGTGCGGGACGAGTCCGCCGTGGTCAACGGGCTGCGCTCGCACGGCTGGTGGGTCGCCGCCGGGGCGCGGTTCCGGCTGTCGTCCGAGCCCGGCGTACGGATCTCCGTCGCCGAACTCGAACCGGCCGACGCGGTGCGGCTGGCCTCGGACTTCGCCGCTGTGCTCGGTGAGTCCGAGGCCACCTATGGAGGCTAATCGACCACTACGGGAGGCCGATCAGGCGCGTTTGCGGGCGAGTTCCTCGTAGAAGCCCAGCAGGCCGAGGTTGTCGATGGAGCCCGGGTTGACCGCCTTCTCCAAAGGGGTGCCCTGGAGGAGGCGTTTGACGGGTACCTCGATGCGCTTCCCGGTGAGGGTGTGCGGGACGCCGGGGACCTCGATGACCTCGTCGGGCACGTGGCGTGGGGAGAGCTGTTCGCGGATCGTCTGCTTGATGCGGGCCAGAAGGGCGTCGTCGAGGACGGCTCCCGGGGCGAGGTGCACGAAGAGGGGCATCCAGTAGCCGCCGTCGGGCTGCTCGATGCCGATGACGAGGGACTCCTTGATCTCCGGGAGCCGTTCGACCGCTTCGTAGATGTCGGCCGAACCCATGCGTACGCCCTGCCGGTTGAGCGTGGAGTCGGAGCGGCCGTGGATGACGACGGAGCCCCGGGAGGTGACGGTGATCCAGTCGCCGTGGCGCCACACTCCGGGGTACGTGTCGAAGTAGCTGTCGTGGTAGCGGGTGCCTTCGGGGTCGTTCCAGAAGTAGATCGGCATGGACGGCATCGGGTTGGTGACCACGAGTTCGCCGACCTCGCCGACCAGGGGTTCGCCGTTCGGGTCCCAGGACTGGAGGTCGGTGCCGAGGCCGGGGGCCTGGAGTTCGCCGATGTACACCGGGAGGGTCGGTACGGCTCCCGCGAAGCAGGAGCAGACATCCGTGCCGCCACTGACCGAGGCGATCCAGAGGTCGTCGCGGACCTCGTCGCGCAGCCAGCGGAAGCCGTCCGGGGGCAGTGGTGAGCCGGTCGTGGCGACGCACTTCACCTTGGAGAGGTCGAAGTCGCCCGACGGGTGGACGCCGGCCTTGCGGCAGGCCATGACGTACGCGGCCGAGGTGCCGTAGAGGGTCGCTCCGGTGCGTTCGGCGATGCGCCACTGGGCGGCGGTGTCGGGGTACCCGGGGCTGCCGTCGTAGAGGACGATCGTCGTGCCGGTCAGGAGGCCGGAGACGAGGAAGTTCCACATCATCCAGCCGGTCGACGTGTACCAGAAGAAGCGGTCCTCGGGGCCCAGGTCGCAGTGCAGGCCGAGTTGTTTGAGGTGCTCGACGAGGATGCCGCCCTGGGACTGGACGATGGCCTTGGGGAGGCCGGTCGTGCCCGAGGAGTAGAGGACCCACAGGGGGTGCTCGAAGGGGACCTGTTCGAAGACGGGCTCCGCGTCGGCCGAGGTCAGGGACGACCACTCCAGGGCGCCTTCGGGGGCTTCGGTGCCGAGCAGGGGGATGTGCACGACGGCGCGCAGGGTGGGCAGTTCGCGGCGGAGTTCGGCGACCGTGTCGCGGCGGTCGTGCTCCTTGCCGCCGTAGCGGTAGCCGTCGACGGTGAACAGGACGACCGGCTCGACCTGTTGGAAGCGGTCGAGGACGCTGCGGGCGCCGAAGTCCGGCGCGCAGGACGTCCAGACGGCCCCCACGGCGGCCGTGGCGAGCAGGGCGACGACGGCCTGGGGAATGTTCGGGAGGTAGCCGCTGACGCGGTCTCCGGGGCGTACGCCGAGGGTGCGCAGTTCGGCGGCCAAAGAGCCGACCTGGCGGCGCAGCTGCGACCAGGTGACCGGGGTCGGTTCGTGGGTCTCGTCGACGTACAGGAGGGCCGGTTCGTCCGCGCGGGTCGCCGCCGCGCGCAGGGCGTGCTCGGCGTAGTTGAGGGTCGCTCCGGGGAACCACTGGGCGCCGGGCATCGAGCGGTCGCCGAGCACGCGCGCGTAGGGGGTCGAGAAGCGGACGTCGAACCACTCGGTGACGGCCTGCCAGAAGGTGTCCAGTTCGTCGACGGACCAGCGGTGCAGTGCCGCGTAGCCGCCCTCGGCGGGGGCTCCGTGGTGTTCGGCCGCCCAGGACTGGAACCTTGTGACCTGTGCCTGGGCGATGCGTTCCGGATCTGGCTGCCAGAGCGGCAGGGGGTTCGCGGTCGACATGGGGCGGCTCCCGGGACTGTGCGCGTCGTGTGCGTCGGTCGCGCACGGGCGGGGGTGTGCGCGTGACGCGGCTGACACGGACGATGCCATGTGATCGACTTCTACACCAGGGCGGGCTCCACATAGTCCGTGTCGTGAAGATGTGGTCCCACCACGGGTGAACGGCAGTTGAACGACACGGTTATGCGGCGCTTGTAATGGCAGGGTGAGCAGCATGGACGGTCGTGACCTGGTGCGTTCGGTGAAGGTGGTCGGTTCGACGGGGGCGGCGCAGGGTTTGCGTACCGTACGGGCGGCGTGGCGCAGGAGGCGTGCCGATGCCAGCGGGCTGCCCGCGCGCGGGGCGGAGCGGGCGCGGGTGCCCGGCCCGGTGCGGGACGCGGTGCCGGGCCCCGGTGGCGGGATCGTCCGGTTCAGCCGCTCGGAGCTGCGCATCACGGTCGCCGTGAACGGAGCCGTCTTCTGGGGCTGGGACGGGGCCGGTCCCGAGCCGTCGTACGCGCTCGGCGGGCGGTGCCCGGAGCCGGATCCCCGGGCGGTCCTGGAGCCGGACAAGGACGGCGGCTGGCGGGTCGTGGCGGAGCGGGTGACGGTCGCCGTGTCGCGGCACGGCGCGGTCGAGGTGCGTACGCCCGGAGGTGTGACGCTGCGCCGGGATCTGCCGCCGCGGTGGTGGGAGCCGGTGGGCGGCGGCACGGCGCGTTGGATGCAGCGCTCGGAGGTGGCGGCGGACGCCCGGTTCTTCGGGCTCGGCGGGCGCGCTTCGGGCCCGCGGTTGCGGGACGGGACGTACCGGCTGTGGAACACCGACCCCGGGCACGCCTTCGCGCCGGGTGACGATCCGCTGTACGTCACCATGCCCGTGCAGCTGGTGGTGGCCGACGCGGCGACGCATCTGGTGTTCCACGACACCTCCTGGGACGGCACGGTGACGCTGCGGGAGGGCGAGGAGGGTGCCGGTTCCGGGCACGACCGGGCCGGGACGTCCGACCTGCGGATGGACGGCGGTCCGCTGCGCTGCTGGGTGGTGGTGGGCACCCCCGCGCGCGTGCTGCACGCGTGGGCCTCGCTGACCGGTGCTCCCGCGCTGCCGCCGGCGTGGGCGCTGGGGCACCATCACGCGCGGTGGGGCTTCGGCAGCGAGCAGGAGGTGCGGCGGATCGTCGCCGGCTACCAGGAGCACGGTCTGCCGCTGGACGCCGTCCACCTGGACATCGACCACTACGACGAGCACCAGGTGTTCACCGTCGACCACGAGCACTTCCCGAAGCTGCCGGTGCTCGCCGAGGAGCTGCGGCGGGACGGCATCCGCCTGGTGTCCGTCGTCGACCCCGCGGTGAAGGCCGTGCCCGGGAACGCCGTCTACGACAGCGGTACGGCCGAGGACGCCTTCGTGCGGGACGCCTCTGGGCGGCTGGTGCGGGGAGTCGTATGGCCCGGGGAGGCCGTTTTCCCGGACTTCACGCACGCGCGTGTGCGGGAGTGGTGGGGCGGGCTCTACAAGGAGCGGCTCTCTCAGGGGTTCACGGGCTTCTGGCACGACATGAACGAGCCGACGTCGTTCGCCGCATTCGGGGAGTCAACGCTGCCGCGTTCGGCCCGGCACGACCTCGACGGCCGGGGCGGCGATCATCGCGAGGCGCACAACGTGTACGCGCTGTGCATGGCGAGAGCCGCCTACGAGGCGTTGCGCGAACTGGCCCCCCAGGAGCGGCCGTTCCTCTTCTCGCGCTCCGGGTGGGCCGGGATGCAGGTCTACGGGGGAACCTGGTCCGGCGATGTGGCCACCGGCTGGCCGGGGCTGCGGGCCTCGCTGTCCCTGGTCATGGGGCTCGGGCTGTGCGGGGTGCCCTACTCGGGGCCTGACGTGGGCGGTTTCGACGGGAGTCCGTCGCCGGAGCTGTATCTGCGCTGGTTCCAACTGGGCGCGTATCTCTCGCTGTTCCGGACTCACGCGAGTCTGCGTGCGGGGCGTCGGGAGCCCTGGGAGTTCGGTGCCGAGGTGCTGGAGCACGCGCGCGTGGCGCTCGTCGAACGGCGGCGGCTGCTGCCGTACTTCATGACGCTGGCCCATCTGGCGCGGCGGACCGGGGCGCCCTATGTGCGGCCCCTGTGGTGGGGCGCTCCCGAGGATCGCGCGCTACGGGACTGCGAGGACGCCTTCCTGCTGGGCGACTGCCTCTTGGTGGCGCCGGTGCTCGACCCGGGGTCGGACCGGCGGGCGGTGCAGTTGCCGAGGGGGCGCTGGTACGACACGGAGACGGAGCGGGCCTATGAGGGGCCGGCCCAGATTCTCGTCGACGCCCCCTTGTCGCGGATTCCGGTGCTCGCGCGCGCGGGTGCCGTGCTGCCGGTGCGGGGAGCGGACGGCGGGCTGGAGCTGGAGGTGTGGGCGCCCGCCCGGGGACGGACCGGGGGCGGGCTGGTGGTGCCGGACGCGGGCGACGGCTGGGACGAACCGGAGATCGAGCGGTACGTCGCCCGCTGGGAGGGCCGGCGGGTGGTCGTGGAGCAGGAGGGGGAGGACGGCGTGAGCGCGCCGTCCTACCCGGTGCGGGTGCGAGGGCTCGGTGAGGGCTGACCTCAGATGTACCGGCCTTCGAACCAGGCCTTGACGGCCACGGAGTGCAGCGGGAAGGCCAGCTCCTCCGGCCTGCGCAGGAGGTGCCAGCCCTCCGTCTCGTCGGTGGCGGCGGACTTGGGCAGTCCCTCCACCGGGCGCTCGGGAAGGACCCCGAAGAGCAGGAGATGCCCGTCGGGCGAGCTGATGGCGTCGACGAGCCGTACGTCACGGCTCGCTGCTTCGATGCCCGTCTCCTCCCTGAGTTCGCGGACGAGGGCCTGGCGCCAGTCCTCGCGGTCGTCGACGTAACCGCCCGGGAGGGCGACGCCTCCGCGCGCGGGAGCGACGGTTCGGGTGATGACGACCAGGGCGGTGCCCTTGGTGTCGTACACGGGCTGGAGTGCGACGGCTACCGGCAGCGGGTTGCGGTACGCGACGGTGCCGCAGGCCGGGCAGGTGCGGGGCCAGCCGGAGACGCCCTCTCCGTAGGGCGATCCGCAGCTCGAACAGTGGCTGTTCGGCCCGGAGTTGGGGACGGAGGCTTGAGTTTCGGACACCCGGCGGACTGTATCCGATCAAGCGGAGGGCGTCTTTCCAGGGGCCGCGCGTGAACGGGAAACGGCCGGAACCACCCCCGTGGGCCCCGGCCGTCTCTCCCGATACGACGACGCCGTGAGGGGCTCGATGGTTCAGCGAAACGCCCTGCTCATTTTCCGTTGCCCGTGGCACACTTCTGACGTTCCGTCAGATCCAGTGCTGTGGAGGGACGTTGTCGCGGACACGCACACCTGTGGTCACCGATTGGTTCACCGGGGACGGGGACGGCTTCCGGCTGCTGGGCACGCGCTGCTCGGCGTGCGCCTCGGTCTTCTTCCCGCGGGAGGACGCCCACTGCCGCAATCCGGCCTGCCGGGGCGGCGACCTGGAGGAGGTCCCCCTGTCGCGGCACGGCCGTGTCTGGTCGTACACGGACAGCCGGTACCGGCCACCGTCACCGTATGTGAGCGATCCGGAACTTCCGTGGGAGCCGTACACGTTGATCGCTGTGGAGCTGGAGTCCGAGCGGATCGTGGTGCTGGGACAGGCGGTTCCCGGGATCACCGTCGCCGATCTGGCGGTGGGCATGGAGGTGGAGGTCGTCCCCGGGGTGCTCGACGAGGACGCGGAGACGACCTGGACGACCTGGCACTGGCGGCCTGCGGGGGTGGCGTGATGACGGCGGACGTAGCGGTGCTCGGCGCGGGCATGCACCCCTGGGGCAAGTGGGGGCGCGGCTTCGTCGAGTACGGGACGGCGGCGGCCCGGGCGGCGCTCGCCGACGCGGGACTGGAGTGGCGGGACGTCGGCTCGATCGTCGGCGCGGACACGGTGCGTGGCGGTTATCCGGGGTACGTGGCGGGCGCGACGTTCGCGAAGGCACTGGGCTGGCAGGGCGCCCGGGTGGCGAGCGTGTACGCGGCGTGCGCGTCCGGGGCGCAGGCCGTCAACGCGGCGCGGGCGCAGCTTCTTTCGGGGCTCGCGGACGTGGTGCTGGTCGTGGGCGCCGACGCCGCGCCCAAGGGGTTCTTCCGGCCGGCCGGCGGCGAGCGGCACGACGATCCGGACTGGCTGCGCTTCCGGGTCCTGGGGGCGACGAACCCGACGTATTTCGGGCTGTACGCGCGTCGGCGGATGGCCCTCTACGGAGACACCCCGGAGGACTTCGCCCAGGTCAAGGTGAAGAACGCGGCCCTGGGGGCGCTGAATCCGTACGCGCGCTACCGCAAGCGGGTCTCCGCCGAGGAGGTCGCCGCCTCCGCGGTGGTCGCCGATCCGCTGCGGCTGCTCGACATCTGCGCGACCTCGGACGGCGGGGCGGCCCTGGTGCTGTCCACCATGGAGTTCGCGCGCCGGCACGGAGCGGCGGACCCGGTGCGGATCCGGGCGGTGTCCACGGTGACGCCGCGTTATCCGAACACGGTGCTGGACCTCCCGGACATCGCCACCGACTCCGCGGCGGCGGTGGCACCCCCGGACGAGACGTTCCGGGCGTCGATCGCGCGCGCGGCCTACGAGGAGGCGGGCGTCGGCCCGGAGGACCTCTCACTGGCCGAGGTGTACGACCTGTCCACCGCCCTGGAGTTGCAGTGGTACGAGGACCTGGGGCTGTGCGGCGAGGGCGAGGGCGCCAAGCTGCTGCGGGAGGGCGCGACGGCTCCGGGCGGGCGCATACCGGTGAACGCGAGCGGCGGACTGGCCTCCTTCGGGGAGGCGGTTCCGGCGCAGGCGATCGCCCAGGTCTGCGAGTTGACCTGGCAGTTGAGGGGCGACGCGGGCGAGCGGCAGATCCCGGGGGCGCGGGTGGGACTCACCGCGAACCAGGGACTGTTCGGACACGGGTCGGCGGTGCTCGCCGTGCGGTGAGCGACGGCGTGTCCCGCACCCCGTGCGACCGGCCCGCAAGGCTGCGTGAACGTCTTATGAACTGGCCCTGGGCGTACGCCGGTGACGTCATCATGCTGCCGTGCGCTCCACGACGGATACTCTCCGCTTCGCCTTCCAGCCGGTGGTCAATCTGACCACCGGAGGGATAGCGGGCCTGGAGATCCTCGTCCGCCCGGAGACCGGCGACATCCTGGCCGAGGCCCGCCGCGACCCCGAACTCGACGGCAGGCTGGCCGTGTTGGCGGTCCGCGCCGCCGCGCGCAAGGAGACGCTGCTGCCGCTGCACCTCAACGTGTTCGCCGGCACGCTCGCCGATCTCGGCGGCCTCACCCCGCTGCACAGCGCGGTGCGCGAGGCGGGACGGCTGCCGTGGGAGGTCACGGTCGACATCGGCCCGCCGTACACGCACGTGCCCCGGCGGGCGCTCCTGGAGGCGGTGTCCGAGCTGCGGGGCCAGGGGTTCCGGATCTGCGTGGACGGCGTCGGCGACGGTGACGTGCCCCTGCGGCTGCTCACGGATCTCGCGCCCGACCTGGTGAAGCTCGACGCGTCGCTGCTGGATCGGCCGGCCGCGGTGCGGGCGATGCGGACGCTGTGCGAGCAGTTGGGTGCCCTGCTGTCGGTGGAGGGCGTCGAGACCGAGGCGCAGTGTGCCGCCGCGCGGGCGGCCGGGGCGCAGTTGGCGCAGGGCGAGCTGTTCGCGCCGCCGACGCGGATGCCGGCGGCGGACGTATACGTTCCGCCGCGCGCTCCCGGGCTCGCGGCGACACCGCCTTCGGGGCCGTGGGTGCGAGAGTTCGTCCGGCCGGCCGCGCTGCTGCCCGACACGGCGTCCGCCGGTCAGGTGCGGGCGCTGCTGACCGGCTCACCGGACGTCTCCGGGGTGGTGCTCGTGGACCGGGACGGGGTGCCGGTGCGGTCGGTGCACCGGTCCCGCTTCCTGCTGTCGATGTCGGGGCGCTACGGCCACGCCCTGTACGCCGACCGGCCCGCCGCCAAGCTCGGTGACGTGCCGCGGACCGTCGGCGACGACGCGACCGCCTGGGAGGTCCTGGACGTCGTCGCGGTCGGCGACGCGGACCGTACGTCGGACGATGTGGCGGTGGTCGACCGCTACGGGCGGTGCGTCGGCGTCGTACGGCTCGCGGATCTGGTGCGGGCGCTGGCCGAGACACGGGTGGAGGAGGCGGCGGGGCTCAATCCGCTGACCAGGCTGCCCGGTTCGGACACGATCACCGGTGAGGTGGACCGGCGGATCGTCGACGGGCGGACGTTCGCGCTGAGCTGGCTGGATGTCGACCACTTCAAACAGGTCAACGACGGGGCCGGGTTCGCGGCGGGCGACGAGCTGATCCGCTCGGTCGGGCGGGCGCTGCAGTCGGCGGCGGCCGGGCACACACGCGTGGGACACATCGGCGGGGACGACTTCCTGGTGCTCACCGATCCGGAGGGGCTGGCTCCGTTGGCCGCCGCCGTGCTCGACGTGCGCTGGGAGGCGGGCGGCAGGCCCGTGACGCTGTCCCTGGCGACCGTCCTGTGTCCGCCGGGCAGTGTGACCGACCACCGGCAGGCGGCCGCGTGTCTGGCGCCGCTGAAGAAGGCGGCGAAGGCGCTGGACGGCACGAGTTGGGTGCTGAACCGGGCGGGGCTGACCGAGTACGAGATCCTGCGCGGAACGCGCGTGACGCCCGTACGGGCCGACCGCAGGACCGCGGAGTCCCCCGGGCGCTGAGCGCGGCCCGGCGGCCTTCTGCGGGGCGCCAGGGGCCGTCTGAGCGGGTGTCACCGTTGCGGTCCGCGACCTTGACGCTCCCTGGACGCCGGTGAACACTTCCCGGTGTCGGTCGACATCGCCGTACATTCTCGGCGTACCAGGCACTGCGCCGCGCTGGCTCCGCCTGCGCTCAGGCCCACTTCCCATGGGCGATTCGGCCACGACGGCACGCTCGTCACGGACGCCGGGCGGGGCTCGGGACCCTCCCTGCCTTCGGCTGAAGTCGCCAAGGGAACCGCACCCTGCACGGAGGACCGGGGCCGACCGTCCCGGGCGAGGGCCTAGGAGCCGCCATGAGCAATGGAGACATATTCCTCGGTGAGGTCATCGGCACCGCGATCCTGATCCTCTTCGGCGCCGGCGTGGTCGCCGCCGTCGTACTGAACTACTCGAAGGCGAAGGACGGCGGCTGGATCGTCATCGCCTTCGGCTGGGGCTTCGGCGTGATGGCCGGGGCGTACACCGCCGCCCCGCTGTCCGGCGGGCAGCTCAACCCGGCGGTCACCATCGGCATCGCCATCGACACCGGGAAGTGGGACAAGGTCCCGCTCTACATCGCTGGCCAGATGGTGGGCGCCATACTCGGCGCGGTGCTGTGCTGGCTGGTCTACTACGCGCAGTTCCAGGCCAACGCCGAGGAGGAGATGGCGCAGCCCACGCTCGGGATCTTCTCCACCTCGCCCACGATCCGCAACGTGGTGGCGAACCTGATGACGGAGATCATCGCGACGATCGCTCTGGTGCTGCCGATCCTGGCCTTCGGGCTCACCAAGGGACTCGGCACCTCCGGGACGGCGGTGCTGGTCGTCTCCTTCCTGGTGGTCGGCATCGGCCTGTCGCTCGGCGGTCCCACCGGGTACGCCATCAACCCGGCCCGTGACCTGGGCCCGCGCATCGTCCACGCGCTGCTCCCGATCCCGAACAAGGGCACCTCGGACTGGAGTTACGCGTGGATCCCGGTGGTGGGACCGCTGATCGGCGGGGCGCTGGCCGGGGTCATCTTCAACGCAGCCTTCTGACAACGGACTTCGAGGAGCAGCCCGCCGCAGGACGGGGGCAGCCCTCCGCAGGAGCCGAAGGACACGACAAAGGGGTCGTCATGACGGACAGGTTCGTCGCCGCAATCGACCAGGGCACCACCTCCAGCCGCTGCATCGTCTTCAACCAGGACGGCGCGATCGTCGCCGTCGACCAGCGTGAGCACCGCCAGATCTTCCCCAAGCCGGGCTGGGTGGAGCACGACGCCACCGAGATCTGGTCCAAGGTGCAGGCGGTGGTCGCCGGGGCGATCGCCAAGGCGGGACTGCGCGCCGACCAGCTGAGCGCGCTCGGCATCACCAACCAGCGGGAGACGACGGTCCTTTGGGACCGCGCCACCGGCAAACCCGTGCACAACGCGATCGTGTGGCAGGACACCCGCACCGCGGCCCTGTGCAAGCAGCTCGGCGGCTCGGACGGCCCCGACCGCTTCCGCGAGCAGACCGGACTGCCGCTCGCCAGCTACTTCTCCGGTCCCAAGGCGGCCTGGCTGCTCGACAACGTGCCTGGCCTCAGGGACCGTGCCGAGCGCGGCGAGATCGTCTTCGGCACGATCGACTCCTGGCTGATCTGGAACCTCACCGGCGGCACCGACGGCGGCAAGCACGTCACCGACGTGACGAACGCCGGACGCACCATGCTGATGAACCTGGAGACCCTCCAGTGGGACCAGGCCATCCTCTCCGCGATGAACGTGCCCGAGGCGATCCTCCCCGAGATCAAGTCCTCCGCCGAGGTCTACGGCACCGCGGTCGGCCAACTCGCGGGCGTGCCCGTCGCGTCGGCCCTCGGCGACCAGCAGGCGGCCGTGTTCGGACAGGCCTGCTACGACGTGGGCAACGCGAAGAACACCTACGGCACGGGCAGCTTCCTGCTGCTCAACACCGGGAACCGGCCCGTCCCTTCGAAGAACGGGCTCCTGACGACGATGGGCTACAAGATCGGCAGTGAGGCGCCCGTCTACTGCCTGGAGGGATCGATCGCCATCACGGGCGCGCTCGTTCAGTGGTTCCGCGACCAACTCGGCATCATCCGCAGCGCCGACGAGATCGAGACCCTGGCCGCGAGCGTGGACGACAACGGCGGCGCGTACATCGTGCCCGCGTTCTCCGGCCTGTTCGCCCCCTACTGGCGCTCCGACGCGCGCGGCGTCGTCACCGGGCTGACCCGCTACGTCACCAAGGGGCACCTCGCACGCGCCGTCCTGGAGGCGACGAGCTGGCAGACGCGAGAGGTCGTGGACGCCATGTTCCAGGACTCCGGGGTACAGATCACCACCCTGAAGGTCGACGGCGGCATGACCAAGAACAACCTCCTGATGCAGCATCAGGCGGACGTCCTCGACGTACCGGTGATCCGGCCCAGGGTCTCGGAGACGACCTGCCTGGGCGCCGCCTACGCGGCCGGGCTCGCCACCGGGGTGTGGAACGACCTGGACGAACTGAAGGCGCACTGGCAGAAGGACGTCGAGTGGACGCCCTCCATGGAGCCGTCGGTACGTGATCGCGAATACCACAACTGGCGCAAGGCGGTGGAGAAGAGCTTCGGCTGGGAGGAGGACGGCGACAACTAGGCACACGCGTGTGCCTAGTTCACGGGGCACACGCGCGTGCGTGCCGTTCCGCGAGCTGCGGCCCGTACCCCGGTCGGCGGGGGCACGGGCCGCCCCCGCGCCTCAACTCGTGACGATCTGGCGGCGCTTGGCGCCGTAGGCCATCGCGTGCTGGACGACCTCGATGAGGACATCCTTGACCGAGGCCCGGTCGCGCGCGTCGCAGAGCATGAGGGGGACGTCCTCGTCGAGGTCCAGGGCCTGGCGTACGGCGTCCGCGGGGTAACGGTCCGCGCCTTCGAAGCAGTTGACGCCGACGACGAAGGGTATGGAGCGCCGCTCGAAGTAGTCGAGGGCGGCGAAGCAGTCCTCCAGGCGGCGGGTGTCGGCGAGCACGACGGCGCCGAGCGAGCCCTCGGACAGCTCGTCCCACATGAACCAGAACCGCTCCTGCCCCGGCGTACCGAAGAGGTACAGCACCAGGTCCTCCCGCAGGGTGATACGGCCGAAGTCCATGGCCACCGTGGTGGTGTGCTTGCCCTCCACCCCGCTGGTGTCGTCGACCGGGCGCCCGGCCTCGGTGAGCAGTTCCTCCGTGCGCAGCGGCCTGATCTCGCTGACCGCGCCGACGAGGGTCGTCTTGCCCACGCCGAAGCCGCCGGCCACCAGGATCTTGAGCGTGACGGGCTCGACCGGAGGCTTGCCTCGCTCAGAACGCCCGAAGATCATCGATCTGTACTCCTGCTCGATGGGGTAGGGGGGCGGTGGCTCGCACCGCTCACAGGGCCCGGAGGCCGGAAATCACGTCGCGCAGAATACTCTCGTCCACCAGTTCGGCAGGGGGTACGGGACGTGACACATGGACGAGCTCCCCGTCCACGAGATCGCCGATGAGGACCCGTATCACCCCGATGGGCAGGTCGAGTTCGGCGGCGAGTTCGGCGACCGACTGCGGGGCGTCACGGCAGAGGCCGACGATGTCCACGTGCTCCGGGGACAGCGCGTGGTCCGCCTCAGACCCGTCGTCCTGGGACTCGGCGATGACCACCGCGATGAGGTCGAGGCGGTGCTGGGCCGCACTGGTCGTGCGGCCGCGCGTCATCGCGTACGGCCTGACGACCGGTCCGGCCTCGTCGTCGAACCAGTGGCTTCTTCCCTGACCGTCTCCGCTCATGTCATGTCACTACCCGCCCAGAGGCAGGTCGGTGCGCGGAGCGGCCCCCAGATGCACACCGACCCGCTTCACGAGCAGGGTCATCTCGTAGGCGACCTGGCCGACGTCGGAGTCGGCGTCGGCGAGGACGGCGAGGCAGCTGCCGTCGCCCGCGGCCGTGACGAACAGGAAGGCCTCGTCGAGTTCGACGACCGTCTGCCGCACGCTGCCCGCCTCGAAGTGGCGGCCGACGCCTTTGGCGAGGCTGTGGAAGCCGGAGGCCACGGCGGCCAGGTGTTCGCTGTCCTCGCGGGTCAGATCCTGGGACACGCCGGTGGCGAGGCCGTCGCCGGAGAGCACGATGGCCTTGCGGATGCTGGCGACACGCTCGACGAGGTCGTCGAGGAGCCAGTTCAGGCCACGCTGGTCGGTGCTGTGGCCGGTCGCCTTCGGTGCGGTCATCGACCGTCCCCCTTAGTTCCTTGTGCTGTGCCGCCTGGGGCGTCGTCGCCCGCGGCGTTCTCCTCGCGGCCGCGCTGCCAGCCGCGCTGGAGCGAGGCCATACGGCTGCGCACCTCGTCGGCGTCGCGCTCGGCGACCTCGGCCGGGCTCGCGGCGCGCCGCTCGGGGTCCTGTTTCAGCTGCGGGGCCAGATTGGCCTGACGTACACGTCTGGGCAACGCTCCCGTGTCGGATCCGGTCCGGCCCGGCGGAACCTCGGGTTCCGGAGCACTCGACGCGATCTCGGCACGCCGGGTGCGCCTGGGCAGCGAGGGTGTCTCGGGCGGCTCGCCAAGACCGCGCCCCGGGGAGGCGGGTGGCTGCGCGGCTTCGGCACGTCCTCCGGGGACGTCGGTACGGCGCCGTAGCGGCGTGTCACCGCGTCGCCGGGCGGGGAGCGGTGCGGGGCCGTCCGGCTCCGGTCCGCCCAGGGTCGGGGCGGTGGAGGGACCGTCGAAATCGGCCTCTCCGGAGTCCCCCGTTTCATGCCGGGAGCGCTGCTCCACGACCGGGCGTCCATGCGAACTGACCAGCTTGGGCGTACGGCGCCTGGGCAGCGGAAGCGGCTCGCCGCGGCGGCCGTCCGTGTCCGCCTCGGGGACCTGCTGATGCTGTTCCACGGGGCGCACGGGAGCGAGGTCGTCGCGGTGGGTGGAGGCGCGGCGGGGGCGGAAGATCCCGCCGCGCTCGCCGTCCTCGTCGTCGAGCGAGTTCGGGAAGCCTTCGAGGACGTCGAGGTCGACGGGGGCTTCCAGTTCGACCGGGCCGTCCAGGAGGGCGGGCGGCAGCCCTGGCAGCTTCACGGGCATCTGGGAGAGCGCGGAGCGGTGGCCCTCCTCCAGCTCGGCCTCCTTGGTCGGCCGGGGCCGGTCGAGGCGGAAGCCGATGCCGTTGGTGTCCGGGACGTCGTCGCTCAGCAGGGCGTCGGGGATGAACACGACGGCGGTGGTGCCCCCGTAGGGCGACGGTTGGAGCGAGACGCGGACGTTCTGCCGCTGGGCGAGCCGGCTGACCACGAAGAGGCCGAGGCGGTCGGTGTCGGAGAGCTCGAACTCCGGTGTCTCGGCGAGCCGGAGATTGGCGTCCAGGAGCGCTTCGGCCGCCATGCCGAGGCCCCGGTCGTGGATCTCCAGGGTGAAGCCGTTGGCGACCCGCTCCCCCACGACCTGGACGGCGGTGTGCGGCGGGGAGAACACCGTGGCGTTCTCCAGGAGTTCGGCCACCAGGTGGGTGAGGTCCGCGACGGCGGGACCGGTGACGGCGATACGCGGCAGCCTGCGGACCTCGATGCGCTCGTAGTCCTCGACCTCGGCGACGGCCGCGCGGACGATGTCCATGAGCTGGACCGGCTTGCGCCACTGCCGGGACGGGGCGGCCCCGGAGAGGATCACCAGGCCCTCGGCGTGCCGGCGCATACGGGTCGTCAGGTGGTCGAGGCGGAACAGGTCGGCGAGTTCGTCGGTGTCCTCGGTCCTGCGCTCCATGGTGTCGAGCAGGGTGAGCTGCTTGTGCAGCAGGACCTGGCTGCGGCGGGCGAGGTTGACGAAGACCTCGGAGACGCCGGAGCGCAACTCGGCCTGCTTGACGGCGGCTTCGACGGCCGCGCGCTGGAGGGTGTTCAGGGCCTGGCCGACGTCGCCGATCTCGTTGCGGTCGTACTCGAGACGCGGGACCTCGGTCTCCACGTCGACCACTTCGCCCACGGACAGGCGGCGCATCACGCTGGGCAGCCGGACGCCGGACGCCTCGTGGGCGTCCAGGCGGAGTTGGCGCAGGTCGCGGATGAGGCCGCGGCCGATGCGGACGGACAGGAACAGCGAGAACAGGAGGGCGATCAGCCCCAGGACCCCGGCGACGGCCGCCTTGAGGATGACGTTCATCGCGACGGGACGGACGCGGTCCTGGTAGCGGTCGTTGGCCTGGTCGTCGAGGGTGCCGAGCTTGTTCAGCACGGCACCGGCGGCGGTGTTCCAGGTCTGCGCGGTGACGTTGTGGAGCGACCCCGACTCCGAGGAGGCGGCGGCCTGTTCGGCCACGCGCAGCGGTGCGCTGGCCGCGTTCTTCCAGAAGCGTTCGAAGTGCCCGCGCTCCGAGGCGGGCAGCAGCGGCAGGTTGACGTCGTACATCAGGGTGCGCTGCGCGACGAGGTCGGAGATGTCGCGGGTCTCGTCCCGGGTGAGCTTGCCGACGATCAGGGAGGAGCCGAGCAGGGCGTCCTCACGGGAGAGGAACTCACGGGCCCGGGCGAGGTTGACGAGGGCGCGGTACTGCTTGTCCATCTCCACGTTGTCGACGACGTGGAGGTTGGTCAGCAGGACGTAGCACGGGTCGACGAGGTGGTTGTAGAGACCGAGGGCCTGGGTCCGGTTGACGGTGCCGTCCTCGACGCTGCGGCGCAGCGACTGGAGTCCGTCGAAGGCGTCGAGGACCGCGGAGACCCGGCTGTCGGTGCCCCGTCCCATCGCGTCGCGGACGTCCGGGTTCTGGGCGTTCCTACGGATCTTGGCGACGGCCGCGTCGGTCGCGGCGCGGCTGCGGCGGAGGTCGGTGAGGCCGTCGGCTGCGCGCGGATCGGCGAGATAGACGAGGGACTGGCGGCGTTCCCGCTGGATGACGCGGACGGTGTCCTCGGTGGGGTAGCCGATCTTCTCGACCACCGACGACACGTTGAACAGGTCTCCGGCCGCACGGCCGGTGATGACCGTGGCGAACGCCCAGATCGCGGTCAGGGACACGAGGGGCACGAGAAGGAGCGCCACGATCTTCCGGCGGATGGACTTCCCGCGAAAGCGCATGGTCTCCCCCAGCTGGACCCCCGCCGGCCGGGGGCACACATGTGCGTCAACAAACGGCGCGAGCCTACTACTGACACAGAGGTAACTCGAAGGGCTGTCCGGAGCCTGAACGCCCGCCGCAGCGGCGAGACATGGGGAGTTGTCAGGTCATTGCGGGAGATTGCCGCCCCGATATCCCCAGGATCGTCACACCCCACCCGATCGGTCCACTTGGCCAGTTGGCCGGAATTTTTCGCCTGCTTGGGAATCTTCGTGGCATGTTGTTCGTCTTTCTCTACGGGACATGGGGAGCGGAACCGGCCACACGAGCCGCATCCGCAACCGTGCGGCGTAAAACAGCGCAAGCCGGGCACCCACTGGGGAGCCGAAGTCTTCGGACTCGGAGCGAGTGGGTCACCGGCGGTGGGGAGGACACGTTGATGGGCACGGCGGAGCGGCAAGAGGCGCTTGAGGACGGCGTGGCGGCGCGGTCGACGGCGCAGCGGCGCCGTGAGACACCGGATCGCGGTATTCCGGCAGAGGGTTACGTGACGACGGGCGGCGAGGCTCCGGCGGGCTCGGGCAAGCCCATGGCGGCGGATTTCGACGAGCCGCGTCCGGCTCGCACGAGCACACAACAGCGGGAGTACTACCGGCCGTTGTGGATCGAGGAGCCCGCGCGCAGGCGCCGGCTGCCCGACCCGGTACGCACGGCGGCGGTGCGGGCCGTGATCATCATCGCGGTGACGCTGATGCAGGCGACCGTGGCGTTCCTGTGCACGATGGCCGGCTCCTGGCTGGCCTTCCCGATGGTGATCAGCAGCGTGGTCAGCACGGTGGTGGCCACCTGGGGCGCCCTGGACGTCTGGGTGACCCGCCAGACGTGGAACCAGCGCAATGGTGTGGTCTCCGAGCCCAGCAGCACGGCGAGGGCCCTCCGCCGCGAGCGGCGTCGGGCCCAGCGTCAGGCGCGGTCCAGCGAGCGGGCCCAGGAGCGGATAGCCCGCAAGGCCGGCTCGGGCCAGCTGTCCCACTCCTGAGCTTCGTCCACGGGGCCTACGGAGCGGTCGGCTGACGTTCGTCCGCGGAGCGGTCGGGCGCCGGACGCTTGAACATCCGGGTCGCCGTGATCTCGCTGTGCACCGACTCGCCTTCTCCGGCGGGGGCCTGCTGCGGCAGCCCCGGCCGGAGGTGCTCCTCCACGCTGATGTACTTGAGACCCGCCCGCAGGTCGGCGTCGTTGCGCAGCCGGATCACCAGCGGGAACTCGGCGAGCGCCGTGGTGTCGAACAGGCCGGTGGTGTACAGGAGTTGGACACCGAGCGCATCGGACACGGCGCGCTGCAGCTCCAGCAGGTACGTGGCGTTGGCCCGCCCGATGGGGTTGTCGAGGAAGAGCGTGCCGGCGTGCCGGTGCTTGTCCCGGCCCCGGTCGTTCGAGCGCAGCGCGGCCATCGTGCAGTACAGGGCGATGGCGGCGGTGAGCAGCTGACCGCCGGAGAAGACGTCGCCCATCTGCCCGACGGGCACCCGCTCCGCGCGCAGGACGGCGTCCGGCTTGAGGATCTCGACGGCGACGCCCTTGGGCTCCAGCGCGGCACCAACTCCCCGCAGCAGCAGGGACATTCCGTCGCGTCGCATGTCGGAGTTCTTCTTCACCGCGGCCCGGGTCGCCTCGTCGACGACCTCACCGAGCCGCTCGGTGAGCGTGGCCTGGTCGGGCTCCTCGAAGCGGATGCGGAGGAACTCCTGCCCGGACCACTCGCCGAGCCCCTCGGGCAGCCGGGACAGCCGCTGCGCGGACCGCAGGGTGGCCAGCGCCGATTCGACGAGCCCGCGAAGCCGGTCCACGATCGAGTCCCGGTTGCGCTCCAGCTGCGCCAACTCGTCGGTGAGGACGCGGAGTCGGGGCGCGAAGGCGTCGGCCCACTTCTGCGCGTGCTCGGGCAGCGCGGACGCGGGCAGCTCACGGATCTGCTGGCGCGCGGGGGTCCGCACCTGCTCGTAGCGCGTGGAGTTGGCGTGCCGCACGAGGACATCGCTCGCCTCGCGGACGGCGCTCTCGGCGGCGGACAGGTCGGTGGCGCAGCCGCGCAGTGAGCGACGGGCCTCGGCGGCGGAGTGCCGGGCCTCCTCCAGACTGCCGGGGTACGGCTCGGGCTCCTCCTGCTCCTCGTCCGAGGAGTGCTCGCGCAGCAGGTCACGGAGCATCGCGGCGGTCTCGTCGAAGCCGCCTGCCCCGTCCTCGGCGGCGCGGTGGGAGTCGAGGAGTTCGGCATGCGCCTCGCGGGCCCGGCCCAACGCGTCGGTGCGGGAGCCGAGTTCGGCCGTCGCCGTGCGCAGCAGGGCCTGGGCGTGCTCGGCGTCGCGCGGGACCAGGTCCTCGGTCAGCTCGGTGTGCGCCTCGCCGTCCTCGGGCGCGTGCCGCTCCGCCTCGCCGCGCAGCCGTCCGAGTTGCTCGCTCGCGGTGGACACCCGGGTCTCCAGCAGCTGCACCAGCTCCTCGGCGCGCGCCGCGGCGGCCTGCCGGGAGGGCCCGTCGGAGCCGTCGGGCGACTCCAGCAGCTGTGCCGCGCGGGTGCGGACCTTGTTGCTGAGCCGGTCCAGCTCCGCGATCGCCGCGCTCTCGTCGCTCTCCGCCCGCGCCTGCTCGGCCCGCAGATCGGCACCAACGCCGACCTTCTCGTAGAGCTGCGAAGCGGCCCGGTAGGCCTCGCGGAGGGCGGCCAGCGCGGGCTTGGGGGCGTCCGCGTCGTCGTCCGGTACGTCGTCGGGGGCGCCCGCGATCTCGGAGCGCTCGGCGCGCAGGGCACGGGCCGTGCGGCGGGCGTCGTCGGCGGCGCGCTGGGCGGCGCGGCGGTCCTCGTCGGCGGCTCGGGCGCGCTCCAGGCAGGACTGGGCACGGGCCTCCGACTCGCTTGCCTCGTCGGCGAGTTCACGGAGTTTGACCTGCCAGCCGGCGCGCTCCCTGAGCCGGAAGGCGAGTCCGGCGAGGGCGTCGGCGGCGCGGCGGGTCTTCTGGGCGGTCTCCTGCCGCTCGTCGCGCACCTGGGCGGCCTCGGCGGCGGCTTCGTCGGCCTCGGCCCGCAGGGTCCGCGCCTCGGCGAGCTCGGCCTCGGCCTCCTCGGCGAACGCGCGCGTGTCCTGCGCGGCCCGCGCCAGCTCGACCAGCCGCCCGCTCGGGCAGCCTGTGCGCCAGGACGCGAGCCGTGCCGCCAGCTCCCGGTCCTTGCCGAGCCGCGCGGCGAGCGTGCGGATCTCCTCGTCGCGCTGCCCCGCCCGCGCGCGCAGCGCCTGCCGCTCCTCGTCGGCGGCGTGCTCGTCGTGCATGGCCGGGTTCGGCGGTACGAGGAAGACGTCGCCGGTCTGCGCGTCGGGCGCCGGGGTCGGGGCGAGGAGGGCGGCGGCCGTACCGACGGCCACGGCGGACCGGGGCAGCAGGGCCGCTTCGCTGAGGGCCTCACGGGCACGCGCGTGCGTGTCCGGGTCGGTGATGATCACGCCGTCGACCAGCTCGGGCCGGGCGGCGAGCACGCGCGCGTGGTCGGTGGGGTCGACGGCCTGCGCGAGGTAACGCCAACCGGGCAGGGCGGGGATGCCGTGCTCGCCGAGGTACTCGACGGTGGCCAGCACGTCCGGGCCTGGCGGCAGCAGCCCGCCGTCGCCGAGCGCCCCGAGGATCCGGGAGTCGTCGGCGGCGGCCGTGCGCAGATCGAAGAGGTGCCGCTCGGCGGAGGAGACCCCGTCGTCGAGCAGCTCGCGCAACTCGTCGGCGAAGCGGTCGAGTTCCTCGGGGGTGAGGGGGCCTTCGGCAAGGGGGCGGGCGGGCTTGGCGGCGGAACGGCCGCTTCCTGCACCGCCGTTGACCTGAGTGCGTGCGTCCGACTCGCCATCGTCACCGGCGGCGCCCTCAGCACCGTGACCGGCACTGCCTACGGCCCCGGCGTCCCCCTGTCCGGTCGCCGCTCCGTCGGCACCCCGCGGCACCGGCACACCACCGCCGACGCCTACGGCACCAGCACCGGGCAGGCTGAGCAGCTCGGCCAGCCGCTCCTCCCCCGCCAGCCCCTCCGCGAGGCGCCGCTCCGCGTCGTAGGTCCGCTCGGCGGCGGTCGCCGCGTCGGACGCGCGGGCCGCCGTCAACTCCGCGCGGGATTCGGCGGAAGCGGCCTCGCGGGCATGCTCGGAGGCCTTGCGGGATGCCTCGCGCGCGCTGTCCCAGGCGGCCACAGCGGTCTTCTCGGCGTCGCTCGCGGCGAGGGCCGCGCGGGCCGGGTCGGCGTCGGGGGCGCTGTCGTCGAGCCAGCCGGCGCGCACCGCCTCGGCGGTCTCCTGCTCGACCTCGGACAGCCGCTGGCGCAGATGCCCGACCTCACTGCGGGCGCGCTGCGCCTCGGTGGCGGCAGAGGTCGCGTCCCGGTGCGAGGTCTCGCCGACCTCCTGGAGCGCGGCGGAGCGCTCCTCGCCTTCGTTGGCGAGGTTCTCGGCGCTCTCGGCGGCCGCGTGCAGGGCCCTTACGAGATCGACGGCGGCCTTGGCGCGGGCGGCGAGCGCCGGTGCGGCGTCCCGCTCGGCCTCGCGGATCGCGACGGCCACGCGCGCGGAGCGGTCGGCGGCGGCACGGTGCCGCAGGACGGCCTCGGCGGCCTGCCAGGCGGCGTGCAGGGTGCGCGCGTCGGCGAGCTCGCGCTTCTGCGCGGCGGCGGACTTCTCCATCGTGGCGAGTGCCAACGAGGCGTGCCGGTAGGCCAGTTCGGCGGCGATCAGCGCGCTGCGCTCACGGGCCCCCTCGGCGTGGGTGACGGCGTATGCGGCGGCGGTGACCCGCTGGGCGAGGTCGGCGGCCCGCACCCGCTCCTGCGCGCCCCGCGCGGAGAGGCGTCGGGCCAGGGTGCGCGTACGGCGCTCGGCGCCGATGTGGATGTCACGCGCGCGTGCCCGCGCTTCGGCGGCCTCGACGATCCGGCCGAGGAGGTCCACGGAACCGGCCGTGAAGTCCCGCTCGGCGATCAGTTCGGCCCGCCGCCCCAGCTTGTTGCCGAAGCCGCCGACCAGGTCGGCGAGGCCGTCGGTGTCCCGGGTGTCGGTGACCGCGCGGAGCAGCAGGTCGGTGAAGTCGGAGTCCTTCTTGACCGCGAAGAGGCCGGCGGCCTCGCCCTCGTCGGCGTTCATCTCCCGCTGGTAGCGGAAGAGTTCGGGGTCGAGGCCGAGGTCGCCGAGGTGCTCGATCCAGCGGTCGTGGATCTCCTCCCAGTGCACTTCGAGGTGCGGATAGGCCTTGCCCGCCTCGGTGAGCGCGTCCCGGAAGCCCTTCATCGTGCGCCGTCGGCCCTGCGCGCCGGACACGCCCTCGACGGACGGCCGTACGGAAGTGGCCTCGGCGACGGGGAGGTTGTCGAGGCTGAGCCCGGGCCCGGGCCGGAACGAGTACCAGGCCTCGGCGAACTTCCGCGGGTCGTTGGAGACTTGGCGCCCTCGCCACTCGCTGACCTTGCCGACGACGACGCACTCGCCGGTCAGCGTGTGCTGCCACTCCAGGGCGACATGGCCGCAGTCGTCCGCGAGGAGGAACTTGCGCAGCACTCCGGAGCTGGCGCCGCCGAGGGTGTTGCGGTGGCCCGGCAGCATCACGGAGAAGATCAGCTTGAGCAGGACGGACTTGCCGCCGCCGTTCTCCAGGAAGAGCACGCCGGCGGGCGCGGGGCGCAGGGGCGGGCCGACGGGCTCGTCCGCGAAGAACTCCGCCTGGGTGGGCGCGGGGTCGGGCACGGGCTTGCCCACGCCTCGCAGGTCAAGCACGGTGTCGGCGTAGCGCGCACCGGCGGGCCCGATGGAGTAGAGGCGGACCCGGGACAGCTCGTACATGGCGGACTCTCGTCGTAAGTCTTCGGCAGGTGGGGGGAGTCGAGGAGACTCAGGAGTGGAACGGCAGCCCGGCGTCGGCCACCAGCTCCAGATCCTCGGTGTCCTCGGCGGGCATCAGGGTCGCGGTGCCGTCGGTGACCGGGACGACGCCCAGCTCCAACAGCTCGGCCATGGCGGCGCTTCCGGCCATGTCACGCACCTGGAGCTGATAACGCGCGGTCGTGCGATAGGTCCCGCCGCTGTCGTCACCGGTGCGCTGCAGGAACCCGGAGTCGGTGAGGAAGGCGGCGGCCTTGCCGACGATCCCGGTGGTCGAACCGGCCAGTCTGCGGGCGTCCTTGGTGGCTCCGGTGGCACTGCGCCTGACCCAGATCCGCCAGGCGGCCTCCAGCCCGGGGGCGTCGGTGGCCGGGTCGGTGTTCATGCCCTGCTCGTCGGCCCGCTCCTCAAGACGACGGCAGGCCTGCCGCACAAAGGCGTCGACCCCGTTGACCGTGACCCGCCCGATGTACCCGTCGTCGGCCAGATCCTCGGGCCGCGGAAACGCCATGGCGGCCACGGCGAGATGCGCGAGCCCGTGCAGGAACCGGTCCCCGGAGTCGGCGGCGGTACGACGCGCGTAGTCCCCCATCCGTACGGCGAACACCGAGTCCTCGGCGGCAGTCACCGCCATCCCCGCGCGCGGGGACACCTCCAGCACGACCAGTCCGAGCCCGGCGGCAACGGCGTCGGCGAGCCGGGCGAACGGCGGATCTTCGCGGTACCGGCGGAGCAACTCCGCGTACTCCTGGTCGCGCGCGGGCTGCAACTTCGGCTGCAGCCCGAACGCGACGAGACGAGCCGCGTCGGCGGCGTCGGCGGGCGTGATGACGGCAGTCACCGGCGCGGCGGCGACCTCCGGCTCACTCCATTCGACGGTCTCACTCACGACGACAACTCCTTGAACTCGAAGGCAGGGCTGGGGCCGAACGCCCTTTCAGGGGCGCGGGGCTGTGACACGTGCGGCTCCGCCGCGTGGACGCGACCAGCCACCACGGACGCGCGCCCGAACAACCACCGGACCATCACGCCGCATCACTCCGTCCTGCGGCCATCCCCACCGTGTCCAGAAGGGCCATCCCGACAATGAGGTCGGCCCCACCGAACTCCGGATCGTCCAGTTCGACCCCGTCATCCACGGCGAACAGCAACTTCGGCTCGCCCTGCCGATAGGCCGTACCAACAGGCGGACTGGCCGCATGCACGGCCAACAGGGCGACCAGATAAGGAAGTTCCGGATCCCGCCGCCGCGCGTCCGCCAGCAACCCCGACAGGCGCCGAGGCGCATCCGCAGGCAGATCGAGCAACTCCATGGCCGCGGCCAGCTGCTCCTCACTGAACCGGCTGTCATCCGGGGTGGCGATGAGATCCGGCTCAGGCATCTCCGCCCCGAGATGCTCCCGCTCCTGGGGCGGCGTCAGCAGAACATCGACAAGGTCCCCCACGCGAACGGACACCGGCGTGCGCAACCCCGTCCCGCGAGCGAAGAACGCGTCCGTGACCCGGATCGCCTGCTCCAGGGGCAACGGCATTACAGGCGACAGGAGATGCCCGTAGAGGTCTATCCCCGAGGTGGTCATCGGCGTGGCGAACGCCTGCCGGTCCTGCTCGGCACGGAACAACGGCCCGGCCTCCAGAAGCCGTGACTGAAGCTGCGTGTGCCGCCGGATGCAGTCCTTGACGATGTCGACCAACTCGGCCGCCCGCCGCTTCTGTTCGGCGTCCTCGGACTCGTCACGGGCCTTGCGGATGTTGGTCAGGATCGCATTCTCATGGCGATACCGGTCGGCGACGTGGTCGAGGGCCTCGGCGATCATGTCCGGCACGGCATTGAGCCAGTCCACCGCGCGGACATTGCGCCGCGTAGCGTCCAGCGCGCGCCGGAGCGTCTCCGAGTACTGCACCGTCCGGTACCGGGCCTGCTCCGCGGCGAGCTGCGCGTCGGCGAGCCGACCCCGGCTGATCAGCACCTCCAGCTTGACCTCGGCGGCGATCTGCGCGCTGGTGACGTCGGTGTCGAGGGCGCCCACCAGGACGTTGACGGCCTCGTCGGTCGTCCGGAGGTAGACGCTGCCGCCGTAGCCGGGGACCTCTTCGATCAGCTTGAAGTCGTAGTCGCGGCGCACATACGTGCCGTCCTGGGCGAACGTGCCGTACACCGTGCGGAAGCCGCGGTCGACGCTGCCGACGTTGATCAGGTTCTCCAGGACCCAGCGGGCCACGCGCTCGTGCTCGGCGACGGGACGCTGGGGGGCCTGGGCGGCGATGCGCGGGATGAGCCTGGCCACTATCTGGTCGTGGTCCGCGCCGGTGTCGAAGTCCATGTTCAGGGTGACCAGGTCGATGGCGGCGAGGGCCACCTCGGCCATGCCGTAGACCGAGTACTCGCCGGCCAGGTTGGCCTTGCGTACGTCGAGGTCGTGCAGCGGCGCGGTGCACGCGAGCGCGCGCAGCCGTCGCGCCAGTCCCTCGTCGGCGGCCGGGCCCGGGGCGGGGCGCGGCCCCGCGCTGAACTGGGGCGGAACGCTGTCCGTCGATGCAGGCGAAGTCACGTTGCACAGCCTAGGTCCTCGGTCTGACAACGACCCAAACGACGCAGAAGCGACTCCCGCCCCGGCCGCGTACGCGGGCTCCGCCGAACCCCACGCCCGCCTCAGCCGAACACCGAGCCGCCTTCAGCCGCACTCCCGCGCCGCCCTCAGCCGAGCGACGTACCGTCCTCGCCCACCCTGTTCCGATACGCGTCGACGACCCGTTCGAGCGAGTCGTCGAGGTAGACCGCGAGCAGCCTCTCGGCCTCGGTGCGGTGGCCCGCCTGGAGGGCCTGGAGGATCAGGCGGTTGCGCTGGAGGTAGGGCTCGTGGAGGGCCTTCGGGTCGTCCACGAGGTGGAAGGCGAGCCGGAGTTCGGCGAAGACGCTGCGCATCAGCTCGTCGGTGCGGGCGCTGCCGGCGAGGGCGACGAGTTCCCGGTGGAAGTGGATATTGGCCGTACCCACGCTTTTCCAGTCATCTTCGACGGACGCCAACTGCCCCTCGGTGACGGCCGAGGCGAGCTGTTCGAGGGCGTACGGCGGCTCGCCGAGCCCGCGCACGACGGCGCATTCGACGAGGCGGCGGGTGAGGTAGATGTCCTCGACGTCCTCGACGCTCAGGACCCGGACGAAGACTCCCCGGTTCAACTCGTGGACGAGCAGGCGTTCATGGGTGAGCAGCCGGAACGCCTCGCGGAGTGTGTTGCGCGACACACCGAGCGCCCCGCCGATGCTGTCCTCCGAGAGCCGGGTGCCCGGCGGGAAATAGCCCTCCGCGATCCGGCTCCTGAGGATGTCCGAGACGCGTTCCGCGGTGCTCGTACGACCCAGGAGGGCGCGGTCGTCGGCCAGTCCCGTCAGCTGCTCTGCCATGCCCGGAATTCAACCGCAGATACAAGAACGAAACAACATGGGTATTGAGGGATCGTTCAACGATCCTCTACCTTTCTCGGCATGGCGTCACCGCTCACCCCGGCGCCACCGCCTCCCCGCACGGCACTGCTCACTCCCAGCACCCTCCGTCCTCCTTCTGCGAGGTGCCCATGAGCACGACCCCTCCACCTCAGGCCCTGAACACGGGAACACAGCCCGACACGGACGAACTGACCGCCGACGACGGGGCGTTCGCCTGGCTGCGGGCGCTCGGTCCGAACGGCCGCCGCGCCTTCGCCGGCGCGTTCGGCGGCTACGCCCTGGACTCCTACGACTACTTCACGCTGCCGCTGAGCATGGTCGCGCTGGCCGCGTACTTCGGCCTGGACAGCGGCCAGACCGGCCTGTTCACCACGGTCACGCTGGTCGTCTCAGCGGTGGGAGGCGCCATAGCGGGCGTCTTCGCCGACCGGGTCGGCCGCGTCAAGGCGCTGATGATCACCGTGATCACCTACGCCGTCTTCACGGTGGCCTGCGGCTTCGCGCCCAACTACGAGACCCTGCTGGTGTTCCGGGCCCTCCAGGGGCTCGGTTTCGGCGGCGAGTGGGCGGTCGGCGCGATCCTGGTCGCCGAGTACGCGAGCGCGAAGCACCGCGGCCGTACCCTCGGCGCGGTCCAGAGCTCCTGGGCGGTCGGCTGGGCGCTGGCGGCGGTCGTCTACACGCTGGTCTTCTCGTTCCTCGGCGACGACCTCGCCTGGCGGGTGATGTTCTGGACCGGCGCGCTGCCCGCGCTGCTGGTGCTGTGGGTGCGGCGCCGGGTGCACGACGCCCCGGAGGCGACGGCGGTGCGCGAACAGAACACCCAGAAGGGGTCGTTCGCGGCGATCTTCAAGCCGGGCACGGCCGAGGCACCGGGCCTGCTGCGCACGACGGTCTTCGCGGGCCTGCTCTCGACCGGCGTCCAGGGCGGCTACTACACCCTGGCCACCTGGGTGCCGACCTACCTCAAGACGGAGCGCGGCCTGTCGGTCGTCGGCACCGGCGGCTATCTGACGTTCCTGATCTCCGGCGCCTTCCTGGGCTATCTGACCGGCGGCTACCTCACCGACGTACTCGGCCGGAAACGCAACATCTGGCTCTTCGCCCTGCTCTCGGCGATCTGCATCCTGGCGTACACGCACATCCCCAGCGGCGCCAACACCCTTCTCCTGGTGCTCGGTTTCCCGCTCGGGTTCTGCATGTCGGCGATCTTCAGCGGCTTCGGCTCGTACCTGAGCGAGCTGTACCCGACGGCACTGCGCGGCACGGGACAGGGCTTCACGTACAACACGGGCCGCGCGGTGGGCGCCGTCTTCCCGACCCTGGTGGGCTTCCTGGCCGACAGTTGGGGTGTGGGCGGAGCGCTCGTCTTCGGGGCCATCGGTTACGGCATCGCGGCGCTGGCGCTCCTGGGACTGCCGGAGACGCGCGGAAAGGAACTGGCGTGAACCGCACGGAGGACCGCCCCCTGACCCTCGTCGACGAGCACGCGCACGCGTGGAGCCCGCGTTCCGCCCGGGCACGCTTCCGGGCCGGGCTGACGGGCCCCACGGCCGGGGTCGCGGGGGGCCACACCCAGGTCAACCTGATCTCGGTGCCCGCCGACTGGGCCTACGACATGCTGCTGTTCTGCCAGCGCAACCCGAAGCCCTGCCCGGTGCTCGACGTCACGGACGCCGGCTCCTGGAGGACGGTGCTCGCGGACGGCGCGGACCTGCGCACCGATCTGCCGCGCTACCGGGTGTGGCGGGACGGCGAGTTGACCGACGAGCCGACGGACGTACGGGCGTACTGGCGCGACGACCTGGTGTCGTTCCTGATCGGCTGCAGCTTCACCTTCGAGTGGTCGCTGAGCGAGGCGGGTGTCCCGATCCGCCACATCGAGCAGGGCCGCAACGTCCCGATGTACGTCACCGGCCGCCCCTGTCGCCCTGCGGGGCGGCTGCACGGCCCGATGGTGGTGTCGATGCGCCCGGTGCCGCCGGAGCACCTGGCGACGGCGATCCGGGAGACGGCGCTGCTCCCGGCGGTGCACGGCAGCCCCGTACACTGCGGCGATCCTTCGGGGCTGGGCATCGCGGACCTCGGCCGTCCGGACTTCGGCGATCCGGTGGACGCCGCGCCGGACGACATCCCGGTGTTCTGGGCCTGCGGAGTGACCCCGCAGGCCGCGGTGATGGCCTCCCGCCCGCCGTTCGCGATCACCCACGCGCCGGGCCAGATGTTCGTCACCGACGCCCGCGACGAGCAGTACCGCGTCGCCTGACCAGGAGAGATGATGATCGATCTGAACGCCGACCTCGGCGAGGGCTTCGGCCGCTGGCAGCTCACCGACGACGAACAGCTGTTGTCCGTCGTCACCAGCGCCAACGTGGCCTGCGGCTTCCACGCCGGGGACCCGGTCACCATGCGGCGGGTGTGCGAGCTGGCGGCCGAGCGCGGGGTACGGGTCGGCGCGCAGGTGTCCTACCGGGACCTCGCGGGGTTCGGGCGGCGCGCGATGGACGTGCCGTCCGCCGAGCTGGCGGCCGAAGTGGCCTACCAGATCGGCGCCTTGGACGTGTTCGCCCGGGCGGCGGGCACGCGCGTGTCGTACGTCAAGCCGCACGGGGCGCTCTACAACCGGGTGGTGCGCGACCCGGAGCAGGCCGCCGCGGTGATCGAGGGCGTGCTCCTGGCGGATGCCTCGCTGCCCGTGCTCGGACTGCCCGGCTCGGTCGTGCTCGACCTGGCCGCCAAGGCCGGGCTGCCGGCCGTCACGGAGGCGTTCGCGGACCGCGCGTACACCGACGAGGGCACGCTCGTGCCGCGCGGCCAGGACGGCGCGGTGGTCACCGACCCCGAGGCCGTCGTGGAGCGCTCGCTGAGCCTGGCCCGCACTGGGGCCGTCGACGCGCTCTCCGGGGCCCGCATCGAGGTGCGGGCCCGCTCCTTGTGCCTGCACGGGGACACGCCCGGCGCGGTCGACCTGGCCCGCAGGGTCCGCGCGCGGCTCCTGGAGTCGGGTGTCCAGGTGGAGGCCTTCGCATGAGGGCCCTGCTCGTCGGGGACGACGCCCTGCTCGTCGAGGTCGCCTCCGGGGAGGAGGCCCAGGCCGTCCACGCGGAGCTGCTGCGCCGCCGCGCGGAGGGCCTGCTCACGGTCCGCGAGATCGTCCCGGCCGCCCGCACGGTCCTCCTAGACGGCCTCACCGACCCGGCCCGCCTGGCCTCCGAACTCACGACCTCCGACGTACCCCCCGCTCCCCCACGCGCGCGTGAGGTCGTCGAACTCCCGGTGCGCTACGACGGCCCGGACCTCGCCGACGTCGCCGCCCTGTGGGGCGTGCCCGAGCGGGAGGTGGCCCGTGTCCACGCGGCCACCGAGTTCCGCGTCGCCTTCTGCGGCTTCGCCCCCGGCTTCGGCTACCTCACCGGCCTCCCGGCCCGCTACGACGTCCCCCGTCGGGCGACTCCGCGCACCGCCGTGCACGCCGGTGCCGTGGGCCTGGCGGGTCCGTACACCGGCGTGTATCCCCGTGCGTCGCCCGGCGGTTGGCAGTTGATCGGCACGACGGACGCGGTCCTGTGGGACACCGCGCGCGAGCCGGCCGCGCTGTTGTCGCCCGGCACGCGCGTGCGCTTCGTCCCGGTGGCGGACGTATGACGGACGTCGCGGTCGCCGTGGTCCGGGCCGGGGCCCTGACCACGGTGCAGGACCTGGGGCGGCCCGGACACGCGCACCTGGGGGTACCGCGTTCCGGGGCGCTCGACGGACCGGCGGCGGCCCTCGTCAACCGGCTGGTCGGCAACCCGCCCGGAGCGGCCGTCCTGGAGACGACCCTCAACGGCTGTGCCGTACGGCCTCGTTCAACGATCCTCGTGGCGGTCGGCGGCGCCCCCTGCCCGGTCACGGTGGACGGACGTCCCGCCGCCTGGGGCGCGCCCGTGCGCGTGCCCGCCGGGTCGCTGCTCGACATCGGAACGGCCGTCTCCGGAGTGCGGTCCTACGTCGCCTTCGCGGGCGGTGTCGGGGTCGAGCCGGTGCTCGGCAGCCGCTCCACGGACCTGCTGTCCGGGCTCGGTCCTGCGCCGCTCACGAACGGCGCGATACTGCCCCTGGGTTCGCCGATGCACCGCCACGCGTGCGTGGACGTCGCCCCGCAGCCGGGCGCTCCGGCCGAACTCGTCCTGCGGGTGACGCTCGGTCCCCGCGACGACTGGTTCACGCCGGAAGCCGTGCGGGCGTTCACGTCCCGCGTCTACCGGGTGTCGTCGGCGAGCAACCGCATCGGGCTGCGCACCGAGGGGCCCGCCCTGGAGCGGGCCCTGACCGGTGAACTCCCCAGCGAGGGCATGGTCCTCGGTGCCGTCCAGGTCCCCCCGGACGGCCGCCCGGTGGTCTTCCTCGCCGACCATCCGACCACCGGCGGGTACCCGGTGATCGCCGTCGTCCGCCCCACGGACCTCCCGGCCGCCGCGCAGGCGGTGCCCGGCACCCCGGTCCGTTTCGTGGCCGTACGGCGCCGCTGAAGCCCCTAGGCGGCGTCCGGTTGCTCCTGTTGCACCGACAGGGAGGCCAGCGCCATCGACACGGCGTGGGACGCGCTCAGGTCGAGGCGCGCGCTGGTGCCCCGCGCGCGGTGGCGCATCTCGTCGGCGGCCAGCCTCAGGAGTTGCGGCAGCAGGTCGGTGCAGCGGCGGGCGACCCATCCGGTGCCCGCCGTCGCCAGCCACAGCAGGCTGGCCGACCTGGTGGGGACGGGGAACTCGGGCTCGGGCGACGGCGCGGCCCCCGAGGCCACGCCCTCCTGGGTGAGCAACGCGTGGAAGCGCAGGGCCAGTTGGCGATGACCTCGCTCGCTGGGGTGCAGCCGGTCCGCGCTCCAGATCTCGCGGCCCATGATCCACTCGCCCTCCGCCGCGTGCAGATGCACCGCCCCGTAACGCTCGGAGAGGGCGTGCACCACGGCGTTGACGGCCCGTTGGCGGCGGGCGAGCGGGCGGGCCAGTGCGCCCGGGAGGCCGAGCATCGCGCCCGGGTCGGGCAGACAGGCCGTGAGCAGGACCGCGCCCCGCGCCGTGAAGGCGGCGTAGACCTCGTCGAGGCGGGCGGCGACGGCCTGGATGTCGAAGGTGCAGCGCAGGGTGTCGTTGACGCCTATGACGACGGACACGACGTCCGGGTCCAGGGCGAGCCCGGCCGGGGTCTGCCGTTCCAGGACGTCCCGGGTCTGTGCCCCGCTGACCGCCAGGTTCGTGAACTCCACGGACCCTTCCGGCTGTTCGGCGAGACCGCCGGCGAGCAGCGCGGCCCAACCGCGCCATGCCTCGCCGACGGGGTCGCCCACGCCCTCGGTGAGCGAATCACCGAGGGCGACGAAACGGACCGTTCTCATGCCACGCCTCCGGGCACGTAGCGTCGTACCGGAACATCCGCGTCGTGGGCGGACAGGAACGCGTCAACCGCCGTGTGCCAGCCGAAACACTCGGCACGCGCGCGTGCGATCTCGCGGCGCTCCCCCTCGGGGCGTTCGAGGAGCATGTCGACGGCGTCCGCGAAGGCCCGCCCGTTGTCCGCGGCCGTGGCGCCCGCGGAGCCGATGACCTCGGGCAGTGCGGACGAGGCGCTGGCCACGACGGGCGTGCCGCAGGCCATGGCCTCCAGCGCGGCGAGCCCGAAGGTCTCGGCGGGACCGGGCGCCAGGCACACGTCCGCGGAGGCCTGGAGCGCGCCGAGCAGCCGCCGGTCGGAGACGTGCCCGAGGAAGGTGACCGGCAACCCCCGCTCCCGCGCCCGCTGTTCGAGCCGGGCCCGCAGCGGCCCGTCCCCGGCGACCACCAGGACGGCCGGCCGCCCGCGCCGTACCAGCGCCTCCAGGGCGTCGAGCGCCGTGCCGGGCTTCTTCTCCACGGAGAGCCTGGTGCACGTCACCAGCAGGACCTGGTCCACGCGCGCGTACTCCGCGCGCACCACCGGGTCCCGCAGCGCCGGACTGCGCCCCACCAGGTCGACGCCCAGCGGAGCCCGTACGACATTGCGGGCGCCGATGCGGACGAATTCCCGCTCGGCGAACTCGGTGGTGCACACCACGCGCGCGTAGGTGTGCGCCGTACGGACGTTGAGGGCGTCGGCGGTGCGCCGGGACATGTTCTCCGACAGGCCCCAGGTGCGCAGGACACCGTCGGCGGTCTCGTGGGACACCATCACGGCGGGGACGCGGGCCCGCCTGGCCCATTTGCCGGTCCAGCGCAGGGTCGTGCGGTCGGAGACCTCCAGGCGGTCGGGGGCGAGGTGTTCCAGCAGGCCGGCCACCCGCCGCTTGTCGGCGAGGACGCGGTAGCCGCCGGTGCCGGGCAGCAGCGGTCCGGGCAGGGTGATGACGCGGCCCTGCTCGGTCTCGCGGTCGGTGTGGCGCTCGCCGGGGACGATGAGGACCGGGTCGTGCCCGGCCTCCTTGAAGCCCTTGCCCAGCTCGCGCAGGGCGGTGCGCAGCCCCCCGGAGGCGGGGGCCACGAAGTTGGCGAGCCGGACGATGCGCAGGGAGGCGGTGTTCATGCCGCCACCGCCGTCCTGCGCCCGGCGAGGATGTCGCCGTAGTGCGCGATCAGCTGGTCGCCGACGGCCGCCCAGGTGCGGCCCTCGACCATGGCCCGCGCGGCGGTGCCGTACTCGGCCCGCAGTGCGGGATCGGCGGCCAGGGTCCGCACGGCGTCCGTGACGGCGGCCTCGTCGCGCGGCGGGAAGAGGAACCCGGTGCGCCCGTGGGCTACCAGGTCCAGCGGGCCGCCCGCGGCGGGCGCGACGACGGGGACGCCGCTGGCCATGGCTTCCTGGACGGTCTGACAGAAGGTCTCAAAAGGTCCGGTGTGCACGAATATGTCCAACGAGGCGAAGATACGGGCGAGCTCGTCACCGGTACGCCGGCCGAGGAAGACCGCGCCCGACAGCGCCTCGTCGAGGTGGGGTCTGCTGGGCCCGTCGCCGACGATCACGACCCGGACGCCCTTGAGGCCGCAGGTTCCGGCGAGGAGCTCGATCTGCTTCTCGGGGGCGAGGCGGCCGACGTAGCCGACGAGCAGTTCGCCGTTCGGGGCGAGTTCGCGGCGCAGTGCCTCGTCCCGGTACTCGGGGCGGAAACGCTCGGTGTCGACGCCGCGCGGCCACAGCCGGACCCGGGGCACTCCGTGCGCCTCCAGGTCGCTCAGGGCCGCGCTGGAGGGCGCGAGGGTGCGGTCGGCGGCGGCGTGCACGGAGCGGATGCGCCGCCAGGCGGTGGCCTCGCCGGCGCCGACGTACGTACGGGCGTATCCGGCCAGGTCGGTCTGGTAGACGGCCACGGCGGGGATGCCGAGCCGCGCGGCGGCGGCCATGCCGCGGACGCCGAGGATGAACGGGCTGGCCAGGTGCACGATGTCGGCGCGGTGCTCGGTGATGGCGGCGGCGACGCGTCGGCTGGGGAGGGCGACACGAACCTGGGGGTAGCCCGGGAGCGGTAGGGAGGGGACACGGATGACGGGGCACGGCGACTGGGCGTCGGGCCCACTACCGGCCGAGGTGGCCGGCGCGACGACGAGCGGATGATGACCGCGATCCACGAGGTGCCGGGCGGTCTGGAGCGCGCAGTGGGCCACGCCGTTCACATCGGGGGGAAAGGATTCGGTCACGATGACGACACGCATACCCGTGTTGTCGCCGCACTGGACGTGGCCGCGTCAACGTGGATCTATGCGAACGGTGAACGTCCCATGAGCGTTGCACTGCGCACCCGAGCAGGTCAGACGGCGGCCATACCCGTCTGACCCGCGGGTCATCCCACGTTCACACTGCGGGGGCGTCCGGCCCGATCCGGCTGCGTACGGCGGTCTGGACCTCCGCTTCCTCGGCCGGGTCGGCGGCGAGCCTGCGGAGCTGTTCCACGACGCGGGCGTCGCCGGTCTCGGCGTGCCGTGCGGCGATCTCGCGGGTGGTCTCCTCGCAGTCCCAGAGGCACTCGACGGCGAATCCGGCGGCGTAGGAGGGGTCGGTCGCGGCCAGTGCCCGGGCGGCCCGGCCGCGGAGATGGGACGAGGCGGTCTCCCGGTACACATGGCGCAGGACGGGTGCCGCGCAGGCGATGCCGAGGCGTCCCGCTCCGTCGACGAGGGTCCACAGGGTGGGGGCGTCGGGTCCTTCGCCCATGACGGCCTCTCTGAGGGCGCCGAGGACGAGGTCGCTGTCCTGGGCTCCGCCCCGGCAGGCGAGCATCCGGCCGGCGGCGGCGCCGAGCGGGTCGGGGCGACGGGCCCAGCCGCGGGCCCGGTCGACGGCGGCCACGGAGCGCATCCGTTCGAATGCGTCGACGGCGGCCTCCACGACGGGTGCCGAGCCGGTGGCCACCGCGCGTTCGATCAGTTGGAGGGCTTCAGGATCATTGCTGTCGGCGAGGTACCTCAGGGCGGTGCAGCGGGCTCCCTCGTCGCCGTCCTTGGCGGCCTCGACGATCTCGGGCCGGTCCTCGGGGCCGGCCACGGCGGTGAGGCAGCGGGCGGCGGGGACATGCAGCGCGGCGCCGCGTTCGAGGCCCTGTTGGGCCCATTCGAACACCGCTCGGACGCTCCACCCGGGACGGGGCCCGGTAGGTCGCATCTGGCGTTGCCAGCGGTCGAAACAGCCGGCTTCCTGGGCGGCACGCACGCGCGTGGCGATCGCTTCGCGTGAGTCCTCGGCCCATAGCCGCCAGGGCCGGGGTTCGAAGGCGTCGCGCACGACGGTGACGAGTTCGGCCTCGCCCTCGGGGTCGGCAGGGAAACGGGCCAGCACGGGGGCGGCGAGGGCGCGCAGGCCCGCGTCGTCGTCCCGGAGTGCCAGCTCGTCCAGGGCCCAGGCCCAGTTGCTGCCGGTGGCCGCGTATCTGCGGAGCAGGTCGAGCGCGTCCCGCCGGCCGTAGGAGGCGAGATGGCCGAGGACCGCGAGCGCGAGGCCGGTGCGGGACTCCTCGGTGTCGAGGACGTCCTCGGTGTCGAAGAGGTGGGCCTCGACGGCGTCCAGGTCGCCGTTCAGATCGAGGTACAGACGGGCGTAGTACAGGGAGCGGTTCTCCACCTGCCAGTCGTGGCGGGGGTCGCGCAGCACACAGTGGTTCAGTGCCGCGAGTGCCTCGGCACGGGGTGCGGTGAGCGCGTGCAGTGTGCCGTCGCCGCGGCCCCGCTGAAGCAGGCCGAGCAGCGTACCGCTGGGCGCTATGACCGGATCGAACATGGGAAACAGCCTCACATCAAGCGTCGACGCAACCGGGGGACGTGCACTACCTGGCCGCGTGACAACACGTCGGGGCGCCCGCCGTTTCCTGCTTGCTGTAGACCATTTTCCTCTGCCTCTCGTAGGTGGCCCATGCGGGCCGCAACTACGGCCCGCGCGGTGCGGCAACACCTGCCCAGCCATCGCGTCCGTAAATCACGACGTCATGATGACCCGGCGGTTCTCGATGCCGCGACCGAAATTTCGGGCGGCCCGGTGCTGCCTTCCCCCGTTTTCCCCCGTTTTCCTTGTCGTACCTGGTCAGCAGGCCCGTCTTCGCCGGCGGCGGGCCGTGGGTCAGTGCGCGCCGAACAGCTCCAGCAGGTCGGCCTTGCCGAACATCCGAGCCGTGTCGACCGCCGAAGGGGTGCCCGCGGCCGGATCGGCACCGGCCTCCAGGAGCACCTCGATCACCTCTTGCTCGCCCTTGAAGACGGCACCGGCGAGCGGGGTCTGCCCCCGGTCGTTGATCCGGTCGGCCTCGGCGCCCCGGGTCAGCAAGGCCCGTACAGCATCGGCGTGCCCGTGGTAGGCGGCGAGCATCACCAGGGAGTCACCGCGGTCGTTCGTGAGGTTGGCCGGGACGCCCGCGTCCACGTAGGCGACCAGCGTCTCGGTCCCGCCCTGGCGGGCCAGATCGAAGATCTTGGTCGCGAACTCCACGACCTCGGGGTCGGGGGCTTCGCTCATCGGCCTGACCGCCTCTCACTAGTACGGGTGAATCGCCAGCGTACTGGCTCCGCCGACACATGACCGGCCCCCTCCGCGGCAAAGATCACCAATGGGCCCGACACAGGTGAGACCCCTGCTCAGACGGCCCGAATGCGCTCCGCCATCCGAGGGAAATCGGCCGAAATTCACCCAGTTGCACCTTTTATCGTATGGATACATCCTGTGATCCTGGAAGAACTCATGGTGACTGTCCCCACGAACCAGGAGAGCTCAAATGATCCTGTCCATGTCAGGCGTCGTCCTTCTCGGCATCATCGTCTTCCTCTTCTTCAAGAAGGACGGACTCAAGGCCTCCCACGCCCTGGTGGCCGCACTCTTCGGCTTCTACATGGCCAGCACGGCCATCGCGCCGAGCATCAAGGCCGGCGGCGAGAGCCTGGCGAGCCTCCTCGGCGGCATCAAGTTCTGACGCACCCACCCGTACGCACCTTCAGGAGACAGCAGTGGCTCGGCGCCCCCTCCCCCGCATCCTGAGCAACGGCACCGCCCAGATCGCCCGGAGCCGGGAGCTGGCCCGGACGGCGGCCGACAGCGCCACCGATGTCCTCCATCCGCTGATCACGATCACCCGGGGTCTGCGCCGGCTGGCATCCGCCGGGCGGCGCAGATGGGCCGACACCCCGAAGGACAAGCGCGGGCCGCTGTTCTTCCTGGTGGCCTCGGTGATCCTGGTCGTGGCACTGGTCCCGTACGGCCCGCTGCTCGCCGCCATCATCCTGATGGCGGCGGCGGCATGGCACGGCCGGGACCGCACCACGCCGGCGCCCGAAGGGCCCGACGAGTCCCAGACCCAGCGCCTGCAGTCCCTCTACGAGGCGCTGGTCCCCTACTTCTCGGCCGCCGAGGACCCGGCGCCCCTGTTCGCCCACGGCGGCGACTGGGAGAAGGCGTTCCCCGCCTACGAGTTCGACGGCGCGGGCCGGATCTCCCATCTGGTCGTCCGCTATCCGGCCTACTTCACCGACGGCGAGGCCGACTCCCGCGCGCGGATCGAGCAGCTGCTCACCGCGAAGTCGGGCCGCGGCCGGGAGTACCACTTCGTGTGGGACGAGGAGGGCAACCAGCTCACGATCGGTGTGCTCGCCCCGCTCCCCACCGACATCGCCGCCCAGCGCTTCGTCACCGCACCCGGCGAGACCGTCCTCGGCTTCACCGACCCGTCCCAGGTCCACCGCACGCTCCCCCTCACCCACGGTGAGGAACAGCGTGATGTCCCGCCGGTCGTCTGGCGCACCGGCATCCGCTCCACCGAGCCGAACCTCCTGGTCATGGGCCAGCCCGGCAGCGGCACCTCCACCCTGCTGCGCTCGATCGCCCTTCAGGCGCTCCAGTACGGCGACGTCCTGATCGTCGAGGGCGGCGGCACCGGCGAGTACGCGTGCCTCACCGGCCGGGACGGCGTCCTCGCGGTCGAGTGCGGGCTGACCGGCGCGCTGGCCAGCCTGGAGTGGGCCGCGCAGGAGACCGAGCGCCGGCTGATCGCGGCCAACCGCGCCCGCCAGTCGGGCCACCCGGCACCGGACGACACCAGGCGCCCCCTGTGGATCCTCCAGGACCGCCCGAGCGCCTTCGCCCACGTCGCCCAGGCCGACGGCCTCCAGGACCCGCAGTCCCTGCTCCAGGTCCCCCTGCGGCACGGCCGCGCGGCCAACGTGACGGTGGTGGTGGCCGAGCAGTTCGACAGCGCGGACACCCTCAGCGATGCCGTACGACAGCACACACGCGCGCGTGTCGTCCTCGGCCCGGCCACCGCCGGGCAGTTGGAGGCGGTGCTCGGCGCTCCCCCGCACACCACGCCGGTCGCCCAGGTGCCCCCGGGCCGCGGTTACGCCCGCCTGGGCGGCGGCCCGGTCCACCGGCTCCAGGTGCCGGCCACCCCGGACCCGTACGACGACGCGACGAACGACGCGCACCGCCAGGCCGTCCTGGCCCTGCTCCCGCCGCGCACGACACCGGCGGACGCGGAGGAGACGATGACGACGGAAGCGGTGGTGGAGGCAGCCGTGGCGGAGACTTCGTAGAAGCACGGTTGCGGTGCGGGCGGCCGGGAGTCGCCCGCCCGCACCGGAACCGGGCGTCCGGGGACGCGTCTACGCCACGAACGTGCGCGGCGATTCGCCGCCCCCGGTGACGCCGTTCTCCACCAGCCGGGCCGCCGCGGCCAGTCGTACCGCCGCCTCCTCGGCCACCGCGCCGCCCACGGTGAACGGCAGCCGCACATACCCCTCGAAGGCGCCGTCGACGCCGAAGCGCGGCCCGGACGGGACCCGCAGCCCCACCCGCTCCCCCATCTCGGCGAGCCGTGAGCCCGACAGTCCGCCGGTACGCACCCAGAGCGTGAGCCCGCCCCGGGGCACCTCGAACTCCCAGTCGGGCAGGTGCCGCCGCAGCGCGCCGACCAATGCGTCCCGGTTCTCGCGGGCCTGGGCGCGCCGGATGTCGACCGCCTGCTCCCAACCGCCGGTGCTGAACAGCCAGTTGACCGCGAGCTGCTCCAGCACGGGGGTGCCGAGGTCGGCGTAGGCGCGGGCGGCGACCAGGCTGCGGATGACGTCGGGGGCCGCGCGGACCCAGCCGATGCGCATGCCCGCCCAGAAGGCCTTGCTGGCCGAGCCGACGGTGATCACCGTCGAGCCGGCCGGGTCGAAGCCGCAGACGGGCCTGGGCATGTCGACGCCCTCGTCCAGCCACAGCTCGGTCATCGTCTCGTCGGCGACCAGCACGGTGCCCGCCGAGCGGGCCGCGTCCACGAGCTGGCGGCGCTGGTCGTCACCGGCGAGGGCGCCGGTCGGGTTGTGGAAGTCGGCGACGACGTACGCGAGCCGGGGCGCCGCGTCCCGCAGCACCTGCCGCCAGCGGTCCATGTCCCAGCCGGAGAGCCCGTCAGCCATCGCCACGGGCACCAGCCGGGCACCCGCCTCGCGCATCAGCTGGAGGATGTTGGCGTAGGACGGCGACTCGACGGCGACCCGCTCGCCGCGCCCCGCGAAGAGATGGCAGATGGCGTCGATGGCGCCCATCGCGCCGGTCGTGACCATGATCTGCTCGGGCATCGTCGGGATCCCGCGCAGGGTGTACCGCTCGGCGATCATCGCGCGCAGCGCGGGCAGCCCGGCCGGGTAGTCGCCGTGCGTGTGGGCGTACGGCGGCAGCTCCTCCAGGGCGCCCTGCACGGCCCGGGTGAGCCACGGCTCGGGCGCGGGCAGCGAGGCGCAGCCGAGGTCGATCACGGAACCGAGCGCCTCCGGGGGCAACGGCTCCAACCCGCGCGCGGGGAGCGGATTTCCGGCGGGTACGGCCGTCCAACTCCCGGCTCCGCGCCGGGACTCCAGGAACCCCTCGGTGCGCAGCGCCTCGTAGGCGGCGGCCACGGTGGTGCGGCTGACGGACAGCGCGAGGGCCAGTTCCCGTTCGGCGGGCAGCCGGGCGGCCACGGGGACGCGCCCCTCCAGCACGAGCAGCCGGATGCCGTCCGCGAGCGCCCGGTAGGCGGGCGGGCGGCGGGTGCCGGGCCCGGCCGGGCGGTCCTGCTGGGAGTTGAGCAGCCGGGCCAGCTGCGCGGCGCCCATCGCCGAGGTCCACTGCGCCATGGAAACCAGTCCACCTTCCCGGAATTGGCCATGGATGGCCTGCGTTCTCAAGCCACAGAGTGACATGCGTCAGGCCACTACCACCACCAGGGGGCACCCTTTGTCCACGCGGAACCGTCTCGGGCGACGGTTGGTCCAGCTCTACGTCGGACTCGCGCTCTACGGCGCCAGTTCGGCGCTCCTGGTGGCCTCGGGCCTGGGCCTCGAACCCTGGAACGTGCTGCACCAGGGCCTCGCCGAACTCACCGGCCTGACGATCGGCGTCGTCTCGATCATCGTGGGCGCGGCGGTGCTGCTCCTGTGGATCCCGCTGCGCCAGCGCCCGGGCCTCGGCACGGTCTCCAACGTGTTCGTGGTCGGCCTGGCCATGGACGGCACGCTCGCGCTGCTGCCCGACGTGCACGGCCTGGCCGTACGGATTCCGCTGCTGCTGGCGGGCATCGTCCTCAACGGGGTCGCCACCGGGCTCTACATCTCCGCGAGCTTCGGCCCCGGCCCGCGCGACGGCCTGATGACCGGGCTGCACCAGCGCACCGGCCGGTCCATCCGACTGATCCGGACGGCGATCGAGGTCGCGGTCGTGGCCACCGGCTTCGCGCTGGGCGGCACCGTCGGCATCGGCACCCTGCTGTACGCCCTGGCGATCGGCCCGCTCGCCCAGCTGTTCCTGCGCGTGTTCGCCGCCCCGCCGGCATCCGGCGGCAGCACGGTCGTAGCCACCGGGTCACCGGAACCGGCCATACTGCCCCGGTGACCACGCTCATACGTCATCCCTACCTCGACCACCCCGGCCCGATCCCCTTCGCCCACCGGGGCGGCGCGGCGGACGGCCTGGAGAACACCGTGTTCCAGTTCCGCCGCGCGGTCGAGCTGGGCTACCGGTACATCGAGACCGACGTCCACGCCACGGCGGACGGAAAGCTCGTCGCCTTCCACGACGAGACCCTGGACCGGGTCACCGACGGCGCCGGGCGGATCGCGGACCTGTTCTGGTCGGACGTGAGCCACGCGCGCGTGGCGGGCAAGGAACCGGTGCCCCTCTTCGAGGAGTTGCTGGAGACCTTCCCCGAGGTGCGCTGGAACGTCGACATCAAGGCGGAGCCGGCACTCCGCCCCCTCCTGGACCTCCTGGAGCGCACCGACTCCTGGAACCGCGTCCTCGTAGGGTCCTTCTCCGAGAAGCGGGTGGTCCGCGCCCAGCACCTGGCCGGGCCGCGCCTGGCCACGTCGTTCGGTACGCGCGGGGTGCTGAACCTGCGGCTGCGGTCCTGGGGCGCTCCCCTTCCGGTGCGCCGCTCGGCGGTCGCCGCCCAGGTGCCCGAGGAGCAGTCGGGCGTCCCGGTGGTCGACCGGAGCTTCGTGCGAGCGGCACACGCGCGTGGTGTGCAGGTCCACGTGTGGACCATCAACGAGGCCGATCGCATGCACCGGCTTCTGGACCTGGGCGTGGATGGCATCATGACCGATCACATCGACACACTGCGCGAGGTCATGGTGGAGCGGGGCGTCTGGGCCTGAGCGCCGGGGTCGAGCGTTCACGGGGAAGCGAGGGCACGGGTGGGTACCGACACCCTGCGGTCACAGCCGGCCGACGAGGCCGCCGAACGGCGGCGCGAACAGCGCGGCTGGTACTTCTACGACTGGGCCTGCTCCGTCTACTCGACGAGCGTGCTCACCGTGTTCCTGGGCCCGTATCTGACCTCGGTCGCGAAGTCCGCCGCGGACCCGGACGGCTTCGTGCATCCCCTGGGGATACCGGTCCGGGCGGGCTCCTTCTTCGCCTACAGCGTCTCCGCGTCGGTCATCGTGTCGATCCTGGTCATGCCCCTGGCGGGCGCCGCGGCCGACCGCACGGGCCGCAAGAAGCCCCTCCTGGCGCTCGCCGCCTATGTGGGCGCGGCCGCCACCACGGGCCTGTTCTTCCTGGACGGCGACCGGTATCTGCTCGGCGGCTTCCTGCTGATCGTCGCCAACTCGTCGGTGGCCGTCTCGATGGTCGTCTACAACTCCTACCTTCCGCAGATCGCCCCTCCGGAGGAGCGCGACGCGGTCTCCTCCCGGGGCTGGGCCTTCGGCTACGCGGCGGGCTCCCTGGTCCTCGTCCTGAACCTGATCCTGTACACCGCCCACGACTCCTTCGGCCTCTCCGAGTCGATGGCAGTCCGCATCTGTCTCGCCTCGGCGGGCATCTGGTGGGGCGCCTTCACCCTCGTACCGCTGAAACGGCTGCGCGACCGCGGCCGTGCGCCGTCCGAGGCGCCGACGGCGCAGGGCTGGCGGCAGCTCGCGGCGACCGTCCGGGACATGCGCGGCAAACCGCTCACGCTGTCCTTCCTGTTCGCCTATCTGATCTACAACGACGGCATCCAGACGGTGATCTCCCAGGCGTCCGTGTACGGCTCCGAGGAACTGGGCCTGAGTCAGTCCACGCTCATCACGGCCGTCCTGATGGTCCAGGTGCTCGCGGTGGCGGGCGCGCTCGGCATGGGGCGACTCGCCCGGACGTACGGGGCCAAGCGGACGATTCTCGGCTCGCTGATCGCATGGACGGTGACGCTGGCCGCCGGGTACTTCCTGCCCGCCGGCGCGCCCGTCTGGTTCTTCGTGCTGGCCGCCGGGATCGGCCTGGTCCTGGGCGGCAGCCAGGCGCTGTCCCGGTCCCTGTTCTCCCATCTGGTGCCGCCGGGGAAAGAGGCCGAGTACTTCTCCGCGTACGAGATGAGCGATCGGGGCATGAGCTGGCTGGGACCCCTTCTGTTCGGGGTGACCTACCAGCTGACCGGAAGTTATCGGGACGCGATCATCTCCCTGGTGGTCTTCTTCGTGGTGGGATTCGTGCTGCTCGCGCGGGTTCCCGTGGCGCGGGCGATCAGCGACGCGGGCAATCCTCTTCCCGAGAGGATTTAGCGCTGGAGGCGAAAGGGCGGTAGTGTACGCGTTTGGCCTGCCTGGCGTACCGTTACTGCGCGTCAAAGATGACGAATCGCTAGGTGACATCTGCTAGTAGATGTGACAAACCGGGCGCTGGTGGGTACAACAAGGGGCGGCTACGACGGCGACGCATGACCCCGTACGGGAATCTTTACCGCCGACCGGACGTTGACCGGATGACGACGACAGCGACACCTGTCCTGTGGGCGACAAGCCCGGGAGGCACGATTCATGAGTGAGCGAGCTCTTCGCGGCACGCGCCTCGTGGTGACCAGCTACGAGACGGACCGCGGTATCGACCTGGCACCCCGCCAGGCCGTGGAGTACGCATGCGAGAAGGGACATCGCTTTGAGATGCCCTTCTCGGTCGAGGCGGAGATCCCGCCGGAGTGGGAGTGCAAGGTCTGCGGGGCCCAGGCACTCCTGGTCGACGGCGACGGCCCTGAGGAAAAGAAGGCCAAGCCCGCGCGTACCCACTGGGACATGCTGATGGAGCGGCGCACCCGCGAGGAACTCGAAGAGGTCCTCGAGGAGCGTCTTGCCGTTCTCCGTTCCGGCGCGATGAATATCGCGGTTCACCCGAGGGACAGCCGCAAGTCGGCCTAGTCCTGAAGGTGCGGAGCGGTTCTACCGCACAAGCACGAAGCAAGTAAGCGCGGGCGCCGTACGAATCTGTACGGCGCCCGCGCTTTTGCCTGTCCGCGACCGGGTCAGCGGGTGAGCGGCGGACGCGGGCCCTGCGGGGTCTCGCTGCCCGGCTCGTCCCGGATGACCTCGCCCTGGACGACCTTGCCGTCCGGGCGGTGCATACGGGCCTGCTGGAAGGCGTCTCCGAGGGTGCCGGGGGTGACCCTGCCGAGCTTCCGCTCGACCACGCGCTCCGCGTAGCGCGCCAGCGCCTTCTGGACCGGCGGGATCAGCAGGAGCAGGCCCAGGGCGTCCGAGATCAGCCCGGGGATCATCAGCAGCAGGCCGCCCAGCATCATCAGGCCGCTGCCACCGCCGCTGGCCGGGGCGGTGCCCTGCTGCACGGCCTGGCTCAGGTTCTGGAAGGCCCGGCGGCCCGCCCGCTTGATCACCACGGCACCGAGCACGAACCCGGCGAGCAGCAGCAGGAAGACCGCAAGACCGCTCGACGCACCCGCGACCAGGGTCAGCAGCCAGATCTCCAGCACCAGCCACACGGCGATGCCCAACGGCAGGAACGTACGCAGCCGGGAACGCGGAGGCCGGGCGGCGGAGGAAGGGGTGGGTGCGCCAGTCGTCATACGTCCAGTGTGCCTGGGCCCGGCTCAGTGCGGGATAAGCGGACGATCAACGAGGCCTGTGACGTCCCTGGGCTACGGCTGTGAGGGCTTTCCTCCGGGGTTGGCACGACCGCGGAGTTTGCCGACGCGCTCGCCCACGCCCCAGGTGGTGACCCGCCACAGCGCCTCGACGAGGATGTCGCGGCTCATCTTGGAGTCGCCGAGTTCGCGCTCCACGAAGGTGATGGGGACCTCGACGACGTGGTAGCCGGCCTTGACGGCACGGCGGGCCAGGTCCACCTGGAAGCAGTAGCCCTGGGAGGCCACGTCGTCCAGGCCGAGGCCTTCGAGGGTCTCGCGGCGGAAGGCGCGGTAGCCGCCGGTGATGTCGCGCAGCGGCAGGTCGAGGGCCACGCGCGAGTAGAGGCTGCCGCCGCGGGAGATGAACTCGCGGGACTTCGGCCAGTTCACCACCCGGCCGCCGGGCACCCAGCGGGAGCCGAGCACCAGGTCGGCGCCCTTGAGCGCGGTGAGCAGCCGGGGCAGCTCCTCGGGCTGGTGGGAGCCATCCGCGTCCATCTCGATGAGGACGCCGTAGCCGTTGTCGATGCCCCAGTGGAAGCCCGCGAGGTACGCGGCGCCGAGGCCTTCCTTGCCCTTGCGGTGCAGCACCTGGACCTGTTCGTCCTCGGCCGCCAGCTCGTCGGCAAGCTTGCCGGTGCCGTCGGGGCTGTTGTCGTCGGCCACGAGGACATGTGCCTCGGGGACCGACTGCCGCACCCGACCGACGATGGACTTGATGTTCTCCGCCTCGTTGTAGGTCGGGATGATCACCAAGGCCGTGCCGAGCGGGCCGAACTTCCGCCCCTGGGCCTGTGCCGCGAGGGCTCCGTCGCCGTCGTTCACTGCTGCCCCTTCATGTCCGTACGCAGGCGTCCACCATAGTGGCCGCGGCCTGGGATGACGTGCCACGCCGTTCGTACGGTGGTGTCGATTCGACAAGAACGGGGTAAGGATGCCCATTTTGGCACCCGCTTACTGCGGATGGGGGCCCGGCGCCCTTCGGGCCGACCTGGGACCCGCCGGCTGCGGGTCGACCAAGGCCGTTGTCTACTGGACGTCCGGGCCCCACCCGGGTCACACCAGCCGACCGGCCGGAACGTTCCCTCGCCGTGGCGCGAGCGCTGAGCCTGGCTCCCAGTGACGGTGCCCGGTGCGGCACCGACCCTGACCCAGCGGCGCTCCGACGAGTGCTCGGAGGTTCCCCGGTCGGGCGTCCGGTGGTGGACTCGGACGAACCTACCGGCCCCCTGCGCCCGCCTGTCAACAGTCGTTTGACCTGGCCTTTCCCCCTCAACCGGCTGGTCAGGGCGGAGGATGCGCAGGTCGCGCGACGGAGCGGCGGCCGTGGATCGGGGGCGCGCCACCCCGGGAGATCACTCGCCCGGCCGTACGAACACCGTCCGTCCGCCCACGACCGTGCGCAGGCAGACGGGGAGTTCGCCGCCCGGGGTCAGGTCGGGCAGTCCGGGTGTGCCGGAGCGCGGGTCGGTCGACCAGCGCGCGACCCGGTCGTCGGGCGCCTGCACGACCAGGGCGTCGGTCCGCCAGACGGCGTAGTCGGCGGGCGCGCCCGGGACCAGAACACCCGCGTCGTCCCGTCCTACGGCTCGCCAGCCGCCCCGCGTATGCGCGGTGAACGCGGCCCGGACCGAGACGCGATGTTCAGCCGTCCGGTGGAACGCGGCGGCGCGGACCGTGCCCCACGGGTCGATCGGGGTGACCGGGCTGTCGGAGCCGAAGGCGAGCGGCACCCCGGCCCGCAGCAGGGCCGCGAAGGGGTTCAGGGCACGCGCCCGCTCCACGCCGAGCCGCTGGGCGTACATGCCGTCCTCGCCGCCCCACAGCGCGTCGAAGGCGGGCTGCACGGAAGCCGTCAGCCCCAGCTCGGCGAAGGCGGCGATCGTCTCCGGGGTGAGCATCTCGGCATGTTCCACGCGATGACGGGCGGCGCGGACGCGGGGCAGGCCGACCTTCTCGGCGGCGGCCCGGATGCCCTCGACCACGGCGGTCACCGCGGCGTCCCCGATGGCGTGGAAGCCCGCCTGGAGCCCCGCCTCGGTACAGGCGACGACATGCGCGGCGACGGCGTCCACGTCGAGGTAGGCGATGCCCCCGTGCCCGGCGTCGGCGTACGGCTGCTCCAGACACGCGGTGTGCGACCCGAGCGCCCCGTCCACGAAGAGGTCCCCCGCCGCTCCTACGGCGCCCAGCTCCCGCGCCTTCTCGACGTCCTGCTCGGCCCAGTAGCCGACGACGCGCGGGCCCAACTCCTCGGCGGCGAGCTTCAGCAGGCCGGTGAAGTCGTCCTCGGAGGAGATGTCCGGGCCCGCGCACTCGTGGACCGAGCCGACGCCCAGGGAGGCCGCGCGGGCGAGGGCGGTGCGCTGGGCCTCGATGCGCTGTGCCGGCGTGATGGCGGCGAGCGCGGTGGAGCGGACGGCGTGGTGGGCGTCGGCGGTGAGGGGGCCGTCGGGTGCGTCGAGGCCGGGGACGAGGTCGAGCAGGGCGGAGGTGACGACCGCGGAGTGGACGTCGATGCGGGAGAGGTAGAGCGGGCGTCCGCCGGTCGCCGTGTCGAGTTCGGCGCGGGTCGGCGGCCGGCCACCGGGCCAGCGGGCGGCGTCCCAGCCGTGGCCGAGCAGGACGCGGTCGGCCGGGCGGGCGGCGGCGAAGTCCCGGACCAGGGACAGGGCCGCCTCCAGGGACGGCGCGTCGGACAGGTCGAGGCCGGTGAGCGCGAGGCCGGTGGCCGTGGTGTGGACGTGTGCGTCGGTGAACGCCGGGGTGACAAGACCGCCGTCCAGGTCGACCACCTCGTCGACGCCGTCGGCGAACGCGTCGGCGGCGCCCTCGGAGCCGACCCAGGCGACCTGGCCGCGCTCCACGACCATCGCGGTCGCGAAGGGATCGGCGGGACTGTGGACTTCGCCGCGGCGGAGCAGGACGGTCGACGGCTCGGGGGTGCGCTCACTCATGGGGAACAGTCTCGCGCCTCACCGGCACCGCCCCGAACCCAGGTCGGTCAGATGCGGGGCGGACGCGCCTCGTACGGCGTCGACAGCACCACCGTGGTCCGCGTCGAGACGCCCGCCAGGCCGCGCAGCCTGGCCAGCAGTTCCTCCAGTTCGTGCGGGGTGGCGACCCGCACCTTGAGGATGTAGTTCTCGTCGCCCGCGACGCTGTGGCAGGCCTCGATCTCGGGGACGTCGGAGAGCCGGTCCGCGATGTCGTCGGGGGCGCTGGGGTCGAACGGTTTCACCGAGATGAAGGCGGTCATGGGCAGCCCCACCGCCTCCGGGTCGACGACCGCCGCGTATCCGCGGATGACGCCCCGCTGCTCCAGCCGCCGCACCCGCTGGTGCACGGCCGACGTGGACAGGCCCGTGGCCTTGCCCAGGTCTGTGTAGCTCATCCGCCCGTCCTTGACGAGCAGCTGCACGATTTGTCGGTCCAGCTCCTCCATGACGCAAGAACCTACAGTGCGTCTGATCTCCACCGATACCTCAGCGGCGCAGGTCATACCCGGTTCGTGATGTGACCGGGAGGGGCCGGTGAGACGGCTGGGGACAAAACCGCCGCACCGGGCACCTGCGGGCGGCATGTGACGAACGCCACAGGTCTTGAGCGGTCTCCGTGATGGTCTCGTGATTACCGCGGAGACGGGACGGGAAGTGCTTGCTGTGGTCGAGGCCGCAGCGCCTTCACGGCCCAGCCCAGTAGGGGGAGAAACCCATGCAGAGTCTCAAGCGCCCTGGACGCACCGCGCCCAAGCGGCCGCAACTCGTTGTCGAGCCCGAGCCGGAGGGCGTCGAAGCGGACGGCTTCGACTCCGACGACCTCGATGTGTACGACACCTTCGAGATGTACCGGGTGATCTGCCCGGACTGCGTGCAGCCCATCGCGCTCCTCGCCGACGAGGAGGTCCTGCCGGAGCACGCGCTGTGTGCCTCGCCGTGGAACCCGTTCGGGCTGACGGTCTGCGCCGGTACGGGCCGTGAGGCGGCCGACGCCCGCTCCGCCGACGAGTCCGCTGAGCCCCAGGAGCAGGACACCGCACTGCTGTTGACGCTCCCTCAGGGCCTCGACTGGCGGACGCAGCCCTTCTCGCACGTCGGCGGTCCCAGCTCGCGCCCGATGCGCGTGCCGGAGCTGCGCCGCGCCGCCTGAGCGCGCTCGCTCAACCCCAGTAGCTGCCCTGCACCATGGCTCGCAGGCTGTCGTGGTGCAGGATCAGTGTGTCCGGGTCCGCCGGGACGGCCGCCTCGCCGAAGTGCACCTGCCGGTAGGCGATACGGAGCATCACGATCGCGTGCCGCAGGGCCGCGTACAGGGTGTAGAACTCCATGTCGCGCGGGGTGTGACCGGTGAGTTCGGCGTACCGCGCCTCCACCCGGTCCCGGCGGAAGAACTCCGGCAGCCCCGGCTGGCCGAAGGCGACCGTCAGGTCCTGGAAGAAGCGGTGCAGGTACACGGTCCAGCCGAGGTCCACCTCGCGCGGGGCCAGGGCCGCCATCTCCCAGTCGAGGACGGCGACGGGGTCGAACCCGTCGTAGACGACGTTCCCGATGCGGGCGTCGCCCCAGTTGAGGACCGGTTCGGCGGGGTCGGCCGGCCAGAGGTCGGTGAGCCGGTCGAAGGCGCTCTCCATGAGGGGTGAGCGGGCGAGGCCGTCAACCACCCATGCGTAGTACGCCCGTTGGGATGCGACGTGACGCGTCAGGGCGTCGCCATCACCCGGAAGAGTGAGGAACTCGGCCTCGGTCACCGGGACTTGATCGTGCAGGCGAGCGATGAGCGCGACGGAAGCTGCCTCCAGGTGTTCCCGCTCCGCGCCGGTCGCCGCGTGCAGCCAATTGCCCTCGTACGTATAGGGCATGACGTCCGGCGGCACCCGCCCCTCGGCACGCTCCATGACGAAGAACGGCGCGCCCAGCGGTCCCGGGTCCTCCTCCAGCCACCGCACGCCCGGCACCGGCAGCTCGGTCCGCTCGGCGACCAGCCGCATGGTCCGGAACTGGCGCGGGATGTCGTAGACCGGGAACACGGTGTACGCCGCCGGGTCGGCAGCGAGCCTCAACGCGCAGGCACGGAGCGGGGGTTCAGGATGCTCGATGTCGAACAACAGGGTCTCACTGGACATACCGTTCGACCCGGGAATCCTGACGTCGACAGCCTTGGCACCGGGCAGCCGCGCACCGAGCCAGACGGTGAGCCGATGGGCGAGCTCCTCGGGGTCGCGGGTGGTGGTGCGGGGGCGAGGTGCTGTCGCCATGTCCTCTCAACTCCCTTGCGTCGCAGCCGAAATGCCGCTTCGGCTCCCATGCGTTCCTGCCGGACATGCAGCCCGGGCTCATTGCACTGCCGCCGGATACGCAGCCCTGACTCCCTCGTGCTGCCCCCCGGGAAAGAGTCCTGGCTCCCTTGCATTGCTGCCGCGATGCCATCTCGACCCCGCTCCGACGCTGCCTCGTTGCCACCTCGGCCCCCTTCCGGCACCCCCGAGAAGCCGCCCCGACCCCCTCGCGCTGGCGCCGGAGACGCAGCCCCGACTCCCCGGCGCTGCCGCCGAGACAGATCCCTCATCCCCTTTGCCTTGCCGCCGCGACGCCACCTCTCCCCCTCCCGGCGCTCCCTCCTTGCCACCCCGGCTCACTTCCGGCACCCCCGAGATGCCGCCTCGGCTCCCTCCCACGCCGCCGAGGTACCACCCCGGAACCCGTGCCGCGCCGCCGTGAAGCCCCCTCAACTTCCCTGCGGCGCAACCGAGTCGAAGCCGGTGAAGCCGCTCGGGTCGTGGCGGCCGAAGGTGCCGTGTTCGAAGATGCCGTGGCCCGGGCGGCCGTCGAGGCGGAAGCGGGCGGCGTGGTCGGTGACCCCGTAGGCGGCCAGGGGCGTGGGCCGGGTGAGGTCGTAGGTACGGGTGTCGGACCAGGCGCGGCCGCGCCACGTGCCGTGCTGCCAGTCGTCCGCGGGTGGGTAGCCGGCGCCGATCGCCAACGGTGAAGAGGTCAGGATCTCGACCTCGAGTTCCTGGGGTTTGCGGGTGTCGCCGAGGTGGATGACGGCGCGCTCGGGGTGACGGGTGCCGGGGCGGTAGGTGATCTCGGCCTGGGGCCAGCCCAGTTGGCGGTCGCGGTGGCCCGGGCGGACGACGGTCGCGTCGTTCAGGGTGCGGTAGCCGTCGGCGTCCTCCTGGACGACGACCATGAGGAACCGGTCCTCGAAGCGGACCGGGCACCAGATCCAGTGGAAGCCCTCGGTCGGGTGGTCCTCAGCGAGCCGGCCGCCCTCCTCCCCGGGGATCGGCCGCACCCCCCAACTCCGGTCCCGCGTACCGGTCCAGCCGCCCGGGGAGACCCGGAACTCCTCGTCACCGGCGCGGATCACGCCCTCGACCCCGCCCGCCTGCACGAACCGGCGCCCTTCGAGGGTGAGCCGGTCGCCCCGGTACTGGACATGGTGGGGTTCCCAGAGCGCGGGGAACTCGGCGGTCCAAGTGAGGTCGTACGAGAGGGAGTTGTCCTCGCAGCGCAGGCGGAGGCGGCGCAGGGGTTCCTCGACCTCGATGCGCAGGGGACCGACCGCGAGGTGCATGCGGTCGTCGCCGAGGGCGTCGGAGGCGCGGACCGCGTGGAGGGTGTCGCCGGTGCGGAGGGTGGCGTAGGCGTCGATCACCCCGACGTTGGGGTAGACGCCGAGGCCGAGGATGAGCAGGGCGCGGCCCTCGTGGTCGAGGACGTGGAAGATGCAGCGGTCGTAGGCGTTCCGGTCGCCGGTCGCTACATGCTTCATCGACAGGGGCACCTGATGCACGGGGTACTCGTCGAGAGGCACGGGACGGTCGTCTGCCACGGCTAACCTCCCCTGGGGACAGTGGAGGTGACGGTACGTCAGGTTTCGTGCGGTAGCCAGACCCGGGAGCCGTACGCCGGTGAACGCACGCTCGATTACAGGCACCGGTGACCTGTCAACGCGCCTTTACGTTGCCTTGGTATGACCGTCACCTATGCGCCGACCGGACATCAGCGCCGTAGCTACGTCCCCGTACCGGCAGAATCGGTTCCGCCCGCGCCGCCGCAGCCCCAGGACCCGCCCATCTACCGTGATCTGATGCGCAGTTGGGCCGACCGGGGCCGCACCCTGCCGGGGCGCCACGACCCGGAGTGGGCGCGGCTGGCGGCGGCGCCGACGGGGTCCGCCCGGTGGATCAGGGCGGAGGGGATCAACGGCGCGTGAGCGGCGGCGGGCCCCTCCCCCGCGTAGGCCTGATGTCGCGGCCTCGGGCGTCAGCCGACCCGGTGGGCCTCCGGACCGGCCAAGTGGCGGGCGATGACCATCCGTTGGATCTGGTTGGTGCCCTCGACGATCTGCAGGACCTTGGCCTCGCGCATGAAGCGCTCGACCGGGAAGTCAGCGGTGTAGCCGTAGCCGCCGAGGACCTGGACGGCGTCGATGGTGGCCTTCATCGCGGTGTCGGTGCAGTGGAGTTTGGCCATGGCCGCCTGCTTGGCGAACGGGCGGCCCGCGTCGCGCAGCCGGGCCGCCGCGAGGTAGAGCGCGCGGCCCGCCTCGATCTGGGTGGCCATGTCGGCGAGCATGAAGCGCAGGCCCTGGAAGTCGGAGATCGGGCGGCCGAACTGCTGCCGGCCGGTCGCGTAGGCCAGCGCCTCGTCGAGTGCCGCCTGGGCCAGGCCGATGGCGCAGGCCGCGATGCCGAGGCGGCCGGAGTCCAGTGCGGACAGGGCGATCGCGAAGCCCTGCCCCTCCTCGCCGATGCGGCGCTCGTCGGGGACGCGGACGCCGTCGAAGTGGACCTGGGCGGTGGGCGAGCCCTTCATGCCCATCTTCTTCTCCGGGGCCGCGCCACTGAGGTCGGCCGCGTCGCCGGGCACCAGGAAGGCGCTGATCCCGTGGGGGCCGTCCTCGCCGGTGCGGGCCATGACCGTGTAGAAGTCGGCGATGCCGCCGTGCGTGATCCAGGCCTTGGTGCCGTCGATCACCCACTCGTCGCCATCCCGCACCGCCTTCGTACGCAGGGAGGCCGCGTCGGATCCGGAGGACGGTTCGGAGAGGCAGTAGGCGCCGAGCAGGCCGCCGCCGAGCATCGCGGGCAGGTGCTCGACCTGCTGCTGCTTGGTGCCGTAGTTGGCCAGCGCGTGGCAGGAGAGCGAGTGCACGCTGACGCCGAGGCCGACGGTGAGCCGGGCCGCGGCGAGCTCTTCGAGGACCTGGAGGTAGACCTCGTACGGCTGGTCGCCACCGCCGTATTCGGAGTCGTACGGGAGGCCGAGCAGTCCCGACCGGGAGAGCAGGGTGAAGATCTCGCGCGGGAAGTGTCCGGCGTCCTCTTCCTCGGCCGCCCTCGGGGCGATCTCTCGCTGCGCGATGTCGCGGGCCAGCGAGATCAGATCCCGGGCCTCGTCCGTGGGCAGTTGCCGGTCCACCGGCTGCGGGGCGCGGTCGGGCATGGCGACGCTCTCCTCCCTGTCGGGCACGGCGGCGGGCGTCGCCTTGGGTCGAGGCGGCTCCGCCGGGTATCGCGCGGGTACGGCCGCTGCTCCCGCTTCCGGGTCTCGGAAGCGGCTGACCAGCGGCTCTGCGCTGTGAGTATGCCCGATCGGAGGTCTCGCGTCACCAGTTAACGACCGCTCACTTCAAGAATAACCCGGTCGTCCGGAACACCGCAGGAGCGCCGTTTCAGCCGTCCCGGCGGGCGGGCTTCGGCGTCGGGTACGCGGGGTCCAGTTCCTCGATGGCGCGCAGGGTGCCGCCCAGGGTCTTCACGAGGAGTTCGCGCATCGTCTCGCGGGAGAGGTCGGAGGTGCTGATCCATTCCAGGGTCGCGCCCTCGACGCTGCACACCCAGCCGAAGAGGGCCATGCGGGCGATCCGGGAGATGTCGGTGCGGCCGTAGGCGCCGTCGGCGATGGTCGCGACGATCGCCGCGCGCACCCCGTCGCGGATGGCGTGCACCTCGGTGTCGAAACCGACGCCGCCGCTCACGATGGTGCGGTACGCGGCCTGGTTGTGCTCGGCCCAGCGCAGATAGCTGTCCATCGTCCGCTGTACGCGGTCGAGTTGGGGCAGTTCGAGACCGCTCGCCGCGAAGGTCACCAGGTCGGCGACGGAGTCGTTGATGATCGCCAGGTAGTAGCCGCGCTTGGACTGGAAGTAGTAGTAGATCAGCCCTTTGGCGACATGGGCCTGCCGTGCGATGTCGTCCATGGACAGCGCGTCGTAGGACGTGTCGGCGAACAACTTCCGGCCGATGGTGATGAGTTCGGCGCGGCGCGCCAGGGAGCGCTCGGTACCGCGCGCCCGAGGACGTCCGACGTCACGCTGCTCGCTGATTTCCAATTTCGACTCTGGCTCTCCAACTGGGCTTGGTCAACCGCAGTATGGCAGGTCGCGTATGGATCAGGTCACAGCAGGCCGATTTGGGTCACGAGCATCGCGATCACCACGACGAGGGTCCAGCCCATGACGTGCTCGGCGATCTTCGGGCCGTCGCTCCTGGGGCCGCCGGTGCGGGTACGGGTGCGGGCGGCGCTGGCTGAGTGTGCGGTCATGGTGGCTCGCAGAGGTCGGATGTGCGATGGACTCCCCCGTTTCGTCCACCTTGCCATCCCTGTCGGCTTTTGCGCCGGAGACCTTGGTCACAGGGACCTCGGTCTCCGGCGCGGGGTCAGCGGACGCCCACCGCCGCGAGGGCCTTGCGCTGGCGGGGGGTCGGCTCCGCCGGGAAGTACAGGTAGCAGACGCCGCCGGTGCCGGAGGAGAGGTTGCCGGATGCGTTGTACCGCTTGGTACGCAGCCAGATGTTCTCCCACTCGCGCCGGTTGTAGACGCGGCGGACGGAGGGATCGGTGGGCGAGTTGGGGTCGTTGGCGATCACGTCCCCGTCCGCCGTGAACCCGATCACGGTCATCAGGTGGCCGGAGGTGCCGTAGCCCGCGCCGGTCAGTTCCGTGGCCAGGAACGACTGGGACGTTATGGCCGGGATGCCCGCCGCGATCAGCGTCTCCAGGTCACCGAGCGAGCCGAGCCGGGTGACCACGCCCTGGAGGCCCTTGTACGTCGCGGCGTAGGCGGCGTTGAACGGCCAGTTGCCGCAGCCCTCGTACTGGTAGTCGTAGGTGAAGCGGGCCGCGTTGCAGACCTGCGGGTCGGCGAACGACGGGTCCACCCAGGCGAGTTGCTCCGGGGTGAGGCGGCCGCCCCAGTACTCGATGATCATCTGCGAGGAGGTGGGGCTGCACCAGGCCTCGCCGCCGTTGTCGTACTCGGGGTACTGGCCGACGTGAAGCTCCTGCGAGTAGCGCGGGACGATCAACTCCTGCGCCAGGCCCGGAGTCGAGGCCGGGACGGTGAAGCGGTCCGGGATGTCCGAGCCCATCGCCCCGAGCCGCCACACCACCGGGGTGAGCTTGGTGCCGGGCTTGCGGTAGAGGGTCAGGCGGAGCTGGTACGACGCGAGGCGCAGGCCCGTCGTCGCGTCGTCGATCGAGAAGGTGTCCGTCCAGATCGTGGACTTGCCGTCCGTCTGGTCGTCGACCGAGGTCCGCTTGATGTCGTCGTCGCCGGCCGCCCAGCGGCCCATCACGTACCAGGGCGTGTCCGTGCCGTCCGAGTACGTGCCGTGCAGCTCGACCTGGATCCAGGTGCCGGCCGGGGTGTGCGCGTTCCAGGACGCGATGGTCTCCGTCGCCGGGACGGAGAGCTTGTGGACGGGGGACGTCCAGGTCGCGTACTCCCAGGCCGCCGTCTTCTGGGTGTGCGGGTCCGTGTAGTCGACGCTGCCGAGGGCGGCGGCGATGGCGAGCCCCGGGCGGGAGCCCGCGACGGCGCGGGTGCCCCGGGCGGTGCCGCCGCGCCAGTCGGTGTACGAGGTCCAGGCGTGGTTGTCGACCAGGCGCGACGGCGCGCCGTCGGAGTCGGCGGCGTCGGTGACGCGCGCGGTCGCGGCGGCCGCCGGGCCCGTGCCGCTCACCACGGCGGCGGCGACCGCGGCGGCCAGGACGGTTCTGCGGGACGGCTGTTCGGCTCTGCTCATGGGCGGAAGACCCCCGGGTGTTCCGAGTCGGGACTGATCCATTCGGGACAGTTCCAATGGACGACTGTGCGCCCACTATGGACACACAGGGCACCCCGCTGCCAGCACTTCGAACCTCGCCACACCAACCAATATTGGTATCGACCAGTGGTATGACCTGGGGTGGGAGTCACCCCTCCCTAGACTGGCCCGGCGACCTGCGGCATCACCCGCCCCACGACCTCCCGGGACCAGCCATGCACGACCTCGCCCAACGCCTGGGCCTCCTGCTCCCGTCCTGCGGCCCGGTCCGGCTCGTCGGCGTCGACGGACACGCGGGGTCCGGGAAGTCCACCTTCGCCGGACGCCTCGCCGAGGCCCTGGGCGGCGCCCCCGTCCTGCACCTGGACGACCTCGCCAGCCACGACGAACTGTTCGGCTGGACCGACCGCCTGCTGAGCCAGGTGATCACCCCGCTCGGCCGCGGCGAGACCGCGCACTACGCCCCCTACGACTGGCACGCCCGCCGCTTCACGACGCCCCGCGCGCTGCCGCCCGCGCCGGTGGTCCTCGTCGAGGGCGTCGGCGCCGGGCGCCGCGCGGTGCGCCCGTTCCTCGCGGGGCTGCTGTGGATGGAGCTGCCCCGTGAGGAGGCCTGGACGCGGGGGCGGGTGAGGGACGGGGCGGAGCAGCGGGACTTCTGGGACGGGTGGGTCGAGGCGGAGCGAGAACACTTCGCCAAAGACCCTTCGCGCCCCCATGCGGACTTCCTGGTACGGCAGTTGAGCATGGGGTACGAGGTGCTCAGCGGGCCTTCCGGGACGGTTGGACCGGACCGCGAGGTGACCCACGGTGACGGACCGCCCGCAGTGTGCTGAACTTGTGAAGACCCTTCCGGTCGAACTTGCTTGAGTGCCTCAACTCGGCTTGACCCAGGGGCCGTACAGGTCTTACGTTCTGAATGTGCGGCCGTTCGGAGCCGCCCAGAGTCGCGAAGCCCCCGGTTGTTCCCCCGTGATCGGGGGCTTCGTTCTGCTCCCAGCCCGTTTTCCGGCCGCTACGAGCCGTGATTTGCTCACCCTGGGTCACCGTCCTGAGTGCGCCCCATCTGCTCCCACCTCGTCAAACGGCCTGTGCGGCACCCTTAGATGGGCGACTGCCCCGCAGGTACGATGCCCAGGGTGCGACCATCGGACGGCTGTTTCGCGCACCACGGCAACTCCCGTCCGCGGCACAGCGGTTCGACCCAGAATGCCGACGGGCGCCGGCCCGGCGGCGAACCAACGGGGGCACGGTTTGTGGGGGGACGTGATGGACTTCGGCACGCAGGGCCCCGAGGCCCCGGCCGACCTCGCGTGGCTGCGAGGCGTGGACGCCTACACCATGGGCGCTTATCCGCAGGCGGAGGAGGAGTTCCGCACCGCGGTACGGATGGATCCCGGGATGGCCGACGGCTGGCTCGGACTGCACGCGCTGCGCGTCGACACGACGACCGCGCTGCTGCGGATGTACCGGCACCGGGAACGCTTCGGGGAACAGCGCACCAGGCACCGCCGTACGCTCAACTCCTGGTACTGGCTCGGCTGGTGGGTCCAGCCCGTGCTGGAAAGCCCGCGTGATCTGCTGCTCGCGCACGCCTCGCACTGGCTGGACGGCCGTCATGTGCCGGAGCTGGACCGGGCGTTGGCCGGACTGCCGCCCGTGGACACCGACCACCAGGTCCGCTTCCTGCACGCGTGCCGTGCCTATCTGGTCAAGGACTGGGAGCAGCTGGTCCGGCACACCGACCCGCTGATCAACGACCAACTCCTGGGCATCGAGGCCGGGTTGTTCGGCGGGATGGCCCGGGTCCGGCTGGAGATGTACGGCCAGGCCGAACCGCTCCTTTCCTCCGCGCTGATGCGCTGCCGCAGCGAACAGCCCCAGCGCAAGGAGCTGCGGTACTGGCTGGCGCGGGCCCACGAGGGAACCGGGCGCAGCGCCGCCGCGCTCCCCCTGTACCGGGCGGTGCACCGCGTCGACCCGGCGTTCATGGACACCTCGGCGCGGCTCGCCGCGATCACCGACTCCGACGGGTACGACGGCTCCGAGGACATGACCGACCTCGCCGCGATCACGCTGTCCGGTGGGCAGGACGCGCTGGAGGGTCCCGACGGGCTCGATCCGCTGTTCGGCGCGGAGGGGCGGGACCTGAAACTGTCGGAGCCCGGGCTGCCGCCGACCGGGCCGCTGCCCTCCGCGGGCGACTCGGTGCGCGAGAAGACCTCGGTGCCGGTGCCGCCGCTGCCGACCGGGCCCACCGATCCCGTCCTGCTGGAGGAGGCGCTCAACGAACTGGAGCGCATGGTGGGGCTGGAGCCGGTGAAGCGCCAAGTCAAGGCGCTGTCCGCCCAGTTGAACATGGCGCGACTGCGGGCGGGGCAGGGGCTGCCGGTTCAGCCGCCGAAACGGCACTTCGTCTTCTCGGGGCCGTCGGGTACCGGCAAGACCACCGTGGCGCGCATTCTCGGGCGGGTCTTCTACGCCCTCGGGCTGCTCGGCGGGGACCATCTCGTCGAGGCGCAGCGGGCCGACCTGGTGGGTGAGTACCTCGGTCAAACGGCCGTGAAGGCCAACGAGTTGATCGATTCCGCGATCGGTGGCGTCCTCTTCGTCGACGAGGCCTACTCGCTCTCCAACTCCGGGTACGGCAAGGGTGACGCGTACGGCGACGAGGCCTTGCAGGTGCTGTTGAAGCGGGCCGAGGACAATCGCGATCACCTCGTGGTGATCCTTGCCGGGTATCCCGAGGGGATGGACCGGCTGCTCGCCGCGAACCCCGGGTTGTCGTCCCGGTTCACGACCCGCGTCGACTTTCCCTCGTACCGGCCGCTTGAACTCACGTCCATCGGTGAGGTGTTGGCGGCGGAGAACGGGGACATCTGGGACGAGGAGGCGCTCGACGAGTTGCGGTCGATCGCCGGGCATGTCGTTGACCAGGGGTGGATCGACGAGCTCGGGAACGGGCGGTTCCTGCGGACGCTGTACGAGAAGAGCTGTGCGTATCGGGATCTGCGGCTGTCGGTGTATCCCGGGATGTTGTCTCGGGATGATCTGTCGACGTTGCGGTTGCCGGATTTGATGCAGGCGTATGGCGAGGTGTTGTCGGGGCGGGGGCCGGGGGCTGCGGGGATGTGAACCGCGGTGCGCCAGAGCTCGGTTGGGTCTCGTCGGTGCGCGGCTGCGGGCGCGTCGTGGCTTGTCGCGCAGTTCCCCGCGCCCCTGGAAAAGCAGCCGGGGTGCGGGGAACCTGTGCTAACTCGCCAGCGCTTGTTTTACTTCCGTCGTTCTTGGCTGGGCCGGTATGTCTCGGTGGGCCGGGTCGTTGACCTCGCCCACCAGGAGTTCGAGGACGTCCTCCATGGCCACCAGGCCCAGTACCTTGCCGGAGGCGTCGGCGACCTGGGCGAGGTGGGTGGCTGCTCGGCGCATGACCGTGAGGGCGTCGTCCAGGGGGAGTTCGGCCCGCAGGGTCGTCATGGGGCGCCAGATCTGCTGCGGCACCGCCCGCTCGGAGTCCTCCAGGTCCAGGACGTCCTTGACGTGGAGGTAGCCCATGAAGGCGCCGGTCTCCGTGGCGACGGGGAAGCGGGAGTAGCCGGTGCGGGCGGTGAGGGCGACGATCTCGCCGGGGGTGACCGACGGGCTGACCGTGACCAGGCCCTCGCGGCGCAGGAGGACGTCCGTGACCGGGCGTGAGCCCAACTCCAGGGCGTCTTCCAGGCGTTCCTGCTCCTCGGGGTCGAGGAGGCCGGCCTGACCCGAGTCCTCCACCAGGCGGTTGAGCTGTTCGCTGGTGAAGACGGCCTCGACCTCGTCCTTGGGCTCGACGTGGAAGAGCCGCAGGATGCCCTGGGCGACGGCGCCGAGGGCCACGGTGATCGGCTTGCAGACACGGGCGAAGGCGACCAGGCCCGGGCTGAGCCACATCGCGGCCTTCTCCGGCGCGGCCATCGCGAGGTTCTTCGGGACCATCTCGCCGATGACGAGGTGGAAGAAGACCACGGCCGCCAGGGCGAGGATGTAGCCGAGGGGGTGGATCATGCCCTCGGGCAGGTGCATCCACTCGAAGACCGGCTCCAGGACGTGCGCGACCGTCGGCTCGGCGACCGCGCCGAGCGTCAACGAGCAGACGGTGATGCCGAACTGGGCCGCCGCCATCATCTGCGGCAGCCGCTCCAGGCCGTAGAGGACCTGGCGGGCGCGGGCCGTGCCGAGGGGTTCGATCTGGCTGCGGCGGACGGAGACGAGGGCGAACTCGGCGCCGACGAAGAAGCCGTTGGCGAGCACCAGCAGGACCGCGAAGAGGAGTTGGAGGACGGTCATCGGGCGGCCTCCATGACGTTGACCGCGGGCACCGTGCGGACCAGGCGGACGCGCTCGGCGCGATAGTGGCCCACCTGGCGGACCGAGAGGCGCCAGCCGGGGAGTTCGGCCTTGTCGCCGGGGGCCGGGATGCGGCCGAGGAGGTCGGCGACCAGACCGGCCACCGTCTCGTACGGGCCCTCGGGCACGTCGAGGCCTATGCGCTGGAGGATGTCGACCCGGCAGCTGCCGTCGGCGTCCCAGGCGGGCTTGCCGTCCTCGGGCGGGGCGGCGGCGAGTTCGGGGACGTCCAGGCCGTCGTGCTCGTCGCGGACCTCGCCGACGAGTTCCTCGACGATGTCCTCCAGGGTGACCACCCCGGCCGTACCGCCGTACTCGTCGACGACGACGGCGATCGGCTGTTCCCTGCGCAGCCGGCCCAGCAGGGGCTGGACGGGCAGGGTCTCGGGGACCAGCAGCGGGGACTTGGCGATGGTGGTGACCGAGGTGCGCAGCCGGTCGTGCGCGGGCACGGCCAGCGCGTCCTTGAGGTGGACCATGCCCACGATCTCGTCGATCTTCTCGCGGTAGACGGGGAAGCGGGACAGACCGGTGGCGCGGGTGAGGTTGACCACGTCCTCGGCCGTCGCCGACGACTGCAGCGCGCTGACCTTCACGCGCGGGGTCATGACGTGCTGCGCGGTCAACTCGCCCAGCGACAGGGTCCGTACGAAGAGATCGGCGGTGTCCTGCTCCAGCGTGCCGGCCTGCGCCGAGTGCCGGGCCAGGGAGACGAGTTCGCCGGGGGTGCGGGCCGAGGCCAGCTCCTCGGCGGGCTCGACGCCGAGCGCGCGGACCAGCTTGTTGGCGACGGTGTTCAGGGCGGAGATCACCGGGCGGAACAGCTTCGCGAAGGCGTGCTGCGGGGCGGCGACGAAGCGCGCGACCTGGAGCGGCCGGGACACCGCCCAGTTCTTGGGCACGAGTTCGCCGATCACCATCTGCACGGCGGAGGCCAGCAGCATGCCGACGACCACGGCGACGCCGGAGACGGCGCCCTCGGGGATGCCGATCGCGCTGAACGGGCCGTGCAGCAGCTCCGCGAGGGCCGGTTCGGCGAGCATGCCGACGACCAGGGAGGTGATGGTGATGCCGAGCTGGGTGCCGGAGAGCTGGAAGGACAGCTCCTTGAGCGACTCGACGACCGTGGCGGCCCGTCGGTCGCCCTCGGCGGCGGCCTTCTCGGCCTCGGGACGCTCCACGGTGACGAGCCCGAACTCGGCGGCCACGAAGAAGCCGTTGGCGAGAATCAGCAGGATCGCCGCTCCGAGGAGCAACAAGGGGATGGTCATGCCGCCGCCTCGATATGTCGGGAGGGGGCGGCGCAGGTACTACAGGACGATCCGTCCATCGCTGGAGGGAGTCACTCCTCGGGTAGCAGGGGGCCTCGGGGAAACAGGGGGGAATGCCGGTGGCGGAGGCACGAGGAAAACGCCACCGACAACAGATTAATCAAGACATGGCCATCTACGGCAGATCCCCCAGCGACCGGTCCTCGGCGAGGGCCCGCAGAGTGCGCGCGTCGGCGATGGCCCGCGCCTTGGCGATACCGGGCTGAATGCCGAGGACGGGCAGGCTGGTGCCGTCGCTGAGGTTGAGGAACACCCAGGGATCGCCGGGGCGCAGATTCACCTGGAGGATCTCGGCCCAGGCGAGCCGGCGCCTGCTGACGATGTTCACGACGGTGACACCGGTCTCGTCGGCGACGACCTTCACCCGGGCGAGCAGGGCCAGCACGGCGAAGAGAAGGGCACCGGTGAGGACGAAGCTGAGCTTCTCCCCCGGGGTGAGCTGCTCCAGGAGCATCGCGACGGTCGTGATGACGACGAAGATCGCGAGGCCGGCGGTGAGCAGCACGGCACGGGTGCGGCCCGGCCGGAACGTGACCGGCAGGACGGGGAGTTCGGACATGGTCGGCGTGATCCTCGGCGTGTTCCTCAGAGACGGCAGGCGTGGATGGCCGTCGTCAGGATGGCCCGGGCGCCGATGTCGTACAGGTCGTCCATGATCCGCTGCGCCTCCTTGGCGGGGACCATCGCGCGGACGGCGACCCAGCCCTCGTTGTGCAGCGGGGAGACGGTCGGGGACTCCAGGCCGGGGGTGAGCGCGACGGCCTTCTCCAGCTGCTCGACCCGGCAGTCGTAGTCCATCATCACGTACGTCCGGGCGACCAGGACGCCCTGGAGGCGGCGCAGGAACTGCTGGACCTTGGGCTCGGTGGTGTCGTCGGTCGGGGCGTCCTTGCGGCGGATGACGACCGCCTCGGACTTCATGATGGGGTCGCCGAAGACCTCCAGGCCCGCGTTGCGCAGGCTGGTGCCGGTCTCGACGACGTCCGCGATGACCTCGGCGACGCCCAGTTCGATGGCGGTCTCCACGGCTCCGTCGAGGTGGACGACGGAGGCGTCGATGCCGCTGTCCGCGAGGTGTTTGGCGACGATGCCCTCGTACGAGGTGGCGACCGTCTTGCCCGTGAGGTCCGCCATGCTGCTCGCGGCGCCGGGCTTGGAGGCGAAGCGGAAGGTGGAGCGGGCGAAGCCGAGCGGGAGGATCTCCTCGGCGCTCGCGGCGGAGTCGATCAGCAGGTCGCGGCCGGTGATGCCGATGTCGAGGCGGCCGGAGGAGACGTAGATCGCGATGTCGCGGGGGCGGAGGTAGAAGAACTCCACCTCGTTGACCGGGTCGACGATCCGCAGTTCCTTGGACTCCCGGCGCTGCTGGTAGCCGGCCTCATGCAGCATGTCCGCCGCAGGTCCTGACAGGGAACCCTTGTTGGGGACGGCGATGCGCAGCATGAGGTCGGCTTCCTTCGCGTGAAAAGGGGTGAACTGCCCGAAACGGTTCTAAGAGGGTTTTACAGGTGGGCGTAGACGTCGTCCAGCGAGATTCCGCGGGCGACCATCATCACCTGGACGTGGTAGAGCAGCTGCGAGATCTCCTCGGCGGCCGCCTCCTTGCCCTCGTACTCTGCGGCCATCCAGACCTCTGCGGCCTCTTCGACGACCTTCTTGCCGATGGCATGGACGCCCTTGCCGACCAGCTCTGCGGTGCGGGAAGTGGCGGGGTCGCCGGTGGCGGCCTTCTGCTGGAGCTCGGTGAAGAGCTCCTCGAACGTCTTATTGGACATGGTGCTGCCCACCCTATTGCAAACAATCGTGGGCTTAACGCCACGGTTCAGATACTGAGCGGAGCGTGGCCGCCGTCGCCACCGCGGCCGTCACCGCCTCGTGCCCCTTGTCCTCATTCGAGCCCTCCAGTCCGGCCCGGTCCAGGGCCTGCGCCTCGGTGTCGCAGGTCAGCACGCCCATGCCGACCGGGACGCCGGTCTCCACCGAGACCTGGGTGAGGCCCTGGACGACGCCCTGGCACACGTACTCGAAGTGCGGGGTGCCGCCGCGGATCACGACGCCGAGGGCGACGATCGCGTCGTAGCCCCGGCCCGCCAGCACCTTTGCCACGACCGGGAGTTCCCAGCTGCCGGGGACCCTGAGGAGGGTCGGCTCGTCGATCCCCAGGTCGTGCAGGGCGCGCAGGGCGCCGTCCACGAGACCGTCCATCACCTTTTCGTGCCACTGCGCCGCGATGACGGCGACCCGCAGGTCTCCGACGTTGCGTACGGACAGTTCGGGTGCGCCCTTGCCGCTCACGTTCTCTTGTCTCCTAGAAGTGCGTCACGCGTGGAAGTGCGATTGCGCGGTTACTGGTTGCCGCAGGTGGACACGGGGGCCGCGTCCAGCCAGGGGAGGTCGTGCCCCATCCGGTCCCGCTTGGTGCGCAGGTAGCGGAGGTTGTGCTCGCCCGCCTGTACGGGCATCGGCTCCCGGCCGGTGACCTTGAGGCCGTGCCGGACGAGCGCGTCGGTCTTGTCGGGGTTGTTGGTCATCAGGCGCAGGCTGCGGACCCCGAGGTCCTCCAGGATCTGCGCGCCGGCGCCGTAGTCCCGGGCGTCGGCGGGCAGGCCGAGTTCCAGGTTGGCGTCGAGGGTGTCGCGGCCGCGCTCCTGGAGCTCGTAGGCCCGGAGCTTGGACAGGAGGCCGATGCCGCGTCCCTCGTGGCCGCGGAGGTAGACCACCACTCCCCTGCCCTCCTCCTGGATGCGCTCAAGGGAGGCCTCCAGCTGGGGGCCGCAGTCGCAGCGCAGGGAGTGGAAGACGTCACCGGTGAGGCACTCGGAGTGGACGCGGACGAGGACGTCCTCGCCGTCGCCGATCTCGCCGTGGACCAAGGCGACGTGCTCGACTCCGTCGACGGTCGATCGGTAGCCGTACGCCGTGAACTCGCCGTGGCGGGTGGGGAGTTGGACCTCGGCCTCGCGGCGGACGGTGGGTTCGGCGGTCTGCCGGTAGGCGATCAGGTCCTCGATGGAGATGATCGTGAGGCCGTGCTTGCGGGCGAAGGGGATCAGTTCGGGGAGGCGGAGCATACGGCCGTCCTCGCCCGCGATCTCGACGATCGCGCCGGCCGGGCGCAGGCCCGCGAGGCGGGCGAGGTCGACGGCGGCCTCGGTGTGGCCGTTGCGGACCAGCACGCCGCCGGTACGGGCGCGCAGCGGGAAGATGTGGCCGGGGCGGACGAGGTCGTCGGCCTGGGCGCTGCCGCTCGCGAGGACCTGAAGGGTGGTCGCGCGGTCGGAGGCCGAGATGCCGGTGGTCACACCGTGAACAGGCGAGGCGTCCACGGAGACTGTGAACGCGGTTTTCATCGACTCGGTGTTGTCCTCGACCATCTGCGGGAGCCGGAGCCTGTCCAGCTCGTCGCCCTCCATGGGCGCGCAGATCAGACCCCGGCACTCGCTCATCATGAACGCGATGATCTCGGGGGTCGCCTTCTCGGCGGCGATGACGAGGTCGCCCTCGTTCTCGCGGTCCTCGTCGTCCACGACCACGACCGGGCGGCCCGCCGCGATGTCGGCGATGGCCTGTTCAACGGGGTCGAGCGAAAAGTCTTCGAAACCGTCGGTGCTGTACAGGATCGGCGGGATCGAGGGGGGGACGCGAAGCGTCTCGTTCAGGGCGGTGGTGGGTGACGGGCGGGCTGTCATGCCGGCGCTCCTTCCAGGACGGGCTGCGGGGCCTTGCGGGAGCGCAGCCACCAGTCGCGCATGCCCCACAGGACGAGTGCGCCGTAGATGACGTAGACGAAGCCGGAGAACGCGAAGCCGTTGGCGAAGTTGAGGGGGACGCCGACGAGGTCGACGAGGAGCCAGGCGAACCAGAACTCGACCATGCCGCGGGCCTGCGCGTACATCGCGACGACGGTGCCGACGAAGATGTAGGCGTCGGGCCACGGGTCCCAGGAGAGGGACGGGTACGCCTTGAAGAGGGCGGCCACGGCCACGGTCCCGACGGCGGCGGAGCCGGCCAGGATCGCGCGCTCGCGCCAGGTGGCGAAGCGGGGGGTGATGTGGCCGTCGGCGGAGCCGTCCTTGCCGCGGTTCCACTGCCACCAGCCGTAGCCGGCGACGACCATGACGACGATCTGCTTGCCCGCGCTGCCGGAGAGGTGCGCGGTGGCGAACGCGGCGAAGAGGATCAGGCCGGAGACGAACTGCGTGGGCCAGCTCCAGATCGACCGCCGCCAGCCGAAGGCGAGGCCTATCAGACCGATGACGTTGCCGATCATGTCCGACCACTTGATGTGCTGGCCGAACAGGACGAAGGCCTCGGAGTTGAGCCAGTTCACGGGGTCACCTCGCGTGAACCCATCAGCCGCTCCACGTACTTGGCGATGACGTCGACCTCGAGGTTGACCGGGTCGCCGGGCTGCTTGTGGCCCAGCGTGGTCAGGCCGAGGGTGGTCGGGATGAGGCTGACGGTGAAGTAGTCCGGGCCCGCGTCGACGACGGTGAGGCTGATGCCGTCGACGGTGATGGAGCCCTTCTCGACGACATAGCGCGTGAGGTCGGCCGGGAGCGAGATCTTGACGATCTCCCAGTTCTCGGACGGCTTGCGCTCGATGATCTCGCCGGTGCCGTCGACGTGCCCCTGCACGATGTGGCCGCCGAGGCGGGCGCCGAGGGCCATGGGGCGTTCGAGGTTGACACGGGAGCCGACGGCGAGGACGCCGAGGCTGGAGCGGTTCAGGGTCTCGGCCATGACGTCGGCGGTGAACTCGTCACCCTCGAACTCCACGACGGTGAGACAGACGCCGTTCACGGCGATGGAGTCGCCGTGCTTCGCGCCCTCGGTGACGATGGGGCCGCGCAGACGAAAGCGGGAGGCGTCGTCGAGATTCTCGACGGCGGTGACCTCACCCAGCTCTTCGACGATTCCGGTGAACACTTCCCGGGTCCTCCTGCCTCATAGGGCACGGACTCCGGGGCCTGTCGAAGACGACAGAATGAAACGGACGAGAACACCGGGAACGACGCCGGACAGAACCCGTCCACGCAGGACGAGCCAATACGGCGGCGCGCACGAATGCCCGCCCGCCGCGCACTGCCTCCCATCCGGACTTTAACCGTCGGTCCAGGAATTCCACCTGGTCAACCGGCCGCTGGAAGCGGACGGGTCGCGGACTGTAACCGCCGGCTCGGACTTTCACCGACCCCGGAGTGCGCTGCTTCTGGTACACGGCCAGTGTGCCACGCCTGACAAGGGTCCATACAGGTGAAGGGTGTGGGCTGGCTCACAGACGGTGCCGCTGGACTTCTCAACCGGCCCCTACCTGCTGGATCATATGGTCTAGTCCTTTTCGGATCTCCGAGGGGACACCCCTGGACCGGTCCGGCGGTGGTGACGACGGCCCTTGCCCACCGCCGGGCCACTCAGCGCGCGTGCCGTCCGGCGGTCAAGGGATCAGTGACGGCTCCGGACGCGCGAGCAGATGGTCGGTATGTGGCTGTCAGAGCCCGAGTGCGCGTGAGTTCGTGGCTGGGCGCGCAGTTCCCCGCGCCCCTGGGTCGGGCACCTTGCCAGGGTGGGCACGTTGCGGGCCAGGACGCAGGCCGGGCGCGGGGTTGAGGGTTCGATTCGGGTGACCGCCAAAGGGCCGAGCGGGCACGGAATTTGAAGGGCGGGCGAGCAACTCCCCCTGGGGTCGTCCCGTACGGCCGCCCAGCGCGGGTGACCGCCCGCCGCCTTGCAGGGCACGACCCCCGGCGGGTTACCCGAACAGTTCGTCCTGGGCTCCGTCCTGGGCGGTCAGCTGGGCGCCGCGCAGGACTGCGGCGCCGCCCAGGACGCTGGGGCGGACCTCCGCGGGGAGCGGGGACATGCGGGTGATGCGTTCGGCCACGCGTACGGCGAGTTCGTCGCCGCCGGCCTGGCCGACCTCGCCGCCGAGGACCACGCATCCGGGGTCCAGCAGCGCGACGACGGAGGCGACGCCGAGGGCGAGCCGGTCGGCGAGGGCGTCGAGGAAGCGGGCAGCCAGGTCACCTCCGTCACCAGCCCCAGCCCCAGCATCGACTCCGACGTCACCCGCGTCACCGGCCCCAGCATCGACTCCGACGTCACCCGCGTCACCGGCCCCAGCACCGACGCCGACGTCACCCCCAGCCCCGCCACCGCTCACCTCCCCCACAGCCCACCGCACCACCCCGGCCGCCCCAGCCCCCTCGCCCGCGCGGCCCAACACCCCGCATTCCCGGGCGAGTTCGAGCACAGCCGCCGCCCCGGCCAGGGAGTGGAAACCCCCCTCGCAGTCCGTCGCCGAAGGGAATCCCCTCGTCCCAGGCACCGGCAGGAAGCCGATCTCGCCCGCACCCCCTGACGCGCCCCGGCGCAACGCCCCGTCCAGGACCACCGCCGCGCCGATGCCCATCCCGAGCCAGAACAGCACGAACGTGTCGCGGTCGCGGGCCGCGCCGTCGCGTTGCTCGGCGAGGGCCGCGAGGTTGGTCTCGTTCTCCACGACGATGTGGGTGCCCGGAAGGCGTTCGTGGAGGGCGGCGACGAGGCGGCGGTGCCAGGCGGGCAGGCCGGTGGTGTCGCGGAGTTCGCCCGTGGCCGGGTCGATGAGGCCGGGGGCGCCGACGCCGACGGTGTGGAGGTGTTCCGCGCCCGCCTCCTTCGCGGCCCGCTCGACCAGCGCGACGGCCTGCTCGACCGCGGGACCGGTGCCCGACGCCCCGTCGATCGGCACGGACGCCTCCGCGAGCACCCGCCCGACCAGGTCGGAGACGACGACGGAGACGCCCTCGAGGCGGACATCCAGCGCGGCGAGGTACGCGCGGTCGGCGACGATGCCGTACAACCGGGCGTTGGGACCGCGCCGTTGCTCGCCGGACTCGCCGACCATCTGGATCAGCCCGGAGGCGGTGAGGCGTTCGACGAGGTCGGCGACGGTGGGCCGGGACAGTCCGGTCAGCTGCTTCAACTGCCCCGCCGTCAGCGGGCCTTCCTGCTGCAGCAGCCGCAGGGCGAGCCGGTCGTTGATGGCCCGGGCGGTGCTCGGGGATGCGGGCATGCCGGGAATCCTCCCAGATCGAGGCGGTGCGACGGGCGTCCGGTAATTCTCTATCTATCAGGCAGGGTTCCTGATAGTTTACGCGGCGCATGTGGGGATCAGAACAGTCGAGCGGGACACGACCAGCTGGAGGGGCCGGACGATGAGCGAAGTGGTCTACGACCGACACGAGGTGAAGCGTGCCCGGTACGCCGTTGCCGCCGTCTTCGCCGTGCACGGCGCGGTCACCGGCTCGTTCGCGACCCGGGTGCCGTGGATCCAGGACCACGCGCACGTCGCCGCGGGCTGGCTCGGATTCGCCCTCGCCTTCGGCGCGTTCGGCGCGTCCTGCTCGATGCCGCTGGCCGGCTGGATCACCCACCGCTTCGGCAGCCGTGCGGCGGTGCGCGGGCTGATCGCCATGTGGACCATGTCCCTGGTCCTGCCGTCGCTGGCGCCGAACCTGGTCACCCTGTGCCTGGCGATGTTCACGTACGGCGCGAGCGCGGGCATGGCCGACGTCGCCATGAACGCGCTCGGTGTCGAGATCGAGCGCCTCCTCGACAAGTCGATCATGTCGAGTCTGCACGGCATGTGGAGCGCGGGCGCCCTGATCGGTTCGGCGGGCGGCACGCTCGCCGCGCATCTCGGCTCGGACGCGCGCGTGCACCACTTCGTCGCGGCCCTGATCCTCACCGCGCTCGGCGTCGGCGCCTGCCACTGGGTGCTCGACATCCCCCCGGGTGTCGCCGAGGAGGCCCCGCCCCGGTTCACGCTGCCGCCGAAGTCCGCGCTGCTCATCGGCGCGGTTGGCTTCTGCGCGGTGTTCGCGGAGGGGGCGAGCCTGGACTGGTCGGCGGTGTTCCTGCATGACCAGTTGGGCACGTCGGCCGGTCTCGCGGCGGCCTCGACGACGGGCTTCATGCTGACGATGGCGGTGGCCCGGCTGGTGGGCGACGCGGTGGTGAACCGCTTCGGGTCGGTGCGTACGGTCCGTGCGGGCGGGCTGCTGGCCGTGGGCGGCGGGCTGCTGATCGTCCTCGCGGACAACCCGGCGCTGGCCATGGGCGGCTTCGCGCTGCTCGGCCTCGGCATCGCCGTGGTCGTCCCGCTGTGCTTCGCGGCGGCGGGCCGCAGCGGCCCGAACCCGAGCCAGGCCATCGCGGGCGTCGCGACGATCACCTACACCTCGGGGCTGATCGCGCCGAGCCTGATCGGCGGGGTGGCGCAGGCCACGGGCCTGGTCGTGTCGTTCTGCCTGGTCACGGTGTTGGCGGGTGGCCTCGCGGTCTTCGCGGGCGTGCTGCGCGCCGGCGACCGGGACCGCCCGAAGGTCAGTCCGCCGAGCGCAGCAGTGTCCGGCCCACGGTCCTGAACGCCTCGCTCCAGGGCGCGGGGCGCAGCGTCCCCGCGTCCAGCCGGACCAGCACCCGGGTCCCGGTGGCGTACGTCGTCGTCCCGTCCGCCGAGCAGAACCGGAAGCCGTACGTCAGCCCGGTGGTGCCGAGCCGGTCCAGCCAGAGGTGCACGGCGTACGGGCCCGACCTGGTGACCGGCGCGTCGTAGCTGATCAGCAGTTCCTTCACCACGTTGCAGGCGTCCCCGGCGGTCGCCCAGTCGCCGTCGAAGCGGATCCCGTGCTCCTGCCACAGCTCGGTCCAGGCGCGCTCGACGAGCAGCGGGTAGCGGGCGTTGTGCAGCATGCCGAGCGCGTCGAGGTCGTCGAAGTGGACGGCGACCGGGACGAGCCGGCCGTGGGACACGGCGGTGGCGGGCGGGCTTTCGACGGTCACGGCGGGACTCCCGAGCGGTGCTGGTGGGGCGGTGGAGACTGTGGGGACCGCCCCATTCTAAGCGACCGCTCAGGAGCCCCTGTCAGGAAGGCCCTGGTCAGACGGGCCCACGGGGTGGGTCTACGAGGTGGATCTACGGGGTGTGCCCGCGGGTGGCCTACGGCGGCGGGTCAACCGGCGATCGAGTCCAGCTGCTCGGCCGCCGGGCGCAGCGCCCACAGGTCACCCCCGGGCGGCGCCTCCAGCTTCGGTACGGCCGCCTTCGCCCGGGCGTCGCCCGCGTCGGCCGCCGCGTGGACGACGTCGCTCGCCGCGTACCGGTAGAACTCCAGCTCCGGGTGCGGCCACGCGGCGGCCCCGGTCGCGGCGGGCAGCAGATAGTCGACCGCCTTCAACAGGCCCTGTCCGTCAGGGCCTTGATAGGTCCACAGGTTCACGCCGACATGCCGTCCGATGGCGGCGAGCCGGGTGTACGCGACCAGGTCGAAGGTCGAGTAGTGCCAACTCCGGGTCCGCGCCAGCTCCTGCGGCTGACTGCCGTCGCCCGCGATCTGCGGGTCGATGCGCTTGGCGCGCGCGTCCAGCACGGTCCGCCGGGCCAGTGCCGTGTCACCGGTCGCGTAGGCGAGGGCGGCCAACTCCATGTCGTAGAAGGTGCCGTGGTTGTTGGCGGCGGCGCCCTCCTCCTTGCCGAAGGCGCTGTTCTTGAGCCAGCCGAGGAAGGCGGAGTTCCAACCGGCCATCGCCGTACGGTCGTTCCGCGTCCAGCCGGGGGCGCCGGTGCCGAGGATCGCGATGGCGTCGACGACGCTGGTGTACGACTGGGAGAAGTCGATGATGCCGATGGCGCGGCCGTCGTACTTGCAGGGGATGAACTGGGCGTGGTCCAGGTTGGGGTTCATCTTCGTGGCCGGGTCGAGGAACCAGGTGCGCAGGACCTGGTCGGCCTTGTGGGCGTAGCGCCTGTCGCCGGTGTAGTACCAGGCGAGCGCGAGGTCGTAGGTCGAGTCGAAGACCTTCTCCACGTCCTGGCGGTCGGTCCCGGTGTCGACCTCGGGGTTGCGCTGTCCGTCGCGCTGGACGTACGGGCAGCCCCAGGGGTTGTCGGCGGTCGGGGTGGTCGTGGGCCACCAGTACGGGGCCTGGCTCAGGTAGTCGTGAACATCCCCTCCGGGGGCGGGCTTCGGCTTGTCCACGACCGTCCAGGGGCCCTGGTCCAGCCAGTTGTCGGCGCGGGCAGTCAACTGCTTGAGCGCGCGCCGGAGTTGGGGATCGCCCCGGTCCAGGCGGAGCTTGGTCTGCTGGAGGCGGGTGCCGTCGAGGACGGCGGTCCTCGGGGCGGCCGGCGCCGTGTGCGCGGAGGCGGAGGGGGCGAACAGGGCTGTCAGTGTCGCCGCGGCCACCAGCAGAACACTCAGTCGGGGTCTTCTACTCACCGATCAACTCCGATCAGATATGTGAATGCAGTTCATGAGTGGAACCGTGCGAGCGTAGAACCCCGAGGTACCCGTGACAATGGTCCGGACCGTCTTCAGATAGACAGAATTCAGCTGGCGAATTCCGCTACAGAGAAAGCGAACCCCACCATGGACCTCGGCGTGCGCTGGAAGCTGCACGGTGACGGGCGGACGCCCGCGCCCGGAGCGGTTGTCCGCCCGGACGAACGGCTGTCCTGGCCGCGCACGATCGGGCTCGGCGCCCAGCACGTGGTGGCGATGTTCGGCGCGTCCTTCGTGGCCCCGGTCCTCATGGGTCTCGACCCCAACCTCGCGATCATGATGTCCGGCGTCGCGACCGTGATCTTCCTGCTCGCGACCCGGGGCCGGGTGCCCAGCTACCTCGGCTGTTCCCTCTCCTTCGTGGGCGTGGCCGCCGTGATCCGCGCGCAGGGCGGCACCAGCGCGACCGTCACCGGCGCGGTGTTCGTCGTCGGCGTCGTGCTGTTCCTGGTCGGGGTCGCCGTGCAGCGGTTCGGGGCGCGCATCATCCACGCCGCGATGCCGCCGATCGTCACCGGCGCGGTGGTCATGCTGATCGGCTTCAACCTCGCCCCGGTCACCGCCGCCACGTACTGGCCGCAGGACCAGTGGACGGCGCTGCTGGTCATGGCGTTCACCGGTCTGGCCGTCGTCTGTCTGCGTGGTTTCTGGTCCCGCGTCGCGATCTTCCTCGGCCTGGTCTTCGGCTACGGCATCTCCTGGGCCTTCGACCGGATCTTCGGCCGCATCCACTCGATGAGCGCGAGCGGCGAGGTCACCGACCACTGGCGCCTCGACCTCTCCGCCGTCGGCAAGGCCGACTGGGTCGGGCTGCCGTCCTTCCACGGACCGACGTTCCAGTGGTCGGCGATCCTGGTCGCGCTGCCGGTGGTGATCGCGCTGGTCGCCGAGAACGCCGGACACGTCAAGGCGGTCGGCGAGATGACCGGCGACCCGCTGGACGACAAGCTCGGCACCGCGATCTCCGCGGACGGTGTCGCGTCGATGCTCTCGACCGCCGTCGGCGGCCCGCCCAACACCACCTACTCCGAGAACATCGGCGTGATGGCCGCGACCCGCGTCTACTCCACCGCCGCCTACTGGGCCGCCGCCTGCTTCGCCCTCCTCTTCGGCCTCTGCCCCAAGTTCGGCGCGATCGTCGCCGCGATCCCGGGCGGCGTCCTCGGCGGGATCACCGTCATCCTCTACGGCATGATCGGCCTGCTCGGCGCGCAGATCTGGCTCAACTCCGGTGTGGATCTGCGCAATCCGCTGAACCTGGTGCCTGCCGCGGCGGGCATCATCATCGGAGTCGGCGGTGTCTCGATCAAGTTCAGCGACAACTTCACCCTCAGCGGCATCGCGCTCGGCACGCTCGTCGTCATCACCGGCTACCACGCCCTGCGCTACCTCGCGCCCGCCCATCTCAAGTCGGATCAACCACTGTTGGACGAGGGAACGTCGTCGTACGACTCCCCCGACGGCCCGGGTCGACGCGCCCAGTCGTAGGCGCACCGGCCGCACCCCGGAACCACTCCCCCGTTCCCCCGTTCTGGGGAAGTGTCGGGCCCGGCGGCATCCGGGCCGTCCCGGGACTGGGACGCTGCCCTCATGGGGCAATTGGCACACATCACCACACCCGTGGACATCGTCGTCTCCCGGCTCCGCGCGCTCGACGAGGAACTGCCCGCGCGGGACGGGGTCGCGGTGTTCAACCGCGTCTACCTCGCCGTCACGCAGGCGGTCGACCGGAGCGTCGAGGCCGGACGGTTCGCCGACGCGCGGGCCGCGGTCGCGCTGGACGTACGGTTCGCGGAGCGGTACCTCGCGGCCGTGGACGCGGCGGCCAACGGGCGCCGCCCGCCCGCCTGTTGGCGCCCGCTCTTCCAGCTCCGCCGCCATCCGGGCGTACGGCCGCTGCAGTTCGCCCTGTCCGGGATCAACGCGCACATCGGCCACGATCTCGCCCTCGCCGTCGTGGACGCCTGTCGCACGCTGGACTGCGAACCGGCGGAGCTGGAGGACGAGTTCGACCGGGTGGGCGATCTCCTCGTGTCGCTGGAGGAGCGCATCCGCGAGGAGCTGATGCCGGGGCCCGACCTGTTCCAGATCGCCGATCCGCTCACGCATCTGCTCGGCTCGTGGAGCCTGGAGCGCGCCCGGGAGGCGACCTGGACGGCGGCGCGTGCCCTGTGGGCGCTGCGCGGACTCCCCGACGTGGCCGAGGAGTTCACCGAACGGCTGGACGCGGCGGTGGGACTCGCGGGACGCATGCTGCTCACGCCACTGCGGGACTGATCCGGACAGCTTCCGCCGTGGACGGTCAACTCCCGTGTGAACGTTGTACGTTCATATACCACTGACCTCGGCGAAGGAGCACAGGGCATGACGACACCCCTCGGGCTCGGCCTCCCCCAGCTGCACTGGTACGACATCGGCAAGGACGTGCCCGACGTGGCCCGTGCCGCCGAAGAGATCGGTTACGAGAGCCTGTGGGTGTTCGAGCGCGCCCTGTTCCCCGAGCCCGCCACTCAGGGCCTTTACGGCATGGAGGGCGTCCCCTGGCCCGACCACTACCGCGGTGTGGCCGAGCCGCTGGTCACGCTCACGCTCGCCGCCACCGCCACCGAGCGGGCCCGCCTCGGCACCAGCGTGCTGGTGGCGCCGCTGCACGTGCCGTTCCAACTGGCCAAGGCCCTCGCCACGTTGGACGCGGCGAGCGGCGGCCGGGTGGTCGCGGGCCTCGGCACGGGCTGGTCGGTCGACGAGTACGCGGCCGCGTCGGCACGGCCGTTCGCGGAGCGCGGTCAGGCCCTGGACGAGCTGATCGAGGTGTGCCGCGCCGTGTGGGGCCCCGACCCGGTGTCGTACGACGGCCGGCTGACGAAGATCGCGTCGGCCGTGGTCGGCCCCAAGCCCGCCCGGCCCATCCCCGTCCTGCTCGCGGCGATGGGCAAGAAGGCCCGGCGCCGGCTGGTCGACCACGCCGACGGCTGGATTCCGGTCGGCATGGGCACCGAGGCGCTCGCCGCGCAGTGGCGTGAGCTGAGGGAGCTGGCCGCCGAGCGCGGACGCACGGCACCGATCCGGACGGTCCTGCGCACCAATCTGACCTACACCGCCAAGCCCTTCGAGGGCCCTGGCCGCAGGCCCTTCCAGGGCAGCGTCGACCAGATGGTCGAGGACCTCGCCACACACGCCGAGGTCGGCCTCGACGAGATCCTCGTGGACCTCCAGACCGGGACCCGGGACGCCCGGGAACTCAAGGACGTCGCCGCGGAGCTGTACGAGAAGGCACGCGCGGCCGGGATCTGAACTCCCCTCAGTCCTCGGGGAGTTCGACCGGCGCGATCTCGTCGTAGACGTCCCCGGGGCCCGGGTTCGTCGGGTCGGTCGTGCCGCCCAGCTGGTGCATGACGCCCCAGACCGCGTTCAGCGCGGTCTGGACGGCGCCCTCGGCCCAGCCGGCCGTCCAGGAGATGTCGTCGCCCGCGAGGAAGACGCCCCGCTTGTCCGCGGGCAGCCGGTCCTGCATGAAGTGGGTGAACAGGCGCCGCTGGTAGCGGTAGTGGCCGGGCAGGTTGGCCTTGAACGCGCCCATGAAATAAGGCTCGTTCTCCCAGGAGACGGTCACCGGGCTGCCGATGACGTGCTTCCTGATGTCGACCTTCGGGTAGATCTCGCCGAGCGACTTCAGCATGACCTCCATCCGCTCGTTGGCGGACAGCGGCAGCCACTTGAGGCTGTCGTCGCACCACGTGTACGAGAGGCAGATGACGGCGGGCTTGTCCGGGCCGTCGTCGAGGAGGTAGGTCCCGCGCGTCATACGGTCGGTGAGGGTCATCGACATGACGTCCCGGCCGGTCGGATTTCCCCTGTCGTCGACGGCCTTGTCGAGCCAGAACGGCCGGTCGACCGGCACGAAGAGCTTGCTGGACTCCATGTAGTGGGTGCGCTCGATGGCGGTCCAGTGGTCGATCGGGAAGAGCGAGTCGTCGCAGGCGATCTTCGAGAGCAGCATCCAGGACTGGGCGGTGAAGATCGCCGCCTGGTAGGTGCGGATGTCGCCGCTCGCGTCCGTCACGGTGATGCCGTTGCCCGCGGTGCGGTGCAGCCGGGTCACGGCCGGGCGGGGTTCGCCGTTCACGTGCAGGGACGCGAGCGAGGTGCCGTAGGGCCAGTGGACGATCTTCTGCGGCTCGCGGTCCCAGAGGCGGAGCGGGAGTTGCTGGGAGCCGCCGACGATGCCGCGGTGGTGGTCGTCGGCCTCGGTGTAGACGACGCGCAGGATCTCCAGGATGGAGTTCGGGAAGTCGGTGTCCCAGCCGCCCGTGCCGAAGCCGACCTGGCCGAAGATCTCACGGTGCCGGAAGGACTTGAAGGACTCGGAGTCGCAGAGGAAGCCGTAGAAGGTCTGGTTGTCGAGCTTCTCGACGAGCTTCGACCAGATCTCACGGATGCGCGGGACGTCGCGTTCGCGCATGGCGCGGTTCATGTCGGAGAAGTCGGCGCCCTCTTCGAGGCAGGCGTTCCAGGCGTGCATCACGTCGCGGTAGACCTGCGGGAGGTCGTCGACGGTGGTCGCGTAGTGGGACTCGCCCTTGAGGTCGACGACGGTCGAAGGGGTCGCCTCCGCAAGGGGGTTGGGGAACGGCCGGGTCTCGAGTCCCACCAGGTCGATGTAGTGCTGGAGGGCGGTCGAGGAGGGCGGGAAGCGCATCGCGCCCATCTCGGCGGTGAGGGAGGGGTCGCACCCGTCGAAGCCGACGGTGCGCAGCCGGCCGCCGATCTGGTCGGCCTCGTAGACGACGGGCTTGAGGCCCATCTTCATCAGCTCGTAGGCGGCCACGATGCCGGACAACCCGCCGCCGATCACGGCGACTTCGGTGCCGTGCTCGGTCGCGGGTATCTGGCCGAGGCCCGCCGGGTGGGCGAGGAAGTCGTCGTACGCGTACGGGAAGTCCGGCCCGAACATGGTGATCGGCGGCTGTCGCTCGTCGGCGTGCTGGACGGCGTTGGGCACCGTGGACGTCATGGGGTACGGACTCCTAGCGGAACAGGAACAAGTACAAGTGCAGGGAAGGCAGGGGGGCTTCAGGACAGGGAGCCGTAGAGGCCGGGGCGACGGTCCGTCAGGTACGGGTTCGCCGCACGGGATTCGGCGAGGAACCCGGGGTCCAGGTCGGCGAGGAGGAGTTCCTCGCCGCGGCCCGCGCGGGTGCGGGCGACTCCGTCGGGTCCGGCCAGCGTGGAGAGGCCGAAGAACTCGAACTCCCCTTCCTGGCCGATGCGGTTGACGTACGCCACGTACAGCTGGTTCTCCCAGGCCCGCACGGGGACCAGGGACTCGGCGACGAACTCGAACGGGTGCATGTTCGCCGTCGGGACGAGGAGCAGGTCGGTGCCTGCGAGGGCGTGGGCGCGGACGGGCTCCGGGAACTCGACGTCGTAGCAGATCATCAGGCCGACGGTCAGACCGTCCAACTCGGCCTGGACGACCGGCTGTTCGCCCGGGGTGAAGTGGGCGCGCTCGAAGTCGCCGAAGAGGTGGGTCTTGCGGTAGTTGGCGAGACGGGTGCCGTCGGCGGAGATGAGCTGGGCCGAGTTGTACACGGACTCGCCGTCGCGCTCGGGGTAGCCGTAGGCGATGGCGATGCCGTGGCGGCCGGCGATCTCCGCGACGGTGTCGGCGGAGTCGCCGTCGGCGGGCTCGGCGAGGCGGTCGACGTCGTCGCCGATCGCGTACCCGGTGAGGAACATCTCCGGCGCGGCGAGCAGCCCGGCACCGTCAGCCGCGGCGCGGCCCGCCGCCTCGTCGAGGACCTTGAGGTTCTCGACGACGGAGCCGGGGCGGCCGGAGCTCTGGAGCAGGGCGGTGCGCATGTGTGTCCCTCACCGGTACGAAAAGGTCGAAGAGCCACCTATCGGGGCCCACCTAGACGGTACGGCCGGGGGCTGGGCCGGACAAGAAGGAGCCGTTGCGCGCCGGTGAGCGGTTTGTTGCGTGCGGGTGGGGTGGAGCGGCGATTCGTTGCGTGCCTGGTGAGCACGGCCGCCCCCGGAGTGGGCTCCGCCTTGGAGGTCAGTGCCCCGAAGGGGCGCGGGGAACTGCGCGCCCAGCCCCCACGGACCCGCACCCGAAGCACGCCCCTCCCGCCCCGCACTCAGCGAACGGGCACCGCGAACACCGTAAGAACAGCCGCGTGGTCGGAAGGCCAGCAGTTGCCCGCCACATCCGGCCATGCGCTGGGCGCCCCCACCACGAACGTCCGGGAGTCCAGCACACTCAGCCCCCGATGCAGGACGTAGTCGATCCGATCCTGCGGCTCAAGCCGCCCGCTCCCGTCCTCGTGCACAGGATGAATCGGCGACCAGGTGTACCCGGGCTCCGCAACGGGGTCCGGATGCACCTCCCGGTACGAGTCGCGAAACCCCGCCTCCGCCGCGGCCTTCGTCACCGGCCACTCCACATCCGCCCAGTCCAGATGCGAAGGGCAGTTGAAATCACCCACCAGCACGACAGGCACCGCGACGTCGCCCACCTCTGCGATCCGCCCGAGGGCATCCCGCATCTGGGCGAGCCGAACCCCCTCGTGGGCGATCAGATCCGCGGCCGGAAGCCCGTCGAAGGCCGACTCGTACGGCCCGTAGGGCGTGTAGTCGAGGTGACAGGTCCACACGTCGACCTCACGCGCCTCCCCCACGGCGATCCGCACCCCTGCCGCGCCGTAGAACCCGACGTCCGGGTCACCGAAACGGGCTGTGATCGGGTGGCGGCTGATGACGCCCAGGTTCTCGCCCGCCCGGTGGTGGTACCAGCCCAGCGCCTCGGCGAGTTCCTCCACCGCCGTACCACCGGTCTCCTGGAGGCCGACGACATCCGCGCCGGTCTCCGCGATGGCCTTCAGCTGCTTGGCGCGGTGATCGTCGACCTTGCTGCCGCCGAGCCACAGATTCCAGCTCAACACGCGTAGTTCGTCCGGCTGTTGGTCCGTCACCATCGCGCGCAGGGCGGCCGGGGTGACCCCGACGAGACTGTCGCGTACGGTCCGGCCGGGCGCCGCGTCGATCGGGGCGAGGGACGGCACCGCGAGGACCGCACAGCCGGCCGCCTCGGCGGAACTGACGCCGGTCTGGGTGTCCTCGACGGCCACGCAGGCCGCCGGGTCGACACCGAGGGCGCGGCAGGCGGCGAGGTAGGGGTCGGGCGCGGGCTTGGTGGGCCCGGTGTCGTCGGCGGTGACGGAGACCGCGAAGCGGCTCGCGCCGAGGGCGTCGAGGACGGTGTCGGCGACCGCGCGGGGGGAGGCGGTGACGAGCGCCGTGGGGACGCCGTCGCGGGCGAGGGCGTCGAGCAGGTCGAGCGCGCCGGGGCGGGGCACGATGCCGGTGCGGACGCGGGTGGCGAACTCCCGGTGCAGCGCGGCCGCGAGGTCCGCCGCCGGGACGCCGGTGGCCCGGGCGAGCCAGTCGGCGGTGTGCTCGACCGGGCGGCCGAGCACCTCCGGCTGGTCCGCGTCCGTCAGGGTCCTGCCCGCGACCTGCTCCACCGCCTCCCACCACAGCCGCTCGGTGTCGACGAGCGTTCCGTCCATGTCGAACAGGACGGCCTGGAGCGGGAGTTGGGTGTGGGGGGTCACGTTTCTCTCTTTCACTACGGGCGCTTGGGCCCTACGGGTTGATGCGGTCCGCCACGAGGACCGGCCGTTCCGGCAGCGACACGCGTACGGCGACTCCGGCACCCAGGGTGGTCGCCTCGTGCGTGGGCAGGTCGGCCTTGACCTCGGTGTCGTCGCCGAGCCGTACGGTGACGCGAACGACCGCGCCCAGGAAGGCGGTTGCCACGACGCGTGCGTCACCGGTCTCGTCCGCGCGCACGTCGATCGCCTCGGGGCGTACGAGCACGTCCACGTCGGGTCCCGCCGGTGCCTCGCCGTCGACCGGGAGCCGCTGGCCGAGGACCTCGACCGCGCCGTCGGTGAGCCGGCCCGGAAGGCGGCTCATGGTGCCGACGAACTCGGCGACGAACGGGGTCGCGGGACGGCCGTACAACTCGGCCGGGGCGGCGCACTGTTCGAGCCGTCCGGCGCGCATGACGGCGACCCGGTCGGCTATGGACAGGGCCTCTTCCTGATCGTGTGTCACGAAGAGCGTGGTGATGCCGAGTTCCTGCTGGAGGCGGCGGATCTCCTCGCGCAGGGACAGCCGGACCTTGGCGTCGAGGGCCGACAGCGGCTCGTCCAGGAGCAGCACGCGCGGGCGCAGGGCGAGCGCGCGGGCCAGCGCGACGCGCTGCTGCTGGCCGCCGGAGAGCTGGTGCGGGAAGCGCTCACCCTTGTCGCCGAGCCCGACGAGGTCGAGCAACTCGGCCGCGCGGGAACGCCGTTCGGCCGCACGGACCTTGCGCATGCGCAGGCCGAAGGCGACGTTGTCGAGCGCGTTGAGATGCGGGAAGAGGCTGTACGACTGGAAGACCATCCCGGCGTCGCGACGGTGCGCGGGCACGTCGGTGACGTCCTTGCCGTCGACCAACACCTCACCGGAGGTGGGGTGTTCGAAGCCGGCGAGCATGCGCAGGGCGGTGGTCTTGCCGCAGCCGGAGGGGCCGAGCAGGGCCAGGAACTCGCCGGGGCGGACGGTCAGGTCGAGTCCGTCGAGGGCGACCGTGGCGCCGAACTCCCGGCGCAGGCCCCGGAATTCGACGGTGGCGGCCTGGTCCGTGGTGGTCTTCTCAAGCGTGGTGGCGGTCATGGTTCATCCCCGGGACGAAGCGGTTTTGTCGCGCCCGCCGACACCGGCGAGCGTGAGGAGGAGTGCCCAGGTGACGACCAGGCTGAGCACGGAGACGGCGACGGAGAGCTGGGCGTTGGACCCGCCGACGCTGTAGATCCACACGGCGAAGGGCTGGAAGCCCAGGAGCTGGGCCACGGTGAACTCGCCGAGGACCAGGGCCAGCGTGAGGAAGGAGGCGTTGAGCAACGCGCCGCGCAGATTGGGCAGTACGGTCCGCACGAGGGCCTGCGGCCAGTTCGCGCCGCAGCTGCGGGCGGCCTCGACGAGGGTCTTCACGTCGATGGCGCGCAGCCCGGAGTCCAGCGCCCGGTACACGAACGGCAGCGCCATCACGACGTAGGCGAGGACGAGGACGAACGGGAAGCTCGGGTTCTGGATCGCGACGAAGGTCTCGAACAGCGGGGTGCGCGAGAGGTAGTCGGGGCCCCACTTGAGGACCGTCGCGATCCCGGCGACGAACGCGATCGGCGGCACCACCAGCGGCAGCGAGCAGATCACCTCGACGACCGGGCGCAGCCGGGGCGCTCCGAGCCGTAGCGCGACCATGGCCGGGACCATCAGGAGCAGCACGACGGCGATGGTGGCGGCGGCGAGTTCCAGCGAGAGGACCAGGCTGGAGGTGAAGCCGGCGGTGGAGACGATCTGGGTGTAGGCGTCGAAGGTGACGCCCTCGCCGGGCACGTCGATGGTGAAGACCACGGACGCGGCGAGCGGGACCAGGAAGTACAGGGCGGCGAGGCCGAGGACGACCCACCGCCAGAGGTTCAGGCGTCCAGCCATCGCGCGCTCCGTCGTTGCAGGGGCAGGTACACGGCCATGACCACGCCCGCGACCAGGACCATGTCGAGGCTGAGGGCGAGGGCCACGTTCTCCTGGCCGACCAGCACATTGCCGGAGATGGCGTCGGCGATCTGCAGGGTGACCAGCGGGATCGAACTGCCCACCATGGCCGCGGCGGTGGCGTACGCGGCGAACGCGCTGCCGAAGAGGAGGACGAACCCGCCGAGCAGCGAGGGCAGCAGCACCGGCAGGGCGACGTGCCGCCAGTACTGCACGCCGGTGGCGCCATTGTTCTGGGCGGCCTCGCGCCACTGGGTGCGCAGGCCCTCCAGGGCGGGGGTGATGGTGAGGACCATCAGCGGGATGAGGAAGTACAGGTAGACGAGGACCAGGCCGGAGAAGCTGTAGAGGTCCCAGCCCTTGTCCTTGAGGCCCAAGTGGGTCGTCAGCACACCGGCGTTGCCGAGGGTGGCGACGAACGCGAAGGCCAGCGGGACCCCGCCGAAGTTGGCGAGGACGCCGGAGGCGGTGAGGACGGCCTCGCGCAGCGCGCGGAAGCGGGAGGTGACGACGACCTGCGCGAGCGGCAGCCCGAGCAGGGTGCCGAGGGCGGCCGAGAGCGCGGACAGCTTGACGCTGCCGATGAGCGCGGTGAGGTAGGCGCCCTTCAGGGACTCGGTGAGGTTGGCGGTGCTGTACGAAGTGGCGCCCGTCGCCTGGTTCTTGACGGTGAAGGCGCCGTTCAGCATCGCGACGGCGGGCACGCCGAAGGCGACCGCGACGAACACGAGCAGCGGGACCACGGCGATCCAGCCGGGAACGCGGCGCCGCCGCTTCACGGAAGCGGCGGCGCCCACGTCGGCCCGCGTGAGCGTGGCCGTCATCCGGAGACGGCCTTCGCCCAGCCCTGCGCGATGACCGTCTTGGCCTTGCTCTGCTGGTCCTCGGTCGGGAAGGACGGCGTGCCGGTGACCTGCGGGAGCTTGGCGGCGGCGGTCTTGTCGAGCGTGCCGGCCGACTCCATGGAGGTCATCAGCGCCGGACGCGCGTATCCCTTGAGCCACAGGTTCTGGCCCTCGGCGCTGTACAGGTACTCCTGCCACAGGCGGGCGGCCGCCGGGTGCGGGGCGTCCTTGTTGATGGCCTGGGAGTAGTACTGCGCGTACTGGCCGTCGCTCGGGATGGAGACCTTCCAGTCGACGCCCTTGGACTTGAACTCGTCGGCGTAACCGGCGTTGAGGTAGTCCCAGTCGATGGAGATGGGCGTCTCGCCCTTCTCGACGGTGGCCGGGGTGGACTCGACGGGCGTGTAGTTGCCGTTCTTCTTCAGCTTGCCGAAGAAGTCGAGGCCGGGCTGGATGTCGTCGAAGGAGCCCTTGTTGGCGAGCGCCGCCGCGTACACGCCGCCGAAGGCCGAACCCGACTTGGTGGGGTTGCCGTTGAGGGCGACCTGTCCCTTGTACTGCGGCTTCAGCAGGTCCGCGAAGGTGGTCGGGCAGGTCTTGACGCGCTTGGCGTCGCAGCCGATGGAGATGTAGCCACCGTAGTCGTTGAACCACTGGCCCTTCGGGTCCTTCTGGCCCTCGGGGATCTGGTCGAACGAGGCGACCTTGTACGGCGCGAGCAGGCCCTGCTGGGCGGCGCTCAGCGCGAAGGAGGAGCCAAGGTCGAGGACGTCGGGCGCACGGTCCTGGCCCTTGCGGGAGGTGACGGCGTTGATCTCGTCCTGGCTGGAGCCGTCCGGGTTCTCGTCCGTGATCTTGATGCCGTACTTCTTGGTGAAACCGTCGATGAGGGCACCGTAGTTGGCCCAGTCGCGGGGCAGCGCGATGGCGTGCAGCGTGCCCTCCTTCTTGGCCGCCTTCACCAGGGCGTCCATGCCGCCGAAGTCGGCGACGGAGGTGGCGGTGGCGGCGTTCTTGCCGTCGGCGGTCGACGACGCGTTGTCGGGAGCGGCGCCGCAGGCACTCAGGGCCAGCGCGGCGACGACGGCGAGGGAACCACCCAGGACGGCGTTTCTCGGCGGGGACACGGTCACGGTCTCTCCAGGGGTGCGCACGAGGGTTTTGAGCAGAACGGAGAAAAGCAGAGAACTTGTCGGCAGAACTTGTCTGAACAAGTTGGCCTCAGTACGCCCGGTGATGGTGTCTTGTTCGTAAACATTGGCGAAACCGTGACCCCCCATTCCCTGCACACTCCTGGCTGACACGGATTACCAGGAGAACTCGACTACGCTGCTCACGCTGTGCACAGCTGCCGACTCAGAGGGGAAGCATGACGGCGCGACACGAGGAGATCGCCGACGAGCTGCGGAAGGCCATCGACCGCGAGGAGTACACAGTCGGCAGCCTGCTGCCCGCGGAGACGGACCTCGCCGCGCAGTACGGCGTCTCGCGCGGCACGGTGCGCCAGGCCGTCGCGGCCCTCACCGCCGAGGGTCTGATCGGCTCCCGGCAGGGTGCCCGCCGGGTGGTCCTGGCCAGCCGGCGCAGCCAGAGCTTCGCGGAACTGCGCAGCTTCGCCGAGTGGGCCCGCGCGATGGAGCGCGAGGCGACCGGGCACGTGGTCGCGCAGGAGTACCGTCCGGCCACCGCCGAGGACGCCGTACGCCTCCAACTCGCCGCGGGCACACCGGTGTTGCACGTCCTCCGCGTCCGCGGTCTGGACGGCGAGCCGGTCCTCCTGGAGCGGACGGTGTACGCCGACTGGATCTCCCCGGCCGTCGAGGCGATCGAGCCGGAGTGCCCGTCGGTGACCCAACGCCTGTACGACGACACGGGGTTGGTCTTCGCCTACGGCGAGCACGTCATCGACGCGGTCGCGGCGGGGGCGCAGGACGCGGAGTTGCTGGGCATCCGCCGGACCAGCCCGCTGCTCCGGGTCCGTCGGGTGACAACCACCCGCGAGGGACGTCCGGTCGAGTGGTCCGACGACCGCTATCGGTCGGACGCGGTGAGCTTCAGTGTGCACAACTCGATAGGGAACAACGCGCTGGCGCGGAAGACGGCGGAGTGAGCGCGGGGGTGGAGTGAGTCAGGGGTCGGGGTGATCCCTGAGCCTCAACCGGCCCCCACGCAGAACTCGTTGCCCTCGGGGCCCGCCCCGAATGCCTACGTCGGTGAGCCCGACGAGAAGCGGCGGAGCAGCGGGGAGAGGACCAGGACCGACTTGGTGCGCTCCACGAAGGGCTCCCCGGCGATGCGCTCCAGGACCCGTTCGAAGTGGCGCATGTCGGCGGCGAAGACCTGGACGACCGCGTCCGCGTCGCCGGTGACGGTGGACGCGGCGACGACCTCCTGGTAGCGCTCCAGACCGCGCCGGATGGTGTCCGGGGAGGTGTTGTGGCGGCAGTAGATCTCGACGAACCCCTCGGTCTCCCAGCCGAGCGCCGACGGGTCCACCCGTACGGTGAAGCCGGTGATGGCGCCGGTGGCCCGCAGCCGGTCCACGCGCCGCTTCACGGCGGGCGCGGACAGGCCGACGAGCTGCCCGATGTCCGCGAAGGAGCGGCGGGCGTCCTCGGCGAGGGCGTGCACGATGCGTTCGTCGAGTTCGTTCAGCACGGTGGATCGATCACTTCTCGGGCGGTGCGGGTGTTGCCAGTCGGGAACGGCGGTGGCCGTACACGAAGTAGAACACGAGCCCGACGGCCATCCAGACCCCGAAGACCACCCAGGTGACGGACGAGAGGCTGCCCATCATCCACACGCACAGCGCGAAGCCCACGGCGGGCAGGAGCGGGGACAGCGGTACGCGGAAGGTGCGGGACATGTCCGGGCGGGTCCGGCGCAGCACCACGACGGCGACGTTGACCAGTGCGAACGCGAAGAGCGTGCCGATGCTGGTCGCGTCCGCGAGCTGGCCGAGCGGGATCGCCGCCGCGAGGACGCCGCAGAACAGGGACACGATGACGGTGTTCGCGCGGGGCGCCCCCGTCTTCGGGTGGACCTTGCCGAACACCCTGGGCACGAGGCCGTCCCGGGACATCGCGAAGAGGATGCGGGTCTGGCCGTAGAGCACGGTCAGGACGACGCTCGCGATGGCGATGACCGCGCAGGCGGCGAGGAGGGTGCCCCAGAAGGACTGGCCGGTGACGTCGCGCATGATCTGGGCGAGGGCGGCCTCGGAGTCGTTGAAACGGCGCCAGGGCTTCGCGCCGACGGCGACGGCCGCGACGAGGACGTACAGCGCGGTCACGATGACGAGGGACAGCATGATCGCGCGGGGCAGGTCGCGCTGCGCGTTCTTCGCCTCCTCGCCGGCCGTGGAGGCGGCGTCGAAGCCGATGTACGAGAAGAAGAGCGTCGCCCCGGCCGCGCTGACACCGGCCATGCCGAGCGGCATGAAGTGGTCGTAGTTGCCGGACTTGAAGCCCTGGATGCCGATCGCGCAGAACAGCACCAGCGCGGCGATCTTCACGCACACCATGACCGTGTTGGCGCGCGCGGACTCCTTGGCGCCGCCGAGCAGGAAGGCCATCGCGAGGAGTACGACGATCAGCGCCGGGAGGTTGAAGACGCCGCCGTCGCCGGGCGGGGCGGACAGCGCGTCGGGGATGGTGACCCCGATCGTGCCGTCGAGGAGTTCGTTCAGGTACTCGCCCCAGCCGACGGCGACGGCGGCGACCGAGACGCCGTACTCCAGGATCAGACACCAGCCGCAGATCCAGGCGATCAGCTCGCCGAGCGTGGCGTAGGCGTACGAGTACGAGGAACCGGCGACCGGGATGGTGCCCGCGAGCTCGGCGTACGAGAGGGCCGAGAACAGGGCGGTGAGGCCGGCGATCACGAAGGAGAGGGTGACGGCGGGGCCGGCCTTGGGGACGGCTTCGCCGAGGACGACGAAGATGCCGGTGCCGAGGGTGGCGCCGATGCTGATCATCGTCAGCTGCCAGAGCCCGAGGGAGCGGCGGAGGGAGCCGCCCTCACCCTGGCCGCCCTCGGCGACCAGGCGTTCCACGGGCTTGCGGCGCATCAGACGCGCGCCGAGCCCCGGGGACGGCTCGGCGGTCCGACTGCGGTCGTGCGGGGGTGCGCCTTGGTCGAGCACGCGGATGGCTCCTTGTCGCTGCCGGTCACGGCGACAGGGACCGACGGCACGGAGAGGCCGCCGAGCGGAGGTCCTGCCGCGCGCTGGGTACAGCGCTCGACCTTACGAGGCCACGCGTCCTGACCGTAATGCGGCATCCTTGCGCGCCGCCGCAAGATCGTTGCGTTCGTGGGGCGGGGGTGCGGATTCGTTGCGCGGTGGGGGTGGAGCGTTCCGGGGCGGGGTCAGCTCTCGTCCGGCTCCCCCGCCAGCGCGCGTGCCGCCGCCAGGTCGTCCTCGTCGAAGCCGATGCGTCCCGGCCGGCCGAAGACCTCCGCCTGGGCGTCGATCCAGCGGGTGTGCGCCTCCCAGGCGGCCTGCTTGGTCATGCCGAGGGCGGCGCCGATCTGGGTCCAGGAGGCGCCGGCCTCGCGGGCCGCGCGGACGGTGAGCTGACGGCCGTAGGCGGCCTTGCGGGCGACGACCTCGCTCAGGGCGAGCAGTTCGAGCGTCTCGGTGCGGTCGAGGGCCTCGGTGTCGCTGCCGAAGCCGGCGAGGGACTCGCGGGTGCGGAGGGCGTCGAGGCGGGCGACCGCGGTGAGGAGGGTGTGCTCGGGTTCGATGCTCTGCGGTGTCGTCATGGGGGCAGCGTCGCGTCAGGACGGCTTGACGTCAAGATGGCCTGACGGCAGCTCCTTGGTGAGGAAGGTGCAGGGGTCGACGCACTCGCGGGTGACTCCGTCGTGGTCCACGTACGACCACCGGTCCACGTAGTCCGTCAGGGGCCGGTAGCCCAGCCGGGCGTACAGGTGGGCGGCCCGCGGGTTGTCGGCCGCGACGCCCAGACCGAGCGCCGTACGGCCATGCTCGCGGGCCAGTTCCTCGGCGCGGCGGATCAGCGCGCCGCCGATCCCGCGCGAGCGCAGCTCTGGGGGCCACACGCCGAGACCGTTCAGCTCCGGGCAGCCGGGCAGCGCGGCCCGCACCTCCGGGTCCGCGCAGCCGCCCCAGATCACCTCCCCGTGCCCCACGGGCCGACCGTCCAGCCAGGCGACGAGATACACGCCCCCGCCCGCCTCCTGACGCGCGAAACGCCGGGCATGCGACGAGTCGACCCCCGGCGAGCCGACGCACTCGTCGAGCAGCGCAACGTCGGCGGCCCGGCACACGGCGATCTCCATGCGGCCGACGGTAGCTTCCGGGGCACGCCGACGGCCCCTGAATTCCCGGGCGCCGGGGCAACAGGGGCCGCAGGAGGGCGAGTTAGGCAACTCCCGCCCAGGCAAGGCGACTTGGCCCACAACTGCTGACCGCCGCAGCGGACATCCCGTCCGCCAGGACAACAGGGGCCGTGGCAAAGCCAGTCGGGTCAGCTCCAGCTTGCGTGCAGGGGCTTGCCCTCCGCGTAGCCGGCCGCGCTCTGGATGCCGACGATCGCGCGTTCGGCGAACTCCTCGAGGGAGCCCGCGCCGGCGTAGGTGCAGGAGGAGCGGACGCCCGCGATGATCGAGTCGATCAGGTCCTCGACGCCCGGGCGGGCCGGGTCGAGGTACATGCGGGAGGTGGAGATGCCCTCCTCGAACAGCGCCTTGCGGGCGCGGTCGTAGGCCGACTCGTCCGACGTGCGGTTGCGGACGGCGCGGGCGGACGCCATGCCGAACGACTCCTTGTAGAGGCGGCCGTTGGCGTCCTGCTGGAGGTCGCCCGGCGACTCGTACGTGCCCGCGAACCACGAGCCGATCATCACGTTCGACGCACCGGCGGCGAGCGCCATCGCGACATCGCGCGGGTGGCGGACACCCCCGTCGGCCCACACGTGCTTGCCGTACTTCTTCGCCTCGGCGGCACACTCCATGACGGCCGAGAACTGCGGCCGGCCGACGCCGGTCATCATGCGGGTGGTGCACATCGCGCCGGGGCCCACGCCGACCTTGATGATGTCGGCGCCCGCCTCGATGAGGTCCTTGACGCCCTCGGCGGCGACGATGTTGCCGGCCACGATCGGCACCTGCGGGTCGAGGGCGCGGACCTGCCGGATCGCGCTGATCATCGACTCCTGGTGACCGTGCGCGGTGTCGATGACGAGCGTGTCCACGCCCGCGTCGAGCAGCTGCTTGGCCTTCTGCACGAAGTCGCCGTTGATGCCGACGGCCGCCGCGATGCGCAGCTTGCCGTCCGCGTCGACGGCCGGCGCGTACAGCGTGGCGCGCAGGGCGCCCTTGCGGGTGAGGATGCCGGCGAGCTTGCCGTCCTTGTCGACGGCGGGCGCGTAACGCCGGTTGGCGCCGTCCAGCTTGTTGAACGCCTCGCGCGGGTCGATGTCCGCGTCGAGCAGCAGCAGGTCGCGGGACATGACCTCGCCGAGCTGCGTGAAGCGGTCCACACCGGTGAGGTCGGCGTCGGTGACGACACCGACCGGGCGCTGGGCCCCGTCCACGACGACCCCGGCGTTGTGCGCGCGCTTGGGCAGCAGGGCCAGCGCGTCGGCGACGGTCTGGTGCGGGGCGAGCCGGATCGGGGTGTCCAGGACGAGGTGGCGGCTCTTCACCCAGGACACGACGTCGGTGACGACCTCGATCGGGATGTCCTGCGGGATGACCACGATCCCGCCGCGCCGGGCCACGGTCTCGGCCATGCGGCGCCCGGCGATGGCGGTCATGTTGGCGACGACCAGCGGGATGGTGGTGCCCGTGCCGTCCGGGGAGCTGAGGTCCACGCCCTGACGCGATCCGACCGCGCTGCGGCGCGGCACCATGAAGACGTCGTCGTACGTCAGGTCGTACGGGGGCTGGATGTCGTTGAGGAAACGCACGTGCTGCACATCCCAGTCGATCAGAGGTGGTCCCCGGACAGGTCAGCCAGGGGGAAGAGCACGTACTTCATTGTCCCATGTCGGGCGGAATGCCATGCCTCGGATCATCGTCCAGGCAGGTCGAGGGCGCCTCTGGAGGAAGGTCCAAACGAACCTGTGATTCATGTGTGGGCAACCTTCGGGACACCTCGCGCATCGAACGGGCATGACTTCCCTCCGCACGGTGCTCGGGGCGGCGCTCACCGCCGTGGTGCTCGCCCTCGCGCCCGGATCCGCCGCCCTGGCCGCCAGTCCCTCCCCCTCGCCGACGCAGGCCCACGCCGTGATCGAGGCGGATGCACAGCTCAACGTGGGGACGGCCGCGCAGCCGGTCCACGTGGGCTGGCAGTTCTACGACGGCGGCGCGAACGTTCCCGTGCCCACGCACCAGACGCTGGTCATCGACGCCCGCGGCCTGGCGGGCGTCGCGGCCGTCACCGCGGACGACCCGAGGTGCACGGCCGCGGGGCAGGTGGTCACCTGCGTCGACGAGGACGAGTCCCAGCCGCCGTACGTCGACTTCTCCGTGCGGGCGGACCCGGGCGCCGCCCTCGGTGCCACCGGCACCCTGAAGTACACCGTCTCCGCCGAGCACGGCACCGGCGCCACCGCGCAGGCGAAGGTGGTCGTCGGCGTCCCGGAGCTGACCGTCGGCAAGGTGCCGGACGTGACGCACGCCAGGATCGGGTCCCGGATCGAGCTTCCGCTCCGGCTGCGCAACACCGGCAACCTCGCCACCGACCGGCGCATCATGCTGCGCTGGGAGGAGGTGGGCGGGCTGGCCTTCGACCGGAAGTTCTCCAACTGCACCTACGGCGACGGCGACGACCCCGTCGAACCCGGCAGCCAGGCATCCGTGACCTGCGTCTTCACCGCCCCGGTGGCCGCCGGCGCCACCGTCGAACTGAGCAGCCCGCTGACCGCCACGGTCGGCACCCACGTCCTCACCGCCGTGACCGACTACTCGGCCGAACTGCTGAAGCCCGGTGTGGACCCGGGTGGCGGCGCCGACCGGGGCACCGGTCCTGAGCTGACCCTGGTGCCCGCGTCCGGGTCGGGGGACGGTTTCGAGAGCGGTGCCACGGGCCGGTTCCGGGTCTCGGCCGACAGCTCGGCGGATCTCGCGGCCACCGCCGCGGTGACGCCCCGCCGTACGGGCGGCGAGTGGACGCTGACCCTCAACGCCGTGAACCACGGCCCGGCCTCCGCGTACGGCGTCGGCAACAAGGCCGTCGCCCTCGTCGACGTCGTCCTGCCCAAGGGCACGGTCGCGACCGGCAACGCCTTCGAGGAGGGGGAGGACACGCCCTACGGCGAGTGCTTCCTCTGGGCGGGCAACGGCAGGACGGCACCCTTCGCGGCGGGACACCGGCACTACGTGTGCCCGGTGCCGCGCGGTGTCGCCGCCGGGCACAGCCAGCTGTTCGTGCTGTGGGTGAAGGCCGCCAAGGACTACACCGGCGCCAAGGGCACGGCGACCGTGCTCCCCGGCCCGGCCGGCATCCCGCTGCACGACCCGGACTCCGCCAACGACAGCGCCACCTTCGCCTTCACCGCGTCGACCGCGTCACCGACGCCGAGCCCGTCCGCGTCCTCGCCCACGTCGGGCACGTCCCCCACCCCGGGAGCGGCGGGCGGTACGTCGGTCACACCGACCGCGACGACCGTGCCCGGCGGGGCGCTGCCGCACACGGGCTCGGGCCCGATGGCACTCGTCGCCACCGCGGCGGCCGGAGCCGTGGCGCTGGGCTCGGCGGCCCTGCTCGTCGCCCGCCGCAGGCGCAACTCCCGTTGACGCGAAGGCAGTTCAGTACAGGAAACGATGCAGGGGGGCCGACTCGGTCAGCAGCATCGTGAGCCGGTGGGCGAGGCGCTGCCACGCCTCGTCCTGTCCGTAGCTGAGTCTCACGTCCTCGCCGCCGCCCGCCTCGATCGCCGCGAAGAGCGTGGCGGTGTCGGCGTCGGGCGTGAGGTCCACCAGGGACAGCACCCGCGCCAGCGCGCCGACCAGGCCGACGGCGGTCTTCTCGGGGGTCAGGACGGTGGTGCGGACGGTGGCGACGACGCCTGAGGGGTCGGGCAGGTCCGGCGGCGCCACGAGGAGTCCGGACAGCTCGCGCAGCAGCGCGTACAACAAGTCCGTGTCCCCGGTGGGCAGTTCGACGAGGCGCAGGCCTTCGTGCTCCCAACGGCCGTTCGGCGTCCATACCTTGGGACCCCGGGCCACCGCCTCGGCGAGCGTCTCCCGCACCCGCCGGAAGGCCACGAGCCCGTCCGCGAAGAGCGCGTGGTCACCGCCCGCTCCGCCCACGGACTCGGCCAGGGGCGCCAGCAAGTGCTCTTCCACCCGGTCGCACTGCGCTTCGAGGTCCGGGTCCACGACCACGAGCCGGACCGACGTGCGCTGCTCCTGTTGCTCCATACCGAACACTCTGCCAGCCGCCTCGGACAATCGGGCTAGCGCCCGCCCCCGCCCAGCGCGAGCACGACGGACAGCGCCGGTGTCGCGTCGACCGCTCCCCCGAAGACGTCGACGGCGGTCGCCCACTCGTCGGGCCGTGTGGCGGCGTACGACTGCCAGTTCCTTACGACGACCAGGAGGCCCCGCTCGACGGCCGCCTCGGGCCACACGGTGTGGTCGCCGAGGCTGTCCGCGAGGGCGTCCCAGTTCCGGCCGAACCAGTCGGGCAGCTGGAGTGCCTGTACGCAGCGGTCCATCAGGCCGGCCTTGTCCGTGACCCCGTCGAGGTCCAGCGTGACCGCGAACTCCGTCATCTCAGTACCGTCCTGAACGACTTGTAGTGATCATCGGTGTAGTAGATCTTGCCGTCCTGCCCGGTGACAATGCGCCGGGCCCCGCGGTCCCGCGAGCCCGGCGTCCTGACGGTGTACTCGTGGTAGAAACCGCGCTTCTGCCGGGGCAGCAGCTTCTCGTAGTTCCCGAAGACGACCCCGTCCTTGGCGTACGGGAACGGCCCGCCCCGGTCGATGAGGGCGACGGTCCGCCGTGCCTCGGCGGGGAGTTGGGAGAGTTTGACGGTGCCGGTGCCGGTGCCGGTGGCGGTGGTGCCGGCACCGGTGGTGGCCGTGGAGGAACAGCCGACCGGCAACAGGACGGCCAGAAGGACGAGAAGCACCCGGGAGACGAACCGCAGCAGCATGCGCCCGATGCTGCCACGGCCGTCCCGGTACGACGTGGTGTCGCGGCCCGTCAGATCCCGTCGGGGTCCGTCCGGCTGAGCGCCGACTTCGGCGGCGACCCGGCCGTCATCAGGTAGTCCGCCGCGGCCGTGTCCGTCACCAGGCTGGTGACGAGCCCGGACCGCAGCACAGCGTCGATCGCCGCGGCCTTCCGCTGCCCGCCCGCGATCGCGACGACCTCGGGGATACGGCGCAGCTGGTCCGCCTTGACGGTGATGCAGCGCTCGCCCAGGTCCCGGCCGACCCGGCGGCCCTCGGTGTCGAAGAGGTGCGCGGACGTCTCGGCGGCTACACCGAGGGACGAGTAGTGCGCCCGCTCCTCGTCGCTGAGCATGTCGTAGACCGTCGAGATGCCCGGCTCCCAGGAGCCGATGGAGACGCAGGCGACCGTGACCTTGTCGAAGTACTCGAAGGCCCGGGCGATCCCCGTCTGGTGGCGCAGCGCCTCGGCGGTGGCCGCGTCCGGCAGCAGCATCGGGGCGTAGATGGGGTGGGCGTCGCCGCCCGACACCTGCGCGGCCCGCCGTACCGCCTCGACCGAGCCGCGCTCGGCGGTCCCGGCGTCGTACACGCCCGTCAGCTGGACCACCGTGCAGGGCGGCAGCCGGTCGAGGGCCGCCGCCATGTGGATGGTGGACCGGCCCCAGGCCAGGCCGAGCACATCGCCCTCGGTGACCAGCTCGCCGAGCAGGTCGGCCGCGACCTCCCCGAGGTTCTCGGGGTCGGGCGACTCCTCGCTGACCTCGGCCGGGGACTCGACCACGACGGCGTGCCTCAGGCCGTACCGGGCACGCAGCGCGTCCGAGCGCTCCGCGTCCAGTTCGGCCGGTACTCGGATCTCGATGCGTACGAGATCCCGTTCGAGAGCGGTCTCCAGGACCCGGGCCACCTTGAAGCGGCTGACGCCGAACTCCTCCGCGATCTGGATCTTGGACTTGCCCTCGAGGTAGAAGCGGCGGGCCATGGCCGCCGCCTGCACCAGCTCTGCGGGTCCCATCCGCATGGCTGACCGGCCCGCCGACATACCCGACACGGCGATCTCCTCACTGCTGTTCACACTCTGGATTCGCCGTTCATCCTTGCAGATCCGGCGCACTTGATCAGCCTTGATGGCCGCCGTTCACATACCTGCCGCTCAGTGGTCGCACGCCCAGGATGCCTTGCCGATGGCCCCCTCCGCCTGCGTGCGCAATGCACGTACCGCCGCGGCCGGGTCGGATGCCCCGTAGACCGCCGAACCGGCCACGAACACATCGGCGCCCGCGTCCGCGCAGCGCTCGATCGTCGAGGCCGAAACTCCTCCGTCGACCTGCAGCCACAGCTCGAGTCCGTGCTTCTTGATCAGCTCACGGGTGCGGCGGATCTTCGGCAGCATGATGTCGAGGAACGACTGGCCACCGAAGCCCGGCTCCACGGTCATGATCAGCAGCATGTCGAGTTCGGGCAGCAGATCCTCGTACGGCTCGATCGGCGTCGCGGGCTTCAGCGCCATGGACGCGCGCGCTCCCTTGGCGCGAATCTCACGGGCCAGCCGGACCGGCGCGGCGGCCGCCTCGACGTGGAAGGTGACGGAGGAGGCACCCGCCTCGACGTACTGCGGGGCCCAGCGATCGGCGTCCTCGATCATCAGATGGCAGTCCAGCGGGGTGTCCGTCGCCCGCGCCAGTGACTCTACGACCGGTACGCCGAGGGTCAGGTTCGGGACGAAGTGGTTGTCCATGACGTCGACGTGGAGCCAGTCCGCGCCGGACACTGCGTCGGCTTCGTCGGCTAGGCGGGCGAAGTCTGCGGACAGGATGCTGGGGTTGATCTGGACGGCCATGCCCCAAGCCTGCCATGCCCTCCGGGGGTTGGCCGCATCGGTCCGTTGTGGGTGGGGTTCCTTTTCGAGTGCGGGTCCGCTGTGGATGGGTGGCCTTTCGGGTGCGGGTCCACTGTGGCTGGGCGCGCAGTTCCCCGCGCCCCTTTCGGGGCGCTGTTCGTGGGCGGGGTGGGAACTGTGGCGTTCCGGTCAGTGGACCGGGGCGTGACCCGGGGTTCGGGGGGAGTCCATGCTCGGCGGCACGTCACGCGTCGTCACGGGGGAATGCGCAGTGGGTCGGACAGAGACAGAGTTGGTCGCGTTGCATGCCCGGCATCTCAGCAGCGGGCGTGGGCGGCTGGCGGCGATGTTCGGGGGTGTCGTCGAGGGGGCGGCGGAGGGCGCGGAGATCACCTCCACCGAGGGGAGGACGTATCTCAACTGCGGGGGCTACGGCGTCTTCTTCGTCGGGGCCGGGCATCCCCGGGTCGTCGCGGCGGTACGGCGGCAGGCAGGGCGGCTGGCGTTGTCCAGCCGGCTGTTCCTGGACCCCGTGTCCGGGCACGCTGCCGAGGCGCTGGCCGGGGTCGCGCCGGACGGGCTCGACCGGGTGCACTTCTCCGGCTCGGGGACCGAGGCCGTGGAGGCCGCCGTGAAACTGGCCCGTGCGCACGGCAGGCGGCGGCTGATCTCGATGCGGGACGGCTATCACGGCAAGACGCTGGGCGCGCTCTCCCTCACCGCGAACCCGCTCTACCAGGATCCGTTCCGGCCGCTGCTGCCGGACGTGCGGCACGTGCCGTTCGGTGACACCGACGCGCTGGCCGCCGCGCTGAGCGACGGTGACGCGGACGCCTGTGTGGTGGTGGAGCCGGTGCAGAGCGAGGCCGGGGTGATCGTGCCCCGGCCCGGGTATCTGGCGGCGGTGGCCGCGCTGTGCCGGGCACATCGGGCCTTCCTGGTGGTGGACGAGGTGATGACCGGACTGGGGCGGCTCGGCTCCTGGTGGGGCTGTGCCGCCGAGGGCGTACGGCCCGATGTCCTCGTGACCGGCAAGGCGCTGTCCGGCGGGGTGATGCCGGTGGCCGCCACGCTCGCCACCCAGGAGGTGTTCGAGCCCTTCGACACCGACCCCTTCCTGCACACCTCCACCTACTCCGGCGCACCGATCACGATGGCCGCCGTCAGCGCGACCGTCGAGGTGATCCGGGACGAGGGCCTGGTGGAACGCGCCGCCGCCATCGGCGCCCGGCTGCTGCCCGCGCTCCGGGCCGTCGCCGCCGCACACGCACCCGGGCTGGTCCGCGAGGTGCGCGGTGCCGGGCTGCTGATCGGGATCGAGCTGGCGGACGCGGGGGCGGCCGGGGAGTTCCTGCTGGAGATGGTCGACCGGGGTGTGGTCGTCAACCACTCCCTCAACGCCCACCCGGTCGTCCGCCTGACCCCGCCCGCCGTGCTCTCCCCCGCGCAGGAGACCCGGCTGCTGGAGGCCGTCGAGGGCGCGCTGTCCGCGATGGCGAAGTCCCTTTCCTGAATGCGACGTCCGCGAGGGCGAAGCCCCTTTCCTGACATGCGACGTCCGTGAAGCGAAGTCCCGTGCCCGACAAGCGACTTGGGACCTACGACGACCCGCCCTCCGTGATCCGACCCGCCCGCGAACGCTTCCGAAAGGCTGCCCACCATGCCGACGCACCCCGTCGACCCGACTCGCTCCACGCACCCGGCGCACCCGCCCCACCCGCGCCCGAAGACCGTCCTGCTCACCGGCGCCGGCGGCGTCCTGGGTACCGCCCTGCTGCCGTATCTGCGGCACCATCGGGTCGTAGCGTTGACGCACCGCAGGAATCCCTCCCCCGTCGACGAGGTCCTGCCCGGTGACATCACGCGGCCCCGGCTGGGGCTGGACGTCCCCGCGTACCGGCGGCTGCTCGCGCGGACCGACGTGGTGGTGCACGCCGCCGGGATGGTCGCCTTCGGTTCCGGCCGGGCCTCGATGCACACGGTGAACGTCGAGGGGGCCGGACGCGTGGCCCGGTTCGCGGCCGAGGCCGGGGCCCCGCTGATCCACGTCAGCACCGCGTACGTGGCCCGCCACCGGGAGATCATCGCCGCCGGGGGCAACCGCGCCGAGCGCGCGGGCAACAGTCCCGCGGACTACGTCACCTCCAAGATGGCCGGCGAGGAGGCCGTCGCCGCGGCGGGCGGCAGCGTGACGGTCGTCCGCCCGTCGATCATCATCGGCGACTCCGTCACCGGGGAGATCGCCGAACCCCAGGGCCTGCACACCTTCGCCCAGCAGGTGCTCCGCAACCGCCTGCCCTTCGTGCCGAGCGACCCCGCGAGCTACGTCGACTTCGTGCCGCAGGACGTGGTGGCGCGGGCGATCGTGGCGCTGCTGGACGCGGGTGCGCGGCCCGCCGAGTACTGGCTCAGCGGCGGGGCGCACGCGCTGACCTGCGACCGGTTGGTCCAGGTGATCGTCGAGGAGGCGGCGGACGCGGGGCTGACGGTCCGGCCGCTGCGGGTGCTGGCGCCCGATGTCGTGGAACGGCTGGTCCGCCCGGCGTTCTTCGACGTGGTGCCCGAGTGGGCGCAGACCCGGCTGGACCGACTGCTGGACATGTCGTCGGTGCTCTTCAACGAGAAGCCGCTGCCCAGCTCCCTCGCCGACCTCCCGGGTCTGGAGGCGGCGGCGGACACCCCGGCCAACGAGGACGCCTGGCGAGCCTCCGTACGGCGCCTGATCACCGACCGGCTCGGCGCCCGGGCGTCGGCGTGAACGCCCGGGACGACAGCGGTTCCGCACATCGAGAAGGAGACGGCGATGAACTTTCTTGAACCCGAGCGCGCGGTGCTGGACCGGTTCCTGCCCGGCCTCGACAAGCGGCTCGCCGCACTGCCGCAGCCGGAACGGGAGCGTCCGGGCGGTCCCGCGCTGCCCCTCTTCAAGGCCGCGGGCGGCCCCGCGCTGCTGGTCCCGGCGGAACACCAGGGGCTCGGGATCAGCGCCGAGGACGCGGTGTCCTTGCAGCGTGCGGTCGGCGCGCGGAGCCCCTCGCTCGCCGTGGCGACCACCATGCACCATCTGTCGGTGGCCGGGCTGGTCCAGGCGTACGAGGTCGCGCAGGGCATGGAGTGGATGCTGCTGGAGGCCGTGGCGGACCAACGGCTGCTGGTCGCCTCGGGGTTCGCCGAGGGCCGGCCGGGACAGTCGATCCTCGACTCCTCCATCAAGGCCCACCGGGACGGCGACGACGTGGTCCTCAACGGCGCCAAGAAGCCGTGCAGCCTGTCGGCGTCGATGGACCTGCTGAGCGTGTCGGTCGCGCTCGACGACGGCAAGGGCCCGGAGCTCGCCGTGGCCGTGGTGCCCGCCGCCACCCCCGGCATCTCCGTGCACCCGTTCTGGGGCAGCTTCGTCCTGGCCGGCGCGGAGAGCGACGAGGTCCGGCTGCGGGACGTGCGCGTACCGCCGGACCTGGTGATCCGCACCGGGCTCGGTGAGGACCGTACGTTGGACCCGATCCAGACGGTCGGCTTCGTGTGGTTCGAACTGCTCATGTCCGCCGCGTACTTGGGGATGGCCAGCGCACTCGCCGAGCGCGTGCTGCTCGCGCGGCGGGCGAGCGCCGCCGAACGGGCCGCGATCCTGGTCGAGTTGGAGTCCGCCATGGGCGGCATCCGGGGCGCCGCCGCCGTGGTGGACACGGGCCGGACGCTCGGCCAGGACGACCTGCTGCGCGCCCTGGTCTGCCGCTTCTCGACGCAGGACACCATCGACCGCGTGGTCCCGCGCTGCCTGGAGGCGTTGGGCGGCATGGAGTACGTCTCCACCGACGACACCGCGTATCTCGCCGCGTGCTCGGCCGCGCTCAAGTTCCATCCGCCGTCGCGCAGATGGGCCGCGGAGGGCATGTGCGCCGCGTTCGCGGGCGGCCCGCTGGTCCTGGGCTGAGCACGGCGCCCGGACCGTCAGAACCGACACCAGGACGTCAGAACCGACACCTGAGGGGAAACCCGCATGACCTGCCACGTACGCATCGAGGCGATCGTCCCGGACGGCGACGCCACCCATGTCTTCGACCGCGTCCAGGACTACGAGCGCTACACCGAGCACACCGCCACGGTCCGCTCAGTCACCGTGACGCCCGACGGTCCCGACACCGTCCAGTCCGCCTGGGAGGTGCACTTCCGCAGCGGCCTGCTCCGCTGGACCGAACGCGACGTCATGGACCCCGTCGCCCGCCGCATCACCTTCGACCAACTCACCGGCGACTTCGCGAGTTTCGCGGGCACCTGGGACATCACCCAGACCGGCACCGACGTCAGCGTCCTGTTCACCTGCGAGTTCGACCTCGGCATCCCGAGCCTGGAGCCGATCATCAACCCGGTCGCGATGCGCGCCCTGGACGAGAGCATGGGGCTGATCCTGCGGGGCCTGCTGGGCGAGGGGATACGACTCACCGGAAGCCGACGCGATACGGCCGCGGCGATGCCGTGACGGCAGGCGGGTTCCGGAGTCCGCTACTGACCCACCCCGCCCTCAACTGCCGTACAGCCACGCCTTTTTGACGGCACCGCACGAAACCACACCACCCACCCCACGCACCGAGGAGCCCTCGTGCCCAAGCGCCGAACCGTCGTGCTCGACCCCTACGGCCGCGCCGTCCCCGAGGAGGCCGCACGGCTGCGCGCCCTCGGACCCCTCGTCCCGGTGGAACTCCCCGGCGGTGTCCCCGCCTGGGCCGTCACCCGGTACGAGTTGCTGAAGTCGCTGATGCTGGACCCGCGCGTCAGCCGGGACGCCCGCCGCCACTGGGCCCTGTACGACAAGGCCGTGGGCGAACCGGGGTGGGCCTGGCTCTACAGCTGGACCAGCATCGTCAACATGCTCAGCACCTACGGCGAGGACCACACCCGGTTACGCAAACTCGTCGCCCCGAGCTTCACCCGGCACCGTACGGAGGCGATGCTCCCCCGGGTGCGGGAGATCACCGCGGGTCTGCTCGACGCGATGGCGGAGGTCCCGGCGGGCCAAGTCGTCGATCTGCGGGCGGAGTTCGCGCATCCGCTGCCGATGCGGATGATCTCCGATCTGTTCGGTGTGCCGGAGCGGATGCGGGCCGCCGTCGCGGGGCTCATCGAGGGAATCATGGACACGACCGGTACTCCTGAGCACGCGGCGGAGGTCTTCGAGCAGATCGTGACGGTGCTCCCGGCGCTGATCGCGGAGAAGAGCGAGCACCCCGGCGACGACCTGACGACCGAGCTGATCACGGTCCGGGACGAGGGCGACCGGCTCTCCGAGGAGGAGTTGATCCACACGCTGCTCCTGGTCATCGGCGCGGGGTTCGAGACGACGGTCAATCTGATCGGCAACGCCGTGCACGCCCTGCTCCGCCACCCCGACCAGCTGAAGCAGGTGCTCGCCGGACAGGTGACCTGGGACCAGGTGATCCAGGAAACGCTGCGCTGGGCCCCGTCGATCGCCAACGTGCCGCTGCGGTACGCCGTTTCCGACATCACGACGGCCGACGGTACGACGATCCGCGCCGGGGAGGCCATCCTGACGACCATCGCCGCGGCGGGGCACGACCCGGAGCGCTTCGGCCCCGACGCCCATCTGTTCGACGCGGCCAGGAACGCGGACGGCCATCTCGCCCTGGGCATCGGCGTGCACCGCTGCATCGGTGCCCCGCTGGCCCGGATGGAGACGCTCACCGCGCTGCCCGCCCTCTTCGCGCGCTTCCCGGGGATCGCCCTCGCGGTGGAGGACGACGAGCTGGAGCAGGTCCCGTCGTTCATCGCGCAGGGCTGGCGCGAGCTGCCCGTGCGACTCACCCCCGCAACACCCTCCGGCTGACCCGGGGTGCGAGAATCCTGCAGTTCACCGGCTTCGGCAGCGGGCAGGACACCTCAGCGGAGAGGGAGATGGCAATGGGCACGGGACAGCCGTTCGGCTCCTACCAGAACGAGATCTACCTGAACGGGCTCGGCGGCATCGTGCCGTCCTACCCCATGGCCTTCGAGGAGTTGGAGGACCGGGCGAGCTCCGCGCTGCCGCCCTCCGTGTGGTCGTACGTCGCGGGCGGGGCCGGTGACGAACGCACCCAGCGGGCCAACGTCACCGCCTTCGACCGCTGGGGCCTGGTCCCCCGCATGTTCGTCGGCGCGGCCGAACGCGACCTGTCCGTCGACCTGTTCGGGATGCGGCTGCCCTCCCCGGTGTTCATGGCCCCGATCGGCGTCATCGGCCTGTGCGCCCAGGACGGCCACGGCGACCTGGCGACCGCGAGGGCCGCCGCGCGCACCGGAGTTCCGATGGTCGCCTCCACGCTGACGGTCGACCCGCTGGAGGAGGTGGCCGGCGAGTTCGGGGACACCCCGGGCCTCTTCCAGCTCTACACCCCCACCGACAGGGACCTCGCCGCGAGCCTCGTCCACCGCGCGGAACAGGCGGGCTACAAGGGCATCGTGGTCACCCTGGACACCTGGGTCACCGGCTGGCGCCCGCGCGACCTCTCCACCGCCAACTTCCCCCAGCTGCGCGGCCATTGCCTCGCCAACTACACCAGTGACCCGGTCTTCCGCGCCCGCCTGGCCCGCACCCCGGAGGAGGACCCGCAGTCCGCGGTCCTGCTCTGGACCCAGCTCTTCGGCAACCCCCTCACCTGGGACGACCTCCCCTGGCTACGGTCCCTCACCGACCTCCCGCTGATCGTGAAGGGCATCTGCCACCCGGAGGACGTCCGCCGCGCGAAGGACGGAGGCGTGGACGGCGTCTACTGCTCCACCCACGGCGGCCGCCAGGCCAACGGCGGCCTCCCCGCCCTGGACGCGCTCCCGGCCGTGGTCGACGCGGCCGACGGTCTGCCAGTCCTGTTCGACTCGGGCGTCCGCAGCGGCGCCGACATCGTCAAGGCGATCGCCCTGGGCGCCACCGCCGTAGGAATCGGCCGCCCGTACGCCTACGGCCTCGCCCTCGGCGGCACGGACGGCATCGTCCACGTACTCCGCTCACTCCTCGCGGAGACCGACCTGATCATGGCCGTGGACGGCTACCCGACCCTGGCCGACCTCACGAGGGAAGCGCTCAGCCGCGTCGCCTGACCCGTGGGTCACCCGGTCCGGCGGATGAGCGCGAGGTACATCGCGTCGGTCCCGTGGAGGTGCGGCCACAGCTGTACGTCGGGACCCTCGCCGAGCGCCGGGACATCGGGCAACAGCGGGCGGGCGTCGATCAGTTCGGTCTGCGGGAACTGCTTGAGGACGTCCTCCACGACGGCGCGGGTCTCGGCGAGATGGGGCGAGCAGGTCGCGTAGCCGACGACCCCGCCGACCCGCACGGACTCGAGCGCGGTACGCAGCAGATCACGCTGCAGCGGCGCGAACCCTTCCAGATCCTGCGGCCGACGACGCCAACGGGCCTCGGGGCGACGGCGCAGCGCGCCGAGTCCGGTGCAGGGCACGTCCATCAGCACCCGGTCGAAGGTGCCGGGCCGCCACGGCGGCCGGGTCCCGTCGGCGGCGATGACCTGGTACGGCCCCGGGTTCCCGGCGAGCGCCTTGGCCACCAGCCCCGCCCGGTGCGGCTGCTTCTCGGAGGCGAGCAGCACGGCACCGCGCTCGGCGGCAAGGGCAGCGAGCAGCGCGGCCTTGCCGCCGGGGCCGGCACACCCGTCGAGCCAGTACCCGTCGCTTCCCTCCAACGGCGCGTTGGCCAGCGCGAGGGCGACCAGCTGACTGCCCTCGTCCTGCACCCCCGCCCGCCCCTCCTTCACGGCGGCGACGGCTCCGGGCTCGCCGCCCTCGCTGAGTCGCACGGCGTACGGGGACCAGCGCCCCGGCACCGCGGCCTCCTCCTGGAGCAGTTCCTCGGTGGTGGACCGGCCGGGCCGGGCGACCAGGGTCACCTCGGGCCGTTCGTTGTCGGCCTCCAACAAGTCCTCGATACCGGCACGCCCGCCGCCGAGCGAGTCCCACAGCGCGGAGACGACCCAGCGCGGGTGCGAGTGCACGATGGCGAGGTTGTCCTCGGGGTCGTCGTCGTAGGGCGGCGCGACCTTCTCGATCCAGGTGTCGAGGTCGTCGTGGGCGACCTTCCGCAGCACGGCGTTGACGAACTTGGCCCGCCCGTCCCCGAGCACGACCCGGGCGAGCTCGACGGACGCGGACACGGCAGCGTGCGTCGGGATCCGCGTCCCGAGCAACTGGTGCACCCCGAGGCTCAGTACGTCCAGCACCGGCGGGTCGACCTCGCGGAGCGGCCGGTCGACACACGCGGCGATGATCGCGTCGTACGTCCCCTGCCGCCGCAGCGTCCCATAGACCAGCTCGGTGGCCAGCGCCGCGTCCCGCGCGTCGAAGTCCCCCTTCTCCCGCGCCTTCCGCAACAGCGGCGGCAACACGAGATTCGCGTACGCGTCCCGCTCGTCCACGGCCCGCAACGCCTCAAAGGCGAGAAACCGCACAGGATCCTTCTGCGGCCGACGGTAGGGCCTGCCGGTCTTACGGGGTCGCGGGGACTGCTCACTCACGAAAAAGGTGCTCCGGATTTCTGCCGAGATGTGGGTTCAGGGTACGTCGGGGTGAGGAATTCTTCGGGTCCCGGGGTGCCGCAGCTCCAGGCTTGCCGAGGTCCCAGGACGCCGGAGACACCATGGATCGCGAGGTTCCTGAGGCGCCCTGGATCCGAAGGCGCCGTGCATCCGAGGACTGCCTCAGCTCCCGGTTCGCCGGGAACGGGGACTACCGGGGAACCGGGGCCGCCCCGGGTCCCGGAGTGCCAGGGCCCGCCGCCCCGGACGTACCCGCGTGCCCGGCATCCTGGGGAACCAAAGGCCCCGAGCAACCCGGAAGGCACCAGGCGTCCCACGGGCCCCCGAATTCCCGCAAGCCCCACAACCACCCAGGCCCCCGGCAACCCCAGGCGAACCCCTAAGCCGCCCCGCCCGCCCCCACGCTCTCCCCCGCCCCGATCCGCGCCCCCCGCGCCCAGTCCGCCGCGCGCATCGGCTTCTTGCCCTGAGCCTGGACCCACAGGAGCTCGACGGCGTACGAACCGGTGCCCACGTAGACGTTGTTCTTGCCGACGGCCAGCTCACCGGGCGCGAGGTCGGTCCGGTCGGGCACAGGCACGGCCTGGATGAGCTTGAGGCGTTCGCCACGGAACACGGTCCAGGCGCCGGGGGCGGGCGTGCAGCCGCGCACCACCCGGTCCACCCGGAGGGCAGGTGCCGTCCAATCCACCTGCGCGTCCTCGACGTTGATCTTGGGCGCGAGGGTGATGCCGTCGTTCGGCTGCGGTACGGCCTTGAGGGTGCCGTCCTCGATGCCGTCCATCGTCGCGGCGAGCAGGCCCGAGCCGGCGAACGCGAGCCGGGTGAGCAGGTCGCCGCTGGTGTCGGTGGGGCGGATCTCCTCGGTGACGGTGCCGTAGACCGGCCCGGAGTCGAGGCCTTCCTCGATGAGGAAGGTGGAGGCTCCGGTGATCTCGTCGCCGGACATGATGGAGTGCTGCACAGGCGCGGCACCCCGCCAGGCGGGCAGCAGCGAGAAGTGCAGGTTGACCCAGCCATGGGTGGGGATGTCGAGGGCGACCCGGGGCAGCAGGGCACCGTAGGCGACGACGGGACAGCAGTCGGGGGCGATCTCCCGCAGCCGCTCCAGGAACTCCGGATCGCGCGGCCTGCCGGGCTTCAGCACCTCGATGCCCGCCTCCTCGGCCCGCTCGGCGACGGGACTCGCGACCAGCCTGCGCCCACGCCCGGCCGGCGCGTCGGGCCGCGTGACGACGGCGGCCACCTCGTGCCGCCCGGAGGCGATCAGGGCGTCCAGGGCGGGAACGGCGACCTCGGGGGTACCGGCGAAGACGAGCTTCATGGGAGGGTTCGGGCCTCTCGGGCGGAGGTGGGCGGGCAGCGCACCAGTCTATGGCGCGCCCCGGCACCGGCGCCCGGCGGCTCACATCCGTCAACTCGCCGACACCCGCAGCGCACACCGGTCCGGCGGGGGCGTACGCATATGCCCCTACGCCCCCTTCGCGTGACCAGCGGAGCGCACAGGCGTTGGTCAAGAAAGAGTTGACCTCCTTGGGCCGCATTCGCGCGGCCCGATCCTTTTCAACGCCGGTTCGAGAGGCTTGTTCATGGCCGACCACGCAACCCACGACGCCCAGGCTCGGGCCAGCCTGCACTTGCTGGTGCGGGACATCGAGCGGGTCCGCCGGCAGGTGGACGCACTGCGCACGCTCACCGCCCAGCTGGGCAACGTCTACCGTCCGCGCCGCTCGGGCCCCTCCACGGGCTTCGTCGTCTACGGACGCGCTCCCGCCCCGACGGTCCGTCTCGCGCAGGAGTTGCGGGACAGTGTCGAGACCCTGGTCACGGCCGCCGTGGACTTCGACCGCTCACTCGGCTTCTCGTGGGACGCGGTGGGCTCGGCCCTCGGGGTCACCAAGCAGGCCGTGCACCGCCGCTACGGCGCCCGCCGCGCCGCGACCCAGGCCGCGGCCGACGCCGAGCGCACGACGGAGGCGGCGACGACCCGCCCGGTGGGCGTCAACACGGGCCTCCCCACCATGCCCGCGCTGCCGACCATGCCGACCCTCCCCACGGTCCCGGCGGCCCGCTCCATGCCGACCCAGCCCACGGCAGGCAGCCCCACCCTCCGCGACGAGGCCAGGCCCACAGCCTTCCCGGGCCCCCGAAACGGCTGACCCCACCCACCCCACCCTTCACCAACTCCCCCTGCCTCCCGGCCAAAACCCGGGAGGCAGCGCCATGCGCCCCCGAGGCACGGGTTGCGTTAACCGGCGAAAGCCCATCTTCGACAACCAGCGAGCCCCACACCCACCGGCGAACAGCCGACCGCCAACGCCGAGAACCCCCTACGCCGAGGCCCTCTCACCCACCAGCGAACGCCCGGCCGCCGACGGCGAGAACCCCGACGGCAAACGCCCACCTCTCAACAAACGCTGAACGGGCGGTGCGTGGGTGGGAGACCCCCCGAGGCCGAAGGCCGAGATCCCTCACCCGATATCCGGCGGATCAACCCGCACCCGCACCACATCCCCCCCACCCCGAGCCATGCGAGCAGCCTGCGCCGCCTTCAACGCCGCAGCCAACGCCCCCCCACTCCCCGGCCGCACCCGAATCAACGCCCGCTCCCACCGCTCCCCCACCGGAGGCCCCCCCACCCGCCGAGCCCCACCCCCCGCAACCGGCACCGAAACAGGCCCCAACACCTCAGCATCAGCAGGCAGTTCGACAGCGGCGAGAAACTCCGCCACAGCCTCCGCACCCCCCGCCACCGCAGCCATCCGGGACACCGGCGGAAACCCCAACTCCCCCCGCTCGGCAAGCTCCCGCACCGCATGCCCCACGGGATCCCACCGCACAAGCGCCTGCACAGGCCGCAGCGTGGGTTCCGCCACCACGACCACAGTCCCCCCGACGCCCTGAGGCCGCACCAGCGCCCCCGCCGCGATCCACCGCCGCAACGCATCCTCCCCGGCCCGCAGATCAGGCCGCCCGAGCATCGCCCACCCGTCGAGCAGCAACGCCGCCGCATACCCCCCGTCGGCAACCGGCTCGGCCCCCGGCGTACTCACCACCAACGCGGGCGTCCCCGGCACGGTGTCGAGCACCTGCTCCCGCCCGGACGTCCGCACCGGCACCGCGGGAAACGCCCGCCCCAACTCCTCCGCGGTCCGCCGCGCCCCCACGATCTGCGCCCGCAACCGGAACCCCCCGCACTCGGGACAGTGCCAGGAGGTCTCCTCGACCCCGCACCACCCACAGCGCAGCACGCCCGCGTCCTGCCCCTCCAACGGCCCCGCACAATGCCGACACCGCGCGGCGGCCCGACACTGCGCGCACGCCATCCGCGGCACATACCCCCGCCGAGGCACCTGCACCAGCACGGGCCCGTGCTTCAGCCCCTCCCGCACGGCCTGCCACGCCAACGTGGGCAATCGCGCGGCCCGAGCGGCCTCGTCCCGCGCCAAGTCCCCGTCCCCCACGGTCCGTACGAGCGGCGCGGCCAACCGCACCTGGTCCCGCGACGCGACCAACGGCCGGGCCCACCCGCTCTCCACGAGCTGCGCGGCCTCGACGGTGCAGCTCCAACTCCCCAGCAGGAAACCGCACTTGTCCTGAGCGGCCCGCAGCAACAGGACCTCCCGCGCATGCGGCTGCGGCGCGTGCGGCTCGCTGTGGCTGCCGTCCCCGTCGTCCCAGATCACCACGAGCCCCAGATCCTGGACCGGCGCGAACATCGCGGCCCGGGTCCCGACGACCGCCCGCACGGCCCCCCGCCGTACGGCCAGCCACTGCCGATACCGCTTCTCAGGCCCGGCATCGGCGGTGAGCACCGCGTGCCGCCCCTCCCCCAGCAGAGCGGTCAGCGCGGCATCGACTCTCCCGGCGGCCCGCCCGTCCGGTACGACGACCAGCGCCCCCCGCCCCGAGGCGAGCGTCGCGGCGACGGCCCGGGCGATCTCCTCGCTCCACTCAGGCCCGGGCAGCGCGTTCCACACAGCCCGCGGCGCACCTCCCGAGGCCAGCGCCTCCAGGAACCCGGCCCCCCGCTCGTACCGCGCCCAGGACCCCGCCTCGGGCACCTCGGGCGGCGGCAACGGCGCGGGCGACGCCTTCTGCTCGGCCCGGGCACTGCGCGGCGGCACGGCGAGCTGCAGCACATCGGCAAGGCTCCCGGCGTACCGATCGGCGACGGCCCGCGCCAGCCCCAGCAACTCCGCGCTCAGCACCGGCTCGGGCGACACCACCTGAGCCAGCGCGGCGAGTGGCCCGGAGTAGTCGGACTCGGCCAGCCGCTCGATGAGGAACCCGTCGATCAGCCCCCCGCCCTCACGCCGCCCGTCCCGCACCCGATGCCGTCCGGCCCCGAACCTGACCCGCACCCGCACCCCGGGCTGCGCGTCGGCGTCGAGCTCCTCGGGCACGGCGTAGTCGAAGTACCGGTCGAGATGCAGCACGCCTTTGTCGACCAGCACCCGCGCGACCGGCAGGTCCCCGGCCAGCGCGGCCCCCCGCCAGGTCCGCGGCTTCGCCTTGGGCCGCTTCGCCTGCCGCACACTCTCCCGAATCAGCGCAAGCTGCTCAGGCGGCGCACCCTCCGCCCCACCGTCCCGTTCCCCATCAGCGCTGCTCACCCTTGCATTCTTACCAAACGCGACTGACAACGCCCGAAGGCCGCCGCCCGCACATGATCTTCTAGGCTCCGGCGAGGGCCTGGACGATGAGTTCCTCCGCGAAGGCCATGTCCTCGTCCGGGTCGCCGTCCCGGAACCGCCCGCCGGCCTCGGATGCGGCGAACCCGAGCATGAACGTGGACAGCAGCCGCTCGGCCCGCGGAATCCGCTCCTCCGGGAGACCGGCGGCGCGCAGGGCGTCGTAGACCGCGTTGCGAGGTCCGACGGCCTCCGGGGTGACCGCCGGGCGCTGGAAGAGCAGCAGGAACAGGTCGGGGTGGCGGCGGGCCGTGGCGCGCATGCTGTGGGCGAGCAGGCGCAGTTGCTCGCGCCAGTCGGCTCCGGGGCCGGGCACCTCGATCTCCAGCAGCAGCCGTTCCACGAGGCCGTCGAGGAGTCCCTGTTTGTCGCCGACGTGCCGGTAGAGAGTCATCGGGTTCACGTCGAGTTCCTGCGCGACGGCCCGCATCGTGACGGCCGGCAGCCCTTTTCGGGTCGCCAACTCCCATGTCACGTCGAGCACTTGATCACGACTGATCCGCCGTGGCGTCACTTGACATCCTCCCTCGAAGCTACGTATACACAGTATACGTATACGTTGTATATATCGAGGGAGCAGCCATGCTGACCGTCACCGGCCTGCGCAAACGATGGGGTCCCGTCCAGGCCCTCGACGGCTTCGACCTGCGGATCGAGCCCGGCGAGATCTGCGGCCTGATCGGCCACAACGGCGCGGGCAAAACCACCTTCGCCCGCATAGTCGCGGGCCTGGAACGCCTCGACGCAGGCACGGTCGTAGCGGCCGGGGCGAACCTCGCCACCGCCCCACGCTCCGCCCGCCGCCTGATCGGCCTGGCCCCCCAGGAACTGGCCCTCTACCCGACCGCCACCCTCCGCGAGAACCTCCGCCTCTACGGCGGCCTCGCGGGCCTGCGCCGCGCCGAACTCCGCGCCGAACTCGCCGCCGTAGCCGAGGCGTTGGCCCTCACCGACGTACTCGACCGCCCGATCGCGACCCTCTCCGGCGGCCAGCAGCGCCGCGCCCAGGCGGCCACGGTCCTCCTCCCCCGCCCCCGCGTCCTGCTCCTCGACGAACCCACCGTCGGCGCCGACCCCACGACCCGGGAAGCGCTGCTACGACTCGTCAGGACCCGCGCCGACGAAGGCGCCGCGATCTGCTACACCACGCACTACCTACCGGAGTTGGAGCACCTGGACGCCACCCTCGCGGTCGCCGCGTCCGGCCGGGTGATCGCCCGCGGCCACCGCGCCGACCTCCTGGACGGCCTCCCCGGCGAGGTCACCGTGACCTTCACCGGTGCCGTACCCGACCACCTGGCCCGGCCCTCGACTCCCCCTGGGGAACTGCGCTTCAGCGCCACCGACCCGGCACAGGCCCTCGCCCGGCTCCTCCGCGACCTCGGCCCCGACACGGCCAAGGTCCGCACGGCCGCCATCCGCGAACCGTCCCTCGACGACCTCTACCGCAGCCTCGCGGAGACCCACGATGCGGCCTGAACCGGCGACAGCCGGGCCCACCCCGGCCCGCCACACCTGGGTCATGACCCGCCACACCCTCGTCCTGCTCCTCCGCGACCCGGGCACCCCACTCGCGTACACCGTCATGTCCCTGGTGCTCCTGAGCGTCCTCCACCCGGTCTACGACCGCCTGGCGACCCCCGGCACCTCGGGCATCGTGCAGGCCGCTCCGGGCATCGCCGTGATGTTCACCCTGCTCGCCTTGGACGTCGCCGGCCAGCTCCTGCTCTCCGAACGCACCTGGCACACCTGGGACCGCCTGCGCTCGAGCCCGGCGTCCCCCTCGACCATCCTGGCCGGCAAGGCCCTGCCGCTGATCGCACTGTTCCTGACCCAGCAGGCCGTCCTGTTCCTCTTCGCGACGGCGCTCCTCGGCTTCCCTCTCACCGCAGGCACCTGGCGCCTCCCCCTGATGGCCCTGCTCTGGGCAACCTGCGTCACCGCCTGCGGCCTGGCCCTCGGCGTCCACGCCCGCAGCCAGGGCCAGTTGGCCGCCGCCTCCGACATCGGCGCCCTCACCATCACCTGCCTCAGCGGCTGCCTGGTCCCCCTCACCGTCCTCCCCCACTGGGTCTCCACCGTGGCCCCCGCCACCCCCGGCTACTGGGCCCTCCACGGCTTCCAGGCAGCAGTCACCGGCAACACCGCCGCCTACACCCACGCGACGGCCGTCATCACGGCCATCACAGCGACCGCCTTCCTGATCTCGGCCCGCGCCATCCGCCGATGACCCGCCCGAGCTTGAGTCCGACTCCGGCCAAAACCACTGGGTGTCTGGTCGACCCGTACCTGTTCGCGGAACGCCTGATCAACCTCGCCCCCGCCCACGGCAACACCGAGGCCCGGCTCCCCCAAAGGGAAACCGGGCCTCGCGAAGCCTGTGTGCAGCGCGGAACTACAGCCCCGCGGCCTTCCGCAGGGCGTCCACGCGGTCGGTGCGCTCCCACGTGAAGTCGGGGATCTCACGGCCGAAGTGGCCGTACGCGGCGGTCTGGGCGTAGATCGGGCGCAGCAGGTCCAGGTCGCGGATGATCGCGGCCGGGCGCAGGTCGAAGACCTCGTCGATGGCCTTCTCGATCCGGTCCGTGTCGACCTTGGCCGTGCCGAACGTCTCGACGAACAGGCCCACCGGCTCGGCCTTGCCGATCGCGTACGCGACCTGCACCTCGCACCGCGAGGCGAGGCCCGCGGCGACGACGTTCTTGGCGACCCAGCGCATCGCGTACGCCGCCGAACGGTCCACCTTGGAGGGGTCCTTGCCCGAGAACGCGCCGCCGCCGTGACGGGCCATCCCGCCGTACGTGTCGATGATGATCTTCCGGCCGGTCAGGCCCGCGTCGCCCATCGGCCCGCCGATCTCGAAACGGCCGGTCGGGTTCACGAGCAGGCGGTAGCCGTCGGTGTCGAGCTTGATGCCCTCCTCCACCAGCGCCTTCAGCTCGGCCTCCACCACGAACTCGCGGATGTCGGGAGCGAGCAGCGACTCCAGGTCGATGTCGGAGGCGTGCTGCGAGGACACCACCACCGTGTCCAGGCGGACGGCCTTGTCGCCGTCGTACTCGATGGTGACCTGCGTCTTGCCGTCCGGGCGCAGGTAGGGGATGGTGCCGTTCTTGCGGACCTCGGAGAGGCGCTTCGACAGGCGGTGCGCCAGGAAGATCGGCAGCGGCATCAGCGTCGGCGTCTCGTCCGTCGCGTAGCCGAACATCAGGCCCTGGTCGCCCGCACCCTGCTTGTCGAGCTCGTCCTCGTCGCCCTCGACACGCTTCTCGTACGCCGTGTCGACACCCTGCGCGATGTCCGGGGACTGCGCGCCGATCGACACCGACACACCGCAGGAGGCGCCGTCGAAGCCCTTCTTGGAGGAGTCGTAGCCGATCTCCAGGATCTTGTCGCGGACGAGCTGCGCGATGGGCGCGTAGGTCTTGGTGGTGACCTCGCCGGCCACGTGCACCAGGCCGGTCGTGATCAGCGTCTCGACGGCGACCCGGGAACTCGGGTCCTCCCGCAGAAGCGCATCGAGAATGGTGTCGCTGATCTGGTCAGCGATCTTGTCGGGGTGACCTTCGGTCACGGACTCCGAGGTGAACAGGCGACGGGACACAACGCTCCCTGAGGTTGCAGCGGCTGCTGGCTGATCATTGGCGGACGGGACGGGAGCTGCGCCCGACGTCGTCCGAGAACAGTTTATCGGTCGCGGTCGACAGACGGTCCCCCTGTCTCGCCTCTCGGGAAACGCTGTGACCTGCGGCACGCGCATTTTGCCGAATGGCGTGTGCCGTTGGCCAGAGCCGCCACGCACCAATGTCAGGTTTCGGCGAATCGACAAGTGGCTGAAACAAATCAGCTGAGCCGCTGTGCCACCAGGTCCCACACCGTCTCGGCCAGGGCTTCCTTCGGACCGTGGGGGACGGCGGTCTCACTGCCGTCGGCACCCAGCACCACCGCCTCGTTCTCCTCGGAGCCGAACGTCTTGCGCTCTCCCACCTCGTTCACCACGAGGAGATCGCACCCCTTGCGTGCCAGTTTGGTACGGCCGTTGGCGAGGACGTCGTCCGTCTCGGCGGCGAATCCGACGACGACCTGTCCGGCGCGGGCCCGGTCGGCGGAGATCTCCGCGAGGATGTCCGGATTCCGCACCAGGACGATGGGGTCGGGTTCCTTGTCGTCCTTCTTCTTGATCTTCCCCGCCGCGTACTCCGCGGGGCGGAAGTCCGCGACCGCCGCCGCCATGACGACCGCGTCCGCGTCCGCGGCGGCCTTCAGCACCGCCTCCCGCAGCTGTACGGCGGTCCCGACCGGGACGACGTCGACTCCCGCCGGGTCCGGCAGGCCGGTGTTCGCCGCGATCAGGGTGACCCGGGCGCCCCGGGCGGCGGCGGTGCGCGCGAGGGCGTAGCCCTGCTTGCCGGAGGAGCGGTTGCCGAGGAAGCGGACCGGGTCCAGGGGCTCGCGGGTGCCGCCCGCGCTGACGACGACGTGCCGGCCCTTGAGGTCGGGCTCGGTGACGCCCCGTGCGAGCACCCGGCGGCAGACCTCGAAGATCTCGGTGGGGTCGGGCAGCCGGCCCTTGCCGGTGTCGACGCCGGTCAGCCGGCCGACGGCGGGCTCGATCACGACGGCGCCGCGGCGGCGCAGTGTCGCCACGTTCTCCTGGGTGGCCGGGTGTTCCCACATCTCCGTGTGCGTGGCGGGCGCGAAGACGACCGGACAGCGGGCGGTGAGGAGGGTGTTGGTGAGGAGGTCGTCGGCGAGGCCGTGGGCCGCTTTCGCGAGCATGTCCGCCGTGGCCGGGGCCACGACCACCAGGTCGGCGCTCTGGCCGATGCGCACGTGCGGGACCTCGTGGACGTCGTCCCACACCTCCGTCGAGACGGGGTGCCCGGAGAGCGCGGACCAGGTGGCCGCGCCGACGAAGTGCAGGGCGGACGCGGTGGGGACGACGCGGACATCGTGGCCCGACTCCGTCAGTCTGCGCAGCAGCTCACAGGCCTTGTACGCGGCGATGCCACCGCTGACCCCCAGAACGACCTTGGGCTTGTCCACCGTCTCTCCCCGAGTTCGGAAACGTGCGTGCGACTCGTGCGACCCGTACGACTCCATGACACACCACAGGCCCGGCAGTCGCGCTGCCGGGCCTGTGGATAAAGCTGCTGCGGTCTGCAGATACGACTATCCGCACACTCCGCACATGTGTCAGGTCGCGGGGCCCTCGACGGCCTCGGAGGTCAGCAGACCCGCGTTGATCTCGCGCAGGGCGATGGAGAGCGGCTTCTCGTGGACGTGCGTGTCGACGAGCGGACCGACGTACTCGAGGAGGCCCTCGCCGAGCTGCGAGTAGTACGCGTTGATCTGACGGGCGCGCTTGGCGGCGTAGATCACGAGGCTGTACTTCGAGTCGGTGGCCTCGAGGAGCTCGTCGATCGGAGGGTTGATGATGCCCTCGGGAGCGGTGATGGAAGAGGACACGCTCTGCCTTCCGAAAGATGGGGTGATCAGTGAAGATCACACAACGTCCATCCAAGGCTAGCAGCTTACGCATCGCAACCTCGACCCACGTGTGAACACAGGCTGACGCAACTACTCCTGAGCCCTCTACGAGCCGGCCGACGGTGACAGGCATCGTGGCCATCTCAGGGCGAACTCCCTAACATCAGTCAAGACGCCATCGGGGCATCGGGGGACGGGGAACACCATGGAGCAATCGGGCATACGCGTGGTCGACCTGATGATCACGGGAGTCTGCAACCTGAACTGCCCCTTCTGCTATGGACCCGATCCGAACGATCCCGTGTCCCTCACGGAGGATCAAGCGACGGTCCTGATTGACTTTCTCCGGGATCACGGGGTTGAGGGTGTTGTCATAGCGGGCGGCGAGCCCACCCTGAGCCCGATCCTGGACCACACCGTTCAGCACCTGGTGGCCAGCGACATGTGGGTGGCCCTGCAGACGAATGCCACGCGGCCACACCGACTCGCGAACCTGTTGCACAACCTGAACTGGATAGCCCTGCCTCTGGACAGCGTCAGTGACAGGGCTGGGCTTGCGATGCGTACCGCGAAGAATCACCACCGGAACTTCATGCGGTTCGCTCAGAGTTCACAGATGCAGCAGGCGCGGGAGAACGGAACCGCTTTGAAGATCGGGACAGTGGTGACTCGGGAGAACATCGACGAAATCGGCCGCATAGGCGAATCGATTCAATCGATAATGCCAGATGTCTGGAAGCTGTACGAATTCCGCTCTCGGGGTGCCGGACGGATCAACGCCACAGCGCTGGAACTGCCTCAGACGACGTTCCTTCAAGTTGCCGAAGAGGCACAGAATAGGTTCCCGGACCTGGAGATAGTGATATCGCCTGCGGAAGTATCTCTCAATGCCTATCTCATCATCAATCCCGACTCCACGCTACTGATACCTCAGCGGGATTCATACCTTTCTTTCGGGAGACTCGTCATCGACGATTGCACCACCAGAGAAGATGTCTGGGCGAGCGCCGCCCGCGCATTGAGTGTAGGCAAACTGAGCCGCAACGTGGCAGCTTCGTTCCCCGAGAAGAACCCCTGGGCCAGCGGTATCGACGAGGTAGACCGGGGACTGGACGTCGCAGTCGAAGGCATCACCCCCACGACAGTTTTTGATCGGGATGGTCGCTGAGATGGCGGGCAACAACGGAAGGGCGCCCAGTGCCGGGCGGCGGGCGGACCGCAGACATCACCTACTGGGACGCTTCCACCAAGCCTCAACGAGAACCGCGGCATACGCCGACCTGGATCTCGACGGAACGAGCTTGGCGGCTAAATGCCTCATTGGCCTTGAGTTCCGGGACTGCGACCTCAGGGGAGTCGACTTTACCGGGTCAGATCTCAGCTACGCGCGATTCATAAACTGCGATCTGTACTTGGCTAAATTCGACGAATCAATACTCTACGCGACATGGCTGGTCGATTCTAATCTAACGAAGGCTTCATTCAAGGGAACGTTCCTCGCCGGCGTCCGAATGAAATCCGTCGACATCACTCATACGGAATTTGACCAGGCGATTCCGATCGGACGGGTAAGGAAACCCACGAAGACCAGGCCGGATTACCAGGCGCCACCCACGTACCGTCTTGTCCGCGTAGGTGAGGACATAGGTGATGCTAAGACTCTTGAAAAGAATCACGACGGTATTCACTGCGTAGGTTTTTCGCGCGCCATTCGCTTCTTCGACGATCCGCCCGAGGAACGCTGGCGGCGCTGGCGACGACGCGAAGAGGTCGCCAAAATCCTCAAAATACTGCAGCTGGACAACGGTTACTACGAGCGCGCCCTGAAGTATTACTACTTGGAGCGGAAGTTCCGTCGCCGGTCAATCCCCTGGAAACTCAAGACAGCCCCGAGGCGGATAGCCGACTTTTTTCTTGGCGAGTTGCTATGGGCATACGGAACTAGCATCACAAGGCCGTTCGCGGCTTATAGCCTCGCAACGGTGCTGACGACTGTCGCCTTGCTCCTGATTCCCGACCTCGACAGCAGCAGTGGACTCGTACCCAGCGACTGTCCAGGACGGACATGTCATCCACTGCAGGGTCTCACAAGCTCCGGTGACCTACTCAGCGCGGCATACTACCTCATGTCAACCACATTCGGAAACAACAGTTTTGAACCAGCGGGAATCGCCCGGATCATATTCATCATCTACAATCTCTTCTCTCTAATTCTTCTCTCGCTGCTCTTTTCGAGCGCTTCTCGACGCCTCGCAAATATCTAACCCGCCGCATGTCGGCGAAGTGCAAATACGCGAAGGAGAGAATTCGTGAAAGAGGTAAGCCTACAAGCACTTTCGTTCCGCGCCATCGAGATTCGTAATCTCTACAACGAAAGAAACCAACGAGAGATTGGAAAGCCGTGGGCCACCGAGGATCTCATGCTCGGGTTCGTGGTCGACGTGGGAGATCTCGCCAGAACGGTCATGGCCCAGGAGGGCTTGCGTGAGATGAAGAACGCCGATGCAACGCTTCGGCACGAACTAGCGGACTGCCTGTGGTCGCTGCTCGTGATCGCCGACGAATACAGGATCCCGTTGCACGAGATCTTCCCCGAGCAGATGGACCGACTCGAGAAGAAAATCCTCGAAACCTGACGACTTCTTCGCTACGCGTTTTCGGTCTTGAGGGTGGGGTCAAGTTCCTTGCGCAGCTCAAGCATGCGCCGGGCGCCGAAGGTCCTCAGGAGTTCACCCTTGACCACAGTGGTGAGGTTCTCCAGGAACTCTTCCCGCACATCGTTCACGAGGACGTACTGATACATCCACGCCCAAGTAGCCTGCTGGGTGCGGATACGCAGGCGATTCTCCACCTCCGCGCCCTGGCCACGCTGGACGATTCTGGCCCGAAGTTCTTCCTCGGTGTTCGTCGTGATGAACAGACCGACAATTCTGCGGCCAGTAATGGCACTGAGCCTGACAAATCCTGCCGGATCCAGCTCCACCACCTGCGGTGCCGGGTCATCCGCGTCGAGAAGGGCCCTGGGTGAGCCATAGTAGCTGTCCGAGTACGTACGGGTGTACTCGAAGATCTCTCCGCTTTCATGCAGCTTGAAGAAGTCTCCTTCGGCTACGAAGTTGTAGTCGACCCCGTCACGCTCTTCCGTGCGAGGCGCGCGTGTCGTGTAGGTCGACACACGGCGCATGCCCTCAAAGTCAGCAAGCCAGCGAAGCGCTGTCCCTTTTCCGGATCCGCTTGGACCTGAAATTACGAACAGAAGTGGCCTTGCGTCCAGTTGTGACATGTGAACCTCACCGAGTCAGCCTTGTTGCTGAGGTGATCCTACCTGCGCGCCAAGAGGCTACACAGCCAGGCCCACCAGCCTCACAGGGGCAGAGTTCGGCTGAGTCCAACACTGTCTCCGCTGTCTCCCTGGATTGCCCGCCGACCAACTCGGAGGCAGAGAGCCAACGCCTCAGCGGCCCCGACGCTCGCCGGGACCGCTGAGTCGAGTCAGGAACCAGTGCTGCCGAACTCACGCTCCAGGGAGGCGATCTGGTTGGAACCAAGGCCACGGACACGGCGGCTCTCGGAGATACCGAGTCGCTCCATGATCTGCTTGGCGCGGACCTTGCCCACGCCGGGCAGGGACTCAAGCAGGGCGGAGACCTTCATCTTGCCGATGACGTCGTTCTCCTGGCCCTGCTTGATGACGTCATGCAGGGAGGCGCCGGAGTGCTTGAGTCGATTCTTGACCTCGGCCCGCTCCCGGCGAGCCGCGGCGGCCTTTTCGAGCGCGGCTGCGCGCTGTTCAGGGGTAAGGGGCGGAAGAGCCACGCCTACGTCACCTCGGATGTCGAACTGTCGGATACGGACCGGTGAGGAACCTAGTCGCCCCACACCTGGGGAGCTACGAGCAACACGCTGCCCGTTGACTCTGCTCGGAGACTAGCGGCCAGGGACGCCAGAGTCAGCGAGAACAGAGGAAAAGTCCTGGTCAGCCTGCGCCAGGCCCGACATTTCCGACATAACGCCCCTGATTTGAGGATGTATTCAGACTCAAGTCGCTCCGGAGCCGCTCGTCGGGCCACTCATCGGAGGACTCGATCGACCCGTTCGAACACCTCAGACGGTCGCAAAGGCGACGCGGATCTCCTCCGCGAAGCGTTCCGAGGCCTCCTGGAGCGCCCCCGCATCGGGACCGTGACGTAGAACACCCCGGCTCACGTTCGGAACGACATTGCGCAGCACCGACCCGAAGACGCCGGGAAGATCGGCCGGCGTGGCCCCCTGCGCCCCGATGCCGGGCGCGAGGATCGGACCGTTCACGGCGAGGTCGTACGACGACAGGTCACCCAGGGTCGCGCCGACGACGGCGCCGAAGGAGCCCAGCGGGGTCTCCCCCGCGTTCTCGGCGGCCAGGTGGGCCAGCATGGTCGCTCCGATGTTCCGGCCGTCGGCGCGGACCGCGTGCTGCACCTCGCCGCCCTCCGGGTTGGAGGTCAGCGCGAGCACGAAGAGACCGGCGCCGCTCTCCCGCGCCAGGTCGATCGCCGGGGCGAGCGAGCCGTAGCCGAGGTACGGGGAGACCGTCAGGGCGTCGGAGAAGAGCGGGGAGTCCTTCCGGAGGAAGGACTCGGCGTAGGCGGCCATGGTGGAGCCGATGTCGCCGCGCTTGGCGTCCATCACGACCAGCGCGCCGGCCGCCCGCGCCTCCTCGACGGACTTCTCCAGGACGGCGATCCCGCGCGAGCCGAAGCGTTCGAAGAAGGCGCTCTGGGGCTTGAGGACGGCGACCCGGTCGGCGAGCGCCTCGACGACCGTGCGGCTGAACCGCTCAAGACCGGCGACGTCGTCGTTCAGGCCCCACTCGGTGAGCAGCGAGGCGTGCGGGTCGATGCCGACGCAGAGCGGGCCGCGCTCGTCCATGGCCCGGCGCAGGCGGGCGCCGAAGGGTTCCAGGGGGCTCATACCGGCTTCCTCACGTCGGCGCCGACCGCGTCGGCGAGGGTGGCGTACGGGCTCGTGCGCAGGCGTGCGGCGAGGCCCTTGTGGATCGCGCGGCCCCAGAAGGGGCCTTCGTAGATGAAGGCGCTGTAGCCCTGCACCAGGGTGGCGCCGGCGAGGACGCGCTGCCAGACGTCCTCGGCGTTCTCGATGCCGCCGACGCCCACGAGGGTGATGCGGTCGCCCACGCGCGCGTAGAGGCGGCGCAGTACCTCCAGGGAGCGGGACTTCAGGGGCGCTCCCGACAGTCCGCCGGTCTCCTTGACGAGTTCGGGTTCGGATGTCAGACCGAGGCCCTCGCGCGCGATGGTGGTGTTCGTGGCGATGATGCCGTCGAGGCCGAGTTCGACGGCGAGGTCGGCGACCGCGTCCACGTCCTCGTCGGCGAGGTCGGGGGCGATCTTCACCAGGAGCGGCACGCGGCGGTCGGTCACCGCGCGGTCGGCGGCCTCGCGGACGGCGCTGAGCAGCGGGCGCAGCGCCTCGGTCGCCTGGAGGTTGCGCAGTCCGGGCGTGTTGGGCGACGACACGTTGACGACGAGGTAGTCGGCGTGCCGGGCGAGCCGCTCGGTCGACTTCACGTAGTCGCCGACGGCCTCCTCCTCGGGGACGACCTTGGTCTTGCCGATGTTGACGCCGACGACGGTCCTGAAGACCGCCTCACGGGCCTCCAGGCGGGCCGCCACGGCCGCGGAGCCCTCGTTGTTGAAGCCCATGCGGTTGATCAGCGCCCGATCCGGCACGAGGCGGAACAGCCGCTTCTTGGGGTTGCCGGGCTGCGGCTCCCCGGTGACCGTGCCGATCTCGACGTGGTCGAAGCCGAGCATCGACATGCCGTCGATCGCGACCGCGTTCTTGTCGAAGCCCGCCGCGAGCCCGAACGGGCCGTGCATGCGCAGCCCGAACGCCTCGGTGCGCAGCTCCTCGTACCGGGGCGCGAGGGCGGCCGCGACGAAGGTCCGCAGCACGGGGACGCGGGCCGCGAGGCGGATCCAGCGGAAGGCGAGGTGATGGGCCTGCTCGGGGTCCATCCGTTTGAAGACGAGATTGAAGAAGATCTTGTACATGGTGTCCTCATGGAGGAGGGGGACACCGTTTCCGGTGTCCCCCTCTCCGGCTGCTAGTCGCGGGCCGCGGTCAGGTGTTCGGCGTGTTCCTGGAGTGAACGCACGCCCACGTCACCGTGGTTGAGGGCGTCGATGCCCTGGACGGCGGCGGCGAGCGCCTGGACCGTCGTCAGGCACGGCACGGACCGCGCCACGGCCGCCGTACGGATCTCGTAGCCGTCGAGGCGGCCGCCGGTGCCGTAGGGCGTGTTGACGATGAGGTCGACCTCGCCGTCGTGGATGAGCTGGACGATGGTCTTCTCGCCGTTCGGGCCGACGCCCTCGGACTGCTTGCGGACGACCGTCGCGTTCAGGCCGTTGCGCTTGAGGACCTCGGCGGTGCCGGAGGTGGCGAGCAACTCGAAGCCGTGGGCGACCAGTTCACGCGCCGGGAAGATCATCGAGCGCTTGTCGCGGTTGGCGACGGAGATGAACGCGCGGCCCTTGGTGGGCAGCGGGCCGTAGGCGCCCGCCTGGGACTTGGCGTACGCCGTGCCGAAGACGGAGTCGATGCCCATGACCTCGCCGGTGGAGCGCATCTCCGGGCCCAGCACGGTGTCGACGCCGCGCCCGTGGATGTCGCGGAAGCGCGACCACGGCATGACGGCCTCCTTGACGGAGATCGGCGCGTCCAGCGGGAGTTCGCCGCCGTCGCCGTGGGCCGGGAGCAGCCCCTCGGCGCGGAGTTCGGCGACGGTCGCGCCCAGCGAGATGCGGGCGGCGGCCTTCGCGAGCGGCACCGCGGTCGCCTTCGAGGTGAAGGGGACCGTGCGGGACGCGCGCGGGTTGGCCTCCAGGACGTAGAGGATGTCGCCGGCCATCGCGAACTGGATGTTGATCAGGCCGCGGACGCCGACGCCCTTGGCGATGGCTTCGGTCGAGGTGCGCAGGCGCTTGATGTCGAAGCCGCCCAGGGTGATCGGGGGCAGGGCGCACGCCGAGTCGCCGGAGTGGATGCCGGCCTCCTCGATGTGTTCCATGACGCCGCCGAGGTACAACTCGTGGCCGTCGTAGAGCGCGTCGACGTCGATCTCGATGGCGTCGTCCAGGAAGCGGTCGACCAGGACCGGCCGCGAGGGGCTGATCTCGGTGGACTCCGCGATGTACGACTCCAGGCGGGTCTCGTCGTAGACGATCTCCATGCCGCGTCCGCCGAGGACGTAGGAGGGGCGGACGAGGACCGGGTAGCCGATCTCGTCGGCGATGGCCTTGGCGCCGACGAAGGTGGTCGCGGTGCCGTGCTTGGGGGCCGGGAGGCCCGCCTCCGCGAGGACCTGGCCGAAGGCGCCGCGGTCCTCGGCGGCGTGGATCGCCTCCGGGGAGGTGCCGACGACCGGGACGCCGTTGTCCTTGAGGGCCTGCGCGAGGCCCAGCGGGGTCTGGCCGCCGAGCTGGACGATGACGCCCGCGACGGGGCCCGCCTGCTGCTCGGCGTGGACGATCTCCAGGACGTCCTCGAGCGTGAGCGGCTCGAAGTACAGCCGGTCGGAGGTGTCGTAGTCCGTGGAGACGGTCTCGGGGTTGCAGTTGACCATCACGGTCTCGTAGCCCGCGTCGCTGAGCGCGAAGGAGGCGTGGACGCAGGAGTAGTCGAACTCGATGCCCTGGCCGATGCGGTTGGGGCCCGACCCCAGGATGATGACCGCGGGCTTCTCGCGCGGGGCGACCTCGCTCTCCTCGTCGTAGGACGAGTAGAAGTACGGGGTCTTCGCGGCGAACTCGGCGGCGCAGGTGTCGACCGTCTTGTAGACCGGGCGGATGCCGAGCGCGTGCCGGACCTCGCGGACGACGTCCTCGCGCAGGCCGCGGATCTCGCCGACCTGCTGGTCGGAGAAGCCGTGCCGCTTGGCCTCGGCGAGCAGCTCCGGGTCCAGCTTGTCGGCGGCGGCCAGCTCGTCCGCGATCTCCTTGATGAGGAAGAGCTGGTCGACGAACCAGGGGTCGATCTTCGTGTATTCGAAGACCTCCTCCTGGGTGGCGCCCGCGCGGATGGCCTGCATGACGGTGTTGATCCGCCCGTCGGTGGGCCGTACGGCCTCCTCCAAAAGCTGGATCTTGTCGCCGGGCTCGCCGACGAAGGTGAACTGGCTGCCCTTCTTCTCCAGGGAGCGCAGCGCCTTCTGGAAGGCCTCGGTGAAGTTTCGGCCGATGGCCATGGCCTCGCCGACCGACTTCATGGTGGTCGTCAGGGTCGAGTCGGCCGACGGGAACTTCTCGAAGGCGAAACGGGGTGCCTTGACGACGACGTAGTCGAGGGTCGGCTCGAAGGAGGCCGGGGTCTCGCGCGTGATGTCGTTCGGGATCTCGTCGAGCGTGTAGCCGACGGCCAGCTTGGCGGCGATCTTGGCGATCGGGAAGCCGGTCGCCTTGGAGGCGAGCGCCGAGGAGCGCGACACGCGCGGGTTCATCTCGATGACGATGACGCGGCCGTCGACCGGGTCGATCGCGAACTGGATGTTGCAGCCGCCGGTGTCGACGCCGACCTCGCGGATGATCGCGATGCCGACGTCCCGCAGGGTCTGGTACTCGCGGTCGGTCAGTGTCATCGCCGGGGCGACGGTGATCGAGTCGCCGGTGTGCACGCCCATGGGGTCGAAGTTCTCGATGGAGCAGACGACCACGACGTTGTCGTTCTTGTCGCGCATCAGCTCCAGCTCGTACTCCTTCCAGCCGAGGATGGACTCCTCCAGGAGGACCTCGGTGGTCGGCGAGAGCGTGAGGCCCTGGCCGGCGATGCGGCGCAGTTCCTCCTCGTCGTGCGCGAAGCCGGAGCCGGCGCCGCCCATGGTGAACGAGGGGCGGACGACCACCGGGTAGCCGCCGAGCGTGTCCACGCCGGCGAGCACGTCCTCCATGGAGTGGCAGATGACCGAGCGGGCGGACTCGCCGTGCCCGATCTTCTGGCGGACGGCCTCGACGACGCCCTTGAAGAGGTCGCGGTCCTCGCCCTTGTTGATGGCCTCCACGTTGGCGCCGATCAGCTCGACGCCGTACTTCTCCAGGGTGCCCGCCTCGTGCAGCGCGATGGCGGTGTTGAGCGCCGTCTGACCGCCCAGGGTGGGCAGCAGGGCGTCCGGCCGCTCCTTGGCGATGATCTTCTCGACGAAGTCCGGGGTGATCGGCTCAACGTAGGTGGCGTCGGCGATCTCCGGGTCGGTCATGATCGTCGCCGGGTTGGAGTTGACCAGGATGACGCGGATGCCCTCGGCACGCAGGATGCGGCAGGCCTGGGTGCCGGAGTAGTCGAACTCGGCGGCCTGGCCGATGACGATCGGACCGGAGCCGATGACCAGGACGGACTGGATATCGGAGCGCTTAGGCACGCTGGCCCTCCATCAGAGATACGAAGCGGTCGAACAGGTAGGCGGCGTCGTGCGGGCCGGCTGCCGCTTCGGGGTGGTACTGGACGCTGAACGCCGGCCGGTCCAGAAGCCGCAGCCCCTCGACGACCTGGTCGTTCAGGCAGACGTGGGAGACCTCGGCGCGGCCGTAGGGGGTGTCGGAGACCTGGTCGAGGGGCGCGTCGACGGCGAAGCCGTGGTTGTGCGCGGTGACCTCGACCTTGCCCGTCGTACGGTCCTGGACGGGCTGGTTGATGCCCCGGTGGCCGTACTTCAGCTTGTACGTGCCGAAGCCGAGGGCGCGGCCCAGGATCTGGTTGCCGAAGCAGATGCCGAAGAGCGGGGTGCCGCGCTCCAGGACGGCCTGCATGACGGCGACCGGGTGGTCGGCGGTGGCGGGGTCGCCGGGGCCGTTCGAGAAGAACACCCCGTCGGGCCGTACCGCGTACACGTCCTCGACGGTCGCGGTGGCCGGCAGGACGTGCACCTCGATGCCGCGCTCGGCCATGCGGTGCGGGGTCATGCCCTTGATGCCCAGGTCGACGGCGGCGACGGTGTATTTCTTCTCGCCGATCGCGGGGACGACGTAGGTCTCCTTGGTGGCGACCTCGGCGGAGAGGTCGGCGCCCGTCATCTCGGGGGCCTCGCGCACCTCGGCGAGCATGGTGTCGTCGTCGGGCAGGGCGGAACCGGAGAAGATGCCGACGCGCATCGCGCCGCGCTCGCGCAGATGGCGGGTCAACGCGCGCGTGTCGATGCCGGAGATCCCGACGACGCCCTGGTTGCGCAGCTCCTCGTCGAGGGAGCGGCGGGAGCGCCAGTTGGACGGCACGCGCGCGGGGTCGCGCACCACGTAACCCGCGACCCAGATGCGCTGCGACTCGGGGTCCTCGTCGTTCACACCGGTGTTGCCGACGTGCGGGGCGGTCATCACGACGACCTGGCGGTGGTACGACGGGTCGGTCAGGGTCTCCTGGTAGCCGGTCATGCCGGTGGAGAACACGGCCTCGCCGAAGGTCACCCCCACGGACCCGTAGGCACGGCCGCGGAAGATCCGGCCGTCCTCCAGGACGAGTACGGCGGGAACCTTGTCGGCTCCCCTGGTGGAGGTGGTCATCGTGCGCCTTCCGTGTCGGTCGTCTCGAGACTCTTGTTGATCATGCTGTTCAGGGTGTCGACCCACTCCGCGTGCTCGGCCGCGTGGTCCGAGCGGAACCCGGAGTCGATCAGCCGGTCGCCGTGCGCCCACGTCACGACCAGGAGGCCGCCCTCGCTGAGGACCTTCCCGGCGATGCCCTTGCCGAGCAGGGCCTCGCGCAGCGCCCCGGCCGGGATGAAGAAGTCGGTGGCTCCGGGTCGTACGACATCCAGGCCGGCCTCCGTCAGGGTCAGCTCGACCCGGCTGCGGGTGCCCAGGCCGTGCGCCACGATGCGGTCGAGCCACTGCCCGGCGGTGGTGGAGCCGTGGTAGCGGCCGCTCATCGTCAGTTTCACCTCGCCGGGCTCTTCCGGCGACGTGGGCAGCTCGGGCAGGTCTCCCTGGAGCGTGCCGCGCCACTTCCAGCCCTCGCGCATCAGCCAGTAGACGAGCGCGATGAACAGGGCGAGGCCGACGAGCCAGCCGATGCGGGCGGCCCAGTCGGTCACCGGGGCGGACTTCTCGCCGGCCGCGAGGTGGGTCAGTTCCAGAGGTGTCACGTGAGCTTCCCGTCGACGAGCGTGGCCTTGCCCCGGAGCCAGGTGTGCGTCACACGGCCCGGCAGCTCACGCCCCTCGTACGGGGTGTTGCGGCTGCGCGACGCGAAGCCCGCGGGGTCCACCGACCCACGGTATTCCGTGTCGACGAGCGTGAGGTTGGCGGGCTCACCAGCCGAGACGGGACGGCCGTGCCCGTGTGCCTGCCCGATCTCGGCGGGCTTGGCGGACATGCGCTCGGCGACCCCGGCCCAGGTGAGGAGCCCGGTGTCCACCATGGTCTCCTGCACCACTGACAACGCGGTCTCCAGGCCGACCATCCCCATGGCGGCGGCGGCCCACTCGCAGTCCTTGTCCTCGTGCGGGTGCGGGGCGTGGTCGGTGGCGACGATGTCGATCGTGCCGTCGGCGAGCGCCTCGCGCAGGGCCAGGACGTCCCGTTCGGTGCGCAGCGGCGGGTTGACCTTGAAGACGGGGTTGTAGGAGCGCACCAGCTCATCCGTGAGGAGGAGGTGGTGCGGGGTGACCTCGGCGGTCACGTCGATGCCCCGGGACTTGGCCCAGCGGACGATCTCGACGGACCCGGCGGTCGACAGGTGGCAGATGTGGACGCGGGAGCCGACGTGCTCGGCGAGCAGGACGTCCCGGGCGATGATCGACTCCTCGGCCACCGCGGGCCAGCCCCCGAGCCCCAGCTCGGCGGAGACGACGCCCTCGTTCATCTGGGCGCCCTCGGTCAGCCGCGGCTCCTGCGCGTGCTGGGCGACGACTCCCCCGAAGGCCTTCACGTACTCCAGGGCGCGGCGCATGATCACCGCGTCGTCGACGCACTTGCCGTCGTCGGAGAAGACGGTGACCCCGGCGGCCGACTCGTGCATGGCGCCGAGTTCGGCGAGCTTCTTGCCCTCCAGGCCGACGGTGACGGCCCCGATGGGCTGCACGTCGCAGTAGCCGTGCTCCTGGCCGAGCCGGTAGACCTGCTCGACGACGCCGGCGGTGTCGGCGACCGGGAAGGTGTTGGCCATGGCGAACACGGCCGTGTAACCGCCGCTGGCGGCCGCGCGGGTGCCGGTCAGGACGGTCTCGGAGTCCTCGCGGCCGGGCTCGCGGAGGTGGGTGTGCAGGTCGACGAGACCGGGCAGCAGCACCTTGCCTTCGGCCTCGACGACCTCGGCGCCCTCGGCGCTCAGCCCGACGCCCACGTCGGCGATGGTGTCCCCGTCGATCAGCACGTCCTGCGGCTCGCCGCCGAGGATTTTCGCACCACGGATCAGGATCTTGCTCATGTGACTTACTTCTCCTCGATACGGGCGTGGCTGACGGCGGGTTCGTTGCCGCCCAGAAGCAGATAGAGCACGGCCATCCGGATGGACACTCCGTTTGCGACCTGCTCGACGACGGTGCAGCGGTCCGAGTCGGCGACCTCGGCGGTGATCTCCATGCCCCGGACCATCGGCCCCGGGTGCATCACGATGGCGTGCTCGGGCATCTTCGCCATCCGCTCGCCGTCCAGGCCGTAGCGCCGCGAGTACTCGCGCTCGGTCGGGAAGAACGCCGCGTTCATGCGCTCGCGCTGCACGCGCAGCAGCATCACCGCGTCGGACTTGGAGAGCGTGCTGTCGAGGTCGTACGACACCTCGCAGGGCCAGGACTCGACGCCGACCGGCACCAGGGTCGGCGGCGCGACGAGGGTGACCTCGGCGCCGAGGGTGTGCAGCAGGTCCACGTTCGAGCGGGCGACCCGGCTGTGCAGGATGTCGCCGACGAGCGTGATCCGCTTGCCTTCTAGGTCCCGCCCGATCCCGGTGTCCCGGCCGACGAGCCGGCGCCGCATGGTGAACGCGTCGAGCAGCGCCTGCGTCGGGTGCTGGTGGGTGCCGTCGCCGGCGTTGATGACGGCCGCGTCGATCCACCCGGAGGTGGCGAGCCGGTACGGCGCACCGGAGGCCCCGTGCCGGATGACGACCGCGTCGACGCCCATGGCCTCCAGGGTCTGCGCGGTGTCCTTCAGCGACTCGCCCTTGGAGACGCTCGACCCCTTGGCGGTGAAGTTGATGACGTCGGCGGAGAGGCGCTTCTCGGCGGCCTCGAAGGAGATACGCGTCCGCGTGGAGTCCTCGAAGAAGAGGTTCACGACGGTACGGCCGCGCAGGGTCGGCAGTTTCTTGATCGGCCGGTCGGCGACCCTGGCCATCTCCTCGGCGGTGTCGAGGATCAGGACGGCGTCGTCGCGGGTGAGGTCGGCGGCCGAGATGAGATGACGCTGCATCTGTCAGGCTCCGTAAGGCAGTTCAGGTTTGGGGAGAATCCGGGCGCACGTGGGCACGGTCGTACGGACAGGGCCGTACGCGCGCGTGCTACTGCTGTTCGCCCGAGGAGGTCCGCTTGGCGCCGAGCAGCACGGTGTCGCGACCGTCCTCCTCGGCGAGCTGGACCTTGACCGTCTCCCGCAGCGACGTGGGGAGGTTCTTGCCGACGTAGTCGGCGCGGATGGGCAGTTCGCGGTGGCCTCTGTCGACCAGGACCGCGAGCTGCACCGCGCGGGGGCGCCCGATGTCGTTCAGGGCGTCGAGGGCGGCGCGGATGGTGCGGCCGGAGAAGAGCACGTCGTCGACGAGGACGACCAGGCGGCCGTCGATGCCGTCACCGGGGATGTCGGTGCGGGCCAGCGCGCGCGGCGGGTGCATGCGCAGGTCGTCGCGGTACATGGTGATGTCGAGGGAGCCGACCGGGATCTTGCGGTCGGTGATCTCCTCGAGCTTGACGGCGAGCCGCTGGGCGAGGAAGACGCCCCGGGTCGGAATGCCGAGGAGCACCACGTCGTCGGCGCCCTTGGCGCGCTCGACGATCTCGTGGGCGATGCGGGTCAGGACCCGCGCGATGTCGGGGGCTTCGAGAACCGGCCGGGCATCGGACTCGTACTGCTGGGTGTCCATAAGAAACGGACCTCCTTCTCCGCCTCACGGGACGGACCTTAAAGGACGTCGGATTTGCGCCATCCACGGTAGCAGGCCGGGGTGACGTCCCTGATCACCCCTATGGAGTAATCGGCCGGGGCTGCCGTGGAAGAGCCGGTGCGGACCATTCGGCTTGACGCGGAAGCGTAACGCTGCGTAACCTCACAGTGAGTTACCAGCCGCGCGGCGCGGAAACACTGCAGCCGCGTCGACACAGTGTCCGGGAGCTATATGTCCAGCGAATACGCCAAACAGCTCGGGGCCAAGCTCCGGGCCATCCGCACCCAGCAGGGCCTTTCCCTCCACGGTGTCGAGGAGAAGTCCCAGGGACGCTGGAAGGCGGTCGTGGTCGGGTCGTACGAGCGCGGCGACCGTGCCGTCACCGTGCAGCGCCTCGCCGAGCTGGCGGACTTCTACGGGGTTCCGGTGCAGGAGCTGCTGCCGGGCACCACGCCGGGCGGGGCCGCCGAGCCGCCGCCGAAGCTGGTCCTCGACCTGGAGCGACTGGCCCACGTGCCCGCCGAGAAGGCCGGCCCGCTGCAGCGCTACGTGGCGACGATCCAGTCCCAGCGCGGTGACTACAACGGCAAGGTGCTCTCGATCCGCCAGGACGACCTGCGCACACTCGCCGTCATCTACGACCAGTCGCCCTCGGTCCTCACCGAGCAGCTGATCAGCTGGGGCGTGCTGGACGCGGACGCGCGTCGCGCGGTCTCCCACGAGGAGGGCTGAGCCCTTCCCCTGCTTGAGCAGAAACGTGCCGCCGGGGTGGCCGGAACTTCACGGTTCCGGCCACCCCGGCGGCTTTCTGCGGGCCTCAGGGGCCTCATGGGTACGGGAACGCCGAAGGGCCCGCAGCGACACCGCTGCGGGCCCTTCGGCGTTTCGCTCGCGTACTCGCGTCCTGCCTTACGCCTCGTCCCGGCGCAGCGAGGGCTTCAGGTCCTTGAAACGGCCCAGCAGGCCGTTGACGAACGAGGGCGACTCGTCCGTGGAGAACTCCTTGGCCAGCTGCACCATCTCGTCGAGGACCACGGCGTCCGGCGTCTCGTCGGCCCAGATCAGCTCGTAGGCGCCGAGGCGCAGGATGTTGCGGTCCACCACAGGCATGCGGTCGAGCGTCCAGCCGACCGAGTACTGCGCGATCAGCTCGTCGATACGGCGCGCGTGCTGCGCGTACCCCTCGACCAGCTCCATCGTGTACTCGCTGACGGGCGGCTGCCGGGTGTCGTCCCGGGAGAGCCGGATCCAGTCCGCGAGGACGGTCTGGACGCCGACACCGCGCTGGTCGCCCTCGAAGAGGATCTGGAAGGCGCGCTTGCGGGCCGTATTGCGGGCAGCCACGGTTAGCTGTTCACCCGGCCGAGGTAGTCGCTGGAGCGGGTGTCGACCTTGATCTTCTCACCGGTGGTGATGAAGAGCGGGACCTGGATCTGGTGGCCGGTCTCCAGGGTGGCGGGCTTGGTGCCACCGGTGGAGCGGTCGCCCTGGACGCCGGGCTCGGTCTCCTGGACGACCAGCTCGACGGCGGCCGGCAGCTCGACGAAGAGCACCTCGCCCTCGTGCTGGGCGACCGTGGCGGTGAAGCCCTCGATCAGGAAGTTGGCGGCGTCGCCGACGGCCTTGCGGTCGACCATGAGCTGGTCGTAGGTCTCCATGTCCATGAAGACGAAGTACTCGCCGTCCATGTACGAGAACTGCATGTCGCGCTTGTCGACAGTGGCCGTCTCGACCTTGACGCCGGCGTTGAACGTCTTGTCGACGACCTTGCCGGAGAGCACGTTCTTGAGCTTGGTGCGCACGAAGGCAGGGCCCTTGCCGGGCTTGACGTGCTGGAACTCGACGACGGACCAGAGCTGGCCCCCGTCGAGCTTGAGCACCAGGCCGTTCTTGAGGTCGTTCGTGGAAGCCACGGTTGCGGAATCTCCTGGACTGACGTGGACGACCCCGGGACACGCGCACAGCTCGGAAAAGCTAGAGCGCGAGCAGCTCCTTGGTCGTGATGGTGAGTAGCTCGGGTCCGCCGTCCGCCTCAGGGCGTACGACGAGCGTGTCATCGATCCGGACACCGCCCCGGCCCGGGAGGTGGACCCCCGGTTCGACGGTGACCGGCACGCAAGCGTCCAGTTTACCCATGGCCGCGGGGGCCAACTGCGGGTCCTCGTCGATTTCGAGTCCGACACCGTGGCCGGTGAGGGGTGAGAGGCCCCCGGAATGCCCCGCCGAGTCCAGCACCTGACGGGCCGCGCGGTCGACATCGCGGTAGGCGGCGCCGGGGGTCAGGGACTCCCTCGCGGCGCGCTGGGCGGCGAAGACGAGGTCGTAGAGATCGATCTGCCAGTCGGCGGGCGAGGTCCCGATGACGAAGGTGCGGCCGATCTCGCAGCGGTAGCCGCGGTAGTCGGCGCCGAGGCAGACGGAGAGGAAATCTCCTTCCTCGACCCGGCGGTCGGTCGGCCGGTGGCCGCGTCTGCCCGCGTGCGGGCCGGTGGCGACGGAGGTCGCGAAGGCGGGGCCGTCGGCGCCGTGGTCGACGAGCCGCCGTTCCAGTTCGAGGGCGAGGTGGCGTTCGGTGCGGCCGACGAGGATCGACTCCAGCAGCTCGCCGAGGGCCTGGTCGGCGATCTCGGCGCCGATGCGCAGACAGGAGATCTCCTCCTCGTCCTTGACGACCCGCAGCTGTTCGACCGCGCCGCCGATGTCGGTGAGGCGGAGCGTGGGGGCGACCGAGAGGAGGGCTCTGTGGCGGGCCACGGTGAGGTGGTGTTCTTCTACGGCCATGGATTCCGCGCCCTGAGCCGCCGCGAGGTCTGCCGCCGCCACGGCCGGGTCGGCGCCGGGGGCCGCGAGTTCGTGGATGCGGAGGGATTCGTCGGGGCGGTTCTCCGCGGGGCGGTCTTCCGGGGGGCCGGTGCTGACGAGGAGGTCCTCGCGCTTGCCCAGGAGCAGGACGGTGCCCTGCGGGGTCGGGCCCGCCAGGTAGCGCACGTTGGCCGGGCGGGTGACCAGGGTGGACTGGCTGCCTGCGGCTTGCGCTCGTTCTCTCAGCCTGGCTCGGCGGGCTGCGTAGACCTCTGACATGAGATGAGCGTAGGAGCGGTGGCTGGATTGTGCCGGGTGGGAGGGTGCCGTTCGGGGGACGGGGGGTGCTGTCGGGTTGGGTGGCGGGTGCGCGTCCGGTGGGGGCTGGGCGCGCAGTTCGAGGGTTGAGTGCCGGGTGCGCCCCGGTGGGGGCTGGTCGCGCAGTTCGAGGGTTGAGTGCCGGGTGCGCCCCGGTGGGGGCTGGTCGCGCAGTTCCCCGCGCCCCTTGGGGGGTGACAGCACCCTTGGCTACCAGTTCGGGGGGCCGGGTGGGTTTGAGGGTTGTGTGCCGGGTGCGCCCCGGTGGGGGCTGGGCGCGCAGTTCCTCGCGCCCCTTGGGGGGTGGCAGCGCCCTTGGCTACCAGGGTGGGGGGCTCGCTATGGAGCGGGCCAGGACGTCGTTCAGGATCTGGGCTGTTTGTGGGACGTCCATTTGGGAGTTGTCGATGATGGGGAGGCCCGAGCCGTACCAGCCGGCCATGCGGCCGTGGATGCGGGCGACCTCCTCGTCGGTGAGGCGGCGGTTGCCGGAGCGCTCGGCGTTGCGTTCCAGGACGATTTCCAGGCCGGGGAGGAGGACGACCGGGAGGAGGCCGGGGCCCACGTGTCGTTTCCAGCCACCGAGGCCGACGACCGGGCGGTCGGGGAAGACCGCGTCGTCGAGGATGCAGGAGATGCCGTTGGCGAGGAAGTTGCGGGCGGCGAAGCCGCAGGTGCGGCGCGCCAGGCGGTACTGGGCCTCGGAGTGGTCGTTCCAGCCGGACTGCGGGTCGGCGAAGCCCGAGCGGACCCATTCACGGACGTCGTCGAGGCTGATGTGGGCCGTGGGGACCCGGCGGTGTTCCGCCCAGTACTTCGCGACGCTCGTCTTGCCCGCGCCGGCGGGGCCGATGAGCAGCACCGCGAGGGTCGTCGAGGTCGGGTCGGCCGCGGCCTGAGCCGGTGGCGTGCTGGGCATGGGCACGGGGCCGCCCGGCGGGAGCTGGATGTGGCCGGTGGTGTCCGGGGCGTGCCGCGGGACCGCGTGCGGCAGCGGCGGGGTGGGCGCGAAGCCCGGCGCCGATGGCGGGGGCGGCACGGGGGCCGGGCCCGGATGGGGCGGCCCCGACTGCTGTCCGGCCGGGGACCAACCGGTGGTCGGTCCCTGCCCCGGCTGGTGGGGCGGCGGCAGCGGAGACCCCACTGCGTCCTGCATCCGGTGCCACTCCGTCTCGTCTTTTCCGGCTCGATCGCCTCGGGGCGCTGAAGCCGGTGCCGGCTCACTCGCAGAAGGCAATGGGCGCTGGCAGCGGGCCCGAACCCGCTCCCTACCGAACGGTACCTTCCCCGGCCGCCATTTGGTGAACGGCCGGGGAGGGGCCGAAGTGCCCGCCCGCGCAAGGCGATTCGGGCGGAAGGGTCAGGCGGGTACTTACTCGCCCACTTCGCCGTACGCGGCGAGGAGAACGGCCGGGTCGGGGCCCTCGAGGACCGTCGGCTTGGCGAGGCCGTCGAGGACGATGAACCGCAGCAGGTCGCCGCGGGACTTCTTGTCGACCTTCATGTTCTCCAGCAGCTTGGGCCACTGGTCGTACCGGTAGCTCAGCGGCAGCCCGACCGATTCGAGGACCGTACGGTGCCGGTCCGCCGTCGCGTCGTCCAACCGGCCCGCGAGACGGCCCAGTTCGGCCGCGAAGTGCATGCCTACGGCCACTGCGGCGCCGTGCCGCCACTTGTACCGCTCGTTCTTCTCGATGGCGTGCGCGAGGGTGTGGCCGTAGTTCAGGATCTCGCGCAGGCCCGACTCCTTGAGGTCGGCGGAGACGACCTCGGCCTTGACCTTGATGGAGCGTTCGATGAGTTCCGCGGTGTGCGGTCCTGCCGGGGTGCGGGCGGCCTCCGGGTCGGACTCGATGAGTTCGAGGATCACCGGGTCGGCGATGAAACCGGCCTTGATGATCTCGGCGAGCCCGGAGACGTAGTCGTTGACCGGGAGGGAGTCCAGCGCGGCGAGGTCGCAGAGGACGCCGGCCGGCGGGTGGAAGGAGCCGACCAGGTTCTTGCCCTCGGCGGTGTTGATGCCGGTCTTGCCGCCGACGGCCGCGTCGACCATGGCGAGCACGGTCGTCGGTACGGCGATCCAGCGGACCCCGCGCAGCCAGGTCGCGGCGACGAACCCGGCCAGGTCGGTGGTGGAGCCGCCGCCGACGCCGACGATGACGTCGGAGCGGGTGAAGCCGGACTGACCCAGCGCCTTCCAGCAGTAGGCGGCGACCTCGGCGGTCTTGGCCTCCTCCGCGTTCGGCACCTGGATGGCGACGGCCTCGAAGCCCTGCCCGGCCAGGTCGGCACGGAGCGCCTCACCCGTCTCGTCCAGCGCCTCGGGGTGGATGATGGCGACCCGCTTGGCCCGGTCGCCGACCAACCCGCCCAGTTCGCCCAGGAGTTGACGGCCCACCAGGACCTCGTACGGGTCGCTGCCCGCCGTGCCGCCGACCTGGATCCGCGTCACTGACTCGCTCATGCTTCCTTCAACTCCAGTGCGTCCAGGACGGCTTGGGTGACGTCCTCGGGGGTGCGGCCGTCCGTGGGTACGACGGCCTGCGCGACCTCGGCGTACAAGTGACGCCTGGCTTCCATCAGTTCGCGCCACTGCTTGCGGGGGTTGATCGCGAGCAGCGGGCGGGCCGCGTTGAGGCCGGTGCGCTTGACCGCTTCGTCCACGTCCATGGAGAGGTAGACGACCCGGTGTCCGGTGAGCAGCGCGCGGGTGTCCTCGTCGAGGATCGAGCCGCCGCCGAGCGCGAGGACGCCGTCGTGCCCGGCGAGTGCCTGGTGCACGGCGCGCTTCTCGATCGCGCGGAAGACAGGCTCGCCCTCGTCGACGAAGATCTCGGCGATGGTGCGGCCCTCGGTGGCCACGATGTCGTCGTCGGTGTCCCGGTAGGCGACGCCGAGCCGCTCGGCGAGCTGCTGCCCGACGGTGGACTTGCCGACGCCCATGGGACCGACCAGGACGACCAGCGGGGTCGCGGTCACCGGATGGCCAGGTTCTCGAGGTACGAGCGGACGTTGCGGCGTGTCTCGGGCACCGAGTCGCCGCCGAACTTCTCCGCGACGGCGTCCGCGAGGACCAGCGCGACCATCGCCTCGGCGACGATGCCCGCGGCCGGGACCGCGGAGACGTCGGAGCGCTGGTGGTGGGCCTGCGTGGCCTCGCCGGTGACCACGTCGACGGTCTGCAGGGCGCGCGGCACCGTCGCGATGGGCTTCATCGCGGCACGTACGCGCAGCAGTTCGCCGGTGCTCAGCCCGCCCTCGGTGCCACCGGAGCGGCCCGACACCCGGCGGATGCCCTCATCGGTGTTGACGATCTCGTCGTGCGCCTGCGAACCGGGCACCCGCGCCAGCTCGAAGCCGTCGCCGATCTCGACGCCCTTGATCGCCTGGATGCCCATGAGGGCACCGGCGAGACGGGCGTCCAGCTTGCGGTCCCAGTGCACGTGCGAGCCGAGGCCCACGGGGACGCCGTAGGCCAGGATCTCGACCACGCCGCCGAGGGTGTCGCCGTCCTTGTGGGCCTGGTCGATCTCCGCGACCATCGCCTTCGACGCGTCCGCGTCCAGGCAGCGCACGGGGTCAGCGTCCAGCTTCTCGACGTCGTCCGGCGTGGGCAGGACGCCCTGCGGGGCCTTCGCGGAGGCCAGTTCGACGACGTGCGAGACGATCTCGATGCCGGCCGTCTCCTTGAGGTACGACCGGGCGACGGCGCCGAGCGCGACCCGGGCCGCGGTCTCCCGCGCGGAGGCGCGCTCCAGGATCGGGCGGGCCTCGTCGAAGCCGTACTTCTGCATGCCGGCGAGGTCGGCGTGGCCGGGGCGCGGGCGGGTCAGCGGGGCGTTGCGGGCGAGTCCGGCGAGGATCTCCGGGTCGACCGGGTCGGCCGCCATGACCTGCTCCCACTTGGGCCACTCGGTGTTGCCGACCATGATGGCCACCGGTGAACCGAGGGTGAGGCCGTGCCGGACGCCGCCGAGGAAGGTGACCTCGTCGCGCTCGAACTTCATGCGCGCGCCGCGTCCATAGCCGAGCCGGCGCCGGGCCAGGTGGTCCGCCACCATGTCCGTGGTGATCGGCACGCCGGCGGGAAGCCCCTCCAGCGTCGCCACGAGTGCGGGACCGTGGGACTCCCCCGCGGTCAGCCAGCGCAACCTGCTCAACGGTGCTCCTCATGCTCGCGCCCTGGTACTGCCCTGCGTACGCACGTCCTCGCGTACGACGACGGCGAACCCGGGTGCGCGGCCCTGGCCCGCCGCCCCCGATCCTCCCACGTCCGGGGCGCGGACCTGGTCGACGGTCCAGAGAACGGACGCCGGACGCCTGACCCGGGCAGGCGTCAGAGGTCAGGCAGGGTGGTGCTCCACCCGCCCCGCCGGATCGCCTCAGCGATCAGCCAGTGCCTTCTCCCCCGCCCGCCGCATCACGTCCACCGGCGCCGACGGACAGCCCGTCATCTGCTCCACCTGGAGCACCGCCTGGTGGACCAGCAGGTCGAGGCCGCTGACGACCGCGCCGCCGTAGGCCGACCAGCGGGCCGCGAGGTCGGTGGGCCAGGGGTCGTAGAGGACGTCGAAGAGGGTGGTGGGGCGTTCCGGTACGGCGGCGGAGAGGGTGTCCGTGGTGCCGGCGGGGGTGGTCGCGACGACCAGGGGGGCGTGCAGGCCCTCGGCCGCGTCGGCCCAGTCCGCGGTGCGTACGTCCACGTCCAGCCGCTCGCCCCACTCGCGCATCTCGGCAGCGCGGGCGGCGCTGCGGACATAGGCGACGACCTCGCCGGTGCAGACGCGGGCGAGGGCGGCGAGGGCGGAGGAGGCGGTGGCGCCGGCGCCGAGGATGGCGGCGGAGTCGACCTGTTCGATGCCGTGTTCGCGCAGGGCGGCGACCATGCCGGGGATGTCGGTGTTGTCGCCGACGCGGCGGCCGTCCTCGGTGAACACGACGGTGTTGACCGCGTCCACGGACGAGGCCGTCTCGCTGATCTCGTCCAGCAGGGGTATGACGGCCCGCTTCAGAGGCATCGTCAGCGACAAGCCCGCCCACTCCGGGCCCAGGTCCGCGAAGAACCCGGGCAGCGCCGCCTCGTCCACGTCGAAGCGGTCGTACGACCAGCCGTCCAGCCCCAGCTCCCCGTAGGCCGCGCGATGCAGCACCGGAGAGAGGGAGTGGGCGATGGGGGAACCGAGCACGGCGGCCCGGCGGGCGTCAGTTGCCCGAGGTGGCATTGAACTTTTCCTTGAGTGACTGGAATTCGGCGTACGTCTTGGCGAATTCGGTCTTGTTCTCACCGTCGGTCGCCACGAAGTAGATCCAGCCGTCATGCGTCGGATTCAGCGCGGCGGCGAGCGCCTCGTCGCCGGGGTTGTCGATGGGACCGGGCGGAAGGCCCTTTTGCGTGTAGGTGTTGTACGGGTCCTTGTTGCTGTTGATCTCGGACTCGCTGATGTGGATGTTGCTCTGGCCCTTCAGGTAATTGAAGGTCGAGTCGAACTGCAGGTACCGGTTTGTCTCGGTGTTCGTGGTCTTGAGGCGGTTGTAGACCACTTCGGCCATCTTGCGGAAGTCGTCGTGCGTCTTTCCTTCGGCCTGGACGAGGCTCGCGACCGTGATGACCTGCAGCGGGTCTTCCAGATTGAGCGCCTTGGCTTTCGCCTCGAGGTCGATCGCACCGTATTTGTCGGTGGCCTCGGAGACCATCTGTTTGAGGATCGTCTCGGGTTTCATGCCCTTTGCGGCGCCGTAGGTGCCGGGGTAGAGGAAGCCCTCCAGCGGGTCCTTGATCTCGCTGTTGCTGTTCGCCCAACTGGGCAGTCCGAACGACTTCCAGTCCTTCTTCGCGACGGCCTTGGTGGTGCCGCCGGGAACCTGGAGTTTCTTGTCGATCGACGCGTAGATCTTGGCGTTCCGCCAGCCCGTGGGGACGATCAGGTTGTCCTGGCTCTTGGGGTCGAGCATCAGCTTGACGGCGCTCGCGGCGGACATTTCCTTCCTGAGCAGAAAGACGCCGGCCTGGATCTTCTTGCCGTCGGGATTCTGCGACTGGGCAGCCACGAACGCGTCGACGCTCTTCACGACGCCCTTTTTCTTCAGCTCCTGGCCGATGGTGTAGCCGCCCGCCCCCTTGGGGATGGAGACACTCACCGTACCGGTGCCGTCGCCCGCGTAGTCCGGCGCCGAGCCGAAACGGTTCTGGTAGAACTGCCAGCCGAGATAGCCGACTCCGGCCAGACCGCCGCCGAACACCAGGACGACGACCAGGCAGGCGCAGCCGTTGCGGCGCTTCCGCTCCTTGCCGCCTTTGTCCTTGCCTTTGCCGCCCTTGCCCCGCCGGTCACCGCGGCCGCGGCCGTCGTCCGGATCGTCGGCGTCGTCGTCATCGTCGCCCGCGAAGAATGCGTGTTCGCCCTGATCGGGTCCCGGGTCCCAGTCGGTCTTCTCCGGTTCCGGCTCGGTGCGCCGCCTGCCCGGCGGCTCCGGCGGGGGGAACGCGTCGGGCGTGCCGTAGAAATCGGGCTGTTGTTCGCCGTAGGCGGCGGCCTGCTGGGCGTACTGGTCGTTGGGGTCCGCGGCGTACGGGACCTGGGCGGGCGCACCGGTGCCGTCCCAGCCGCCCTGCTGATATTGCTGCTGCTGACCGGCGTACTGCTGATGACCCTGATCGGCGTACTGCTGCTGGTCCGCCCACTGTTGCTGGCCGGGGTACTGCTGGGGGTGGCCCTGTTCGTCGTAGACCGGGTACTGCTGCTGCGCGTGACCGTAGTCGGCCTGCTGGCCGTGGCCCCAGTCGCCGTACTGCGGCTGCTGCGGCTGGTCCGGGTAGTGCTGCGGCTGGCCGCCGTAGGAGGACGGCTGGCCGACCTGGGCCTGCTGTCCTTCCCATCCGACGTCCCCGAACAACGGGTCCTCCGGATGCCACGGTTCGGAGCCTGGGCCCCGGCCATACTCAGTCATCGATCCCCTAGAGCCGCGAGGCGGCGGTCGCGGCGCTTGCGGCTCCGGCTCCCGTCCCGCCTCTTGCTGTGCCATGGCTGTTCGAACACCATCGCATCGCGCGGAACGTTACCGTATCGCGATCAGATGACCACTTCGACGCCCTCGCCGGGTGCTTTACCTGACACCCGTTCGGATTCCAAGGCCTGCTGCAGAATGATGACAGCTGCCGCTTGATCGATGACCGATCGGCCCTTCTTCGACTTCACCCCCGAGGCGCGCAGTCCCTGACTGGCCGTCACCGTGGTCATCCGTTCGTCCAACAACCTGACCGGTACCGGTGCGATGCCCTTGGCCAGCTCCTGCGCGAAGGCCCTGACCTTGACGGCGGCCGGGCCCTCGCCCCCCTTGAGGGAGCGAGGGAGGCCGACGACGACTTCGATCGGTTCGTACTCCTCGGCGAGTTGCTTCAGCCGGCGGTGCGCCGCCGGGATGTCGCGGCCGGGGACCGTCTCGACGGGAGTCGCGAGGATCCCGTCGGGGTCGCACGAGGCGACCCCGATCCGGGCATCCCCGACGTCGATCGCGAGTCGACGTCCTCTTCGCATGTTCGCGGCCGTTTCTTACTTGGCCGTGTCGGCGACGAGGCGCTCGACGGCGTCGACGGCCTCACCGACGGCGGCCGGGTTCTGGCCACCGCCCTGGGCCACGTCCGGCTTGCCGCCACCGCCGCCGCCGAGGGTCTTGGCGGCCGCGCGGACCAGGTCGCCGGCCTTGAGACCGCGCTCGCGGGCGGCCTCGTTGGTGGCGATGACCGTCAGCGGCTTGCCGTTGTTGACCGTGAAGAGGGCTACGACGGCGGCGCGTCCGCCCTGGATCCGGCCGCGCACGTCGAGGACCAGCTTGCGCAGGTCGTCGGCGCTGGTGCCGTCCGGGACCTGGCCGGTGACGATCGCGATGCCGTGCACGTCCTTGGCGGACTCGACGAGACCGGCCGCGGCCTGGAGCACCTTCTCGGCGCGGAACTTCTCGATCTCCTTCTCGGCGTCCTTCAGCTTGCCGAGCATCGCGGAGACCTTCTCCGGCAGCTCCTCCGGGCGCCCCTTGATCAGCTCCTGGAGCTGGGCGACGACCGTGTGCTCCCGGGCGAGGAAGTTGTAGGCGTCGACACCGACGAGCGCTTCGATACGGCGCACTCCGGAGCCGATCGACGACTCGCCGAGCAGCTTGACCAGGCCGAGCTGGGAGGTGTTGTGGACGTGGGTGCCGCCGCACAGCTCCTTGGAGAAGTCGCCGATGGTGACGACGCGGACCCGCTCGCCGTACTTCTCGCCGAACTCGGCGATGGCGCCCTGCTTCTTGGCCTCGTCGAGGCTGAGGATCTCGGCGTGCACGTCCAGGTCGCGGGCGAGCACCTCGTTGATCTTCTGCTCGACGTCGGTCATCACGGCGGTGGGAACCGCGGAGGGCGATCCGAAGTCGAAGCGGAAACGGCCCGGCTGGTTCTCGGAACCGGCCTGCGCGGCCGTCGGACCGAGGGCGTCACGCAGCGCCTGGTGAGTGAGGTGGGTGGCGGAGTGCGCGCGGGCGATGGCGGTACGGCGGCGGATGTCGATCGCGGCCTCGGCCTTGGCGCCGACGGTGACCTCGCCGAACTGGACGACGCCCTTGTGGACGTAGACCCCGGGGACCGGCTTCTGGCAGTCGCGGACCTCGATGACGGCACCGGACTCGACCTTGATGCGGCCGGTGTCGCCGATCTGGCCGCCGCCCTCGGCGTAGAAGGGGGTGCGGTCGAGGACGATCTCGACCTCGTCGCCCTCGGTCGCGGCCGGGGAGGAGACGCCGTCGACGAGGATGCCGACGATGGTGGACTCGCCCTGGGTGTCCGAGTAGCCGATGAAGTCGGTCTCGCCGGCCTTGTCGGCGATCTCGCGGTAGGCACCCACGCCCGCGTGGCCGGTCTTCTTGGCCTGCGCGTCGGCCTTGGCCTGGTCGCGCTGCTGCTTCATCAGGCGGCGGAAGCCGTCCTCGTCCACGGACAGGCCCTGTTCGGCGGCCATTTCGAGGGTGAGGTCGATCGGGAAGCCCCAGGTGTCGTGGAGCAGGAACGCCTTGTCGCCGGCGAGGACCTTGCCGCCCGACTGCTTGGTGTCGGCGATCGCGTTGTCGAGGATGTTGGTGCCGGCCTTCAGCGTCTTGACGAAGGCGGCCTCCTCGGCGAGGGCGACGGTCTCGATGCGCTGGCGGTCGGTGACGAGCTCGGGGTACTGCTGGCCCATCATCGCGATGACCGTGTCGATGAGGTCCTTGACGACCAGACCCGTGGCACCGAGCAGGCGCATGTTGCGGATGGCGCGGCGCATGATGCGGCGCAGGACGTAACCACGGCCCTCGTTGCCGGGGGTCACGCCGTCGCCGATGAGCATCACGGACGTGCGCATGTGGTCGGTGACCACGCGCAGGGAGACGTCGGACTCGTGCGAATCGCCGTACTCGACGCCGGTCAGCTCGGTGGCCTTCTTGATGACGGCCATCGAGGTGTCGATCTCGTACATGTTCTGCACGCCCTGCAGGATCATCGCGAGGCGCTCGAGGCCGAGGCCCGTGTCGATGTTCTTGCTGGGCAGCTCGCCGAGGATCTCGAAGTCCTCCTTGCCGATGCCCTCGCCGCGCTCGTACTGCATGAAGACGAGGTTCCAGATCTCCACGTACCGCTCGTCGTTGACGGCCGGGCCGCCCTCGACGCCGAACTCGGGGCCGCGGTCGTAGTTGATCTCGGAGCACGGGCCGCAGGGACCCGGGACGCCCATCGACCAGTAGTTGTCCTTCTTGCCGAGGCGCTGGATGCGCTCGGAGGGGACACCGATCTTGTCGCGCCAGATCGTCTCGGCCTCGTCGTCGTCGAGGTAGACGGTGATCCACAGGCGCTCGGGGTCGAGGCCGTAACCACCCTTGTCCTGGGGCGAGGTGAGCAGCTCCCAGGCGTAGGTGATCGCGCCTTCCTTGAAGTAGTCGCCGAACGAGAAGTTGCCGCACATCTGGAAGAACGTGCCGTGGCGGGTGGTCTTGCCGACCTCTTCGATGTCCGGCGTGCGCACGCACTTCTGCACGCTGGTGGCGCGCGGCCACGGCGGCTTGACCTCACCGAGGAAGTACGGCTTGAAGGGGACCATGCCGGCGGGGACCAGGAGCAGAGTCGGGTCGTCCGCGATGAGCGACGCCGAGGGGACGACGGTGTGGCCGCGCTCCTCGTAGAAGCTCAGCCAGCGGCGGCGGATTTCAGCCGACTCCATCAGTGGTCCTCATTCCGGTTGTACGAGTACGTCGTCCTGTCGACGGACTTCGGGTCAGTGCGGTTCTCGATCGCGGGGTACCGCCGGGCGGCGGGGAGTTCGGGGTCGACCGGGGCGTTGATCCCCAGTGCGTCGCCGAGTTCGGCCTCGCGCTGGGCCATGCCCGCGCGGACGTCGAGCGCGAAGTGGACCGCGCTGTCCTTGAGCTTGTGGCCCGCTTCGAGCGCCTTGTTGGCCGCGGAGACGGCGAGGTGCTCGGGGGTCAGCTGCTTCAGCTTGCGATTGACCTTGGTGGTCGCCCAGACACCGGCGGCTACGCCCGTGCCGAACCAGAACGTACGGCGGAACATCGCTCGGTCAGTCCTTCTTCCGGGTGCGCTTGCCCCGCCGTCCGGCCGGGACGGTACGGCCCACGATCACCGTGCGCCGGGAGGTGCCGGCGGGTGCGGGGACGTCCTCGCGACGGCCGCCCAGGGCCCGGCGGACGCCGTAGCCGAAGGCCGCGACCTTGACGAGCGGGCCGCCGAAGGTGGAGGCGACGGTGGTGGACAGTGCGGAGGCGTTCGACGTGACCTCCTGGACGTCGGTGGCGATCGCGTCGACCCGGTCGATCTGGGTCTGCGCGGAGCGCACCGCCGCGGAGGCGTCCGCCAGCAGCGGCACCGCCTGATCGGTCACGTCCGCGACCAGCTTGGTGGTCGCCTTGAGCGTCTGGGCCACCCTCACCAGTGCGACGGCGAGGAAGGAGACCAGGATCGCCCAGAAGACGGCCACCAGGATCCCGGCCACCTCTCCACCGGACACCTGACACCCGCTCTCATAAACACCTGTTGATGACTCGTCCCGAGCCTATCGCGCCGGAGGCGACGCCCCGTGAACACCTGTGGATAACCGCTGCCGAGCCTATCGCGCCGGGGGCGGCGCTCCGTACCGCATTACCGCCCCGCGCACACCGGAGTTGAGCGAAGCGATTGTACGGACTGAACACGGTTCAGTACGCTCCGTGTTCCATGCGAGCTTCCCAGGGCGGCGACGCCACCGCGGACGGCAATCTGCCCCTCGAACCCGACCGGTTCGTGGGCCGCTCGGCCGAACTCACCGAACTGGCACGGGCGCTCGACGCCTCGCGCCTGGTCACGGTGACCGGGCCGGGCGGGGTCGGCAAGTCCCGGCTCGCGGCCCACGCGGCAGCCCGGTCCGCTCCCCCGGACGGCGTCTGGCGGGTGGAGCTGGCACCGGTGCGCGACCCGGAACTCGTGGACTTCGCGGTCGTGGAGGCGCTGGGGCTGACGGACCACACCGCGCGGCTGCCGCGTGAGGCGCTGCTCGGGCATCTGGCGGACCGTCAACTCCTGTTGGTGCTGGACGGGTTCGAGCACCTGGTGGAGGTGTGTGCCGAGCTGGTGGCCGAGTTGCTCGGGCGGGTGCCGGGGCTGCGGGTGCTCGCGGTGGGGCGGCGGCCGCTGGAACTGGCCGGTGAACGGATCGTCGCGGTGGCGCCGCTCGGCGAGGACGAGGCGCTGGAGCTGTTCGCCGACCGGGCCGCGCAGCAGGGCGTGGTCCTCGGGGACGAGCCGGGCGTACGGGAACTGTGCAGGCGGCTCGACGGGATTCCCCTTGCGGTCGAGCTGGCGGCGGGGCGGCTGCGGGCGCTGACACCCGGGGAGCTGCTCGCGCGGTTCGACGACCGGTTCCGGCTGCTGGCCGGCGGGCGCCGGGACGCGCTGCCCCGGCACCAGGCGTTGCGCACGGCGATCGGCTGGAGCCACGAGCTGTGCACGCCCGAGGAACGGCTGCTGTGGGCACGCCTCTCGGTGTTCGCCGGGCGCTTCGACCTGGAGGCCGCCGAGTACGTGTGCGGCGGCGACGGCCTGACCTCGGACGGCGTCCTCGACGTGCTCTCCGAGCTCCTCGCCCAGTCCGTGGTGGTCCGCGACGAGACACCGACGGGCGTCCGCTACCGCATGCTCGACACGATCCGGGCCTACGGCGCCGACTGGCTGGAGGCGACCGGGGACGCGCCCCGGCTGCGGCGCAGACACCGCGACTGGTACCTGGGCCTGGCCACCTGGTGCGAGCTGGACTGGTTCTCGCCGCGCCAGGGCGAGGTCGCCGCGCGCGTCGAGGCGGAGCTGCCGAATCTGCGCGCGGCCCTGGAGTACTGCCTGACCGAGCCGGACGAGACGCACCTGGGCCAGTACCTCGCGGGCTCCCTCTGGTTCTACTGGGCGGGCTGCGGACGCCTCGCGGAGGGCCGGCACTGGCTGGAGCAGGCGGTGCAGCTGGACGCGGAGGACACGGCCAACGACCAGTCACGGCTGAAGGCCCTCTGGGTGCTCGGCTATGTGGCGATCCTCCAGGGCGACACCGTGCCCGCGCTGGCCGCCCTCCAGGAGTGCCGCGAGGAGGCCGACCACGCCGCGAACCCCACGGCGGTGGCCTACGCCGAACACCGCACCGGCTGCCTCGCCCTGGTCACCGACGACATGGCGCGCGCGGAGACCCTGCTGCGCTCGGCCCTGGACCGCTACCAGCAGATCGGCGAGCTCAACAGCAACGTCCTGATGGGCCAGGTCGAACTGGCCATGACCCGCGCCTTCCAGGGCGACCTGGCGGACGCGGTGAAGCTGTGCGAGGACGTCCGCCGGGTCTGCGAGGACCACGGCGAGCGCTGGACCCGCGCCTACGCGCTGTACGTCCTGGCCTACGTCGCCTGGAGCGACGGCGAACTCGTCCTGGCCCGCGACCTGTTGGCGGACTGTCTGGGCAGCGCCCACGGCTTCCGCGACCTGCTGGGCTCGGTGCTCGCGGTCGAACTGCTGGCCCTCGTCACCGTGGCGGAGGGCGACGCCGCCGAGGCCGCGCTGCTCCAGGGAGCCGCCGCCGGGATGTGGCCCTCGGTCGGGCTGCCGCTGTTCGGCTCGGCGTACTACAACGCGCCGCACGAGCTGTGCGAGGCGATGGCCCGGGAACGCCTCGGCGACGAGCGCTACGACGAGTGCGTACGGGAAGGTGCGCGGCTCGGCCGGGAGGCGGCCGTGGCCCGGGCGCTCGGGCAGCAGCGGTCGCCCGGCATCCCGCAGTCGCCGCGCGTACCGCCGCGCCGGACGGCGGCGATCGTGGACATGCGAAAGCCCGCCGCCTCCCCCACCTGGAAGGGCGGGGAGCCGACGGGCTGACGTGGAGCTGGTGCTACGTCCGTGAGGTGATCAGCGGGCGTAGTACTCGACGACGAGCTGCTCGTCGCAGATCACCGGGATCTCCTTGCGGTTCGGCTCGCGGTCCAGGCGGAACGCCAGGGCGCCGAGGTTCACCTGGAGGTAGCGCGGGGTCTCGCCGTCGGGGGCGAAGCCACCGGCGCGGGAGACCTCGAACAGGGTCTTGCTGCGGCTGCGCTCGCGGACCATGACGACGTCGTCGGGCTTGACGCGGAAGGACGGCTTGTCGACCTTCTGGCCGTTGACCTCGATGTGGCCGTGGACGACCATCTGGCGGGCCTGGTAGATCGTGCGGGCGATGCCCGAGCGAAGGACCAGCGCGTCGAGACGACGCTCCAGCTCGATGATCAGGGCCTCACCGGTCTTGCCCTGGACCTTGGAGGCACGCTCGTAGGCGCGGACGAGCTGGCGCTCGGACACGTCGTACTGCGCGCGCAGACGCTGCTTCTCCAGCAGACGGACCTTGTAGTCCGAGTTCTGCTTGCGGCCACGACCGTGCTCACCCGGCGGGTAGGGACGGGCCTCGAAGTACTTGACGGCCTTCGGGGTCAGCGCGATGCCGAGGGCACGCGACTTCTTGACCTTGGGGCGGGACTGGTTCGCCACGATGTCTCTTTCCTGGTTATCGGCTTGTCAGGGTGGTGAGAGAGGTCGCATCCGCAGCCGGGGGAAACCCTCCGGGACCCTTGCGGGACCTGGTGGGCAGCCGCTCCCCTGAACTGGGCACATACGTGCAGCACGCGAGTGGCCCACCGACCGATCCCGCCTTGCGACGAGTGGTGGTGGGCTGCCCGCGACACCATTCGAACGGTGCGCGACGCTCCTGGAGCCGGTCTGAGAACTGGGTCCCCTGACTGACTCCGGCTGACCGTCCCGTTCTGACTGCACGGGACACAGCGCTTCGAGGGATTCTACAGGGTGCTCAGGACCGCTTACGACCAAGGTGCTGCCTGGTCCACTCCACCGCGTCCGCGTACCGCGCCTCCGCCCCGTGGCGGGTCGGCTCGTAGTACTCGCGGTCCTTCAGCTCCTCCGGGGCGTACTGCTGCTCGGCGATGCCCTCCGGCAGGTCGTGCGGGTAGACGTACCCCTGCGCGTGCCCGAGCTTGGCCGCGCCCTTGTAGTGCCCGTCCCGCAGATGCATGGGCACCGGGCCCGCGTGCCCCTTGCGTACGTCCTCCATGGCGGCGCCGATCGCGGTGGTCGCCGCGTTCGACTTGGGCGCCAGGGCGAGGGCGATGGTGGCGTGGCTGAGGGTGAGCGCGGCCTCCGGGAAGCCGATCATCGCCACGGCCTGGGCGGCGGCGACCGCGATCGGCAGCGCGTTCGGATCCGCCAGGCCGATGTCCTCGCTCGCGGAGATCATCAGGCGGCGGGCGATGAAGCGGGGGTCCTCGCCCGCCTCGATCATGCGGGCCAGGTAGTGCAGGGCCGCGTCGACGTCGGAGCCGCGGATGGACTTGATGAGGGCGCTGGCCACGTCGTAGTGCTGGTCGCCGTCGCGGTCGTACTTCACCGCCGCGCGGTCGACGGTCTCCTCCAGGGTCTGGAGGGTGATGTCCGGCTCGCCCTTGTCGAGGGCGGCTCCTGCGGCGGCCTCCAGGGCGGTGAGCGCGCGGCGGGCGTCGCCGCCGGCGATGCGCAGCAGGTGGTTCTCGCTGTCCTCGGGGAGGGTGACCGCGTTCTTCAGGCCGCGGTCCTCGCTCAGGGCGCGGCGGAGCAGGGCGCGCAGGTCGTCGTCCGTGAGGGGTTCGAGGGTGAGGAGGAGGGAGCGGGACAGGAGGGGGGAGATCACCGAGAAGTACGGGTTCTCCGTGGTCGCCGCGATCAGGGTCACCCAGCGGTTCTCGACGGCCGGGAGCAGGGAGTCCTGCTGGGCCTTGCTGAAGCGGTGGATCTCGTCCAGGAAGAGGACGGTCTCCTTGCCGAAGCCTCCGGTGGCGCGGCGGGCGCCGTCGATGACCGCGCGGACCTCCTTGACGCCCGCGGTGATGGCGGACAGCTCCACGAACCGCTTGTTGGTCGCCTTCGAGACGACGTAAGCGAGGGTCGTCTTGCCGGTGCCGGGCGGGCCCCAGAGGATCACCGAGGAGGGTCCGGCGGGGCCGCCCGCGCCCTCGCCGACCAGTCTGCGCAGGGGCGAGCCCGGCTTCAGCAGGTGCTGCTGGCCCACCACCTCGTCGAGGGTGCGCGGGCGCATCCGCACCGCCAGGGGACTGCTGGACGGGTCCTTCTCCTGGCGTTCTTCCGCGGCGGCGGTGAATAGGTCGGGCTCCACGTCCAAAACCCTATGTCACGCCACTGACAATGCCGTCGGGGCCGGGGTCAGGCCCAGAGCTGGGTGCCCCAGCGGGTCAGGATCAGCATGGCGATGATGCCGACGTGGGTGACCGGGAGGACCCAGGTGAACTCGCCCAGGAAGTTCTTCACCGGGCGCGGGGCCTTCAGGAAGTCGTTGCGGATGTTGAACGACGTGACGTACCAGAACATCGTGATCGTGGCGACCCAGGCCAGCGAGCACCACAGGCACAGCGCGTTGATCCGGTACAGCGACTGGAACTGCAGCCAGGTGCAGAAGCCCACCCCGAAGAGGGTGCCGAAGTTGAAGGTCAGCCAGTACCAGCGGGGGAACCTGACCCGGGTCAGCAGGGTCATGCCGACGCAGATGACGATGCCGTAGCAGACCAGGCCGAGCATCGGGTTGGGGAAGCCGAAGGCCGCGGCCTGCTTGCTCTCCATGACGCTGCCGCAGGAGACGATCGGGTTGATGCTGCAGCTCGGGGTGAAGGTCTTCCCGGCTACCTTGCCCTCGAGGATCTTGAACTTGTCGATCGTGATGACCCAGGCGGCGAGCAGTCCGGCCGCTCCGGTGATCACCATCAGCACGGCGAAGGCGCGGCTGCTGCCCACCGTGCGCGGCTCGCCGGCCGTGTGCTCCGGCTCGGAGTCGGTGGAGACGTCCTTCACTGTCGTCTTGCTCATCACGCCGATCCGTCACTTGAGAGTTGGACCTTCTTCGGGCACGGCCATTGTGCCGCACGCACACCCGTGTCCACCGTTCGGTGGACATAAGGAAGGCCGCACGGTCGTCCCTGAGCGCTCGATTCCGGACGATGCTCGTGGCATGACAAAACAGGCGAACGAACTCGCAGTGGATGTGCGGGGGCTGCGCAAGCAGTACGGGGACGTGACCGCCGTCGACGGAATCGACCTGGAGATCCGCACGGGAGAGGTGTTCGGCCTGCTCGGACCCAATGGAGCGGGCAAGAGCACCACGGTCGAGATCCTCCAGGGCAACCGCGGCCGGGACGCCGGCGAGGTCTCGGTGCTCGGCTCGGACCCTGCGACGGGCACACGCGCGTGGCGTTCGCGGGTCGGAATCGTCTGGCAGGACGAATCCGCACCCGCCGAGTTGACGGTCGGCGAGACCGTGCGGCATTTCGCCCGCTACTACCCGCGTCCGCGCGACCCGGAGGAGGTCATCGGACTGGTCGGTCTCGACGCCAAGGCGGACAGCCGTATCAAGGCGCTGTCCGGCGGCCAGCGGAGGCGTCTCGACGTGGCCCTCGGGGTCATAGGCGGCAGCGATCTCCTCCTCCTGGATGAGCCGACGACCGGGTTCGACCCGGCCGCCCGGCGCCAGTTCTGGGAGCTGATCCGCAAGCTCGCCGACGAGGGCACCACGATCCTCCTCACCACGCACTACCTGGAGGAGGCGGAGAACCTCGCCGACCGCCTGGCGATCGTCGCCAAGGGCCGTGTGGTCGCGGAGGGCGAACCGGCCGCCCTGCGCGAGCGCCACGGCACCGGGGCGACCGTCGAGTGGACCGAGCCGGACGGCACCCCGCGCGCGGAGCACACGGAGACTCCTACCAAGGTCGTAGCCGAACTCATGCGCCGCTTCGACGGAGAGATCCCCGGCCTGCTGGTGAGCCGGCCCACCCTGGAGGACGTCTACCTCCGGCTGACCGGACAGGAAGACGCGCGATGACCACGACCACGACCGCCGTACGGACCGGAGCAAAGGCCTCCGGGCAACGGCTGCCCAACGCCTGGGGGTTGGGCCTGCGACGCGGGGGCCTCGAACTCAAGCAGTTCTTCCGCCAGCGCGACCAGGTCGTCTTCACCTTCGCCTTCCCGGTCGTCTTCCTCTTCCTGTTCGCGTCGATCTTCAGCGACGACGTCCGGGGCGCGGGCGTGACCGCCTCCCAGCTCTACGTCCCGGCGATGATGGCCGCCGGCATCATGTCGACGAGTTTCCAGTCCCTCGGCATCTCGATCGCGATCGAACGCGACGAGAAGGTGCTGCGCCGGCTGCGCGGCACCCCGATGCCACCGGCCGCGTACTTCCTCGGCAAGATCTGGCTGGTTCTGGTCACGGGCCTGATGGAGACCGCGATCCTCCTCCTCGTCGGCACCACCCTCTACGACGTGGACCTGCCCTCGTCCGCGACGAAGTGGCTGGACTTCGGCTGGATCTTCGTCCTCGGTCTCACGGCGTGCGCGCTGCTCGGCATCGCGATCAGCTCGGTCCCGAAGTCCGGCAAGAGCGCGACCTCCGTGGTCGTCCTGCCCTTCCTGGTCCTGCAGTTCATCTCCGGGGTGTACATCTCCATCGACACCATCCCGGACTGGATGCTCAACATCGGCGCCCTGTTCCCGCTGAAGTGGATGTGCCAGGGGCTGCGCGGGGTGTTCCTGCCCTCGTCGGCGCAGGTGCTGGAACAGGCCGGGTGTTGGGAGTTCGGGAAGATCGCGCTGGTGCTCGGGGCGTGGTGCGTCGGAGGATTGCTGCTGTGCCTGCTGACCTTCCGGTGGAAGAACCGGCGCGACGGATGAAGGCTCCGCACGGGCCGTCGGGCTCGTACACCTGGGACCGCTCCTTCCGGCTCTGGGACACGTACTTCGCCCTGATCTGGCTGGCCACCCTGGTGTTCGTGCTCGGCACGAGCCATCCGGGGTGGCCGGTGCGCGTCACGGCGGCCGGCCTCCTCGTCCCACTGATCCCGCTCTACGTCCGGATCGGGCGCCCGGTCCTCCAGGGCGACCCGCCGGACGAGCGCCGGGCGGTCGGCTACCTCGTCGCGGAGATGGCGCTGTTCCTGCCCTCGGCGGTCCTCGTCGGCGAGACCCGGCTGCTGGCCTTCGCGCTCGTCCCGCCCTGCTTCATGGTGCTGCGGCTGCGCTGGGCGCTGATCGCGGTGACCGTCATCAACATCGTGCCCGTGATCGGCTGGACGCTGCTGTGGTGGCCCAGCGCGCAGGACGTGTTCTTCAACTCGGTCTTCGCGGTGGTCACCCTCGTCTTCTCGATGGCGCTGGGCACCTGGATCATCCGTGTCATCGAACAGAGCCAGGAGCGCGCCGCGTTGATAGCCGAACTGGACGCCAGCCGCCACGAGGTCTCCCGGCTCTCCTCGGCGCACGGCGCGCTCGCCGAACGGGAGCGCATGGCCCGCGAGATCCACGACACCCTCGCCCAGGGCTTCACCAGCCTGCTGATGCTGGTCCAGGCCGTGGAGGCGGAGCTGGACGACGATCTCCCGCAGGCTCGCCGCCACTTGGCCCTGATGGACGAGACGGCCCGCCAGAACCTCGCCGAGGCCCGCGCCCTGGTCACCGGCGGCACCCCGGCCGACCTCGCGGACGCCTCCCTCCCCGACGCCCTGCGCCGGCTCGCCGCCCGCCATGACGCGGCCTTCCAAGTCACCGGCCCGGTACGCGCGTTGCCCGCAGGACCCGAGGTGGTGGCCCTGCGCTCCTGCCAGGAGGCGCTCGCCAACGCCCGCAAGCACGCGGGGAGTTCGGTCGCGGTGAGCCTCGCGCTGGCGTACGCCGACGACCAACTTACCGTGTCCGTACGGGACGACGGGTGCGGCTTCGATCCCGGTGCGGTGTCCGGCGGTTACGGACTGGCGGGGCTGCGGACCCGGGCGGCCGAGGTGGGTGGGACGGCGGTGGTGCGGAGTGCGGCGGGCGAGGGGACGACGGTGACGGTCCGGTTGCCGATATCGCCCGCGGCGCCCGTAGCACCCGTAGCACCCGTGTCATCTGTACCGCCTGCGTCGCCTGCGTCGCCTGTGTCGCCCTCAAGGAGTCCCCGATGATCCGGATCATCCTGGCCGACGACCATCCCGTCGTACGGGAGGGCCTGCGCGCCATGCTCAGTGCCGAGCCGGATCTCGATGTCGTCGCCGACGCGTCCAGTGGGCCTCAGGCGGAGGCGCTCGCGGCCGAACTCCGGCCCGACATCGTGCTGATGGACCTGCGGATGCCGGGGGGTGGGGGTGTCGACTCCATCGTGCGGATGAGTGCGGCGGGGTTGCCCTGCCGCGTCATCGTGCTCACGACGTACGAGACCGACCGGGACATCCTGCGGGCCGTGGAGGCGGGGGCGGCGGGTTATCTGCTGAAGGATCTGCCTCGGGGTGAACTCGCCGACGCGGTACGGGCCGCTGCGCGGGGCGAGACCGTGCTGGCGCCGTCCGTCGCGGCGCGGCTGGTCGACCAGTTGCGGACCAGGCCCGATCGGCCTCGGTTGTCCGTGCGGGAGGTCGCGGTGTTGCGGTTGGTGGCGGAGGGGTGCACCAACGCCGAGATCGGGCGGCGGCTGTACATCGGGGAGTCCACCGTGAAGACCCATCTGCTGCGGGTCTTCGGGAAGTTGGGGGTGGATGACCGGACGGCGGCGGTGACGAGTGCGATGCGGTACGGGTTGCTGGACTGAGGATTCCCGCCCCCACCGCCCCTACCCGTCCCATCCTTCTGGGGCTCCGCCCCAGACCCCGCTCCTCAAACGCCGGAGAGGCTGAAATTCAGCCCCCCTTCAGCCCGTCCGGCGTTTGAGGACGAGGCCCTTTCGGGGCCGATGCGGGGGTCTGGGGGCGGCAGCCCCCAGGGACGGGACGGTAGGGGCGGCGGGGGCGAAAAAAGCCGGTCCTCAGCCGAGCTTCGACTCCAGTTCCGCCACGATCTCGTTCACGCCGACCGCCGACTGCTCCCCGGACTCCATGTCCTTGAGCTGGACGACGCCCTCGGCGAGGTCGCGCTCGCCGGCGACGATGGTGTAGCGCGCCCCGCTGCGGTTGGCGTTCTTCATCGCGCCCTTGAGCCCCTTGGAGCCGTAGGAGAAGTCCGCCGCGATACCGAGCTTGCGGAGTTCGGTGACCTTGGCGAAGAGCACCCGGCGGGCCTCCTCGCCGAGGGGGACGGCGAACACACTGGTGGACGCTGGGAGTTGGAGCTCGACACCTTCCGCCTCGAGGGCGAGGACCGTACGGTCGACGCCCAGCGCCCAGCCCACGGAGGGCAGCGCGGGCCCGCCGATCATCTCGGAGAGGCCGTCGTAGCGCCCGCCGCCGCCCACCGCGGACTGGGACCCCAGACCGTCGTGGACGAACTCGAAGGTCGTACGGGTGTAGTAGTCCAGGCCGCGGACGAGCTTCGGGTCGTCCTCGAAGGAGACACCCGCGGCCGTGATCAGCTCGCGGACCTCCTCGTGGTACGCCTTGCACGCGTCGCAGAGGTAGTCGCGGAGCAGCGGCGCGTCCGCCAACTGCTTCTGGACATCGGGGCGTTTGTCGTCGAGGACGCGGAGCGGGTTGATGTCCGCGCGGCGCAGGGTCTCCTCGTCGAGGTCGAGGCCCCGGAGGAAGGTCTGCAGCGCCTCCCGGTAGACCGGACGGCACTCCTTGTCGCCCAGGCTGTTGAGGAGGATGCGGAAGTTCCGCAGCCCCAGGGAGCGGTACGCCTGGTCCGCCAGGATGATCAGCTCGGCGTCCAGCGCCGGGTCCTCGGCACCGATCGCCTCGGCGCCGACCTGGGAGAAGTGGCGGTAACGGCCCTTCTGGGGGCGCTCGTAGCGGTAGTACGAGCCGGAGTACCAGAGCTTGACCGGGAGGTTGCCCAGCTTGTGCAGGTTGGCCTCGAGTGCCGCGCGCAGTACGGAAGCCGTGCCTTCCGGGCGCAGGGCGAGTTGGTCGCCGCCTTTGGTCTCGAAGGCGTACATCTCCTTGGTCACGATGTCGGTGGACTCACCCACACCGCGCGCGAACAGCTCGACGTTCTCGAAGCCGGGGGTCTCGATGTAGCCGTAGCCGGAGTTCCGCAGCGGAGTGGCGATGGCCTCGCGCACGGCGAGGTACTTGGCCGACTCCGGCGGAATCAGGTCGTACGTGCCCTTGGGGGCCTGAAAGGTGCTCACGAAAATCTCGTCACATTCCTCGTCGGGGAGCCTTCACATCAGCGCCGTGCTCCCGGCGGCCTACGGCCACCTCTCGCAGGTACGGGTTGGTGGCGCGCTCCTGGCCGATGGTCGTCTGGGGGCCGTGGCCGGACAGCACCACGGTCGAGTCGTCGAGCGGCAGGCACACGCGGGCCAGCGAGTCGAGGATCTCGGCGTGGGAGCCGCCGGGCAGGTCGGTGCGTCCGATGGAGCCGGCGAAGAGCAGATCCCCGGAGAAGAACACGGACGGGATCTCCGTGTTCTCGGGCATCTGGAAGGTCACCGACCCCTTCGTATGGCCCGGCGCGTGCGCGACCGAGAACTCCAGTCCCGCCAGCTCCAGCCGCGCTCCGTCGGTCAGCTCCTTGACGTCGTCCGGCTCCCCCACGGTCAGCTCGCCCATCAGCGGCATCCCGATCGAGCGGCCGAGCGCCTTCTCGGGGTCGCTCATCATGAACCGGTCCTCGGGGTGGATCCAGGCGGGCACGTCGTGCGCGCCGCACACCGGGACGACCGAGGCCACATGGTCGATGTGGCCATGGGTGAGGACGACCGCGACGGGCTTGAGCCGATGCTTTCTGAGCGCTTCCTCGACTCCCTGGGCGGCCTGATGGCCAGGGTCGATGATCACGCACTCCTCACCGGCGGCGGGGGCGACGAGATAACAGTTCGTCCCCCAGGCCCCGGCGGGGAACCCGGCAATGAGCACGATCGTCCTTCGTTGTGTCGATACGGGAGGGGATAAGGATCCCTGCCTCGGTGGTCAGAGCCTACCGGCGCTGCCGAATCCTCAGCGAACCCATATACGGTACGGGGCACACGCAGGCGGTCGGCTCATAAGACGCACGCGTCCCAGTCGGCGTACGAGACGCATGAGGAGAGAATCCGGTGGTCACCCAGGAACAGCGGAAGCGGCAGCTCGCGCGGGAGAAGTTCTTGCGGCAGCAGCAGCGGCGTACGTCCGCTCGACGCAAGGCGCGCATGCGCAACTCGGTGATCGCGTCGGTGCTCGGCGTGATCGTGATCGGCAGTGTCGTGCTGTACACGACCAATGTCATGAAGGGCAACGACGACAAGTCGAACGCGAGCGCGGACGTCACGCCCACGCCCAGCGCCTCGGCGACGAAGAAGGCCCCGGACCCGTGCGCGAAGCCGGCCGCCGGCAAGATCAAGACCGAGACCTGGAAGAAGGAGCCGGCGGTCACGATCGACAAGTCGGCCAAGTACACGATGAAGCTCGCGACGACCTGCGGTGACATCGACATCGCGCTCAAGACGTCGGCCGCGCCGCACACCGTGAACTCGTTCAGCTTCCTGGCCGGCAAGGGCTTCTTCGACCACACGAAGTGCCACCGCCTCACCACCAACGGCATCTACGTGCTGCAGTGCGGCGACCCCACGGGCGCGGGCAGCGGCGGCCCCGGCTACACGATCCCGGACGAGAACCTGAAGGACACCAGTCTCAAGGGCGGGGTCTACCCGGCGGGCACGGTGGCGATGGCGAACACCGGTCAGAAGCACACCGGCGGCAGCCAGTTCTTCCTGGTCTACAAGGACAGCCAGCTTCCGGCCAGCTACACGCCGTTCGGTACCATCTCGGCCTCCGGCATGAAGGTGCTGCAGAAGATCGCGGCGGCCGGTGAGAGCACGGGCGCGGGCGACGGCGCACCGAACGCGACGGTCGTGATCAACAAGGCGACCGTCACCCGATCCTGACCGTCAACAGCCAAATTTCGGTCGCGCGGGATGCGGACAGGCAACCCGCCGGTCGCCTATGTTGGCCGTGACGAAACTGTGGACGATGCCCGGGGGCACAGAGGCCCTGTGCAGGCATCATGTGGAGGAGGCGCTGTGAGCAGCGACCCGTGGGGCCGCGTCGACGAGACGGGGACCGTGTACGTGCGTACGGCCGACGGCGAGCAGGTCGTCGGTTCCTGGCAGGCCGGCTCCCCTGAGGAGGCGCTGGCCTACTTCGAGCGCAAGTACGAAGGCCTGGTTGTCGAGATCGGCCTCCTCGAGAAGCGTGTGAAGACCACCGATCTGTCGGCGAAGGACGCGCAGGCCGCCGTCGACCATCTGCGCGAGCAGGTCGACGCCCATCACGCGGTGGGCGACCTGGCGGCGCTGGGCGTCCGGCTGGACAAGCTGGTGGAGACCGTCGAGGCGCGCCGCGAGGAGCGCAAGCAGCAGCGCGCCAAGCAGTCCGACGAGGCCCGGCACTCCAAGGAGGCGCTGGTCGTCGAGGCGGAGGAGCTGGCGCAGTCCGACCAGTGGCGGGCGGCCGGTGAGCGGCTGCGGGCGCTGGTGGACACCTGGAAGGGTCTGCCGCGCCTGGACCGCAAGTCGGACGACGAGCTGTGGCACCGCTTCTCGCATGCCCGGTCGGCCTTCTCCAAGCGCCGCAAGGCGCACTTCGCGTCGCTCGACGCGCAGCGCGAGGACGCCCGCAAGACCAAGGAGAAGCTGGTCGCCGAGGCCGAGGGTCTGTCGGCCTCGACGGACTGGGGTCCCACGGCCGCGCGCTACCGCGAGCTGATGGCCGACTGGAAGGCGGCGGGCCGCGCCCAGCGCGAGCACGAGGACGATCTGTGGAACCGCTTCCGCGGCGCCCAGGACGTCTTCTTCGCCGCCCGCAGCTCGGTCTTCGCCGAGCGGGACGCCGAGCAGACGGAGAACCTGAAGCTCAAGGAGGAGCTGGCCGAGGAGGCCGAGAAGCTCCTGCCGGTGACCGATCTGAAGGCGGCCCGCGCGGCCTTCCGTTCGATCAACGAGCGCTGGGAGGCCATCGGCCATGTGCCGCGTGACTCCCGCCCGAAGGTCGAGGGCCGGATGCACACGATCGAGCGGGCCCTCCAGGAGTCCGAGGAGGCCGAGTGGCGCCGGACGAACCCGGAGGCACGCGCGCGTGCCGAGGGTCTCACCGGTCAGCTCCAGGCCGCCGTGGACAAGCTCACGGGCCAGATCGAGCAGGCCCGCGCCCAGGGCAACACCTCCCGCGCCGACAAGCTCCAGCGCGAGCTCGAGGGTCGCCAGGCCCTGCTGGAGCAGGCGCTGAAGGGCCTGCAGGAGTTCGGCGGCTGACCCGTCCGCACACCTACTCAGCACGCATACGAAGAGGGGCTCCCGTACATCACGTACGGGAGCCCCTCTTCGTGGAAGCCGTATGCCTACGTCTTGTTGCGCGCCGACGTCACCCGGTACACGTCGTAGACGCCCTCCACTCCCCTGACCGCCTTCAGGACGTGGCCCAGGTGCTTGGGGTCGCCCATCTCGAAGGTGAAGCGGGAGGTGGCGACGCGGTCGCGGGAGGTCTGGACGGCCGCGGAGAGGATGTTGACGTGCTGGTCGGACAGGACGCGGGTGACGTCCGAGAGGAGCCGGGAGCGGTCCAGGGCCTCGACCTGGATGGCGACCAGGAAGACCGAGGACTGGGTGGGCGCCCACTCGACCTCGAGGATGCGTTCGGGTTCGCGGGACAGTGACTCCACGTTGACGCAGTCGCTGCGGTGAACCGATACGCCGCTGCCCCGGGTGACGAACCCGATGATGGGGTCGCCGGGGACGGGCGTACAACAGCGGGCCAGTTTGACCCACACGTCGTCGACGCCCTTGACGACGACACCGGGGTCGGCGTTCGACCGGCGCTTGCGCCCGCGGCCGTGCGCCGGCGGCACGCTCTCGTCGATCTCCTCGGTGGCCGCCTCCTCGCCGCCGAGCGCCTGCACCAGTTTCTGTACGACGTTCTGCGCGGCGACATGGCCCTCGCCGATCGCCGCGTACAGCGAGGAGATGTCCGGGTAGCGCATCTCGTGCGCGAGCGTGACGAGGGAGTCGCCGGTGAGGATGCGCTGGATCGGCAGGTTCTGTTTGCGCATCGCGCGGGCGATGGCGTCCTTGCCCTGCTCGATCGCCTCGTCGCGGCGCTCCTTGGAGAACCACGCTCTGATCTTGTTGCGGGCGCGCGGCGACTTCACGAAGCCGAGCCAGTCGCGGGAGGGGCCCGCGCCGGGCGCCTTGGAGGTGAAGACCTCGACCAGGTCGCCGTTGTCCAGGGTGGATTCGAGCGGTACGAGCCGCCCGTTGACCCGTGCTCCTATGGTCCGGTGGCCGACCTCGGTGTGCACCGCGTACGAGAAGTCGACCGGGGTGGCGCCCGCGGGCAGCGCTATCACGTCGCCCTTGGGCGTGAAGACGAAGACCTCGTTGCGGGACAGGTCGAAGCGCAGGGACTCCAGGAACTCGCCCGGGTCCTCGGTCTCCTTCTGCCAGTCGAGCAACTGGCGCAGCCACGCCATGTCGTTGAGGTGGTCGTCCTTGCCGGTGGTCCGGGGCGTCTCCGCGCGGACCTTGGAGGTACCGGCGACGGCCTCCTGCTTGTACTTCCAGTGCGCGGCGATGCCGTACTCGGCACGGCGGTGCATGTCGAAGGTACGGATCTGCAGCTCAACGGGCTTGCCGTTGGGGCCGATCACGGTCGTGTGCAGCGACTGGTACATGTTGAACTTGGGCATCGCGATGTAGTCCTTGAACCGGCCGGGGACCGGGTTCCATCGCGCGTGCACGGTGCCGAGTGCCGCGTAGCAGTCGCGGACGGTGTCCACGAGGACGCGGATGCCGACCAGGTCGTAGATCTCCGCGAAATCGCGACCGCGGACGATCATCTTCTGGTAGACGCTGTAGTAGTGCTTCGGGCGGCCGGTGACGGTCGCCTTGATGCGGGCGGCGCGCAGGTCGGTCTGGACCTCGTCGGTCACTATGGCCAGGTACTCGTCACGCTTCGGTGCCCGCTCGGCCACCAGCCGGACGATCTCGTCGTACATCTTGGGGTAGAGGATCGCGAAGGCGAGGTCCTCCAGTTCCCACTTGATGGTGTTCATGCCCAGGCGGTGGGCGAGCGGCGCGTAGATCTCGAGGGTCTCGCGCGCCTTCTTCTCCTGCTTCTCGCGCTTGAGGTAGCGCATGGTGCGCATGTTGTGCAGGCGGTCGGCGAGCTTGATGACCAGGACGCGCGGGTCCTTGGCCATGGCCACGACCATCTTGCGCACGGTCTCGGCCTGCGCGGCCTCGCCGAACTTGACCTTGTCGAGCTTGGTGACGCCGTCGACGAGGAGCGCGACGGAGTCGCCGAAGTCGCGGCGGAGTTGGTCGAGGCCGTACTCGGTGTCCTCGACGGTGTCGTGCAGCAGGCCCGCCATCAGCGTGGCCGGGTCCATGCCCAGCTCGGCGAGGATCGTCGTCACGGCGAGCGGGTGCGTGATGTACGGGTCGCCGCTCTTGCGCTTCTGGCCGCGGTGCCAGCGCTCGGCGACCTGGTAGGCGCTCTCGACCTGGCGGAGGGTGGCCGTCTCGATCTTCGGGTCGTTGCTGCGCACTATCCGCAGCAGGGGCTCCAGGACCGGGTTGTACGGGTTGGAGCGCTGGACGCCGAGACGGGCGAGGCGGGCGCGGACGCGGTTGGAGGAGCCGCCGCCGGTGCGGGCGGGCTGGCCTGCCGTGGGCCGGGGCGCGGGGGTGGCAGCGGGGCGCTCGACCTGGGCGGGCTTGGGGCGCGAGGGCTCGGCCGCCTTGTCGGCGGGCGCCGACCGGTCGTGCTCCGCCGCCGGGCGGGGTTCGCTCGGTGCGGCGCTCGCGCTCGTGGCGGGCTCCGCCGCGGGGCCCGGGGTGGGCTCGGGCTTGGCGGCGGTCAGGGGCTGGGCCTCGTCTGCCAAGAGGACTCCTCGTGCGCGATCCGGGTCCCCCGGTCAGGCTCCGGAGTGCCCATGGTAGCGATCCCGGACCCCGGGCTCGCCTTCAGCCCGATGTGAGGGCCGTCTACCGGTGCAACACGAGAGGCGGGCACCGGATTCCTCCGGGCCCGCCTCCGCGGTGTCCTACGGGTGTCCCAGGGCTTTCCTGCGGCCTTCCTGCGGCCGTCCTGCGGATGTCCCGGGATTCTTTTTTCCCGCCGGCGCTCAGAGCTGGAGCAGCGCCTCCAGAGGAGCTCCTTGCAGGGTCGGCTCCAGCCGGGCCCGGCCGTTCAGGAAACCCAGCTCCATGAGGACGGCGACGCCCGCGATCTCGGCGCCCGCCCTGCGGATCAGCTGCAGGGAGGCCTCGGCGGTGCCGCCGGTGGCCAGGACGTCGTCGACGACCAGGACGCGGTCACCGGCGCTCAGGTCCTCGGCGTGCACCTCGATCTCGGCGGAGCCGTACTCCAGGTCGTACGCCTGGCTGAGGGTCGCTCCGGGGAGCTTGCCCGCCTTGCGCACGGGGATGAAGCCGACGCCCGCGCGGATGGCCACCGGAGCCCCCAGGATGAACCCGCGGGCCTCCAGGCCTACGACCTTCGTGGCGCCGGTGCTCACGACGACCTCGGCGAGGGCGTCCGTGAGCGCCGTGAACGCGGCCGGGTCCGCCAGGAGCGGGGTGATGTCCTTGAACACCACACCCGGCTCCGGGTAGTCGGCCACATCGCGGATACGGCTGAGCAGCAGCTCCTGGATGTCGGTCATCGGCGCTTCCCCGAGGGGCGGCCGCGGCCGCGGTTGCGGGACGCCGGCTGGGTGCGCGGGCCGACGACGGCTGCCGCGTCCTCGGGCTCGTCGTCGTAGTCGTCGTCCGAGCGGGCGGTGACCTCGGGCTCGACCGGCTCGCCCTGCGCGGCGGCCTGAGCGCGCTTGGCGAGGACGCGCTTCTTGAGCGCCTTCATCTGCGGCTCGGCCTCCTTGAGGTCGGCGACGAGCGGCGTGGCGATGAAGATCGAGGAGTACGCACCGGCCGCGAGGCCGACGAACAGCGACAGCGAGATGTCGTTGAGGACACCCGCGCCGAGGAAGCCGCCGCCGATGAACAGCAGCGCCGCGACCGGGAGCAGCGCGACGACCGTGGTGTTGATGGAACGCACCAGGGTGCCGTTGATCGAGCGGTTGGCGATGTCGCTGTAGGTCCAGCGGGTCTGCTTGGTGATGTCCTTTGTCTGCTCCTTGAGGCTGTCGAAGACGACGACCGTGTCGTAGAGCGAGTAACCGAGGATGGTCAGCAGACCGATCACCGTGCCGGGCGTGACCTCGAAGCCCACGAGGGCGTAGATCCCGATGGTGATGGTGATGTCGTGGATCAGGGCGACGAGCGCGGCCAGGGCCATGCGCCACTCGAAGGCGATCGCCAGGTAGATCACGACCAGCACCATGAAGATCGCCAGGCCTTCCCAGGCCTTGTTGGCGACCTGGTCACCCCAGCTGGGGCCGACCAGGTCGGCGGCGATGCTCTCGGAGCTGGTGCCGAGGTCCTTGGCCAGCTTCGTCTTGATGCTGTCGGACTTGTCGGTGTCGATGCCCGCGATCTGGATGCGGAGGCTGCCGTCGCCGAGCTTCTGGACGACCGCGTCGTGGCCGGAGGCGTCCTCGGCGTACTTCTCGGCCTGGCTGACCGAGGCGCTCATGTTCTTCGGCGTGGTGAAGGCGGCGCCGCCCTGGAACTCGATGCCCATGTTCAGGCCGCGCACCGTCAGGCCGAGGATGGCCGTGATGGTGATCAGGATCGAGATGCCGTACCAGATCTTGCGATTGCCGACGAAGTCGTACCCGACCTCGCCACGGTGCAGTCGGGCGCCGAGGTTGCCGAGTTTCGACATCTCACGCCTCCTTCGGGTCGACGGGGGCGGAGGGACGGCGGGTGCGGCGCAGGGGCGGCTTGGCGCCGAGTGCCTTCGGGTCCAGGCCGGAGTACTTGTGGCCGTTCGAGAAGAACTTGCGGCGGGCGAGGATCGTCATCAGCGGCTTGGTGAAGAGGAAGACGACGACGACGTCGAGCACGGTGGTCAGGCCGAGGGTGAACGCGAAGCCCTGGACCTTGCCGACGGTGACGATGAACAGCACCGCGGCGGCGAGGAACGACACGAAGTCGGAGACCAGGATGGTGCGCCGGGCGCGCGGCCAGGCCCGCTCGACGGCGGGACGCAGCGAGCGGCCCTCGCGGATCTCGTCCCGGATGCGTTCGAAGAACACGATGAACGAGTCCGCGGTGATACCGATCGCGACGATCGCACCGCAGACCGCCGGGAGGTTCAGCGCGAAGCCGATGCCCGGGCCGAGCAGCGCCATGATCACGTACGTGAGGATCGCGGAGACCAGCAGCGAGGGGATCGCGATGACCGACAGGCCGCGGTAGAAGATCAGCAGGTAGATGACGACCAGCGCGAGGCCGATCGCGCCCGCGATCAGACCGGCGTGCAGCTGCTCACCGCCGAGGGCCGCGGTCACCGTGGTGACGCTGTCCTCCTTGAAGGTCAGCGGCAGGGCGCCGTAGGACAGCATGTTGGCGAGGCTCTGGGCCTCTTCCTGGGTGAAGCTGCCGGAGATCTCCGCGTTGCCGCCCGTGATGGACGAGCTGACGTACGGGCTGGAGACGACCTGGCCGTCGAGGACGATGCCGAACTCGTTCTGCGGCTGGGTGTTCTTCGCCAGCTCGCCGGTGATCGACGCGAACTTGTCGGAACCCTTCCCCGTGAAGTCCATGGTGACCTGCCAGCCGGCGGCGGTCGTCGTGTTGTAGACGGCCTGCGCCTTCTTGACGTCCGTGCCGTCCACGGCGGCGGGACCGAGCAGGTACTTGTACCAGACGCCGGAGACCTTGCCGCAGGCGACGGTCGCTTCCTTGGCGGTGGCGTCCTTGCCCGCGGTGTTCTGGACCGCCTTCTTGGAGCAGTCGAGCGCGGTGTACTGGGCTTCCAGCTTGGTGGCGGCCGCGCTGGCGGCGCTGGAGCTGTTCGCCGACGGGGTGGCGCTGGGGCTCGCGGAGGAGGAGGCGTCGGCCTTCAGCGCGTCGCTGGCGGCGCGGCCCTGAGAGGTGGCGGTGGCCGTCGGGGTCGCGGAGCTCGACGAGGAACCGGTCGCCTTGGGCTTGGCCGAGCTCGATGAGCTGCCGGACGCACTGCTGGACGCGCTCGGCGAGGGGCTCGCCGTCGCGGCGCCTGCGGACGCCTCCGTGGCCAGGACCGGACGGAAGTACAGCTTGGCCGTGGTACCGACCTGCTGGCGCGCTTCCTCCGAGTTCGTGCCCTTGGGGATGTTGACGATGATGTTCCTGCTGCCCTGCGTCTGGACCTCGGCCTCCGAGACACCAAGACCATTGACACGGCGGTTCATGATGTCGACCGCGGTGTCCATGTTGGTCTTGTTGATCGCGGATTCCTGGCCCTTCTCCGGGACGGCCCGGAGGGTGATGCTCGTGCCGCCGGCCAGGTCGATGCCGAGACGCGGAGTGTCGTGCCCGGATGCGAACATGCCACCGGTGAGCGCCACGATGGCGATCAGGATGAGGGCCAGCGAGCGCCCCGGCTTGCTCTGGGCGCTCGCGCTACGGCCCCTCTTAGGTGCTGCCACCTTCTCGTACTCCCTCTCGGGCCGCTCGGCGCCGGGTCAGCGCGGCTGCGGCCATGACATGGTGTCGGGATCCCGTGCGAGCGACGCACGTGCCCGGGTGCGCGGGGCACGAGCGGGTCGCGCCGCGCTCCCGGGACGTTACTACTTCGCGTCGGAGTCGCCGTCGGTCTTCTTCGGCTCTTCTTCCGTCTTCGCCTCTGCGGCCTCGGCCGGCTCCTCGGTGGCGTCGGCCGGCTCGACGGCCGCGTCCTTCTTGCCGAGGTCGATGGGCTTGTCGTCGGAAGAGTCGGCGGCGGGCTCGTCGGTCTCGGTGAGGGAGGAGGCGTCGTCCGGGACGATGTTGGCGTCGTCCTTCAGGTCGTGCTCGACGCCGTGGACGATGCGGTTGTACTCGTCGTCGCTGAGGACGGCGCCGATCGCGTTCTTCGCGAAGAGAAGCTCGACGCCCGGGCCGGCGTCGAGAAGGACCGTCTCCTCGTTGACCTCCTTGACCGTCGCGTACACGCCCCCGATCGTGCGGACGCCGGTGCCGGGCTGCATGTCATTACGCATCGACGCGGCCGCCTGCTGCTTGCGCTTGGCAGAGCGGGTCATCAGGAACATGGCCCCGATGAGCACGATGAAGGGGAGGAGGGTCACGATATTCACGGGACGGAATTTCCTTCGCACGACCGCGGCGGTGAGCGGCCTGGTGGATGGGGGTGGTCGGCGCCGCCCACAAAGGCGGCATCGGCGGAGTCTAAGCGAGTCCACGCTGATGGAACAACGCTCAGCATGGCACCGGGGTTCCTGACCCGGCCAGTGCCCCCGCCGTCACGCCCCGAACAGGTCCCCTTGTCCGTTTCCCCCGGTTGACGCGCGGGGCGGGGTGAGGCCGAGATGCGCCCACGCGGCCGGAGTGGCGACGCGTCCGCGCGGGGTGCGGGCCAGCAGTCCCTCCCGTACGAGGAAGGGTTCGGCGACCTCTTCGACGGTCTCGCGCTCCTCCCCCACGGCGACGGCGAGCGTGGACAGGCCGACCGGTCCGCCGCCGAACAGCTTGAGCAGGGCTTCGAGGACACCGCGGTCGAGCCGGTCGAGGCCGCGGCCGTCGACCTCGTAGACCTTGAGGGCGGCCCCGGCGATGTCCTGGGTGATGAAGCCGTCGGCCTTGACCTGCGCGTAGTCACGGACGCGGCGCAGCAGCCGGTTGGCGATGCGGGGGGTGCCGCGGGAGCGGCCGGCGATCTCGGCGGCGCCGGCCGGGTCGATCTCCACGTCGAGGAGGTTGGCCGAGCGGTGGATGACGCGCTCCAGCTCGGCCGGTTCGTAGAACTCCATGTGCGCGGTGAAGCCGAAGCGGTCGCGCAGCGGGGGCGGCAGCAGTCCCGCGCGCGTGGTGGCGCCGACCAGGGTGAACGGGGGCAGCTCCAGCGGGATCGCGGTGGCGCCGGGGCCCTTGCCGACGATGACGTCGACGCGGAAGTCCTCCATCGCCATGTAGAGCATCTCTTCGGCGGGCCGGGACATGCGGTGGATCTCGTCGAGGAAGAGCACCTCGCCCTCCTGGAGGGAGGAGAGGATCGCGGCGAGGTCGCCGGCGTGCTGGATGGCGGGGCCGCTGGTGATGCGGATGGGGGCGCCCATCTCGGCCGCGATGATCATCGACAGGGTGGTCTTGCCGAGGCCGGGGGCACCGGAGAGCAGCACGTGGTCGGCGGTGGCGCCACGCGCGCGTGCGGCGCGCAGCACCAGGTCGAGCTGTTCGCGGACCTTCTCCTGGCCGATGAACTCGCCCAGGTCCTTGGGGCGCAGGGCGGCCTCGACGGCCTGGTCCTCGCGGTCGGCGACCGAGCCCACCAGCCGCTCGGCGGCGGTCTCGTCGGTCGTGTCGTCCCAGTTCACTGACGGTCTCCTAGCGGGCGCGGTTCAGGGTCTGCAGGGCGGCCTTGAGCAACTGCCCCACCTGCGGCGCCCCTTCGGCGGCCTCGGCCTGCGGTGCCACGGCGGACACGGCCTCGTCGGCCTCGCGGGTCGCGTACCCGAGGCCGATGAGGGCGGCGTGCAGCTGGTCGCGCCAGCCGCTGGTGACCGGGGCGCCGACCGCGGGGGCGCCGACCGGTGCGCCGAGCCGGTCCTTGAACTCCAGCAGCAGCTTCTGGGCGCCCTTCTTGCCGATGCCCGGCACGGCCATCAGCGCCTTCTCGTCCCCCGAGGCGACGGCCCGGCGCAGCGCGTCCGGGGTGTGCACGGCGAGCATGGCCTGCGCGAGCCGGGGGCCGACGCCGGTCGCGGTCTGGAGCAGCTCGAAGATCTGGCGTTCGTCGTCGTCGACGAAGCCGTACAGCGTGAGCGAGTCCTCGCGGACGACCAGGGAGGTGGCGAGCTTGGCGGGCTTGCCGAGGCGGAGCGTGGACAGCGTGTTCGGCGTGCACTGGACGGCCATGCCGACACCGCCGACCTCGAGCACCGCGGTGTCGGGGGCGAGTGCGGCGACCGTGCCGCTGACGAAGGCGATCATGCGGTACGGCCTTTCGGGGCTTGCCGGGTGTTCGGGGCGTGCGGGGTCTTCAGCGTGCCGGCCGCGTGCTGGGCGATGGCCTGCTGCAGGCGGTTCTGGGCGACCGCCTGCTGGAGGCGGTTGGTCGCCGGGCCCCGCCAGATGTGACAGATCGCCAGCGCGAGGGCGTCGGCCGCGTCGGCGGGCTTGGGGGGTGCGTCGAGCCGGAGCAGGCGGGTCACCATGGCGCCGACCTGGGCTTTGTCGGCACGGCCGCTGCCGGTGACGGCGGCCTTGACCTCGCTGGGGGTGTGCAGGGCGACCGGGATGCCGCGGCGGGCGGCGCACAGCATCGCGACGGCGCTGGCCTGGGCGGTGCCCATCACCGTACGGACGTTGTGCTGGCTGAACACCCGCTCCACGGCGACGAATTCGGGCCGGTGTTCGTCGAGCCACGCTTCGATGCCCTGCTCGATGGCGACCAGGCGCAGGCCCAACTCGGCGTCCGCCGGGGTCCGTACGACGCCGACGCCGACCATGGTGAGTGGTCGGCCCGCGACGCCGTCGACGACGCCGACACCGCATCGCGTCAGTCCGGGGTCCACCCCGAGTACTCGCACGCCAACCCCCCTCGTTCGATTGCCTGTTTGTGCAGGCTATCGGGTGTCACTGACAAAGCGACGGGCCGACGGGGTGTGTCCCGTCGGCCCGTTCGGCTTGTCGGCTGCTCAGGCGTCGACCTTCTCCATGACCTCGTCGCTGACGTCGAAGTTGGCGAAGACGTTCTGCACGTCGTCGCTGTCCTCCAGGGCGTCGATCAGCTTGAAGATCTTGCGGGCGCCGTCCTCGTCGAGCTCGACCTGCATGGTCGGGACGAAGTTGGCGTCGGCGGAGTCGTAGTCGATGCCGGCGTCCTGGAGCGCGGTGCGGACCGCGACCAGGTCGGTGGCCTCGGAGATGACCTCGAAGGTGTCACCCAGGTCGTTGACCTCTTCGGCACCGGCGTCGAGCACGGCACCGAGGACGTCGTCCTCGCCCAGCTCGCCCTTGGGGACGATGACGACGCCCTTGCGGTTGAAGAGGTACGACACGGAACCGGGGTCGGCCATGTTCCCGCCGTTGCGGGTCATGGCGACGCGGACGTCCGAGGCGGCGCGGTTGCGGTTGTCGGTGAGGCACTCGATGAGCACCGCGACACCGTTGGGGCCGTAACCCTCGTACATGATCGTCTCGTAGTCGGCGCCACCGGCCTCGAGACCGGCACCGCGCTTGACCGCGGAGTCGATGTTCTTGTTCGGGACCGAGCTCTTCTTGGCCTTCTGGATGGCGTCGAACAGCGTCGGGTTGCCGGACACATCGGCGCCACCGGTACGGGCCGCGACCTCGATGTTCTTGATCATCTTCGCGAAGAGCTTGCCGCGCTTGGCATCGATCACGGCCTTCTTGTGCTTCGTCGTAGCCCATTTAGAGTGGCCGGACATCTGCCTGTCTCCTTCGCGTAACCCAACTCTTTACGAACCCCAGAGATCCTACTAGGACCCCGGAGCCAGGTTCGCGCGCACCATGTCGACGAACAGGGAGTGCACGCGGTGGTCGCCGGTCAGTTCCGGGTGGAACGACGTGGCGAGCGCGTTGCCCTGGCGGACCGCGACGATGTGGCCCTCGTGTTCGGCGAGGACCTCGGTCTCGGCCCCGACGGACTCGACCCAGGGGGCGCGGATGAAGACGCCCTCCACAGGATCGCCCTCTATGCCCCGGACGTCGACAGCTGCTTCGAAGGATTCGTTCTGCCGTCCGAAGGCGTTGCGGCGCACGATCATGTCGATGCCGCCGATCGTCTCCTGGCCCGAGCGCGGGTCGAGGATCTTGTCGGCGAGCATGATCAGGCCGGCGCAGGTGCCGTAGACGGGCATGCCTGCACGCACGCGCGTGCGCAGCGGGTCCATCACTCCGAAGAGGACGGCCAGCTTGGAGATGGTGGTCGACTCACCCCCGGGGATGACGAGACCGTCCACCTCGGCGAGTTCCTCGGGGCGCCTGACCTGCCTGGCCACGGCGTCGGCCGCGGCCAGGGCGATCAGGTGCTCCCGTACGTCGCCCTGGAGAGCGAGGACGCCGATGACAGGGGCTGAAGAAACATCCGCCATGGGTGGTTACCAGCCGCGGTTGGCGTAGCGCTCGGTCTCGGGGAGGGTGTCGCAGTTGATGCCGACCATGGCCTCGCCGAGGTTGCGGGACGCGTCCGCGATGATCTTCGGGTCGTCGTAGAAGGTGGTCGCCTTCACGATGGCGGCGGCGCGCTTGGCCGGGTCGCCGGACTTGAAGATGCCGGAGCCGACGAAGACGCCCTCGGCGCCGAGCTGGCGCATCAGGGCCGCGTCGGCGGGGGTGGCGACACCGCCGGCGGAGAACAGCACGACCGGGAGCTTGCCGAGCTCGGCGACCTCGCGGACGATCTCGTACGGCGCGCGCAGCTCCTTGGCGGCGGCGTACAGCTCGTTGTTGTCGAAGCCGCGCAGCTTGGCGATCTCGTTCTTGATCTGGCGGAGGTGGCGGACCGCCTCGACGACGTTGCCGGTGCCGGCCTCGCCCTTGGAGCGGATCATCGCGGCGCCCTCGGCGATGCGGCGCAGGGCCTCGCCCAGGTTGGTGGCACCACAGACGAAGGGGGTCGTGAAGGCCCACTTGTCGGAGTGGTTGACCTCGTCGGCCGGGGTGAGGACCTCGGACTCGTCGATGTAGTCGACGCCGAGGGACTGCAGGACCTGGGCCTCGACGAAGTGGCCGATACGGGACTTGGCCATGACCGGGATGGAGACCGCCTCGATGATCTCCTCGATCATCGTCGGGTCGGACATCCGGGCCACGCCGCCGTCCTTGCGGATGTCGGCGGGGACCCGCTCCAGGGCCATGACGGCCACGGCGCCGGCGTCCTCGGCGATCTTCGCCTGCTCGGCGTTGACCACGTCCATGATCACCCCGCCCTTGAGCTGCTCGGCCATCCCGCGCTTCACGCGCGCGGTGCCGGTCTCGGGGGTCTGGGCGGAGCTGGGGGTGCTGGACACGGGGTGACCTCACTCGGTGAAAGAGGGTTTCTGCAGTACCGAGGAAACGTGAGAGGTGCAGGCCACAGCAAGGGCCAATGAACACCCGGTGGATCGTTTTCGAACCGGTGTGCCTTGTGGGTGCGTTCTAAGGCGTGCTCCAGGGCGGTCTTCCACGGCGTGCTCTACGACGGTCTTCCACGGCTGTGCCGCGCCGTTCTGTTCTACGCCGCCCGGTCCACCAGCGCCGCCGGGGGCTCGTCGTCCATCTCGAAGGCCATCGGGAAGGGCGCGTGCCCGGCCAGCCGGAACCAGCGGACCTTGCGGTGCCGCCGCAGGGCGCGGGCCGCGCGTACGGCGTCGTTGTGGAAGCGGCGGGCCATGGGCACCCGCCGTACCGCCTCGGTGAGTTCGTGGGCGGCCGCCTCTCCCCCGGGGGCCTCGCGGACGCCCTCCACCTGCGGGGCCTCTCCGAAGACGGCACGCAGGGCCTGGCTCAACTCGCTCTCGGCGACCTCCCGTTGCTCCTCCTCGGCCTGCCGGGCGGCGTGCGCGGCTTCGTAGAGGACGATCGAGGCGGCCGGGTCGAGGACGCCGGAGGTGGCCAGTTCCTGGGTCACCGAGGCGCGGCGCAGCAGTTGGGCGTCCAGTGCGGCGCGGGCCGCGTCGATCCGGGCGTGCAGCCGGTCGAGCCGTCCCGCGGTCCAGCTCAGGTACAGGCCGATCGCTACGACGGCCACGAGGATCCAGATCAGGGTTGCGGTCACGGGCGGCAACGCTACCGGGCCGTTCCACTTGGGTTGACCGGGATTCGTGCGGGGTGTTGGTGTGGGCGTTGTGGGGGCTGCGCCCCCACGCCCCCGCTTCGGCCTTCGGCCTCGTCCTCAAACGCCGGACGGGCTGAGTGTGTCCGGCGTTGGCTGGGAGGAACCGCCCCTCACATAACCGCCGAAACCCCGCGACTCTCAGTCCCGCGCCAGTCCGAACCTCGCCCGCAACCCCGTCCGTTCGTCCGTCGCCACCGCTGCCGCGCCCGCCGTCACCGTCTCGTACACCGACAGGATGTCCGCGCCGACCGTCGACCAGTCGAAGCGTCGTACGTGGGCGCTCCCGCTCTGCCGCAGCTCGGCCAGGCGGTCGGGGTCGCCGAGGAGACGTACCGCCGCCTCCGCCAGGGCGTCGGCGTCCTCGTTGGTGAAGAGTTCGCCGGCGCCGCCCTGGTCGAGGACCTGGGCGAAGGCGGGGAGGTCGGAGGCGAGAACCGGGGCGCCTGCGGACATGGCCTCCACGAGGATGATGCCGAAGCTCTCGCCGCCGGTGTTGGGGGCCACGTAGAGGTCGATGCTGCGGAGGAAGCGGGCCTTGTCCTCGTCGCTGATCATGCCGAGGAACTCGACGCGGGAGCGCAGGTCCTCGGGGAGGGACTCGACGGCCTCCTCCTCGTCGCCCCGGCCGGCGACCAGGAGTCTGGCCCGCGGGTGTTCGGCGAGGATCTTCGGCAGGGCCTTCATGAGGACCGGGAGGCCCTTGCGGGGTTCGTCGATGCGGCCGATGAAGCCGATGGTCCCGCCCTGCCATTCGGGCTTGGGTTCGGCGCGGGCGAAGAAGTCGACGTCGACGCCGTTCGGGATGACGACCGCGTCGCCGCCGAGGTGTTCGACGAGGGTGCGCCGGGCGTACTCGCTCACGGCGATCCGCGCGCTGATCTTCTCCAGCGCGGCCTGGAGGATCGCGTACGCGGCGATCATCGCCCGGGAGCGCGGGTTGGAGGTGTGGAAGGTGGCGACGATCGGGCCCTGTGCCGCCCAGCAGGCGAGGAGGCCGAGGGACGGCGAGGTCGGTTCGTGGATGTGGATGACGTCGAACTCGCCGTCGTGCAGCCAGCGTCGCACCCGGGCGGCGGACAGGAAGCCGAAGTTCAGGCGGGCCACCGAGCCGTTGTACGGCACCGGGACGGCACGGCCGGCCGAGACGACGTAGGGCGGCAGCGGGGTGTCGTCGTCGGCCGGGGCCAGGACGGAGACCTCGTGGCCGAGCCGGATGAAGTACTCGGCGAGGTCTCTGATGTGGAACTGGACGCCGCCGGGGACGTCCCAGGAGTAGGGGCAGACGATGCCGATCCTCACGAGGGCCCCTTGCTGGGATCGAGGTCCGCGAGCCACAAGCGCTGGAGCATGTGCCAGTCCTCCGGGTGGTCGGCGATGCCGGTGGCGAAGGCGTCTGCCAGCGCCTGTGTCATGACAGACGTCTTCTCGGCCCGGTCGCCTGACTCGGGCACCTCGACCGGCGGGTGGACCCGGCCCTGCATGACCGGTGAGTCGTCGTACCAGAGCGTGACGGGGAGCAGGAGCGCGCCCGTCTGCTGGGCGAGGAGGGCCGGTCCGGCGGGCATCCGGGTGGCCTCGCCGAAGAACGTGACCTCGACTCCGGAGGCGGACAGGTCGCGTTCGGCGACCAGGCAGACCAGGCCGCCGTCCCGCAGGCGCCGGGCGAGGGTGCCGAAGGCGGTGCCGCCGCTGTGCGGGAGGACCTCCATGCCGAGGCCCTCGCGGTAGGCGACGAAGCGGTCGTAGAGCGTCTCGGGCTTGAGGCGTTCGGCCACCGTGGTGAACGGGGTCTCCAGGGCGGTGGTGACCCAGGCGCCCGCGAGGTCCCAGTTGGCCAGGTGGGGCAGCGCGAGGACGACACCGCGGCCGGAGGCGATGCCGTCGGTGAGGTGGTGCAGGCCCTTGGGGTCGAAGCCGGTGCGGATCCGCTCGGCGCTCCAGGCGGGGAGCCGGAAGGACTCCATCCAGTAGCGCAGGTACGACCGCATGCCCGCGCGCGAGAGCTCGGCGAGCCGCTCGGGGCTCGCGTCGGGCACCACGCGCGCGTAGTTGCTCTCCAGCCGCTGGACGCCCTTGCCGCGGCGCTTCCAGGCGAGGTCGGCGATGGTGCGGCCGAGCCGGACGGCGACCGGCTCGGGGAGTTTCTTGACGGTGCTCCAGCCGACGCCGTAGAGCGTGTCCGTCAGCCGCTCCTGGGCACTGCTCACGGGGTGGCCCCGCTGCTGTGCTGCGCGGCCTCCTGAGCGGCGGCGGCGTCGGCCTCGGCGGCCTCACGGCGGACCGTGACGACGCGCTGGATCAGCGTGACCAGGCTGCCCACGGCGACGATCCACAGCGCGATCGGCAGCAGCCACTGGATGCCGGGGACGCCGAACTTGTGGAGTCCGGCGAGGCCGCACGCGACGAGTGAGATGACGAGCCGCTCGGCGCGCTCGACCAGGCCGTTGACGGCGACCGGCAGGCCGATCGCCTCGCCGCGCGCCTTGGTGTACGACACCACCTGGCCGCTGGCCAGGCAGAAGATCGAGACCGCGCACAGGGCGATGTTGTCGCCGCCGCCCGCGTACCAGAGGGCCAGGCCGCCGAAGACCGCGCTGTCCGCGACCCGGTCGAGCGTGGAGTCGAGGAAGGCGCCCCAGCGGCTGGAGCGGCCCAGCTGGCGGGCCATGTTGCCGTCAACGAGGTCGGAGAACACGAACAGCGTGATCACGACCGTGCCCCAGAAGAACTCGCCCATGGGGTAGAAGACCAGCGCGCCCGCGACCACTCCGGCGGTGCCGAGGAGGGTGACCATGTCGGGGCTGACGCCCCGGCGGATCAGAAACGCGGCGAACGGCGTGAGGACACGCGTGAAGAATGCACGCGCGTACTTGTTCAGCATGGCCTTCCCGAGGGTCGGTGTCGCCGCGCGGCCCCTGCTGGCCACCGGCTGGCCCATCGTAGCCACGCGCGCGCGTGGGCGACGGCCGGGCACCCGTGCGGCCCCTGTTTTGAGTGGCCGCGGCACGACTCGATGCCCTCGGTGCCGACGGCCGGATCGCGTCCGCTGTATGGACGCACCGTGACGGGAGTGGAAAGCTCGAAGCACCGCGGGCGTCATCGGAGCCGCCACCGCACGCGGCTGCGTGTGTCCGCGCCCACAGTGACCTCACCGTGTACGGGAGGCAAGGCCATGGGCGACAAGGCGAACGCACACCCCGGAGCCGCCGGCAGGGCTACAGCGGCCGACCACCCCGCGTCCGTACGGAATGTGGTGCTGGTCGGCCACTCCGGATCGGGCAAGACGACTCTGGTGGAGGCCCTCGCGCTGACCGCGGGGGCGGTGAACCGGGCGGGCCGCGTGGAGGACGGCGGCACCGTCTCCGACTACGACGAAATCGAGCACCGGCAGCAGCGCTCGGTGCAGCTCTCCCTGGTGCCCGTCGACTGGGACGGGTACAAGGTCAACCTTCTCGACACCCCTGGGTACGCCGATTTCGTCGGCGAGTTGAGGGCCGGTCTGCGCGCGGCGGACGCGGCCCTCTTCGTCGTCTCGGCCTCCGACGGGGTGGACGGGTCGACCCGCATGGTGTGGGAGGAGTGCGCGGCGGTGGGCATGCCGCGCGCCATCGTCATCACGCATCTGGAGTCCGCGCGCGCGGACTTCGAGAGCATGACCCGCACCTGCGCGGAGGCCTTCGGCGCGGACGACCCCGACGCCGTGCTCCCCCTGTACCTGCCGCTGCACGGCGCGCCGGGGCCGGACGGGCACGCGCCCGTGACCGGTCTTGTGGGGCTGCTGTCGCAGAAGCTGTTCGACTACGCGTCCGGGGAGCGCAAGGAGTCCGAGCCCGGTCCCGACCAGCTGCCCGGGATCGAGGAGGCCCGCAACCGGCTCATCGAGGGGATCATCGCGGAGAGCGAGGACGAGACCCTCATGGACCGCTATCTCGGCGGCGAGGAGATCGACGTCAAGACGCTCATCGGGGACCTGGAGCGGGCCGTGGCGCGCGGGGTCTTCTTTCCCGTCCTGGCGGCCGCTCCCGCCGCCGAGGGCTCCCGGCAGGGGCTGGGCACGGTCGAGCTGCTGGAGCTGATCACAGGCGGTTTCCCGACCCCGCTGGAGCGCGCGGCGCCCGGGGTCACCACGGTCGACGGCAGGGCGCGGGAGCTCAAGCCGTGCGACCCGAACGGTCCGCTGGTCGCCGAGGTCGTGAAGACCGCCTCCGACCCGTACGTCGGCCGGGTCTCCCTGGTGCGCGTGTTCTCCGGGACGCTGCGGCCGGACGAGACGGTCCACGTCTCCGGGCACGGGCTCGCCGACCGGGGCCACGAGGACCATGACGTCGACGAACGCGTCGGCGCCCTGTCCGCGCCCTTCGGCAAGCAGCAGCGGGCGCTCACGCACTGCATCGCGGGCGACCTCGCGTGCGTGGCGAAGCTGGGCCGCGCGGAGACCGGGGACACGCTCTCGGCCAAGGACGACCCGCTCCTCATGGAGCCCTGGGAGATGCCCGACCCGCTGCTGCCGCTCGCCATCCAGGCGCACAGCAAGGCGGACGAGGACAAGCTCTCGCAGGGCCTGAGCAGGCTCGTCGCCGAGGACCCCACCATGCGCCTGGAGCAGAACCAGGACACCCACCAGGTCGTCCTGTGGTGCCTCGGCGAGGCCCACGCGGACGTCGCCCTGGAACGGCTGCGCAGCCGCTACGGCGTCCAGGTCGACCTCGTCGCGCACAAGGTCTCCCTGCGGGAGACGTTCGCCGCGAAGGCGCAGGGACGCGGCCGGCACGTCAAACAGTCCGGCGGGCACGGCCAGTTCGCGATCTGCGAGATCGAGGTCGAGCCGCTGCCGGGCGGCACGGGCATCGAGTTCGTGGACAAGGTCATCGGGGGCGCGGTGCCCCGGCAGTTCATCCCGTCGGTGGAGAAGGGCGTGAGGGCCCAGGCCGCGAGGGGAGTCGCGGCGGGGCATCCCCTCCTCGACGTACGGATCACGCTCCTTGACGGCAAGGCGCACTCGGTGGACTCCTCGGACGCCGCGTTCCAGACGGCCGGCGCGCTGGCCCTGCGGGAGGCCGCGGCCGACGCGAAGATCCATCTCCTGGAACCGGTGGCCGAGGTGACCGTCCTGGTAGGCGACGACTACGTGGGCGCGGTGATGAGCGACCTCTCCGGGCGGCGCGGCCGGGTCCTCGGCACCGAGCAGACGACCGGCGGGCGCACCCTGATCCGCGCGGAGGTCCCGGAGATAGAGATCGGCCGCTACGCCGTCGACCTCCGCTCGCTCTCGCACGGCACCGCCCGCTTCAACCGCGCCTACGCCCGCCACGAACCGATGCCCCAGCAGATCGCCGAACGGATCCGCGAAGAGGCGGGCGACGCCCCGTAGTTGGCCCGTTGTTCGACGATCTTCGGTGCCGGCGGGCGGCTTTCGGCCGTCCGCCGACGAATGTCAGTGGCTGCCGATACGCTGATGACCTGATCAACAGGTGTGCGGAGCACGGAAGTCGGGAAAGCCGCAGAAGCGGGGCAGCGGCGATCGGGGGCGGGAATGACCGTTGACAGCGGTTACGCGGACATCTTCGGACCACAGGTGCCGCGAACCGGCGACGAGGGGCAGACGGCGACCTTCGCGCTGGCCTCGGCGGCCTACCGGGACAACCCGGTGGCCGACATCAAGAAGGCCGACAACGAATGGCACCAGACGGCCGTCAACGCGGGCCGCAAGTGGGCGACGATCTTCCGCCCGAACCTCGGAGAGGCCTTCTCCGGAGCCGTCGTCTCCCGCATGCTCGGCCCCGGCCGCAAACCGCTGATCCAGTCCTTCGGCACCGAACCGCAGGCGGTCGTCGAGCACGCCCTGGCCGCGAACAACATCCGCCGGGCCCGGGACAACCGCCTGTCCATGATCATGGTGCTGTGCGGGGTGCTGTTCCTGCCCGGACTCATCGTCTGGCTGCTGGTCTTCCAGCTGCGCAGCCTGATCGACAAGCGCACGCAGACCAACAAGCGAGCGGGCGCGATCGCCACCACCCTCCTCGTCGCCGTGGGCGCGGTCGCCGTGATCGTCCTGATCAAGATGCCGTTCCACGGCTTCTGGTCCTGGTACGCACGCGCGTGCGTCGTCCTCCCGGTCGTCGGCTGGCTGTGGGCCAAGCAGGTCTGCGAGAGCACCGCGAAGGACCTGCGCGAGCGCTGGGGCAGCCTGCTCTCCGGGAGCAGCGTCGGCGCGAAGGTCCCCGAGGCGGTGCCGACCAGCCCCGGCGAGACCCAGGCCGAGCAGCTCCGCCAGTCCCTGGCCAAGCTCAGCGCCGAGCAGCAGTCGAACTCGATCTTCTACGCCGGCCCCAAGGGCATCCTCGGCATGGGCACCCGGTGGGGCAGCTGGCAGCTCGCCGAGGACCTGATCGCGCGGGACGCCGACCGGGAGATCCACCCCTTCCGCAGCTGGGACGTCATCCGGAACATCCATGACGACCTGCGCATGCTGGAGCGGAACACGATCAACACCGGCGGCTTCCCGAAGGCGTCCATACGCCACTGGGTCGTCACGCCGATCGGTGAGGGCGCGAAGGCGGTGTCCCGGCCCGAGGGCACGGACGTGGACGCGTACCAGGTCAAGACGCACGCGATCCAGGACATCTGCAACAAGCAGCAGTTCGGCGCGGGCGACCGGCACTACCTGGGGGTCCAATGGACGCTCTGGGAGGGCCAGTTGGTCATCACGATGATGATCACGGTCACCGTGCTGCACAAGACCCTGCGCATCGAGATCACCGGCCATGCCCTGGGCCCGGTGAACTCGCTGTTCACGGGCAAGCCCGAGGCCCCGACGAAGAGCGTCCAGAAGACGTTCAAGCCGTGGGAGAACCGCAGCGTCAAGCTCCCCCTCGTTCCCGCCGACGAGGTGGTCCGCCTCGCGGTCCGCGCCCCGATCACCTGGTACCCGCCGCTGCTGAACTGGCTCGGCGGTTCCATATCCCTGCCCGAGCCGTTCGGCCTGCGGCACGCCTGGGCCGACCAGCCCTGGCGCCACCGCTTCATGGCCGACGACGCGCTGCGCGCCGCGACCCCGGTCCTGCGCGTGGTCCACGCCGCGGCGATCCGCGTCCTCGACGAGAACGGCGTGGACACGGAGAAGTTCGGCAACCGCTCGGCTTTCCTCAGCGGCAACGTCCAGGACGCGTCACCCAGGAAAGCCGACCTCTACGACGCGTAAGCCTCCGGCGGCTGAGCGGGTCGCGTGCGGGTCCGCCGGACCGGCCTCTGGGGGCTGCGCCCCCAGACCCCCGCTGTCGGCCTGGACGGCCTCGTCCTCAAACGCCGGACGGGCTGGATGATGTCGGCCATGCCTCGGCCAGCATCTTCCGTGTGTCCGCGAGCAGTTGGGGCAGCACCTTCGTGTGGCCGACCACCGGCATGAAGTTCGTGTCGCCGCCCCAGCGCGGGACGATGTGCTGGTGGAGATGGGCGGCGATGCCCGCGCCCGCGACGCTGCCCTGGTTCATGCCGATGTTGAAGCCGTGCGCGCCGGAGGCGGTCCGCAGGGCCGTCATCGCCTGCTTGGTGAGGGCCGCGAGCTCCACGGTCTCCGCGTCCGTCAGGTCGGTGTAGTCCGCGACGTGACGGTAGGGCACGACCATCAGATGGCCGCCGTTGTACGGGTACAGATTCAGCACCCCGTACACCAGCTCACCGCGCCTGACGATGAGCCCATCCTCGTCCGATTTGGCCGGAATCGAGCAGAAGGGGCAACCGTCGTCCGCACCGGGTCCGGTCGGCTTGTTCTCGCCCTGGATGTAGGCCATCCGGTGGGGCGTCCAGAGGCGTTGGAACGCGTCCGGCGTGCCCACTCCGATCTGCTGCTCCGGCTCACTCGTCATGCAAGGAAGCATATGGCTTCGCCCGTTCGCGGCGTGTCGCCGGGGTTGCGCGAAACCTCTCCCGCGCCAAGCTGGGCCGATGGACGACGACAGCCGCAAGGCCCGCTGGGAGCAGCGCACGGAGATCCCCCTCGCCGTGGCGTCCCTGGTCTTCCTCGCCGCGTACGCCGTGCGCATCCTGGCCCACGACCTGCCCGCCGACTGGCAGGACGTCTGCCTCGCCGTGCTCTTCGCCTCGTGGGCGCTCTTCGCCGTCGACTACGCCGTCCGCTGGCGGCTGAGCGGCGAGCGGCTGCGCTTCGTCCGCATCCACTGGCTGGACACCCTCGTCCTGCTCCTGCCCCTGCTGCGCCCGCTGCGCATCGTCAGGTTCTACGAGACCGTCCAGCGCCGCCACGGCCGGCCCCGCCTCGCCCTGCACGCGCGCGTGATCGTCTACGCCGGCCTGTCCACCCTCCTGCTGGGCTTCGCCGGCGCCCTCTCCGTCTACCACGAGGAACACGCGGCCCCGGGCGCGACGATGACGACGTTCGGCGACGCCGTGTGGTGGACCTGCGCCACCTTCGCGACCGTCGGCTACGGCGACATCGCCCCCGTCACCCCGCTCGGCCGCCTGATCGCCGTAGGCATGATGGCCATCGGTCTGGCCCTGCTCGGGGCGGTCACCGGGACCTTCGCGTCCTGGCTGCTCCAGGTCTTCGCCCGGGAGGACGACGAGAGGCCCCCGGGGTTGTGACAACCCCGGGGGCCTCTCGAAGCAGCTGACTCAGACCTGGACCCGGTCCGCCACGACCTGCTCGATCTTCGCGATGGCCTCGTCGAACGCGATGCCGTTCTCCTGCGAGCCGTCGCGGTAACGGAAGGACACCGTCCCGGCGTTCATGTCCTCGTCGCCGACGATGACCATGAACGGGACCTTCTGCTTCTGCGCGTTGCGGATCTTCTTCTGCATCCGGTCCGAGGACGAGTCGACCTCGACGCGCAGCCCCTTCTTCTTCGCCGCCACGGCGAACTTCTCCAGGTACTCGACGTGCCCGTCCCCGATCGGGATACCGACCGCCTGCACCGGCGCGAGCCACGCCGGGAACGCGCCCGCGTAGTGCTCGAGGAGCACCGCGAAGAAGCGCTCGATGGAACCGAACAGCGCACGGTGGATCATGACCGGCCGCTGCTTGGAACCGTCGGGACCCGTGTACTCCAGGTCGAAGCGCTCCGGCAGGTTGAAGTCCAGCTGCACAGTGGACATCTGCCAGGTCCGGCCGATCGCGTCCTTCGTCTGGACGGAGATCTTCGGGCCGTAGAACGCGGCGCCGCCCGGGTCGGGGACGAGCGGCAGCCCCTGCTTCTCGGCCACCTGCCGCAGCGTCTCGGTGGCCTCTTCCCAGACCTCGTCCGAGCCGACGAACTTCTCCGGGTCCTTGGTCGACAGCTCCAGGTAGAAGTCCGTCAGGCCGTAGTCCCGCAGCAGGTTGAGGACGAAGGTGAGCGTCTTGTCGAGCTCGTCGGCCATCTGCTCGCGCGTGCAGTAGATGTGCGCGTCGTCCTGCGTGAAGCCGCGCGCCCGGGTCAGACCGTGCACGACGCCGGACTTCTCGTACCGGTACACGGTCCCGAACTCGAAGAGGCGCAGCGGCAGTTCACGGTACGAGCGGCCGCGCGCGTCGAAGATCAGGTTGTGCATCGGGCAGTTCATGGGCTTGAGGTAGTAGTCCACGCCCTCGTCGAGCTGCATGGGCGGGTACATGCCGTCGGCGTACCAGTCCAGGTGCCCGGACGTCTCGAAGAGCTTCCCCTTCGTCGCGTGCGGGGTGTAGACGAACTCGTAGCCCTCCTCCTCGTGGCGGCGGCGCGAGTAGTCCTCCATGACCCGGCGGACAACACCGCCCTTGGGGTGGAAGACGGCGAGGCCGGAGCCGATCTGGTCCGGGATGGAGAACAGGTCCAGCTCGTTGCCCAGCTTGCGGTGGTCGCGCTTCTCGGCCTCGATCAGGAAGTCGAGGTGCGCCTTCAGCTCCTCCTTGGAGGGCCAGGCGGTGCCGTAGATGCGCTGGAGCATGGGGTTCTTCTCGCTGCCGCGCCAGTAGGCGGCCGCGTTGCGCATCAGCTTGAACGCCGGGATGTTGCGCGTGGTGGGCAGGTGCGGGCCTCGGCAGAGGTCCTTCCAGCACAGGTCGCCGGTCTTGGCGTCGAGGTTGTCGTAGATCGTCAGCTCGCCGCCGCCGACCTCGACGTCCGCGCCGTCGTCGGTCGACGCGGAGCCCTTGATGCCGATGAGTTCGAGCTTGTACGGCTCGTCCGCCAGCTCCGCGCGGGCGTCCTCGTCGGTCACGACGCGCCGCGAGAACCGCTGGCCGCGCTTCTGGATCTCCTGCATCTTCTTCTCGATGGCCTTGAGATCCTCGGGCGTGAACGGCCGCTCGACGTCGAAGTCGTAGTAGAAACCGTCCTTGACCGGCGGGCCGATGCCCAGCTTGGCCTCGGGGAACAGCTCCTGCACGGCCTGCGCCATGACGTGCGCGGTGGAGTGGCGCAGGATGTTGAGGCCGTCGGTGGAGGAGATCTCGACGCCCTCGACCTCGTCCCCCTCGGAGACGACGTAGGCGAGGTCCTTGAGCTCTCCGGCCACGCGCGCGGCGATGATCGAGCGCTCGCCGGCGAAGAGCTCGGCGGCCGTCGTGCCCGTCGTCACCGTGCGCTCTTCCCGCTCGGAATCGCGTTGGATGATCACACGGACGTCTGACACCGGTCTCTCCTGACTGCAGGGTGGATGCGGCGCCATACCGTGAGCGCGCGCAATAGGGGATCGTACCGACCCTAAGGGGCCCACCGCGAAACGGTCGCCCCCGCTCCCCCTCCCTCAGTCCTCCCCGCTGCACGCCTCCTCGAAGAAGTCGAGATTCTCCTGGAGGGACTTCATCAGCCGGTCCCGCTCCGCCTCGTCCACCTGCACGGGTAAGACCCCGGAGGCGCCGGTCAGCCGACGGAACCCGCCCCGGCTCTCCAGCCGCCCGTGCACCCGCACCGGCAGCCCGACGAGATGGGCGTGCCCGGCTATCCGGTACGACTCCTCGTCCAGCGTCATCCGGACGTGCCCGACCTCGGCCCCTGCGATCACCTGCATCCGTACGGTGCCCTCGCCGCGCGGTCCCGACCGGCGCATCCGCACCACGGTGCCGGTGACCCGGACGGGCATGGCGGGTTCCTCGCGCAGATAGCGGGCCCCGGCGGCGCGCAGCACGGGCAGGTCGCCGGGCGAGAACTCGACGGCCTCGGCGGGCGCGGCACAGCCCTCGGGGACACCCGCGCCGGGCGCCCACTCGACGGCGATCCGGGCACCCTCCGTACCGCGCACGAGCGCGACGACGGCTTCGGTCAGCTCCCGGCTCACGCCCGCCTCCACGGCCCCGTCGAAGGCGTCCATGCCACCCGTGGCCCGCTCGTAGTCGATGGCCTCCCGGGTCGCGTACAGGGCCTGGTGGAGGCGTACGGCGAGGGCGCGGCCGGTCTCGACCGGGACGAACGCGGTGAGGTGACGGCCGCCGGGCGCGGAGCCGACGAGGACGTGTTCGAGGGACGCGGCGGCGGGGCGGCGGTGGCGGGCGCCGTAGTAGCCGGCACGCGCGCGTGTGGCGAGTGCGGCGGCGAGCAGCATCTGCCGTGCGGCGGCGCGGAGTTGCTCCTCCACGGTCCAGGACGCGGCGCCCGCGGGGCCGGTCGGGATGTCCCGCCACCAGCGGATCTCGTCGCTCGGCACGGCGAGGCCGACGAGGACCTCGCGGGCGGAGGGGGTGTTGCTGCGGGCGAGTGCGTCGAGCGCCTCGCCGAGGAGGTCGTCGCTGTCGGGGAAGGCCCGGCTCTCGGGGACCAGGAGGCTGGTGCCGGAGCCGCCGGGCCCGGGTGGGGTCCAGCGGCCGTACCGTCCGGGCGCTCCCCCGCGCCGCTGCCAGCCGTGCCGGCGCAGCAGGGCGCCGAGGACGGCGGGGTCGACCCGGTCGGGCTCCGGGGGCTGTTCCCAGGAGGTGGGGTCCACGGGGTGCGGCCGTACCGTCCGCAGGTGTTCCTCGACCGAGCGGTGCCTCATGGCCTGCCTCCCGTCCCGACCCGCGTCATGATCTCGCACAGCGCCCGGTCGTCGAAGATGCGCGAGGTCGGTATCCGCACGGTGGTCCGGGTCCTGCCGGTGATCGCGTGGCCGGCCAGGTTGACCCAGTAGCAGCAGTGCCGCAGATCGAGCCGGTCGTGGCTGGCGCGCAGCCAGTCGTCCTGGGAACGCGGGACGAGCATCACGACGAGGATCTTGTGCACCGATACCGGTGTGCGGGCGAGCTTGCGCAGGTGGTCGTTGTCGAGCGTGAAGGAGAAGGAACGTCCCGGCGGATTCGGCGGGATCTGGTAAGTGCACTTGAGCTGCACTTTTATCGTGACCTCGTCGTCCACCGTGTGCCCGGGCGAGCCGTGGCTGACGTGCCAGTCGATGCCGTTGTCCGGGAACGGCTGGGACAGCGAGCAGCCGGCCGCGGCGGCGACGGCGTGCAGATAGCCCACCTGCAGTGTCTCCATGCAGGCGGTGGTGGCGAGCGATCCGCGCTGGGGTGCCGTCCGTTCGGGCAGCAGCCCGCCCCGCTCGGGCTGCGCTATCACCATGGCCAACAGCCTTCCGAGTTCAGGTGAAGTGTGGTGCTGAATGCCTGCTCCGGGTCGCTGAACTGCAAAGACCCGCACTCCTGTTGTGTCCTTCCGGCGTACGGCGCAAACAGCCCGGGTATCACCAAACAGGCAGAAGACGGTGCGTCAGCTGCCGTGGGTGAACGAGGAGTTGTGTACGTATGACGTGCTGGTACGAGGGCCCGTTGGCCGCGTTCGACACGGAGACCACGGGCGTGGATGTGGAGACCGACCGGATCGTGTCGGCCGCCGTCGTCGTCCAGGACGCCCCCGGTACCCGCCCGCGGGCGGTCCGGTGGCTGGTCAACCCGGGGGTGCCGGTGCCCGCCGGGGCGACGGCGATCCATGGACTGACGGATGAGCATCTTCAGCGCAACGGCCGCTGGCCGGCGCCGGTGATGCACGAGATAGCCGACGAGCTGGCCGAACAGGCCGCGATGGGGCGGCCGTTGGTGGTGATGAACGCGCCGTTCGACCTGACCCTGCTGGACCGCGAGCTGCGCCGCCATCGCGCGACCTCGCTGGAACACTGGTTCCGGACGACGCCGCTGCGGGTGCTGGACCCCCGGGTCCTGGACAAGCACCTGGACCGCTACCGCAAGGGCCGCCGCACCCTGACCGACCTGTGCGCGCACTACGGCGTCGAGTTGGAGGGCGCGCACGACGCGGGAGCGGACGCGCTGGCCTCCCTGGAGGTGATACGAGCCCTGGGCCGCCGCTTCGCGACGCGCCTGGAGCGGCTGTCCCCCGCCGAACTGCACACCCTGCAGTCGACCTGGCACGCGGCCCAGGCACGCGGCCTCCAGGCGTGGTTCGCGCGCAGCGGCACCCCGGAGTCGGTGGACCAGTCGTGGCCCCTGCGCCCGGACCTGACGGCGGAGGCCGCCTAACCGCCTGGGCAGCAAAAAAGCCGGTCCGCTGTGGCGGACCGGCCTTTCCCGGTGGGCGATACTGGGTTCGAACCAGTGACCTCTTCGGTGTGAACGAAGCGCTCTCCCACTGAGCTAATCGCCCGGGAACGCACCGAACAATACAGGCCCCCGCCGGTTTCCTTCAAACCGCTTCGCTCAGGCCGCTTCCAGGTACGCGAGCAGCCCGCGCCGGCCGGCCCGCATCATCAGCGCGTGGTTGAACCGGAACACCGGCCGTCCCACCGCGGCGAACCGCCTGAGCGACTGCCGGTTCAGGTCGACCTCCTGGTCGTAGCGGGCCCGCGTGCCGGCCCCCTCGGCGGTGAGCGTCCAGCGCGCCCAGCCCTCCAGGTCACCGGTCATCGCGATCTCCAGCACCCCGGCGACGGGATCGCGCCGCACTTCGCGCGCGGTGAAGGTCAGCACGTACGGCAGGCTCGCGCGGATGCTGATGACGCCGGACGTGTCGTCGATCGGGTCGACCCCGCGCACCTGCGGCCACCAGCGCGGATAATCCTCGGCCCGCTCCAGCAGCGGGTACACGACGGCGGGCGGCACGGGCAGGTCCCACCGGGCGCGGAAGCGGTAGTGCGTCCAGTCCATGCCGGGAGTCTGCCCACCCGGACGCCTCTCTCCCGATTCCTGAGTACGTTGTGAGTACGCACGCTCATGTCCTACGGCGTGACGGCCAGCACACTCCGAGACATGACGCACATCCCGCCGCCGGCCGTCGAGTTGCGGATCCTGGACGCCGAGCTGTACCAACTGGACGCCCGCCGCACGCAGTTGCTGCACCGGCGGGCCTGGCTGCTGACGGTGCTTCAGCCGGGGCCGCCCGCCCCCGTGATGCCGCCGCCCCCTGCCCTGCCGCGCCCGGAGACCACCGCGCCGGGCGTGCAGAACGTGCTGCTCGTGCTCGGCGGCATCCTGCTCACCCTCGCCGCCATCGCGTTCACGCTGGTCAGTTGGGGAAGCATGGGCATCACGGGCCGCGCGCTCGTGCTCGCCACGGTGACCCTGGCGACTCTCGGCGCACCCGTCGCCCTCCTGCGTCGTGGTCTGCGCTCCACCGCCGAGTCGCTCGCGGGCCTCGGCCTCGCCCTGACCGTGCTCGACGCCTACGCGCTGCACGAGGTCGCGTTCCCGGCAGCCGACGGCGTGACGTTCGCGGCAGCGGCGGCGACCGTCCTGACCGCGCTGTGGACGGCGTACGGCCTCGGACTCCCGGCGCTCCCCGGCGGGAAGACGCCCTCACCGACCCTTCTCCTCCCCCTCCCCGCCGCGCTCGCGATCGCCCAACTTCCCTTGCTCCTCTGGGCGATCGCGGCCGGCGGGGGCCCGCACACGATCACGGCGGCACTGCTGCTGACCGCCGTGCTCGACATGGTTCTCGCACTCCGCGTCTCCTCCAAGGCGGTTCGCCTCGTCGCCACCGTCGGCGCGTTCACCATGGCTGCCTGGGGTTTGCTGGCGGCAGGTCAACTCTCCCTGGACGCAACCGGTCCGGGCGCCGCCGCCCGCGCGGCGGCGCTCTTCGCCCTCGCGGCGGCGGGCGCGTTCGGCGCCACCTGGCTCGCCTCGGACGTACGGCTCCGGACGGGTACGGCGGCGGCGGGCGGCCTGTTCATGGTCGTCGCGGTCGGCGGCATGCTGCGCGCGACGCTGCCCGCCGACTGGACGGTTCCGGGTTATCTGGCGTGCGGCATCGCCCTGTTGGCGCTCGTCCGGGGCCGGCTCCCCGAGCCCGTGCGCCACGGCCTCGGCTTGGCCTCCGCCGCCGTCCAGGCGAGCGCGGTGCTGTGGGCGCTGCCGGTCACCACGGTCACCCTGTTCGGCCCGGTCGCCTGGCTGACCCGCGTCTGGTCGGGCACCCCGGCCGACGCCCGTGACGCAGTGACGACGGAGGCCTTCTGGCCGGCCCATACGGCCGCAACTCCCCTGATTCTGGCGACGGTTGCGGCGGTACTGATCTCGACGCTCCGCACCACCGAATGGCGCCCCCGCGCACTGACAGCCGCCCTCACCCTGACCTGGGCAACAGCACTCACCATCCCTACAGCACTCCAACTGCCTTACAGCATCGGCCTGTTGATCCAGGGCCTCACGATCATCGCCCTGCTCGCCCTCGCACACCGCACCGCCACACTCCTCGCCCTGGCCACCTCCCTCAGCCTCACGGCGGTCTCCCTGGCCACGGAACCGGCCACGCTCGCCGTACTGGCGTCCCTGACCGCCGTGTTCGCACTGGCCGCCTGGCGCGGCCGCCTCGCACCCGCCTCCGCCGCGGCGTCCCTCGCCTACGCAACCGCCCTCGCCTGCGCCACAGGGGCCGCCCTCGACTGGCAGCCGGAGCACATCGCACTGCTGGTGCTGGCCGTTCCGGTGGCCGCCGCGCTGCTCGCCGCACGGATCGGCGACCCGTCCACCACCCTGGCCGTCGAGATCACGGGCACGGTCGCGGCAGTGACCGCGATCAGCCTCTCCGCCCGCGAACTGCCCATGTTCGCGCTGGTGTTGGCCCTGTGCGGAGTGATCGCGACGGGCACGGCGCTACGGCCCGATCGACGCGCTGTCGGCTACCTGGCCGCCGCCCTGTTCGTCCTGGCGATGTGGGTGCGGCTGTCCGTGTGGAACGTCGGCAGCCCCGAGGCGTACACGCTGCCGGTGACCGTCCCGGCGCTGCTGGTGGGCGCGTTGCGCAGGCGCCGCGATCCGAACGTCTCCTCTTGGACGGCCTACGGCCCCGGGCTCGCCGCGACGCTCGTCCCGAGCCTCCTCACGGCCTGGTCCGACGCGCACTGGAGCCGCCCGCTGCTGCTGGGCACGGCCGCGCTGGCCGTCACCCTGCTCGGCGCGCGACACCGCCTCCAGGCACCGCTCGCCCTCGGCGGCGGCACCCTCGTCCTGGACGCGCTGCACGAACTAGCCCCGTATCTCGCCCAGGTGGTCGGCACCCTTCCGCGCTGGGCACCACCCGCCCTCGCCGGGCTCCTGCTGCTCGCACTCGGCGCGACGTACGAGCAGCGGATCCGGGACGCCCGGCGGGTACGGGAGGTGCTGGGGCGGATGAACTAGCCCTGGGCTAGGGCATCTTGTCGCCGAGCAGGGCCAGGTTCTCGATGGCGGCGAGGCCGTAGAGCGCCGTGTCGTTCGAGGACACCCACGCGGCCTCGCCGCCCGGGACGAGGGTGACGGGGCCGGTCAGCGGCTCCGTCTTCCACGGCGAGGACTCCGTATAGCCGTCCGAGCCGTAGAACTTCGTCCACGCGCGCTTGGCGAGGGTCGCGTCGTCGAGTTGGACCGCGGCGTAGGCGTCGAGGCGTGAGTGGCCCTGGAAGAGCAGCAGGGTGCCGAAGTTGGCGCCGTAGCGGGCCGCCTGTTCGGTCTTCGAGGCATTGAAGTAGCGGCAGTAATCCATGTACACCTCCTTGAACTTGGGCATGTCGACCAGGTGAATCAGCTCCGCGCACAGCTCGTTGAGGCCGAAGACGGCCGAGAGGTGCGAGACGGAGACGACGGGCGCGGTGGCCACGGCGAATTTGCCGGTGTCGAGGTCGTAGAGACCGCTGCCCTGCACAAATCCGTTGGGCTGGGCGGCGATCGTCTCCATCGTCGACAGGACGCGCGCCTTGGCCTTCTCCCACTTGGGGCCCTTGCGTTCCCACTCGGTCAGCCACGCCGAGACCAGGCCGCTCCAGTCGGTACCGAAGCCGATCGACAGGGCGTGCCGGTCGGGGGTGTACGGCTCGGTGCGGATCTTGCGGATGGGGTCGAGGACGAGGAAGGTCTCGTCGGAGTCGACGTTGGCGGCCATGAGGTCGCCGACGCGTTCGTCGGCGGTGAGGAAGTAGTAGTAGCGCCGGTAGGTGGTGTTGGCGATGCGCTGCTGCTTGGCGCTGTCGGCGTAGTGCTGGACGCCGTGCCGGGTGCCGAGGCCCGCCCATTCGCCGAGGTGGTAGACGTCGACCTCGCCGGTGTGCCGGGTGAGCGCCTCGGCGAAGCGGAAGATGTCCGCGCGGCCCGAGCGGATGTACGCGAACCAGAGCCAGATGTCCGGCGACAGCTCGGAGTTGTCCCAGGCGTAGCCGCCGATGTCGTACCGCCACTGGTGGCGCACGGTGTCGTACGAGTGCATGAAGTCGCCGTAGTCCCAGAAGCCGTACCAACGGCGTTGCGCCACCTGGTCCTTGTAGTAGGTGAAGAGGAAGTCGAGGTGGTCCTCGATCTTCGCCTTGGCGGTGGTGGAGCGGTCGGGTTCGGAGTAGAGGCCGGGGCCGAAGACCTTGGACTTGATCAACTGTGCGGGTGGGGCCGCGAGTTGGGGCAACACCCGTACGGCGTCCACCTGTTGGGCGAGTGCTTCCGCCGACGGGGTCGACTCGTTGGCCCAGAAGAGGAGTTCGGAGGTGCGGGCGATGCCGTACGGGGTGCCGAACTCGGGTTCGTAGTCCTCGTAGGTGATCTCCAGGCCTTCGAGCTGTTTGGCGTAGGTGTCCTGGCCCATGCCGTCGTGGTAGAAGCGCAGGTCCATCGGCTGGGCCTCGGGCGACCAGAGCCAGAGGGTGACCTCGGCCTCGTCGGTGTGGGCGTCGCGGATGTCGAGCTGCGCGGGGAACTTCTCCCAGAAGTCCCGCAGCCCGAAGGAAAATCCGCCGCTCGCCCCGCCGACGTACCCGAACCCGGAGGCGTGTCCACCGCCGCCGGCGGGGATCCAGCCGTAGCCCTTGGTGGTGCGCTTGCGGAGGGTGAAGCCGTCGGCGGAGAGCTGGGAGAGGGTGTAGTCGCCCCACTTCGGGATGTACTGCAGGCGGCTCGTGACGCGCTGGTCCCAGGTGGACGGGTCGGCGAGCTTCTGCCCTGCGTACTGGGCGGCCTGGACGGTCGCGCCCGGGTCGCGGCGCAGGCCGGTGATCCCCTGAACCGCCTCGCGCAGCAGGCCGGTTCCCTCGCCGCCGATGCGGATGTGGCGGTCGTAGGCCTGGTCGCGCATCGGCACGGTGAAGCGGACGCCGAGGCCACGGATGAAGTCGCCGCTCGCCTTGCCCGGTTCGACCGTGCCGTCGAAGGTGATCGTGTGGACCATGCGGAAGGAGTCGGCGCCCGCGTAGAAGTAGAGGCGGATCGAGAACGGCAGCCAACTCCGGCCGCCCTTGCGGTGTTTGCCGTCGATGCGGACCACCGCCCTGACCGGGCCGTCCTGTTCGACGGTGACCTCGCCGATCGTCCCGTCGAAGCGCTCGGTCTTCACCGTCCCCTGGTCCTCGTCCTCGATCTCGGGCTGCCGGATGAGCACGAGCCGGCCGTTCCTGGCGATCTCGGTGGAGCCCCGGGTGACCGACTTGATGAGGGTGGAGCCGTTCTTGCCGATCCTCGCGGTGATGACCCCGGTCGACACGTCGATGGTGCCGCCGCGCTTGTCGACGGTGACCTTCTTGCCGGGAGCGGCGGTGTCCCCGGCGGTGAGGGTGAGCTTGCCGGAGCCCGAACTCACCGCGTGCGCCGTCCACTTGAGCGAGCCGTCGGGCCAGTAGGCGATCGGCCAGGACTGCACCGGCACGGCCGCGCCCCCGGCGTCCGTCACCGCGAAGGCCTGGCCCTCCTGGTAGGTGCCCATCGGCCACGGCACGCCGACCGTCGAACCGGGTGCGGCGCCGAGCCCGCCGTCCTCCAGCCAGTCGAGCGTCACCGGGTCGCCGTCGGCCGCCGCGGTTCCGGGCGCGGCCTGGGCGTCCTTCGCTCCTAGCACCCAGCTGAACTGCGCGGCGGCTCCGGCGACAGCCGCCGCCTTGAGCAGGGACCTGCGGGGAATGGGAGACATGGCTTTCCTTTCCGTGCGGGAAACGTTCGTCATGTACAGGTGGTCAGGGGCATGACAGATCGCGGTACGGCGCTCCGGGCAGCCGCGCCGACCTCGTCCGTCAGCGGTGCCGGTACCGCTCCTCCACGGCGACGGCCGCGGCGGTGACGGCTCCGAGCACGGGCACCGCCAACGGCGCGATGAACAGGGCGGAACAGCCGACGAGGACCAGCCCGCCGACGAGCAGGAAGGAACCGGCCGGGTCGAGGACCGTACGCCGCCCGGCCGCGCCGAGCAGCGCCCGCCAGCTGTCCCCCGGCACCCAGACCGCCGCCGCGCGCAACCCGGCGACGACGGTCCCGAGCAGCGCGAACACCCCTACGGCGCCCACGAGTTGCCCACCGGGCAGCCCGGCGCGCACGGCCTGGACGTCCACCCAGACGGCGGCCGCCGCGCCCCACCCGGCGACCCCGACGACCCACCCGCCGCGCACGGCCGTACGGAAGTCCGCGACGAACTCCCGCCAGCCGCCGCCCACATGGCCGGTACGTCGCCTCAAGTGCCGCGCCCCGGCGGCGAACGCGGCAGGGTAGGTGACAACTCCCGCCGAGGCGACGGCGATCCACACCCCGGTGAGCAGACATTCGGCGAAGACCCCGAACCGCTCGGCGAGGACCGACTCCCCGCGTGCCTTCACGCGTGCTTCGACCACCGGCTCAGCCCTTCAGTCCGGAGGTCGCCATGCCGTCGATCAGATAGCGCTGGAAGGCGAGGAAGAACAGCAGCACCGGCAGCAGCGCGACCAGTGACATGGCGATCATGCCGCCGTAGTTCGCGGCCACGCCGTCGGAGTCGCGGAACATCATCAGACCCAGCGAAACGGTGTATTTGCCGGGCTCGTTGAGGTAGATCAGCGGGCCCATGAAGTCGTTCCAGGCGTTGATGAAGGTGAAGATCGCGCTGGTGATGAGCGCGGGCCGGCACAGCGGCAGCACGATCGACCAGTAGATCCGCAGATGTCCGCAGCCGTCGAGCCGGGCGGCCTCGTCCAGTTCCTTCGGCAGGTTCCGCATGAACTGCACCATGAGGAAGACGAAGAAGGCCTCGGTCGCCAGGTACTTGCCGAGCAGCAACGGGACGTAGGTGTTGACCAGTTGGAGCTTCTGGAACATCACGTACTGCGGGATCAGCAGCACGTGGTACGGCAGCAGGAGCGTGCCGATCATCAGTGAGAAGAGCAGGTTGCGGCCCGCGAACCGGATGCGGGCGAAGGCGTAGGCCGTCAGGGAGCAGGAGACGAGGATGCCGACGACCGAACCGAGGGCGTAGAAAAGGGAGTTCTGGAAGAACGTCCAGATCGAGATGTCGGCGATGCCCTTGGCCAGGCCCTTGAAGTTGCCGAGGATCGGGTGGCCTGGGAAGAGCTGCAGACTGTTGATGACGTCCTTGCTCGGCTTGAACGAGGCGCCGATGACCCAGAGCACCGGGTAGAGGACGACGGCGAGGACGGCCAGCGCGCCGACGTGCCAGACGAGCGAGCCGGTGCGCTTGCGCCCCAGCCCCGGGGACTTCGGGGCAGTCGTAGCACTCATCGGGCGTCCTCCTCGTAGTGCACCCACTTCTTCTGCGACCAGAAGAGGACGGCCGTCACGAGCGCCACGGCGAGCAGCAGCATCCACGCCATCGCGGACGCGAAGCCCATCTGGGCGTTCTTGAAGCCCTGTTGGTAGAGGTAACAGGTGTAGACGAGCGTGGCGTCGGCCGGTCCGCACTGGGAGTTGGAGACGACGTACGCCGAGCCGAAGATCTGGAAGGAGTGGATGGTCTCCAGCAGCACGTTGAAGAACAGCACCGGGGAGATCATCGGCAGCGTGATGTTCCAGAACCGGCGGAAGGGCCCGGCCCCGTCCATCGCGGCGGCCTCGTACAGCTCCCTCGGGACCTGCTTGAGCCCGGCGAGGAAGATGACCATCGGCGCGCCGAACTGCCAGACGGTGAGCGCGACCAGGGAGTAGAGGATCCAGTCGGGGTCCCCGACCCAGCCGCCGACATGGGAGCCGAAGAGCGACTGCGTACGGTCCACGACGGCGCCGTCGGAGAACAGCGACCGCCAGACGAAGCCGATCGAGACGCTCGCGCCGATGAGCGAGGGGGCGTAGAAGGCGGCCCGGTAGAGGGCCTGGCCGCGGCGGCTCTGGGCGAGCAGCATGGCGACGCCGAGGGCGAGGAGCAGTTTCAGCGGGGTGCCGATGACGACGTACTTGGCCGTCACCTCGACGGACTTCTGCCACCGGGGGTCGTCGAACATCCGGGTGAAGTTGTCGAAGCCGATCCACTTCGGGCTGTCGAAGAGGTTGTAGTCGGTGAACGCGAAGTAGAGGGAGGCGACCATGGGACCGGCGGTCAGCAGCAGGAAGCCGGCGATCCACGGGGACATGAAGAGGTAGCCGGCGAGGTTCTCCCGGCGCCCCCGCCGCTTCAGGTCGGCGGGGGCGGTGGGGCGGGTCGGCCGGGCGTCGGGCGGAGCGTCCTTGACGAGCGTCACGGCGGTTCCCATCAGGCGGAGAAGGCGGCCTGCGCCTCGGAGAAGAACTGCTTGACCGCGTCGGCGACCTTGGTCTTGCCCAGCGCCATGTCCCCGCCGATGCGCAGGAAGGCGGACTCGGCGGTGTCGGCGCCGGACGGGTGCGGGGTGATCGTCCCGAGGACACCGGCCTTGGCGGTGTCCACCTCGTACTGGGCGATCTCCTTCTGTACGGCGTCGGTCGGCTTGAACGCGTCGTACTGGTCGGTGGTCGCCAGGATGCCCCGGTCGTAGCCCATGATCTTGCCGACCGAGGGGTCGTGGACCATGAAGTCGATGAACTGGGCGACTTCCTTGGGGTGCCTGGTGTGTGCCGAGCCGCTGAGCATCAGGGACCCGAGGTACTGGCCGGTGTCCTTGCCGTCAGTGGTGGGGATCGGGGCGAGGCCGTAGGTGCTGCTGCCCTCGGCGGAGTAGCGGACGGTGAAGTTGTCCCAGGTGAATTCCGAGGCGCCGTGCCCGGCCGAGAGAGAGGACTTGGGGGTGTCCTGGGCGACGACCTTCGGGGAGGTGACGATCCCGGCCTTCACGCGGCCGTACCCGTCCGTCCACCACTCCGTCAGATCCGACTCCTCGAAACCCAGGCCGTCCTTGGTGAAGAAGGCCTTGCCGTTCTGGCGGAGGTAGAGGTCGTACAGGTACATGATGCTGAAGTAGCCGGTGTCCCCGGGGACTTGGGTCTTGTCGTGGATCGTCTTGAGGGCCTTGAAGTACTCGTCCCAGGTCCAGCCCGCCGTGGGGTCGACGCCGGCTCTCTCGTAGACCTTCTTGTCGATGACCAGCGCCATGGTGTTCGAACCGACCGGAATTCCGAGCTGTTTGCCGTCGACCTCGCCCACCTTCGTGACGCCCGTGCGGAAGTGATCGAGGCTCAGATTCCCCGCGTCGATCTGTGATCGGAGATCGAGCAGGACGCCTCTCTTGTCGTACTTCCGAAGAAATCCGACGGCGTTCTGGAATACGTCCGGCGGATTTCCGCCCGCGGCCTGCGTCTGGAACTTCTCCCAGAAAGAGGGATAGTCCTGAAAGTCCGTCTTCACCTTGATCTTCGGATACTTCTTCTCGAAGAGCGCGATGGACTGATTGATCTTTTTCGCCCGCTCCTCGGCACCCCACCACGAGTAACGGATCGTCACCGTCCCGTCCGCGGCGGTGCCGTCGTTCCCACCGCACCCCGTCGCGGCCAGCCCCAGCGTGACCGCCGAGACCCCCGCCGCCTTGAGGACCGTACGCCTCTCCACATTCGTGCCGGTTCCCATGATGGGCCCTCCCCGTAGCATCGTTGCCACCTGCATGAATCGTTTCAAGTAAGCGCTTGCTGGCACAAGGTACGGAGGCCCTCGGGGTGCGTCAATGATTCGGACAGGAATTTCTCCCGGCCTGACCGAGGCCTACGGCGGCGCCGGCGAGCCTGTGGCGCGGGTGACCGGACGGACACCGCAGGTGAGGCGCGCGCGATCGGTCCGCCGAACAGAAAGCGGTCTGCGGCACTCAGGTGCCGGGCGGCCGAAAAACGCCTGGGCGACGGGGAGTTGACCACACGGTGTGCGGGGCACCAACGCCGACGGCCCGCCTGTGGATCACAGGCGGGCCGTCGGTCCGGGTGGGCGATACTGGGTTCGAACCAGTGACCTCTTCGGTGTGAACGAAGCGCTCTCCCACTGAGCTAATCGCCCGGGCGCACGGAGAACATTACCCCATGTCAGCGGGTGCCCCGACCAGCGCGGGAAGCCACCCGCACGCCCTCACCGGCTCACTGGTCCTTGATCTTCCAGGGCATCACGACGCCGAACTTCCACACGTAGACGCCGACCAGGGCGGCCACGATCACCAGGCCGATCGAGGTCAGGACGATGTTCCGGCGGCGCACGGCGGGGTCGAGCGCGCGCTGTGCCGCCTCGGTGACCTTGCGTTTGGTCCAGCGGAGCACCAGCTGGGCCCAGACGAACTCCGTCGCCCAGATCGCCATGCCGCCGAAGATCACGACCCAGCCGGGTCCCGGCAGCGGCAGCATGATGATGCCGGCGACCACGACCGCGAGGCCCACGACGAAGACGCCGACCTGCCAGCTCACATGCAGCGCGCGGCGCGCCTTGATGAACTCCGGCGCCTTGGAACCGAGCCCCTGCTCGTCCCGCGCCCCGTCCGCCCGCGTCTCGTCGCTCGCCCCGTCGGACGCCACGGCGACCTCACCCGGCTCGTCACTCCCCGTATTCATACGGACAAACCCTACCCGAGGGAAACCAGTCACCGGAATGGCCCCGCGGAGCGATCGAGCTCTCGGCCGGAAGAGTTACGTAAAGGCACGCAAAACACTCAGAGGGGTTTACAACGGCACCGTAGGTGGCATGTCGATTTCGCCGACGTGCGAATCCCCGAGCGCACACTGAGCGAAAGGCCCTGGCGCTTATGAACACCACGGTCAGCTGCGAGCTGCACCTGCGCCTCGTTGTGTCGAGCGAGTCATCCCTGCCTGTCCCCGCAGGCCTGCGGTACGACACGGCCGACCCCTACGCCGTGCACGCCACCTTCCACACCGGAGCCGAGGAGACCGTCGAGTGGGTGTTCGCCCGCGACCTTCTCGCGGAGGGCCTCCACCGGCCCACCGGTACCGGCGACGTCCGAGTCTGGCCATCCCGTAGTCACGGTCAGGGCGTCGTCTGCATCGCGCTGAGCTCTCCCGAGGGCGAAGCCCTGCTGGAGGCTCCCGCGCGGGCTCTGGAGTCCTTCCTCAAGCGGACGGACGCCGCCGTGCCACCCGGCACGGAGCACCGGCACTTCGACCTGGATCAGGAGCTGTCGCACATCCTGGCGGAGAGCTAGCGCGAGGTCCCACCAAGCCGCCCGGCGCCGTCCGAACTCGGGGAGACGGCTCGGGCTTAGACAACCGCATAGGGCACACACCGGCGCCGTCGCCGCGATTCGTCGCGGGGGCGGCGACGGTGCGCGTCGGCCCCGCTCGCACGACTCTCCGTGATCCCGGGAACCGCGCGGGGCACGGTCCCGTTCTCAGAGACAGGGGGCGGCCGTCCGGGAAGCCACTACCATCGGCCAGCATCGGCGGGCGCCCGCCCGACCCCCAGGCCAGGGAGCGAAACGTGCTGATCACCCACGACACCCGGTGCGCCCTCGACACCGTGGTCGATCTGGTGAACACCGCACCGGAGGACGCCGCGGCGCCGGACGGACTGCAGGATGTCGCGCTGCTCGCGGATTTCGTACGAAACCACGAGATCAGCGATGTCGGGGTGCTGTCGGAGTTCGACCTCTCCGCCGTGCGCAAGATCCGCGGGCGGTTCGCCTCGGTCTTCTCGGCCCCGGACCCCCGGGCCGCCGCCGGACTGATCAACGACCTGATCGCCGCCGCGGGCACCACGCCCCGGCTCACGGACCACGACGGTTACGACTGGCATGTCCACTACTTCGCGCCCGGCGCCTCGGTCGCCGACCATCTCGCCGCGGACTGCGGGATGGCGCTCGCGTTCTTCGTGGTCGCCGGTGAGCAGGAGCGGCTGCGTCGCTGCGAGGCTCCCGACTGCCGGCGCGCCTTCGTCGATCTCTCCCGGAACCGGTCGCGCCGCTACTGCGACAGCCGGACCTGCGGGAACCGTCTGCATGTGGCCGCGTACCGGGCACGGCGCAAGGAGGCGGCGGGCTGACACCCGACGCCGGCGTCACTCGCTTCCCGCTGCTCGGTTCTCGTTTTTGGTTCTTGGTTCCGTCTCGGTATCTCGATGAGGTCGCGGCCCCCGACGGGTGACGTCGGGGACCACGAGTACGGCTCACAGCATCAGCAGGTCGTGCAGCGAGGCCATGAGCAGCAGACACCCGATCACCGCTAGGAAGATCATCAGCGGTGGCTGGGAAAGGGCGAAAAGGCACCCGCGCGGCTCGTCCTTCGGCGGCGCGGCGTCGCTCTGTGTCGTGTCCAGCATCTCGCCGCGATGATGACGCAGCGGAGACCCGCTACGCGATCAACACGCCCGAAAAGAGAGGGAGTTCGCGGAATTCCGTGTTGTCCGTTTCGGGTTGCGTCGAGTCCTGAACGCTTACCGGCGGAGCGGGCTCACTCTGTGTCGTTTCAGTCCCGGTCCGGTCCGGGCGTCATATGCCGTGCTTCTTGAGGATCGCCTCGATGTCGCTGAAGTCGTCCCCGCTCTGCGCGCGGGGCGCCGCGGCCGGCCGGGTCGCGGGGCGCTTGGCCGGACCCAGGGAGGGCGCGGAGGCCGCCGGGGCCACCGCGTCCGGCTGCGCGGAGTCACGGGCGGCCCTGCGCTCCTTACGGGTGCCGCCGCGGCGGCGCTCCACGGCGCGGGTGCCCATGAAGAGCAGCCAGGCGCCGCCCAGGAGAACGAAGCCCGCCCAGGCCGTGGGGCTGAACGCGGTGTCGGCCACCCAGCCGACGACCCCGGTCATCACCAGGCCGACGGGCACCAGCGAGTACGCGGCGATACGGGCGGCGGAGAGAAAACGCTTCCGATACGCCGTGACGGCCGCGATGCCCAGGCCTGCCGCGGAGACGGCGGAACAGACGGTCTCGGCAATCATCCGGTCCTCCAGGCAGGTCCGTCGGGCAGATCCTCGATGAAGCACGCTCAGGTCGGGCGGGCTTCGGTTGTGCGGGTACCGGTCGGGGGCGTCTCGGTCGGTCGAGACGGTCCGGTCGGTCCGGTCGGTCCGGTCGGTCGGGGCGTCCCTGTCGGCCGACACGGTCCGGTCGGTCGGGGCGGGCCGGGCTGTCCGGCGTGTTCCGGTCGATTGGGCACGTCCCGGTCGATCGGGCGCGCTCCGGTCCGTCAGGGTGTCCCCGTCGGGCGGGCACGCCCCCAACGACCAGGAGCGTCCTGGTCAGCCGGGCCGTCCCCATCGGGCAGGCACGTCCCGGTCGGTCAAGCGCGCCCTGTTCCGTCGGAGCGTTCCCGCCGATCGAGACATCCCGGCCGACCCGGCACGTCCCGACCGGTCAGGCAAGCCCCATCCGGTCGGAGCATCCCCACGATCGAGACACCCCGGCCGGCCCGGCACATCCCGACCAGTCAGGCAAGTCCCGCTCGGTCGGAGCGTCCCCGTGATCGAGGCGTCCCAATCGGCCAGGCACACCCCGGTCGGCTGGACACGTGCCAGTCGGTCAGGCGCGCGTCCCGCTCAGCCGGGCCGTCCCTGCCGATCGAGAGGTCCCAATCGGCCAGGCACACCCCGGCCGGCTGGACACGTGCCAGTCGGTCAGGCGCGCGTCCCACTCAGCCGGAGCGTCCCCGCCGATCGAGAGGTCCCGGTCGGCCAGGCACACCCCGGCCGGCTGGACACGTGCCAGTCAGTCAGGCGCGCGTCCCACTCAGCCAGAGCGTCCCCGCCAATCAAGAGGTCCCAATCGGCCAGGCACACCCCGGCCGGCTGGACACGTGCCAGTCGGTCAGGCGCGCGTCCCACTCAGCCGGAGCGTCCCCGCCGATCGAGAAGTCCCGGTCGGGCAGGCACGTCCCGGTCGATCAGGCGCGCGTCCCGTCGGTCGGAGCGTCCCTAGCGGGCAGGTCGTGCTTCGTCTCTTCCATCCTGCACCGTCGGGTCCCCGGGAGGCCATGCCTTGGTCGGACATCAGGGACATCTCCGGGTCGCATCCTCCGCAGGTGTCGGTCGGTGGTGTACGGGTGCGGGCCGTAGGGGGTGGTCGGTGTCGTGCGTGTGAGCCCCGTCGGCGCCCGGACGGTGTCCTCCGCGTGCGCCCAGTGATCCCGGTTGGGGACGTGGTGCCGGGGCTGGGAGACTGGTCGCATGAGTGACCTCCCCTCCGTGCGCACCCCCGTCCTCGACGTCTGGTGTGAGCTCCAGTGCCCGGACTGCGACACCGCCCTGGACGACGTACGCGCCCTGCGGGCCCGCTACGGCGACCGGCTGGAGGTGCGGTTGCGGCACTTCCCGTTGGAGAAGCACAAGCACGCGTTCGCCGCGGCGCAGGCCGCCGAGGAGGCCGTGGAGCAGGGGCGGGGCTGGGACTACATCGAGGCCGTGCTCGGGCGGGTCGGGGAGCTGGACCGTAAGGGAGAACCCTTCCTGGTCGAGGTGGCCGCCGAACTCGGGCTGGACGCCGAGGAGTTCGACACCGCGCTGATCGACGGCCGGCACATCCTGATCGTCGACGCCGACCAGGCCGAGGGCAAGGCCATCGGCGTGACCGGCACCCCGACGTACGTCATCGGCGGCGAACGTCTCGACGGCGGCAAGAGCCAGGACGGACTGCGTGCCCGCATCGAGGAGATCGCCGACCGGCTGCTCGCCGAAGCCGGAGGAGAGTGAGCCGCGGGGCGGGTGAGCCGCGGGCTGAGCGTCAGAGCAGGCTCTTGTACAGGTGGTAGGTGACCGTCTCGTAGCCGAGTGACTCGTAGAGCCGCTCGGCCGGGGTGTTGCCCGCGAAGACGTTCAGCCGGATGGTCGGCAGACCTGCGGCGACGCCCTGCGCCTCGGCCAGGAGCATCAGGGTGCGGCCGTGGCCCTTGCCCCGATGGCGCGCGTCGGCCTCGACGTCGTAGACGAAGGCCTTGCCGTCGCGGGGGCCTGTCCAGAGGGTGCCCACCCGGGTGCCCTCGTGCTCCAGGACGCTGAAGAGCATGTCCGGGGTGGTGAATCCGTCGGGCAGCATTTCGGCGTTGCCCTGCAGCGCCTTGGTCCGGGCCTCGGCCTCGGGTACCCCGCGCTCGGTCCAGTCCAGGATGAAGTCCTCCGTCCCGTGGGCCAGCCACGGGCCGTACTCCTCCTGGGTCATGGGCCGGCTCCGGCTCCCCGCGGGCAGTTCGGGCGCGGTGTCGCCGAGGGGCTTCTCCATGTGGCGGTTGCGGACGACGTAGCCGAGGGTGGTCGCCATCCTGAGCGCTGTCTCCGCCGCCGCGGGCACGGACGCCTCGATCCGCCGGCAGCCCCAGCCCCGCGCCACCTCCTCGGCGGCGAGCGCGGCCACCGTGCCCCGGCCGCGCCGGCGGTCCGGCTCCTCGATGCCCAGGTCCCGGATCTGGGCCACCGCATCGCCGAAGACGGGACTCGTGCCGAGGTGTATCGCGCCGACGGGACGGCTGTTCACACACACCTGATAGCGGCGCGAACGGGTCCCGTCGGCCTCCTGCTGAAGCGGCTCGGTCGGCCGCAGGGTCGTAGTCATCAAGGGAGTTCTACCCGGACCCGACCCCCAGGTCAGCCCATTAAGGGCGCCTACGGATCAAGGTCGTCGCCCGACCGCTCCTCGAAGACGCGCATCGCCTTGGCGGTCACCGGGCCTGCCGCGCCCGGGAGTTGGCGTTCGTCGACCTGGTGGACGGCCTGGACGTCCCGCAGGGAGGACGTGAGGAATACCTCGTCGGCGTGTTCCAGGACGTCGAGCGGGAGGTCGGTCTCCTTGGCGCCGGTCCATTCGACGGTCAGGGCGCGGGTGATGCCCGCGAGACAGCCGGAGCCGACCGGCGGGGTGTGGATCTCGCCGTCGAGGACGACGAAGACGTTCGACCCCGTGCCTTCGCAGAGTTGGCCGACCGTGTTGGCGAACAGGGCCTCGGACGCGCCGTGTTGGTGGGCTCGGGCGAGGGCGACGACGTTCTCGGCGTACGACGTGGTCTTGAGGCCGGTGAGGGCGCCGCGTTCGTTGCGGGTCCAGGGGACCGTGACGACGGCCGTGGAGTCGGGGCGGCGGTTGGCCTCGCCGAGGGCGATCACGAGGGTCGGGCCGTGTTCGCCGCGGTCGGAGCCGAGCGGGCCATGGCCGCCGGTGTACGTGATGCGGAGGCGGCCGAGCGGCAGCGGGTTGGCGGCGAGGACGGCCGCGCAGCCGCGGCGGACCTCGTCCAGGTCGGGGTCGGGCAGCCCGAGGCCGCGCGCGGAGCGGGTCAGCCGGTCGAGATGACGGGTCAGCGCGAACGTCTTCCCGTCCGTCGTCTTCACCGTCTCGAAAATGCCGTCGCCCACGGTCAGCCCGTGGTCGAAGACGGAGACACGGGCGGCCTCGCTGTCCTGCAGCCCGCCGTCGAGCCAGATCTTCATGAAAGAGCCCCTCCGCTCACCTCGTACGCGCCCGACGCTACCGCGAGCAGCCGTGACGCCTTCAGCTCGGTCTCCCGCCACTCCCCCTCGGGGTCCGAACCCCAGGTGATGCCCGCGCCGGTGCCGAACCGCAGCATGCCGTCCGCGCGGTCGACCCAGAACGTCCGGATCCCTACGGCCAGTTCGCCGACGCCACGGTCCGCGTCGACCCAGCCGACGCCTCCGCAGTAGGGCCCCCGGGGCGCGGTCTCCAGGGCGTCGATGATGCGCAGGGCACTGGACTTGGGGGCTCCCGTGACACTCCCGGGCGGAAACGCGGAGGCCAGAAGTTCCGGCCACCCGGTGTGCGCGGGCAACTCGCCCCGGACCGTGGACACCAGGTGGACGAGACCCGGGTGCTTCTCCACGACACACAGGTCCGGCACGCTCACGGTCCCCGTCGCGCACACGCGGCCGAGGTCGTTGCGGACCAGGTCCACGATCATCACGTTCTCGGCGAAGTCCTTCTCCAGCAGATCCGCCTCGGTCCGCCCGGTGCCCTTGATCGGCCCCGACTCGACGACCCGCCCGGTGCGGCGCAGGAAGAGTTCGGGCGAGGCGGTGGCTATCTCCACGCCGTGGTCGGGCAGCCGGATCGTTCCTGCGTACGGCGCCGGGTTGCCGCGCGCGAGCAGGGCGGTGAGGGCGTCGACATCCGCGTCGGAGGCGACCGGTGCCGACAGGACGCGGCACAGGTTGGCCTGGTAGACCTCGCCGGCCGCTATGTGCTCCCGGATGCGGCGGACGCCCGCGGTGTAGGCGGCACGGTCGAGGGAGGAGATCCAGGCGTCGGTCGCGGGTCCTTGCCAGGCGCCGGGGACGGGGGCCGGGACCGGTTCCTCGCGTACGTCACGGAAGCGGGCGCAGGTCAGACGGCCCTCGAAGTCGGCAGCGACCGCCCAGAAGCCGGTGGACTCCAGGGCCGCGGGGTCGCGGGTGACATCGAGGAGACCGGTGGCGACACGGCCGCCGAAACGGGCGAGAGGGGCGAGGCGGAACACGCCGTCGAGTCTAAGTCGGGTGTCTCACAGGTTGCCCGGCCGTGTCCCCGCGGCTGCCCTGACCATGTGTTCCCGTAGTCGCAGGCCAGCACGCTGCACAAACGCGTTTTTGTGCTGGCCCCGGAATCCGCTAGAGTTCAACTCGTCGCCGCGACGCGCAAGCCGAGCGGAAACGACAAGCGGACGTAGCTCAGTTGGTAGAGCGCAACCTTGCCAAGGTTGAGGTCGCCAGTTCGAACCTGGTCGTCCGCTCGCAGGAAAGTGGGGGATCTTCCCGAACCCCCGCACTCCTGGTGGAGTGGCCGAGAGGCGAGGCAACGGCCTGCAAAGCCGTCTACACGGGTTCAAATCCCGTCTCCACCTCCAAGGACGATTAGCTCAGCGGGAGAGCGCTTCCCTGACACGGAAGAGGTCACTGGTTCAATCCCAGTATCGTCCACTGGTCCGCAAGGACTTGGTCCGCAAGGATCCCCGCGCGATTAGCTCAGCGGGAGAGCGCTTCCCTGACACGGAAGAGGTCACTGGTTCAATCCCAGTATCGCGCACGCACCGCCCATGATCCGCGGATCGTGGTCCCGAGGACGATTAGCTCAGCGGGAGAGCGCTTCCCTGACACGGAAGAGGTCACTGGTTCAATCCCAGTATCGTCCACACACCGAAGCCCCCGGCGCTCTCCGCGTCCGGGGGCTTCTTCGTGTGCCGGTCAGCTGGAGAACAGCATGTGGCCGAAGCTCTTGTGGCGGTGGTGGCCGCCGTGACCGCCGTAGTGGCCACCGCCGTGACCGCCGCCGTGCGGGGCGCCCCAGGCGGGCGCGGACGGGGCGGGGTAGCCCTGCGGGCCCGGGGGTGGCGGGGCGGGCTGCTGCCACTGGGACTCCACGCGGGTCAGCGCCTCCAGCTCGCCGTAGTCGAGGAAGATCCCCCGGCAGTTGCTGCACTGTTCGATCTGGACACCGTTGCGGTTGTACGTGTGCATCGGCGCATGGCACTTCGGACACTGCATGCTCGGCTCAACTCCTCGCCCGTCGGTACATCTTGGTGTTTCCCCAGGACAGACTCCGTCCGACCCCGGTCGGTTGCACCCTACTTCGCGAATCCGGGCGCCAACTCGGGTGGTACGGAACCCATTCGGTCACACGCGTCCACGACCGCCAGCTCCACCTCGTCCAGCGGGCGGTCCGCCGCGACCGCCTTGACGACGGCGAGGGCGGCGGTCTGCACGGTGAGGGTGCGGGCCGGGACGTCCAGGGCGGGCCAGGGGTCGTCGGTCGCGGGGACGGCCGGGCCGCCCGCCGTGCGGTAGGCGTTCAGGAAGCGGGCCCATTCGTCCGGCGGGAGCAGGCCGCAGGCGTACCAGGCGGCCGGGCGGGCGAGGTCCCAGGCGGGGACGCCTACGCCCATGTCGTCGACGTCGATCAGGAGCCACGGGCCGTCGGGGGCGGGGTGGCGGACCAGCTGGCCCAGGTGCAGGTCGCCGTGGCAGAGGGTGGTGGTGTCGGGCTGGGGTTCCTCTGCGCGAGCCCAGGCGGGGAGGCGTGCCCAGGCGTGCAGGACGGGGGTGGTGGCGGGGTGGGGGCCGGCCTCGCGGAGCCTGGTGATCGCCCGGAGTGCCTTCAGGGGGCCTCGCATGGGCGGGAGGGGGGTGGGGGGTGGTGTTCGGTGCAGGTGGGCCAGGAGGGTGGCTGCGGCTTCCCAGGGGGCGGCGTCCGGGTCGTCCGGGTCTACGGGGGTGCCGTAGGGCCAGCACGTCACCAGGCGGGCGTGGAGGGTGAGGGGGGTGGGGGTGAGTGGGGGCAGGAGCAGGGTGGGGAGTTTTGCGGCTGTGGTGAGGCGGGCCGTGAGGTGAGTGGGGTCTGTGTTGGGGGCGTGGGCCTTCGCGACCGTGAATTCGTGGCGGACGACTGTGCCGTCGGGGCGGTCGGTGAGGGTGGTGGTGGTTCCGCAGGGGCAGGTGGGGGTTTGGGTGTGGGCGGTGGATCTGGCGCTGGCCGCCAGGGCGGGTAGCAGGTGGTGGGTGGTCATGGGGTCCCCCGGGGTTGTGCGGGTCTCGTCGGGAGGGTACGCAATGGGGATTCGGGGGTCGGCCGGGTTGCGCGAGGGGTTCGGTGCGGGTCCGGTGGGGGCTGGTCGCGCAGTTCCCCGCGCCCCTTTGGGGCGCTCCGGCTGAGGGCGCTCTCGCTGCTGGGCCCGGGAGGGCTGTACCTGCTGGGGCGTTCCGCGCGTGCCCGGAATTGTTTTCGGGCAAAGCAAAGCCGGCGCAGCTCCCCAGCTGCGCCGGCTTTTTTTGCCGTCCGCCGCACCCCCGTCCCCACGGGGTTTCATGGGTGGATGTCCCCGCCCGGACCGCTCTTCCGGGCCTGGGGTCGCCGCTCAGCGCCCCAGCATCACTCCCACGGACGACGCTTGTGTGGCCACGGTCTCCCAGCCGTCGAAGACGACGAGGAGCAGGACCGCCAGGGGAAGTGCCATCAAGGTCGCCACCAGTGGGTGGCGACGGCCCGTGCGGCGGGTGCGGAACGCCGCGTTGTACGCCTTGCGTCCCTCTGTGCGGATCAATGCCCGCGGTGCCGTATGGGCCATGGTCCCTCTCCTGACCGTGCTCCGTTGACCAAACTCTGTTGTCTTTGCTTTGGCAGCGGCGGGTGTCTGACCTCGGGGGACGAGTGCTGCACCCGCCGCTTGACTTCAAATCTATGCGTGCGGCGGGTGCGGGTCGTCATGCCCTCGTACCGATTGGCGGGCCTCCCGGAGGATGAGCGATGACCTGCGAACTACTCCCCTGGGTGGAGACCGGGTCCTAGGTCTCGGGGTCTTCCCGGAGGGGGAGTCCGGTGTGCCCCGCTTTCTCTGAGCTGTCCTCGCGCGGGACCGGCTGCTCGACCAGGGCGAGGACCCTGGTCGCCATGAACCGGGCCGTACGCACGACGGAGCCGCTGCGGGTGACTTCGCTCACTTCCACCACCCCTCTGCGCACCGCCGTCTCCACCCGGCGGCCCGCCCTGCTCGCCACCACCTCGTACGTCCGTGTTGTGTCGCCGGCGTCCACCACTATCTCGACGCGATCACCCTTCACGCGCTCAATCCCCCTTCTGTGATGGTTGGTTGGGGTCCGAGGTGATGTGAAGTCCTGCTGCTCGCAACGCCTCTGACCACTCTTCAAGTTTCCCACCCGGCACTGACAATCCGTCGGTCCGAGAGGGCGCGGCCTTTGCGCGCGGGCGCCCGTGGAAACGTAAGCTGTCGCTCGTCACACGGACCGGGCAGCGGGGATGAACATGGCGATGATGCGCCTGAGGCGCGAGGACCCGCGCGTCGTCGGCTCGTTCAGGCTTCACAGACGGCTCGGCGCGGGCGGAATGGGTGTCGTCTATCTGGGCTCCGACCGCAAGGGACAACGGGTCGCGCTGAAGGTCATCCGGCCGGATCTGGCGGAGGACCAGGAGTTCCGTTCGCGGTTCGCGCGCGAGGTGTCGGCGGCTCGGCGGATTCGTGGTGGATGCACCGCCCGGCTGGTCGCCGCGGATCTTGACGCCGATCGGCCGTGGTTCGCCACGCAGTACGTGCCCGGGCCGTCGCTTCACGACAAGGTCGCCGACGAAGGTGCGCTCGGTGCGGCCGAGGTCGCCGCCATCGGGGCCGCCCTGTCCGAGGGGCTTGTGGCCGTGCATGAGGCCGGGGTCGTCCACCGGGATCTCAAGCCGTCGAACATCCTTCTCTCCCCCAAGGGTCCGCGGATCATCGACTTCGGTATCGCCTGGGCGACCGGGGCGTCGACGCTCACGCACGTCGGTACGGCGGTGGGTTCGCCGGGGTTCCTCGCGCCCGAGCAGGTGCGGGGGGCTGCCGTCACTCCGGCCACCGACGTGTTCTCGCTTGGGGCCACGCTCGCCTACGCCTCGACCTCCGACTCGCCCTTCGGGCACGGTAGTTCCGAGGTCATGCTGTACCGCGTGGTGCACGAGGAGGCGCAGCTGCACGGGGTGCCGGACGCGCTCGCGCCGCTGGTCCGCGCGTGCCTCGCCAAGGATCCCGAGGAGCGGCCCAGCACGCTTCAGCTGTCCTTGCGGCTCAAGGAGATCGCGGCGCGTGAGGCGCAGGGGATGGCTGATGTGCGGCCGCCTTCGCCTCGGGCTGCCGAGGCGGATCGGCCTACCGGGCGGCTTGCCGACAGTTATCCGGAGCAGCAGCGGACGCAGGGTGGGCGGCGTCCGCAGCATCCGCAGAGTGCGCAGGGGACTCCGGCGCCGCGGGGTGCGGCTCCGTCGTCCCGGGGTGGTGGTAGTCCGTCGCGTGGGGGTGGGGTGCCGTCTCGGCCGGGGCAGCCTCGGGCGACTCCTGCGGGGCGGAACACGACGCGTTCCGGTGGGGGGAGTCGGCCTGGGCCTCGTAGTGGGGCGGGGCGTTCTGGGCCGCGGACGACGGGGACCGGGCGGCGGCCTGCGAATCCGCGGCTGCTGCGGCAGCGGCTGTTCGTGTTTGTTGTGGTGACCTTGCTGGTCGCGTTGGGGATTGCGGTGGCTCAGGGGTGTTCGGGGCCGGCTCATGGGCTTGGGCCTGTGGGGCACGGGAGTGTTGTGGGGGCGGACAGTCGCGATTCGGGCGGGTCCAGCGAGTAGCGAGGGCTGATTTCGCCCCCGCCGCCCCTACCCGTCCCATCCTCCAGGGGCTGCCGCCCCTTCTCCCCCGCCTGGGGGCTCCGCCCCCAGACCCCCAACGGCCCCGAAAGGGCCTCGTCCTCAAACGCCGGACGGGCTGAGTGACGCGGGCCCCAGCCGGGACCCCTACGGGCAAGTGAGCGCCGGACAGACCGGAGTCGGGACCCCCCACTGAACAGCCGCCCCACCTACAACCCCGGCAAAACCCGCTCGAAGAACTCCCGGTCCGCCTCGAAGTGCGGGGTCATCGTCAGGAACTCCGCCGGTGTCACCCACCGCACCTCGGAGACCTCGCCCGGGTCGGGGACGATCGTGCCGTTGCCTGTTTCGGTGGCGGTCCACCAGTGGAGGCGGAAGCGGCCGTCGTCCGCCTGGGACTCCCAGACCTTGTTCAGGGGGGAGACCGCGAGGCCCACCTCCTCGTGGACCTCTCTGACCAGGGCCTCTTCCTGGCTCTCACCCGGTTCGAGTTTGCCGCTGAGCGGGGCCCAGTAGCCCGAGCGGGACGAGTCGGGGCCGCGGCGGATGACGAGGACGCGGTCCGCGCGTCGGAGTACGGCGACGATCGCCTCGCGCTGGGCCAAGCGGGCTCCTAGAGTTCGGGGCGGCCAGTGGCCACCGCGTAGAAGGCGACCGCGGCCGCGGCGCCCACGTTGAGGGAGTCGACGCCGTGGGCCATGGGGATGCGGACCCATTCGTCGGCCGCCACCAGGGCCTGGGTGGACAGGCCGTCGCCCTCCGCTCCCAGCATCAGGGCCACTCTGGCCATGCGGTGGGGAGCCGCCTCGTCCAGGCTCTTCGCCTTCTCGTCGGGGGTTAGGGCCAGGAGCGTGAAACCTGCCTCTCGGACCGACTCCAAGCCCTTGGGCCAGCTGTCCAGGCGGGCGTAGGGGACGGAGAAGACCGCGCCCATCGAGACCTTCACGCTGCGGCGGTACAGGGGGTCCGCGCAGTCCGGGGACAGCAGGACCGCGTCCATGCCCAACGCCGCCGCCGAGCGGAAGATCGCGCCGATGTTGGTGTGGTCGTTCACCGACTCCATGACCACGACCCTGCGCGTGGTCTGGAGGAGTTCGTCCGCCGTGGGGAGCGGTTTGCGTTGCATGGAGGCCAGGGCGCCTCTGTGGACGTGGTAGCCCGTGACGCGTTCGGCCAGTTCGGGGCTCACCGCGTAGACGGGTGCGGGGAGTTCGTCGATGACGTCGCGCATGACGTCGACCCACTTCGCGGAGAGCAGCATCGACCGCATCTCGTAGCCGGCGTCCTTGGCCCGTCTGATGACCTTCTCGCCCTCGGCGATGAACAGGCCCTCGGCCGGTTCGCGCTTGCGGCGCAGCTCTACGTCGGTCAGGCCCGTGTAATCACGCAGGCGCGGGTCGTCGGGATCCTCAACGGTGATGAGATCGGCCACAGGGTGATACTGCCTTGTCCTGGGTGTGGTGCCAACGGCTGGGAACGGGTTGTGTTACCCGGGGTTACGCACGTTCCTTCGGTCCTACGGTGACCACCGCTCCGATGACGATCACCGCGGGCGGCTTCACGTCCTCGGTGGTTACGGTCTCGCCGACCGTCGCCAGGGTCGCGTCCACCCGGCGCTGGGCGGCCGTCGTGCCCTCCTGGACCAGGGCGACCGGAGTGTCGGCCGGCTTGCCGTGCGCGATCAGGGTCTCGGCGATCTTGCCGATCTTGTCCACGCCCATGAGGACGACGAGGGTGCCGGTCAGCCTGGCCAGGGACGGCCAGTCGACCAGCGAACGCTCGTCGTCAGGGGCCACATGCCCGCTCACCACCGTGAACTCGTGTGCTACGCCCCGATGGGTGACCGGGATGCCCGCCGCGCCCGGTACCGAGATGGAGCTGGAGATGCCGGGCACGACCGTGCACGGGATGCCCGCCTCCGCGAGCGCCTGGATCTCCTCCATGCCACGGCCGTAGACGAAGGGGTCGCCGCCCTTGAGGCGGACCACCGACTTGCCCTGCCGGGCGTGTTCGATCAGGGCGTTGTTGATGGCCTCCTGGGCCATGTAGCGGCCGTACGGGATCTTCGCCGCGTCGATCACCTCGACGTGCGGGGGGAGTTCGGCGAGGAGGTCACGGGGGCCGAGCCGGTCGGCGATGACCACGTCGGCCTCGGCGAGGAGGCGGCGGCCGCGGACCGTGATGAGGTCCGGGTCGCCGGGGCCGCCGCCGACCAGGGCCACGCCCGGGGTCCGGGTGCGGTGGTGCGGGGCGACGAGGGTGCCGTCGCGCAGGCCCGCCACGACCGCGTCCCGGATGGCGGCGGTGTGGCGGGGGTCGCGGCCGCGTGCGTCGGTGGTGAGGACGGCGACCGTGACGCCCTCGCTGTGGCCCGTCGCCGGGGTCCACGCGGTGGCCTGGTCGGCGTCGTCGGAGCGGACGCACCAGACGCGGTGGGCCTCGGCTTCGGCGGAGGCCCGGGTGTTCGCCTCCGGGTCCGTCGTCGCGATCAGGGCGTACCAGGCGTCCGCCAAGTCGCCCTCCGCGTAAGGGCGGCGCTCCCAGGCGATCTCGCCCGCGTCCGCCATCGCCTCCACGGACGGGGTCGCCTGCGGGGACACGAGGAGGATGTCCGCGCCCGCCGCGATCAGCGCGGGCAGGCGGCGCTGGGCGACCTGACCGCCGCCGAGGACGACGACCCTGCGGCCGGTGAGGCGGAGGCCTACGGGGTAGGCGGGGTGTTCGGCCATGAGGGTGCGGCTCCTCTTGTGCGGCGGGTCTCCCCCGCGTGCTTTCACGGCATGCGGTGGCCCTGACGTGCAGATTTTAAGGGCAGGGCGTCAGTGCGGCCCAGCCGGTCCACCGGCTGGGCCGCATCGCCGACTGCGGGCGCCTACTTTTCCGTCACCCCTGCGGAGTCGAACGTCGCCACCTCGTGCATCGCCCGCGCCGTGCTCTGCACCAGCGGCAGGGCCAGCAGCGCACCCGTGCCCTCGCCGAGACGGAGGTCCAGGTCGACCAGGGGGCGCAGGCCGAGCTTGTTCAGGGCGGCCACATGGCCCGGTTCGGCGCTGCGGTGGCCCGCGATGCAGGCCGCGAGGACCTCGGGGGCGATCGCGCGGGCCACGAGAGCCGCGGCGCCGGCGCTGACGCCGTCCAGGATCACCGGCGTACGCAGGGACGCGCCGCCGAGCAACAGGCCGACCATCGCCGCGTGTTCGAAGCCGCCGACCGCGGCGAGGACGCCGATGGGGTCGGCCGGGTCCGGCTGGTGGAGGTCGATCGCGCGGCGCACGACCTCCGTCTTGCGGGCGAGGGTCTCGTCGTTGATGCCGGTGCCCCGGCCGGTGACCTCGGCGGGGTCGGTGTCCGTGAACACCGAGATCAGGGCCGCCGACGCGGTGGTGTTCGCGATGCCCATCTCACCGGTGAGCAGAGCCTTGTTGCCCGCCGCCACCAGGTCGCGGGCGGTCTCGATGCCCACCTCGATGGCCTGCTTGGCCTCCTCGCGGGACATCGCGGGACCGGTCGTCATGTCGGACGTACCGGCACGGATCTTGCGCGGCAACAGGCCGGGCGTGGCCGGGAGTTCGGACGCGACGCCGACGTCCACGACGCACACCTCGGCGCCCACCTGGCTCGCGAAGGCGTTGCACACCGCCCCGCCGCCAAGGAAGTTGGCGACCATCTGGGCCGTGACCTCCTGCGGCCAGGGCGTGACGCCCTGCGCGTGCACACCGTGGTCGCCCGCGAAGATCGCGACGGCCGCGGGCTCCGGGATCGGCGGCGGGCACTGCCGGGAGAGCCCGGACAGCTGCGCGGAGATGATCTCCAGCATGCCGAGCGAACCCGGCGGCTTCGTCATCCGCTTCTGCCGCTCCCATGCCTCGCCGAGCGCCTTCGCGTCCAGCGGGCGGATCCCGGCGACGGTCTCCGCGAGCAGGTCGTGCGGGTCCTCGCCGGGCAGCGCGCGGCGGCCGTAGGTCTCCTCGTGCACGACCCACGACAGCGGGCGGCGCTTGGACCAGCCGGCCTGCATCAGCTCGGGCTCGTCCGGGAACTCGTCGACGTAGCCGACGCAGAGGTACGCGATGACCTCCAGGTGCTCCGGCAGGCCGAGAGCGCGGACCATCTCGCGCTCGTCGAAGAAGCTGACCCAGCCGACACCGAGGCCCTCGGCGCGGGCGGCGAGCCAGAGGTTCTCGACGGCGAGCGCGGCGGAGTACGGCGCCATCTGCGGCTGGGTGTGCCGGCCGAGGGTGTGGCGGCCGCCGCGGGTCGGGTCGGCGGTGACGACGATGTTCACCGGGGTGTCGAGGATGGCCTCGATCTTCAGTTCCTTGAACTGCTTCGCCCTGCCCTTGGGCAGCGACTTGGCGTACGCCTCGCGCTGGCTCTGCGCGAGTTCGTGCATGTTCCGGCGGGTCTCGGCGGAACGGATGACCACGAAATCCCACGGCTGCGAGTGCCCGACCGACGGCGCGGTGTGCGCCGCCTCCAGCACGCGGAGCAGCACGTCGTGCGGGATCGGGTCGCTGCGGAAGCCGTTGCGGATGTCCCGGCGCTCGCGCATCACCTTCAGCACGGCCTCGCGCTCGGCGTCGTCGTAGGCGGGAGCGGCCGGTCCGGTGGACTCTCGTACGTCTTCCACTACGGCCGTGCTCTCTTCTTCCTGATCGGCGGCCCGGGTGTCCAGGTCGTCCGCGTGCTGTACGAGTTCCGGTCCGAGGTCGGCGTCCGCCTCACGGGGTGCGGGCACGGCGGCGAACGCGTCCTCCGCGCCGACGAGTTGCTCCTCCGGAGGGAGCGTGAGCGGGTGCGGCGGGGTCGGCGCGAGGTGCGGGGTGGTGGGCACCGAGCCCTCCACCGGCACGAAACGCCCCAGCGAGTCGTCGGGGTGCGGCGGCAGCCCGCCCGCCGACTGGGCGTCCGCGTCCACCGGTTGGGGCTGGACGAAGTCCACGCCCTCGGGGGCGACCGGCTGTGCCTGCGGCTCGGACGGGAGGACCAACTCCGGCTCCGGTTCCACCAGTTGCTCCGGCTCGGGCAGCGGGGCCGCCTCTGCCGCCGGTTCCGGGGCGGGGGCTTCGGCTACGACGGGCGGTGCGACCGGTACGGGTTCGGTTTCTACGACCGCTTCCGCTTCGGGCAGTTCCGCCGGGACCGGGGCGGCCTCGGCGAAGGCGGCGGGCTCGGGGGTGAAGGGGGGCTCAACCTCCGCGGGAGCGGCCTGGGTCGGGGCGGCTTCCTGGAAGTCGGCGGTGCCTTCGGCGGGGGTGACCTCGTGGACGGGCGGGGTGTCGTGCGCCTGCTCCACCACGGGGGCTTGCTCGGCTCCGAAGACCTGCTCGACCGGCGGAGCCTGCTCGGCGGCGAAGACCTGCTCGACCGGCGGAGCCTGCTCGGGAGTGACCGCGGCCTCGGAAACGAACGGCTCCTCGGCGACCGGTACGGCGTCCGAAGGGGCCTGTTCCGGCTCCGGTTCCTGTGCGGCGGCCACGACGGGCACGCTCTCGGGAACCGGACCGGCGTCCACGACCGGAGCGTCCTCGGGGACCGGACCCGCGCCGCTCACCGCCACGTCCTCGGCCACCGGAGTGACCGCGCCCTCGGCGGCGACACCGGCGTCCGGCACGAACTGCGGCTCGGCGCCCTGCTCGTAGACCTGGGCCTGTACCGGCTGCTCCGGCGGCTGACCGGCGAGCGAGGCCTGGACGCCCTCGGGCAGTTGGCCCGTCTCGTGGACCCCGGCGTTCCCGGAGGTCTCCGTGCTGACGTGGGCGAACGGCGTCGCGGGCTCCCCCGCGAACACCTGGTCCTGCACCTGCCAGGCGGTCCCGGCCTCGGGCGCCTGAGCCAGGCCCGCTCCGGTACCGGCACTGGCGGCGACGGCGGCGGCCGGACCCGGCTCGGGTGCGACGACCCCGGCGTCCAGAGCCGTGGCGATGCCACCGCCCCCCGCGACCGGCGTCTGCAGCTGAGCCGGCTGCTCCGTGGGTTCGCTGTCCGGTTCGGCAACCGGAACAACCGTTTCCGCTGTCTGCGCCCCCGCGCTCACCGGTGGCTGGACGCCCCACGGGGACGCGCCCTGCGGGGGCAGGTCGCGGAGTTGAGGTGCGTCGAAGTACTCGGGGCCGGTCGCCACCGGGCCCGGCTGCCGCACCGGCGCGCCCGCGGGGCCACGGTCGGCGAGGGAGCGGACCGGGCTCGCGGAGGTGTCGGGGAGGGGCGGGCCGAGGTGCAGCGGACGACGCGGCGGGACGGGCGCGGGCGGCGGCGGTGCGGGATGCCGGACGGCACCCAGATCGACGGAACCGCTGTCACGCCCGTCCGTCTCGTGCGGGCCGGGCTCGTGCACGACGGCTTCCTGCGGAGCGGGCTCGTGGACGGGGACCTCGTGCGCACCCGGCTCGGGTACGGCGGCCTCCGGCACGGGGGCCTCCTGCGGAACCGGCTCCTGCGCGGCAGCCTCGTACGCGACACCTTCGTACGCGACCTGCTCCGGCGCCATCTGCTCCTGCGGCGCCGGCGCGTGGACGGTCTCGACGACGGGCTCGGGAGCGGGCGGCGGGACCTCGTTGCCCCAGGCGCCCTGCGCGCCCGGCAGCAGCAGGAGGTCTTCGTCCTCGGCGGTGGTCTCGGAGAGGTAGGTGTACGCGCCGTGCGCGGGAACGCCCGGCTGTTCCACCATGCCTGCGTTCTCCGGCAGCCCCTCGGCCGGGATCTGGCCGGTGTCGGTCATGCGTACCCCTCGCCCATCGGTTAGTGCTTCTTCGACCCGCTCACCGGGAACGGCGCACCGACCGCCCCGCAGTGGAGAACGAGCGTGCCTGTCCAGCGGCACGAACGACCCGGCGTCAAAAAGCGACAAAGCCATTTAGACGACAAAGCCATTCACTGGCATTGTCGCGGCCGTTCGGCCGTCGCGACAGCTTGATCCGCGACGGTCCGCTGTGGACTGCGCCACGTTGCGCGTCCTCCGGTTACGCCGTACCACACTCACCCCAAAACGGGCGGGTTTTCCGGACATTGACGAACGAAGTGCCGGGTCACCCGAAGCGGTACAACAGTCGGCCAGCCTACCGCGCGCAGTACGACAACAGGATCACGGGGACGGTACGAGGGGTCAGGAAACGCGCTCCGGAAGGAGGCCGCTGAGCAGGAACGCGACGCTGCGTTCGGTCTCCGTCCAGGCCTTGGTGTCGAGTTCGACCGACTGCAGGAGCGCGCACTCGACGTGGTAGCCGTGCTCTGTCAGGTCGCGGCCGATCAACTCGGCCTCGTCACGGGTCGAGGCGTGCGCCACGATGCGCTGCGGGCGCCGGTCGGCGACCGCGGAGACGACCGCCACTCCCCCGCCGCCGACGCGCACCACGTCGGGTTCGGGGAGGTTCTCCAGGATGTGCGGGGCGTCGCCCTGGACGATCTGGAGGTGCACGCCGAAGCTGCGGGCGGCGGAGTCGGTGCCGGTGCAGGCCTGGGTGTCGCGGTCGACGGCGATGACGGCGGCCCCGGCGCGGGCCGCCTCGATGGCGAAGGCGCCGCTGCCGCAGCCGATGTCCCACACGAGGTCTCCGACCCGGGGGCCGAGGCGGGCGAGCTGTGCGGCCCGGAGCAGATCCGTCTCGCCTTCGCCGAGTTGGCCGCCGTAGGCCTCGGCGGGGAGGGTCCAGCCGCGGGCGACGGCGGACGGGTCGCGGCCGGCGATCCAGCCCTCGCCGGTGACGCCGGTGACGGTGGGGCCGACCGGGCCGCCCATGACGATGACGACGTTGGGGTCGCGCCAGGTGCGGTCGGCGGCCTTGTCGGAGGTGAGGACGGTGACCTGTTCGTGCTCGGTGCCGAGTTCCTCGCAGATGACGAAGGTGCGGTGGACTCCCTCCATCAGGAGGCCCAACTCGGCGGGTCCCGCGCCCGGTGAGGTGAGGACGGCGACTTTTGTGTGGGCCCGGCATACGTTCACCGCGCGTCGCAGGGTGCGCCGGTGTGCGACGACCACCTGTGCGTCGTCCCAGGGCATCCCGGCGCGGGCGAAGGCGGCGGCCACCGAGGAGACGCCGGGGACGACCTCGACCTCGAGGCCGAACTCCGGGTCGCGCAGGGTCCGTACGACGCCGAAGAAGCCGGGGTCGCCGTCGGCGAACACGACCGCGGCGCCGCGGTGTCCGGCGATCCGGCGGGCGGCGAGGGCGACGCTGCCGAGGCGGATGCGCTCGGCGCGCTCCGGTACCTCGGGGAGCGCGAGATGGTGGGGTGCGCCGGCCACGAGCGTGGCGGCGGAGAGGGCGGAGCATGCCGCGGCGGTCAGCGGAGAGCCGTCCCAGCCGATCACCGTGACGCGGTCGGCCATCGTCGTCAGTCTCCAGGGAGTTTTTTCGCAGGTCGTCGGGGAAAGCGGCCCGCACGCGGGCACCGTGAGGGTACCTGGTACGGCCGGGAGGTGCTCCCCCGCCCGTACCCGCCGGCGTCAGTTCCAGTCGGCGAGCGACGTGAAACCGTCGACGTCGGCGAGTTGTTCGGCCGTGCCCTCCAGGTCCTCCGGGAGGAGGCTCCACACGATGAAGTCGGTGCGGACGTCGCTCCAGGTGCCGTCGTCGGCGTGGACGTGCGCTATGCACGCGCCCCGCAGGACGCCCTCGCTGATGCAGCCGATCTTCTGGGCGACCTGCTGGGAGGCGGTGTTGTCGGCGGCGGTGCGCAGTTCGATGCGCTCCAACTTCTGGTCCCCGAACAGCCATTGGGCGGTGGCGAGCGCGGCCTCGGAGGCGTAGCCCTCGCCGCGCGCCCAGGGGGCGATGATGTACGACAGCTCGGTGGACCGGATGTGCCAGTTGGTCTTGGTCAACTGCACGATGCCGACGAGCCGTTGGGTGAGGAACTCGGTGACGGCGAGGTCGAGGCCGCGGCCCGAGGTGCGCTCGGTGGGCGCGAACTCGGTGATCCAACGGCGGGCCTGGGACTCGGAGTAGGGCTGCGGGACGTCGGTCCAGGAGCCGACCTGTTCGTCGTTCATCATCTCCGTCAGCGCGGGGATGTCGTCCTCGTCGAGGGGCCGCAGCACCAACCGCTCCGTGCTGATGGAGATGTTGGGGAAGGTGCTCGTCATGCGCCGCTCCGTAACCTTTGGAAAATGTTCAGGGCAACCTGAACTGCCCAGCATGCAGCATCGAAGGGCCCAGCCGCACCACGGGGTCCACCCGCGGTGAGCGAGTGGACCCCGTGCGTGGTGATACGCGGCGTACGCGCCGTCAGCCGGAAGCGGCGGGCAGGACCGAGCCCTTGTACTTCTGCGCGATGAACTTCTTGACGTCCGGGGAGACGAGCAGCTTGGCGAGCTTCTCGACCCGGGGGTCGTCCTCGTTGCCGCGCTTGACGGCCAGGAGGTTGGCGTAGGGGTTGCCCTCGGCCGACTCCAGGAGGATCGCGTCCTTCGTGGGGCTGAGCCCCGCGTCCTGGGCGTAGTTGTTGTTGATGACGGCCGCGTCCACGTCGTCGAGCGAGCGCGGCAGCTGCGCCGGGTCCAGCTCCTTGAATTTCAGGTGCCTCGGGTTGGCCGTGACGTCCGCGGGGGACGCGTCGGTGCCCGCGCCCTTCTTGAGCGTGATCAGCCCCTTGGCGGCGAGGAGTTTGAGGGCGCGGCCCTCGTTGGTGGTCTCGTTCGGCACGGCGACGGTGGCTCCGTCACCGAGCTTCGCGATGTCCTTGATCTTCTTGGAGTACACGCCCATCGGCGGCAGGTACGCGTCGACGACGGAGACCAGGTCGGTGCCCTTGGACTTGTTGAACTCGTCCAGGAAGGGCCGGTTCTGGTAGAGGTTCGCGTCGAGCGAGCCCTCCTGGAGTGCGGTGTTCGGCAGGACGTAGTCCGTGAACTCCTTGATCTCCAGCTTCAGTCCGGCCTTCTGGGCCAGGTTGTCCTTGATGTAGGCCAGGACCTCGCCGGCCGGCACAGGGGTGGCGCCGACGACGAGGGTGCCGTCCTTGCCACCGCCCTTGCCGGAGTCGGAGCCCGAACCGCAGGCCGTGAGGCCGGAGGCCAGGGCGAGTCCCGCTGCTGCGAGGGCGACGCTCTTGCGCATGTCGAGTCTCCGGGGCCGGATCAGAAGGACGGGATGACCGAGCCGGCGTACTTGTCCTCGATGAACTTCTTGACCTCGGGCGAGGTCAGCAGCTTCGCGAGCTTCTTGACGCGCGGGTCCTTCTCGTTGCCCTTCTTCACGGCGAGGAAGTTGCCGTAGGGGCTGTTCTTCGCGGACTCCAGGACGAGGGCGTCCGTGGCGGGCTTGAGACCGGCGGAGATCGCGTAGTTGCCGTTGACGACCGCCGCGTCCACGTCGTCCAGGGAGCGCGCGGTCTGGGCCGCCTCGACCTCCTTGAACTTGAGGCCCTTGGGGTTCTTGTCGATGTCCTGCGGGGTGGCCTCGCTGCCGGCGCCGGCCTTGAGGGTGATGAGCCCGTTGGCGACGAGCAGCTTGAGGGCACGGGCCTCGTTGACGGCGTCGTTCGGGACGGCGACCGTCGCGCCGCTCTTCAGGGCATCGGCGCTCTTGACCTTGTGGGAGTAGAGGCCGAGCGGCTCCAGGTGCACGGTGACGACGGGCACGATGTGGGTGCCGCGCTTCTTGTTGAAGTCGTCGAGGTAGGGCTGGTTCTGGAAGTAGTTGGCGTCCACCGAGCCGTCCTCGGTCGCCGTGTTGGGGACGATGTAGTCCTGGAACTCCTTGACCTCCAGGTCGAGTCCGGCCTTCTTCGCCAGGTTCTTCTTGACGAAGTTCAGGATCTCGGCGTGCGGGGTCGGGCTCGCGGCGACGACCAGCGGTCCGCTGTAGTCGGAGGCGGAGGAGGAGTCCTTGCCGGAGCCGCAGGCGGAGAGCGCGAAGGTGAGGGCTCCGGCGGTGAGGACGGCGGTGGTGAGCTTTGCGGTGTTACGCACGAAAAGTGCCTTTCCTGAAGGGTGTTGCGTGGTACGACCCCGCGTCGGGTGGTGCGGGGAACCTTGGGGGATGTGCCGGGGGCGCTTACGCGGCCTTCAGCAGCCGGAGCCTGGGCCCGGGCCCGGTGCGTCCGCCGCGCCGGTGCATGGAGCGGGCCGCGTAGTCGCCGGCGAACTGGATGAGGGAGATGACGACCGCGAGGATCGCCACGGTGATCCACATCAGCTGGGTCTCGAAGCGCTGGTAGCCGTAGCGGATGGCGATGTCGCCGAGGCCGCCGGCGCCGACCGTGCCGGCCATCGCGGAGTAGCCGATGAGCGCGACGATCGTGGTCGTGGTGCTGGAGATCAGCGAGGGCAGCGACTCGGGCACGAGGACCTTGCGCACGATGGTCCAGGTGTTGCCGCCCATCGACTGCACGGCCTCGACGAGCCCGCCGTCCACTTCCCGGACAGCCGTCTCGACCAGTCGCGCGAAGAAGGGGATCGCCCCGATCGCGAGCGGCACGATGGCGGCCTCGCGGCCGATGGTCGTGCCGGTGATGGTCCGGGTGAAGCCCATCAGCGCGACCATCAGGATGATGAACGGCAGCGAGCGGGCCACGTTCACGATCTGCCCGATGACCTTGTTCGCGGCGACGTTCTGGAGCAGTCCGCCGCGGTCGGTCAGGACCAGCAGGATGCCGAGCGGGAGGCCGCCGACGACGGCGATGACCGTGGACCAGCCGACCATGTACAGCGTGTCCCAACACGCCTGGGACAGCAGGGGCTGCATCTCCGACCAGGTCACTTGGCACCTTCCTTCAGCAGTACGGGCTCCTGGCCCACCACGTCGATCTGCAGGCCCTGTTCGCGCAGGAAGCCGATCGGCACGACGTTGTCCTCGTAGCGGCCGGGCAGTTCGATGCGCATGCGGCCGACCTGGAGTCCGCCGACGGTGTCGATGGCGGCGCCGAGGATCGAGATGTCGATGTTGTAGGTGCGCGAGAGCTGCGAGATGACGGGCTGGGTCGCGGCCTCGCCGTGGAAGGTGACGTCGACGACCGTGCGGTCCGCGCCGTGCGCCTCGCCGGTGACCGGGAAGAGCGCGGAGGCCAGCTGGGAGCCGGGGGTGGCGAGCAGTTCGCTGACCGTGCCGGACTCGACGATGCGGCCGTTCTCCATGAGCGCGGCCGAGTCGCACACGTTCTTGACGACGTCCATCTCGTGGGTGATGAGCAGGACGGTCAGGCCCAGCTGCCGGTTCAGGTCGCGCAGCAGCTGGAGGATCGAGCGGGTGGTCTCCGGGTCGAGTGCGCTGGTGGCCTCGTCGGAGAGCAGCACCTTGGGGTCGCCGGCCAGCGCCCGGGCGATGCCGACGCGCTGCTTCTGGCCGCCGGAGAGCTGCGCCGGGTAGGACTTCGCCTTGTCGGCGAGCCCGACGAGGTCGAGGAGTTCGAGAGCCTTGGCGGACCGGTCCTTCCCGGACCTGCCGAGGATCTCCAGCGGCAGCTCGATGTTGTCCTGCACGGTCCGCGAGGAGAGCAGGTTGAAGTGCTGGAAGACCATGCCGATACGGCTGCGCGCCTGCCGGAGGTCCCGTCCGGCGCGCGGTCCGCGCCCGGCGAGGGCGGTGAGGTCCTGTCCGGCGACGGTGACCGTGCCGGCGGTGGGCTTCTCCAGCAGGTTGACGCAGCGGATGAGCGAGGACTTGCCGGCGCCGGACTGGCCGATGACGCCGTAGACCTCGCCTTCGCGGACGTGGAGATCGACGCCGTCGAGGGCGGTGACCTCACGGCCGCGCGAGCGGTAGACCTTGGTCAGGCCCGATGTGGTGATCACTGGGGTTCCATGACTGTCGGGTACGCGGGCGTGGGTGTGCCCTGGGTACGAGGGGGGAAATGTGCGGGGGGCGGCGTCAGTCACATACGACACGGCGCGTACGGACATGCACATGCCACAACGGCTCGCTTCGGGGCGCGAGGCTCGGGGGTGGTGCGGGGGCCCTCTAGAAGGCGCACATTCGACACATACAACGAGCACCGGGCGTCAGGGTCGCCTCGGTCGCAAGGGTGCGGCTGCTCGTCGTGGTCATGGAATCAGTAAAGCAGACGTACGGTCCTGACAAAGGGCCGCTGTCCGCATGCCGGACAGCGGCGGACGCCCGTCAGGCGCGGGCGGAGATCTCCACTCCCCCGTCGCTGACCAGCGCGGACAAGGCTGACAGGTCACTCACAACAAGGTCGGCGTCGAGCTCGTGGGCCGGGTGGGTTGTGGCCAATGCCACGGTGATCATTCCGGCCGCGCGGCCCGCCTGGAGCCCCGCCGGGGCGTCCTCGAAGACGACACAGTCGGCCGGATCGACGCCGAGCTGACGAGCGGCGAGCAGGTACGGCTCGGGGTCGGGCTTGCCGCGCGTGACGTCCTCGGCGACCACGAGGGTCTTGGGGAGGATGCCGGCGTGCGCGAGCCGGGCCTCGGCGAGGCGGCGGGTGGCCGAGGTGACGACGGCCCAGCGGTCGGCGGGCAGCGCGTCGAGGAGGTCCCGGGTGCCGGGCAGCAGGGTCGCGCCGCCGTGGGGCACGTCCTCCACCTCAAGAGCCTCGATCCGGGCGACAGCGGCCGGTACGACATCGGCGGGCAGCAGGTCGGCGGCTATCGCCACGGCGGTCCGGCCGTGCAGTTCGACCCGTGCGAAGTCCTCGGCGGTGATCCCGAACTCTTCGGCCCACCGGGTCCAGCACCTGCGCACGGATTCCAGGGAGGAGACGAGCGTGCCGTCGTTGTCGAACAGGAGGGCTTGAGCATGGATCGTCATGCGCTCGACCCTACGGTCACCGGCGCTATGGCCCGTAATAGGGTCACTGCATGCTTGATGCCCTGACGCTGGTGACCGGTGTCGCCGCGCTGCTGCTCGCCGCCTGGTGCGGCTGGGCGGCCTACCGTGATCAGCCGACCAAGGACTGGCACTTCATCGGCATGGCGGTGGTCACGCTGCTGGCCACGGTCCAACTGGTGGTCGGGATCGTGCAGTTGGCGCGCGGCGAGAAGGCGGAGCAGGGCACGGCGATCTTCGTGGCGTATCTGCTGGGCGCGTTCGCGGCCGTCCCGGCGGCGGGTTTCATGTCCCTGACGGAGCGCACCCGCTGGGGTTCGATCACGGCCGCGGCCGGCGGAGTGGTCCTCGCCGTGCTGGAAGTGCGGCTCTACGACATCTGGGGAGGCTGAGGTGACGACCACGGACGAGAACGCGCAGGAGGACTCGGCGGAGCAGCCGAAGCGGCTCATCAGCGGGCCGGGCATGCTGCTCGTCTGGTTCTACGGGGTGATGGTCGTCGGCGCGGTCTCCCGCTCGGTGTACCAGATCGCCACCGAGTTCGACCGGGCCCCGCTCGCCTACTCGCTGTCGGCCGTGGCGGGTGTGGTGTACGGCTTCATCACGTACTCCCTGATCCGCGGCGGTGAGACGGCCCGCAGGGCGGCACAGGTCTGCTGCGCCGCCGAACTCGCGGGTGTGCTCATCGTCGGGACGCTGACCGTGTTCGACAGCTCGGCGTTCCCGGACGCGACGGTCTGGTCGTACTACGGCGCGGGGTACATCTTCATCCCCGTGCTGCTGCCGCTGTCCGCGCTGTACTGGCTGCGCAAGAACCGCACGACCGGCACCGCCGACACCGTCACGCCGTAGCGACGTACGCCTCGACCGGCTTCTCCAGGACGATCATCGGTACGCCGTCGTCGCCCTGGGAGGTGCCTACGGTCTCGTAGCCGACGCGGCGGTAGAGGCGGAGGTTGCCCTCGCTGCGGTGGCCGGTGTGGAGGCGGAACTTCTTGGCGCCGCGCTCCTCGGCGAGGGCCGATTCGGCCGCGCGGAGGAGGCGGGCGCCGATGCCGTGGCCCTGGAGGCGCGGGTGGACGCAGAGCTTGCCGATGGCGGCCGCGCCGTCCTCGGTCACCGTGCCGCGGACCGATCCGACCACCTCCTCGCCCAGCCGGGCGACGTAGACGCAGTCGGCGCCGACCTCGCTCTTGACCGATTCGAGACTCTGGACGAGCGGGTCGATGCGGTAGTTGCCGTACAGCGCCGCCTCGCTCTGGAAGCACAGGTACTGCAGCCTGAAGATCTGTTCTGCGTCCTGCTCGGTCGCCACCGAGATGGTCACGCTCATGCCCATGTGCGCACGCCTCCCGCTCACCTGATCGCCACTTGATTCCTCACTCCTATCCCCGTGCTTCGAGCGCCGCAACCTCCGGCGTCAGCAATCGCCGAAGACATCCCAGACATCTGGAACGTTCCGGGCCGAGACTGCCCTGTGAGATACCCAACTCCCCCGCGATCTCGCGGTAGGTGAGGTCCTTCGGCGACAGCAGCGCCCCCAGCAGCCGCGGGCACCGGCCGGGCAGCCGACTCACCGCGTCGTGCAGCGCGCGGTACCGCGCCGCCGTCAGCGCGGCCTGCTCCGGGCCGCGGTCGCTCTCGTCGACGGGATCATCGCCGTACGACTGTTCCAGGCGGGCGGTACGACGGGTGCGGCGGGCCTCCGAGCGGACCGCGCGGCGCAGCCAGCGCTGCGGGTCGACCGGTGGGCCGGAGGTGTCGAGGAGCTCCAGGAGGCGGACCCAGACGGCCTGTTCGAGGTCGCCGGGCTCCGTTCCCGAGGCATATGCCTCGGCCGAGGCCTCGGCGGCGAGCAGTGGGCGCAGGGTGGCGACGAGTTGGTGTGTCATATGCGGCACGACGCGGCCGCCCCGGCACGAGGTTGCCGGGGCGGCCGTCTGTCACTCCAACGGGGCGCGGTGCTCAGCCGTTGACGAAGTCCGCGCGGGCCAGCAGACCGGTGTCGGCGTTGTCGGTGAAGACGCCGTCGATGCCGGTGGCGAAGTACCGCTTGAAGGCGCCGAACGCGTCGCCGTAGGCGTCCGCGGCCGTGCCCTTCTGGTACTCCTTCGGCAGGAAGGGGTTCTCGTTGCGCATGGTGTAGGGGTGCAGGATCAGGCCCGCCTTGTGCGCGTCGGCGACGAGGGTCGTCTCCTTGTTCAGGCTGCCGTCCGCGTTCTTCGTGATGATCAGGTCGAGCGTCGGGCCCAGGCCGTCCGCATACGTCGCGATCTCGGCGAGACCCTTCGGCTTGACCAGGTCGTCGACCGTGCGCGGGTCGCCCTGGTCGATGAAGTCGAAGGGCCGGGTGCCCGTGCCGGACAGCAGCACGACCAGCGGGTTGCCGACCAGCTTGTTGATCCGCGCGATGCTGGTCGGCTCGAAGGACTGGATCAGGACGGGCGAGTTCCTACGGTCCTTGCCGTGCCGGCGCAGGATCGTCGAGAGCAGCTTCTCCATCTCGAAGCCGCGCTTGCGGAAGTAGGTGGGGTGCTTCATCTCGGGGTAGATCCAGACCTGCTTGCCGCGCTTGCGGGTCTGCTCGTCCTGCCACGCGAGCACCTCCTCGAAGGTGGGGATCTCCCAGCGGCCGTTGTAGAGCATGTTGTGCGGGCGGTTGACCGGGATGCGCTCGATCGCGCGCAGGGTCTTCAGCTCGGCGAGCGTGAAGTCCTCGGTGAACCAGCCGGTCGTGGAGACGCCGTCGAGCAGCTTGGTGGTCTTGCGGCTCGCGAACTCGGGGTGGTCGGCGACGTTCGTCGTGCCGCCGATCTCCGGCTCGTGCCGGCAGACCAGGTGCCCGTCCTTGGTGGGGACCAGGTCACCGGCCTCGACGATGTCGGCGCCCAGGTCGAGAGCCAGGTTGTACGAGCCGAAGGTGTGCTCCGGGCGGTAGCCGCTGGTACCGCGGTGACCGATGATCGTCGGCTTGGGCAGGTCCTTCAGACCGCCGCCACCGTGCCGGGCCGTCGTGGCCTCGGCGGCTCTCGCCGCGCCCGCCGGTCCGAGCGCGGCCACTCCCGCGCCGAGCACGGCGGCGCCGAGCAGCGCCCGTCGCCCGGTGCCGTTGGCTCGCTCGTTCGGCCCCTGCGTTCCCTGCGTGTCCATGAAACCTCCTGGCGTCGCCCCGTCGCTGCGCGCCGATCGTAGGTGCGCGCAGATGACGGGCGGGAGACCTCGGCCGGAACACGACGGTGACGCTGGATGTCGTACTGGATGGCAGGTTTGACCCGCCGTCACCAAGGAACGCGAGATGCGTCACAACATGGCGGCCCGGTTACGGGACGGTCCTGGCGCGGCACCGCAGGTAAACGTGCGTCAACACTGCGTAAGACCTCGGTGAACCCGATGTGCAATACCCCGGGCGCCGCGAGTATCGTCCTCACCTGCACAGATTTATATCGAACCCCTTGACACCGGAGGGCCCGTTGTCCCGCTTCGCGCTCATCAAGGCAGTGCTCGGACCGATCATGCGCCTGATGTTCCGCCCCCAGGTGGAGGGAATCGAGCACATCCCGGGAGACGGTCCGGTGATCCTCGCCGGCAACCACCTCACGTTCATCGACTCGATGATCCTTCCGCTGGTCTGCGACCGGCAGGTGCTGTTCATCGGCAAGGACGAGTACGTCACCGGCGAGGGGTTCAAGGGCCGTCTCATGGCCTGGTTCTTCACCGGCGTCGGGATGATCCCGGTGGACCGGGACGGGGCGAACGGCGGGGTCGCCGCGCTGATGACCGGCCGCCGCATCCTCGAAGAGGGCAAGGTCTTCGGCATCTACCCCGAGGGAACCCGCTCACCCGACGGCCGGCTCTACCGGGGCCGGACCGGCATCGCCCGCCTCACGATGATGACGGGCGCACCGGTGGTGCCGTTCGCGATGATCGGCACGGACAAGTTGCAGCCGGGCGGTGCGGGTATCCCCCGCCCGGGGAAGGTCACTGTCCGGTTCGGCGAGGCGATGGAGTTCTCCCGGTACGAGGGGATGGACCGGGACCGGTATGTGCTGCGGGCCGTGACCGACTCCGTGATGACTGAGGTCATGCGGTTGTCGGGGCAGGAGTACGTGGACATGTACGCCACCAAGGCGAAAGCCGCCTAAGGGTTCGTTGTCGGGTGCGGGTGCGTGGGGGCTGGTCGCGCAGTTCCCCGCGCCCCTGAAAACATCCCCTCAGGCGGCGTTTTCCAGGTTCTGCCCCTTGAGCATGAACCATGCTGCAACTGCCGTTGCCAGTAGGACTGTTGCGCCCACCGCCGACGCCACGCTCAGCCCGCTGACGAAGGCATCTCTCGCCGAGGTCAGCATTTCCTGGGAGGCGTGGGCGGGCATGGTTGCCGCCGCCTCCACCGCGCCGCCCAGTGACTCGTGCGCGCCGCTCGGTGTGCCTGCCGGGGCCGCGAAGCCTCGGTACACGCCCGTCACGATGGAGCCGAGTACGGCGATGCCCAGGGCCGCGCCCAGCTCGTAGGCCGTTTCCGAGACCGCCGATGCCGCGCCTGCCTGTTCCTTCGGTACGGAGGACAGGATGACGTCGGCTGTCACGGTGAAGGAGAAGCCCGCGCCGATGCCGACGACCAGGAGGGCGGCGCCGAGCACCGGGTAGGCGGTGGACTGATTCAGGGTGGTCAGTGCGGCCAGGGACAGGCCGACCGCTGCCAGGCCGCCGGCGACGATCGCCCGGACCGAGAAGCGGCGGGCCGCCCGTCCCGCGATCAGGCCGGCCGCCACCGCGCCCACTGCCGCGGGTATTTCGGCCAGGCCCGCCTCGAACGGGCCGCGCCCCTGGACCAGTTGAAGGTACTGGGAGAGGAAGAAGACCAGGCCCGACAGACCCAGGATGGTCAGCAGGTCGGCCAGGACCGCCGCGCTGAAGCCGCGGTTGCGGAACAGGCGCATGTCCAACAGGGGCGCGGGGAGCGTGAGTTGGCGGCGGACGAACCAGTACAGGGCCGCCGCGCCCAGCGCGCCCACCGCGAGTGAGGGCAGCTCGAAGCCGTGGGTCGCGGCCTCCTTGACGGCGTAGACCACTCCGATCACGCCGATCAGGGAGAGGGTGACGCTGATCAGGTCCCAGGGGCCGGGATTGGGGTTCTTGGACTCCGGGAGCGTCTTGATGCCGACGAGGACCAGGACCGCCATCACGGGCAGGTTGATGAGGAAGACCGAGCCCCACCAGAAGTGTTCGAGGAGGAAGCCGCCCGCCACGGGGCCGACTGCCGTGCCGGCGGAGGCAGTTGCGCCCCAGATGCCCACGGCGAGGCTGCGTTCGCGCGGGTCGTGGAAGAGGTTGCGGATCAGGGCGAGGGTGGCGGGCATCAGGGTCGCGCCCGCGACGCCGAGGAGCGCCCGGGCCAGGATCATCAACTCCGGTGTGGACGCGTAGGCGTTGAGGACCGAGATCGCGCCGAACGCCGTGGCGCCGATCAGCAGGATCTTCTTGCGGCCGATGCGGTCGCCGAGGCTGCCCATCGACACGAGCAGACCCGCGATGACGAAGGAGTAGACGTCGCCGATCCACAGGAGTTGGGTGCCGGACGGCTTCAGGTCCTCGCTGATGTAAGGCGTCGCGAGGCCCAGGACGGTCGCGTCCACGGCCACCAGCAGCACGGCGAGCACGAGGACGGAGAGCGCGAGCCAACGGCCCGGGCGCTTCTCCGTCTCCGACGCGACCGCCGGCCGCAGGGTGCTGGTCATGATTCCTCTCTCCGTGTTTCGTCTCTGCGTAGTGCGCCGCCGAGCAGCAGCTCGACGATCATGTGCGTGAAGTCGTTGGCCGCGACCCTGCCCTCCTGGACCGCCCAGGCGCCGGAGGCCAGCAGGCCGTACAGCGCCTCGGTGAGCCAGGCCGGGGTGAGGTCGATGCGGAACTCGCCGCTGGACTGGCCGCGCCGGAAGAGGGCGGCGATCCGCTGGTCGATCCGGTTCCAGCCCGTGTTCTGCTGCTCGCCCTCGAACAGCTGGTTCTCGCTGTAGAGGAACGCGAGCAGTCCGGCCGCGGGCTCGATCGCCCGCACCAGCCGTCGTACGGCGTCGGCGGCCGGACCCTCGTCCAGCCGGGCCGCGTCCAGCGCGGACTCGCACTCGGCGATGCCCAGCGCCTCCAGCGCGCGCACCAGCGCGTCCCGCCCGGCGAACTGCCGGTGCAGCGTGGCCCGGCTGATCCCGGCCGCTTTGGCGACCTCGTCCATGGTGGACGTGGATTTCCGGGTGAGCAGCGCGGCCGCGCTGCGGAGTACGTGGTCACGGTCGACGGCCATGAGACAACAGTAACCCATGTGAGACACATCTGTCTCATGGCGGGCATGCGTGGCTCATGGCCGGGTCGGCTCAGCCGATCGTCAGTGCCAGGGCAGCGAACCCCGCCGCGCCCAGTACGCCTGCGGGTCCTCGGCGAGCGCGTCGAGACGGGCGAGCTGGTCGTCGGTGAGGTCCACGACCGCCGCGTGCAGGTTGGAGGCCAGCTGCCCCACGGTCGCCGCGCCGGAGAGGGCCACGCCCGCCCACGGCCGGCGCAGGATCAGCGCCAGGGCGATCGCGTCCGTGTGCAGGGACGTCTCCTCGGCCACGGCCTTCAGGGCGTCCGGCGCGTACGGCTCCGCGAGCCTGCCGTTGGCCATGCCCTCCTTGACGATCACCGTGAGCCCGGCGTCGTGGGCCTCGGCGAGGGCAGGGCCCGCGGAGGTCTCCAGGGCGTTGTACGTCGACTGGACGGTACGGAAGAGGGGCTCGCCGTCGACCGTCACGGTGAGCGCGGCGCGGATCGCGTCGGCTTGCGCGGGGCCGCTGGTGGAGAAGCCGATGGTCACTCCGGTTGCCGCCAACTCGGCGAGTTCCGCGTGGAGTTGCTTGTCGGTGAGGGCCGGGCTCTCCGGGGTCACCGAGTGGATCTGGTAGAGGTCGAGGCGGTCGCCGAGCAGGTCGGCGGTCTCGGCGCGCTGGCGCTCGTAGGTCCGGACGCTGTGGTCCTTGACCTCGTGCGTCTCGGCGTCCGCCGACCAGTCCGCGGTGTAGGTGTAGCCCCACTTGCTGCCGACCACGAGGTCGTCGAGGTCGGGGTGGGCGTTCAGCCAGTCGGCGAGGAACTCCTCGGAGCGGCCGTAGGAGCGGGCCGCGTCGAAGTAGCGGACGCCCTGCGCGTAGGCGGCGTCCAGGAGCTCGTGGGTCCGGGTGCGGAGGGCTTCCACGGTGCGGTGCTCGCCGAGGTCTTCTTCCCGGCCCAGGTTGATGTAGCCGGGGCGGCCCAGCGCGGCGAGACCGAGTCCGATGTGGCTGGTGGGGGTTGTCGCTGTGGCCAGTCGGGCGAAGGGCATCGCGGGCTCCGGTTGGTCGGCTCCAGTTACGGCTTCGACCAACGTAACCCTTGATGACCTTCGCCCCGCAGCTCGGGTTGTCGCGGTGCGTTCGGCGGGTGCGGGTGCGTTGTGGCTGGTCGCGCAGTTCCCCGCGCCCCTGAAAGCGACCTAACTCTTCGCCGTCGACCAGGCGTGCTGGGTCGCCACGTCGCGCTTCACCTCTGCCAGTTGGATGGCCACCGCGCTCGGGGCCGTACCGCCCCGGGCATTGCGGGAGGCGAGGGCGCCGGGGACGTTCAGGACCGTCCGGACGTCCGGGGTCAGGTGGGGGGAGATCTTGGCGAACTGCTCGTCGGTCAGTTCGTCGAGTTCCTTGTTCTCGGCCTCGGCGACCTTGACGCACTCGCCCGCGACCTCGTGGGCGACACGGAAGGGGACGCCCTGCTTGACCAGCCACTCGGCGATGTCGGTGGCGAGGGAGAAGCCGGCCGGGGCCAGTTCCTCCATGCGGTCGCGGTGGATGGTGAGGGTGGCCATCATGCCGGTGAACGCCGGGAGCAGGACCTCGAGTTGGTCGATGGAGTCGAAGACCGGCTCCTTGTCCTCCTGGAGGTCGCGGTTGTACGCGAGGGGCAGCGCCTTGAGCGTGGCCATCAGGCCGGTCAGGTTGCCGATCAGGCGGCCCGACTTGCCACGCGCCAGCTCCGCGATGTCCGGGTTCTTCTTCTGCGGCATGATCGACGAACCCGTGGAGAACGCGTCGTGCAGGGTCACGAAGGAGAACTCCTTCGTGTTCCAGATGATGATCTCCTCGGCGATCCGGGAGAGGTTCACCCCGATCATCGCGGTGATGAAGGCGAACTCGGCGACGAAGTCACGCGAGGCCGTGCCGTCGATCGAGTTCGCGACCGAGCCGTGCTCGAAGCCGAGGTCCTTCGCCACCGCCTCCGGGTCCAGGCCGAGGGAGGAACCCGCGAGCGCTCCGGAGCCGTAGGGCGAGACGGCCGTCCGCTCGTCCCACTGCCGCAGGCGTTCCGCGTCCCGGGACAGGGACTGGACGTGCGCGAGGACGTGGTGGGCGAACAGGACCGGCTGGGCGTGCTGGAGGTGGGTGCGGCCGGGCATCGCCACGTCCGGGTGGGCCTCCGCGAGGCCGACCAGCGCGTCCTGGAGGTCGGCGATCAGGCCGCCGATCGACCGGGCGTGGTCGCGCAGGCACATCCGGAAGAGGGTGGCGACCTGGTCGTTGCGGGACCGGCCGGCGCGCAGCTTGCCGCCGAGGTCGGGGCCGAGGCGCTCCAACAGGCCGCGTTCCAGGGCCGTATGGACGTCCTCGTCGGCGATCGTGCCGACGAAGGAGCCGTCGGCGACGTCCGCTTCGAGCTGGTCGAGGCCCGCGAGCATCCGGGTCAGCTCGTCGTCGGTGAGGAGGTTCGCCTTGTGCAGCACGCGCGCGTGGGCGCGGGAACCGGCGATGTCGTAGGGCGCGAGCCGCCAGTCGAAGTGGACGGACGCGGACAGCTTCGCCAGGGCCTCGGCGGGACCGTCGGCGAAACGACCGCCCCAGAGCCGTACGTCACCGCTGTTGCTGCTCACTTGCGCTGCTCCTCTAAGGCCGTGGATGGGTCGTCGTGCTGGATTCTGCCGCGTCGCGCGTGGTCCAGCCGTGTGGTCCAGCCGCACCGTCTCGCATGCATGATTATGCAGAGTACTGCATGACTCGTCAATTTTAGGGGGCCTTGAACACCAGCAACCGCTTTCCCGTACCTCTCGCCGAACGCAGGCGCCGCGTTTCCCCCATGAGTCACCCCCCGTTATCCCCTGACCCGAGTGAGGCATTCGCATGTCCAGGGCTCTCCGCAAGTACAACAAGCGTCGCGTCGTGTTCATCGGCGGTGCCGCCGCCGTGGTGCTGTCCGGCGCGGTCATCGCCGGTTCCGCTCTCGCCGGTACGCCGGACAAGAACAGCACCGCGCAGAGCGCCCGGACGCTGGCCGACCCGGGGACGATCACCTGCCCCGACGTGAAGTCGCAGCTCCCGGCGGTCCCGGCGTCGGCGCAGGCCGAGGTCGACCGGAACCTCACCCTCCTCGACACCCAGATCGCCGAGGCCAACAAGCGCCTCGTCGACACCGTTGGACAGGGCGGGGCAAACTTCGTCCAGAACGCGATCCTCGGCCCGCTGAAGGACAAGCGCGTCTCCACCATCGACCGCATCGCCATCGCCATCGGGCGTCAGGGCACCAAGCCCACCGGGCTCGACGCGCTCGCCGCGTGCACGCTCAACTCGGCCGGTTCGACCGGGACCGGCGGGGAAACCGGCTCTACGGGGGCCACGGACACGGCGGCCCCGGGTGCCACCGCCTCCGCCACCCAGGCGGCCGGGGGCACGGACGACACCGGCGCGTCGAGCGCGGTCGGTACGATCTCGTGCCCCGACGTGAAGTCGCAGCTCCCGGCGGTGCCGGCGTCGGCACAGGCCGAGGTCGACCGCAATCTCGCCCTTCTGGACACCCAGATCGCCGAGGCCAACAAGCGGCTCGTCGACACCGTCGGACAGGGCGGAGCCAACTTCGTCCAGAACGCGATCCTCGGCCCGCTGAAGGACAAGCGCGTCTCCACCATCGACCGCATCGCCATCGCCATCGGGCGTCAGGGCACCAAGCCTTCCGGCCTCGACTCCCTGGCCGCCTGCACGCTCACCAAGTGACGTGACAGGCAGCCGTGGCCGCCCCGATGATCGCCGGCCGGGGCGGCCACGGTGGTGTCCGGGCCGCGGCGCGTTGCCTGTTCGGCCCACCTGAGCTGCCGTCAGCGCGGTCACGCTCTAGCGTCTGGGCCATGCGTCCTGGTGTTGTCGCCCTTGCGTCCGCGTCCCTGCTTCTGCTGCTCGGGGCGGTGCCCGCGCGTGCGGTGGAGCCTCCGGTGCCGGCGTCGCTCGCGGACACCGGGGGCGGCAGTCAGCTGATCCTCGCGCAGGCGCCCGGCGTCAACTCCACTGCCGGGACGCTCAGTTGGTGGGACCTGCGGGACGGGGTGTGGGTGCAGGCCGGTTCTGCCGCCGCTCGGTTCGGGGCGAAGGGGCTGGTCGAGGGTGGGGCTCGGCGGCAGGGTTCGTACACCACTCCCACCGGGTTGTACGACCTTCCGTTCGCCTTCGGGATTCAGGCCGCTCCGGGTGGGACTCGGGTCAAGTACCGGCGGGTGGGCGGGAGTTCGTGGTGGTGCGAGGACGCGGATTCCCGGGTCTACAACCGGTGGAGTGAGCCGCTCGCCGGGGACTGCCGGGCCGGTGAGTCCGAGCGGTTGAGTTCCTATCCGACGCAGTATGCGTATGGGCTTGTCATCGGGTTCAACTACGCCAAGCCTGTGAAGGGGCGGGGGGCCGGGATCTTTCTGCATGTCAACGGGCGTGGGGCTACCGCCGGTTGTGTGTCTGTGCCGGTGGATGCGATGCGGCGGATCCTGGGGTGGGTTGACCCTGGGCGGGGGCCGCATATTGCCATCGGGACGGTGAGTGGGGTTACGGCTATTACTCGGTACTGAGCTCGCTTGAGCGCCGTTGGGGTTCTGGTTGTGTGGCGGATGCTCGCCCGTTGTGGCTGGTCGCGCAGTTCCCCGCGCCCCTAAGGGCGATTAGGGTGCCGGGAGTTTCACTGTGAATGTTGTTGACCCTGGGGTGCTTTCCAGGGTTACGGCTCCCCCGTGGGCCTCTGTCACCGCCGCGACGATCGACAGGCCCAGGCCCGCTCCTCCGCCGCCGCCCTCTGTCCGGCGGCGGTCCGCTCGGGTGAAGCGTTCGAAGACTCCTGGCTGGGTCTCGGGTGGGACGCCCGGGCCGTCGTCGTGGACCAGCAGGTACGTCGCCGCGTCCGTCTTCTCCACCGTCACCGTCACCTTGGTGCCGGGCGGAGTGTGCAGGCGCGCGTTGACCAGCAGGTTGGCCAGCACCTGTTGGAGGCGGTGGGCGTCGCCGTCGACGGTGACCGGGTCCTCCGGGAGTCGGAGGTTCCAGCGGTGGTCGGGGCCCGAGGCCCTGGCGTCGGTGATCGCGTCGAGGACCAGGCGGGTGAGGTCGACGGGGTGGCGTTCGAGGGGGCGCCCCGCGTCGAGGCGGGCGAGGAGAAGCATCTCGTCGACCATGACGCCCATGCGGGCCGACTCGGCCGTGATGCGTTCCAGGGCCCGGGTGACCTTCGGCGGGACCGGGTCCGGGTGCAGGAGAGCCAGTTCGGCGTGGCCCCGGATCGACGCCACCGGGGTGCGCAGTTCGTGGCTGGCGTCGGCGGCGAAGCTCCGTAGCCGTTCCTCGCTGGCGTGCCGGTGGGTGAGCGCGTCCTCGACATGGCCGAGCATGCGGTTGAAGGCACCGGCGAGCCTGCCCACCTCGCTGCGCGGATCGGACTCGGGCGCCCTGGGCGGCAGGGTCACCTCCCCGCTGGCCAGCGGGAGTTCGCTGACCCGGGTGGCGGTGGCGGCGACGCGGCTCAGGGGCCGTAGCGACCAGCGCACCCAGAGCGCGCCCGCGAAGCCCGCGGCGAGGAGGGCCGCGCCGAAGACGATCGCGGCGACCGCCTCCAGCCGGTGGACGGCGGCTTCCACCGACTCCAGCGGAAGCCCGGTGATCATCACGTCGCCGTCCCTGCCCGCGGCGGCCAGGACGCGGTAGCCGCCGAGGGACGAGAGGCGGATGGTGCGGGCCCTGCCGCCGACCGGCACCGCGGACAGTTCCCTCCGGTCCCGCCCCGAGAGGGTCACCTTCAGGTCGGTCGTGGTGTCGTCCTTGTCGGCGGGCACGACCGCCGCGTTGGTGACAGTGCCGTCGACCAGGCGGGCGCCGAAGGTACCCGGCGCCTGTCTGCGGGTGTCGCCGCGTTCCCGGTCGTCGGCGTCGTGGTCGGTCAGCGTCTGGCCCTTGTGCTCGAGACTGGCCGGGAACTGGGTGCCGACCTCGGTCAGCTGCTGGTCGAGCCGGCCGGTGAGGAAGCCGTCCAGCTCGATCACGGCGGCCACCCCGACGGCGGCACAGCTGACCGCGAGCAGCACCACCAGGCCCGCCGTCAGACGCGCCCGCAGGGTGTGCGGGCGGGGCAGTGCGCGCAGCCATCGCCCGACGGCCCGCCGTGCCGTGGTCATCACGCCACCGGCTTGAGCACGTACCCGGCCCCGCGCACGGTGTGGATCATGGGTTCCCGGCCCGCGTCCAGTTTCTTGCGCAGGTAGGAGATGTACAGCTCGACCACATGGGCCTGGCCGCCGAAGTCGTAGGACCAGACGCGGTCGAGGATCTGGGCCTTGCTGAGGACGCGGCGCGGGTTGCGCATGAGGAAGCGGAGCAGTTCGAACTCGGTCGGGGACAGGTCGACGAGGTGTCCCGCGCGGCTGACCTCGCGGGCCTCCTCGTCCATGACCAGGTCGCCTACGACGATCCGGGGGCCCTCCTCCTGCTGGCGGGCCATACCCGCGCGGCGCAGCAGTCCGCGCAGCCGGGCGACGACCTCCTCCAGGCTGAAGGGTTTGGTGACGTAGTCGTCGCCGCCCGCGGTGATGCCGGCGATGCGGTCCTCGACCGTGTCCCGTGCGGTGAGGAAGAGGACGCAGACGTCGGGCTTGACCTCGTGCAGGGAGCGCAGCACGGCGAAGCCGTCGGTGTCGGGGAGCATCACGTCGAGGACGACGGCGTCGGGCCGCAGCTCGCGGGCCCCGGCGAGCGCGGAGGCGCCGTCGCCGGCCGCGCGGACCTCCCAGCCCTCGTAGCGCAGGGCGCCGGACAGCACCTCGGCGAGGTCGGGGTCGTCGTCGACCACGAGGACGCGCACGGGGGTGCCGTCGGGGCGGGTGAGGGCCGGTCGGCCGGAGCGGGTCGTGTTCATGGCGCTTACCAGCATCTCTCCTCGCGGCGCCCCCGGCCGCCGTGGGCCGCTCTGAGTTTCCTCTGAGAAAGCTGAGAATGCCGTCCGCTCAGAGATCCCTCAGAAGTTCGGCCCGCACAGTGGGGTGCAGGACGGGTGAAGGGACACACACATGACCACCGTGTACGAACGGCGGACGGCACCGCCCGTGGCGCCCGCCCCCCGGCGTTCGCCGGCGGGCGCGGTGCTCGGGCTGCTGTGGGCCGGGGCGGCGGCCGCGGTCGCCCTCTGGTGGGCGGACACCGGCTCGGTGGTGGGAGCGGCGGGCTGGCTGAGCGGAATCGGCCGGATGGCCGGGCTGCTGTGCGGGTATGCCTGCGCGGTTCTCGTCGGACTGATGGCGCGGGTGCCGCTGCTGGAGCGGCGGGTCGGCTCGGACCGGGTGGCCCGCTGGCATGCGATGGCCGGCCGCTACACGGTCTGCCTGCTCGTCGTGCACGTCGTGTTCATCCTGCTCGGCTACGCGGCCCAGGACCGTGCCTCGGTCGTGCACGAGACGGTCACGGTGGTCCTGGACTACCCGGACATGCTGAAGGCGACGTTCGGCGCGGTCATCCTGTTCGCGGTCGGCATCACCTCGGCCCGCGCCGCCCGCCGCAGGCTCAGCTACGAGTTCTGGTACTACGTCCATCTCCTCACGTACGCCGCCGTGTTCCTCGCCTTCTTCCACCAACTGAGCCTGGGCAACGAGTTCAACGGCCACGCCGGAGCCACCGCCGCCTGGTACGCCCTGTACCTCGGGGTCGCTGCCCTCGTCCTCTGGTACCGGATCCTCGCCCCGGTGCGGCTCAATCTGCGGCACCGGCTGCGGGTGGAGTCCGTGCACCCGGAGGCGCCGGGTGTGTACTCGGTCGTCGTCCGCGGGCGCCATGTCGAGGAACTCGGCGCGCAGGCGGGGCAGTTCTTCCGCTGGCGGTTCTTCGGCGAGGGCATGGGCTGGGCGTCGACGCCGTACTCGCTGTCGGCGCCGCCGCGCCGGGACCTGCTGCGGATCACGGTCAAGGCACTGGGTGACCACAGCGCGGCCGTGTCGCTGCTGCGGCCTGGCGCGCGGGTGTGGGCGGAGGGGCCGTACGGCTCGCTGACCGCCGAACGGCGCACCGGGCAGCGGTCGTTGCTCGTCGCGGCCGGGGTCGGGATCACGCCGTTGCGCGCGCTGTTCGAGACGCTGCCCGGTGAGGTGACGCTGCTGTACCGGGCGCGGACCGCCCAGGACCTGGCGCTGGGCGCCGAGTTGGAGGCCATCGCGCGGTGGCGCGGCGCGAAGGTGCTGTACGCGCTGAACGGACCGCAGGGGCAACGGCCCTCGCTCGGGCCGGAGTTCCTGCGTGAGGCCGTGCCCGGTCTCGCCGGGCACGACGTCTACATCTGCGGTCCGCACGCGTTCGCCCAGGACCTTTACCAGGCGCTGCGTGCCGCCGGTGTGCCGGACCGTCGTATCCACCACGAGTCGTTCGAGCTGTGAGGCCGTCGTGCATCCGTTGAGGAAGAACCGTCCGCTGCGCCGGATCGTGCTGGCGAGCGCGGTCACCGCGTCCGGCCTGGTGATGCTGCTGGCGCTGAAGCCGCACACGGCACCCGCGATAGCCGTGGCGCCCGCGCCGGCCGCGTCCAGCTCCTCCGGCGCCAACTCCGGTACGGGTTCCGGCGGTTCGACCGCCACCGGCACCAGGACCGTCACCGGCGAGACCGCGCAGACCCGTTGGGGTCCCGTGCAGGTGAAGATCACGCTGACGAACGGCAGGATCACCGATGTCAGCGCGGTCCAGTCGCCGTCGGACAATCCGCGCGACCAGGAGATCAACTCCTATGCCCTGCCGGAGTTGCGACGCGAGGTGCTCGCCGCGCAGAGCGCGAAGATCGACACCGTGTCGGGAGCCACCTACACAAGTGACGGTTACCGCCAGTCACTTCAGTCCGCACTGGACTCCGCGGGACTCTGAACGCACAGGCGCAACGGCACGTACTTCAGGGCCAAGGGACCAGCCCACCCCCCTTGCCCCGTCCACGGAGGAACCGTGACCACCACGCTCGCAGGCGGACGTGCCGCCCGCCGCCAGACGATGCGCCGCATCCGCCCGCGCCGCTCCCCAGCGACCCTGCTGCTGCTCGCCGTCTGGGCGGGCGCGGTCGGGGTGCTGTGGCTGTGGTGGCACAACACGCCGTCCATCGCCGACCAGAACGGCAAGATCCTCAACGCGGGCCGCATCACCGGCCTGTTGGCGGGCTACCTGATGGCACTCGTCGTGCTGCAGATGGCCCGGGTGCCCGCCCTGGAACGCCGGGTCGGCTCCGACCGGGTCGCCCGCTGGCACGCGATGAGCGGCCGCTACACGCTCTGCCTGGTCCTCGCGCACGTCTTCCTCATCATGTGGGGCTACGCCCTCCAGGCGGGCAAGACGCTGAGCGACATCGTCCAGCAGACCATCGACTCGGTGAACCAGCTGCCCGACATGGGCAAGGCCGCCATCGGCACCGGCCTGTTCCTGCTCATCGGCCTCTCGTCGATCGGCGGCATCCGCCGCAGGCTGCCGTACGACCTGTGGTACCACGTGCACCTGCTGACGTACGCGGCGGTGTTCTTCACCTTCTGGCACCAGATCAGCACCGGCAACGACTTCGCGCTGACGCCGATCGCCAAGACCGTCTGGTACGGGCTCTACGGCACGGTCACCGCGCTGGTGGTCTGGTACCGGATCCTCACGCCGATCCGCCTCAACATGCGGCACCGGATGCGCGTCGAGGCGGTCATCGAGGAGACGCCCGGCATCGTGTCGGTGCTGATCAGCGGGCGCAAACTGCACCGGATCGGCGCGGAGGCGGGGCAGTTCTTCCGCTGGCGGTTCCTGGCGCCGGGCATGCGCTTCAGTTCGCACCCCTACTCGCTGTCGGCGGCGCCCCGCCCGAACATGCTGCGGATCACGGTCAAGGCGATCGGCGACCACAGCGCCCGGCTGCGCGAACTGCGGCCCGGCACCAAGGTGTGGGCCGAGGGCCCCTACGGCGCGCTGACCTCGCAGCGGCGCTCCCGCGGCAAGGTGCTGCTGGTCGCGGGCGGCGTCGGCATCACGCCGATGCGCGCCCTGTTCGAGACGCTGCCCGGCGCGGCCGGTGACATCACGCTGCTCTACCGCGCCAACACCACCCAGGACCTGGCGCTGTGGGACGAGCTGGCGAAGATCGCCGACGAGCGCGGCGCCCGGCTGATGTACGCGGTGAACAGCCCCGACGGGGAACGCCCCGACATCTCGGCGGAGTCCCTGCGGCGCAAGATCACCGACATCGACGACCACGACGTCTTCATGTGCGGGCCGCCCGGCTTCGCGCAGTCGGTCTACGAAGCACTGCGCGGCGCGGGGGTCCCCGCCCGCCGCATCCATCACGAGTCGTTCGAGATGTGAGCGACGGGAGTCAGGAGCGATGAAGAAGAGCCACCCCATCCGGCGTGTTCTGCTCGCGAGCGCCGCCACCGTGTCCGGGATCGTGCTGCTGCTCTCCCTGAAGCCGGCGTCGGATCCAGCGGCGTCCGCACAGGGTGCGGCGGCCCAGGAGACCGCCGCCGCCCAGGAGTCGCCCCAGGGCGGTGCCGCGGCGGCCGGGACCTCGACGGTCACGGGCGCCGTCGCCCAGACCCAGTACGGGGTCGTCCAGGTGCGCCTGACGGTCGCGGGCGGCAAGATCACCAAGGCCGAGGCCGTCCAGGCGCCGCACGGCGGGACCAGCGACCAGAAGACCGCGCTGTCCGTGCCGAAACTCAACCAGGAGGTCGTCGCCACCCAGAGCGCGGACATCACGTCCGTGTCCGGGGCGACCTACACGAGCGGCGGCTACAAGCAGTCGCTGCAGTCGGCGATCGACAAGATGAAGACGGCCGGCGCCAACACGCCCGCCCCGTCGAAGAGTTCGGCCGCCGGAGCGGGTCAGGCCGCCCAGGCCAAGACCGTCACCGGTGATGTCGCGACGACCGAGTACGGTCCGGTCCAGGTCCGGATCACCGTCGCGAACGGCAAGATCACCAAGGCCGAGGCGATCCAGGCGCCGAAGGGCGGGACCAGCGACCAGAAGACCGCGCTGGCGATCCCCAAGCTCAACCAGGAGGCCGTGGCCGCCGGGAGCGCGACCATCGACTCCGTGTCGGGCGCGTCGTACACGAGCGGCGGTTACAAGCAGTCCCTGCAGTCGGCACTGGACAAGGCCGGTGGCTGACACGGTGACCGATCCCGCGGAGGCTCCCGCCGTGCTGCGGCACGCCGAGGAGGTCATGGGGACGGTGTTCTCCTTCGACATCCGCGGCGGGGAGCCCGACGCCGTGCGCGCCGCGCTGGAGCAGGCGATCGCCCTGCTCCACCGCGTGAACGAGGTGTTCAGCACCTACCGCGACGACAGCCAGGTCTCCCGGCTGGCCCGCGGCGAGCTGACCCTCGCGGAGTGCGACGCCGAGGTCGCCGAGGTGCTGGAGCTGGGCGCCGAGGCGGAGCGGGTCAGCGCCGGCTGGTTCAGCACGACGTACGAGGGCCGGCTCGACCCGACCGGCATCGTGAAGGGCTGGGCCGCCGAGCGCGCGGCCGGGCTGTTCACGGCGGCCGGGGTGAGCGGGGTCAGCGTCAACGGCGGCGGTGACGTCCAGATGTTCGGTACGCCGGGACCGCACCGGCCCTGGCGGGTCGGGGTCTCCGATCCGCTGCGCCCGGGCGGTCTCGCGGCCGTGATCTCGGCGGCGGGCGCCGACGAGCTGGCCGTGGCGACCTCCGGCACGGCGGAGCGCGGGGCGCACATCGTGGACCCGTCCACCGGCAAGTCCGCGGTGACCGACCTGGTCGCCGTCACCGTCGTGGCACCCCGTCTGACCTGGGCCGACTGCTGGGCCACTGCCGCGTTCGCGATGGGCTCGCGCGAGGGTCTTGCCTGGCTGGAGTCGCTGCCGGACGTCGAGGCGCTGCTCATCACGGCGGGCGACGAGGTGCGCTGCACGGGCGGACTGGCGGCCCGCCTCGGGTAGGGATCCCCCATGCGAGTCGGGGGCGCACCGGACAACTCCGGTGCGCCCCCGACTCGTTGCCCCTGCGGGTACGTCAGTGGTCGTTCTGCGCCAGCCGCAGCAGATGGTCCGCGAGGGCCTGGCCGCCGAGCGGGTCCCGGCTGATCAGCAGGAGTGTGTCGTCGCCGGCGATGGTGCCGAGGATGTCCTGCAGTTCGGCCTGGTCGATGGCCGACGCGAGGAACTGGGCGGCGCCGGGCGGGGTGCGCAGGACCACGAGGTTGGCGGAGGCCTCCGCGGAGATCAGCAGCTCGGAGGAGAGCCGCCGCATCCGCTCCTCCTTCGCCGACTCCCCCAGCGGCGCGCGCGGGGTGCGGAAGCCGCCCTCGCTCGGTACCGCGTAGATGAGGTCGCCGTCGTTGTTGCGGATCTTCACCGCGTTCAGCTCGTCCAGGTCCCGGGAGAGCGTCGCCTGGGTGACGCTCAGCCCGTCGTCGGACAGCAGCTTCGCCAACTGGCTCTGGGAGCGCACCGGTTGCCGGTTGAGGATGTCCACGATCCGGCGGTGGCGGGCGGTCCGGGTCTGCGGCACGGCCGGTCCCGCTGTGTGCTCGTGCTCCTGCGCCTGGCTCATCGTCGACTCATTCTCCGGATCATCCGTCCCCCTTGGCCACGTCCAGGACACCGGGCAGCGCCCGGAGGAACGCGTCCGCCTCGTCGTCGCCGAGGTTCAGCGGTGGCATCAGCCGTACGACATCGGGGGCGGGCGCGTTGACCAGGAAGCCCGCGTCCTGAGCCGCCTGTTGCGCCTGGGGCGCGAGCGGCTCGGTGAGCACGATACCCAGGAGGAGGCCCGCACCCCGGACATAATCGATCAACGGGTGACCCAGCGACTCGATCCCGTCCCGCAACTTCTCGCTCTGCCGCTTGACGTTCTCCAGCAACCCCTCGTTCGCGATGGTGTCGAGAACGGCGAGTCCGGCGGCGCACGCGACCGGGTTGCCGCCGAAGGTCGTGCCGTGGTGGCCAGGCTGGAGCAGGTCGGCGGCGCGTCCGAAGGCGACGGTGGCGCCGAGCGGCAGCCCGCCGCCGAGCCCCTTCGCGAGGGTCACGACATCGGGCAGCACACCCTCGTGGGCCTGGTACTCGAACCAGTGCCCGGTCCGGCCGACCCCGGTCTGCACCTCGTCCAGGACCAGCAGCGCGCCGTGCGCCGCGGTGATCGCGCGGGCCGCCTTCAGGTAGCCGGCGGGCGGTACGACCACGCCGTTCTCGCCCTGGATCGGCTCGATGATGACGAGCGCGGTGTCGTCGGTGACGGCGGCGGCCAGCGCCTGCGCGTCGCCGTAGGGCACGTGCGTGACATCGCCGGGCAGCGGCAGGAACGGCTCCTGCTTGCCGGGCTGGCCGGTGAGGGCGAGGGAGCCCATCGTCCGTCCGTGGAAGGCACCCTGCGTGGCGACCATGTGCTGACGGCCCGTCAACCGGCCGATCTTGAAGGCGCCTTCGTTGGCCTCGGCGCCCGAGTTGCAGAAGAACACCTTGCCGTCCCGGCCGAACCGCTCGAGAAGCCGTTCGGCGAGCGTGACGGGCGGTTCGGCGATGAACAGGTTGGAGACGTGGCCGAGTCGGGCGATCTGTGTGCTGACGGCCTCGACGATCGCCGGGTGCGCGTGCCCGAGGGCGTTGACCGCGATCCCGCCGACGAAGTCCGTGTACTCGTTGCCGTCGGCGTCCCACAGCTTGGCGCCCGCGCCGCGGACGAGGGGGAGCTTGGGGGTGCCGTAGTTGTTCATGAGCGACCCCTGCCAGCGCTGGGTCAGCTCCTCGTTCGCGGTCATACGGCATCCCCCTGCTTCTTGCCGGCCTTCTTGGCGGACTTCTTCTTGGCGGACTTCGCGTCGGGCAGCTCGTCCGGCACGACCATCGTGCCGATGCCCTCGTCGGTGAAGATCTCCAGCAGGATCGAGTGCTGGACCCGGCCGTCGATGACGCGGGCGGTGTTCACACCGTTGCGCACGGCGTGCAGACAGCCCTCCATCTTCGGCACCATCCCGGAGCTCAACTCCGGGAGCAGCTTCTCCAGTTGGGTGGCGGTGAGGCGGCTGATCACCTCGTCGCTGTGGGGCCAGTCCTCGTAGAGACCCTCGACGTCCGTGAGGACCATGAGAGTCTCGGCCCCCAGCGCAGCAGCGAGAGCCGCAGCAGCCGTGTCAGCATTGACGTTGTAGACATGTCCGTCGTCCTCGCTCCTCGCGATCGACGAGACGACCGGGATACGGCCGTCGGCGAGCAGTGCCTCGATCGCGCCCGTGTCGATGGCGGTGATCTCGCCCACCCGCCCGATGTCGACGAACTCCCCGTCGATCTCGGGCAGATGCTTGGTGGCGGTGATGGTGTGCGCGTCCTCGCCGGTCAACCCGACGGCGAGCGGCCCGTGTTGGTTGAGCAGCCCGACCAGCTCGCGCTGCACCTGGCCCGCGAGGACCATCCGTACGACGTCCATGGCGTCCTCGGTGGTGACGCGCAGGCCGGCCTTGAACTCGCTGACGATGCCGTGCCGGTCGAGGGCGGCGCTGATCTGCGGGCCGCCGCCGTGCACGACGACGGGCTTGAGTCCCGCGTGGTGCAGGAACACGACGTCCTGCGCGAACGCGGCCTTCAGGTCCTCGTCGACCATGGCGTTGCCGCCGAACTTGATGACGACGGTCCTGCCGTTGTGCCGGGTCAGCCAGGGCAGCGCCTCGATGAGGATCTGCGCCTTGGGCAGCGCGGTGTGCTTGCGGGTGGTGCTCATGACGAGTACGCGCTGTTCTCGTGGACGTAGTCCGCGGTGAGGTCGTTGGTCCAGATCGTCGCGGTCTCGGAGCCGGCGGCCAGGTCGGCGACGATGTGCACCTCGCGGTAGCGCATGTCGACCTTCTCGCGGTCCTCGCCGACGCCGCCGTTCTTGCAGACCCAGACACCGTTGATGGCGACGTTGAGCTGGTCCGGCTCGAAGGCGGCCTTGGTGGTGCCGATCGCGGACAACACCCGTCCCCAGTTGGGGTCTTCGCCGTGGATGGCGCACTTGAGGAGGTTGTTCCGGGCGATGGAACGACCGACTTCCACGGCCTCGTCCTCGCTGGCGGCGTTGACGACCTCGACCTTGATGTCCTTGCTCGCGCCCTCGGCGTCCCGGATGAGCTGCTGGCCCAGGTCGTCACAGACGGCACGCACGGCCTCGGCGAACTCGGCCTGTTCCGGGGTGACTTGGGAGGCGCCGGAGGCGAGCAGCAGCACGGTGTCGTTGGTGGACATGCAGCCGTCGGAGTCGACGCGGTCGAAGGTGGTGCGGGTGGCGGCCCGAAGTGCCGCGTCCAGTACGGCACTTTCGACGTCGGCGTCGGTGGTGAGGACGACGAGCATGGTGGCGAGACCGGGGGCGAGCATGCCCGCACCCTTGGCCATACCGCCGACGGTCCAGCCGTCCTTGGAGGTCACGACGGCCGTCTTGTGGACGGAGTCGGTGGTCTTGATGGCGATGGCGGCCTTCTCACCGCCGTGCGGGGAGAGTTGACCGGCGGCTGCCTCGACCCCCGGCAGCAGCTTGTCCATCGGGAGCAGCAGCCCGATGAGCCCGGTGGAAGCGACGGCGACCTCGGCGGCGTTCAGGCCCAGCGTGTCGGCGACCTTCTCGGCGGTGGCGTGCGTGTCCTGGAAGCCCTTCGGGCCCGTACAGGCGTTGGCACCACCGGAGTTGAGGACGACGGCGGAGACCTTGCCGCCCTTCAGCACCTGCTCGGACCAGAGCACCGGCGCGGCTTTGACGCGGTTGGAGGTGAAGACGCCCGCGGCGGCGAGGCGGGGCCCGGTGTTGACCACGAGGGCCAGGTCCGGGTTGCCGTTCTCCTTGATCCCGGCGGCGATGCCCGCGGCCGTGAATCCCTGTGCTGCCGTCACACTCACGGCGCGACTCCGATCGTCGTCAGCCCCGTGGACTCGTCGAGCCCGAGGGCGAGGTTCATGCTCTGGACGGCACCGCCCGCGGTGCCCTTGGTCAGGTTGTCGATGGCGCTGATCGCGATGATGCGGCCCGCGGCCTCGTCGTACGCGACCTGCACCTGAACGGCGTTGGAACCGTAGACGGACGCCGTCGCCGGCCACTGCCCCTCGGGGAGCAGGAAGACGAACGGCTCGTCGGCGAAGGCCTTCTCGTAGACGGCGCGCACGGACTCGCCGGTGACGCCGGGCTTCGCCTTGGCGCTGCACGTGGCGAGGATGCCGCGGGGCATCGGCGCGAGGGTCGGCGTGAAGGACACGGTGACGGGCTCGCCGCCCGCCGCGCCGAGGTTCTGGATGATCTCGGGGGTGTGCCGGTGGCCGCCGCCGACGCCGTACGGGGACATCGACCCCATGACCTCACTGCCGAGCAGGTGCGCCTTGGGAGCCTTGCCGGCGCCCGAGGTCCCGGACGCGGCGACGATCACGGCCTCGTTCTCGGCGAGACCTGCGGCGTACGCGGGGAAGAGCGCGAGGGAGACGGCGGTCGGGTAGCAGCCGGGCACGGCGATGCGCCTGGTCCCGGCCAACTCGGCGCGGGCGCCCGGGAGTTCGGGTAGACCGTAGGGCCAGGTGCCGGCATGCGCGGAGCCGTAGAACTTCTCCCAGTCGGCGGCGTCCTTCAGCCGGAAGTCGGCGCCCATGTCGACGACGAGGACGTCCGGGCCGAGCTGCTCGGCGACGGCGGCGGACTGTCCGTGCGGCAGCGCGAGGAAGACGACGTCGTGTCCTGCGAGGACCTCGGGGGTGGTTTCCTGGAGGACGCGACCGGCGAGCGGCAGCAGGTGCGGCTGCAGTGCGCCGAGTTTCTGTCCGGCGTTGGAGTTGCCGGTCAGAGCACCGATCTCGACCTCGGGGTGAGCCAGGAGCAGACGCAGCAGTTCCCCACCCGCGTACCCACTCGCTCCGGCCACCGCCGCACGTACCGCCATGGAACCCTCCTCTTCGATGGCATGACTATACGTTTCGCTGCACGTTTATGCAATCTGAGTGAGTGGGTATGCACACAGGCTGTGCGACGGAGAATTTTAGTTGGCACATGGAGAACGCTGGTTGGCAAATCTTGGTCCCGTCACGCTGTGTTGCGGGCAGTACCGGCGAAACGCCCCCGTCGCCGGTCGAGTGGTGCTTCTCTGGATGAGTGGGCGAGGCAGCGAGAGCGAAGATCCCGTCGGATTCAAGTCAGCTGGACCACCTTGTCACGGCGTACGACGGGCACGCCGGACTGCGGGATCGGCTGCGGCTCGGGGACGACTGGCCGCGTCGGTGGAGTTCGACGTGGCAGGTGGGCGCCGACGAGGTCTGCTGGCCGGTCCGGGACATGGCTCACGTACCGGTGATGTCGTCCCGGCCGATGCGGGGGTTCACGTGGCGGGCGAAGCAGCGGCACCGCCCCGGCCTGGAGGCGATGGCGTCAGCGGGCGGGAAGCATGGCTTCGAGTCGCTGAAGGAAGTGAGCCTGCTGGTCGCGCTGGACTTCTTGAGGGCATCGGAAGTGCTGTCGCAGCCGTTCCGGCTGGACTTCGAGCATGCGGGCGGGCATGCCTGGCACATCCCGGACTTCTTGGCCGTGATCGGCGGTGGGATGTGGTTGCTGGACGTCCGCCCGATGGAGCTGATCAAGGAAGAGGACGCGCTGAAGTTCGCGGCGGCCAGGGAAGTGGCGGTTGCCTGCGGCTGGCGGTACTCGGTGGTCGCGGGCTGGCGACCGCATGTCTGGAGCGTCCTTGACCACCTGTCCTCGCGCCGGCGGCCGGCGAGGGACCTTCTCGGCATGCGCGAGCAGCTGCTCACCGCTATCAGCGGGCAGCAGGGGCAGGCGATGACGTTCTCCGACCTGGCGGAGGCGACCAGCGTGCCTTCCGTTGGCCGGGCGAACATCGTCCGGCTGCTCTGGCACCGCGAGCTCGGCGTTGACCTGGGCAGTCCCTTGCGCCACAGCTCACTGATCTGGGCGGTGTGATGGCAGCGAGGGGGTTCTTGCAGATCGCGCCAGGTAGGCGGGTCGCGCTCAATGGCGTCGAGTGGACGGTTGACGACGTCCACGGCCAACTCGGCCGGCTCGTCCTCGTGGATGACGACGGCCGCGCGGAGACCCGCTCGTTCCGTTGGCTCATCAACCATGCTGACCTGCGGCTTCTTCCGGCAGTCGAGTCGGGGCGCCCGCCGCCGGTCGCCCGGCAGCCGAGGACCCTGGCCGACCTGACCAAGGACCAGTTAGAGCGGGCACGGCTGCGGGCTGCGCACGTACTGGAAGCCGAGACGGGGTTCCGGGAGGGCCACCCGGCTCGGGCCCTGCCGGGTGAGCCCCGGCCGGCCTACGACCCGGACCGCACGACGTTGACTCAGCGTCGGTACGCAAAGGCTGCGGAGATAGAGGCGATGCCCCGTCCGGAGGCGGTCCGGTGCGGTCTGCAGCACCTCAGCTACCGGACGCTGGTACGTCTGTCGGGACTGGCGGGCGACAGTCTTCTGCTGGCCTGTGCGGACGGGCGCTGGACACGGCGACGCGGCGGGCACCGCACCATCACGAAGGAGGTCCGGGAGGCGATCTTCGCAGTGAAGGCCGAGTGCGGCCCCCGCGCCCGCCTGAGCCAGGGTGCCAAGCACCGGTTGGTGCACCAGTACATGCATGAGCGGTTCCCGACGTTTCCCACTGAGAAGGTCCCTTCCCGGTGGACACTCGCGGCCGTCTGGAAGGAGTGGTTCGGGCCCGGCGGAGCCCGGCCGCGTTACGGGCGGACGGCGGAGGCGGCCGCGGAGGCCGGGGTCTCCGGCCGGATGGTGGTCCACCGGCCGGGCCAGGTTCTGGTGCTGGACTCGACCCCGATGCCGGTGAAGCTGCGCGAGACCGTGTTCGGCGACGCGATCACCGCGACGCTGACCCTCGCACTCGATCTCTACACGCACGGGCTGCCGGCCTTCCGGCTTACGCTCCAGTCCGACACCTCGGTCGACATCGCGATGCTGCTGCGGGACGTGATGCTGCCGCTTCCGATGCGGGACGGCTGGGGCGAGGACATGGAATGGCCCTACGCAGGGGTGCCGGCCGAGGTGATCGCCGAGTTCACCGGGCACCGGGTCGCCGCTCTGCCGTTCTTCGCCCCGGAGACGGTCACCACCGATCACGGCGGCCCCTACAAGAATCACGACCTGGTGGAAGCCGAAACGGAGATCGGCTGCCGGATCCTGCCTGCTCGCGTCCTGCGGCAGACCGACAAGTTCGCGGTCGAGCGCCAGTTCCTCACCATCCAGACCATGCTCTTCGAGCACCTGCTGGGATTCACCGGCGGTGACGTCGCGGACCGCGGGGCCGACCCGGAACGCGATGCGAGCCTCACGCTCGCGCAAGCCGAGCACATCATCGCGACCTGGATCGTCCAGATCTGGCAGAACCGTAAACTAGGCGAATACGCCCCGAGTTGGGCGCCGGGTGAAGACCACAGCCCCAACACCCTGTTCGCTGCCGCGATGGAACAGGGCGGCTTCGACCTGGACTTCCCCGAACCGAGCTTCTACTACAAGGTCCTGCGCAAACACCACGTGAAGATCCATCCTCGTCGCGGGGTGAAGATCCTCGGGCTCTGGTATCACCACCCGGTCTTCGACGAGCCGCGCTTCCAGCAGCCCTCCGCCCGGGGCGGCAAGCACGCGGGCAAGTGGGTTGTCCGCAGTGACCGGAGGGACCGCCGGCAGGTGTTCTTCCAGGACCCTGCAGACCACGAGACCTGGCACATTCTGCGCTGGAGAGGACTGCCGCCCGAAGGTGAGATCCCTGCGTTCTCGGACAAGACTGCCGACGCCCTGCTGACACGCGTGAGGGCGAACAAGATCAGGATCCATTCCGAGAGCGAGCTCCTGGAACATCTACTCGGGATCCTCGGCTCGGTCACCCCAGTCGACCAATGGCCCAGCCAGGCCAAGAGGAAGGCCGGAAAGAAGCAGCGCGTCGCCCAAGCCCGCGAGATCACCCGCGCACAGGCTGCGGCCGCTGACCGCCCCGCCGCACCCGCCATCGCGGGTGAGCCAGCTCCGGCTGAGATGCCCGCGGCCTGGGCCGAGCACGCCCGCACGATCGACCACGCGGTCGACGCCGACCGCCGTCGACGACGCGAAGAAGCCCTCGCCGACGTCAAGCCCGTGGCCCCGGCAACGCTGCACGAGGCCCTGAACCGGCGTCCCATGTTCCGGCTTCCGCCCCCCGACGACTCGGAAGCCGATACACCTGTCCAGGAGGACGACACGTGACCCGAGCCCTCTCTCACGATGGTCCGCTGGACGGTCTGCCTTCACGAACCAGGATCGCCGAGCTGATCCTGGGCAGCCGCCCGCCCCTCGACACCTACGTCGGCTGGCAGCACTACCGCACCCACTACGACCTACTCGTCCCCGCTCCGACAATCTCCCCGCAGCGGTGGTCGATGCTCCCTGAGGGCCGCAAGTACGACTACGACCTCTACCGGGAGCTGACGAACGCGAACCTCCCGCTGCAGGACACCCCCATGCACGACAAGGTCGGCAAGCTGATCCGGCGCCGGTTGAGCGGCAACACGAGGAAGAAGAACGACCCGACCCGCGCCGGCGTCATGATCAGCGGATGGGGCAACTACGGCAAGACCGCGTCTGTCTGCTCAGCCGGGGCCGTCTTCGAAAAGCAGTGGCTGGAACTCCACAGCCACCTCAACCCCCAGGCTCTGCCGGGCACCCGTGATCTCCACGCACCGGTCGTCTATGTCTCGACCCCGGTGACAGCAACCCCGAAAAGCCTTTGCACGTCGATCTTAGGCTTCTTCCGGGCCCCGACCCGCAAGTCGGCCACGCTGCCGGAACTGGTACGGCAGGTCGCCGACTCCCTTTATGACCATGGCGTCAAAGCTCTGATTCTGGACGACATCAGCCGGCTGCGGATGCACAGAGCCGACGACCAGGACGTCCTCGACCTGATGCGGGCCTTTATGAGCCTGGACGTCACTCTGATCCTGACCGGCGTCAACATCTCCGGCATCGGGCTGCTGCGTGAGGCCAAGTGGAACAAGAAGACCCGGCAATGGGAGATGCCACCGCTGGAGTCGACTCGCATCCACGGTTTGGAGGTCACCCAGACGGAACACCGCTTCGAGCTCATCGAGATCGACCGGTTCCGCTACACCACCCCGAAACAGATCGCGGCCTTCGTCAATCACCTGAAGGGAATCGAGAAGCACCTGCGGCTGATGAACGCGACGCAGGGCATGCTCACCGGCGGCGGTATGCCGGAGCACTTGATGCGTCGCACCGGCGGTGTCATCGGCCTGCTGGGACGCCTGCTCGAAGACGGCGCCCAGGAAGCCATGGAGTCCGGGAAGGAAATGATCGACGAGAGCCTGCTGAACGAGATCGTGCTCCGGCGGGACGAGCCCGAGCAGCCGCCGGACGAGCCCATCATCCCGGCCGCCCCGCGGACCGCCGTCAAGAAGGCCACGCAGGCGAAACGACCCCGGAACACCGTTTTCGATGACCCTGGCCCGTCTGCCCGCGCGGGCGCCTGACGGATGGAGCCGTGATGCATCCACTGCCCCGGAGTCTCGAACCTGCCTCAGGAGAGTCCCTTGTCAGCTACCTGCTTCGGCTAGGGCACCGCCTCAGCCTCCCGCCTCTGCAACTGATCCGTGCGGCGGGCTGGACCGATCGCGTCCAAGCTACTCACATCCCAGGCAGTCTGCTGCTGAATCTCACCGGGCCGGAGGCCCAAGGATTCGCCCGACTGACCCGCCAGACAGCCGAGGAAGTGTCGGCACTGACACTGAAACAGTGGCGAGACCGGTATCCCCCCATCGCCTGGTCATCCGTGCCCGGACCGGGACCGAAGAGGCCGGACTCATGGCTTTTCGTCGGCTCCCCGCGGTATTGCCCCTCCTGCCTGGCGGGCGACGGCACCCCGGCCCAGCAACTCCACGGCGGCCCCTGGCACAAGCTCTGGCACCTACCCTTTGTCTTCAGCTGCGTAGAACACCGGACCTATCTGGAAGCAGGCTGCCCGCACTGCGGGCAGCCGCGCGCCATATCAGGGCGCCTGATCGAGCGGGCCAACGATCACAGCCTGCACCCAGCGCAATGCCGGTGGACGATCGACACCCCAACGCAGAAACGAAAGTCCCGCGCCTGCGGCGGCAGACTCGATCAGCGAGTTACTACGGATCCCGGCCGTCAGCCACACCCGACACCGGGCATCCTTCGCTTCCAGCAGTCCCTGCTTGCCCACCTGGAACCGCCGACTCCGGCCACGGACGCATCCGAATACTTCACGGATCTCCGGCTGGCCACCGCACTGATCGGCCTTACTTGGCCAGTAGGGCAGCATCTTCTCGACACCACCCTCTCCGGGTATGTGACCGCGTACCTCCACTCCACTTCAGAGAATTTCGGCACCAGCAACGGTCTGCAGCACCATCGCTTGCGCGATGTACCGCCCCGTGACCCGATCGCCTGTGCCGGACTCCTACGCGCCGCACACTCCTTACTCGAAGCAAACGATCTGTCCGAGCACCTTTCCCAGCTCGTCCACACCCCTGGAGAGCGGCCGACACGCACGCCCTGGGTACGCATCTACGCCCGCCATGAAAACTCGTGCTCGGGGCGATTCCGAGACGCGGCCGAACCATTGACACGCACCTACCGCAAAATCGGCGGCCCACAAGGACTCCGAGCACCACTGCGGGACGACTACCGACCAGAACATATCCCGGCATACCTGGAACCGGACTGGCATGAAAGATACTTCGCACCCATTGCCGGAATCGCCCCGAAGGTCTTGCGTCGAACCGCTGCGGTCCGGCTCGTCCAGTGGGCCATAGGCGGACCCCTCGATGAGGCCGCGACTTACCTCGGCATAGCCCCGGACCGCGTGCGGTTCAGATCCAACACCGACTTCCAACGCTGGGAGCGCGTGGGACGCAACCCGGCCGAGTTCGAACGGGTCCTCCGCGAGCTCAGCACCGAACTCCGAGCACCCCACCGACCACTCATCGACTACCAGCGCCGACGTGAGGCACTCAGGGACTGGGCTCTGCCTCCTGACGAATGGGACGCCTTGGTCAGCGAGTTACCACCCATCCCCGGCCCCATTCGGCCGGCAGTCGGCGACCGCAAACGTCAGGACGCCTCCGTATTCATCTGGGTACAGGTCACACAAGGCGAGCACCTCTTCGCCCCGCGCCCCATTGAGGCCGAACAGCCTCAAGACGTCCAACGCGAATGGGCTCTTCGCCGCAACACCACCTGGTACAACCTCGTCCGGCCAGATACCTTTCGGCACTACGCCGACCTACGGAAACTCCTCGCCGAATATGCCCAACAGCTCGCCCGGGACATCGACTCGGGTGCAGGCAGATAACCAACGGTCATCCAGCCGGGTGGCCCGAGGGGATCTCACCCTCGGGCTCCACAGATCCGGGACGCCGGCCCGCGCGGCCAGGATGGCTGCCGCGGCGGCCAGCTGCGGCTTGGTGCGGGAGCCCGGGTCGCTGCGCTTCTTGGGGAAGTGGTGGGCAGGGCTGTAGGGCAGCGCGTGCAGCGGGTAGTACAGGCGCTCGTCCGCCCACAGCGTGGTGACCGTCACGATGCCGTTGTCGGTCTTGCCCAGCCGGCCCAGCCACTGCCGGCCGGTGAAGGCGGTCCTGGTGCCGTCCTTGCGGTCGCCGGAGTCGTCCACGACCAGCACTCCGTGGGCGGCGTCTCATCCCCTCAGCTCACATTGCCAGTCAGGGCATCGAGGAGTGCGATGGCCTCGCGGCGGCTCAGCAGCTCGTGGAAGCGCTCGTTGCGGAAGTTCCGCAGGCACGCGTAGCAGCTGCTCTCCGGGCCGCACTCGCAGGCCGCCACCCGGGCAAGCGCGGCAGAGACAACCGGTTCGAGCCGCTCGCCCATGGACACGGCGTTGCCCGCGCCCCCTGGAGTGGTGTCGAAGAGCAGCACCGACGGCATGCCGTCGGTGCCGGTGTGCACCGTGCCGTCGATGTCGTCGCGGCTGATCTCCAGGTGCGCGGCGGCGCCTTCGAGCAGTGCGTACAGGCCGGAGCGCAGACGAGCCGCGGTGGCGGTCAGGGCTGTGAGCGGGTCCAGATGGATCTGGAGGAAGTCGGTCTGGTATCGGTGAGCGAGGGAGACGACGCGGAGGGGGCCCGTGCACTGGGTGTCTTTCAGCAGGTGTGGGTGGCCGCCGCGCGGAGACCCGGCCTGGGCGTGCGGACGGCCCCAGCCGCACCAGTCGCAAATTTGGTATCCGGCGCCGGCCGGTCCCTCGGAGACGACCACCATCTCTCCCCGGGTGCCCGCCGACCAGAGGGTGGTGTGGCCGGAGACGAAGGTGATCTCGCCTTCCTGGAGGTCGGCGGTGTCGGTGGACATGTGGACGTCGCCGTACCAGGACCGTCGTGGCGGGGTCTGCCCCGGGCGGCGCTGTGGTCCGCGCGCGGCGACGAAACCGTAGACCGGTTCGACGTACCGGCGTTGCGCGGCCGCGGACTGCGTGCCGCAGGCGGCGCAGACGGGGTCCACGGGTTCGGTGGCCTCCCGGTAGCGGCCGCAGGCCGCGCACACGGCGTAGTGGCGGCTTACCAGTTCGCGGTCCGGCAGCCGGTAGACGCCGGCGGACGCCCACAGGTGGCCGCCCGCCACGATCTCGGCCCCCGGGGCGTACTCGTGGACGGCGGCGCTCAGGTCACGGGTGAGTTCGAGTTGCCCCGAGACGGCACCGCCCTCCTGGGGGATGCGCAGTTCGACGGTGTCCACGGGGAAGCCGTACTTGGGCAGCACGTTGCGGTTGGCGAGGACGCCGAGCAGTTCGCGTTGGGTGAGGTTGCGGATGACCTTCTCGTACATCTCCGCCTGCCGGTACTTGCGGGCACCCGCTGCCTGGTCGCGGCGTTCGCTGTACGAGGTGACGTCCTGGTCGAGGATCTGCTGTGCGGCACGCAGGAGCCGGTCCAGTTCGGCGACCCAGTCGCCGGAGTCGATGCCGATCTCTTTCTGGACCTGGTCGGGGAGAACCCGGCGCAGTGAGGCCATGACGCTGTCCGGAACGGGGGTCAACCAGTCGCGCACCGTGTGGGCGGCGATCTCGCCGGTGGTGTCGTCGGGAAGGAAGAACTCTCCCGCCTTGCGCCAGATCCGGCCCCGCTCGTCCTTCATGGCACGGAAGAAGGCGGCGAGCGCGATGGAGTGGGCGTGGCGGCGGTCGATCCGGACGTTGTCGACGGGGACGATCGGGGCCCGTACCTCCCCGGCGATCATCCGCTCGGGCTCCGCGAACCGGGCGAGGTCGTGGGGCCGCCGCTGCGCGTAGGTGAGGACCAGCGCGGCCGAGTCGGCGCGGCGGCCGGCGCGGCCGGCGCGCTGGACGTAGTTGGCGGTGGAGGGCGGCATGTTGCGCAGGACGACGGCCTGGAGTTCACCGACGTCGACGCCGAGTTCGAAGGTGGTGGAGCAGGACAGGGCGTTGACCTGCCCTCGGACGAACTCCCCCTGGATCTCGGCGGCCTTCTCCCCGGTCCACTGCGCGGTGTGCTCCTGGGCGCGCAGGGGAACGGGGTCGAAGGTCAGGTAGAGGCGCCGCAGGTGCTCGTCCGTCTCGGGCGACGGCTTGAAGTCCTCGAGGCGTCCTGTGCAGCGCAGCGTCGGGCACACACCGCGCACGGACACCGTGGTGATGCGGCGGCAGCGGTCGCAGGCGTACAGCGGATCGCTGTCCGCGGTCACCGGCCGCAACCGCAGCCAGGCGTGGTCGAGCCGGCGGACGACGCCGATCCCGGGCTGGCTTTCGGGCGGTAGCCAGCTGGCGAGGTGACCTGTTGTGAGGTCGGTCCACAGGCGGTTCAGGACATCGAGGGCGGTGGCCCGTCGTTCGCCCTGGTGGCCGAGGGCGTCGAGTACGCGTACGAGGTAGTCGACGCGTCGGTTCGAGGCGCTCGCGGCGCTGGGCAGCCAGCTGATCACCCTGCGCTTGGCCTCGGAGCCCTGGGAGCGGATCCAGATGGGCCCCTTGCGTGGGGCGAACGCCTCGTCGCCCGCGTCGACGTCCTCGGGCATGGTGAGCGCACCCTGGTTGCGCAGGGTGCGCAGGAGTTCCTGCAGCAGCAGCCATGCCTCGTCGTCCGTGAGGCCGAGTGAGGTGAGGGCGGCGGGCGGCTGCCAGAACGGCTCGCGGTCGATGTCGATCCGGAGCAGGCCGAGTCCTTCGAGTGACTGTCGGTCGTCGAGGCTGAGCACTTCCTGCATCACCCACAGAGCCACTTCGCGCTGCTTGGCCTGGCGGGAGTCGTTGCGGCGGAAGACTCCGGCGCGGTCGGCGGCGCGGATGGTGTGGGCGACGAGGTCGTCGATGTGCAGGGGCTCGTCGGGGTCGGGGCAGCCCTGCCGGACGGCCTGGGTGATCAGGCGCCGGTGCTGGATGCGGGTGTAGGAGTCCTCCAGGTAGGGCGCGAAGTACGCGGCGGCCTGTCGGCTGTCGCTGAAGAACAGCAGCTTGCGGCCCTGTCCGGGCAGTGCGGCGGCCGGGCCGTCGGTCGCCGGAGGCAGCGCCTGGTAGAGGGCGGTGCTGAGGACGGCAGCCGAAGCCTCGTTGCCCGCCTCGAACAGGCGGATCATGCCGTGACCGCGCGCTCCACAGGCGAGGCATGCGGCCTGGGTGCCCTCGTGGGTGTCGAGCTGGTGGACGCGGCGCAGTTCGGTGCCACCGCATCCGGGAGCCGTGCAGGATGCCGTGGCCGCGGGGTGCACGGCCGCGCAGCGGGTGCACAGTCTGCGTTCCTTGAGGCCACCCTTGGCGCTGTCGCTGAGTGTCTCGTCGTCCTCGTCGGCACCGGTGTCCGAGCCGTCCCCGTCGAGGAGCAGCCAGGTGTGGGGGCTGTCGGGAGACTTGCGGTGTGCGAGGCGGGCTTGTGCCCCCTTGCCGGTGAAGGTGCCGTGCAGGTGTACGGCACCGCAGCGGCGGCAAGCGCCCAGCTCGAAGGACGGGCGGGCACACCGCGCGCAGGTCTCGTGGCGGGCCAGGTCGAGGTGGGGGCCTGCCGGATCGAGGCAGGTGAAGGCGCCTTCCGTGGCGCGTGCGAAGAGGTGGTAGCGGGCGGAGAGCACGGGAGCGCCGTCGGTGTCGGTCACCTGGCTGGCGAGTTGGATGAGCGCGGTGACCGCCGCGGGTCCGACGGGGTCACCGGGGAAGACGTCGCGGGCGATCTCGTTCACGGGCCGGGGTCCGTCGGCGAGGGCCCGGCGCAGAGCCGCGGTGCCGGCCTCGGCGGCGAGGGCGGTGGCCGCGGTCGTGCCGGCGGGCAGGCCGTGCATGCGCGCGGCCGACACGATCTCCGGTTCGGGGTCGGCGGTCGTGGCCAGGCGCAGGTACTCGGTGGTCGGCAGCGGCCCCCAGTGCGGGCCGTCGGGTGTGGCGACCCGGGTCGCGGTGACCAGGTCCTGGGCGGCCGGGTCGCTCGCGTCCCAGCGGAAGGGGACGTCGAAGAGGGCCTGGGCGAAGGCGGTGACGGCAGCCGGGTTCTCCTCCGCGCCGACGGTTGCACTCGTGGCGATGGCCTGGATCTCCCGCCCCCGCCCCACACGGTCCTTCAAGCGGCGCAGCAGCATGGCGAGTTCCGCGCCGCGCGCTCCGTCGTAGACGTGGGCCTCGTCGACGACGACGAACCGCCAGGAACCCGCCTGCTCTCCCTCGAAGAGGTCCATGTCCTGGGGGCGGAGCAGCAGGTACTCCAGCATGGCGTAGTTGGTGAGGAGGATGTGGGGCGGTGTCGCGCGCATCTCGCGTCGGCTGAGCAGTTCGTTGGGCAGGCGCGGTTCGCCGGGGTTGAGCTGCTCGAAGGTGTCGGCGGCGCGCTGCGGATCATCCTTGGTGTCGCCGGTGTAGCGGCCGAAGGTGATGTGGGGGGTGTCGGCGAGCAGTCGGCGCAGTCGCTTCATCTGGTCGTTGGCCAGGGCGTTCATCGGGTAGAGCAGCAGGGCGCGGACGCCGGGTCCGAGGGTGCCGCAGGCGTGTTCGGTGGCGAGGGCGTTGAGGACGGGCAGGAGGAAGCTCTCAGTCTTGCCGGAGCCGGTGCCGGTGGCCACGACGAGGTTGTGTCCGGCGACGGCCTTGCGCAGCGCCTGTTCCTGGTGCCGGTACAGGGGACGGTCGGCGGGCAGTGCGGGGCCGGTCAGCTGCCGGAACGCGGAGTCGAGTACGCCCTCTGCGACGAGCTCGTTCAGGGTGGCGCCCGGCGCGTAGGCGGGGGTGGCCTCCAGCAGGGGCCCCTTGGTGAGCAGCGGGCTGGTGTCGATGGCGTGGGCGAGGGCCTCGGCCAGGCGGGGCTCGCGCAGGGGCAGCAGGGAACGCAGGTAGCGGCGGTAGGTGTCGCTGATCATGGTGGAGGTGGCGAGCGGGTCAAGGCTGGGCACGGGTTGGCTCCGATGTGACGGTTGGCTTCGGACGAGCGGTGGGGCGGTACCGCTGCGGGACGGGCTGGACGCGAACCGGTGGTCAGCCGGTGCTGTGCACGGCCTCTGCGGTGACCAGGCATTCCGCGAGGGCGATGTCGACGGCGGTGAGATCCGGTGCGTGGGAGGCGACGGGCGTCCACAGGTGGCGAAGCCCCCGTTCCAGACCGGCGGCACGGGCGTCACCGGCGGCGGCGAGCCTCGCGATCAGCGCGCATCCCAGAGACAGTTGAGGGACCCGCATCCAGGCTTCGCCCGGCCCGTGCAACTGGCCTGGGTCCCGTCCACGGAATGCCTGGGCCAGGTCGGGGTGTCCGTCGTCCAGGAAGATCGATACGGCGTCCAGGCCGTCGCGGAACTCCTCACGCGTGGCGTGGTACTGCAGGTCCCTGCGGGCACGGAACGCCTGCCAGGCCGCGTCGGCACGGGTGTCGGGGTCCAGAAGGCCGCGCGGGACGACACGGGCACTGCGCCATACGGCCTGTTGCTGGAGTTCGGGGAGCTGGTCGAGGGCACGGGTCTGGGCGTCGAACCGGCCGACCGTGCGGCTCGGGTCCGCGTGCCCGGCTAGCAACGCCATGGCGGCGTCGCCCAGGAACTGGCTCACTTCGCCGAGGAGTTCCTCCTCCTCCTGGTACAACTCGCCGACGTCATAGGCGAGGTCACCGGAGAGATACGGCAGCAACGGGGCCGTGAGCAGCAGCGCGCACAAGGGCGCCTGCCGCCAGACGTGACGTACTGCGGCCGGGTCCGCCACCTCCCGTATCCGCAGGGCGGCAAGACCGCTGCCCGCGAGCACGGAGGCGAGTTCGCCGGAGCGCAGCGCGCTGTCGGCCGCTCCCGTGAGGGCGGTGGGCCCGGCGTCCGCGAGGGCGCTGCGGCATTCCGCCGGTGCCGTCTCTCTGGCTCCGCACGCCTGCAGGTCACGTCCGCGGGCGGCCACGATCCACTGGTAGGGGATCGCGTCGGTGCCACGCGGCAGCTCGCCGCGTCCGGCCAGGTACTCCGAGACCCCGGCGCCGGTTCCGTGGCCGGCGGCGGAGGTCCATTGGGCCCGGCGCAGCACGAGGGTGTCACGGTCGCGGAGGCGGGGCCATCCGGGAGTGGGGGGTGTGGGGGCGCCCGCGTTCAGGTGCACGATCAGGGGGCCGAGCGACCGCCAGGCCGAGGGCAGCGGGATACGGCCGCTCTGGTCGACCGTGGCTGTCAACGGCTGCTCCCACGGGGCGAAGACCGCGTACAGGCGGGCGGTCAGTTCGCCGGGGTGGCGCAGGCCCCGCAGCAGGAGTCCGCCGCCGTCCGGTACGACGTCCTCCGCGATGGGCTGGGTTCGCACGGTCCCGACATGGATGCTCTCCCCCGCGACCAGCAGCCGTATCTCGGCTTTCACGCAGTCGCGCACGGTGTCCATCAAGGCAGCCAGTGAGTACCGGAGGTCTCCTCTGCGCGTGCGAGTGCGACGTTCCGGACGCAGCGTGTGCAGGGTCGTCCCCTCGACGACCAGTGCCAGCAAGGGGGTCACCGCCACAGCCTGTTCCGGCAGACGGACGGTCAGGGCGCTCTCCCCGGCCAGGTCCGCCGCGTCGATGTCGAGCGGCCTGATGTACCAGGTCAGAGGCCTGCCGCCGAGTTCGAGGCGGACCTCGGAGTGCGGGATGCGCACCTCGACGGCGAACTGACGGACCCCGTCGTCCAGCACCAGTCTCTTGGCGATCTCGTACGGAGAGAACGCGACGGCGTGCGCGGAGGCGGTGACCGGTCCGCCGGTGCCGAGGGTCAGCCGGGCGGGGGCCAGGCCTCCGTGCGGGGCGAGCAGACGCCACTCGGCGGTCGGTTCGGCCGTGAGGCCCTCGGCGAGGAAGGCCGCCAGTCTGCGCCTGCGCCGGGAGCCGACGCGGTGGACGAGGATCTCGTACGGTCCCAGAAGCGGGCGGGGTACGTCCTTCCAGGGGTCGAGGAGCACCCCGGGGGAGCCGGTGTGACCGGCGAGAGGCTCCTCGTGGCCGGGGCGGCGCACGTCGGCCTGCCAGAGTCGCGCGTCCGGCTCGCCGGCGCGCCGCGGGAGCCGGAGAGCGGGCGGACGGTGCCACACGGGTGCCCCGTCGTCGCCCGTGATCCAGGGCAGCGTCGCACCGCCCTCCCAGCCGAGCGGCCGTCCGGCGGCGACGTCCAGCCAGCTTCCCGGGACCGCGGCGGAGGCCCGCACCCGCGTCACCCCGGTCAGCGAAACCCTGCTCAGGGTCCAGCCGTTCCAGCCGTACGGGGTGGGCAGTTCCACGACGCCGGAGTCGGTGCCCTCGGTCTGCAGGGCGCCCGCGTGCAGGAGGCTGATCTCGGCGGCGGGCAGGGGCTCGTCCGGGGTGATGCGGTGGCCGTCGGCGTCGAAGGCCAGCAGGGCGGCATCCGGGTCCACGACGGCCGAGAGATGGGTGGTTCCCGTCGGATCCGTCGCCTCGACACGGCGCACGGGGCCAGGCAGCACCCAGTAGGGCGGCCGGACCGCGAACACCTCACCGTCGGCGGACAGTTGCCAGTCCCCCGCGTCCGGCTCGCCGGGCAGGGTCAGCAGCACGCTGCCCGCGCCGGGGCCGAGACGGAGCTCGGGGGGAGGGGCAGGCATGCGAGACGGGGCGACCGAATCGTCCACCGCGGTCGGGGCGCGCCATGTCCAGCCCAGCGAGCGGGCGGCCTCGTGCGCGGCGCGGCTCCACTCGCCGGCACTCTCCGGGGCGGCTCCGTGTGACCCCAGGTCGGGGCGCGCCGCGAGCACGCGCGCGTGTGCTTCGGCCACCAGACGCGGCAGTTCCGGACCGTCGGCCAGGGCCACGGTGTGGACCGCGCAGGCGGGCCAGCGTGTGAACACTGTGTCGCGCGGGAGGTCGGAGTGGTCCGCGAGCAGCCGGTACGCCACCAGCGCCTCCAGGACGAGCGCGGTCCGTACGGCGGCGGCCGGCTCTACTCCGCCAGCGGACGGCTCCCCCACCTCGCGCCAGGCCCGCTCGCAGTCGTCCAGCAGCTGCGTGGGATCAACCAGCATGTCCCGCCCCTCCCCGCCTCGGACGTACGCGATCTCGCCCGGGACCGACCATCGTTGTACGTTCTACCATTCCTTCACATAAGGAGCATGGGGAGTCCGCAGGTGAACGGTGCGCTCTCCACCCAGGCGTAACTGATTGTCAGTGGCGGGTGGTGCAATGCGAGAAGGCTCGTCGCACCGCTGTAGGGCACATGGGGGGCACGCTGATGACGACGGACATCGAGGTCGGGGCACAGGCCGTGCTGCATGAGGCGCTGGTGACTGCTGCGGGGCCACAGCGAGCCCTGACTCCGGTGGCCTTGCGGGGACTGCTGGTCGGCGCGGATCCCACGGTGGTGGCCGAGGTGCTGAGCCGGGTGATGGCGGAGGGGGTCGCACTGCCTCCGGCCGCGGTGGCCGCGTTCGGTCTGCAAGGCGGTTCCGCAGCCCCGACCGCGCCAGAACTTCCCGCAACCACAGAGACGTTGAGCGACACGCAGAGTGAACTCCGGGTTCCAGCGGGGCCGAAGCCGGAACCACGCAGACCGCCGCGCTTCACTCTTGAGCTGCATCAGGACAGCAGGCTGGACCTTTCCGCGTTGACCGTTCGAGCGCTCCGTCTCGACGTTTCACCCGCGTCCCGGCCGCCGCTGTGGGCCGAGAAGCCATACGAGATGCTCGTCATCCTGCGGCTGCACCTGCCAACCCGCCTTCGCCGAGCCCCCGCCTCGAGCCCACCGCCGAGGCCCCGCTGGAAGACGCCTCCCCACAGCAGCCTGTGTTCGACTCTCTGAAGCACTACCGCAAGGAGATCGGCAGGTTCCCGCTGCTCTCCCGGCAGCAGGAGGCGGAGCTGGCGAGAGCCATCGAGGCGGGAGTGCTGGCATGGGACAAGCTGGATGAGGGCGGCAGGAAGCTGGCCCCCAGGCTGCGCCGCGAACTCCAGGAGATCACGCGGCGCGGGGAACAGGCCTTCACGGAGTTCGCCGAAGCGAATCTCCGGCTGGTGATGAGCATCGCCGCCAAGTACACCGGGCGCGGTCTGGACCTCCTGGACCTGGTCCAGGAGGGCAACCTCGGGATGGTCCACGCCATCGAGATGTTCGACCACCGCAAGGGCTTCAAGTTCTCGACGTACGCCGTGCCATGGATCCGTCAGGCGGTAACGCGCGCGATAGCCGATCAGAGCCGCACCATCCGGCTCCCTGTGCACGCGCATGACACCGTCACCGCGCTCCACCGGGCCGCCCGCGACCTGGCACTGAACTCGCCCCACGACGACCTTCCCGCAGTCGCCGCGCGCGTGGGGACACCGGTGGACGAGGCACGAGCCCTGTTGTCGCGGGTTCGCACCACGGTCCCCCTGGAGGCACTGACCGAGGCGATCGGCGACGAGCTGCTGCACGAGGAGTTCGACCGTACGACGCGGGAAGCACGGAGCCTCGAAGACGAACCGGACTATCTGGGCCTGGCGTCGGACGAGGTGCTTCTCCTACTCGACCACGTGTCCCCGCGCGAGGCTCGGGTCCTCGCACTGCGCCACGGTGTGGTCGACGGCGGCCACGGCCTGACCCTCGATGCCATCGGCCGGCAGCTCGGGGTCACCAGGGAACGGGTGCGCCAGATCGAGAAGCAGGCCACCGGGGTGCTGCGCGACCTGGTCGTCGCCTATGGGATGTCCCGCTCCGTTCTCCCGGCGCGACCCGCCGAGCCGCGCCGCACCCGCCCCGCATGGGTGAAGACCGCGCCCACGGCATCAAAGTCCACGTGCCTTCCCGAGGCCGCAGCTTCTTCCGAGTCCGCTGTCCCGCTGGTTTTCACCAGCAAGCGACACCGCGTGAGCTCCTCCGGGCACATCACGGTCGAGGGCCAAGCGATCAGCGTCGGAGCCGCTCTGAGAGGGGTAACAGTCGTGGTGCTGGTGGAGGAGGAACTGCTCCGGGTCATCCACGACGGCCGCCAGCTCACCACCGCGCCCCGGCAGCGCATCGGTCCCGGTGGCAAGACCGACGGAGCGGAGGCCTGAGCCGAGGCCGTCACTTCAAGGTGCCGGTCCGCCCATCGAGGAACTCGCTGGCCCGCCCGCTGTACGACACATACAGCGCCTCCCGCGCCCGGGTACAGGCCACGAACAGCAGGCATCGCTCGGCGGCCAGGTCGGTGGTGTGCTGGATGCGGTCCACCTCGGCCGGGGTGACGGCCGGCGCGAACGGGAAGGCGGACCGGGTGACTCCGGCGACGGCGACGCACCGGTACTCCAGGCCCTTCATGCTGTGCAGCGTCGACACCCGTACCCCGACCGCGCTCTCCGGTTCCCCGTCCCGCACCCGCACCACGGGGATGCCGGCCGCGGCGAGGCGGTCGCCGAGCTTGCCCGCCAGGGTGTTGAAGCGGGCGCAGACGGCGATGTCCGAGGGGGCGACACCGGCGTCCATCCAGTCGCGCACCCGGCGCAGGACGGCGTCGGCCTCCTCGTTCTCACTCCCGTGCCCCTCGCACACGGGCTGTGCGCCGTGCAGCAGCGAGCGGTATCCGGTGAGGGTGTCGTGGGCGTCGCCGGTCAGGTCGGCGACGGGCTCGCTGTCGAGCAGGCCGCGGGCCCAGCGCAGGATCTCCTCGGTGGAGCGGTAGTTGACGCGCAGTCGTCCGCTGCGTCCCGCGACGGAGATGCCGAGGGAGCGCAGCGAGACCCGGGCGTCGTAGATCCGCTGGTGTGGGTCGCCGGTGACGAACAGGTCGTCGGGCCCGTCGGGGGCCAGGACGCGCAGCAGCCGCCACTGCGCCGGGTGCAGGTCCTGCGCCTCGTCCACGACGACATGGTCGTACGACGGTCCCGCACCCGGCTTGTCGCGCAGCAGCCGGGTGGCCTCGGCGCAGACCTGGAGCCAGGTGTGCGCCCGGTCACGGGTCAGGCCGTCCTCGAACAGGGTCACGGCCTGCCAGACGCGCCGCCGCTGGGTCTGCCCGAGCGCGCTGCCGCGTCCTCGCCGTTCGCACGCCAGGTACTCCTCCTCGCTCCGCAGGTCCTGGGCGAGGGCCACGTGCCGGTACTCCTGGGACAGGAAAGCCTCGTTCCAGGGCAGTTCGAGGCGGCGGGCCACGCGCTGCCAACGGGTGCGCTCGTCCCGGTCGCCGAGCGCGGTCCCCGGATTGCCGCGCAGTTGCCGTACGACGCGGTGGGCGACGGCGTCGACGGTGGTGACGTCGACACGGGCGAGCAGCGCCGGATCGTGGTCGAGCAGCAGGGCGAGGCTGCTCTGGAGGGAGCGGGCCAGGGCTCCGGTGTAGGTGGTGAGGAGGACGCGCGTGTCGGGTGCCCGGTCCAGGAGGTGCTTGACACGGTGCAGGGCGACGACCGTCTTTCCGGTGCCGGGGCCGCCGGTGATCTGGGCGGGTCCGGCATAGCCGGGCCGGTAGGCGATGCGCCGCTGGGTGGGGTGGAGGAAGATCCGCCAGGCGGCGAAGGGCTTGGTCAGGATGTCGGCGAGTTCGTCGGGGCCTGTGACGAGCGCGATGCGGCTGCGGGTGCGGGTGACGGCGGCGGCCAGGTCGTCCCCGGCGGTGCCCTCCCCCGCCGCGCTCTCGGCGACGGTCGTCTTCTGGCGTACGGCGACGAGGTCCCGGTAGATGTCGTCGGGGTCGAGGCCCTCGGCGAGCAGCCACAGCGCCTCGTACTGGTCCTCCGGCATCAGCGACCCGAACGCCTCCAGCTGCGCCTTGCCGGTGACGGTGCGTGCGGCGCGCAGGGTGACGTCGTCGACGCCGAGGTGCCGCAGGACGGTGTCCGACCAGGGGGCGAACAGGAGTTGGGGGGCGGCGGCGGCCTCCTGAGCGAAGAGCGGGGTGATCTGCTCCATGGCGGTCAGGTCGCGCACTTCGAGGCAGCGGGTCACGGAGTTGACCGTGTAGAGCCGTCGGCGGGCCCAGGAGTAGGCCTTGTCGTGGGGGACGACATGGACGAAGACGAAGAGGTCGCTGCCGTCGTCGGGCGCGAGCAGCACGATCCGCAGCCCGTCGTCGACGCGGATGGTCCGCATCCGCGGGTCACGCGAGCTGACCACCGACTCCAGGTGCAGCCCCTTGTCCGCGTGGAGTTGGGCCACCGTCAGCTGCTGGAACTTGGCCATCGCCTTGTGGACGCGGGCGCGGGCCGGTTTGTCCAACCGGTCGACGCCCTCCCAGAACGTGTTGGTGATCGCGATCTGCGGCATGTTCCCCACCCTTCGACAACACCGACCGACAGAGTATCTGTTGACTCAGTTTACGAAAACCTCCATGATTCGTCGCAGGAGTTGCCGCACGACACAGGGGCATCGCGAGCGCGGGGGTTGTTGGGGAGATGACACTGCTGGAACCGGATACGAACGGCCAACTCGCCTTGGAAGACGACTGCGTGGACCTCTTCGATCTGGCCGGTGACCCTCTGGACGCGGCCGTGGCCCGGCTCAAGGCGGGCGTGAAGCCGACCGCCGAGGACATCGCCCTGCTCACCGAGGCGGCCCGCACCGCGCAGCGCGCCTTCGAGGAGGTCGGCGCGGCGAACGACGTACTGGACGACGCCTCGGACCTGGGCGAGGACCTGACGACCGCACTCGCGGAGACCCTGCGGCGCCGAGACCGGGCCGAGGTCCCCGCACTGCTCGGCGCCCTGCGGGCCCAGGCGGCGCGCGTCGAACGCTCCGAGGCCGTCCGTACGATCGCCAATCGCATCCTCCGCAACGGCGGACCTGACGAGCCGACCACCCCGGACTCCGTCCCCGCCCTCACCGCCGACCTGCTGCCCCGCGTGCCGTCCGTGTACGACGGCGAGGAAGAGCCGGGCGCGAGCCTCGCCGACCTGTGGGAGCGTCAGGCACGCCTGGAGCAGGTACAGGACCGGGTGCGCGGGGAGCGGGTGGAGCACGTCGCGGCGCACCTGGTCACACTCGCGGAACAGATCGTCGACCGAGCCTTCATGGACGCTGGGTTCACGCGGGCGGCACTGGACGAGATGGACCGGGCCTACGCGCTGTGGTGTGCGTGCCTGGACGAGGGCTGAAGCGCCCCTGGCTGTCGGCGGGAAGCCCTAAAGTCCTTCCCACGCGCTACGACCGGACCGATCACCAAGGGGGGACACCGTGCAGGCGAAGGAGACGCTGTTCGCCGATCTCGTCCAGGGCAGGGCCCAGCAGTTCCAGGTGCCGCTCTATCAGCGGACGTATTCCTGGACGGAGGAGCAGCTCAGACAGCTGTGGACCGACATCCTGGAGCAGGCCGAGCTGCTGGAGTCCGGGGAGAAGGCGAGCACGCACTTCCTGGGGTCCGTGGTGCTCGCGCCGTCGCCACAGAACGAGGCGACGTTCCCCCGGTGGCTCGTCGTCGACGGTCAGCAGCGGCTGACCACGCTCTCACTCGCCCTGGCCGCGATCCGCGACCACATAGCGGACGCCGAGCCGGACGAGGCCGTGCGCATCGACGAGGAATACCTCATCAACAAGCGCAGGAACGGCAGCGATCACTTCCGGCTGCTGCCGACCCAGGCCGACCGTGCGCAGTTCGCCGCGTACGTGCGCGGGCCGCTCTCGGAACAGGCCGCCGGCGGAACCGTCGCCGCGGCCTACCGTTTCTTCCGCCGCAAGCTGGTCGAGGCCGCCGATCCGGCTGCCCCGCACGACGTGTTCCGCATCGAGCAGGCCATCACGTCCCGGCTCGCGCTGGTGGCGGTGACCGCCGAGCGTGGTGACAACGTGCACCGGATCTTCGAGTCGCTCAACAACACTGGCCTCAAGCTGAGCGAGGCCGACCTGCTGCGCAACTACCTGTTCATGCGGCTGCCCACCCGCGGTGAGCACGTGTACGAGACGTACTGGCTTCCGCTGCAGGACAGTCTGAGCAACGACGAGCTGGAACAGCTCATGTGGCTTCAGTTGGTGCTCGACGGGGACGACCGGGTCCGCCGCCAGGACCTGTACGCGGCTCAGCAGCAGCGCTTCGAGCGGGGTGAGGTCAGCGAGGCGGAGATCGAGGCCTACATCAGGGAGTTGTACCGGCGCGGCGCCCTCTTCCGTCGGCTGCTCCACCCCGAGGAGGAGGTGAACAGAGCGGTCCGCGCCCATCTGCACCGGCTGGACACCTGGCAGGCTCAGGTCACCTATCCCGCGCTGATGCTGCTGCTCGACCGGCGCGAGCGCGGGGAGCTTGACTCCAGGGACACGGCCCGCGCGATGTCGTACGTCGAGAGCTTCCTGGTACGCCGGATGATGTGCCGCGTGCCGACGAACAACCTCAACAGGATCTTCCAGGCAGTGCCCGGGCAGCTCCCGCTGGACGTGGCTGTCGCCGACGGGCTGCACCAGCTCCTCTCCGCCGAGAACCGTTTCTGGCCCGATGACGACGAGTTGCGCGAGAAGGTCCGGACGGCGCCCTTCTACAAGTTCGGCCGCGGCCACCAGCGCAAGATGGTGCTCCAGCGGTTGGAGGAGAGCTACGAGCATCCCGAACCGGTCGACTTCGCCACCGCGCAGCTCACCATCGAGCACGTCATGCCGCAGTCGCCGGGCGACGAGTGGCTCCGGATGTTGAGCGAGGACGTGGTCGACGGCGAGAGCACGAAGGACCTGCACTCCCGACTCCAGCACACGCTCGGGAACCTGACGCTCACCGCGGTCAACGCGGAGTTGTCTAATCACCCCTTCGAGCGCAAGCAGGGCCTGCTCCAGGGCAGCCACCTGGAGATGAACCGCCGCATCGCCACCACAGAACGGTGGGGCGCGGACGAGATCCGCGCCCGTGCCGACGAACTCGCCGACCGCGCGGTCGCGCTGTGGCCGGCCCCGCTGCGCGGAGTCGGCCGAGCGGAGCGGAGCCGGGACTGGAACCTGGCCCACCAGGTGCTCGCCGCGCTCCCCCACGGCACCTGGACGTCGTACGGCGATCTCGCAGCGTTCATCGGCTCCGGCGCCCAGGCCGTGGGCAACCATCTGGCCAATACGCCGGGGGTGGCCAACGCATACCGGGTGCTCACTTCCGAGGGCAAGGTCTCCGACGGCTTCCGCTGGACGCCTCAGGACGTGGGAGAAGACGTCCGCGCCCGGCTGAGCGCCGACGGCGTGCGCTTCACGGCCAACCGGGCCGCCGATCCAGCGCAGCGCCTCTCCGCCGACGACCTCGCCCTGCTGGTCGGCGGCGCCGAAGACGATCAGGCCGACGGTGAGGAGGAGGCGGCGCAGCGCATCGCCGAAAGCCAGGGTGAGCAGACGCACGCCGACCCCTTCTACCTTCAGCTCGTGGCGGAGAACTCCCCCGAGAGACGGTTCTTCCGTCAGCTCGCGGGGGACAACTCCCCCGAGACGGTGGAGGCGGTGCGCGCCCTCTTGTCCCGCTGGGAGGAACTCGGCGGCGATATCTACCACCCAGACAGTAAGTTCACCGGCGCGATCCTCACGCTGAATGAGGCGAGCGCCACGGGCAGCTGGGTCTCGCCGATGGGCCTCACCCCGGGCTGCGGGCTGGGCGGCACGGCGTACGTCGGCTCGTTCACCGATCGCACCCTCCGTGCCGAGCTCCTCAGGCGCCTCAACGAACTTGAAGGTGTCGACCTCCAGGAGAGAAAGCCGGGGCGGGGACCGGACCCCAGCTTCCGGCTGTCCGTCCTGGAGAAGGACCGCAACCGTGAGCTGCTTGTAGAGACTCTGACCTGGTTCCGGGACCGCTGGGAGAGCCGGGACAGGAACTGAGGCCGGAACTCAGGGGGCACCCAGGTCGATCGTCACGAGTCGAGCAGTGCCCCCTGGCGGTCCGCCCCTCGCCAAGGGGCGCGAGCAAAGGACGAGACCCCTTACCTCAGCCGCGCCCGCCCGCGTAACAGGCGGGCGACGGCCGGCATCTGCTGGCCGGTGGTGAACAGACCGTCGAAGAGGAGGGTGGTGCGGTCCTCGACACGGCGCACGATGCGGATGGCCTTGGCATGGGCGGCGGCCGCGAGGCGTTTGGCTCGCCGCGCCCAGCTCACCTCACGTCGACGAGTCCTCGGCCGCCGGGCCGACGGCCTCATCGTGCCGCAGAGCGGGCTGTTCCGGACGTCCCCGGAAGGCGGCTCCCTTGGCTGTCCGCGATTCGACGCGTTCCACGATGCGGTCGATGACCCGTTGCGGGTCCTTCCACTTCAGCGCCAGCCGGTCGTGGTCCATCCCGTGTTCGGAGACGATGTCCCGCAGTTGTTCGAGGCCGAGCTCGCTCAGGCTCGAACGGAGTCCCGTCTCGCCGGTTTCGGCGAGCACCGCGAACGGGTCGATCACTCCCGGAGCTCGTCGGCTACGCCTCGGGCGTTCTGCCGGCCGAGGTGCGGTCTGCGCATCGGGAGACGTCAGCGCCTTGGCCAGTGCTCGGGCGAAGCGTGTCGTGCGTGCGGCTTCAGACGCCACCACGCCGAGGACACGTGCGAGCGTCGCCGCGAGCTCCGGGTCGGAGGCGCCGAGCTTGGTCAGGGCTTCTTCGGCCTCCCGAACCTCGGCATTCAGGAGACCGTTGTCGTCGGGCCGACTGTCGCTCTGCTCGGTCACGCCTTCTCCTCGACCAGTTCGATGAACTCCTGCGTCATGCCACGGAAAGCGTCAAACCCGCCCTGGTAGCCGTACTTCTGCCGCAGGGTACCGCGACCGACGAATTCCGCCGAACCGGCGATGTCGTTCTTCTCGGGGATGAAGGTCGGCAGCACGGCGGGGAGCTTCTTGTCGCCCTGAAGTCGCCTGACGGTGTTCCAGTGGACCGTCGAATTGGCCTTGTATTTCGTGATGACGATGCCGATCTCGTTGATGGTCTCCCCCAGGTCGTCCGCGAAGGCCCGCACCCGCCGCTGGATCTGAGGGATGCCGTAGGTGGACAGGACGTCGGGAATGGTCGGGATGATGTATCCCTCGGAGATGCGCAGACCGTTCAAAGTGACGATGCCGAGGTTGGGAGGGCAGTCGACGAGCACGTAGTCATAGTCATCAATGACCTTCCGGATCGCCTTGCGCAGAAGATCGGTGGGGTTGTTGGCGTGGAAACGCCCCCTGGGCATGGACGCCAGGCGATCCTGGACGTCGATGAGATCCAGCGAAGAAGGCAGGAGGTCCACCTTCGTCACCGCATCCACCGAAGAGACATTGCGCTGGAGAGTCTTCTCCAAGTCGAACTCCAAAGGCTCATCCTCGGACCGGAGGGCATCCTTGAACAGGGTCGCCAGGGTGTACCCCTCGTCGTTGAGCTCCTCCCACTTCTCCTCCCCGATCAGGACCGTGGTCAGATTGGTCTGCGGGTCGAGATCGACCACCAGGACCCGCTTGCGGAACTCCGCGGAGAGGAACTCCGCGAGTCCGGCCGTGGTGGTGGTCTTCCCGACGCCGCCCTTCAGATTGATGGTCGAGATGACATGGGCTTTGGGTGCCATGTGCTTCTTCCTCCGTTTGAGGTAGCGCTGAATCTGACTCGCCCGGAAAACCGGGCCGCTCCGCAGGTCCGCGACGGGAACGGGGAACTGTTTGTCACGAGCGCGCCAGTTCGCTACGACCGTCCGGCCGACCCCCGCCATCTCCGCCACTTCGAACAGTCCGACGAGTTGGTCTTCCGCCTCGGGCGTGCCTGTCATGACATCCCCCCGTGAACGGCCTTCACGTTTACCCGTCAAGCGTGAAGGCCGTTCACAATCGCCGTCAATCCCCAACCTCGTTGGGCAGAAGCGCAGTTGAGTTCACGCGCCCCCCTTGAGCGCGGGTTTACGCCGGGCACACTCAGCCCACACCGTCTTGCCGCCGGGATGGTGGGGCTCGCAGCCCCAGGCGTCGGCGAGTGAGGCGACGAGGAGCAGGCCGCGCCCGGACTCGCCGTCCGCGTCACGCGTCGGTGCGGGGAGACGGTCGCCTCGGGCGTCCGTGACCTCGATCCGCAGGGTGCCGGCCGTGAGGGTCAGGGCGAGGCGGCCCCGTACGCGGCCATGCAGGGCGGCGTTCGCAGTGAGTTCCGCGATGAGGAGGGAGGCCGTGGCCGCGGCCTCGTCGCCTGCCGCGACCTCCGGGCAGTCCTGCTGGTCGGCGAGCCAGCGTTCGGCGGCGCGGCGGGCGGTGTGGGCGCCGTGTCTGCTGGTGGGGAACGTGAGGCGGAAGTGGTGGGTGGTCGCGGTCGGTTTCACCGGTGACGGTGACGGTTTGCTGGATCACCTCACCGAGAGTGACGGAGTGCTTCTACCGTGTGGAGGGTGCGGGGCGGTACGGAGGGTGACTGTCCCGGGGCGGAAGGCGGGATGTACGGGCGTACGGCCGTGACCTGGCCGGGCGTTCGACGGTTCGCCTCTGGTGCGACGGAAGTGGGCGGTGGTACGGGATGGCGGCACAGGCGGGCGGTTCGGGGGTTCCCACCGGCAGTGAGGCGGACGGGACGGACGAAGTGGCGGACCTGTTCCGGGCGCTCGGGCGGCAGATCAAGGTCGCGCGGGTACGGGCCGGGATGAGCCAGAAGGAGCTGGGCGACCGGCTCGGGTACGGGGAGGAGACCATCTCGTCCGTGGAGCGGGGGCGGCGGACCCTCAGCCTGAACTTCTGGTCGCGGTCGATGAGTTGCTGGGGTGTGGGGGGCTGCTGGCTTCGGCTGCGGAGGATGTGGAGCGGGCGCGGGCGCGGAGGAGGGTTCGGCATCCGGAGTGGTTTCGGGATTATGCGCGGTTGGAGCGGGACGCGGTTGAGATCAACTTCTACAACAACCATGACATTCCGGGCCTGCTTCAAACCGAACGGCGGACCCGTGCCCTGTACGAGATGCGCAAGCCGCTGCTGGATGAGGAGGCGATCGAGCACCGGGTGATCTCTCGGATGGGCCGTCAGGAGATCCTTACCAGTTGGCCTCCGCCCATGATCAGCGCCGTCATCGAGGAGACCGTGTTGCGGCGCCCTCTCGGCGGGCAAGAAGTCCACGAGGAACAGCTGGAGCAGTTGCTCAAACTCGGGCGACTGCGCAATGTGGAACTGCAAGTGATGCCGACCGACCGCAGCGAGCACGCGCGGATGGGCGGTGCGTTCGTGCTCCTCACACCCAAGGGGAAAGCACAGTTGGGATACACCGAGGCGCAGAACTCTAGCCGGTTGATCACGGACCCGGAGGAAGTCCGTATCCTGGCCGCACGGTACGGCAGCATCAGGGGACAAGCGCTCACCATGCGCGAGTCCCTATCCCTGATCGAGAACTTGCTGGGGGAACGATGAACACTGCGGAACCCGCGCGACTTGTTTGGTTCAAAAGCAGCTACAGCGGCAACGAGGGCGGCGAATGCCTGGAGGTCGCCGCCGACGGGACCGCCGTCCGCGTACGGGACTCCAAGGAGCGGGGCGACGGTCCGCAGCTCGCGTTCACGCAGGATGCGTGGGCCGGGTTCGTCGCGGACCTCGGGCGGGACGAGTTCTGACCCACCCGCCCGAGGCTGCGGTACTCAGGCCGCGTGACGCGGCCCCTTCCCCGGCGGCGGGTCCAGCACGGTTCGGTACTCGTCGCCGGTCACGCGGGCCTCTTCCATGCGGTCGTAGATGTCGAGGATGAGGTCCTTGGTGCGGTAACTGCCATGGGCGGCCTCTTCGTCGCTCTTGAGGCGCGAGAACGTGTCCATGACGTACTCCGCTTCATCGCGGGCCAATCCGTAGAGGTGGAAGAAGGCAGCGTCCAGCTCTGCACGCAGCAATCCGCGCCTCTCCTCATCCCACCGGAAAGGGCGTCCCTCCACGCCAATCGCTCTGGCGAAGGCCTCCATGTCACGGGCGGTGTAGGCGAGTTCAGCGACTATTGCGGCAACCCACTCTGCCACGGTCTCGTCGCTGCTCCATGGACACGGCTGATCACCCGCCTCAGGGCCGGGCACTGGGAGCTGGTACACCGTGAAGTACTTCAGATGTGTGCCGCTGAACTTCTGACGCGCCACAAAGTCGAGTACGTACGAAGACAGCGCCGACTGGAGCAACGCAGGATTACCGAAGGAAGGCAGCATCAGCAATGTGCCGTCAGGAACGGCGGTACGACGCAGGGCAGTATTGATCATGGTTCGGCGATCCGAGGTCCGACAGATATCACGCCACCCCAGCAGCCAGTCCTCGTACCATCCCTTGTCCGCCAGCTGCGTCTCAACCCCCGCCCACATGATCCGGTTCCCCTTCTTGTCCCGCTTCCCCGAATCCACGTCGAACTCCGGCACCCAATACCGAGGCAGCGGGGCGAAGTCAGGGTCGTCGTGCTGTTCCGGCGTCACGCGCGGGAGGGTGCCGACGTTGGCCTGGGCCTGGGTCTGGCCCTCGTACGTGCCCAGGCGGTGGTCGAAGTGGTGGAGCATCTTCGCCTCGTACAGCGGGAGGTACCGGCGGGTCTCCCCCGCCTCGGTCAGGGTGAAGACGTTGCCGGTCAACTGCCAGCCCTCGTCATCCAGTTCTTGCTTGCCCCGGAACAGGTGGGAGTCATTGGCCATGTCGAACATGCGCATGAACGTCAGACCCCACGGGTTGGTCCCGCCCCAGCCGTTCTCGTCCGGCTCCTTCATCAGGACCGGGACGTGGCGGTAGATCCCGAGGGTGATCTCGGCATCCCGGCGGGTGCGGAACACCGGAAGCGTGCCCGTGTTGGGGTTGACCAGCAGGATCTCCTCCGGGGGCATGGCGAACCGCCGACTGTCGAGGTCCTCCATGTACCGCGTCCCGAAGGCGAAGGACGCCTCGTCGACGCGCGTGCCGACGCCGGTGGCAGTGAGCAGGGAGAAGCGCACCCGGTGGTCCACGTCCCGGCTGAGGATGAACGCCTCGTTCTCGAAGTCCAGGAACGACGCGAGGCGCGCCGTACGCACGAGGTCCGAGAAGAACGGCGCCGTCGTCGCGTCGGTGGCGATGCCGGTCGGCAGGACCAGGCCCAGCCGCCCGGTCGGCGCGATGCCCAGGGAGGCGGCCTCGGCGAAGACGGCGTACGTGTTGACGTCGCCGCGTCCGGCCAGCGGGAAACGGTCCGAGTCGCGCAGCAGATGGCTGACGCCCTCGGAGAGGCGGCGCGCGTCGATGAACTCGGTGTGCAGCGTGCGGTCCGTCTCCTCCTCGCTTTCGGCCAGCGCGCCGATCATGCGCTCGCGGGCCGCCTTGTTCGCGGCGTTCGCGATCTTCTCGTCACGGGTGGCGAAGAACTCCTGTTCCTGGAGCTTGACCCGCTCCCACGGCGGATTCCCCAGCACACAACTGAACCCGCCCTTCCACCCGGTCCTCTCGTCCACCCCCGGCGCCCCCGCATCCGCCGGAACCCGGAACACCTCCGGGAACTCCAGGTGCCAGTGGAAGAACCGGTACTCCTCGCGCAGCCGCACGACCTCCTCCACCGTCCCGCCCGGCAGGCTCGCGCCGCCGTCCTCGGAGTGCAGCGCCAGCAGCGACTTCGTGGTCAGCGCGGGCGGCGTCGCCGTCTTCGTCTTCTTCCAGACGAACGCCGCGCACCAGGCGTCGGCCAGCTCCAGAGCCCGGATGTAGTCCGGGGAGGTGGTCAGTTCGCGGTATGCCTTGGCCTGGTTCCGGACGTCCTCCAGTTCCTGCGAGTCCGTCCCGGTGATCGCCGAGACCGTCTCGCCGAACGCCGAGTTGGACTCGGCCAGCACCTCCTCCTCCGCGAACAGGGCGTCCTGGTTCGCCCCGTGGCGCAGCGCGATCTTCCACGCGGTCCGCTCCGCCGCGTTGCGCTTCTTCAGGTCGGTGACGTGCTTCGACTCGTCGCCCTCCAGCGGCTTGAACGCGTCGTCGGGCAGGCCCTCGGCCAGCAGCTTCGGCGTCGTGCCCAGCAGCCCGTTGCCGTGTTTGATGTGGGCGTCGAGGAAGGTGAGCGGCCGGCCCGGCCTCATCGCCTCGATCCACAGCGACACCTTGGCCAGCTCCACTGCCATCTCGTTGAGGTCGACGCCGTACACGCACCGCGCGATGACGTCGCGCAGCGCGTGCCGTACGTCCTCCGCGCTCGGCTCGGGGTCGTCGGTGCGGATCTCGGCGAGGCGGCGGGCGATGCGGCGGGCGGCGGCGACCAGGAAGTGGCCGGAGCCGCAGGCGGGGTCGCACACCGTCAGGGCGAGCAGGGCGTCCTCGCGCTCCTTCTGTGTCGTACCGGACTTGACGGCCTGGTCGATGACCGGGTCGAGGGTGGAGTCGAGGAGGCAGTCGATGAGGGGAGACGGGGTGTAGTAGGAGCCGGAGGTCTTGCGGTCGTTGCCGTCCAGCTTGGCCAGGACGTACTCGTTGCCCTCGCCGAGGCGCGGCTCCAGTTCGAGCAGTGACTCGTAGACCGAGCCGAGCTCGTCGGCGCCGAGGTGGCGGTAGTCGACCTTGCGGGGGCGGCCGAGCTTGGCGTCGTACACCTCCGACAGGGCGCGTACGGCCTCATAGAGGGACTGATTGGTGAGGCTGAGGCCGTCCAAGATCGCGTCCGTGGCGGTGGGCTCGAACAGGCCGCCCAGCGCCGGGAGTCCGAGTTCGGGACGGCCGCCCGGCGTGCCGAGCCCCTCGATGACCAGCCGCAGCGCCTGCCACTGGTCGCCGTGGAGGGTGCCGGTGCGGCGGGCGACGCGGCGCAGGCGGGCTGTGGAGAAGTACTTCTCGTACGTCTCGCGGGCCTGCTCGGTGGCGTCGGGGTGCAGGAGCAGGTCGCGGTCCTCGGTGACGAAGAGGAACAGCAGGCGGTAGGCGAGGCGCAGCAGGGCCGGGTGGAGGTCGTCGCGGACGTTCTTGTCGCGGGTGGTGCGTAGGGCGTCGCGCAGGTCGGCGTTGTCGGGGTGGGTGATCAGGCCCGTGCCGATCACCGTCAGGGCCTTCTCCACGCCCTTGCGGAGTTCCTTCAGGGCGCGGGTTCCGCTGTCGATGGCCTCGGTGCGCCACTTCTCCAGCGGGCAGGTCGCGGCCGGCTCGCCCTCGGCGCGGGGCTCGAAGCGGGTGCGGTGCAGCAGGCGCCACAGGAGGACGAAGTCGTCGGAGCGGTCGCCCGCGAAGATCGCCCGGAGGTCGAACTCGATGAACGCGGCGCCAGTGAGGGAGGCGGACTCGCGCAGCAGGCGCAGCTGGCGGCCGTTGGAGAGGACGCCCCAGAGGGTGGAGTCCGCCGAGCGGTTGAGGTACTCCTGCACCATCGACTGGGGGGCCTGCTTGGCCAGTTCGGTGGTGCGCGTGTCAAGGGGGACGTTCCAGCCTGTGAGGTGGACGGGGACGTGCGCCCAGCGGTGGCTGACCTCGAAGTCCTTCTCGCCGTCGCGGGAGGGCAGGCCGGGCGCGGGGACGGGGGTGAGGGCGCCGAAGCCGAGCTGCTCGAAGAGGGGCAGCAGCCAGCGTTCGGTGGTGACGCCGACCGCGTGCACGCCGGGGTCGGCGTCGGCGCCGTCGCGGGCCAGGGCGTCCTGGTAGGCGGCCCACACGCCGCGCAGATAGCCCCAGGAACGCTCGGCGGCGTCCCGTACCGAGTCGCCCTTGGCGTACAGGCGGTAGTCGGCGGGCTTGGAGCCGGTCTGCTCCTTGCCCTCCTTGACGCGGACCAGGAGGTCGTACGGCAGGAGGCCGCCGACGGTGGCGACGGTGTCGGTGACGAGGGTCCTGGCGGTACTCATGCGCCCACTCCCTGGGGGAACGTCGGGGCCGGGCGGTAGTGGTACACGCCCAGGATGTCCGGGTCGCCCTGGGGGACGACCTTCAGGCCCGCGAGGCGGGCGCGGGAGGCGGTGCGGACCCGGCGGTGCGAGGCCTCCAGGGTGCGACCCAACTCGGCTGACTGGTCACGTAGTTCGGGCATGATCGCGGGCAGGGCGGCCAGGATCTCGGCGATGTGCTCGGTGGCGAACTTGGGGTCGGTGTTCTGCGTCGCGCGGGCTTCGAGGAGGGCCACGGCCTCGTCCTCCGGCAGCCACTCGGGCGCGTCGGGCCTGCCGCGGTAGGCGACCACGCGGGCGTCCTCGGCGAGTTGCTCGCGCACCGAGCCGTCGCGGGCGGGCAGGTTCAGCTGGAAGCGGTGGCGCACCAGCAGGAGCGTGGTGTTCCGCTCCACGGCCTTCGTACGGACGACTCCGCAGCGGCGGGCCGGGCGCTGCCACTCCGGGACCTTGCCGGCGTCGTCGAGGGCCGCGTCGAGGACGAAGCGGGCGACGGCGGCGACCACCGGGTCGGTGCGGGTGAGGGCGGCCTCGCCGCGCGGGGCACTGGGGGCGGCGTGGAAGACGACCGGGCGGGGGTGGCGGGGGCCGAGCGCGTGCGAGACGGTGTCGCGCAGGCCCTGCGGGAGGGCATCGGTGTGCGCGGTGAAGCCGCCCTGCTTCGTGGGGGCAGGCATACCGCGCAGGGCGCCCAGGGCGCGGCGGGTGAAGTCCCGTACCTCCTCGCCGGTACCGAGCGCGGCACGAACCTCGTCGACCTCGGCGGCGACCTCGTCCTTCTTGATGGTGAGCTGGGCGTAGCGGGAGCGGTAGCGCTTCTCCCGCTCGGCGGAGGACTGCCAGGCGATCTCCAGCTGCTCGGCCACCTCCTCCTGCGCGAACAGCCCCTCCTGCTCGTACGCCGACCGCTCGCCGCGCAGGATCAGGCCCTCGAACACGGCCTGCATGGCGCTCTCGGACTCCTGCGGCACGGGCACGGAGATGCCTGTGACGCGGCGGATGCGCTCGTGCTTGCGGAGCAGGACGTTGAGGACGATGCCGTCGACGGGGTTGTCGGCGCCGTACAGGGTGAGCGCCTTGACGACGTCGGTGCGCTGGCCGAAGCGGTCGACGCGGCCCTCGCGCTGCTCGTGGCGGGTCGGGTTCCAGGCGAGGTCGTAGTGGACGACGGCGTCGAAGGACTCCTGGAGGTTGACGCCCTCGGAGAGGCAGTCGGTAGCGACTAGGACGCGGCGCTCGGGCGCGGGGTTGCCCTCCTCGTCGGTGCCGGTCAGCTCGGCGATGCGGGTGACGCGCTGGTCGGGCGAGAGTTCGCCAGTCACGGAGGCGACCGCGACCGGGTGCTCGGCGCCCTTCTTGTTGAGGATTTTCTTGAGGTGGTTGGCCACGTAGTCGGCTGTCGCGATATAGCGGCAGAAGACGATGGGCCGGTAGCCCTTGTCGAGGAGGTCGGAGACGGTGGTGATCAGCTTCTTCAGCTTGGCGTCGCGGGTGGGGCCGTAGAGCTTCTTGGCCGATTCGGCCATCGCGACCAGGCGGGCCTTCTCCTCGTCGTCGGCCTCGTCGTCGATCTCCGTGCTGGTGGCCTCGGCGCCGGTGGCCGTGGGGAGGCGGGTGCCCGGTACGGCGTCCGCGGACTCGGGGGTCTCGCTGTCGGCCGGGTCGGAGACGGTGCGCTCCCCGGTGCGGTCCGCCTCGGCCGGGGTGTCCGCCTCCTCGACGCCGGCGCGGGTGTTCAGGGACTGCACGGCGGCGGCCGGGGAGGAGGACAGGGTGCGCAGCAGGGCGAGCGTGGACCACCAGCGCTGGCGCTGCTGGAGGGCGCCGTCGGCCGCGCGTACCGTCTCGCGGGCGTACGACAGGACCTCGTCGAGGAGCTTCTTGTAGTCGCGGTGCAGGGTGTAGGCGGTCTCGGCGGTGTCCCGGGAGGACGGGAAGTGCGCGCCGTCCTGGAAGTCCTCGCGGATGTCGGCGCGGCGGCGCTGCACGAAGAACTCGGCGAGCAGCCTACGGCCCGCGTCGGTGTCGAAGGGGACGGCGGCCAGACGGTCGTCGAGCAAGCCGATCAGGCGGCGGAACGGCTCCTCCTTGCCGCTGTGCGGAGTGGCCGTCACGAGGATGAGGTGACGGTCGGTCCGGTCGGCGAGGGCGCGCAGAAGCGCGTACCGCTGCTGGGAGGAGCGGGCGGACGCGCCGACCGTGGTGTCGGAGACGCAGGAGTGCGCCTCGTCGACGATCACCAGGTCGGGGCAGTTGCGCAGGAAGTCCTCCCGGTGGCGGGGGGACTTGATGAAGTCGGTGGAGACGACGTACGCGCCGTCAGGGCGGAACACCGACTGGCCGTACGGAGTCTCGCGCTCCAGACGGCCGATCGTGGACGGCAGCACGAGGCGGGCGTCGACGCCGAACTTGCCGTACAGCTCGGCCCGCCACTGCTCGGCCAGGGCCGGCGAGCACAGCACGACCAGGCCGCGGGCGTCGCCCTGTGCCAGCAACTCGGCGGCGATCAGCCCAGCCTCCACCGTCTTGCCGATGCCGACGTCGTCGGCGATCAGCAGCCGGACGGTGTCCTGGCGCAGCGCCATCAGCAGCGGGACCAGCTGGTACGGGCGGGGGTCGACGGCGATCGAGGCGAGCGACCGGAAGGGGCCCGCGCCGGAGCGGAAGCCGATGCGCAGGGCGGTGCGCAGCAGCCTGGCCGCCTGCTGATCGCCCAGGTCGGAGGGGGTGGGCGGGGCGAAGGTGGCGGGGACGACGGTCTCCAGGCCCGGCAGTACGCCCGCGATGTCGTCGTCGGCGCCGCCGAGCGGGCGCAGGACCAGCAGGTCGGGTGTGGAGTCGGGCAGCACGACCCACTCACGGCCCCGGGCGTGGACGAGGGAGCCGACAGCGTACTGCCGGGTCGGCTGGGCGGCGGTGGTCATGCGGGCCTTCCGGGGTCGGGGCGGGCAAGCGTGGGTCGGGGGCAAGAGTGGTCGGGCGTGCGAACCGGGGCGGTGACCGGAAGGCTTGCGGCGGGCCATGGGGCGGGGGTGGGCCTATGCGGTCCGCCCCCGCCCCGAGGTCAGCGGCGCGCCTCGCCGAACACCGAAGGGTAGTCGGCCACGGCCTTCGACCAGTCGTCGTCGTAGCGGATGCGGACGACCTCCCAGCCGATCTCCTTCAGCCGCTCGGCGGCCTCCTCGTCGCGCAGCGTCGTCTCGGCGTGGTCGTGGTGCGGGCCGTCGACGAAGACCGCGACGGGCCCGAAGGAGGTGTCGTAGACGAAGTCCGGCTTGGACAGGGCCGCGCTCAGCCTGACCTGCTGCTGGTCGGGCAGGCGGTGACCGTGGGTCCTGAGGTAGGCGACGAACCGCTCCTCCAGGGAGGAGTCGGCGCCCTCGATGAGCGCGTCGGCGTGCTCGTCGCGGGTGCGGCCCGCGTGGCTCGAGCCGACCTCGCCGCCCGCGAAGTCCATCAGCAACTGCTTCACCAGGTGGCGGTCGATCATCCGGTGGTGGCGCTGGTTGCCGAAGGAGAGCAGGCAGTCGTAGCAGCCCTTCTCGCACGGGTCGCCATTGCGCTTCTCGGCTCCCCGGTCGCGCCCGACCTGGTCGAAGTGCGCGATCTCCAGGGCCCGGCGGGCGGCGCGGGCGAGCGCGTCGGGCTCCGCCTGGAGGCGGCGCAGGACGCCCGCACCGCCCTCGGCGCTCTCGATGAACAGCAGCCGCTCGCGGGGACCGTCGTGCGGCGGCAGCTCCTCGGTGTCCAGCTCGGAATCCTCCAGCTGGAACTCGGCCTCGATGCCCCGCTCCAGCGCGTACTGGAGGGTGATCGCGGTGTCCTTGTCGACGGGGGCCGCGAGCTTGAGCACGAGGATGTTGCGGGTGTCCTGGACAAACGGGATGACGGGGATCTTGCGCACGACCTTCTCCGCGTCGGCGAGGCCCTCGTCCTCCACCGGGGTCTCCCGGCCGGGCGCGCTCGAGCTCGGCCTGCCGGTGGAGCCGGCCAGCCACTGGCCGGTGACCGGGTCGAGCCAGAAGCCGATGTCGCCCTTGGCGACCGAGCGGCGGTAGCCCAGGTTGGTGAGCCGGACGGTGGCGCTGTCGCCGTAGACCAGTTCGGCGAGGAGGCGGCCGGCCGCGGCCTTCGCCTCGGCGCGCAGCGAACCGTCCCGGCCGTCCTCGTGCTGCTTGAAACGGTAGGAGATCTCCACCGCGTAGCCCGTGCGCTGGCGCTCCTCCTCGTCGGAGGAGATCCGGTCGCGGCGGTGGGTGAAGACGGTGTGCAGGTGCAGCAGCCCGGTGCGGGGGTCGCCGTACGAGCTGCCACAGCCCAGGCAGGTGTCCTCGCGCCGCTCCTCGGGGGACAGGTAGCCGCAGCCCTGGCACACCTTGGCGCTCTCGGTGGTCAGTTCGCCGCTGGTGTCCGGCGGCAGCTGCACCCGGTCCACCTTGAACCGGCTGCCCTCGTGGTAGATCAGCGCGCCCGGCCCGAACTCGCGGATCGCGATGAAGCGGGACCGCTGGAGGTAGTCGCCGTCGTAGCCGCGGCTGGTGCGGCCGGTGCCGGGGATGTACGCGGCGAGCGGCAGCCGGGGGAAGGAGTAGCCGGGCAGGAAGCCCTCGGAGGCGAAGTAGCGGTACGGGTAGAAGTCGGACAGCACCGTGCGCTCGCCGCCCTGCCTGTTCTCCAGAAGGGCGATCTGGTTCTCCGCCTGGGCGCGGCGGCGGACGGCCTGGGCCTGGGAGCGGCCGGTCGCCGTGCGGTTGCGGATGTTGTCGTGCTGGATCTCCCGCTCCTCCAGGGCCTTGCGGTAGAGATTCCGCCAGCGTCCGCACTTCTCGTCGAAGCGGCCGGGGGCCTTGGCGACGGTGTCCTCCAGCCACTGCTCGTGCCACCAGGACGTCTCGCGCAGGGCGTCGACGCAGCCCGCGAGGACGGTGCGGGCCCGCACGAGGGCGCGCTGCTGGGCGGCCGGGCCGCCGATCTGCTCCCGCACCTCGGGCAGCAGCTCCAGCGAGGGGGTCTTGCCGTCGGTGTCGAGGATCTTGGTCATGGTGCGGCCGAGTTCCAGGCGGGTCTCGGCGAGCCAGATGGCGTGCACGTGCGAGGCGAGCAGGTCCTCGTTGGCCAGGTCGAGGCGGGGCGCGGCGACGGTGCCCGCGACCATCTGGTCGGAGCGGGTGAAGTAGTACTGGTCATGGCTGTTGCCGGTCGCGCAGTACGTGGTGACCAGCGCGGGCTGGCCCGAGCGGCCCGCGCGGCCCGAGCGCTGGGCGTAGTTCGCGGGGGTTGGCGGGACGTTGCGGAGGTTGACGGCGTTGAGGCTGGCGATGTCGACGCCGAGCTCCATCGTGGGCGAGCAGTACAGCAGAGGCAGAGGCAGCCCCTTGCTGAACAGCTTCTCCCGCTCTTCACGGACGTCGGGGTGGACCTGCGCGGTGTGCTCTGCGGCGTGCAGTCCGGCGAAGGTGGACGCGACCTCCTTGTAGAGACCCTTGAAGAAGGCGTTGACGCGGGGGCCCCGGCCAGTGCGGTAGGTGCGGCGCAGCCGGTCCACCGCGCCGTGCTCGTCGTCGCGGGCGTGCCAGCGGATCACCGGGTGGTGGATCTGGTAGCCGGGGTCCTCGCCACGGCCCTGGGTGATCCGGCTCAGGACACCGCCGTCGGCGAGGACCTCCAGCAGGTCGCGGATCACGTCCTGGGCGTCGTCGAGGGAGAGGTCGTGGCCCCAGCCCGGGAAGGTCTCCGGCTTGCGGACGTGGCGGCCGAAGGCGGTGCGGCCGGTGAGGTTCAGCTCGCTGCGGGTGCGCCCGGAGCGGCCGGGCCGGCCGGCGCGGGCCACCGCTACGCCGGGAGCTGGGGGCGCGGACTCCGTCTCGGCGATGGCCCAGGCATCGTTGAGCTTGGCGGACTCCTTGCCCAGTTCGTTGAACTTGGCCTCGGTGAAGTACGGGGTGTCCACAGCGCGCTGACGGCGCAGCTCGTCCATGAGGACGCGGGCCAGGTCGAGCCGCGTCGCCGGGGTCGCGGTGCGCAGCGGCCCGGCGGCGCGCTGCCAGCGCTCCTCGTCCTGGGCGATCTGGTCGAGCCCCGCGTAGTCCAGGCCCAGCAGACCGGTCTGCTCCAGGTTGGGCATGGTGATCCGCCAGCCGCGCTCCAGGTCGAGGAAGAGCCGGTACTCGGCCACCTGGGCCAGGGCGCTCAGCGTCTCCTCGGCGAGCGCCTCCACCTCGGTGGGGTTGTTGGCGTACTCGTGACGGGCCAGCCCCATGGCGGCCACGACCTCCTCGCCCAGCCGCTTCCAGCGCAGGCCCGCCTCTCCCGCCTTCAGCATGGCGCGGTAGAGGGCACCGCGCAGCTGGGTGACCATGACGAAGTCGTTGAAGTGCCCCGCCTGCAGGCTGGCGTCCTGACGGTTGTCGACGAACGTGAGCAACTTCCGGGCATCCTCGCCGAGTTCACCCGCGGGCAGACTCTTGAGGTGGCGGACGATGGAGGCGCTGACGACGGAGGTGGCGGTGGAGCGGCCCTCCTGGTCGAGCGTCATCAGCTTGGCGAAGTCGCGCTCCCTGACCTGCTCGTAGCTGACCCCGCACTCCAGGCAGAACAGGAACGGGGCGGGTACGTAGGTGGCGTACAGGCCGTCCCCGTCCTTGTTGACCGCCGTGCCGTCGGGCCTCACCCACACGGGCTGCGGGGCGCGCTTCTTGCGGCTCGCGGTGAGGACGGGCGTGCCCTTCTTCGGGTCGAGGGTGAGCCAACTGTCGGGGAAGCGGCGCTGGTCGATCGCGTCCGTGACACGCTCGGGCCACGGGTTGGAGGCCGAGAGGTAGAGGTAGCCCTGTTCGTCGTCCGCGTCCTCACGGGTGCGGAAGGCGACCGTGCCGTCGTCGCTCTGCTCGCGGGCCACGGTGAGGTACTCCTGGCCGCACTCGCGGCAGAAGGACAGTGGCAGCAGGAGCTTCTCCGGCTCTCCGGGCACCCGCTGCTGGTAGGTGCGGGTGATGTGGCGGCTCTCCGCCGGCTCCAGGGAGACGTACGCCGAGCCGCCCTTGGAGAGGAACTGGTGGAGGCGGAACGCGAACAGCGCGCGGTCGTCGGCGTCGCGGACCTGTGTGCCGGCCCGGAGGGTGGACCGGATGGCCTTGGCGCAGGCGGTGTACGGCTCGTCCTCGGGTGCGTCGCGCGGGATGTCGAAGGCGTCCCCGCGCAGGGCGCGCGCGGCGAGCTCCACGGTGGTGGGCTCGGCGCGCACCAGCAGGCGGGTGCCGTCCTCGTCGGTGGTCTCGGTGAGGCCGAAGGCGGTCTCGACCCAGCGGGCCAGCGGGTCGGCCTTGAGTGCGTCGTACTCCAGCGGCGGGTTGTTCTCCCTTACGCGGGCAGCGAGTTCGGCACGCGTGGGGGGCGTGTCGCCGGTCGCGCGGACCAGGGTCTCGCCCACCACCCGATCCGGGGAGATCTCCGTGTCGAACAACGTGGAGGCGACCTCGGCGATCTCACGGCGGCGGGCAGCGGGGGTGCCCTTGGTGGACATGGTGGCGGAGGTGCCGACGCACTGCAGGGCGGGCGACTCGCACGCCTCGCGCACACGCCGGACCAGCAGAGCGACGTCGGCGCCTTGACGGCCGCGGTAGGTATGCAGTTCGTCCAGGACGAGGAAGCGCAGGCCCTTGGCCCGGCCGATGAGCCGCTTGCGCTCCTCGGGGCGGGTGAGCATCAGCTCCAGCATCACGTAGTTGGTGAGCAGGATGTCCGGGGGGGTGTCGAGGACCGCGTCCTTCTCGGACTGCTTCTCCTGGCCGGTGTAACGGGCATATGTGACGGGCTCGTTGCCCTCGCCGTATCCGGCGGTGAGGAACTTTCTCAGCTCGCCCCGCTGGCTGTTGGCCAGCGCGTTCATCGGGTAGACGATGATCGCCTTGATGCTCGGAGGGTCTCCGGGCCGCTTCTCGCTCAGGATCCGGCTGACGATGGGCACGATGTAGCCGAGGCTCTTTCCGGAGCCGGTGCCGGTCGTCAGTACGTACGAGTCCTTCGAGTCGGCGGCCTCGATGGCGTCGCGCTGGTGCCGGTGGAAGCGGATGGGACGGATCGTCGCACCCCGCTTGTCCTTGCCGGTGCGGAAGATCCGCTTGCACTCGGGGTGGAGGAGGCCGAGGTCGTCGGCGAGGTGGTCGACGGTGCCGCCGCTAGCGAAGCTCGGGTTGAGCGAGAGCCAGGGGTCGGGCCACTGGTCGCCGTCGGCAAGGGACTTGGACACCTTCTCGCCGATCCGCGGGTCGTCGATCACCACCGATCCGGACGTGTACTCCTTGTAGTCCCGGATGAGTCGACGGTGCACCTCGAAGACGTCCACGTGATCCTCACTTGCTCCCGACGTAATCCACGCATCACCGTAGTGGGTGAGACGCACGGGACGAACCGCCCCGCCTTCACCCTATTAGAGCAACAGTATGTGAACTCAGTCAACGAATAAAGCGTCGCGCGGGCGGCATTCGAAGCACCGCCGTGTCACACTCTCCCTGACACCAGCCCGGGCAGGGCGCGGCAGGGCACGGAGGGGACGGGCCGCAGCGCGAATGGACACCGGAACACTGATCGCAGGTCGCTACCGGATCAAGCGCCTCATCGGCCGGGGCGGCATGGGAGTCGTCTGGCTCGCCCACGACGAGAACCTGGGCCGCGACGTGGCGTTGAAGACCATGAACGTCGATCCGGGACTCACCGAGGAGCAGCGCGCCCGCGACGCCGAAAGGTTCCGCCGGGAGGCGCAGGCCGTCGCGCGACTCGACCACGCGGGCCTCGCCACCGTCTACGACCTCGGCGAGGAGAACGGCACCCGCTTTCTCGTCATGCAGTACGTGATCGGGCCCCCGCTCGACGACCGGATCGCCGAGGAGGGCCCGCTCTCCATCGAGGAGACCGCGTCGATCGGCGTCCAGATCGCCTCCGTCCTGGGCTCGGTGCACGCCCGCGACGTCGTGCACCGCGACCTCAAGGGCAGCAACGTCGTGATCCGCACGGACGGCGTGGTCAAGGTCCTGGACTTCGGCGTCGCCGCCTTCCTCGACCCGGACACCACCGGCCTCACCACGACCGGCGAGCGCCCCGGCAGTCTGGAGTGCATGGCGCCGGAACAGGTGCGGGGCAAGCCGGTCGACCCCCGCACCGATCTGTACGCGCTGGGCTGTCTGCTGTACGCGATGCTGACGGGCGAGCCGGTCTTCACCCACGAGTCCGAACTGATGCTGCCCGGCATGATCCTGGAGCGGCCACCCGTACCACCCGGCAGGCTCCGCGCGGGCATCCCCTCCGAACTGGAGGACCTGGTACTCCAGTTGCTGGCCAAGGACCCCGGCGAGCGGCCCGCCCACGCCGGCGAGGTGTGGCGGCGCCTCGCCGTGTGGCTGCCCGAGCGCCGTACCCCCGAACAGGCACTCGTCCCGTGGGCCGAGGTCGACCCGCTGCGGCCCTTCACCCACCCGATGGGGCCCGAGGCCCGGCCGGTGCGGGCATGGGCGGCATCGGGCCGGAACGGCCGATCGGGGCGGACAGGGGCGACGCCCGGGCGGCACGGCCGGCCGTCGCACTGACCCTCGCGCCCCGCCGACCGGAACGCGACATACGCTCCAAAGCCCGCCATCACGCATCTGTGAACAAAGTCAATGGTCATGTACGCTGACGGATGCAGTTCGGAGGAAGGGTGGCTTGATCACACACCCGCTACCGAGGGAAAAGTCCTCCCTCCACCAGAAATGCCCTGGGAGTGTAGATGTCCACGTCGCGCGCCGTTCCGGTGACCTTGGCCGAAATCGCCCGCCTTGCGGGTGTGGGACGAGCCGCGGTGAGCAACTGGCGGCGGCGGCATCCGTCCTTCCCGGTGCGGATCGCCGGCACCGACACCAACCCTCAGTTCTCCTTGACCGACATCGAGGGCTGGCTGCGCGACAACAAGAAGTTGAAGAAGTCCGCCGAGAGGGAGTGGCTCTGGCCCGGTTTCGAGGCGCTCGGCGGGCGTGACGAGACAGGGGCCGCGATCGCCGAGGTAGGACGGCTCCTCTCCGGGCGGGTGAGCGACGAAGGCGAAGAGATCCGTGCCGACACACGGAAGCTGATCGAACGGGCCGTGGATCTCGGACAGCGTGAAGGAGGCACGGAAACGTTCGCGTTTCTGCTGCGCCGCTGGCTCGACGTCCATGTGCGCCAGATCGCCACGACCCCGCAACCGCTGGCATCCCTCATGGCACAACTCGCCCTCAGGGCGGCCAACGGCGTGGCGGGCGACAGCCCAGGCAGCTCCGGCGGCACCACGGTCATGGACCCTGCTTGCGGCCCCGGGCACCTCCTCCTGGCGGCGGCCGACGCCGTGAGGGCGTCCGGCGCCGGGGCGCTCACGCTGCTCGGCAGTGACCGGGACGCCGTCCTCGCCTCGCTGGCGGACTCCCGCTTGGCCCTCGCCGAGAACGAGGGCCACAGGGAAAAGGAGTGGGTGCAGGTCTCCGTACGGGCGGCGGACTCCCTACGCGACGACCCGTTCTCCGGCACCCCCGCCGACATCGTCCTGTGCAACCCGCCCTTCAACGAACGGGACTGGGGATACGAGGAGTTGGCCACCGACGCCCGCTGGAGCCACGGCCTTCCCCCGCGCACCGAGCCCGAACTCGCCTGGGTCCAGCACTGCCTGGCCCAGCTGCGGCCCGGCGGCGCCGCAGTACTGCTGCTGCCGCCCGCCGTCGCGGCCAGGAAGGCCGGACGCCGCATCCGCGGCTCGCTGCTGCGCACCGGGCAACTGCGGGCCGTCGTCGCGTTGCCGCCGGGCTGCGCCGCACCGCACAGCGTCTCCCTGCACCTGTGGGTGCTGCGGATGCCCGCCCACGGGGAAGGCACACCGGTGGGCGGTCGGCTGCTGGTCGCCGACGCGGCCTCGCGCTTCCCCCGGGACTCGGAGGAGAAGTGGACCCCCGACTGGGCGGCGATCAGCGCTTTCGTGCGCGAGGCCGTCGAAGAGGCGGACTCCCCACAAGCATCTGCCTACGTACGACAGGTGCCCGTCATCGAACTCCTCAACGACGAGGTCGACCTAACCCCTGGACGCCACATTGCCCCGTCCCCGGCGGACACGGCACCCCGACTGGCCGAATCCTGGCGGGAGTTCACCGGGCTCACCGCGAACGTGAACAAGTCGGCCAGGCTGCTCGCGGCGCTCGACCTCGCCACGGCCGCGGCGGACACACCGACGGCAACCACAGTCGCCGAGCTCGCCCGGGCCGGGGCGCTCACCCTGCGCGGCGGTCAGCAGCCGCCGGAGGAATCAATCCACGCCGGCCCGCCGTCCGACGACGGCATCCCCCTCCTCACCGTCCCCGATCTTCTGGTGGACGCCGAACCCCGCAGCTGGCTCGCTCCCGGCACCGCGGCGGTCGGCGAGGCCGTGATCGCCGAACCCGGGGACATCGTGGTGGTGGGCGTCGCCCGTGCCTTCTCCGCCTGGGTCCACGAAGGGCCGCCGACCGCCCTCGGCCCACAACTGCATGCCGTGCGGGTACAGCCCGAACAGCTCGACGCCTGGTTCCTCGCCGGTTCACTGCGGGCTCCCGCCAATGCCCGGCAGGCCGGCACCCACACCACGAACTCCTCCCGCATCGACGTCCGCCGGCTTCAGATCCGCCAGGTTCCCCTCGGAGAACAGCGGCGCTACGGAGAGGCGTTCCGCGAACTCACCGCCTTCGAAAGGCTGTTGCGCCGCGCAGCCGACCTCGGCACCAGCCTTGTCCGCGACCTGGGCGACGAACTGGCTGCCGGACGCCTGGCCCACCAGGCGTAGCACACCGGCTCACCCACACCAGTCGGCGCGTCACGCCTCCCTGCGCCTGGGCTCGGCCAGGCGGGCCGTGAGCTGGGCGTCGACCGCGTGGCGTACAGCCTCGACACGAGCCGCGAGTTCCGGTGGCAGTCCGGCGGCGGTGCGGCCCGCCGTGTCAACCGCCGCGATGGCCGCCTCCAGTTCCCCGAACGTGAGCCGGCACTCAGCCAGGCGCAGCCGGATCAGCGCGCGATCGGCCCGCTCGCCTGGGCCGTCCCCGTGAATGAGATCGTCGTCGACAGCCTGGTAGAGGCGGGCCGCAGCGCCGAAGTTGCCGGAGAGACGGAATCCGTCCGCAGCCCCCTGCCAAACGCGACGCACCAGAGGGCGCCGCTCACCCCACTCCTTGCGGACCCGTTCTGTCAGACCGTGCAGCCGGTCGATCGCGTCGCCCGGCTCGCCGGACGCGAACTCCGACTCGGCCTGCGCGCAGAGCTGTTCCACCACGCGGGCGTCCAGCCACTCATCGGCCGGTGCGGACGCGACAGGCAGCGTGAGAGCAACCGGGCGCGGACGAACAGCCCGATCCGGCGGCCGACGCATGGGGGCGGTGGGGTCGGGGTGGGTGCGGGGCCGGGGCTCGGGATCGCCGACCCCCGGGGCGAACGGGTCGAGGACCTCCAGGACCTCGTCAACGGCCGGGCGCTGCTCGGGCTTCTTGGCGAGCATCCGCAGTACGAGATCGTCGATCGGCTCCGGGATGCCCGCGGCGTACGTGCTCGGTGGCAGCGGCACCTCGTTGAGGTGCTTGTCGGTCAGGCCGGACTCCGGGCCGAGCGGGAAGGGGGGCCGCCCGGTGAGGAGTTCGTAGAAGATGCAGCCGAAGCAGTAGACATCCGTGCGCGTGGTGGGCTCGCGCTCCAGGAGCTGCTCCGGCGCCAGATAACCGCGGGTGCCAAGCGTCGAACCGTGCGCCGTGTAACGGGTGGCGTCGGCGTGCAGCGGCTTGGCGATGCCGAAGTCGATGAGGACGACCCACCCCTCTTCATCGATCATGATGTTTGCGGGCTTGAGGTCCCGGTGTACGACCGGGAGCGTGTGTGCGCAGGCCAACGCCCCTGCCACCTGGATGGCGACGGCAACCGCCGTGGCCAGAGGCAGGGGGCTGTGCTCGTCGAGGAACGTCCGCAGACTCACTCCGGTCACCAGGCGCATGGCGATGAAGGGGACGCCCCGGTGCGATCCGCTCCCATACAGATCGGTGATTCCCGGATGATCGAGCGTGCCCAGGAGGTTGGCCTCGCGCCGGAACCGGGCGTTCCTGACGGCGAGTTCGGCCTCACGCTCGTACGGGTCGAGGCAGTACAGGGCCTCGGAGTCGTGGCGCAGGAACTTCACCGCCACCTCCCGCCCCCCGGACACCTCTCGGGCCCGCCAGACCTGGGCCATCCCGCCCTTGCCCAGAGAGTCCTTCAACTCGTAGCGCCCGTCGACCAGATCACCCACGCCGGGCTTGTACGTATCCGCGTCCACCACTGTGCCCCTTCGCACCACTGCGCATCAGACCCACCAGCGTAGCGTGAAAGATTCTAGACATGAGCCGTCCATGGACTCAGTTCACAGATTTATGCCATGCTCTAGTGGTGCCCGGATGTCCTCGGACTCCCGTTGCTCTGGGCACCCTCCTGCCCATACCGCCTGCCACGGGGGTCACCATGCAGAACCCACCCGGCGTCGCGGGCCACGACTGGTTGATCAGGGCGAGCCCCCGGATGGCCCGGCCCGACGACGCGGCCTGTCCCACCCACCGACGCACCGCGATGCGGCCCCTGCTCGTCGCCGACCCGGCCGTGCCGTTCCGGCGGCCACCCCGCGAGGAGTTCGCATTCGGCCCGCTGTTCACCGCCCTCGACCTGCTGGAACACGAGGGATGGTCGGTGGAGCGGGTACGCGAGGAACTCCGGGGCACCCGCGGTCCCTTCCGGGGATGGGGCGGCCCGGTTCACCCCGCCCACCTGGCCTGGACCGCCCACGCCCTGGAGCGCTACGTGGCCGCCCGTACCCGCGAACAGGCAGCCGCCGTCGAGGCCGGGCTGCCTGAGACCAAGCCGGTGAAGCAGCCATGGACGTGGCGCACTCCCCGCACGGACGCTCCCGACGCCCGTGGCGCCCGGCAGTACGAGCACACCCTCTGGGGCCGCATGTACGCCTCCTCCGACGGAAAGGTGCGCGACCTGTGGCTGCCTTCCATGGGCCGGGCCAAGACCGGCCGCCCCGACGCGGAGCTCGGGGCCGTGGCGCAGGTGATGGCCTTCGGCGCGCCCACGCCTCGCCGCAAGCAACGCGCCCAGCCTCCGCCCACCGCGACCGAGAGCACCAGCCTGCCCCGATTGGTCCGCGTCTTCGACGTCGGGTGCGCCGACGGGTCCGTGGAGGAGCTGCTCTCCGAAGACCCCGCCGAGGCGAGGCAGCGTTTCAGGGACGACGCTGTGCCTGCCTTCGTCACGGCTGCCACCGAACTCGGCGTGCAGCCCGGGGAGAGCTGTGTCGACTGCAAGGCCATCGCCGGCTGCACGGATCTGAAACGCACCCCGCGGCTGTGGGGCGGGCGCCCTCCGGCTCTCGCACGCCAACGCCGCTCCGTCTCCGTCTGGGACCTGCGGCTGCACGCCGAGTGCCCCGCCCAGTACCACCTGGTGCGGCGGCTGCACCTCAACGACCTCTCAGCCGAGGACCGGGGGGCACGGCGCGGCCGAGCCGTCGACGCCTGGCTCGACGCAGAGCACGCCGAACGCCCGGTGCGCGGCTGCCGGGACCGCGAGATCCCCGAGCCGACGGCGGTGCGGGCCAGGGCCGGACTCGACGACACCTCCGCACGCGAGGCTGCCGGGATGCTCGCGGAACACCGGCTCCTGTGCCCCCTCAACGGACTTGACGCCGACGAGCAGGTGCTCGTGCAGCATCGGGTCACGGCCTACGTGCCCGAACTCGACATCGTCGTCCTCGCCGTACCCGACCTGGTGTACACCCACCGCGGCCGGTGGATCTGGCGCGAGACCAAGACGTCGGCCCGCCCGCTGTGGGAACGCGATTCCCTGCTCCACACCTATCCCCAACTTGCCCTGGGTGTACTGCTGTTCCACGCGGGCGCGCTCGGCGACGACCCGCGCCGCTCCTGGGTCGAACTGGAGCACCTACGTGAAGGCCACGGTGAGAGTCGGCTCGAACCCATCGACCCCGGTCGCGCCGAGAACGTCGACGAAGCCCGGGCCGTCATCGCCGAACTCGCCCAGCCGCTCCTGGACGACACCACCTACGAACCGAGGACCGGACGCCACTGCCACGGCTGTCAGGCCCGGACCTGGTGTCGGCCCGGCACCGCCTACGTCACCGACCATCCGCGCCCGCCGAGCCCCGACACGCAGACCTCGCCGCGAGGAGACGCCACGCCCCATGCCTGACCAACAGCTCGTACCGGACTGGCTGTCCAACCCCGATGTCGTCCTCCTGCGGGACGTGGCCACCGCCGTAGTGCACCTGGCGGCCGTCGACCGCCTCGACTCCTTCACTCTGCCCTACCCGGCCGGCGCGCAGCGGGCCCTGGATGCCCTGGTACTCCAGTGCCTGCGCAACGGCGCCAAGCCCCCGTCCGGGGTGCCCGAGATGCTGCGCTGGGCCCGCGCCCGCCCCTTGGGCAGCTGGCCCCTAGACCGACTGCCCACCGACCTGTTCGACACCGCGGACCGGCTGATCGACGAGGATTCCGGAGAACCCGCGCAGCTCTGCCACGAGCTCGCCGTGCAGGGGTATGGCGACAGCACCGGACGGCAGTACGACCGCCTGGTGATCCACGAGGCCCTGCGCGCCTGTCGGGCCGTGTCGTCACCCGAGTCGTACACGGCCTTCCGTCGCCTCCTGGTGAATCAGCCCGTCCTCACCGAGGCGGACTGGGCTGAGGTGAGCACCGACCTCTTCCTCGACCCCGTGCGCTTCCTCGTCGAGGAGATCTATGCCCCCGTCCCGCTCGGGTTCCGCCGGGACGGCGCGTACCTGTGCTGTCATCGCTGCCTGACCCTGCTCCATCCGGTGTCCGACACCGAGTGGTGGTGCGAGCGCGACCAGTGCCGGCACCAAGGTCCCCCACCGCACGGCCGGGAACTCGTCGCGTCCGAGGTGGGCGAGCTGCGTCAACTGCGGAAACCCCTGCGGCAGTTCGTCACCGGGCCCGGACGCGCCGAGGTCTTTCTGGAGGGCGAGCTACGCGCCCTGGGCCTCACCGTCGAGATGTGGCCGGGCTTCGACGCGTACGACCTTCGCATCTCATTCCCCGACGGTCACGTGTGGGCCGTCGACGTCAAGGACTGGGCACACCCCGCCTTCCTCGGACGCGCCGCCACTGCCGTCCGCCCCGAGCCCCCCTTCGACGAAGCCTGTTGGGTGGTGCCCGCATTCCGGGTGCGCGCCCGCCGTGACTACCTGGCCATGTACGCCAAGGAGCGGGGCGCGGGGGCGGGCGGTCTGCGGCTGCTGACGGACGACCAGCTGAAACGGACCGCGCGGCTACGGCTGTCCGGCGAACGCGGGCCGGACGCGTCCATCGCGCCTCTGCACACCGTGCCCCGGGCCAGGGAGCACGGCGGGGCACGCACAGCGTCGTCCCGGTCCGGAAACCAGACCGCGGCGACCGACCGCACCGGGAAGAAGGGAGCAGACCATGCGTGACCGCAGCAGCTGGTACCAGCCGGTCGTCGCCGCACTGAGGCCTTGGCCCGAAGAACACGCCGGGACCCGGCCCGCTCTGCTCTGCCAGGTCGAGCTCGCCCTGCGGCTGATGGAGACCGTGGCGCCCGGTCACGCTGCCGACGGGGCGTGGACGCTCCTCGGCGGCTACGGCCTCGCCTTCGCGCGGGCCTCGAAGCTCCCCACTGGCACCACCGAACAGGTCGCGCTGGCCGCGGCCCGGCACCTGCTCTGGCCGATGCGCCGCGGCCGGATGTGGCAGCAGAGCCTGGACGCCTACCTGGAACTGCCCGAACGACTGCGCGCGTACCGCGTCCCGGCGGCCGGGGAGCCCGCCCATCGAGTCCCCCTCAAGGTGGCGGCCGACCGCTTCACCACCTACGACGACGCGCTCGCGAACCTCCCCGGCTTCGCCACGAAGGTGCTTCCCCCGGCGGAGGCGGGCGAACACCGCTTCATGGACCGCCGCCACCGGCGCACTTCCGTCACGGTCCCCGCCGATCTCGTGCGGGACCCCTTCCCCGGCCACCCCCTCACCGCCGAACGCCCGGCCACCGCAGGCCCCCTCGACGTGCCACTCGACGAACTCGCCGACGTCGCACGGTGGATGGACGCGGAGGAGCAGCGGCGCGGGCTCAAGGCGGGGAACTGGGAGCAGCGTCTCGCCCAACTCGACCTCGACACCCGTACCCCGGACGGGACAGACTTCGAAGCGGCGTCCGCGCTGCCGCTCGACCGGCTCACCCACCTCGTCGGCATGGTCGGCGCCGGTAAGTCGACCTTGATGACCCTGCTCGCCGTCTGGGCGTACCACAACGGCCTGCGCATCACTCTCGTCGTCGGCGACGTGGCCGAACAGCTGACGCTGACCGAGCTGTTCCGCACGCTCGGCCTGAGCGCCGCGCTGGTGCAGGGGGGCACGACGCGGCTCCAGCACACCCAGCGGCTGCACCGCAGACTCGCCGCACGGGGAGAACACTCCCTACTGGCGCACACCGGACCCGTCTTCGCCCACCTCAGCACCGCCTGCCCGCTGGACGCCCTGCGCGCACTCGACACGTCCGAGCCCCTGCGCTACACCGACGCACCGTGCGGTGCCCTTCACCCCGCTCGGCGCCAGGAGACCGCCGAGGAGCCCGCGGCCGAGCGCGCGGTACGCGAGCTCGAACGAGCCCGAGGCGCCGTCGACAGGCAGGGCGCCACGGACGACAACGATACCGACGAGGAGGACCTGGGCACCCCGCACGCCTGCCCGCTGTGGAGTGTCTGCCCCCGACACTCCGCCGCGCGTGACCTCGTGGACGCGCTGATCTGGGTGGCCAACCCGGCCAGTCTCGTCCAGACGGCGGTTCCGCGTCAGCTCAACGCCGAGCGCCTGCGCTATCTGGAGCTGGCCTGCCTGCGCAGCGACATCGTCGTCGTCGACGAGGCCGACCGCGTACAGATGCAGCTCGACCAGATGTTCGCCCCGTCGGCCACGCTCGTCACCACCGGTGTCTCCGACTCCTGGCTCGACCAGCTGCAGACCCACGAGATCGCCGAACTCGCCCGGCAGGGACGGCTCCAGCTCTCCGACCAGGACGTGGAACGGTGGTCCGCCGCCCTGGACGTCGTTGGTTCTGCCGCGGACCGGCTGTACGCCATGCTCATCGACGACGGAGCGCTGCGGGACTGGGCGCAGATCGACTACTTCAGTGCGTGGACCCTCCAGGAGAAGCTGCTGCACGCCTGGTACCCGCTGACGCGAGGCCAGGCCGTCGGGCGACCGGACAGCACGAGCGAAGGGGACGTCGAAGACGAGAGCGCACTCTACGAGGACGAAGACGGGCTTGGGGCCGATGGCGACTCCCCTGTCCCCGACGCTCCCTGGGCGCAGCGACGCACGGATATTACCGGGTTCTTCGACACGTTCCGCGACGATCCGCTCGGCGGACGCGGCCCCTATGGAACCCCCGCCGACGAGCTCACCGCCCTCACCCACGACGTGCTGCACACCCTCGACGAGAAACAGACACGGCGCCGTGTCCGCACGCTCCTCGACTCCCTCCTTGTCGGAGCGCCGGGCCCGGAACAGCGCCCCATGCCCGCCGCCGAGCGAGGCAAGGAGTCTGCCCCCGAGGACGTATCACTCACCGAGGAGTGGCGTGAACTCAACGCACGGCGGCTGGAGTTCACACTCGTCCTCGCCGCCCTGCACCAACGCCTGGACCGGGTGACGTTCCTGTGGCCTCAAGTGGAGGCAGCGCTACGGCTGGACTCCGCGGCCCACGAGCTGACCCGCCGCCCGCCCCTCGACTACGCGCCACTGCTGCCCGAAGCGCCCATGGGCAACGTCCTGGGCTTCCAGTACCTGGTGGACGAACGGGCCGCCGCCCGCAACAAGGACGGGCACCGCACCGGCACCCTGCGCTTCTTCCGTTGCGCGGGCGTGGGCCGGGAACTGCTCCTGGGTCTTCACCAGCTCGGCGCCGACCCAGGCCTCGGCAAGGCAGGCCCACACGTGCTGCTGATGTCGGGCACCAGTTGGGCCGGCACCTCTACCCGGGCCCACGTCCTCGCCCCCGTCCGCGCCGTACTGAAACCGCAGCGCAAGGCTCTCGATGCTATCCGGAAGACCGTGTTCCGCACCGAGTTCCTCTACGACGCCGCAGGACAGCCGATCCGGCTCTCCGGCCAGGACCCCGACCAGCGAGAGGACGTCCTGCGCCTGATGATCGACCGGCTCGCCCGGTCCCGGAGCGACGGCAACTCCTCCCCTCTCCAGAGCGAACTCGCTCAGATCCCCGACCAGCGCCGCAAGCGTGCCCTGCTTCTGGTGGGCAGCTACGCGGAAGCCAAGGTGGCCGCCACCGCCCTGAACGAGATCCCGCGCTGGCGTGGCCGGGTACGAGTCCTGGCCGCCGACGACGCCGAACTGGAGGCCGCTGTCGACGGGACGGCGCCGACGGGGAGCCAGGCGCCGGGCACGGGATCAGGTGCGGGAGCGGTCCGGCGTGGGGACCTCGCGTCCTTCGCCGACGACCCGGACGCCGAACTGCTCGTGGCGCCCCTCCTCGCCGTGGAGCGAGGACACAACATCCTCACCGCCCCCCAACGGCCCGGCGAGGAGAAGGTGGCGGCGTTCGGAACGGTGTTCTTCCTGGTCCGCCCGCATCCCCGCCCTGACGACCTGTCCCTGGCGGTCTTCGCCATCAACGACTGGGCGACGCGGTTCGTACGCGGTCAGCTGAAGCTGCCGGACGAAGGGACGTTCAGCGACATGGTCACCCAGGCCGGGGACTTGAACGCGGCAGGCAGTGCTTTCAGGACCACCGCACGCGGCGTGTGGCGGCACGTACTGTCACGGCCCTACATCTACTCCTCGCTCTCCGATGACGAGAAGAAGTCCTTCGTCTGGGACCAACTCGTCACCATCTGGCAGGTCATCGGGCGCCTCGTCCGCGGTGGCGTACCCGCCCGCGTCGTGTTCGTCGACGCGGCCTTCGCACCGCAACTCGCCGCGGCACAGGCCCCCTTCACCGGCCAGGGCCGGCGTCCACGCCGCGCAGGCGACCCGGGGCTGCTCGTCCGACTGCGGGACGTCCTGGCACCGTACTTCGCCCAGAGCGACACCGCCACCGTCGCATACGGCGCGCGCACCGACACCGCCGATGCCGCACTCGTCAAGCTGCTCTACCGCCCGCTGTACGAAGCGCTGTGCGCCATGGGGACGTCACCCGGCCCGCGATCGGTCGACTGAAGCACACCAACCACCGCGCCGGGCAGCACTGTTGGCGGGCAACCGCACCCGCCCACGTACGGACATCGCAGGGAGAACCGACATGTACAAGAACATCCGCCGATCCGCGTACCATCTGGCCGAGGAGGGCACCCCCTGGACCGAGGACTTCCACGCGCTCCCTTTCCCCGAACACTGGCATGCCGGACTCCTCGAACTGCACAACCACGGGCGGGACGAGGGGAAGCGGCAGCCGACGCTGCCCACCCGCCGACTCGACGGCGTGCTCCAGACCCTCGCCCCCGACGTGATCGTCCGCCCCCGGCCGCGGATCCCGGTGGAACCGGGGCCGCAGGCCGCCGAGGACTTCTGGATGTACGTACCGGCCTCGGCGCCCGACCCCCTCCCCGGCCGTTCCATGCAGCAACTCCTCGACGCCTGGCTGCGTACCCTCGGTCCCAAGGGCTCCGCACAGGATCCCCGGTTCCGCTCGATGTTGCTGGCGAGCAGCACCGAGCTGAAGCAGAACCTGCCCGAGTGGCAGCCGGTCAGCGGCGTCGAACTCCTCACCACCCCGACCACCCGGAGCGGCACCGCCGCTCCGCAACCGCGCCAGTTCCAACTCGCCACCGACGCCCTGGCACGCCGCATCCTGACCCTCGACCCCTTCCCGTTCGAGGGAGGGGAGCTGCGGTTCCGGGCGCTGCCCCGCGGACCTCGCGACCAGGGCGCGGAACTCATGTCGCAGCCTCTGTGCCGGACCGTCAAACGCAAGGAGTGGTGGTTCTCCGTCCTTCTGAACATCTCCCTGCACACCACTCCGTTCGACCCCAGGCCGCGTCTCCACCTGCACTGGGGTGTACGCCGCTGGGCAACCCACCCTCGGGCCACCACCAAACGCCTCAACCTGCCCTACCGGGAGGCCACCACCGTCTACCTGCGGCCCACCATCCCCTGGCTGCCCGGCGCACCGGCCACCGAACGCTACGCACTGGCACGCCTGCGCCGCGACCGGGCCACCGACACCTTCGTCTGGTCGGAGAACGACACCGCCGGCATCCTGCGCGGACTCAGCCTCGCCGGCAACTTCCCCGACCCCGAACAGCTCCTCACCGAACCGGTCTCCTGGATCGGCGAGGGCCGCGGCGTCCGGGCCGCCGTGGTCCACAGCACCAGAATGGGCAAGCACGAGATCGGCACCGGCTTCATGCCCAACCAGCGGGCCCAGCTCACCGAATGGGCCGAGCAGGCCCTCCCTGAAACACTGGCCCGGGTACCCGACCTCACGCGCGGACGCGGCAAGGGCATCGGCGCTCCGGAGAACCGGCGGCCCAAGCCCAGGACCGACGAGGCCAAGAAGACCGAGCTGCTGCGCGAGACCCGGGCACGGCGCGTGGCACTCGCGGCACAGGCCCGGATCGCCTCCCACGGCCCGGAACAGGCCGGCCCGCCCGTGGTGGAGGCCCGGCTGCTGTGGCAGTCGCCCGAGGTACGCGGCGAGGCAGTGGAACAGTTCGCCAAGGCCCTGGGCCTCGACGGCGACGGCGGCGCCAGTGCCGCCCACGTCACGGACCGGGACTTCGACGACGCCACGCCCGGAGCACCGGTCGTTCTGGAGTGGCGGACGGCGGAGGTCACACTCCGGCTGCGCTGCCTGCCCCTCGTCGACGGACTGGGCGACCGGCTCGTGCCCGACCCGGCGGTCAAAGGCAAAGGCGCGGCGTTCGCGGCGGCCGTCGCCGAACGGCGCCGCGCCCTGCGCGCCTGGCTCCGCGCGGACGGCGCGGACCCCTCCCGCCCCGAACTCGCCCTCGTGGAAGTCGCACACCGCAGCACGTTCCGCCCAGCGTCGACGGACCCCAAGTTCGCCATCCGCCTCGGGTGCGCCGACGCGGGCCTGCTGACTCAGTTCGTCGTCACCTCGTCCACCGACCGGCAGATCGACAATGCGGAGAGCCTCGACCACCGCACGTGCAGCTCGTGGCTCGACGGACTGCGCCAGCTCGGCGTCCGCGTCCTGCCCCAGCACACCCTCGGTGACGATCTTCCGGAGTCGCTGCAATACGCGGCGGTGTGGATGGTGAAACGTCGCAAGGACGGCCCGACCCGGTTGCCCAAGCACCTGCCTGTGGCCGTCCTGGTCACCCCGCTCCCGGCCGGGGAAGGCCTCGCGGCCGTACGCGGCTGGGATGACACCGCGGGGGAATGGGTGCCCTATCCGCAGTTCCTCCTCGGTCTGGTGAAACAGGCGGAGATCGACCCCGAAGCGTTCACGGAACCCGGGACTCCAGTCGATGACGCACGTCCCGATGCCTCTAGGGTCACCGGCAAGCAGTGGCGCAGCAACCTCGCCCAACAGCGCAGGGAGACCGCGGCATTCCTCCAACGCGTGCTGCACTCCCTCCGAGGGCAACCCACCGCACTGATCACCCACGCTCAGAACAGCCGACTGCACTGGCCCTGGCTCCAGGACGGCCAGACCGAACGCGATCTGATCAAGACCGGCCACGCCCCGGCAGGACGACTGGACGACGAACTGCGCCTCGTACGCGTGCGCGGATGCGGCGGTCGCGAGAGCGCCCAGTGGTGGGGGCTGGCCGACCCGGGCAAGCCCCACGGACAGCCGGCTGGCTTCTGGGCACAGGATCCCCAGCAGCGTTACGGGGACGGGGCTTCGTCGCGGGAGCGGGTCTTCTACAGCACCACCGAACGCCCCGGCACCCATGCGATCTCCCCCGCACTCGACCGCCTCGCCACCCGGGTCAACGCGGCAGGCAACCTCACCTCGCAGGCGGGCACCAGCGCCTGGAACCCGACCCTGGTGGAGATCGCGGTACTGGGCTGCCACGAAGACGACGACTCCGCGGCCCCCGAACTGGAAAAGCCCGACGAACCCGAGGCGCTGGCCCTCGCCATGCACCAGCTCCGCCAGGCCCCGGACTACGCCGCCGCCCTGTCTCTCCCCCTCCCCCTCCACCTCGCGGGGCTGGCCCAGGCATACGTCCTCCCGACACTCGCGGACGGCGACGGGACTTCGAACGAGGACTGGGACTCGCCTGCCGGTAACCAGAGCATGGAGGACCCAGATCTCGCCGAGGCGGCCGGACTGTCCACAACGCCGGACGACGAGGCCGAGACTGTCCACGACTGACGACGGGATCGACACATATGCAGTGCCCTGACGACGAGGACACCGGTATCCACAGGACCTGTGTTCTGAGAGTCCGACGACAGCCCCTACGTGCACCCTTCTCTACTCGTGTGCCCGGTCCAGCGGAGGAATGCGGAACGCTGGGGTGACCGTGACCAGTTCGGGTCTGGCCGCGACGTCGGTCACGTCGCCATCGGTCCCCTCGCCGCCGGCGCGGTCAGGCGTTTCCCTCGCTCATCCCGTTCCAGGGTTCGAACCTGCAACCGCTTACCCGACAGCACGTCTGACGAGCCAAGTCACCCCCGTCGGCCGTTCCCGCATCTCACGGTCGGCAAGGGGTTGCCGGTCATCGCCTCGACGCTAGCGTCCAGTGCACGTCGCCTGAATCCGGGCAGATCCACCACCCTTCCAAAACGCCGTTCGCCGTCAGATGGCTGAGCACACCGTGGAACCCTTGATCGCGCAGGCCACAGTCACGGATGATCCGGTCGCACTCACTCAGTCCTTCCCCCGAGGACGGATCGCTGCGCGCCGCGAGATAGACGCCCGACAGTCGCAGCTGCGGCTCTGCCCCACCGATCCGGGCAGGGCACCCGGTGCGCAACGCCCAGTCGGCCGCGCGCCGCCGGTCGGGGCGGGCCGGTGACTGGGCGAGCAGCGTGGCGTCGCGAAGCTCCGCAGCCACCCCGGCCGCTCCGGGACCATTCACCATGCTTGCCCACCCCGCCTGTTCCAACTCACGGCAGGCCTGCACCGGATCGATACGAAGGCTGCGCAGCAGGCCCGCACGGAGTTCGACGTGCAGGTACGCGTTCATGCGCAGGGCGCACTGCAGGGCGAGGAGCCTCGCCCCGGCGGACACGTCCGCGGGCAGGGCCGCGGCCAGGTAGCTGAGGATCTCGCTCACGCGGACACGCTCCCCCGGCCCCCGGCTGGGCCGGGGACCGCGCGGCCGCACGGAAGGCGGGTGGAACGGTGCGGCCAGCACGGTGTCGGGCACGACGGCGGCCTGGGCGGTTGCCGCGGCGCAGGCGCCGCAGGCGTCGGCGAGGCGCCAGACACGGCCGCCGCGTTCGCAAGCCAGGAGCAGGCGGATGGGCCCCGCGCACCCGCGGTGACGGCGGTGCCAACGGCAGCCGCGTTCATGACACTGACAGATCCGCAGGTGAGGAGCCCTCAGATCACCGCGGGCATGCCGGGCGAGGTGAGCAAGGGCCGCCGAGCGCGCGGACTGCGCGGTGACCCGCCGACCGTCCTGGGGACAGTGCTGGCAAACGAGAACGAGCCCGCCGGTCTGGCATCGCAGTTCCACCGTCCAGGTCCGCGCCGCCTGAGGACACAGGGTGCGCAGCCTCATGTGCGTGTATCCCTCCCTTCCCGTCCGGCGCCAGCCCCACCGCGCGGTACGGCGGGACGGCCGACACCGTAGTGCAGACCCCTGCCCTCCCGCCGGTGAAGTCATCGGGAGAAACAGGGCAGAGGTCTGCACTGACAGGGCAAGCGTCTGCACCGTCGGATGGTCGGGTGACGATCTTGCCGCCCGATCCGGACCTCGACGCCCTCCGACTGGAGCTCGGGCGTCTGCGGGCTGAGCGCGGGTGGAGCTACGACGAGCTTGCCTCCCGCAGCGGTCTGAGCAGGCGCACTGTGATCGAGATCGAGCAGGGCCGCACCGTCGGCACCCTCAAGACATGGCACGCCCTCGCACACGCCCTTGACACACCGCTCGACGAGCTCTTCGCCACCCTCTGCCACGAGCACTGCCTCCCCGGCACCGACGACAGCTGATACGGGCCCGTCCAGCGCCGACGGCGATTCACTCGATCCGGCAACGCCCTATCGAATGCGCGAGCAAGCGTTCGCACTGTTGTCGCCCCGTTCTGCTCTGCCCGGGGGATCATCAGGGTCGCGTACCGCATGCGGGGCGTGTCGGCTGGCAGGTTCGTCCGCATGTGCTCCTCTCCTTCTCCTTCCGCGCGGCGCTGGGACGGCAGCCGCCCGAGCTCGCACCAGCGGCGGTCCCTGCGTATCGCCCCCGACAGTGCCAGCCGGTTGCTGCGATGCGGCCAGACCACGTCCTGCCGCGAATGCGGCAATCCGGTCGAGTGCTACCCGGGGGCCGACGACCGGCTGGTGCGGCTGCATCCGCACGAACTGCCGGTGGCCGGGGTGCCGGAGGCCTGCCGCTGGCACGTCAGCCGCGGCATCGCCCATCCCGCGGGCGACGGGAGCAGCTGGTGCCGGCTGGCACACGACCTGCTGTGCCCAGCCCGCCCGGCTCCGACGGCCGCGCCGCAGCTGTCCGGCCTGCGCCGGACTCTCGCCCTGCACACCCGCCGTCTGCTGGACACCGGAGTCCTCGCTCCACCTGCCACACTGGCAGGCGGCCCGCCGCCGGGCGAGGCGGTCTGCCGTCCGGCCAGGCCCGTCGTGCAGCTGCTGTTCGTCCGCTACCTGGCCTCCCGCCCCGTCGATGAGATCCAGTGCGTCGCCCAGACCCGGCGCCGAACCCGCTGTACGACCAAGGTCCTCGGCCCCGGCGGGTTGCACGGGGTGTGGACCCTGGTACCCGTGACCGTGCACCACGGTCAGCTCGCACTGCCGTCGGATGTCATGGCCGTCTACAGCCTGTCCGCACTGCCGTACCAGGAACAGCTGCGCTGGCGCACCCAACGGTGCCGGGACCATGCCACAGCGTCGACCGCCGGTGACCTCGCCGTCGCGGACTGGGACCCCTTCGACCCGCTCCGCCACCACGAGCACATCCACACCCGCCTGCCCACGCACGGGCGCCGCCCCGGCGGCCACGCACCCCGGCGGGTCTGGTCGTGACGCATCAGTACGCCGTCGAGATCGTCCTGACGCGGCCCGCCACCGTTCGGGAACTTCACCAGGCCCGCCACCAGGTGACGTTCGCCGCGAACGCAGAGCGCACCCGGCTGATGACGATGCAGCGCGGCAAGAGCCCGGGCCGCGCCCTGCACCGCCTGCGCCACCGCCTGGACACGGTCCTGCCGATCGACGTGCTGACCACGCACTATCCCGACCGCCAGGGCCATGTCCTGCTCAATGTCGCCCTCAGCCGCCGCGCCGACGCGCAGATCCGCGAGGAGGCGGCCGCGCTTGGCCAGCGCGCCGGGGACGTCCTAGCCGAACGAATCACGGCCTATCTCGCGCACGAGCAACTCCAGCGGCGCCACCGCCTCGAGTCGCAGATACAGCGCCTGCTCACCCACCACACCCCAGAAGAAGTTCTGGCCTGCGCCGCAGGCTGCCTTCTGCAGGTACGTCTGCCACGCTGAGCCCGCCGGCGCCTCCCCGGCCGGACGCAGCCACCCGCTGCGCCCCGTTCCGGCCGTTCCCATCCCACGGAGCCCACGTTGCCCACCCCCACCCACGAACAGGTCCACGCGGCGGACACTTTCCGCGCCGGACGGCACCTCGCACTGCAGGCCGGAGCCGGAACCGGGAAGACCAGCACCCTGTGCATGCTCGCCGCCGGCACCAAACGCCGGGGACGCTACCTGGCCTTCAACAAGGACATCGCGCAGGACGCCGCAGCCCGCTTCCCGTCCACGGTGCAGTGCCGGACCGCCCACGCCACCGCCTTCGCCGCACTCGGACACCGCTATGCCGACCGACTCAACAGCCCCCGCCAGCCAGCCTGGAAGACCGGACAGTCCCTCGGCATCCTCCGCCCCGTACGGATCGCCGACCACGAGATCAGCCAGAGAACCCTGTCCCACAACGTGCTGCGCACCGTCACCCGCTTCTGTCACTCCGCCGACAGCGCACTGGCCCAACACCACGTGCCGCGCCTACGCGGCCTCGACGCCCCGGCCGCCCATTGGCAGTTCGCCGAACTCGTGCTCCCCTTCGCCGCCAAGGCATGGGCGGACCTGCAGCGCCCCGACCACGGCATCGTCCGCTTCGAACACGACCACTACCTCAAGATGTGGGCGCTGACCAGGCCGAAGATCGAGGCCGACTTCCTCCTCCTCGACGAGGCCCAGGACACCAACCCGGTGCTGGAGCAGGTGTTCACCGCACAGCGCGACCACGCCCAGCTCGTCATGGTCGGCGACTCCGCCCAAGCCATCTACGGCTGGCGGGGTGCAACCGACGTGATGACCGGCTTCGACGCCGAACAGCTGACCCTCACCCGCTCGTTCCGCTTCGGGCCACAGATCGCCAACGAGGCCAACCGGTGGCTCGCGCTCGCCGACGCCCCTATCCGGCTGACGGGCACCACCAGCGTTCCCGCAGAGGTCAGCAGCGTCGACCACCCCGACGCCGTGCTGTGCCGCACCAACATCGGCGCCATGACAGAGGTCATGCGTCTGCTCGGCGAAGGACACCGCGTAGCCCTCACCCGGGGAGGCCAGCAACTGGCCCAACTCGCCTCTGCCGCACGCGACTTGAAGGGAGGGCGCCGCACTCATCACCCCGAGCTGGTGCTGTTCGCGTCCTGGGGCGACTTGCAGGACTACGCCGCCTACGATCCGGCCGGCTGCGACCTGCAGCCCTTCGTCGACATCGTCGACACCCACGGTCCCGACGCCATCCTCGCTGCCGTGTCCGACCTCACCGAGGAAGCACACGCCGACGTCACCGTCTCCACCGCCCACAAAGCCAAAGGCCGCGAATGGCCGACCGTCAGGATCGGCAACGACTTCCCCCAGCCGAAGGACCCCAACTCCGGCACGAGCGCGGCCGACCAGGCCCCGGAAGTAAGCGGCACGGACGCCCGTCTCGCCTACGTCGCCGTCACCCGTGCCCGCCACCAACTCGACCTCGGCGGCCTGGCATGGAACGCCACCCCTCAGGAGAACGAGAGTGGTTGACGCCGCAGACATCGAGGGGCAGCCAGTTCCCCAGCCCGTCCACGACAAGGGCGGCCGAGTGGTGGCCTAGCCAGTCGACTCGGTCATCTCGCAAGCCTTGTGCAGCACACTCAACCTCTCGCTGGTGTCGTCGCAGGTAGAGCTACCTCCAGTTACAGAGAGTCAACGACGGCAACCATGATTTGCCAACAGGGATTCTCCACCTGCTCCCGACCTGCACGTCTCAGTCCATGATTTGCCAACTAGAGTTCTCGGTCACAGGCTGCGCCGAGCGGGGTCAGGCCTCGACCACCCCCCGTACCGGACCGTAAGGGGACCCACCGGTTCGACACCACCGCCTACGGGCTCTGTCATGCCGACGCCCTACTGTCATCGGCATGACAGAGCCCTTGGTAGCGACGCGTACACCCGAGCACACCCCTGGCACAGCACGCCTGATCGCTCTGTCCGACGGGATATACGCCATCGCGATGACGCTGCTCGTCATCAATGTCGCGGTCCCCGCGGATCTGAGCGACGCCGCGTTCCACAAGGCCCTGAGCGGCACTCTGCCCAGCCTCGGCGCGTTCGCGCTCAGCTTCACGCTGATCGCCGGGTTCTGGCGGGACCATCGGCGCATCCTCACGGCGGTGCCCGTCGAGACGGGTGTGGTGACCCGGCTGACCCTGCTCGGTCTCGGCCTGGTCGCACTGCTGCCCTTCCCCACCAGCCTCCTGGCCGAGTACGCCTCGAAGCCCGACGCCGTGGCCCTCTACGCGAGCGCCATGGCCGCGATCCACTCCGTGCACGCGGCACTCCTACTGCTCACGCAACGCCAGGTGCACCCCTCGCCCGACTCCCCCGCCGCCAAGGCTCGTCTCCGCTTCACCGTCCAACTCGCTTCCAGCGTCCTGGTGTTCGTCCTGTCCATTCCCTTGGCCTACGTCAACACGGCCGCAGCGATGTGGTTCTGGATCACGATCGTCCCGGCCCATGTCGTCCTCGGCCACTACCACCGCCGGCAGGCCCGGGCCCAGGACTGACACCGGTCCTGCCGCGCGGGCGGGTTGGTCGGTGCCGCTCGGCGAGTACGGCTTCGAGGTGCTCGCCTGCCGTGCCCCAGGAGGGCTTGACCTGGAGCGCGCTCCAGGTTTTACCGTGGTGTTCATGACCAGCGGACAGCCCCTGAAGTCCCAGCCCCTCCCCCGGAACCGGAACCGGGACCTGGAGCAGCAGGTGCGGGAACCCACCCTCACCATCGCCCAGGTCTCCGAGCGCACCGGACTCTCGCACGACACGTTGCGCTACTACGAGAAGGCCGGTCTCATCGAGCGGGTCGGCCGGAGCACCGGGAACCAACGGCGGTACCAGGCGGCGGACCTGGCCTGGCTGGAGTTCCTGCTGCGGCTGCGCGAGACGGGCATGTCGATCGCCGACATGCAGCGGTTCGCGGCGCTGCGGGCGGCGGGGAACGTCTCGGTCGCCGCCCGGCTGGCGATGCTCCGTGCGCACCGCGCCGAACTGGCCGACCGCATAAGGACGTTGCGCCGCAACGCGGCCGTGCTGGACCACAAGATCGACCACTACGAACAGCTGCTCCTCGACGAACACGAACACCAACACGAGCACGAGCAGCCGGGATCGGACGAACTGACATGAGCGCGAGCACCACCCGTGAAGAGCGTTTCACCCACGGCCTGGAGGTCCTGAAGCGGGTCGACGGCGAGGCCGGGCAGCGGGTCGTCGACTCGCTCGCCGACATCAACCCCGAGTTGGGCCACCAGGTCGTCGCCTGGGCCTTCGGCGAGATCTACGACCGTCCCGGACTCGCCCCGCGCGACCGGCAGTTGGTGACGCTGGGCATGCTCACCGCACTCGGCGGCTGCGAGGCACAGCTCGACGTGCACGTGAACGCGGCACTGAACGTGGGCCTCACCCCGGAGGAGATCGTCGAGGCGCTGACGCACTCCGCCGTGTACTGCGGCATCCCGAAGGCCCTGAACGCGACCTTCGCCGCGAAGAAGGTCTTCGCCGAGCGTGGACTGCTGCCGCTGGGACAGCAGCCCACGCCGGACACCCGGACTGAAGCGCCCTCCGCCTGATCGAGACCGCGGCTCGTGACGAGTTCGTTCGACGTGTCAGACATTGGTCAGCACTCCGAACGGTGAGATAGGGAAGGGCCGTGAGCACGTCAATGGGACCCGTCTGGACGGGGACGTAAGGTCGAGGGCATGCATGCGCTGCTGCCCTACCTGGTCATGCTCGGCTTCCTGGCCGCGGTCCTCGGGTTCTTCACCTGGCTGGCCCGGCGGATCCGCCGCCGCGGCACCGCCGGGGGCGCCATGAGCGGTGCCCTCGCCTCGTACGAGGAGGCCTTCCGCGCCACGAGCCACGCCTCGCACTACGAGAGCCGCCCAGAGTGAACGCAAGGCGCCCGCCGACTCGCCCGACGGCTGGCGACGGCGGCGGCGGCGCGGGAAGGGATGACGATGGGCGAGTTCTGGCCGGTACCGGACGTGCTGGCGTATCTGTCCGGGAGCTGGCGGGTGCGGCGGTCGGTGCGGGACCTGGCGAGCGGCGACGAGGGCGACTTCTCCGGTACGACCGTCTTCAGCGCGCTGCCGGAAGGCGGCCTGCTGCACTCGGAGTCCGGCACCTTCACCTGGCGGGGCGTCCCCCGCCCCGCCGAGCGGACGCTACGGTTCCTTTCGGGCGGCGAGCCCGGTCGGGCCGACGTGCGCTTCGGCGACGGGCGCCCCTTCCACGACCTGGACCTGGCTTCGGGGCACCACGTCACCGACCACCCCTGCTCGGCGGACCTCTACCGCGGCGAGTTCGCCGTACTGGACGCCGACCACTGGCGGACGGTGTGGCGGGTGGGCGGACCGGCGAAGGACCTGGTGCTCACCACGGAGTACACGCGCGGGAGTTGAGCGGAACAGGCGTCGATCCGGTCTCCCCTACACCCGTCTCGGCTGCACTGCCGCCCCGTCGAAGCGCAGGTTCCAGCGGCCCGCGTGGCCGGTGACCGTGGTGGTCGACAGAGGGCGTACGTCGAGGTTCCAGTACGTCGACGGGGGCGCCTTCAGGGCGTAGACCAACGCGGCCCGTATGACGGAGGGTTCGGCCACGGCGACGATACGGCCGCCGTCGTCGTCGGGACGCGTGTCCAGCCAGCTGCCGACCCGGGAGATGAAGGACAGCAGCGACTCGCCGCCGTGCGGGGTGGAGCGCGGGTCGGCCAGCCACGCGTCGACCAGGGCCGGTTCCCGGGCCATCGCCTCGCCCAGGGTCAGCCCGCGCCAGCGGCCCATGTCACAGTCCCGCAGGGCGAGTTGCACCAGTGGGGTGTAACCGAGCCCGTCCCCGGTGGTCCGGCTGCGCGGGGTCGGCGAGCAGTAGCGAAGCTCCGCCGCCGCCAGCGGCAGCAGGACCGGCGCCGCGCGCTGTACCTCGTCCCATCCCGCCTGGTCCAGCGGGCGATCGTCCTCGAAGCGCTCCGCGAGCAACGGGGAGCTGCGCGCGGCCGCCACGAACGTGACCCGAAGTAGCATGCCGCGATCGTGATCCGCCGAAGTACGCAGGTCAAGAGGGGCCGGACGAGAGTTACCCACGGTGGGCGAAACTTCACGTCGAGGTCGGGACCAGGCGGACAACTCACTCGAAATACAGGGCCATCCACTGGTCGGGGCGCGCCAATGGCTTGAATCCGAGCTTCTCGTACACCCCGTGGGCGTCGTGCGTGGCGAGCAGGATCCGGCGCACCCCGAGCGGCCGCAGCTCCTCGCGTACGGCGCCGACGAACGCCGTGCCGATGCCCTTGCCGCGCACCGACGGGTCGACGTACACATCGCACAGCCACGCGAACAGCGCTTCGTCGGTGACCACGCGCGCGTACGCCACCTGCTCGCCCGAAGTGGCGTCGTACACCCCGTAGTTGCGGGAGGACGCGACCGCGCGCTCGTGCTGCTCGCGGGGCCGGTCCTTCGCCCAGTAGGCGTCGGTGGACAGCCAGTGGTAGGTGCGGTCGATGTCGACGCGGGCGGAGTCGGCGGAGAACTCGTAGCCCTCGGGGAGGCTCGGGATGTCGTTCATGGCGGGAGAATCCCAGGCCAGGCGCGGGGGTGTCGAGCGGTTTTGCCCGGGCCCGGGTGAGGGCCCGCGCGGGCCTCCGGGTCACACCAGCTCGGCCCAGGCCGCCCGGAGCCGCCGTACACCCTCCACGATCTCGCCCGTCCCGGCGACCGCCGCGAAGCTCAACCGGATGTGGGCGGCCGGGGGTTCGGCGCTGAAGTAGGGGCGGCCGGGGGTGATGGCGACGCCCGCGCGGAGGGCCGCGGCCGTCAGCGACTGCTCTCCCCCAGGGCCGAAAGCCTGGGCGGTGCCCCCGGTGCCGTCGGGGAGGCGGAGCCAGAGGTGGTAGCCGCCGGAGGGGATGTGCGGGAGGGCGAAGGCGGGGAGTTCGAGGCGCAGGGCGGTCGTCATCGTGTCCCGGCGGGTCTTCAACTCCGTTGAGATCGCCCGGAGATGGCGGGGCCAGGCCGGTGAGCCGACGAGTTCGAGGGCCGCTTCCTGGAGCGGGCGGGGGACGAAGAAGGTGTCGACGACCTGGATGGCGCGCAGCCGTTCCAGCACCGGGCCGTGCGCGGCGAGGGCGCTGACCCGGAAGCTGGGCGAGGTCGCCTTGGTCAGCGAGCCGACGTGGACGACGACGCCGTCGGGGTCGTCGGCGGCGAGCGGACGCGGCAGCGGGCCCGCGTCCTCGTGCACCAGCCGTCGTACGAAGTCGTCCTCGACAACGAACGCGCCCGCGTCCCGGGCGATGCGCAGGACCTCCGGGCGGCGGTCGGGGGCGAGGACCGCGCCGGTCGGGTTCTGGAACAGGGGCTGGCAGACGAGGACGCGGGCGCCGGTCGCACGGAACGCGTCGGCCAGCAAGGGCGGTTTCACGCCGTCCGCGTCCACCGGGACCGGCACCGGACGCAGGCCCGCCGCCCTGGCGATCGCCAGCATGCCCGGGTAGGTGGGGGATTCGACGAGGACCGGTGCGCCGGGGGGCGCGAGGGCGCGCAGTGCGGTGGTGAGCGCGGTCTGACCGCCCGCGCTGATCAGCACGTCGGCGGCCGTCATCGCGCCGCCGATACCCCGCGCGAACCACTCGCGCAGTTCCGGCAGCCCCTCGATCGGCGGCCGTCCCCAGGCGCCGGGGCGGCGGCCGGCCCGGGACAGGGCCGCGGCCATCGCGCGCTCGGGCTGCAGGGAGGGGTGCAGATAGCCGCCGTTGAACTCGATCACGCCCGGCGGCGGGGCGGCCAGTGTGGTGAGGACGCCGGACGCGTCCACCGTGCGCGGGACGAGATCGGCGGCTCCGTCCGCGCTGAGGGCGACCTCCTGCCAGGAGGTGTCCCCCGCCGCGGCGGTCGCGGCCCTGGGCGCGGCCCGGAACGCTCCGGCGCCGGGCCGGGTGACCACCAGCCCCTCGGCGGCCAGCTGCGCGAGGGCCCGCGAGACGGTCACGGGGCTCACCCGGAACCGCTCGACGAGCGCCCGACTCGACGGCAGCTTTCCACCGGGAGAGTAGCGGTTGAGTTCCTGCCGCAGGCGATCCGCCAGTTCACCGACGCTGCTACGCTCTTGCATGAGAGCACACGATAGCGCTACTGCCCCGAGCCCGATAGCGGTCAGCACCTCCCCGACGGCGACAGCGACGGTCCGCACGGCAACGGTCCGCGCGGGCACGCTCCAGGCCGCGCTCGGCGTGATCGCCTTCTCGCTCACCTTCCCCGCCACCGCCTGGGGGCTCGAGGGCTTCGGCGCCTGGTCACTGGTGGCCGTGCGCAGCGTCCTCGCCGCGGTCATCGCGGGCGGCTGCCTGCTGGCGCTGCACGTCCCCGTGCCCGGCCGCCGGCACTGGGCGGGACTCGCCGTCGTGGCCGCCGGAGTGGTGGTCGGCTTCCCGCTGCTCACCACGCTCGCGCTGGAGACCTCAACCACCGCCCACGCGGCGGTCGTTGTCGGTCTGCTGCCGCTGACGACCGCCGCCCTGTCCGCGCTGCGCACCGGCGTCCGCCCCTCGCGCACCTTCTGGACGGCCGCGCTCGCGGGCGCCGGCGCGGTCATCGCCTTCACGGTTCAGCAGAGCGGCGGCGCCGTGACCACTGCCGACCTGTATCTCCTCGCCGCGCTCCTGGTCTGCGCGGCCGGCTACACCGAGGGCGGCCGGCTGGCCCGGATCATGCCCGGCTGGCAGGTCATCGCCTGGGCACTGGTCCTGTGCCTGCCGCTGACCGTGCCCGCCGCCGCGCTCGCCCTGTCCTACGACACCCCGCACCTCACCGCGCACAGCGTGGCCGGACTGCTGTGGGTCGCCGCCGGTTCACAGTTCCTCGGACTGGTGGTCTGGTACCGGGGCATGGCCGCCATCGGCGTCCCGAAGGCGAGCCAGCTCCAGCTGGCCCAGCCGCTGCTCACCCTGGTGTGGTCGGTGCTGCTGCTCGGCGAACACCTGCCCCTGGCCGCCCCGTTGACCGCGGCGGCGGTGCTGGTGTGCATCGCCGTCACACAACGGGCGCGGAGCTGAACGGAGTTGAGGGGCTCTCACATCCCGTTTCCTGCGCGAGCGTTCAGCGTGGAGCCTTCGCCGGCGCCTGGTAGTGATCGGCGACCACACGCGCCATCGCCCCGAACGAATCCACGGCCACATCCCGCGCCGCGAAGAACACATGCCCGCCGACCTCGGGGTACTTCGCGGCGAGGGTGAGGTGCCGGGACAGTTCGGCCGGGTCCTGCCAGGCGGCGGGCTGCGCCGGGTCGCCCGCCTTGTACAGCGCCTCACCCGCGTACAACCGGGTCTTCGTGCCCCGCGCGACCTCCGCCCACCAGGGCACCAGCTTCGCGTAGTCGGCGGCGGCGAAGCCGATGTTCCAGTAGAGCTGCGGGACGATGTAGTCGATCCAGTTCTCGCGCACCCACTTACGGGTGTCCGCGCAGAGGTCGTCGTACGTCTGCACCCCCGCCCGGGTGTCGGAGCCGCGCGGGTCGGTCGCGCTGTTGCGCCACACGCCGAAGGGGCTGATCCCGAAGCGCGTGCCCGGGCGGACCCGCTCGATCCGGGCGGCGGTCTCGCGGATCAGCTTGTCGATGTTGTCGCGCCGCCAGGCGGCCCGGTCGCCGAAGCCGCCGCCGTACGCGTCGTAGGCCGCGTCGTCGTCGAAGGTCTGCCCGGCCACCGGGTACGGGTAGAAGTAGTCGTCGAAGTGGACGCCGTCCACGGGGTACTTCTTCACCGCGTCGAGGATCGCGTCCTCGACGAAGGCGCGGACCTGCGGCAGTCCGGGGTTGTAGTAGAGCTTCCCGCCGTACGCGACCACCCAGTCGGGGTGCTTGCGCGCGGGGTGCGAGGCGACGAGTTTCGTCAGGTCGGTGTTGTTGGCGACGCGGTACGGGTTGAACCAGGCGTGCAGTTGCAGCCCCCGCACATGCGCTTCCTCCACGGCCGTCTTCAGCGGGTCCCAGCCGGGTGACTTGCCCTGGGTGCCGGTGAGGTACTGGGACCAGGGCTCGTACGGTGAGGGCCACAACGCGTCGGCGGTGGGCCGTACTTGGAACATCACCGTGTTGAGGCGGTCGCGGACCGCCGTGTCGAGGTGGGCGATCAGTTCGGCACGCTGCTGTGCCGGGGTCAGGCCCGGGCGGGAGGGCCAGTCGCGGTTGGCGACCGTCGCCAGCCACACGCCCCGCATCTCGGTGAGCGCCCGCGGACGGCCCGCCGGCGCCGGTCCGCGCCCGGTGTCCGCCGCCGCGCTGCCGGTCGTGGCAAGCGTCGACAGCGCGGCCATCGCGAACGCCCGACGTGACAATCGCCCCATCTGCACACCCCCATACGCTGTGGATCCGTGCCGTCACGGATCGTCTCCGCGCCCCAGAATGCCCGACCCCGGCGATCGATCATCGATACTTGCGGGTAACGTGCACGATCGGAGCAGGCGTCGAACAACGGGGTCCTGCGACACAGTGACAGAGGCAGCGAAGGGGACGATGTGACGGGCATCCCAGCGGGAGACATTGCGCGCGTCGGAGTGGTCGGCTGCGGCCAGATGGGCGCCGGTATCGCCGAGGTGTGCGCCCGCTCCGGCCTGGACGTGAAGGTCGCCGAGACCACCGGCGAGGCGCTGGAGATCGGCCGGACCCGGCTGTTCAACTCGCTGACCAAAGCGGCCGAGCGCGGCAAGATCTCCGCCGAGGAGCTCGCGGAGACCCAGGCGCGGCTCAGCTTCACCACCGACCTCGGCGAGTTCGCCGACCGCGACCTCGTGATCGAGGCCGTCGTCGAGAACGAGCAGGTCAAGACCGAGATCTTCCAGGTGCTCGACCAGGTCGTGACCCGGCCCGACGCGATCCTGGCGTCCAACACCTCCTCGATCCCGCTGGTGAAACTCGCGGTCGCCACCTCGCGCCCCGACCAGGTCATCGGCATCCACTTCTTCAACCCGGCCCCGGTGCAGAAGCTCGTCGAGCTGATCCCCGCGCTGACCACCTCGGAGGGCACGCTCAGCCGCGCCCAGCTGTTCGCCGAGAAGGTGCTCGGCAAGCACGCGATCCGCGCCCAGGACCGCTCCGGCTTCGTGGTCAACGCGCTGCTGATCCCCTATCTCCTCTCCGCGATCCGGATGTTCGAGTCGGGCATCGCCAGCCGCGAGGACATCGACAACGGCATGGAGCTGGGCTGCGCCCACCCGATGGGCCCGCTCAAGCTGACCGACCTCGTCGGCCTGGACACGGTCGCCGCGATCGCGTTCTCGATGTACGACGAGTACAAGGAGCCGCTCTACGCCGCTCCCCCGCTGCTCCAGCGCATGGTGGACGCGGGACGCCTCGGCCGTAAGTCCGGCTCGGGGTTCTACTCCTACAGCTGAGCGGATTCCGCGCTTTCGCACTTTCGCGCGACAACTCACCGTAATACGTTGGCGGTTGCGGGCCCGGCACTCTTCGGAGCGCCGGGCCCGCGGCATTCACACACCGTGTGCGCGCCGGGCCCGCATATGCCTCTCGCACACTCTCCCCCGGTGTCCACCAGGCGAGTTGACTCTTCATGCGCATGCAAGGGATGTTCCGACTACGGAAAGGAGCGGACCCGTGACCGCCGACCCCGAGCATCCCGTGGTCCATGGAGAACTCGCAGAGTTACGCCGCCGCCTCGATGTCGCGTACGCGCGGGTCGAGGGAGGGCTCGCCCTGCTCAGTCATCGCACCGAGGAGACGGACAAGGAACTGGACGATCTGAGCGCGCGAATCGTTGCGCTTGAGCACACCAGGTGGCCGCTGCCGGCTATTGCCGCGCTGACCGCCGTGGGTGCACTTGTCGTGACTGTCTGGCAGGTGCTGGGACGTTAGCGTTCGAAGGCCGGTGGATTGGCCGCGGCCACGTCGTGGCCGGTCGCGCCGTTCCCCGCGCCCCTTCGGGGCGCTGCCGAACTCGGCGCTGTGTCCTGCCCCAGCCTGAGGTGGTGCAACAGCAGTAACGCGGCCGCCATGTTGGCGGCCGGGACCTCCCCGCGGGCGACCATGTCGGGTACGAGTTTGAGCGGTACCCACTCCCGGCGGTCCGATTCGAAGTCGTCCACGGGGTGTCCGGTGTACTCACCCTCGTCGGCCCAGTAGATGTGGTGCCGGGCGTCCGTGAGCCCGTTGGACGGTTCCACGCTCATCAGGTGGTGCAGGGGCCCCGGCCGCCAGCCGGTCTCTTCCTCCAGTTCCCTGGCGGCGGCGCGCGCGATGTCCTCGCCGTCCTCGACGACGCCGGCCGCGAGCTCCCACCCCCAGCTGTCGGTGATGAAGCGGTGCCGCCACAGCAGGAGCACCTCGTTCGCCTCGTTGACCACCGTCGCCACGGCGACCGGCCGCAGCCGTATCAGGAAGTGGTCGAGGTGTTGGCCGTCGGGCAGTTCGACATCGGCGAGATTGACGCTGAACCAGCGATTTGAGTACACAGTTTGTTCGTTCTGTTTCGTCCACTGCACGGTTCTGCCACCTTCCGTCGAGTAAGTGGCAATATCGCAGCAGGAACGGTGTTGTGGACGACAGCGCTGTCTACAGCGGTACGCGCAGCGCCCCGTCGATGAGTTCGGCCGCGTCGGACGTACCCGCGCAGTCGCTGCGCACCAGGTACTCGCGGACCGCGCGGAGTCTGTCCCGCAGCCGCTGGGACTCCATCCCCCTCGCCTGTTCGGCCATCTGCACGGCCGTGGCCACGGCTTTGTCCGCGTTTCCCTGACGCAGTTCGATCTGGCTGAGCATGGCCAGCCGGTGCACCCGGCCCCGGTCGTGCGCCGGAGTGTCGACGGCCGCCGTGGCGTGCTCCCCCGCCGCCGTCAGATCGCCGAGGCTGAGCAGCGCCTCCGCCACCTGGACGTTGACGAGGCCCGGCTGGACATAGCCGGTCTCGTCGGGTTCGTACCCGCGCCGGATGCGTTCGGCGGCCTGCTCGGCACGCCGGATGCAGGACAGGGCGCTCGTGCCGTCGCCGAGGTGTGCGTACGCCTTCGCCTGCATCGCGTACAGGTCGGAGGCGAGTGCCGGGGTGATCTGCCGGCCGGCCGCCCGCAGCGCGGCCTCCGCGAAGGCGACGGCCTGGCGGAACTCCCGCATGAACAGCGACTGGTTGACCAGCAGCGCGATGACGTACGCGCCAAGTCCCCTGTCGTTGCTGGCCTTTGCCAGCCGCAGCGCCTGGTGGAAGTAGCGCTGGGCGAGTCCGTGCGCGTCGGAGTCGTAGGCGCAGATGCCCGCGATGGCGACCAACCCGCCGGTGGCGCGGTGCAGTTGGCGGCCGGTGGCGTCGGTGTAGCTGCCGCGCAGCAGGGGCGCGGTCTCGGAGTTGAGGAAGCCGACGATGCGGGTGCGGGTCGCCACGCCGCCGGCCTTGCGGTACATCTGCTCGTAGTGGGCGCGGGCCGCGCGCAGCATCTCGATGTCGGCCATGCTCACCCGGTGCCGGCCGCCGCGTGAGACGTCCACGTCGTCCGGCGGGTTCTCCCACTCCCACACGGGCATCACCGCGGGCGTGCCGGTGACCGCGGGGGCGCCGAGGATGTGCGGGCGCTGCTGTTCGTCGGAGCGCCACAGGGCGGTGGCCCGCTCGACGAAGCCGGACAGGGAGGTGCCGTGCGGGGTGGACGGTTCGCCGGGGACGCCCAGGCCGATGTCGTCGAGGGTGACGGGTCTGTGCAGGCGGGTCGCGAGCACCTCGCAGATCAGGTCGGGGACCTGGCCCCGTGGCCGCTGGCCCTTCAACCACCGTGCCACGGCGGTGTGTTCGTACCGGAGGGCGAGACCTCGGGCCCGTCCTGCCTGGTTCACGTGGGCGGCGAGTCCCGCGTGCGAGATTCCCGCCTCGTCCAGGATCGCGTCGAGGAGTGTGTTGGGCTGCATGGGAGGCCCCCCGGGTGACTCGGTGCGGACAGAGTAGTGCGGTTCGGTTCACACCGGGTGTGAACGGAGTACGTGAATCCGGGGTGTGCGCGCGCTGTTGCGGAGAGTTCCGAACCGGTTGACTGGATTGCCTCGCAAGAGGCCGGCCGGGCCGCCGGCTCCCCCTCGTAAGTGCGGCGGCCTGGCTTTGCGGTGGCCACTAAACGCCGTTGTGCTGTGGGTAGTTCGTCGAGTGCGGGTGCGTTGTGGCCGGTCGCGCCCCCGCGGCGGAGCCGCTGATGTCACAGCCTCGCGCCCCTGGGTGGGGCAGCGCCGGCTTTCTGTCGTTGCTCAGGACGAGTATCGCCACGTCATCGGTCGGGGTGCCGCCCGCGTGGCGCAGCAACGCCGTGAAGACCCAACCCAGAACCGACTGAGGTACGGGGAGAGGGTGTTGGGCCACCGCGGCGGTCAACGCATCCCTCAGTGGGAAGAAACGGCCCCGCGCATCACGGGCGTCCTCCACTCCGTCCGTGTAGAGGAACAGGGCCTCGCCCGGAAGGAGTCGGCCGCAGCGGACGAGCGGCAGCTCCGTCGGCAGCGGGAACGGGCCGAGGGGCGGAAGGGGTTCGGCCCGCGCAAGTGGTTCGACCCGCTCCCCGCTCAACAGGTACGGCCACGGATGGCCGCAGTTCAGCCCCCGTACCTCCCCGTCCCTGCCGATCTCCAGGAGCAGGACGGTGACGAACTCCTCGGCGACCGGGCTCTCGGGGTCGAGGGCGCCGGACGCGGGGTGTTCCGCGCGGGCGCGTTCGCGGAGGTGGCGGGCGAGAGCGCGGTCCAACCGCCGTAGTACGCCCGGGAGTTCGGGTTCGTCGTGGGCGGCCTCGCGGAAACTGCCGAGGACGGCGGCGACCGTGCCGATCGCGGCGATGCCGTGGCCGCGCACGTCACCCATGACGACCCGTACCCCGTGCTCGGTGGCGATGACTTCATACAGATCGCCGCCGACCACCGCACCGCGCTCCGCGGACAGTTGGGCGGCGGCGATGTTCAGGCCGTCGAGGCGAGGCGGCAGCGGGCGCAGCAGGGCGTTCTGGGCGGCGCCGGCGATCTGCCGGATTGGCGGAGTTCCCGCAGCAGGGAGCGGCGGACCTGGACGACGAGACCGGTGCCGACCGCGAAGAACACGGCGCTGGTGACGATGCGGGCGCCCAGGCCGTTCTGCTGGGCGAGCGGGCAGGTGAGTTTGTACGTGATGGCTATGGCGCCCCAGACCGTGGGCAGCCCCAGGGCGAGCGCCCGGCGCAGCGGACGCCGGAAACGCGTCCGCGGGCGCGCCCTGCGGGGTACCCCAGCCTTGATGCGGATCATGCCTGTGGCCCCCCAAATAGGCCCCGACAGCGCAATCGGACCGACCCCGAAAGGCCGGTCCGATTCTGTCGACCACATGCCCCGATCGGGCCAGATCACCCAGACTTCTCACCCGAACGAGTGAGACACCCCAAGATGCACGCATTTATGCAGGTGAGCCTCGAAACACAGGCTCACACGCATGCCTCAAGGGGCGCGGGGAACTGCGCGCCCAGCCACGACGAACGCGCACCCGGCAAAACACAGCAGCTCCCCACCCCTGAGCCGTCTCAGCCGCGAAGCACCGCCCCAACCCGCTCCCCGGCCAACGCAACCGCCGCATCCCGAGCAGCAGACGCCTCATCCACGGTCAACGTCCGATCACCCGCCCGGAACCGCAACGCGTACGCCAGCGACTTCTTCCCCTCACCCAGCTGCGCGGCGTTCTCGTAGACGTCGAACAGCCGGATGGACTCCAGCAGTTCACCCGCCCCCTCACGCAGCACCGCCTCGACGTCCGCGTGCGGCACAGCCACATCGACGACCAGCGCGACATCCTGCGTGGCCACGGGGAACGTGGAGATCTTCGGCCCCTTGGGAACCCCCGAGGACGCCGACTCAAGGACATCCAGGTCCAGTTCCATCGCACTGGTACGCGCGGGCAGCCCCAGCGCCTTCAGCACACCCGGGTGCAACTCCCCCGCGTACCCGATGACTTGCTCGGCCCCGTCGACGGAGACGACGAGCTCCGCACAACGCCCCGGGTGCCAGGGCCCGTACTGCCCGCCCCGCACGACGAGTTCGGTCCCGGACTCCCGCGCGAGCACACGAGCCGCCTCGACCGCGTCGGCCCAGTCCGCCGGACGCCCCTTGCCCCACCAGCCGGCCTGCTCACGCGCGCCCGCGAGGACGACGGCGGCGTGCCGGGGCTGGACGGGAAGCGCCTCGGTGAGGGACGCGATCTCCTCGTCGGTGGGACGCCGGTCGACCGGCAGCCGTACCGCGATCTTCAGCTCTTCGCGCGGGTGGAAGACCAATCCCGTCTCGAACAGCGCCAGATCGTGCGAACCCCGGCCGTCGTTCCGGCGCAGCGCGCCGAGCAGGCCCGGCAGCAGCGTCGTACGGAGCGCGGGCTCCTCGTCCGAGAGCGGGTTGACCAGCCTGACGACCCTGCGGTTCGGGTCGTCGGCGGCCAGGCCGAACTGGTCGAAGACGTGCTCGCCGACGAAGGGGTAGTTCGGCGCCTCGACATAACCGGCCCCGGCCAGCGCGCGGCCGACCCGGCGGTGCAGCCGCTGGCGGTCGGTGAGGCCCCGGCCCGCGGGGGGCTTGGGGAGCGTGGAGGGCAGGTTCTCGTAGCCCTCCAGGCGGATGACCTCTTCGGCCAGGTCGTTCGGGTCCGTGAGGTCGGGGCGCCAGGACGGGACGGTGACGATCAGCTCGTCCTGCCCGTACACGTCGCAGCCGACCTCCTGGAGACGCCGTACGACGGTCTCGCGGCCGTAGGCGACACCCGCGACCTTGTCCGGGTGGTCCGCCGGGATGGTGATGCTGTGCGGGGCCGAGGGCGCGACGACCTCGGTGACGCCCGCGTCCGCGGTGCCGCCGGCGAGGAGGACCAGCAGGTCCACCGTGCGCTGGGCGGCGGCGGAGGCGGCCTGCGGGTCGACGCCGCGCTCGAAGCGCTTGGACGCCTCGGAGGCCAGCTTGTGGCGGCGGGCCGTACGCGAGATGGAGAGCGCGTCGAAGTGCGCGGCCTCCACGACGACCTCGGTGGTGGTGTCCTCGGTGTCGTCGATCTCGGTGTTGGCGCCGCCCATGACACCCGCGAGGCCGATGGGGCCGCGGTCGTCGGTGATCACCAGGTCCTCGGCGTCCAGCGTGCGCGTGACGCCGTCGAGGGTGGTGAGCTTCTCGCCCTGGGTGGCCCTGCGCACGCCGATCGGACCCTGGACGCGGGAGCGGTCATAGGCGTGCAGGGGCTGGCCGATCTCGAGCATCACGTAGTTGGTGATGTCGACGGCGAGCGAGATCGGGCGCATGCCCGCCTTCTGGAGGCGGCGCGTGAGCCAGAGCGGGGAGCGGGCCTCGGGGTCGAGGCCCGTCACCGTGCGGGCGGTGAAGCGGTCGCAGCCCATCGGGTCGGAGACCTGGACCGGGTAGCCGAAGGCGTTCGGCTGCGGGACGTCCAGGAGGGCCGGGTCGCGCAGCGGGAGGCCGTAGGCGGTGGCGGTCTCGCGGGCGACGCCGCGGATCGACAGGGCGTAGCCGCGGTCGGGCGTGACGGCGATGTCGAGGACCTCGTCGACGAGCTGGAGCAGCTCGATCGCGTCGGTGCCGACCTCGTGCTCGGGCGGCAGCACGATGATGCCGTGCGAGCCGTCGTCGCCCATGCCCAGCTCGTCGCCGGAGCAGATCATGCCGTGCGAGGTCTTGCCGTACGTCTTGCGGGCGGCGATCGCGAAGTCGCCCGGCAGGACCGCGCCGGGGAGGACCACGACGACCTTGTCGCCGACGGCGAAGTTGCGGGCGCCGCAGACGATCTCCTGGGGCTCACCGGTGCCGTTGGCCTGGCCGACGTCGACCGTGCAGAAGCGGATGGGCTTCTTGAAGCCCTCCAGCTCCTCGATGGTGAGGACCTTGCCGACGACGAGGGGGCCCTTGAGGCCTTCGCCCAGCTGCTCGACGGTCTCCACCTCGAGGCCGACGGAAATGAGCTTGGCCTGGACGTCGCGGCCGGTCTCCGTCGCCGGCAGGTCGACGTACTCCCGCAGCCAAGAAAGCGGGACGCGCATCAGATCTCCATCCCGAACGGCCGGGTGAACCGGACGTCACCCTCGACCATGTCTCGCATGTCTTCGACGTTGTGGCGGAACATCAGCATCCGCTCGATGCCGAACCCGAAGGCGAATCCGCTGTACTTCTCGGGGTCCACCCCGCAGGCCACGAGGACGCGCGGGTTGACCATGCCGCAGCCGCCCAGCTCGATCCAGCCCTCGGAGGAGCAGGTGCGGCAGGGGCGGTCGGGGTTGCCGACGGACTCGCCCTTGCAGACGTAGCAGAGCATGTCCATCTCGGCGGACGGCTCGGTGAAGGGGAAGTAGTTCGGCCGCAGCCGGGTCTTCATCTCCGAGCCGAAGAGCGACTGGACCATGTGGTCGAGGGTGCCCTTGAGGTCGGCCATGGTGAGGCCCTCGTCGATGGCGAGGAGCTCGATCTGGTGGAAGACCGGGGTGTGCGTGGCGTCCAGTTCGTCCGTGCGGTACACGCGGCCGGGGCACACGATGTAGACCGGCGGCTCGCGGTCCAGCATGGCGCGGGCCTGCACCGGAGAGGTGTGGGTGCGCAGCACGACGCCGGACTCGTCGCCCTCGGTGCCCTCGGGGCCCTGGACGAAGAAGGTGTCCTGCATCTGCCGGGCCGGGTGGTCCGGGGTGAAGTTCAGGGCGTCGAAGTTGAACCACTCCGCCTCGACCTCGGGGCCCTCGGCGATCTCGTACCCCATGGACACGAAGACGTCGGCGACGCGCTCCATGAACGTGGTGAGCGGGTGCCGGGCGCCGGCCGGGACGCGGTCGTACGGCAGGGTGACGTCCACCGCCTCCTCGACCAGGACACGGGCGTCACGCTCGGCCTCCAGCTCGCCGAGGCGAGTGGCGAGGGCCTTGTTGACGGCGCCCCGGGCCTGGCCGACGAGCTTGCCTGCCGCGGCCTTGGCCTGCGGGGGCAGCGCGCCGATCTCGCGGTTGGCGAGGGCCAGCGGGGAGGTGCCGCCGGTGTGCGCGACCTTGGCCTCCTGGAGCGCGTCGAGGTCACCGGCGGCGGCGAAGGCGGCGAGCGCCTCGTCCCGCATGCGCTCGATCTCTTCCGGTTTCAAGGCCTCGACCTCTACAGGGTCGTACGACTTATTCGGTGCCGACATCTCTTCCCGTGCTTCCGGTTGGCTGGCGGATGGTCCCCGTCCCGACTCGGCTCGGGGGACGCGTCGGCGTCCCTGAAACGGGGACGCAAAGGTGCCAAAGGCCGAGTCTAACGGGGGTGAGGCAGGTGACCGCGCCCGTGGGGCCTCGTCGGCGGCTGCGGCAGGGCTACTGCAGATACGCCGGGGTGCCCACGGGCAACGTAAATCGGAACTCGGCGCCGCCGCCGGGGGCGCGGCCGACCGTGATGGTGCCGCCGTGGGCTTCGACGATGCCCTTGACGATGTACAGGCCGAGTCCGGTGCCGCCGCGCTTGCTGCCCCGCCAGAAGCGGGTGAACACGCGGTTCATGGACTCCTCCGGGATGCCTGGGCCCTCGTCGCTCACCGTCACGGATGTGCCGGTCTCCTCGCCCTCGCGCGGGGACGCGGAGGCCGTGACGTCGATGGTGACGGTTCCCTCGCCGTGGCGCACCGCATTTTCCAGCAGGTTGCTCAGCACCTGGTCGACCTTGTCGGGGTCGGCCCACAGGTCGGGCAGCGGCTGCTCGACGCGGAGCAGGAACCGGTCGGCGGTCTGGCCGGCGGCGACGTACGCCTGGATGTGGCGGCCGACGGCGGCGCCGATGTCGACGGGCTGGCGGCGCAGCTCCAGCCGCCCGGAGTCGATGCGGGAGATGTCGAGCAGTTCGGCGATGAGCCGGGTGACGCGGTTGGCGTCGGCGTCGACGGTCTCCAGCATCAGCCGCTTCTGGTCGTCGGTGAAACGCTCCCACTTGGCGAGCAGGGTCGCGGTGAAGCCCTTGACGGAGGTGAGCGGCGAGCGCAGTTCGTGGGCGACGGTCGCGATCAGCTCGGCATGGCTGCGCTCGGTACGGCGGCGGGCCTCCGTGTCCCGGAGGGAGACGACGACCCGGCGAACAGGACCGAGGGGTTCCGCACGGACGTAACGTGCCGTGACGAGAACCTCGTGCCCGCCCGGCAACAGCAGGTTCCGCTCGGGCTGCCGCACCCGGATGGCCAACCCGCCGTAGGGATCGGTCAGTTGCCACCAGCGGCGGCCCTCCAGGTCCTCTAACGGGAGGGCCTTCTCCAGCCGCTGCCCGAGGGCGTCGGCCGCGGCGACGGAGGTGATGCGCTCGGCGGCGGCGTTGAAGCAGACGACATGCCCGTGCTCGTCGGCGATGACCAGGCCGTCGGCCAGTTCGTCGGGGTCGATGCCGAGGTCGTCGTGCCGGCCCTCGGACGGCTGGGGCACGCCCCGAGCTCCCGGCGCGCTGCTCGTGCCGACAGTCATCCCCGTACCCCACCTCTTCTCATACGGCGCAGGTGGCCCCCGAGCTGGTCACCCTACTAGCTGCCGGTGACAGAGCGGCACCCTCCGGAGGCGCGCTGTGCACGCGCCGACGCATAGAGACATACGGCGGCGGCGGTGGCCAGGTTCAGGCTTTCCGCCTTCCCGTGGATCGGAACCCGCACAACGGCGTCCGCGAGCGCCCGGGTCTCCTCCGGAAGCCCCCATGCCTCGTTCCCGAACACCCAGGCGGTGGGCCCGCCCATCGTCCCCTGGTCCAGCTCGTCGTCGAGATCGTCGGTCCCGGCCCCGTCGGCGGCGAGGATCCGCACCCCGATCCCCTTGAGCCCGGCCACGGCCTGCTCGACCGGCACCCCGACGGCGACGGGCAGATGAAAGAGGGAGCCGACGGACGCCCGTACAGCCTTCGGGTTGTAGAGATCGACAGAAGCGTCAGTCAGTACGACGGCCTCGGCCCCGGCCGCATCAGCACACCGCAGAACGGTGCCGGCGTTCCCGGGATCCCGCACATTGGCAAGCACGGCAACGAGCTTGGGCCGCGCCTTGAGAATCTCCTCGAAGGAAGTGTCGAGAAACCGACAGACCCCGACGAGCCCCTGCGGAGTGACGGTCGTAGAGATATCGGCAATGACCTGCTCATCCGCGAGATGCACACGCGCACCGGCATCACGGGCCTCGCCGACGATATCGGCGTACCGCTCAGCGGCTTCAACGGTCGCGAACAACTCAACGAGCGTGTCCTTGTACCCGGCAGCCTCCCGCACGGCCTGCGGCCCCTCGGCAAGGAACAGCCGCTCCTTGCTCCGAAAGTTCCGTCGCTCAAGCCGCCGAGCAGCGGCGACACGAGAGGAACGGGGAGAAATAAGCTCGGGACCGTGAGGGGACATTCTCTACTTCACCTTCAAATCTCAGGGCGCCCGTGCTTCTTTTAGGGGCGCGGGGAACTGCGCGACCAGCCACAGCGGACCCGCACCCGACAACGAACCGGGCCACCCCAGCAACAAAGGACCCGCAGGCAAAAAACCTGCGGGTCCTTCAAGTCACCGCTCAAGCCAGCGCAGCGTCACGCGGCCTTGGGCGCGTTCACATCGCTCGGCAGAGCCTTCTGCGCAACCTCGACCAGCGCGGCGAACGCACCGGCGTCGTTGACAGCCAGCTCGGCGAGGATCTTGCGGTCGACCTCGATGTTCGCCGCGTTCAGACCCTGGATGAAGCGGTTGTACGTGATGCCGTTGGCGCGGGCAGCGGCGTTGATGCGCTGGATCCACAGCCGACGGAAGTCGCCCTTGCGCTTCTTGCGGTCGTTGTAGTTGTAGACCAGCGAGTGGGTGACCTGCTCCTTGGCCTTGCGGTACAGGCGCGAACGCTGACCGCGGTAGCCGGAGGCGGCTTCGAGGATCGCCCGGCGCTTCTTGTGGGCGTTGACTGCCCGCTTGACGCGTGCCACTTGTTTAACTCCTTGTAGCGGGGCCGTGGTTGGACTCACACGGCCCGGAATCGATGGGGTCCCGGTCCAGACGTACGGCGCTCGATCGGAGCGCCGCGTACGTCACTTGCCGAGAAGCTTCTTGATCTTCTTGGCGTCGCCCGGGGCCATCTCGGCGTTGCCGGTGAGGCGACGCGTCACACGGGACGACTTGTGCTCGAGCAGGTGGCGCTTGCCGGCACGCTCGCGGAGCACCTTGCCGGAGCCGGTGATCTTGAAGCGCTTGCTGGCACCGCTGTGCGACTTGTTCTTCGGCATAGCGCCGTATCTCCTCGTCGGTGGCGCTCCGGTGCCCGGTCGTGAAACCGGGCACAGGTGGAGCGTCGCTCTTGTATCGGTTACTTCCCCGGACTGGCGTCCTGGGATCAGGCGTCGGCGCGAGCCTCGGCCGGGGCCTCGGCGGTCTCGGCCTCTTCGACGGTGCCCTCGTCCGCGAGGTTCTCGTCGTCGAACTCGGACTCCGCGGCGTTCTGCGACTTGCCCGGGTTGGCCTTCGCTTCCGCCTTGCGGGCGGCCTGGGCCTCGCGGGCCTCGGCCATCGCCTCGGTCTTCTTCTTGTGCGGGCCGAGCACCATGATCATGTTTCGGCCGTCCTGCTTCGGGTTCGACTCGACGAACCCGAGGTCGGCCACGTCCTCCGCGAGACGCTGCAGCAGTCGGTAGCCGAGTTCCGGCCTGGACTGCTCGCGACCACGGAACATGATCGTGATCTTGACCTTGTCGCCCTGCTTCAGGAACCGGACGACGTGACCCTTCTTGGTGTCATAGTCGTGCGGGTCGATCTTCGGCCGGAGCTTCATTTCCTTGATGACCGTGTGCGCCTGGTTCTTGCGCGCCTCACGGGCCTTCATGGCCGACTCGTACTTGAACTTCCCGTAGTCCATGAGCTTGCAGACCGGCGGACGTGCACTCGCCGCAACCTCGACCAGGTCCAGGTCGTACTCCTGCGCAAGCTCAAGGGCCTTGGCAAGCGGAACAATTCCGACCTGCTCGCCGCTCGGACCGACAAGTCGCACTTCGGGAACGCGAATCCGGTCGTTGATACGGGGCTCGGTGCTGATGGATCCTCCTCGGTTAGCACCAACACGGCCATCTGGCGGACGGCCGCGTTTGTCTTTGGTAGACAGACCTAACCGCGCCGGAACACAAAAAATGCCCCGGACGATCACAAGACGGGGCTCCAAAACACTGCCGGAGCACCGCCGCGATGATCGCGGGGCGCGCTTTCGGGCGACTCCATCGTCCGTACGGAACGATGGTGACCGCCTGACCGGGGTGACCCGCCGTCCGTGAGGACGGTCAGGTGGGAGATCGGAGCCTCCACTTGTTGGCCGGGCACCACAGTGCCTGGCCGGTCATCACACAAGGTTAGCAGCTCCCCGGGGGTGGTGCTAACCGCCGTACACCGGGGCCTATCGTGTGGGCATGAGTGACACGCCTCCCGAGTCCGGCAACGCCGACTCCCCCGACTTCGACGCCATGGCCCGCGACATCGCGGAGGTCCCGGCGGTCGAGGTGATCGTGACGGTCGCCGTCAATCTGATGAGCGCCGCCGCCGTGAAGCTCGGTCTGACCGACGAGGGCGACAAGTACAAGGACCTGGACGAGGCCCGCAAGCTGGTCACCGCCCTGGCCGGGCTGCTCGACGCGAGCGCGACCGAGATCAGCTCGTTCCACGCGGCCCCGCTGCGCGACGGCCTGAAGTCCCTCCAGCTCGCCTTCCGCGAGGCGTCTCTCGTCCGCGACGAGCCGGGCCAGGGCCCGGGCGAGAAGTACACGGGCCCCGTCTACGGCTAGTCGCTCACCCCATACGCTGGTCCACGACCGGCAGCTCACCCCGTACGTACGAACAAGGGCTCGCCCGGAGGCGTCGTCCCGGCCGGCAGTACCGCCAGGTCGAGGCCGTGCACCAGGCGGGCCCTCAGCGTCTCGTCGGCGACCAGGCGGCGGGCGACCGCGTGCAGCCCCGCGTCATGCGGTACGGCGGGCTCGAAGACCAGCGCGAGGGTGCCGTCGGCGCGGCCGGGGCCGAGGTAGGCCCGCTGGACCGCGCCCACCCCGGCGACCACGGAGCGTACGGCCGCCACGACCTCCGGGTCGGTGAGCGGGTCGGCGCTGGTGCGCCCCTCGGCGAGGGCCAGCAGCACGGGCCCCGACAGTTCGAAGGGCACCGGCCCCGCCATGTCCAGCACCACCGTGTCCGCCTTCTCGTGCAGGGCGGCCTGCAACGCCTGGTGCAGCGGTACGGCCACGGGGCGGGCCGCCGGGTCCCAGCGGGTCAGCGAGTCGGTGGACGTGAAGGCGGGCAGCGCGGTGCGGCCCCCGGCCTTGAGCGTGGGCACGGCCATGTCGCTGGTCTTCTCGCGGCGCAGTCCGTTCTCGTCCTCCTCGACCTCGCCGAGCACGGCCACCACGGGCACCAGCAGCCGGGCGCCCTTGAGTGCCTCCAGGACGGGCCCTACGGCGGTGCGGTCCTCGGCCCAGGCGGCGAGAGCAGCGCTCAGTCCGGGGTCGGCCGTGCCGTCGTCGTCGGAGTAGCCGGAGTCGGGAATGTTCTTGTTCGCCACGGTGACCGACCCTATCGGGGGGATGCTGCAGGGCTTGTGCGGGCCCGGAAACGCGGTGGACACAGGTTTCACACGTTTCTCAGACACAGTTGACAGACATCTAACTTTCGCCTCACGTCGCACACAGCCGCCGCCAGCAGCATCGCGGGCATGGAGTCTTCCAGAGCCGCCCGCCGCAACCACCGCGCGCGTCCCTCCCGACGCCGTCGGCTCCCCTACCTCGCCCTCGCCACCGTGGCGGTCGTGGGCGCTACGGCGGCGGGGACCGTGTACGTGAAGGCGCACGCTCACTCCGGCCCCGTATCCTCGGCGGCGGCGCCGTCGGCCTCGGCCTCGGCGTCCGGGAGCGGGGAGGCGACGGTGGAACCGGTGACGCAGCCGACGGTGGACCATGACGCGCTGCTGGCGAAGGCCATGAAGTCGGTGACTCCGGCCGGCGACCAGAAGGTGTCGGTGGCGGTCCTCGACGTGACCTCGGGCGAGAGCGCCGCGTACGGCGACGCCGCCTTCGACACGGCGAGCATCGTCAAGGTCGACATCCTGGCGGCCCTGCTGCTCCAGGCGCAGGACGCGGGCCGGACGCTGACCGCGACGGAGAAGTCGTACGCCACCACGATGATCCAGAACAGCGACAACGACTCCGCGACGGCGCTGTGGAACCTCATCGGCACGGCGGACGGGCTCGACGCGGCGAACAGGACGTTCGGGCTGACGGACACCACGGGTGGCGCCGGCCCGCTCTGGGGCCTGACCCAGACCACGGCGGCCGATCAACTCACCCTGCTCCAGCAGGTGTTCGGCGACGACTCGAAACTCAGCGCGGCCTCGCAGTCGTACATCCAGGGCCTGATGAAGGAGATAGAGGCCGACCAGCAGTGGGGGGTCTCCGCGGCGGCCGACGGCTCCAAGTGGGCGCTGAAGAACGGGTGGTTGGCGCGCAGCACGACCGGGCTGTGGGACGTCAACAGCATCGGGCGGGTGACGGGGACGGACGGCGACGAGTACTTGGTCGCGGTGCTGTCCAACGGCAGCACGACGCAGGCCGAGGGCATCACGCTGATCGAGGCGGCGGCGAAGGCGGGGGTCGCGGCGTTCGCCGAGAACGCGGACTCTTCTACGTCGGCATCGGCGACGGCGACGGCGACCGACTGACCACGCCCGCCTCGGAGTTCAGAAGTTCTGGTGGCTTCGGCGCCGACCCCGCCACAGGACGACGGCGACGACGAGCAGGACCCCGCCGACGCTGCCGGCGAGAGGGCCCGCCCAGTCGGAGGTGTCGCTGTCGGTCTTGGCGGCTTCCGGTCCTGACCCGAAGTACTTCTTGCCGTAGGCGACGGAGCGCAGGCTCGTCGGCTTGAGGCGGGCGGCGGCCTTGATGGCGGCGGCCGGGTCGATGAAGCCGAAGCCGCGCGAGTCGTCACGGCCGCCGACCGGGGGGTTGCGGGCGGTGTCTTCCAGGAGCTTCTTGATCTGGGCCGGGGTGAGCCCCGGGTGGGCGGCCTTGAGGAGTGCGACGGCCCCTGAGACGAAGGCGGACGCGGCGCTCGTCCCCCACCCCTCGTAGTACTTGTGGTCGGGGTCGGCGATGACGACGTTGACGCCGGGGGCGCTGACCGTGGCGTACCAGCGGCGGGTGGAGAAGGAGGCGCGGGTGCCGAAGCGGTCCACGGCGGTCGCGGCGATCACGCCCGGGTAGGCGGCCGGGTAGGAGACGTGGTCGCCCTTCTCGCCGCCGTTGCCCGCCGAGGCGACGACCGCGACGCCCTTCTTCAGGGCGTACTGCACGGCCTCGTCCTCGGCGGGCTCGGGGTGCGCGGACGCGGAGTCGTCACCGAGGGAGAGGTTGATGACGTCGGCGCCGTGGTCGGCGGCCCAACGGATGCCGTCCGCAAGGGCGTTGCCCCGGGTGGTACGGGCCTTGCCGCGCGCCGAGTCACCGTCCTCCAGGATCACGCGGACCGGGAGGATCTTGGCCTCGGGGGCGATGCCGATGACTCCGTCGGTGTCGCCGGGGCCGTGTCCGTGCCCGGCGATGATGCCGGCCATCGCGGTGCCGTGCCGGGCCCAGGAGCGGTCGCCCGGCTTGGCCCCGAAGCCGACCATGTCCTTGCCCGGCAGGACGTTGCCGGTGAGGTCGGGGTGGTCGGCCTCGACGCCGGTGTCCAGGACGGCGACAGTGATGCCCTTGCCCTTGGTGGTCTGCCAGACCTCCTGGGTGTGCATGGCGTCCAGGGCCCATTCCTGGTCACGTATGCCGTCGGCGTGCGCGACGGTGGAGGGTACGAGGGCCAGCGAGGCGGCGAGGGCCACGCTCACCAGCCCGCCCCGGCGGGACGTGACGCTCATGAGGTCTTCTTCTCCGAGGTCTGTGAGGTGTCCGAGGTCTCGGAGGTCCCCGAGGGCGAGTCGACGGTCTTGCGCAGACTCCGCTCGACCCGGTCGGCGAGCCCCTGCGCCTCGTTGCCGAGACCGGCCTGGGCGGGCGCGGTCGTCCCCCCGGACGTGACGGCTTCGTCCGCGGGCTCGGGTACGTCGACCTTACGGCCGTCCGCCCAGCCCGATACGGCGTAGACGACGACGGGGGCGTCGGTCAGCACGGAGACGGTCCACGAAGCCCGCTGCTTGTCGCCGAAGCCGGCGGCGAGGGTGCCCTTCGCGGCGTACGGGCGGGGCATGAGGTCGGTGCGGTTGGCGAGGTTCTCGTTCTTGAACCGGGTGGACAGGGCGGTCATCGCGCTGATGTCGGCCTTGGTGAAGAGGAGGCCGACGGTGGTGACGTAGCTCTGGGTGGCGTCGGTGTAGGTGGCGCGCAGCAGCCGCTGACACCCGACCGGGGCGAGGACGTCACTCAGCAGCGGGTCGAAGGCGTTCGCGCACCCGCTGTCCGGCGCCACGGCGATCCGGGTCCAGGTCCGGTCGGCCCCGCCGGGACCGGCACCCTGCCCCTGCACGGTGGGCGGGAACAGCTGGTCGACGGGCACGCTGTGCCACAACTCCCCCGCGGTGACGAAAGCGCTCACCCCACTGTCCGCCCCGTCCTCCCCGGTGAGCCAACTCCCGGTCACCGCCCCGCCGATGAGCCCGACACCGAGCACGACACAGGCGGCGACAGCGGCGGTACGCGTCCGTATCCGCACCCCGAGAGGCCGCGCCCGCACCCGCTCGTCGTATCCCTCGGGCACACCGAAGGAGACGATCGGGCGGCTGTCGTTGGGGTGGACGGGGGCGGTCCAGGAGAGGGAGGGGTCGGGGGTGGGGGTGGGATCGGTGGGGGCAACTGGGCTGCCAGGGGCAGCAGGCGACCAGGCGTGGTCGGCGGAGGGGGCAACTGGCTTGGAGGGGGCGGATGTTGACCAGGCCCGTGTTTCACCGGAGGTGGGCTCGACCGGGGTGGGGGCGGACGGTGACCAGGCGCCGGTGTCTTCGACGGTGGGGCCGGTCGGGGTGGAACTGGAGGGTGAGCGGGGGCCCGTGTCTTCGGCCGTAGGCCCGACTGGGCTGCTCCAGACGTGGTCGGCGGTGGGGCCAACTGGAGTGCTGGGCGGGGCTGGTGACCAGGCGGAGACATCGGCTCGGTCGGCGGCGGGCCCAACTGGCGTGCTGGGAGCGGTCGGCGACCAAGCGCGGGCTTCGTCGACGGTGGAGCCCTGCGTGGCGGTGCCGGGGCCGGATGCGGTGGGTCCGGTGGCGGGGGGCGCGTCGGTAGGCCGGGGGTCGGCTGGATACGGCGCGCTCGCACCGGAGGGCGACCACACACCTCGCGTGGGCGCGCCGCCGGTGGGGTCCGTGAACGATTCTCCTCGCCAGGGGGTGGCGGGCCGGGAATCGGAAGGCGGTGTTGCTGGACGGGTGGAGCTGGAAGTGGGGTGGTGCGAGTCGGAGGGCTGACCCGGGGCTTCGCCGTCGGGGCGCGACGGAGTGGCCGGGCCGCGGGAAGTCCCGGGGCGGGTGGGGACGTAGCGCGAGTCGGATGACTGACCGGGGGCATCGCCATCGGGGCGCGACGGGACGGCCAACCCCCGAGACGTCCCCGGCCGGGTCGGCACGTAGCGCTGCGCGCCGGACGACTGGCGCGGGGCTTCGCCCTCGGAGGGCGGTGGAGCGGCCGGGGTGGGAGGCGTGGACGCGGCGTCGCGAGCGGTGCCCCGGCCCGACCAGTCGGACGCTTGACCTGGGGCCTGGCCCTCGGGGCGGGGCGGGGTGGCGGGAGGCGATCCCGGGCGGCCGGGGATACGGCTCTGCCGGTCGGCCAATTGGTAGGCGGCCTCTTCATCCGAACGCGGCTGGTCGGCCGGCCTCGGAGGCATCGCCGAAGGGGCCGCATCCGCGCCCGGTCGGCCGGACGCCTGGCCTGGGACTTCGCCCTGGGGGCGGGGTGGGTTGGCGGGGCCGGGAGGTGTTACCGGGCGGCCCGGGGCTTGGCCCTGCTGGTCGGACGGCTGATACGGAGATTCGCCCGCAGGACGTGGCGAAGTCGCGGGGCCAGGAGGCGTTACCGGGCGGCCGAAGGCTTGGCCCTGCCGGTCGGACGGCTGATACGGGGATTCGCCCGCAGGACGTGGCGAAGTCGCGGGGCCAGGAGGCGTTACCGGGCGGCCGAAGGCTTGGCTCTGCCGGTCGGACGGCTGATACGGGGATTCGCCCAGAGGGTGCGGCGGGGTAGCGGGACCGGCGGGTGTTTCCGCGCGCCCCTGGACATGGCGAAGCCGGTCGGGTGACTGACCAGGGGTATTGCCCGCGGGACTCGGCGGAACGGCCGGGGCAGGAGGCATCCCCGAGCGGGTCGAGTCCTGGCGCAAATCGTCGGACGCCTGGACTGGAGCCTCGGCGGGACGGGGTGGGGCTGCGGGGCCGGGAGGCGTTACCGGGCGGCCCGGGGCTTGGCTCTGCCGGTCGGACGGCTGACCCGGAACCTCTCCCCCAGAGCGCGGCGGGGTGGCCTGCCCCGGAGGTGTCTTCGGGTGCCCCGGGACATGGCGAAGCCGGTCGGGCGACTGGCCAAGGGGCTCGTCTGCGGGGCGCGGCGGCGCAGCCGGGGCGGGAGGCATCGTCGAGGGGGTCGGGTCCTGGCTCTGCCGTGGGCCCTCGGGGGCCTCGTTCGCGGGCTCGCGGGATGTTCCCGGGCGGGTCGGGATGTAGCGCCTCGGTTCGGACGGCTGGCGCGGAGGCTCGCCCTCGGAGCGCGGGGTGGCAGCGGAGCCGGGAGACGTCGTCGAGCGGGCCGCATCCTGGTCCAGGTGATCCGGCGCTTGACCTGGTGCCCCGTTCGCAGGGCGGCCTGGGGTGTCCGGGCTCCCCGATGCAGGCGGGCGGTAAGAAGTGGACGTCTCCGGACCGGTGTCCCCTGGAGCCTCGCCACCATGTGCTGCCGTCACCGGGCGGTGTTGCGGTCGGGGCGGGACAGCCCCCGGTGTGGTTCCGCCGGGGTTCGCGCGGCGCGTGGCACCGACGGGTGCGGGCGGGGCGTCCGGGAAGCGTGCCGAGGCCGGAGGCGGGGGCGGGCTCTCCGAATCCATGGCCACGGGTGAGAAGGGCCGAAGGCCGGGAAAGCGCGGCCGGTCGTCGGAGGAACCCGGCGCGGAACCCGAACCACCGCGAGCATCGGAGCCGACCCCATCGCGAACATCAGAACCGTTGCTCTGAGCCGAACTCCGGTCCCCGGAACCGTCGTTGGAAGACACAGGGCGACCCTCGAAGCCACCACTCGGAGACACCGGGCGCCCATCAGCACCGCGCCCCGGAGACACCGCCCGCGCATCGGACCCGTCCCCCGGCAACACACCACGACCATCGGGACCGTTACCCCGGGACACCGCCCGCGCGCCAGACCCCCCGTTCTGCGGAGCCGTACGCCTCCCGTTGCCGCCGTCCCACCACCCCGAACCGGATCCGTCGCCCCCACTCCCGGCCGACGCTCCAGACTCAAACGGCTCCCGCCCAGCCCGCGAAACCTCAGAAGAACCCGAGCCGCCGACACCCACCGCCCCGGCACCCCCACCCGGCCGCGCATCCCCCGTACCCCGTCGCCCACTCGCATGGGCACCCGAAGGACGCCGCCGCTCCGACGCGTCACCGTTCGTCGACGTGCTGGGCATCCCCGGTGCGCTCCACGCATCCCACGCGCTCGAAGTGCGGGGCGTACCGGCCCTGTTCGACCCATCGGACCGATTCCCCGCGCCCCGCGCACCGGACGTCCCCGACTCACCGGAGACCGGAGTACCGCCCGGCGCCGACCCCCAAGCGGAACCGGAGACCGGACCAGAGACAGCCCCAGAACCAGCGCTCAAACCCTGCCCCGAAACGGAACCCGGTGCCAGACCCGAAGCCGGACCCGGGACCGCCCCCGAGGCGTCCCTCGAACCCGCCCTCGAAAAGAACCTGGACGCCGAACCAGCAGCCGGACCCGTACCGGCCCTCGGCTCCGCCCCGGAAACGGAATCCGAAGGCCCCTCGGTCACAGGGCCCGAATTCTCCGAGGCCCTCGCCATCCAGGAAGCTCCCGAAGGCCTCGAACCCTCCGCCGCCCCCGCGAAACCAGATCCCGGTCGGTCCAAGCCGCCCTCGCCCGTGGCCGTCGCCCCATCGGACCCGGGCCGCCCCGCCGCATCAGTCACGTCCGCCGAATCCATCTCGCCCGTCGAGTCCACCGAGGTCACCGGATCCAAGGAGCCCACCGCGTCCACCGAGGCCGCCAAGAGCACCGGGTCCAGGGAGTTCACCGGGTCCGCAGAAGCCGTCGGACTCGGCGGATCAACCGGCCCCCGCCACCCCACGCCCCCCGGCGATTCAGGTGCACGTCGCGCTCCCGTGCTCATGCACCCCCCGTTCCCTCATACCCGGGCCACTGTTCGTCCGTATGCGGGCCGTCGTACTCGCGCCCTTGCTTGTATACGGACCGGTGTCCTCCCCGCTCTCACCGGCACGCCCACGAAATCGTCCCCGGCAACGCATACCCGCCGCGGCGGACCGCCATCCCGGGCGCGGTCGTACGACCGGCGGCGTTCCTCCGTGCGTGCGCGTCACTCTACGGGTTGACGCCGCTCGGACGGGAACCAGTCCACGCCCCCGGGGCATCTGCCCGGAACGTCCCCCTACCCTGCGGTAATCCTGTCTGGCAGGCTGCGTTCATGACTGCGCGCGCCGCCGACCGGGCCCGTTACGACCGGGCCACCGCCCACCTCGACGCCCCCGTCGCGATCGTCGACCTGGACGCCTTCGATGCCAACGCGGACGATCTCGTCCGCCGGGCCGGCGGCAAGCCGGTCCGCGTCGCGAGCAAGTCCGTCCGCTGTCGAACGCTCCTGGAACGCGTCCTCGCCAGGGACGGCTTCGCGGGCCTGATGTCCTTCACGCTCGCCGAGTCGCTGTGGCTCGCCCGCTCCGGTTTCGACGACGTCCTCCTCGCCTACCCCTCCGCCGACCGCGCCGCCTTCGGCGAACTGGCCAACGACCCCAAGCTCGCCGCCGCCGTCACCGTGATGATCGACGACCCGGCGCAGCTCAAGCTGATCGACGACGCCCGCGACGGCGGACGTGAAGTCGTGCGTGTCTGCCTGGAGTTGGACACCGCGCTGCGGATGCTGGGCAGCCGTATCCGCGTCGGCGCGCTCCGCTCCCCGCTCCGCTCCCCCGCCCAACTCGCCGACATCGCCCGCACGGTGAACCGCCGCCCCGGCTTCAAGGTCGTCGGGATCATGGCCTACGAGGGTCACATCGCCGGCGTCGGCGACTCCGTGGCCGGGCGGCCGTTCCGCTCCCGCGCCATCCGGCTGATGCAGGCCACCGCGAAGCGCGAACTCGCCGAGCGCCGGGCCGAAGTGGTGCGTGCCGTCAGGGCGGTTGTGCCCGACCTGGAGTTCGTCAACGGCGGCGGCACGGGCAGTGTCCAGCACACCGCCGCCGAGGACGCGGTCACCGAGATCGCGGCCGGTTCCGGGCTGTACGTGCCGCGCCTGTTCGACAACTACACGTCGTTCACCGGCCGTCCGGCCGCCCTCTTCGCGATGCCCGTCGTACGACGCCCCGGCGTCGGCGTCGTCACCGTCCTCGGCGGCGGCTACCCCGCCTCCGGCGCCCCCGGCCCCGACCGCCTCCCGGTGCCGTACCTCCCGGAGGGTCTGCGCTACGACCCCCAGGAAGGGCCCGGCGAGGTCCAGACGCCGCTGCTGGGGTCGCCCGCCGACGATCTGCTGATCGGCGACAAGGTGTGGTTCCGGCACGCCAAGGCCGGTGAACTGTGCGAGCGGTTCGACACGTTGCACCTGATCGAGGGCGACACGGTGACCTCGACGGTCCCGACGTACCGGGGCGAGGGACACACCTTCCTGTAGCGGCCGGGAGGCCGACCGGTGCCGCCGACTGTCAGTACACCGTGTCCAGTTGGTCCGGCACCGGTGAACCGTCCCTGCGCAGAAGGGGTTTCACCGTCCCGTCCGGCGCGGTGTACGCCGTCGTCGAGCACGGGTAGGGGTCCCGTCTGCGCGGAAGCGGGTCGATGAACATCGGCGTGACCACCCAGTGTCCGTCCGCGTCGTCGTACGCCCGGCACATCAGCTCGCTCTTGTTCCGGTTGACGACGAGATGCGCTCCGGTCGCGTCCCCGACGAACGTCACGTCGGTGTCGGCGTCGCCGCCCGCGATCACCGGGCGGTGCCGCCAACTCGCCCGCTGCCAGGCCGTGTTGCCCTGGACGCCGTAGATCTCCTGGTTGATCCAGCAGCGTTTGCCGTCGATGTACGGGATCGCCTCGCCGCGGGTGGGCGGGGTGTCGCCGCAGCCCGTGTTCCAGGGGGTGATGCGGCCGTGGGTGTCGAGGAGGGAGCGGATCGCGATGGTGTGGTGGGCGTCGATGCCGACGCCCTGCGACCAGACCTCCGTGATGGGCTCGGCGCCGGCCGAGACGATGTAGACGTCGAATCCGGCGCGTTGGAGGGTGTGGATCAGGTCGCGTTGCTGGTCGTAGTAGCGGACGTAGGCCGGGACCCTGTGGGTGCCGAGGAGTTGGGTCGCGCCCAGCGGGGCCGCGAGGGCCTCGCCGCGGGCCGCCCGGGCGTAGGACGCGAGTTCGGCGGGGGTGCGGCCGGTGAAGAGCTGGGGGACCCAGGCGTACTGCGGGACCGTGCGGCGGTGGTTCCAGGTGCCGGCGAAGGCGGGGGCGCCGCTCGTCGTCGTGCCGGTCTCGCGGATCGCGGCGATCTCGTCCGTGCAGCGGGGGTGTGTGGCGGTGGGGAGGGGCGTGCCCGGCGGTCCGGCGGTGCCGCACGCCTCGGTCAGGGCCCGGTCCGCCGTGGGGGTCAGCCATTCGCTGGTGTCGGTCCAGCGGGCCGGGCGGAGCAGCTTGTCGTGTTTCAGGGCCCAGGCGAGGGTGGCGTCGGTGACGTCGTTCTTGGTGACCGTGTTGTCCCAGTCGAAGACGGCGACCGGGTGGCCGCCCCGCGTGGAGCAGATCACCTGCTGGAGGCGGTCACGGTCGTCGTCGTACCAACTGGCCTTCAGTTGGGGGCAGTTCGGGTGGGTCGTGGTCGGGGCGGGGGCGGTCGGCGCGGTCGCCAGGGCGGCGACCGCAGCCAGGGTCCACGCGAGAAGGTGTCGCATACGACGTGGACCGTACCGGTTTGTCCCTACAGAGGCGTGACGTACGCGCCCGAGATGCCGCCGTCGACCAGGAAGTCGGCGGCGTTGACGAAGGACGAGTCGTCGCTGGCCAGGAAGGCGACGGCGGCGGCGATCTCGGTCGCCTCGGCGAAGCGGCCGACCGGGATGTGCACCAGGCGGCGCGCGGCCCGCTCGGGGTCCTTCGCGAACAGCTCCCGCAGCAGCGGGGTGTTGACCGGGCCCGGGCACAGCGCGTTGACGCGGATGCCCTCGCGGGCGAACTGCACGCCCAGTTCACGGGACATGGCGAGAACACCGCCCTTGGACGCCGTGTACGAGATCTGCGAGGTGGCAGCGCCCATCCGGGCCACGAAGGACGCCGTGTTGATGATGGAGCCCCTGCCCTGGCGGCGCATGTACGGGATGGCGGCCTTGCAGCACAGGTACACGGAGGTGAGGTTGACGTCCTGGACGCGCTTCCAGGCCTCCAGGCCCGTGTCGAGGATGGAGTCGTCGTCCGGCGGCGAGATGCCCGCGTTGTTGAAGGCGATGTCGACGCTGCCGTAGGTGTCGTAGGCCGCCTTGAAGAGCGCCTCGACCTGCTCGGGGTCGGTGACGTCGACCTTGACGAACAGTCCGCCGACCTCGTCGGCCGCCGCCTTGCCGTGGGTCTCGTCGATGTCGCCGCAGACGACGTGGGCGCCCTCGGAGGCGAGCCGGCGCGCGGTGGCGAGACCGATGCCGCTGCCGGCGCCGGTGATGACGGCCGTCCGGCCGACGAGGCGGCGGCAGATGTTCTCCTGAGCAGTCACAGTGCGGGGCCCTCCGTGCTGATGAAGACGTTCTTGGTTTCGGTGAAGGCGGTGAGCGCGTCCGGGCCCAGTTCGCGGCCGATGCCGGACTGCTTGAAGCCGCCGAAGGGGGTCCAATACCGGACGCTGGAATGGGAGTTGACGGACAGGTTGCCCGCCCGGACGGCCTGCGAGACGCGCAGCGCGCGGCCGACGTCCCGGGTCCAGATGGAGCCGGAGAGGCCGTAGTCGGTGGCGTTGGCGAGCGCCACCGCCTCCGACTCGTCCTCGAAGGGGAGCACCACGGCGACGGGACCGAAGACCTCCTCGACGGCCACGCGTGCGTGCGGGTCGACGCCGGTGAGGACGGTGGGCGGGAACCAGAAGCCGGGTCCCTCGGGGGCCTTGCCCCGGATGCCGCCCAGGTCGTCCGTGACGTACGAACGGACCCTGTCCAGCTGGGACTTGGAGATCAGCGGGCCCATGTCGGTGGTCTCGTCAGCCGGGTCGCCGACCGTGACCGCCTCGATCGCGGGGGCGAGCAGCTCCAGGAAGCGGTCGTACGCGGCGCGTTGGACGAGGATGCGGGTGCGGGCGCAGCAGTCCTGGCCGGAGTTGTCGAGGAACGACATGGGGGCGGCTGCCGCCACGGCCTCGATGTCGGCGTCGGCGAAGACGATGTTGGGGCTCTTGCCGCCGAGTTCGAGGGTGACGCGCTTGAGGAGGGCCGAGCCCTTCGCCAGCACCTGCTTGCCCACGGCCGTCGACCCGGTGAACACGATCTTCGCGACGCCGGGGTGCTCGACGAGCGCGCTGCCCGTGACCGGGCCGTGGCCGGGGAGGACCTGGAAGAGGTCCTCGGGAAGGCCTGCCTCCAGGGCGAGTTCGGCCAGCCGGAGCGCGGTCAGCGGGGTCGTCTCCGCGGGTTTGAGGATGACCGCGTTGCCGGCCGCGAGGGCGGGGGCGGTGCCCCAGGCGGCGATCGGCATGGGGAAGTTCCAGGGCGCGATCACGCCCACCACGCCCAGCGGTTCGAGGATCGTGATGTCGAGGCCGCCCGCCACCGGGATCTGACGACCCGTCAGCCGCTCCACTCCCCCGGCCGCGTAGTCGAGGAGATCACGGACGTTGCCGGCCTCCCAGCGGGCGTTGCCGACCGTGTGCCCGGCCTCGCGCACCTCCAACTGGGCGAGTTCCTCGAGGTGTTCGTCGACGGCGGTCGCGAAGCGGCGCAGCAGCCGGGCCCGGTCGGCGGGCGGCAGCGCGGCCCACTTCGCCTGGGCCCGCGTGGCGCGGACGACGGCGGCGTCCACGTCGGCCGCGGTGGCGGCGGGGACGGTGGCGACGACCTCCTCGGTGGCGGGGTTGAGTACGTGCAGCGGGTGCTCGGCAGGCAAGGGTGTCCTCACAGACGGTCGTCGGCGGGCAAAGCGGTCCTCACAGACGTTCGAAGGAGCGGCGCAGCTCCCAGTCGGTGACGGCCGCGTCGAAGGCCTCCAGTTCGACGCGGGCCATGTTGCGGTAGTGCGCGACGACCTCGTCACCGAAGGCGGCCTTGGCGATCGGGCTGTTCTCCCACAGCTCGGCGGCTTCGCGGAGATTAGTGGGGACGTGCGCGTACTCGGCGCTGTAGGCGTTGCCCGCGCAGCCCTCCGGCAGCTCCAGCTTGTGCTCGATGCCGTAGAGCCCGGCCGCGACCAGGCCCGCCACCGCCAGGTGGGGGTTCACGTCCCCGCCGGGCAGGCGGTTCTCGAAGCGCATCGAGCGGCCGTGGCCGACGACCCGGAGGGCGCAGGTGCGGTTGTCGTAGCCCCAGGCGACGGCGGTGGGCGCGAACGAGCCGGGCTGGAACCGCTTGTACGAGTTGATGTTCGGGGCGTAGAGCAGCGAGAAGTCGCGGAGCGCGGCGAGCTGTCCGGCGAGGAAGTACCGCATGACCTCCGACATCCCGCCCTCGCCGGCTCCGGCCATGGCGTTGCCGCCGTCGGCGTCGGCGAGCGAGAGGTGGATGTGGCAGGAGTTGCCCTCGCGTTCGTTGTACTTCGCCATGAAGGTCAGCGAGACGCCCTCCTGCGAGGCGATCTCCTTGGCGCCGGTCTTGTAGACGGCGTGCTGGTCGCAGGTGACGAGGGCGTCGTCGTAGCGGAAGGCGATCTCGTGCTGGCCGGGGTTGCACTCGCCCTTGGCGGACTCCACGGTGAGGCCGGCGACGGCCATCTCGTTGCGGATCCGGCGGAGCAGCGGCTCGATGCGGCCGGTGCCGAGGACGGAGTAGTCGATGTTGTACTGGTTGGCCGGAGTGAGCCCGCGGTAGTTGGCGTCCCAGGCCTGTTCGTACGTGTCCTTGAACACGATGAACTCCAGCTCCGTACCGACCTGCGCGGTGAAACCGTGCTCGGCGAGGCGCTCCAGCTGGCGGCGCAGGATCTGGCGGGGTGCGGCGACCACCGGCGACCCGTCGTTCCAGGCGAGGTCGGCGATCAGCAGGGCGGTGCCGTCGTTCCAGGGCACACGGCGGAGGGTGGACAGGTCCGGGTGCATGGCGAAGTCGCCGTAACCACGTTCCCAGGAGGACATGGCGTAGCCGTCGACCGTGTTCATCTCGGTGTCGACGGCGAGGAGGTAGTTGCAGCCCTCGGTGCCGTGCGCGAGGACGTCGTCGAGAAAGAAGCGGGCGGCGAACCGCTTGCCCTGCAACCGCCCTTGCATGTCGGGGAAGGCGAGGACGACAGTGTCGATCTCACCACTGCTGACGAGGCGTTGCAGTTCCTCGACGCTCAGTGGGGGTGTGCGGTCTGCCACGGGAAAGCCTCCTTCGGCTTCTACGGTCAGCCGGAAGCCATAAGGTATTGCGGAGAACCATTGCTTGGGAAGGGGGTGCCGCCCTATGTCGCTGGAAGCGGAGGACGGCCTTGAGGACCGGTTGGCCCCGGTACTGCGGCCGGTGCGGGCGGGCAACGGGTTCGAGGAGGCGCTGGAACAGATCCTCCAGGTGGTGCGGCTCGGGCTGGTGCCGGGGGGCGAGCGGCTGCCGGCCGAGCGGGAGCTGGCCGAGCGGCTCGGGATCAGTCGGGTGACGCTGCGCGAGGTTCTGAAGGTACTGCAGGACCAGGGGCTCGTGGAGTCGCGGCGCGGACGCTACGGCGGGACCTTCGTGCTGCCGAAGTCGGACGCGGGCGGCGAGGACGAACTGCGGCGGCGGATCAGCGTGGTCGACCTGGAGGACGTGCTGCGCTTCCGCGAGGTCCTCGAGGTCGGCGCGACCGGCCTGTGCGCGACCCACGGCCTGGACGGCGAACAGGCGGGACGCCTGCGCGACGCGCTGGCCCGCACGCACGACGCCCCGCTCGCCGACTACCGCCGCCTGGACACCCTGCTGCACCTGACCCTGGCCGAGCTGTGCGGTTCGCCGACCCTGACCGCGCAGTACGCGGCGGTCCGGGCCACGGTGAACGACCTCCTCGACTGCATCCCCCTGCTCGTGCGCAACCTGGAGCACTCGCAGCGCCAGCACATCGCGCTGGTGGAGGCGGTCCTCGACGGGGACGCGGACGGGGCGCGGGAGATGATGCGGGAGCACTGCGCGGGGACGGCGGCGCTGCTCCGGGGGTTCCTCGCATGACCGCCTGACCAGCGGGGTAGTTCAATGGTTTCCGCGGAGTCCATTCAGTTCGCGTCACGTCGGAGGGGTGCATGGCGGGCAGACCGCTGATCGGCATCAGCACGTATCTGGAGGCCGGGGCCCGGTGGGGCACCTGGGAGCTGGAGGCGGCCCTGCTGCCGGCCGGCTATCCGCGCCTCGTCCAGCGCGCGGGCGGCCTCGCCGCGATGCTGCCCCCCGACTCCCCCGAGCAGGCGGCCGCGACCGTCGCCCGCCTCGACGGCCTGGTGATCGCCGGCGGCCCCGACGTCGAACCGATCCGCTACGGCGCGGAGCGCGACCCCCGCACCGGCCCGCCCGCCGCCGCCCGCGACGCCTGGGAACTCGCCCTGATCGAGGCCGCGTTGACGGCTGGCGTGCCGCTGCTGGGCATCTGCCGGGGCATGCAGCTCCTGAACGTCGCCGTGGGCGGCACCCTCGTCCAGCACATCGACGGCCACGCGGAGACCCCGGGCGTCTTCGGCCACCATCCGGTCAAGCCGGTCCCCGGCACCCTGTACGCGGCGGCGGTACCGGAGGAGACCTCGGTCCCGACGTTCCACCACCAGTGCGTGGACCGCCTGGGCGCGGGCCTGACGGTGTCGGCCTGGGCCGGGGACGGCACCCCGGAGGCCGTCGAACTCCCCTCCGCCGACTGGGTGTTGGGGGTCCAGTGGCATCCCGAGATGGGGGAGGACCTGCGCGTGATGCGGGCGTTGGTGGAAGCGGCGGCGAAAGCCCGCTAGCCCCGCGTCAGCGAGAGCAGTTCCCGCGCCGGTCCCGTCGGCCGGTGTCCCGTGGGCCACACCGCCCTCAAGTCCCGGGCGAGAGTGATCCCTTCGACCGGGATGCGCACCAGCCTGCGCATCGACAACTCCTCCCCCACGGCGAGTTCGCTCAGCACCGCGGGCCCCGCCCCGCTCACCGCCGACGCCTTGACCGCCGTGGTGGACGACAACTCGATGAGAGGACGCGCCAGGCCGCCCAGAGCCGCGTCCAGCACCTGCCGCGTCCCCGAGCCCTTCTCCCGCAGGATCAGGGGCGTCGACGCCAACTCCTGGGCCGGTACGGGGCGTTGACGGCGGGCCCACGGATGGGTCGGGGCCGTCACGACGATGAGGTGGTCGTGGGCGATCACCGTGGAGTCGAGACCGGGCGGGACGGACAGCCCCTCCACGAAGCCCAGGTCCGCCTCGTCCGACAACAGCCGTTCCACGACCGTGGTCGAGTTCCCGGCCAGCAACGAGACGGCCGTGTCCGGGCGTTGGGAGTGCAGGGCGAGGAGCCAGCCGGGGAGCAGGTACTCGGCGATGGTCATGCTGGCGGCGACCCGGAGCCGGGAGTCGCGGCGGTGCCGTAGCGCCTGGGCGCCCGCGTCGAAGGCGGCGGCGGCCTCGACGACCCGGCGGGCCCAGTCCGTGACCAGGGCGCCCGCGTCCGTCAGGCGGGAGCCGCGCGGGGAGCGGTCGACCAGGGCCACGCCCAGCTGCCGTTCCATGGAGCGGATGCGGCTGCTGGCGGCCGGCTGGGTGATCCCCAGTTCGCGGGCCGCGCCGCCGAGACTCCCGAGCCGGGCCACCGCGAGCAACAGCTCCAGCGCCCCCAGATCCGGCACCCGGTGCGCTATGGACCCCTCCCGCCGCTCATCCGCCTCACTGCTGCTCATAAATCCAGTTTATGTCCCCATAGACAGATACTCCCTGGTCGGGTGTCTCGATCGGCGAGACGGTGGACGCATGCTCACCGCCGTTCGTCATCTCGGACCCAACTGGTACGCCTCCGTCATGGGCACCGCCATCGTCGCCACCGCCGGTGCCGGGCTCCCCGTGCACCTCCCGGGACTGCGCACGGCCTGCACCGCCGTCTGGGCCCTCTCCCTCGCGATGCTGCTGGTCCTGCTCGCCGCCCGGACCCTGCACTGGACCCACCACCGCGACCAGGCCCGCGCCCACCTCCTCGACCCGGCGGTGGCCCCCTTCTACGGCTGCCTCGCGATGGCGCTGCTGGCGGTGGGTGGCGGCACCCTGGTCGTCGGCCAGGACTGGATCGGGGTCCGGGCGGCGGTCGCGCTCGACGCCGTGCTCTTCGGCGCCGGAACGCTCATCGGACTCACGGCGGCCGTCGCCGTCCCGTACCTGATGGCCGTACGGCACCGCGTGCACCCGGCGCAGGCGACCCCGGTGTGGCTGCTGCCCGTGGTCGCGCCCATGGTGTCCGCCGCGCTCGGCCCGCTCCTGGTGCCGCACCTGCCGCCCGGACAGCCCCGGGAGACACTCCTCCTCGCCTGCTTCGCCATGTTCGGACTGAGCCTGCTGGCGACCCTGCTGATGCTGCCGCTGGTCTTCGCCCGGCTCGTCACCGGCGGCCCGCTGCCCCTCGCGCTCACCCCGACGCTGTTCCTGGTCCTCGGCCCGCTGGGCCAATCCACCACCGCCGTGGGCAAGTTCGCGGACTTCGCCCCCGGTGTCGTACCGCCCGCCGACGCCCAGGGCTTCCGCCTCCTCGCCGTCCTCTACGGCGTCCCCGTGATGGGCTTCGCCCTCCTCTGGCTCTGCCTCGCCACCGCCCACGTCGTCCGCGCCCGCCGCCACGGCATGCGCTTCACGATGACCTGGTGGGCCTTCACCTTCCCGGTCGGCACCTGCGTCACCGGCGCCGAGTCCCTGTCCCACCACACGGGCCTCGCCGTCTACGACGGGCTCGCACTCGTCCTCTACGGCGTCCTGGTCGCCGCCTGGGCCACCGCGGCCGTGCAGACGGCCAGGGGCCTGTTCAGCGGCGCGCTGCTCGCAGGGCCGCGCCCAGCACCCGTGGCGCTTCGCCCAGTGACGGCCCGTACCAGGTGAGGTGTCTGCCGCTGACGAGCGCGCAGGGCAGGCCGGTGAACGCCTCCGGTCCGTCGGCTGCCGTGAAGCGGTACGGCTCGTCCGGGAGCACCACCAAGTCCGGTGCCGTGGAGCGCAGTTCGTCGAGCGTGACGCGCGGGTAGCGCTCGGCGTGCGTCGCGTACGCGTGGTCCACGCCGAGCCGGGACAGCACGTCGCCCGCGAAGGTGTCCCGGCCGAGCACCATCCAGGGACGGCGCCAGATGGGGACGACGGCGGTGATACGGCCTTCCGGTTCCGGCAGTCGGGCCCACGCCTGCTCCGCCTCGTCCAGCCAGCGCGGGCGGGACAGTGCTCCGCAGGCGTCGAGGACGCGGGCGAGTTCCGCGAAGGCCTGCGGGACCTCCCGCACTTCGGTGACCAGGACCTCGACTCCCGCTTCACGCAGGGCGGTCAGGTCCGGTTCGCGGTTCTCCTCCTCGTTGGCGATCACCAGGTCGGGCGCCAGCGCGAGGATCGGGTCGAGTTTCGGGTTCTTGGTGCCGCCGACGCGGGTGACGTCGAGGTCCGGCGGATGGCTGCACCAGTCCGTCGCGCCGACCACGACTCCCGGCAGGGACACGGCGATTGCCTCGGTGAGCGACGGGACGAGGGAGACGACGCGCATCAGCGCTGGCGGTCCTGGACCGCCTCGATGTGTTCGGCCACCGCGACGACGACCACCCGGGTGTCCGGCACGGTCGCGCGCCACCGGTGGCGGACGCCTCCGGTGAGGTACATGGTGTCGCCGCGCACGAGACGGTACGCGCGGCCCTCCGCCTCGATCTCGACGGCGCCGTCCGCGACGTACATCAACTCGTCGTTCCGGTGCTGGAATTCGCGCCCCGCGTCATGGTCGCCGGTGAACTCCGAGGCGTGCAGCTGGTGGTGACCCCGTACCAAGGAACGCATCCGGGGTGCGGCCGACTCCGGCTCCTCCGCGCGGACGACGTCGACGCTGCACGCGGGGTCGGCGGCGGCGAGGAGTTCGACGGCCGTGGTGCGCAGGGCGTCGGCCACCTTCTCCAGGGAGCTGCGGCTCGGGCGGGCCCGGTCGTTCTCCACCTGGCTCAGGAAAGGAACCGACAAGCCGCTGCGTTCGGCCACGACGGCGAGGGTCAGGGACAGCGCGCGGCGGCGCCGCCGTACGGCCGCACCCACCCGAAGGGGCTGTTCTTTGTGGTCGCCCATCGCTCCGGCTCCCTCCTTGGCTCGTCGTTCCGATGCTGTTTCTGAAGCGTCCTCTGATGAGTTCTCTGCACCCTACGCATGTTCGGCAAACCGTTTCATGCGCCTGTCACATCCACGTCACACAGCGTGCGATCGGACCTCACAGTTCTGGCCAGTGCGCGAGGGCCCGGTGACCCCCGATCCGCGCGGGAGTTCGTCTCTAGTCTTCAATGCCTGGGCGGCCGCCTGTGTTCCCGCCCCCGGTCAAGGCCCGAACGAGGGGCTTCGTAGCGCTGTGTGGTTGGCCGGATCCTTTTCGTACCGGGACAGCACGAAAAGGTGGGCCCCGCCGCACGAAGGGGGGAACGTGCGGCGGGGCCCACCTCTGGGCGGCGACCGGTGCCGTCAGGTCACCCGGCCGCCTGGCTCTGTCAGCTCTTCTGGTTCTTCGTGACCGGGGCCAACTGGTCGACGAGGCCCGGCTGCCGCTTCAGCCAGGTGCGGACGGCGTCCTGCTCCCCGCCCTTGCCGGACTTCTGGATCTGCGCCTCGAGGCCGGTGAGCTGGGCCTCGGACATCTTGAAGTCCTTGAGCCACCTGCCGACGTCGGGGTTGTCGCCGGCGAAGCCCTTGCGTGCCACGGTGTGCACGCCGTCGCCCTTGCCCCAGGCGCCCTTCGGGTCCTTGAGCTTCTTCAGCTTGTAGTCGCTGTACGCCCAGTGCGGCGACCAGAGCGTGACGAGGATCGGCTGCTGCTTGGCGTAGGCCCGCTTCAGCTCGGCCAGCATCGCCGGGGTGGAGCCGTCGACGACGTCGTAGGAGCCCTGGAGGCCGTACTCCTTGAGGACCTTGGACTTCAGGAGGCCCATCATTCCGGCGCTCGGTTCGATGCCGGTGATCTTGCCGCCGAACTCGGAGGCGTGGGCCTTGAGGTCCGCGAGGGTGTTGACGTCCTTCACGTACGACGGGACGGTCAGCTCCAGGGACGTCGAGCCGTACCAGCTGCCGAGGTCGTCGAGCTGCTTGCCGTACTTCTTCCAGTACTCGGCGTGCGTGGTGGGCAGCCAGGAGTCGGTCTGGAAGTCGACCTGGCCGGTGGCGAGGCCGGTGTAGAGCGGGCCCGCCGCGTACTGGGTGGTGGTCACCTTGTAGCCGCGCTCCTCCAGGATCTCCTTCCAGAGGAAGGTGGAGGCGATGCCCTCGTCCCACGGGATGTAGCCGATGGTGATGTTCTTGCCCTTGCCGACGTCGTCGGCGGCGGTCGCCGTCGAGTCGGACGAGGAGCCGAAGACGCCGATGCCGCTGGCCACCAGGGCGAGGACGACCACGCCGATCACGGCGAACGCGGGGCGCGGGCGGTAGTTCCACAGCTTGGCGCCGTCGGACGCGCGGGCCTTGGCGGCGGCCCTGCGGCCGAGCGGCGAGATCTGGGTGCCGAGCGCGCTGGTCATGCGGTCGAGGTAGATGGCGAGGACGACGATGCCGACGCCCGCCTCGAAGCCGAAGCCGATGTCGAGCTGGCCGATCGCCTCGTTCACGGCGCCGCCGAGGCCGCCGGTGCCGACCATGCCGGCGATGACGACCATCGACAGGCCCAGCATGATGACCTGGTTGACGCCCGCCATGATCGTCGGGAGCGCCAGCGGCAGCTGGACCCGGAACAGGGTGTCGCGCGGCGAGGTGCCGAACGCCTCGGCTGCTTCGACGAGTTCGGCGTCGACCTGGCGGATGCCCAGCTCGGTCATGCGGACGCCGGGGGCGAGCGCGAAGATCAGGGTGGCGATGACGCCGGCCGAGGTGCCGAGGCCGAAGAAGAGGATCGCCGGGATCAGCAGCACCATCGACGGCATCGTCTGGAGCAGGTCGAGAGCGGGCCGTACGACCGCGCTGACGGCCTTGGAGCGGGCCGCCCAGATGCCCAGCGGGATCGAGATCACCAGCGCGATGACGGTCGCGACGAGCACCAGGGCCAGGGTCGACATGGCCCGGTCCCACAGGTCGAGCGAGTCGATGAGCAGGAACCCGGCGAAGGCCAGGACACCCGCGACCAGTCCGCGCAGCCACCAGGCGATCACGGCCAGGATGCCCGCGAGGAGGAGGGGTTGGGGTGCGGTGAGGACCGCGTTGATGCCGTCGTACATGCCCTCGACGACCGTCTTGATCGCGTCGAAGAGCCAGGACATGTGGGCGAGGAGCCAGTCGACACCGGAGTCGACCCAGTCGCCGAGCGGGAGCCTAGGCACAGGCGGTCACCTCTTCCGCGGCGTCCCCGCCGAGGAACGCGACGAGACGTTCCTGCGGTACGACCCCCACGACCTCGTCGGCCGCGTCGACCACCGCGACCGCGTGGGTGAGGCGGGCGCTGATCGCGCACAGGTCGGTGAAGGGGGTGTCCGGCGTGGCGGTCGCGCAGTCGCAGTCCGCCTCGTGGCCGTCGACACCGGTGTCCATGACGGAGCTCGCGGTCAGCACCCGGGAGCGGTCGACGTCCTGGATGAAGGAGGCGACGTAGTCGTTGGCGGGGCGCAGCAGGATGTCCTCGGCGGTGCCGGTCTGGACGATGCGGCCGTCGCGCATGACGGCGATGCGGTCGCCCAGGCGCATGGCCTCGTTGAGGTCGTGGGTGATGAAGACGATGGTCTTCTTCAACGACTTCTGGAGTTCGAGGAGTTGGTCCTGCATGTCCCGGCGGATCAGCGGGTCGAGCGCGCTGAACGACTCGTCCATGAGGAGCAGGTCGGCGTCGGTGGCGAGCGCGCGGGCCAGGCCGACGCGCTGCTGCATGCCGCCGGACAGCTCGTCGGGCCACGAGTCCTCCCAGCCGGCCAGGCCGCACAGGGCGAGCGCCTCGCCGGCGCGCTTGAGGCGCTCGGCGCGGGGCACGCCCTGCACTTCGAGACCGTAGGCGGCGTTCTCACGGACGCTGCGGTGCGGGAAGAGCGCGAAGTGCTGGAAGACCATGCTGATCTTGCGGGCGCGGACCTCGCGGAGGTCGCGGTCGCTGAGCGCGGTGAGGTCCTGGCCGTCGAAGAGGACGCGGCCCGCGGTGGGCTCCAGGAGTCCGTTGAGCATGCGCAGGAGCGTGGACTTGCCGGAGCCGGACAGGCCCATGACGACGAAGATCTGCCCTGGCGCGACGGAGAAGGAGGCGTCGATCACGGCGGCGGTGGTGCCGTCGGCGCGCAGCTCCTCCCGGTCGGCTCCTTCACGGAGCCGTTCGACTGCCTGGTCGGGTCGTCTGCCGAACACCTTGTGCAGGTGTTCGGCTTCTAGCCTGGCTGACACGCGTACCTCTCGATCGGGGGCAGGACGTGGAGGCGACGACGAGGGGCCCGGGGGCCCCTCGGCAGTTGAACGTGCAACCGGCATCGCTCCGAGGCCGCGCCTTCCCAGGCTTTCCAGAGGCAAACACAGGAGTGGCCCAGGTCACGAACAGCCGGTGACCGCGCCTCCGGGTGCCCCGGCGCTGGTCCCTCCGGGTGACGGCAAGGGGTGGCCGTCGCGTTGTCGTGCGGCATGATGCGTGGCGTGACCGGACGACTGATGCTCCTCGACACCGCCTCGCTCTACTTCCGCGCCTACTTCGGCGTCCCGGAGTCCGTGAAGGCCCCGGACGGCACGCCGGTGAACGCCGTGCGCGGACTGCTGGAGTTCATCGACCGCCTGGTCAAGGACCACCGCCCCGACCAGCTCGTCGCCTGCATGGACGCGGACTGGCGCCCGCAGTGGCGGGTCGACCTCATCCCCACCTACAAGGCGCACCGCGTCGCCGAGGTCCGCGAGAGCGGCCCGGACGCGGAGGAGGTGCCGGACACGCTCTCCCCGCAGGTGCCGATCATCGAGGCCGTCCTCGACGCGCTCGGCATCGCGCGCGTGGGCGTCGAGCACTACGAGGCCGACGACGTGATCGGCACGTACACGGCGCACGCGAAGGGCCCGGTCGACATCGTCACCGGCGACCGCGACCTGTACCAGCTCGTCGACGACGCCCGCGGCGTCCGCGTCCTCTATCCCCTCAAGGGCGTCGGCTCGCTCCAGGTCACCGACGAGGCGTTCCTGCGCGAGAAGTACGGCGTCGACGGGCGCGGCTACGTGGATCTGGCGCTGCTGCGCGGCGACCCGAGCGACGGGCTGCCGGGCGTGCCCGGGATCGGCGAGAAGACGGCGGCGAAGCTGCTCGCCGAGTTCGGTGACGTGCCCGCGATCATGGCCGCGATCGACGATCCCAAGTCCAAGCTGACGCCCTCGCAGCGCAAGCGGCTCGACGAGTCGCGGCCGTATGTCGCGGTCGCGCCCAAGGTCGTCAGGGTCGCCGACGACGTACCGCTGCCGGACGTCGACCCGACGCTGCCGCACGCCCCGCGCGATCCGGAACTGGTGGGCGCACTGGCGGAGCGCTGGGGACTGGGCGGATCATTGCAGCGGCTGCTCGCCACGCTGGGCGCGTAAGCATTGTCATTGCCCTTTCTTTCTTGCCTTTCACAGAGAATGTAGTGCTAACTTAGGTAAGCCTAAGCATGGAAATCTGGGAGGCCGTCATGGCAGAACGTCCGGCACGGAAGCCGCGTAAGCCCCACTCCGCGCAGGTCGTCCGCACCGAACGCCTGACTCCCCACATGCAGCGCGTGGTGCTCGGTGGCGAGGGTCTGGCCGAGTTCGCGGCGGACACCTGCACCGACCATTACGTGAAGCTGCTGTTCCCGGCCGGGGGCGCGGTCTACCCCGAGCCCTTCGACGTGGAGCGCATCCGCGCCGAGTTCCCGCGCGAGCAGTGGCCGGTGACCCGCACCTACACCGTGCGCGCCTGGGACCCCGAGCACCGCGAGATGACCCTCGACTTCGTCATCCACGGTGACGAGGGCCTCGCCGGTCCCTGGGCGACCCGGGTCCAGCCGGGCGAGACGGTCCATTTCATGGGTCCCGGTGGCGCCTACGCCCCCGACGCGGACGCCGACTGGCATCTGCTCGCCGGTGACGAGAGCGCGCTGCCCGCGATCGCCCGCGCCCTGGAGTCGCTGCCCGAGGGCGCCACGGCCCACGCGTTCGTGGAGATCTCCGGCCCCGAGGAGGAGCAGAAGATCGACTCCGCCGTCGAGGTCGTCTGGCTGCACCGCGGCGACCGTCCCGTCGGCGAGCCACTCACCGAGGCCGTCCGCGCACTGGAGTTCCCCGAGGGCCGCATGCACGCCTTCGTGCACGGCGAGGCCGCCTTCGTGAAGGACCTGCGCGCCCTGCTGCGCGTGGAGCTGGCGATCCCGCGCGAGGACCTGTCGATCTCCGGGTACTGGCGCCTCGGCCACAACGAGGACGGCTGGCAGGCGTCGAAGCGGGAGTGGAACGCAAAGATCGAGGCGGAGCAGGAGGGGGCTACGGCGGCTGCGTAGCGCCTGAGCGGATTCAGGTTCCCGACGAAGGGGCGGCGCTTCAGGGCGCCGCCCCTTCGCCATGGACGGGGGCGGGTCACGCCGGGCGGTGCGCGAGGCGGGGGGTGTGCGGGCGCGGTGTTGGTGCGCGGGGCGTGGGACGCGGTGTAGGTGCGCGGGACGGGTGTTGGTGCGCGGTGTGCGGTGTGCGGTGCAGGTACGCGGTGCGCGAGACGCGGTGCAGGTGCACGGGACGCGAGACGCGGTGCAGGTGCGCGGGGCGCGAGACGCGGTGCAGGTGCGCGGGGCGCGGGGTTGGTGCGCGGGACGCGGGACGCAATAAAGGTGCGCGGGAGGGGTGTTGGTGCGCAGGGCGCGGTGTAGTTGCGCGGGGCGTGGGACGCGGTGCAGGTGCGCAGGGCGCGGGACGCGGTGTAGGTCTGCAGGACGCGGGGCGCGGTGTAGGTCTGCAGGACGCGGTGTTGGTGCGCGATGTGCAGTGCAGGTGCGCGGGACGCGGCGCAGCTGCGCGGTGTGCGGGGCAGGTGCGCGGTGTGCAGTGTGCCGGCGTGAGGACTTAGGCCCGTCGCAGACATGGTGGCGTGACGCGGCGGAAACAGCGGCTCCCTAATTTCTGTCACCCGACAGGAATTCAGCTGTCGCCGTCAGGATTCCGCCCTCCTGCGCCGAAGGCAGGTGCCGCCGTGACCACAACCGCCCCCTCCGACCTACGCCCCGATCCCCCGCACTCCCCCACCTCCGAGGACGGCTCCCTCGCGGAGTTCGGCTACCGCCAGGAACTGCACCGCAGCCTCGGCAAGTACGCGTCCTTCGCCGCCGGTTTCTCCTTCATCTCCGTACTGACGACCGTCTTCCAGTTCTTCGCCTTCGGGTACGCGTTCGGCGGCCCGGTCTTCTTCTGGGCCTGGCCGGTGGTGCTGGCCGGCCAGCTGCTGGTGGCGGCGTGCTTCGCGGAACTGGCCGCGCGGTACCCGATCTCGGGCGCGATCTACCAGTGGTCGTCCCGCCTCTCCAACGCGACCTTCGGCTGGTTCGCGGGCTGGATCATGGTGATAGGCCAGATAGTCGTGGTCGCAGCGGCGGCGCTGGCCCTGCAAATGGTCCTGCCGGCGATCTGGTCGGGCTTCCAGCTGGTGGGCGGCGACCCGGCGCCCACCTCACCGGACGGCGCGGCCAACGCGGCGGTCCTGGGCGTGATCCTGCTGGTCCTGACGACGCTGGTGAACATCCTCGACAACCGCGTGATGTCGGTGATCAACCGGGTCGGCGTGACGGCGGAGATCATCGGCGCGATCCTGATCGTCGTCCTCCTCCTGACCCACTCGAACCGCACGCCGAGCATCACCTTCCACACGACCGGCAGCCTGGAGGGCGGACTGCTCGGCGCACTGCTGGTCGGCTCGTTCACGGCGGCGTACGTGATGATCGGCTTCGACAGCGCGGGCGAGATGAGCGAGGAGACCCACAACCCCCGCCGCACCGCGCCCCGCACGATCCTGACCGCGCTCACCGCCGCGGGCCTGCTCGGCGGCCTGATCATCCTCGGCGGCCTCCTCGCCGCCCCCAGCCTGACCGACGGCCACCTGGGCGTGGACGGCCTCAGCTACGTCCTCACCAGCAGCCTCGGCGACGGCGTCGGCAAGGCCCTGCTGGCGGACGTGGTGGTGGCGATAGCCGTGGCGACGCTGGCCATCCAGACGGCGGCCTGCCGCATGCTCTTCTCGATGGCCCGGGACTCCCAACTCCCCTTCTCCGCCCGCCTGTCCAAGGTCAACCCGCGCACCGGCATGCCCACCGCCCCCGCCCTCACCGTGGGCATCCTCGCCGCCGCCCTGCTTCTCCTCAATTTCGCCTCCCCGGACGCCTTCCTCGCCATCGGCACCACCTGCATCGTGATGCTCTACCTGGCCTACGCGATGGTGACGGGCCCCCTGCTCCTGCGTCGCGTTCGCGGCGAGTTCACGGTCCAGGGCACGGACGAAACAGGCGCCCGCCTCTTCTCCCTGGGCCGCTGGGGAGTACCGGTGAACGCACTGGCTCTCGTCTACGGCCTGGTCATGACGGTCAACCTGGCCTGGCCGCGCGCTGCCGTGTACGACCCGGCGGGCGGGCACTGGTACTTCCAGTGGTTCACCGTGTTGTTCCTGGTGGTCACGCTGGCGGCCGGGCTCGGCTACCGGGCCTACCGCACCCGTACGGCGACGGCCCCGGCTCCCGAAGGGGCCCCCGCCTGACCCGACCCCTACCCTTGATCGCAATGACCCGAAAACGCCGTATCCCGCCCTCTCCCCTCCCCCAACGCGACGGAGTCGACCCGGTGCGGGTCCGGCTGCCCCCGGAGGATTCCTGGGCCACCGTGCGCGAGTATCTGGTGGCCCGGCTCTCCGGGGCGGGGGACGGGGTCGTCGAGCGGATGATGGACGACGGGCTGTTCGTCGGGGTGGACGGGGAGAGCGTGGCCGGGCTGGCGTACGAGCCCGGGATGTTCGTGTGGTTCCACCGGGAGTTGCCGGTCGAAGTGCCGGTGCCGTTCCCTGTGGACGTCGTGTACCGGGACGAGCACATCGTCGTCGCCGACAAGCCGCACTTCCTGGCGACCACCCCGCGCGGAAGCCATGTCGTCGAGACCGCGTTGGCGCGGCTGCGGCGGGAGTTGGGGATCCCGGAGCTCGGGGCCGCGCACCGGCTCGACCGACTCACCGCCGGGCTGGTGCTGTTCACCGTGCGACCGGGTGAACGGGGCGCGTACCAGGCGCTGTTCAGGGAGAAGCGGGTGCGGAAGGAGTACGAGGCGGTCGCGTCGTACGATCCCGGGCTCGTCCTTCCTACGACCGTGCGCAGCCGCATCCTCAAGGAGCGCGGGGTGATGGCCGCCCAGCAGGTCCCCGGCGAGGTCAACGCCGTCAGCCGGGTCGAGCTGGAGGAGGAGCGGGCGGACGGGCTCGCCCGGTACCGGCTGGTGCCCAGTACCGGGCAGACGCATCAACTGCGGGTCCACATGAACGCGTTGGGCGTGCCCATCCTCGGGGATCCGCTCTACCCCGTGGTCCACGACCCCGTGCCGGACGGTGACTTCCGGCGCCCGCTCCAACTGGTGGCGCGGGCACTGGAGTTCACCGATCCGGTCACGGGGGCGGAGCACCGGTTCCGGAGCGGGCGGGTGCTGGAGGCGTGGGCCTCGTACGGGGAATGGGCCACCGGACGGTGATCCGGATCAGCCGGTCCAGCCCCTCCGCGCGCGGGCTCAGTAGCCCCGCCACCACCTCAGGAACCTCTGCCACGCGCCCAGTTGGACCACCGGCTCCGGCGTCGCGGGCGCCTCCGATGGAGCCGTCACCTCGACGGGCTGCGGGATCGCCGCCGACGTGGGCTGCGGGTCGGGGGACATGCCGACGTGCCAGGTGTGGCGCGGTTGCGGGACCGCCGCGTGGCCGGGCTTCTCCGAGACGTCCTGCTGGGGCTTCGGGGCGAACTGCACCGGGAGCTCCACCAGGTGGCGGGAGGCGATGGACGCCGTCCAGCTCAACTCGTCCTCGTCGCAGTCGAGTTCGATGTCCGGCAGCCGCATCAGCAGCGCGTCCACCCCGGTGTCGGCGATGGCGCGGCCGATGTCCTGGCCGGGGCACTCGTGCGGTCCGCCGCCGAAGGCCAGGTGGGAGCGGTTGCCCATCATGTTGGCCTTGAGGTCGGGACGCACCCGGGGGTCGACGTTGCCCGGCGCCGGTGCGAAGAGCAGTCCGTCGCCCTTGCGGATGCGCTGGCCGCCCAACTCCGTGTCCTGCTTGGCGAAGTAGGCGAAGACCGTGCTGAACGGCGGCTCGTCCCACAGGGACTGTTCGACCGCCTCCGGCACCGTCATCTGCCCGCCGTTGAGCTGGGCGCGGAAGCGCGGGTCGGTGATGACCATGCGCAGCGCGTTGGCGAGCAGGTTGGTGGTGGCCTCGTAGGCGGCGAAGAGGACGAGCCGCAGGTGCTCCCTGACCTCGTCGTCGCTGAGCCCGGCCGGGTGGGTGACCAGGTGGCTGGTGAAGTCGTCCAGGGGTTCGGCCCGGCGCAGCGCGGTGAGCCGGGTCAGGGCGTCCATGACGTACTGGTGGCTGACGATGGCGGTCTCGGTGCCCTTGAGGGCGTCGCGGGCCGCCTCCACCATCTGCTCGTTGTACTCGTCGGGCATGCCGAGGATCTCGCACAGCACGGCCATCGGCAGGTGCTCGCAGAACTGGCCGACGAGTTCGGCACGCCCCTCCTGGCAGAAGGAGTTGGCGAGGATCTGCGTGTAGCGGTTGATGTGCCGGCGGATGCCGCGCGGGTCGATGGTCGACATGGCGCCGGTGACCGCGCCGCGCAGCCGCAGGTGTTCGTCGCCCTCGGCGTGCGAGGCGATGGGCTGCCAGGCGATGTGCGGCATCAGGGGGTGGTCGGGCTTGACCATGCCCTCGCGCAGCGGCGTCCAGATCCGGCTGTCCCGGCTGAACTGCGAGGGCGTCCGCACCATGTGCAGGTTCTCGGTGTGGCCGAGGACGACCCAGATCGGTACGTCGTCGTGGAGCAACACCGGCGCCACGGGCCCGTGTTCGAGGCGCAGTTTCTCGTAGAGGGCGCCCAGGTCCGCCGCCTCGGCGCCGTACAGCCGGTGCAGTCCCCCGGGCCCCTGTCCGTGTGCGGGGCAGCCGGGGGGCGGGCCGAGCCGGGGGTCGTCCGTATCGGTCAGTGCGTGGTGTTCAGGCGTCACGGTCATCGCTCCGGGAGCTGAAGTGGTTCCGGTGTCGGGGGAGTTGGGCGGGGTCAGGTCAGTGAGCCCGTCATCGCCAGGGAGTGCAGGAAGCGCATCAGGGTCATCAGGACGTCCCGGCTGGAGGCCCGGCGGCGCGCGTCGCACTCCACGATGGGGATGTCGGGCGACAGGTCGAGCGCCGTACGCAGGTCCTCCAGGGGGTAACGGGGGCCGTCCGGGAAGGAGTTGACGGCGATCACGAACGGCACCCCGCGCTCCTCGAGCCGTCCTATGACGTCGAAGCTGACTTCGAGGCGCCGGGTGTCGATCAGCACCACGGCGCCGAGCGCGCCCTCGAACAGCCCGTTCCACAGGAACCAGAAGCGTTCCTGGCCGGGGGTGCCGAAGAGGTACAGCACCAGTTGCTCGGTGATGCTGATGCGGCCGAAGTCCATCGCGACGGTGGTGGCCGTCTTGGTGTCCGAGCCGTAGTTGTCGTCGACGCCGACGCCGGCCTGCGTCATGGTCTCCTCGGTCGTCAGCGGCCTGATCTCGCTGACCGAACCGACCATGGTCGTCTTGCCGACCCCGAAGCCGCCGACGATCACGATCTTCACCGCGGCCTGGGCCGTCTGCGGGAGATGGTCCTCGGTCCGCGGACCCGTGATGGTGTCAGAGCTTTTGAAGTCCATGCATCACCGCTTCGAGGAGGGAACGGTCGGGGAGCGCCTGGCGGACGATCGGGGCGCGCGCCTGCACCAGTTCGGCCGTCAGCAGCTCGGTGAGCAGGACGGTCACCACGCTGTACGGCAGGTTGAGATAGGCCGACAGCTCGGCCACGGACAGGGGGGCGATACAGAGCCGGAGCAGGGCCGCCTGTTCCGGGGTGGCCGACTGCGGCGCGTCGGAACGCGCCACGATCAGCGTGACCAGGTCGAGTTCGGCCCGGTCGCCGTCCTCGGTCGCGCCGGTGAGCACGTAGAGGCGTTCCGGGATCTTTCCTTCGCCCTGCTTCTTGGCGGGCTCGGGCGGCGGCCCATCCTTCGGATGTCGCCGCTGGCGTTGCGGAGGAGTCATACGGTCTGCCCGTTGCGCCTCGGCGGGCTGGTCAGGTGGGCGCCGATTCTGACGACGAGGTCACGCATGCGGTTGCTCATCAGGCCGGGTTCGGCGACCACGTCGGACAGCACCGCGAGATAGGCGTTGGCGCCGGCGGCCATCAGGTAGAAGTAGCCGCCGTTGATCTCGATGATGACCATCTTCATCCGGCCGTCGCTGCCGGGGATCTCGGAGGCGACGGCGCCCGCCAGGCTCTGCAGTCCGGCGCAGGCCGCGGCGACGCGGTCGGCGGCGTCCGGGTCACCGCCGTAGCGGGCGATGCGCAGCCCGTCGGCGGAGAGGACCACGATCTGCTGGATGCCGGGCACGCCGTCGGCGAGATCCTTCAGCATCCAGTCGAAGTTGGCTCGCTGCTGGATCACTTGAGATCCCCCTCGTCGTCGGCCTCGACTCGGGCCGGCTCGGTCTTCTGGGTGAAAGCGGTCGGGTCCGGGTCACCCTTGAGGCCTTCCATGAACGCCTCGACCCACAGGCCCGGTTCGGGTTCGTCCTTCTTCTCCGGCTCGGGCTCGGGCACACCCCAGGCGGAGCGGGCCTCCCGTGCGGCGGCCTCGGCGCGCTCGGCGGCGGCCTGCTCGGCGTACCGCTGGGCGAGCGGGACCTTGACCCGGCTGCGGCGCTGCGGCAGACCGCCGGCCGTCCACTCGGTGACCTCGGGAACCTCGTCCTCCATGCTCACCGAGGCCGGGATGCGCGGGCTGGTGGGACGGCGCCGCTTGATCGTGCGCTTGGGGCCGTCGACCGCGCCGAGTTCGGCCTTGGGCATGGCGGTGGCGCCGATGCCGTGGGCGAGTCCGGGCGCGGTGCCGGGCGTGAGCATCTCGCTGGGCACGATGAGGACGGCGCGGACGCCGCCGTAGGCCGAGGCGCGCAGCGAGATCTGCATGTTGTACGTCGCGCAGAGCCGGCCGACGACCTGAAGGCCGAGGCGCGGGCTCTCGCCGAGGTCCTGGAGGTCGGTGCCGGCCTTGGCGCGCTCCAGCATGCCTTCGGCGCGGGCCCGTGACTCCTCGCTGAGGCTGACGCCGCCGTCCTCGATCTCGATGGCGACACCGGTCTGCACCTCCACGGCGGTGACGTGCACCTTGGTCTGCGGGGGCGAGTAACGCGTGGCGTTGTCGAGGAGTTCGGCCGCCGCGTGGATGACCGGCTCGACGGAGATGCCGCGGATGTTGACCTTGGCGATGGAGTGCAGCTCGATGCGCCGGTACTCCAGGATGCGGGACATGGCGCCGCGCAACACGCTGTACAGCGGCACCGGTTCGGGCCACTGGCGGCCGGGGCGGCCACCGCCGAGCACCGAGATGGAGTCGGCGAGACGGCCGATCAGCGCGGTGCCGTGGTCGATGCGCAGGAGGTCGTCGAAGACCTCGGGGTTGCGGCCGTGGTCCTCCTCCATCTCCCGGAGTTCCTTGGCCTGTTGGTGGACGATGGCCTGCACACGGCGGGCGATGCTGACGAAGGAGCGCTGCGCGGAGTCACGCATGTTCTCCTCGCGCTCCACGATCTTGAGCACGGTCATCAGCAAGTCGCGCTGCGGCTGGGGAAGTTGCCGCCATTCGGGATCGGTGTCGACGACTTGGCGAATCACCTCTCCGGGGGATTCTCCGCTGCTGAGCCGGTGGAGCGTGGCGGGGAGGATCTCCTTGCCGAGGCGCACCATCTCGTGCGTCTGGTCGGCGAGCCGCCGTTCCAGATATGCGGTGTGACGGGCGTGTTCGGCGCGCAGGTCCCGCAGGTTGCGCCCGCGTCGTACCGCTTCGGCCGCCGTCACGATCACCAGGAGTGTGGCGACGGCTCCGCACCAGCCGACGGCGATCCGGGCCGGCCCGGCCACCAGGGCGACGGCGGCCCCGGTCGCTGCGGCCATCACTATGGCAGGCGGCAACAGCACGCGCGCGTAGGGAAGTTCACGGCCACCGGGAGGCGATTGAACACTCACCATGTATGCCCTCTAAGACAGGTCGGCTGGGGGATCAGGGGTAGCTCTGGGGGGAGCTTCTGTATCTTTTGCATGTTTGGGAACAAGCGCACGAATACAGCCCAACTCGGTGCGCTGCGGGCGAGCTTAGTCCGACCGGATCATCGCTGTGTCATATTCAGCAAGCGCCTGAAAAGGGACATGGAAGGGGAGTACCCTCAACCCATTTACACGCTGTGGCTTCATTCGCACACAATGAGTGACGGCGAACGGGGGCGCGAAAATCACTCACCGTAATGAGTGAAGCTTCCGTTCCGGCTCAGACTCCGGCGATGCGCAGCGCGGCGTCGGCCGTGGCCTCGGCGAAGGCGGACACCGGCCGCTCGGGGTCGGAGCGGTGCACGAGGATGACACCCTCGATCAGCCCGAACACCAGATCCGTACGGAGTTCCAACTCGCTCTTGGCGAGCGCCCCGCCCGCGCCGGTCGCGGCGAGCAACTGCCGGTAGGCGTCCTTGAGTTCCGCCCGTACGGCATGGAAGCCGGCGAACCGTTCGGCGCGCACTTCGGGCAGCAGATACAGCCCGCCGAGGTTGTGCGGACCCCCGCACAGCAGCTCGACGTCGGTGCGGCACAGCTCCCACAGCCTGCCCTCGGCCGGGGTGGCGTCGTCCGCGAGGAGTTCGCGCGCGCAGGCCAGCGAGGGCGTGACCGTGGACTCCAGCAGGTCCGCGAGCAGCTCCTCCTTGCCGGAGACGTAGTGGTACATCGACGCCTGCCGCATGCCCGCGCGCTCGGCGACGGCCCGGGTGGTGGTCGCCGCGTAGCCGCGCGTGGTGAACAACTCGGCCGCGGCGGCGAGGAGTTCGGCGCGCGGCGTCAGCCCGCTGTCCGGCCGCTGGTCGGCCCGCGGCCTGCCGACCCTGCGGCCGCCCTGCGCACCCGGTGTCCCCATGCGTTCGATCCTCGCACACGGCCCCGCACCACGACCGGCCGCCGGACCGCCGGTGATCTTCGTGAGGGCTCGGTAACCGAGCGGCAACACCCGGGCAACCCCGGTGACCCGCCCGCCTCCTAATTTCTGTCGGGCGACAGAAATGCCGTACGACCGAGACGTCCCCCCAGCCGGAGGTCCCCCGCGATGGCGACAGCGACCACTTACGGAGCCCGCGACCACGCCCGCGCCCAGCAGGGCAGCCGGGCCGAGGCGATGCCCGTCGTCCCGGCCGGCGACTGGCCGGCCCCGCCCTGCGAGGCGGGCCACCTGGTGTGGGCCGAGACCGTCGCGGGCGGCAACTACACCCACCGCGTCCTCGCCCGGGGCACCGAACTCCGCCTGACCGACCTGCGCGGCGACGCCTGCGCCCACCTGCTCCTGTACGCGGCAGACCGCCCCTGGGAGCGGCTGAACGTCGCCGACACGGTCAAGGTCCAGTGGAACGCCTACCTCGGCGAGGGCCGGCTCCTCCTCTCCGACCAGGGCCGCGTCCTCGCCTCCCTGACCGCCGACACCTCCGGCCGCCACGACACGCTGTGCGGCACCTCCACCCTGGTCCGCAACACCGAGCGCTACGGCGACGGCACCCCGCAGTCCGACTCCCCTGCCGGCCGGGAGCTGTTCAAGCTCGCCGCCGCCAAGAACGGCCTGGAACCACGGGACCTGCCGCCCTCGCTCTCCTTCTTCCAGGGCGTCGAGGTCCGCGACGACGGCTCCCTCGGCTTCACCGGCTCGACCGGCCCCGGCGGCAGCGTGACCATGCGCGCCGAGCAGGACGTGACGGTGCTGCTCGTGAACGTCCCGCACCCGGCCGATCCGCGCGACGACTACGTCAACTCCCCGCTGGAGGTGCTGGCTTGGCGCGCCGAGGCCACCCGGCCCGGCGACCCGCTGTGGGAGGCCACCCCCGAAGGCCGCCGCGCCTTCCTCAACACCGCCGAATTCCTTGCCGCGAGGGGGCTCGTATGAAGACCGTGGAAGTACCGGCCCGCGCCGCCTGGTCCGCCGTGATCCGCACGGGCGGGACCCTCACGATCACCGACCTGCACGGCAACCAGGCCGTCGACTTCCTCGTCTACGACGCCCACGACACGGCGGTCCGCTACAGCGCCCCCGACACCATCCAGGCGCAGGGCAACCTCTTCCTGACCACCGGCAGCGTGCTGATGTCCAACGAGCACACCCCGCTGATGACGGTCACCGCCGACGAGGTCGGCCGGCACGACACGGTCGGCGGCGCCTGCTCCAAGGAGTCCAACACCCTGCGCTACGGCCATCACACGTGGTCCCAGCACGCGTGCGTGGACAACTTCCTCGCCGAGGGCGCCAAGTACGGCCTCGGAAAAAGGGACTTGGTCTCCAACATCAACTGGTACATGAACGTGCCGGTCGAGAAGGACGGCACCCTCGGCATCGTCGACGGCCTCTCCGCCCCCGGGCTCAAGCTGACCCTGCGCGCCGAACGCGACGTCCTAGTCCTGGTCTCCAACTGCCCCCAGATCAACAACCCCTGCAACGGATTCGAGCCGACGGCGGTCGAGATGACGATCGTCGAGACCGCCTCCCAAGGGGATGCCGGATGACCTTCGACACGCTGCTGATCGCCAACCGGGGCGAGATCGCCGTCCGCATCATCCGCACGGCCCGCGAACTCGGCCTGCGCACGGTCGCCGTGTACTCCGACGCCGACCGCGCCGCGCCCCACGTCCGCCTCGCCGACGAGGCGGTACGACTGGGTCCGGCCCCCGCCAAGGAGTCGTACCTGGACGCCGACCTGGTCCTCAAGGCGGCCAAGGACACGGGCGCGGGCGCGATCCACCCCGGCTACGGCTTCCTCTCCGAGGACGCGGCCTTCGCCCGCCGCTGCGAGGACGCCGGAATCGTCTTCGTGGGCCCGACTCCCGCACAGCTGGACCTGTTCGGCGCGAAACACACGGCACGCGCGGCGGCCGAGGCGGCGAGTGTCCAACTGGCCCCCGGCACAGGCCTGTTGCCGGACCTGACAGAGGCGCTCACCCAGGCCGCCCTCATCGGCTACCCCGTGATGCTCAAGGCGACCGGCGGAGGCGGCGGCATCGGCATGTCGGCCTGCCACTCCCCCGCCGAACTCACCGAGGCCTGGGACCGGGTGCAGCGGGTCGCCGCCGCCTCCTTCTCCTCCGCCGGCGTCTTCCTGGAACGCCTCGTGGAACACGCCCGCCATGTCGAGGTGCAGGTCTTCGGCGACGGCGACGGCAGGGTCGTCACCTTCGGGGACCGCGACTGCTCCCTGCAGCGCCGCAACCAGAAGGTCCTGGAGGAGGCCCCCGCACCGGACCTCCCCGACCACATCCGCACCCAACTGAGCACCTCAGCTAGCGAGTTGTGCGCCTCGGTCGGCTACCGCTCCGCCGGAACCGTCGAGTTCGTCTACGACGCCACCCGCGAGGAGGCCTACTTCCTGGAGGTCAACACGCGCCTCCAGGTGGAACATCCGGTCACCGAGGAGATCTACGGCGTCGACCTCGTCGCCTGGATGTTGCGGCTGGCCCGGGGCGAGTCCGACGTCGTCCGCGACCCGGGCACCCCGCGCGGCCACGCCGTCGAGGCCCGCGTCTACGCCGAGGACCCGTCCCGTGAACACCGGCCGAGCGCGGGCCTGTTGACCCGGGTCGAGTTCCCGGAGGACGTGCGGGTCGACGGCTGGGTGGAGACCGGCACCGAGGTGACGACGTCGTACGACCCGATGCTCGCGAAGGTCATCGCGTACGGCTCGGACCGCGCCGAAGCGCTCCGACGGCTCGGCGAGGCACTGGCCCGCACCCGCCTGGACGGCATCGAGACGAACCTCGGCATGGTCCAAGCGGCCCTGACGGAACCGGACTTCAAAGCGGCCACCCACTCCACGGCGACCCTCGCCACCGTCACGGACCCGACCCCCCGCATCGAGATCGTCTCCGGCGGCACCCTCACCACGGTCCAGGACTGGCCGGGCCGAACCGGCTACTGGCAGGTCGGCGTACCGCCGTGCGGCCCGATGGACGACCTCTCCTTCCGCCTCGGCAACCGCGCGCTCGGCAACGAGGAGGGCACCCCCGGCCTCGAATGCACGCTCCAGGGACCGACGTTGAGGTTCACCCACGGCACCACGGTGTGCGTGACGGGCGCCCCGGCACACGTGACGGTGGACGGCACGCCCATCCCCCAGTGGGAGCCGGTGACAGTACCCGCAGGTGGCGTGCTCGAGATCGACACCCCGGCCGAACACGGCCTGCGCACCTACGTGTTGATCGCGGGCGGCCTGGACGTGCCGGCCTTCCTCGGCAGCGCGAGCACCTTCACACTCGGCCGGTTCGGCGGGCACGGCGGCCGGGCGCTGCGCACCGGTGACGTCCTACCCGGCGGCACGGTCGCCGAGGGCACGCCGGTGCCGCCCGCCGACCGTCCGGTCTTCGGCGCCGTATGGGACGTGGCGGCGGCCGAAGGCCCGCACGCTGCACCGGAGTTCTTCACCGAGGACGACATCCGCGACTTCTACGCGGCCGACTGGAAGGTGCACTTCAACTCGGCACGCACAGGCGTCCGCCTGGTCGGCCCCAAGCCCCGCTGGGCCCGCACCGACGGCGGCGAGGCGGGCCTGCACCCGTCCAACATCCACGACACCCCGTACTCGGTCGGCGCCGTCGACTACACGGGCGACATGCCGGTCCTCCTCGGCCCCGACGGCCCCTCACTCGGCGGCTTCGTATGCCCGGCCACGGTCGTCAGCCAAGAGCGCTGGAAACTGGGCCAGTTCAGGCCGGGTGACACCGTCCGGTTCGTCCCGGTGAACGTCGACGGCTCGCCCCGCCCCGACATCGTGGACGGCGGCATCCTGGCGAGGGACGGAGACGTCACCTTCCGCCGCAGCGGCGACGACAACCTCCTCGTCGAATTCGGCCCCATGCAACTGGACTTGGCCCAGCGCATGCGGGTCCACGCCCTGATGGAGGCGGTGGCGGAGGCCGACTTCGAGGGCGTCACGGACCTGACCCCAGGAATCCGCTCCCTCCAGATCCAAACGGACCCCGCCCGCCTCCCCCAAGCCCAACTCCTCACCGCCGTGCGGGAGATAGCGACAGCACTCCCGCCCACGGACCAGCTGATCGTCCCCTCCCGCACGGTCCACCTCCCCCTGTCCTGGGACGACCCGGCCACCCGCGAGGCCATCGCCCGCTACATGGCCGGCGTCCGCGACGACGCCCCCTGGTGCCCCTGGAACATCGAGTTCATCCGCCGCGTCAACGGCCTCGACTCGGTCGACGACGTCTACGCCACGGTCTTCGATGCGGAGTACCTCGTACTGGGCCTGGGAGACGTCTACTTGGGCGCACCGGTGGCCACCCCGCTGGACCCCCGCCACCGCCTGGTCACCACCAAGTACAACCCGGCCCGCACGTGGACGGCCGAGAACTCGGTAGGCATCGGCGGCGCGTACCTCTGCATCTACGGCATGGAGGGCCCCGGCGGCTACCAGTTCGTGGGCAGGACGACCCAGGTCTGGTCGGGCTGGCAGCAACGCGGCGCGTTCGAACCCGGCTCACCCTGGCTGCTGCGCTGCTTCGACCGCATCAAGTGGTACCCGGTGGAACCGGACGAACTCCTCGAACTCCGCGCCGACATCACCTCCGGCCGCTTCGTCCCCCGTATCGAGGAGGGCACGTTCTCCCTCGCCGAGTACGAGGCGTTCCTCACCGAACACGCCGACTCCATCGCGGAGTTCAGGTCCCGCCAGCAGACCGCGTTCAGCGCGGAACGCGAAGCGTGGGAAGCGGCGGGCGAGTTCACGCGGGCGGAGGCGGCGGCCGTCCCCGCTCCCCCGCAGGCCGAGGTGACGGTCCCGGCCGGAGGCCGCCTGGTGGAGGCCGAATTCGCCGCGTCCGTCTGGCAGTTGAACGTGGCACCCGGCGACGAGGTGACAGCGGGCCAACCCCTGCTGGCCCTGGAGGCGATGAAGATGGAGTCCAGGGTGCACGCCCCGATGGCGGGCGTGGTGACGGAGATCCTGGCCAGGCCAGGAGACCAGGTGGAGGCGGGCACGGCGCTGGTGGTCCTGGCACCGGCGAGCTGAGTCCGAGACCTGGGCTGGGGCGAGCCGAGTCCGAGCCCTGGGCCGGGACACCGAACCCGCACGCCCCCAGGTCACCGCCCCCGTCGCCACCTGAACTACAAGGAGCACCAGAGATGTCGACCACCGTTTCCCGAGTCCAAGCCGCCTACGCCCGCATCGAGGCGGTGAACCGCCCGGAGATCTGGATCGACCTGCGCCCGCAGGCGGAGGTCGAGCAGGAGGCGCGGACACTGGATGACCGACTGACGGCAGGCGAACAACTCCCCCTCGCAGGACGCCTGTTCGCAGCCAAGGGCAACATAGACGTCCACGGCCTCCCCACAACGGCAGGCTGCCCGGCCTACGCCTACACGCCGGAGGCGGACGCCCCGGTGGTGGCCCGCCTCCGCGCGGCCGGCGCCATCGTGCTCGGCACCACGAACCTCGACCAGTTCGCCACGGGCCTGGTCGGCACCCGCTCCCCCTACGGCGCGGTCCGCAACGCCCACGACCCGGAACGGATCAGCGGCGGCTCCAGCGCGGGGTCGGCGGTCGCGGTGGCCCTGGGCATCGTCGACTTCGCCCTCGGCACCGACACGGCGGGCTCCGGCCGCGTCCCCGCCGCCTTCAACGGCATCGTCGGCCTGAAGCCCACCCGGGGCCTCGTCCCCACGGCGGGCGTGGTCCCGGCCTGCGCCTCGATCGACTGCGTGACGGTCTTCGCCCGCACCCTCCCCGAGGCCGAACAGGCCCTGTCTTTCATGACCTCCCCACCGACCCGCATCCTCCCGCCCCTCGCCCAACGCACGCCGGGCCCCTGGCGCATAGCAGTCCCCCCGCGAGACCAGCTGGGCGAGTTGGACGAGGGTTGGGCGGAGACCTACGCGGAGGCGGTCACCCGCCTCCGCGCAGCGGGCTGCGAGATCCGCACCCTGGACCTCACCCCCTTCACCGAGGCGGCGGCGATGCTCTACCAGGGGGCGTTCGTCGCCGAGCGCTACACAGCGGTGGGGGCATTTATCGACAAGGCGATGGCCTCCGGCGCCGAAGGCCTGGACCCCGCAGTCGCCGGCATCATCACCGGGGCCCGGGACATCCCGGCCCACCAGCTGTACGCGGACGAGGCACGCCTCGGCGCTCTCCGCACCCTCGCCCTCGCCGAACTGGCGGACGCTGACGCCCTGTTGCTCCCGACGACCCCGGGCCACCCCACCCTGACCGAGGTGGCGGCCGACCCCTTGGGCGCGAACGCCCGCCTGGGCCGCTTCACCAACTCGACGAACCTCTTCGACCTGGCGGCGGTGGCCGTCCCGTCCGGCGTGGTCAACGGCTTGCCCTTCGGCGTGATGCTGATCGGCCCGGCATTCACGGACGACCGCCTGGCACGCATGGCCCGCGACCTGACCCCACCGGTGCAACTAGCAGTCGTAGGAGCCCACTTGACGGGCCAGCCCCTGAACCCCCAACTCCTGTCCCTGGGAGCCCGCTTGGACCGCACGACGACAACGGCCCCGGTCTACCGCTTGCACGCCCTGCCGACAACTCCGCCCAAGCCGGGCCTGGTTCATGTCGGCGAGGGCGGAGCGGCGATAGAGACCGAGATCTGGCGCCTCCCGGCAGAGGGCCTGGGCCGCCTGCTCGCCGCACTCCCCCGCCCCATGACCCTGGGCAGCGTCCAACTCTCAGACGGCACAAGCGTCCCGGGCTTCCTCTGCGAGCCGGCGGCACTGGCCAACGCAGAGGACATAACAACCCACGGCGGCTGGCGAGGCTACCTGCGCTCTTGACTGACGCAGGGCGCACACCCCCTAGGGGCGCGGGGAACTGCGCGACCAGCCACAGCGAACCCGCACCCCACCACCAAACCGTCACCGCGACGAACCGTCACCCCACCGACGAGTACGCCACAACCCCCCGCAACAGCAACTCAACAGCCTTCCGCGCGTTCTTCGCCACGGTAGAAGCCGCCTCACCCCCACTGACCGGCGCCGCGGCAGAAATCTGCCCCAACACATCGATCACCTGCTTGCACCACCGAACGAAGTCCCCGGCCGGCATCTCGACCTCCCGAAGGACCTCGTCCAACCCCTTCCCACTGGCCCACATGTACGCGGCCCAGGCAAACCCGAGATCAGGCTCCCGCTGCCCGACCCCCTCGGTCTGAGTGATCCGGAAATCCTCCTCAAGGGCATCGAGCCGCCCCCAGATCCGCACCATCTCCCCGAGCGCGGCCTTGGCCATACCCGACGGCACCTTGGGAGTCGTCGCATCGTCACTGACCCGCGCCTCGAAGACCAACGCCGAGACGCACGCGGCCAGTTCCGCGGGAGCGAGCCCCTCCCAGACACCCTCGCGCAGGCACTCACTGGCGAGCAGATCGAGCTCGCCGTACAACCGGGCCAGCCGCTTGCCGTTCTCGGTGACCTCGTCACCGCGCAGATAGTCCAGCTCGGTGAGCAGCGCGACGATCCGGTCGAAGGTGCGGGCGATCGTGTTGGTCCGCCCCTCGATCCGCCGCTCCAGCTGTGTGGTGTCCCGCTGCAGCCGGTGATACCGCTCGGCCCACCGCGCATGGTCCTCACGGTCGCTGCACCCATGGCACGGATGCGCCCGGATCGCCGTACGCAACTGCGCGATCTCCCGGTCGTCCGCGGCCTGCGAGCGCTGCTTGCGGGCCCGCTCCGGCGGGATGTGCCCGGCCTTGGTGCGCAGCGCGGACGCGAGGTCCCGACGGGACTGCGGGGAACGGGGGTTGAAGGACTTCGGGATCCGCATCCGGTCCAACGCCTCGACGGGGACGGGGAAGTCCATCGACGCGAGCCGCTTGACCTGCCGCTCGGCGGTGAGGACCAGCGGGCGCGGCCCGTCGTGCTGCTCGAAGCCGCGATGGCCGTTGGACCGCCCGGCGGGCAGTCCCGGGTCCAACACCAGTGCCAGACCCGCGTACTTGCCGGTCGGGACATGGATGATGTCCCCCGGCTTGAGCTTCTCCAGCGCCACGGCTGCCTCGGCGCGGCGCAGTGCCACGCCCTGCCGGGCCAGCTCGGTCTCGCGGTCCTTGAGCTCGCGGCGCAGCCGCATGTAGTCGTCGAAGTCGCCGAGGTGGCAGGTCATGGAGTCCTTGTAGCCCTCCAGGCCCTCCTCGTTGCGCTGCACCTGCCGGGAGATCCCGACGACCGACCGGTCCGCCTGGAACTGCGCGAAGGACGTCTCAAGCAGCTCCCGCGACCGGTGCCGCCCGAACTGCTCGACGAGGTTGACCGCCATGTTGTACGACGGCTTGAAGCTGGAGCGCAGCGGGTACGTGCGCGTGCCGGCCAGTCCTGCGAGGTGCTCGGGGCTGATCCCGCGCTGCCACAGCACGACGGCGTGGCCCTCGATGTCGATGCCACGGCGCCCGGCCCGGCCGGTCAGCTGCGTGTACTCGCCGGGGGTGATGTCGGCGTGCTGCTCGCCGTTCCACTTGACGAGCTTCTCCAACACCACCGACCGCGCGGGCATGTTGATGCCGAGCGCCAGGGTCTCCGTGGCGAAGACGGCCTTCACGAGCCCGCGCAGGAACAGCTCCTCCACGACCTCCTTGAACGTCGGCAGCATGCCCGCGTGGTGGGCGGCGATACCGCGCTCCAGGCCTTCCAGCCACTCGTAGTACCCGAGGACATGGAGGTCCTCGGACGGGATGGACGCGGTGCGCTCCTCGACGAGCGCGCGCACCTTCTCCCGCGCCTCGTCGTCGTTGAGCCGCAGCCCGGCGTACAGACACTGCTGTACGGCGGCCTCGCAGGCGGCGCGGCTGAAGATGAACGTGATGGCGGGCAGCAGGCCTTCGTTGTCCAGCCGCTCGATGACCTCGGGACGGCCCGGGGTCCACACGCGGGAGCGCTGGCGCCGCTCGCGCTCGCGGTCGGCCTCGCGCATCGCACGGCCGCGTCTGCGGTCCTGGTACGAGGGACGCTGGGCCTCCATGCGGGCGAGGCGGGTGAGGTCGGGGTTGACGGCCTTCTTGTTGCCCTCGCCCTCCTCGAAGAGGTCGTACATCCGGCGTCCGGCGAGCACGTGCTGGAACAGCGGCACGGGCCGGTGCTCGGAGACGATCACCTCGGTGTCGCCGCGGACGGTGTCGAGCCAGTCGCCGAACTCCTCCGCGTTCGACACCGTGGCCGAGAGCGAGACCAGGGTCACCGACTCGGGGAGGTGGATGATCACCTCTTCCCAGACGGCACCCCGGAAGCGGTCGGAGAGGTAGTGCACCTCGTCCATGACCACATAGCCGAGGCCGAGGAGGGTCTGCGAACCGGCGTACAGCATGTTGCGCAGCACCTCGGTGGTCATGACGACCACCGGGGCTTCGGAGTTGACGCTGTTGTCGCCCGTGAGCAGGCCGACCTTGTCCGCGCCGTAACGGCGGCACAGGTCGGCGTACTTCTGGTTCGACAGGGCCTTGATGGGGGTCGTGTAGAAGCACTTCTTGCCCTGCTGGAGGGCGAGGTGGACGGCGAACTCGCCGACGATCGTCTTGCCGGAGCCGGTGGGCGCCGCGACCAGCACGCCCTTCCCCGCTTCGAGCGCCTGGCAGGCCTCGATCTGGAAGGGGTCGAGACCGAAGTCGTACATCTCGCGGAAGTCCGCGAGCGCGGTGGCCTGCTCGGCTGCCCGCAGGCGGGCTGCCGCGTACCGCTCGGCCGGGGAGAGGTCCTCTGTCATCGTGCTTTCGAGCGTACCGGGCGCCACTGACAACAGGACGATCATTATCCGGATCGACCCCTGTGAATCCCGGGATCCCCGCAGTTCAGGGCGTCATGACCGGTGCGCTGCCCGAGATGCGACGCACCCCCCGCCACCAGGCCTGGGCCGGTGTCGGGGGGTGCGGAGGCAGTTCTCGTACGGTGCTCAGGTCACGTCGTCGTAGCCGTTGACCCGGTCGGAGCCGGAGCCGCTCGCCTGCTCGGGCAGGGCCGCCCGGCCGGCCGAGACGGTCTCGATCTCGCCGATGTCCGAAGGGGTGAGGTCCAGGTCCGAGGCCTCGTCGTCGTCCGGTCCCTCGGCCTCGCGACGGCGCTTGCGCCGGTCGTTGAGCAGGGAGAAGACGACCGCGCCGAAGTACAGCACCCAGATCGGCCCGGCCAGCGCCAGCATGGTCAGCGGGTCGGTGCTGGGGGTGGCGACGGCGGCGAAGACGGTGATGCCGAGGATCATCGCGCGCCACCAGCCGAGCATCCGCTTGCCGGTCAGCGCACCCGTGAGGTTGAGCATGATCAGCAGCAGCGGCAGCTCGAAGGAGAGGCCGAAGACCAGCACCATGCGCGTGACCAGGTCGAGCAGGTCGTCCAGCGGCAGCAGGTTGTTGACGTCCTTCGGCGTGAAGCCGATCAGGACCTTCGCCGTGGTGGGCAGCACCCGGTAGGCGAAGTAGGCGCCGCCGAGGAACAGCGGGACGCCGGTGCCGACGAAGGAGAGCGCGTACTTCTTCTCGTTCTTGTGCAGGCCCGGGGCGATGAAGCCCCAGAGCTGGTACAGCCAGACCGGCGAGGCCAGTACGACACCGGCCATCAGGGACACCTTCAACGCCAGCGTGAACGGCGTCAGCAGACCGTTGATCGTGATCTGCGCGCACGTGTGTGTCTTGTCACCGGCCTTCTGCAGCTCCTCGAACGTCGAGGCGCAGCCGACCGAGTCCAGCACCGGCTTGGTGATGATGTTGACGATGTCGTTGTAGAAGAAGGCGGCCACGCAGGTCACCACGATGATGGCCAGCATCGCCTTCGCGAGCCGGTTGCGCAGCTCACGCAGATGGTCCGCGAGGGGCATCCGCCCCTCGGGGTCCTTCTCCTTCTTGCGGGCAGACTTAGGCAACCCACGTCCTCATCTCGTGCGGCAGGCCGAGGGGGTCCCGGCCCTGCGTCAGCGCTTGGTCGTGTCCGACGGCTCGGTGACCGGGCGCGAGCTGGTCACGTCACCGGGGGCGGCCTGGATGGTGCGCTGCACGGACTCGTCGGTGTTCGGCGGGCCGGCGGGGGTGGACGTGCTGTTGCCCTCTTCCTTCATCGCCTTGGCTTCGCTCTTGAGGATGCGCGCGGACTTGCCGAGGGAGCGGGCCATGTCCGGAAGCTTCTTCGCGCCGAACAGGAGCACGATGACGACGAGGATGAGAATGATCTCGGGAGCTCCGAGCCTTCCGAACATAAGTCTTTACCTTCTCACCGAGGCGGCTGGGGTGGGGTGCTGTCCGATCGGTCGGACATGTGTCCGACCACCGTGCTGCCAGCGATCGTAACGCTCAGGGGTAAACGTGAGGCAATCCCCGTGCGTACTCCCGGTCCGCGCTCCGGGCCTCGTTATCCGGACCGCGACCAGCAGCGTACCCGCCCCGACCGACAACGTGACAGGGCAAAGTGACGCGAAGCGCATGAGGCGCGCAACTCACACCTCGCTCACACGTGACTCACAGTGCGTCGACGGAACGGGCCGTCGCGACCGCCGCGCGCTCGAGATCCTCGGCCGCCCTGTTGATGCGCTGCGCGGCGTCCGTGACCTGCAGTCCGAGCCGCCGTACCTCCAGGAAGACCCGGACGGCGAGCACACCGAGCACGGCGAGACCCAGGAAACCCATAGCTACCGCGAACATCGCCCAGAACATGGGGCGAGCCTAGACCCTGCTAGCCGACGGACGTCAGCCGCAGGGTCCTCACTCCGCCGCCGATGAGCAGTTCGACGATCCGCTCCCCCGCGGGCTTGCGGACCGCGGCACCGCAGTCGGGGCAGGTGAACGAGTAGAAGGTGGTGCGACTGGTGGCGCCGATGGCCAGGCGCAGGGCGCTCGCCGCCAGCTCGAAACTGCCCCGGCAGTCCGGGCAGCCCGCTCTGAACATCACGGGGACCACGCTCTTCATCCCGGCGAACGCGGTGGCCACCGTCATCTCCGGAGCACCGGAAACGCCTTCGGCACCGGAGACACCCGGGACACCAGTCATCGTCGACTCGCTCACAGCCCCTGCTCCTCTTTCCTTTGGTCGTTCGCCTCCGGGGCGCCTTCAGCCGTTACCGAGAGGGCGAGCGTGCTCACCCCTTCGGGCCTCCGCGCGCCCGCCCTCTCGGTAACGGCGCGCCCCTGCGGCTCACTCCGGCCTCTCGTCAACACCACGCACTGCGTCAACCACCCCCTGCGGCCCGTCGTACGCCGCCAGTGCCTCGCGCGCTGCACGGCGGGCGCTGTCGGCGAGGTCGGTCGGGGAGACGATCCGGCCGTCGCGCCCGAGCCGCAGGGCCAGGCGTCGCAGGGACGTCGGGTCGGGGGTGCGCAACGTAATACGCAGCCCGCCGTCGGGAAGCTCATCGGCACTGTCGTGCGGGTAGTACTCCGCGACCCAGCGCCCGCCCGGGCCGACCTCGACCACGACCTCGGGGTCCTCGGCGGCGGGCTGCACCAACGCCTCGGACAGGTCCCGCAGTTCGATCTCGGGGGGCGCGGACGGCTCGTCGAGGATCTTGATCTCGGCGACCCGGTCGAGACGGAAGGTGCGGCGCGCCTCGGAGCGGCGGCACCAGGCCTCCACGTACGTGTGCCCGACGCTGACCAGGCGGATCGGGTCGATCTCGCGCTCGCTCAACTCGTCCCGGGCGGGCGAGTAGTAGCGGATCCACAGACGGCGGCGCTCCGAGATCGCCCGGTCGACGTCCGCGAAGACCCCGCCCTCGGACTCGAAGGTCACCGAGAGCCGCGCGCTGGCCCCGGCCGCCTCACCGGCCGCCGCCTCCAGCTTCGCGTTGGCCCGCAGCAGCGCCTGCCGGTCGCTCTCGCGCAGACCCGGGAGGGTCGACACGGCGCGGGCGGCCACCAGGAGCGCGGTCGCCTCGTCGGCGGCGAGCCGCAGCGGCTCGGCGACGTCGTCCGGGTTGTGCCACCAGATGCGGTCGCCGTCGGTGTCGATGTCGAGCAGGTCGCCGCCCCGGAAGCTGGTCCCGCACATGGGCAGCACATCGAGGTCGGACACCAGCTCGTCCTCGGTGATCCCGAAGGCACGGGCGACGTCCTCGATGCGTGCTCCGGGGCGCTCCTTCAGATAGGTCACCAGGGAGAGCATCCGCCGGGTCTGGTCGATGGCGTTGACGGGCCTGACCGGTTTGCCTGCCACAGTTCTCTTCCGCTCCCCCTCAGCCCTTGGCCACGGCACGCAGCCGGTCCACCACGTCGGCCCGCAGCTCGGCCGGCTCCAGGACGACCACGTCGGGGCCGAACTCCACCAGCCAGGCGTCCAGACCGTGGCCGTACGGAATCTCCAACTCGTCCCAGCCGTCCCCGAGTTCCCGAACCGCCACGGCTTTCGCCCGCAGGGGGTAACCGGAGCCCGAGCGCAGCCGGATCAGCGCGGAGCGGTCGGCGGTCTCCCCCGCCCAGCTCGCGACGGTCTCCCGCACGGTGACGACGTCGGGGATGTCCGCGGTGAACCGCCCGTTGCGCGAGCGGACCTTGCCGGTGATCCGGGAGAGCCGGAAGACGCGCTCGGCGCCCCGGTCGCGGTCCCAGCCGGCCAGGTACCAGTGGCCGCGCCAGCACTCCAGCGCCCACGGCTCGACGTTGCGGGGCTCGGGGCGGGCGGCGGTGGCCTTGCGGTACTCGAAGACCACCGGGCGGCGGTCGCGGCAGGCCAGCATCAGCGGCTCGAACGACGCCTCGTGCACCGGGATCCGCGGCTCCAGGGCGCCGTGCGGCTCGTACGGGTCGAGATCCTCGGGCATCCCGGCGGCGCGCAGCTTCTGCAGGGCGCCGCTCGCGGCACCGGCGAGCCGGGCCTGCTGCCACACCTTGGCGGCGAGGCCGAGCGCGGCGGCCTCCTCGGCGTCGAGGGTGATGGGCGGCAGGCGGTTGCTGTCGCGGCGGGCGAGATAGCCGACCTCGCCGTCCAGGTTCTCCACCGTCTCGATGACGAGCCCGAGTTCGCGCAGGTCGTCCTTGTCGCGCTCGAACATCCGGTTGAAGGAGTCGTCCGAGCCCGCCTCGAGGTAGGCCTCGATGGACTCGCGCAGCTCACGCTTGCTAAGCGGCCGCCGTGTCCCGAGCAGACACAGCGCGAGGTTCATCAGCCGCTCGGCCTTGGCAATGGCCATCGACGCCCTTCGCCTTCCTCATGTACGTACGAACGATGACCGTACCGCTCCGCGCAGGCCTGACAAAAGCCGAGGGCCCATGCCCCAGCAGGCATGGGCCCCAGATGATCGGGTCCGGTCGGAACCGGTGATCAGACGGCGATGAGGTCGACCACGAAGATCAGGGTCTCGCCCGGCTTGATCGCCGGGGTCGGGCTCTGGTTGCCGTAGGCGAGGTGCGAGGGGATGGTCAGCTGGCGGCGGCCGCCGACCTTCATGCCCTGCACGCCCTGGTCCCAGCCCTTGATGACGCGGCCGCCGCCGAGCGGGAACTTGAACGGGGTACCGCGGTTCCAGCTGGCGTCGAACTCCTCGCCGGTGCTGAAGGACACTCCCACGTAGTGGACGGTGACGTTCTGGCCCGCCACCGCGACCTCGCCGTCACCCTCCCAGAGATCCTTGATCTCCAGGTCGGCCGGGGCTTCGCCCTCCGGGAAGTCGATCTCGGGCTTCTCGATGCTCACGTCTCTAGCTCCTGCTTGTGTACGACAAGGCAACTCCGACAGTCTCGCAGACCGGCCGAATTCGTGCTCCGGCCCGGCCCCGATCCCTCAGGGGTCACATGGCGGCCAGGATGTCCACGGAGAACACCAGGGTGTCGCCCTTCTTGATGGCGCCGCCGCTCGGCGGGGTGTTGCCGTAGGCCAGGTCGGCGGGCGCCACGATCATGACGCGGCTGCCGACCTTCTTGCCGGTGATGCCCTGGGCCAGGCCCTTGACGACCGACTCCATGTCCTTGATCGCGAACTGGCTCAACCGGCCCTGGGAGTACGTCGATTCGAACTCCTTGCCGGTGCTCCAGACCACGCCCTTGAACTGGCACAGGATCGACTGCGCCTCCTTGACGACGGCTCCGTCGCTCTCCAGGACGTAGTTCGACACCAGCTTCTTCGGCGGGTCGGCCTTCGGGATCGTCACCGAGGGGGCCTTGCCGTCGGTGTTCGTGCCGACCTTGGGGAGGTCGGCGTCGGACTGCGCGACGGTCGTCCCCTTGGCGGAGCTCTTGGCGTTGAACGAGTCCTGGATGTCGATCACGAACACCAGCGTGTCGGTGCCCTTGATGCCCGCCTGCGCGTTGCCCGTCGTGCCGTAGCCCCAGGTCGGCGGTACGGCCATCTCGACGCGGCTGCCGACCTTGCGGCCCGCGAGGCCGTAGCGCCAGCCGTCGATGATGCCGCCCTGGGCGAGCTGGATCACCAACGGGGTCTTGCGGTCGTAGGAGTTGTCGAAGACCTTGGCCGTCGACCACACCTGGCCGAGGTAGTTGACCTGGACGAAGTCGTTCTCCGCGACGGCCTTGCCGCTGGCCGCGATCACCGTCTTCACCGCGAGGTTCTTCGACGGGTCGCCGCTGCCCTTGGCGACGGTGGGCTTCTCGTCGAACTTCGTGCCCGCGGTGATCCCCGGCAGCGGACCGTCCACCAGCTTCGGCGGCGGCACCGCGGAGGCCGATGAGGACGGCGAGGGCGACGGCGACGCGCTGGCCTTGCTGGAGGAGGAGTCGCTGTCACCGCACCCCGCGATCGTCACAAGTCCTGCGGGAACAGCGAGAAGTACGGAGCGTCGACGCACAGTGGGGGCCTCGTAATCGGTCGATCTTGTTGATGGCGTGCGCGCAACTCTACGGTGCGCGACGGGCCCCGTACGTGAAACGTACGGGGCCCGTGTGGCGTACCGAATATGTATCCGGACGTCGGTATCCGGATGTTTTTGCCTACATTCCGGCGATCAGTTTCTCCACCCGGTCGTCCACCGAACGGAACGGGTCCTTGCACAACACCGTGCGCTGCGCCTGGTCGTTGAGCTTGAGATGGACCCAGTCGACGGTGAAGTCCCGCCGCTGTTCCTGGGCCCTGCGGATGAAGTCACCGCGGAGCCTGGCCCGAGTGGTCTGCGGCGGAACGGACTTGCCCTCGAAGATCTTCAAGTCGTTGCAGATCCGGGCGGCTTGGCCCTTCCTCTCGAGGAGGTAGTAGAGCCCTCGGCGACGGTGGATGTCGTGGTAGGCGAGGTCGATCTGGGCGACCCGCGGGTGGGACATGGTCATGTTGTGCTTCGCCCGGTACCGCTCGATCAGCTGGTACTTCATGACCCAGTCGATCTCGGTGCCGATCCGGTCGAGGTCCTCGGCCTCGATCGAGTCCAGCACCCGGCCCCACAGTTCGAGGACCTGCTCGACGGTGCCGGTACGGATGCCGCGGCGCTCGACGAAGTCCACGGCCTTCTCGTAGTACTCGCGCTGCACCTCCAGCGCGGAGGCCTCACGGCCGCTGGCCAGACGCACCTTGCGCCGGCCCGTGATGTCGTGACTGACCTCGCGGATCGCCCGGATCGGGTTCTCCAGGGTCAGGTCGCGCATCACCGTGCCCGCCTCGATCATGCGCAGCACCAGGTCGGTGGCGCCGACCTTGAGCAGCATGGTCGTCTCGGACATGTTCGAGTCGCCCACGATGACGTGGAGACGGCGGTAGCGCTCGGCGTCCGCGTGCGGTTCGTCGCGGGTGTTGATGATGGGCCGGGAACGCGTCGTCGCCGAGGAGACGCCCTCCCAGATGTGCTCCGCGCGCTGGCTGACGCAGTACACGGCACCGCGCGGAGTCTGCAGCACCTTGCCCGCGCCGCACAGGAGCTGACGCGTGACCAGGAACGGGATGAGGATGTCCGCGAGCCGGGAGAACTCGCCGTGCCGTGCCACCAGGTAGTTCTCGTGGCAGCCGTACGAGTTGCCCGCCGAGTCGGTGTTGTTCTTGAAGAGGTAGACGTCGCCCGCGATTCCCTCCTCGTGCAGGCGTCGTTCGGCGTCCACCAGGAGTCCTTCGAGAATGCGCTCGCCGGCTTTGTCGTGGGTGACCAGTTCGGTCACGTTGTCACATTCGGGGGTCGCGTATTCCGGATGTGAGCCCACGTCGAGATAGAGCCGGGCGCCGTTTCGCAGAAAGACATTGCTGCTGCGGCCCCATGACACGACACGGCGGAAGAGGTACCGAGCCACTTCGTCGGGAGACAGACGTCGCTGTCCCCTGAACGTACACGTGACGCCGTACTCGTTCTCCAGCCCGAAAATGCGGCGGTCCATGACTGAACATTACGCCCGATCCCCTGTGCTGAAACGGGGTTCGACGGCACGGTTTGGATCATTTTCCGATGAAGCCGCAACCACCGCACCCCCGGCGGGAGCTGCGAGGACCCGTCCGGTCACCAGCAGGACCAGCAACGACACCGCCCCCGCGGCCCCCGGCACGGCGAACCCCCACAGCGCGCCACCGGCCTCCACGACCGGCCCCGCGACGCCCGTTCCGACCGACGCCCCCACGGTGAACGTCGTCACAAGCCATGAGAAAGCCTCGGTGACCGTGCCTTTCGGGGCATGCCGGTCGACCATGATGAACGCACAGGCGAGCGCGGGCGCCAGGAACACCCCGGCGAGCACGGTCAGCAGCACCATGGCGACCGCCCCCGGCATCAGCATCAACGGCAGGTAACACACCGCCAGCAGCCCCACCAGGACCCGCAGTCGCCGCTCCGGCACCCCGGTCCACTGCCGCGCCCCGTAGACGGTGCCTCCGAGAAGCGCCCCCAGGCCGATCGCGGCCATGAGCCACCCGTAGACCACGTCTCCGCCGTGCGCGTCCGCGTACGACACCGAGGCGACCGTGATCGACCCGAGCGCCATCCCGACGAACAGGAACGCGCCCAGCAGGGCCAGCAGCCCCGGCGAGCGCAGCGCGCCCAGCCAGTGCGCCTCGCGCGGGGCCGAGCGCCACGCGCGCGAGGGCGGCGACACGACCACGGAGAGGGCGCCCAGCACCCCGATGAGGTTCAGCACGAGCAGCGCCACCGGTGCCGACCACAGCGACACGAACACCGTCACGAGCAACGGCCCCACGGTGAACATGACTTCCTGGGCGACCGCGTCCATCGCGTACGCCGTGTGCACCTGTTCCTCGCGGCCCAGCACGGCCGGCCACAGCGCCCGCAGACCGCCCTCCAGGGGCGGCGCGAAGAGCCCGGCGGCCGCTACGGCCATGTAGGCGAGGGGCAGTGGATCGGTGCCCCAGAAGGCGAAGACGGCCATCGCGAGCGCCGAGAGGACCGCTGCGGGCAGCTGGATCCGCGGCTGCCCGTGGACGTCCACCAGCCGCCCCAGGAGGGGCTGTCCGACGGCGTTGGCGACGCCGTACACGGCGGCCAGCGCTCCCGCGAGGCTGTAGGTGCCGCCCTCCGCGCGGATGAACAGCACGATGGCGATCGCGGCGGTGGCGTTCGGCAACCGGCCCACCAGCGTGCCCACGAGCAGCCGGGTGGCGTGCCTCGCCCTGAGGATCTCCAGATATCCCACGGCCTCGAACCGCCCTCCCCCTCACCGTCACGCATGAGGTTTTACGTATAACGTCCGTCGTCATACGTACCATGTGCGCTGTTCGCACGTCCATACGGAGTCCCTACGAAGGAGCAGGCCGACGGTGGCAGTAGGCAGCACCCGCCCCACGAGCCGCGACGTCGCGCAGGCCGCCGGCGTCTCCCAGGCCGCCGTCTCCCTGGTGCTCGGCGACAAATGGCGCGGCCGGGTCTCCGCCACCACCGCCGAACGCGTCCGCGAGGCGGCCCGCGAGCTCGGCTACCGCCCCAACCTCGCCGCCCGCAACCTCCGCCTCGGCCGCACCCGCACGGTCCTCCTCGTCGTCCCGGCGCTGACGACGGAGTTCTTCGCCGGCGTCTACACCGGCGCCGCCCGCGTCGCCGCCGAGCACGGCTTCGGCGTCGTGCTCTACCCCTCCCCCGAAGGCATCGGCCCGGCCCGCGACCCCTTCGCCTCCGCCCAGGCCGCCCTCGACGGCGTCATCGCCTCCTCCATGGCCGCCGACGCCCTCACCGCGATCCGCGGCGACCAGCTCCCCCTGGTCATGCTCGACAGCGACCCCAGGGGCAGCCTCGGCGCCGCCACCGTCAACCTCGACATCGCCGACGGCGTCCGCCAGGTCGCCGACCACCTGCTGGCCCTGGGCCACCGCCATTTCCTGCACCTCGCCGCGGACATCCCGTCCTGGACCTTCGAGGCACGCGCGCGTGAACTCGCCGCACGGGTCGGCGCGGTGACGGGCACTTCGGTACGGACGACCCGCGCCCCCATCTCCATCGACAGCGCCCTGAAGGCGGCCGAGGCCGCGCTCGCGGACCCGGGGTCACGGGCGACGGCCGTCGTCTGCGACGACGACAAACTCGCCGCCGGCGCCTACAAGGCCGCCCGCCGCCTCGGCCTGCGCATCCCCGACGACCTCTCGGTCACCGGTCTCGACGACCTGGCCCTCGCCACCGCCCTCGACCCTGAACTCACCACCGTCCGCCTCGACGCCGAACTGTTCGGCGAACACGGCATGCGCGCACTCCTCGCCGTCCTGGACGGCCGCACACCGCACGAGGGGGACATCCCGGTGGAACTGGTCGTCCGGGGCTCCACGGCGCCCCCAGGCACCCCCTGACGCCCCTGTGGCCCCCACCAACGCCGTGCGCCCCGGCCGATGACCGGCCGGGGCGCACGAAAAGGCTGAACGAGGCCGTCTACTCGTCGTCGTCGCCGTCGGTCTCCTCCGACGACGTGTCCGCGTTCTCGCCCTCCAGAAGGCGGGACAGCTGACGGCCGACGATCCGCTTGAACTTGCGGGCCTGCGGACGCGTGCGGTCCAGGACCGCGACCTCCAGGCGCTCCGCGGGGATCTCCCGCTCACTGCCGTTCGTGTCGCGCGACAGGGCCTGCACGGCCAGTTTGAGCGCCTCCGCGAGCGTCATGCCGTCACGGTGGCGCTGGTCCAGATAGCTGCTGATCGTCTCGGCGTTGCCGCCGACCGCGACCGAGCCGTGCTCGTCCACGATCGAACCGTCGTGCGGCAACCGGTAGATCTGGTCGCCGTCCGGCGTCTCCCCGACCTCGGCGACGACCAGCTCCACCTCGTACGGCTTCTCGGCCGCGCTGGAGAAGATCGTGCCGAGCGTCTGGGCGTAGACGTTGGCGAGACCCCGGGCGGTCACATCCGCACGGTCGTAGGTGTAGCCGCGCATGTCGGCGTAGCGCACACCGCCGATCCGCAGGTTCTCGTACTCGTTGTATTTTCCGGCGGCCGCGAACCCGATCCGGTCGTAGATCTCGCTGAACTTGTGCAGCGCGCGGGACGGGTTCTCACCGACGAAGACAATGCCGTCGGCGAACTGCAGCACGACCAGGCTGCGGCCACGGGCGATGCCCTTGCGGGCGTACTCCGCCCGGTCGGCCATGGCCTGCTGGGGTGAGACATAGAACGGCGTCGACACCGGTATCCGTCCCTCTCTTTAAAGTTCCGTCGAAGTCAGTGGATCACCTTGATGAGAACGGGCCCTCGGTCAGAGCAGCGCGGCGCGCGGGCCGTCGGGCTGCTGCAGTCGCCGCTCCAGGATCGAGCGGGCGATCTCGGAGGACTCGTCGTCGGTGAGCCGGCGGAAGCCGTCCTCGGTGATCACGGTGACGATCGGGTAGATCCGGCGGGCGACGTCGGGACCACCGGTCGCCGAGTCGTCGTCGGCCGCGTCGTAGAGCGCCTGGACCACGAGGGTCGTGGCCTCGGCCTCCGTCAGGCCGTCGTGGAAGAGCTTCTTCATGGCGCCGCGCGCGAAGACCGAGCCGGAGCCGGTGGCCGCGTAGCCGTGCTCCTGGGAACGGCCGCCCGTGACGTCGTAGGAGAAGATGCGGCCTTCGCCGCGGTCCACGTCGAAGCCGGCGAAGAGGGGGACCACGGCGAGGCCCTGCATGGCCATGCCGAGGTTGGAACGGATCATCGTGGACAGTCGGTTCGCCTTGCCCTCCAGGGAGAGTTGGGCGCCTTCGACCTTCTCGAAGTGCTCCAGCTCCAACTGGAAGAGCTTGACCATCTCCACGGCGAGTCCGGCGGTGCCGGCGATGCCGACGGCCGAGTACTCGTCCGCGGGGAACACCTTCTCGATGTCCCGCTGCGCGATGACATTGCCCATGGTGGCCCGCCGGTCACCGGCGAGCACGACACCGCCGGGGAACGTGACAGCGACGATCGTCGTGCCGTGCGGGGCCTCGATGACGCCCTGGGTGGGCGGAAGCTGCCGGTTGCCCGGAAGCATCGCCGGCTGGTGGTCGGAGAGGAAGTCCATGAAGGACGACGACCCAGGCGTCAGGAAGGCAGCTGGTAGACGCCCGGTGCTACGAGTGTTGGCTTCCACGAGGATCCTTCCAAGTAGGCGGCAGCCCGACGAACAGCGTCGGGATCATCTCCCAACTTGCCGATGGCCGAATTGCAGTTGAAGCACAGTACGCCACGGACCCTACCCGTCTACTGGCAGTGATCCACATGAACGGCGGAGGCATTCCGGAGCCGCTCCGAAGGGGGCCGGCTCGCCTCGAATCGGACGCGATGGGTGCGCCCGGAAGCGAAGACTGCGTGCGGCTTGGCCTCGCCGCACCGCACGCAGCACTTCATCTTCGACTCGCCTGCCACCACGCCACCCCGTTCACCTTCGAATCGAAGGGTCGAGCGACCTACTGGCCGCCCTTCTGAACGAAGGAGCGCACGAAGTCCTCGGCGTTCTCCTCGAGGACGTCGTCGATCTCGTCCAGAACCGAGTCGACGTCGTCGCTCAGCTTCTCGTGGCGCTCCTTGAGGTCGTCTGTGGCCTGCGCTTCCTCCGCCTGCTGTTCGACCTCCTCCGTGGAGCGCGTCGCCTTCTGCTGTCCGCCGCCGGTGTCCTTGGTCGCCATAACCCTCACCCCGCTCGGTTCGACGTTCTTGATCAGACCCTACTTGCAGGGACTGACATCGGCCCCGCAGTTCCTACAACGTACGGCGGCCACCTCGATGATTCCCGGCCACCGGACATTCCACCCTGTCCGGCAGCCCGGACCCGGGGGCCCCGTCAGCCGCCCGACAGGACCCTGACCAGGTCTTCCGCCGTACGACAGCGGTCGAGGAGCTCCTTGACGTGATTACGCGTTCCGCGAAGCGGTTCGAGGGTTGGGACGCGCTGGAGCGAGTCCCGGCCCGGGAGGTCGAAGATCACGGAGTCCCAGGAGGCGGCGGCGACGTCGTCGGCGTACTGCTCCAGGCAGCGGCCGCGGAAGTACGCGCGCGTGTCCTCCGGAGGCGTCGTACGCGCCCGCTCGACCGTGTCCTCGTCCAGCAGGCGCTTGATGCGGCCGCGGGCCACCAGACGGTTGTAGAGGCCCTTCTCGGCCCGTACGTCCGCGTACTGGAGGTCGACGAGCTGCAGCCGGGCCGCGTCCCAGTCGAGGTCGTCACGGCGCCGGTAGCCCTCCATGAGCTCGCGCTTGGCGACCCAGTCCAGCTCGCCGGCGAGGCTCATCGGGTCGTTCTCCAGGCGGTTGAGCGTGTCCTCCCAGCGGATGAGGACGTCCTTGGTCTGGTCGTCCGCGTCGGAGCCGTAGCGCTCCTCGACGTACTTGCGGGCCAGCTCGAAGTACTCCATCTGGAGCTGGACCGCGGTGAGGGTCCGGCCGCTGCGGAGGGTGACCAGGCGCTTGAGGGTCGGGTCGTGGGAGACCTGGTGGAGGGTGCGGACGGGCTGGTCCACGGCCAGGTCGACGGCGATGAAGCCGTCCTCGATCATGGAGAGGACGAGGGCGGTCGTGCCGAGCTTGAGGTACGTCGAGATCTCGGAGAGGTTCGCGTCGCCGATGATCACGTGCAGGCGGCGGTACTTCTCTGCGTCCGCGTGCGGCTCGTCCCGGGTGTTGATGATCGGGCGCTTGAGGGTGGTCTCCAGACCGACCTCGACCTCGAAGTAGTCGGCGCGCTGGCTGAGCTGGAAGCCGTGCTCGTGCCCGTCCTGGCCGATGCCGACGCGGCCCGCTCCGGTGACGACCTGTCGGGAGACGAAGAAGGGCGTCAGGTGGCGCACGATGTCCGAGAAGGGGGTCTCCCGCTTCATCAGGTAGTTCTCGTGCGTGCCGTACGAGGCGCCCTTGTTGTCGGTGTTGTTCTTGTAGAGGTGGATCGGCTGCGCGCCGGGGAGTTGGGCCGCGCGCTCGGCGGCCTCCGCCATGATGCGCTCGCCGGCCTTGTCCCACAGGACGGCGTCCATGGGGTTGGTGACTTCGGGGGAGCTGTACTCCGGGTGTGCGTGGTCGACGTAGAGCCGTGCGCCGTTGGTGAGGATGACATTGGCCAGGCCGATGTCCTCGTCGGTGAGCTGGCTGGAGTCGGCGACCTCCCGGGCGAGGTCGAAGCCTCGCGCGTCCCGCAGCGGGTTCTCCTCCTCGAAGTCCCAGCGGGCCCGCCGGGCCCGGTGCATCGCCGCCGCGTAGGCGTTGACGATCTGGGACGAGGTGAGCATGGCATTGGCGTTGGGGTGGCCGGGGACGGAGATCCCGTACTCCGTCTCGATGCCCATTACTCGCCGTACGGTCATGCGGCCCTCCTTGCCCGGCAGCGCCCCCGGTCGGGGGCACCGCTCAAGTACCGCTGGCGCTCCGGTGCGTGTGCGGTGCCCGTCCCCGCACTGCGCGACTCGGCGGTACCGAAGAGCCTAGAACGGCTTTGCGCTGGTGGGGAGATCATTTGCGTCATTGGCTCGCGCGCCCCTTGTTCGGTCATGGCCTGAAAAACAGTCGGCTGCGGGTACCCGCTCAGGGCACCCGCAGCCGCCCTGTTTTTTACAGGTACTGACCGGTGTTCGCCACCGTGTCGATGGAGCGTCCGGTGTCGGCGCCCTGCTTTCCGGTGATGAGCGTACGGATGTACACGATCCGTTCGCCCTTCTTTCCGGAGATCCGGGCCCAGTCGTCGGGGTTGGTGGTGTTGGGGAGGTCCTCGTTCTCCTTGAACTCGTCCACGCAGGCCTGGAGGAGGTGGGAGACGCGGATGCCCTTCTGCTTGTGGTCGAGGAAGTCCTTGATGGCCATCTTCTTGGCGCGGCCGACGATGTTCTCGATCATGGCGCCGGAGTTGAAGTCCTTGAAGTAGAGGACTTCCTTGTCACCGTTGGCGTAGGTGACCTCCAGGAAGCGGTTCTCCTCGGATTCCGTGTACATGTGTTCCACGGCCGTCTGGATCATGCTCTGGACGGTGGTGGTCTTGTCGCCGCTGTGCTCGCCGACGTCCTCGGGGTGGAGCGGGAGGCGTTCGGTGAGGTACTTGGCGAAGATGTCCTTGGCGGCCTCGGCGTCGGGACGCTCGATCTTGATCTTCACGTCGAGACGGCCGGGGCGCAGGATGGCGGGGTCGATCATGTCCTCGCGGTTCGAGGCGCCGATCACGACCACGTTCTGCAGGCCTTCCACGCCGTCGATCTCGGCGAGCAGCTGGGGGACGATGGTGTTCTCCACGTCCGAGCTGACACCGGAACCACGGGTGCGGAAGAGGGACTCCATCTCGTCGAAGAAGACGATGACGGGGGTGCCCTCGCTGGCCTTCTCACGAGCGCGCTGGAAGACGAGGCGGATCTGCCGCTCGGTCTCTCCGACGTACTTGTTGAGGAGCTCGGGGCCCTTGATGTTGAGGAAGAAGCTCTTGCCGGTGGCCTGGCCGGTGACCTCGGCGACCTTTTTGGCCAGCGAGTTGGCGACGGCCTTGGCGATGAGCGTCTTACCGCATCCGGGAGGCCCGTACAGCAGGACGCCCTTGGGCGGCCGCAGTTCGTGCTCCTTGAAGAGGTCGGGGTAGAGGTACGGCAGTTCGACCGCGTCGCGGATCATCTCGATCTGGCCGCCCAGACCGCCGATCTGCTCGTAGCCGATGTCGGGGACCTCTTCGAGGACGAGTTCCTCGACCTCGCTCTTCGGGACGATCTCGTAGACGTAGCCGGAACGGGGTTCCAGCAGCAGGGCGTCGCCGGGGCGGATGGTGATGTCCAGCAGTGGCTCGGCGAGCCGTACCACCCGCTCCTCGTCGGTGTGCCCCACCACGAGGGCGCGTTCGCCGTCCTCGAGGATCTCCTTGAGGGTGACGATGTCGCCGACGCGCTCGTACTCCATGGCCTCGACCACGTTGAGCGCTTCGTTGAGCATTACTTCCTGGCCGCGGCGGAGCTCTTCGAGATCCACGCTTGGGCTGACGTTCACCCGGAGTTTGCGGCCGCCGGTGAAGATGTCCGCTGTGCCGTCCTCGTTGGCCACGAGGAAGACACCGAAGCCGGCCGGTGGCTGTGCGAGCCGGTCGACTTCTTCCTTGAGGGCCACGATCTGGTCGCGGGCCTCACGGAGCGTGTTGGCGAGTCGCTCGTTCTGGGCGGACACCCCGGCCAGATTGGTCTGCAGCTCGACGATCCGCTCTTCGAGAATCCTCGTGTGTCGCGGAGAGTCGGCGAGCTTACGTCGCAGGACGGCGATCTCCTGCTCAAGGTAGGCAATCTGCCCGGACGGGTCGTCGGACCCTCGTCCCGGGCGGATGCCGCGGTTCATGTCGTCGTCGTGGGCTGCCACGGTCCTCACCTCCTCCAAGGGGAGCTGGACGCTTCCAGACCCTACCTGGGTGGGTGTCGATTGAAACCCCTAGATCACAAAGACTGTCAAGGTGTGTCGTCGGTCACCCTGCGCTCTCCCTCACGCCGTGTGGATACCCACTCAACGTGATTCAGAAGCCGACTGTTCCAAGGCCGGGTTGGTCAAAACCCTTCACGGCGGACGCGAGTTGCCGTACGGGCGGGTTCCGCGCCCGGTGGAAACCGGCCAGCGGGTCCCCTGACGGAGAGTGCGCATGCGGACAGTGTCCGTCATGCGGTGGTGTGAAACCTGGGATCGCGGAGAAAGGCCGTTCCGGCGGGCGGAGGTAGGGTCGGAGGAGTTCAACACCCGGCGGAAACAGGAGACATCACCGTGCAGGACGAGGCCGCGGCCGACGGCGAGGCGCTGGAGGTCTGGATCGATCAGGACCTCTGTACCGGCGACGGGATCTGCGTCCAGTACGCCCCGGAGGTCTTCGAGCTGGACATCGACGGCCTGGCGTATGTGAAGAGCCCGGACGACGAGTTGCTCCAGGACAAGGGCGCCACCACGCGCGTGCCGCTGCCCCTGCTGGTCGATGTCGTGGACTCCGCCAAGGAGTGCCCGGGCGACTGCATCCATGTGCGCCGGGTCGCGGACCGGGTCGAGGTGTACGGGCCCGACGCGGCCTGAGGGCCCGCGAGGGTCAGACGTTCTGGGCGTTGCCCGGGGTGGAGCGGACGAACGTGCCGTTCTGCCACTGCCACTTGGCGGTCTCTTTCACGTCGGGGCAGCAACTGGGCACGTCCGCCGTCGAGTAGCCGAGCAGTGTGGTGAGCACCGCGCCGTCGCGCACGGAGAAGTCGGTGACCGTCTCGCGGGCCTTCGGGGCGACGAGGGTCGCGACCACGCGCGGCTTGGCGGCGCCGACGCCCTGGGTGAGGACGTAGACGCCGTCGGGCGGGGTGCCCATGCCGGCGTCGCAGTGGACCACGGCGACCGTTTCCGGCCTGCCGTCGCCGTCGAGGTCCCCGGAGGCCTTCTTCTGTACGACGGCCTTCACGGGGCCGCAGTCGATCGGGAAGGCGACGCCTGCGGTCGAGGGCGCGGAGACCGTGCTGCGCGCGGACTTGGACTGCGGGCCCGAGGCCTGGGCGGCGTGCGCGGAGTCGGGTTGCAGGCCGGAGGAGAGGGCCACGACGCCGGCGAGAGCCGTGGCGGTGGCGACCCAGTGGATGGGCCGGGTGGTGGTGTGTGCCAGTTCCAGTTCCGGGACGGCGGAGTGCTGCACTAGGAGTGTCTCCTGCGAAGGCTGTGCCGGTGGGGGTGGCCTGCATGGTGCCACACGTCACAGTGCGGGGGAACGGCGGGGTCGACAGTTCGTTCGCCCCGTCGCACGGGGCGGGCCGCTGGTGGCGGTACGTCAGAAGAGAGACGCCGTGGCCGGGTTCCGGAGGCATTCCGGGAACCCGGCCACGGCGTTCGTGCGTTGAGTGCGGCACAGGGCCGCCGGGGTGGGGCTCAGCGGCCGGCTGCGCCGCCGGCGGCGTTGGGGCCGTCGTAGTCGTCGCCGTAGGCGCCCTTGGCGGGGCGGCGGCGGCGCATCGGGGGCTCGACGCCGTCCGCGAGGCGGCGGGCGGTGAGGAGGAAGCCGGTGTGGCCGATCATCCGGTGGTCGGGGCGGACGGCCAGGCCCTCGACGTGCCAGTTGCGGAGCATCGTCTCCCATGCGGTCGGCTCGTTGAAGGAGCCGATCTCGCGGATGGACTCGACGGTGCGCGCGAGCTGGGTGGTGGTCGCGACGTAGCAGCAGAGGATGCCGCCGGGCACGAGGGCCTTGGAGACGGCCTCCAGGCACTCCCAGGGGGCGAGCATGTCGAGGATGACGCGGTCGACGTCCGTGTCGGACAGGTTGTCCTGGAGGTCGCCGACGGTGAGCTGCCAGGCGGGGTGCGGGCCGCCGAAGTAGCGCTCCACGTTCTGCTGGGCGATCTCGGCGAAGTCCTCGCGGCGCTCGTAGGAGTGCAGCATGCCCTGGTCGCCGATGGCACGCAGCAGGAAGCTGCTGAGCGAGCCGGAGCCGACGCCCGCCTCCACGACGCGGGCGCCGGGGAAGATGTCCGCGAAGGCCAGGATCTGCCCCGCGTCCTTGGGGTAGACCACGGCGGCACCGCGGGGCATGGACAGGACGTAGTCGGGGAGCAGGGGGCGCAGCGCGAGGTAGGCGACGTTTCCGGTGGTGCGGACAACGCTGCCCTCGGGTGCGCCGATCAGTTCGTCGTGCGGGAAGGAACCCTTGTGGGTGTGGAAATTCTTCCCGGCTTCGAGCGTGAACGTGTAGTGGCGGCCCTTGGGGTCGGTCAGCTGAACCTGGTCCCCGACCTTGAAGGGCCCGCGCCTGCGGGCGGCACCGGTCGGTTCGGACATGTGACCAGCCTACCGGCGTTTACGGGGGCCGCCGACCACGCGCGCGTGCGTCAGTTGGGGCGGGCCATGGCCTTCACGAAGGCGCGCTCGACGTCGGCTGCGGACAGGACGCCGTAGATCTCGCCGGTCTCCTCGATGACGAGGTACTCGGTGGCGGGGGTGGCGCGCAGGGCGTCGAGGAGGTCCTCCCCGGCGAGTTCGGCGGAGACGCGCATGCCGTCGGTGAGGTCCTGGGCGAGGCCGCTGACGGACACCCAGGGGCGGCGGTGTTCGGGGACGCCGACGATGGCGGCCTCGCGGACGAGGGAGAGGGGCTGGCCGTCGGTGTCGACGACGACCAGGGCGCGGGCACCGGCCGCGTTGGCGCGTCGCAGGGCCTCGGAGAGCGGGGTGTTGCTCTCGACGGGGACCGCGCGGCGGGTGAGGTTGCGGGCGCGGAGCTCCGGGAGGTGTTCGCGGAGGCGGGCCATACGGAGGCTGTTGCCGGCGCCGGTCCAGATGATCGCGGCGAGGATCGCGGCGAGCAGCGCGTCCGTGACCGTGTCCATGCCGCTGATGTCCTCGGTGTTGGTGCCGAGGGCGCCGGTCTGGGTGAGCAGCGGGAGGCCGATGAGGACGGAGACGGCGAGGGCGCGGCCGACCCAGGCGGCGGCGATGGTGCCGCTCATGGGCCTGCCGGTGATCTTCCAGACCACCGCGCGGAGCATGCGGCCGCCGTCGAGGGGCAGGCCGGGCAGGAGGTTGAAGGCGGCCACGATGAGGTTGGAGACCATCAGTCCCGCCAGCAGGACGCCGGGGACGGTGCCGGGCTCCACGGGCAGCATGGCCAGGTAGAAGATGCCCGAGAGGACCAGCGAGAGCAGCGGGCCGACGAAGGCCAGCACGAACTCCCTGCCGGGGGTCTCGGCCTCCTTCTCGATCTCGGAGACACCGCCGAAGAACTGCAGCTGGATGCGGCGGACCGGGAGCTTGAAGCGGAGCGCTGCGACGGTGTGGGCGAGTTCGTGGACCAGGACCGAGCCGTAGAAGGCGACCGCGAAGAAGAGGGCCACGAGGTAGCGGGCGGCGCCGAGTTCGGGCAGGACGCGGTCGAGCTGGCCGCCGAACACCCAGGTGATGAGCGCGGCGACGAGGAACCAGCTGGGCGCCACGTAGACGGGCACGCCGAAGGGCCGTCCCATGAGCAGGCCGCCGCCGGGCTCCTTGGGGCGCTGCGGGGGGCGTCCCTTGGCGATGCGGGTGCCGGGAGCGGTGTCGGGGCCCGTGTGTTCCGTGTGGGCGTAGGTGTGATGGGGCGCGAGGTCGTGGTCGTCGGTGTGGTCGTGGCTCTTGGGGGTGCCGTCGGGCTTCGGCTCACCGTTCAGGTGGGTGTGCGCGGGAGCGGCGGTGTGGTCCCGGGTGCCGGGGTCGGTCGAGGTGGCCTCGGGTGCCGTGACTTCGTCCGTGATCGGCTGGGACGAGAATTCCGTTTCCGTACGGTCCTCCGCGGCGGGCTCCGGTGACGTGCTCGCGTCGGCGTCGGCGTGGGCCTCGGACTGGGGGGTGACCTCGTGGTGCTGAGGGGTCGTCCCGGCCGCGGTGTCGTCCGGTGTGGGTTCGGGGGTGCCGGCGTCGGCGGCCGGGGTGGTGGCACCCGTGGCGTGCTCGGTCGGCTCGTTGGTGCCGGACCGCGGCTGCCCGCTCCCGCCGCTCTCGTCCACGGTGTCCCCTCGTTCGAAGCATCCTCCGCGCCAGCCGGGCGGAGGGGTCTCGGGTCGATGGTATGCGGCCGTCGTGGCGCGTTCCGCCCCGGCACCCCCCGCGTTTCCCCGGCTGTCGCGACCGCGTCGGCCGGGATCGGGTGACTGTCAGTGGCGGGCCGTAAGGTCTGTGGGCATGGAGACCAGTGCGGAGGGCCTCGCGGGGACAGCGGGCGACGAGGGCGCGGCGGCGGAGCGGGCCGTGGCGGTGACGGTGGAGCCGGGGACGGTGGGCGTGGTCGAGCGCGTCGCCATAGCACCGGCGTCGTTGTCGCCCTCGCGTGCGAGCGACTTCATGCAGTGCCCGTTGCTGTACCGGTTCCGGGTGATCGACCGGCTGCCGGAGAAGCCCAGCGAGGCGGCGACCCGGGGGACGCTGGTGCACTCGGTGCTCGAGCGGCTCTTCGACGCGCCGGCGGCGGAGCGTACGGCGCCGCGGGCCAAGTCGCTGATTCCCGGGCAGTGGGACCGGTTGCGGGAGTCGCGGCCGGAGGTCGTGGAGCTGTTCGCCGACGATCCGGAGGGCGAGCGGCTCGCGCGGTGGCTCGGGGAGGCGGAGCGGCTGGTCGAGCGGTGGTTCTCGCTGGAGGATCCGACGCGGCTGGAGCCGACCGAGCGGGAGATGTTCATCGAGGCCGAGCTGGACTCGGGGCTGAAGCTGCGCGGGATCATCGACCGGGTCGATGTGGCGCCGACGGGCGATGTGCGGATCGTCGACTACAAGACGGGGAAGGCGCCGCGGCCCGAGTACGCCGAGGGCGCGCTGTTCCAGATGAAGTTCTACGCGCTGGTGGTCTGGCGGCTGAAGCAGGTCGTGCCGCGGCGGCTTCAGCTGGTGTATCTGGGCAGCGGTGACGTGGTGACGTACGACCCCGTCATCGCCGACCTGGAGCGGGTCGAGCGCAAGCTGCTCGCCCTGTGGGAGGCGATCCGCCTCGCCACGGAAACCGGCGACTGGCGCCCCCGCCCGACGAAACTGTGCGGCTGGTGCGACCACCAGGCGGTGTGCCCGGAGTTCGGGGGCACTCCCCCGCCTTATCCGTTGCCGGTGCGGAGGGGTGACGAGGGGGGCGGGGTGACGGGCGCGGTTCCTGGAGAGGGGGCGGTGGCTGGCGCGGCTTCTGGTGACGAGGGAGGTGCCGGTTCCGGGGAGGGGACTGTAGCGGGCGCTGCTTCCGGGGAGGCTGCGGAGGTGCCGGGGGCTGGTTCCGGGGAGGCTGCGGAGGTGCCGGGGGCTGGTTCCGGCCAGGGCGCGGGCGCGGCGTAGAGAGTTACGGGGGGCGGGCCGGGCGGGGTTGCCGCCGAGAGGCTGGGCGGGATTGCCGCCGAGGGGCTGGGCGGGGTTGACGCCGAGGGGCTGGGCTCGGCAGACGGCGTTCCTGTGCGAAGTCCCGGGTCGGCAGCGGGCGTTGCTGTCGGGAGCGCGGGCTCGGACAACGGCGGTCCCGCCTTGGGCCGCCCGCACCGAACCGCGCCGGCTCGCCGCCGCCGTACGCGACAACGCGCACACCGGGCCGCTGCCCGCGCGCCCCGTCGGCAGCCCGGCGAACCGGGTGTCCGCCCGGGACTCGGCGTCACAAGCCGGGGACTCAGCCGGAGCGCCCGCCCAGCAACGTGCACGCCGCCCCTGGGCCCGAACGCCGCGTGCCCAGCGGGAATACCAGCCCATCAACCCGCACCCCAGCCCACCCCCGGCACCCCGCCGCATCTGGCGAACCTCCCGCCCAGCCCCCTCCACTCCGCGCAAGCCCCACCCCCGCAACCCCCCACCCCCCACCCCCCAAGCCCGGTCGAGTCGCGCAGCGTTGTGCAGGGCAGAATGGGGCCGGGCTAGCGAAGGAGATTCACGTGGCCATCCGCGTCCTACTGGTCGATGACCAGCCGCTGCTGCGAACCGGGTTCCGGATGATTCTGGAGGCGGAGCAGGATCTCGCGGTCGTCGGCGAGGCCGGAGACGGTCTGCAGGCGCTCGACCAGGTGCGGGCTCTGCAGCCCGATGTGGTGCTGATGGACATCCGTATGCCGCGGATGGACGGAGTCGAGGCGACCCGGCAGATCACCGGTCCCGGGCGGGACGGTCCGGCGAAGGTGCTGGTGCTGACCACCTTCGACCTCGACGAGTACGTGGTGGAGGCGTTGCGCGCCGGTGCCAGCGGCTTCCTGCTCAAGGACGCGCCCGCCAACGAACTCGTGCAGGCGATCCGCGTGGTGGCCGCCGGCGAGGCCATGCTCGCGCCGAGCATCACGCGGCGGCTGCTCGACAAGTACGCCGGTCATCTCCCGTCCGGTGACGAGCCGGTGCCGGACACCCTGCACACGCTGACGGACCGTGAGGTCGAGGTGCTGAAGCTGGTGGCGCGCGGTCTGTCGAACGCGGAGATCGCCGCCGACCTGTTCGTCAGCGAGACCACCGTGAAGACGCATGTGGGGCACGTCCTCACCAAGCTGGGCCTGCGCGACCGGGTGCAGGCGGCGGTGTACGCGTACGAGAGCGGGTTGGTGCGCCCCGGCGCGCAGTAGACACGGCACCGCACCGGGTACACGGCAGTACGTACGAAGAGGGCGCCCCTTCCTGACAGGGGCGCCCTCTTCGTGTGTGCGGGCCGGCCGCGCGGCCCTTGCCGACAGGCCGGTGGCCAGCCTCGCCGGGTTCGGCGGGACTGGCCACTGGTCGAGCCGGTTCAGCGCGCGTGCCGTCGGATCGTCACCTGCGGACCCGGCGGGCGGTCGGCTGCTGCGTCAGTTCCCCACGCCCCGGCCCAGCTCCCAGAGCTGAAGCGTCGAGGAGGAGTTGAGGACGTACGCGGTACCCGTCACGTCGTCGCGGGCGGCGACGTACTGCTTGCCCTGCCAGAGCGGGATCAGCGGGACGTCGGAGGCGACGATGTCCTGGATGGCCGTGAGGCTCTTCGACGCGGCGAGCCGGTCGGCCTCGCGGCGGGACTCCGGGATCAGGGTGTTCATGATCTTGGTGTTGGCGTACGGCGAGCCGAGGGTGTTGTCCTTGTCCAGGAACGGCGCGAGGTAGTTGTCGGCGTCGGGGAAGTCGGGGAACCAGCCCATCCCGTAAACGTCGTACTTGCCCTTCTGCTCGGCCGGACGGAACGTCGACCAGGCGGTGCCCTGGATGCTGACGTCGAACAGGCCGCTGGCGTTGAGCTGCTTCTGGAGCTGCTCGAACTCTTCCTTGGTGGCCGAGCCGTAGTGGTCGGTCGTGTAGTGCATGGTCAGCTTCACCGGGGTGGTGATGTTGGCCTGCTCCATCATGGTCTTGGCCTTGGTGACGCTCGGGTCGCCGTACTTGTTGAAGAACGAGTTCGAGTGACCGGTGATGGTCGCCGGGACCATCGAGTAGAGCGGCTCGGCCTCGGTGCCGTAGACCTTGGAGACGAGTTCGCCGCGGTCGATGATCTGGGCCATCGCCTCGCGTACGGCCTTCGACTTCACGGTCTCGGCGGTGGTGTTGAAGCCGAGGTAGCGGATCTCGAGGCCGGGCATCTCGACGAGGTCGACGTCGCCGTCGGTGTCGTCGCTGAGCTTCTGGATCTGCTCCGGCGTCATGGAGCGCGTCATGACGTCGATGTCACCCTTGTTGATCGCGCTGCCCATGGCGTCGGCGTCCGCGAAGGTGCGCATCTCGACCTTGTTGTTGTTCACCTTCAAGGCACCCTTGTAATTGGGGTTCTTGGTGAACGTGGCCGTGGTGATCGCGCCGTCCTTCTCGGCCACCGAGAGGGTGTACGGGCCCGAGCCGTCGACCGCGAGACCGTCGCGCAGCTTGTCCTTCTGGTAATCGTCCGGGTTCACGATGCCGGCGACGGGAGTGGACAGCTTGTACGGGAACGTCGCGTCGGCCGTCTTCAGGTGGAAGATGACCTCGCGGTCGCCCTGGGTCTCGACGGTGTCGACGGTGGACAGCAGGGCGAAGACACCGCTGTCGGCCTTGAGGCGCATCGCACGGTCGATGGAGTACTTCACGTCCGCCGCGGTGATCTTGTCGCCGTTGGCGAACTTGAGACCGTCGCGCAGGGTGCAGGCGTAGCGCTCGTTGCCGGTGTCGGTGAAGCCGCACTTCTCGGCGGCCTCGGGCACCGGGTCGCCCTCGCCCTTGGGCTGGATCATCAGGGTCTGCACGGTCTGGCGCAGGATGTTCCAGGTGCCGACGTCGTAGGCGTAGGCGGGGTCGAGCGGCGCCGGAGCGTCCTTCGTCGCCTCGAACCGGTCCGTGGTGCCGACGATGATCGCATCGTCGCTTGAACTCCCGCTGCCGGAGCCGCCACAGGCGGCGAGCACCGGCGCGAGCAGGCCGACGACGGCCGGCAGCACCAAAGTCTTGCGGTTCATGCTCGAGTTTCTCCAGAGCTGTTCGAGTCCGTGTACCCGGCATGCATGGGGTGGTGATGCCGATCACGGGGATTAGGGCGATGTTCTCGCGTTGAGATTAGTCCGGACCCGCACCGGGGTTCGCGGCCACCGTAGTTGAGTTCCCATCACGCTGCGGAACCGGCTGTGGACAGACCGAAAACCCGCCGTGGGAAGGATTAGTGCAGGGTTTCACCAATCGGGACACAAGGGTGCGCGATCGGCCTCAGAAATGGGGTGAACAGCACAGGGAGGCGACGATGTCGACCCCCCTGCGCGTGGTGAACCTCACACCCGTCAACTCGGTTGGAGTGCAACGGAATTCGGCCGGTCGATCACGGCCGAATTCCATTCCCATTGATCCCATTGGACTTTGCACGCTCGGTGAACGGTTGACGCATTTCCGTCATCAGTCGGCCATCAGTCCGCGCAGAAATGCCAGGTCGACGACTTCCAGCGAGGACACGACGGTGCGCCGGTCGGCCGGTGCGATGGGCGCCACGGACGGCACGGCCACCACCAGGCAGCCCGCCGCCTCGGCCGCCGCGACACCGGTCGCCGTGTCCTCCACGACGGCGCAGCGGGCCGGGTCGACGCCGAGACCGGCGGCAGCGAGGAGATACGGGTCGGGGTACGGCTTGGTGCGGGTGACCTCGTCGCCGGCGATCGTCAGCGTGAAGTGCTGCGGGCCCAGCAGGGTCAGGACGCGGTCGATGATGCGCCGGTGCGAGGCGGAGACGAGGGCCGTGGGGATCTCGTACTCGGCGAGCTCGGCGAGGAGTCTCGCGGCGCCCGGCATGAGCGGCAGGGTGCGCCCGATGCGGTCCTCGAAGCCGGAGTTGAGCAGGACGGACAGCTCGGCGAGGGTGATGTCGGCGCCGGTGGCCTCGATCAGGAAGCCGGCGCTGCGGGTCATCGGGCCGCCGACCACGACATGGCGCCAGGAGTCGTCGAGGGTGTGTCCGAGGGCGGCGAAGACCTCGACCTCGACGTCCCACCAGAAGCCCTCGGTGTCCACCAGGGTGCCGTCCATGTCGAGGAGTACGGCCTGGAGAGCGGAGCCTTCGGCCGTACGGGTTCCGAGCGCGGGGACCGTGCTGGTCATCCTGGCGCACCTCCTTGAGGGACGATCAGGCCGGCCGCCTCTTTTTCACAGAGAGGCGACCGGCCTGCGGTGGACCGACCAGTGTACGACTTATCCGATCAATGTGCTCGTCCGTTCCAGGGCGCCCCTAGTTCAGCGCGCCGGTCAGGTCGGCGGCCTGTGCGGATCAGCGGGCGTTGAAGTACTTCGCCTCCGGGTGGTGGATGACGATCGCGTCCGTGGACTGCTCCGGGTGCAGCTGGAACTCCTCCGAGAGGTGGACGCCGATGCGCTCCGGCTCCAGCAGGGCGGCGATCTTCGCGCGGTCCTCCAGGTCGGGGCAGGCGCCGTAGCCGAGGGAGAAGCGGGCGCCGCGGTACTTGAGGGCGAACATGTCCTCGACGTCCGCGGGGTCCTCGCCGGCGAAGCCGAGTTCGGAGCGCACGCGCGCGTGCCAGTACTCGGCGAGTGCCTCGGCCAACTGGACGGAGAGGCCGTGCAGTTCGAGGTAGTCGCGGTAGGAGTTCGACTCGAAGAGCTTGGCGGTCTCCTCGCCGATGCGGTTGCCCATGGTGACGATCTGGAAGCCGACGACGTCGGTCTCGCCGGACTCCTCCGGGCGGAAGAAGTCGGCCAGGCAGAGGCGGCGGCCACGGCGCTGGCGCGGGAACGTGAACCGGGTGCGCTCGTTGCCCTCGTCGTCCAGGATGATCAGGTCGTCGTCCTTGGAGACACAGGGGAAGTAGCCGTAGACGACGGCCGCCTCGAGGAGGTTGTCCGTCTGGAGCTTGTCCAGGAGGCCGCGGAGGCGGGGGCGGCCCTCGGTCTCGACGAGGTCCTCGTAGCTCGGGCCGTCGCCGGTGCGGGCCTGCTTGAGGCCCCACTGGCCCTTGAAGAGGGCGCCCTCGTCGAGCCAGGACGCGTACTCCTTGAGCTGGATGCCCTTGATGACCCGGGTGCCGCGGAACGGTGCCTCGGGGATCGGGTTGTCGACGGCGACGTCCGAGCGGACGTGGCCCTCCTCGGGGCGCTCCTCGACCTCCACGGCCGCGCTCGCCCGCACCCGGCGCTGCTTCAGCTCGGGCAGCTTCGCGCCGGGCACGCCCCGCTTGACGCCGATCAGGGCGTCCATCAGGCGCAGGCCCTCGAACGCGTCGCGGGCGTAGCGGACTTCGCCCTCGTAGATCTCGTGCAAGTCCTGCTCCACGTACGCCCTCGTCAGCGCGGCGCCGCCCAGGATGACCGGGTAGTCGGCGGCCATCTTGCGCTGGTTGAGCTCCTGGAGGTTCTCCTTCATGATCACCGTGGACTTGACCAGGAGGCCCGACATGCCGATGACGTCGGCGCGGTGCTCCTCGGCGGCCTCCAGGATCGCGGAGACGGGCTGCTTGATGCCGAGGTTGACGACGTTGTAGCCGTTGTTGGACAGGATGATGTCGACGAGGTTCTTGCCGATGTCGTGGACGTCGCCGCGCACCGTGGCGAGCACGATGGTGCCCTTGCCCTCGGCGTCCGACTTCTCCATGTGCGGCTCCAGATAGGCGACCGCGGTCTTCATGACCTCGGCGGACTGGAGCACGAACGGCAGCTGCATCTGGCCGGAGCCGAAGAGTTCGCCGACGACCTTCATGCCGTCCAGGAGCGTCTCGTTGACGATGTCCAGGGCGGGGCGGGTCTCCAGCGCCGAGGCCAGGTCGGCCTCCAGGCCGTTCTTCTCGCCGTCGATGATGCGCCGCTTGAGCCGCTCGTCCAGCGGGAGGGCGGCCAGCTCCTCGGCCCTGCCCGCCTTCAGGGACTTGGTGGTGGCGCCCTCGAAGAGGGCCATCAGCTTCTGGAGGGGGTCGTAGCCCTCGGCCCGGCGGTCGTAGATGAGGTCGAGGGCGGTGGTGACCTGCTCCTCGTCGAAGCGGGCGATCGGGAGGATCTTCGAGGCGTGCACGATCGCGGAGTCGAGGCCCGCCTTGACGCACTCGTCGAGGAAGACGGAGTTGAGCAGGACGCGGGCGGCCGGGTTGAGGCCGAAGGAGATGTTCGAGAGGCCCAGTGTGGTCTGGACGTCGGGGTGGCTCGCCTTGAGGCGGCGGATCGCCTCGATGGTGGCGATGCCGTCGCCGCGGGACTCCTCCTGGCCGGTGCAGATGGTGAAGGTCAGGGTGTCGATGAGGATGTCCGACTCGTGGATGCCCCAGTTCGTCGTGAGGTCCTCGATCAGCCGCTCGGCGATGGCGACCTTGTGCTCGGGCGTACGGGCCTGGCCCTGCTCGTCGATGGTCAGCGCGATGAGGGCGGCGCCGTGCTCCTGCGCCAGCTTGGTGACCTTCGCGAAGCGGGACTCGGGGCCGTCGCCGTCCTCGTAGTTGACGGAGTTGATGACCGCGCGTCCGCCGAGCTTCTCCAACCCGGCCCGGATGACCGGGACTTCGGTGGAGTCCAGGACGATCGGCAGGGTGGAGGCGGTGGCGAAGCGGCCGGCGAGCTCCTCCATGTCGGCGACGCCGTCGCGGCCGACGTAGTCCACGCAGAGGTCCAGCATGTGGGCGCCCTCGCGGATCTGGTCGCGGGCCATCTCCACGCAGTCGTCCCAGCGGCCGTCGAGCATGGCCTCGCGGAATTTCTTCGAGCCGTTGGCGTTCGTGCGCTCGCCGATCGCCATGTAGGCGGTGTCCTGGCGGAACGGGACCGTCTGATAGAGCGAGGCGGCGCCCGGCTCGGGCTGCGGGTCGCGCTCGGTGGGCGTGGCCTCGCGGACCCGCTCGACGAGCTGGCGCAGGTGCTCGGGGGTGGTGCCGCAGCAGCCGCCGACGAGGTTCAGGCCGTAGTCGCGGACGAAGTGTTCCTGCGCGTCGGCCAGGCCCTCGGGGTCGAGCGGGAAGTGGGCGCCGTCCTTGGTCAGGATGGGCAGGCCCGCGTTCGGCATGCAGAGCAGCGGGGTGCGGGAGTGGCGGGCGAGATAGCGCAGGTGCTCGCTCATCTCGGCCGGGCCTGTCGAGCAGTTCAGGCCGATCATGTCGATGCCGAGGGGTTCCAGCGCGGTGAGCGCGGCGCCGATCTCGGAGCCGAGCAGCATGGTGCCGGTGGTCTCGAAGGCCATGGAGACCAGCAGGGGTACGTCGACGCCGGTCGCCTCCATGGCGCGGCGGGCGCCCAGGATCGACGACTTGGTCTGCAGGAGGTCCTGGGTGGTCTCCACGATCAGGGCGTCGGCGCCGCCGGCGAGCAGACCCTCGGCGTTGGCCTGGAAGCCGTCGCGCAGCGTGCTGTAGCCGATGTGGCCGAGGGTGGGCAGCTTGGTGCCGGGGCCGATGGAGCCGAGGACCCAGCGCTGGCGGCCGTCGCGGGCGGTGAAGTCGTCGGCGGTCTCGCGGGCGATGCGGGCGCCGGCCTGGGAGAGTTCGTGGACGCGCTCGGGGATGTCGTACTCGGCCATCGCAGAGTGGTTCGCGCCGAAGGTGTTCGTCTCGACGCAGTCCACACCGGCGCCGAAGTACTCCTCGTGGACCGAGCGGACGATGTCGGGGCGGGTGACGTTCAGGATCTCGTTGCAGCCTTCGAGGTTCTCGAAGTCGTCGAGCGTGGGGTCCTGCGCCTGGAGCATGGTGCCCATGGCTCCGTCGGCGACCACCACGCGGGTGGCGAGTGCCTCTCGGAGCGCGGACACACGGGTCCGGCTGTCGGCAGAAGGGGTCTGTGGCGACGAGGCCATGAAGGGGCTCCCTGGAGTGCGACGGCTGTCGGCTTTGCGGCTTCCCAGGGAACCTCTCACGGAACTCCCCCGGGAGCGTGCACGTCGCCAGGGTAACGGGGCCGGGCGGAAGGATGCTCGAGGCGTCCATGAGGCGGACCTGATCGACGGTGACGCCCACCGGGGTGAACGGGACGCGGACCGGGGTGACGGGCGGGTCAACGCCGTCTAGGTTCTCGCGACAAGTGACGGAACAGAGACGTGACTGGAATCGACCGACCATTAGCGGGAGGTCGGCATCGACCGGTAGTGTTCGACATTGCCGAACGGCGGCAGCGACGTCGCGCGTCGACGGTCGAACGGGACGGAGGCAGTACGGCGATGGCACGGAACATCCAGTCGCTCGAACGGGCGGCCGCGATGCTGCGCCTGCTCGCGGGCGGCGAGCGACGGCTCGGCCTCTCGGACATCGCCTCGTCGCTCGGCCTCGCCAAGGGCACGGCCCACGGCATCCTGCGCACCCTCCAGCAGGAGGGCTTCGTCGAGCAGGACGACGCCTCCGGGCGCTATCAGCTCGGCGCCGAACTGCTGCGCCTGGGCACCACGTATCTCGACGTCCACGAACTGCGGGCCCGCGCCCTGGTGTGGACGGACGACCTGGCCCGCTCCAGCGGCGAGAGCGTGCACCTGGGAGTGCTGCACCAGCAGGGCGTCCTGATCGTGCACCACGTCTTCCGGCCCGACGACAGCCGGCAGGTCCTGGAGATCGGCGCCATGCAGCCGCTGCACTCGACGGCCCTGGGCAAGGTGCTGTCGGCCTACGACCCGGTCGCGCACAGCGAGGTCATGGAGGCCGACCGCAAGCCCTTCACCGACCGCACGGTGTCCGCCCTGGCCGACTTCGAGCACATCCTCGACGTGACACGCGCGCGTGGCTACGCGGCCGACGTCGAGGAGACCTGGGAGGGCGTCGCGTCCATCGCCGCGCCCATCCACGACCGGCGGCGCATGCCGGTCGGCGCGGTCGGGATCACCGGCGCCGTGGAGCGGCTGTGCCGGGAGGGCGAGCTGCGCCCCGAGCTGATCGCCGCGGTACGGGACTGCGCCCGCGCGGTGTCGCGGGATCTCGGCGCCGGAAGGTTCTGAACTCAGCGGATTCACAGCGGGATCTCACCGGACCGCCATGCGGACGTTCCGGTATCAGTCGTACCCTGAATGACAAAGTCGGCTAAAACGCCAAATCAGTACACACGGTGTCCACTTGATCGCCGTCCGCGTCGACCGTGAGATCGATAGCCCACAGCGATCAATAACGATCGTGTTTTCGATAACAGCACTCTTGACGCGCCCGTAACCACGGGGCAAGACTCCCGTCCATCGGTCGGCATTGTCGAACACTTACCGGCAATACGCGCTAGAGTGTGACAACGCCAAAGGCCGGCATCGCTCTCACCCCCGAGGGCGCACGAATCCCCGGCGGGACCCGGGGTTCGGCTTCCCTGGACGAAGGACAAAGGAGTCGCGGGTGTCCAGCTCCGACATCTTCATCGGCGAGACCATAGGTACCGCCGTACTCATCCTGCTCGGCGGTGGCGTCTGCGCCGCCGTCACGCTGAAGGCCTCCAAGGCCCGTGCCGCCGGCTGGCTCGCCATCGCCTTCGGGTGGGGTTTCGCCGTCATGACGGCCGTCTACATCTCGGGCCCGCTCTCCGGAGCCCACCTCAACCCGGCCGTGACCCTCGCCCTGGCGATCGAGAACGGCGGTTGGAAGAACGTCCCGATCTACTGGGCCGGGCAGCTGCTCGGCGCCATGATCGGCGCGACGCTCGTCTGGGTGGCCTACTACGGACAGTTCCAGGCCCACCTCACCGACAAGGAGATCGTCGGCGAGCCGGCGGCCAAGGCCGTCGAGGCCGAGGAGAAGGGCGCGGGCCCGGTCCTGGGCATCTTCTCCACGGGCCCGGAGATCCGGAACGTCTGGCAGAACCTCGCCACCGAGATCATCGGCACCATCGTGCTGCTCCTCGCCGTCCTCACCCAGGGCCTCAACGACAAGGGCAACGGCCTCGGCGTCCTCGGCGGGCTGATCACGGCCCTCGTCGTGGTCGCCATCGGTCTCTCCCTCGGTGGCCCGACCGGCTACGCGATCAACCCGGCCCGTGACCTCGGTCCGCGCATCGTGCACGCCCTGCTCCCCCTGCCCAACAAGGGAGGGTCCGACTGGAGCTACGCCTGGATCCCGGTCGTCGGTCCGCTGATCGGCGGCGCGATCGCTGCGGGCATCTACCACGTCGCCTTTGCTTAGAACCTGCCGAGAACCGGTATTCCGAGCACTGAAGCAGCAGTAGAACCAGTCCTCATGATCACGGAACCCCTCAGGAGCACACAGTGACCGACGCGCACACCGCCGGACCGTTCATCGCGGCCATCGACCAGGGCACGACCTCCAGCCGTTGCATCGTCTTCGACCGGGACGGCCGTATCGTCTCCGTCGACCAGAAGGAGCACGAGCAGATCTTCCCGAAGCCGGGCTGGGTCGAGCACAACGCCACCGAGATCTGGACCAACGTCCAGGAAGTCGTCGCCTCCGCCATCGAGAAGGCGGGCATCACCCGCGACGACATAAAGGCCATCGGCATCACCAACCAGCGTGAGACCACGCTGCTGTGGGACAAGAACACCGGTGAGCCCGTCCACAACGCCATCGTCTGGCAGGACACCCGCACCGACGCGCTCTGCAAGGAGCTCGGGCGCAACGTCGGCCAGGACCGCTTCCGCCGCGAGACGGGCCTCCCCCTCGCCTCGTACTTCGCCGGACCCAAGGCCCGCTGGCTGCTCGACAACGTCGACGGCCTGCGCGAGCGCGCCGAGGCGGGCGACATCCTCTTCGGCACGATGGACAGCTGGGTCATCTGGAACCTGACGGGCGGTGTGAACGGCGGCAAGCACTACACCGACGTCACCAACGCCTCCCGCACCATGCTGATGAACCTGCACACCATGCAGTGGGACGAGAAGATCGCCGAGTCCATCGGCGTCCCGCTGAACATGCTGCCGGAGATCCGCTCCTCCGCCGAGGTCTACGGCGAGGTCACCGGCGGCCGCCTCGGCGACCTGCTCGGCGGCATCCCGGTCGCCTCGGCGCTCGGCGACCAGCAGGCGGCCCTGTTCGGCCAGACCTGTTTCGCCGAGGGCGAGGCCAAGTCGACGTACGGCACCGGCACCTTCCTGCTGATGAACACCGGCGAGAAGCCCGTCAACTCCTACAACGGCCTGCTCACGACGGTCGGTTACCGCATCGGCGACCAGAAGGCGGTCTACGCCCTGGAGGGCTCCATCGCCGTCACCGGTTCGCTGGTGCAGTGGATGCGCGACCAGATGGGCCTGATCTCCACCGCCGCCGAGATCGAGACGCTCGCGCTCTCCGTCGAGGACAACGGCGGCGCCTACTTCGTGCCGGCCTTCTCCGGTCTGTTCGCCCCGTACTGGCGCTCCGACGCCCGCGGTGTGATCGCCGGTCTGACCCGGTACGTCACCAAGGCGCACCTCGCGCGCGCCGTCCTGGAGGCCACCGCCTGGCAGACCCGTGAGATCACCGACGCCATGACCAAGGACTCCGGCGTCGAGCTCGCGGCCGTCAAGGTCGACGGCGGCATGACCTCCAACAACCTGCTGATGCAGACCCTCGCCGACTTCGTGGACGCCCCCGTGGTGCGCCCGATGGTCGCCGAGACCACCTGCCTCGGTGCCGCCTACGCCGCCGGCCTGGCCGTCGGCTTCTGGACCAGCACCGACGACCTGCGCGCCAACTGGCGCCGGGCCGCCGAGTGGACCCCCAACATGGACGCGGCGAAGCGCGACCGTGAGTACAAGAGCTGGCTCAAGGCCGTCGAGCGGACCATGGGCTGGCTCGAGGACGAGGAGTAAGAACCCCACATGACCAGTCAGTCCACCCTGCAGTCCGTACCTGCCCTCGGTACGCACCCGGCCTCCGGCTCGAACCCGAGCCGGGCCGAGACCCGGGAGCAGCTCTCCAAGGCGACGTACGACCTCCTCGTCATCGGCGGCGGCATCCTGGGCATCTCCACCGCCTGGCACGCCGCGCAGTCCGGGCTGCGGGTGGCCCTGGTCGACGCCGGCGACTTCGCCGGTGCCACCTCTTCCGCCTCCTCCAAGCTGCTCCACGGCGGTCTGCGCTACCTGCAGACCGGCGCGGTGAAGCTGGTGGCGGAGAACCACTTCGAACGCCGCGCGGTCTCCCGCCAGGTGGCTCCCCACCTGGCGAACCCGCTCACGTTCTACCTGCCCGTGTACAAGGGCGGTCCGCACGGCGCGGCGAAGCTCGGGGCGGGCGTGTTCGCCTACTCCGCGCTCTCCGCGTTCGGCGACGGCGTCGGCCACCTCCTGTCCCCCGCGAAGGCGGCGCAGGACGTGCCCGAGCTGCGCACCGAGAACCTCAAGGCCGTGGCCGTGTACGGCGACGACCAGATGAACGACGCGCGCATGGCGCTGATGACGGTCCGCGCGGCCGTCGAGGCGGGCGCGGTCGTCCTCAACCACGCCGAGGTCACCGGCCTGCGCTTCACCCAGGGCCGGGTGACCGGCGCGGAGCTGCGCGACACCACCTCGGGCGACGAGTTCGGCGTGAGCGCACGCCTGGTGCTCAACGCGACCGGGCCGTGGGTCGACCACCTGCGCAAGATGGAGGACCCGAACGCGGCGCCGTCCATCCGCCTGTCGAAGGGCGCGCACCTGGTCCTGAAGCGCACGGCTCCGTGGAAGGCCGCTCTGGCGACCCCCATCGACAAGTACCGCATCACGTTCGCCCTCCCCTGGGAGGACATGCTGCTGCTCGGCACGACCGACGAGGAGTTCGAGGGCGACCCCGCGGATGTCTCGGTCACCGAGAAGGACATATCCCAGATCCTGGACGAGGCCGCGTTCTCGGTCCGCGACCAGCAGCTCTCCCGTGACCTGATCACGTACTCCTTCGCGGGCCTCCGTGTGCTGCCGGGCGGTCCCGGCGACACCGCGAAGGCCAAGCGCGAGACGGTGGTGACCGAGGGCAGGGGCGGCATGCTGTCCGTCGCGGGCGGCAAGTGGACGACGTTCCGGCACATCGGCCGTACGGTCATGCAGAAGCTGGAGGCCCTTCCCGGCCGTCCGCTGGGCGAGGACTTCGAGCCGATCTCCTCCCTCCCGAAGAAGCTCCCGCTCCCCGGCGTCGCCAACCCGCGCGCGGTCGCCCACCGCCTCCTGGTCGACAACCCGGCCCCGGGCCCGCGCATGGCCGCCGACACGGCGAAGCACCTGGCCACGCACTACGGCTCCCTGGCCTTCGACATCGCCCGACTCGCCAACGAGAACCCGGAGCTGGGCCGGCGCGTCCACCCCGACGCCCCCGAGATCTGGGCCCAGGTCGTCTACGCCCGCGACCACGAGTGGGCCGAGACCCAGGACGACGTCCTCCGCCGCCGCACCACCCTGACGATCCGCGGCCTGGCCACGGACGAGGTCCGCGAAAAGGTCCAGGACCTCCTCGACAAGAAGTAGCCGCCAGGGCTACGACACCGGTCGCCACGACGGTTTTCGCCACGACGACGTGACAAGGGGCGGTTCCCTGCCGGGGGCCGCCCCTTCCGCGCGCCCGGTTGTCAGTGCCGGGTGTTTTCATGGGCGGATGAACAACGATCAGGCCTCCGCCGAGGAACTCGCCGCGCTGCGGGCGGCGTTCGGGGTCGCCGACGGCGGGGAGTCGGCGCTCGGCTGGGACGCGGTGCGCGCGTTCGAGGCGGAGCACGGGGTGGTGCTGCCGGAGCCGTACCGGACGTACGTGGCGGAGTTGTCCGACGGGTCGTTCCAAGGGCCCCCGGAATACGGGCTGGTGGGCCTGGCCGAGTTGCCGGACGACTGGGGCGGCGCCGAGGAGGAGCGCTACCCGGGCCAGCCCTTCCCGCTCACCGCGGGCTGGCTGTGGGAAGAGGACGACGGGCCCTACGACGATCCCGACGCGGTCGTCGAGCAGGTCCTCAACCACGGCTCGATCGTGCTCGGCACCGACGGCTGCGCGATGAACTGGCACCTGGTCGTCACCGGCCCCCAGCGCGGCCACATCTGGCACATCACCGATGTGGGCGCCATGCCGTTCGGCGCGGAGTTCGGGCACACGACCTCCGCGCCGGGGTTCGCCGGCTGGGTGGCGCACTGGGCGGCGGGCAAGGAGTGGTTCGACGCGGAGTGACGCGTCCGGTGGCTTCGCGCGGGGACGCGGTGGTTCTCGGAATCGCCATGAACCTCCACGCGGTTGGTCCGACCAGCTTCCTGTTGCGTACGGTCTTCGGTGTGCAGGCACTTTCGACGGTTCGTCACTCGCGGGCCACGGCTGGATCGCGGTCGTGGCGGTGATGCTCGGCCGCCCGGCACCCGTCGGTGTGCCGCTCGCCGCGCTGCTCTTCGGTCTCGCCGAGGCCGCCGGCTTCCGTCTCCAGGGCGTCGGCCTGTCCCGACAGGCCACGGACGCCGCGCCGTACGTCGTGAACCACGTCGCCCTCTTCCTCCCGACGGCCCGCCGCCGTCGCCGTACCGCCGACTCCCCCACCGGAGCTGTCACATGACGCAGGACCTGTCGCCCATCACCCGAATACCGCGCACGGGACTTCCCGCGCACGCCGTCGTCGTCGGCGACCCGGCGCGCGCCGCCGCCGTCGCCGCGCTGCTCGACGGTGCCGAGGAGGTGTCGTACCACCGCGAATACCGGGTGTTCAGCGGGAGTTGGAAGGGCCTGCCGGTCACCGTCGCCTCGCACGGGGTGGGCGGACCGGGTGCGATCCTGCTCTTCCAGGAGCTGGCGGACGCGGGCGTGCGCACCTTCCTGCGCTTCGGCACGGCGGGCGCGATGAAGCCCGGCATCGGCGACGGCGACCTCGTCATCGCGGAGGCGGCCGTCCGCGACGACGGTGTCACCCAGCAGTTGCTGCCCCCGGAGTACCCGGCGGTCGCCGCCCCCGAGGCGGTCCTCGCCCTCCAGCGCGCGGCCCGCGCCGCCGACGCCCCGCACCACCGCGGCATCGTCTGGACCCGCGCCGCCTTCCAGCCCGGCCTCCTCCCCCTCTTCTCCTACGACGGCGCCGGGCTCGCGGCGATCGAGATGGAGCTGTCGGCGCTGCTGGTGACGGCCTCGCTGCGCGGTCTCGTCGCGGGAGGGGTGCTGGTCGTGGACGGCGCGAACGCCGACGAGCTGGTCGACGCGGAGACCACCGGCGGGTACGACCCGCACCGGGACGTCGTCGCGGCCGGTGTCGAGCGGGGCGCGGTGGTGTCGCTGGAGGCGCTGCGGCTGCTGGCGGAGGAGTACGCGGCATGACCATCGACCTGTTGGTGCACGGCGGGGACGTCCTGACCGTCGACGAGGCCGGAACGGTCGTACGGGACGGGGCGGTTGCCGTCCACGAGGGCGAGATCGTCGCCGTAGGACCGACCGCGGAAGTGACAACTCGGTTCACGGCCACGGAGTCCATTGACGCGGCGGGCTGTCTCGTCCTGCCGGGGCTGATCAACACGCACACGCATCTCGCGATGACGCTGCTGCGCGGTCGCGCCGACGACGTGACACTCCAGGGCTTCCTGGAACGGGTGTTGAAGTGGGAGGCCGAGCTGCTGGCGCCGAAGAACGTGGCGGCGGCGGTGCGGCTCGCGGTGGCCGAGAGCGTACGCGCCGGGGTGACCTCGGCGCTCGACATGTACTGGTTCCACGAGGCAGCCGAACAGGTGGCCCGCGAGGCCGGCTGGCGACTGCACACCGGCCCCACCTTCATGGACGTGCCGGAACCGCCGGACGGGATGCCGTACGAACACCGACTCGACTGGGCGCGACGGGACTTGGCGGCCCGGGGCGAGGCACGCCACGGCACCCGCCCGGTCCTGTTCGCGCACTCGACCTACACCCTCGCCCCCGATCAGCTCGTCGAGATCGCCGACCTGGCACGGGAGTTCGGGGCGCTGCTGCACATCCACGCGGCGGAGAACGCGACCGAGGTCGCCACCGTCGAGGTCAAGTACGGCAAGCGGCCTGTGGAGTTGCTCGACTCGCTGGGGCTGCTCGGCCCCGATCTGCTGCTCGCGCACGCCGTGGACCTGACCGGCCCGGAGATCGCGGCGCTGGCCCGCACCGGCACGTCCGTCGCCCACTGCCCGGTGTCCAACCTGAAGTTGGGCTGCGGCATCGCGCCGGTGCCCCGGCTGCTCAGCGCGGGCGTCACCGTCGGCCTCGGCACGGACGGCGCGGTCAGCTCCAACACGCTGGACGTGCTGGGCGCCGTACGACAGGCGGCCCTCGTCCACAAGGCGGGCGGCGACCCGACGGCCGTCGGTGCCGAACAGGCCGTACGGATGGCGACGATCGAGGGCGCGCGGGCACTGGGCCTGGGCGATCACCTGGGTTCCCTGGAGGCCGGGAAGCGGGCCGATCTGATCGTGCTGGACCTGGGGGCGCCGCATCTGCGGCCGCTGCACGACCCCTGGTCGACGCTCGCGTACGCCGCGCACTCGGCGGACGTACGGGACACCGTGGTGGACGGGCGGGTGCTGATGCGGAACCGGACACTCGGCGCGCTGGACGAGGACGCGGCGCTCGCCGAGCTCGAAGCACTTGCCTGAGCTGTGCATTTCCCTCCCGTTCAGCCCGCTGAACCCCCATAATGGGCCTGATACATCGGATGTCTGAACAACAGGGAGGCCGGCCATGGCGGTCACCGATGAGGCGATCGAGAAAATCAAGGGAATGATCGTCTCCGGCGCGCTGCGGCCCGGGGACCGGCTGCCCAAGGAGAGCGAACTCGCCGCCGAACTCGGCCTGTCCCGCAACTCCCTGCGGGAGGCCGTGCGCGCCCTGTCGCTGATCCGCATCCTGGACGTGCGACAGGGCGACGGCACCTACGTCACCAGCCTGGACCCCCAACTCCTGCTGGAGGCGCTGAGTTTCGTGGTGGACTTCCACCGCGACGACACCGTGCTGGAGTTCCTGGCCGTCCGGCGCATCCTGGAGCCGGCCGCCACGGGGATGGCGGCGCTGCGCATCAGCGAGCAGCAACTGGCCGCGCTGAGCGCCCAGTTGGACGCGCTGGGCGCGGCGCCCTCGGTGGAGGAACTGGTCGCCTGCGACCTGGAGTTCCACCGGGGCATCGTGCGCAGTTCCGGCAACTCGGTGCTCTGCTCACTGCTCGACGGACTGTCCGGGCCCACCACCCGGGCCCGGATCTGGCGCGGGCTGACGCAGGAGGACGCGGTGAGCCGGACGCTGCACGAGCACCGGGCGATCCTCGGCGCGCTGCGCGACCGCGACGCGGAGGCCGCGCGGTCGTGGGCGACGGTGCATATCGCGAGCGTGGAGCAGTGGCTGCGTTCGAGCCTGTGATCGAGTGGGGCGCTCCGTCGATCCATCGGAGGAGTGACCGGCCGGGACGGGGCTGCACAGGATGGCGATCTTGTGTGTTCGAGCCGCTCGGACGGGGCAGGCATGGGTTCACTCCCCCGTGCAAGGGGGCTGCGGGCGCCCCCGCCGGACGCCGTAAGGTTGGGGCGTACGCGAGGACGGATCGGAAGGAGGCGCTGGGTGATCGAGCTGGAGGGGGTTCCCGAGCTGATCGACCCAGTGATGGTGGCCGCGTTCGAGGGCTGGAACGACGCCGGCGACGCCGCCTCCACCGCGGTCGCGCACTTGGACAAGGAGTGGAAGGGCGAGGTCTTCGCGGCCCTGGACGCCGAGGACTACTACGACTTCCAGGTCAACCGGCCCACGGTGTGGATGGACGCCGGAGTGCGAAAGATCACATGGCCGACGACGCGCCTCTCGGTGGTCAGGGTCGGCGGCGAGAAGCCGCGTGACCTCGTGCTCGTCCGGGGCATCGAACCGTCCATGCGCTGGCGCTCGTTCTGCAACGAACTGCTGGGTTTCGCCCACGAGTTGGGCGTCGAGCTGGTGGTGATCCTGGGCGCGCTGCTCGGTGACACCCCGCACACCCGTCCGGTGCCGATCAGCGGCACCACGTCGGACTCCGACCTGGCGCAGCGGATGGACCTGGAGGAGACCAAGTACGAGGGTCCCACGGGGATCGTCGGCATCCTCCAGGAGGCGTGCACGCACGCGGGCGTCCCGGCCGTGTCGCTGTGGGCGGCGGTGCCGCACTACGTGTCGCAGCCGCCCAACCCGAAGGCGACCCTGGCGCTGCTCAACCGCCTGGAGGACCTGATCGACGTGCGCATCCCGCTGGGCGAGCTGCCCGAGGACGCGCGCGCCTGGCAGGTCGGCGTGGACCAGCTGGCCGCCGAGGACAGCGAGGTCGCCGAGTACGTGCAGACGCTGGAGGAGGCCCGCGACACCGCGGAGCTGCCGGAGGCGTCGGGCGAGGCCATCGCGCGTGAGTTCGAGCGCTACCTGCGCAGACGCGACGGCGGCCCGCAGCCCGGGGGCCATGCCACGGCGGACGGCAGCGACAGCGCGTCGTATCTCCGGGACAACCCGGGTGGCGGCCGCACGAAGCCGCAGCGGCCGGCGAAGCCGGACACGGAACCGGAGGCCGACGGGGACGACGAGGACTCCTCCGAGGAGTGAGTCCTTCGGTCAACGGCTCGCAGAACAGGGGCGGTTCCTCCCGGGTGGGAGGAACCGCCCCTGTTCTGCGAGCCGTTGCTACAGGGCCACGCCCAACAGGGCGTCCACGGCGCGGGAGACGATGCCGGGGGCGCCCTCGTCGCTGCCGCCCCGGTCCCGCTGGAGAGCCGCCCAGCGGTCGACCGCGGCGAGCGCGGCCGGGGCGTCCAGGTCGTTCGCGAGAGCTTCGCGCATCTCCTCGACGACCGTCAGCGCGGAGGGCCCGTCGGGCCGGGAGACCGCGGCACGCCAGCGGCCGAGCCGGGCGACCGCGTCCTGGAGGACCCCGTCGGTCCACTCCCAGTCGGAGCGGTAGTGGTGGGCGTGCAGGGCGAGCCGGATGGCGGCCGGGTCGACGCCCTCGCGGCGCAGCGCGGAGACGAAGACGAGGTTGCCCCGGGACTTCGACATCTTCTCGCCGTCGAGACCGACCATGCCGGCGTGGACGTAGGCCTTGGCCATGGGGAACTCGCCGGTCAGCACCTGGGCGTGCGAGGCGCCCATCTCGTGGTGCGGGAAGGCGAGGTCGGAGCCGCCGCCCTGGACGTCGAAGCCCATGCCGAGGTGGTCGAGGGCGATCGCGACGCACTCGATGTGCCAGCCGGGCCGTCCCTGGCCGAGCGTGCCGCCGTCCCAGCTCGGCTCGCCCTCGCGGGCGGCCATCCAGAGCATCGGGTCGAGCGGGTTCTTCTTGCCCGGGCGGTCCGGGTCGCCGCCGCGCTCGGCGGAGAGCAGGCGCATGGCGGCCGCGTCGAGGTTGGAGACCTTGCCGAAGTTCGGGTCGGAGCCGACGGAGAAGTAGATGTCGCCGTCGAGGTCGTAGGCGGCACCGGCGTCCCGGAGGCGCTCGACCAGCGGCACGATGCCCGGTATCGCCTCGACCGCGCCGATGTAGTGCTTCGGGGGCAGCATCCGCAGGGCGGTCATGTCCTCGCGGAAGAGCGCCGTCTCCTTCTCGGCGAGGGCCACCCAGTCGACGCCGTCGCGCACGGCGCGCTCCAGGAGCGGGTCGTCGACGTCGGTCACGTTCTGGACGTAGTGAACCTGCCGCTTGGTGTCGAGCCACACGCGCTGCACGAGGTCGAACGCGTTGTAGGTCGCCGCGTGTCCCATGTGGGTGGCGTCGTACGGCGTGATGCCACAGACGTAGATACGGGCGACGGGACCGGTGTCGGGGGTGACCAGACCGCCGGTCGCGGTGTCGTGGATCCGGAGGTCGCGGCCCTTGCCGGGCAGGGCGGGGACCTCAGAAGCGGGCCAGGCATACATGTCATGAGCGTAACCGGACGGATGATCCGTTTACGAACCGGACCAGGCCGTATGGCCGGTAAGGCGCTCTTGCGCGTCCCCGCCTCCGTGTGCAGCTACACGGGCGGCCACGGAATCGCGGGCCACTCCCCGCTCGGCTCGGGATGCTTCCCCTCCGCGAGCAGCGCGTCGACCCGCGCGCGCGTGGCGTCCAGTTCCACGTCGGTGATCAGCTCGGCGAGCTTCCCGGCCAGCGCGGCGCCGTCGCTGAGCGCCTCCCTGAGCCCCTGGAGGACGTCGACCGCCTCCGGAGTGAGCGGATCGCCCGCCCAGCCCCACAGGAGGGTGCGCAGCTTGTTCTCGGCGTTGAAGGTGACACCGTGGTCGATGCCGTAAAGGCGGCCCTCGTCGGCGGGCAGCAGATGGCCGCCCTTGCGGTCCGCGTTGTTGATGACCGCGTCGAGGACGGCGAGCCTCCGCAGCCGCTCGTCGTCGGCGTGCACCAGGAGGGCCGTCTTCCCCTCGCCGACCTCGGCGAAGGCGATGGCCTTCCAGCCCTCCCCGGGCTCCTCGGCGTCGACCAGGGCGAGCAGTTCGGATCCGGGCACGGCCTCGATCCACAGCTGGCACATGCCCTCGCCGTGCGGCCCGTCGCGCAGCACGGTGGGGGGCACGAGGCCCCAGCCGGTCGCCTCGGAGACCTCGTAGGCGGCGACCTCGCGCTGGGCGAGGGTGCCGTCCGGGAAGTCCCACAGGGGGCGCTCCCCCGCGACGGGTTTGTACACGCAGGACGCCTCGCGGCCCTCGTACGTCACGGAGCAGAACAGCACCGCGTTCGAGGCCTCGCGGATGCGTCCGCGTACTGTCAGCTCACCCTTGGCGAGCAGCTCGGCCGTGGTCACGCTCCGCGGCGGTATCCGTTCTGGCGCGGACATACGTGTCCTTCCGGGTCGAGCGGGAGGCTGCACAGCGGGCAGGGCGGACGGCCGGCGTTGACGACATCCAGGGCCCGCTTGGCGAAGGCGCGGGCCTGGGCTCCGGTGAGGCGGACCCGCAGCATCGGGGGGCCGTTCTCCTCGTCCTGGAGGAGGCGCTCCTCGGCCTCGGCGAGGTCCTCGTCGGTGTCGGCGTCGAGTTCGACGAGGGCCTGCGCCTCGACGATCATGCGCTGCTCCTCACCGTCCCAGGCGAGCGCCATGGTGCCGACGCGGAACTCCTCCTCGACGGGGGTCTCCAGCGGACGGGTGTCGGAGATCTCGGTGGGGGTGACGGCCGGGACGGCGGCGCTGCCGCCACTGCGCCGTACGACCTCGTCCAGAAGCTCGTCCATGCGCTCGGCGAGCGCGGCGACCTGCGTCTTCTCCAGGGCCACGCTGGTCACCCGAGGACCGGAGGCGGCCTGGAGGAAGAACGTACGGCGCCCGGGCAGTCCGACCGTGCCGGCTACGAAGCGGTCCGGCGGGTCGTAGAGGAACACCTGACGGGACACGTCCTGTCTCCATTGGGATCGACTGCTGACAAGTGCGGCGCTACTGCGACCGCTTCACCCTACTGCGGCCGACGATCACGGTGCGCCCGCGCCGCCCCCGACCGGGGCGTCGTCGCCCGGCGGCTCCTCGCGCGGGGCCAGGGACGCGAGATCACCCGTGTCCCCGAGCCGGACGAGAAAAGGCCTGAGACGGGTGTAACGGATCGCTGTGATGGAACACGGTTCTACGGAGATCCGCTGGAAGAGGTCGAGATGAAGCCCGAGTGCGTCCGCGACAAGGGACTTGATGATGTCGCCGTGCGAACACATGAGATAGACGGCGTCGGCGCCGTGATCGCGCTCCACGCGCGCGTTCCACTCGCGTACGGCCTCGGCCGCGCGGGTCTGCATCGCGCGCATCGACTCGCCGCCGGGGAACGCCGCCGACGAGGGGTGCGACTGGACGACCTCCATCAGGGGCTCGTCCTTGAGCTCGGCGAGCTTGCGGCCCGACCAGTCGCCGTAGTGGCACTCCCCGATCCGCTCCTCGGTGTGCAGCCGCAGGTCGGGGCGGGCGTCGAGGAGGGGCTGGAGGGTCTCCTGGCAGCGCTGGAGGGGGCTGGCGACGACCTCGGCGATCGGCAGCGCGGCGAGCCGTCCGGGGAGCGCGGCGGCCTGGGCGTTGCCGCGCTCGTCGAGGGCGACACCGGGCGTCCAGCCGGCGAGCACTCCCCCGGTGTTGGCGGTCGAACGTCCGTGCCGGACAAGGATCAACGTGGGCATGGGGCCAAGGGTAGGCGTACGCGCGGGTGCGTCTTCGGCCGGACGGCAGGAGAATACGCACCGTGATCGTGGACTACGCCATCTACCGTGACGGACGCCGGACGGAGGGCCCCGGCGACTTCTCCGACGGCCTGGACCATTGTCGTCGGGTGGGTGACGCCTTCGTGTGGATCGGTCTCTACGAGCCCACGGAGAAGGAGTTCGACCAGGTCACCCAGGAGTTCGGCCTGCACCCCCTGGCCGTCGAAGACGCCCTCAAGGCCCATCAGCGGCCCAAGATGGAGGTCTACGACGACTCGCTGTTCGTGGTCCTCAAGCCGGTCGGCTACGAGGCGGACGACGACGTCGTCACCTCCGGCGAGGTCATGGTCTTCGTGGGCGACTCCTTCGTGGTGACCGTCCGGCACGGCATGGAGGCCCCTCTGGCGGCCGTACGGCACCGCCTCGAGGAGGAGCCGGAGATGCTGCGGCACGGGCCGACGGCGGTGCTGTACTCGATCGCGGACGCGGTGGTCGACCATTACGTGGACGTGGCGGACGAGTTGCAGACCGACCTGGAGGAGCTGGAGGCGGCGGTGTTCTCGCCGACCGGCGGCGGCTCGCGGACCACGGCCTCGCGGATCTACACCTTCAAGCGGCAGATCCTGGAGTTCCGCCGGGCCACCGGGCCCCTGGCGATGCCACTCGCCCGGCTCGCGGGCGTCGGCCTCTCCGGTGACCGGGTGCCGTTCGTGAACGACAAGTCGCGGCCGTTCTTCCGTGACGTCAACGACCACCTGATGAAGGTCAACGAGTCCGTGGAGGGCCTGGACCGGCTGGTCTCGGACGTCCTGTCGGCCCACCTCGCGCAGACCAGCGTCCGGCAGAACGACGACATGCGGAAGATCTCCGGCTGGGCCGCCATGGCCGCGGTCCCCACGATGATCGCGGGGATCTACGGCATGAACTTCGACCACATGCCGGAGCTGCACTGGCTGTGGGGATACCCGGCGGTGATCCTGCTGATGGCCGCCCTGGAGGTGCTGCTGTACCGGACGTTCAAGCGGCGCGGCTGGCTGTAGGCCCTGGTTGGGCTTACGCGAACTCGGGCGCGGCGGTGGCCGGTCCGCCGAGGGCGTCACGGCGTTCCGGCATCCTCAGGGACACCATCCGCCGCCAGCCGCCGAGCCGTTCGTACGCGTACACCGCGTGGATGCCGGCGGCGAGCGCGGCCGACTTGGCGCGGGGCCAGCCGAGGACGCGTCCCATGTGGGCCATCACCGCGAGGCTGACGTCCCGGTAGATCCCGATCTCGGCCAACGCGCACTGCCGGAGCGTCCGTTGGATCGCGCGGCCGTGTCCCGCGGCGGCGAAGCGCAGCAGCTCCTCGTGGCAGTAGGCGAGATGGTTGTCCTCGTCGTTCGAGATCATCCGTACCGCGCGGCCGAGGTCGGGGTGGTCGGCGAAGTGCCTGCGCAGGAGGTCCATCTGCTCGGAGGCGCGCTGTTCGGTGACCCGGCTGTGCGCGAGGTAGGTGACGACGTCCTGGACGGTCAGGGCCGCCTCGCCCCTGAGCTTCTCGTGCGCGAGGCCGATGCCGTGCCGCTCCAGGAGCATCGTGTAGTCGGTGTCGGCGGGCACCCGGACAGGGTCGAGGCCGCGCTTCTTGAGGAGGGCGTTGAAAATGCGCCCGTGCTTGTCCTCGTCGGCGCCGTGCCGGCTGATCTTGGGGGCGAGGTGACGTTCGCTCGCCGGGACGAGCAGGGCGATGCGCCCGTTCTCCCAGCCGCCCTGGGACTCGCCGCTGGCCGCGATGGAGCAGAACAGCCGGAACGACTCGTCGTTGTCGAGGATCTCCTGGAACAGGCTCTTGGCCGAAAGCATCTGAAGGCACCTCCATGCAGGATTCCGCCACATTCCGCAAAGAACGAGTCAAATGCGGCATCAGAGGTGCTGCAACAGCAGTGTCGGACAACTCCGCCAAAAGGAGGACTACGGATGTCCCGTCGGGGGCGTAACCGCACGGGCTGCCGCGCGTTGTTCCCCGTGACGGCCGTGGCGGGGAAGACCCCCCGAGCCCCCACCACGGCCGTAGAAAACTTCCGTACGGCAGAGGCGCGTCACGCGAGGCCGGCGCGCTCCAGTGCTTCGGTTCCGGCGCGCAGGGCGGCGAGGCGCTCGTCCAGGGTCCAGCCGGCCGGGGCGAGCGTCAGGGTGGTGACACCGGCCGCCGCGTACTCCTTCATCCGGTCCGCGATGCGGTCCACGGAACCCAGCAGCGTCGTCTTGTCGATCAGGTCGTGCGGGATGGCCGCGGCGGCGCCGTCCTTGTCGCCGGACAGGTACTTGTCCTGGATCTCGGCGGCGGCCGCCTCGAAACCCATGCGCCGGGCCTGCTTGTTGTAGAAGTTCTGTTGCCGGCTGCCCATGCCGCCCACGTAGAGCGCGGTGTACGGGCGGAAGGTGTCGGCGAGCTTCTCGACGTCCTTGTCCTCGCCGAGGGCCAGCGGGAGCGTCGGGACGATGTCGAAGCCCTCCAGGGTCTTCCCCGCCTTCTCGCGCCCGGCCCGCAGATGCCGTACGGCGGTGTCCTCCAGGTGCTCGGCCGAGGGGAAGATCAGCAGCGCGCCGTCGGCGATCTCGCCGGTCTGCTCCAGGTTCTTCGGGCCGATCGCCGCGATGTAGAGCGGGATGTGCTCGCGCTCCGGGTGCACGGTCAGCTTGAGGGGCTTGCCCGGGCCGCCGGGCAGCGGCAGTGTCCAGTGCTCACCGTCGTAGGACAGGCGCTCGCGGGTCATCGCCTTGCGGACGATCTCGACGTACTCACGCGTGCGTGCCAGCGGCTTGTCGAACTTGACGCCGTACCAGCCCTCGGAGACCTGCGGGCCGGAGACACCGAGGCCCAGGCGGAAGCGGCCGCCGGAGAGGGAGTCGAGGGTCGCGGCGGTCATCGCCGTCATCGCGGGCTGGCGGGCCGGGATCTGGAAGATGGCCGAGCCGACGTCGATGCGCTCGGTCTGCGCGGCGACCCAGGTGAGCACCGTGGCCGCGTCGGAGCCGTAGGCCTCGGCGGCCCAGCACACCGCGTAGCCGAGGCGGTCGGCCTCCTGCGCCACGGCGAGGTTGTCGCCGTCCATTCCGGCACCCCAGTAGCCGAGGTTGATCCCGAGCTGCATGGCAGACCCCTTACCGATCAGTAACGTCGCTGTTGTGCCGACCCTAGCGCGCGGTGGTGCGGGCGGACAGGACGGGTGCCGGTGAGTGATCACGGAGCGTGCCGCGGGAGGGACTGTGGATCATCGTGGAAATCGGTTATCCACAGGCCACCACACCGCAGGTTCAGGCCAGTAATCTCGGCGTTCATGGAGCAGAGGCATCTCGGCCGTACCGGCCTTCGTGTGTCCCGGATCGGACTCGGCACCCTCACGTGGGGGCGCGACACCGACGAGCATGACGCCGCGGGCCTCTTGAAGGCGTTCTGGGAGGCCGGCGGCACCCTCGTCGACACGGCGGACGTGTACGGCGACGGGGAGGCCGAGTACCTGCTCGGACAGCTCATAGAGGGGCTCGTGCCGCGCCGGGACCTGGTCATCTCGACGAAGGCGGGGAGCGTACCCGACCCCGACCGCCGCTTCGACGGCTCGCGCGGCCATCTCCTGGCCGCGCTGGACGCCTCGCTGGCCCGCCTCGGCACGGACTACGTCGACGTGTGGCACATCCACGCCTTCGACCCGTTCACACCGCTCGAGGAGACCCTCCAGGCCCTCGACCTGGCGGTCAGCAGCGGGCGCGCGCGTTACGCGGGCGTCTCGAACTACTGCGGCTGGCAGCTCGCCAAGGCGGCGACCTGGCAGCTGGCGGCGCCAGGCACGCGGACGCGGCTGGCGAGCACGCAGCTGGAGTACTCGCTGCTCCAGCGGGGCGTGGAGCGCGAGGTGCTGCCGGCCGCGCTCGACCTGGGCATCGGGCTGCTGCCCTCCTCGCCGCTCGGGCGCGGGGTCCTCACCGGCAAGTACCGGCACGCGACGCCGGCCGACTCACGGGGCGCCTCGGAGCACATGGCGCCCTTCGTCGCGCCGTACCTCGACGACACGGCGACCCGCATCGTGGACGCGGTGACGACGGCCGCGGACGGGCTAGCGGTCACGCCCCTCCAGGTCGCCCTCGCCTGGGTCCGCGACCGGCCCGGGGTGGCCGCCCCGATCGTCGGCGCGCGCAACGCGCAGCAGCTCACGGCCGCATTGTCAGTGGAGGCCCTTAGTCTTCCTGACGAGATCTGCCGAGCGCTCGACGATGTGTCGGCGCCTCTGCACCGCTATCCCGATCACGACTGGAGCACGCTGTGAGCACGGACCCGGAGACCACGGAGACCTCGCCGTCCGAGGACACGGGCACGGATGCCGCGGGGGGCGCCGAGGAGGCGGGGACGGACGTGACCTCGGACGCCGGGGAAGGCGCCGACGGCACGGGTGAGGAGACGGCCGCGGAAGGTGCCGAGGGCGCTGCGGCCGAGGACACCGAGAGCACTGGTGAGGACGCGGCCGCTGAGGGCACCGCTGATGCCAAGGCCGAGGCTGCCGCGCCCGAACTGTCCGAGGCCGCCGCCGAGTTGCTGGCGCAGCGGCTGGAGCGGGAGCGGATCGAGCGGCGGAAGGCGGAGAAGGCCGGGCCCATCGCGGCCGGGACCAAGCTCAGCGGGACGGCCGCCGATCTGCTCGCGGCGGTGCGGGCCGTGGAGAGCGGCGAGAAGCCCGTGACCACCCCCTTCGCCGAGCCGGACCCCGCCCCGCGCCGGTCCGCCACACCCGAAGCGGTACGCCGCCCGCAGCCCGTGGCGGCCGACCCCGGCGCCCCCGCGACCGAGACCGTCGAGTCGGTACGGCGGGTACTGGCCGAGGGCGGCGCCCCCGAGACGCTCGCGGCGCAGGTCGCGGCGGCGCTCGGCGAAGGCGCCGACGACCAACTCCGCGAGGACCCCTGGCAGTTGCTGCGCGTCCCCGGTGTACGGCCCGAGCAGGCCGACGGGTTCGCGCGGGCGCTGCTCGGCGACGAGTGCGCGCCGGACGACGAGCGGCGGGGTCGCGCGGTCACCACCTGGCTCCTTGAGCAGGCGGCCCTGGCCGGTCATACGGCCCTGGAGGCCTCGGCGTTGACGGCCGCGCTGGCCAAGCAGGGCGTGCCCGACCCGGACGCGGCGACGCAGAGCGCCATCGCGGAGGGTGAAGTGCTGGTCTTCCAGGACGCGTTGGACGAGCCCGCGGTGCCGGTGCAGCGCACGGACGAGGAGACCGAAGAGGTCCAGGAGCGTCCGGTCCGGGTGCTGATCGGCCTGGAGCGGTACACGCTCGCCGAGGAGAGCCTGGCCGACGGCCTCGCCAAGCTGATCAACTCGGTGCCGAAGGAGGACGGTTCGGCGGCGGACTGGGAGCAGGCGGGTGCCGCCAAGGGCTCCACTGGCGAGCTGATCCGCGCGGTCGCGGGTCATGGCCTGGTGCTCCACACCGGCGGTGAGGCGTCCCTGGAGGAACCGGCGGCACTGCTCCGCGCGGCGGCGGGTTTCGGGCTGCGCGCCTGGGCCGCCGCCCACAGTCCGGTCGGGCGGGACCGGTTCGCCGCGTTGCTCGCCGGGTCCGGCGCGGGGAGCACGTCCGGCGGGCCGGGAGATCCCGCGTCCGCCGCACCCGCTGCTCCCGCGCACGACACACCGCGGGACCCGGCGACGGACGGTTCCACGCCGGACGGCCCCGGAGCGGCCGACGGCCCTCGCGCCACCACCCTCGCCGGGCTCCTGTCCGGTGCCGAGGGCCCCGGGCGGGACGCGGACGGCGCCCTGGACCTGGATCTGCTGGTCGTGCTCGACGCGCCTCAACTGGACGTGGAGACGGCCGCGCTGCTCAGCGAGTCGCTGCCGGACGGCGCCCGGCTGGTGCTGGCCGGGGACCCGGCGGTGCTGTGGTCGGCGGGGCCCGGGCGGGTCTTCGCGGATCTGCTCGCGTCGAAGGCCTGCCCCCAGGTCGTCTCCCGGCGCCCGGATCTCGGCCCCGTGGGCGAGCTGGTCTCGGGCATCGGCATCGGTGAGCTCAACCAGGTGGAGGCTCCCGGTAAGGAGGTCGTGATCGTGCCGGTGCGGGACGCCGGTGAGGCCGTGCACCGGACCGTGCAGCTCGTCGCCGACTCGGTGCCGCGCGTGATCGGCGTCCCGTCCGAGCAGACGGTGGTGATCACCCCGGGCCACGGCGGCGCGGCGGGCACCCGTGCCCTGAACGTGGCGCTGAAGGAGCGGCTCAACCCGGGCCCCGGCCGCTTCGGCGGCTTCGACCCCGGCGACCGGATCGCGTACTCCCCCACCCCGGGCCGTACGATCCCGGGCCGCGTGGTGAACGCCGACGCCGAGGGGCTGCACCTGGCGTGCGCCGGCGGACCCGTCGTCGTACCGAAGGAGCGGGTCGAGCAGGCCGTGCGGCACGGGTGGGCGCTGACCGCGCACCAGGCCGTGGGGGCGCGGTGGCCCGCGGTGGTCGTGGTGCTGCCCGGGGACGCGGCGCAGGCGCTCAGCCGCCCCTGGGTGTACACGACGTTCAGCCGGGCCGACCGGCACCTGTCCGTCGTGCACGGCGTGGACCAGGCACTGCCCCGGGCCGTCGCCGAGGTCCCGGCCAAGCCGCGGACGACCCGGCTGCCGGTGCTGCTGCGACCGCAGGTTCCCGCGGAGGCCTGAGACCGGACGGCGGCGGACGGGACACGACGACGGCGGTCACCGAGGGGTTTCCCCGGTGACCGCCGTCGTCGTGACAGGCGGGCGCCTGCGGATCAGCGGTCCGCTTCCAGCGCCTCCAGGTCCTCGTCCTCGTCGAGATCGGCGTCCAGGTCGGGATCGAGTTCGTCCTCGATCTCGTCCTCCACCTCGTCGATGTCGTCGATCTCGTCGTTGATCTCGTCGTCGAAGACCGCGCTGACGTCGAAGCGGCACACCACCCGCTGCGGATCGACGCCCTCGAAGGGGGCCTCCAGCCAGGCGCCCGGCTCGGCCGTCTCGTCGGCGGCGGTCACCCACAGCGTGGAGTCGCCCTCCTCGAGGCCGAACTCCTTGGGGCGGGAGGCGATCTCGTCCGCCTCGAACTCGTCGAAGAGGATGCCGAGCGCGCCGTGGATCGTGGCGGAGGCCTCCGTGCCCGTGCCGTCGCCGACCGCGGCCTCGACCCGCTGCGCCTGGGCCAGCAGCCGCTGCGGCTCCGCCACGGCGTAGTCACGGCGGATCAGCACGCTCACCGCATTCGGCTCCTCGGGGCCGGTGTACGGCGGCAGGGAATCGTCGGAACCGGGGATCTCGAAAGGCGTGACCTCGTCGTAACGGTCGTAGAGCAGCTCGTCGTAGACCTCGGCGGCCGCGGCGAGCTGGTTGAACGCCTCGTAGACGGCCGGGTCGTCCTCCCCCGACCGGGCTTCGACCGCGGCCAGGTGGCGGTCGAGCGCGGTCTTGACCGCCTCGGCGGCGGCGCGTACCTCGGCAGCGGTGGGCTGCGCAGCATCAGACATAGTGCAGACGCTATCCGTACCGGGGCTCTGCCCGCACAATAGATGCGATGCCGGAATACGAATTTGTCGACGTGTACGTACCGCGCGGGGTCTCCCGCAAGGACGCCACACGTCTGCTGACGGACCATGCCGAGTACGGACACTGGGAATTGGACCGACTGAGCCTGCTGCGCGACGGGAGCCGCAGGGTGCGGCTGCGCCGGCGGATCATCCGCCAGGTGCGCGCCACGTGGTGAGCTGAGCCGGGCGAAACGGAGCGGGCCCCGACAGTGCGGGGCCCCTCCGTTGCGCAGATCACATCTCTCCGGGAGCTACATCGAGGCCCGCGCCTTGCGGTACAGCACGGCGCCCGCGAGCAGCGCGCCCGCGCCGACCGGCAGGGCGAGGCCCAGCGGCAGTTCGCTGCCGGTGTGGGCGAGCTGGGCGCCGCCCGGGGACTGGACGCCGGACTGCGCGCCGGGCTGGTTCACGTGCACGGAGCCGGTCGGCGTCTGACCGCCCTTGATCGGTGAGGTGCCCGGGGTGGTGGGGTGCGTGGGCGTGCCCGGGTGGCTCGGCGTCCCGGGGTGGCCCGGCGTCCCCGGAGGGGTCGTGCCGTGACCGCCGCCCGGAGGCGTGCCGGGGTGGTGACCGCCGCCGGGGTGGTGCCCACCGCCCGGGTGGTGACCGCCGCCGGGGTGGTGCCCGCCCCCGGGGTGATGGCCTCCGCCGTGGTGACCGCCCCCGCCGGGAGGGGTCCCGTGGTGACCGCCACCGTGATGACCGCCGCCACCCGGAGGCGTCCCGTGATGGCCACCCCCGTGATGACCGCCGCCGTGGTGACCGCCCCCACCCGGAGGCGTCCCGTGGCCGCTCCCGCCGCCCGAACTCCCCCCGTTCGCACAGTCGTTGCCGGTGACCGCGATGCCGATGCCGATGACGTCGACGCTGTTGCCGCAGACGTTCACCGGGACGTCGATGGGTACCTGGACGTGGTTGCCGGACCCGACACCGGGCGAGTTCGAGGCGTGTCCGCCGGCGTGCGAGCCCCCTGTGCCGCCGTGCGCGCCGTGTCCGCCCGAGCCGCCGTGGCCTCCGGAGTCGCCGTAGCCACCGCCACTGGTCCCGCTGCCCCCGCCCTGGTTGGCGCACTTGTTGCCGACCGCCGGGTTGAGGATCCCGACGACGTTCACGGTGTTGCCGCAGACGTTGACCGGCACGTGCACCGGTACCTGCACGGTGTTGCCGGACAGCACGCCGGGCGAGTCCTTGCTGGAGCCGACGGCGCCCGAGTCGGCGTGGGCGACGCCGCCCGCGGCCGCGATCACCCCGGTCGCCGCCGCCACGGTCATCAAGCTTTTTCGTGTGACCTGTCGCATTGCTGTATTCCCCCCTGCCTTCATTCCTGACTGAATTCCTCGCGCGGTTACCCGCACAAAGACCGTCGGCCCCGGAGCGCATGGCGCGCGCTCCGGGGCCGAGGACGTGGTCACCCCTCAGAGGGGAGACGTCACTTGTTGACGCAGGCGTTGCCGAAGGCGGGGTTCAGCAGACCGATCACCGAGATCGTGTTGCCGCACACGTTCACCGGGACGTGCACGGGAACCTGGATGACGTTGCCGGAAACGACACCCGGGGAGTGCACAGCGGCACCCTGAGCGCCCGAGTCGGCGACGGCCAGACCCGCACCCGCGAGAACCAGGCCACCGGTGGCAGCCGCAGCGGCTACGACCTTCTTGATCATTATTCCTCCTTGTTGGCAAAAGCGATCTCGTGTTGCCGATCGCATCACCTGTAACGAGGAGGGAGTAATGGAGCTACGAGCTTATGAGCACATTCACCCGTCCCAGTGGATTCCGCACGCGCGGTCGAATTCCGGCGTCAACCGACGTCGACCGGTGTTTCAGGACGCGTCGATGAACCGGTCCAGCACCCGCACCCCGAACTTCAGCCCGTCCACCGGCACCTGCTCGTCGACACCGTGGAACATGCCCGCGAAGTCCAGCTCCGGCGGCAGCTTGAGCGGCGCGAAGCCGAAGCCCCGGATGCCCAGGTCGTCGAAGGACTTGGCGTCCGTACCGCCGGACAGCATGTACGGGACGGCCTTCGCGGTCGGGTCCTCGGCGAGCAGCGAGGCCTGCATGGCCTCGACGAGCGGGCCGTCGAAGGAGGTCTCCAGCGCCTTGTCCGAGTGGACGTCCTCGCGCTTCACCTTCGGGCCGAGGATCCGGTCGAGGTCGGCGAGGAACTCCTCCTCGTGGCCGGGCAGGAAGCGCCCGTCGACGTTGGCGGTGGCCTCGCCGGGGATGACGTTGACCTTGTAGCCGGCGTTCAGCTGGGTCGGGTTGGCGGTGTTGCTGAGGGTCGCGCCGATCAGCTTGGCGATGCCGCCGAGCCGGGCCAGCGTGGCCTCCATGTCCTCGGGGTCGAGCGGGGTGCCGAGCGCGTCGCCGAGTTCGTCGAGGAACGCCCGGGTCGTCTTGGTGACCCGCACCGGGAACTTGTGCCGGCCCACGCGGGCGACCGCCTCGGACAGCTCGGTGATCGCGTTGTCCCGGTGGATCATCGACCCGTGCCCGGCGGTGCCGGCCACGGTCAGTTTCATCCAGTGCATGCCCTTCTCGGCCGTCTGGATCAGATAGAGCCGCCGCTCCTCGCTCACCGTGAACGAGAACCCGCCGACCTCGCTGATGCCCTCGGTGACGCCGTCGAACAGCTCGCGGTGGTTGTCGACGAGGTGCCGCGCGCCGTACGTGCCGCCGGCCTCCTCGTCCGCGAGGAACGCGACCACGATGTCGCGCGGGGGCCTGCGCCCGCTGCGCAGCCGGTCGCGGACGACCGCCAGGGTCATCGCGTCCATGTCCTTCATGTCGACCGCGCCACGCCCCCACACACACCCGTCGGCGACCTCGCCGGAGAAGGGGTGGTGGGTCCAGTCCGCCGCGTTCGCGGGTACGACGTCCAGGTGGCCGTGGATGAGGAGCGCGGGCCGGGACGGGTCCGTGCCCTCGATCCTGGCCACCGTGGACGCGCGCCCCGGGTGCGACTCGAAGATCTTCGGTTCGAGGCCCACCTCGGCGAGCTGCTCGGCGACGTACTCGGCCGCCTTGCGCTCACCCGGGCCCGAGTGGTCGCCGTAGTTGCTGGTGTCGATCCGGATCAGCTCGCGGCAGAGGTCCACGACCTCGTCCTCACCGGTGACGCCCTTGGCCGTGTCCGTGTCGCTCACGCTGCTTCCTCCCACTGTCACTGCTGGTGGTCCTCCCTCATCCTCTCTCTCCCACACCCCGCACCCCAAGGGCGGTCCCGGCCCGTCACACGCCGTTCACGCGGGACGGCGGCCGGGCGGGGCGGCGACGGGGGGTGATCGGCCACCCCTGGAAGCCTGGTAATGTTTCCTTCGTCGCCGCGGGGGAAACCACGCGCGACAGACACCTTGTCCGGGTGGCGGAATGGCAGACGCGCTAGCTTGAGGTGCTAGTGCCCTTTATCGGGCGTGGGGGTTCAAGTCCCCCCTCGGACACACTCGACGGCGAGGGCCGCGACCAGCACAGGTCGCGGCCCTCGCCGCTTTTGTGGGGGATGTCTCCTTCGGCCTGAAGATCACCAGGTCAGAGCGTTGTCGCGCGCTCACGGAGCGCCCCCGTTCGGCCGCCCCGAGTGGCCGTCGGCAGGCCCGGAGCCTAGCGTCGTACTAAAATTTCCGGCTTGTTACGGAACGGAGCTGGAGCTGGACAACCCCAGGCATACCTGCGGGCCCGCCAGCACCCCGGAGAGGTCCGGGTTCGAGACGCGAGGACCGATGGCAGCCATACACGAGGGCAGTGCTCTCGGGCTTGACGATGAGATCCGCACACAGTTCGGCGATACGGCACGTTTCTCCGCGGCGCCCGCCGCTTCGCCCCGCACGCTGGTCGACATCCTCGACGCGTCCGTGCGCTCGTATCCCGACGAACTCGCCCTGGACGACGGCACCGTCCGCCTGACCTACCGTGCGCTGGCCACCGAGGTGGAGACCCTGCGCCGCACCCTGGCCGCGGCCGGTGTCGGCCTCGGCGACCGGGTCGGCGTGCGTGTCCCCTCCGGGACCAACGACCTGTACATCGCGATCCTCGCCGTGCTGGCCGCCGGTGCCGCCTACGTGCCCGTGGACGCCGAGGACCCGGACGAGCGGGCCGAGCTGGTGTTCGGCGAGGCCGACGTGCGGGCCGTCATCGGCGCCGAGCACGCGCTGACCGTGCTCGGGCACAGCGAGGCCCCGGCCGGGCGGCCCGGTGTCGAGCAGGACGCGTGGATCATCTTCACCTCCGGCTCCACCGGCAAGCCCAAGGGCGTCGCCGTCACCCACCGCAGTGCGGCGGCCTTCGTGGACGCCGAGGCGGCCCTGTTCCTCACCGAGGACCCCATCGGTCCGGGTGACAGGGTCATGGCGGGGCTGTCCGTCGCGTTCGACGCGTCCTGCGAGGAGATGTGGCTGGCCTGGCGCTACGGCGCCTGTCTGGTGCCGGTGCCGCGCTCGCAGGTCCGCAGCGGGGCCGACCTCGGCCCGTGGCTGGTCGACCAGGACATCAGCGTCGTGTCGACCGTGCCGACGCTGGCCTCCCTGTGGGAGCCGGAGGCGCTGAACGACGTACGCCTGCTGATCTTCGGCGGCGAGGCGTGCCCGCCCGAGCTGGTGCAGCGCCTGGTCACCGAGGGCCGTGAGGTCTGGAACACGTACGGGCCGACCGAGGCGACCGTCGTGGCCTGTGCGTCCCTGATGACCGGCGACGAGCCGATCCGTATCGGACTCCCCCTGAACGGCTGGGAGTTGGCCGTCGTCGACGAGGCCGGGGTGCCCGTACCGATGGGCGGCAGTGGGCAGTTGGTGATCGGCGGGGTCGGTCTCGCCCGCTATCTGGACCCCGAGAAGGACGCGGAGAAGTACGCGCCCCTCGAATCGCTCGGCTGGGAACGGGCGTACCGCAGCGGTGACTTGGTCAAGGCCGAGCCCGAGGGGCTGGTCTTCCTGGGCCGGGCCGACGAGCAGATCAAGCTCGGCGGGCGCCGGATCGAACTCGGCGAGGTCGACGCGGCGCTCCAGGCGCTGCCCGGTGTCGCCGGAGCGGCCGCCGCCGTGCGCACCGCGCGCAGCGGCAACCAGCTCCTGGTCGGCTATGTCGTCACCCAGGAGGGCTGGGACCAGGCCGCCGCCGTCGAGAAGCTGCGGGCCGAACTGCCCGCCGCGCTCGTGCCGTTGATCGCGCCGGTCGAGGACCTCCCGACCCGCACGTCCGGCAAGGTCGACCGCAACGCGCTGCCCTGGCCGCTCGAAGGCCTGGAGACCGGTGGCGCCAAGGAGCAGCTCTACGGCACGGAGGCCTGGCTCGCGGAGCAGTGGGCCGAGGTGCTCGGCATCCCCGTGAGCAGCGCGGCCGACGACTTCTTCGCGATCGGCGGAAGCAGCCTGGCCGCCGCGCAGTTGACCACACGGCTGCGCACCCGGTACCCGAGCGCCGCCGTTCTCGACATCTACCAGCAGCCGACGCTGCGCAAGTTGGCCCGGCACCTGGAGGACTCGGCACAGGGCGACGGCACCGCGCGGCCGGTCGCCCCGGTGCCGGCCCGCGCCAAGGTGGTCCAACTCCTCGCGCTGATCCCCCTGTTCACCCTGGTCGGCCTGCGCTGGACGGTGGCGCTGGCCGCGCTCGGCAACGTACTGAGCGGCTACGGCTGGCTACCGACCGCCTCCTGGTGGCTGGTCGCCGCGGGCGCGCTGCTGTTCTTCAGCCCGCCCGGCCGGCTCGCGATCGCCGCGGGCGGCGCGCGGCTGCTGCTGCGCGGTGTGAAGCCGGGCCGCCACGACCGCGGTGGCAGCGTCCATCTGCGGCTGTGGGCGGCGGAGCGGCTGGCCGAGTTCAGCGGGGCGACGTCCCTGACGGGCACGTGGCTGGAGCGGTACGCGCGTGCCCTCGGCGCCAAGGTCGGCCAGGACGTCGATCTGCACTCCCTCCCGCCGGTCACCGGCATGCTCAAGCTGGGCCGCGGTGCCGCGGTCGAGTCCGAGGTGGACCTGTCCGGCTACTGGCTGGACGGTGACCGGCTGGAGATCGGCCCGGTCAAGGTCGGCGCGCACGCCGTCGTCGGCACCCGCAGCATGCTGTTCCCCGGCGCCCGGGTGGGCAAGCGGGCCGAGGTGGCGCCGGGTTCGGCCGTCACCGGCACGGTCCCGACCGGCCAGCGCTGGGCGGGCGCACCCGCGGTAAAGCTCGGCAAGGCCAAGCACAACTGGCCCAAGCAGCGCCCGCAGCGGGGCACGTACTGGCGCGTGATGTACGGCGTGACGGGCTTCGCGCTGACCATGCTCCCGGTGGTCTCGGGCGCCGTGTCGCTGCTGGTGGCGAGCGCGTTCATCGCGCCCGGTGACGGACTCGGCGAGGCCCTGCGGGGTGCGGCGGTCGCGCTGGTCCCGGCGACGCTGTCCTTCGGGCTGACGTACGCGCTGCTGATCCTGATCGGGGTACGGCTGCTCAGCCTGGGCCTGCGTGAGGGTACGCACCCGACGCACAGCCGGATCGGCTGGCAGGCGTGGACCGTGACGCAGCTGATGGACCTCTCCCGCGAGACCCTGTTCCCGCTGTACGCCGGGCTCGCCACGCCGGTGTGGCTGCGGCTGCTCGGGATGCGGATCGGGCGCGGCGCCGAGGTGTCGACCGTGCTCGCGCTGCCGAGCCTGACCACGGTCGGCGAGGGCGCGTTCCTGGCCGACGACACGCTGACCGCGCCGTACGAGCTGGGTGGCGGCTGGGTGCGGATCGGGCGGGCCGAGATCGGGCGGCGGGCGTTCCTCGGGAACTCCGGGATGACCGCGCCCGGGCGGAGCGTGCCGGACGGCGGGCTCGTCGGGGTGCTGTCGGCGACGCCGAAGAAGGCGAAGAAGGGCACGTCGTACCTGGGGCTGCCGCCGGTGAAGCTGCCGCGCAGCACGAGCGGCGGCGACCAGAGCCGGACCTACGACCCGCCGGCCAGGCTGCTGTGGGCGCGCGGGCTGGTCGAGCTGTGCCGGATCGTGCCGGTGTTCTGCTCGGCCGGGCTCGCCGTGCTGACGGTGGCCGCGCTGTGTGCGCTGGGGGTGTGGGCGCCGCTGCTGTCGGGGCTCGTGCTGCTGGCCGTGGGCGCGCTGGCCGGGCTGATCTCGATCGTGGCCAAGTGGCTGCTCGTGGGTCGCCACCGCGGTGACGAGCACCCGCTGTGGAGCGGCTACGTGTGGCGCAACGAGCTGGCGGACACCTTCGTCGAGGTCGTGGCGGTGCCGTGGCTGGCCGGTTCCGTGCCGGGCACTCCGGTGCTGACGGCCTGGCTGCGCGGGCTCGGGGCGCACATCGGCAAGGGCGTCTGGGTGGAGAGCTACTGGCTGCCCGAGACTGATCTGGTGACCCTGGAGGACGCCGCCACGGTGAACCGGGGCTGTGTGCTCCAGACCCACCTCTTCCACGACCGGATCTTGCGGACGGATACTGTGGTCCTCCGTGAGGGCGCGACGCTGGGTCCTGGCGGAATCGTCCTGCCCGGCAGCGAGGTCGGGGCCCGTACCACTCTGGGGCCCGCGTCGCTCGTGATGGCGGGGGAGTCCGTCCCGGACGACACCCGCTGGCTGGGCAATCCGATCGAGTCATGGCGATCCTGAACACAGGTCACGCGGCGTCGGCTTCGGAGGGCGGTGCACGGGTACGAGATACGAGCACAGCGCAGGGAGCAGACGCAGCAGTGACCGTTCAGCAGGCGGCGGGTCCGGACCCGTATTTCCCGGCAAACGGCGATGCCCGCTACCGGGTGCACCGCTATGAGCTCGCGCTGGACTACCGTCCCGGCCCCAACCGTCTCTCCGGCACGGCGCGCATCAACGCCATAGCGGGCCGTGCGCCGCTGCCCGAATTCCAGCTGAACCTGGGCGACTTCAAGATCGGCCGGATCCGGGTGGACGGCCGCCAGCCGCACTACACGCACCGCGGCGGGCGGCTCCGGGTGCGTCCGGCGAAGCCGTTGCGGGCCGGGGCCGCGTTCACCGTGGAGATCCACTGGTCGGGCAACCCCAAGCCGGTCGCCAGTCCCTGGGGCGGGCTCGGCTGGGAGGAGCTGACCGACGGGGCGCTGGTGGCGAGCCAGCCGATCGGGGCGCCGTCCTGGTACCCGTGCAACGACCGGCCCGCGGACAAGGCGTCGTACCAGATCTCGATCACGACGCCTTCCTCGTACGCGGTGGTCGCGGGCGGCCGGCTCCTGACCCGAACCACCAAGGCTTCGACGACCACTTGGGTGTACGAGCAGTCGGCGCCGACGTCGAGCTATCTGGTCGGCCTGTCGATCGGCAAGTACCAGACGGTGCTGCTGGGCGACCCGGGTCTGGGCGGGGTCCCGCAGCACGGGCACATCCCGTCGGACCTGCTCCCCGAATTCTCGAGGGACTTCGCGCGACAGCCCGCGATGATGGAGCTGTTCCAGGACATCTTCGGGCCGTACCCGTTCGACGAGTACGCGGTCGTCGTGACGGAGGAGGAGCTCGATGTCCCCGTCGAGGCACAGGGGTTGTCGCTGTTCGGCGCCAACCACGTCGACGGGGCCCGGGGTTCGGAGCGGCTCGTCGCGCACGAGCTGGCCCACCAGTGGTTCGGCAACAGCGTGACCATCGCCGACTGGCGTCACATCTGGCTGAACGAGGGCTTCGCCAAGTACGCGGAGTGGCTGTGGTCCGAGCGCTCCGGTGGCCGCACGGCCCACCAACACGCGGCCTCCGCCCACCGGTTGCTCGCCACCCTCCCCCAGGACCTGCGCCTCGCCGACCCCGGCCGCAAGTCCATGTTCGACGACCGCCTCTACGAACGCGGCGGCGTCACCGTCCACGCGGTCCGCTGCGCGCTGGGCGACATCGCGTTCTTCCGCATGCTCCGAAGCTGGACCACCCAACACCGCAACGGCACGGTGACGACAGCGACGTTCACGTCCCACGCGTCCCGCTTCACCTCCGAGCCACTGGACCAGCTCTTCGACGCGTGGGTGTACCGGGGGGCGCTGCCCCCGATGCCTTCGGCGGAGACGGGGATCGCGGTCTGAGCGGCCGGAGGATCGTCATGCCGGTCCGGTCGGCGTACCCCGGCCCCGGCACAATATCCCCATGACCCCACCCACCACCTGCCCCTGCGGCCTCCCCCAGCCCTACGACGGCTGCTGTGGTCGCTACCACTCAGGCCGCTCCCCCGCCCCCACCGCCGAGGCCCTGATGCGCTCCCGGTACACCGCCTTCGTGCGGCTGGACGCGCCCTATCTGTTGCGCACCTGGCATCCGCGGACTCGTCCCGACGCTCCCCTCGATCTCGATCCGGGGATGCGGTGGACGGGGTTGGAGGTCGTCGGCACGACCGGTGGGTCGGCGTTCCACTCTGCGGGGACGGTGACGTTCCGGGCCTCGTACCAGGGTGGGGCGATTCATGAGCGGAGTCGGTTCGAGCGGGTCGACGGGGCGTGGGTGTATGTCGACGGGGAGTTCCTGGACTAGGGGCGGCGAACACCCCAGGGCACCTACGGGGCCAGGATGTCCAGTTCCTGGAGGGCGCCGACCGTGATCTCGCGGGTCAGGGTCTCCGCGCGCACCGCGTCGCCCTCGCGGACCGCCTCCGCAACCTGGACGTGCAGGGTGACGGCGGCCGGGTCGGGGTCCTCGAACATGACCTCGTGGTGGGTGCGGCCGGCGAGGACCTCGGTGACGACGTCGCCGAGGCGGGCGAACATCTCGTTGCCCGAGGCGGTGAGGATCACGCGGTGGAAGGCCACGTCGTGGACGAGGTACGCCTCCAGCTTGTGGCCGCGCGAGTTGGCGACCATGCCGATCGCGCACTCGGTGAGTTCCGCGCACTGCTCGGCCGTGGCGAATTTTGCAGCCAGACCGGCCGCGATCGGCTCCACCGCCGAGCGCAGGACCGTGAGTGAGCGCAGTTGCTGCGGGCGGTCCGCGCCGGCCAGGCGCCAGCGGATGACCTGGGGGTCGTAGACGTTCCACTCGGCCTTGGGGCGCACCGTGACGCCGACCCTGCGGCGGGACTCGACCAGGTGCATGGATTCGAGGACGCGGACCGCCTCGCGCATCACGGAGCGGGAGACCTCGAAGTCCTTGGCGAGCTCGTCCGTGCGCAGGACACTGCCCGGCGGGTAGGCGCCCGCGGTGATGGCGGGGCCCAGGGAGTCGAGTACGCGGCCGTGCAACCCGCGGCCCGGAGTGGTCATGCACTCAGCGTACGGGGCGCGTCACGGAACCAAAAAGTCAGACTTATATGTCACAGACTCTTGAATTCGTCGTACCTAATCGGTTTCAGTGGGTTCGACATCAGGTGTCGACGGAGACAGTGAGGCAGCCATGCGTACCCCCCATGTCGTCGTGGTGATGGGTGTGGCGGGCACCGGGAAGACCACCATCGGTCCCCTGCTCGCGGCCCGGCTCGGCGTTCCGTACGCCGAGGGCGACGACTTCCACCCGCCGGCCAACATCGCCAAGATGTCGGCCGGGCACCCGCTGACCGACGAGGACCGGTGGCCCTGGCTGGACGCCATCGGCTCCTGGGCACACGGGCGCGCGGGACTCGGCGGGGTCGTGAGCAGCTCGGCGCTGAAGCGGTCGTACCGCGACCGGCTGCGCGCCGCGGCCCCCGGGGTCGTCTTCGTGCACCTCACCGGTGACCGCGCCCTCATCGAGGACCGCATGGCGCACCGGCACGGCCACTTCATGCCGACCGCGCTGCTCGACTCGCAGTTCGCCACGCTCCAGCCGCTGGAGGCGGACGAGGCGGGCGTCGCCGTGGACGTCACCGGCAGCCCGGAGCAGATCGCCGAACGGGCCATGACCGCGCTCGAGCAGGTTCCCGAGCCGACCTCCTAGCCTTCCCCGTCACCTCAACTCCCCGTATCCGCAAGGAAACCACCGTGACCAGACTCAGCGTCGAGATGCTGGCAGCGGACCCCGTCGAGCCCATCACCTCGGCCGGACACGCTCAGCTGGGCATCGCCGTACTGGCGGGCATCGCCGTCATCGTCCTGCTCATCACCACGTTCAAGATGCACGCCTTCCTGGCGCTGACCATCGGCTCGCTCGCGCTCGGCGCGTTCGCCGGGGCGCCGCTGGACAAGGTCATCACCAGCTTCAGCACCGGGCTCGGCTCCACCGTCGCCGGTGTGGGCGTCCTGATCGCCCTGGGCGCGATCCTCGGCAAGCTGCTCGCCGACTCGGGCGGCGCGGACCAGATCGTCGACACCATCCTCGCGAAGGCGAGCCCCCGGTCGATGCCGTGGGCGATGGTCCTGATCGCCTCGGTGATCGGGCTGCCGCTGTTCTTCGAGGTCGGCATCGTGCTGCTGATCCCGGTCGTCCTGATGGTCGCCAAGCGCGGCAACTACTCCCTCATGCGCATCGGCGTCCCGGCGCTGGCCGGTCTGTCGGTCATGCACGCGCTGATCCCGCCGCACCCCGGGCCGCTGGTCGCCGTCGACGCGGTGAAGGCCAACCTCGGCCTGACCCTCGCGCTGGGCGTGCTGGTCGCGATCCCGACCGTCATCATCGCGGGCCCCCTGTTCTCGAAGGTCGCCGCCCGCTGGGTGGACGTCCAGGCGCCGGAGCGGATGCTGCCGGCCCGCCCGTCCGAGGACCTGAAGAACCGTCCCGGCTTCGGCGCGACCCTCGCCACGATCCTGCTGCCGGTCGTGCTGATGCTGTCCAAGGCCCTGGTCGACATCATCATCGACGACCCCGCGCACACCGTGCAGCGCGTCTTCGACGTGATCGGCTCACCGCTGATCGCGCTCCTCGCGGCCGTCATCGTCGGCATGTTCACGCTGGGCCGCCCGGCCGGGTTCACCAAGGACCGGCTCTCCACGACCGTCGAGAAGGGTCTGATGCCGATCGCGGGCATCCTGCTCATCGTCGGCGCGGGCGGCGGCTTCAAGCAGACCCTGATCGACTCCGGTGTCGGCCAGATGATCCTGGACATCTCGAAGGACTGGTCGATCCCGGCGCTGCTGCTGGCCTGGCTGATCGCGGTGGCGATCCGGCTCGCGACCGGTTCGGCGACGGTGGCCACCATCTCGGCGGCCGGTCTGGTCGCCCCGCTGGCCGCCGACATGTCGACCACCCACACCGCCCTGCTCGTGCTGGCGATCGGCGCGGGCTCGGTCTTCTTCAGCCATGTCAACGACGCCGGTTTCTGGCTGGTGAAGGAGTACTTCGGCCTGAGTGTCGGCCAGACCCTCAAGACCTGGTCCGTGATGGAGACGATCATCTCGGTCGTCGGCGGCGGACTGGTCCTCCTCCTCTCGCTGATCATCTAGGGGTACGGGAATGAGTCATCCTCTCTTCGACATCAGCGGCCGTACGGCCCTGGTCACCGGATCCAGCCGGGGCATCGGACTCGCCCTCGCCCAGGGCCTTCTGGAGGCCGGCTGCACGGTCGTCCTGAACGGCCGCGACGGCGAACGCCTCACCAAGGCCGCCGCCGAACTCTCCGGTGACGTCCACACGGCCGCCTTCGACGTGACCGACGGTCCGTCAGTCGCCGCCGGGATCAGGGATGTCGAGGAGAGGGTCGGCCCGCTGGACATCCTGGTGAACAACGCGGGCATGCAACTGCGCGCCCCGCTGCTGGAGTTCACCGACTCCGACTGGCACCGCATCATCGACACCAACCTCACCAGCGCGTTCCTGGTCGGCCGTGAGGCGGCCCGCCGGATGACGGAACGCGGCCACGGGAAGATCATCAACATCTGCTCGCTGCAGAGCGAGGTGGTCCGCCCCGGCATCGCGCCGTACGCGGCCACCAAGGGCGCCCTGAAGATGCTCACCAAGGGCATGTGCGCGGACTGGGGCCCGAGCGGCGTCCAGGTCAACGGCCTGGGCCCCGGCTACATCGAAACCGAACTGACCCAACCCCTGGTCCAGGACGAGGAGTTCAGCGCCTGGGTGCGCAAGCGGACCCCGGCGGGCCGCTGGGGCCGTACGGAGGACCTGGTGGGCGGGGTGCTGTTCCTGGCGTCGCCCGCGGCGGACTTCGTGAGCGGACAGATCCTGTACGTCGACGGCGGCATGACGAGCGTGCTGTAGAGAACGGGAGTCCGGACATGCTGGGTTGTGTGATTCATGGTCAGGACGACCTGCGGGTCGAGAAGTTGAAGACCCCGGCGCCCGGCCCCGGCCAGGCCCTGGTCGCCGTCCGCTACGGCGGTGTCTGCGGCTCCGACCTCCACTACTGGCGCCACGGCGGCGTCGGCGACTTCCGCCTCAGGGAACCGATGCTGCTCGGCCACGAGGTCGTCGGCACGGTCCAGTCCTACGGCCCCGGGGCCACAGGTCCCGTGCCCGGTACGGCGGTTGCGGTGCACCCGGCCACGCCGTGCGGGGTGTGCCCCGAGTGCGTGGACGACCGTCGCAACGTGTGCCGGGACACCGCGTACCTGGGCAGCGCGGCCCGCTTCCCGCACGTCCAGGGCGGTTTCGCGGCCCAAGTCACCGTCCCCGCAGCGCAGTTGAGGGCGGTCCCGGCGGGCCTGGAGCTGCGCAGGGCCGCCCTCGCCGAGCCGCTCTCCGTCGCCCTGCACGCCGTACGACGCGCCGGGGACGTGACCGGACGCCATGTGCTGGTCACCGGCGCGGGCCCGATCGGCTGCCTGGTCGTCGCGGCGGCGAAGGCGGCCGGCGCGGCCCACGTGACCGTGACCGACCTGCTCCCGGCGGCCCTCGATTACGCCACGGCGGCCGGTGCCGACACCGTCGTACGGGCCGATGATCCGGACGACTCCGGGTGGCCGTCCGAGGTGGACGTCGCCATCGAGGCGTCCGGGGTGGCGGCCGGGCTCGACACCTGTCTGCGGCTGGTGCGGCGGGGCGCGGTCGTCGTGCAGCTCGGGATGCTGCCGCCGGGGCAGAGCCCGTTCGCCGGAAACCTGGTCGTCAGCAGGGAGATCGAACTCAGGGGCGCGTTCCGTTTCGACGAGGAGTTCGACGACGCGCTGCACCTCCTCGCCGTGGAGCCCGCGTTCGACGCGTTGGTCAGTGCGGTGGTGCCGGTGCGCGAGGCGGAGTCGGCGTTCGCGCTGGCGGCCGACCGGAGCCGGTCGTGCAAGGTGCTGCTGGACTTCGAGGGCTGAGCGAGGCGACCGGCACGCCAGACCCAGAGTTCAACTAGGGCTTCCACAGAGGGTGTTCGCGCTTGGCCCACTCCCGGCTCACCGACCCGGTGCGCAGCCCCGCCCTGGCCTCCGGGTCGCCCAGGGCCATGCCGATGTGGCCGCCCAGGACGATGCCCATGGTCAGGGCGAGCCAGTCGTGGACGAAGGTCGCGCTGGTGCGCCACATGATCGGGGTGAGGTGGGTGAACCACATCATCAGGCCCGTGCCGAGCATCACCAGGGTCGCGCCGGCGATCCAGTTGGCGTAGACCTTCTGGCCGGCGTTGAACTTGCCCGCCGGGCGCGCCGAGCGGCGTTTGTCGCGCATCAGGGCGCCGCGCAGCCAGACCCGGTCGTGCGGGCCGAAGCGGTTGAGGAAGCCGAGGTTGACGCGGAAGCCGCGCGAGATCAGGCCGATCAGGACGGGGACGGGGAGCGCGACCCCGGCCAACTCGTGGATGCGGACGACGAGTTCGCGGCGGCCGACGAGTTCGGCGAACTGCGGGATGTACAGGCAGGCCGCCGTGGCCACACAGATGCCCATCAGCGCGGCCGTGGTCCGGTGCACCCAGCGTTCGGCACGGCCGAAGCGGCGGACGCGGGCCGAGGGTTCCGTCTGCGGGGCGTGGGCTTCAGTTCGTAGGGGCATCGTCGCGTCCGTTCGACTTGCCGACCCAGGCGTCGACGTCGTAGCCCCGATCCTCCCAGTAGCCGGGCTTCACATGCTCGGTGACCGTGATGCCGGAGAGCCACTTGGCGGACTTGTAGAAGTACATGGGGGCCACATAGAGGCGGACCGGGCCGCCGTGGTCGTGGCCGAGGGGTTTGTCCTGCATGCGCAGCGCGACCAGGATGTCGGAGCGCCGGGCCTGCTCGATGGTCAGGCTCTCCGAGTAGGCGCCGTCGAAGCAGGTGAAGCGCACCGCCCCGGCCGTGGCACGCACTCCCGCCGCGTCCAGGAGCCGGGACAGGCGCACCCCCTCGAAGGGGGTCCCGGGGACCCGCCAGCCGGTGACGCATTGGACGTCCTTGACCAGCCGGGTCTGCGGCAGCGCACGCAGGTCGGCGAGGGTGTACGTCGCCGGTCTGTCGACCAGGCCGTCGACGGTCAGCCGGTAGGTCTCGGCGTTCTTGTTCGGCACGGACCCGGTGACGGAGTAGTAGCGGAAGCCGCCGCCGTTCGGGAGCAGTCCGGTCAGGCCGGTGGGGTCCTCGCCGGACATCGCACCGAGGAATCCCTCCATGCCCTTCTGGAGGGCGGGCGCGGTGATGACGCCGAGGGCGCCCAGGCCGAGGGTGCCGAGGAGGACCCGGCGACCGAACGGCCGGCCCTCCGCCTTCTCCTCCTCGGGTGGAGCAGGCTCGGGTTGTTCAGGGTTCACGCACTCATTCGAACACCCGCGACCCCGGCACGGCCAGGGATCGCGGGTGCCCGTCAGACTTCCGTAACCACTTCTTACGTGCTTCGCGGAGATCCCGCCGAGGAACGGGCCGCGCTACGGCGTCTCCCCCGCCGCCTTCTCCAGCTGGAACGCCTCGTTGCCGAGTCCGATGCGGGCGTGCGCCTCGGGGTTGCGGGAGCGCAGGAACAGGCCCTGGGCCAGGCCGACGAGCACGGCGAGGCCGACGATGCCGGGCAGGATCCAGCTCAGGGAGGAGTCGGGGCCCGCGCCGACCAGGACGTCGAAGTCCTTGACCGTGTAGACGGCGATGACCACGAGCGCGATGCCCGCCAGCCCGGAGGTGACCAGCCGCCAGGCCTGCGCGCGGGCCGAGCCGCGGCGGGCGAAGAACACGATCACCGAGACGGAGGCGGCGGCCATCAGCACGATCACGCCGAGGGCGCCGATGTTGCCGAACCAGGTGAACAGGTGCAGGACCGGTTCGGTGGGATCGCCGGTCGGCTTGTCGTCGACGAGCGCGAAGACGACCACGATGACGGCGGACACGGCGGTCTGGAGCAGCGAGCCGGTGCCGGGCGCGCCGCTGGAGCCCGTCGTACGGCCGAACGCGGACGGCAGCAGGCCCTCGCGGCCCATGGCGAAGGCGTAGCGGGCGACGACGTTGTGGAAGCTGAGCATCGCCGCGAACATGCCGGTGACGAACAGGACGTGCAGCACGTCGGTAAAGGTGCCGCCGAGCCGGGACTCGGTGAGGTAGAAGAGCAGGCCCGCGCTCTGCTTCTGGGAGACGCCGACGATCTGCGAGGGGCCGGCGGCGACGGTGAGCGCCCAGCAGCTGAGCGCGAAGAAGACGGCGACACCGCCGACGGCCAGGAACATCACGCGGGGCACCAGGATGTGCGGGCGGCTGGTCTCCTCGGCGTAGACCGGGGCCTGTTCGAAGCCGAGGAAGGCGGCGATGCAGAAGCACAGGGCGGTGCCGACGCCGGCGCCGCTGAGGGTGTCCGGGTTGAAGGCGTGCAGGGACAGGCCCTGCTTGGCCGGGTCGGCGACGGCGGCGATGTCGAAGATGACGACGAGCGCGACCTCGATGACCAGCAGGACGCCGAGCACGCGCGCGTTGACGTCGATCTTCAGCCAGCCGAGCGCGCCGACGACGAGGACGGCCGCCAACGCCGGTATCCACCAGGCGACTTGGAGGTCGGCGTAGGTGGAGAACAGGCCGGAGACCTCGAAGCCGAAGATGCCGTAGATGCCGACCTGGAGGGCGTTGTACGCGACGAGCGCCACCAGGGCCGCGCTCGCGCCGGCCGTGCCGCCGAGGCCGCGGGAGATGTACGCGTAGAAGGCGCCCGCGTTGTGGACGTGCCGGCTCATCTCCGCGTAGCCGACGCTGAAGAGCACCAGGACGACACCGAGGAGGACGAAGAGCAGGGGCTGCCCCTCGATGCCCATCACCGCGAATGTGGTGGGCATGACACCTGCGACCACCATGAGGGGGGCGGTCGCCGCGAGCACGGAGAGCAGCAGGCCCCCGGTGCCGAGGCGGTCGGCGCGCAGGGCGCGTTCCTGTCCCCTGAACGTGCTGATACCGCCGCCGTCCGCGGTGGCGCTGCTCGTACTGGAACTGCCCGTCGTCATGGCGGGAACGTCCTTTCGGGTCGCTACGGGGAGGGCGTTACGAGGGCGTTGCTACGAGGTCGTTCCGTCGCTACGGGTGCGTTTCGTCGACACGATGACGTCACGACACACCGAGCGCGTGGTCGCGTGCGGTGCGGAAGGCGGTGAGGGGGTCGCGGTCCGGGTAGGACCAGGGCGCCGGGGTGGGGTGTTCTCCGATGCGGTGGAACAGGGCGGCGGCCTCGGCGCCCCGGCCCTCGCAGCACTTGGCGTGGGCGAGGAAGTTGAGGTCGACCAGACGGCGCGGGTGGCCTTCCTGCTCCCACTCCAGCCACCAGTCGAAGGCGGCCTTCATGACCTGTCGGGCCCGGCGGCCGGCCCAGTGCCCGGAGGCGGTCGGATCGGCGGGTTCGAGACCGGCGGCGGCGAGGACGCGGTAGCGCTCGGCGTGCGCGACGACCGGGAGGATCGCGAGCGGGGAGTCGGCGGGTGCCTGTTCGGCGGCCCAGTAGGCGAAGTCGTAGACCTCGTGCAGCGGGTCGAGGCCTGCGGTGGCCCGGCGTTCGGCGAGCCGGGCGACCATCAGATGGTGGGCGTGGTGGTGGTCGGCGTGCCGGTGGCGGACCTCGTCGAAGAGCTGGACGACACCTTCGTCGGTGCCGAGGGTGTGCTCCAGCAGGAGCAGTCCGAGCCATGGCGTCGGATCGTTGGGCAGCCTCGCCGACGCCGTACGGCAGGCGTCGCGGGCACGCGCGGGTTTCTCCTTGCCCGCCAGGGTGCGCTGGACGAGGGCCAGGGCGAGCAGCACGGCGGCGTCGCCGGACTCGGGTTCGGCGAGCAGCCAGTCGCGGGCCCAGGCGGCGGTGTAGGACTCCTGGGCGAGGACGGTGACGCGGTGGGCGCGGAGGTCCCAGTCGTCGCCCGTCTGGGCGAGCAGTCCGCGCGCCGCCTGCCAGCGGCCCTGGGCCAACGCGGCCCGCGCGGCGACCAGTCGACCGTCGTCGAGCGCGGCGTCGAAGGCCGCGCGCTTGTGACGGCGTCCGAGGGGTGGCGGGGGTGGGGACACCCGGGTATTCCTCACGATCCTCACGCGACGCTGCGGGACATCGGCCTGCCATCGGCCGATCACGCACAGCAAACCCTCAGCCATCACTTCGCGTCAAGTGGCGTACGCTTGTTACACCTGTCAACTACCGTGACAGGAGCGGTACTTGTGGCTGAATCCGGTACCCCGGACGGTACGCTTCCAACCGTTCACGAGGAACCGGTGTGGCGTACGCCATGGCGCTCGGGCTCCCGGCGACGGACCATGGGAGCACGGTCCCGCCGCCGCCTCCGATCGTGCCCGAGGTCGTCAGAGCATCGTGACCGGGTCGACTGTCCGCTTCCGGTACTCCCAGGGGCACGCCGGGCCCTGGGGCGCTAAAGTCGCCGCAACGCACCCCGTAGCCCGGCCCAACGATCGAGGTACGCAGCGTGTCGGTTCTGGTTCTGATGCTCGCCGTGAGTGCGGCCTGTTGCCTCGGCTTCGGGTTCGTGCTCCAGCAGAACGTGGCCCAGCAGGCACCCTTGAGCGACTTCCTCTCCCCGCGGCTGCTGCTCGACCTGATGCGGGTACCGCGCTGGCTCGGCGGCATCGGCCTGATGGTCGCGGGCATGGTGCTCGGCGCGATAGCGCTCAGCAAGGGCGAGGTCTCCCTCGTCGAACCGCTCCTCGCCACGAACCTCCTCTTCGCCCTCGCCCTCTCCCGCAAGCAGACGAGACAACCCCTGGGCCGCCAGGGCTGGGCGGGTCTGGCGCTCCTCGCGGGCGGTGTGACGACGTTCATCGTCGCGGGCGAACCCCGCAGCGGCACCGCGGTCACCGACCCGTTCCGCCACTGGCTGATCATCGGCGTCATGGTGGGCCTGGCCCTCCTCCTCACCACCTACGCCAAACGCTCCCGCCTGAGCTCGGGCCCGGTCCTCCTGGCCCTCGCGGCCGGCCTCCTCTACGGCGTCCAGGACGCGCTCACCCGCGTCAGCGGCCAGCGCTTCACCGCGGGCGGCCTCACCGAACTCCTCACGGGCTGGCAGCCTTACGGCGTGCTCGCCCTGGGGGTGACGGGCCTGGTCCTCGTACAGAGCGCGTTCGAGACGGCCCCCCTGCGCATGTCGCTGCCGGCCCTCACCGCGGCCCAGCCACTCGCCGGGATCATCTGCGGCGTCGGCTTCCTCGGCGACCGACTGCGCACCGACACCGGCGCCCTGGCCTGGGAGGCGGTGGGCCTCGCCGGAATCGTCGTAGGCATCCTGCTCCTCGGCATGCACCCCGCGATGCCGCGCGGCACGACAAGGCCGAAGCCGGCACCGGCACTGCAGCCGCACTGACCACCGGAGCGAGATCGTCGGCGCACCCCTGTTTGGATGGGGGCATGAGCGCAGCTGACGAAATCCTCGACATCGTCGACGAGCAAGACCAGGTCATCGGCCAGTCCCCCCGCGGCGAGGCCTACGCGCAGGGCCTCCGCCACCGCGCCGCCTTCATCCAGGCCCGCGACGCACAGGGCCGCGTCTTCGTACACCGCCGCACCCCCACCAAGCTCGTCTTCCCCTCCCTCTACGACATGTTCGTCGGCGGAGTGGTCGGCGCGGGCGAGTCCTACGACGACGCGGCGCTCCGCGAGGCCGAGGAGGAACTGGGCGTCTCCGGCCTGCCCCGCCCCACGTTCCTCTTCAAGTTCCTGTACGACGACGGCGCCGGGCGGACGTGGTGGTCGGCGGTGTACGAGGTGCGCTGCGAACTGCCGGTCAGCCCGCAGGTCGAGGAGGTCGCCTGGCACGACTTCCTGACCGACGACGAGATCGAACGCCGGCTGGGCGAGTGGGAGTGGGTACCGGACGGCCTGGCGGCCTACGCGAGACTGACGGCGTACCGGGAAGAAACGGCCGGATAGGGTCCTGCCCGTGATCGAATTCGTACGGAACGTCCGGCTGTGGTTCGCGCCCCAGGAGATCGGCGAGGAGGGCGGCACCCCCGACTACCGGTTCTCGCTGGCCAACGAGCGCACGTTCCTGGCCTGGCTGCGGACCGCGCTCGCGCTGATCGGCGGGGGCTTCGCGGTGGACCAGTTCCTGCCGCACCTGCGCTGGGCCTGGCGGGCGGGCCTGGCCCTGGCCCTGCTGGCGGCCGGCGTGCTCTGCGCACTGCGCGCGGTCAACCACTGGGTGCGGTGCGAGCGGGCGATGCGGCGGGGCGAGGACCTGCCGGTCTCCCGTTTCCCGGCGCTGCTGAGTGTCGCGGTGGCGATCGTGGCCCTGGCGATGGTCGTGGTCGTCCTGGCCGGCTGGGCCGGATGACCCGCCCCCCGACCCCCGACCGCGACCCCGGCCTCCAGCCCGAACGCACCCGCCTGGCCTGGCGCCGCACCACCCTCTCCAGCACGGTCGCGGCAGTCCTGGCCATGAGAGCAGCCCTCCACAACGGCGCACACCCCTCCAGCATCATCACCTGCGCCCTCTGCTGCACCCTCTGGCTGACCTTCCTGACAGTGGCCCACCAAAGAATCCGCACCCTCACAACACCCGGAATCCCCCCGACCCTGCCCCCAAGACAGGCACTGGCAGCGGTCCTGTGCACAGTGGCGGTAGCACTGTGCGCAGCGGCACTCGTGTACTGAAGCACAGCCCAACCCACACAGGCGGCCCCACGCACCGCCAGCCGCCCACGCACGGGAGCGGGTCGTGGCGGTACGGCGCAGCCCGCCGCGTACCCGGCACCAACCCCGCCGCCCCCTCTCAACAAACGCCAGGGCCCGACCGGCGGCGGGCTCGCTGTACCGCCACGACCCCGCCCCACAACGCACCAGCGCATCACCCGCACCCATAACCCCGCCCACCCCAACTCCCTCAAGGGGCGCGGGGAACTGCGCGCCCAGCCCCCACCGACCGGCACCCACACAACAACCCCAAACACCCCCCGCACCCCCAACCCCCGCGCCACGCACCCCATATAACCCCATACGCCCGATTCCCATGGCACCCTGACGGACGTCACCCCCCACTCCCGAAGGTGAGCACATGACCACCCCCCACCTGGAGCACGACGCCCACACCCACACCCACGGCCCGGACTGCGGCCACCCCGCCGTCCCCCATGACGACCACGTCGACTACGCCCACGACGGCCACCTGCACCGCGAACACGGCGGCCACTGGGACGAGTGCGAGCCCGGCACCCACGTCGCCCACCAGGAGCACACCCACCAGCACGGCCAGGACTGCGGCCACGAGAGCGTGCTGCACGGCGACCACGTCGACTACGTCCACGACGGCCACCGCCACGCCCTGCACGACGGCCACTGGGACGACCACTGAGTCCACGCCCGGCCCGAAACGGCCTGGAACCGCCCGGAAACACCGACGCACAGCTCCCCGTCGCCCAGCGCGGGGAGCTGTCGGCTTATCGTGGCCCCGGTCACGTTTCGTTCCCGCACTGGACGACATACCGACCGGTCGGCATGATGGGTGCAGACCTGCCCCTCCGTTCGTAGGAGTGATGTATGAGCCCCGACCACCCGCCCGGACTCGATCTCGACCGGCTGCGCGGCCTGCTCGACCGCGAGCAGCCCGGTCTGGTGACCGGCGCCCTGTCCGGCCGGCTGATCGAGGGCGGACGGTCGAACCTCACCTACGCGGTCACCGACGGCACCACGAAGTGGGTCGTACGGCGCCCCCCGCTCGGCCATGTGCTGGCCACCGCGCACGACATGAAGCGCGAGCACCGGGTGATCAGCGCCCTGCACCCGACGAGCGTGCCGGTGCCGAGACCCATCCTCCTCTGCGAGGACGACGAGGTGCTCGGAGCCCCGTTCTACGTCATGCAGTTCGTCGAGGGCACCCCGTACCGCACGGCAGGCGAACTGCTCCCGCTCGGCCCCGAGCGCACCCGGGGCGCGGTCCTCGAACTGGTCGACACCCTGGTCGAGTTGCACGCGGTGGACCCCGCCGAGGTGGGCCTCGCGGACTTCGGCCGCCCCGAGGGATTCCTCGACCGCCAACTCCGGCGCTGGGGCAAGCAGTTGGACGCCTCCCGCAACCGGGACCTGGCCGGCGTCGAGGAGTTGCACGCGGCCCTCGGCCACCGCCTCCCCACCTCGCCCGCACCGGCGGTCGTGCACGGCGACTACCGCCTCGACAACGTCCTGATCGGCGAGGACGACAAGATCAAGGCGATCCTCGACTGGGAGATGTCCACCCTCGGCGACCCGCTCACCGACCTGGGCCTGCTGGTGATGTACAGCATGCCGCTGGACCTGCCCAACTCCCCCATTTCCACCACGGCTTCGGCCCCCGGCCACCCCACACCGGCCGAGCTGATCGAGCGGTACGCGGCGCGCTCGGGACGCGACGTGTCGGCGGTCTCCTGGTACACGGCGTTCGCGTGGTTCAAGCTCGCCGTGATCCTGGAGGGCATCCACTACCGCTACACCCTGGGCCAGACGGTCGGCCCCGGCTTCGACCGCATCGGCGAACTGGTCCCCGTCTTCATCGAGCACGGCCTGACCACCCTTCAGGAAGGCTGACCCACCATGGACTTCGCGTACGACGCATGCACCGAGGAACTGCGCGCCAAGCTCCTGGCCTTCATGGACGAGTACGTCTATCCGGCCGAGCCCGTCGCCGAGGAGCAGCGCGCCCAGCTCGCCTCACCGTGGGACACCCCCGCCGTCGTAGGGGAGTTGAAGGCGGAGGCGCGCAGGCAGGGCCTGTGGAACCTCTTCCTGCCCGACGCCGAGTACGGCGGCGGCCTGACCAACCTCCAGTACGCGCCGCTCGCCGAAATCACCGGCCGCTCCCCGCACTTGGCGCCCACCGCGCTGAACTGCGCGGCGCCGGACACCGGCAACATGGAGGTGCTGTACCAGTTCGCGGACGAGCAGCAGAAGAAGCAGTGGCTGGAGCCGCTGTTGGCCGGTGAGATCCGCTCGGCGTTCGCGATGACGGAACCAGAAGTAGCCTCGTCCGACGCCACGAACATCACCACGCTCATCGAGCGGGACGGCGACGACTACGTCATCACGGGCCGCAAGTGGTACATCTCCGGGGCGATGAACCCCGACTGCAAGATCTTCATCGTGATGGGCAAGACGGACCCGGACGGCGCAGACCCGCGCCGCCAGCAGTCGATGGTCCTGGTCCCGCGCGACACCCCGGGCGTCACGGTGAAGCGGGCGATGCAGGTCTTCGGGTACGAGGACCACTCGCACGGCGGCCACGCCGAGGTCGTCTTCGACCACGCGCGGGTGCCGGTGACGAACCTGATCGGCGAGGAGGGCGGCGGCTTCGCCATCGCCCAGGCGCGGCTGGGCCCCGGCCGGATCCACCACTGCATGCGGCTGATCGGCATGGCCGAGCGGGCGATCGAGCTGATGTGTCAACGCGCCGTCTCCCGCGTCGCGTTCGGCAAGGCGCTGGCCCAGCAGGGCGTCGTCCACAACTGGATCGCGGACGCGCGGGTAGCCGTCGAGCAGCTGCGGCTGCTGGTCCTGAAGACGGCCTGGATGATGGACACCGTCGGCAACAAGGGTGCCCACACGGAGATCCAGGCCATCAAGATCGCCACACCCCGCACGGTCGTCGGCATCCTCGACAAGGCGATCCAGCTGCACGGCGCGGGCGGGGTGAGCCAGGACTTCCCGCTGGCCGAGCTGTACGCGAGCGCCCGCACCCTGATGCTGGCCGACGGCCCGGACGAGGTGCACCAACGGTCGCTGGCGCGCCGGGAGTTGAAGAAGTACCTGTAGGCACACACGAGTCGCGGGGCGGACCCCGCGGAGCCGAGGCTGGGGCCGCCCCCCGAGTCGTAGGCGAACGGGGGTGGGCCCACAGTCGTGGGCCCACCCCCGTTGACCGACAGCCGCGGGCCTACGGTCGCAGCGCGCGCAGCAGCAGGTCGGCCAGGTGGTCGGCGACCTCCTGCGGGGTGAGCGGGCCGCCCGGGCGGTACCACGTCGACAGGTGGTGGATCGAGCCGAAGTGGTAGTCGACGACGAGGTCCGCCGGGGTCGCCGTGGAGAAGACGCCCTCGCGCTGGCCCTCCTCGACGAGCCCGCGGAAGCGCTCGTGGTAGCGGCGGCGCTCGGCCCGCACCTGCTTGTTCTTCTCCGGGCTCAGGTGGTGCATGGACCGGAAGAAGATCGACGCGTCGTCGAGGTTGTCGATCGTCGTCACCACGACGTCCGCCGCCGCGTCCCGCAGCCGCTTCTCGACCGGCTCCTCGGCCGTCGCGAACACCTCGAGGCGCTCCTGCTGGAGGCGCAGCACGCGCGCGTACACCTCGTGCAGGAGGTCGTCCTTGGAGCCGAAGTAGTGGTACAGCGCCCCCTTGGTGACGCCCGCGGCCTCGACGATCTCCTGCACCGAGGTGCGGTCGTAGCCCTGCTCGGCGAACAGTCTGGTGGCGGCAGCGAGGAGCCGCTGCGGGACAGGGGCCCCGTCTCCGTCGGTCGTCCTGGGCACTGCCGCCACCTGCCTTTTCTGACTGTTCACGCGCTGTCGTGCGACCGGGAACGCAGTTCCCGCCGGAGGATCTTCCCACTTGCCGTCTTCGGCAGGTCGGGCAGGATCTCCACCTGGCGCGGGTATTTGTAGGCGGCCAGTCTCTCCTTGCAGTACACGGCGAGTTCATCCGGGTCGGTCTCGGCGCCCGGCCGCAGGCTGATGTACGCCTTCACGGTCTCGCCGCGATACCCGTCGGGCACCCCGACGACGGCCGCCTCGCGCACCGCCGGATGGGTGTACAGCACGTCCTCGACCTCGCGCGGCCACACCTTGAAGCCGGACGCGTTGATCATGTCCTTCTTGCGGTCGACGACGTACAGCCAGCCCTGCGGGTCCATGAACCCGATGTCGCCGGTGCGCAGTTCGCCGTCCGGGAAGGTCTCGGCGGTGGCCTCGGGGCGCCGCCAGTACCCGGGCACGACCTGCGGCCCGCGCACGACGATCTCGCCCTGCTCCCCGAAGGGCACCTCGGCGCCCTGGTCGTCGACGATCCGTACGACGGTGTCGGGCCCCGGCACGCCCACGGCGAGCGTCCCGGACGCCTGGTCGACGGGCGCCTCCAGGTCGGGCGGTACGGAGGCGCAGGGCGCGGTGCACTCGGTGAGGCCGTAGCCGTTGCGGATGTACGGCCCGAAGCCGGCCCGGAACTTCTCCACCAGCGCGGGCGGCACCGGGGCGCCGCCGGAGGAGATGTTCCGGAAGGACGCGAAGTGGTCCGGGGTGACGGCCGGGTGCGCGGCGAGCGCCATGAAGGCGGTGGACGGGCCGACCGTGTAGTGCGGCCTGTGCTCGGCGAACGCGTCGAGGACGACCCCGCCCTCGAACCGGTACACCAGCACCAGCGAGCCCCCGCTGACGAGCGAGGCGCCGAGCTGGCACACCATCCCGGTGATGTGGAACAGCGGTGCCATCGCGAAGTACACGGGGGCGTCCGGCAGTCCGAGCCCGGTGCGCTGCCGTTCGGCGTTGTACAGGATGTTGGCGTGGGTGTTGGTGGCACCCTTCGGGGCACCGCTCGTGCCCGAGGTGTAACTGATCAACGCGATGTCCGCCGGCGCCGGTTCACGCCCTTCGGGCGCCTTGTGCCCGGCCTTCGCGACGGCCACCAGGTCCTCGGCGTCGGCGGCCTGCGGGAGCCGCTCGAAGGTGAGCACGCGCGCGTCGTCCCGCGTCTGGAAATCCAGCTCGCAGGCGGTGAGCACGATCCGCACGGGGGACCCGGCGGCCGTCTCGCGCAGATACGACTCCCACGCCCGGTCGGTGCAGATCAGCGCGGCCACCTCACCGTCCCGCAGGACATGGGTGACCTCCCCCGACTTGTACATCGGGTTGACGGGCACGACGATCGCGCCCGCCTTCCAGGCGCCGAGCAGGGCGATCACGAAGTGGGGCGAGTTCTGCAGCAGCACGGCGACCCGGTCGCCCTGCTCCAGCCCGCGGGCGGCCAGATACCCGGCGACGGAGTCGCTCAGCGCGTCGACCTCGCGGTAGCTGAGCCGGCCGTCGAAGTAGGTGAGAAAGGTGCTGTCGGGCGTCTCGCCGACCACCCGGCGCAGGGCGTGCACCAGGGAGTCGTCCGGGCTGACGGGTCCCCGCTGGGCGTCGTTGAGCAGCGCCACCCACGGCTTGGCGGCATACAGGGAGTCGGTCACTCTCCGGCCTCCCACTTCTGCTGGATGTGGTTCATGGTGGTCAGCCAGCGGTCCGGCTCGGCGGCCCTGGCCTGGTAATACCCGGCGACCTCGGGGTGCGGCAGGATCAGGAAGCGCTCCTCCTCGATCCCCTTCATCAGCGCGTCGGCGACGACATCGGGCTCGATGGCCGTCGGCTGAAGCACCAGGTCACCCGCGCTGCCGGTGGCGGCCAGCATGTCGGTGCGCACCCCCTGCGGACAGATCGCGTGGACCTTGATCCCCCGGTGGCGGTACGTCAACGACAGCCACTCGGCGAAGGCGTACGCCCCGTGCTTGGTGACGCTGTACGGCGCGGCCCCGATCATGGTGAGCAGCCCGGCCGCGGACACGGTCGACACGAACCGCCCGCCGCCCCGCTCCAGCCAGCCCGGGATCAGCGCCTCGGCGGCCCGCACATGAGCCATGACGTTGACGTCCCAGGCCTGCGCCCAGACGTCCTCACCGGCGGCTTCCGACCCACCGGAGCCGACCCCGGCGTTGGCGCAGTAGATGTCGACGGTCCCACCGAGGGCGTCCCGTGCCTCACCGACGACGGCGGAGGCGTCCCCCGGCACGGCGATGGCCCCGATCTCGTCGGCGACGGCCTTGGCCCGGTCACCGTCGAGGTCGTTCACCACGACCCGGGCCCCTTCGGCGGCGAACCGCCGCGCAAGCGCGGCCCCGATGCCACCCCCAGCCCCCGTGACGACTACCCCGGCACCCTGAACGGCTTCCACCATCGGTCTCCTTCGACTGCGGCTCCACTGCCCAGCCAGACTAACCGGTCGGTATGTAACACCGGAAGGGAAAGTTTCCAGGGGCGCGGGGAACGGCGCGATCAGCCACATGCGGCCCGCACCCTACGAACCGCACGCGTCAGCCCCTACCGTGCCCGCATGCCCCTCACAAGACGAACGCTCCTGGCATCGGCACCGGCGGCAACCCTCACCCCCGCTCCCCCCAAGCCGCGCACCCTGCGCACCGGCTTCGAACAACTCGCCGCACACGACTACGCCCTCCTCGACAACCAACGGGTCGGCATCGTCACCAACCCCACCGGCATCACCAGAGACGTCCACCACATCGTCGACGTGATGCACGCCAACCCGCACGTGAACGTCACCGCGGTCTTCGGCCCGGAACACGGCTTCCGAGGCACCGCCCAGGCAGGCAACTCCGAGGGCTACTACACCGACCCGGCAACCGGACTCCCCGTCTACGACACGTACTTGAAGAGCGGCCAGCCCCTCGCCGACATCTTCCGCACCGCCGCCGTGGACACCGTCGTCTTCGACATCCAGGACGTCGGCGCCCGCTTCTATACCTACATCTGGACCCTGTACGACTGCATGGAGGCGGCCCAGCTCGCCGGCAAACGCTTCGTCGTCCTGGACCGCCCCAACCCGGTGACCGGCCGGGCCGCCCAAGGCCCGGTCCTGCACAGGGAGTTCGCCACCTTCGTGGGCAGACAGCCGATCGCCCAGGCCCACGGCATGACGGTCGCGGAGCTCGCCCGCCTGTTCAACGGGGAGTTCCTGACGAAGCCGGTCCCCCTGGAGACCGTACTGATGACGGGCTGGAGGCGTTCGGAGTTCTACGACGCCTGGTCGCTTCCCTGGGTGCCACCGAGCCCCAACATGCCGACGCCGGACACCGCGCTCGTGTACTCGGGGACGTGTCTCTTCGAGGGCACGAACCTGTCCGAGGGACGCGGCACCACCCGCCCCTTCGAACTGCTCGGTGCGGAGGGCATCGACGGGCGCTGGGCCGCCGCGGCGAATCAACTCGGCCTGCCCGGCGTGCACTTCAGGGAGGCCTACTTCGCGCCCACGTTCTCCAAGTTCGAGGGCAGGACCGTCGGCGGGGTCCAGCTCCACGTCCACGACCGGGCCGCCTACGACCCCGTCCGTACCGGCATCGCGCTGCTGGTGACCGCCAAGAAGGTCTGGAGCGGCTTCAGTTGGCGCTCGGACAACTGGATCGACAAGCTCACCGGGTCCGCGCGGGTGCGGACCGCGATCGACGCGGGCGCGGGCACCGACGAGGTGGTGGCGCAGTGGCAGGAGGAGTTGAGGGCGTTCCGACGGGTTCGAACTGAATACCTCCTCTACAAGTGAGTCGCGACGTATGGCCAATCTTCACCGGTAGCGGGACGATGCGCCCACATCGCACCACTTCGGGGAACAAGGGGGCCGGTCATGGCGGATCCGGCGATGAGCGTGAGCCCTTACTGGGAGTTGACCTTCGACGCCGACGGAGACGTCGACCAGGGAGAACGCGACCGGCTGCTGCGCGAGGTGCGGCAGCGCGGGGTGGCCGACCTGATCGTCTTCTCGCACGGGTGGAACAACCAACGCGCCGGCGCGACCCGGCTCTACAGCCGCTTCTTCGCGCCGATTCCACGCCTCGCACCCAGGGCGAAGATCGGGTACGTGGGCGTCATCTGGCCATCCATGGAGTTTCCGGACCAGCCGATTCCGGACTTCGCGCGGACCCCGGCGACCGCGGCCCGGCCGATGACGCCTCCCGCGCTCGACGCCGACACCCGGCACGCGCTCCTCGACGCCTTCCCCGGCAACGCCCCGGTGATCGACCAGATCGCCCGCATGCTGGACCAACACCCGCCGCAGGACGCGGAGTTGGAGGAGTTCGGGCGGCTGGTGCGGACGCTGGTGGAGGTGGTGCCGCCCGGCCCGCAGGCGCTGTTCGGCGCGGACACGCTGGCGGAGGGGGTGCCGCAGTGCGAGCCCCGGATGTTCGCCGCCGGCTGTACGGCCGAGGTGTGCGGGCAGTTCGCGCAGGCGCTGGACCGGCTCACGGCGCCCCCATCACCCGGCCCGGTGCGGGAGTTCGCGTTGCCGAACCCGTGGAAGGGTGCACGGGAGCTGTTGCGGCAGGCGGCGTACTACGCGATGAAGCGACGTGCGGGCACGGTCGGCGAGCGGGGGCTCGGCCCGGTGATCGGGCGGCTCGCGGCAGTGGCGCCGGAGGTGCGGGTGCATCTGGTGGGGCACAGTTTCGGCGGGCGCCTGGTGTCGTTCGCGCTGCGGGGGCTGCCGGAGGGGGTGCGCTCGGTGAAGTCGGTGACGTTGCTCCAAGGGGCCTTCTCCCACTACGCGTTCGCGGCCAGGCTGCCGGAGGACGCGCGGAGCGGGGGTGTGCTGCAGGGCCAGCAGAACCGTGTCGACGGGCCGTTGGTGTGCTGCTACTCGCACTTCGACTCGGCGCTCGGCACGCTCTACCCGCTGGCCTCGCGGATGGCGGACGACGACTGCTCGTTCGCCGCGGCCGACCTCGTCCGGGTGCTGGGCGACAAGTGGGGCGCGCTGGGCCACGACGGGGTGCGGGCGGTGCCCGGCACCCCGTCGCTGACCTTGGACGAAGCGCTCGACTCACCGCTGCCCGCGTCGGGTTGTGTGAACGTCGACGCCTGTGCGGTGGTCTGCCGCGGCGCGGCCCCGACGGGGGCGCACAGCGACATCGTGCACCCGGAACTCGCCCGGGTGGTGCTGGCGGCGGGCCGGATCGGCCGGCCCGCCGCCGCGTCGGCGTCACCGGTGTGACGTGTACTCCACCACCTGCTGGAAGGTGGGCCGGTTCTGCCAACTGATGTTGGAGTGCTTGATGCCGCCCAGGGTGCGCTGGACGATCGAGTCGGCGCACCACTGGTCACCCGCCGAGCACAGGCTGTCGCCCGGGTAGACCTGGGCCGCCGTCCGGCCGGCCGCGGTCTTCAGGGTGCTGATCAGGATGTCCCGGCAGGCGCTGAGGCTGCCGCCGCCGCAGTACTCCTGCGCGAGGCCGCTCTTCACGGTCTGTCCGAGCACCGCCCGGATGTCCTTGTCGACGTAGCTCCACCAGCCGTACTGGAAGGAGCTGCCGGCGTGGGCGCCGGTGGGGCCGTGCGCCGCCGACGGGGTCTCGTCGATGTACAGGTTGTTGGTGAAGGCCGTGTACAGGTCGCTGCCGAGGCCCGGCTGGAACTCGGCCTGCACGAGGGCGGGCCACCACGCGTCCAGGATGCGGATCGCGTCGGCGTTGGCGTAGGTCTTCGAACCGGCCGACGTCTCGGTGCGTTTTGCACCCGCCGTGACCCACGCGGACAGCTTGCTGACCGCTGCCGCCGCGGTGGTGTCGGTCACCGTGGAGCTGTTGATGACCTGGAGGAGTTTCGGCAGCACGTCCTCGGCGCGCAGGTCCTCCAGGGAGGCGTCCGACATGGCCTTCACGAGCGAGGTTCTGGTGACACCGCCCGCCGCGACGAGTTTCTTGACGCGGTCGTCGAGCAGGTTGCCGCGGTGCACCGAGCCGTCGCCCCAGGAGGCGGTGGTGTAGTCGTCGGCCTGTTTGTTGTTCCAGGAGATGTAGTAGTCCTGGTCGATGGAGTTCGGGTGCTGCGAAGCCGGCGTGTAGTCGGCGGTGTTGGTGGTCGGGTTCCAGTTCTTCCACTCGTAGGCCGACTGCGCCCACACCGGGAACTCGGCGTCGACCCCGTTCGCGCGGACCGGGTTGTCACCGCTGTTGTAGTACGCGGTGTGCTGCGAGTCGGCGTAGAACCAGTTGAACGTGAAGTTGATGTGCTGCGCGGCGGTCTGGAAGGTCTGCGGACTCTTCACGTAGTCCGGGTCGTTGAGCATCTGGAAGCCGATGATCGAATCGGCCTCGTGCATGTAGGACGAGCGCAGGGTCGTGTAGGCGACCTTTTTCCCGCCGACCGTGGCTCTGTATTCGACCGGCCCGTACTTCGTTTTCCAGACCTTCATCGTGTACGACCCCGCCGCCGTGCCGTCGGCCGTGGTGGGCGTCCAGGAGTTGGCCTGCTGGACCTCGTCCATGGCGGTGCAGGTGCCGTGGAAGAGGTAGTGGTAGTCGTCCTGGCAGAGTTCGACGGCGTAGGTGTCGATGATGTCCTGGCCGGACGTGGTCGCGCTCCACGAGTAGTCCTGGCCGCGCCCGAGTTCGACGTACATGCTCAGGCCCGCGAAGGAGGCGCCGCGGGCGCTGATACCCGGGCCCTGGATCTCCTGGAGCATGAGCAACTGCGGCGCGAAGTAACCCGTTTGGGGTCCGAAGACAGCGATCGGGTGGCCGCTCGCGGTGTATTTGCCGCTCACCACAAGGGCGTTGGACATCCCGCGCTTGGCCGAACTGAGGGTGGCGGTGGCCGCGGCCTTGGCGGCGGCGGTGGCGCTGGTGCTCGCTCCGGTGCCGGTGGCGTCGTAGACCAGTGGCTGCTGGACCACGGAGCCCGCGTCCGGCATCGCCGCGCCGACGGCGGTGGTGGGCTTGGTGGCGTAGGGGAAGCTCTCGCCGTTGTGGACGGTGACCACGGCCTCGGGGTCGTTGCGTTCGCGGAACGACTCCCAGACCTTGGTGCCCTCCTCCACCCCGTACTTGGACTGCGCGGCCATCAGCGACAGCGCGTTGTTGACCTCGCCGCCACCGCCGGAGCCGAACAGTGTGCCGATGACGGAGGCGAGGGCGACCAGGTCGGTGATCTTGAAGTGGTCGATCGTGCCGGCGTTGGTGATCGCGTCCTTGTGTCCGGTGAGGACGTACTCGCCGGGGAAGTAGCGGCCGCTGTCCGAGGCGTCGATGTAGGCGTTGATGCCGGCCAGATAGGCGTTGGCGTCGGCGAGCGCCTGCTGGCCGCGGGCGCCGTTGTTGGCCACGGCGTTGTCGATCTGGGACTGCAGATCGGCCTCGGTGTAGGGGGCGTTGCGGTAGAACTCCTGCTCAAGGCCCTGGTTGGAGGCCGCGCCGCCCGCGAAGCTGGTCAGTTCGCCGCGTCCGACGTGCCGGAAGACGTCCATCAGCCACAGCCGGTCCTCGGCGGCGGCGTACCCGGCGCCGTACTCGGTGCCGTAGCGCGTGGTGCCTGTGATGTGCGGCACACCGGTCTTCTTGTCACGGACGATCGTGACGTCGGTGCGGCCGCTCGGGTTCTCGCTCGAGGCGACCTGGTCGGAGGGGACGCCGAACGAGGCGTCGTTGAAGAAGTTGTTGATCTTCGCGTCGGTCAGCGTGGAGGCGCCGGTGGCCAGGTTGGCGTAGGGCCCGAGCTGGTCCTCGGCGTGCGCGGGCTGCACACCGAAGGCCTGGTTCAGCAGGATCTGGGCGAGGGTGGCGTTGCCGTTCTCGCCCGCCGGGAGGATGTCCGAGCACTGACCGCCGCAGTAGTCGTTCGACGCCGTCACGGCCGACGGTGTCGCGGCCGAGGCCGTCCCCTGGGCAAGAGGAGACAAAAGGGCGGCAACGAGGGCGCATACGGATGCGGTCTTCAGGAACCCGGGGAATCCGCCGGGAGTTCTCAGTCTGTCGAGCAAGTTACGCGGGGTGCGCCGTGGCATGGCAGCTCCTACCGACGGGGGGTGGTGCCGGACGTTACCGCCGGTATCCCCGAGATTGAAGATGAACATGCGTCAAGTTTTGGATCGGGGCGAGTGGCTTTATGGATCGAGGCAAGTGGCTTATGGGGGGCATCGGAAATCGGATGGAGCCAAAACGCTTGTCGATACGTCTATTCGGCGACGTCCGTTCGACGACGCCGAGGTGACCGAAGTACAGGTGCAGGTGTGACGGAGGTGCAGGGCGATGGCCGGTTTCCGGAGTCTGGCGAGACAGGTGCGAGACCCTCGGTGCGATCTGGCGCTTAGGCGCTACTCGCTGCGCAAGTGCCTTGAGCGGTTCGCCCCTTACGGGCACAGGGCGACCTGGGACCACTTGTGCTCCCGGGCAGGGTTCGGACCCGAGGACCGCTCCCCCGACCCGGCGCGGCTCGTGGCCGCACTGGACGAGCTGGAGGAAGCGCGCAAGGTCTGGCTCGCCTACGAGGTCGGATTCGCCGAGCGCCGTAAGAAGGAGAAGCACGACGGGCTCCGCCGCCCGGGCACCGTGGACGACTGGCACCGGCTGACCTGGGGCGGCTTCGGTGTCGCCTGGTGCGACGACCCACGCCTCCACCCCCATGAACCACTCGCCGAGGTGCTGCGCCGGCTGATCGCCGCGCTGGAGCGCGAACCGGGTTCCGTGTGCCCGGTCTGCGCCGGGGAGCGCCTCCAGTGGAAGTACGACCTGGCCCACGAACCCTCCTCGGGCCCGGTCTGCACGGACTGCGGAATCGTCGTACCGCGTCCGGTGCTCACGCCCGAGGCACTGGCGTACGCCAGGCGGGGACGGCTGCTGATGTCGGCGTGAGCGCTCCGCTCGAAGAACGGTGCTGAGGTGCGGGCCGGTGGGGGCTGAGCGCACAGCTCCCCGCGCCCTTTTCGGGGCGCCACCGAACCGCGTGTCGATGTGCGCGGGCAAAGACCGAGGCTGCCGACGTCAACACGTCGACAGCCTCGGAAATCACCGCGGAACGCGTCAGCTGGCCTTCCAGACGTCGGCGAAGCTGCCGCCGGAGATCGAGCCCGGCTGGGCCCGTACGGCGGAGCTGCTGCTCTTCGTCATGACGATCTCGTTCGGCGAGTAGCTGTCCAGGTTGCTGCCGTTGGCCTTGGCGCCGGTGAAGTTCACGGTGCCGAAGTTGGCGAGGCCCGCGACCGAGCCGCCGACCTCGGGGGCCTCGGCGATGACCTCGGCGGAGGCGTTCTTGAAGCCGGACGAGCCCGCGTGCGTGGTGGTCTTCGTCCAGCCCTCGGTGGAGTCGGTGAGGGTCATGGTGAAGCGCGAGCCGGAGTAGGTCACCGTCGCGGTGAACTTGTCGCCGCCCTTGACCGTGACACCGGAGTACGCGCTCTCGGAGGCGGGCAGCACCTCCCACCAGGCGCCGTAGGTCGCCCTGCCGCCGATGCAGTCGGCTTCCGTACCGGTCTGCTCCAGCGCGGAGTTGCTGTACCCGTCGAGGCCGACCCAGAACGAGGAGTACGTGGTGGCCGAGGAGCAGCTGACGCTCGGCTGGGTCCAGGACGAGGTGACCGAGGTGTACGCGCCGGTCGAACCGGTGGCCGCGTAGCCGGACCAGTTGGTGGAGGAGACGGTGGCGTTGACCTTGCCGGGCTGCGCGAGCCCGTGCAGTGCGTGACTCTCGTGGCTCGCTATGGCCTGGGTGAGCTGGGCCGGGGTGTGCGCGGCGGTCGGGGCGGCCGCGAGCGCGGGCGTCGCGAGGGCGGCGGTGAGGGCGGTGGCGCTGACGAGAACGAACCCGGCGGAAGATCTCGGGGACATGACTCTCCGTCATTCGAGGGGTGGGGTGGGGGGCTGCCGTGGCGGCAGTGCACAGCAGCTTCCGCGAGCCCTCATGTGCATGGCAAGACGGACAAGTTCCTTCAGTCTTGCGGGTATTGGCGGCGCAACACCCGGGAAATCTCACAGGTCCGTTCAAGGTTGATCAATCGCCGGGCAAGACTGACCAAACTTCAGCCCAACGCCCTTCCGCCCCACGACACCCCTGACTTGAGCTGGAGTACGTGACTTCCAGACCGGGGTACGTGCCGACGAGAGCGGAGAGTGCGGGGCGTTCGAGAACGGGGGACGCGCCGCCGACCGAGCCTGAGGTATACGCGCGCTCCGGGCCCGAGAGCGCGGTGTCCGGACCGGAGGACCTCGCGTCCGGCACCGAGGCGATGCCCTTCCATGAGGCACTGCGGGCGGCCATCGCGGCCAGCGGCCTCAGTCTGGACCGGATTCAGGACCGGCTGCTGCGTCGGGGTACCCCGGTGGCGCCGGCGACGCTCAGCTCCTGGCAGTCAGGGCGCTACCAGCCCGAGCGACAACGGTCGTTGGCGGCACTCGCCGTGCTGGAGGACGTCCTACGGCTGCCGCCCGGGGCGCTGACCGGGCTGCTGGGGCCGCCCCGGCCGCGCGGGCGCTGGCTGCCGCCGGACGGGGGTCATCCCGATCTGGCGCGGGCGTGGTCGGACCATCACGACCTCACCGCCGCCCTCGCCGCGCTGGACACCCGCTGGGACGACAGCCTGACCCGGCTCAGTTGCCACAACCGGGTGGACGTGGACGCCGACCGTCGCGTCCGCTCGATGACCAGCAGGCGGGTGCTGCGCGCCGAGGCGGACGGCGCGGACCGCTGGATCGCCGTGTACCGCCTCGACGCACCCGGCCCCGGCCCGCTCCCCCGCTTCCGGCTGGCGGCACCGGCACGGCTCGGCACGGTCGTCGAAATCCCCGAAGAGGGGCTCGTGGCGGCCGAGTTGCTCTTCGACAGCCCCTTGGCGCGCGGCGAGACCGTGATCGTCGACTACACCGTCGAGCACAGGGACCCGCGCCCCTACTCCCAGCGCGCCGAGACCACCATCCACGTCCCGATGCGCGAACACCTCCTGGAGGTCTGCTTCGCCAAGGAATGCCTCCCGCGCACGTGTTACTCCTTCCGCACGAACGGCCTCGACCACCAGCCCCGCGCCGGGCGACCCCGCGAACAACGACTCCGCGTCGACGCGTCCGGCTCGGTGCACGCCGTGGCGTTGGGGGCGGGGCCCTGCCGGGTGGGAATCCGGTGGGTGTGGGGGTGAGGAGACCCGGTCGCGGGGCGGTTGTCAGTGGCGGGTGACACCATCGGGGCATGGTGCAGGTCTGTCTCAACGGGTCCCGTGGGGCCGCCGACGGCTGGATGGTGCCGGTCTCGCCCGGGGCGCTGGCCGATGCCGCGGTGGAGGCCGTCGCGGCGGGGGCCACGGATGTCCACCTTCATCCCAAGACCCCTTGCGGGCATGACACGTTGTCGCCGAGGGTCCTCGCGGTGACGCTGGAGGCGATCCGGGCGCGGGTGCCGGTCCCGGTCGGCGTGACCACGGGCGCGTGGGCGGAGCCGGACCCGGCGGCACGGCTGGAGCGGATCCGCACCTGGACGACCCTCCCCGACCACGCCTCGGTCAACTGGCACGAGCCGGGCGCCGAGGAGGTCGCAACGGCCTTGCTGGACCGGGGCGTCGGCGTGGAGGCGGGCATCTGGTCGGGCACGGAGGGCGCCGCCCGGTTCGCCGTGTCACCACTCCGCTCGAAGGTGCTGCGGGTCCTCGCGGAGGTGACGGACCCGACCGCGGACACGGCAGAGGCGTCCGCACGGGCCCTCCTCTCCGACCTGGGCAACGCCCACGGCCCCCCGGTACTGCTCCACGGCGAGAACGGCGGCAGCTGGCCGGTGCTCCGACTCGCGGGTCAGCTGGGCCTGGCGACCCGCATCGGCCTGGAGGACACGTTGCTCCTACCGAACGGCGAACGGGCCCTGTCCAACGCGCAGTTGGTCACCGAGGGGTTGGCTCAGTACAGGGCGGCCCAGCGCTCGTCGTAGGGCAGGGCGAGGAGTCCGGCCTGTACGGCGAGGTCGGCCTCGCCCTGGGCGTGGAGGCGGGCGGCACCGGGGCCGGCCAACCAGGTGCGCAGGTCTGCCACACCGGCGTCCTCGCTGTCGTCGTACCACCAGGTGAAGGGAGAGGTGTCGGACAACAGGTCGTAGAGCCAGTTCTCGGCGCAGCGCGCGAGGTGCGCGTCCGCGACCGCGCCCGGTATCCACCCGTCCAGGAACGGCATCGCGGTCCCGGCGATCGTGGCGCAGGTCTCGAAGGTGTCGCCGATTCCGTAGGGCGGCTCGGGCAGGGTGAGGGTGTCCTGCCACCAGGCGTGCAGGAAAGCCTCGATCGCTGCGGCCTGCTCGGCAGGCCAGGAACGCCAGTCCACCCGGCTCAGGCCATGGGGGCCGTAGCCGATCGAGCTCAGGGTGCCCTCGGCCATCGCCCGCGCGGCCTGCGGCAGCAGGCGTCGCATCACGGCGGGGTGGTCGTCGAAGTGGTCGGGCACCTCGAAGAGGTAGTACCGCACCACGTCCAGCGGCACACGTGTGTACGGCGTGCGCAGAAACGCGGTCTCCTCCGGCGCGTGGCAGAATCCGCACCCCGTCTCCCCCGGACTCGCGAAGCCGTTGAAGACCGTGTCGATGTCCGCGAGGGCGGCCGTGAGCGCAGGTGACAGGGGCATGGATCCCGAAGCTAGCAGCCGCTAATTCGGTCGCTCCACCCCTTTTGGTTCAGGACAGTTGGGGGCGATGAAACCCAGTTGAGGAACCCGAGGAGTCCCGATGTCGACGCTGCGCGTCACCGCCGAAGTGCTGACCGTGCATGAGCACCCGAACGCCGATGCCCTCGAGTTGGCCCAGGTCGGGCTGTACCGGGCCGTGGTGGCCAAGGGCGCGTTCCGTACCGGTGAGACCGCCGTCTACATCCCCGAACAGGCCGTGCTGACGGTCGAGTTGATCGAGGAGCTGGGGCTCACCGGGCGCCTCGCGGGAAGCAGGTCCGACCGGGTCAGGGCGGTGCGGCTGCGCGGTGAGCTGTCGCAGGGGATCGTGTGCCGGCCGAAGGCTCTCGCCGACGTCGATCTGGCCCAGGCCGCCCTGGACGGCACCGACTTCGCCGAGCGGCTCGGCATCGTGAAGTGGGTGCCGCCGATCCCGCCCACGATGGACGGCGACGTGGAGCACGCGCCCGATCTGCTGCCCTGGGTGGACAACGAGAACATCCAGCGGTTTCCCGGGATATTCGAACCGGGCGAGGCTGTGGTCCTGACCGAGAAACTCCACGGCTCCGCTTGCCTGTTGACCTACTTCGCCGAGCACGAGGGCGGGGACGCGGCCGGTCGCGTACAGGTCTCCTCGAAGGGCTTCGGCGCCAAGTCCCTTGCCCTGAAGGAAGATCCGCGCAACCTGTACTGGCGGGCGATCCGCGGTCACGGCGTCCCCGAGGCCGCCGCCCGTCTCGCCGAACGGCTCGGCGCCCGCCGGGTCGGCATCTTCGGCGAGGTCTACGGCGCGGGCGTCCAGGACCTGACCTACGGCGCCGACGGCCGCCGCGAGACCCTCGGGTACGCGGTGTTCGACGTCTCCGCCGAGATCGACGGCGTCGTGCGGTGGCTGGACGCCGCCCAACTCGTCGACGGCGAAATGCCGTTGGTACCCCGGCTGTACGAGGGGCCGTACGACATCGAGCGGGTGCTGGAGGTCGCGAGCGGGCGGGAGACGGTGTCCGGGCGCGGGCTGCACCTGCGCGAGGGGGTCGTGATCCGTCCGGCGACGGAGCGGTACAGCGCGGTGACCGGCGGCCGGGCGATCGCCAAGGCCGTCAGCCCGGCGTATCTCACGCGGAAGGGCGGCACCGAGTACGAATGAGCACCGGCGGACTCCCTCGCACGCCTCGGGTTCCGGGCCCCGGTCCAGGGTTCTAGTCCTGGTCCGGGGCCCGGTCCTCGTCCCGGGGCGTGCGGCTCTTTCCGCGCTCCGCCCGTTCCGTCATCAGCCGTGAGCCCGCGCCCCGCTCGCCCACCACGTCGTCCGGGTTGGACAGCACGCAGGCCGACAGGGACAGACAGCCGCAGCCGATGCAGTCGGTGAGGTGGTCGCGGAGGCGGTTGAGCTGCTTGATGCGCTCGTCGAGTTCGGAACGCCAGGCCTCGGACAGGCGCGCCCAGTCCTCGCGGGTCGGGGTGCGTTCCTCGGGGAGTTCGGCGAGCGCCTCGCGGATCGTGGCCAGCGGGATGCCGACGCGCTGCGCGGCCCGCACGAACGCGACCCGGCGCAGGGTGTCGCGGGTGTACCGGCGCTGGTTGCCCGTGGTGCGGCTGCTGCTGATCAGGCCCTTGGCCTCGTAGAAGTGCAGCGCGGAGACGGCGGCTCCGCTGCGTGCGGCGAGTTGGCCGACCGTCAGCTCGTGGATCTTCATCGGGATCTGAGGCACCCGTCAGAGCCTACCCACCGCGTCACACCCGTGGTCCGTTGACAGGGACCCCGCGGCCGACCATGCTAAGCAGTTGCTTAGGTATGTGATGACGTGCTGGATGACGCGAGAGGCCGGGACAGGACATGGCAGAGCCGAGGATCTTCACCTCCGTCGACGACCTGCGGGCGGCGGTCGGTGAGCAGTTGGGGCACACCGACTGGCTGGAGATCGACCAGAAGCGGATCGACCTGTTCGCGGACGCGACGGGCGACCACCAGTGGATCCACGTGGACCCGGAGAAGGCGGCGGGCGGCCCCTTCAAGACGACCATCGCGCACGGCTACCTCACCCTGTCGCTGCTTCCGCTCTTCGGCCCGCAGCTGATCAAGGTCGAGGGCGTGCGGATGGGCGTCAACTACGGGACGAACAAGGTCCGTTTCCCCGCCCCGGTCCCGGTCGACTCCCGGCTGCGCGCCACCGCGACGATCACCGGCGTCGACGACGTACCGGGCGGTGTCCAGGTGACCGTCGCGTTCACCGTGGAGCGCGAGGGCGGCGACAAGCCGGTGTGCGTGGCCGAGTCGGTGTCGCGCTACTACCTCTGAGCGACACCGACTCCCCTGATATTGCGGCTACTTGGACCCCACCATCCGGAGCACGAGGTCGGCATAGAGCGCGCCGACCTCGTCCGGCGTCCGGGGGCCGTCGAGGCTGAACCAGCGGGCCACGTCGATGCACAGCGACAGGATCGCGAGGGTGGTGCCCTTCACGTCGGGCACGTCGAAGGAGCCGTCGGCCACCCCGTCCTCGACGATCCCGCGCACCTCGGCGTCGACCTGCCGGCGCAGCGCGAGGATCTCGGCGCGGGCGTCCGGGCCGAGCGAGTCGAGTTCGTACTGCACGACCCGCGCGGTGGTGCGCCCGCCCGCGTGCCAGCGCACGAAGGAGCTGACGGCGTCCGCGAGCCGCTCGGCGGCGCTGCCCTCGCGCCCCGCCGCCGTCCGCAGGATGTCGAGGGCCTTCTCGTGGCCGATCCTGCTGATCCGGTGGAGCAGCTCTTCCTTGGTCTTGTAGTGGATGTAGAGCGCGGCCGGGCTCATGCCCGCGCGGCCCGCGATGTCCCGGGTGGTCGTCGCGTGGTAGCCGCGCTCGGCGAAGGCCTCCACGGCGGCGATCAGCAGCCGCCGGGCCGCGTCGGGCGTGACCTCTGCCCAGGCCTGCGGGTCGCCCGCGGTCGTCTCCTCCGCCGTACTCATCGCTCGTGAACCCCTCTCGATGACAAGGGGTCCACCATACCGCCGAACCTGAGCGAGCGCTTAGTCTCCCCGCTCAGAGCTTTTCGAAGGGGTTGTAGGTGGTACGCGACGCATCCTGCCGGTCCCGGATCACCTTGGCCAGGGTGAAGGAGGACGTGACGAGATACAGGACGGCGATCGCGAGGAAGGCCCGTACCCAGGCGTCGGCGTGCAACTTGAAGATGCCGATGGCGGTCGCCGCGATGGCGACGGAGAAGGACGCGACGGCCTGGCCGTAGAAGGCGGCCGTGTTCTGCGGTTTGCCCGATGCTTCGCTCATGGGGAAAGCATCGGGCGCCACGGCTCCCCCGGCATCCGTGCGGATACTCAACTCGCGTACTCAGAAGGGGTCTTCGGCGGGAGGCGAGAGAAGTGGGCCTCAGAACGCGGAGACGCCCGTCAGCGCGCGTCCGATGAGGAGTTTCTGGATCTGGCTGGTGCCTTCGTAGAGGGTCATCACGCGGGCGTCGCGCAGCAGCTTGCCCGCCGGGTACTCGTCGATGTAGCCGTAGCCGCCGAAGACCTGGAGCGCGTTGTTGGCGGCGCGCACGGCGGCCTCCGAGGCGAAGAGCTTGGCCTTGGAGGACTCGGTGGCGAAGGGCAGGCCCCGGTCGATGAGGTCGGCGACCCGCCAGGTCAGCAAACGGGCCGCGTCCACGTCGACGGCGATGTCGCTGATCAGTTCCTGCACGAGCTGGTGCTGCGCGATGGGCTTGCCGAACTGCTCGCGCTCACCGGCGTACCGGAGCGCCACGTCGAGCGCGGCCTGGGCGATGCCGACGCAGCCCGCCGCGACCGACATCCGGCCCTTGGCCAGCGCCGACATGGCGACCGAGAAGCCCTTGCCCTCTGGGGCGAGCATCGCGGAGGCGGGCACGCGCACGTCCTCGAGGACGATCTCGGCGGTGGCCTGGCCGCGCAGGCCGAGCTTGCCGTGGATGGTGCGGCGGGTCAGGCCCGGGGTGTCGGTCGGGACGAGGAACGCGGAGACGCCCTTGTGTCCCGGGGCGTCGGTCGAGCGCGCGAAGAGGAGGACCACGTCGGCCCACGTGCCGTTCGTGATGAACATCTTGGTGCCGTTGACGACGTAGTCGTCGCCGTCGCGCACGGCGCGGGTGGTGAGGTTGCCGGCGTCGGAACCGGTGCCGGGTTCGGTGAGGCCGAAGCAGCCGACGTACTCGCCGGAGGTGAGCCCCGGCAGCCATTGGCGCTTCTGCTCCTCGTTCCCCCAGGCCGCGATCGACTTCGCGACGAGACCCAGCGAGACGGAGACGATGCCGCGCACGGAGGAGTCACCCCGGCCGAGTTCCTCGGTGACCAGGCAGTACGCGAGGTGGTCGCCGCCCGAGCCGCCGTACTCCTCGTCGACGGTCAGGCCCAGGAAGCCGACTCCGCCGAGCTTCTTGACGATCGAGCGGTCGACCTCCTCGGCCCGGTCCCAGGCGATGACGTGCGGGGCGATCTCGCGGTCCACGAAGTCCTTGGCGAGCCGCCGTACGGCCTCCTGCTCCTCGCTCAGTCCCAGGTTCATTGCGCGTCACCCCAAGTGGAAGGCCGTACATCGACTGCTGCACATTTAAATTAGCACTGCTAGTTTCACTTTCGCAGCCCTACTATGTGCGGCATGGCCCGACCGCGCAAGCCCCTTCTCAGTACCGACCGGATCGTCGAGACGGCGCGGGTGCTGGTGGACGCGGAGGGTCTCGCGGCCGTGTCCACGCGGCGGCTCGCCGCGGAACTGGGGGTGAGTGGGCCCTCGCTCTACAACCACTTCCGCACGAAGGACCAGATCCTGGAGGCGGTGGCCGACTCGGTCAGCGCGCAGGTCGATCTGTCGATGTTCTCGGACGGGCGGGACTGGCGTACGGCGTTGCACGACTGGGCTGTGTCGTACCGGTCCGCGCTCCGGGATCACCCGAACATCGTGCCCGTGCTGGCGACCGGGCCGGGGCGGCGGCCTGCTGGGCTGCGGCTCGCTGACGCGGTCTACGGGGCGATGGTCGACGCGGGGTGGCCTGCGGCTCAGGCCACGTCGATCGGGGCGTTGATGCGGTACTTCATCATGGGGTCTGCGCTGGGGTCGTTCGCCGGGGGGTTCGTCGACGACGAGAGTGCGTACGACCCTGCTGACTATCCGCATCTCGGGCAGGCTCATCTGCTTGCCGAGCAGCAGGAGAAGGTGGATGAGCGGGCGTTCGAGGTGGGGCTCGCGGCGTTGCTGGACGGGTTGGCCGGGCAGTTCGAGGAGATGCGACGGGGCGGTTAGGTTCCGTCGTCTGTCGAGTGGCGGTGGGTGGGGGCTGGTCGCGCAGTTCCCCGCGCCCCTAAAAGACGGTGCGCTGTCCGGCACTGGACGCGCTCCGAAGGGGCGCGGGGAACTGCGCGACCGGCCACGACGTACCGGCACTCGACACGTCACAGACCCCCCACCCCCGACGATCGCGTCCGATTTCCGCCAGCGGGGCGCCGCCCACCCCGTCTAGCCTCGGACGCATGACCACACCCCCGCGCCGCCCCGAACGGGCAGCGGCCGCCGCCGCTGTCGTCACCGTCGTGCTGTGGGCCTCCGCGTTCGTATCCATCCGGAGCGCGGGGTCCGCCTACTCACCGGGCGCGCTGGCACTGGGCCGGCTGGCGAGCGGAGCGTTGACGCTGGGCGTGATCTCCCTCGTCCGGCGGGCAGGGGTGCCGCCCCGGTCCGCCTGGCGCGGGATCGCGGTCTCGGGCGTGCTGTGGTTCGGGTTCTACATGGTCGTCCTGAACTGGGGCGAGCAGCAGGTCGACGCCGGTACCGCCGCCCTCGTCGTCAACATCGGGCCGATCCTCATCGCGCTGCTCGGCTCCCGGCTGCTCGGTGACGCGATGCCGCCGCGCCTGCTCGCGGGGATGGCGGTGTCGTTCGCGGGTGCGGTGACCGTGGGGCTTTCCATGTCGGGCGAGGGCGGTTCGTCCGTGCTGGGCGTGGTGCTGTGTCTGCTCGCCGCCGTCGCGTACGCCGGTGGGGTCGTCGCCCAGAAGCCGGCCCTGGCGCGGGCGAGCGCCCTCCAGGTGACGACGTTCGGGTGTCTCGTCGGCGCGGTGCTGTGCCTGCCGTTCGCCGGGCAGCTCGTCGCGCAGGCGGCTGACGCGCCCGTCTCCGCCACGCTCAACATGGTCTACCTGGGTGTCTTCCCGACCGCGCTGGCCTTCACGACCTGGGCCTACGCTCTCGCCCGGACCACCGCGAGCAAGATGGGCGCGACCACGTACGCGGTGCCCGCGCTGGTCGTCCTGATGTCGTGGCTGGTGCTCGGCGAGGTGCCGGGGCTGCTCACGCTGGGAGGCGGCGTGCTGTGCCTGGCGGGCGTGGCGGTGTCGCGGTCCCGGGCGCGGAACGCGGGGGCCGGGAGCGGTGCGGTTACGGCGGCGGCCCCGGTGGTCGCGGTCGAGCCGCCGCCCGAGGAAGCGCCCGTCGGGAAGTGACCGGCGCTCCCTGCCCTGCCCGCCCGGCTGTCCTCAGAAGATGACCAGGGCCCGTCCGCCCTTCCCCGCCACCATGTTCTCGAAGGCCCCCGGAATCCCGTCCAGCGCGATCCGTTCCGTCACCAGCGAGCCGAGGTCCAGCCGTCCGGCCCTGACGTGTTCGGCGAGCACCGGTACGTCCTTCGCCGGGTCCGAGTTGCCGTAGACGCAGCCGCTCAACGTCCGTCCCCAGTGGAAGAGTTCGAGCGCGTTGAAGGTGACCTGCTGGTCCTTGCCGCCGATGCCGACGACCGTCGTACGGCCGCCCCGACGGGTGGATTCCCAGGCGGTGCGGATGGTGACCGCGCGGCCGACGCACTCGACGGCGACGTCAACACCCTGTTTTCCGGTGAGAGTTCGGATCTCGCGGGCCGTGTTCTCGGACGCGACCACGTAGTCCGTCGCCCCTGCCGCGCGGGCCAACTCCTCCTTCTCCGAGGAGACATCGACCGCGACGATCGTCGTGGCGCCCGCGATCCGGGCCGACTGGAGGGTCGACAGGCCCACTCCGCCGACGCCGAAGACGGCGACCGTCTCGCCCTCCCGGACCTGTGCCGAGTGGTGGATCGCGCCGTAGCCGGTGAGGACCGCGCAGCCGAGGAGGGCCGCGTCCGTCAGCGGGATGCCCTCCGGGAGGGGCAGGACACAGGATGCCGCTACGACCGTTTCCTCGGCGAACGCGGCGACGTTCAGGCCGGGGTGGAGGTCGCTGCCGTCGGAGGCGCGATGGGCGTAGACGTCGGCGGCGCCGTTGAGCGCGTTGGCGCAGAGCCAGACCTCGCCCAGCGTGCAGGCGTGGCACGTGCCGCAGGACGGGGCCCAGTTGAGGATGACCGGGTCGCCGGGTGCGACATGGGTGACGCCCTCCCCCACGGACACGACCGTGCCCGCGCCCTCGTGGCCGAGGACCGCCGGGACCGGCACGCGCATGGTGCCGTTGCTGAGGGACAGGTCGGAGTGGCAGACCCCGGCGGCGGCGAGACGGATGCGGACCTGGCCGGGGCCGGGGTCCGGGAGGTCGATCTCGGCGATCTCCAACGGAGCGCCCACGGCGGGCAGTACGGCGGCGCGGACCATGTGAGGCCTCCTGAGGGGTCTAGAACTGAAGGGACTTGGTCTGGAGGTACTCGGACAGCCCGTGCGCGCCGAGTTCCCGGCCCACCCCCGACTGCTTGTAACCCCCGAACGGGGCACGGGGGTTGAAGCGCCCGCCGTTGATGTCCACCTGCCCGGTCTCCAGCCGCCGTGCGAACGCGACCGCTTCGGCCTCCTCGCCGGCCCACACGGCGCCCGCGAGGCCGTAGACCGTGCCGTTGGCGATGCGGACGGCGTCGTCCTCGTCGTCGTAGCGGAGGATCGAGAGGACCGGGCCGAAGATCTCCTCCTGGGCGATCGTCATGTCGGGGGTGACGTCGGCGAAGACGGTCGGGCTGATGAAGTAGCCCTGCTCGGCGGGGGATTCGGGGCCGCCCGCGACCAGGCGCGCGCCCTCCGCGACGCCCTTCTCGATGTAACTCCGCACCCTGGCCCGCTGTTTGGCGTTGACGACCGGGCCGATGCGGGAGCCGTACTTGGCGGCTGCCGTCGCGGCCAGTTCCACGGCCTCGTCGTACTGGTCGCGGTGGACGAGCATGCGGGTCCAAGCGCTGCAGGTCTGGCCGGAGTTGGACATCACGTTGGCGACGCCGACGTTGACGGCCTTGGCGAGGTCGGCGCTCGGGAGGATGACGTTGGCGGACTTGCCGCCCAGTTCCAGGGCGACCTTCTTGACCGCGGCACCCGCCGTCGCGCCGATCTGGCGGCCCACCGCCGTGGAGCCGGTGAAGGAGACGAGGTCGACGCCCGGGTGTTCGGCGAGGGCCTGTCCCGCGACCGGGCCGAGGCCCGTGACGAGGTTGAAGACACCCGCCGGGATGCCCGCCCCGTCGACCGCCTCGGCGAACAACTGGGCGGTGAGCGGGGTGTCCTCAGCGGGCTTCAGCACCACCGTGCAGCCTGCCGCGAGGGCCGGGGCGACCTTGGCGACGATCTGGTGGAGGGGGTAGTTCCAGGGGGTGATCGCGCCGACCACGCCGATCGGCTCCTGGTAGACGGTCGAGTTGCCGACCTTCTCCTCGAAGGCGTGGGACGCGGCGAGTTCGGCGTACGAACCCGCGACCGCGATCGGCACGCTCGCGTGGACGGCCTGCGAGAAGGCGAGCGGGGAGCCGAGTTCGGCGGTGACCGTCTCGGCGATCTCGTCCTTGCGGGCCGCCAGCACATCGCGCAGCGCCGTGAGGTGGGCGGCGCGTTCGGCGGGCGGGGTCGCGGCCCAGCCCGGGAGGGCGGCACGGGCGGCCCGTACGGCGGCGTCGACATCGGCGGCGGTACCGGCCGGGACCCGGTCGATCACCTGCTCGTCGAGCGGGTTGACCACGTCGATGGTGTCCCCGCTCGCGGCGGGGCGCCAGGCGCCGTCGATGTACATGCCGTCGTGTGCCTTCATCGTGCTGCCTCCCGGGCGTGACTACGTCGTCCGCCTCACAAACTAGCGATGTTAGTTTTCCGGCGCCAGAGACCCCGGGTCACAGACAGCCGGCCACGAACACCCGGTGGCTCAGAAATCGACCCGCGTCCGGTCGTCCACCCGGGCCACCGCCTCCTGCCCGAAGGCCTTCTCGTAGGCCCGCCGGACCTCCTCGATCCTCCGGTCGTTCGCACCCGCGGCCGACACCGGGTACAGCAGGATCAGCTCGTACGACCGCTCCTTCTCGACCCGCCCGTTCGCGTCCCGCCACTGCCCGCGCCCGTCCTGCACCGTCAGCCCGTCCGGGAAGCCGGGCGTGACCTCCTTGTCGACGAAGGCCGCGAACTGCCGCTCGGTGACGGCCGGTCCGCCGTCCGGCCGCTCGGTGCCGAAGAAGAGCTGCGTCTCGATGTACGGCGTTCCGCGCGTCGGCGCGGGAGCGGCCTCGGTGTCGAGGCTCGCGTAGGCGGTGGGGGCCGCGGCCGCCAGGAGGAGACCGGCGACGGCAAGGGCTGACCGGTTTCGGGTGAAGTGCACGTTCATGCACCCATCCGTACCGGTCGTCACTCGTCCAGGTCGGGCAGCCGCGCCGGGGCCGGGGAGATCCGGTCGCCGTGCTGGTCGAAGACGAACAGGTGGTCGATGTCGACGAGCAGCGGGACCTGCATGCCGTGCCGGAGTTCGATGTCGGGGGTGGTGCGCACGACGAGGTCGCCGGGGAGGCGGCCCTCCGGCGGTACGGGGTCGGCCACCGCCTCCACCGAGGGGTCCAGGGCCACCACGGGACCGGCCCGCAGCGCTCCCGCGCGCTCCCGCAGCCGGCCGAGGACACTGCCCTCGCGTCGGCGTCGACGGGCCGGACGGGCCGGGCGCGGGGCCTCCAACTCCGGTACGACGGCGGGCCGGGAGCCGGTGTTGAAGTGGACGAGGACCTCGTGGCCCTGGAACTCGACGTGCTCGACGAGGCCGCTGATCGCCACCTCGCCGGGGCGGGCGGCGGCGGGCTTGGCGATGCGGACGGCCTCGGAGCGCAGGCCGACGATGACCTCGCGGCCCTGCTGGACGCGGAGCAACTGGTGGTCCAGGCACAGGGGTTCCGGCAATCGGAGGTACTGCTTGCCGAGGCTGATGGTCATCGCACCGTCCAACGGGGCCCGGACCAGGCCCCGGAGGAGGTTGATGCGCGGGGTGCCGATGAAGGCGGCGACGAAGACGTTGCGGGGCAGCGCGTACACCGAGCGCGGGGTGCCGACCTGCTGGAGGACCCCGCCGCGCAGTACGGCGACCCGGTCGCCGAGCGACATGGCCTCGGCCTGGTCGTGGGTGACGTAGACCGTGGTGACGCCCAACTTGCGGGTGAGGGAGGAGATTTCGGCACGGAGGTGGTTGCGGAGTTTGGCGTCGAGGTTGGAGAGCGGCTCGTCCATGAGGAACGCGGAGGGGTGGCGGGCGATGGCGCGGCCCATGGCGACGCGCTGGCGTTCGCCGCCGGAGAGCTGGCTGGGGAAGCGTTCCAGGAGGTCCTCGATGCCCAGCATGCGGGCGGTGGCGTCGACGCGGGCGCGCGGGTCCGCGCCGGGGGTCTCGATGCGCAGCGGGAAGCCGATGTTGTCGCGGCTGGTCATGCTCGGGTAGAGGGCGAAGTTCTGGAACACCATCGCCATGTCCCGTTCGGAGGGCGCGAGTTCGTTGGCCAGCTCGCCGTCGAGCCGCAACTCGCCCTCGGTGATCTGCTCCAGGCCCGCGATCATCCTCAGCACGGTCGACTTGCCGCACCCGGACGGCCCGAGCAGTACGAGGAACTCCCCCGGCGCGATGTCCAGTGACATCCGGTCGACCACGCGGACGCCTCGCGTGTAGGCCTTGCTCACGTCGTGCAGGGAGATGGCGCGTGTCATGACGAGTGCCCCCGGGGGCTCACTTGGGCGACGGTGCTCCGCGATCCGGACACCTCGCACGGGCCGTACGAGGCTTGTGAGTCACGGAAGCTAACGGAATGTGCGCGCCGGAGGGAAGAGACCGGACGGGATCGGGCGGGTCGGTCCGGGTGGTGAGAAAACGGACGATCGCGTTCAGTCGGCGGACCGCTTCAGCGCACCCTGTTGCGCTGCTTCAGGGGGTCGCCGACTCCCTTGCCCGCCTTGGGTGTTCGCGCTGGTGAGCGCAGTGCGACGGCCGCCGAGAGCACCAGCAGCGCGCCGAGCATCACGAACGGCGCGGCCACGCCCGCGACTCCGGCGACGAGGCCCGCACCGGCGGGTGCGGCGACCTGGCCGAGACGGTTGCCGGTGAGCCGTAGGGCGAGGGCGGTGGAGCGGGCGTCGTCGGGGGCGGCCTGCACGACCGTGGTCATGGAGAGGGGCTGGCCGACGCCCAGGCAGAAGCCCAGGACCGCGAGCATCAGGCCGATGGCCCACACCGGGAGCGGCAGGGCGATGCCCGCGCACAGGACGCCCGCCAGGAGGCAGGTCGCGGTCAACAGGGCCGCCCTGCCGAGGAGTTGGAGCAGCGGGGTCAGGACAAGACGGCACGCGATGGTGGCCGCCGCGCGGATGCTGAGCAGGACGCCGATCACGGAGGGCGCGATGCCCCGGTGTTCGCCGACCACCGGGAGGTAGGCGGTGAGGATGTCGGTCGCGGAGAGCACGGAGAGGCTGATGAAGATGCCCGCGGGGACGCCCCGGGCGCCCAGGATGCTCCGCATGGGCACCGGATCTCCCTGCTCCGTACGGGACTTGACGGCCGTGCGGTCCTCGATGCGCCACAGGGAGGTGAAGGAGACGGCGGCGCCCGCGCCCGCGACGAGGAGGGCGCGGGCGCTGGTGCCGGCCATGTCGGAGCCGCCGATCAGGGCGCCCGCGGCGATGGGGCCGATGAGCTGGCCGAGGGAGGCGCCGATGGTGAAGTGGCCGAAGTTGCGGTCCTGTTCGTGCGGGGCTGACTGGCGGGCGACGAGCGACTGGGCGCCGATCACGAAGCAGAGGTGGCCGAGGCCCATCACTCCGCTCCACATGGCCATCGTCCACAGGGAGTCGGCGAGTCCGCTGAGCGCGCAGCCGCCGGCGATGAGGATCACGCCGACGGGCAGCAGGGGTGCGCAGCGGCCGTGGTCGGTGCGGCGGCCGAGCGGTACGGCGGCGAACAGCGGGAGCAGCGCGTACACGCCCGCGATGACGCCGATGGCCCGTTCGTCGGCGCCGAGCGCGAGGGCCCGGTAGGAGACGGCGGGGCGGGCCATCGACACCGCCCCCTGGGTGAAGCTGAAGGCGATGACGAGGCGGAGCAGCCAGCCGCGGTTCCTGCCGGGCGCCATGGTGAAGTCCCTTGTGCCGTGGGTCAGATGATGCCGAAGAGGATTCCTGCCCCGAGCACCACCAGTGATGTCAGGGCGGCCCACTTCACGACGAACCGGGTGTGGTCGCCGAACTCGACCTTGGCCATGCCGACCAGGACGTACACGGCGGGCACGAGCGGGCTGGACATGTGCAGGGGCTGGCCGACGAGGGAGGCGCGGGCGATCTCCAGGGTCGAGACGCCGTGGGCGTTCCCGGCCTCGGCGAGCACCGGGACGATGCCGAAGTAGAAGCCGTCGTTCGACATGAAGTACGTGAGCGGGATGCTGAGCACGCCGGTGACGAAGGCCATGTGCGGGCCCATGCCGTCGGGGATGTTGCCGACCAGCCAGGTCGCCATGTGGTCGACCATGCCGGTGCCCTGGAGGACGCCGGTGAAGACCGCGGCGGCGAAGACCATGCCGGAGACGTTGAGGACGTTCTCGGCGTGGGCGCCGAGGCGGGCCTTCTGGTCGGGCATGTGGGGGAAGTTGACGGTCAGGGCGAGGGCGGCGCCGAGCAGGAAGAGGACCGGGATCGGCAGCAACTCCATGATCATGGCGGTGAGGAGGGTGACCGTGAGGAGCGCGTTGAACCAGTACAGCTTGGGGCGCAGGGTGGGCCTGTCGGGGTCGAGTCCCTGGAACCCCTCGTCCTCGTCGGGGAGTTCGGCGTCGACGTCGGTGCCGGAGCCCGAACTGCCGTTGACCCTGGGGTCGTTGCCGACGCCCGGACCACCCGTGCGGGCGCGCTTGTCGCCGCCGGCGCCCACGAGGACCGTCTCCGACTCGGCGGGCTCCTCCACGAGCACCTCGTCCAGCGTCAGCACGCCGAGCCGCTTGCGCTCGCGGCGGCCGAGGACGTAGGAGAGGACGAGGACCGCCAGCATGCCCACGGCGAGGGCCGGGATCATCGGGACGAAGATGTCGCTGGCGCTGACCTTGAGGGCGGTCGCGGCGCGGGCGGTGGGGCCGCCCCAAGGGAGCGTGTTCATCACGCCGTTGGCCATCGCGGCGACGCCGGTCATCACGACCAGGCTCATCTTCAGGCGTTTGTACAGCGGGTACATCGCCGAGACCGTGATCATGAAGGTGGTCGAGCCGTCGCCGTCCAGGGAGACGATCGCGGCGAGGACCGCCGTGCCGACGACGATGCGCAGCGGATCCGCCTTGCAGAACTTGAGGATCCCCCGCACGATCGGGTCGAAGAGGCCCACGTCGATCATCACGCCGAAGTAGACGATCGCGAACATGAGCATCGCCGCGGTGGGCGCGAGGCTGGTGACGCCGTCGATGACGTAGTCGCCGAGCTTGGCGCCCTTTCCGACGAAGACGCAGAACAGCGCGGGTATCAGCACGAGCGCCGCGATCGGCGACATCTTCTTCAGCATGATCAGGACCAGGAAGGTCGCGATCATGGTGAAACCGAGGATGGTCAGCATGAGTGGAACACCTAACGTTCGCCTTTGAACTCCCACCAGGGACGGCGGTCCGACGACGTTAGGTCGCGCAAAGCTGCGTTAACAAGATGTTGACGCGCGAGCAATAAGCGCAAAACTCCAGGTCACAGCGGTGAGGTGAGGGCGGCGACCTCCACGGGCACGCCGTTGAGCACCGCGTTGCCCGACAGCGGGTCGAGCTGACTGCCGTCCAGCAGCTGGTTCACGTTGACGCCCGGATCGGTGGCCGCGTGGCTGAGCCGGGTGCCGGGACGGTCGTGTCCCCACCCGTGCGGGAGGCTCACGACCCCGCGCCGCAGCCCGTCGGTGATCTCGGCGGGGGCGGTCACCTCTCCCCCGGCGCCCTTGACCCGGACCGGCGCCCCGTCGACGACACCCAGCCGCTCGGCGTCGTCGGGGTGGATGTGCAGGGTGCAGCGGTTGGTGCCGCCGGTGAGGGCGGGCACGTTGTGCATCCAGCTGTTGTTGGAGCGCAGATGCCGGCGGCCGACGAGGACGAGTCCGTCGGCGCGCTCGCTCATCGCCTGCCGGAGCCGGGGCAGGTCGTCGACGATCGGCCGCGGCAGCAGTTCGACCTTGCCGCTACGGGTCTTGAGGGGCTGCGGGAGACGGGAGGCGAGCGGGCCGAGGTCGATGCCGTGCGGATGCGCGAGCAGCTGCTGAAGGGTGAGCCCGTCGGGCCGTACGCCGAAGCCGTCGCCGTACGGGCCCAGGCGCAGCATCATGTCGAGCCGCCGCTCGGGGCCGGTGTCACCGGTGAGGTGAGTGGCGACCTCACTCGCGTCACGGCCGTGGACGGGCGAGTTGGGGTCTGTGACGGCCTTCCCCAGAGTCTGGTCGATGACCATCGTGTCCACGGCGGCGGGGTCGGCGCCGTGCATGCCGCTCGCGGCGAGGATCAGCCGGGCCAGGATCTCGGTCTCGGCCATCCGGCCGGGTTCCAGGGGGATCGCGGGGCGGGTGTAGCGGACCTGGTTGCGGACGGCGAGGGTGTTGAACGCGAAGTCGTGGTGCGGACTTTGGGACGGCGGGGGCGGCGGCAGCACCACGTCGGCGTGGCGGGCGGTCTCGTTGAGGTACGGGTCGACGCTCACCATGAAGTCCAGTGAGCCGAGCGCCTTGTCGAGGCGGGCGCCGTCCGGTGCGGAGAGCACGGGGTTGGCGGCGACGGCGATCAGCGCGCGGATCGGTTCGCCCTCGGCGGTCGCGGTGTCGATCTCCTCGGCGAGCGCGGAGAGCGGCAACTCGCCCTTGGCCTCGGGGTATTGACTTACCCGCGACCGCCAGCGCCCGAGCGCGAACCCGCGGCCGGGTCCTGCCGGCCGGGGTGTCCGGTCGGTGGCGGCCTGCGGGAAGAGGGCACCGCCGGGCCGGTCGAGGTTGCCGGTGAGGATGTTGAGCACGTCGACGAGCCAGCTGGCGAGGGTGCCGTGCGGGACGGTGCAGCTGCCGATACGGCCGTAGACGGCGGCAGTTGGGGCGGCGGCGAGCTCGCGGGCGAGGGCGCGGATCTCGTCGGCGCCGACGTCGCAGGCGCCGCTCACGGCCTCCGGGGTGAAGTCCCGGACGGCGGAGCGGAGTTCATCCACGCCCTCCACATGCGGGGCCAACTCCCCCAGTTCCACGAGGTGTTCGTCGAAGAGGACGTAGGTCATCGCGGCGAGCAGCAGGGCGTCGCCGCCGGGCCGCACCGCGACATGGCGGTCGGCGAGCTTGGCGGTGCGGGTGCGGCGCGGGTCGATGACCGTGAGGGTGCCGCCGCGGGCTTTGAGGGCCTTGATCTTGCCGGGGAAGTCGGGGGCGGTGCACAGACTCCCGTTGGATTCGAGGGGGTTGGCGCCGATGAGGAGCAGATGGTCGGTGTGGTCGAGGTCCGGGACCGGGATCGCGTTGGCGTCGCCGTAGAGCAGACCGCAGGAGACGTGTTTGGGCATCTGGTCGACCGTGGACGCGGTGAAGACGCTGCGGGTGCCGAGGGCGCCGAGCAGGACGGTCGGGTAGAGGGCGCCGGCCATGGTGTGCACGTTCGGGTTGCCGAGGACGACACCGACGGCGTGCGGACCGTACCGCTCGACGACCGGGCGCAGTCCGGCCGCGACCGCGTCGAACGCCTCGCCCCAGGTGGCCTCGCGCAGCTCGCCGTCCCGGCGGACGAGCGGGGCGCGCAGCCGGTCGGGGTCACTGTCGACGGCACCGAAGGAGGCGCCCTTGGGGCAGATGAACCCCCGGCTGAACACGTCGTCGCGATCACCCCGGGCGCCGGTGACCCGGGTGCCCTCGATGGTGAGCGTCAGCCCACAGGTGGCTTCGCACAGGGGGCAGATACGCGGGGCGGTGCGGGACACGGGGCCTCCCAGGGCTTCGTCGCCTCTTGGCGGCGAGCATACCGAGCGGTATGGGGGGTGGCGAGGGGGGTGGGGGGTGCGGTCGTGAATCCGCGGGGGGTGGACGCCGGGCCGCGGTTCAGTCCAACACCCGCGCCAGATAAGCCCGCAACAGCTCCCGCGTCTCCCCGATGACCTTCTCGTCGCCCTCCGGTGCGACCCGGAACGCGAGGTGGACGAGGGCGTCGGCGGTTTCCACGGCGATCAGGAAGATGCGGCGGAGGTCGTCGTCGGGGTCGCGGGCGAGGTAGCCGGAGAGGAGGTCGGTGAGGCGGTCGGCGACGCGGCGGTTGGGTTCGGCGTGGCCCGAGCCGATGGGGATCTGGTTGCCGAAGTCGACGAGGGAGAAGCCGGGCGCGGTGCGCTTCATCGCGAGGTACTCGTCCAGGACGGCGTCCACGGCGGCCCGCCAGCCCTCGGCGCCGGTCTCCTTGAGGCGCTCGGTGACCCGCTCCGTGTACCGCTCGAGGTTGCGCTGGGCGAGGGCGTCGGCCATCGCGCGCTTGTTCCCGAAGAAGCGGTAGACCGAGCCGATGGGGACACCGGCGCGCAGGGCGACGGCCCGGGTGCTCAGCGCGTCGTAGCCGACCTCGTCGAGGAGGTCGGCGCAGGCGTCGAGGATCCTGGTCAGCCGTTCGGCGCTGCGCCGCTGCACGGGCGCACGCCGGAGCGATGTCGGGTGGGGCACGGGCTTCATGATGCCTTTCCGCCGTGATCAGGAGAAGCGCGAACCTGAGTACGGAACTGGGTGTCCCTGGCACTCATTTCTCCCCCTGCGTCGGTGTGGGGCCGGGGACCTTGCTGCCGTCGGGGGTCGCCTGGGCCGCCGATGCCGTGATGTCGGCCGTGCTCTGCACCGGTCTGCCGTGGACGGCCCACACCGTGCCGTCGTCGGCGTAGAGGCGCGCGGTGACGTGGTGGGTGCCGTGCGGGACGAGGCCGGCGGCCAGGTGGTACTCGGGGACGCGGAGGCGCGCGACGGTGCGCCCGTCCACGAGGAGACGGACGGTGCCGCGCCCGGCGACGGCCCGCGGCCGCGCGCCGGCCGGCGAGAAACGGAAGTCGTGGACGGTCAGCCGGACGTCCCAGCTGTCGTCGGCGGCGTCGGGCTCCACCTCGATGCCGACCTCGGGGGCGCCGCTCTTGCTCACCTCTCGGTAGTGCCGGCCCTGCTCGTCCGTGTTGTCGAGGACCTTGCCGACCGGCGAAGGGGACACCCCGCCGCCCTTCCCCTTTTTGGCATCACCGGAGCCGCAGCCCGCCGATCCGGCCAGCAGCAGGGCACAGACCGCGAGCGCGGTGAGAAGTGCGCGCGACCACGACATGCGGGGGAGAGTAGAACACCGGTCCGACAGCCGGATCCCCCCAGAGGTGGGTTCTTGGTCTCCGTGAGTCGGATTTTCGGCCGCTCCCCCTTCTTCCTCTTGCGCCCGCGAAACCGCAATCCTACGGTGTTGCATAGGAATCAGCTGGCTAGGGAGCAGGCATGAGCGGGGACGCGCGCAAGACGGCCGAGGGACTGACCCACCTCACGGGTTTCGGCAACGAACACAGCTCGGAGGCCGTGCCGGGCGCCCTGCCCGAGGGCCGCAACGCCCCGCAGCGCGCACCGCTCGGCCTCTACGCCGAGCAGCTCAGCGGTACGGCGTTCACCGAGCCGAGGGCGCACAACCGGCGCTCATGGCTCTACCGCATCCGCCCCTCGGCCGCGCACCCCGCGTTCACCCGCGCCGACAACGGCCGGATCCGTACGGCACCCTTCACGGAGTCGGTCCCCGACCCGAACCGCCTGCGCTGGAACCCGCTCCCCGCCCCCGCGCCCGGCACCGACTTCCTGGCCAGCCTGTGGACCCTGGGCGGCAACGGCGACGCGACCCAGCGCACCGGCATGGCCGTGCACCTCTACCACGCCGACGCCTCGATGGACCGGGTCTTCAGCGACGCGGACGGCGAGCTGCTGATCGTCCCGGAGCGCGGCGGACTGCTGCTGCGCACGGAGTTCGGGCTCCTCCATGTGGAGCCGGGACATGTGGCGTTGATCCCTCGTGGGGTGCGCTTCCGTGTGGAGCTGCTGGATGCTTCAGCCCGCGGATATGTGTGCGAGAACTATGGGGCGCCGTTCCAGCTCCCCGACCTCGGCCCGATCGGCGCCAACGGCCTCGCCAACGCACGGGACTTCCGCGCCCCGGTCGCCGCGTACGAGGACGTCGAGGGCCCGGTCGAGGTGGTGAACAAGTTCTGCGGCAACCTCTGGACCGCGACCTACGACCACTCGCCCCTCGACGTCGTCGCCTGGCACGGCAACCATGTGCCGTACGCCTATGACCTGCGCCGGTTCAATGTGCTCGGCTCCATCTCCTACGACCATCCCGACCCGTCGATCTTCACCGTGCTGACGTCTCCGTCGGACACTCCGGGCCTGGCCGGTGTGGACTTCGTGGTCTTCGCGCCGCGCTGGCTGGTGGGCGAGGACACGTTCCGGCCGCCGTACTTCCACCGGAACGTGATGAGCGAGTACATGGGCCTGATCGAGGGCGCCTACGACGCGAAGGCCGAGGGGTTCGTGCCGGGCGGCGGCTCGCTGCACAACATGATGTCGGCGCACGGCCCGGACCGGGAGACCTTCGACCGGGCGAGCGCGGCCGAACTGCGTCCGCAGAAGATCGACGACGGGCTGGCGTTCATGTTCGAGACCCGGTGGCCGGTGACCGCGACGGTCCAGGCGGCGGAGGCCGGACACCTCCAGCAGGACTACGACGGCGTGTGGCGGGGCCTGCAGCGGCACTTCCGCCCCTTGCCCTGACGATCCCCGACCGGTACGGATGGCCCGTGACCTCCTTCGCCCCGGACTCGATCGTCCTGAACCGCAAGCTGCCGCTCTGGTACCAGGTGTCGCAGTCCCTGCGCGCCTCGATACTCGGCCGCTCGCCCCGGGACCCGCTGCGGCTGCCCACGGAGGAGCAACTCGCGCTGCACTACGGCGTCAGCGTGCTCACCATGCGGCAGGCGCTGAAGGAGCTGGAGGACGAGGGGCTGATCACCCGGCACCGCCGCCGCGGCACGTTCATCGAGCCGGACGTCCAGCGGGCCACGCCGGTACGGCTGTTGGGCTCGGTGGACGCGATCGTCGCCCAGCAGTCCGGCATGACCACGGAGCTCCTGGACCACGGCAGGGCGCCGGTGCCGCCCGAACTCACCGAACACTTCCCCGATCTGCCCGAGGTGGCGACGTACCACCGCCTCCGCAGCGACGAAAAGACCGGCGAGCCCACGAACCACGCCCGCAACCACATCCGCCCCGAACTGGCCGCCCGCCTCGACCTCGACGACCTCGTCCGCTGGCCGATGACCAAGGTGCTGCGGGACGTCGTCGGCGCGGACATCAGCCGCATCACGGACACGGTGGAAGCCCGCCTCGCCGATCCGGAGACCGCCCGCCTCCTCCAGGTTCCGCTCCTCAGCCCGATCCTGCACTACACAGGCATCACCTACGACGCACAGGGCAGGGTCCTGGACGTGGCAGTCATCCATTACCGAGGCGACCGGTTCTCCTTCTCGGTCACCCTCGACGCGTGAACGCTCCCCTGGGGGGCCGTCCGTCGTCTGCGGGCCCGGTGGAGGCTGGTCGCGCAGTTCCTCGCGCCCCTTGGGGGCGCGACCTCGATCCCGGCTGTCGTAAGCAGGTCGTACGATGCCCAGCGTGACGCCCGACGACGCTCCGCTGCTCGCGGACCTGATGCCGTGGTCCGTCGCACCGATCCGGCTCGGCCGGGGGTGGCCGACGGCACCTGACGCGGCAACCCTGAAGGCCCGCTGGGACGCCCTGGTGAAGGCCGAAGTCCCCGAGCGGGAGGCGCTGTTCGAGCCGACGCGCTCACGCACCCTGCACTCGGCGGTGTCCCAGCTCCCGGGCCAGTCCAGCGGCACGGAGAAGCTGGTCCGCGCCACGGGCCCCGCCCCGGAACCGGTCCGCGTCCTGCACGCCCCCTTCGACGAGCAGTGGCTGATCCCGGACCACCGCCTCGTCGACGTGGCCCGGCCCGAGTTGTGGCGGGTGGCGGACGAGCAGCAGATCTTCGTGGTCGAGACACCGGTCGCGCCCGGCGCCTCCGGCCCGTTCCTGCTCGCGTCCTCGGTCCTCCCCCTGCTCCGCCCCGGCCGCGTCCGCCCCCTCTACCGCCGCCCCGGAGCCGGGGAACCCAACCTGGCGCCGGGCCTGTTGGACCACCTGGCCACCCACCTCGGCCACTCCCCCACCCCGGCGGACGTCCTCGCCTGGACGGTGACGACGGCCCGCCCCGGCCCCACGGTCCCCCTCACCCGCGACCCCGAACTCTGGTCACGGGGCGTCGAGTTGGGCCACCGCGTCCTGTGGCTGATGCGCCGAAACGGCGACCGCCCCAAACTCCCCGGCGGCCGCCGCCCCTACGTCCGCGCCCCACTCCCGCCGCTCCCCCTCACCCTGCACTACGACCGCGACGAGGAGACCCTCCACCTCGACGAGGGCCGCATCTCCCCCGTACCGCCCGAGTCCTGGGACTTCGAGGTGAGCGGGGTGCGGGTGCTGGAGCAGTGGTTCAACTCCCGCACGGCGGAAGCCGATCCGGGCACCCTGGCCGCGATCCGTCCGACCATCTGGCAGCAGATCTGGACGTCGGAACTGCTGGAGCTGATCACGGTGTTGGCGCTGCTGGCGGAACTGCGGCCCCAGCAGGAGGAGTTGGAGGTGACGGACCGGATCACGGCGGCGGAGCTGCGCAAGGCGGGCGTCCTGCCGGCACCGGAGTGGACCCGGCACCCCGCGTCCGTCCTCGACCACCACGAAGAAGGCCCCGAGGGCCAGTTCGCGCTGCTCTAGAGAACAAGGCGATCCCCTGCATGGAGTCCCAGCCCCTCCCCCTGACCGGCGTCACCGTCGTGGCCGTGGAACAAGCCGTGGCCGCCCCCTTCGCCACCCGTCAACTCGCCGATCTCGGCGCCCGGGTGATCAAGGTCGAGCGGATCGACGGGGGTGATTTCGCGCGCGGGTACGACAGTGCGGCGGGCGGTCTGGCCTCGCACTTCGTGTGGTGCAACCGGGGGAAGGAGTCGATCGCGCTCGATCTGAAGGATCCGCGCGGGATCGCTGTCGTACGTCGACTCATCGCCGGCGCCGACGTGTTCGTGCAGAATCTCGCGCACGGGGCCGCCGCCCGGCTCGGGCTCGACGCGGCCACCCTGTGTGCGGCGCATCCCCGGCTGGTCGCCGTGGACATCTCCGGGTACGGGCCGAGCGGGCCGTACGCCGGCAAGCGGGCCTACGACATGCTCGTGCAGTGCGAGGCCGGGCTGGTGTCGGTGACCGGGACGCCGGGGCAGCCGGTGAAGGCGGGGATTCCGGCCGCCGACATCGCGGCGGCCATGTACGCCTTCTCCGGTGTGCTCGCGGCCCTCGTGCGCCGGGGTGTGAGCGGGCGCGGTGGGCCGGTGGAGGTGTCGATGCTGGACGCGCTCGCCGAGTGGATGGGGCACCCCCTGCATCACGCGATGCACGGCGGAACTCCCCCGGCGCGCACGGGACTTGCGCACGCCGTCATCGCGCCGTACGACGCCTATCCCACCGCGGACGGCGGGAGGGTGCTGCTGTCGGTGCAGAACGACCGGGAGTGGCGGCGGCTGGCCGAACAGGTCATCGGGCGGCCGGAGTTGGGGACCGATCCCGACTTCGCCACCAACGCCGCACGGGTCGAGAACCGGGAACGCACCGACGCCCTCGTCGGCGAGGCGCTGGGTGGGCTCGGTGCCGACGAGGCCGTGGTGCTGCTGGAGCGCGCGGGCGTGGCCTGCGCGCGCCTCAGGGACGTACAACAGCTGGCGGAGCACCCGCAGTTGGCGGCCCGTGAGCGGTGGCGGGAAGTGGGGTCGCCGGTCGGGCCGTTGCGGGCGCTGCTGCCGCCGATCACCTTGCCGGGCGGAGGCGAGGCGCCGATGGGTGACGTGCCCGCGCTCGGGGAGCACACCGAGGCGCTGCTGCGTGCCGTGGGGATGGCGGACGCGGAGATCGCAGCACTGCGCCGGGACGGTGTGGCGGCCTGAACGCGGGCCCCCGGGAACTCCCCGGGGACGCCGAGGAGTTGCTCAGCGTCCGCCGAAGAGCGAACGGCGCAGTCTGCGCAGCGGCGCGAAGAGCTTGACGCGGCTCACTCGCGTGCCTGTCGCACTGCGTTCCTGCGTGGTGTCACGCGATGTCAGTTCGCGCATCAGTGAGGTCGCCTCCGCCGTCTCGCGTTGCGGGACGACGGGGCCGCCCAGCACCGAGAGATGGCGGTCGAGGCGCGAACTCGTCGCGCTGCTCCCGCACGTGATCGCAGGGACCCTTGCCCTGCTGCGCACTATCTGTTCCATGTCACTCCCCACCCGTACGAGTCCACCCGGCCCGGGCAGGGTAACCCTATCGCCCCAACCGGGCACTCGTGTATCGCGGTCACAGGATTCACCTTCCCCGTAAGGGTGTTGACGACCCCTCCTTGATTACTCTCCGAATCCGACCGATTTCAGGGCGAGTTGGACAACTGGCTGAGTTGTGGGCTGCGCTGAGCCCCCGTCGGGCTCGACGGTCACTGCGAGTGATGTTGCAGACTTGTCGAGTCCGGTGGCCACCAAGGGCGTGTCGTCCTTGAAGAGCCCGAGGGAGCGCGGTTGCACATCGGGGCGCATCAGCCACAGTTGATGCACGCGCCCGCTCGGCAGCGCGCCGTATCCGCTCAGGGTGACGACCGCGCGCCCCTCCGACGCGGAGGCGATCACGCCGATGCTCCGGCCCGCGGTGTCCGCGCCGGTGGTCGCGCGGGCGTCGGGAGCTGCGAGAACGTGGGCGATCTCACGTGCCTGCGCCTGCTCGGCGGTCAGTTTGTCCTGGGTCTGGTTGGCCTGCACGGCGAACAGCGAGGCCACGACGAGCGCGGCGGCGGCCGTCGCGGTGGCGAACGGCACGAAGAACGGCCGCCGTTGGGGCACGCGGGCGCGCGAGGCCTGCGGTTGCGCACCCCACACGTGCGCCGGCAGCCGGGGCGTGTACTCCCGCGCCCGCGGTTCCCGCACCTGCTCCCGCAGCGGCCCGGGTTCCTGCGGAGTCTGCCGTACGGCGGCCAGCACCCGGTCGCGCATGGCCGGCGGCGGCTGGGCGGCCGTGGACCAGGCCAGCCGGACCGCGTCCTCGGTCAGCGCGCGGACCTCCTCGGCGCAGCGGTCGCAGCCCCTGAGGTGTTTCTCGAACTGGCGGCGCTCACCGGCTTCGAGGGCGTCCAGGGCGTAGGGGGCCGCGAGCGAGTGGGCATCCCCCCGGCCGAACAGTCGGGCGAGGACACTCATGCGACACCTCCCAGGCAGTCGCGCAGCCGGGTGAGTCCGTCACGCATGCGGGTCTTGACCGTGCCCAGCGGCAGCGAGAGCCGCTCGGCCACTTCACGGTACGTATAGCCGTCGTAATAGGCGAGCGTCACGGACTGCCGCTGCAGCGCCGTGAGCCGGTCCAGGCAGCGGCGCACCAACTGCCGTTCCAGGCCCGCCTCCACCTCCTCGGTCACCTGGTCGAAGGCGGGGTGGTGGGAGCGGCGGGCCTCGCGCTGCTCGCGGTCGACGGCAGCGCGGGCGCTGCGCACCCGGTCGACGGCCCTGCGGTGGGCGAGGGTGAGGACCCAGGACAGGGCGCTGCCGCGGCCGGGGTCGAAGCGGGCGGCGGACCGCCACATCTCCAGCAGCACTTCCTGCGCCACTTCCTCGGACTGCGCCGGGTCGCGCACTACCCGGCGCACCAGCCCGAACACCGGCCCGGACACCAGTGCGTACAACTCTTCGAAGGCCCGCTGATCCCCTGCCGCAACCTGCACCAGGAGCTCATCAGCCGCCACCCGTCCCCCACTCTTCGACCGCACGCGGCCCATCCCCTCATCACATCCCGTCACATGAGGCATTCGCAGCGAGCGCCCCTACGGATGGGTTACGGATCAGCGCGCCCAAAACGCGGGTCAAGGGACGGATTGGAAGGCGCCAAAAAAACTTTTCGGGTTTGACCAATCCGCCCCGGCACGCGCTCCGAATCTCCGGGCGTCAGGCAAGTTGGCACTGAGGACGGACGGCATGACACCTATCTCCAGGAGCGGTGCGGGACGCAGGAAGCTCGCGGCCCTCGTATGTGGCGCGCTGGCCGCCGGGGGGCTCGCAGCCGCCGGTACGGCCGCGCTGGAACCGGGAGTGGCCGCGGCCTCCTCCCACCGGGAGGCCCCCCTCATCTCGGGCACCCCGCAGTACGACAACACGGACCTGTACGCGTTCGTCAGCCCGGACAAGCCGGACACGACGACGATCGTGGCGAACTGGATACCGTTCGAGGAGCCCGCCGGCGGCCCGAACTTCTACCAGTTCGCGGACGACGCCCAGTACGACCTGCACATCGACAACAACGGTGACGCGCTGGACGACTTCATCTTCCGCTACACCTTCAACACCCAGGTCAAGAACAAGAAGACGTTCCTCTACAACACGGGCCCGGTCACCAGCCTCACCGACCCCGACCTCAACATCACGCAGTCGTACGACGTCGAGCTGATCAAGCTGAAGAAGGGCAGGGCGGTCTACAAGACGAAGATCGCCGACGACATCCCGGCGGCCCCGTCCGACGTCGGCGACGCGTCGATGCCGGACTACGGCAAGCTGCGCTCGCAGGCGATCTACAAGACGACCAACGGCGGCGCGACCTTCGCCGGCCAGGCCGACGACCCGTTCTTCGCCGACCTGCGCGTCTTCGACCTGCTCTACGGCGGCAACCTGAGCGAGGTCGGGAACGACACCCTCAAGGGCTACAACGTCAACACGATCGCCCTCCAGGTGCCCAACGACCTGATCCGGCAGTCCAAGTCCCGCCCGACCGTGGGGATCTACTCCACGACCCAGCGCAAGAACGCCCAGGGGTACTACTCGCAGGTCTCGCGCCTGGGCAACCCGCTGGTCAACGAGGTCGTCAACCCGCAGAAGGACAAGGACAAGTTCAACGCGTCCCAGCCCAAGGACGACGCGCAGTTCCTGAAGAACGTGACCGAGCCGGAGATCCCGAAGCTCATCGAGTCGATCTACAAGATCAAGGCGCCGAGCGAGCCGCGCAACGACCTCGTCAGCGTGTTCCTCACCGGCGTCAAGGGTCTCAACACCGAGCAGCCGTACGCGAAGCCGTCGGAGATGCTGCGCCTCAACACGTCGATCCAGCCGACCGCGCACCCCAAGCGCCTCGGCGTCCTCGACGGCGACAACGCGGGCTTCCCGAACGGCCGTCGGCTCACCGACGACGTGATCGACTCCGCGCTCCAGGTCATGGAGGGTGAACTCGTCGGTTCCAAGAACGACTTGGGCGACGCGGTCGACAAGAACGACAAGGGCTTCGAGAAGTACTTCCCGTACGTCGCCGAGCCCACCTCGGGTTCGCGCGGCCCGCTCGCCAAGGGCACGGCCAGCGGCAGCGACGTCAAGAACCAGTTGGGCGACGCGCTCCAGCCGGCGGGAGCGTCCTCCGGCAGCGACAACATGATGCTGATGGTCGCCTCGGCGGCCTCGGGTGTCGCCGGAGTCCTGCTGATCGGCGCGGGCGTCGCGTGGTGGCGCCGCCGGATGAGCCATCGCCCGTACTGACCCCCACCGACTGGCGCGGCCCGCACTTCACCTTCCCCCACGGTGCGGGCCGCGCCACCCCCACGTGACAACCCCCTTCGGCACCACGGCACTTGAACCACCCCAGGCGATGGAGGAACGGCATGGCCCCGCGCGAGACCGACAACAACCCGACGGAGGCCGACCAGCCGGCGGCGGCACAGCGGGAGTGGGAACGGCTGTGGGAGGAGGGGGACGACGACGGGGCGGCGACCGCCGGGGCGGAGAGCGGGCGGCCTGCGAAGGCGGACGCGGAGCCGGAGACGGGCACGGAGCCGGGCGACGACCGGGACGCGGACGCCGACTCTTCCAAGACCGCGGACGCCGACACCGACCCTTCCAAGACCGCGGACGCCGACACCGAGTCCTCCGGGACCGCCGACGACGACTCACCCCCACCCTCGACTCCCGCACACAGCACCGCCGATGAGGTCGTCACCCCCCACCTCGACGACGAACGCATCGCCGCCGTCCGCCGGGTGGCCGCCGCGGGCCGCCGCTGGCGGAATCTCCAACTCGCGAGTTGTGCGGCTCTGTTGGCCGTCGCGATGACCGCCGGGGCCATCGCCATCGGCGCCGCGAAGGACAGCGGCGCGGCCGGTGTCGCCGTCGGATCCAGTGCCGTGTCACCGGAGTTGCTCGCCAGTGGAAGCCTGGACGCGAGCATCGCCTCGCTGCAGGCCCATCTGCGGACGCAGCCCAAGGACTTCGACGGGTGGGCGACGCTCGGCCTGGCGTATGTCGAGCAGGCCAGGACGAAGGGCGACCCGTCCCGGTACCCGCAGGCGCAGGCAGCCTTCCAGCGGTCGCTGAAGATCTCGCCGGCCAACGAGAACGCGCTGGAGGGCCGCGCCGCGCTCGCCGCCGCCCGGCACGAGTTCAAGGAGGCCCTGACCTACGCGGACCAGGTCCTCAAGGAGAACCCGTACAGCGAGCGCGCCCTGTGCTCCCGCATCGACGCGCTCGTCGAACTCGGCCGCTACGCCGACGCGTCGAAGGCCGCCGACCTCGCCGACGCCCGCAAGCCCGGCGTCCCGGTCTTCACCCGCTACGCGTACGTGCACGAGTTGCGCGGCGACGTCACCACGGCCCGCAAGGTCCTGGAACAGGCCCTCGCCGCCGCCACCTCCCCCGGAGACATCTCGTACGTCGCCGGCACGCTCGGCCAACTCGCCTGGAACCAGGGCGACTACAAGACCGCCCTGAACGACTACGGCCGCGCCCTCGCCGCCGACGAGAACTACCTCCCCGCGCTGGAGGGCCGCGCCCGCACCCAGGCCGCCCTGGGCGACCGCGCCGCGGCCATCAAGGGCATGGAGCTGGTCGTCTCCCGCTACCCGCTGCCCCAACCCCTCGTCGAACTCGGCGAGTTGTACGAGAGCCGGGGCGCCGAGGGCGACAAGGCGAAGGCCGAGGACCAGTACGCCCTGGTCGACGCCTGGATCGCGCTGGCCCGCGCCAACGGCGTCAACGCCGACCTTGACACGGCGCTCGCCGCCGCCGACCACGGGGACGTCAGGTCGGCCCTGAAGGCCGCCCGCGCCGAGTGGGCCCGCCGCCACACCGTGCACACCGCGGACGCGCTGGCCTGGGCCCTGCACGTCAACGGCCGCGACAAGGAGGCCCTCCCCTACGCCCGTCAGGCCACGGCCACGAACTACCACAACGCCTCGTTCATCTACCACCTCGGCACGATCGAGCTCGCCACCGGCCACCAGGCCGACGGCCGCGCCCACCTGGCCAAGGCCCTCAAGCTGAACCCGGGCTTCTCCCCGCTGGGCGCCGCCAAGGCCCGTAAGGCGCTGGAGGCCACCAAGTGACGCCGGTCCGCCGTCTGTTGGCCTCCGCCGCGGCCGTCCTCACCACCGCGGGCGCACTCCTCCTGGTCCCCGCGGCCGCCGCGAGCGCGCACCCCCTCGGCAACTTCACCGTCAACCGCTACGACGGTCTCGTCGTCGCCCCGGGCCGGTTGCGCGTCACGCACATCGAGGACCTCGCCGAAATCCCGGCGACCCAGGTCAAGCCGGACATCAAGCGGTTGGGCATGACCGAGTGGGCCAGGGAGCGCTGCGACAAGGCCGCCGAGGGCAGCAAGGTCACCGTCGACGGCCGTACGGTCGCCCTCACGCCCGGCACCAGCACCGCGCACCTGCGCCCCGGTCAGGCCGGGCTCAACACCCTGCGCGTGGAGTGCGGTTCGAGTGCCGCGCTGCCCAAGGGGAGCACCGTCGCTCTCGGGTTCCACAGCGCGGGGCTGACCACCGGGCCCGGCTGGCGGGAGATCACCGCGCGCGCCGACCGGATGACGCTCACCAGGTCGGACGTGGCGAAGACCTCCCTGTCGCACGAACTCACCAGCTACCCGAAGGACTTGCTGTCCTCCCCCGCCGACACCACGACCGCGTCCCTGCACGCGCGTCCCGGCGGTCCTGCGCTCGCCGACGACGGTCGGTCCGCGGCGGAACCGCCCGCCGGCTCGGTGCTGCCGCGCGGCGCCGACCGGTGGACGGAGGCCCTGAACAACCTGGTCGCCCGGCACCACCTCACGGTCGGCTTCGCCGCGCTCTCGCTGCTCATCGCCGTCGCCCTGGGCGCGATGCACGCGCTCGCGCCCGGCCACGGCAAGACCCTGATGGCCGCCACGGCAGCCGCGCGGGGCGGTCGCGCCCGCCTCAAGGACGTCCTCCCCCTCGCCGCCTCGGTCACCGTCACCCACACCCTCGGCGTCATCGCCCTGGGCCTGCTGGTCACGGCCGGCTCCGCCGCGACCCCCTCGGTGATCGCCTGGCTGGGCATCGCGAGCGGCGCACTGGTCCTCTTCGCGGGCGCCAACCTTGTTCGCCGCGCCTGGCGCAACCGTCCACGCCCGCACGCCACTTCACACGCTCACCCGCACCCGCACCCCCACCCCCACACTCACGATCACGATCACGAGACCGCCAAGGCCCCCGAACGCGCCCTGGTCCTCGTCTCCGCGCACGCCGAAGCCGGCGCCCCCCACACGGAGACCCACGCACACCCGCACCCGCACAGCCACGACGACGACCACGCCCACAGCCACGCCCACGACCACCCCCACGAGCACGGGCACGACCACGCACATCCCCACCCCCACGACCACGCCGTGGAGCACACGCACGGCGGTTTCACCCACACCCACGAGACCGCCCCGACCCTGCGCGGCACGATCCTGCTCGGCTTCGCCGGTGGGCTCGTGCCGAGCCCGTCCGCCGTGGTGGTCCTCGTGGGGGCCGCCGCGCTCGGCCAGGCGTGGTTCGGGCTGCTGCTCGTCGTCGCGTACGGCGTCGGTCTCGCCCTCACCCTCACCGCGGCCGGATTCGCCGTCGTCAAGCTGGGTACAGGGATGAACCGAGTGCTGGACCGGCGCCCCCGCTGGACCACCAGCCCCATGGCCGTACTGGTCCGCAGGACCGCGCCGTTGGCATCGGCGCTGGTCGTCGTGGGTCTCGGGGTCGGACTGGTGCTCAAGGGGGCGGCATCAGCACTCGGCTGAGTTGTGTACGGCGAGAATTCGCCCGGCTGCGAATGGGGGGAGCCCATGTCCGAAGATCCGGGCACTGAACGTGTGATCGCGGGCCGCTACCGGCTCCTGTCCCCCCTCGGCGAGGGCGGAATGGGCACGGTGTGGCGGGCCCGCGACGAGGTGCTGCAACGCGAGGTCGCCGTCAAGGAGGTGCGCGCGCCCGGCGGGCTGGCCTCCGACGACGTGGAGCGGATGTACGCCCGGCTGGAGCGCGAGGCATGGGCGGCGGCGCGGGTCGCCAACCGCAATGTGGTGACGGTGTACGACGTGGCGACGGAGGACGGCCGCCCGTGGATCGTCATGGAGCTGGTGCGGGGCGTGTCCCTGGCCGATCTCCTGGACGCCGAGGGGCCGTTGTCGCCGCAGCGGACCGCGCACATCGGTGCCGAGGTGCTCGCCGCGCTGCGGGCCGCGCACGACGCGGGGGTGCTGCACCGGGATGTGAAACCGGCCAATGTGCTGATGTCGAACGACGGCCGGGTCGTCCTGACCGACTTCGGTATCGCGATGGTCGAGGGCAGTTCGGCGCTGACCATGACCGGCGAGGTCATCGGCTCGCCCGAATTCCTCGCCCCGGAGCGGGCGTTGGGCCGCACCCCCGGTCCCGAGTCCGACCTGTGGGCGCTCGGCGTCCTGCTGTACGCGGCGGTCGAGGGGCACTCGCCGTTCCGTCAGAACACCCCGCTGAGCACCCTGCGTGCCATCGTCGACGAGGAGTTGCCGACGCCGCGGCTGGCGGGACCGCTCACGCCGGTCATCGAGGGGCTGCTGCGCAAGGACCCGGCCCAGCGGATGTCCGCGGAGCAGGCCGAGCAGGATCTGCGGCTGGTCGCGGCGGGCGGTGCGCCACGCGCGTCCACGGCGCCGACGACGCCGTACTCGCCGATGATGGCGGGTGTTCCGCAGGACACCTATCCGCGGACGCCGCCGCAGCCGATGGCCCCTGTCGGCCCCGAGGCCGACCCCTACGGGACGCGGACGGGCGCGGAGGAACCCCGGCGCAACCGCGGGGCGGCCATCGCCCTGGTCGCGGGTCTTGTCGCGCTGGCACTGGCGATCGGCGGGCTGACGTACACGCTGCTCAACCGGAACAACGACGGGAACACGGACGCGGGCAAGGGCACGAGCAGCCCCAAGAACGAGCCCTCGGGCGGGACTACGCCCAGTGCGAGCAGTGAGACCACGAAGGCGAGCGAGACGCCGAGCCCCAGCGCCAGCAAGTCGTCGTCGGCGCCGCAGTCGGTGAAGGCGACGGTGGAGGGCGCCAACACCCAGTACTCGGGCAGCTGTCCGCCGCCGAACGCGAAGGCGCCGACCTTCACGGCCAGCATCACGGTGGGGAAGGTGCCCGCGGAGGTGTCCTACCGCTGGGTGACGAAGACCGGGTCGGTCTCCGACCCCGGGTGGAAGACGCTGTCGTTCCCCGCGGGCGGCGGGAAGACCAAGCAGGACCGGGTGTTCCTCACGACGTACTCGAACAGCGGGACGTTCAAGAACGAGATCAGTGTGGAAATCCGCAGCCCGGTCCACGGGGAGTCCAACTCGGTGCCGTTCTCGGTCACTTGCCTGGCGGAGACCCCGTCGGGCGGGGCCTCCGCGTCGGACTCGGCGTCGCCCTCGGAGTGAGGCGACGCACCCTGAGCGAGGGTCAGACGGCGCCGGTCAGGACGGGCAGATAGCCGCCGGACTGGCCGGCCGCGGTCGGGTGGTACGACTCTCCGATGTCCAGCAGGTTGAGGCTGTGCAGCCAGGAGCCGCCGGAGCAGATCTCGTGGCCGGTGAACGTGGTGCGTACGTCGCCGTAGGTGAAGCCGTGGTCGGCGGCGCGCTTGGCGAGGGCGGCGTCGAGGTAGTCGGCCGCGCCGTTGATGGCGGAGCGCTTGGTCGCGGAGAGGCCGAGGCAGGTGGTGCCGAGCTTGTAGAAGCGCGGGTAGCCGAGCACGACCACGTGCGCGGCGGGGGCTTTGGCGCTGATCGTCGAGTACACCTTGTCGAGGAGGCCGGGGAGCGTCGAGTCGACGTACGCCTTCGCGGTGGCGATCCGCGAGAGGCATGAGCTGTCGGACTGCAGGACGCAGGTCGTCATGACGTCGGAGAAGCCGGCGTCGTTGCCGCCGATGCTGATGGAGACGAGGCCGGTCTTGCTGCTGAGGGTGCCGAGTTGGTTGGCGAGAACGTCACCCGTACGAGCGCCCGAGCAAGCCATGAAGTCGAACGTCGAGGGTGAGTGGGCGGCTGCCCAGAGGTAGGGGTAGGCCTTGGTGCTGCGGTCGCAGGAACCGCTGGAACTGATGTAGCTGCCCGAGCCGACCCCCGAGGAGTAGGAGTCGCCGAGGGCCACATAGCCGCCGGTGGCGGCGAGTTGGGACGCCTGCGCCGTCATCGCCCCGGTGAGGGCGAGGCCGGCGGCCAGGAGGAGCGAGGTCACGTATGCCGTAAATCGGGAACGTCTCATGGAACCTCCCTTAGCAGGATCTCTGCCACAACTGTCGTAGCAGTGACGCGCGTTGACGGGAAGTGTGCATGCCAAGGGTTTGCCGGTGGGAACAGGTGTTCACCCGTGCATCACAACCGGCACAGGTGCCCTTCGCGCCTTGACGATCCCGGTCGGGCTGCGCGACATTGAAGTCCGGCATCCGGCGCGCTGGGGGGCAAAGACGCCAATGCAGACCTTACGTATCAAGAGAACGTCCACGGACGGCCTCGAGAGGGTGCGGTCAGGACCGGGGAGGGACCTGGCACCGGTGCTCGCGGGTGCGGCGGTCGCCGTGGGGGGTACGGGCGCACTGCTCGCACTCATCGATTCGGGATCACCGCTGCGCGGTCCTTTCGCGCTGTTCTTCCTGTTCGCGGCGCCGGCTTCGGCAATTGCCGCGCTGTTGCGCGGACTTGATCCCTTCGGCCGTGTTCTCACCTCGGTGGCGGGCGCGGTGGTCGTCGACATGCTGGTGGCCCAGGGAATGCTGGCCGTGCACCGGTGGTCCGTCGACGGCGGAATCATCACGGTGGCGGTGATCAGCGGCCTGATATCGCTATCGGTATTCATGCGGCATATGCCGGGCCGCACAACGGCTGACAAAGTTGTGTAACGGTCAAACCAACAAAAACGTGAGGCCTCCTTCCAGGTCTTGCCATACAGGTTCAATCATCAATACCGTCGTACATCTCACCCGCACTGGTTCATCATCCAGCGGCTCCAGGGGAGGGCTCAGGGACCGCGATGAATCCGGGGCGGGGCGCGGTAGGGGGGTGCCGTGCTCGGTGACCGCTTTTGTGACCGAGTCGTCCGCGCGGCCGGCTTTCATGTTTTCCGGGGGTCGACCAGTTTTGCCAGCTCACCACGCGTGCACGGAGATCCGTATTCTCCGCGTCGCCCGTGAGAACCCCCCTTTCGAACCGGAGCACAGAGCCGGGCCGCCCAGGGGCGGGCGGTCCGCCGGACGAGAGGGACCAGACTCGTGAGTTCTGTTCTGCGCCCAGCGACATCGGGCGAAGATCCGTTAATGTCGGCCGAATACCGGCCCATCTCCTCTCACTTGGCGATCACACCGCCGGTGAGCGTGGTGATTCCCGCCATGAATGAGGCGGAGAATCTCCCCTACGTCTTCAAGACACTTCCCGCGTGGATACACGAAGTGGTTCTCGTGGACGGCAATTCCTCCGACAACACCGTCGAAGTGGCCCGCGAGCTGTGGCCCGGGGTCAAGGTCGTCGAACAGCAGGGCAAGGGCAAGGGGGATGCCCTGATCACCGGGTTCGAGGCCTGCAGCGGCGACATCATCGTGATGGTCGACGCGGACGGCTCGGCCGACGGGCACGAGATCGTCAGCTATGTCTCGGCCCTCGTCTCGGGCGCGGACTTCGCCAAGGGCTCCCGCTTCGCCAACGGCGGCGGCACGGACGACATGACGTTCATCCGCAAGCTCGGCAACTGGGCGCTGTGCACGATCGTCAACCGCAAGTTCGGCGCCCGCTACACCGACCTCTGCTACGGCTACAACGCGTTCTGGCGGCACTGCCTCGACAAGATCGACCTCGACTGCACCGGCTTCGAGATCGAGACGCTCATCAACATCCGGGTGGTCAAGGCCGGCCTCAAGGTGCAGGAGATCCCCAGTCACGAGTACCTCCGTATCCACGGCACGAGCAATCTGCGCGCCGTGCGGGACGGGATCCGGGTGCTCAAGGTGATCCTCAAGGAGCGCTCCAACCGGCGTGCGCTGCGCCGCCGTTCACACTCCACGATGATCGACCCGTTCCGGGGAGAGGTGTCTTGAGCGGTCCCGACATCTCTGTCGTGATCTGCGTCTACACCGAGGACCGCTGGGAGGACATCCTCGCGGCGGTCTCCTCGGTGCGCGCGCAGTCACGGCCCGCGCTGGAGACGTTGCTGGTCGTCGACCACAACCCCGCTCTCCTGGACCGGCTCACCAGGGAGTACAAGGACGTCGAGGAGAGCGGCGAGGTCCGCGTGCTGGCCAACGCGGGCCCGCGCGGTCTGTCCGCAGGCCGCAACACCGGCATCGCCGCATCCCGCGGTGAGGTCATCGCCTTCCTCGACGACGACGCCGTGGCCGAGCGCGAGTGGCTGCGGTACTTCGCCGGGGCGTACACCGATCCGAGGGTGATGGCCGTCGGCGGCCGCACGATGCCCATCTGGGCGTCCGGGCGCCGACCGGCCTGGTTCCCCGAGGAGTTCGACTGGGTGGTGGGCTGCACGTACAGGGGCCTGCCGCCGGGCCGGGTCCGGGTGCGCAACGTCCTGGGCGGCAACGCCTCGTTCCGACGTACGGCGTTCGACGCGGCCGGCGGCTTCGCGACCGGCATCGGGCGCGACGGCGACAGGCGTCCGCTGGGCGGCGAGGAGACGGAGCTCTGCATCCGGCTCACCCGGGCCAGGCCGGACGCGGTGCTGCTGATCGACGACCGGGCGGTGATCCACCACCGGGTGCCCTCGGTGCGCGAGCACTTCGGGTACTTCCGTACGCGGACGTACGCCGAAGGTCTCTCCAAGGCGCTGGTGGCCCGAAGTGTCGGCGCCGACAAGGGACTTGAGTCGGAGCGCCGGTACACGACCCGGGTCCTCCCGGCCGGAGTGGTGCGCGGGCTGCGGGACGCCGTGCTCGCCCGGCCGGGCGGCGCGGGCCGGGCGGGCGCGATCGTCGCCGGGGTGTTCGGCGCGGCGGGCGGCTATGTCGTTGGGAGCGTGCGGGCCCGGCGCGGCGGGGTCACCTTCTCGGTGGTGCGGATCGCCGGGGACGCACAGGAGCGCGGGCACGCGGACCACCGTGGGGGCGGACATGAGCACGGGGGGCGGACATGAGTGACACACCGGTGCCGATCCTGATGTACCACTCGGTCGCCACCGCGCCGAACGACGCCACCCGCGAACTGTCCGTCGCACCCGAGGCGTTCGCCGAGCAGCTGGCACTCCTCGGCGACCTGGACTTCACGCCGATCAACACGGCTGATCTGGCGGCGAGTTGGCGCTCGGGCACACCACTGCCCGAGCGCCCGGTGCTGATCACCTTCGACGACGGCTACGAGGGCGTGCACCGGCACGCCCTGCCCGCGCTGGCCCAACACGGCTTCGCTTCCACCCTGTTCGTCTCCACCGGCTGGATCCGGGGCGCCCACGACACCGGCGGCGGCCTGGACACCATGCTCGACTGGGACCAGGTGCGCGAACTCGCGGGCGCGGACGTCGAGATCGGCGGCCACAGCCACACCCACCCGCAGCTCGACCAGCTCGACGACGGCTCCCTGCGCGCGGAACTGGTCCGCTGCAGGGAGATCGTCGCCGACGAACTCGGCGCCGTGCCCGTCTCGTTCGCGTATCCCTACGGCTACTCCAGCCGCCGGGTGCGGCACGCGGTGCGGGAGGCGGGGTTCGCGCAGGCGCTCGCGGTCGGCAACGACCTCGCCCGCCGCCGCCAGGGGCCGTACGCGCTGCGGCGGGTGACGGTGCGCCGCAGTACGGATGTCGAGGAGTTCGCGCGGCTCGTCGAGGGTCGTGCGATCGCCCGCACCTTCGCCAGGGACCGTGCCCTCACCCAGGGCTACGCCATGGTCCGCAGAGCTCGACAGGTCCGCCGGAAGGCCAGCCGTTCCCGTGTCTGACACGACGACCACCACCACCCAGGCCGCACCGCCCGACACCGGGGCGCCCCAGCGGACGGGGCGCCGTCTGCGCCTGCCGGGGAGGGGCAGCTCCCCCGGCGGCAGCCCGCTGTTCCGCAACGCCTACGCCCTGATGCTCAACACCGGGATCTCCGCGGTGCTCGGGCTCGGCTACTGGCTGATCGCGGCGCACTACTACTCGGCGTCCGCGGTCGGGCAGGGCTCGGCGGCGATCGCCGCGATGAAGCTGCTCGCCGGGCTCACCGCGGTGACCCTGACGGGTGCCCTGGCCCGCTTCATCCCGGTCGCCGGACGCGCCACCGGGCGGCTCATCTTCCGTACGTACGCGGGCAGTTCGATCGTCGTCGCGTGCGGGGCCGGGATCTTCCTGCTGACCCTGAACGACTGGGGACCCTCCTACCGCTTCCTGCACGGGCCCGTCCCCGCGCTCGGCTTCGTCGTCGCCGTCATCGCCTGGAACCTGCTCACGCTGCAGGACGGGGTGCTGACCGGGCTGCGCAGCGCGCCGTGGGTGCCGGTGGGCAACACCGTGTTCTCCGCGGTGAAGCTGGCGCTGCTCGTCGGGCTGGCGTCGGTGCTCGCCACGAGCGGTGTCTTCGTGTCCTGGGTCGCCGCGATCGCGTTCTCCGTGGTGCCGCTGGGCTTGCTGGTGTTCCGGCGGCTGGTGCCCCGGCACGTCGAGGCGACCGAGGCGCACGCGAAGCCGCCGACGCTGCGGGAGATCGGGCGGTTCCTCGCCGGGGACTACACCGGCTCGCTGTTCTCGCTCGCCGTGGTCTACCTCGTGCCGGTGATCATCGCCTCGCAGGTCAGCTCCGAGGACAACGCCTACTTCTACATCACGACGACGATAGGCGGCACGGTCAACCTGCTCGCCATCAACATGGGCGCCTCGCTGACCGTCGAGGGCTCGCACGATCCGGCGCGCATCGCCGCCAACACCCGGGCCGCGCTCAAGCGGATGGCCCGGATCATGCTGCCGATCTGCGGGCTGCTGTTCATCGGGGCGCCGTACATCCTGGGTGTGTTCGGCGCGGGCTACGCGGACGCGGCGACCCCGCTGCTTCGCTGGTTCGCGGTGGGCGCGCTGCTGCGGGTCGTCATGGAGACGTACTTCGCGGTGCTGCGCGCGCAGAGCCGCACCAGTGGACTCGCCTGGCTGCAGGGCCTGTTGTGCGTCCTGGTGCTCAGTCTGACGCTGCTGCTGCTCCCCCGCATGGGCCTGACCGGCGCGGGCGTCGCCGAGATCTCCAGCCTCGCGGTGATCGTGACGATCGCCGCGCCGAAGCTGTTCCGGACGCTGCGGGCCGCGCCGGCCGCGGAGTTGCCCGAGGACGCGGCGCCCGACGGGGACCTGGCCGACCTGGGGACCCGCGAGGTCCCGGCCGCCGCCCCGCGCCGCCGCGGCCCGGCCTGGGCGCTCGACTCCGACACCCTCGCGCTCGGCATCCACGTCGACTTCGACCACCTGGAACGCCGGCCGGACGTACGGCCGGGGCCCGGGACCCCGCCCAGCGGCACCCCGATCGTGTCCGGCGACCAGCATCCGACCTGGGCGCTCGGCGTCAAGCGGCCCGGGATCGTGGGCCTGCCGGTGGAGGAGCGCGAGCCCGGCTCGGAGGCCTCGCTGAGCCCGGCCGCCCAGCCCAAGGTGGACGCGCATTCCGGGTCCGCCGTACACAAGGAGGCCCCGGAGCGGGCGAAGGACACGGAGAAGGCGGCGGAGGCCGAAGTGCCGCCGCCCGCACGACCGTTGTCCCTGCGGGAGCGGCTGGCGCCGACGCGGCCCGGTGTCGTGCTCGGCTGTCTGCTGGTGGCCGCGCTGCTGCTGTACTGGGTGCCCGCGCTGCGGCTCGGCGAGTCCGACCTGGACCGCATGGGCGGGCTCGGCCTGGTCTCCGTGCTGCCGCTGCCCACGCTGGCCGGGGCCGCGCTGCTGATCGTGGTGTTCGCCTCGCTGCTGTGGCTGGGCCGCGAGCACAGGACACTGCTGCTGATCACCCTGCTCGTGACCGTGTTCTCGTTGCACGCGCTGCCCGCGGTGATCGAGACCGAGCCGCGCTTCCCGACGGCCTGGCAGCACCTCGGGTTCATCGACTACATCGACCGCACCGGGTCGGCCGTACCCGACCTGGACGCGCGCTGGAGCTGGCCGGGCTTCTTCGCGGTGGCCGCGTTCGTCGGCAGGACGTGCGGGATCACCGACTGGTCCGAGGTCATCCGCTGGTGGCCCACCGCCATCCAACTCGCCTATCTGGCACCGATGTTCCTGCTGGTGCGGTCGCTGCGGGCGAGCTGGCGGGCGAAGTGGACCGGCATCTGGATCTTCGTGCTCAGCGGCTGGGTCGGCCAGGACTACTTCTCCCCGCAGGGCTTCACCTTCCTGCTCTACCTGGCCTTCGTGGCGATCCTGCTGGTCTGGTTCCGGGCACCGCACGTCCTGTGGACGAGGATGCGGCCCGGCGAGGCGGAGGTCGAACCCACCGACCGGCGTCAACAAGCCGTCCTGCTCCTGGTGTTGACCGGCCTGTTCGCGGCGAGCGTCCCGGCCCACCAGCTCACGCCGTTCGTGATGCTGGGCGTGCTCACGGTCCTCGTCCTGATCGGCCGCAGCGAACTCCGCGGCCTGCCCATCCTGTTCGCGGTGCTCGTCGCGGTCTGGCTCGGCTTCATGGCCGAGCCGTACTGGTCCGGTCACTTCGACGACCTCTTCGGCGGGGTCGGCGGCGTCGGCAGCAATGTCTCGACGTCCGTCTCCGGCCGTATCCAGGGCGGCAGTTCGACCCACAAGCTGGTCCTCTACACGCGCGTCCTGCTGGCCGGCGGCATCATGACCCTCGCCTGCTGGGGCTGGCTGCGCCGCCGCATCGACAAGTACCGCGAACGCTCCCTGCTGGTCCTCATGTTCGTCCCGTTCCTGGGTTTCGGCATGCAGTCCTACGGCGGCGAGATGGCGCTGCGCGTCTTCATGTTCGCGGTGCCCGGCGCGGCCCTGCTCGCGGGCCTCGCGCTCTTCCCGCGCACCGGCGCCACCGCCAGGGAGCGCGAGAAGGACCGGTCGAACCGGCTCGCCCCGCTGGCCGCGCTGCTCGCCGGTCTGCTGCTCATGGGCGGCTTCCTGGTGGCCCGTTGGGGCAACGAGGGCTTCGAGCGGGTCCGGCCCGGCGAGGTCGCGGCCATGAACTACGTGTACGCCCACGACAAGCCGACGGTACGGCTGCTGTGGCTGACCGACGACACGGTCAACGACGTGACGCCGGCGATGCCGTGGGGCGCGAAGGACATGGAGCGGGTCAACTACGTTCCCACCCTGGCCCCCGCGGACCCGGTGCTGGTGTCCGGGCTGGTCAAGGCGCTCAAGGACGCGGGCCCGAACTCGTATCTGATGCTCAACACGAGCCAGGTCGTCTCGCTCCAGCTGGACGCGGGCTACGCGACGACCTGGGAGTCCCGGCTCATCCAGAACCTGGACAACCGGCAGGAGTTGAAGAAGGTCCTCGTCAACGCCGACGCGACCGTGTACACGCTGCGCCAACAGCCGGCGGGCGCGGTCCCGAAGCCCGATCCCGGGCCGATCGGACCGCAGATCACCTGGACGCCGTGGTCGGTGGTCGGCGCGCTCGCCGCCGTCGCCCTGATCCTGATGCTGACGGCCCGCGAGGTCGTCCGGGTCGCGGTCCGGCCCGGGGTGCGTCAACTGCGGTGGCTGCAGAGCAGTTTCTGGTTCTCGCTGCCACTGCTCGCGGTGCTGCTCGCCTCGCTGGTGCAGCGGTTCCTGACGATGAAGTAACACGTTCCAGCGGGGTGCTGTGTGGTTCTACGGGGTCAAGTGGGCTAACGCGACAGCCACTTGACCCCGTAGGCCGCCATGTCGAACGTCTTGCCGTCGACCTTCGCGCTGATCTGCCGGTCCAGGGTGTTCACGACCAGGACCGTCCTGTCGGTGGCGAGGACCCGTACGTTCGGCACGTCGTCGGCGGCGACCGGCACGGTCTCGAACGTCGCGCCGGGCCCGAAGGCCGCGTCGAAGCGGGAGACCAGGTCGTACATGGGCAGTTGCCGCCCGCCGTCGGAGCCGTCGGTCGGGGTCCACAGGCAGCCCGCGCACTCCGTGCCCTTCTCCGCCTCCGGGTTCCAGTAGAAGCCGGAGGTGGCACCGCCCTTGGCCATGGCGATCATGCCGGTGGCCTGGACGGCGACGCGGTGGGTCTCGGACCAGCCCTTGCGGTCGTCGTTGCCGTCGGCGGGCTCGACGTAGTACTCGGCCCACCACAGCGGCAGATCGTGCGTCTGCTCCCGCACCCACCTGCTGACGGCGGTGAGTTTGTCGGTGGCCCCGAACTCGTTCGGCAGGAGGTCGTCGTCGTTGGTGTAGCTGGAGCCGTCGACGACCACGAAGTCCGCGCCGGCCTTGTGCTCGTTCCAGTAGTCGAAGGCGTCGATGATCCGCTGGTCCATCGCGCCCCAACTGCCCCTGAACGTACGGGAGGCGTTGGCGTCGCGCGGGTCCACGCTGTCCATCACCAGATACGGGCCGCCGACCATGATCTTCGGGTTGACCTTCTTCAGCGCCTTGTAGACCAGGTTGTACAGCTGGGTGTAACCCTCATAGTCCCAGCGCTGTTCGGAGTCGTTCCAGAAGCCCTTGAACTCGTTCCACACGATGAAGTGGGTGACGTCCGGGTACCGCTTGGCGACGGTCGCGGCGAGTGCCGCGTAGTCCGCGTAGTGGTCCGGCTTCGGTGCCGTCTCCAGCGAGGCCTGGCTCCAATTGGTGTTGTCCACACCGGACTTGCCGCCCTTCATCCAGTCCGGCGAGCAGCACAGCGTGATGACCGGGGTGCCGCCCGCCTTGCGCATGAAGTCGATACGGCGGTCCAGCGCGCCGAAGTCGTAACGCCCCTTCACCGGCTCGGGGTTGTCGGCGCCCCAGCCCATGATGGCCTGGTCCTGAGGGAGTTGCGACTTCCCGAGCAGCCCCTCGACGCGCTCGGTCGCGGTGTCACTGCCCTCGTCGGCGCTGTACTGGGTGTGGGTGAAGCCCCAGCCGACCTCGGGCCGGTCCGTGTCGGGCGGGGTCGCCGGGGTGCCGTGCACCTTGTCGCCGTCGCGCGAGGTGCCCGCGGTGCTTCCGCCGCCGGGAAGCGTGTTGACCAGGGTCACGATCAGAGCCAGTGCGGCCACACCCACGCCGAGCAGCGCGGTGAGCCGCCACCGCAGTGCCCCCGAATTCCACCCATGACGTCCCATCAAGGGCAACAGTAACGGCGGGGGGAGCAGACGGGGCAGATCCGTACGTACACAGGCTTGTAACAGGCCGGAGCCGTAACGGCGTGAGCGGGTCCGGGAAGCCCGCGGTGGGGCCGTGCCCCGAACGAGCGCGGGGCCGCCTGCGTCAGGGACTCCGCCGCGGGGCGCATCGCCGACACTCTGGGGCACACTGCGGAAAGCGGGTGCGGACGGGGTCGTCGTGCCGGATCATGGCCCCATGTCTGCGAACCCACACGACGCTCTGCCGATCCGGCTCAACGTCGACGACTCCGACTCTCCGGCCGATGTCGTCGACGCGCTGTTCCTCGGCCGATTCGCGACGGGCGAGCAGCCGTACTCGCACGCGGCGAACATCGACCGCGTCCGGTCCGGGGCGACCCTGCTCCCGCCGGGCGCCCGGGTGCTGCGCGCCGCCCGTGACGACGACCGCAGCGCGACGCTCGCCGAGGGCGACGGCTGGACCCTGCTGATCTCCCGCTGGAACCGCGGTGCCGACGTCACGGTGACGGCGACCAGCGAGGAGCTCGCGGAGAAGGTCCTCGACCAGGCGACCGACGGCGCGGCCGACGAGCCCGAACCGCAGCCGGAGAACGTGACGATGGGGTTCTGGTACGTCTCCCCCCGGCGCGGCCCGCACCGCACGACCCGGCAGATCTCGGCGGGCACGTGGGACGAGGTGCGGCCGAACTACACGGGCCCGGTGGCGGACGCGATGGACCGCCTGATGAAGACGACCCCGGAGGACATCGCGGGCCGCCTGCTGTTGCTGCACGGTCCGCCGGGCACCGGCAAGACCTCGGCGCTGCGCACGCTGGCCCGGTCCTGGCGGGACTGGTGTCAGGTGGACTGTGTGCTCGACCCGGAGCGGCTGTTCAGCGATGTCGGCTATCTGATGGACATCGCGATCGGCGAGGACGACACGACGGGCAAGGGCCGTTGGCGGCTCCTCCTGCTGGAGGACTGCGACGAGTTGATCCGCGGCGAGGCGAAGCACACGGCGGGCCAGGCGCTGTCCCGGCTCCTCAACCTCACGGACGGCCTGCTCGGCCAGGGCCGCAACGTCCTGGTCGGCGTCACCACCAACGAGGACCTCGAGCGTCTGCACCCCGCCGTCGTCCGCCCCGGCCGCTGCCTCGCCCGCATCGAGGTCGGCCCCCTCACCCGCAAGGAGTCGGTCGCCTGGCTCGGCACGGAGGAGGGCGTGGGCCGCGAGGGCGCCACCCTGGCCGAGCTGTACGCCCTGCGCCGCGGCACCCAACCGACATCGGTCCCGGACCAACGCGAGGGCGCGGACGCGGGGTTGTACCTGTAGGCACCGGTACCGCTTAGCCGGCCCCGGTCGCCCTACGCCTCGTGGCCCACCTCACCCTTCTCCGTAGGCCGCCCGCAGGGCATCCCGTACGGCCGCCGCCGCGTCCCCCTCCGCAAGCCCCAGCCGCCGCACCTTCTCCGCATACGCCTGCGCGGCCAACGACGCCTCTCGCTCGGCCGCCGAACCCGCGGCGGCGACAAACGTCCCGTTGCGCCCGCGCGTCTCGATCACCCCGTCCGCCTCCAGCGCCCGGTACGCCTTGGCGACCGTGTTCGCGGCGAGCCCGAGCGACTCGGCGAGCCCCCGGACGGTGGGCAGCCGGTACCCCACCGGCAGCACCCCCGCCCGCGCCTGCTCGGAGATCTGCGCCCGCACCTGCTCGTACGGTGCCGCACTGTCGTCGATGTGGATCTTCAAGGTCACGGCCCGATTGTCCCGCACCCACCCCGTAACGCACCCTCCGCACGAGACACACTCCCCGGAAAATAGGAGGCACTCCGGCGCGGCCCCGTCGTAGCGTGCGACCCCATGACCGTGATCGCACGTGACCTGCGCCCCGACGTACGCGCCGACCTGGACGGCTTCGTCGCGGTACGCCGGCTCGCCCTCCCCTTCATGCTGCTCAGCCCGGAGTCCGTCGCCCACGAGATCGCCCACGCCCACCCGCGGTCCGCGCTGCGCAGGCTGGTCGCGGAGGAGGACGGCGAGATCATCGGCACCGCCCAGGTGGGCATCGCCTACGACAGCCCCGAGCCCGGCCGGGGCTTCGTCAACGTGTACGTGCACCCGGAGCGGACCCACCGGGGCGCGGGCTCGCTCCTGGCCCGGACCGCGGAGGAGCACCTCGCCGCCCATGGCGCGACCGGGTTCTACGCCTGGGTGCTGGACGACCCGGCCAACCGCGCCTTCGCCGAGGGCTTCGGCTATACGGCGAGCCGCTCCGCGCACTTCCTCCGCCTGGACCTGGCGCACGGCACGCTGCCCCCGCTCGCCACCCCGCCGCCGGACGTGGAGATCCGCCCGGGCTCGGACTTCGCCGACGATCCGCGCCCCGTGTTCGAGCTGGACGCGGAGACGATGGCCGACGAACCCAGCGACATCGGCGTCGAGTTCACCGACTACGCGGACTGGCTGGAGGGGACCTGGCAACACCCCCTGTTCAGCCCGGAGTTGACGTCCGTGGTGCTGGTCGACGGACGCCCCGCGGCCTTCAGTGCCGCCCGCACGGACGACGCCAGCCGCTACGGCACGGTCATGACCGGCACCGCCCGCGCCCACCGCGGCCGGGGCCTCGCCAAGCTCGCCAAGAACGACTCCCTGCACCGCGCCCGAGCCGCCGGCTTCACCGAGGCGTTCACGGGCAACGACACCGGCAACGGTCCGATGCTCGCGATCAACAAGTGGTTCGGCTACGAGATCTGCGCCACGGAGGTGCGCCATGTCCGTGAACTCACCTGATCCCGCACGCCGGTTGGACGTCGTCCTCGTCAAGGCGGGCCGCACGAAGATCCGTTACGCGGCCGAGCTGCTCTCCGACGACGGCACCCGCCTCGCCGTGCGTGCCCCGTGGGCCGGTGACGGCGTCCGCGACTTCGGCTTCGTGCGTTTCGAGCGCGGGGACGTGTTCACCGAGTACTACTGGCGCGACCGGTGGTACGCGGTGAAGGAAGTCCGGGACAGCGCGGGCCGGTTGAAGGGCTGGTACTGCGACATCACCCGCCCCGCCGCGCTCTCCGGCACCGAACTCGTCGTCGAGGACCTCGATCTGGACCTGTGGGTCTCCGCCGACGGGTCGGACGTACGGCGGCTGGACGAGGACGAGTTCGAGGAGAGCGGGCTGGCCGGGTCGGACCCGGCGGCCGTGGCGGCGGCCGTGGCGGCACTCGACGAGTTGGAGGGGCTGGCCCGTGCGGGCGGGTTCACCGCGCTGCTGCGGTGAGTCCGGCTCAGGGCAGCGCCACCGCCGCGTACCGCTCGTCGTCCACCGGTCCGCCCCACAGCAGCGGGTCGTCCGAGAGACGCTCCACGCGCACGTGCCCCGCGTCGGGCACCAGCGGTGCCAGGAGCTCGGTGAGGCGGTCGGCGGGTATGCCGACCGGGCTGACCGTGCCCCAGCGGCCCTCGACCAGCACGAGCCGGCCGCCGGGGCGGAGCAGTCCGCGCCAGTGCCGCAGGACGCGGGCGGGGTCGGGCAGGGTCCACAGCACATGCCGTACGAGGACGACGTCGAAGCGCTGCTCGCCCACCGGGGGTGCCGCCGCGTCACCGACCAGGAACGCCGCGTCACGGCCGGCCAGCTTGGCGCGGGCGAGGTCCACCATCGCCGGGGAGAGGTCGACGCCGGTGACGTGATGTCCCTGCTCGGCCGCGAGGAGCGACAGGGTGCCGGTGCCGCAGCCGAGGTCGAGGATGTCGGCGGCGCCGACGGGCAGCCAGCCGCGCAGCCGGTCGGCCCAGGCCCGCCGGATCTCCGGGTCCCGCAGGCCGTGGTCGGGCCCGTCGTCGAAGGTGGCGGCCTCCGCGTCCCAGTCGACGTTCGCTACAGGTTCACTCATGGACCCAGCGTGACAGCCGCCACTGACAGTCCAATGGTGACAGCCGCCACAGACAGACAACCGCCGATGAGTCACCCTCCCGGGAACGGTCTACCTCGTGAGAACACGAACCCGGGTGGACACAAGGAGGCAGCCATGCGCCGCGTAACCGTGCAGAAGCCCCTGAGGAAGTCGGACACCCGCCGTGTGCGCGAGGAGCCCGACGAGCGCCCCGCGGAGCGTCCCGAGATCCGCAAGGACATCGCCCGCACCTGGTGGCCCGACGCCTGATCCCGGCCGGGTCAGCCCAGCCGCTTCCGGTAGTGGATCCGGTCGTAGGGCCCGTCCGTGCGCCGCTCGACGACCTCGTACCCGAACTTCGGGTAGATCTCCTGGTTCTCCCACATCAGCGCGTTCGTGCAGAGCCTGACCTCGCCCAGGCCGAGGGCACGCGCGCGTGCGTCCACGAACTCCAGCAGCCGCCGTCCCACCCCCGTGCCGTGCGCGTCGGGGTGGACGGCGATGCTGTCGAGGAACAGGTGATCGCCACGCTCCTCGATCACCACCAGCCCGGTCACGGGCTCCCCACCCCGTCCGTTCCCGTCATGGAACCGCCCTCCCTGAGCCCTCAGTTAGCCCTGCCTTAACACGACCATAAGGATCTCCCCTCCCCGTCTCCAGCAGGCGATTTTGCGGTTTCTAGGGGCTAGCTTCTGATCACCCCCACGGGATCCGTCCCCCGCGCCGAGCACCGTCCGAGGAGTTGGAGTTCCCCCATGCCCGCACGCCGCAAGGTCGCCGCTGTCGCCGTTCTCGGGATGGCCCCCCTCGCCCTGACCGCGCTCTCCGCGGCGCCCGCGGTGGCGCACGGTTCGATGGGGGATCCGGTCAGCAGGGTCTCGCAGTGCTACGCGGAGGGGCCGGAGAGCCCGAAGTCCGACGCGTGCAAGGCGGCCGTCGCGGCCGGTGGCACGCAGGCGCTCTACGACTGGAACGGCATCCGGATCGGCGACGCGAACGGGCAGCACCAGACGCTGATCCCGGACGGCAAGCTGTGCAGCGCGAACAACGAGGAGTTCAAGGGCCTCGACCTGGCCCGCGCCGACTGGCCGGCGACGAGCGTGAGCAGCGGCTCGTACACCTTCAAGTACCGCGTGACCGCCCCGCACAAGGGCACCTTCAAGGTGTACATCACCAACTCCGGCTACGACCCGGCGCAGCCGCTCGCCTGGTCCGACCTGGATCTGGAGCACCCGGTCGCGACGTCCACCGACCCGGTCGCGACGGGCGGTTTCTACACCTTCTCCGGCACCCTCCCGCAGCGCTCCGGCAAGCAGCTGCTGTACGCCGTCTGGCAGCGCTCGGACAGCCCGGAGGCGTTCTACTCCTGCTCGGACGTCAGCTTCGGCGGCAGCGGTACGGCCGCCGACGGCGGTGGTACGACGGGCAGTTCGAAACCGGCGTCGGCGTCGAAGCCGACCGCCCCCGCCTCTTCCGCGCCCAGCACTCCCGCGCCGTCCGCCTCCGCCCCCTCGGACGAGCAGATCGCGGCCGGTGCCGACAAGTCGACCGTCGAGCACAACGGTCACGGGGACGCGGACGCGAGCACATCGGCGGAGCCGGTCGCCGCGGCGAAGCAGGCCAACGCGCCGCAGGCGGCGGGGAGTTCGCAGGATCTCGCGGAGACCGGCGCGAACGACAGCTCGCCGTATCTCATCGTGGGCGGCGCCGCCTCCCTGGCGCTCGGCGCGGCGGCCCTGTTCGCCTCGGTACGCCGTCGCGCGACCAACGGCGGTGGCCGGCACGGCCGTTAGCGGGCCGTGCGGAGGGCGGGGCCTGTCCGGCGGCTCAGGTCGGACAGGCCCCGCGGTGTGCCTACGGTCAACTCAGCGCCGACAGGCAGGTGGTGGCACTGGCGTGCGCGGGGTCGAGGGCGTTGGCGACCTCGTGGAAGACGATCCGGTCCGTCAGCCCGAGCAGGGCGTGTTCGGACAGGTCCGCTGAACACAGGTTCTGGATCAGCACGTTGTGGACGTCGGACCCGCTCAGGAACTGACTCGTGTAGGGCGTGACGACCTCGTCGTACCGGGTCGCGATGACCGTGTAGTGGACGCCGGGGACGGTGTCGCCGCCCGCGTTCAGCTTGGCGAGGAAGGCCGAGCCCGCGACCTGGTCGGCGAGGCCGGGGGCCGCCGAGGCGATCACGTCCTCGGCGCCGGGGAAGTACGGCAGGAGTTTGGTGAGGCCGTCGAGGGTGGTGCCGTGGTTGTCGGGTGCGATGCCGACGAAGGTGTTCACCTTGGCGGCTCCGCCGAGGAACTTGAGGTAGTAGCGGGGCATCATCCCGCCCTGCGAGTGCCCGACCAGGTCGGCCTTGGCGGCGCCGGTCGCGGCGAGCACCTTGTCGACGTAGGCCTGGAGTTGCTCTGCCGACTTGTCGATGGGGCCGAGGCCGTAGACGAGCGGGACGCCGGGGAGCTGGCCGTAGTCGAGGGAGAAGACGCAGTAGCCGCGGGCTTCGAGGTACGGCGCGAGGGTCAGCCAGTTGTCGGTGGCGTTGGCGAAGGTGCCGTGGACGAGGACGACGGGGCGGGGGTGGGCGGCTGAGGGCCGGCAGCTGTAGTCGTTCCAGCCGTGGGTGGGGGCGCTCGACGCATGGGCGGCGGCGGTGGGAACGGCGGCGACCGCGGCGGTCAGCAGCAGCGCGGTCAGGGGTCTGAGCAGTCGTTTCCAGGGCAGCATCGTGTGATCTCCTTGCGGCTCAAGGGAGTTGCGACGGCCTTACGCCCTGTGACCCGGATCACAAGAATGCTGTTCACTCGTCAAGTTACGAGCGAGTAGGTGAAGTGTGAAGTTACGCGTCAGTAAAAACTTCCAGTGATAACCAGTCACCAGGTGGGCCTGAGGGGACCGTAGGGCGCGATTCGCCGCAAACGGTCACACAACACGCGCACTTCACTCTCGCCCAACAGTTCAACCCAGGGCTGCACGGCTTCCAGAGCCGCCTCCTCCGCCGCCCGCGTGCAGGCCCACCCCGACTCGGTGAGCACGACCAACCGGGCGCGGGCGTCGCCGGGGTGCGGACGCCGTTCGGCGTACCCCTTGCGCACGAGCTCGTCGACGAGCTGACTCGCCGCCTGCTTGGTGACGCCGAGATGCTCCGCGAGGTCGGTGGCCGTCGCCCCGTCCGGCGCGAGCCGCGCGAAGGCGAAGCCGTACGCCGGGCGCGCGTCGAACCCGCGGGCCACGACCCCGTCATTGATGCGCTTCGTCAGGTCACCCGCCGCGGTGAGCAGGGCGGCGGTCAGGGCGATGGCCTCGGAGTTCTCCACGGGGGCATTGAAACACCCTTGACGGATTGGTCAAGCTCCTTGACCATATGGGCATATGGTCAAGGAGCTTGACCATCTACTTCCGGAGGCAGACCATGCCCGTCATCCACCCGTCCGACGCCGTCGTCCACGAGATCCACGGCGCCCGTTTCGTCTCGTACGCCCATCCCGGCACCGGCAGCAAGGAGCTGTGCGCATGGCGGGGCGAGATCCCCGCCGGCACCAAGGCGCCCCTGCACACCGTCAGCCACGAGGAGATCCTGCACATCCTCGAAGGCGAGCTGGTGATCACCCTCGACGGCCGCACCGAGCGGGTCACCGCGGGCGACACCCTGATCATCAACCCCGGCGCGGCCTTCGGCGTGGAGAACCCCACCGACCGGACCGCGATCACCTGGGTCACCACGTCCATCGGCCTGGAGGCGGAGCTGGACGACGGGACACGCATCGTCGCCCCGTGGGCCAACTGACCCGTGCACAAGGCGTGTTGCCGCACCAAGGAACCCGGCGTCACCGCACCCCGACACCCCGGTCGCTACGACGTTCTCGTTCCGTAAGGTTTTCGGCCGCTCCCCGCGCACCGAACGGGGCGAAGCTGAGCGGGGAACACAGGCGGGTACCGCCGCTGACGTACGTGGTGCGGGGAATGGAGTGACCATGGTGGTCCGGGGTGTCGGCGGGATCATCCTCGTCGTGCTCGGCGCGGTCTGGATCGCGCAGGGGGTCGGCGCGATGAACGGCTCGGCCATGTCCGGCCACGGCCAGTACGCGGTGCTGGGCGGGGTGGTCGCGCTGGTCGGACTCTTCCTGCTGGTGCGGGCCTGGCAGATACGCAACCGCGATATCCACCAACGCCCTTGAGCGGACGGGCAGTTCGCGGGGACGGGGATCAGTCGGCCAGCGTCGCCGGGCGCACCGCCTCCTGCCCGAAGCGCCGGCGGGCCCGGTCCGCGGCGACCTCGACCGCGCGGGCGCGGACGTCCGTCGGGTCCATGGAGAGCTGGCGGTAGGCACTCGCGGCCGGTCGCAGGTCGTCGGCGCGGAGCACGAAGGCCCGCACGCGGGCGCGTTGCAGTCCGAGGGAGGTCAACAGGCCCAGGGCGGTGGCGGCGACGGCGGGTGAGTGGTCGGTGGGTTCCGGCAGGGCGCGGGTGCGCGTGGTGGACGTACGGTCGGCGTAGCGGACCGTGAGGGTGAGCCGGCCCGCGAACTTCCTTTCCCCGCGCAGGCGTTGGCCGATCCGGTCGGCAAGTCCCAGGACGGCGCGGTGGTGTTGGGCCGGGTCCAGGCAGTCCCTGCTCAGGGTCAGGTCGGCGGCCAGGTGTGCCGCCGGTTCCGCGGGGACGACCGGGCGGGGGTCGTGGCCGCGGGCGCGTTCGGTCAACAGCCGTGCCTGGCCCGCGCCGAGGAGCCGTTGCAGGGTCGCCGACGGCAGGTCGGTGAGCTGACCGATGGTGTGCAGCCCGTACCGGTGCAGCGTGTCCGCCGTGGCGCGGCCGATCCCGGGCAGCGCGGTGACCGGCCGGGGGTACAGCCAGTCGGCCGCCTGCCCGGTGGGCACCCAGGTGGTGTCCCCCGGGGCGGACGCGTCGGCGGCCATCGCCGCCAGCATGCGGTTGCCCGCGAGGCCCGCGCTGCTGTCGATGCCGTAGTGGGCCTTCAGTCTCATCTTCACCGTCTGGACCGCGTCGTAGGCGGACATGTCGAAGTACCGGAGCGCCGACGTCAGGTCCACCTGAAGGGCGTTGGGCGGGATGGCCTGGACGTGGGGCGTGATTCCGGACACCAGTTCGATTACGTCGTCGTACTGGGTCCCGGTCAGCACGGTGTGCAGGTGGAAGTGGGCGATGTGCCGCTGCCGTGTGGTCATCCCGCACTCCCCGGGCTGCGGTGGCCGAACTTCTTCAGGTCCGCCGAGCGGGTGCCCGCGGGCTGGAGGTCGGCGTAGGGGTGGAGGCGGGCGCCGGTGGTGCCGTTGGCCAAGGTGCGCTGCGGCTGGGCGGGCGTCGGGTGCGGGCGGTCGGCGCCCAGGAGGGCGAGCGCCGCCTCGGGGCCGTCGTCCCGGCGGGCGTTCGCGATCTCGTCCAGGTCCCAGGCCATGGAACCGACGACGGTACGACGGGTGCCGCGCACCTGGACCGTGCCGCGCACCAGCAGCAGCCCGCTGTGGAAGACGGTGTACGCGCAGGCCGGGTGGGAGTCCTCGAAGAACGCCAGATCCACCAGGCCGGAACCGTCCTCGAGGGTGACGAAGATGACCCGCTTGCCGCTCGCGATCGGCGGGGTCTGGGTGGAGGCCCGCACCCCGGCCACCAACACCTGCTGGCCCGCGCGCAGTTCGGCCAGATGGGCCGCGTCCGTCGCGCCGATCTCGCGGAGCAGCCGGTGGTGATGCTCCATCAGATGCCGGGAGACATCGATGCCGAGCGTGCCCAACTCGGCGCTCAGCGCCTCGCGTCCGGTCATCTCCGGCAGCCCGCTCGGCTCCGCTCCCCCAACGGCACCCGTGTCCATGGGCAGTTGACCGGCCCCCGCGGTCCGGTTGCGGGACTGCCGGTGCAGCTCGGTGATCTGGAGCAGCAGATCGCGCCGGGTGAGACGGCCGTCGTGCAGACAGGCCAACGCGCCGATCTCGGCGAGGCGTTCGGCGACCGGCCTGCTGGGACGGCCCCGCTGCCAGAAGTCCGACAGCGATCCGTACGGCTGCCCCTCCTCGATCCGCGCGCACTCCTCCTCGCTGATGCCGCGCACCCCGGCCAGTGCGAGCCGCACGCCCCACTCCTCCTTCTCGGTCATCTCCACGGTGTGCTTCACCCGGGAGCGGTTGATGTCGACGGGGAGGACCGGCACACCGCGCCGGCGGGCGTCGGAGACCAGGACGCGCTTGGGCCACATCCCGGGGTCGTGTTCGAGCAGCCCGGCCAGCAGGAACGCCGGATGGTGGGCCTTCAACCAGGCGCTCTGCAGGGCCGGTACGGCGAAGGCGACCGCGTGGGCGCGGCAGAAGCCGTAGGCCCCGAAGGCCTCGACGGTCCGCCAGACCTCGTCCCGGACGGCCGCGCTGTAGCCACGCGCGTGTGCCTTCCGGTGGAACCAGTCCTTGATCAGGGGCAGTTGGTCCTTGTCGCCGAGGGCCCGCCGGGTGACCTCCGCGAAGGCCCGGTCGCAGCCGGTCAGTACGTGCAGCGTGTCGATGATCTGCTCGTGCCAGATGGTCACGCCGTAGGTGTCGGCGAGCACGGGTTCCAGGTCCGGGTGGGCGTAGTCCGGGGTGCCGCCGTGGCGGGCGGCGATGTACCGCTCGGGCATGCCGCCGGCGACCGGGCCGGGGCGGAAGAGGCTGATGTCGGCGATGACGTCCTGCACGTCACGGGGCTGGAGCCGGGACAACAGGTCCTGCTGGCCAGGAGATTCCAGCTGGAACAGGCCCAGCGTCTGGCTCTCCTGGATGAGCTTGAAGGCGAACACGTCGTCGAGCGGCACCTGTCGGGGGTCGTCGAGGTCGACGCGGTTGCCGGTGGCGCGTTCGATCTCGGTGACGGCGTGGGCCATCGCGGACTGCATCCGTACGCCCAGGACGTCGAGTTTGATGTTGCCCAGCGCCTCGATCTCCTCCTTCGCGGCCATCGCCATCGGGTAGTCGCCCTGCGGGGTGGGCTGCACCGGCAGCCGGTCCAGGAGGGTGGCGTCGCTGATGACCACGCCGCAGGGGTGCATGGCCATGCCGTGGACCAGGGAGTCGAGGCCCTCGGCGAGTTCCCACAGCGGGCCGAACCGGTGTGCCTCGGCGGCGAGTTGGCGCAGTTCGGGCAGTTCGGCGAGGGCGCTGGTGATGTCGGAGGCGCGCAGGTGCGGGAAGCTCTTGGCTATGCGGTCGACGTCTGCGGGCGCGATGCCGAGCGCGAGGCCGGTGTCGCGCAGCGCCCTGCGCGCGCGGTAGGTCTCGGGCATCGCGGTGACCGCCACCCGCTCCTTGCCGAAGCGTTCGAAGATCGTGTCGTAGCACTCCAGGCGGCGGGCGGACTCCACGTCGATGTCGATGTCGGGCAGTGACTCCCGGCGGGTGCTCAGGAAGCGTTCGAACAGCAGGCTGTGGTCGAGCGGGTTGGCGGTGGCGATGTCCAGCGCGTGGCAGACCAGTGAGCCGGCGCCGGAGCCGCGGGCGGCGACCCGGATGCCCTTGGCCCGGATGTCGGCGACGACCTGGCCGACGGCGAGGAAGTAGGCGTCGTAGTTCCAGTGGGAGATGACGGCGAGTTCCTCCTCCAGCCGCTCGCGTGCCGCCCGGTCGCGGTCGAGGCCGCGCCGGACCAGGCCCTCCTCGGACTTCAGGCGCAGCAGCCCGGCCGCGCCGCCCGTCTCCGGTCCGGCGCCGAAGAGCGACGGTTCCGGGAAGTGCGGGACGCCGAGGCCGAGGTCGGCCGCCGGGTCGACGGCGCACACGTCCGCCGTGGCCACGGTGTCCGCCATCAGCCGGCGGGCCCGGCGGACGTCCGCTCCGGCACACTCGGCGATCATCCGTGCCACGACCGTCATCTCCCTCTCGTCCTTGAGCCAGCGCTGCCCGCTGTCCAGCCGGCGCCGGTCGACGGGGCGCAGCAGCCGGGCCGCGTCGAGGACGTCGGCGAGGCGGTGCTGGGCGGGGTCGGCGTAGCGGACGGCGTTGGAGAGCACGGCGGTGGTGCGGGTGCGGTCGGCCAGGGCGAGGGTGCGGGCGGCCAGCCGCAGGGAGCCCGGCGCGGTGCCGAAACGATTCTGCGCCACGGCCTCCAACCGCACTCCCCTCCCGAAGACCTCCTTCCAGGGCGCCAGCAGCTTCATCGCGACGTCCTCCCGGCCCACCGACAGGGCCCGCACCGGCTCCGAGAGCGGGCCCAGCAGCACGGTCAGACCGGGGCCGCCGTACTCGCGCAGCGCCTCCCACGGCACCACCGGCGGTGTGCCGGACAGGGCGCCCTCGTGCGCCGCCGACGTGATGCGGCACAGCCGCGCCCAGCCCGCCCGGTCCTGGGCGAGCAGCACGAACCGCAGCGGCGGCTCGACCACGTGCGCGCCACCGCGGGCGGGGGTGCGCGGGCGCTGTGCGGGCGGCGGGGGCGCGAGGGCCTCCACCGCCAGGTCGATGCCGAAGAGCGGCCGGACCCCGGCTCCGGCGCACGCCTGCGCGAACCGGACGGCCCCGGTGACCGTGTCCCGGTCGGTGAGCGCGAGGGCGGACATCCCCCGCTCGGCCGCCCGCTCGACGAGCTGCTCGGGATGGGAGGCGCCGTAGCGGGCGGAGTAACCGGACGCGACGTGCACGTGGGCGAAGCCCGCCATGCCGCACCTCCATCCCTCCACCCCTTTTCGGCCATCTGCCCGATATGTTCATCGTACGCTAGTTCGATTACTCTAGCCCCATCAGCCCCGGTCAGCGACCACATTCGAACACGCAAACGATTCTTTGGGGAGGTGCGCGGTGTCCGAAACAAGCGCCACTCCGTCAGCTCCCCAGCCGTGCCGGGGAGTTGGAGGGAAAAGATCTTCGAACACGTGTACGACATCCGTTCGGCCCCTTCCCGCCTGCGCGAACACCGGCCCGCCGGGACCGTGGGGACATGACAGAGACCCCCGGTACCGGTACGTCCCGTACGTCCTTTCTCGGGGAGGTGAAGGACGCGGTCAGCCTGCGGGCCACCCTCCTCGTCGTCGGTGTGGTCGCCCTTCAGCTGCTCTTCATCGCCTCCTACGTAGGGGCACTGCACAATCCGAAGCCCAGGGACGTGCCGTTCGGGGTCGTCGCCCCCGGGGTCACCGCCGAGCAGACGGTGGCCCGGCTGAACCGGCTGCCCGGCTCACCGCTCGACCCGCGCGCGGTGTCCGACGCGGCGACCGCGCGGCAGCAGATCCTGAACCGGGACATCGACGGCGCCCTCGTCATCGACCCGCGCGGCACCAAGGACACACTCCTGGTCGCCACCGGCGGCGGCACGGTCCTGGCCACCACCCTGGAGACCATCGCCTCCTCCCTGGAGAGGACCGAGCAGCGCACGGTCCGGACGGTGGACGTGGCACCGGCCTCCCGCCAGGACTTCGACGGGCTGTCGTCGTTCTACCTGGTCGTCGGCTGGTGCGTCGGCGGCTATCTGTGCGCCTCGATCCTGGCGATCAGCACCGGCGCCCGGCCCGCCAACCCGCGCCGCGCGGTGATCCGGCTGGTCGTGATGGCCCTGGTCGCGATCGTCGGCGGCCTCGGCGGCGCGGTGATCATCGGGCCGATCCTGGGCGCGCTGCCCGGCAGCGTGACGGCGCTCTGGGGGCTCGGCGCACTGGTCACGTTCGCCGTGGGGGCGGCGACCCTCGCCCTCCAGGGGGTCTTCGGTGTCGTGGGCATCGGCCTGGCGATCCTGCTCGTGGTGATCGCGGGCAACCCGAGCGCGGGCGGCGCCTTCCCGCTGCCGCTGCTGCCGCCGTTCTGGAACGCGATCGGGCCCGCGCTGCCACCGGGCGCCGGCACCTGGGTGGCGCGCTCGATCGCCTACTTCAAGGGCAACGCCGTGACCGGCCCGCTGCTGGTCCTGTCGGCCTGGGCGCTCGCCGGGATCGTGGTCACCCTGCTGGCGGCGACCCTGCGCCGCAAGCACGAGGACCTGCTGGGCCGACCGGGACTGTCAGACCCGTCTGCGACGCTGGACGGATGATCAGCACCCTCGCCGTCGAGAACTACCGCTCCCTGCGCCGCCTGATCGTCCCGCTGACGCGACTGAACGTGATCACGGGGGCGAACGGCACGGGCAAGTCGAGTCTCTACCGCTCACTGCGCCTGCTCGCCGAGTCCGCACGCGGCGGTGCCGTCGCCGCGCTCGCCCAGGAGGGCGGGCTGCCGTCGGTGCTGTGGGCGGGCCCGGAGACGATCGGCCGCGCGGTGCGCGAGGGCAGACATCCCGTGCAGGGCACGGTCCGATCGGGCCCGGTCAGTCTGCAACTAGGCTTCGCGGGCGACGAGTTCGGCTACGCGGTGGACTTCGGGCACCCGAGCCCGTCCTCGGGCGCGGGCGAGGCGCCGTCGATGTTCAACCTCGACCCGGAGATCAAGCGCGAGTCCATCTGGAGCGGCCCCGTCCTGCGCCCGGCCGCCACGCTCTCCGACCGCGCGGGAGCCGTCGTCAAGTTGCGCGGCGCGAGCGGCAGTTGGTCCCGGGCGCACGGCACCCTGCGCCCGTACGACAGCATGCTCGGCGAGCTGGCCGACCCCCAGCACGCCCCGGACGTCCTGGCGGTCCGGGAGTTCATCAGGTCCTGGCGGTTCTACGACCATGTCCGCACCGACGCGCACGCACCGGCCCGCGCCGACCGGATCGGCACCCGCACCCCCGTGCTCAGCGGTGACGGCTCCGACCTGGCCGCCGCCCTCCAGACGATCCGCGAGATCGGTGCCGCCGACGCGCTGGACGAGGCCGTGGACGCGGCCTTCCCCGGCAGCCGGGTCCAGATCGCCGACCTCGGCGGCCGCTTCCGGCTCGGCCTGCGCCAGCACGGCCTGCTGCGCCCGCTGACCGCGGCCGAGCTGTCGGACGGCACCCTGCGCTATCTCCTGTGGGCGGCGGCCCTGCTGACGCCCCGGCCGCCGTCGCTGCTGGTGTTGAACGAGCCGGAGACCAGCCTCCACCCGGACCTGATCCCCCCGCTCGCCGATCTGATCCTCACCGCCACGAAGGACACCCAGATCGTCGTGGTCACCCATGCCAGGCCGCTCGCGGACGCTCTCCAGAAGGGCGCGATACGCCACCGTCTCGACGTCAACTCCATAGAGCTGGTGAAGGAGTTCGGGCAGACGACGGTGGCGGGGCGCGAGGGCCCGCTCGACGAACCCCTGTGGTACTGGCCCAAGCGCTGAGCCCGACTCCCGTTCCCTGCGCGGAAGTCCCGCCCCCTCGCGCGCGGGGACGGGACTTCACGGTGCCGTACAGGAAGGTCAGCCGATCTGCACCCCGAACGTCGACAGCGCCTCGGTGACCGGCTGGAAGAAGGTCTCGCCGCCCGAGGTGCAGTCGCCGCTGCCGCCGGAGGTCAGGCCGATCGCCGCGTCGCCGTCGAAGAGCGAGCCGCCGCTGTCACCGGGCTCGGCGCAGACGTCGGTCTGGATCAGGCCGTTGACGATGTCGCCGTTGCCGTAGTTCACGGTGGCGTCCAGGCCGGTGACCGTGCCGGTGTGCACCTGGGTCGTCGAGCCGCTGCGGGTCACCTTCTCGCCGACGGTGGCGTCGGCGGCGTGGGTGATGGTCTGCGAGGAGCCGTTGTAGAGGTCGACCGCGCTCGGGTGGGCCACGTCCGAGGTGTACTTGACCAGGCCGAAGTCGTTGTCCGGGAAGCTGGACTGCTCGTTCGTGCCGATCTCGTCGCCGCTGGAGTCGGACCAGGTGGAGATGGCCTCGGTGCAGTGCCCGGCGGTGATGAAGTACGGCGCGCCGCCCTTGACCACGTTGAAGCCGAGCGAACAGCGGCCGCCCGAGCCGGAGATGGCGTCACCACCTGCGATGAAGGGCTTGAACTCCCCCTTGGTGCGCTGGAGTTCGGCCTTCGCGCCGAGTCCGTCGACGACCTTGCCGAGCTTGGTCCACTCGGCTTCGGAGACCGTGCGGTCGGCGGTCACGACGACCTTGTTGGTGGTGGGGTCGGTCGCCCACGAGGTGCCGGGGATGGCGGCGTCCCGCTGGAGGGTCGTGCGCGCGCCCGCCAGTTCGGCGAGGGAGTTCTCGACGATTCTCGCCCTGGCGCCGGCCGCCTCGACGGTGTCGGCCGCGTTCCGGTCGAGCACGTTGACCACGAGGCTCTTGGTCTTCGCGTCGTAGAACGTGCCGGCCGCGTCCGTACCGAGGTCCTTGCCGAGCGTCGAGGCGAGCTTTCCGGCCGCGAGGGCCGAGAGGGTGTGCGGTGCGGACGCCGGTGCGGTCTCGCTGGCGTTCGCACTCTGCAAGGTGACTCCCGCGACGACCAGTGCGGCTATGCCCGCACCCGCCACGGCCACCCGTCGCCGGGGTATGCGTCGGTGCTTCAACTCGTGTCCTCCTGTGGGGGGTCGGCCCGCCAGGTTATGGGGACCCGACCGGCCGAAAGGTAGGTTGACGAGCGCCCACTCTTCCTAACCGCACAGGGAGCGCACAAGGTCGACTTCAGGTCGTGCGGGGAACGCGGTTGCACGCCCCCCTCGCTTTGACTGTTCACTGTCAGCCCAGGCCATTCGCACTGCAAACACTCCGTGCGAGTGACGCTCATCAGCCGGTGAGGACTAGTCCTGTCTTGAAATCGACCCCTCGGAGTCCGGATCCGACTGGGGCTCCGCGGGCGGAAGTTGCTCCTGCACCGGTTGCGGCGCCACAGCGGCAACCGGCGCCACGGGTGCCGCGGGCACGGCGGGCGCCGCGGGTGCGGCAGGCGCGGCCGGAGCCGGGGCCGCCCGCTCGAGGAACCGCAGCAGCTCGACCGGGAACGGCAGCACCAGCGTCGAGTTCTTCTCGGCAGCGACCGCCACCACCGTTTGCAGCAGCCGGAGTTGGAGCGCGGCGGGCTGCTCGGACATCTGCTCGGCGGCCTCGGCGAGTTTCTTCGAGGCCTGCAACTCGGCGTCCGCGTTGATGATCCGGGCCCGCCGCTCACGGTCCGCCTCGGCCTGCCGGGCCATCGACCGCTTCATCGTCTCGGGCAGGGAGACGTCCTTGATCTCCACCCGGTCGATCTGCACGCCCCAGCCGATGGAGGGGCTGTCGATCATCAACTCCAGTCCCTGGTTGAGCTTTTCGCGGTTGGAGAGCAGATCGTCGAGGTCGCTCTTGCCGATGATCGACCGCAGCGAGGTCTGCGCCATCTGCGAGACGGCGAAGCGGTAGTCCTCGACCTGCACCAGCGCGTCCGCCGCGTCGACGACCTTGAAGTAGACGACCGCGTCCACCCGGACCGTCACGTTGTCCCGGGTGATGCCCTCCTGCGCGGGCACGGGCATCGTCACGATCTGCATGTTGACCTTGCGGAGCTTGTCCACGAACGGGACGACCATGGTGAACCCGGCCCCGCGCACCTCGGGCCTGAGCCTGCCGAGCCGGAACACCACCCCGCGCTCGTACTGTTTGACGACCCGCGCCGCCGCCATCGCGTACACCGCTCCGACGGACGCGAGTGTCACTCCCGCCGTCACCAGCTCCTCGACCATCACGGCCCCCAGGGTCCGACGTGGCGCATCAGGTGCTTGCTCCGATGCAACGACGGTAACTCCGCGCTCGGCACAAGAGCGAGCCCCCGCACGCCAGTTGCGTACGGGGGCTCACCCGCTGCCGGCTGCAGTCCGGAGCGGAGGACGTTCAGACGGGCGTCAGCCGACGCTCACGCCGTAGTAGCTCAGCGCCTCGGTGACCGGCTGGAAGAAGGTCGTACCGCCGGAGGTGCAGTTGCCACTGCCGCCCGAGGTCAGACCGTAGGCCACGGAACCGCCGTAGAGCGGACCGCCGCTGTCGCCGCCCTCGGCGCAGACCGTGGTCTGGATCATGCCGTAGACGACGTCGCCGCTGCCGTAGTTGACGGTGGCGTTCAGAGCGGTGACCCGGCCGCTGTGCGTGCCGGTGGTGGAGCCGCGGCGGTAGACGGTCGTGCCGACGCTCGGCGTGGCCGCGCTGGAGATGGTCTGGCTGCCGACCGCGCTCGGGTGCGCGACCGAGCTGTTGGTGTACCTGACCAGCGCGAAGTCGTTGGTCGGGAAGCTGTAGCCGACGTTCGTGCCCAGCACCGTGGTCTTCGCGGAGTTGGAGTACCAGGTGGAGGCGACCTCACCGCAGTGGCCGGCGGTCAGGAAGTAGTACGTGCTCCCGCTGTGCACGTTGAAGCCGAGCGAGCAGCGGTAGGCGCCGCCGTAGATGGCGTCACCACCGGTGATCAGCTTCTTGAACTGACCGGCCGTGTGCTTGATCGTGATCGCGTCGGCGGTGCTGCCCGCCTGCGACTTGATCTTCGCGATCTCGGCCTGGGAGACCGTGCTGTCGACGGTGACGACGACACGGTTCGTCTTGCTGTCGACCGCCCAGGCGGTGCCCGGGACATCGGCCTTCAGGACGGACGAGTTGGCCGCGGACAGCTGGGTCGCGCTGAACGTCGGGGAGTCGCTCGCGCTCGCGGTGGGGACGGCGAACGCGGCAGCGGCGACGAATCCGGTGGCCACGGCGATCAGCCTGGTCCGTCTCGCGATTCCGCTGCGCGGGGTGGTGCGCTTGATCCTCACGTTTCGTTCCCTCCTAGGGGAAGTCGGGGGCCCGCGTGGGGTCGGGGCCCGTGAGGCGCAGTCAGGGTCGGGCGTCCGGTTTTCGAACACGCCGTGCCCCTGACAAGCGCTGTGGGGGAGTATTCGGCCGCCCGCCCGATGGGCGCAAGGGCGCCTTTCGGCCGTACGACGTTCAACTGGCCCACAATCTACGCGAGTTGATCACCCGGACGCGGTGGCCCGGAACCCGGCCCGCCGCAGGTCAGCGCCTTGCCTGCCGAAGGGTGCGCTCCCCCGCCTCGATCGCGACGCCCAGCGTATTCCCGGGCGGCGGGAAAGGGCAGATGAAATGTTCGGCGAACGCGCACGGTGGGAGCACGGCGCGGTTGAAGTCCACCGTCGTACGCCCCCTCGGCGTCGGTCCGTCGAGAATCCGTCCCCCGGGGATGTCCGGAAGTCACCCGTCCGGATAGTCCTCCGGCCGGACCGCGGGTCAGCCCTGCCACGCCGGGTCGGGCAGGCCGAGGTGCGAGCGCAGGGTGGTGCCCCGGTACTCCGTGCGGAAGACGCGGCGTTCCTGGAGCAGCGGCACCACCCGGTCCACGAACTCGTCGAGGCCGCCCGGGGTGAGGTGCGGGACCAGGACGAAGCCGTCGGCGGCGTCCTGCCGTACGAAGGTCTCCAGGTCGGCGGCGACCGCTTCCGGGGTGCCGATGAAGGACTGGCGGGCGCTCGCCTCGATCACGGTCTGGCGGATGGACAGCCCCTTGTCGCGGGAGAGCGACCGCCACTTCTCGGCCAGCGCGACGGTGTCGCCGCGCCGGGTCCTGCCCTGGGTGAGCGTCGGGTCCGGCACCGGGTCGAAGTCGGGGAACGGGCCGTCGGGGTCGTAGGAGGAGAGGTCGGTGCCCCAGAGCTGTTCCAGGGCGAGGATCGCGTTCTGCGGGGAGACCTGCTGGCGGCGGATCTCGGCGGCGCGCTCCTGGGCCTCGGCCGCGGTGTCGCCGAGGACGACGGAGACGCCGGGCATGATCCTGAGGTCGTCGGGGTCGCGGCCGTATTTGGCGAGGCGTCCCTTCACATCGGCGTAGAAGGCGCGGCCGTCCTCCAGCGTGCCGTGCCGGGTGAAGACGACGTCGGCGGTCCTGGCCGCGAACTCCCTCCCCTCCCCCGAGTCCCCGGCCTGGATGACGACCGGGTGCCCCTGCGGTGAGCGGGGCACGGTGAACTCGCCCGCGATGTCGAAGTGTTGACCCCGGTGGGCGAAGGGGCGGGGCAGGCCGTCGGGGGTCCAGGAGTCCCACAACTCCCGTGCCACGTCGACGAATTCGGCCGCCCGGGTGTAGCGGTCCGCGCGATCCAGGTATCCCCCGCGCCGGAAGTTCTCGCCGGTGAAGGCGTCGGACGAGGTCACCACGTTCCAGGCCGCCCGGCCGCCGCTGAGGTGGTCCAACGTGGCGAGTCTGCGGGCGAGTTCGTACGGCTCGTTGAAGGTCGCGTTGACCGTGGCGGCCAGCCCGATCCGCTCGGTGACGGCGGCGAGCGCGTTGAGGACGGTGAGGGACTCCGGGCGGCCGACGACGTCCAGGTCGTGGATACGGCCCTTGTGTTCGCGCAGCCGGAGCCCCTCGGCGAGGAAGAAGAAGTCGAAGAGGCCGCGTTCGGCGGTGCGGGCGAGCTGCTCGAAGGAGGAGAACGCGATCTGGGACCGCGACCGCGGATCGGCCCACACGGTGGTGCTGTTGACGCCGGGGAAGTGCGCGGCCAGATGGATCTGCCTGCGGGCGGAGCTCCGTACGGTCATGACGCTCCCCCGGTCACCGCGTACCGGTTGGCGGGCCGGGCCAGGCCGAGGTGCTCCCTGAGGGTGCTGCCCGGGTAGAACGTGCGGAACAGGCCCCGGTGCTGGAGCAGCGCGACCGTGCCGTTGGCCAGCCGCTCCAGGTCGCGGCGGGGTTCGACGGGCGTGAGGTGGAAGCCGTCGACGGTACGGTCGCCGTGCCAGCCCGCGATCAGTTCGGCGAGGTCGACCGGGCCGCCCCGGTACAGCGGGCCGTGCGCGGTCTGCCGGGGGCCGCCCCCGCCGTGGCCCGGTTCGGCCGCGTGCTCGCCGTCGCCGAGGTCGACGACGAGGCTCGCGAGGACCCGCAGGGTGTCGGGGTCGCGGCCGAACTTCTCGGCGGACGCCCGCAGTTCGGCCCGTACGGCGCCGGCCTGCGCGGAGCTGGCGGCGCGGACGAGCGCCACATCGGCGTACCGGGCGGCCGTCCGCCGGGCCTGGCCCTCGGTCGCGTCGACCACGCGGACCGGGTGGCCCTGCGGCGGTCTGGGCACGATCGAGGGACCCTTGACGGAGAACTCGGAGCCCTGGAAGTCGACGTGGTGCAGCTTGTCGCGGTCGACGAAGCGGCCGGTGGCCGTGTCCCGGATCTCGGCGTCGTCCTCCCAGCTGTCCCACAACTCGGCCGCCGCCTCGGCGACTTCACCGGCCTCCTGCCACAGCGCGTCGGCGGCAGCCGCGTGCCGGCGGCCGAAGAGGCGGGCCTCGCCCTCGGTGGTCGACACGTCGAGCCGCCAGCCGGCCCGGCCCCGGCTGACCCAGTCGAGGGTCGCGACCGCGGCCTGCACATGGAAGGGCTCGGTGTGCGTGGTGGTCACGGTCGGCACCAGGCCGATCCGGTTGGTCGCCGGGGCGACCCGGGACAGCACGGCGAGGGCGTCGGGTCCGGGCCGCGCGAAGGTGTCGTCGAGCGTCACGAAGTCGAGGCCGCCGCTCTCGGCGAGCCGCGCCAACTCGACGTAGGAGCCGGCGTCGTAGGCCGACCGCTGGTCGACGGCGGCGGCCAGATGCAGACCGCGGCCGTGCGAGGAGGTCATGTGGGGAGTCCCTTTCTGCGCACGTCACAGCACCTTGGAGAGGAAGGCCCGGGTGCGTTCGTGCCGGGGTCGGTCGAGTACGTCGGTGGGGGCGCCCTGCTCGACGATCCGGCCGTCGTCCATGAAGACGACGGTGTCGGCGACCTCGCGGGCGAAACCGATCTCGTGGGTGACGACGATCATCGTGGTGCCCTGGTGGGCCAAGTCCTTGATGACGTCGAGGACTTCACCGACCAGCTCGGGGTCGAGCGCGGAGGTCGGTTCGTCGAAGAGCAGCAGCTTCGGCTCCAGGGCGAGCGCGCGGGCGATCGCGACCCGCTGCTGCTGGCCGCCGGACAGCTGCTTCGGGTAGGCGTCGGCCTTGTCGGCGAGCCCCACCCGGTCGAGGAGCAGGCGCGCGCTCTCAAGTGCCGCCTTGCGGGGGCGTTTCAGCGCGGAGACGGGCGCCTCGACGATGTTGTCCAGCACGGTGAGGTGCGGGAACAGGTTGAAGTTCTGGAACACGAACCCGATCCGGGTGCGCTGTTTCAGGACCTCGCGCTCGCGCAGTTCGTACAGCTTGTCGCCGGAGCGGCGGTAGCCGACGAGGGTGCCGTCGACGCTGATCGTGCCCTGGTCGACCTTCTCCAGGTGGTTGATGGTGCGCAGCAGCGTCGACTTGCCGGAGCCCGACGGGCCCAGGATCACGGTGACTTCGCCCGCGCGCACCGCGAGGTCGATGCCCTTGAGCACGTCGAGCGGTCCGAAGCTCTTGTGGACGGACCTGATGTCGACCATGACGGTCATGGTGTGAATCCCTTGTGCTGGCAGTGGAGTTGGCGGTCGGGGGCTACACGGAGGCCCGACACGCGAGGTCGCGCAGGAACGCCAGCAGGGCCCGCGCGGTGGCGTCGTTCTGCCGGAAGGCGGGCCCGCCGGTGCGCGGCCGGGTGAAGGCACCGGGCGTGCGGACGTCGGTGTAGGGCCCGAGCGCGAACCGCCGGGGATGCGGCTGCCCGGACCGGTCCAGCAGCCGCCCGTCGGTGCGGTCCACCCGCAGCAGCCCCTCGGGGCTCTCCACGGCCCCGTCGGCGTGCAGATCCCGCAGCAGCGGGTCGACGGTCCGCCCGACCGTGGGCTCCGGCAGCCGCGCCTCGACCAGTGCCCGCGCCTCGACCGTCACCCCGGGCACGGTCGCGCTCGACGCCCGGAACACCCCGTCCTCGGCCGCTACGGCCATGTCGGCGCCGACGAACCGCACGATGCCGGCCCGGGACAGCGCGAGGAGCTGACGCAGCCGGGGTCCCGGCGGCCCGGACGCGAGATAGCTGAAGAACCCGTGCCACCAGGGTCCGACGTCACCGAGCCGGATCAACTGCCCGTAGACGGACAGCAGTCCGAGGAAGACCGCCAAGTCGGGGCTGTTGGACGGGTCGTGACGGCGGCTCAGGTCACCCTCGACGTAGGCCCGCAGCCCGTCCTGGAACTCCTCCTGGGACGCGTACGTGACCCCGGCCAGCGGGTGGTCGAGGGCCGCGAGGTCGAGCCGGTCGGCGGGGTCGGGCACCGCGGACGCCACGAGGATCTCGCGCTCCGCCGGCTCGCAGGCCGCGTACTTCTCCTCGAAGTCGGGCCAGGCCATGCCCGTCCGCTCGGGGTGCACACCGAACAGCCGGTGGTAGTGCGCGAACCCCAACTCCTTCTCGATCAGCGGCCACACGTCCCGCCGGAAGTCGAAGCCGTCCGGCCGCGCGAGGACCGCGTCCACCTCGGCGGGCCCGAAGAACCGTGGCAGCGGCGGCCGTTCACCGCTCCACTCGTAACCGATCTTCGAGTGGTACGGCACGCCGCGCCGCGACCCGACGTACAGCACCGGCTCCTGCCCCGAGGGGACGTAGGTGTCGCCGTCGTAGCGTCCGCCCCTGCCCTCGGTGAGCAGGACCATCAGGTCGACGAAGGCGAGGCCGAAGCCGCGGACGAGGACGGGCTCGCCGGGGGCGAGGGCGGAGAGGTCGCTGTCGGCGGTGAAGTCGGGCGGCAGGTGGACCAGGTCGTGTTCGCGGGCGTATGCCGCCAACTCGCTCTGGTCGATGTCGAGTTCGGCGTCGAGGTGGCCGAGGGCGAGGACGACGAGGTCGGCGAGGAGCGGGCGCGGGCGGCCCTCCAGCCACACCTGCTGGCGTCCCTCGCGCGGGCCGCTGACCCTGAGGGCGCGTTGCGGGTGGTGGTGGACGGCGACGCCCGGGGGCAGGGCGGCGACGGCCTGTTCGTGCACCCAGCGCAGATAGGAGCCCTGGAGCCGGCGGTCGGCGAAGGTGCTGCCGTCGATCTCCGCCCATTCGTGCAGGGTGGGTCCCGGGCGTACCGGGCCCTCCATGACCACCGTCTCGTCGGTGAACATGGTGACGTCCTCGGCGTGCGAGTTCATCCACAGCAGCGGGGACTGGGCGGCGCGCCAGATGCGTCCGGCGCCCGGCGGATGGGGGTCGACGAGATGGATGTCTAGGCCCGAACCGTCGTACAGCTCGGGCGCGTTGGCGGCGATGCGCTCGATGAGACCGGTCCCCCGCGGCCCGGCCCCGACGATCACCAGGGTGCGTCTCGACGTGCTCATCGGGTGCGCTCCGAGCCGCGCGCGTAGTGCTTCTCGACGTAGTACTGGCCGACGCCGAGCACCGAGGTGACGACGGTGTACCAGATGGTGGCGACCATCAGCAGCGGGATCACCTGGTAGGTGCGGTGATAGATCAACTGCGCCGAGAACAGCAGGTCCTGTACGGCGATGACGCTGACGATCGACGTGCCCTTGAGGGTGCCGATGAGCATGTTCCCGGCGGGCGGCACGATGGAGCGCATCGCCTGCGGCAGCACGATCCGCCACCAGCGGCGCCACCGGCTCAGCCCGAGCGCCTGCGCGGCCTCGACCTGGCCGCGGTCGACGGAGAGGATGCCGCCCCGGACGACCTCGGCGGCGTAGGCGGCCTCGTGCAGGGTGAGGCCGATGATCGCGACGGCGATCGGTGTGAACAGGTTGACGGTCTTCACACCGAGCAACTCGGGGTACAACGCGCCGATGTTGAACCACAGCAGCAACTGCACCAGGATCGGGATCGACCGGAACAGCCAGACGTAGCCCCAACTGACGGCCCGCAGCACGGGGTTGGCGGACAGCCGGGCCGCCGCGAGCAGCGCGCCGAGGACGAAGCCGAGCACCATCACCACGGCCGTCAGCCACAGGGTGAGCCACAGGCCGCGCAGGACGGAGTCCGAGGTGAAGTAGTCGCCGACCACGCCCCATTGGAACGCCTTGTTGCGGACGACGGAGGCGACGGCGAACCCGAGCAGGACCAGGACGGCGACGGCGGCCGTCCACTGCCCGAGACGGCGCTGCGGGACGATCCGCGGGGAGCCTGCCAGCTCCGGTATGTCCGGTGCGGCGGCTGACTTGGCGAGGGTGTCGGAAGACATGCGAAGACTCCGTGACGTCGGTCGAACACGGGTGGTGCCTTCACACGGGGCGCCTCGCGGCGCGGTACGGCCTAGCCCCTCAGCAGGGCCGTCCACCGAGAGTACGGCGCCGTTTCCCCCCGCTGTCAAGGCTGTCCATACTGTGAGCGGTACGTCTCAAGTCGGTTGACGCCCAACCGGATGCCTGTTCCACTTACCCCATGCATCCACAGCAGTGGCTGGTCAAGCGCTCCCACATCGACCTCGGTCGAGTGTGGTCCTCTTCCTGTTGAGCTGACCCACTGCGCGCCCTGATCTCTTGATCCCTTGATCGATCGGGCGCTTCTCGCGTTCTCCCCCGCACCTTCTCCGTCGCCTTCACACGCGCACTCCTCACCCTCCCCTCGGGTCCTCTTCACTCTTGCTCTCAGGAGACCGCACACGATGCGTACGTCCTCGCGCACCCGTTATCGGCATTTTGCGCCTTTTGCCCTGATCACCTCGGCGGCCCTGCTGCTCACGGCCTGCGGCTCCGGCTCGGACGACGCGTCCGGCACCACGGCGAACGCGGCGGCGGCCAAGGCCGACAAGATCCCCACCACGGACGTCGTCTCGGCCATCCCGAAGGACGCGGCGGCGGCGAAGCTGCTCCCGTCCGGCACCACGAGCCTGACCGTCGCGGTGTCCGTCGGCGGCCAGCCGCCCGGCACCACCTACCTCGACGACGGCAAGACGCTGACCGGCCAGGACGTCGACTTCGCGGACGCCGTCGCGAAGGTCCTCGGCATCAGGCTCACGACGGAACAGGCCAGCTTCGAGGCGATCCTGCCCGCCCTCGACAGCGGCAAGTACGACTTCGGCGCCAGCAACTTCGGCGTGACCGACGAACGGCGCAAGACGATCGACTTCGTCACCTACATCAACGACGGCCAGGGCTTCGCCACCCGCTCCGACAGCAAGCTCGCCAAGGTCACCGACCTCAAGCAGCTCTGCGGCCTGAACGTCGCCACCGGCGCGGGCACCACCTTCGAGGCCACCCTCGAGGAGAACAAGAAGGTCTGCACCGACGCCGGCAAGAAGGCGTACAGCGTGCAGACCTACAGCGAGTCCGGCGCGATCTGGTCGTCCCTCCAACAGGGCCGCAGCGACGTCGTGATGTCCACGATCAACGGCCTGCGCTACGCCGTCGCCCAGCAGACCGGCGTCAAGTTCCTCAACGAGTTCCACCGCCTCGACGTCGGCTTCGCCTTCAAGAAGAACACCAAGCTGGCCCCGGCCTTCCAGGCGGCCGTGAACAAGCTGATCGCCGACGGGACGTACGACAAGATCCTGAAGAAGTGGGGTACGACGGGCTCGGCGATAGCGAAGTCGCAGATCTCGCCGCCCGAACTGAAGAACTGACCGGGCCTGGAGGGGGCCGAGTTCACGGGCCGGCCCCCTCTTCCCGCTAGCGCGACAGGGCGGCCGTACGACGACGCGGGGTGGCCCTGACCCCGATCACCCGGTCCATCAACGCCCCCAACACGTCCCGCACGGAGTCCCGTTGGCGTGCGTCGCACTCCAGCACCGGCACGTCCGCGCCCAGCCCCAGCGCCTCCCGGACCTCGTCCACGTCGAAGCGCTCGGCGCCGTCGAAGCGGTTGACGGCCAGGACGAACGGCGCGCCCTGCGACTCGAAGTAGTCGACCGCCGGGAAGCACTCCTCGATCCGCCGGGTGTCCACCAGGACCACCGTGCCGAGCGCGCCCTCCACCAAGTCGTCCCAGAGGAAGGAGAACCGGTCCTGCCCGGGCGTGCCGAACAGGTACAGCGCGATCGTCGGGTCGAGGGTGATCCGCCCGAAGTCGAGGGCGACGGTCGTGGTGGTCTTCGCCTCGACACCCACCAACGAGTCGACGCCGACGGAGACTTGGGTGATCGCCGCCTCCGTGTCGAGGGGTTCGATCTCCGAAATGGCCCCGATGAACGTGGTCTTGCCGACCCCGAGGCCGCCGCTGACCACGATCTTCACGGCCAGCGGCACGATCTTGTCAGAGCGCCCGGACATGGTCCCTGATCCTTTCGAGCATCGGGAGCGGCAGCTCCGCGGGTTGCCGGCAGGCGAGTTGCCCGGCGACGACGAGGTCGGAGATCAGCACCTTGGCCACTCCGAGGGGTACGCCGACCCGGTGCGCCACCTCGGCGACGGTCGTCGGCTGTTCGCACACCGCGACGATGTGGCGCCGCTCGAACGCGAGCGACGGATCCGGCACGCCGACGGCGACGACCAGCGTCTCCAGCCGCAGATCGGCCTGGAGAGGCTCGGACCGGCCGCCGGTGATGATGAACGGCCGGACGAACGTCGCGTCCTCGTCAGGTTCTACGTCCCTGGGCTGTTCACCGTTCACCGGGGCAACGCCTGCCGCAGATCGGCGATGAGCGCCGGGGTGAGCAGATCACCCGCCCGCTCCGCGAGCACCGCCATCTCGTAGCCGACCAGGCCCAGTTCACCGCTGCTGTCGGCGAGGACGCCGAGACAGCTGCCGTCCCGGATCGCCGAGACGAGCAGGAAGCCGCGGCCCATCTCGATCATGATGAGCTTGACCCCGTCGAAGCTGTACCGCTTGGACGCGCTGCGGGCCAGACTGCTCAACCCCGAGACGATCGCGGCGAGATGGTCGGCCTCGGTGCGGCCGAGCCCGTCCGAGACGGCGATGAGCAGCCCGTCGGAGGAGACGGCGACCGCGTCGCGCACGCCGTCGGTGCTCTTGACGAAGTTGGCGAGCAGCCAGTTGAAGGTCTGCGAGTCCTGCGGGGTGTCGACGGTGGTCACTTGGCGGCACCCTCGTTCGTCTCGACGTTCTTCGCGGCGCTCTTCTCGGACTTGTGCTGCTTCTCCTTCTCGACACTGATGCCGCCCCGCATATGGGCGCTGCGCAGGGTGGAGAGCATCCCGGAGACCTGTTCAGGGGTCCGTTCCGGGTTGGCCGGTGCGGCGGGAGCGGTGCGGCCGCTCAGATCGGTCTCGCTCACCGCCGCCGCGATACCGCTGCGCTGCGGCCGCTTGACCAGGCCGTTGCGGGTGCGTGCGGCGGACGAACCGCCCTTCGCGGCGACCGGGGAGGCCACCGCTTCGGTCTCCGGGCTCGCCGTCTTCTCCGCCTCCGCCTTCCTCGGGGCGGGAAACATCGGCGCCTCCTCGGCCCCCTTCTCCGTCAACAGCCCCGCGGGGATGAGGACCCGGGCGACGACACCGGCCGCCGGTGCCTCGCCGAGCCGTACCTCGATGCCGCACTTGCGGGCGAGGGCGCCGACCACGAAGTGGCCCAGGAACCGGGTGGGTTCGGCCATGAAGCTGGCGGTGCCGGACAGCCGTACGTTCGCCTCGGCGAGTGCCTGGGTGTCCATGCCGAAGCCGTGGTCGACGATCGCGACCAGATACCCGGCGCTGGTGCGCCGCCCCTCGATCTCCACGTCGGAGTCCGGCGGCGAGAAGCTCAGCGCGTTCTCCACCAACTCGGCCAGCAGATGGGCGATTTCGACGACGACGGAGCCGGTGACGAACGCGGGCTCGATCCGGCGCAGGGTGACCCGGCGGTACTCCTCGACCTCGGACAGCGCGGCGCGCAGCACGTCGTTGACGGAGAGCGGGGTGGACCAGGGGCGGGGGCTGGACTCTCCGGCGAGCACGAGGAGGCTTTCGGCGTTGCGGCGCATACGGGTGGCCAGGTGGTCGAGTTCGAAGAGGTTGGCGAGGGTCGCGGGGTCGGCGTCCTCGTGCTCCAGCTTGTTGATGAAGCTGATCTGGCGGCGCACCAGGTTCTGGTTGCGGCGGCCGAGGCTCACCAGGGAGTCGGTGGCGTTGCGCCGCAACACGGCCTGTTCGGTGGCGAGTTCGAAGGCGGACCGCTGCACCCGGTCGAACGCGTCGGCCACCTCCCGGACTTCGGCCCCCGCCCTGTCGGCGACGGCGAGCGGAGCGGGCGGCTTCGGCGCCGCCCCGGACGACCCGTCCTGTACGGCGGCCACGGCCTGCGGCAGCCGGCTGCCGGCCACCTCCCGTGCCTGCTGGGCGAGTTCGACGAGCGGGGTGGACACGGACCGTACGCAGTCGAGGGCCAGCGCGGCGAGCGCGACGACCGTGCCGAGGGCGAGCAGCAGGAACAGCAGCAGGTCGCGCTGGGCCGAACTCTCCAGCTGGGCGGCCCTGTTCTCGACGTCGGTGCCGAGGGTGATCTGGACGCTCCGCATCCCGTTGATGGTGGAGGTCATGGAGTCCCACCAGGCCATGGGCGGGATCGAGCTGGACTTCAGCTTCCCGGTGCCGTGCACCGCCTTGCTCTCGAACGCCAGCGCGCGTTCGGCGTCGGGCGTGGTCAGGGCGGTGTTCAGCCGGCGTTCCTGCACGGCGGTGGCCGACCGGGGGAAGGCGTCGAGGGCGGCGAGGCGTCCGGCGCGGATCTCCATGAAGCGGCTGTAGTCGTCGCCGCGGAACTTCCCGGCGCGCACCGAGCCGAGCACGATGGCGCGCTCCTCGCCGGTGAACTCCTTGGCGTTGCCCAGGACTTGGAGGGCCTGGTAGGCGTCGCGCAGGGGGCCGTCGTGGACGTCCTCGAGGCCGAGGTCGAGCCGGTCGAGGACGGTGATCGTGGTGGTGAAGTAGTCGAAGGTGTCGTTCACCACGCCGGAGCCGTCGTCTGCGTCCTTGCGGATGTCGGCGAGGCCGTCGAGCCGGCCGAGGGACTCGCGCACCGAACCGGCGGCGGAGTCCTCACGTCCCTTGAGCGCCACGTCCAGCTGCCGGCGCGCGGTGTCGGTCGCCTTGCGCTGCGCGGGCAGCTTGGCGCTGAACTGCTGGACTCCGCCGACGTATCCGGTGGTGAGTCCGCGTTCCTTCTGCAGTTCGTGCACCAGTCCCTGAAGGGTGATCTCCAGGCGGGCGTTGTCGGCGGTCGCGGAGGCGTTGCGATAGGCGGAGATCTGTTCGGCGGCCGCGATACCGAGCAGGACGAGCAGCACCGCGAGGGCGAGGATCAGAATCCTCAGCAGCCTGACGCGGATGCTGGTGGTCGCTTTTGTTGTGACGTCCACTGAAGTGCCTTAAGTGGGTGGCGAGTTGGGCGGGGGGATCGAACCTGGGGCAGAAATGGTTCTGCTCCCGCCCAACGACACTCACGGCGCACCGGTCACCGGATCATGTTTTTGTTTTACCGCGGTGAAACACGGTCGCCCGTCCCCGCAGGTCACCCATGATCCGGATACGGCGCGTATACAACCGTGGTGACGGCCCGTCACCGCCATCGGCCGCCGACAAACAGCCGTGGTTCAGCAGGCGTTGATCAGCAGCCGTCGATCAACAGTCGCAGCACGACACGCATTCACAGCACTCGCAGCATTCGCAGACGTCGCAGCACGAGCAGTCGCAGCTGGAGCAGCAGCCCTCGCGCCGCCGCCGCGACCACGGCCCCTCGAACTCGTCGGCGCAGCACACCTTGCAGGTGCAGCAGAGCCCGAGGGCGGCGGCGCACCCGGCCAGGAACCCGCGCTTGTCGGGCCGCGGGGGCTCACCGCCGTAGGGATTGCCGCCCTGGCGCGGATCGCCCGGCAGATAGGGAGTCCGCGGCGGCCCGAAGGCGGCCTCGGGTCCGTGTCCGCACGACTGGGTGCCGAAGGCCCGGTCGACCGAGCGGGCCAGTTCGTGCGCGAGGAGCAGATGCGCCAGCTTGCCGTCGGTGAACTCGGTCTCGCGCAGGGCGAGGCGTATCCCGTGCAGCGCGTCGTCGGCGAGGCGGCGGGCCTCGGCGAGCGGGGTGCCGGTCGCGGTGAGCGGGTTCCAGGCACCCGACGCGGCGTCGGCCTCCTGGTCCTCCACGGCGTCCAGGAGATGCGCGAGCCGGCCGAAGAGGCGCCCGGCCTCGGCGAGGGGCGCGGCGTTGGCGGGCCGTCCGGCCAGGATCGCGGTGTGCGCGAACGCGGCGGCGGTGGCGGTCTCGGTCGGTTCGGTGACGGTCAGGATCGGCGTCCCGGGCCCGGCCAGGGACTCGATGCCGAACTGCCGCTCCACCGCGTCCACGAGCACGGCGGCGTCGAACCCGACATCGGCGCCGGTCCGCGCCCCGGCCCGCCCCCAGCTCCCGGCGACCCGGCGCGCGGCGAGCGCCACCGGCCTGCGGGCCAGCAGCCCGTCCCCGTCGGCGACATGGTCACGCACCTTCGCCGAGGCGAGCACCAGCGAGACGGCCGCCGCGAGCCGCGCCCCCTCGCCCTGCGCGACGGACGCGGTCCGCATCCCGCGCAACGGGCACGGGCCGGCCGTACGCCGCCATCCTCCGCCCGCCCGTTCGACCTGAGCCTCCGTCAACACCGAAAGGATCAGGCCGTCGTAGTTGGTGACCACTCTCGCGAGCTGACCGTGATCTCCGCGCAGTGCGAGACACAGCCCGCACAAATGCGCCATCCACTGCGTCTTGAGACTCTCACCGAGCCGATGTGAGCAAGGCCGGACCATTCCGAACACGACAACCCCCCGTGGCGTGAACGACAACTGACTGGGCATCCGAAGATCGATAGGGCAGCTGACCGGGCGTTGAGCAGACGCTTCACTTCGACCACTCCGTTCACTCGTACGCACCAGCCGTCACCCGGACGCCGTGAAGAATCATATTTCACTCTCAGTCAGCAGCCGTATCAAGCAACACCCTTGATACACGGGGGCCCTCGACGTATTGGCTGTGCACCAGTAGCGTCACAAACCCCCCGCGCGGCGTCTATCCACTTGGCGCGCGATCCGCATCATGGATGACCATAGGGATGCGGAAAGCAAGAAAGACCGCTGTGAGAGGAGGCGTCCATGGGATCGGTACGCAAGGCGAGTGCCTGGCTTGGGCTCGTTGACGACAACGATGACGAGCGCTACTACGACGACGACTACTCCGAAGGGACCGAGCAGCCCGGGGATGCCTGGGTCACGGATCCGCGGGTGAAGGTGGCCGAGGACGTCGCCGAGGTGAAGGGCCGCCGGATCGGCACCGTCACCCCGGACAGCTTCCGCGACGCCCGCGCCATCGGTGAGCTGTTCCGGGAAGGTGTCCCGGTGATCGTGAACCTCACGGCGATGGAGGCGACCGACGCCAAGCGCGTGGTCGACTTCGCGGCCGGCCTCACCTTCGGCCTGCGCGGCACCATCGAGCGGGTCGCGAACCGTGTCTTCCTGCTGACCCCCGCCAACACGGAGATCGTCAGCGGCGACCCCGCCGTGCGCCGTGAGGACGGGTTCTTCAACCAGAGCTGAGGCAGGGCCGCTCATCGGCCCTGCCTCCCGCAGGGTTGTACGGGACGTCGGGTCTTCCTAGCGGAAGGCGTCGAGTCCGGTGAGCGCCTTGCCCAGCACGAGCTGGTGCATCTCGACGGTGCCCTCGTACGTGAGCACCGACTCCAGGTTCGTCGCGTGCCGCATCACGGGGTACTCCAGCGAGATCCCGTTGGCACCGAGGATCGTCCGCGCCGTACGGCAGATCTCGATGGCCTCCCGTACGTTGTTCAGCTTGCCGAAGCTGACCTGCTCGGGACGCAGGCGCCCGGCGTCCATGCGCCGCCCCAGATGGTGGGCGAGCAGAATCCCCTTGTGCAGTTCGACCGCCATGTCGGCGAGCTTGGCCTGGGTGAGCTGGAAGCCGCCGATCGGCCGCCCGAACTGCTCCCGGGTCTTCGCGTACTCCACCGCGGACTCGAAGGAAGCGCGCGCCGCGCCCATCGCACCCCACACGATTCCGTAACGAGCGTGCGACAGACAGCTGAGCGGACCCTTCAGTCCTACGACCTCCGGCAGCACGGCATCGGCCGGCAACCGCACGTCGTCGAGGACGAGTTCGCTGGTGACGGACGCGCGGAGTGACCACTTGTGCTTGATCTCGGGCGCCGAGAAACCACTGCTGTCGGTCGGTACGACGAAGCCGCGGATGCCGTCGTCGGTCTGCGCCCATACGACGGCCACGCCGGCGACCGACCCGTTGGTGATCCACATCTTGCGGCCGTTGAGGACCCAGTCGCCCGCGTCGCGCTTGGCGTAGGTGCGCATGCCCGCGGGGTCGGAGCCGTGGTCGGGTTCGGTGAGGCCGAAGCAGCCGATGACCTCGCCGGAGGCCATGCGCGGGAGCCAGGTCTGCTTCTGCTCCTCGCTGCCGAAGCGGTGGATGGCGTACATCGCGAGGGAGCCCTGCACCGACACGAGGGACCTGATGCCGGAGTCCGCCGCCTCCAACTCCAGGCAGGCGAGGCCGTATTGGACGGCGGAGGCGCCTGCGCAGCCGTAGCCGTCGAGCGACATGCCGAGGGCGCCGATGCCGCCGAGTTCCCGGGCGAGGTCCCTGATGCCGGGCAGCTCCCCCTTCTCGTACCAGTCGGCGACGTACGGCAGGACCCTGTCGGCGGCCCAGGTCCTGACCGTGTCCCGGATCGCCAGGTCCTCGGGGTCCAGGAGGTCGTCGAGGCCCAGGGGGTCGGTGGGGTCGAAGGGGGGCAGCTTGGGGGACGCAGCCATGACAGGGCCTCCGGCGTTTTAACTATCAGCGCTAGTTATGGGGACGGGTCGACGTTACGGCGACGGGTGTTCCGCGTCCAGCGTGTCCCCTCACCGCCTTTCTCACCCGCCCGCCTGTGCGGGGCGCGGAGAGGTGGGCGTTTGCCGTGGGGGTGTGTCGCCGTTGGCGGGTGCGGGTGCGTTCGTCGGCATCCGCGTCCAGCGTCCGCACCTGAAGCACCCGTCGGTCAGGCGGAGACTCGGGGTTGGGTTGATTCCCGGGGGGCCGGGACCGCCGCCAGCGAGGCCTCGCAGTGCATGATCCGGGGGAGGCGCAACGCCATCACCGCGCCCAGCAACAGCAGCGCCGCGCTCACGAGGAGCGTGACGTGGAGGCCGTGGACGAAGGCGTGCCGCGCCGCGTCGCGCAGGGCGGCGCCACGGGCCCCGCCGAGCCGCCCGGCCACGTCGTACGCCTCGCCCAGCGAATGCCCCGCGGACGCCGACGCGGACGCCGGTACACCTGGAACGGACGACAGCCCGGGCGCGTAGGCCGCGTTCATGACGCTGCCGAGGAGCGCGATGCCGATGCCGGCGCCGAGTTGGTAGGAGGTCTCCCCTATCGCCGCCGCGCCGCCCGCCTGCGCGGGGGGCGCCTCGCTCAGCATCGACTCGTACGCCCCGAAGAGCGTCATCTCCAGACCGAACCCGAGCAGCAGGAACCCGAAGAGCAGCAGCCCCGTGTTATCCCGCTCGCCCATCGCGATCAGCGTCAGCACCGAGAACGCGGTGAGGCAGAACCCGAAGCACACCATCCGGCGCGGACCGAACCGCCGGAGCATCCGCGCCCCGAACAGCCCCGCCGCCATCGCCGCGAACGTCAGCGGCAGCAGTCGTAGACCCGTCTGGAGGGGCGACAGGCCGAGCACCAGTTGCAGGTACTGCGCCGCGATCAGCTCCAGGCCGACCAGTGCCAGCATCGCCAGCACGATGCAGCCCACCGACGTGCTGAACGCCGGCCTGCGGAACATCTTCAGGTCCACCAGCGGATGCGTACGGCGCCGCTGCCGTCGTACGAAGAGGACCAGCAGCACCGCGCCCACCAGCAGCGGGGCCACGGTCCACGCGCTCTCCACCGGCTCCCCGCCGCCGAGCCGCTTCACGCCGAAGACGACGCCGAAGAGACCGCCCGCGGCCATGAGCGCGCCGACGACGTCCCACGGGCCGTTGCGGTCGCCGCGGGACTCGGGGAGCAGGAGCCGGCCGATCGGCAGGCTGATCAGCATCAGGGGGATGTTGACGAGGAAGACCGAGCCCCACCAGAAGTGTTCGAGCAGGAAGCCGCCGAGCAGCGGGCCCACCGCCGCGCCCACCGCGGCCACCGCGCTCCACACGCCGATCGCCACCGCGCGCTCGCGGCGGTCGGGGAAGACCTGGCGGAGGATCGAGAGCGTGGCGGGCATGATCATCGCGCCGCCGACGCCGAGGAGGGCCCGCGCGAGGATCAGCACCTGGGCGTCGTGCGCGAGGGCGGCCAGCCCGGAGGCGACGCCGAAGAGGCCGTAGCCGAGAAGGAGAATCCGTCTGCGGCCCACTCTGTCGCCGAGCGTGCCGAAGAGGATGAGGAGCGAGGCGCAGACCAGCGGATAGACGTCGACGATCCAGAGCAGCTCTATCGCGCCGGGTTTGAGGTCCTCGGTGACGGCGGGCACCGCGACATGCAGCACGGTGGCGTCGAGCGCGACGAGGAGCAGGCTGACGCAGAGGACGACGAGGACGACCCAGCGGTTGGCACCGGCCCCGGCCGCCCGACGGCGCAGCGCTGCGGCGGCCGTGGTCGTCCCGGACATGTACTACCTCCCAGATGTTCCCTCGCGTTCGGCGGGGCTCACGGGGTGGGGACTCCCCGTGACTGCGGCCGGAGAGGAGCGGTGTCTCCGACCCGCGCAACGAAGGCGAGTGAGCCGTCAGCGTACGCGAGTTCACGCCAATGCCACGTGGCGGACCTCTCACACTCCCCGGAGAACACGTGTGGCGTACACCACTCGCCCTTCCGTGGACCACGCCCCCGCCCGGCCGGCCGGTTCCGGGGTCCCTCGATAATCGGGTCCGTGACCGATCTTGCAGCACCTCTGCGCCGGGCGGCCCCGGCCCTCCTCGGGTACGCCGCCGTCCGCACCCTGGGCCTGGTGGTGCTCGCGGTGTGGAGCGCCGCGCGCGGCAAGAGCGCGTACACCCTGCTGACGGCCCGCTGGGACGCCCTCTGGTACACCCGCGTCGCCGACCTGGGGTACGGCTACGAGGTCCGCCTCCCGAACGGCGACGTCCACTCGAACCTCGCCTTCTTCCCGCTGCTGCCCTGGCTGGAAAGAGCCCTGCACGCGGTGTCCCCGCTGTCGTACGCCGACGGCGGTTTCGTGGTGAGCCTGCTCGCCTCGCTCGCGGCGGCCTGGGGGATCTTCGCGGTCGCGGAGCACGTGTACGGCCGCAGGGCCGGGGTGTGCGCCGTGCTGCTGTGGGCCGTGCTGCCGGTGGGGATCGTGCAGTCGATGGCGTACAGCGAGTCGCTGTTCACGGCGCTCGCCGCGTGGTCCCTGTACGCGGTCCTGACCGGCCGCTGGCTGACGGCGGGCACGCTGGCCCTGCTGGCCGGGCTGACCCGGCCCGTGGGGCTCGCGGTGGTGGCTGCGGTGTGGGTCGCCGGCATCACGTCGTTCACCGGATTCGGCTCGCGCGCGGGGACATCCACGGCCGTCACCCCTTCCGCTTCCACGGCCGCCCCCTCTTTCGTGCGGGACCGCAGCGCGGCGCCCGCACCCGGCGCGCGCAGCTGGCGATGCGCCCTCGGGATGCTGATCGCGCCCCTGGGCGCCGCCGGGTACGTGCTGTGGGTCGGGCATCGCACCGGCAAGGGTCCGCTGGGCTATCTCGACGTGCAGGCGGGCTGGCGGAACGGTTTCGACGGGGGCGCGGCCTTCGCCCGTTTCGTCGGCGAGAAGTTCACGTCGTTCCCGTCGGCGCTCGCCGGGGTCGGCCTGATCGTCGGAGTCGGCCTGGTGCTCTGGCTGTACGTCGTGGGCGTCCGGCAGGGCCAGCCGCCGCCGCTCCTCGTGTACACCGGGGTCGTGACCGCGCTCGCGCTGTGCGCGTCGAGCTACTTCGGCTCGAAACCGCGCCTGCTGATGCCCGCCTTCCCCCTGTTGCTCCCCCTCGCGCTCGCCCTGGCGCGGGCGCGTACGTCCAGGTCAGCGTGGGTGGTGGGCGGTGTCGCGGTGGCGTCGGCGGTGTACGGCGCGTTCTGGCTGAACGGCTCCGGTCCACCATGATCGACCCGGGTACGGTCGATGAGCGCCCGGCCAATTCCACCCCAGCATTTGGTGAACTAATTCATAAGGGCCATAAAACTCGACCCCGGCATGATCAAAGGAATTGAAGGACGGAGCCCTCCGGGATTGCGGAATCCTCGGAAATAAACCTGCTCCTGAGAGCTTTCCCACATCACATCGTCATCACAAAGCCGCTGATTCGACGGGGATCCACACTCACTCGCTGTAACGTCGATTGGGTGCGTACCGAACGAAACCTCACCCGTCTGGACCGGGTGTTCGCGAGGCTGGACCGTGAACCTGAACGGCCGGCCCACATCGATGTGCCGAGGATGAGCCGGCACAGGGTCGTGCTGTTCGCGGCGACCCTGGCCTTCTATCTGGCGATCGTGTGGCTCGTCGTGACCACGTCCTGGCTGGTCCGGTTCGACTGGCAGGTCATGTTCTTCCGGCCGTACCAGCAGTGGGCGGGCATCCACTGGTTCGTGGACTACTACGTGGTCCTCGGCCAGCGCGGCCCGACCGCGGTGATGGTCGCGGCCTGGCTGGGCTGGCGCTCGTGGCGGCAGCACACGCTGCGCCCGCTGCTGACCCTGGGCACCTCGCTGCTGCTGCTGAACATCACGGTCGGCGCCGCCAAGCTCGGCATGGGCCGGCTCGGCCCGCACTACGCGACCGTCATCGGCTCGAACGAGATGGGTCTCGGCGGCGATATATTTCCCAGCGGCCACACCGCCAACGCGGTCGTGACCTGGGGAATCCTGGCCTATCTGGCCTCCACCCCGGCCACCCGCCGCTGGCTGTCCGCCGCGTCCGCGGTGACCTCGCTCGGCGTCGGTCTCGCCACGGTCTACCTGGGCACGCACTGGCTGAGCGACGTGCTGCTCGGCTGGGCCGCCGGTCTGCTGATCCTGCTCGCCCTCCCGTGGTGCGAGCCGCTGATCGCCCTGGCCGAGACCCGGATCTTCGACCTGCGCGACCGCTGGCGCGCCCGCAGCGGCCGTACGGCACCCGCTCCGGCGCCCGCGTCCCCGGTCACCGCGCCGGTGCTCCTCAAGCCCCGCGCCTCCTCCGGCGAGGAGGTCCCGGCGGCCCGCGAGACGGTCGGCGCGAGCCGATCGGCGCGGCCTGCCGCCCATCTCGCCCCGGGCCCGCACACGACCCGCTCGGAGCGCACCCCGGTCACCCCGATCGGCAGCCGCCGCCCGCCGCACCCCGACCGGGTGGCGCGCGGCACCAGCACCGCCACGGCCCGCCCGGCGACGGGCGGCTGACCCCACCGAGCCGCGGGGCCGGTACGCACACTCCCGCCCCGCATCACGAAGGCCCCGGTTCCTCCAGCGGAACCGGGGCCTTCGGCGTGTCCGCGCTCAGCCCTTCCAGGCGCGCGCCACCGTGCCGTCCTTGACCTCGAAGTTGAGCCGTCCCACGCGGAACTCCATGGTGATGATCGCCCCCGGCGGCAGCGACCGCACGGTCGGCCACCCGCGCTCGCGTGCGAGCCGCTCGGCCTCTGTCGCGTCGAGGCCCACATAGCTGTTCGGACTGTCCTGGGGCTCTGCCGGTGGAGTCGGAATGGATGCCATGCCCGCCACGCTAGCCCCTCTCCCGCTCTCTCCGTCCCTCTCCGGTCACACTTCTGTCACAGGATCAGGACGTGTGTTTTGTTCGGCCTCCCTCACACGTATGAGCGGTTCCGTACGCCTTCCGGAGGCATTCGATCGTAATTCCCGTCTGTCGGTCCGGCCGGACGAATAGCCCGGCGGAAAGTGCCGCGAGAACCGGCCGCGCGTCCCATTCCATTCCGATTCCGTGCGGTACGGCGGGAGCTGACGCAGCATAAGAGTTTCACTGTTCCGCCACAGAATCGCCGTCGGCTCCCGGGGCCCGCTCCCGGTCCAGCGCCCGGGTCAGCCGGTCCCTGGCGGTCCTGATCCTCTCGGTCAGCCCGGCCGGTTCCAGGACCTCGAACTCGAAGCCCGTCATCATCACGTGGACCACCATCAGGTCGAGGTTCGGGGCCCCGGTCCGCAGCAGGCAGGCGTCCGGTCCGTCGGCCTCCAGGGTCCCGGCGGACGGTGAGATCCGTTGGGCCGCCTCCTGGAGGGGCACGAGCAGCCGGACGAGGGCGTGTGCGGCGTACGCGCGCGTGGAGATGCCTTTCGAGACGTGTACGGCGAGGTCCTCGGCCGGGGGCTCGCGCGGGGTGAAGCGCGGCCCGTGCGGCGGCCTGGGCGTGATGCGGTCGACGCGGAAGGTGCGCCAGTCGGCGCGCTCCAGGTCCCAGGCGACGAGGTACCAGCGCCGCTCGGTGCAGACCAGGCGGTGCGGTTCGACGCTGCGGCGGGTGGGGGTGCCGTCGTGGCTCTCGTAGTCGAAGCGCAGCCGTTCCGCGTCCCGGCACAGCGCGGCCAGCTCGGTCAGCACGGCCGGGTCGACGGCGGACGGCAGCGCGTTGTGCAGCATCGGCACGGTGAACGCGTTGAGGGCGCCCACCCGGCGGCGCAACCGGTTCGGCAGCACCTGTTCGAGCTTGGTGAGAGCGCGTACGGAGGTCTCGCCGATGCCCTCGATGCCCTGCCCTGCGGCGGTGCGCAGACCGACCGCCACGGCGACCGCCTCGTCGTCGTCCAGCAGCAGCGGCGGCAACTCGGCGCCCGCGCCCAGCTGGTAGCCGCCCCCGGTGCCGGGGCTGGCGTTGACCGGGTATCCCAGCTCGCGCAGCCGGTCCACGTCCCGGCGGACGGTCCGCGCGGTGACCCCGAGCCGGTCGGCCAGGTCGGCGCCGGACCACTCGCGGTGGGCCTGGAGGAGCGAGAGGAGGCGCAGGAGTCGTGCCGAGGTCTCCAACATGGTCGAAGTCTCCACCAAGGCCGGCCGGTATCGGGGGCGTCCTTGTGGTGACGGCGATCTGTGTCAGGGGCTGTAGGGCAGTTGCGGCACCTCGAAGCACGTGCGGTTCATGTCCCCTTGTGGGACCCACCCTTTGCCGTCCTGCCAGCGGGCGACCGAGAGACACGTCCTGTGTGTCCTCGGCGGTGCGGCGAGCCGCTCGAAGGAGACGGGGGCCAGCAGGCCGTCGGCGGTGTAGTTCTCGCTCCGGTCCATGTAGGCGTCGACGCACGCGCGTGTGACGCCCGTTTTCGCGCACGACCTCGCCGCGTCCGTGAACCACATCGCCGCCGCCCACCCCTCCACCTGCCACTGGGAGTGCGTCTTGAGCCCCTTGGTCGCGTCCCGGAAGTCCCGTACGGCCGCCTGGGAGGTGTCGTCGAAGTCGCGGCTGGAGCCGGTCGCCCAGAGGGCGTTGCGGCAGCGCGGTGAGTTCTTGTAGTCCTCCGGGACGGTGGATGTCCAGTTCTGGACGTTCGTCACCTTGGCGACCACGTTCGCGCCGACCTCGTCCATCGCCCGGCACAGCTGGGCGTTCCCGTGGGTGTCGATGGCGTCGAAGACCAGGTCGGCGCCCTGCTGCTTCAGGTCGGCCGCCGCGGCACGGAAGTTGGGCAGCGCGAAGTCGACCTGCTCGGTGACGACCTTGTACCCCTCGGCCTTCAGCCCCTGTTCGACCAGCCGGGCGTAGGCGGCGGACGCGGCTTGGTTGTACGACACGACGGCGGCGGTACGGGCGCCCTGCTCGCGCTTGAAGTATCGGTAGACCTCGGTACCGCCGTACAACCGCCCGCCCCAGCCCGGGGTTCCGGCGCGGGGCGCGAGGCTGCCGTAGATGCCGTAGAGGTGCGGGTACGTGTCGTAGGCGGCGCCGATGGGCTGGCCGCCGATGTCGGGCACGCGCGCGTGGGAGACGCGGGAGGCGCCCGCGTAGTCGAGGGCGGTGGTGGCGACCAGGGCCACGACCTTGTCCTCGTCGATCAGTTGGTGCACGCACGCGTTGTTGCCGACGCCGCTGCCGCCGTCGTCGCACAGGCGCACCTCGACCGGGTGGCCGTCGATGCCCCCGCGCGCGTCGAGGCGGTCGAAGTACGCCTTGGCGCCGTCGCGGGGGCCGGTGAAGGTGTCGCCGCCGACCGGGCTGGTCGCGCTGGTGATGATGCCGACCCGGATCGGCGTGCCGCCGGCGACCGTGGGCGTACGGCTGTCGCCGTGATCGAAGTCGCTCTCCGGGAGGCGGCTGCCGCAGGCCGCGCTCCCCAGGAGCAGCAGCACCGCGGCAGCGGCCTCAGCAGCCCGAACCCGGCGACTGCGAGGCATCGCCGCTCAACGCCACCAGCGCGCACAGGGTGTTGACGGACACCTTCCAGGTGCCGCCCTGCTGGACGCTCGTCCCGGAGGCGTTCGGGAGGGCGGTGGCGCCGTTCAGGGTGAGGCTGTAGGTCACGGTCGCCTGGGTCGCGGAGGTGAACTCGACCTTCTGGACGTCCGCTTGAACCTGCCCGCCGCGTTTGTCACCGCTGAAGGCCTTCAGCACCGGGCCCATTTTGTCGCCGTTCTCCAGGACGGCCTGTTTGTCCGTGCTGGAGCTGGCCGGGTCGAAGAACTTCTTCCAGTTGGCCTCGATCTGAGTGGTCGCGGCGGCCGGGTCGGCGGGCGCGGTGGCCGGTGCGCTCGCCGTCCGCTCGACGGACGGGGTGGGCGGCGGCGCGCTGCTCCCGCCGCCGCTGTCGTCGCTGCAGGCCGCCAGTGCCGGGCCGAGCACGAGGACCATGGCCGCCGCGACTACCGTGCCCCGCACGCGCCTTGTGTTCCTTCGCCTGAGGTCGCTCCCGAGAACCATGTGGCTCACCGCCGGGTGTCGTTCCGGGCCGTGCACGCCCGGTGTTTTCAGGTCAGGTGTCAGAAGGCATAGTGCAAGCCATTGGCTGGCATGGACAGACACATGACATGTGGGAGCCGGAAATGCGGACACCCCGACTGCGGACCGTGCACCCCGCCCTGTGGGCCGGCTGGACCGCGCTCGCCGCCGGTGCCGTCCTGTGCGTGCTCGGCTGGTACGGCGTATCCGGCGAGCGCTACGCGGAACGCCAACTCCCCTACCTGGCCTCCTGCACGGTCCCCGGTGCCGCCCTGATCGTCGCCGCCGCGATCCTCCTCACCCACGGCCGCTCCGCCCTCGCCGCGTCCCGCGTGGTGGAGCTGTACGGCCTTCTCGTGGCCGCGGGACCCGCCGACACCGAGGAGTCCGCGCGGGCCGCCGTCGCGCCCCTGGCGGTCAGCGGGGACCTGCTGATGGTGCCGGGCGGCACACTGTGGCACCGGGCGGACTGCCCGTTGGTCGCCGGGAAGCCGGAGGCGGTACCGGTGGACGCGAAGCTCGTGGCCAACGGCGAGTTGAGCCCCTGCCCGATCTGCGAGCCCGCCGAAGCCGACGACTGATGACCCTGATGTCGACCTTCACCTACGACCTCACCCTCGCCGGGCTCTCGGTCGGCAGCGCCGCCGCGCTCACCGGGATCGGCCTGATCGTGACGTACCGCGCGACCGGCGTCCTCAACTTCGCGCACGGCGCGGTCGCGATGGTGTGCGCGTACGTGTTGCGGCAGTGCGTGGTCGGGTGGGGCTGGCCGCTGTGGCTGGGCGCGGTGGTGACCCTGCTGTTCCTGGCCCCCGGCATCGGGGTGGCGCTGGAACGGTTCGTCTTCCGGCCGTTGGCGGTCCTGGGCGGCGATCCGGCGCAGACCCTGGTCGCGTCCATCGGGGTCTTCGTGCTGCTGGTCGGCGGGGCCGCGCTGGTGTGGGGGCAGGGGGCGCGGGACGACGCGCCGGAGCTGGTGTCGGCCGATCCCTGGGGGCAGTTGGCGGTGGTGCTCGTGCTGGCCGCCGGAGTCGGGGCGGTGATCCGCTGGACGCGGTTCGGGCGGGAGCTGCGGGCCGTCGTGGACGATCGTCAGCTCGCGGTCCTGGGTGGGGTGGACGCCGACCGGGTGGCCGCCGCGGGCTGGGCGTTCGGGTCGTTCACGGCGGGGCTGACGGGCGTGCTCCTCGCGCCGTCCGTGCGCCTGGACCCGTACGGTCTGCCGCTGCTCGTCATGGAGGTGATGGCGGTCGCCGTGGCGGCACGGATGCGGAGTCTGCCGGTCGCCGTGGTGGTGGCGCTGGGGGTCGGGGTCGGGCAGAGCCAGTTGACGCGGCTCCATCTGCCGGGCGACGAGGGCCGGTTGATGCAGGCGGTGGGCGCGAACCTGTTCGTGGTCGCCCTGCTGGTCGCGGCGCTGGTGCTGCCCGGTGTCGGCACGAAGGACGCCCTCCCGCGCACGGCGACGGCCCGTGTCGCCACGCCTCCCGGCGCCTGGATCGTGGCCGGGGTGCTGTTCCTCCTCCCGCTCGGCTTCGCCGGCTCGGACCTGCACACCTCGGTCCAGGTCCCGGCGCTGGGCGTGGTGCTGCTGTCGCTGGTGGTGGTCACCGGGCGCGGCGGGCAGCTCTCGCTGGGGCAGGCGGCGTACGCGGGCCTGGGTGCCCTGTTCACCGCACTGCTGGCGGCGGGCCGCTTCCCGGGGCTCCCCCGCGTCCCTGAACTGGCCGCGCTCGCGCTCGCCGTCCTCCTGGTCGCGCCCCTGGGCCTGCTGACCGGCTGGCCCGCGATCGGCCGCCACGGCCTGGCCCTCGCCCTCGCGACCTTCGCGGTCGGCGTCGGGGTCAGCCGCTTCGTCTTCGCCCAGCCGTACGCCACCTCGGGCCTGTCGCTGGCCCGCCCGTCCGGCTTCGACGGCGACCGCGCCTACTACGTCCTCGAACTCGCCCTCCTGGCAGGCGCGTTGCCGGCGGTCCACGCCCTGCGCCGGGGCCGTACGGGCCGCGCCCTCGCCGCCCTGCGCGACCACGAACAGGGCGCGTCGGCGGCGGGCGTCCAGGTCCCGTCCCTGAAACTCCTCGCCTTCGTCGCGGGCGCCGCCCTGGCCGCCCTGGGCGGCGGCATGCTCGGCATGGGCCTGCGCGCCTTCGACCCCTCGGCCTACGACCCCGTGCGCGGCCTGCTGTGGTTCGCGGCGGTGGTCGTGCTGGGCGCCGACAGCACGCTCGGCGCGCTGGCCGCCGCGGCTCTGCTGGTCGGGCTGGACGCGGGGGCGCGGGGCGGGGTGGCGGCGGCGCTGGTCGGGGTGTTGGCGGTGTGCGTGGGAAGGTTTCCCGGCGGTCCTTACGAGGCGGTGCGCGCTGCGGCGGGACGGCTGCGGCCGCAACGGAAGGCGCGGCTCACCGAGTTGGGGATGGGGGTGCGGAGGAAGATACGGCCCGCAGAGGGGCGCACAGGCTCAACGGCGGCTGCCGGTACGGATGTTGCACACCGGCCTGCGGCCACCCCGCACCCCCGTCCCCGCCCCCTCCCTCCCGCCGTCCTCACCGCCCACGCCCTGCACGCCCGTTACGGCGGCTTCACCGCGCTCGACGGGGTCGATCTCGTCGTGCGGGCCGGGCAGGTCACCGCCGTCGTCGGGCCCAACGGGGCGGGAAAGAGCACCCTGTTCCACTGTCTGGCCGGGACCGTGCGGCCCGCGCGGGGGCGGGTCCGGCTGGGCGGACGGGACATCACGCGGCTGACCGCGCACGCGCGCACCCGGCTCGGGATCGCCCGGACCTTTCAACAGCTCGCCGTGTTCCCCTCGTTGACCGTCGCCGAGAACGTGCGTGTCGGCGCCGAGCAGGGCCGGGTCACCGAACCGGGCGCCGTGGAGCGGGCGTTGCGGTTGTTCGGGCTGGACGGGGAGGTGCGGTCGCTGCCCGCCGCCGGACTGCCCACCGGGACGCTGCGCCGGGTCGAACTGGCGCGGGCGTTCGCCGGCGGCCCGCGCATACTGCTGCTCGACGAGCCCGCCGCCGGACTCGACACCGCCGAAGTGGCCGCGCTGACGCAGGTGTTGAGGGCGCTGGCCGCCGAGGGCACCGCCCTGCTCGTCGTCGAGCACGACCTCGACCTGGTGGCCGACCTCGCGGACGTGGTCCATGTGATGACCGCGGGCCGCATCGTCGCCTCCGGCCCACCGGATCACGTCCTCGAGCACGGCGCCCTCAACGCCCCGGAGGCCGCACGGGAGTTCCCCGCATGACCATCTCCCTCCGCCGCGCCCGCGTCCGCTACGGCCCCCTCGAAGCGCTGCACGGCGTCACCCTCGCGGCCCCGACCCGCGGACTCACCGTCCTGCTGGGCCGCAACGGCTCCGGCCGTACGACCGTGCTGCGGGCCCTCGCCGGTACGGTCGCGCTGTCGGGCGGGGCTGTGGTGTGGGACGGCGCCGAGGTGACCCGTGTGCCCGCCTATGAACGGGCGCGCCGGGGGCTGTGTCTGGTGCCGGAGCGGCGGGCCGTGTTCGGGTCGCTCACCGTGCGCGAGAACCTCGAACTCGCCGCGCGGGACTGCTCCGTGGCCCTCGACGCGTATCCCCAGCTGGTCCCGCTGCTCCCCCGCCGGGCGAGCACGCTCTCCGGGGGTGAGCAGCGGATGCTGGCGCTGTCGCGGGCGTTGCTGGCACAGGCGCGTGTGGTGCTCGTCGACGAGCCGGCGCAGGGCATGTCACCCGCGGTCGCGGCGCACACGTACGAGGTGCTGGCCGGGCTGGACGCATGTGTGGTCGTGGCCGAGCAGCGGTTGCCGCCCGTGCTGCGCGGCCGGGGCGCCCTGGTGTACGAACTGCGGCGCGGGACGGTCGTGTTCGGCGGCGAGGCGGCCGAGCGGGAGTGACGCGCGCCCCCGCCCGGTCGAGGGACCGGACGGGGGCGGCGCGGGCGGTGCTGCTCAGAGGTCGAGCTGCTGCCCGGGCACGATCAGATCGGGGTCACCGCCGATGACGGCCTTGTTTGCGGCGTAGACCTTCCGCCAGGTGGTCCCGTGCTGGGCGGCGATGCCGCTCAGGGTGTCGCCCTCGCGGACGGTGTAGTCGCCGCGGGACGTGCCGCGCGAGGCGTTGTTCGTCCCGCGGGCCGGCGTCTTCGCGGGCTTCGACGGGGTCGCCTTCTCGGTCGACTTCCTCGTCGTCGACTCGGAGGTCGATTCGGTGGTCGACTTCTTCGTCCCGGTGGACTTCTCGCTCACCGTGCCGGACGAGCCCGCGGGTGCGCTGCCGCTCGCTCCGGCCCGTACCGAACAGACCGGCCACGCGCCCCATCCCTGGGCGCGCTGGACCTTGCCGGCAACGGTGATCTGCGCGGACTTGGACGCCTGGTCGGCGGTGGCCGCGTAGGCCGAACCACCGTAGGCGCGCCAGGTCCCGGCGGAGAACTGGAGTCCTCCGTAGTAGCCGTTGCCGGTGTTGATGTGCCAGTTGCCGCCGCTCTCGCACTGGGCGATGCGGTCCCACACTCCACTGTCGGCCGCCGCGGCGTTGCCGCTTGCGGCCAGCAGTCCGAGGGGGGCGAGCAGAGCCGCCCCGGCGAGGACCGCCGTCGTACGCGCCTGCCCCATGGGGGACTTATGAGCGTTCTCGCGAGTGGTATCGGCACATTCGGACATGTAGTTCCCTCTCCAACAACCCGGGGTCCCCCAAGGCGGTCCGCGGCTCCCACGCATCGACGTGGTTTCCGCGCTCCTCCCCGTCCGTCGGAAGTGGTGCTGTTTGCTGGCTTGTTCGGCCGACGGACGTGTCCCGAGCGGTGCTCGCTGCACACGGCGGAGGAATGTACGGAGGTCAACGAGCCGGTGTCGACCAACTGCCTGTCCCCGCAGGCCAGTTCACTGTTACCGGGGGTATCGGCACTTTTCGGCCACCCACTACATCCACCGATTTCACGATTTTGCGACCAGTTGCCGACACGCGCTGTGACCCGGTTCACGCAACCAACTCCCTTGACCTTTCGTGCAGTTGACATGGAGTGCTCGATTCCGTACGCGTTGTGACCGTCCGCGTCGGTTGGTTCGATTCGGTTCGCTCTGAAGCGTGACTCCCGCCACAGATCCTCCGTTGTCATCTTCATGAGCCCGGGACCCACCGGGCACCGCATTCCGAGGGAGCCACCCGTGCCGCGCATGCTCGACGTCAGCGACGACGTACGCGCCGAGATCGGCGACGATGAAGCCGACCGGCTGCTCGCCGGAGACAACGCCCCGGGCAGTTACGACTGCACGTCGTGCCGCACCCAGGGCGACTCCGCACAGGAGCGCACCAGCACCGTCCTGTTCATCGGCGACGAGACCGCCGTCCTCGCCTTCGCCCACGCCACCTGCCTGCCCTCCCAGGTCGTGCAGGTCACCGAGGAACAGCTGCAGGGCGCGGTCCGCTCCATCAGCGGCAACGCGCACGCCCCGGCCGGCGAACCGGAGCTGGCCGTGCCCGAGCAGGCCGTGCTCGGGGTGACCAGCGGACTCGTCCTGATCTCAGGGGAGTTGCACCCCGCCCTGGTCGTCGAGCCGACCGCGCCGATCGTGCGGCCCGGCTCGACCGGCGTCGGTGACGACTTCCTGCCGCTGCTGATCGAGCAGGGCTTCATGCCGCTCAGCGAGATCACCACCGTGCCGCCCGTGCTGCACGGCTGGTCGGTGCTGCTCGCCGCGGGCCAGCTGCACGCGGTGCTCCAGCCGAGCGCCAACGGCGGTTCCCCGGTGGCCTGGTGGCAGGCGCACCAGCCGCTCCAGGTCACCGACAGCTGGCGGGCCGCCGCCAACAAGCACCAGCAGGTGCTGATGTTCGCGGCACCGGTCGGCTCCATCGGCCGCCAGCCCCGCGAGGACCTGCTCCGCGGCGCCCTCGACAAGGCCGCGGCAAACGGCCAGCTGGTCGGCTCCGCACTCCCGCTCGCGGGCACCTGAGCCGCATCCCTTCAGGTCACGTGTCGTTTGGACATACGTGCACGCATACGACGTACCCCGCAGCCGGAACTACCAGCCGATCCCGTCCTCGCGAACGGACCGGGACAGCCCCGGCGGTCCCTCGGCCACGCCGATCTACGACCGGCTCTACTCGGAGTGGGTCAAGACCTTCCGTTCGCTGCCGGGCGACCGCAGCGGCGAGGAGGAGCTGGGCTTCACCGCCTTCGGGCACAGCCCGCACAGCACCGGCACGTTCGGCGGGGGTTCCCTGGGCGGGGGCTCGTACAGCGCGTACAGCGCGGGGGCCTACAGCGCCCGGCAGCAGTCCCAGTGGCAGCGCGTCGGGCAGCTGAGCCAGGTCGCCCAGCAGCACCAGCACGGCCACACCGGGATGCACCACATCCCGGCGGCCCTGCCGCCCGGCCCGCGCCGAGGCATCTGACGTCACGTACGAGGAGGGCGGCCCCAGTGGAGACTGGGGCCGCCCTCCTCGTCGTAGAACGGTCGTGAACAGCCGTACGGCTGCGGCTACTTCTTCTTGCCGCGCTTCTCGCGGACCCGGACCGAGATGTGGATCGGGGTGCCCTCGAAGCTGAACTCCTCGCGCAGACGGCGCTCGATGAAGCGGCGGTAGCCCGCCTCGATGAAGCCGGAGGCGAAGAGGACGAAGCGCGGGGGCTTGGTGCCCGCCTGGGTGCCGAAGAGGATGCGGGGCTGCTTGCCGCCGCGGATCGGGTGCGGGTGGGCCGCGACCAACTCGCCCAGGAACGCGTTCAGCCGGCCCGTCGGGACGCGCGTCTCCCAGCCCGCGAGGGCGGTCTCGATACCCGGGACCAGCTTCTCCATGTGGCGGCCGGTGCGCGCCGAGATGTTGACCCGGGGCGCCCACGCGACCTGGGCCAGCTCGGTCTCGATCTCGCGCTCCAGGTAGTAGCGGCGCTCCTCGTCGAGCGTGTCCCACTTGTTGAAGGCGAGGACGATCGCGCGGCCCGCCTCGACGGCCATGGTGACGATGCGCTGGTCCTGCACCGAGATGTTCTCGGAGGCGTCGATCAGGATGACCGCGACCTCCGCCTTCTCGACGGCGGCGGCGGTGCGCAGCGAGGCGTAGTAGTCGGCGCCCTGCTGGAGGTGGACGCGCTTGCGGATGCCCGCCGTGTCGACGAACTTCCAGGTGACACCGCCGAGTTCGATCAGTTCGTCGACCGGGTCGCGGGTGGTGCCGGCGATCTCGTTGACGACGACGCGCTCCTCGCCGGCCACCTTGTTCAGCAGCGAGGACTTGCCGACGTTCGGGCGGCCGATCAGCGCGATCCGGCGGGGGCCGCCGACCGCGGTGCCGAAGGTCTGCTCGGGCGCCTCCGGCAGCGCCTCCAGGACGGCATCCAGCATGTCGCCGGTGCCGCGCCCGTGCAGCGCGGAGACGGGGTGCGGCTCGCCGAGCCCGAGGGACCACAGGTAGGCGGCGTCGGACTCACCGCTGAGACCGTCCACCTTGTTGGCGGCCAGCACGACGGGCTTGCCGGCCTTGCGCAGCAGTCGTACGACGGCCTCGTCGGTGTCGGTGGCGCCGACCTTGGCGTCGACGACGAAGACGACCGCGTCGGCGGCCTCGATCGCGTACTCGGCCTGCGCGGCGACGGAGGCGTCGATCCCGAGGACGTCCTGCTCCCAGCCGCCGGTGTCGACGACCTTGAAGCGGCGCCCGGCCCACTCGGCCTCGTAGGTCACACGGTCACGCGTGACGCCGGGCTTGTCCTCCACGACGGCCTCGCGGCGGCCGATGATGCGGTTGACGAGAGTCGACTTGCCGACGTTCGGGCGGCCCACGACGGCGAGGACGGGCAGCGGCCCGTGTCCCGCCTCGTCGATGGCGCCCTCGACGTCCTCGATGTCGAAGCCCTCCACGGCGGCGAGCTCCATGAACTCCGCGTACTCGGCGTCGCCGAGCGCCCCGTGGTCGTGCTCCGCGCCGGAGCCGTCGGGCTGGATCTGGTCGTTCATGAAGTCGGTACCTCGTTCATCGTGGTGATCGGTGGAGCCCCCGGATTTCGGGTGATCCACTACTCAAGTGTCTCTTAGCGCCCGGTGAGGCGCCTGGCGTCGTCCAGGTGGGCGGCCAGCTGCTTCTGGATGCGCTCGGTCGCCTCGTCCAGTGCCTTGCGCGTACGGCGGCCGGAGCCGTCGCCCGCGTCGAACGGGTCGCCGAAGACGACGTCGACGCGGGAGCGCAGCGGGGGCAGCGCCTTTATCAGTCGTCCGCTCTTCTCGGCGCTGCCCAGCACGGCCACCGGCACGATCGGGGCGCCGCTGCGGACCGCGAAGTAGGCGAGCCCGGCGCGCAGCGACGCGAAGTCGCCCTCGCCGCGGCTGCCCTCGGGGAAGATGCCGAGGACCCCGCCGTCGGTCAGGACGTCCAGCGCCCGGGTGATCGCCGTACGGTCGGCGACCGACCGGTCCACCTTCAGCTGGCCGATGGCGAGCAGGAAGGGGTCGAGCGGGCCGACGAACGCCTCCTTCTTGATGAGGAAGTGCGTCGGCCGGGGTGCCACGCCCATGACCATCGGGCCGTCGATGTTGTGCGAGTGGTTGACGGCGAGGATCACCGGGCCGGTCGCGGGGACCTTCCAGGCGCCCAGCACACGCGGCTTCCACAGCCCGTACATCAGGCCGACGCCGATGCGCCGCCCGACGTCGGCGCCGCGCTGTGAAGGTGCGGTCACTTGGCGGCCCGCTTCTCCCCGACGAGGGTGACGACGCACTCGATGACCTGCTGGAGCGTGAGGTCGGAGGTGTCCACCTCGACCGCGTCGTCCGCCTTCGCGAGCGGCGAGGTCTTGCGGGAGGAGTCGGCCGCGTCGCGCTTCAGCAGCGCCTCGCGGGTCGCCTGCACGTCGGCGCTCTTCAGCTCACCGCTGCGGCGGGCGGCACGCGCCTCCGGGGACGCGGTGAGGAAGATCTTCAGGTCGGCGTCGGGCAGCACGGTCGTCCCGATGTCCCGCCCCTCGACGACGATCCCGTGCTCGGCCTCGGCGGCCAGCGAACGCTGCAGTTCGGTGATCCTGGCCCGCACCTCGGGCACCGCGCTGACCGCGCTGACCTTGGAGGTGACCTCCTGCGTCCGGATCGGACCGGCCACGTCCACGCCGTCGACGCTGATCGTCGGGTTCGCCGGGTCGGTGCCCGAGACGATCTCCGCCTTGCCCGCCGCGTCGGCGATGGCGGTGGGGTCGGTGATGTCGATCCCGTTGCTCACCATCCACCAGGTGATCGCCCGGTACTGCGCGCCGGTGTCGAGGTAGCTCAGCCCGAGCTGCGCCGCCACGGCCTTCGACGTGCTCGACTTGCCCGTGCCGGAGGGGCCGTCGATGGCGACAATCACTGCCGGAGCGGTCCGGGCGGCGCCGTTTTCCACGGGAGGACACCTTCCTGGTGCGGGGTGGTGAGCGAGGCGGAGACGCGAGTGCGCCCCGCACAAGGTTACTGGGTGCGGGTCACTCGTCTGGCCGGACGGTGACCGCTGGAGGCGGGCGGACACGATCGAGCGCTTCGCGCGGTTGCTGAGGGGGCCTGTCCGGTGCCATTCCAACCCAGGCCGTCCAGCACCTCTCGACGCCGGTCGGCGAAATCCAGCCCGTCCGGCGTTTGAGGACGAGGCCCCTTCAGGGCCGAAGCGGGGGCCTGGGGGCGCAGCCCCCAGAAGACGCGAACCCCCACACACCCGCACCACGTCTACTGCCGGATGGCCCAGCCCCGCTCCCGCAACGCAGCCGTCAACACCGGCACAGCCTTGGGCTCCACCCACAACTGCACAAGCCCCGCCTGCTGCCCCGTCGCATGCTCGATCCGCACATCCTCGATATTGACCCCCGCCATCCCCGCATCCGCGAAGATCCGGGCCAACTGCCCAGGCTGGTCATCGATCAGCACAGCCACAACCTCGTACACCCGCGGAGCGGACCCGTGCTTGCCGGGCACCCGGACCTGCCCCGCGTTCCCCCGCCGCAGCACGTCCTCGACACCCTTCGCCCCCGCGTGCCGCTCCCCCGCGTCGGAGGACTGCAACGCCCGCAACGCCCGCACGGTCTCCTCCAGATCCCCGGAGAGATCCGTCAGCAGATCGGCCACCGGCCCGGGGTTCGCGGAGAGGATGTCGATCCACATCCGGGGGTCCGACGCGGCGATCCGCGTCACATCCCGGATTCCCTGCCCGCACAGCCGTACGGCGGCTTCCTCGGCGTTCTCCAGCCGCGCGGCGACCATGCTGGACACCAGATGAGGCATGTGGGAGACCAGCGCAACGGCCCGGTCGTGCGCGTCCGCGTCCATGACGACCGGCACCGCACGGCAGTACGACACCAGTTCCAGGGCGAGGTTCAGCACCTCGGTGTCGGTGTCCCGCGTGGGCGTCAGTACCCAGGGCCGCCCCTCGAACAGATCACCGGTGGCGGCCAGCGGCCCCGACTTCTCGCGCCCCGACATGGGATGCGTACCGATGTACGAGGAGAGGTCGAGCCCGAGCGCCTCCAGCTCCCGGCGCGGCCCGCCCTTGACGCTGGCCACGTCGAGGTAGCCCCGGGCGGCCCCCCGCCGCATCGCGCCGGCGACGACGTCCGCGGCCAGCGCGGGCGGCGCGGCGACGATCGCGAGGTCGACGGGCCCGTCGGGCTCCTCGTCGGTCCCGGCGCCGAGCGCCACCGCCATCCGGACCTGCTCGGGGTCGTGGTCGGTGAGGTGCACGACCACTCCGCGCGAGGTGAGGGCGAGCGCGGCGGACGTGCCGATGAGCCCCGTCCCGATGACGACCGCGGTCCTCACTGGGCGATGTCCTTGCGCAGGGCGGCCGCCGCACCGAGGTAGACGTGCGCGATGTCGGCACGGGCCCGGTCGGACTCGATGTGCGCGAGGACGCGGACCACGCGGGGCATCGCGCCCTCGATGTCGAGCTCCTGCGCGCAGATCAGCGGCACGTCCGCGAAGCCGCTGCCGAGCTTGCGGGCGGCGGCGGCCGGGAAGTCGCTGTGCAGATCGGGCGTCGCCGTGAACCAGACGCTGATCAGGTCGTCGGCGGTGAGGCCGTTCCGCTCCAGGACGGCGGTGAGCAGCGCCCCGACCTGCTCGTCCATGTGGCCGGCCTCGTCCCTGTCCAGTTGGACGGCGCCCCGGACCGCTCGTACCGCCACGGCTCTGCTCCTCGCTGATGTACGGCTCTTGGTCCATCCAGCCTAGTCAGCCCGTCCGGTACCGGTGTGCGGCGCCCGCCCACCGAGACGGTCACAGGGACTGTTGCCGGACCAGTTCCTCCAGGGAGGCGGCCTGCGGCACCTGCCCCTGGGGAGTGAGTTTGTCGACGGCCTGGGGCAGCGTCTGCGCGAGGTCGCTCGCGGCCTGCTCCGGGGTGACACCGGCCTGCTCGGCGACCTTCTGCAGGGTGTCGTCGGGCAGCGCCTGCTGGATCTGGGCGCCGGTGACGGACTGGTTCTGCCCGGTGCCGACCCAGGAGTCCTTCTGTTCGGTCAGACCGGACTTGGTGAGCATGTCCAGCAGCCCGCCCAGCGGATTGCTCCCGCCGCCACTGCCGGCGCCCTGACTGCCGCCGAGGGCGGAGAGCAGCGCGCCGAGGATGTTGCCGCTGCCGGAACCGCCCTGGTTCCCGCCGCCCGATCCGCCCAGAAGACCGCCGAGAAGACTGCCGAGATCGTTGCCCGCCATGGCTCGCACCTTTCGAGAACGGCCGGCCGCTGGTCGGGGCCCGGCCTCGAACCCTGCCAATGTCACCCGAATCGCCCAGTTCCGCTACTTGGGGTGAGATCATCCCGGTTTGCCTCTTTACCCACGGCCCCGAGTCCGCTCTCATGGGCTGGAAGCCCGCCTCGGGGGAGGCCCACAGTGAAGCGTCCCGGACCACTGCTCACACTTCTGGCGGGCCTGGTGCTCGCCCTGTTCATGCTGACGCTCAACGTGACGTCGGGGACGAAGACGGCATCGTCCTCGTACAGCGAGAAGTCACCGTCACCCTCCGCGCCCCAGTCCTCCGCGCCCGCCTCCACACCCACTCCCAGCCCGACCCCGACGAAGACCTCCGCGACAAAGCCCCCCGCGCCGAACGCCGACTACGCCGGCCGCACCGACGACGACGCGGCCTCGGTCGCCGTATCGGTCCGCGACGGCAAGGCGGTCGCGTACTTCTGCGACGGCCGCTACAAGGAGGCCTGGCTCAGAGGCCGCGTGAACAACAACGGCAGCATGAAACTCACCGCCCCGAACGGCGCCGTGCTCGACGGCACGATCGGCCAGGGCAGGAAGATCCGCGGCACGGTCAAGGACGAGGGCCGGCGCTACGCGTTCACCGCGGCCAAGGCGGTCAAGCCCTCCGGACTCTGGCGCGCGACCGCCAAGGTGCGCGGCGCGAAGATCGACGCCGGCTGGGTCGTCCTCCCGAACGGCCGCCAGACCGGCATCGTCACCCGCGACGGCAAGCCCGCCTCCGCACCCCGTATCGACCCGGAGACCGGCGCGGTCACGGTCGACGGACAGCAGCTCACCGCACACCCTGTCACCCCCTGACCCACCGTCCGCCTCAGGGAGCGCTCATGACCGTCGACCCGAACTCCGCCACCCAGGCCTATCCACCGCGCCCACCCGTACGCCCCCACGACAGCCCGGCCCGCTACCTGGTCCCCGCCCTCGTGGCCGCCGCCGTGGCGATCGGGCTCGGTGTCTACGGCAAGGTCCACGACCCGGCGGGCACCGCCTTCAACCTCGCCGGCTTCAGCAGCACGGGCGCGGTGAAGTCCTGGCTGGCGACGACCGCGTTCTTCTTCGCCCTCGTCCAGGTCGTCTCGGCCTTCATGGTCTACGGCAGGCTGCCGGGCCCGAGTTGGGCGCCGGCGCTGCACCGCTGGTCGGGGCGGATCGCGTTCCTGGTGGCGGTGCCGGTGGCCGTGCACTGCCTCTACGCGTTCGGGTACCAGACCTACTCGACACGCGTGATGTGGCATTCCGTCCTGGGGTGCGCGTTCTTCGGCGCCTTCAGTGCCAAGATGCTGCTGCTCCGCTCGGAGCGCCTGCCCGACTGGCTGCTGCCGCTGGTCGGCGGACTGGTGTTCACCGCCCTCGCGCTGATCTGGCTGACGTCCGCCCTCTGGTTCTTCCGCACCGTCGGAGTGACGACATGACCAGCGTCGCAGGGACCCCATGACGACCACTTTCGGAGTGACCACATGACCGACAGCTCGACGCGCCGCACGGTCCTCGTGACGGGGGCGGCCGCCGCGCTCACCGCGGGGTGCAGCAAGTACGGGGACAGCAACGACTCCTCGGGGTCGTCGTCCGTAAAGGCGTCCGGCGGCCAGGAGTTGGCGAAGACGTCCGAGATCCCCGTCGGCGGCGGCAAGATCTTCAAGGACCAGAAGATCGTCGTCACGCAGCCGAAGAAGGACGAGTTCAAGGCCTTCTCGGCGATCTGCACCCACCAGGGCTGCACCGTGGGCACGGTCGCGAACGGCACCATCGACTGCCCGTGCCACGGCAGCAAGTACCGCATCGCGGACGGTTCCGTGGAGGCGGGCCCGGCGCCGAAGCCGCTGCCGGCCGAGCAGATCAAGGTGGAGGGAAATTCGATCCGCCTGGCGTGAGCTGCCGCGTACGCTCCGGGCATGCCGTTCGAACACCTGGTCCGCGACCACACGATCTACGCCTGCGTGATGGGTTCACGCGCCTTCGGCCTGGCGACGGACGGCAGCGACACGGACCGCCGGGGCGTGTTCCTCGCCCCCACTCCCCTGTTCTGGCGCTTCGAGAAGCCGCCGACGCATGTCGAGGGTCCGGCGGAGGAGCAGTTCAGCTGGGAGCTGGAGCGGTTCTGCGAGCTGGCCCTGCGCGCGAACCCGAACATCCTGGAGTGCCTCCACTCGCCCCTCGTCGAGCACGTCGACGCCACGGGCCGCGAACTCCTCGCCCTGCGCGAGGCGTTCCTCTCCCGCCAGGTCCACGAGACGTTCACGCGCTACGCGTTGGGCCAGCGCAAGAAGCTGGAGGCCGACATCCGCGTGCACGGCGCGCCCCGTTGGAAGCACGCGATGCACCTCCTCCGCCTCCTGATGAGCGCCCGCGACCTGCTCCGCACGGGCACCCTGACGATCGACGTGGGCGACCGACGCGACTCCCTGCTGTCCGTGAAACGCGGCGAGGTCCCCTGGCCGGAGGTCGAGTCCTGGATGACCCGCCTGGCCACGGAGACGGACGAGGCGTCCACGCTCTCCCCCCTCCCCGCGGAGCCGGACCGGGCCCGCGTGGAGGACTTCCTGATCCGGGTGCGCCGCGCGTCAGCCCTCCAGCCGGACCCGTACGACGAAGGCGTGCAGGGCGTCGTAGGTACTCGGGGCGTCCGGCAGGGCTGACGCCCCCTGTGCCTCGTCCAACTCGCCGTGCAGGCCCTCCACATCGGCCCGCACCCGCGCGAGGTCGACGTCGGCGGCGCCGTGCTCCCGCTCGACCTTCGCCTCGATCAGCTCCGTGACGTACGGCGGCGCCTGGACCTGCCCGAGGAGCGTGGGCAGGTGGGCCTGTATCTCGCCGCCGCGCATCAGGTGGATGCCGGTGAGGAGCGCGCGGAACGTGTAGAGCAGCGGCTTGAGTTCGCCGGTCTTCTCGAACAGCCGCCACTGGGTCACCGCGAACCCCCGGTAGTGGTGGGCGTGGTGGGTGGTGAGCACGCCCGGTGCGAGCGCGGCCAGTTCCTGGTGGGCGTCGGTGGTGTGCACGACGAGCGGGGAGAGCAGCTGCTCCAGCACATAGCCGTTGCGCCGCAGCATCAGCCGTACGAACTTGCGCAGGTCGTGAGTGACGAGGTCCATCTCGACGCCGTCCCGCAGCCACATCCGCGACCGTGTCTCGTCCGGCTCGCGCAGGCCGAGGAGTTCGGCGGCCGGCAGCAGGTGCACGCCCCGGAGGTCCACATCCGAGTCGCGGGACGGGAAGCCGTAGAGGTGGGCGCCGGAGACGGTGGCGAAGAGCAGCGGGTCGGGCTGCTCCGCCACCACCGGCTTGAGGTCGATGTCCAGGGCGTCGATCATCCCTCAAGCATCCCAAAGCCCCCCGAGCCCCACCAGCTCCCCCCGGTACTCGATCCGCCCCGCCCACTCCTCGGGCCAGGCGTCCGCACCGAGGTGCGCCCCGGCGAACGCCCCCGCGAGGCAGGCGATCGAGTCCGAGTCGCCGGACGTGCAGGCGGCCCGCCGCAACGCGGTGACCGGCTCCTCGACGAACAGGAGGAAGCACAACAGGCCCGTCGCCAGGGCCTCTTCGGCGATCCAGCCCGCGCCGGTGGCGAGGCACGGGTCGGTCTCCGGGGAGACGGTCCGTACCGCGTTCTCCAGCCGGCCGAGGATCTCCAGGCACTCGTCCCAGCCGCGCGCGATGAAGTGCTCGGGCGAGGGGTCGTGGCTCCGGGTCCACAGGTCGCCGAGCCAGCGCTCGTGGTAGCGGGTGCGGTTCTCGACGGCGTACGACCGCAGCAGCCCGACAAGGCCGGTCGGTTCCGCGCCCTGCGCGAGCAGCCGTACGGCGTGTGCGGTGAGGTCGGACGCGGCGAGGGCGGTCGGGTGGCCGTGGGTCAGCGCGGACTGCAACTGGGCGGCGCCGGACCGCTGTTCGTCGTCCAGACCGGGGACGAGCCCGACCGGCGCGACGCGCATGTTGGCGCCGCAGCCCTTGGAACCGATCTGGCTGGCGTCCTGCCAGGGCCGCCCCTCTTTCTTCAGCAGGTTGCAGGCGACGAGGCACGTCCGCCCGGGGGCACGGTTGTTGTCCGGCGACTGGTACCAGTCCACGAACTCCTCACGCACCGGCCGCTCCATCCGCCTGGGCCCGAGCAGCCCCCGTTCCATGGCGGTGCGCAGCCCCCGCCCCAGCGCGAGGGCCATCTGTGTGTCGTCGGTGACGATCGCGGGCCTCGGCAGCTCCATCTCCCGCCAGGGACCGCACTTGGCAAGGATGTCGGGCACGGCGTTGAACTCGGTCGGGAAGCCCAGCGCGTCCCCGAGCGCGAGACCTGTCAACGCCCCTGTGGCGGCACCCTTGTTGACGGTGGTCGAGGTCATGCGGAAGGTCCTTCCCGGGTCGGCCGGAGCAGTGGCGGATACAGGGCGGTGGCGGACCCGGCGCGGTACAGCGCGGCCGGTTTGCCGCGACCGCCCGTCAACTTGGCCCCGCCCGGCACCGGTTCGACGAAACCCGGCGTCGCGAGCACCTTGCGGCGGAAGTTGGGCCGGTCCAACTCCGCGCCCCACACGGTCTCGTAGACCTGTTGCAGCTCGCCGAGGGTGAACTCCGGCGGGCAGAACGCGGTGGCGAGGCAGCTGTACTCCAGCTTGGCGCCCACCCGTTCGTGGGCGTCGGCCAGGATCCGGTCGTGGTCGAAGGCGAGCGGCCCGAGCGCGTCGTACGGCAGCCAGCGGGCCTGTGCCGCGTCGCTGCCCGCGCGCGGTTCGGGCGGGTCGGGCAGCAGCGCGGCGAAGGCGACGGTGACGACCCGCATGCGGGGGTCGCGGTCGGGTTCGCTGTAGGTGCGCAGTTGCTCCAGGTGGAGCCCGGAGACGTCCGACAGGCCGGTCTCCTCGGCGAGTTCACGCCGGGCGGCCGTCTCCGCGGACTCGTCCGGCGCCACGAAGCCGCCCGGCAGTGCCCAGTGTCCGGCGTACGGCTCCTGTCCGCGCTCGACGAGCAGCACGTGCAGGGCGCCGGCACGGATCGTGAGGACGGCGAGGTCGGCGGTGACGGCGAAAGGTTCGAAGGCGTACTTGTCGTAGCCCGGTGTTGTGGTCATGAACAACCACCCCCCTTAATAGTCAGTTCGACCATAAAGGGGGCTGCGGTTCGGCACAACCCCCTCGCCCGAAGAAATCGGCGAAAACGAAACGGCCGGCCCCGGAGAATCCGGAACCGGCCGTCACGGACGAGCCGTGGGCACGCAGGGCCTAGAGGTCGACTTCCTGCATCAGCATGCCGACCTCGGTGTTCGACAGGCGGCGCAGCCAGCCCGACTTCTGGTCGCCCAGGGTGATCGGGCCGAAGGAGACCCGGACCAGCTTGTCGACCGGGAAGCCGGCCTCCGCGAGCATGCGGCGGACGATGTGCTTGCGGCCCTCGTGGAGGGTCACCTCGACCAGGTAGTTCTTGCCGGTCTGCTCGACGACACGGAAGTGGTCCGCTCGCGCGTACCCGTCCTCCAGCTGGATGCCGTCCTTCAGCTGCTTGCCCAGGTCGCGCGGGATCGGGCCCACGATGTGCGCGAGGTAGGTCTTCTTCACGCCGTACTTGGGGTGGGTCAGCCGGTGCGCCAGCTCGCCGTGGTTGGTGAGCAGGATCACACCCTCGGTCTCGGTGTCGAGCCGTCCGACGTGGAAGAGACGCGTCTCGCGGTTGGTGACGTAGTCGCCGAGGCACTGGCGGCCCTCGGGGTCCTCCATCGTCGCGACGACACCGGCGGGCTTGTTCAGCGAGAAGAACTGGTACGACTGCGTCGCCACCGTCAGCCCGTCGACCTTGATCTCGTCGTGCTCGGGGTCGACGCGCAGCCCCTGCTCGACCACGATCTCGCCGTTGACCTCGACGCGGGACTGCTCGATCAGCTCCTCGCAGGAGCGCCGGGAGCCGTAGCCCGCGCGCGCGAGGACCTTCTGCAGGCGCTCGCCCTCCTGCTCGGCGCCCGGGAAGGTCTTGGGCGGCTTGATGTCCTTCTTGCCCGCGTACCGCTCCCGGTTGCGCTCCTCGGCCCGCGCGTCGTACTCACGCGAGGTCGCCGGCGCCCAGCGTCCGCGGCCGGTGCCCTGGCCCTGCTTGGGGCCGCCCTTGGCACCGCCGCGCGCGGCCGCACCGCGCCCCGACTTGGGGCCTTCGTGGGATCCCGTGGGGCCTACGTCGTAGCGGCGCTCCTCGGGACGGGGCTTGCCTGCGCGCTTCGGCTTGTCGTCGCGCCCGCCCGCGCCCCTCGGCTGGGAGCCGCCCCCGCCGGATCCCCGGGAGTTGCCGCCCGCGCCGGAACCGCGGGGGTTGCCGCCCCCACCGGTCCCCCGGGGGTTGCCGCGTCCGCCGCCGCTGTTCCTGCCACTACCACTGCCACTGCTTCGCATCAAAGTTCCGTCGTCGTCGTGTCGTCTGCATCTGCATCCGGTGCATCCGGATCGAACGACGGGACCCCTTCCAGCGTCTCCGCCTCGATCGCCTCAGCCTCAGGGAGGAAGGGCGCGAGCTCCGGGAGCTCGTCCAGGCCTCGCAGGCCCATCCGCTCCAGAAAGTAGTTCGTCGTCACGTACAGGATCGCACCTGTTTCGGGTTCCGTGCCCGCCTCCTCGACGAGACCCCGCTGCAACAGGGTGCGCATCACACCGTCGCAGTTGACTCCGCGGACCATCGAGACCCGGCTGCGGCTGACCGGCTGGCGGTACGCGACGACCGCCAGGGTCTCCAGGGCCGCCTGGGTGAGCCGGGCCTGCTGGCCGTCCAGGACGAAGCCCTCGACGGCCGGCGCGAACTCGGGCCGGGAGTAGAACCGCCACCCGCCCGCGATCAGCCGCAGCTCGAAACCGCGCCCCTGGACGGTGTACTCGTCGGCCAGCTCGCGCAGCGCGTCCGCGATCCGCCGTCTGGGCCGCTGGAGTATTTTCGCGAGGTGTTCCTCGGTCGCGGGCTCGTCCACGACCATGAGGACGGCCTCCAGGGCGGGCTTGAGGTCCAGCTCCGCGACGCCGGACGGGCTCGCCGGTACGCCCGTGGTCTCCTCGCTCACGCCGACTCCTCCTTGGTCTCCTTCACCGGCTCGGACGGCCGGTCGAACTCGTCCGTGACCACGGGCTCGACCTCCCCCTCCCCACCGGTCCAGCGCACGATGAGATCCCCGAGCGCGGTCTCCTGGTCCAGTGCGACGGCCTTCTCCCGGTACAGCTCCAGCAGCGCCAGGAACCTCGCCACCACGGTGAGGGTGTCGTCGGTGTCCTCGACGAGCACGCTGAAGCTGGCCTCGCCGAGCTCCCGCAGCCGGGCGACGACGATCCCGGCCTGCTCCTGCACGCTGACGAGCGGCGCGTGGATGTGGTCGACGTACACCTGCGGCTTGGGCCTGGGCTGCATCGCCTTCACGGCGAGCCTGGCGAAGCCCTCGGGCCCGATCCGGATGACGACCTCGGGCAGCAGCTCGGCGTGGTGCGGTTCGAGCCCGACGGTCCGGGGGTAGCGCCGGGCCTCCTCGTCGAGCCGCCGGTTGAAGATGTCGGCGATCTGCTTGTACGCCCGGTACTGCAGCAACCGCGCGAACAGCAGGTCCCGGGCCTCCAGCAACGCGAGATCGGCCTCGTCCTCGACCTCCGCGGAGGGCAGCAGCCGCGCCGCCTTCAGATCCAGCAGGGTCGCCGCGACGACGAGGAACTCGGTCGTCTGGTCCAGATCCCAGTCGGGCCCCATCGCCCTGATGTGCGCCATGAACTCGTCGGTGACCTTGGACAGCGCCACCTCGGTCACATCGAGCTTGTGCTTCGAGATCAGCTGAAGGAGCAGATCGAACGGCCCCTCGAAGTTCGCGAGCCGAACCTTGAAGACCCCGTCATCGGCCTCGTCGGCCTCCGCGACACCGGCCGCGGGCTCCTCGACAGCCACCACGGGCTCTTCCACGACGGCCTCGGGCTCCGGCTCCGCCACGGCGACCGGCGCCTCGGGCTTGGGAGCCGTGCCCGGCCCCTTGCCCAGCGCACGCCGACGGCCGGCAGGTGCGCCGGGAGCGGGAGCGTCGTTCGAGGTCATGGCCCCCGCAGGCTACCGCTACCGCCCGCGAAGCCGGCGGACGAGAATGCTCGCGTCCCCGCGGGACTCCAGATCGGCCAGGACGACGGCGACCGCCTCCCGCACGATCCGGCCGCGGTCGACCGCGAGGCCGTGCTCACCCCGGAGCATCAGCCGGGCGTGCTCCAGGTCGATCAGTTCCTCGGCGGAGACGTACACGGTGATCTTCTCGTCGTGCCGCTCCCGCCCGCTGGGGCGCCGCTGGGCCTGCGCCCGCTGGCGCTGCTTGCGGGGCTGGGCAGAACCTTCCTGCGCGTCCTGACGTCGCCCTGAGGCGTCCGCGGCGCGGCTGCGGGACTCCCCGCCGTCCGCGTCCGCCGCGACGTGCTCGGCGCCCTCGCCGTCACCGCCCTGGGCGGGTACGGAGTGCGGGGCGTCCTCCCCGGCGGCGGGATCGCTCTCCCCCGCCGGAGCCGGCACCCTGGCCTCGCCGTTGGCCGGGCGCCTGGGGCTGGATGACTGGAGCGCCATCCCCCCTGTCGTACGGAACAGTTCGTCGGCCCCCGGCAGACTCACTCGGCGTGACACCGGGCGAGCACCTCCCTGGCGAGCTGGCGATAGGCGGCGGCACCGACGGAGTTGGAGGCGTACGTGGTGATCGGCTCACCGGCGACCGTGGTCTCCGGGAAGCGCACCGTGCGCCCGATGACCGTGTGGTAGACGTGATCGTCGAACGCCTCGACCACGCGCGCGAGCACCTCACGGCTGTGCACCGTGCGGGAGTCGTACATCGTGGCGAGGATCCCGTCGAGCTCCAACTCGGGGTTGAGGCGCTCCTGGACCTTCTCGATGGTCTCCGTCAGCAGGGCGACACCGCGCAGCGCGAAGAACTCGCACTCCAGCGGCACGATCACCTTGTGGGCCGCCGTCAGGGCGTTCACGGTGAGCAGGCCGAGGGAGGGCTGACAGTCGATCACGATGTAGTCGTAGTCGGCCATCAGCGGCTTCAACGCCCGTTGCAGCGTGGACTCGCGCGCGACCTCGCTCACCAACTGCACTTCCGCAGCCGACAAGTCGATGTTGCTGGGCAGCAAGTCCATGTTCGGGACAGCTGTCTTGAGCAGTACCTCGTCGGCCGACATGCCCCGCTCCATGAGCAGGTTGTAGACGGTGAGGTCCAACTCCATGGGATTGACGCCCAGTCCGACCGACAGCGCGCCCTGCGGGTCGAAGTCGACGAGCAGTACACGCCGGCCGTACTCCGCGAGCGCGGCACCCAGGTTGATGGTCGACGTCGTCTTGCCGACGCCGCCCTTCTGGTTGCACATCGCGATGATCGTGGCGGGGCCGTGACTGGTCAGCGGTCCCGGGATCGGGAAGTAGGGCAGCGGGCGTCCGGTCGGGCCCACGCGCTCGCGGCGCTGACGGGCAGCGTCGGGCGCGAGTGTGGCCGCGTACTCGGGATCGGGCTCGTACTCGGCGTCGGGGTCGTAGAAGTGCCCGTCGGGCAGTTCGTCGTAGTCGGCGAAATGGTTGTGGGGCGCGCCCCTTCCGTCGCCGGCCATGGCGTTCACGTGATGGCCATCCATGCTCTGGTGTGCTGGCTGGGTCACCCCTGGCTTGTGGTGACCCTGGTGGGCTGCGAAGGTTCGCACCGCAACGGAGCCGACAGCCTCGAACCCCGCGGGCTCCTGGCCCCTTGCAGGCATTCCTGGTTGACCACCCCCGGGAGAAAATGTCGACTCATTCACAAGTCGTCTTACCTCCTTGGTGACCAGGGAACTTCTCGATAGGTCAGCGTGGCACCATGCCGACGGTTGGCGACTCTATGGCGTGTCGGGTGTTCGCAGCAACACAATCCGCCGGACCCGGCCCGATGTGTCGGCAATGAAACATCCCTCTGTCAAGGGCGTACGGCAGTCGCACGGCAGGTTTCACCGGTGCACGAATCGGTTCAAGGGTTACGTTCGGCGCGAGTTGACCGAGTGCCGCAAAGTGACCATACACACATCCGGCCGGACCTTGTCGGGCAAGGTCCGGCCAGGCGTGCGGTGTTGACGACCTGTGTTGACGTATCGCCTTTTACTGAACGGTGACTTAGTCGACAGAGTCAGCCGAGCAGCGATTCCAGCTCGACGTGCTCCAGTCCGTGCGCCTCGGCGACCTCGCGGTAAGTCACCTTGCCGTCATGGGTGTTGAGACCCTTGGCGAGAGCAGGATCACGTCGCAGCGCGTCGGCCCAGCCGCGGTTGGCGAGCTCCACGATGTACGGGAGCGTCGCGTTGGTGAGCGCGTAGGTCGACGTGTTGGGCACCGCGCCGGGCATGTTGGCGACGCAGTAGAAGACCGAGTTGTGGACCGGGAAGGTCGGCTCGGCGTGGGTGGTCGGACGCGAGTCCTCGAAGCAGCCGCCCTGGTCGATCGCGATGTCGACAAGAACACTTCCGGGCTTCATCCGCGACACGAGTTCGTTGGTGACCAGCTTCGGTGCCTTGGCGCCCGGGATGAGCACCGCGCCGATGACGAGGTCGGCGTCCAGGACGGCCTTCTCCAGCTCGAAGGCGTTGGACATGATCGCCCGCACCTTGGTGCCGAAGACCTTGTCGGCCTCGCGGAGCTTGTTGATGTCGCGGTCGAGCAGCGTGACGTGGAAGCCCATGCCGACGGCGATCTGCGTGGCGTTCCAGCCGGAGACCCCGCCGCCGATGACGACGGCGCGCGCGGGCTGGGTGCCGGGGACACCGCCGGGGAGGACACCGCGGCCGCCGACCGAGCGCATCAGGTGGTAGGCGCCGACCTGCGGGGCCAGCCGGCCCGCGACCTCGGACATCGGGGCGAGCAACGGCAGGGCGCGGCCCGGCAGTTCGACCGTCTCGTAGGCGATCGCCGTGGTGCCGGACTCGACGAGCGCGTCGGTGCACTCCTTGGAGGCGGCGAGGTGCAGGTAGGTGAAGAGCGTCTGGTCCTTGCGGAGGCGGTGGTACTCCTCGGCGATGGGCTCCTTGACCTTGAGCAGCAGGTCGGTGGTGGCCCAGACCTCGTCGGCGGTGGCCAGGATCTGCGCACCGGCCGAGACGTACTCGTCGTCCGTGATCGAGGAGCCGGCGCCGGCGTTCTGCTCGATGAAGACCTGGTGGCCGTGGCGCACCAGCTCGTGCACGCCGGCGGGGGTGATGGCCACCCGGAACTCGTTGTTCTTGACCTCGCGGGGGATGCCGACCTTCACGTCGATCACGGTCCTTGGCTCAGAGGGTGTGGGGCAATACATCTCATACCCGGGCATGACGGAGCACACCAGGAGACCGCAGGAGAAGGTGCGGCAGAGCCAGTTTAATGAAGGCGTTCTCGGTGTCTAGCCTTTCAATGCATCAATCTTCTGCGGATGTACTACGGATTTCGCAGGCGTTAGCGTCGTGTTCCAGGGGTTCGGAGGCAGATTCCGGGGATTCGGAGGCGGAATCGGCCTCCCCGAGCTCCTCGCCGAGCATCCGCTCCGCGGTCCCCCGGTGCAGCGCGGCGGACGCCGGGTCGCCGAGCCGGTCGAGGGTGTCGGCCAGCCGCAGCTGGAGCGCCGCCTGCAGCCGTACGTCCTCCGCGCGGCGCGCCCACTCGACCGCCTCGTGGCAGGTGGCGAGGGATTCCTCGGGGCGGCCCGCGTACTCCTGGACCCGGGCCAGCTCGCTCAACGCCCGTGCCTGGGCGGGGACATCGCCGTTCTTGCGGTGCCCGGCGACGGCGGCCCGCCAGTTCCTGAGCGCCTCGCCGTAGCGGCCCGCGTAGGTGTGCGCGGCGGCGATCCGGCCGTAGAGCCGGGCGGCGTCCGCGCGCTCGTCCCGCGCCTGCCGCTGGGCGAGCGCGCGGCCGAACCAGTCGGCGGCCCGGTCGTAGTCGCCGAGCTCCTGGTGCGCGCCGCCTACGGATTCCATCGCGCGGCCGGTCGCATACGGGTCATTTGCTTCGCGTCCGGCGTCCAGCGCGGCCCGGTAGCGGGCCAGTGCCTCGGTCGTGCGGCCGGTCTGCGCGTCCAGATCGGCGAGGTTGAGCAGCGCGGCGGCCTTCTCGCGGGGCAGGTCCCGCCGCTCGGCCACGTCCAGGACGAGCCGGTGGATGCCGTAGAGCTCGGGGGCCGCGGCCTGGGTGCCGATGTGGGCGACCATCGCGCGCACCAGCTGGGACATCAGGCGTCGGGCGAGGGTGTCGAGCTCGCCGTCGGCGACCGCGAGGCGGGCGGAGGCGAGCAGGGCGGGCCGGCGGACGTGGAGCCAGTCGGCGGCGGCCCGGGGGGTCGGGAAGCGCAGCGCGCGGGGCGTTCCGAGGAGCTTCTCGCGGGCCTGCGGGCTGTCCGTCTCGGTGATGGCGCGGCAGGACTGCAGCAGCCGTACGGTGCGCTCCAGCATGCGGGCGCGGGCCAGCTGGAGTTCGGCCGGGCGGTCCTGGGCCTCGGCGAGGGCGTGCAGGAGGGGCTGGAGGCAGCCGGGGACCTCGTACTGCGGGAGCGGCGAGTCCAGGGCCCGCAGCAGGCCGGCGTCGACGAAGTCGTCCAGGGTGGCGCGGGCGCCGTTGACGGAGCAGCCGGCGAGCGCGGAGGCGGTCTGCGGGTCGACCAGGCCCGCCGGGGCGAGGGAGAGCAGTCGCAGTATCCGGGCGGCGGGGCTAGGCAGGGAGCCGTAGACGAGCCGGAAGACGCGGCTGAGGGGGGTGCCCTCGTCGGTCTCGGCGTGCAGGTGCTTGGCGAGGTCGGCGACGGCGGCCTGCGGGCGGGCGGCGAGCCAGCCGCCGGCCAGGGTCAGCGCGGCGGGCTGGGACTGGCACACCTCGACGAGACCCTCGGCGGCGACCGGGTCGACGGTGATGCGGACCGCGCCGGTGTAGCGGGTGAGGAGTTCCAGTGCGGACTTGGTGTCGAGACCGCCGAGGGTGCAGGGGCGGACGTCGGCGATGCCGGTGAGCGGGCCGCCGGAGACGGCGACGACGAGGCAGTCCGGGGAGTCCGGGAGCAGCACGTCGACCTGTTCGGCGTCGGCCGCGTCGTCCAGCAGGAGCAGCACCCGGCGGTCGGTGAGGGCTTCGCGCAGGATGTCCGAGAGGTCGTCCTCGGAGGCGCCGGCCGGGGTCGGCAGCTCCAGCGCGGTGAGGAGCTCGCGGGCGGTGCGCTCGGTGGGGACGGGGGTGCCGTCGGGCTCGCTGAGCCGGGCCCGGAGCACCCCGCCTTCGTAACGGTCAGCGACCTGCCGGGCGAGTTCCCCGGCGAGCGCGCTGCGGCCGGAGCCGGGCTTGCCCGCGATGAGGAGGACCCGGGCGCGGGGCGCCTTGCGGCCGGCGATGGTGTCCAGGCCCGCGCGCTCGATGTCGGCGCGCAGCTCCTTCAACTCTCTTGCGCGGCCCAGGAATTGGCCCTCGGTAGAAGTGTCCTCTGACAGCTTCACGCCGCCGGTGTCCACCGCCTGATCCGTCACGGGCCACACTCCCGTCCCACTGCACGCGCATAGCCCGCCGGGACTCCGGATCGGGTGATTCCAGAGCCTAGTTCACGCTCTGCGACGAACCGTGCGGAGCGCGGCGGGCACGTCCCCCGATCGGATCAGCCGATGGTCACACCGGAAGACGCACGGGGGCGCGAAAAGGCTGAGGCGCGGGTGCGGTGGGGGCGGGGTGTGGGTTCAGTGGACGCGTGGGTTCAGGACTCGAAGGGACGCGCGGGCCACGGTGCCTCGGCGGGGCGCAGCGCGTCGATGCCGTCGCCGTGCCGGGCGGCGACCAGGGAGAGGACGCCGACGGCGAGGCAGTTGTTGTGCAGCTCGCCGGCGAGGACCCCGCGGACCAGGTCGTCGACAGACACACGCGCGTGCTCCATGTCGGCCTCCTCGTCCTCGACCTCGAAGCGCTGTCCCTCGGCCTCGGACAGGTCCCGGGCCAGGAAGATGCGGATCGCCTCGTCGCAGCCGCCGGGCGTGGTGTAGACGTCGGTCAGCACCCGCCAGTCCTCGGCCTTGACGTGTGCCTCCTCGTACAGCTCTCGCTGGGCGGCGTGCAGCGGGTTCTCACCGGGGATGTCGAGCAGTCCGGCCGGGATCTCCCACAGCTTCTGCCGTACGGGGTGGCGGTACTGCCGGATGACCAGCACCCGGTCCTCCTCGTCGAGGGCGAGGACGGCCACCGAGCCGGGGTGCACTTGGTAGTCGCGGTGCACGACCGCGCCGCCGGGCATGACCAAGTCGTCGGTGCGCACGGAGGTCTTGTTGCCGACGAAGGGGGTCGTGGTCGCCCGGATCTCCCACTCCTCCGGGGTGTCCTTGATCGTCATGCGCTGTCCCTCCACACGTACACGGAACTCGTTCCCGAGAACACACGTTCCCGGACGTCGCCTGAAAAACGGCCGGGGTGCACACCTCTTGAAGGCGCGCACCCCGGTCACCGTACAACCCTCGTACTACTCGCCCGTCTTGCGTGCCACGGCCGCCTTGACCAGGCCCGCGAAGAGCGGGTGCGGCCGGGTCGGGCGGGAGCGCAGCTCGGGGTGGGCCTGCGTCGCGACGAGGTAAGGGTGCGCCTCGCGCGGGTACTCCACGTACTCCACGAGCTTGCCGTCCGGGGACGTGCCGGAGAACTGCAGCCCGGCCTTCTTCTCCAGCTCGGCGCGGTAGGCGTTGTTGACCTCGTAGCGGTGGCGGTGCCGCTCCTCGACGTACTCCTTGCCGTCGTAGACCTCGCGCACGATGGAGCCCTCGGCGAGCTTGGCGGGGTACATGCCCAGGCGCATGGTGCCGCCCATGTCGCCCTCGCCGGCGACGATGTCCAGCTGCTCGGCCATGGTGGAGATGACCGGGTGGCCGGTGGCCGCGTCGAACTCGGTGGAGTTGGCGTCCGCGATGCCGGCGAGGTTGCGCGCGGCCTCGATCACGATGCACTGGAGGCCCAGGCACAGGCCGAGCAGCGGGATCTTGTGCTCGCGGGCGTACTGGATGGCGCCGACCTTGCCGGAGACACCGCGGTCGCCGAAGCCGCCGGGGATGCAGATCGCGTCCACGTCGGCGAGCTGCTTGGCGGCGCCTGCCGGGGTCCTGCAGTCGTCCGAGGTGACCCACTTGATCTTCACGCGGGCCTTGTTGGCGAACCCGCCGGCGCGCAGCGCCTCGGTGACCGACAGATAGGCGTCGGGCAGGTCGATGTACTTGCCGACCAGCGCGAGGTTGATCTCGTGCAGCGGGTTGTGGACGCGGTCGAGCAGGTCGTCCCAGGTCCGCCAGTCCACGTCGCGGAACGGCAGGTCCAGCTTGCGGACGACATAGGCGTCCAGGCCCTCGCTGTGCACGGTCTTCGGGATGTCGTAGATCGAGCGGGCGTCGGGGCAGGCCACCACGGCGGCCTCGTCGACGTCGCACATCAGCGAGATCTTGCGCTTGATCGCGGTCGGCACCTCGCGGTCGGAGCGCAGCACGATGGCGTCCGGCTGGATACCGATGTTGCGCAGGGCCGCGACCGAGTGCTGGGTCGGCTTCGTCTTCAGCTCTCCCGAGGGGCCGATGTACGGGAGGAGGGAGATGTGCACCACGAACACGTTGTCCCGGCCGACCTCGTGGCGGACCTGGCGGACCGTCTCGAGGAAGGGCAGCGACTCGATGTCGCCGACCGTGCCGCCGACCTCGGTGATGACGACGTCGACCTCGTCGGTCGCCATGCGCCGGATGCGGTGCTTGATCTCGTTGGTGATGTGCGGGATGACCTGCACGGTGTCGCCCAGGTACTCGCCGCGCCGCTCCTTGGCGATCACCGTCGAGTAGACCTGGCCTGTAGTGACATTGGCACTGCCGTCCAAGTCGCGGTCCAGGAAGCGCTCGTAGTGTCCGATGTCGAGGTCGGTCTCGGCACCGTCGTTGGTGACGAACACCTCACCGTGCTGGAAGGGGTTCATCGTGCCGGGGTCGACGTTCAGATACGGGTCGAGCTTCTGCATCACGACGCGCAGGCCCCGCGCCTTGAGGAGCATGCCCAGGCTGGAGGCGGTGAGGCCCTTGCCGAGCGAGGAGGCGACACCCCCGGTGACGAAGATGTGCTTGGTCGTCGTTGATTTGGGTGGCATGGCCAAGAGGGGGCTCCCGTGGTCGCGGTTCGAAGTGCGGTCGGGGGTTTTGTGCCCACCGGTCCACGGGCTACCAGGGTATCAGCGCCCGGACGAGATGGCTTCCGGCCACGCTCCGCAGCCGGTTCGACACACACAGGACGCCCGTCGACACAGACGCGCCCCGGTTACCTGGTTCTCACCGGTTGCTCACCCGTTCGGCCCAGGTCCGTTGGCGAGAGCGGCACACAGATCATCTACGTGCGTCGTATCCTGCTCGGACACTCGCTGCCGAGCCGGTCCGGAACACGGCACCACCCCCGCCCGTATCTCCCGGAACAACGAGAGCTCGTCAGTTCGTTGAGCAACGACCCTCATTTGCTTCATGACTCAACGACGCACTACAAACGATCCCTTGACCGCACACAGCGACCGCCCCTTTTCCATGGGGCGACGTGGCCGTTCGACTGGAGTTGCACGTGGCCGGGCGCATCGAAGATTACGCACTCATCGGAGACATGCAGACCGCTGCCCTGGTCTGCCGGGACGGCACGGTGGACTGGCTGTGCCTGCCCCGTTTCGACTCCCATGCCATCTTCGCCGGTCTGCTGGGCACCGAGGAACACGGCTTCTGGCGGCTGGGCCCGGCCCACGCCTCCGACGCGCAGCCGCCCACCGCGGCCCGGCGCGGCTACCGCGGCGACTCGCTGATCCTGGAGTCCGAGTGGGACACCCCGCGAGGCACGGTCCGCGTGACCGATTTCATGCCCCCTCGCGACGGCGCCCCCCAGCTGATCCGCATCGTGGAGGGCGTCTCCGGCCGCGTCCCGATGCGCTCGGCCCTCCGCATGCGTTTCTCCTACGGCCGGGTCGTGCCCTGGGTGCACAAGCACGAGGGCCGCACGGTCGCCGTCGCGGGCCCCGACTCCGTGTGGTTCGACACATCGGCGGAGACCTACGGCAAGCAGCTCACGACGTACGCCGACTTCACCGTCGCCCCCGGTGACCGCATCGCGTTCACCATCTCCTGGGAGCCCTCGCACAAGCAGCCGCCGCCCCTCCCCGAGCCGGAGCAGTCGCTGGAGGCCACGGAGGACTTCTGGCGCGACTGGGTCGAGCAGTGCACGTACCACGGCCCCTACCGCGAGGCCGTCGTCCGCTCCCTGATCACGCTGAAGGCCCTCACCTACGCCCCGACGGGCGGCATCGTCGCCGCGCCCACCACCTCCCTCCCGGAGGAGATCGGCGGCGTCCGCAACTGGGACTACCGCTACACCTGGCTCCGCGACGCGGCCATCACCCTCTCCTCGCTGCTGCGCACCGGCTATCGCGAGGAGGCCCGCGCCTGGCGCGAGTGGCTCCTGCGCGCCGTCGCGGGCGACCCGGAGAACCTGCAGATCATGTACGGCATCGCCGGCGAGCGCGAGCTCGGCGAGGCGGAGCTGGACTGGCTGCCGGGCTACGAGAACTCCGGACCGGTCCGGGTCGGCAACGGCGCCGCGCACCAGCTCCAGCTGGACGTCTACGGCGAGGTCACCGAGGCCCTGCACCTGGCCCACATGACGGGCCTGGCCCGCAACGACTACGCCTCCCTGCTCCAGCTGAAGCTGATCCGCTACCTGGAGAAGCACTGGGACGAGCCGGACGAGGGCATCTGGGAGGTGCGCGGCCCGCGCCGCCACTTCGTGCACTCGAAGGTGATGGCCTGGGTCGCGGTCGACCGCACGATCAAGCTGATCGAGTCGGGCGACGCGGACGGCCCGCTGGAGAAGTGGCGCGAGCTGCGCGACGACATCCACCGGGACGTGTGCGAGCGCGGCTACGACAAGGAGCGCAACACCTTCACACAGTCGTACGGCTCGAAGGAGCTGGACGCCTCGCTGCTGCTCATCCCGCAGATGGGCTTCCTGCCCCCGGACGACAAGCGCGTGATCGGCACCATCGAGGCGATCCAGCGCGAGCTGTCCACCCCGGACGGCTTCATCCTCCGCTACCCGACCTCGGGCACGGACGAGGGCGTCGACGGCCTCCCCGGCGACGAGGGCGCGTTCCTGGCCTGCTCGTTCTGGATGGCGGACGACCTCGCGATGATCGGCCGGGTCGACGAGGCCCGCAAGCTCTTCGAGAAGCTCCTGTCGCTCCGCAACGACCTGGGCCTCCTCGCCGAGGAGTGGGACCCGCGCCTGCAGCGCCAGGTCGGCAACTTCCCGCAGGCCTTCAGCCACGTCCCCCTGATCGACACGGCCCTGCGCCTGACGGCCTCGGGGGCCTACGGCGGCTGACCCCGCGAGCGCACGCCCCGGGCCCGAGATGTGCCCGGGGCGTTCCCGCAGGTACCGTCCGCTGCATGGACAGCCGTACGGACAGCACATTCGACAGCCAGGGCGCCGGCATCACCGTTCAGCGGGCGCTGGAGCTGCCCGGGCTGCGCAGCGGGCTGCCGGAGATCCTGGCGGGCGCCGACCGCCTCCAGCGGACCGTGCGCTGGGTGCACGCGGGCGAGGTCCCGAACATCGCCTCCCTCCTCAAGGGCGGCGAACTCCTCCTGACCACGGGCTACGGCCTCGGCACGCGCCCCGCGGAGCAGCGCGCGTTCGTCCGCACCCTGGCCGAGCGCGGCATCGCGGCCCTGGTCGTCGAACTGGGCCCGCGTTTCACCCGCCTCCCCGCGACCCTCGTCGAGACGGCCCGGACGACCGGCCTGCCGCTGGTCCAGCTGCATCGCGAGGTGCCGTTCGTCGCGGTCACCGAGGAGATCCACACCGAGATCGTCAACGGTCACTACGCGCTGCTCCAGCAGGCCGAGGAGGTCCACCGCCGCTGCACGGAGGCCCTGCTCGGCGGCGGCGGAATCCCCCAAGTCCTGGGCATCCTGGCCGACTTCAGCGGCAACCCGGTCTTCCTGGAGACCCCGGACGGCCAACTCCTGTACGCGGCGGGGTCGGGGCCCGAGGGCGCGGACCCGCTCCAGGTGTGGGAGGGGCTGCGCGGCCAGCACAAGGACGCCTCGCCGCCCGCCGGTTCGGTGCTGGTGGACGTGCCCGGGGGCGGTCCCGGTACGGGTTCGGTGCGGGCACGGATCGTGCTGCTTCCGGTACGGGCGCCGCTCGCGCCGGTGCACCGCATCGCCGCCGAGCGGGCCGCGGGCAGCCTCGCCGTGGTGCTCATGCAGGCCCGCCAGGAAGAGGAGTTGGCGGCGCGCGGACGCGGCGACTTCCTCACCGACCTCGCCGAGGGCCGCATCGCCGCCGAGGACGCCCCGGCGCAGGCCAGGGTCCTGGGCTTCAAGCCCGGCACCAGCCCACTGCTCCCGGTGGTCATGCGGCTCGGCGACGCACTCGCCGCACCCGGCGGCGGCTGGGCGGTCCTGGCCCGCGCGGTCGCCGAGGAGTTGGCCTCGGTGGGCGTCCCCGTCCTGCTGGGCGTACGACCGGTCGAGGGCCGCGTCCCTCTCCTCCTCGGCCTGCGCTCGGAGTCGGAGCGGTCGGCGGTCGCGGACCGGGTGGCGGCCGCGCTGCGGGCGGGGGTCGAGCGCGCCGGGATGCAGCGGCCGGGCGCACAGCCGCCGATCGTGGTCGTCGGGGTGGCCGGCGGCTGGGCTGCGGCGTCGGCGGGGCTGCGGCACGCGGCCGAGACGGCGACGGCGGCACAGGGCCTGTCCGACCGGCCTTGGTACGACGCACGGCGCCTGGACATCGAGCTGCTGTTGTGGCGGCTGCGCGACCACCCGGACCTCGCGGCCTTCGTGGACCGCGCGATCGGCCCGCTCCGGGACCACGACAACCGCTCCAGGCCGCCGCTGCTGCCCACCCTGGAAACGTACTTGGCGCACGCGGGCCGCAAGGCGGAGACCGCCCGCGAGCTGCACCTCAACCGGCAGACCCTCTACAACCGGCTCGCCCGGATAGGGGAGTTGCTCGGCACCGACCTCGAAGACCCGCAGACGGTACTGGCGTTGAGCCTCGCGCTGCGCGCCCGCAGGCTCGTCCCCTGAGGCACCGCTCTCAGGTGAACGGCAGCGGCTGGGTCAACTCGTCGTAGACGCTCAGCACTTGGGCGACGGTCTCGTCCTCGGTGGGCCAACTGGCCGCCTGCCGGGCGCCCTTCTCCCGCAGCAGTTCCCGGCGTTCCGGGTCGCGCAGCAGGCCTGTGACGGCGTCGGCGAGGGCCTTCGCGTCGCCGTAGGGCACGAGTTCGGCGGCGTCGCCGACGAGTTCGGGGATGCCGCCGACGGCGGTCGCGACGAGCGGGACGCGGGCGTGCAGGGCCTCCTGGGCGATCACCGAGCGGGACTCCCAACTGCTGGGCAGGAGTGCCAGATCGGCGGCGGCGAGGATCTCGCTCACGTCGTCGCGCCGCCCGAGGAGCCGCACCGGCAGCTCCTCGTCCTCGATGCGGCGCTGCAACTCGCCCCGCAGTGGCCCCTCCCCCGCGATCACCAGCAACGGCGTCGGGTCGAGCCGGCACCAGCCGCGGGAGGCGTCCAGGAGGATGTCGTAGCCGCGCTCCCGGTCGAGGGAGCCGACGGCGACGAGCAACGGGCGGTCGGTGGCGCCGAGTTCGGCCCGCAGCTTGGGGCTGGACCGGTCGGGATCGTCGTGGTCCACGGCGGGGCGACGCGGCCCGGGCAGGGCTACGGCGGCGAGGCGGGCGTCCCGGGCGCCGGTGCGCCGGGCCCGGTCGACGAGATCGGAGGTGGTCCCCAGCACCAGCACGGCGGCCTTCACGACCCGCCGCTCCAGCAGCCGCAGCAGGTGCGCCCGGGCTCCCTCGACGTGGGTGCGGTTGTGCCATGTCACGACGAGCGGGGTGCGGCGGCCGCTGAGGGCGAGGACCGCGCGGAAGGAGGCGTGCAGTCCGTGCGCGTGCACCAGGTCGGCGTCCGCGCAGGCCGCCCTGAGCGTGGCCACGGACGCCGGGTCGCTGCTGCGGGGCACGTGCACGTGGTCGGCGCCGACGCCGGTGAAGTCGTAGGTGTGATCGGCCTCGACGGGGGCGCACACCGTCACGCGCACGCCCCGCGCGACGAGCCCGGAGGCCAGGGAGCGCACATGTGCGCTGCTCGCGGCGTTGCCTCCGCCGAGCACCTGCACGGTGCGCAGCGGCGACTGGCCGTGCGGTGAGTGGCTGCTCACGGGGGTCACGTGGCCGGGGCTCCTGGTTCGGCGACGGGCGGTCACGAAGAAAGTACAGAAGGATCGGGCGGAGGGGGTGTACCGCACGCTTCCTACGCGTTCCGACTCAAGGATGCCAGCACGTACGGGTGTTCCGGCACGCCGGAGAGTGTGGGGGCCGTGCAGATGGGCAACAGGGGCGCGGCTGTCACCCGTACGAGTGAGGAGGCGGCGCGTCCGGAACGGGCTCCCCGCTTCGGCTGGCCCGCGTCGGCGCGCTCACCCTGTCCCCGTACATCGCCGCCACCGCCACAGCGGCGTCATGCGTCCCCGCGTCCCCGAGCGACGTCCGGCACCACCGCACCGGCGGCCCGCTCCTCAGCCGGGGCCCCGCCGGACGTACGCGGGACTCTCACCCGCCGTGCGCGGAGCCCGCGCCAGCCGTACGCGAAGCCCCCGCTACCCGTCCGCCCGCGCCGTGGCCAACAGCTCCTCCGCATGCGCCCGCGCGGTCTCCGAGTCCTCCTGGCCGGCGAGCATCCGGGACAACTCCCGTACGCGCTCCTCGCCTTCGAGGACCTTGACGCCGGAGCGGGTGACGGAGCCGTCGTTGGTCTTCTCGACCAGCAATTGCCGGTCGGCGAACGCGGCGACCTGGGGCAGGTGGGTGACGACGACGACCTGGGCGGTCTTGGCGAGCTTTGCGAGGCGGCGGCCGATCTCGACCGCTGCCTTGCCGCCGACGCCGGCGTCGACCTCGTCGAAGAGGTAGGTCGGGACGGGGTCGGTCCCGGCGAACACGACTTCCACGGCGAGCATCACGCGGGACAGCTCACCGCCGGACGCGCCCTTGGCGATGGGCCGGGGCGGAGCGCCCGGGTGCGGGGCGAGGAGCAGTTCGACCTCGTCGACGCCCGACGGGCCGTAGGCGACCGCACGGCCGCCGACCTCGACGCCCTCCGGGTCCTCGGTCTGCCGGATCTCGAACGACACACGCGCGTGCGGCATCGCGAGGGACGCCAGCTCGGCGGTCACCGCTGCCGCGAAGCGCTCGGCGGCCTCCGTGCGGGCGTCGGTCAACGCCTGGGCCAGGCCGCCCAGTTCACCGCGCAGCGCGTCCCGCTCGGCGGTCAGCTCGTCGATGCGTTCGTCGTCGCCGTCCAGCTCGGTGAGCCGTGAGGCGCCCTGCTCGGCGTACGCGAGCACGGCGGTGATGTCCTCGCCGTACTTCCGGGTGAGCGCGTTGAGGGCGGCCCTGCGTTCCTCGACGGCGGCCAGTCGCAGCGGATCGGCGTCCAGGTCGTCGGCGTAGCCCGCCAACTCCCCTGCCACATCGCCGAGAAGAATGCCGATCTCACCGATCCGGTCGGTGAGCGAGGCGAGTTCGGAGTCGTGGGACCGGACGGCTTCCAGGGCCCGCTGCGCACCCGCGACGAGCGTCGCCGCGTCGATGCCCTCGGGGTCCTCGGGGTTACCGGCGAGCGCGGCATGCGCGGCCGTCGCCGCGGACGCCAACGCCTCGGCGTGACCGAGCCGTTCGGCCTCGGCGGCGAGTTCGACGTCCTCTCCGGGACGCGGCTCGACACCGGCGATCTCGTCGAGGCCGTAGCGCAACATGTCGGCCTCCTGGGCCCGTTCACGCGCGCGCGTGGTGATCTCGTCCAACTCGACGGCGACGGCGCGCAGTCGCCGATACGCCTCGCCGTACTTCGCGAGCGGCCCGGTGACGGCGTCCCCGGCGTACCGGTCGAGCGCCTGCCGCTGCCGGGACTGCTTCAGCAACCCCTGCTGATCGGTCTGCCCGTGCACGGCGACGAGGTCGTCGGCCAGCTCGGCCAGCAACCCGACCGGCACGGAACGCCCGCCCAGGTGTGCCCGGGACCGCCCCTCGGCGGAAACGGTACGGCTGATGAGCAGCGTCCCGTCCTCGAGCTCCGCGCCCGCCTCCTCGGCACGCAGGACGGCCGAGGCTCCCGGAGGCACGGAGATCCGCCCCTCCACGACCGCGTTCTTCGCCCCGATCCGCACCAGCGCCGGGTCCGCCCGTCCCCCGAGCAGCAGCCCGAGACTGGTGACGACCATGGTCTTGCCCGCACCGGTCTCACCCGTGACAGCGGTGAACCCCGGCGACAGCTCGACGACAGCGTCGTCGATGACTCCGAGCGACCGTATCCGCATCTCCTCCAACACGGACACGACCTTACGAGGTCGGGGGCCGCCTGTGCGACGCCCCCCACCTCGCTTATGGGAAGCAGCAGGTGAACGGAAGCAACAAGGCTCCACATATCACCCACGTGAGTGCATCCCGCTCAGGGGCGCGAGGAACTGCGCGACAAGCCCCCACCGGCCGGCACCTTACTGAGGAGCCCCACGCCACCCCGAAACAGGCAACGCGAACTTCGCGACAAGCCGATCCGTGAACGACGCGTGATGCAGCCGGGCCAGCCGCACAGGCACAGCCCCCCGCCGCACCTCGACCCGAGCCCCCGCAGGCAACTCGACCGTCCGCCGCCCGTCACACCACAGAACCCCCGGCGGGATGTGCGGCAGCACCTCGACGGCCAGCACGGAATCCGGCGAGGTCACCAGTGGCTTCGCGAACAACGCGTGCGCACTGATCGGCACCATCAACAACGCCTCGACCTCGGGCCACACCACAGGCCCACCCGCGGAGAAGGCGTACGCGGTCGACCCGGTGGGCGTCGCACAGACGATCCCGTCACACCCGAACCCCGTGACCGGCCGCCCGTCGATCTCCAGCACGACCTCGAGCAGCTTCTCGGCGCCGGCCTTCTGCACCGCCGCCTCGTTCAGCGCCCAGTCCGTGTGCACGATGTTCCCGTTCTTGTGCACGACGACATCGACGGTCATCCGCTCCTCGACCTCGTACGCCCGCGTGACCACCCGGTCCACGACCTTGTCGAGGTCGTCCCGCTCCGCCTCCGCGAGGAACCCCACGCTGCCGAGGTTGACGCCGAGCATCGGCACCCCGGACGCCCGCGCGAACTCCGCCCCGCGCAGCAGCGTGCCGTCGCCGCCGAGGACGATGAGCAGCTCGCAGCCCTCAAGGCATTGCGGGGTGGCCTCGGTGACCGTCTCCACCTCGGGGGGCAGCGGCAGGTCGCGTGCCTCGTACTCCAGGACGCGCACGCCGATACCGGACTGCAGGAGCCCCTTCACGACCAGTTCGGCACTCCGGATGGCCGCCGGGCGGCCCGTGTGCGCGAGCAGGAAAACAGTACGAGCTCGGTTCTGTGTCAACGCGGCCCCTCCGCCACTGCACGGTCAACATCGGCCGGGTCCAGTTCGGGTGCGCCGGCCCGCAGCCACAGAAAGTACTCGACATTCCCCGACGGTCCGGGCAGCGGGCTGGCGGTGACCCCCCGCACCCCGAGCCCCAGTTCGGCGGCCCGTCGGGCGACCCCGCGCACGGCCTCGGCCCGGAGTTCCGGGCTGCGGACGACTCCGCCGCTCCCCAGGCGTTCCTTCCCCACCTCGAACTGCGGCTTGACCATCATCACCAGGTCCGCGTCCGGCTTCGTGCACCGCACCAGGGCGGGCAGCACCAGCCCGAGCGGGATGAAGGACAGATCCCCCACGACAAGATCCACAGGCTCCCCATCGATCGCTTCAAGCGTCAACTCGCGTACGTTCGTACGGTCCTTGACGGTGACGCGTTCATCGCTCTGAAGAGACCAGGCGAGTTGTCCGTACCCGACGTCGACGGCCACGACCTGCGTGGCACCCGCCCGCAGCAGCACATCGGTGAAGCCTCCGGTGGACGCGCCGGCGTCCAGCGCCCGCCGCCCCTCGACCACGAGCCCCTGCGGTACGAAGGCCGCCAGCGCGCCCGCGAGCTTGTGGCCGCCGCGCGAGACGTAGTCGGGATCGTCGTCGTCCTGTACGACCACGATGGCGGCCGCGGTCTCCACCTGGGTGGCGGGCTTGGTCGCGACGGTCTTGCCGACGGTGACCCGTCCGGCGGCGATCAGCTGGCTCGCGTGCTCCCGCGAGCGCGCGAGCTTCCTTCGGACCAGCTCGGCGTCGAGACGGCGGCGTGCCACTCCTGCCACGTTCGGTTCAGCTCCTGTTGTCGTACGGCCTCGGGGGCACCGGAGGACCCGGGCGGGCGTCGAGCGCGGTGAGCGCGTCGCGCAGCCCCCGGTGTACATCCTCGTACACCTCGACATGTCCGTCCGTGGCGAGGTGGTCGGTGTCGGCAAGCCGCCCGAGCTGGGCGTCCACGTCGGCGTTGCCGCTCGGTGCGCGGTCCACGTGCAGGGGCGCGGGCGCGGCCGGGTCGTACGCGGGCTCCGCCTCCACAACGGCCTCCGGAACCGCCGCCGGAACACCCTCCGCTACGGCCCCGACCTCGGCCTCGGGCAATGAGTCGCTCATGCCCAGACGCTACCCCGAAGCCCTGGGGTACCGTCGATCACGATGGCAACGATCGAAGAGTGCCGTGCCGCACTCGAGAAGCTCTCGGACACCATGCAGAAGGCCGATGGGAATGTCCGCGCCGCCGCGGCCATGGACCGCTCGGTCAGCTGCCGGATCACCGACCTCGACACCACGTTCGTGGGCCGGCTCACCGGCGGCCGGATCGTGGTGGACGAGACCGTGCAGGGCCTTCCGGCGGAGAAGGCCCAGATCAGGCTGACCATGGCCGGCGACGACCTGGTGGCCATGGTCAACGGCGGCCTGAACTTCGCCAAGGCCTGGGGCTCGGGCCGGGTGAAGCTGGAGGCCAACGTGTTCGACCTGTTCCGCCTCAGGAAGCTTCTGTAGCCACCGCCGCGGCCCCCGCCCCGGCCGCGGCCCCCGCACGCGCGCGTGCCTTGCGCGCCGCCGGCACCACCAGCGGCGTCCCCGTCTCCGGGTCGTCGATGACCTGGCAGCGCAGCCCGAAGACCTCCTCGACCAGCTCGGCCGTGACGATGTCGCTCGGGGCGCCCTCCGCGATGACCGCGCCCTCTCGCAGCGCGATGAGGTGGGTGGCGTACCGGGCCGCGTGGTTGAGGTCGTGCAGCACCGCGACCAGCGTGCGCCCCTGCTCCTCGTGCAGCTCGGCACAGAGGTCGAGGACGTCGATCTGGTGCTGGATGTCCAGGTAGGTGGTCGGCTCGTCGAGCAGCAGCAGGGGCGTCTGCTGGGCCAGCGCCATCGCGATCCACACGCGCTGCCGCTGCCCGCCGGACAGTTCGTCGACATAGCGATCGGCGAGCTCGGCGACACCGGTCTGTGCCATCGACTCCTGTACGACCCGCTCGTCCTCGGCGGACCACTGGCGCAGGATGCCCTGGTGCGGGTACCGGCCGCGGCCCACGAGGTCGCCGACGGTGATGCCGTCGGGCGCGATGGACGACTGCGGGAGCAGCCCCAGGGTGCGCGCGACCTTCTTCGCCGGCATCGACTGGATGACCTGCCCGTCGAGCAGCACCCGGCCCTCGGTCGGCTTCAGCATCCGGGACAGGGCGCGCAGCAGCGTGGACTTGCCGCAGGCGTTCGGGCCGACGATCACCGTGAAGGAGTTGTCGGGTATCTCGACGGACAACTCACTGGCGATGACGCGCTGGTCGTAGGCGAGGGTGACGTTCTCGGCGGACAGACGGTTCACGGTGCTCCTTCGGTGGTTCTCGTTCGCCGAGGCGTTCGTAGGGGTGTTCGTGGAGAGGCTCGCGGGGACGGTCGTGGCGGCGCTCGTAGGAGTGGTGGCCCTGTCCCCACTCATATCCGGCCCGCCTTCCGCTCGGTGACCAGGAGCCACAGCAGGTAGACACCGCCGAGGACCCCGGTGACCACGCCCACGGGCAACTGGTCGGCGCCGAAGGCCCGTTGGGACGCCCAGTCGGCGGTGACCAGCAAGGTGGCGCCCATGCAGAGGGAGGGCACCAGGTTGGGACCCGGCGAGCGGGTCAGGCGGCGGGCGAGCTGCGGTGCCGTGAGGGCGACGAAACCGACGGGTCCCGCGGCGGCGGTCGCGGCCGAGGTGAGGAGCACGGCGGCCACCAACAGCAGCAGCCGTACGCGCTCGACGCGCACCCCTAGGGCGTACGACACGTCGTCGCCCATCTCCATCATCCGCAACCCGCGCCCGTTGGCGAGGACGAGCGGCAGGAGCACGGCGCACAGCGCGAGGAGTGGCCAGACCTGGGTCCAGTCGCGGCCGTTGAGGGAACCGGTCATCCACACGACCGCGCGGGCCGCGTCGACGAGGTCGGCCTTGGTGAGCAGATAGCCGTTGACGGCGGTGACCACGGCGGAGACGCCGATGCCGACCAGGACGAGCCGGTAGCCGTGCACGCCCTGCTTCCAGGCGAGCAGGTAGATCGCGAGCCCGGTCACCAGACCGCCGACGAGGGCCCCGAGGGTGACAGCGGTCGCGCTGCCGGAGAACAGCACGATCATGACGAGCGCCCCGGCCGTCGACCCCTGCGAGAGGCCGAGCACGTCCGGACTGCCCAGCGGATTGCGCGAGATGGACTGGAACAGCGCACCCCCGAGCCCGAGCGAGGCGCCGACCAGAAGGCCGACGAGGACGCGGGGCAGCCGCAGTTCCCTGACGATGAACTCCTGTCCCGCGTTTCCGCCGCCGAACAGCGTCTTGAGGACGTCACCGGGCGGGATCGGGAAGTCCCCGGTGCCGATCAGCACGACACTCGCCGCGAGCGCGCAGACCAGGAGAAGGACGACGACCGTGACGGCGCGGGGGTCGAGGCGCAGCGAGAGGCCGCCGGTCCGTACGGCTCGGGTACGGAGAGCCTGAGTGGGTGTGGCCTTCACAGCTGGGCCGTCCTCCGCCGTCGTACGAGATAGATGAAGACCGGCCCGCCGATGATCGCGGTGACGATGCCGACCTGGAGCTCCGCGGGCCGCGCGATCAGCCGGCCGAGCACGTCCGCCGAGAGCAGCAGTACGGGCGACAGGATCGTGGCGTACGGCAGGATCCAGCGCAGGTCGGGGCCAGTGAAGGAACGCACCACATGCGGGACCATCAGGCCGACGAAGACGATCGGGCCGCAGGCCGCGGTGGCCGCCCCGCACAGCACGGTCGCGGAGAGCATGGCGAGCGCGCGGGTGCGGTTGAGGTTGGCGCCGAGGGCGCGGGCGGTGTCGTCGCCCATCGCGACCGCGTTCAGGGGGCGGGCGAGCAGCAGCGCGACGACCGTGCCGACCGCGAAGAACGGCGCGACCTGGGTGATCGTCGAGCCGGTGGCCGAGGCCAGTGAACCGACCGTCCAGAAGCGCATCTTGGAGAGCGCCGCGTCGTCCATGATCATGACGGCCTGGAGGTAGCCGTAGAGCGCGGCGCTGATCGCGGTGCCGGCGAGGGCGAGGCGTACGGGGGTGGCGCCCCGGCTGCCGCCCAGGAACCAGACCAGCGCGCCGACGACGGCCGCGCCCGCGAAGGCGAACCAGACGTAGCCGGTCAGCGATGTGACACCGAAGTACGTGATCGCGGTGACGACGGCGGCGGAGGCGCCGGCGTTGATGCCGAGGAGGCCGGGGTCCGCGAGGGGGTTGCGGGTGAGCGCCTGGAGGACCGCGCCGGACAGGCCGAGCGCGGCACCGGCGAGCAGCCCGAGGACCGTACGGGAGATGCGGTCACCGACGACGACGTCCGCGTACGTCCCCGAGTCATGGAACAGGCCGTGCCACACATCCCCCAACGGCAGCGATTTCGCGCCGATCGCGATGCTCGCCAGGGCCACGAGGACCAGGAGCGCCGCCGAGGCGAAGAGCCCAAGGACACGTATCGCCCGGTGGGTTGGGGGCGCGGGGGCGGTCTCCGCGCGCTGTTCTGGGGGACTGTCGACCAACACGTGGTTAGGTTAGCCTACCCTCGCATGCGCTCCGGAGGCCGTGTCCCGCTCCCCCGCCGTTCAGCGCCCCGGGCGCTGGCCCCCGCCTCCCCCTGTCACAACTCCAGCTTCGCCAGCGCCTTCTCGGCGTCCAGCGTGCAGGAGCCGTCGCCCGCCGCCGCCCAGGCCGCCGCGCACAGGGCGCGCAACCCGTCCAAGGGCTCGCCGTCACCGTCGAGTTCCAGCCGGTCACGGCCCGCCGTCGCCGTCCAGCCACCGCACCGGAAGCCGTCTCCCGCCTCGGTGACCTCGGGCTGCCCGGTGAGCATGCCCCGCAGATCGGCGTCGACGTACGTCGGCCGGTGCTGCGGCGGCGCCGCGAGGAGCTGCGGGCCGTCGGTCACGCCGGTGAGGACGAGCAGCGAATCCACCTCGCCGTTGAACGCGCCCTCGATGTCCGTGTCCAGCCGGTCCCCGACCACCAACGGCCGCTTGGCGCCCGTCCGCAGGATCGTCTCCTTGTGCATGGGCGGCAGCGGCTTGCCCGCGACCTGCGGCTCGGCCCCGGTCGCTATGCGTACGACCTCCACCGCCGCGCCGTTGCCCGGGGCGATACCCCGTGCGCTCGGGATCGTCAGGTCGGTGTTGGACGCGAACCACGGCACCCCGCGCGCGATGGCGTAACAGGCCTCCGCGAACCGCGACCACACCAGGTCGGGGCCGCCGTAGCCCTGCGCGACGGCCACCGGCTCGTCGTCCGCCGAGTCGACGGGCTCGAGGCCGCGCTCACGCAGCGCGACCCGCAGGCCCTCGCCGCCGATCACCAGCACGCGGGAGCCCGCCGGCACCTGCTCGCTGATCAGCCGGGCGACGGCCTGCGCGGAGGTGATGACGTCGTCGGCACCGGTCGGTATGCCCAGCTCGGTGAGGTGGTCGGCCACCGCGTCCGGGGTGCGCAGCGCGTTGTTCGTGACGTAGGCCAGCCGCATCCCGCCCTCACGGGCGGTGGCGAGCGAGTCGACCGCGTGGGCGATCGCCTCACCCCCCGCGTACACCACCCCGTCGAGGTCGAGCAGCGCCGTGTCGTACGCCTCGCTCAGGGCCCGGCCACTGCCCTCGGGCCTCGTCCTGACGCTCTGGCTCATTCCACATCGCTCCTCGTTCGATCGCTTTCACCCGATCATCCCGCATGCCACTGACACACGTACGATGCCGGGATGAACACCGCAGGTCACTCGGAAGCAACGGAGCGCCGAGGCCTGGAACTCACCCCGTTCCGAGGCCTTCGCTACGACCCCGACCTGGTCGGCAGCCTGGCCGCCGTGACGTCCCCACCGTACGACGTCGTCGTACGCCCCGACGGCCTGCACCATCTCCAGGACTCCGACCCGCACAACATCGTCCGGCTGATCCTCCCGCAGGCCACCACCCCCAGTGCCCGCAACGAACAGGCCGCCGACACCCTGCATCGCTGGCTCTCCGAAGGCGTCCTCACCACCGACCCCGAGCCCGGCCTGTACGTGTACGAACAGCACGACGGCAACGGCCTGTTGCAGCGCGGTGTCATCGGCGCCCTGCGCCTGTCGGACCCCTCGGAGGGCGTGGTCCTGCCGCACGAGGACGTCATGCCGCACGTGGTCGCCGACCGGGCGGCCCTCATGCGCGCCACCTCGGCGAACTTCGAACCCCTGCTCCTGACGTACCGCGGCAACGGCACCCCGTCCGACACCACGACGGTCGTCGAGCGCATCGCCCAGGACCCCGCACTCCTGTCGACGACCACGGAGGACGGTTACAGCCACCGCCTCTGGTCGGTGACCGACCCCGCCGACCTGGCCCGTATCCAGCAGGACCTGGCCCATCACCAGGCCCTGATCGCCGACGGCCATCACCGCTGGGCGACGTATCGACGTCTACGCGCGGAGCATCCCTCCCCCAGCCCCTGGGACTACGGCCTCGTCCTCCTCGTGGACACGGCCCGCTACCCGCTCCGGGTCCGCGCGATCCACCGCCTCCTGCACGGCGTCCGGGTCTCCGACGCCCTCGCCGCCCTGGAGGGCCTGTTCCGCGTGCGGCACCTGGAGGTGCCCCTCGTGGAGGCCCTGGACGCCCTCGCCGACGCGGCCTGCGAAGGCAACGCCTTCCTCCTCGCGGGCGACGGTGCCTTCCACCTGGTCGACCACCCGGACCCGGACCTCCTGGCCCGCACCATCCCGGGCGACCGCCCGGCCGCGTGGCGCACCCTGGACGCGACGGTCCTGCACGCCACTCTCCTGGACCACGTCTGGCACATCCCTGAGGACGACCCGGCCCGCATCGCCTACATCCACGACACCGCCGCCACGGTCCGCAAGGCCGAACGCGACGGCGGTACGGCCGTGTTGATGCACCCCGTCCGCGAGGAGGTCGTCCGCGACCTGGCCCGCCAAGGCGTCACGATGCCCCGCAAGTCGACGTCCTTCGGCCCGAAACCGGCGTCGGGACTGGTGCTGCGCGCGCTCGACGACTGAGCCGCGGCCGACAACACCCGGAACGCGAAAGGGCGGGACCCCAGGTGCTGGGGTCCCGCCCTTGTCACTTCACTGACGTGGGTCAGTTCTTGTCGTCGTCGTCATCTTCTTTAAGAAGGACATCGTCCTTGACGACGTCTTCCTTGACGACGTCGTCCTTGGACTCGGCAGCGGCTTCGACACCGTCGTCCTCGTCGTCGTCCTCGATGTCGTCGTCCTCGTCGTCCAACTCGTCGACTACGGAGACGTCGTCCTGAGGCTCGACCTCGTCATCGACCTCCGCCTCGACCTCGGCCTCGGCGTCGGTCACGGTGTCGCTGTCGTCCTCGTCGTCCTCGACGAACGCGTCGACGAACTCGACCCCGTCGATCTCGGCGAGCCGGTCCGACGCGTCCGTGCTGCCGTCCTTGTCCGACTCCACGGCCTTGGCGAACCACTCCCGCGCCTCGCCCTCACGCCCGGCGGCGAGCAGGGCGTCGGCGTAGGCGTACCGCAGGCGCGCGGTCCACGGCTGCACGCTGTTCGAGGCCAGCTCGGGGCTCTGCAACGTGACGATGGCCGCGTCGAGCTGGTCCATGTCACGCCGGGCACCCGCCGCGACGAGCCGCATCTCGACCTGGCCGGCCTTGTCGAGCTTGTGCACCTCGGCGGCGCCGGCCATCTCCAGCGCCTTCTCGGGCCGCCCGAGCCCACGCTCGCAGTCGGCCATCACGGGCCACAGGTCGACAGTGCCGGTCATCCGCCGCGCGGCACGGAACTCGGCCAGCGCCTCGCTGTACTTCTGGTTGGCGTACGCCGCGAACCCGGCCGCCTCACGCACGGCGGCGACACGCGACGCCAGGCGCAGGGCGATCTTGGAGTAGGCGTAGGCGGCCTCGGGGTCCTCGTCGATGAGCCGGGCAACCATCACCAGGTTCTTCGAGACGTCCTCCGCGAGCCCCTTCGGCAGACTCATCAGCTCCTGCCGTACGTCCTTGTCGATCTCCTCGCCCGTGACGTCCTCGGGGATCGGCAGGCGCTTGATCGGCTCACGGTCGCGGTCCCGCTCGTCCCGGAAGCGGCTGCCGCCACCGCGGCGGTCGTCGCCCCGACGGTCGTCGCGCCGGTCGTCGCGGCGGGGGTAGCCACCGCGCTCGTCGTCACGCCGGAACGCGGGACGGTCACCACGGCTGTCGTCCCGACGGAAACCACCGGGACGCCCACCGCGCTCGCCGCCACGGTCATCACGTCGGTCATCGCGACGGGGACCCGACGGACGGTCGTCACGACGGGGAGCGGCGGAACGGTCGTCACGGCGGGGGTAGCTGCCCCGCTCACCGCGGTCGTCGTCACGCCGGAAGGCAGGACGCTCGCCCCGGTTGTCGCCACGGTCATCACGCCGGAACGGAGGCCGCTCACCACGGCTGTCGCCACGGTCGTCACGGCGGAAGGCCGGTCGGTCCCCACCACGGTCGTCACGACGCGGGGCGGCGGAACGGTCGTCACGGCGGGGGTATCCGCCACCGTCGCCACGGTTGTCGTCCCGACGGAAGGCAGGACGGTCACCGTCACGACGGTCGTCCCGACGGTCATCACGCCGGAAGGGCGGACGCTCGCCGCGGTCGTCGCGACGGAAGGGCGGACGCTCGCCGCGGCTGTCACCACGGTTGTCGCCACGGTCGTCACGACGGAACGGAGGCCGCTCACCACGGCTGTCATCGCGCCGGAAGCCACCACGGTCGCCGCCGCGGTCGTCCCTGCGGGGGCCGGCGGGGCGGTCGTCACGGCGAGGAGCGGCGGAGCGGTCGTCACGCCCACGGAACCCACCGCGATCGCCGCTGCCACGGTCATCGCTACGACGGTCATCGCGGCGGTCGTCGCGGCGGGGGTAGCTGCCCCGGTCACCGCGGTCGTCGTCACGCCGGAAGGCAGGACGCTCGCCCCGGTTGTCGCCACGGTCATCGCGGCGGAACGGAGGCCGCTCACCGCGATTGTCGTCACGCCGGAAACCGCCGCCGCTGCCACGGCTGTCGTCACGCCGGAACGGCGGACGCTCACCACGGCTGTCATCGCGCCGGAAGCCGCCACCGCGGTTGTCGTCGCGACGCTCGCCACCCCGGTTGTCGCTGCGGTCGTCACGACGGAACGCGGGCCGCTCACCACGGCTGTCGTCCCGACGGAAACCACCGGGACGCCCCCCGCGCTCGCCACCGCGGTCATCACGGCGGGGACCGGACGGACGGTCGTCACGACGAGGACCTGCGGGCCGGTCATCACGACGCGGGCCGGCGGAACGGTCGTCACGCCCGCGGTAACCACCGCGATCGCCACCACCACTGCTGCCGGCACCGCCACGGTCGTCACGGCGAGGGGCGCCGCCACGGCTGTCGTCACGACGGCCGTAGCCCCCGCGATCACCACCGCCGCCGCTGCCGCCGCGGTCGTTCCCACGGTCGTTGCTACGGCTCGGGCCTCCGCGGTACCCGCCACGGTCGCCGCGGTCACCACTGTCCCGTCGCCGCTCCTCGCGCTCGGGTCGGTCCTCGGGAGAGTTGGTGGACATCGGTGACTCCTGTCTTCGGTACCGCAAGTCATTCTCGCGCAGCCAGCTACGCGGCGCGCTCCGGACTGTGTTTCTGAAAGTTTCTGGAAAAACAAAAGGACCCCTGGTCCCAGCGTGAACGCTGGGACCAGGGGTCCTCCAAATATTGTTCGGCGGCGTCCTACTCTCCCACAGGGTCCCCCCTGCAGTACCATCGGCGCTGTAAGGCTTAGCTTCCGGGTTCGAAATGTAACCGGGCGTTTCCCTCACGCTATGACCACCGAAACCCTAATGGTTTCGAGCGAACAAGCACACTTTTCTGTTGTGTCGTTCAAGCTCTAGCCGACAACTGTTCGTTGTCTCAGAACTAACACAGTGGACGCGAGCAACTGAGGACAAGCCCTCGGCCTATTAGTACCGGTCACCTCCACCCATTACTGGGCTTCCAGATCCGGCCTATCAACCCAGTCGTCTACTGGGAGCCTTAACCCCTCAAGGGGGTGGGAACACTCATCTCGAAGCAGGCTTCCCGCTTAGATGCTTTCAGCGGTTATCCCTCCCGAACGTAGCCAACCAGCCATGCCCTTGGCAGAACAACTGGCACACCAGAGGTTCGTCCGTCCCGGTCCTCTCGTACTAGGGACAGCCCTTCTCAATGTTCCTGCGCGCGCAGCGGATAGGGACCGAACTGTCTCACGACGTTCTAAACCCAGCTCGCGTACCGCTTTAATGGGCGAACAGCCCAACCCTTGGGACCGACTCCAGCCCCAGGATGCGACGAGCCGACATCGAGGTGCCAAACCATCCCGTCGATATGGACTCTTGGGGAAGATCAGCCTGTTATCCCCGGGGTACCTTTTATCCGTTGAGCGACGGCGCTTCCACAAGCCACCGCCGGATCACTAGTCCCGACTTTCGTCCCTGCTCGACCCGTCGGTCTCACAGTCAAGCTCCCTTGTGCACTTACACTCAACACCTGATTGCCAACCAGGCTGAGGGAACCTTTGGGCGCCTCCGTTACTCTTTAGGAGGCAACCGCCCCAGTTAAACTACCCATCAGACACTGTCCCTGATCCGGATCACGGACCCAGGTTAGACATCCAGCACGACCAGACTGGTATTTCAACGACGACTCCACCCACACTGGCGTGTGAGCTTCACAGTCTCCCAGCTATCCTACACAAGCCGAACCGAACACCAATATCAAACTGTAGTAAAGGTCCCGGGGTCTTTCCGTCCTGCTGCGCGAAACGAGCATCTTTACTCGTAGTGCAATTTCACCGGGCCTATGGTTGAGACAGTCGAGAAGTCGTTACGCCATTCGTGCAGGTCGGAACTTACCCGACAAGGAATTTCGCTACCTTAGGATGGTTATAGTTACCACCGCCGTTTACTGGCGCTTAAGTTCTCAGCTTCGCCACCCCGAAGAGTGACTAACCGGTCCCCTTAACGTTCCAGCACCGGGCAGGCGTCAGTCCGTATACATCGCCTTACGGCTTCGCACGGACCTGTGTTTTTAGTAAACAGTCGCTTCTCGCTGGTCTCTGCGGCCACCCCCAGCTCATGAAGTAAATTCAATCACCAGTGATGGCCCCCCTTCTCCCGAAGTTACGGGGGCATTTTGCCGAGTTCCTTAACCATAGTTCACCCGAACGCCTCGGTATTCTCTACCTGACCACCTGAGTCGGTTTAGGGTACGGGCCGCCATGAAACTCGCTAGAGGCTTTTCTCGACAGCATAGGATCATCCACTTCACCACAATCGGCTCGGCATCAGGTCTCAGACTATGTGTGATCCGGATTTGCCTAGACCACGTCCTACACCCTTACCCCGGGACAACCACCGCCCGGGATGGACTACCTTCCTGCGTCACCCCATCACTCACCTACTAACCGCTTGGGCCGGCGGCTCCACCACTTTCCATTCCCCGAAGGGTCCGGAACGGCTTCACGGCCTTAGCATCACGATGCTCGATGTTTGACGCTTCACAGCGGGTACCGGAATATCAACCGGTTATCCATCGACTACGCCTGTCGGCCTCGCCTTAGGTCCCGACTTACCCTGGGCAGATCAGCTTGACCCAGGAACCCTTAGTCAATCGGCGCACACGTTTCTCACGTGTGTATCGCTACTCATGCCTGCATTCTCACTCGTGAACCGTCCACCACTAGCTTCCGCTGCAGCTTCACCCGGCACACGACGCTCCCCTACCCATCCCAGCACCCGTTGGGGCTTATTGCTGGAATGACACGACTTCGGCGGTACGCTTGAGCCCCGCTACATTGTCGGCGCGGAATCACTAGACCAGTGAGCTATTACGCACTCTTTCAAGGGTGGCTGCTTCTAAGCCAACCTCCTGGTTGTCTCTGCGACTCCACATCCTTTCCCACTTAGCGTACGCTTAGGGGCCTTAGTCGATGCTCTGGGCTGTTTCCCTCTCGACCATGGAGCTTATCCCCCACAGTCTCACTGCCGTGCTCTCACTTACCGGCATTCGGAGTTTGGCTAAGGTCAGTAACCCGGTAGGGCCCATCGCCTATCCAGTGCTCTACCTCCGGCAAGAAACACACGACGCTGCACCTAAATGCATTTCGGGGAGAACCAGCTATCACGGAGTTTGATTGGCCTTTCACCCCTAACCACAGGTCATCCCCCAGGTTTTCAACCCTGGTGGGTTCGGTCCTCCACGAAGTCTTACCTCCGCTTCAACCTGCCCATGGCTAGATCACTCCGCTTCGGGTCTTGAGCGCGCTACTAAATCGCCCTATTCGGACTCGCTTTCGCTACGGCTTCCCCACACGGGTTAACCTCGCAACACACCGCAAACTCGCAGGCTCATTCTTCAAAAGGCACGCAGTCACGACGAATTGAGTAAACTCAATGCGCGACGCTCCCACGGCTTGTAGGCACACGGTTTCAGGTACTATTTCACTCCGCTCCCGCGGTACTTTTCACCATTCCCTCACGGTACTATCCGCTATCGGTCACCAGGGAATATTTAGGCTTAGCGGGTGGTCCCGCCAGATTCACACGGGATTTCTCGGGCCCCGTGCTACTTGGGTGTCTCTCAAACGAGCCGTTGACGTTTCGACTACGGGGGTCTTACCCTCTACGCCGGACCTTTCGCATGTCCTTCGCCTACATCAACGGTTTCTGACTCGCCTCACAGCCGGCAGACTGTGAAAGAGAGATCCCACAACCCCGTATACGCAACCCCTGCCGGGTCTCACACGCATACGGTTTGGCCTCATCCGGTTTCGCTCGCCACTACTCCCGGAATCACGGTTGTTTTCTCTTCCTGCGGGTACTGAGATGTTTCACTTCCCCGCGTTCCCTCCACTTGCCCTATGTGTTCAGGCAAGGGTGACAGCCCATGACGACTGCCGGGTTTCCCCATTCGGAAACCCCCGGATCAAAGCCTGGTTGACGACTCCCCGGGGACTATCGTGGCCTCCCACGTCCTTCATCGGTTCCTGGTGCCAAGGCATCCACCGTGCGCCCTTAAAAACTTGGCCACAGATGCTCGCGTCCACTGTGCAGTTCTCAAACAACGACCAACCACCCATCACCCTGCCCTTACAGGCAAGTTCACTGGGGTCGGCACTGAAGGCAGCTTCACAGCCGTACCTTCAGACACCCAACAGCGTGCCCGGCCAGGATCCGTCCGGAGATCGTGCTTTCCACACTCTTGCGAGTAGTACTTGCAGTCTCCGACCCGTGATACCGGCCGAATAATCAACGTTCCACCCTTGAGCAACCAGCATCGAACATTCGCCGATGTACTGGCCTCTGACCGAGCGAACTCGGTTAGAAGTGCTCCTTAGAAAGGAGGTGATCCAGCCGCACCTTCCGGTACGGCTACCTTGTTACGACTTCGTCCCAATCGCCAGTCCCACCTTCGACAGCTCCCTCCCACAAGGGGTTGGGCCACCGGCTTCGGGTGTTACCGACTTTCGTGACGTGACGGGCGGTGTGTACAAGGCCCGGGAACGTATTCACCGCAGCAATGCTGATCTGCGATTACTAGCAACTCCGACTTCATGGGGTCGAGTTGCAGACCCCAATCCGAACTGAGACCGGCTTTTTGAGATTCGCTCCACCTCACGGTATCGCAGCTCATTGTACCGGCCATTGTAGCACGTGTGCAGCCCAAGACATAAGGGGCATGATGACTTGACGTCGTCCCCACCTTCCTCCGAGTTGACCCCGGCGGTCTCCTGTGAGTCCCCGTCACCCCGAAGGGCACGCTGGCAACACAGGACAAGGGTTGCGCTCGTTGCGGGACTTAACCCAACATCTCACGACACGAGCTGACGACAGCCATGCACCACCTGTACACCGACCACAAGGGGGGCACTATCTCTAATGCTTTCCGGTGTATGTCAAGCCTTGGTAAGGTTCTTCGCGTTGCGTCGAATTAAGCCACATGCTCCGCTGCTTGTGCGGGCCCCCGTCAATTCCTTTGAGTTTTAGCCTTGCGGCCGTACTCCCCAGGCGGGGAACTTAATGCGTTAGCTGCGGCACCGACGACGTGGAATGTCGCCAACACCTAGTTCCCACCGTTTACGGCGTGGACTACCAGGGTATCTAATCCTGTTCGCTCCCCACGCTTTCGCTCCTCAGCGTCAGTAATGGCCCAGAGATCCGCCTTCGCCACCGGTGTTCCTCCTGATATCTGCGCATTTCACCGCTACACCAGGAATTCCGATCTCCCCTACCACACTCTAGCTAGCCCGTATCGAATGCAGACCCGGGGTTAAGCCCCGGGCTTTCACACCCGACGTGACAAGCCGCCTACGAGCTCTTTACGCCCAATAATTCCGGACAACGCTTGCGCCCTACGTATTACCGCGGCTGCTGGCACGTAGTTAGCCGGCGCTTCTTCTGCAGGTACCGTCACTTTCGCTTCTTCCCTGCTGAAAGAGGTTTACAACCCGAAGGCCGTCATCCCTCACGCGGCGTCGCTGCATCAGGCTTTCGCCCATTGTGCAATATTCCCCACTGCTGCCTCCCGTAGGAGTCTGGGCCGTGTCTCAGTCCCAGTGTGGCCGGTCGCCCTCTCAGGCCGGCTACCCGTCGTCGCCTTGGTGAGCCATTACCTCACCAACAAGCTGATAGGCCGCGGGCTCATCCTGCACCGCCGGAGCTTTTAACCACAGACCATGAGGCCCGAAGTGTTATCCGGTATTAGACCCCGTTTCCAGGGCTTGTCCCAGAGTGCAGGGCAGATTGCCCACGTGTTACTCACCCGTTCGCCACTAATCCCCACCGAAGTGGTTCATCGTTCGACTTGCATGTGTTAAGCACGCCGCCAGCGTTCGTCCTGAGCCAGGATCAAACTCTCCGTGAATGTGTACCGGTTATCCGGTGATACATCACGAGAGCGGAACAGCCAGGCGGAATAAGCCCGGCCGTTCACAGCGTCCTCGCTGTGTATTTTCTTCAAAGGAACCTCGTCCCAACCGTCAGATGACAGTCGGAGACGGGGTATCAACATATCTGGCGTTGATTTTTGGCACGCTGTTGAGTTCTCAAGGAACGGACGCTTCCTTTGTACTCACCCTCTCGGGCTTTCCTCCGGGCTTCCCTTCGGTCTTGCGTTTCCGACTCTATCAGACCGTTTCCGGTGCCGATTCCCTGTCGGGGGGCTTTGCGAAAGGCTTTGGTTTTTCGTCCGTCGGCCTTTCGACATTCACTACGTTAGCCGATTCCCTCGGCAACTCATAATCGAGTTCCGCGAGTTCGAATTCAGGCATGCAGGCACGCCGAAATCGCCCTCAGCGAGGGAGAGTCGTAAGTAGTGGGTTGGCCGCTTCCGGCTGCAGGCGAACGCCGTACCCGGGTCAAGCGGCTCGGGCTACATTACGCACCCTGCCAAGACGCGTCAACTTGGCCGACGTCTCGGCGTATGTGCCCGATACGGGCTAACCGTAGGGTCGTTGGTGATCCAGAACCGCCACGGGTGGACCGCGCCCTCGCCGGAGACTCCGGTACGGGGGCCGCTGCTTACCTGATGGGAGGGCACCGGTGTACCGGTCAGCATCCTGATGGGTGTCTCGTCCGGGGTGCACGCGTCCGTGCCGTCCAGGGAGCGGTCGACGTCCAGGGCGGTGGCCAGGCGGGCGGGGCCTTTGGCCAGTTCTTTGTCATTTCGGGCCGAGAGTCGACGTTTGCGGGCGAGTTCGGCACCCTCGACGATCTCTCCGGCCCGGAGCAGGACCCCTCGTGCGGTGCCTTCGGGCCCGCACACCAGGTTCATGCAGTGCCACATGCCGTAGGTGAAGTAGACGTACACGTGACCGGGCGGACCGAACATCACGCCGTTGCGGGCCGTCGGTCCCCTGTACGCGTGGGACGCCGGGTCGTTGCCGCCGTCGTAGGCCTCGACCTCTGTGAGGCGCAGGACGATCGGGCCGTCGGGGGTCGTACGGACGACGATGCGGCCGAGGAGGTCGGGGGCGACCTCCAGGACAGGGCGGTCGAAGAACTCCCTGGGAAGGGGCATACGGTCCGGGGGCGCGATCATGGCGTCCGAGCGTAGTCCAACCGCGCTTGTGCCAAGGGGTGGTCAAGGTTCGGTCCGCTTGCCAGGGTGTGGCGCGGAACCGGGCGCGGCCGGTTCGCGTTTGTAGGGATCAAGGGTCCACACGTAAAGGGAGAGTCAATGGCGTTCAAGAAGCTGCTCGCGAGCCTGGGGGCCGGCGGGGCTTCGGTGGAGACGGTGCTGACCGAGGTCAACGTCGTTCCGGGCGGGGTCGTCCAGGGCGAGGTGCGGATCCAGGGCGGGTCCGTCGCCCAGGAGATCCAGGGGCTCTCGGTCGGACTGCAGGCCAAGGTCGAGGTCGAGAGCGGTGACCAGGAGTACAAGCAGGACATCGAGTTCACGAAGGTGCGGCTGGGCGGCGCCTTCGAGCTCCAGCCGGGGGCCGCGCACAACGTGCCGTTCGGTCTCGAGATCCCCTGGGAGACGCCGGTCACGATGATCGACGGCCAGTCGCTGCGCGGGATGCACATCGGGGTGAGCACGGAGCTGGCGATCGCCCGTGCCGTGGACTCCAGTGACCTCGACCCGGTCAACGTGCATCCGCTGCCGGCGCAGAAGGCTCTCCTGGACGCCTTCATCCAGCTGGGTTTCCGGTTCAAGAGCGCGGACATGGAGCGCGGGCACATCCGGGGGACGCGGCAGAAGCTGCCGTTCTACCAGGAGATCGAGTTCCAGCCGCCGTCGCAGTACCGCGGGCTGAACCAGGTGGAGCTGAGTTTCGTCGCCGACGAGAACGCGATGGACGTCATCCTGGAGATGGACAAGAAGCCGGGCCTCTTCAGTGAGGGCAGTGACACGTTCCGTTCCTTCCAGGTGGGTCTGCACGACTTCCAGGGGACTGACTGGGCGGCGTACCTGAACCAGTGGCTGTCCGAGGTCGGCAGCAAACGGAACTGGTTCTAAAGGGTGTTGCACAAGGCCGTGAACTGGGCATCTCCGGTGTATGGCAGGGGTGTTGAGGGCCGAACGGGTGTGGGTGGAGACATTCACCGGGCTGCAAGTGACGCAGTTCGCGCGTCTGTTGAAAGTGGTGCGGGAGCGGGGCGGTAACGGCACCCTGCGGGGCCGGCCATGGTCGCTGCCGCTGGCCGAGCGGGTGCTGGTGGTCGCGGTGTACTACCGCACCAATCTGACGATGCGGCAGCTGGGCCCGCTGTTCGGTGTCTCCTCCTCCACCGTGTGCCGGGTCATCCAACGACTGGGACCGCTGCTCGCGATCGAGCCCGTCTCCCGCCCGGCCGATGCCCCGGAACGCATGTGGATCGTGGACGGCACGCTGATCCCGCTCCGCGACCGGTCGGTGGCCGCATCCAGCCGCAACTACCGGTTCTCGGCGAACGTGCAGGTGGTCGTGGACGCGGACACGCGGCTGGTGATCGCGGCAGCACGACCGGTGCCGGGCACGACGGCGGACGCCCACGCCTGGCGTGCGTCCGGGCTGAGCCGACACTGTGAGGGCGTGACGGTGCTCGGCGACGGCGCCTACCTCAACTGCGGCATGGCGGTACCGCACCGCAAACGCCCCGGACGGGCTCTGCTCCCGGGCGAGGAGGACGACAACGCCGCCCACCGCAAGGTCCGCGCCCGCGTGGAACACGTCATCGGCCGCCTGAAGAACTACAAGATCCTCCGCGACTGCCGACAGCACGGCGACGGCCTCCATCACGCGGTCCAAGCCGTCGCCCACATGCACAACCTCGCCCTCGCATCATGACCAGAAGACTGTGCTCACCCACTCTGGCCTGCCCGAACACGGCCTTGTGCAACACCCTTTAGGCTCGGTATCCACTGAAGAAACCGATCAGGAGGTACCGAGGTGACCGAGCTCAAGCGGCGGCCGCTCCCCCATGACTTCCACCCGCCCGTGCCGTCGTTCACGGTGACGAGTGCGGACGTCGAGCCGGGGGCCACGCTCAAGGACGCTCAGGTCTACGCGGCCGGCAACACCTCGCCGCAGCTGCGGTGGGAGGGCTTCCCGCCCGAGACCAGGAGTTTCGCCGTGACCTGCTACGACCCGGACGCCCCCACGGGCAGCGGGTTCTGGCACTGGACGGTGTTCGACATCCCGGTCTCGGTGACGGAGCTGCCGGAGGGTGCGGGCAGCGGCAAGTTCGAGGGGCTGCCCGAGGGCGCCGTACAGGTGCGGAACGACTACGGGTCGAAGGACTTCGGGGGCGCCGCGCCGCCGCCCGGGGACGGGTCCCACCGCTATGTGTTCACGGTGTACGCCGTGGACACGGAGAAGCTCGGTCCGGACTCGGACGCCTCTCCCGCGGTCGTCGGATTCAACCTGCGGTTCCACACGCTGGCGCGCGCCCATGTGGTCGGTGAGTACGAGGTTCCCGCCGAAGACTGACGTTCATTGAACGTTTGCCCGCCTCTGGTCTTGGAATTGATCAGGGGCGGGCAGTTTTTATTGCGTTGTCCATCTCGGCGTGCCCGGCCAGAGTTGATCCAAGCCCGCCATGTGGTGGGCCGATTGCACATGGGAGGTGGGCTGGATGCGGGACACGCTGGTGCTGAACGCGAGCTTCGAGCCGCTGTCGACGGTGTCGTTGAATCGAGCCGTCGTTCTGGTGCTGCAGGACAAGGCTGTCGTCGAGCAGGCCCACCCCGAACTGCGCATGCGCGGAGCCGAGGTCGACATACCGGTCCCCCGGGTGATCCGGTTGTGCAGGTATGTGAGGGTGCCGTTCCGAAGACAAGCTCCGTGGTCGAGGCGCGGTGTGCTGGTCAGGGACCGGCACCGGTGCGCGTACTGCGGCAGGCGCGCGACGACGGTCGACCATGTGGTGCCGAGGGCGCAGGGCGGTCAGGACTCCTGGCTGAACACGGTGGCGTCGTGCGCGGAGGACAACCACCGCAAGGCGGCGCGGACCCCGGAGCAGGCGGGGATGCCGTTGCTGCGGCATCCGTTCGAGCCGACGCCTGCGGACGCGATGCTGTTGGCGCTGGGGACCGAGGACTTCGATGCCCTGCCGGACTGGCTGGTTCAGCCGGCCGCGTAGGGCATGTGAGCAGAACTGGGGCCCACCTCCCGCGAGAGGTGGGCCCCAGTGTCGTAGAGCGGGTCCGTCAGTCGATGGACGGCTTCTCGCGGCGTTGGCGTTCCGAATTGCCGCCGGAGCTACCGGAGTTGCCTCCGTCGTTGCCCGAACCGCCGCCGAACGGGCCCATGTTGCCCATCGCGCCGGAGAGGCCCTTGAGGGCGTCGCCGATCTCGCTGGGGACGATCCAGAGCTTGTTGGCGTCGCCCTCGGCGATCTTCGGGAGCATCTGGAGGTACTGGTAGCTGAGGAGCTTCTGGTCGGCGTCGCCGGCGTGGATCGCCTCGAACACCGTGCGGACTGCCTGGGCTTCACCTTCGGCGCGCAGGGCCGCGGCCTTGGCCTCACCCTCGGCGCGCAGGATCTGCGACTGCTTCTCACCTTCGGCGGTGAGGATGGCGGCCTGGCGGGTACCTTCCGCGGTGAGGATCGCGGCGCGCTTGTCACGGTCGGCGCGCATCTGCTTCTCCATCGAGTCCTGGATGGAGGTCGGGGGCTCAATTGCCTTGAGTTCCACGCGGTTTACGCGGATGCCCCACTTGCCCGTCGCCTCGTCGAGGACTCCGCGCAGCGCCGCGTTGATCTCCTCGCGGGAGGTCAGGGTGCGCTCCAGGTCCATGCCGCCGATGATGTTGCGGAGCGTGGTGACCGTCAGCTGCTCGATCGCCTGGATGTAGCTGGCCACTTCGTAGGTCGCGGCCCGCGCGTCCGTCACTTGGTAGTAGATGACCGTGTCGATGTTGACGACCAGGTTGTCCTGGGTGATCACCGGCTGCGGCGGGAACGGTACGACCTGTTCGCGCAGGTCGATGCGGTTGCGGATCGTGTCGATGAACGGGACGACGATGTTGAGTCCCGCGTTGAGTGTCCGTGTGTAGCGGCCGAATCGCTCCACGATCGCGGCACTTGCCTGCGGGATGACCTGGATCGTCTTGATCAAAGCGATGAAGACCAACACCACCAGGATGATCAAGACGATGATGACCGGTTCCATCGTGCTCCCCGTACCCTTCTCCGCCTCGGCGCTTTCGGAAGATCTTATGGTTGTTGAAGATCTTGCTGGTCGAGTCTGACAGACCGTCGAGCAACTCGTGTGCCGTTCGGTTCAGTTGAGTCCCGCGAGGTCATCCCTCGCGTCCTTCGAGGTCAGATGACGATCGCGGTGGCTCCCTCGATCTCCACGACGTCCACCTCCTGGCCCGGTTCGTAGGCGCGGTCGGTGTCGAGTGCGCGGGCCGACCAGATCTCTCCGGCGAGCTTGATCCGACCGCCGCCTGAGGCGTCGACACGCTCCAGGACGACAGCCTGCTTGCCCTTCAACGCGTCCACTCCTGTGGCGAGTTGGGGGCGCTGGGAGCGGTGCCGGTTCGCGATGGGCCGTACGACCGCGATGAGCGCGACCGAGACGACGGCGAAGACGAGGACCTGGACGACGAGGTCACCGCCGATCCCGGCGGTCCCCGCGGCGGCCACGGCGCCGACGGCGAGCATGCCGAACTCCGGCATCGCGGTCACCACGAGGGGAATCCCGAGTGCCACCGCGCCGACGAGCCACCACACCCAACCGCCGATGTCGTTCACATGGTCAATGGTAGGGCTGCGGGTGCCGTCACGGACAGGGCGCACATGTCCCTGCACCCGCTTCTTACAAGGGAGTTCAGGCCATGGGGAGACCGTGTGCGGTCCAGCGGTCGCCGACCTGCTCGACGATCAGCGGGAGGCCGAAGCACAACGACAGGTTGCGGGCGGTGAGTTCGAGCTCCAGCGGGCCGGCGGCGAGGACCTTGCCCTGACGGATCATCAGGACGTGGGTGAAGCCGGGGGCGATCTCCTCGACGTGGTGCGTGACCATGATCATGGAGGGGGCGATCGGGTCGCGGGCGAGGCGGCCGAGACGGCGTACGAGGTCCTCGCGGCCGCCGAGGTCGAGGCCGGCGGCGGGCTCGTCGAGGAGGAGCAGCTCGGGGTCGGTCATCAGGGCGCGGGCGATGAGGGTGCGCTTGCGCTCGCCCTCGGACAGGGTGCCGAAGCGGCGGTCGAGGTAGTCGCTCATGCCGAGGCGGTCGAGGAAGGCGCGGGCGCGCTGCTCGTCGACGTCCTCGTAGTCCTCGTTCCACCCGGCGGTCATGCCGTAGGCGGCGGTCAGGACGGTCTGGAGGACGGTCTGGCGCTTGGGGAGCTTCTCGGCCATGGCGATGCCGGCGACGCCGATGCGGGGGCGCAGTTCGAAGACGTCGACCTTGCCGAGGGTCTCGCCGAGGATGGTAGCGGTGCCGCTGCTGGGGAACAGGTAGCTGGACGCGACGTTCAGGAGCGTGGTCTTGCCGGCGCCGTTCGGGCCGAGGATGACCCAGCGCTCGCCCTCCTTGACCGACCAGGAGACCTGGTCCACCAGAGCCCGGCCCTCCCGGACCACGGTTACGTCCTCCAGCTCCAGAACATCGCTCATGAGCGCGCTGTCTCCCATTGCATCGTCGGCCTGTCTCGGCTGTCGCGTGCGCCGGTAGGCGCAGCCCTCGAAGAAATCTACGCCACCGGCCGGGCGGTCCATTCCATCGGTCCTGTCCTTAGGGTGGACGCCATGCTTTCGGAACCACGCTCAGGGCGCCTCGCCGCCTGGGGAAATGCCCTGTTGGCCGGACTTGTCTCGCCGGACGACGCCGTGCTCGCCATCGTGGGCGAGGACGCCGTGCACCGGGTGGAAGGGCTGCCGGGCGAGTCGGCGCCCGTCGGACTCACGCTCGCGCTGGGGCGGCTGCGCGCGCTCGGGGTGACCGGACTGCGCGTCGCGCTGCCCACCTCGGGACACCCGCTGGGGCTGAGCGGGCCGCCCGCGTTCAACGCGCGGGCCCTCGACGCGGAGGAGGCGGTGGTCTGCTACGGCGCCGCGCTCGGCCTCGTTCCCGAGGTCTACGAGGCCGGTCCCGCCGGTGACGTCCATGTCGAGGTCGTGTGGCACTGCCTGCCGGTGCGGGAGGCGCCGCCGGCCGATGTGCCGTCGCTCGGGGAGGCGGAGCGGGAGCTGGCGGAGGCGCTGCGGGATGCGACGGAGGTGTTGTCGCGGCTCGATGTCGCCGGGTCGGGGCCGGTGGCGGAGGCGGCGGTCGACGCGTACCGCGCGCGGGCGGAGCGGGGGCGGGAGGTGTTGGCGCCGGGGTATCCGCCGCGGGCGGTGCGGGTGCTTGAGCTGGCGCAGCGGGTGGGGTTGCTGGTGTCCGTGGCGTACGAGAACGGGCCCGGGGGTGCGGTGAGTGCGTCCGAGATGATGGCTCGGGCGGAGGCGTTGCGGCCGGTGGAGCGGACGGCTCGGCGGGCGCAGGTCGCGGCGTACAACTCCGTTGTGGAGGAGCGGGAGAAGGGGGTGCGGTGAATGTTCCGCTGCCTTGGTTGCCCGGTGTTGGGGTGGGCGTCCTCTGGGGGCTGCGCCCCCAGGCCCCCGCTTCGGCCCTGAAGGGGCCTCGTCCTCAAACGCCGGACGGGCTGAGTTGTACCGGCCTGGGTTGAGAGGTGGCGGGCGGGCTGATCACTGCGGGCCTGGGTTGAGAGATTGCCGGACGGGCTGGATTTTGCCGGCCTGCGTTGAGAGGTTGCCGGACGGGCTGGATTCTGTCGCCCGCGTTGAGGGGTACCGGGCGGGCTGATCAATGCCGGGCTGGGTTGAGAGGTTGCCGGAGGCCCCTCGGATCTCATGCAAAAGGGCCCCGCGAGTCGTCGTTGACTCGTGGGGCCCCTTTTTTGTGCTGTGGCGTCAGCCGTTGATGCCCTTGTTGCCGAACGCGGGGTTCAGCAGGCCGATGACGTTGACGCTGTCGCCGACGACGTTGACCGGGACGTGGACGGGCACCTGGACGGCGTTGCCCGAACCGACACCCGGGGACTTCACGGCCGCGCCGTCGGCACCGGCGTCGGCGAAAGCGGCACCGGCGGAGGCGCCGGCGGCGATACCGGCGACGGTGAGGGCCACAGCGGCCTTCTTGGCGATGTTCATGAGAAGCGTTCCTCCTGCGATTGCGTGACCGACCCGGCCGCGGGTCGTGCGCTGATCAACGCGGGGGGAGGCGGAAACGGCACGCGGATGCGCGTGTGACTGCCCGTTCGGATCATTGGCGCGACAAGCCGACCAGGTGACCAGGTGACGAGCAGACCGGCCGCCCAGGGAGTGCCCTGGACGGCCGGAGGTCACTGTCGCGTGGCGACGTGTGTCAGCGGTTGACGCCGAGGTCACCGAAGGCGGGGTTCAGGACGCCGATGACGTTCACGCTGTTGCCGACCGCGTTCACCGGGATGTGCACCGGGACCTGGACGACGTTGCCCGAGCCGACGCCGGGGGAACCGGCGGCCTGGCCGTCGGCCAGGCCGTTGGCGGAGGCCAGTCCGGCACCGGCGGCGACAAGCCCGCCGGCCACCATCGTCACGGCCGCTGCCTTCTTCAGGTTCTTCACTTCTGAGCCCTCCTAGCGATGACCGCGGCAGGCGCCGCGGCACGCACTGGAGAACGGCGGAGATCCACGAAGGATGCGCCATTCGGGGGACATTCCCACGACGGTATGAATCTCAGCCCGGAAGGGGACGCTCCGTGTTGCCGACGCAGCTCTCCGACCTCGCCGGATCGCTCTGTGCGGTCACCGCGTCAGACCGTGGCGTACAGCGAACAGGGCGGCCTGGGTGCGGTCCGCCAGGTCGAGCTTCATCAGGATGTTCGAGACGTGGGTCTTGACCGTCTTCTCGGAGAGCACCAGGGCGCGGGCTATCTCGCGGTTGGAGCGGCCGTCGGCGATCAGGCCGAGCACCTCGCGCTCCCGCTCCGTGAGCGAACCGCCTCTCCCCTGCCCCGAGTTGGACTCCTCCTGGGACAACAGGACGCCGGCGACCTCGGGTTGGAGCAGGATGTGGCCCGCGTGCACGGAACGGATGGCGCCGGCCAGGGCGTCCGGGTCCACGTCCTTGTAGACGTAACCGGCGGCGCCCGCGCGCAGGGCCGGGATCACCGTGCGCTGTTCGGTGAAGCTGGTGACGATCAACACGCGCGCGGGGAGGTCGAGTTCGCGGAGTCTGCGCAGGGCGTCGATGCCGTCCATGCCCGGCATCTTGACGTCCATGAGGACGACGTCGGGCTTCAACTCCTCGGTGCGGGCGACTCCTTCGGCGCCGTCGGCCGCCTCGCCGACGACCTCGATGTCGTCCTGCACCTCCAGGAAGGTGCGCAGGCCCCGGCGGACGACCTGGTGGTCGTCGACGATGAGGACCTTGATCGGATCAGCCACCGGGGACCTCCATCTCGATCGTGGTGCCCTTTCCGGGCGCCGATTCCACGGTCAGTGTGCCGCCGACGCCGTTGGTGCGGTCCCGCATGGAGACCAGGCCGAGGTGGCGTCCCGCGCGGCGGATCGACTGGGGTTCGAAGCCGCTGCCGTCGTCGGTGATCCGGAGGACCGCTCCGCAGCCACGCCGTGCCAGGGTCACGCCGACGTGCTCCGCGCCGGAGTGGCGCAGCGCGTTGTGCAGGGCCTCCTGGGCGACGCGGAGCATGGCCTCCTCCTGGGCCGCGGGCAGCGCGCGGAAGCCGCGGCCGGTGAAGGTGACGCGCGCGGTGTGGGCGCGGTCGAGGACCTGGATCTGGGTGCGCAGGGTGGCGATCAGTCCGTCCTCGTCCAGCGCGGCGGGGCGCAACTCGACGACTGCTGCCCGGAGTTCGTCGGCGGCCTCGGCGGCGAGCGCGGCCACCTGCTGGAGTTCGCCCTTGGCGCGGGAGGGGTCGCGGTCCACGAGGGTGGCGGCGGCCTGTGCGGTGAGGCGGAGGGAGAAGAGCTTCTGGGCCACCGCGTCGTGCAACTCGTGGGCCAGGCGGGAGCGTTCCTCCGCGATGGTCAGCTCGCGGCTGCGCTCGTAGAGGCGGGCGTTGGTGAGGGCGATGGCCGCGTGCTGGGCGAGGATGGAGAGCAACTCCTCGTCCTCCTCGGTGAAGCCGCAACTGCCGTCCTTCTTGGGGCAGTTCTTGTTCGCGAGGAACAGGGCGCCGATGACCTCGTCGTCGTCGCGGATGGGCAGGCCCAGGAAGTCGGACATGTCGGGGTGGGCCGAGGGCCAGCCCTCGAAGCGGGGGTCCTTGCGGACGTCTGCCAGGCGCTCGGCCTTCGCCTCGTGCAGCATCGCGGCGAGGATGCCGTGCTGGCGCGGGAGCGGGCCGATGGCCTTCCACTGGGCGTCGCTGACGCCGTCGACCACGAACTGGGCGAAGCCGCCGTGGTCGTCGGGGACGCCGAGGGCGGCGTACTCCGCGTCGAGCAGCTCGCGGGCCGAGGCGACGATCGTCTTGAGGACGTCGCGCACCTCGAGGTGCCTGCTCATGGCCAGCAGCGCGGAACTCACCGCCGCGAGGCCGGACCGTGGACCTTGACTCATGTCCTCACGGTACCGGCGGGGTGTGACAGTGCGGATCGGGCTGGTGACGCCCGTCTTCTGGTCCGGTGGGCCTAGGCCGAAGGGCCCCCGTGGATGCGGCCCGGGGCTGACGCGGCGGGGGCGGTCCCGTTCCTACGTTGGGAGCACGCCGATGGCGGCGTAGTGGACGAGGGGACGTGTGTGTCATGTCGGTAGCGATCATCACGGGGGCGTCCAAGGGACTGGGCCGGGCTCTCGCCGAGGCCCTGGCGGCGCGCGGCTGGGATCTGGTGCTGGACGCCAGGACCGAGGGGGTGCTGACGGAGGCCGCGGTGGCGGTCGCCGCGTACGGCACGCGCGTGGAGGCCGTGCCCGGGGATGTCACGGACGCCGTGCACCGGGCGGAGCTGGTGGCGGCGGCGGGGAAGCTGGGCGGTGTCGACCTCCTGGTGAGCAACGCGAGCGCGCTGGGCGCCGAGCCGCTCGTACGGCTCGAGGAGCTGACCCTGGACGGGCTGCGGCGGGCGCTGGAGGTGAACGTGGTGGCCGCGCTGGGGCTGGTCCAGGAGGCGCTGCCGCTGCTGCGGGCCTCGGGGGCGGGCGCGGTGATCGCGGTCAGCTCGGACGCGGCGGCCGAAGCGTACGAGACGTGGGGCGGTTACGGGGCGTCCAAGGCGGCCCTGGACCATCTCGCGGCCGTGCTCGCCGCTGAGGAGCCCGGGCTGCGGGTGTGGGCGGTGGATCCCGGGGACATGGGCACGGACCTGTACGCGGCGGCCGTACCGGACGACGGTGATCCGCGGCCGGAGCCCTCGGCCGTGGTGCCGGGCTTCCTGCGGTTGCTGGACGAGCGACCGGCGAGCGGCCGCTACGGCGCGCCGGCCCTGCTGGAGGAGCGATGACCGTGGCCGTGCGGGTCCCGGAGGAGCTGTCCGCGCGCGTGCCGGCGGAGCAGCGCGGGCCCGGGCTCGACCGGGACGCCGTACGACTGCTGGTGTCGCGGGGTACCGAGGTGTCGCATCACGTGTTCGCGGAGCTGCCGCGGCTGCTGCGGGCCGGGGATCTGCTGGTCGTGAACACGTCGCCGACGCTCGCCGCGGCGGTGGACGGGTGGATCGGGCACACGCGCGTGGTGGTGCATTTCTCGACGCGCGGCGATGACGGGCGGTGGGCGGTCGAGCTGCGGGAGCCGGACGGGAAGGGCACCACACGCGCGCGTGCGGGCGGCCCGGAGGGGACGGAGGTGCGGCTGCCCGAGGGTGTGCGGCTGGTCCTGGAGGAGCCGCTGAGCGGGCGGGGCGAGCGGTTGTGGTGGGCGGGGGTGTCCGGTGCGGAGGTGCCCGCGCTGCTGCGGGAGCACGGGCGGCCCATCCGTTACTCCTATACGGAGCGGGATCAGCCCTTGGACGTCTATCAGACGGTGTTCTCCTTGCCTGCCGAGGACGGGACAGGCAGTGCGGAGATGCCGAGTGCGGCTCGGCCGTTCACCGCGCGGCTGGTGGCGGAGGCGGTGAGCCGGGGAGTGCAGTTCGCGCCGATCACGCTGCACACCGGGGTGGCGTCGGCGGAGGCGCACGAGCCGCCGTACCCGGAGCGGTTCGCGGTGCCGGAGGCGTCGGCCCGGCTGATCAACGCGGTCAGGGCCGGGGACGGGCGGGTGATCGCGATCGGAACGACGGCGGTGCGGGCGGTGGAGTCGGCCACCGAGGATGACGGGGTCGTACGCGCGCGTGCGGGCTGGACGGACCTCGTGGTGACCCCGGAGCGGGGCGTGCGGGTGGTGGACGGGCTGCTGACGGGGCTGCACGAGCCGGAGGCCTCGCATCTGCTGATGCTGGAGGCGGTCGCGGGGCGGGCCGCCGTAGGCCGGAGTTATGAGGAGGCGTTGCGCGGGCTCTACCTGTGGCACGAGTTCGGGGACGTGCACCTCATCCTCCCGGAGGAGGACCCTCACGCGGTGCGTTGCTCACGCAACTCCGGGTGAGGATGAGGAGGGGGCGATGTGAGCCCGCACATAGGGCGCAGATCACGTACTAGCGGACATAGGAGATATAGGCGCACCGCTTGAGCGGGACAGACGGTCCTGTCTGTCCCGTTTTGCCCTTCCCTGCTCCACTATCCGGGATCGTACGTCACACCTTTGCCACAGGTTTTTGCGGCCGCTAAGAATTGCAGCCGTCGCTCAGCGCCGCGGATCTCCTCCGCGGCGTTTGTGCCGGAAGCACCCGCGTCCCCGCCGGACGGTGAGCGACCTCCGCGCAATTCGAAGAGGTCCATCCGCCATGCCCAAGAACCTGAACACTCCTGGTCATAGTCGCCTGACCAAGCTGACCAAGCAGCACAAGATCGCGCTCGCCGGTGTCGCCACGCTCGGCGCCGCGGCCCTCGCGTTCTCCGCGGTGCCCAGCGGCGCGGGGACGACCACGAGCGACGCCGCCCCCACGGCGAAGATCGCGTACAAGTCGGAGCCCATCAAGGGCGTCAAGGCCAGCGTCACCGACCAGCTCGCCGGCGCGAGCGTGAAGACCGAGGCGATCCAGGCGAAGGCCGACGCCAAGGCGAAGGCCGCGAAGGCCAAGGCGGACGCCGCCGCGAAGAAGAAGGCCGCCGCCGAAGCCGCCGCCAAGAAGAAGGCGGAGGCCGCGCGCAAGGCCAAGAAGGCCGCGAGCCGCTCCACCGAGCGCGTCAGGATCCAGCCCGTCGCCGCGAAGACCTACGCCAACAACCTCAACGGCTGGATCGACCAGGCGCTGTCCATCATGAGGCAGAAGGGCATCCCGGGGTCGTACAACGGCCTGTACAAGAACATCATGCGGGAGTCCTCGGGCAACCCCAGCGCGATCAACGGCTGGGACGTCAACGCGGTCAACGGCACCCCGTCGATCGGCCTGCTCCAGGTGATCCAGCCGACGTTCAACGCGTACCACGTCTCCGGTACCTCGACGAACATCTACGACCCGGTCGCCAACATCACCGCCGCCGCCAACTACGCGGCCGACCGGTACGGCTCGATCGACAACGTCAACAGCGCGTACTGAGGCCTCCGGCGGACCTCTGGGTCTCGGTATCGACGCCGAAGGGCGGCACCCCCACCAGGGGCGCCGCCCTTCGGCGTCGTCATGCACGACCTGCTTGCGCGAGAACTACTTCCGCATGACCTCGGGCTCGTGGCGGCGCAGGAAGCGGGCCACGAAGAAGCCGCAGATCACGCCGAGGGCGATCAGGGCGGCCATGTCCATGCCCCAGGCGCCGACGGTGTGCTCCCACAGCGGGTCGGTGCTGTCGCCCGGTTTCGGCGGGCTGATCTTGTTGAAGTCGAGCGTGGCGCCCGCGGCGCCGACCGCCCAGCGCGAGGGCATCAGGTACGAGAACTGGTTGACGCCGATCGAGCCGTTCAGCGTGAACAGGCAGCCGGTGAACACGACCTGGATGATCGCGAACATGACCAGCAGCGGCATGGTCTTCTCGGCCGTCTTCACCAGCGAGGAGATGATCAGGCCGAACATCATCGCGGTGAAGCCGAGACCCATGATCGGGATGCAGAGCTCGAACATGGTCTGGCTGCCGAGCACCAGGCCCTGCTTCGGGATCTCCCGGCTGGCGAAGCCGATGACGCCGACCATCAGACCCTGCAGCGCGGTGATCACACCGAGCACGAACACCTTGGACATCAGATACGCGGAACGGGACAGGCCGGTGGCGCGCTCCCGTTCGTAGATGACCCGTTCCTTGATCAGCTCACGGACGGAGTTGGCCGCGCCCGCGAAGCAGGCGCCGACCGCGAGGATCAACAGGACCGTGGTGGCCGTGCCGTTCGGGATGATGCTGCCGTTCGCCCGAGCCGGGTTGGGCAGCAGACTGTTGCCCGAGTCGATGAGCAGGCTCACCGCGCCCAGCACGCCCGGCAGGATCACCATCAGGGCCAGGAAGCCCTTGTCGGAGGCGATCACCGCGACATAGCGGCGCACCAGCGTGACGAACTGCGACATCCAGCCCTGCGGCTTGGGCGGCTTCATCGCCTGCATCGGCGGCATCTGTACGGACTGCGGTGCTATCGCGTCGATGTCCGCGGCGTACATCTGGTAGTGCTGCGAGCCCTTCCAGCGGCCGGCCCAGTCGTAGTCGCGGTAGTTCTCGAAGGCGGAGAAGACGTCGGCCCAGGTGTCGTAGCCGAAGAAGTTCAGCGCCTCCTCCGGCGGCCCGAAGTAGGCGACGGAACCGCCCGGGGCCATCACCAGCAGCTTGTCGCAGATCGCCAGTTCGGCCACGGAGTGGGTGACGACGAGGACCGTGCGGCCGTCGTCGGCGAGGCCGCGCAGCAGCTGCATGACATCGCGGTCCATGCCCGGGTCGAGGCCCGAGGTGGGCTCGTCCAGGAAGATCAGCGAGGGCTTGGTGAGGAGCTCCAGGGCCACCGAGACGCGCTTGCGCTGGCCGCCGGAGAGAGAGGTGATCTTCTTCTCTTTGTGGATGTCGAGCTTCAGCTCGCGCAGCACCTCGTCGATACGGGCCTCGCGCTCGGTGCCGGTGGTGTCGGCGGGGAAGCGCAGCTTGGCCGCGTACTTGAGGGCCTTCTTGACGGTCAGTTCCTTGTGCAGGATGTCGTCCTGCGGGACCAGACCGATGCGCTGGCGCAGCTCGGCGAACTGCTTGTACAGGTTGCGGTTGTCGTAGAGGACGTCGCCCTGGTTGGCGGGCCGGTAGCCGGTGAGCGCCTTGAGCAGGGTCGACTTGCCGGAGCCCGACGGGCCGATGACCGCGATCAGCGACTTCTCCGGTACGCCGAAGGAGACGTCCTTGAGGATCTGCTTGCCGCCGTCGACCGTCACCGTCAAGTGCCGTGCAGAGAAGGAGACTTCACCGGTGTCGACGAACTCTTCCAGCCGGTCCCCGACCAGCCGGAACGTGGAGTGGCCGACGCCGACGATGTCGTTGGGGCCCAGCAGCGCCGAGCCGCCCTTGGTGATCGGCTGGCCGTTGACGTACGTGCCGTTGTGCGAGCCCAGGTCGCGGATCTCGAAGCGGCCGTCGGGCGTCGCGTGGAACTCGGCGTGGTGGCGCGAGACCTGGAGGTCCGAGACCACCAGCTCGTTCTCCAGCGCACGGCCGATCCGCATCACGCGGCCCAGCGAGAACTGGTGGAACGTGGTCGGGCTGCGGTCGCCGTAGACCGACGGCGCCCCCGCGCCGGCGCCGGATCCCTGCTGCGGCGGAATGTTCGCGGCGGCCGCCGGCGCCTGATAACGCTGCTGCTCAGGCGTCTGCGCCGGGGCCTGCTGCGGCGGCGCCTGCTGCGCCCAGCCGGGGCCCGCCCCCTGTGCGGCGTACGGCTGTTGCTGCGGCTGCGCCTGCGGGGTCGCGACGGCCGCCGCGGCACCGGACAGGTTCAGCCGCGGGCCGTCGGTCGCGTTGCCCAGGTACACGGACGTGCCGGGGCCGATCTCCATCTGATGGATGCGCTGGCCCTGCACGAACGTGCCGTTGGTGCTGCCGTGGTCGTCGATGACCCAACTCCGGCCGCCCCAGCTGATCGTGGCGTGCCGCCAGGAGACCCTGGCGTCGTCGACCACGACGTCCCCCTGCGGATCACGTCCGAGGGTGTAGGACCGGGACGCGTCGAGCGTCCAGGTCCGTCCATTCAATTCCAGTACGAGTTCCGGCACTCCATGCCCCACTGAGTAGTCCCCCGAGTTACCCCCATCACAGGGAGTCTAGGGATGGCGAACATCGTCGGGAACTATTTCAGGCTGCACCCCCTGACCGAAAGTCGGGCCTTGTGAAGACCACGTCGGTACGCCTTCGCCGGTTCCGTTGACGGGGTTGAAACCGACCCGGAGAGTGGTAATCCACGCGAGGGGGACATGTGCGGTGTCCGCACCGCGCCGCGGATCGGGGGGTCTGCCATGAGCTCAGCGACAAGTGTCGGGACGGCGCACCACGACACGAGGGTGCCCTGGACCGACGTCCTGCTCTCCGCGATCGCGGCGGTGAGCTGGGCCCTGATAGGCATGGCGGGCACGGCGGCACTCGGCCTGCACCTGCTGGGCGCCGACGCGACGGGCTCGCTCGGCCCGATGACCGCGGCGGTGGTGGCCCTCGGCGCGGGCGGCTCGGTCACCCCGACCGGCGACGTGTCGGCTTTCGGCCTGACCGGCGCACAGGCCAACACGGCCGTCACGATCACGCCGTTGGGCGTGAGCCTGGTGGGCGCCCTCCTGCTGTCGTACTTCTTCCTACGGTCCTTGCGGGCGGCCGGAGTTGTGATCGCACCGGCCGAACTCCTCGCGCGCGCGGGCTCGGTGATCGCGCTCTTCGTGGCGATGCTGGGCGGGCTGGCGTGGGCGGGCCACGACGTCATCACGATCGACGGAAGCAAGCTGGGCCTCGACAAGCTGACGGGCGGCGGCAGCGGGGGCGGCGGGGTGAACATCCCCGGCCTCGGCGACATCGGTGACATCGGCGGCCTGCTCCCGGACAAGGTCGGCGACCTGGTCAAGGCGAAGGCGGCGGTCGGCTTCACGGTGGACACGGCACCGACGCTGCTGGGTGGCCTGGCCTGGTCGGCCGGCATCCTGCTGATCGCCCTGCTGGCCTCACGCCGTACGCCCCTGCCCCGCGGTTGGGAGGCGGTCCACCGTGTCGTACGCCCGGCCGCGTCCGCCCTTGTCACGGTGCTGCTGGTCGCGGTGGCGGCGGGGCTCGCGGCGGCGGCGTACGCGGCGATCGGCGACGACCACCCGAAACGCATCGCGGGCGCGGCGCTCCTCGGCGCCCCGAACGGCGTCTGGCTCGGCATCCCCCTCGGCCTCTTCGTCCCCTGGGACGGCGAGGCGACGGGCGAACTCTCCAAACTCCTCCCCCATCCCTTGGACCACCTCCTCAGCGCGAAGTCGAACCAGCCGGTGACGGTGGGCCGGCTGGCCGAACTGGACGGGCGGGTCTGGCTGTTGGCGGTAGCGGCGGCGCTGATGATGCTGCTGGCGGGGGTGTTGGCTGCGGCGCGAACGCCTGTGGGAGTGAGGGGTGTTGGGGGATCAGCGGGCTCAACCGGTGCGGGTGTGCCGGGTGTTGCCAGGGGTCTCGGCGATGCCAGTGGTGCGAGCGCGCCGGGTGCTGTCGGGGGTCTCGGCGATGCCCGTGGTACGAGTGCGCCGGGTGTTGTCGGGGGTCGCGGTGATGCCAGTGGTTCGGGTGGTCGCAATGGCCGGGAAAGCGCTCTTGGGTTTGCCGGGCGGTGTGCCCTGCGGCTGGGGGTTGTCACCGCGCTGACGCTGCCGTTGCTGGCGTGGCTCACGGATGTGTCGGTGGACGCGTCGCTGTCGGTGCTGGGGTTCGACGCGTTCGGCGCGGGGATCGAGTTGCACGGGCATCTGGGCATGGCGTTGGTGCTGGGGGCTGTGTGGGGTGCGGGGGCGGGGGGTGTCGGGGGTCTGCTCGCGTATGCGACCGGGGCGGCGGGATGGCGGGCGTCGCGGCTGGCACGGGGGGACTTGGGGACGGGGAGTGGGACTGGGACTGGGGTGGGGGAAGGGGTCGTGGTTGGAGTTGGGGTGGGGTCGGGGGTGGGGTCCGGGTCTGGAGCGGGGTCGGATGGGTGGAGGCCGGGTTCCGGGGTGGGGTCGGGGTCTGGAGCGGGGTCGGATGGCTGGGGGCCGGGGTATCCGGAGCGGTCGCAGCCTGTGGGGAGTGCCGGGCATGGAGGGGGCGCCGGGCCTGCGAGGGGGCCGGGGTCCGCAAAGGGGTCGGGGACTGCTGGGGACTCGGGGCCTTATGTGCCGAGCGAGCCGTACCGTGCGCCTAATCCCGCGACCAATCCGTATCTCCAAGTACCTGATGAACTACGGCAACCGGAGGACCGGAGGCCGTCCGGGGGCGCGTGGCCAGATGGGAAGCAGTCGGGGCGCGGGGGCGGGGCGGGGCCTCGGGGGTCCGGGGCTGGTGGTTCGGGGGCGGGCGGGGAGTGGGGTGGCGGGGGTGGGCCTGGCGGTGCGGGGGGTGGTGGTGCGGGGTCTGGTGATGCGGGAGCCGGTGGTTCGGGGCCTCGTGGTGGAGGGACCGGTGGTGCAGGCCCTGGCAGTGGAGGGCCCCGTGGGGTCGGGCCCGGTGGTGGAGCACCCGGTGGTGCAGGCCCTGGCGGTGGAGGGCCCCGTGGTGGAGCGCCGGGCGGGGGCGGACCTGGTGGTGGGGATCGGCCCCGTGGGGCAGCTTGGCCGCCGGGGGCCGGATCGCCTACGGAGGTCGTGTGGCCGCCGAGTGCGGGGTCACCGCAGGACGGGGGTCGGCCGCCTGGCGGAGGTGCGCGGGGTGACGGTGCCGGGCAGCCTCCGGGTGACGTAGGACCGAGTGGTGGGGCTCGGTCTCGCGGGCCGGCGTGGCCACGGGATGCGGGTTCACCGCAGGAGGGCGCGTGGCCGCCGGGCGAGGGGACACCGCAGCAAGGTGGTCGGCCACCCCTTGGAGGGGCAGCGCCTGCCGGTCGGCCTCAGCCGCCGGGCAGCGCAGGGCAGTTCGGGGCTGGTGGGGCACCCGGAGCGGTGGGGCCCGGTGGGGTCGGGCCGTACGCCGGGAGTACGCGGCCGCCCGGGGTCGTACCGCCTGACGACGGGACTCAGCGCAACGACGACCCGCAGGTACCCGATATCCCGCCGCCCGTCGACCTTTACGGCGCCCCGACCATGGCCCAGTCCTACGAGCCGCCGGATCGGTCGCGTCGGCGTCGGCCGGGGGCACGTTCGCGGGACTGGCAGGGGGATGACCCGGATGAGGGGCAGCAACCTCCGCCTCCTCCGCCGACGACACCGCCACCGCCCCCTCCGGGGAGGCCTAAGGGGCGTCGGTGACTCGGCTTGGTGCCGGGTGAGAGGTGGGGGACGTCTGTCAGGGGGTGGGTGGCGTCAGTCAGGGGGTGGGTCGGTGCATTCCCATGGCCCGGCGAGCCAGCTCGTGCAGGGACCAACGGTCCAGTGCCCTGGTGTCGGGTGGCTCACGGGCTGGCGGCTCGGCGGCTCGGCGGCTCAGTGCCCAGGCGGCTCGACACACGGCGCCCCACTCGCCCAGCACCCGACCACTCAGCATCCGAGCACCCAACACACCGCGCCCCACTCGCCGAACCGCCCAACACATCCCACTCACTCACCCACTCGCCGAACCGCCCAACACATCCCACTCACTCACCCACTCACCCACTCACCCACTCACCCACTCACCCACTCAGGCGTACCCACCCATCCCGCGCCGCCCCAACCCCCCTCACCAGTCCCCCTCCCTACGACAACAGGTCAACTCCTGATCAACCACGCGCCCCAAAACGATCACCACACCCCACCTCCTGACCACTCCTCAGCCACCTCACGATCACCCCCCGCCCGCTCCTGACCAGCACCCACCCCACTCCTGACCACTCCCCGCCCCCTTCGTGATCGCCCCGTAAGGTTCGCGCCACCGATCCGACACCCACTGTTCCGTGTCCGCTAGGCGGACCTCTGCCGCATAAGGCACTGCGTGCCGGATACGGTGGGTACACCATGAGCGCTTCGCAGACCTCTGACGTCCCCACTCTCCTCGTCAAGATCTTCGGCAAGGACAGGCCGGGCATCACCGCCGGACTCTTCGACACCCTCGCCGCCTACTCCGTCGACGTGGTCGACATCGAGCAGGTCGTCACCCGTGGCCGGATGGTGCTGTGCGCACTCGTGACCCCGCCCCCCGCCGGGCTCGAAGGGGATCTCCGGGCCACCGTGCACAGCTGGGCCGAGTCGATGAAGATGCAGGCGGAGATCATCTCCGGCCTCGGCGACAACCGCCCCCGCGGGCTGGGCCGTTCGCTGGTGACGGTGCTGGGCCACCCCCTCACCGCGGAGTCCACCGCCGCGATCGCCGCCCGCATCACCCGCGCCGGCGGCAACATCGACCGCATCTTCCGGCTCGCCAAGTACCCAGTCACAGCAGTCGAGTTCGCGGTGTCCGGTGTGGAGACCGAACCCCTGCGCACCGCCCTCGTCACCGACGCGGCAACCTTCGGCGTCGACATCGCCGTCGTCGCGGCGGGCCTGCACCGGCGGGCCCAGCGCCTGGTCGTCATGGACGTCGACTCCACGCTCATCCAGGACGAGGTCATCGAACTCTTCGCCGCGCACGCCGGCTGCGAGGACGAGGTCGCCGAGGTCACCGCCGCAGCGATGCGCGGGGAACTGGACTTCGAGCAGTCCCTGCACGCCCGCGTGGCACTGCTGAAGGGGCTCGACGCGTCGGTCGTCGACAAGGTCCGCAGCGAGGTGCGCCTCACGCCCGGCGCCCGCACCCTGATCCGTACGCTCAAGCGTCTCGGCTACCAAGTCGGCGTCGTCTCAGGCGGGTTCACCCAGGTCACCGACGACCTCAAGGACCGGCTCGGGCTCGACTTCGCCCAGGCGAACACGCTGGAGATCATCGACGGACGGCTCACCGGCAAGGTCACCGGCGAGATCGTCGACCGCGCGGGCAAGGCCCGGCTCCTGCGCCGCTTCGCCGCCGAGGCGGGCGTACCGCTCGCGCAGACCGTGGCCATCGGCGACGGCGCCAACGACCTGGACATGCTCAACGCGGCCGGCCTCGGTGTCGCCTTCAACGCCAAGCCGGTCGTACGGGAAGCCGCGCACACCGCGGTGAACGTGCCGTTCCTCGACACCGTGCTCTACCTGCTGGGCGTCACCCGCGAAGAGGTCGAAGCCGCGGACACCCACGACGAGGACTGACCCCGGCCCGGGAGACGCCCCGAACCCGACACGGGCCGAGGACGAATAACCGAGGACTCGAGGACCGATCACAGCCTCACACCACGTTCAGGGGCCCGGCACCACACGGTGCCGGGCCCCTTGTCATGCCGGTCTGCACGGCCTGCCCGGTCTGCAGGGCCTGCCCGGTCTGCAGGGCCTGCCCGGCCTGCCTGGTCTGCACGGCCTTGCCCAGCCGATCCAACCGCTGCCCTGCCTGCCCTACCTGCGCAGCCCAGCCCTACTCAGCCCTGACCAGCCCAGCCCAGCCCGCTCCGCCTACTCCGACGGCGCCCAGTAGTCATCCAGCGCAGCCACACCCGGCTCCAACGCCTTCCACGAACCGGTGAAGGACAGCACCGCAAAACCGGCGGTCGCGAACCCTCGACGCGTCAACCGCTCCCGAGCCTCACCGCTACCCGCGCCCGCGCCCGCTCCCCCACCCGCTCCGGGAAGGATCTCCGCCAACCCCTGCACACTCGGGTTGTGGCCGACGAGGATCACGTTCCGCGCGTCGTCCGGCGTCTCGTTCAGCACCGCGATCAGCTCGCCGGGAGAGGCTTCGTAGAGCCGCTCCTCGTAGACGGTTTTCGGCCGGTGCGCGAGCTCGTGGACGGCGAGCTTCCAGGTCTCCCGGGTCCGGACCGCCGTGGAGCAGAGGGCCAGGTCGAAGGGGATGCCGGTGTCGGCCAGCCTGCTTCCGGCGGTGGCCGCGTCCAGGCGGCCCCGCTCAGCGAGCGGCCGCTCGTGATCGGTCACCTGGGGCCAGTCGGCTTTCGCATGCCGGAAGAGGACGATCCTGCGGGGTTCTGCGACGCTCATGGGATCCAGCTTCGCATGAAACAGGCCATGGGGCGCAGGGAGTTGACGGGGCGGCCGCGCGGGTGCTCAGCGACTGCTCAGCGGGCTATGAGCTGGTGCGCGCGCTCGAAGAGGTGCGTGATCATCGGGTCCGAGCCCGCCGCTTGCGCGTCCGTCGGGTTGAGCATCATCACGAGCAGCACGATGAACGCGAGCGCCGGCAGGGCGAGGGCCCACCACGGCAGCCTGATGTCGACGCCGCCCGTGGTCGCCGGGTGGGGCCGGGTGTGCGTAGGGGCCGACATGGATGCCTCCGCTGGTCTCCGAGTGGTCCGCGATCCGCTTCTCGCGGTCACACCATCGAAGTTACGGAAGTTCCGGCCCCCAACCCATCCGGAGATCCACCCACTTGACCCTGAGCCTCACCCCCTAGGGGATGGTGGGGACAACCCCACCATCGGCCCGCGGAGGCACCTTCACGGAGACTCGGTCACGGGGACGCGGTCACGGCGAAGCGATCGTCGCGATGATGGCGATGACGATGAAGATGGCGAAGAACGAGCCGAAGACGATGAGCATCTTCCGCTGGCCGTTCTGGGGGTTCGGATCGAGCACTGGCATGCGCCCAGTCTCGCACCATCGGCCCTTGCCGGACGCGCCGGGGTGAGGTCAGCGGACCGCCTCGTCCTCCACCGTGCGGTTGCGTCCCGCGAGGACGCCGACGGCCATCTGCGGGATCATCAGGCCGGCCATGAGGGCGATCGGCAGTCCCCAGCCGCCGCTGCTCTGGTAGAGCACGCCGACCAGGAGCGGCCCCGGGATCGAGATCAGATACCCGGTGCTCTGCGCGAACGCCGACAGCTGGGCGACGCCCGCACCGGTCCTGGCCCGCATGCCGACCATCGTCAGGGCCAGCGGGAAGGAGCAGTTGGATATGCCGAGGAGCACGGCCCAGGCCCAGGCGCCGCCGGCCGGTGCGAGGTACAGGCCCGCGTATCCGGCGAGCCCGCAGAGGCCGAGCGCGATCACGATCGGGCCCTGCCGGGGCAGCCGGGTGGCCAGCCGCGGGATGACGAAGGCGAGCGGCACGCCCATCACCATCGTGACGGCGAGGAGCAGCCCCGCGGTGCCGGCGGAGACCCCCGCGTCCCGGAAGATCTGTGCCATCCAGCCCATCGTGATGTAGGCGGCGGTGGCCTGGAGCCCGAAGAACACGGCGAGCGCCCAGGCGGTGCGGCTGCGGGTGATCCGCAGCACCGGCTGCGCCCCGGGCGTGGATGTCCCGTCGGCGGCCTCCCGCGCGCGGGGGTGCTGTTCCGCGGAGGGCGCCTCCCGGTGTCGTACGAGAGCGATCCAGGGGAGTACGGCCGCGGCGGCCAGCGCTGCCCAGACGGCGAGGCCGGAGCGCCAACTGCCGCCCAGGGCGTCGGTGACGGGGACGGTGATCGCGGCGGCGGCTGAGGTACCGAGGGCCAGGGCCATCGAGTACAGGCCGGTCATGGAGCCGACCCGGTCGGGGAACCAGCGCTTGACGATCACCGGCATCAGGACGTTGCTGACGGCGATGCCCATGAGGGCGAGCGCGCTGCCGATCAGGAAGCCGGGTATGCCGCCGATGTAGGGCCGTATGAGCAGGCCCGCGGTGATGGCCGCCATGCCGGCGCAGACCACCGCGGCCGGGCCGAAGCGGCGGGCGAGGCGGGGTGCCATGACGCCGAAGAGGGCGAAGCACAGCGGGGGTACGGAGGTGAGCAGTCCGGCGACGCTGCCGCTCATGCCGAGGCCGTCGCGGACCTCTTCGAGGAGGGCGCCGAGGCTGGTGATGGCGGGGCGGAGGTTCAGCGCGGCCAGCACGATGCCGACGACGATCAGACGTTTGGTCCACGCGCGCGTGGGGGCGGCTCCGGTGGACTCCGGGGAGTCGGCCGGAGTGGACTTGCTGACGTTGGTCGTGGACCTCAGTGTCCCTGTTTCCTCGCTTGCCATGCCACCCATCATAGAATGATGGGATGATTGGTTGTCCATCCCCGGGTGGCCCGCTCCCGCCCCGCCCATGCGAAGGTGTGCCATGCCCCTGAGTCACCCCCGTCGTTCGGCGCTCTCCGAGCAGGTCATCGCCGCGCTGCGGAACCAGATCGCCTCGGGCGAGTGGCCGGTCGGCTCCCGGATCCCGACCGAGCCGGAGCTGGTCGAGCAGCTCGGGGTCGCCCGCAACACGGTCCGCGAGGCGGTCCGCGCGCTCGCGCACAACGGCCTGCTGGACATCCGCCAGGGCTCCGGCACCTACGTCGTCGCGACGAGCGAGCTGGCGGGCGTGATGCACCGCCGCTTCGCGGACGCCGACCCCCGGCACATCGCCGAACTGCGATCCACCCTGGAGTCGTCGGCGGCGCAGCTGGCCGCCGAGCGGCGCACGGAGAAGGACCTCAAGCAGCTGGACGCCCTCCTCGTACGGCGTGAGGAAGCCTGGGCGTCGGGTGACACGGAGGCCTTCGTGACGGCCGACGCGACCCTGCACATGGCCGTGGTGGCGGCCTCGCACAACGACGTCATGACGGCGATGTACGCCGACCTGGGCGAGGTGCTGCGGGAGTGGCTGCGCGCGGACGTCGGCGAGGCGCTGACCCCGGAGACGTACATGGACCACACGCGGCTGGTGGACGCGATCCGCGCGGGGGACGCTCAGGCGGCCGCCGAGGAGGCCGCGGGCTATCCGTTCGTGTGCCGCGCGCTGCGGTTCAGCTCGCCCGCTTCTGGTGGCTGACCCACACCGCGCGGACGTCCTCCCAGCAGCGGCCGGTGAGCCGTACGGTCTGCGCCGGGCCCGCGTCGGTCGCGATGCCGTCGCTGTCGATGTCCCACCAGCGGTCGCACTCGATGTGCAGGCTGACGCGGTCGGTCCGGGGGTACGGGTTGTGGCAGTACGCGATCACGTGCGAGCCGTGGACGGCGGTGCGGCAGTCGGCGCCGAACAGCTGGGGCGCGGTCGGTTTTCGTACCTCCACGCGTGCGTGGGGCATCGCCTCGTACGCCAGGGAGATGACGAGCACGACGGCGGCGGTCACTGAGGCCAGGCTGCGGGACAGACGCACAAGGGAAACCTCCTCGGCGGTGCTGGGGAGGAAATCGCGTGGTGAACGCGTAATCCAGAGTGCGCGGTTGTCCCCGGTCCCCGCCCGGCCGGGTGGGCCGAACGGGTGACACGGAAAGGGCCCGCACCCTGTCCGGTGCGGGCCCTTTCCGTGCTTCCGTGGCGGTGTTACGCGCCGATGGCGTGCAGGCCGCCGTCGACGTGGACGATCTCGCCGGTGGTCTTCGGGAACCAGTCGCTCAGCAGGGCGACGATGGCCTTGCCGGCCGGCTCCGGGTCGTTGAGGTCCCACTCCAGGGGGGAGCGGTTGTCCCATACGGAGGCCAGCTCGCTGAAGCCCGGGATGGACTTGGCGGCCATCGAGCCGAGCGGGCCGGCGGAGACGAGGTTGCAGCGGATGTTCTGCTTGCCCAGGTCGCGGGCGAGGTAGCGGCTGGTGGCCTCCAGGGCGGCCTTGGCCGGGCCCATCCAGTCGTACTGCGGCCACGCGAAGGACGCGTCGAAGGTGAGGCCGACGACCGAGCCGCCGTTCTGCATCAGCGGCAGGCAGGCCGTGGTCAGCGACTTCAGGGAGAACGCCGAGACGTGCATCGCCGTGGCGACCGACTCGAACGGCGTGTTCAGGAAGTTGCCGCCGAGCGCGTCCGCGGGCGCGAACCCGATGGAGTGCACGACACCGTCCAGGCCGCCCAGCTCCTCGCCCACGACGTCGGCGAGGCGCGCCAGGTGCTCGTCGTTGGTGACGTCGAGCTCGATGACCTTGGTGGGCTTCGGGAGCTTCTTGGCGATGCGCTCGGTCAGCGTGGGCCGCGGGAACGCGGTCAGGATGATCTCGGCGCCCTGCTCCTGGGCCTGCTTCGCGGCGTGGAAGGCGATGGAGGACTCCAGCAGCACACCGGAGATCAGGACGCGCTTGCCCTCGAGGATTCCGCTCATGGTGATCAGTGACCCATTCCCAGTCCGCCGTCTACGGGGATGACGGCTCCAGTGATGTACGAGGCGTCGTCCGAGGCGAGGAACCGCACCGTCGCGGCGACCTCCTCGGGCTGCGCGTACCGGCCCAGCGGCACCTGCTTCATGATCGCGTCGCGCTGCTCGTCGGTGAGCGCCTTGGTCATGTCGGTGTCCACGAAGCCGGGCGCGACGACGTTGAAGGTGATGTTGCGCGAGCCCAGCTCACGGGCGAGGGAGCGCGCGAAGCCGACCAGGGCGGCCTTGGAGGCGGCGTAGTTCGACTGACCGGGGCCGCCCATCAGGCCGACGACCGAGGAGATCAGGACGACACGGCCCTTCTTGGCGCGCAGCATCGCGCGGTTGGCGCGCTTGACGACGCGGAAGGTGCCGGTGAGGTTGGTGTCGATGACCGAGGTGAAGTCCTCCTCGGTCATGCGCATGAGGAGCTGGTCCTTGGTGACGCCGGCGTTGGCGATCAGGACCTCGACCGGGCCGTGCTCGGCCTCGATCTCCTTGTAGGCCTGCTCCACCTGCTCGGGGTCGGTGATGTCGCACTTGACGGCCAGGAAGCCGGCCGGCGGCTCGCCCGAGCGGTATGTGATGGCGACCTTGTCGCCGGCGTCGGCGAATGCGCGGGCGATGGCGAGGCCGATGCCCCGGTTGCCTCCGGTGACGAGAACCGAGCGGCTCAACGGATCACCCTTTCGATAGCGGTTCTGCACACCTGCCAGATACACCTGGTTGACAGGCGGCTTTATCGAAAACCTATCGGTCCGCCGCGTCCGGCGGACAATCGGGCACCGACAGTGGCTTACGGGACTCGCTGTCGGGTCCCTACAGAAAGTGCCGACGCAGCGCGGAAACGTGTGGTCCCCGTACCCGCTCGCGCGACATGATCGGACCCGACAGGCCACGACAGCAGGGAGACCTCCGTGCCTCATTCCATCGACGAAGCCTTCACGGCGCTTCCGCTACGCGCCCTGGCCGACGCCGCGCTCGCACGCGCGCGTGCGCTCGGGGCCGAGCACGCGGACTTCCGGTTCGAGCGGGTGCGCAGCGCGTCCTGGCGGCTGCGGGACGCGCGCCCGGCCGGTACGTCGGACACCACCGACCTCGGGTACGCGGTGCGGGTCGTGCACGGCGGCACGTGGGGGTTCGCCTCGGGCGTCGACCTGAGCCTGGACGCCGCCGCCAAGGTCGCCTCCCAGGCGGTGGCGATGGCGAAGCTCTCCGCCCAGGTGATCAAGGCCGCCGGGTCGGACGAGCGGGTCGAGCTGGCCGCCGAGCCGGTGCACGAGGAGCGGACGTGGATCTCGTCGTACGAGATCGATCCGTTCTCGGTGCCCGACGAGGAGAAGGCGGGGCTGCTGGCGGAGTGGAGTGCCCGGCTGCTCGCGGCGGACGGCGTCAACCACGTGGACGCGTCGCTGCTCACCGTGCACGAGAACAAGTTCTACGCCGACACCGCGGGCACGGTGACCACGCAGCAACGGGTCCGGCTGCACCCGCAGTTGAGCGCCGTGTCGGTCGACGAGTCGACCGGTGAGTTCGACTCCATGCGCACCATCGCGCCGCCCGTGGGCCGCGGCTGGGAGTACCTCACGGGCACCGGCTGGGACTGGGACGGCGAGCTGGAGCGGATCCCTGAGCTGCTCGCCGAGAAGATGCGGGCGCCGAGCGTCGAGGCGGGCCTGTACGACCTCGTCGTGGACCCCTCCAACCTCTGGCTGACGATCCACGAGTCCATCGGCCACGCCACCGAACTGGACCGTGCGCTCGGCTACGAGGCCGCCTACGCCGGCACGTCCTTCGCGACCTTCGACAAGCTCAACAAGCTCAAGTACGGCTCCGAGCGGATGAACGTCACCGGCGACCGCACCGCCGAACACGGCCTCGCGACGATCGGCTACGACGACGAGGGCGTCGAGGGCCAGTCCTGGGACCTGGTCAGGGACGGCACCCTGGTGGGCTACCAACTCGACCGCCGCATCGCCAAGTTGACCGGCTTCGAGCGCTCCAACGGCTGCGCGTACGCCGACTCCCCCGGCCATGTGCCCGTGCAGCGCATGGCCAACGTGTCGCTCCAGCCCGACCCGGCGGGGCTGTCCACGGAGGACCTGATCGGCGGCGTCGACCGCGGGATCTACGTGGTCGGCGACCGGTCCTGGTCGATCGACATGCAGCGCTACAACTTCCAGTTCACCGGGCAGCGGTTCTTCAGGATCGAGAACGGCCGGATCACCGGGCAGCTGAAGGACGTCGCCTATCAGGCGACGACCACCGACTTCTGGGGCTCCATGGCGGCCGTCGGCGGCCCGCAGACCTACGTCCTGGGCGGCGCCTTCAACTGCGGCAAGGCCCAGCCGGGCCAGGTCGCCTCGGTGTCGCACGGCTGCCCGTCCGCCCTCTTCACGGGCGTCAACATCCTCAACACCACCCAGGAGGCCGGTCGATGAGTCCTCGTACGAACAAGCCGCACGAGATCGTCGAGCGCGCCCTCGAACTCTCCCGGGCCGACGGCTGTGTCGTCATCGCCGACGAGCAGTCGACCGCCAACCTCCGCTGGGCGGGCAACGCGCTGACCACGAACGGCGTCACGCGCGGGCGCACGCTCACCGTCATCGCGACCGTCGACGGCAAGGAGGGCACCGCCTCGGGGGTCGTGTCCCGGTCGGCCGTCACCCCTGAGGAGCTGGAGCCGCTCGTACGGGCCGCCGAGGAGGCCGCGCGGGGGGCCGCGCCCGCCGAGGACGCGCAGCCGCTCGTCACGGGCGTACCCCAGTCGCCCGACTTCACGGACGGGCCCGCCGAGACGTCCTCCACGGTGTTCGCCGACTTCGCTCCCGCGCTCGGCGAATCGTTCGCACGCGCGCGTGCGGGCGGCCGTGAGCTGTACGGCTTCGCCTACCACGAACTGGTCTCCAGCTACCTGGGCACGTCGACCGGGCTGCGCCTGCGCCATGACCAGCCCAACGGCACCCTGGAGCTGAACGCCAAGTCCCCGGACCGTACGCGCTCGGCCTGGGCCGGCCGCTCGACCCGGGACTTCAAGGACGTCGACCCGGCCGCGCTGGACGCCGAACTGGCCGTACGACTGGGCTGGGCGGAGCGGAGGATCGAGCTGCCCGCCGGACGGTACGAGACGCTGCTGCCGCCCACGGCCGTCGCGGACCTGCTGATCTACCAGATGTGGTCGGCGTCGGGCCGGGACGCGGTCGAGGGGCGCACGGTGTTCTCCAAGCCCGGCGGCGGCACCCGCGTCGGCGAGAAGCTCACCGAGCTGCCGCTGTCGCTGCGCAGCGACCCGAACGAACCGGGCCTGGAATCCGCCCCGTTCGTGCTCGCGCACAGCTCCGGGGGCGACCAGTCGGTGTTCGACAACGGGCTGCCGCTGGCCGCCACCGACTGGGTGCGCGACGGCGAACTCCAGCACCTGTTGACCAGCCGGCACAGCGCGGGGCTCACCGGGCTGCCGGTGGCGCCGGCGATCGACAACCTGATCCTGAGCGGGGGCGAGGACCGTTCCCTGGAGGAGATGGTCGCGAGCACCGAGCGCGGGCTGCTGCTGACCTGCCTCTGGTACATCCGCGAGGTCGACCCGGCGACGCTGCTGCTCACCGGGCTGACCCGGGACGGCGTCTACCTCGTCGAGAACGGTGAGGTCGCGGGCGAGGTGAACAACTTCCGGTTCAACGAGTCGCCGGTCGACCTGCTGGGGCGCGCGACCGAGGCGGGGCGGACGGAGAAGACGCTGCCGCGGGAATGGAGCGACTGGTTCACCAGGGCCGCGATGCCCGCGCTGCGGGTGCCGGACTTCAATATGAGCTCTGTCAGTCAGGGCGTATAACCTCGTACCTGATCCACGCGACCATCCCAAGGAGATACGAGAACCGTGACGGACATCGTCGACGAGCTGAAGTGGCGGGGCCTGTTCGCCCTGTCCACTGACGAAGATGCTTTGCGCAAGGCGCTCGCGGACGGTCCCGTCACGTTCTATTGCGGCTTCGATCCGACGGCGCCCTCGCTGCACCTCGGTCACCTGGTGCAGGTGCTCACCGTGCGCCGGCTCCAGCAGGCCGGTCACCGGCCGCTGGCGCTGGTCGGCGGGGCCACGGGCCAGATCGGCGACCCCCGCCCGACGGCGGAGCGCACGCTGAACGACCCGGAGACGGTGGCCGGCTGGGTCCAGCGGCTGCGCCGTCAGATCGAGCCGTTCCTGTCCTTCGAGGGCGAGAACGCCGCGGTCATGGTGAACAACCTCGACTGGACGGCGAACCTCTCCGCGATCGAGTTCCTCCGCGACATCGGCAAGCACTTCCGCGTCAACAAGATGCTCGCGAAGGACTCCGTCGCCAAGCGCCTGGACTCCGACCAGGGCATCAGCTACACGGAGTTCAGCTACCAGATCCTCCAGGGCATGGACTTCCTGCAGCTCTACCGCAGGTACGGCTGCACGCTCCAGCAGGGCGGCAGCGACCAGTGGGGCAACCTCACGGCGGGCCTGGACCTGATCCACCGCCTGGAGCCGGACGCCACGGTCCACGCCTACGGCACCCCGCTGATGACCAAGGCCGACGGCACGAAGTTCAGCAAGTCCGAGGGCACCGCCATCTGGCTCGACCCGGAGATGACCACGCCGTACGCGTTCTACCAGTTCTGGCTGAACACGGACGACCGGGACATCTCGACCTACGCGCGCATGCTGTCCTTCAAGTCCCGTGCGGAGCTTGAGGAGTTGGAGCAGCAGACCGCGGAGCGTCCGCAGGCCCGTGCGGCGCAGCGTGCGCTGGCCGAGGAGCTGACGACGCTGGTGCACGGCGCGGAGCAGACGGCCGCGGTGACCGCCGCGTCCCGGGCGCTGTTCGGGCAGGGCGAGCTGGCGGAGCTGGACGAGAAGACGCTGGCCGCGTCGCTCTCCGAGGTGCCGCACGTCCAGGTCGCCGAGCTCGGTCCCGTCGTCGATCTGTTCGCCGAGGTGGGGCTGGTGGCGAGCAAGTCCGCTGCGCGGCGGACCGTGAAGGAGGGCGGGGCGTACGTGAACAACGTGAAGGTGTCGGCCGAGGACGCGGTGCCCTCGAAGGAGGATCTGCTGCACGGGCGGTGGCTGGTGCTGCGGCGCGGTAAGAAGAATCTGGCCGCGGTTGAGGTGACTGGAGCGTAAGCGCCAAAGGGGCGCGGGTTGACTGCGGACCGCGGCTTTCGTCGTGGCTGGTCGCGCAGTTCCCCGCGCCCCCTTTGGGGCGCTGCTCCTAAGCTCGCTGTTTGTTCTTGCCGATTGTCGCCATGTACGCCATGTCGACGACGAAGACGATGATGACCGCGGCCACGAGCTGGAACGCGTGGCGGCTCCAGTCGATGCCGCTGGTGGCGGCGACGCCGGCCGCTCGGGCGATCGCGTTGCCGACGATGGCGCCGAGAATGCCGCAAATGGTGGTCAGCCAGAGGGGACTGTGCTGCTTGCCCGGGATGATCGCCTTCGCGATCAGGCCCAGCACGAATCCCACGATGATGGCCCACAACCAGCCCATGGCTGCCTCCTTGTACGGCTCTACGTGAGCATTACGCCAAGTGTGGGTCCGGTCGCGCTACGGCGCATGTCGGGCGGGGCCGTACGTGTTACGGCGCAGTCCGGTCACCGTGACCGGAGGTCCCCCGGTCTCGAAGGCGGCGGAGGCGCGGCGTAACGTAGGACGTGTCGGGGCCCCGTTCCCGGATCGGATGCGGGCCGGGGTTGCGGGCCGGGGAGAGTCCGATGCGGGCGGATGGTGGAATGTGATGCGGAAGCTGCACGGCGAAGGCAACGCCCAGGTGTTCCGGATCACCGGAGCCCGCACGGGACTCGCGGAGGACATCCGCGGGCGGCAGCGCCGCTACATCATCTCGATGTCGATCCGTACGGTCTCGGTGATCCTCGCCTGCGCGCTGTGGAACGTCGAACGGCACGTCGCGATCGTCGCGCTGGTGCTCGGTGTGCTCCTCCCCTATGTCGCCGTGGTGATCGCGAACGCCGGGCGCGAGAACGCGCCGGGGCTTCCGTCCACATTCGTCACCACCCCGCTGCGGCCGATGATCGCGCCGCCGAGGACGGACGAGGCGTTCACGGGAGCCGTCCCGGAAGAGGTCGTGACCGAGCCGGCACCGGGTTCGGGGGGCGAACCGTACGACCGGTCGTGACCGTGGCGAACGCGTCCGAACCGGAAGCCGGGCCCTCGCCAAGCTCAAGAAAAGCTCAGATCAATCATGTTGTTCCGGTGCCGGGCGGCCGGTCACCCGTGACATACTTCGTACGCGCTCCGCATCCCCCGTCGGAGCGACGGACCGACGCCGGGCAGCTCCCCCCGTGGCTGCTCGGCGTCGCCTTTTGAGGCCTCCGTCGCACCCCCCGGAACCGCCCCTCCTTCCCCCCGTCGGTCAATTCAGGCGCTGGTGTCGGGGCGCCGGACGACCGTGGGGAACGGCTGACGTCCGGGCTCGGTTAGGGTCGGGCGCGTGATTCTGAACGCCGCCGGCTCCGATCCCGTCTCCCCGATCTGCTCCGCCAAGGGGTGCCGTGCCGCTGCCGTGTGGGTGCTGGCGTGGAACAACCCGAAACTGCACACACCAGAGCGGCGCAAGACCTGGCTCGCGTGCGAGGAGCATCGCGAGCACCTGTCCCAATTCCTCGGTGTCCGGGGCTTCTTGAAGGACGTCGTCAGCTTCGAGGACTGGGAAGAACCCGAGACTCCGTAGGCCCCCTCTCGCCTACGACGGCCGCTCAGCCGCCGATCGCCGACATCGGGCGGTCCGGCTGGAGGAACGACGGGTCGTCCAGGCCCGAGCCCGCCTTCTTGCCCCACATCGCCTCGCGCCAGATGCGGGCGATCTCCGTGTCCGGGGCGTCCGAGCGCAGGGCGGCGCGGAGGCTGGTCTCCTCGCGGGCGAACAGGCAGTTGCGTATCTGGCCGTCGGCCGTGAGGCGGGTGCGGTCGCAGGCCGCGCAGAACGGGCGGGTGACCGAGGCGATGACGCCCACGCGGTGCGGGCCGCCGTCCACGGTCCAGCGCTCGGCCGGGGCGGAACCGCGCTCGTCGCCGCCCTCGGGGGTCAGCTCGAAGCGGGTGCGGAGGGAGGCGAGGATGTCGCCCGCCGTGACCATGCCGTCGCGCTTCCAGCCGTGCTGGGCGTCCAGGGGCATCTGCTCGATGAAGCGCAGTTCGTAGTCGTGCTCCACGGCCCAGGCCAGCAGGTCCGGGGCCTCGTCCGCGTTGAGCCCCGGCATCAGCACCGAGTTGATCTTCACGGGGGTCAGGCCCGCGTCGTGGGCGGCTTCGAGGCCCTCGATGACGTCCTTGTGGCGGTCGCGGCGGGTGAGGGTCTTGAAGACGTCGGGGCGCAGGGTGTCCAGCGAGACGTTGACCCGGTCCAGGCCCGCCTTCTTCAGGGCGGCCGCCGTGCGCTTGAGGCCGATGCCGTTGGTGGTGATCGACATCCGGGGGCGGGGCTCCAGGGCCGCGACCCGCTCGACGATGCCGACCAGGCCGGGGCGCAGCAGGGGCTCGCCGCCGGTGAAGCGGACCTCCTCGATACCGAGGGAGGTGACCGCGATGTCGATCAGGCGGACGATCTCGTCGTCCGTGAGGAGGTCGGGCTTTGCCAGCCACTGCAGGCCCTCCTCGGGCATGCAGTACGTGCACCGGAGGTTGCACCGGTCGGTCAGCGAAACCCGCAGGTCGGTGGCTACCCGGCCATAGGTGTCGATCAGCATGTGTGCCCCCTCCCTCGTTTCGGACCGCATGTTTTCCGACACCTGCGAGCCTACGCGACACCACTGACAACGAGGGCGGCCCGATCCCACGAGGTACGGCACGGCCGCGTCGTAGGGACCTACGACGCGGCCGTCGGCGTGGGGGGACTGCGTGGGGGGACTCAGAGGGACCTGGCAGGGCCGGTCAGTGGGCTCCGGTGCCGGTCAGGGACCGTACCTCCAGCTCCGCGTACTTGCCGGTGTCCGGCTCCTCCTTGGAGAGGATCGTGCCGAGCCAGCCGAGCAGGAAGCCGACGGGGATGGAGATGATGCCGGGGTTCTCCAGGGGGAACCACTGGAAGTCGACGTGGGGGAACATCGACGTCTCCTTGCCGGAGACCACCGGCGAGAAGAGGACCAGGCCGACCGCGGTGACCAGGCCGCCGTAGATCGACCAGAGGGCGCCCTGGGTGGTGAAGCGTTTCCAGAAGAGGCTGTAGAGGATCGTCGGGAGGTTGGCGGAGGCGGCGACTGCGAAGGCGAGGGCGACCAGGCCGGCGACGTTCAGGTCGCGGGCGAGGGCGCCCAGGACGATGGAGACGGCGCCGATGCCGACCGTGGCGTAGCGGGCGGCGGCCATCTCCTGCTTCTCGGTGGCCTGTCCGCGCTTGATGACGTTCGCGTAGATGTCGTGGGCGAACGAGGACGACGAGGCCAGGGTCAGTCCGGCGACGACCGCGAGGATCGTGGCGAAGGCGACCGCCGAGATGGTGGCCAGGAGGATGGCGCCCCAGTTGGAGTCGACTCCGCCCAGATGCAGGGCCAGGAGTGGGGCGGCCGTGTTGCCCGCCTTGTTGGAGGCGATGATCTCGTCGGGTTTGATCAGTGCGGCGGCGCCGAAACCGAGGGCCAGGGTCATCAGGTAGAAGGCGCCGATCAGGCCGATGGCCCAGTTGACCGACTTACGGGCGGCCTTGGCGGTGGGCACCGTGTAGAAGCGGATCAGGATGTGCGGCAGTCCGGCGGTGCCGAGGACCAGGGCGAGGCCCAGGGAGATGAAGTCCAGCTTGGTCGTGCCGGTGGCACCGTACTTGAGGCCCGGGTTCAGGAAGGCGGACCCCTTGCCGCTGTTGGAGGCGGCCTTGCCGAGCAGGTCGGAGACGTTGAAGTCGAACTTCAGCAGCACCAGGAAGGTCAGCAGCAGCGCGCCGGCGATGAGCAGGCAGGCCTTGACCATCTGGACCCAGGTGGTGCCCTTCATGCCGCCGATCGTGACATACACGATCATCAGGACGCCGACCAGGGCGACGATGCCGATCTTGCCCGCGTCGGTGGTGATGCCGAGGAGCAGCGAGACCAGGACGCCCGCTCCGGCCATCTGGGCCAGCAGGTAGAAGATCGACACCACGATGGTGGAGGTGCCGGCCGCGGTGCGGACCGGGCGCTGGCGCATGCGGTACGCGAGGACGTCGCCCATGGTGTAGCGGCCCGAGTTGCGCAGCGGTTCGGCCACCAGGAGCAGGGCGACCAGCCAGGCGACCAGGAAGCCGATGGAGTACAGGAAGCCGTCGTACCCGAAGAGGGCGATCGCGCCGGCGATGCCGAGGAAGGACGCGGCGGACATGTAGTCGCCGGAGACGGCGAGGCCGTTCTGGAAGGCGGTGAACTGGCGGCCGCCCGCGTAGAAGTCGGCGGCGCTCTTGGTCTGGCGGCCCGCCCATACGGTGATGACGAGCGTCGCGGCGACGAAGATCGCGAACAGGGTGATGATCAGCGGCCGGTGCTGGCTCGCCTCGCCTGCGGCAAGGGTGATCGCGGGGCTCATGCGCCGTCCTCCATCCGGGACTTGATGGCTGCCGCCTTGGGGTCGAGCTTCGCGGCGGAGTACCGCGCGTACCACCAGGCGATGAGGAACGTGGTGAGGAACTGGGCGAGGCCCAGGACCAGGGCGACGTTGATGTTGCCGACGACCTTGGTGTCCATGAAGTCGTCCGCGTAGTTGCACAGCAGCACGTACAGCAGGTACCAGACGATGAAGGCGACGGTCAGCGGGAAGGCGAAGGAGCGGTGGGCGCGGCGCAGTTCGGCGAACTCCGCACTCTCCTGGACCTGTTCGAACTCCTCGGTACTGGGGAGTTGGCGTTCGGCTTTCGAGGGGGGTGGTGTCTCGGTGGCCACGGTGTCTCCTCGCGTTGCGGACCTGCGGGTACTGAGTTGGCTTGGCGCTTCCTGCCCAAGGGCACGGCGCGGCACCTCGACCGGTTCAACTCCTTTGACTTCTTTCGGTAGTCGTCTTTGGGAAATCATTGCTGGCCAGCCGTCGCGGGAGATAACTTCGGGTCTGCACCACTCGTCATGTACCTGCCCGGGCGCCAACCACGTCTCGGGCCGTTTCGTTTTCGGATGATGTGGAGATCCCATGGCTCATCTGCGCCCCAGACGCCGGCTCGCCCTCGCCGTGCCGGTCGTGCTGTCGCTGACCGCCTCGCTCGGTTTCCTCCCGTCCGCGGCCTCGGCGGTCCCGGCCGTCGAGCCCGGGACCGCGGCCCAGGCCGCCGACGCACCGAATCTTGCGTATGTGGTCAACACACGGCTGGACCACCGGACGATCAACTCGGTCAAGAAGGCGATCAATGCGGCCGGCGGCACCATCGTGGTGACGTACGAGAAGATCGGCGTGATCGTCGTCCACTCGGCGAACCCGGACTTCGGCCCGGTCATCCGCAAGGTGCACGGTGTGCAGTCGGCCGGTGCCACGCGCACCGCGCCGCTGAGCCTCGCCTCGACGACCGACGAGGGCGCGGTGCAGTACCTCTCCAAGGACCAGGCCGCGAAGACGGCGAAGGCCTCCGCGGCCGCCGGGAACAGCGAGCCCCTGGAAGCCGACCAGTGGGACCTGCCGGCGATCGGCGCCGACAAGGCCGCCAAGATCAACCCGGGCAGCAAGAGCGTGACGGTCGCCGTCATCGATGTCGGCGTGGACGACACCCACCCGGACATCGCCCCGAACTTCTCCCCCTCGCAGTCCGCCAACTGCGTGGGTGGCAAGGCGGACACCACGTACGGCGCCTGGCGTCCCGTGGACTCCGGCCACTATCACGGCACGCATGTCGCGGGTGAGATCGCCGCCGCCCGCAACGGCATCGGTGTGGCGGGCGTCGCGCCGGGCGTGAAGGTCTCCGGCATCACGGTGGCCGAGCCCGACTCGACCCAGTTGTTCTACCCGGAGAGCGTGGTCTGCGCGTTCGTGTTCGCCGCGGACCACGGCGTGGAGATCACCAACAACAGCTACTACGTTGATCCTTGGCTGTACAACTGCATGGACGACCCTGATCAACGTGCCATTGTGGATGCGGTCAACAGGGCCCAGCTGTACGCGCAGAGCAAGGGCACGCTCAATGTCGCGGCGGCCGGCAACTCGAACGACGACCTCGACTCCCACGCCCTCGTCGACACCTCCAGCCCCGACGACTCGACCGCCACGACCCGGACGGTCGACCCGCACGAGTGCTTCGACGTACCGACCCAGCTGCCGGGCGTCGTCACGGTCAGCTCGGTCGGCGTGAAGAAGGCCAAGTCGTACTTCTCCAGCTACGGCAAGGGCGTCATCGACGTGGCGGCGCCGGGCGGGGACGCCCTGCAGATCCCGGACACCCCGTCGAAGAACGGCCGCATCCTCTCCACGCTGCCGAACAACTCCTACGGCTACCTCCAGGGCACCTCGATGGCGACCCCGCACGTCGCCGCGGTGGCCGCGCTGCTCAAGTCCACGCACCGGTACGCCAGTCCGGCCCAGTTGCAGGGGCTGCTGAAGGCCGAGGCGGACAACCCGGGCTGCCCGACCGAGCCGTACGACACCAACGGTGACGGCGTCGTGGACGCGACCTGCGTGGGCGGCAAGCGGGTCAACGGCTTCTACGGGTTCGGCATCGTCAACGCGCTGCGTGCGGTGAAGTAGCCGACACCTCGCTTGCTCACGGGCCGGGCGGACTTCCGCCCGGCCCGTTCGCGTCCGTACAGTCCGTCCATGCATATATTGATTGAATCAATACTGCATAGTTCAATCATGACTGATATGAATGGCATCAAGGTGGCATGGGGTGCGATGGGCGGCGATCCCGCCCTGGTCTCGCGCCTCTCGACCGTCGTACGCGCGGGAGCCCTTCAAGCACGCCTTCCCGTACGGGAGTTGGCACGGGCCTGTGTGGGATCGTGCGCGCTGGCCGCCGCCGAGTTGGGGGCGCGGCGGGCCGGGCTCGCGGAGGTGCCCGGGGTGCGGGTCGACGACGGGGCCGTCGCCACGGCGTTCGTCAGTGAGCGGCATCTGTTGATCGACGGGCGGGCGCCGGTCAGCTTCGCGCCGCTGTCGCGGTTCTGGCGGACGGCCGACGGGTGGGTCCGCACCCACGCGAACTATCCGCACCACCGGGCACGGCTGCTGGGCGCGTTGGGGCTGACGGAGGGCGCCTCCGTGGAGACCGTGGCCGACGTACTCGCCGAGCGGTCCGCCCTGGAGGTGGAGGAGGCGGTCTACGGCGCCGGGGGCCTCGCGGTCGCGCTGCGGACGGCGGAGGAGTGGGCCGCGCATCCACAGGGGGCCGCGGTCGCCGGGCGGCCGCTCGTCGAGCGCGAGCGGATCGGGACGGCACGCGCGCGTGTGCTCCCGCCGCTCGACGGCGACCCGTTGCTGCCCGCCGCCGGGATGCGCGTGCTCGACCTGACCCGGGTCATCGCGGGCCCGGTCGCCACACGGACGCTCGCGCTGCTCGGCGCGGATGTGCTGCGGGTGGACGCCCCGCAGTTGCCCGAGGACCCGGACACGCACGCGGACACCGGGCTCGGGAAGCGGTCGACGCGGCTTGACCTGGGTCTCGCGGCCGATCGGCGTGCCTTCGAGGCCCTGCTGGAACGGGCGGACGTGATCGTCACCGGGTACCGGCCGGGCGCCCTGGACCGGTTCGGGCTCTCCCCCGAGGCACTGCTCGACCGTAGGCCCGGGCTGGTCGTGGCGCAGCTGTCGGCGTGGGGCGCGTACGGGCCGTGGGGTGACCGGCGGGGGTTCGACAGCCTGGTGCAGGTCGCCACGGGCATCGCGGCGATCGAGGGGTCGCCGGAACAGCCCGGGGCGCTGCCCGCGCAGGCCCTCGACCACGGGACGGGGTATCTGCTGGCGGGCGCGGTGCTGCGGGCGCTGACGGAACAGTCGGAGCGGGGTGGTGGCATCGCCCTGCGGCTGGCGCTCGCACGGACCGCGGGGTGGCTGATCGCGGGTCAGGGTGAGCGGGGCCGGGCGGCGGCACACGAGCAGGGTGCGGTCCCCCGCGAGGAGAGCGGGACGGCGTACACCCGGCCCGACGCCTGGCTGGTCGAGACAGACAGCGGTATCGGGCACCTCCGACATGCCCTGTCACCCGTGTCCTTCGACGGTGGACCCTCGAACTGGGCGCGTCCTCCGGGGTGTTGGGGCATGGATCCGGCTCGCTGGGCTTGATTTCGGGGGCATCCAGAAGCGCGCTTATGGGCGAAATACGGTTCATCCAATCGTTTTGCTGCACTTGCCCGGTTCTGCGGCGGCTGGTGAAGATCTTGGTGTGACCTTGATACGACCGACTGTCGAAGCGGCCGACACCAGCGGCTCCGGGCGGCGCCCCGGTCCGCGTCGGGCCGTCACCGTGCTGGCGCTGGTGGTGCTCGCCGCGCTGATCCCGCTGCTCGGCCCGTCCGCCGCGCTGCACGACACCGGGGAGGCCGCCGCGCCCGGTGTAGGCGGCATCGCGCTGCTGCGGGCGGTGCTGTTCGGCGCCCTGTGTGTGCCCCTGGGTGAGCTGTTCGTGAACCGGCTGGCGCGCACCCTGCCCGGCGCTCCCCCGAACGGCCCCCGCAGCTGGTCTCTGTACGCGGCCGGTGCCGGTTTCGTCGCCGCGCTGGGGCTCGCGTCGGTCGTGGTGACGGACACCCTGGTGCCGGACAGCCCGACCCGGATCGACATCGCCGGCCTCTACCAGTCTCGGGACGGCAGGCTCGCACTCCTGGAGATCGGCGCGTTCGCCGTGGCTGCCCTGTGCGCGCGGTCGCGGCGGCCCGGCGTTCAGGTGTGGCCCCTTGGCGCCGTGGTCCTCGCGGAGGCGCTGCGCGCGCATCCGACGGGCGAGTACAGCCCCCTGGTCGGCTCCGAACTGACCCTGGTCCATCTGACGTGCGCGGCGCTGTGGGTGGGCGGTCTGCTGCACGTCCTGCGGACGCTGCGGCAGTGGCGGGGCACCGAGGCGGGTGCCGCGCTGCTGGGTCTCTACGCGCGCGTGGCGGTCGTCCTGCTCGCCGCGATCACCGCAACGGGGGTGTGCAGTTCGCTGCGCCGGATGCCGGTCGGCACGATCCTGGACCAGCTGACGACGACGGCGTACGGGCGCACCCTGCTCGCCAAGGTGCTGCTCGTCGCCGCCGTCGCCGTCCTCGCGCTGTGGGCCCGGTCCCGGCTGCGGCGGGCCACCGATCCGCTGACCGCCTGCTCCCCCGCGCGGGCGGAGGTCGTCGCCCTGGGAGTGGTGGTCGTGCTCTCCGGACTGTTGACGGCGTTGCCGGTGCCGATCCGCTGGCATTGACCAGCCAGCCGATCAACCCGGCCAGTCGATCAACCCGTCAGCCAATCAATCGACCAATCGGTCAATGGTGCCGTCCATGGTTGATCGAATGATTGATCAGCCGTTGGTGACCAGGACCTTCAGGGCCGTGCGCTCGTCCATCGCCTTGTAGCCGTCGGGCACGCCCTCCAGGCCGACCGTGAGGTCGAAGACGGGCGACGGGTCGATCGTGCCGTCCAGGACGTCGGGCAGCAGTTCCGGGATGTACGCGCGGACCGGCGCGACCCCGCCGCGCAGGGCGATGTTCCGGTCGAACATGACCCCGAGGTCGAGGCCGGTGCCGCTGCCGTGCGGCACGCCGACGAAGCCGATCGCGCCGCCGTCGCGCGTGATCTCCACGGCCGTGCGCATGGACTGCTCGGTGCCGACGGCCTCGACGACGGCGTGCGCGCCCTGGCCGCGGGTGAGTTCGCGGACGGCCGCGACGGCCTCCTCGCCGCGTGCGGCGACGACGTCGGTGGCGCCGAAGCGGCGGGCGATGTCCGTACGGGTCTTGTGGCGGCCGAGCGCGATGATCCGCTCGGCGCCGAGGCGCTTGGCGGCGAGCACGGCGCACAGGCCGACCGCCCCGTCGCCCACGACGGCGACGGTGGTCCCCTTGCCGACGCCGGCGCCCAGGGCCGCGTGGTGGCCGGTGCCCATGACGTCGGACAGGGTCAGCAGCGCGGACAGCAGGTGGTCGTCGGAGGCCGCCTCCTTCGGCAGCCGTACGAGGGTGCCGTCGGCGAAGGGCACGCGTACCGCCTCGCCCTGGCCGCCGTCGTAGCCCACGGCGCCCCAGAAGCCGCCGTGCACGCAGGAGGTGGTGAGGCCCTCGCGGCAGTAGTCGCAGACGCCGTCGGACCACATGAAGGGCGCGACCACGAGGTCGCCCGTCCTGACGCCGGTCACCTCGGAGCCGGTCTCCTCGACGATCCCGAGGAACTCGTGCCCGATGCGCTGCCCCGGCTGCCGGGCCGCCTCGCCGCGGTACGCCCACAGGTCGCTGCCGCAGATGCAGGCGCGCAGCACCCGGACGACGGCGTCGGTCGGCAGCTGGACCAGGGGCTCGGGCACGTCCTCCACGCGCATGTCGAACGGGGCGTGGATGGTGGTGGCGCGCATGAGGGTCCTTCTCGTCACGGGTGTGCTGGTGCGGTGCGCTCAGGGGGTGGTCGAGCGCACTTCACGGTACGCCGCCGTCGGCGCGCGGCGCTCGGCGAGGGTGCCGAGCACGCCTTGGACCAGCAGGAACTGCGCGGCGACGTACGTCACCATGATCCAGAAGTCGGGCCTTGGCGGCTGGGGCCAGTCGGCGACGCCGGTCGCGATGAGGGTGTCGGAGACCATGAAGAGCGCCCCGCCGAGCCCCGCGACGGGGCCGAGCCGGACGACCGCGGCGCACGCCATGGCCGTGAGGAGGGCGCTGTAGCCGGCCACCGGGATGCGCAGGTCCGCCGGGAGGTCGGGCCACAGCAGCGTGACGGTGACGGCAAGAGCGACGGCGTACCCGCCGACGAGGAGACCGGCACGCGCGCGTGGAGCGCGTTCCGGGCCGCCGTACGTCCTGAAGAGGGCGAGGTAGCAGACATGGCCCGCCGCGAAGCCGGCCATGCCGGCGAGGAAGGCGGGGTCGGCGTCCGAGAGCAGCAGGGTGTCGCCGCCCCAGCCGAAGAGGAGCGCGGCGACGAGGAGCCGGGGTGCGCCGCGCAGGGCCGCGTACGCGGCGAGGAGCGGCATCAGGAGAGGCTTGGCGACGGTGTGGGCGGGGTCGTGACCGACGGCGAGCGCGAGCAGGTCCACGAGGGCGGCGAGACCGAAGGCCGCCAGGAGAACGCGTGCGGCGGCCGGGTGTCCGGGACGTGGGTTCACGCGGCCGCGGTCTCCTCGGCGGCCGGAGCGCCCTCTGCCACGGCGGGTGCCGGCTGCCAGCCCGGTCCCCGGAAGACGCGCCCCGCGCGCTCGCGCCAACTGGTCGCCGTCTTCAGGTCCTTGGCGATGGCGACGTACTCATGGGTGGCGACCTTGATCGGGTTGAACGTGTTGATGTTCTTGGTCAACCCGTAGACGGGCCGCTCAACCTCGGGCACGAACGACCCGAAGAGCCGGTCCCAGAGGATGAGGATGCCGCCGAAGTTGCGGTCCAGATAGCCGCCCTGGGAGGCGTGGTGGACCCGGTGGTGGGACGGGGTGTTGAAGACGAACTCAAACCAGCGGGGCATACGGTCGATCCGCTCGGTGTGGATCCAGAACTGGTAGACGAGGTTCGCCGAGGAGCAGAACGCGAGCGCGGCGGGGTGCACGCCCAGGGCGACGAGCGGAACGTAGAACGGCCACACCGTGAGGGTCGTCCAGGGCTGGCGCAGGGCCGTGGTGAGGTTGAACTTGCGGCTGGAGTGGTGGACGACGTGGCAGGCCCACAGGATGCGGATGACGTGGTGGCCGCGGTGGGACCAGTAGTAGAAGAAGTCCTGGCCGAGCAGCATCAGCGGGATCGTCCACCACAGGACGGGCACGCGCAGCGGGGTGAGTTCGTAGATCGCGGTGTAGATCGCGACGATCGGGATCTTCCAGAGGAAGTCGAAGACGAGGCTCCCGAGCCCCATGCCGAGACTCGTCGCGGCGTCCTTCGCCTCGTAGCCCGCCGCGTCCTCGTCGGGGTGGACGCGCACGCTGATCATCTCGATCACGGTGAGCAGCGCGAAGGCGGGTATCGACCAGAGCACGGCATCGGGCAGGTTCGGCATGGATGAACCGTAGGACCGCACATCGGCCGCGACTAGACGTTGTTACCCACAAGTATTACCGGGGGTACGCGCTTGCTTGTTGGTGATCTCCGCCAACGCGTCAGGCTCCGGCCGCCCCGAGGAGCGTCCCCGCCACGTACGTCACCGCCATCGCCAGCGCTCCCCCGGCCACGTTCCGCGCCATCGCCGGCTTCGGGGCGGCCGCGCCGAGGCGGGCGCTGGCCCAGCCGGTGAGGACGAGGGCCGCGAGGGAGGAGACGACGGTGACGCCGAGGCGCCAGTCGGCCGGGGGCAGGACGATCGCCAGGAGGGGCAGCAAGGCGCCGATCGTGAAGGACAGGAAGCTCGCCCCGGCCGCGTGCCAGGGGTTGGTGAGGTCGTCGGGGTCGATGTTGAGCTCCACGCGCGCGTGGGCGCGCAGTGCGTCGCGTTCCGTGAGCTGGGCCGCCGCCTCCATGGCCACGTCCCGGGTCAGCCCGCGGTCCTGGAGGAGTTCGGTCAACTCCTCCAGTTCCGCCTCCGGTTGCTCCTTCAGCTCGCGCTTCTCCATGGCCAGGGCGGCCTTCTCCGAGTCGCGCTGCGTCGAGACGGACACGTACTCCCCCGCCGCCATCGACATGGAGCCGGCGAGGAGACCCGCGAGGCCGGCCGTCAGCAGCGCCGTGCGGTCGTCCGTGGCGCCGGCCACGCCGACGACGAGTCCGGCGGTCGACAGGATGCCGTCGTTCGCGCCGAGGACCGCGGCCCGCAGCCAGTTCAGCCGGGAGCCGAGGCTGCCGCCGTGGGCCTCGGAGTGGGACTCGACGTTGGTTTCAGTCACCCCCGGAGGATTCCACCCCGGGCCTCACCACACCCGTACCGACGCTCCCCGCGCGAACACCGGGCTCGTCGCGCCGGCCGGCGGTTCGGCGAGGGGCTCCGCGATCTCGCTCACCAGGGGGCCGACCTTCGCCGCGACCGGGTCCAGGGCGTCGAGGTCGAAGCCGTACACGCGGGCCGCGTTGCCGCCGAGCATGGCGGCGACCTCGTCGCGCGGCACGCGCGCGTACGCGAAACGGAGGCCCTCCCTGGAGTACGGGTACGTGCCCTCGTCGTGCGGGAAGTCGCTGCCCCACATGATCTTCTCGATGCCGATGCGGTCGCGCAGGGGCACCTCATGGGGGCGCATGAAACTGGCGCCCACGAAGCAGTTGTCGCGCCATACCTCCGACGGACCCTTCCCCATGGAGGCGGCCAGTCCCGCGCCGAACTTGGACTCCGCGGTCGATGCCTTCGTAGCCGCCGCGACCAGCCTGCCGTGGTAATAATCCAGCATGTCGAGCACCCCGGGTATCCATCCGGAGCCCTGCTCGGTCAGGACCAGTCGCAGGTCCGGGTGGCGGCGGAAGGCACCGCCGAAGATGAGGTGCCACAGGGCGCGGTGCGAGAACCAGGTCGTCTCGACCATGTACACCGCGCGGGCGGCCGGTTCGTCGCCCAGGGGCGGGGACGCCGAGCCCGCGTGGTGGTTGACGGGGACGCCGAGTTCCGCGCACACGGCCCAGATCGGGTCGTACGCCGACGAGTACAGCTCCGGCAGTCCGGAACCCGGAGGGGTGCCCGGCAGCAGGAGACCGCCCCGGAGGCCCGCCGCGACGGCCCACCGGATCTCCTTGACGGCCTCCTGGACGTCGTTCAGGAGGATCTGGAAGACACCCGCCCGTCGGCCCGGTGCGGCCGAACAGAAGTCCGCCAGCCAGCGGTTGTGGGCGCGCAGGCCGGCCCAGCGGCGCCGGAACTCCTCGGCGGTGGGCGCGGGCGCCATCAGGGAGCCGGACGGGAAGAACGGCGGGATGGTGTTCGGGAAGACGACCTCCGCGACGATCCCGTCCTGCTCCAGCTCCGCGATCCGCCGCGCGGAGTTCCAGTTCCGGTCGGCCGTGTCGGCGACCAGGTCCTCGTACGGATTGACGTAGGTGGCCGCCCACGCGTCGAACTCGTCGTGGTACCGCTGCTCCAGGTAGGGCCTGTAGTCGAGGAGATCGGCGCCCGCGTGGCAGTCGGCGGAGATGACCGTGTACCGGTCCGCGCCGTCGGGGCCCACCGGGTCCAGGGAGTCCGTCGCGCTCATGGCGTCGCCCCCAGGACCGGGAAGTCGTGGTCGGTCAGCCAGTGCCGCCCCACCTCCCGCGAGCGCGCCCAGGACGCCCTCACGGCCTCCTGGTCGTCCTGCTGGCCGAGTTCGGCGGGGGTCGGGCCGATCCGGCGGGCCAGCGGGCTCAGCGCGGCCACGTCGAAGCCGAAGGCGTCCGCCGCCGCGAGACCCAGCATGCGGCGGGTCTCGTCGACCGGGATGTCGTGGAAGGTGCGCTTCAGCCACGCGCGCGTGTCGGGCCAGGTGCCCTCGGGGTGCGGGAAGTCGCTGCCCCAGAGGATGTTGTCGACGCCGATCTCGTAGCGCTGCGCCAGTTCACGGCGCTTGGTGTTGGTGGCGCAGATGAAGACCTGGCGGTCGAGGTACTCGTGTGGCGGCCGCTTCAGCTCCGCGAACGGAGACAGCTTCTTGCCGCCGTGGGCGCCCAGGTAGAGGCGGTCCATGAACCACAGCTGGTTCGGCAGCCACCAGCAACCCGACTCCGCCACACCGAACTTGAGGCCCGGGTGGCGTTCGAAGACTCCGGACCAGAGCAGGAACCAGAGCGGCCGGGCGGGCCACCAGGTCACCTCGCTCACGTAGATGCCCAGGTGGTCGCCGTACTCGTGGCGGGGCGCCGCCCCGGAGTGGGTCAGTACGGGCATCCCGCACTCGGCGGCGGCCGCCCACACGGGGTCGTAACGGCGGTCGTGGTAGGGCTCCTTGTCGACCCACATGGAGGGGATCATCAGGGCGCCGAGACCGGACTCCTTGGCGCGGTGGATCTCCGCGACGGCCTTCTCCGTAGGGGCCGTTATCGGCAACAGGGCGACTCCGCAGTGCCGTTCGGGGTGCTCGGAGACGAAGTCGGCGAGCCAGCGGTTGTGCGCCTGGGCGCCCGCCATGCCCAACTCGGGGTCCTGGTCCCCGGAGAGGCCGAGGCCCACTCCGAAGGGCGCGGCCGTCTGGCTGTCGACGGCGTCGGCGTCCGGGAAGACCACCTCGGCGGCCACCCCGTCCCCGTCCAGCTCCTTGAGGCGCTGCGCGCTGTCCCAACCGCCGCGCAGGCCTTCCTCGTTGTCGTGGAACCACTTGGCGGCGAACGCCTCGTTGCGGATGCCCAGCCGGGTCATCTCCTCGCGGCGCCGGTCGCGTCCGGCGAGGAACTCGTCGAAGTCCCGGTGGAACCGGGCGTCCAGATAGGGCCGGTACTCCTCGGTGGGCAGCCCGGCGTGGCAGTCGGAGGAGATGATCAGGTACGGCTCCTGGTCGGTCACAACAGCCCCCTCAGTCCAGGATGAAGCTTTCGAGGTACGACGGGTTCGTCCGGTCGAGCATCGAGCCGGCCCGTGCCCGGATCTGGGCGTCGCTGTGCTCGCTCTCGGGCAGCATCCAGAAGCGGTCCGCCCGGATGCCGTCCACGACGAGCTCGGCGACCTCCTCCACGGGCGTGAAGGCGACCTCCTTGCCGGCCTCCTTCATCGCGCTCTCCCACTGGCCGAGGCTGCGGTACGGCGTCCTGCGGGGGCGCTCCTTGGCGTACCGGGCGGGCCGGTTGCGGTGCGACTCCCACAGGCCGGTGCGCAGCATGTGGGGCCCCGGGAAGAGCACCGAGGCGCCCACGCGCGCGTGCTCCGCCCTCAGGTGGGCGTACAGGGACTCGGTCATCGTGACGACGGCCGCCTTGGTGACGGCGTACACGGAGGCGGTGGGCAGCGGAGCGATCCCGCCGTCCCCGGAGGACGTGTTGACGACATGACCGGGTTGATCGGACTTGATCATCCTCGGGACGAACGCCTGGATGCCGTGGAAGACGCCCCACACGTTGACGGCGAACGCCCACTGCCAGTCGTTCGGTTCGTGCTCCCACATCCGGCCCTCGGCACCCGAGCCGACCCCGGCGTTGTTGCACAGGACGTCGACGGCGCCGTACGTCTCGTAGGCCGACTCGGCCAGATCCAGGACCTGTTGGCGTACGCCGACGTCAACCACGCGCGCGTGCACGTCGGCTCCGTCGGCACGCAGGTCGGCGGCGGCCTTGTCCAGGGCGCCCTGCTCGACGTCGGCGAGGACCACCTTGAGTCCCTCGGCGGCGAACCGCCGTGCCATCGCGAGCCCGATCCCGCTCGCCGCCCCGGTGACGACGGCGACCTGACCCTCCCTCAGTTCCATCAGACGCTCCCCTCGGGAGGCCCGTCGTGGATCTGGAGCGGGTCGTCGTAGCGCTGGTGGATGTACGGCAACAGGGCCTGCGCGTCGACCCGTTCGACGACCTTGCCGCGCTGGTCGCTGGTCTTCTCGCCGATGGTGATGTCGACGAGGGAGCGCACGGGCAGGTCGGCGACCGGGTCGTACATGGACTCGCGCAGGACGACGTCCCCGGTGACGCGTTCCAGTCGGCGGACCTTCTCGTTGCGCAGGCAGTGCACGAGCACCGGGTCGGCGTCGAAGCCCGAACCGTCCACCGCGGGAAGGAACTTGAAGTAGAAGTCGGTCTTCTGCGTCGGCCCCGGGAGGGGCAGTTCCTCGCTGACGGCGCCGCGGACCTCGACGAAGGCGATGCCGTGCCGGGCCAGGGACGCGCGCACGACGAGGCCCACGCGCTCGACGGTCACCTCGCCGAGTTTCTTGGGCTCCCCGAAGACCTCACGTCCGCCGGTGAGGGCCCGTTCGTGGGTCATCGGCATCACCAGGGGGTACCAGCCCTCGACGCCGTCGTGCGCGGCGGCGACCGCCAACGAGCCCGCGCCCAGGGGGTATCCGGTCAGTTCGACCTTGCTGATGTTCACCCGGACCAGGGGCCGCCCGGTGGGCTTGAGGGGCGGCGGCAGGACCGCCGCGACCGCGTCAGGGTCGCTCTCCCAGACGGCCACCACACCGGTGGACCAGATGTCCGGGAGTCTGGAACTCGCCGTGCGCGCGGCGGCGATCTCCGCCTCGGTCCGTGCCCCGTACCGTACGCGTGCCATACGCCGTACCGCCCTTCGTAGGCCGTCATCCGTCAGGCGGGCAGCACGGTCGCACCGGGCGGGCAAAAGGTCCATAGCCACGCGCACGCGCATTCGGCGGACCCGAACGGGCGGGCGGGGCGGGCGACCTGAGGGACAGGGCTGTCAGTGGCGGCCCGTATCCTCAGTGACCATGCTCGAAGACCACTCGCCCGCAGTGTCCGCAGCCGCTCCGTGGCCGGCCGCGTATCCCCAGGGGTACGCGGTAGTTGACGTGGAGACCACCGGCCTGGCCCGGGACGACCGGATAATCTCCGCGGCCGTCTACCGCCTGGACGCGCTCGGCGAGGTCGAGGACCACTGGTACACGATGGTCAACCCGGAGCGCGATCCCGGCCCTGTGTGGATCCACGGTCTGACGAGTGACGTCCTGGAGGGCGCGCCCCTCTTCAAGGACATCGCCGACGAGTTCGCGACCCGCCTGGAGGGCCGCGTGCTGGTCGCGCACAACGCGGTCTTCGACTGGCAGATGATCGCGCGGGAGTACGCGCGCGTGCAGATCGATCCGCCGGTCCGTCAGCGGCTGTGCACCATCGCCCTGTCGAAGGAGCTGAGCCTCCCGCTGCCCAACCACAAACTGGAGTCCCTGGCCGCGCACTTCGGTGTCGTGCAGCAGCGCGCGCACCACGCGCTCGACGACGCGCGCGTGCTCGCCGAGGCGTTCCGGCCGAGCCTGCGCGCGGCGGCCCGGGGCGGCGTACGGCTGCCGCTGCACGAGTGCCGGCCGCTGACCGAGTGGGCGGACCGGCCCGCGCCCCGGATCGGCCAGCAGGCGGGCGGCTACAGCGGCTACGGAGCGGGCAGTTGGCGACCCGCGCGCAAGCGGCCCGCGTGCCCGTACCCGAACCCGGGACGGTTCGAGGACGGCAGGCCGCTCAAGCAGGGGATGCGGATCGCGTTCTCCGGGGACACGTCCATCGAGCGCGAGCTGCTGGAGGACCGTGCCGTGGAGGCGGGTCTGCATGTCGCGACGAGCCTGTCCCGGCTGACCAGCCTGCTCGTCACGAACGACCCGGACTCGGGCACGTCGAAGGTCGTCAAGGCCAAGCAGTTCGGCACCCCGGTGGTGGACGAGGCGGCGTTCGGACAGCTGCTGCGGGACGTCGAGGCGGCGGACTGACCGTACGGACGGGTGATTGTCGTACGACGCGCCCCGCGCGCGCTCGCCCGTGCCGGGCGGACGGCCCACCCTGTGGCGCATGGCGAGATGTGAAGTGTGTGGCAATGACTACGGCATGAGCTTCGAGGTGCACGCGCAGGGCGCGGTGCACGTCTTCGACTGCTTCTCCTGCGCGATCCACCGCATGGCCCCCATCTGCGAGCACTGCCGGGTGCAGATCATCGGCCAGGGCGTGGAGGTCGAGGGCCGCTGGTTCTGCGGGGGCCACTGCGCCCGGGCGGAGGGGATGGTGGGGATCATCGACAAGGTGTGACCCGCCGGTCTTCCGGAATCCGCGACCCGTATCCCTTCCGGTACCCCCCTGAATGCGCCCCACGACCGAGTTGTACGGTCGTGGGGTGTACCGCTTCCTGATGTCCCGGCAGTGGGTGATCCTCGCGTTGATCACCCTCCTCCTGATCCCGACGATGATCAGGCTGGGCATCTGGCAGATGCACCGCTACGAGATGCGCAGCGCCCGCAACCAGTTGGTGACGGACGCGCTGCACGCCAAGCCGGTCCCCGTGGAGACGATCAGCTCCCCCGGGCACGCGGTGACCCGTAAGGAGAAGTACCGCACCGTCACCGCGACGGGCACCTTCGAGACCTCCAAGGAAGTCGTCGTCCGGCGCCGCACCAATGGCGACGACGAGGTCGGCTTCCACGTCCTCACCCCGTTCGTGCTGACGGACGGCAAGGTCGTGTTGATCAACCGTGGATGGATCCCGGCGACCGGCGCGCAGACCACGTTCCCGAGGATCCCCGCGCCGCCGAGCGGGAAGACGACCATCACGGGGCGTCTGATGGCCGACGAGACGACCGCGGCCAGCGGCATCAAGGACATCAAGGGCCTGCCCGACCGCCAGATCATGTTGATCAACAGTGAGGAGCAGGCGCGCCGCCTGCACGCCACGGTGGTCGGCGGCTATGTGGAGCAGACCGCGCCGGAGGCGAAGGGCGGCTCCCCGGAGCAGATCTCCGACCCGGGCAAGGAAGACGCCCCGCTGAACTACGCGTACATGATCCAGTGGTGGCTGTTCGCGGCGGCCGTGCCCGTCGGCTATGTGGTCCTCGCCCGCCGCGAGGCTCGCGACCGCCGGGAGGCGGCCGCGAAGGAAGAGGAGACGGCGGAGGCCGAGCCCGCGACCGTGTGAGCTGGGCCTCTCTTCACCCGCCCGGCCCCGAACCAAGATTGCTCCGTCGGCAGGGAGGGAACCCGCACCCCGTGCACCCACGTATCGAGGACTACGCCCTCATCGGCGACGAACAGACCGCGGCTCTGATCGGCATGGACGGCTCGGTCGACTGGCTGTGTCTGCCGCGCTTCGACTCGGCCGCCTGCTTCGCGAGACTGCTCGGTGGCGAGGACAACGGCCACTGGCGCATCGCCCCCGAGGGAGCGGACCGCTGCACCCGCCGCGCCTACCGCCCCGACACCCTCGTCCTGGACACGGAGTGGGAGACCGCCGAGGGCACGATCCGTGTCACCGACCTGATGCCCCAGCGCCACCGCGCCCCCGACGTCGTACGCATCGTCGAGGGCCTCAGCGGCAAGGTCACCGTCCGGAGCACCCTGCGGCTGCGCTTCGACTACGGCGCGGTCGTGCCCTGGATGCGCAGGTCCGACGGGCACCACGTGGCCGTCGCGGGCCCCGACTCGGTGTGGCTGCGCAGCGAGCCCGAAGTGCACACCTGGGGCGAGGACTTCAGCACTCACTCGGAGTTCACCGTCGAGGCCGGCGAGAAGGTCGCCTTCGTCCTCACCTGGCACCCCTCGCACGAGCCCCGTCCGGCGCTCGTCGACCCGTACGAGTCGCTGCGCACCAGCGTCTCGGACTGGGAGCGCTGGGCGGCCCGCTGCCGCTACGACGGCCCCTACAGGGACGTCGTCGTGCGCTCCCTGATCACGCTCAAGGCCCTCACCTACCGTCCGACGGGCGGCATCGTCGCCGCGGCCACCACCTCCCTCCCGGAGGAGATGGGCGGCGTCCGCAACTGGGACTACCGCTACTGCTGGCTGCGCGACTCGACGCTCACCCTGGGTGCCCTGGTCTCGGCGGGCTACCACAAGGAGGCCGAGGCCTGGCGCGACTGGCTGCTGCGCGCGGTCGCGGGCGACCCGGCCGACCTGCAGATCATGTACGGCGTCGCGGGCGAGCGTCGGCTCCCCGAGTTCGAGCTGCCGCACCTCTCCGGGTTCGGCGGTTCGGCGCCCGTGCGGATCGGCAACGGCGCCGTCAACCAGCTCCAACTCGACGTCTACGGGGAGGTGATGGACTCCTTGTGGCTGGCCCGGCGCGCGGGTCTGTCGCCCAAGCCGCACATGTGGTCCCTGCAGAGCGTCCTCCTGGACTGGCTGCGCGACCAGTGGAAGCAGCCGGACGAGGGCCTCTGGGAGGTGCGCGGCGGGCGCCGGCACTTCGTGCACTCCAAGGTGATGGTCTGGGTCGCAGCCGACCGCGCGGTGCGCACCCTGGAGGAGTACGCCGACCTGTCGGGCGACCTGGAGGGCTGGCGCGAGCTCCGCGACGAGGTGCACCGGGACGTGTGCGAGAAGGGCTACGACCCCGAACGCAACACGTTCACGCAGTACTACGGGTCGCAGGAACTCGACGCCGCCCTCCTGCTCATCCCCCGCTTCGGCTTCCTGCCCGCCGACGACCCCCGGGTGGTCGGCACGGTCGACGCAGTCCACGAGGCACTCGGCCACGACGGTTTCGTACGCCGCTACGACACCGCGGCCGACACCCCCGTGGACGGGCTCCCCGGCGACGAGGGCGCCTTCCTGGCGTGTTCCTTCTGGCTCGTGGACGCCCTCCAGATGACGGGCCGCAGGAAGGAGGCCCGGGTGCTGTTCGAGCGCCTGGTGGGCCTCGCGAACGACGTGGGGCTGCTCGCGGAGGAGTACGACCCGGTGGCGGGCCGTCAGCTGGGCAACTTCCCGCAGGCGTTCAGCCACATCGGCCTGGTGAACACCGCCCTCGCCCTGTTCGGGGACGAGGAGGCAGGATAGGGCCATGGATCTTGGACTGAAGGACCGCGTGTACGTCGTCACCGGGGCCACCCGCGGGCTCGGCAACGCCACCGCGCGCGAGTTGCTCGCCGACGGTGCGAAGGTGGTCGTCACCGGGCGGGACGAGCAGCGGGCCGCCGACGCGGCGGCCGAGCTGGGGCCGAACGCGGTCGGCGTGGCCGTCGACAACGCCGACGCGGAGGCGCCGGCCCGGCTGATCGCCGCCGCGCGCGAGCACTTCGGGGGCTTCGACGGCATCCTCGTGAGCGTCGGCGGCCCGCCGCCCGGGTTCGTCGCGGACACGACCGACGAGCAGTGGCAGACGTCGTTCGAGTCGGTGTTCCTGGGCGCGGTGCGGCTCGCGCGCGCGGCGGCCGAGGAGCTGGCGCCGGGCGGTGTCATCGGGTTCGTGCTGTCCGGTTCGGTGCACGAGCCGATCCCCGGGCTGACGATCTCGAACGCGCTGCGGCCGGGTCTCGCCGGGTTCGCGAAGTCCCTCGCGGACGAGCTGGGGCCGCGCGGCATCCGTGTCGTGGGGCTGCTCCCGGCCCGTATCGACACGGACCGGGTGCGTGAGCTGGACGGCCTGTCCGCGGACCCGGAGGCCACGCGTGCGGCCAACGAGGCGCGGATCCCGCTGCGGCGCTACGGGAGTGCCGACGAGTTCGGGCGGGTGGCGGCGTTCCTGCTGTCGCCGGCCGCGTCCTACCTGACGGGGATCATGGTCCCTGTGGACGGCGGTATGCGGCACGGCTTCTGACGTACCGTCAACTCACCCTTTCCGCGCGGTGCTTGACGCCGGTCAGGCGGACCTCCGTCGGCAGGCTCTCCAGGCCCGCCGAATCGCGCGCGTGGGACAGGGCGTTGGCCGTCAGGTGGTCGAGGGCGACTCCGGGGTCCACGTGCGGTTCCAGGCTGAGCTGGACGCGGGCCTCGGGGGCCGTACGGGTCCCGGCGAGCCGCACGTGCGCGTGCGCCACGCCGTCCAGTTCGCCCGCGTCGCCGGCGAGGACGCCCTCCAGGGCCCGGCCCCGCAGCAGCGCGCCCTCGCCGTCACCGGTGCGGACGGAGACCTCGGTGAGCCGACGCCTGCGCAGGACCGCGACGAGCCACCACAGGGCGAGCAGGACGAGGACCGCGAGCACGGCGAGGACCGTCGGCCACCACCAGCCGTCGCTCCGCCAGCGGGTGCGCCGGGCGGCGCTCAGCAGGACGTCGTGGCGCCCGTCGTAGATCCACCAGGAGGGCGGGTTCGCGCCGAGGCCGACGGCCAGGACGGAGCCGCCGAACACGAGCAGTACGAGGCCCACTACACCGATCAGCACGCGGTTGACGATCCTGAGCACCGGCCTCATCCCTTCCGTCCGGAACGGCCGACATGCACCGACAGCGCGGGCGGCCGGGCGAGTCCGAGCCCGGTGATCGCGTCGCCGAGCACGGCGTCCAAGTCGGCCCGTACGTCGTCGAGTTCACGGAAATGCGACACCGCGCGGACGTCGGCTTTCTTCCGGCTCGTCCGTACGCGCACCGACTGCACGCCCGAGACCTCCATGGCCCGGTCGCGCAGCACCATCGCGGCGGCGGAGCGCTGGAGGCCGGCCCGGACGTCGGCGTGGGTGCGGCGCATCGTCAGCACCTGGCGCAGTCCGGGGGTGAGCGCGAGCACGACCAGCAGCAGGCCGAGGGCGGCGGCGATTCCGGCGCCGACGAGGACCCAGGTGTCGTCCAGGGGCCGTTCGGCGAGCTGCCGGGCCAGTGCGCGGCGCCAGTGCATCGCGGGCCGCTCGGCGCGGACGGCGGCGACGTCGTAGAGCAGGACGCCCGCGCCGGCCAGCAGCAGGACGGCGACGATGCCAGCGGGGACGCGGCGCGCCGACCAGAAGCGGCCGCCCTTGCCGTCGCCGTCGTGGACGACGGGAACGTCGTAGTCGGATGCGGCGGTATACCCGCCGTGTCCGGGATCGGTGTCCTTCTCGATGACCGGTAGTCGTTGGGTCGTGCCTTCGGAGCCCTGGGGCTCGCTCATCGCGTCCTCCCCTGTGCCGCGCGGTGCGCATGTGCCGGATGCAGCCGTTCCACATGGACGGCGACCTCGGGTACCTCCATGCCCACCAACGCGCGTACCCGCTGAACCACCTGTCGACGCACCCGAGTACAGCGGTCGCCGATATCGCAGGGATAGCCGAGTTCGAGGTGCACGCGCACGCGTACCGTGTCGTGGTGTACGACGACGGTCGCATGCGGCGGCGCGACCTCCGGGGGCAGCGGTCCGAGCGCCTCACGCGCGGCCTGCGCGGCGATCTTCGCCACCACCCGGTCGGCGATCCGGGTGGCGCCCCGCTCGCCGGGCGCGACGACCGCCGCGGGTGCGCCGCGCTCGTCGACGGCGCTGTCCCCGCCGCTCACGGGTGTCATCGCCGCCGGTCGTCACGCGAGCGGAAGAAGTCGCCGAGTTCCAGGTCCCCCTCGAGGAACCGGCCGACGACGTACCCGACGGCGCCCAGGGCCGCCACCAGCAGGAACGCCCCGAACCCGCCGAAGTATCCGGCGAAGCCCAGCGCCATTCCGGCGATCATGCCGACCACGGCCCTGCTCATCCTGCGCTCCTCAGCTCGTTCGTCGGCCCGCTCGTTGACTCGTACGCCGGATCGGTCACTGGAGCCTGGGCTCCGGTTCGTCGTCCTCCTCGTCCGGCAGCTTCACGTCGCTGACCGCGATGTTGACCTCGACGACCTCGAGGCCGGTCATCCGCTCCACGGCCGCGATGACGTTCTCCCGTACGGCTCGGGCGACGTCCGCGATGGACACGCCGTAGTCGACGACGATCTCCAGGTCGAGCGCGGTCTGCACCTCGCCGACCTCTGCCTTGACACCTCTGGACACCGATTTCGAACCGCCTGGGACCCGGTCGCGCACGGCCCCGAAGGTGCGGGACAGTCCGCTGCCCATGGCGTGGACGCCGAGGACGTCCCGGGCGGCGAGCCCGGCGATCTTCTCCACGACGCCGTCGGCGATCGTCGTCCGTCCCCTGGACGCGGGGTCGCCGCCGCCGCGCTTGGTCGGGGTTTTGCGCGTCTGCAGGGGCTCCCGGTCGCCGTCGGGGTCCTGTGTCCGGTTCCGCTCCGTCATGTCGGTCATCGCCGTACATCCCTTTCGGTCGTCGTCCTTCGACCACGGTAGTTCCGGTTGCGCGGTCTCGCGCTGGAGATGCGGCAGGCTGAGGGCATGACGGCGGACGCGTGGACGCGAGCGGTACGGCATCAACTCCGGCTCGGCAGATTGCTGCCACTGGGTGACCGGCGGGACGGCGCGTGGGTCGCCGAGCGGGCGGCGGAAGCGGTGCTGCGGGGCGCCGCGGAGCGGGTTCGGGGCGTGCGGCTGGGCGCGCTGCGGATCGCCCTCGCCGATCCCGGGGATACGCAGGAACCCGCCGTACCGCCTCCGCCGGGCGCGCTGCCGCCCGGCCCGCTGCGGATCACGGCCGGCTTCGCGGCGGTGGCCACGGAACCCCTGCCGGAGGCGGCGTCCCGCCTGCGTACGGCGCTGGCGACGGCCTCGGCGGAGCGGCTCGGGCTGGTGGTGGCGGAGATCGATCTACAGGTGACGGTCCTGTTGGACCATATGGACGACATTGCCGTCGACGACGACGTTGACGCCCTTGACCACCTGGACGACGCCGACCGTCTGGACGCTGCGGATCATGACCCTGCCGACGACATTGACCATGTTGATGACGTTGATCAGGTGGACGGTATTGACGGCGACGCCGCCTCCCAGGTCGCCGCAGCCGCGCTCGCCGTCCCGGGTGTGGTCCGGCTGACCGGTGCGCTGGGTGGCCTCGGCCGGGCGGTGCACATGGAGGACGTCGCGGGCGAGGGGGCGCTGCCGCGTCTCCACGCGCGTGTGGAGCTCGCGGTGCGCGCGGACCGCCGGGCCGTGGATGTGGCCCGGGAGGTCCGCGCGGCGGTCGGCGAGGCGCTCCCGGCCCACCCGACCGTGGCCGTACTGGTCACCAAGGTGGACTGACGGCACGGTGGGTGGGTGGCGAGGTGGGCCGACGGCCCTGAAGGTAAATCGGCGGCCCTGAAGGTGGACCGGCGGCCCTGAGAATGGGCCGGCGGTCCGGAAGGTGGGCCGACGGCCTTACTCGCCGACGCCTGCCAGGTCCCGCAGCCGGCGCGCCTGCGCGGCCCGCTCGGCGGCGCGCTGGTCGTCGTAGGCGCGGCCCTGGACGCCCTGGAGCAGCGCCTTGGTCTCGATGACGGCGTCGCGCGGGGCGGCCAGCAGCGCGGTCGTCAGGTCGCGTACGGCGTCCTCGAGCTGGTCGGCGGGGACGGCGATGTTCGCGAGGCCGGTGCTGACGGCCTCCTCGGCCAGGACGGAGCGGCCCGTCGCGCAGATCTCGAGCGCGCGGGCGTAGCCGACAAGGCCCACCAGGGGGTGCGTGCCGGTCAGGTCGGGCACCAGGCCGAGGCTGGTCTCGCGCATGGCGAACTGCACGTCGTCGGCGACGACGCGCAGGTCACAGGCGAGGGCGAGCTGGAATCCGGCGCCGATGGCATGCCCCTGGACGGCGGCGATGGACACGAGGTCGCTGCGCCGCCACCAGGTGAAGCCTTCCTGGTACTCGGCGATGGCCCCGTCGAGCACGGAGTCGTCGCTGTGCGCGAGGTCGATGAACGACGGTTCGCCGTCGAAGCCCTCGGGCGTGAACGCCCGCCGGTCGAGTCCGGCCGAGAAGGACTTGCCCTCGGCGCGCAGCACCACGACGCGGACGGTGCCCGGCAACGACCGTCCGGCCTCCGCCAACGCCCGCCACAGAGCAGGACTTTGAGCGTTGCGCTTGGCCGGGTTGGTCAGGGTCACCGTGGCGATCGCGTCGTCGACGGTGAGCCGTACGCCGTCCTTGTCGAGTACGGGACCGAGGTCCTTGTCGTCCTGTTCGGGCGAAGCCATGGGGCGCCTCCGATGTGTGCGGTCAGCAGAGCAGAGCTAAGTGACTGCACAGTAACCACCCGGCCGGTCAGTCGTCCGACCGGGTGGCCACCATCGAAACCGATGGGCCGCCCGGGATCAGGCCGAAGCCTTCTTGCCCCGGGTCGCCCCGCCACGCCCACGGAGCGTGACGCCCGACTCACTGAGCATCCGGTGGACGAAGCCATACGAACGGCCGGTCTCCTCGGCCAGCGCTCGGATGCTCGCACCGGAGTCGTACTTCTTCTTCAGGTCTGCCGCGAGCTTGTCGCGCGCGGCGCCGGTTACCCGGCTGCCCTTCTTCAGAGTCTCGGCCACCCGTGCCTCCTCATGGGAAGTGCGCTCTTGGTCTCCTCATGATCACCCCTCCAAGCGTTCATGGCCACCCATTCGGCAAGGTCCGTAAGACAAGGTTTTGACGACAGGAGCGCGTCCCCACATGTGGAATGTGGAATTCCATAGGGCGCTGTCCGTACGGCCGAACGAGTTGTTCCGCGAAGTACCTGGTCAGAGACGCAGAACGGCCGAGCCCTTGTCGATAAAGGGCTCGGCCGGGAAATCGATGTACGACACACCTCGGTACGAGGAGACCTCACACAGATGGTGGATCAACGGTAGGCCGAATGATCCATACGCCGTGGATCAAGCATTCGGTCAAGCGGCACTGACCATCAGGCCAACGCGACGAGATCCGCGTAATCCGCACCCCACAGGTCCTCGACGCCGTCCGGCAGCAGGATGATGCGCTCGGGCTGGAGAGCCTCCACGGCGCCCTCGTCGTGGGTGACGAGAACGACGGCGCCCTTGTAGGTGCGCAGCGCGCCGAGGATCTCCTCGCGGCTTGCGGGGTCCAGGTTGTTCGTCGGCTCATCCAGGAGGAGGACGTTCGCGGACGACACGACGAGCGTGGCGAGCGCGAGGCGGGTCTTCTCGCCGCCGGAGAGGACCCCGGCCGGCTTGTCGACGTCGTCCCCGGAGAACAGGAACGAGCCGAGGGTCTTGCGGACCTCGACCAGGTCCAGGTCGGGGGCGGCGGAGCGCATGTTCTCCAGGACCGTGCGCTCCGGGTCCAGGGTCTCGTGCTCCTGCGCGTAGTAGCCGAGCTTGAGGCCGTGGCCCTCGATGACCTCTCCGGTGTCGGGCTTCTCGGCGCCGCCGAGGAGCTTCAGGAGGGTCGTCTTGCCCGCGCCGTTCAACCCGAGGATGACGACGCGCGAACCCTTGTCGATGGCCAGGTCGACGTCGGTGAAGATCTCCAGGGAGCCGTACGACTTCGACAGGCCCTCCGCCATGAGCGGGGTCTTGCCGCAGGGCGAGGGCTCCGGGAAGCGCAGCTTGGCGACCTTGTCGGAGACCCGCACCGCGTCGAGACCGGCGAGCAGGCGGTCGGCGCGCTTGGCCATGTTCTGCGCGGCGACCGTCTTGGTGGCCTTGGCGCGCATCTTGTCGGCCTGCGAGTGCAGGGCGGCGGCCTTCTTCTCGGCGTTCTGGCGCTCGCGCTTGCGACGCTTCTCGTCGGCCTCGCGCTGCTGCTGGTAGAGCTTCCAGCCCATGTTGTAGTAGTCGATCTGGGAGCGGTTGGCGTCCAGATAGAACACCTTGTTGACGACCGTCTCGACCAGGTCGGTGTCGTGGGAGATCACGATGAAGCCGCCGCGGTACGTCTTCAGGTAGTCGCGCAGCCAGACGATCGAGTCGGCGTCGAGGTGGTTCGTGGGCTCGTCGAGGAGCAGGGTGTCCGCGTCCGAGAACAGGATGCGGGCCAGCTCGATACGGCGGCGCTGACCGCCGGAGAGCGTGTGCAGCGGCTGGCCGAGCACCCGGTCCGGGAGGTTCAGCGCGGCGGCGATGGTGGCGGCCTCGGCCTCGGCGGAGTAGCCGCCCTTGGTGAGGAACTCCGTCTCCTGGCGCTCGTACTGCCGCATGGCCTTGTCGCGGGTGGCGCCGCTGCCGTTGGCGATGCGCTGTTCGTTCTCGCGCATCTTGCGGATCAGGGTGTCCAGGCCGCGCGCGGAGAGGATGCGGTCGCTGGCGAGCACGTCCAGGTCGCCGGTGCGGGGGTCCTGCGGGAGGTAGCCGACCTCGCCGGAGCGGGTGACGGTGCCCCCGGCGGGCTGGCCCTCGCCGGCCAGGACCTTGGTCAGGGTGGTCTTGCCGGCGCCGTTGCGCCCGACCAGACCGATGCGGTCGCCCTTGGCGACACGGAAGGTGGCGGACTCGATGAGGACGCGGGCACCGGCGCGCAGCTCGATACCGGAGGCGGAGATCACGGACAGACTCCAGAGCGGGGTCGTAGGCGGAAGGGGCGGCTGAGGACGTTCCCGCCGTCTAATGCGCGAGGAGAATGGCCATGGGCCAAGTCTAACGGGGCCGTGCAAGGGCTTTTCCGGTGCGCGCTGGGTGCCCGCCGTGGGGCGGGCGGCCCGGGGTGATCCGGTACGGGGCGCGCACGGCGGTGAGCTGCGCGGTCCGGGCAGGTATCGGGCGACAAGGAGGGGTACGCATCGTGACGTACGGCACGCGCGTGCGTGCAGGGTCGACGGCCGTCCCCCGTTCGGCCCCTCGTCCGGCGCTTCACCGGGGACGGCGGGCGAGGATGACGCCATGCAGTTCGACGACGACGCGAATCTGGACACCTCCGAGGTGCAGGACGTGCGCGGCAGCCGGATTCCCGGTGGCCGGGCGACCGTGGGCGGCGGCCTCGCGGGGCTGATCGCGCTGCTGCTCGGGCTCTTCTTCGGCGTCGGTCCCGACAACCTGGGGTTGTCGTCGGGCAGCGACTCACCGGCGGCGACCGCTTCCTCGCTGGCCCAGGTACAGACGGCCTGCCGGACCGGGCAGGACGCGAACACCAAGGAGGACTGCCGCATCGTGGCGGTGGTCAACAGCGTGCAGGACTTCTGGGCGCAGGAGTTCCAACGGCGCAGCGGTACGTACACGCGGTCGCCCACGGTCTTCTTCAGCGGGCAGGTCGCGACCGCGTGCGGGACGGCGACCTCGGCGGTGGGGCCGTTCTACTGCCCCGGTGACCGGAAGGTCTATCTGGACCTGGGGTTCTTCAACGAGCTGCGGACCAAGTTCGGCTCCAGCGGCGGGCCGTTCGCGCAGGCGTACGTCGTGGCCCACGAGTACGGGCACCACGTGCAGGACCTCATGGGCACGCTCGGCAGGTCGCAGGACGGCCGGACGGGCGCGAACAGCAACGCGGTGAAGGTGGAGCTCCAGGCGGACTGCTACGCCGGTGTGTGGGCGCATCACGCGACCACCACGAAGGACGAGTCGACCGGGCGCCCGCTGATCACCAGCCTCACGGACGCCGACATCCGGGACGGCCTGGACGCGGCGGCGGCCGTGGGCGACGACCGGATCCAGGAGCGGTTCCAGGGCCGGGTGACGCCGGAGAGCTGGACGCACGGGTCGGCGGCGCAGCGACAGCAGTGGTTCTACACGGGCTACCGGACCGGCGACATGGCGCAGTGCAACACCTTCCGCTGACGGCGGTCGGCGGGCGCGGCGCACGGTTCGCGGGGGCGTTGTCAGTGGCGGGTGCAAGACTCGTCGAAAGGGTCCAGAACAGCGAAAAACACCCGATCGACGAGGAACACCCGACGCACAAGGAAGTGATCGGCATGGCAGCCAAGGACAGCGGGCGTCCCAGCATCTACCCGTCGCTGCTGTACACGGACGCGAAGGCGGCGATCCGGCAGCTCACGGAGGCCTTCGGCTTCACCGAACTCGCGGTGTACGAGGGCGAGGACGGCTCGGTGATGCACGCGGAGCTGGTGCAGGGGAACGGCGCGGTGATGCTCGGCTCCAAGGGCCGCGGCGGCCGCTTCGACGAGGCGATGAAGAGCGCGGGCCCCGCCGGGGTGTACATCGTCGTGGACGACGTCGACGCCCATCACCGCCGGGCCGTGGAGCACGGCGCGGAGATGCTGATGCCCCCGACGGACCAGGAGTACGGCTCGCGGGACTACATGGCCCGGGACGCCGAGGGCAACATCTGGAGCTTCGGTACATACGCTCCGGACACAGGGACCTGACCGCGCCTAGCTGCCCCCCGTGTGCACCTGGAAGGCCGCCCGGCGTACGGCCTTGGCCAGTGCCGGGTCGGGGTGCGCGGCGGCGAGCGCGACGAGGACCTGCACGGTGCGGGGATGCCCCACGGCGCGCACCTCGTCGAGGAGCATGGGCACGGTCGGCTGGATCGCGGACTCCAGGTGGCGCACCAGCAGCGGGGCCTCCCCGTGGTCGGCGACCGCGGCGGCGGTGTCGACCCACAGCCAGGTGGCCTCGGCACGGGTGAGCACCTCGTGGGCGTCCTCCGGGTCGATCCCGTCGTGCTCCGCGAGCCACAGCAGGGCGTACGGCCGCAGGGTCGCCTCGTCGGCGACGGAGCGGACATCGGGCTCGGCGGGGGCGCCCACGACCCGCAGCGCCTCGAAGGCGAGGCCGCGCAGCAGGGCGTCCTCACCGCGGGCGGCGTCGATCAGCTCGCCGACCGCACTGCCCACGGTGCGGGCGGCGAGCCAGGCGCGGTACTCGGCGCGGGCGGCGTTCGGGCGGAGCTGGGAGCAGCCGCGGAGCATGTCCTCGGCGGACTGCTCGATGTTCCCCGCGGGGCTCTGCGCGGCCACGCAGATCTGCTCCAGCTTGACCCAGACCGCCCAGCTGCCGAGCGGGGTGAGAGTGGCCTGGCCGTCGCCGTAGGTGAGGGCGCCGACGGAGGCCAGTGCGTGCAGGGCCCAGTCGAGGAGGGGGTCGAGGGGGGTGTCGGCGGCCGGTGGCTGCGGGACGGCCGGGACGGGTTCGGGCTGGGGGCCGTACGGGATCTCGCAGCGCTCGGTGCGGAGTTCGGTGACCCGTTGGCCGAGGAGGTCGAGGAGCTGTTCGACGGGGACGGGGCCGGCGGACAGCTGGAGGAAGGAGAGCACCTGAGGCATGGCCGAGACGACCTCGGCGACGGCTGAGGGCTCGTGCTCCCGGGGTTCGGGGTGCGCGAGCGACCAGGCGTCGAAGAGGGCGACCCAGCCGCGCAGTACGGCACTGTCGTCGCGGTCCCAGGCGCGCAGCCGCCAGCCGGGGCGGGCGGTGTCGCCGTGCACCTCGACGAGTCCGGCGAGGCGGGCGGTGTCCCAGTCGGCGCGGACCTGAGCCGGGGTCAGGCCCAGCTCGCCTGCCGCCCGTTCGGCGGTCGCGTCGGAGAGGGTGCCCTTGCCGTCGGGGCTCGCGCTGTCACGGCCGGGGCGTAGTGCGGCGTCGGCCCAGTGGGCGACGCGGGCGGCTCCGGCCAGGCCGGAGCGAGCCATTCTGGCCAGTTCCGCGGGGGCCGGCGTGCCCTCCGGAGGGCGGGGTGCGGGGCGGCGCGAGCGCCGCTGGTTCATCGCTCGGGGGGCGGCGGCCAGGGGTCGCGGGCGGACGAGTCGAAGCCTGGAGTCGCGCGGGATACGGGACGTCACGGGTGCAGTCTTCCGGTTGACGGTCCGAAAACCCAAACGGAATGTCACGGCGGGCGACGGGGATGGCCAAGGGACGGGTCGTCGAGGGGTGCCGAGGACCGCGTTCAGGCCAGTGGTACAGGGCTAAACGGAAGGTCGGCGGGGGTGTGGAGAGGGTGGCGGTCCGGGGTGGTGAAGGGGGGCGTCCGGTACGGGCCGGCGGATCACATGAGCGGGGTGAGGAAGCGGCGCAGGATCTCCTCGTAGTCGGCCGGGTCGGCGTTCCACATCGCGCTGTGCGGGGCGTGCGCGACCGGCTGGAGGGTGATCAGGTCGGGGCGCTGCGCGGCGAAGCGGCGGGAGAGGGCCCAGGGGGCCACGGTGTCGTCCGGGCCGTGGAAGATCAGGGTCGGGACGTTGAGCCGGGCCGGGTCGGCGGCCTCGGCGATGCGGTCGCCGTGCAGACCGGTACGGCCCTGGGCGGCGCGGACCGCCAGCGGCAGCAGCGCGCCCGGGGTGTGCCGGGCGGTGGCGAGGGCGCGCAGCGTCGTCTCCCAGTCCAGCACCGGGGAGTCCAGCACCAGGCCGGAGACGTGCTCGCGCATCGCGGAGTGGGCGGCGGCGCGCAGGGCCATGGTGGCGCCGGTGGACCAGCCGTACAGGACGACGTGCTCGGCGCCGTAGCGGACGGCGTAGCGGATCGCCGCGTCCAGGTCGCGCCACTCGGTCTCGCCGAGATGGCCCAGGCCGTCGGGGTTGCGGGGTGCGCCGAGGTCGCCGCGGTAGGCGAGGGCGAGGACCGGGAAGCGGTTGCGGTGCAGGAACTCCATGACGTTCATGGAGAGTTCGCGGGTGGCGGCCAGCCCGTGCACCGCGATCACCCAGGTGCTGCGCGCCCCGGGCACGAACCACGCGGGCAGGGAGCCGAGTTCGCCGGGGATGTCGATGTCGGCGTGGTCCAGGCCGAGGGCGGCGCTCGGGTTGCCGACGTGGACGTTCGGGGTGAGCCACACCTTGTCGCCCGGGCGGAGAGTGCCGTGGGTGACGCGTTCGAGGCGGCGTACGACGGCGTCGGCGGAGGAGGCCGCGCTCTCCACCACGGGCCCGACGACCGCGTGGGACCCGTCCCCGGCGAGGCCGTACGTGCCCGGGCGCAGCGAGGCGAGATCCCGGGTGAGGGTGATCTGGCCGGCGGCGGTGGAGTGCACCGTGAGCCGGGGTTCGGTGGGCAGCGGTCGCCCCGGCGACGCCTTCAGCGCGGCGTCACTGGCATACCGCCCGGCGACGACACCGGCGACACCGGCCGCGAGGGCCACGGAGACGGCTGCGGCCGTCGCTTTGACTGTGCGCACGGGTCCAGTGTCGTGGGGGACGGGGTCGGGGGCCAGTGGGAGGGGGTTTCGGGGCGGGGTGAGGTGGAGTGCGGCGGGGGCTTCCGTGCAGGTGGGAGTGGGTGTGGTGGGGGTGGAGCGAGGCACGAGGGGGACGCGGCGGCGTGCAGGTGAGGCGGGTCACGCGGGTCACGCGGGTCACGCGGGTCACGCGGGTCACGCGAAGCAGCTCGCGCCGGAGACGGCCTCGCCGGGACCACACCCCAGAAGGAAGCCAGCCCCCCCGACAACCCCGTTAGGCCTCGCCGAGCGCGCCCCCGACGCCTCCGGCAACCGCACGGGCACGGGCACCCGCACGGGCACCCGCACCGCCACCCAGCCGATCTCACCCATCCCAGCCTCCGCCGCCCCGCACCTCCATCGACCTAACCCCTCGCCTCCCGGCGGCCTAACCCCTCACCCGCCGACAACCACACCCGCGCCCCCTCACTCAAACCCTTCACTCAAAACCCCCTCACCCTCGCTGCCCATACCCCCTCAACTTCTCCCCCGCCTCGGCAAGCTGTTCCCCCGTCAGCAACGAAGGCGACAGCCCCGGTACCGAGGACGCCGTGAGCCACAGGCGGCACATCCACTCCAACTGGGCCGTGCGGTCGAACGCCTGGTCCAGGGAGGCGCCGTAGGCGATCGTGCCGTGGTTCTGGAGGAGGCAGGCGGAGCGGTCGGTGAGGGCGTGGAGCATGTTCTCGGCGAGTTCCTCGGTGCCGTAGGTCGCGTACGGGGCGACCCGGACCGGGCCGCCGAGGGCGCCGGACATGTAGTGGACGGAGGGGAGTTCGGGGACGAGGGTCGAGACGGCCGTCGCGTGGACGGCGTGCGTGTGGACGACCGCGTGGGCGCCGGTGCTGCGGTACACGGCGAGGTGCATGGGCAGTTCGCTCGTCGGGAGCAGCGTGCCCAGCACCTGCCGCCCGTCGAGGTCGACGCCGACCAGGTCGGTGGGCGTCAGCCGGTCGTAGGGCACCCCTGACGGCGTGACCAGCACGGTGTCGCCGACGCGCACGGAGACGTTCCCGGAGGTGCCGACGACCAGCCCGTCGGAGACCGTCCGGCGAGCCGTCGCGACGAGCTCGCCCCAGGCGTCCGCCTCCTCGGCCCGCACACTCCTGCCCCGCGCTTCGCCCGAACTCCCCCGGGCGTCCCGCGCACTCCCCGACGTCTCGCCCGAACTCCCCGGCGTCTCCACCGAACTCCGCGGGGCGTCCCCTGAACTCCCCAAGCTCCCCGCGCTCCCCGGGCCCTCCCCCAAACGCCCCGCACTCCCCGGGACCTCTCGCGAACCCGCCGCACTCCCCCCACTCCCGGAGCCCTCCCCCGAACTCCCCGCCCCCTCGCGGCCGCCCCGCCCACCCCACTGATCCACCCGTCGCTCACCCATCCCCTGATCCTCTCAGCCGGTATCCAACCCACGTTCGAGCGAAGGCACTTTAGGCCGGAAGCCATAGATCCGAAAGATACATATGGGCATAAACCGCCCACTCCAGCCGCCCGACTGGAGACCGACCGGCAGCGACGGATTCCCAACACCCGCTGGGAGACCCGCCGTACACACCACCACCCCCGGGGGAAACATGGCCCGCACCCACACACCCAGCCCGACCTACGCACCGAGCCCGATCCACGCACCGAGCCCCACCTGCACTCCGAACCCCACCCACACCCGGCGCCTCACCAGCACCCTCACCCCCCGCCTCCTCTCCACCACCCTCACCGCCGCGGCCCTCGCCACCGCCCTCGCCACCACCCCGGCCACCGCCGCGAGCTCCCCCAAGGGCCACGACGTCTCCTCCCACCAGAAGAGCGTCAACTGGTCGAACGCGAAGGCGAAAGGCGCGTCCTTCGTCTACGTCAAGGCGACGGAGTCCACCACGTACCGCAACCCGTACTTCAGCCAGCAGTACGACGGCGCCCGCAAGGCCGGCATCATCCGCGGCGCCTACCACTTCGCCCTGCCGAACAAGTCGTCCGGCACGAGCCAGGCCGGGTACTTCGTGGCGCACGGCGGCGGCTGGAAGGCGGACGGCTGGACGCTGCCGCCGGCGCTGGACATCGAGACGAACCCGTACGACAAGAAGCACCCGTGCTACAGCCTGAGCAAGACCGGCATGGTCAACTGGATCAAGGCGTTCAGCGCCGAGGTGAACCGGCGGACCGGCCGCCGCCCGGTGATCTACACGACCACCCAGTGGTGGAAGACCTGCACGGGCAACAGCGGCGCCTTCGCCTCGACGCACCCCCTCTGGATCGCCCGCCACGGTTCGGCGACCGCCGGAGCCCTGCCCGCCGGATGGTCGTACTGGACCTTCTGGCAGTACGCCAACAGCGGCAGCCTCCCGGGTGACCAGAATCTCTTCAACGGATCGATGACCCAACTGCGGAAGTTCGCCCGCGGCTACTAGGCGGCAACCACCGGGCGGCAACCAGGCCGCCCCCTGCGCCGGCCCAGGCAATCCACCAGGCAATTCACTAGGCATTCGGTCACCACGGATACCCCCTCAGTTCATCTTCCGTTCATTCAGGTTGCCTACGGTCAACGCGCCGATGACCTCGAACGATTGCCTGGGTAAATGGAAAACTTCTCGCTGATCCTCGCGATTGTGGTAATCACCGCACTCGCGTTCGATTTTACGAACGGTTTTCACGACACCGCCAACGCGATGGCCACCACCATCTCGACCGGTGCGCTCAAGCCCAAGGTCGCGGTGGCCATGTCGGCCACCCTCAACCTCGTGGGCGCCTTCCTCTCCGTGGAGGTCGCCAACACGATCTCCAAGGGACTCGTCGACGAAAGCGGAATCCGGCCCGAGGTCATCTTCGCCGCCCTGGTCGGCGCGATCCTCTGGAACCTGGTGACCTGGCTCGTCGGGCTGCCGTCCAGTTCCTCGCACGCCCTGATGGGCGGTCTGATCGGCGCGACCATCGCCTCCGCCGGGACCGGCGCGGTCCACGGTGACGTCCTGGTCACCAAGGTGCTGCTGCCGGCACTCGCGGCCCCGGTCGTCGCCGGTGTCGCCGCGCTGCTCGCCACCCGCTTCTCCTACGCGCTGGGCAAGAACGCGGGCGGCAAGGCCGCCGACAAGGGCTTCCGTGTCGGCCAGATCGCCTCCGCCGGACTGGTCTCGCTGGCCCACGGCACGAACGACGCGCAGAAGACGATGGGCATCATCACGCTGGCCCTGATCGCCGGCGGCTCGATCGCCCCCGACTCCGACCCGCCCACCTGGGTCATCCTCTCCGCGGGCCTCGCCATCGCGATGGGCACGTACATCGGCGGCTGGCGCATCATCCGCACGATGGGCAAGGGCCTCACCGACCTCCAGCCGCAGCAGGGCTTCGCCGCCCAGACCAGCGCCGCGGCGGTCATCCTGGCCTCCTCGCACATCGGCTTCTCCCTCTCCACCACGCACGCCGTCTCCGGTTCGGTGATGGGCGCGGGCCTCGGCCGCAAGGGCGGGGTCGTCCGCTGGTCGACCGCGACCCGGATGTTCGTCGCCTGGGGCCTCACGCTGCCGGCCGCCGCGCTGGTCGGCGCGCTCGCCGAGTCCGTGACCGACCTCGGCGACTGGGGCACCGCGCTGGTGGCCGTCTTCCTGGTCGCCTCCAGCGCCGGCATCTGGGTGCTGTCCCGCCGTCAGGTCGTCGACGCCTCGAACGTCAACGAGATCGACGAGCCGGCCGGCGTGGTCACCACCGCGATCGCCGCCGTCGCCCCGCCGCCCCCGTCGGTCGCCCTCTCCGAAGGCCTCACGGCGACGATCCCCTCGCCGCCCGTCGTCGTCACGTCCGACCCGACGACCCCGGCGTCTCCGGCGGCCCCGCCGGCCGCCGCCGTCTGAGCCCGCGCCCCAGGCAGAAGGAACGAATCAGCATGAGCATCGACTGGGCAGCCCTCGGCTCCGTCTTCGGCGTCAGCCTCGTGACCACCGTGGCCCTCGTGGCCGTCTTCACCCTCGGCATCACCGCCCTCTCGCGCCGCGAACGGGCCACCGCCCAGGGCGACTCGGCGCCGCTCGCCCTGACCGGCGCGTACGCCTGCTTCGCGGCCTGCGCGGCGGCGGTGGCGTACGGGATCTATCTGATCGTGGCCTGACCGGCCGCCAGTTGACGCGGGTGTGGGGTGCGGGACGGATCGCCGTCGCGCACCCCACACGCGCGTGACCCCTCCGACCCCTCGTGTGTGGGCCTCAGCACACTCCGTCCCCGCAGGTCAACAGCAAGTTGACGGCCCTTCCAACAGCATGGTGGACTGCCGGAGCCATGTACGGCGGCAGAAGAGGAAGCCGGTGTGAATCCGGCGCGGTCCCGCCACTGTCACCGGGGTAGACACCCCCGGGAGCCAGGAACTCTCGCCGCCGGTCTCGTCGAACCAGGGCGTGGACACCCTGAGTGAGGACATATCGCCATGCTCGGCTGCCGTTCGAGGTCCACCACCAGCGCAGTGTCCGATCCGGCGATCGGCTGAGCCGATGCGTGCCGATCGCGTCTTCGCGTACGGCGCCGCCGCCGGCCTCCTCGGCGACCACCTGCTCGGCGATCCCCGCCGCGGGCATCCGGTCGCCGCGTTCGGCCGTGCCGCCGGCGCCGTGGAACACCTGCTGTGGCGCGACCACCGAGGCTGGGGCGCCCTGCACACCGCCGTGTGCGTAGGCGGCACCATCGCCCTCGCCACCGCGGCCACTTCGGCCCTACGACCTTCCCGTACGGCTTCCGTCGCGCTCACCGCCGCCGCCACCTGGGCCGTCGTCGGCGGGACCTCCCTCGCGCGCGAGGCCGGGGTCGTCGGGCGCGCGCTGGAGGCCGGGGACATCGAGGCCGCCCGGGCCCGCCTCCCCCACCTCTGCGGGCGGGACCCGCAGGCCCTCGACGCGGACGGGATCGCCCGGGCCGTCGTCGAGTCGGTCGCCGAGAACACCTCCGACGCGGTCGTGGGCGCCTTGGTCTGGGGCGGCATCGCCGGCGTCCCGGGCCTGCTCGGCTTCCGCGCCGTGAACACCCTGGACGCGATGGTCGGCCACAAGTCGGCCCGGTACCGCCGCTACGGCTGGGCCTCGGCCCGCCTCGACGACGTGGCCGGCTGGCCGGGCGCCCGTCTCACCGCAGCGCTCGCGACCGTCGCGGGCGGCGACCCGCGCGGCGCCGTCCGCGCCTGGCGCACCGACGCCCCCAAGCACCCGAGCCCCAACGCCGGTCCGGTGGAGGCCTCTTTCGCGGGCGCCCTCGGCGTTCGGCTCGGCGGCACCCTCTCCTACGGCGGCCGGGTCGAGCACCGGCCCGTGCTCAACGGCGACGGACGCCCCGTCGCCGTACCGGACATCGCGCGTGCCGTACGGCTGTCCCGCCGCGTCGGTCTGCTCGCGCTCGGGGTCAGCGTCGCCGGGCGGCTGCTGCTGAAGGGACGTGCCTCATGAGCGGCGGCGGGCTGCTGGTCGCCGGGACCACCTCGGACGCCGGCAAGAGTGTCGTCACCGCCGGGATCTGCCGGTGGCTGGTGCGGCAGGGCGTGAAGGTCGCGCCGTTCAAGGCGCAGAACATGTCCCTGAACTCGTTCGTGACGCGCGAGGGTGCCGAGATCGGGCGGGCCCAGGCCATGCAGGCGCAGGCGTGCCGGATCGAGCCGACCGCGCTGATGAACCCCGTGCTCCTCAAGCCCGGCAGCGACCGCAGCAGCCAAGTGGTCCTGATGGGCAGGCCGGTTGGCGAGATGAGTGCGCGCGGCTATCACGGCGGGCGTCAAGAGGCGCTGCTCGGCACGGTGTTGGACTGTCTCGCCGAGTTGCGGGGCACGTATGACGCGGTGATCTGTGAGGGGGCCGGTTCGCCCGCGGAGATCAATCTGCGGCGGACCGACATCGTGAACATGGGCATCGCGCGCAATGCGAAGCTGCCCGTTCTCGTCGTCGGCGACATCGACCGCGGGGGCGTCTTCGCCTCCTTCTTCGGGACCGTCGCGCTGCTGAGCCCCGAGGACCAGGCGTTCGTCGCCGGGTTCCTCGTCAACAAGTTCCGGGGTGATGTGTCGCTGCTGGAACCGGGGTTGGAGATGCTGCTCGGCCTCACCGGTCGGCGGACGTACGGCGTGCTGCCGTTCCGGCACGGGCTCGGGATCGACGAGGAGGACGGGCTGCGGATCTCGCTGCGCGGCACCGTGCGCGAGTCGACCACCGCGCCGCCGGTCGGCGAGGACGTGCTGCGGGTCGCCGTCTGCGCGATCCCCCTCATGTCCAACTTCACCGATGTGGACGCGCTGGCCGCCGAACCGGGCGTCGTGGTGCGGTTCGTGGACCGGCCGGAGGAGCTGGCCGACGCGGACCTCGTCGTCATCCCCGGCACCCGGGGCACGGTGAAGGCGCTGGAGTGGCTGCGGGAGCGGGGACTTGGGGACGCCCTGGTCCGGCGGGCCGCCGAGCAGCGGCCGATCCTCGGCATCTGCGGCGGCTTCCAGATCCTCGGCGAGCACATCGACGACGAGATCGAGAGCCGGCAGGGCTCGGTCGACGGCCTCGGACTCCTGCCGGTGCGCGTGCGGTTCGCGCGCGAGAAGACCCTCACCCGGCCCGTCGGCGAAGCCCTCGGCGAGCCGGTCGAGGGGTACGAGATCCATCACGGGGTCGCCCGACTGACCGGCGGAGAAGCCTTCTTGGACGGGTGCCGGGTCGGTCAGACCTGGGGCACCCACTGGCACGGCTCGCTGGAGTCGGACGGGTTCCGGCGGGCGTTCCTGCGCGAGGTGGCCGCCGCCGCGGGCCGCCGGTTCGTGCCGGCGCCCGACACGTCGTTCGCCGCGCTGCGCGAGGAGCAGCTCGACCGGCTCGGCGACCTCATCGAACAGCACGCGGACACGGACGCGCTCTGGCGACTCATCGAGTCCGGCGCGCCGCAAGGACTGCCTTTCATTCCACCGGGAGCGCCCGCATGAGCACAGTGTTGTTGTTGTCGACCGCCGACACGGATCTGCTGGCGGCCCGCGCCTCCGGCGCCGCGTACCGGATCGGCAACCCGTCCCGGGTGGACGCGGCGGAGGATCTCCCCGCCCTGATCTCCGGTGCGGACATCGCCGTCGTACGACTGCTCGGCGGCAAGCGCGCCTGGGAGGACGGGCTCGCCGCGCTCAGGGCCTCGGGCATCCCGACCGTGCTGCTGGGCGGAGAGAGCGTCCCCGACGCGGAGTTGATGGCCGAGTCGTCGGTACCGGCCGGTGTGGTCGCCGAGGCACTGCGCTATCTCGTCGAGGGCGGCCCCGACAACCTCACCGAGCTGGCCCGGTTCCTCTCGGACACCGTGCTGCTCACCGGCGAGGGCTTCGAAGAGCCCCGAAAGACGGCCGAGTTCGGCGTCCACGGCGAGCGCGCCTTCGTCGAGGGCCGCCCCACGGTCGGCGTGCTCTTCTACCGGGCGCACCACCTCTCCGGGAACACCGCCTTCGTGGACACCCTCTGCGAGCAGATCGAGGCGAAGGGCGCCAACGCCCTTGCCGTGTACTGCGGTTCACTGCGCGGCGCCGACCCCGCCCTGTACGAGATCCTCGGCACGGCGGACGCCCTGATCGCCACCGTCCTCGCCTCGGGCGGTACCCACGCCTCCCAGGCCTCGGCCGGCGGCGACGAGGAGGCGTGGGACATCGGCGCCCTCGCCGACCTCAACGTGCCTGTCCTGCAAGGACTTTGCCTTACGTCGTCCAGGGCGGCCTGGGACGGGTCGGACGCCGCCCTGTCCCCCATGGACGCGGCGATGCAGGTCGCGATCCCGGAGTTCGACGGCCGTCTCATCACCGTCCCGTTCTCCTTCAAGGAGCAGGGTCCGGACGATGTCCCGGTCTACGTCGCCGACCCCGAGCGGGCCGCGCGGGTCGCCGGAATCGCCGTGCGGCACGCGCGGTTGAAGCACAAGCCGAACGCCGAGAAGAAGCTCGCGCTCGTCTTCACCGCCTACCCGACGAAGCACTCGCGCGTCGGCAACGCGGTCGGTCTGGACACGCCCGCCTCCGCGGTGCGGGTGCTGGACGCGCTGCGGGACGCCGGGTACGGGGTCGACCAACACCCGGACAACGGCGACGAGTTGATCCACCGGCTCATCAACGCCGGTGGCCACGACGTCGAATGGCTCACCGAGGAGCAGCTGGCCGCCGCGCCCGCGCGGGTCCCGCTCGCCGACTACCAGGCCTGGTTCGACAAGCTCGAACCGGAGCTGAGGCAGGGCATGGTGGAGGCGTGGGGCGAGCCGCCCGGCAACCTCTACGTCGACGGCGACGACATCGTGCTCGCGTCCCTGCAGTTCGGGAACGTGGTCGTGATGATCCAGCCGCCGCGCGGCTTCGGGGAGAACCCGATCGCGATCTACCACGACCCCGACATGCCGCCGTCGCACCACTACATGGCCGCGTACCGCTGGTTGGACAACAGCTTCGGCGCCGACGCGGTCGTCCACATGGGCAAACACGGGACCATGGAATGGCTGCCCGGCAAGGGACTCGGTCTGAGCAGCGGCTGCGCCCCGGACGCCGTGCTGGGTGAACTCCCCCTGATCTACCCGTTCATCGTGAACGACCCCGGCGAGGGCACCCAGGCCAAGCGGCGCGGTCACGCGACGGTCGTCGACCACCTGGTGCCGCCGATGGCCCGTGCCGACACGTACGGCGACCTGGCCAAGCTGGAGCAACTCCTCGACGAGTACGCCCTGGTGTCCGATCTGGACCCGACGAAGGCACCGGCCGTGCGGGCGCAGATCTGGACGCTGGTGAAGGCGGCCGAGCTCCACCACGACCTGCATGTCGACGACCAGCCGGACGACGCGGCGTTCGACGAGTTCGTGATGCACATCGACGGCTATCTGTGCGAGATCAAGGACGTGCAGATCCGCGACGGGCTGCACATCCTGGGCGGCGGCCCGGTCGGCGAGGCGCGGGTGAACCTCGTGCTGGCCGTACTGCGCGCCTCGCAGGTGTGGGGCGGGCAGGCCAACGCGCTGCCGGGGCTGCGGGCCGCGCTGGCGGAGCATTTCGGCCTGGTCGAGAAGGAGTTGCTGGCCGAGCCGGGCGCCCCGGTGAAGGTGCCGGTGGAGCTGACCGAGCTGGTCGACGGGCCCGCCCGGTCCGCCGCCGACGCGATCGACCTGCTGGAGCAGCTGTGCCGCCGGTTCGCCGAGGGCATGGAGTCCCAGGAGTGGGAGGTCACGGCCGTACCGGCCCTCGTCCGTGAGGTGATCGGCGCCGAACTCCCGGACGCCGTCGCGGTGTTGGAGTTCGCCTGCGTCGAGGTCGTGCCCCGGCTCGCCCGCACCACCGACGAGATCGACCACATCCTCCTCGCCCTGGACGGCGGTTACGTCCCGGCGGGCCCCTCGGGCTCCCCGACCCGCGGTCTGGTCAACGTCCTGCCGACCGGACGGAACTTCTACTCCGTCGACCCCAAGGCCATTCCGTCCAGGCTGAGTTGGGAGGTCGGGCAGTCCCTGGCCGACTCCCTCGTGCAGCGCTACCTCCAGGACACCGGCGAGTTCCCGAAGTCGGTCGGCCTCACGGTGTGGGGCACGTCCGCGATGCGCACCCAGGGCGACGACATCGCCGAGATCCTCGCGCTGCTGGGCTGCCGTCCCGTCTGGGACGACGCCTCGCGCCGGGTGACCGGCTTCGAGATCGTGCCCGTGACGGAGCTGGGCCGGCCGCGCATCGACGTCACCGTGCGGATCTCCGGCTTCTTCCGGGACGCGTTCCCGCACGTCGTCGGGCTGATCGACGACGCGGTGCGGGCGGTGGCCGAGCTGGAGGAGCCGCCGGAGTCCAACTACGTCCGCAAGCACGCCGACGAGGACACCGCGGAGCACGGCGACCGCCGCCGCGCCACGGCCCGTATCTTCGGCTCCAAGCCGGGCGCGTACGGCGCGGGGCTGCTGCCGCTGATCGACGCCCGCAACTGGCGCAGCGACGCGGACCTCGCCGAGGTGTACGCCGTGTGGGGCGGTTACGCGTACGGGCGCGGCCTCGACGGGCGGCAGGCCCGCGGGGACATGGAGACCGCGTTCCGGCGCATTGCCGTGGCGGCGAAGAACGTCGACACCCGCGAGCACGATCTCGTCGACGCCGACGACTACTTCCAGTACCACGGCGGCATGGTCGCCATGGTCCGTCACCTCACCGGCACCTCCCCCGAGGCCTACGTCGGCGACTCCGCCACCCCCGACCAGGTCAAGACCCGCACGCTGGGCGAGGAGACGCACCGCGTCTTCCGCGCACGGGTGGTCAACCCCCGCTGGATGGCGGCGATGCGGCGCCACGGCTACAAGGGCGCCTTCGAGATGGCGGCGACCGTCGACTACCTCTTCGGGTACGACGCGACGGCCGGCGTCGTCGACGACTGGATGTACGAGAAGCTCAGCGCGGAGTACGTCTTCGACCCGGAGAACCAGGACTTCATGAAGAAGTCCAACCCGTGGGCGCTGCGCGGCATCACCGAGCGGCTGCTCGAAGCGGCCGAGCGCGGACTGTGGGCCGAGCCGGACGCGGACACGCTGGAACGACTGCGGGCCACCTACCTGGAGCTCGAAGGCGACCTGGAGGGCGACGACAAGTGACAACTCCCTTTCCGTTCACGGCCGTTGTCGGCCAGGACGATCTGCGGCTCGCGCTGCTGCTGAACGCCGTGTCGCCGGCGGTCGGCGGTGTGCTGGTGCGCGGCGAGAAGGGCACCGCCAAGTCGACGGCGGTACGCGCCCTTTCGGCGCTGCTGCCGGAGGTCGCCGTCGTGCCCGGCTGCCGCTTCTCCTGCGATCCCGCCGCACCCGACCCGGCCTGCCCGGACGGGCCGCACGAGACCGGGCCCGGGGCCCAACGCCCGGCGCGCATGGTCGAGTTGCCGGTCGGCGCCTCCGAGGACCGGCTCGTCGGCGCGCTGGACATCGAGCGGGCGCTCGCGGAGGGCGTCAAGGCCTTCGAGCCGGGCCTGCTGGCCGACGCGCACCGGGGCATCCTCTACGTCGACGAGGTCAACCTCCTCCACGACCACCTCGTCGACCTGCTGTTGGACGCGGCGGCGATGGGCGCGTCGTACGTCGAACGCGAAGGCGTCTCCGTCCGGCACGCCGCCCGCTTCCTGCTCGTCGGCACCATGAACCCCGAAGAGGGCGAACTGCGCCCGCAGTTGCTCGACCGCTTCGGCCTGACCGTCGAGGTCGCCGCCTCCCGGGAACCCGACCAGCGGGTCGAGGTGGTACGGCGCAGGCTGGCCTACGACGACGATCCGGAGGGCTTCGCGACCCGCTGGGCGGACGAGGAGTCCTCGGTGCGGGCGCGGATCATCGCCGCGCGTGCGCTGCTGCCGTCCGTGCGGCTGGGCGACGGGGCGCTGCGGCAGATCGCGGCGACCTGTGCCGCCTTCGAGGTCGACGGCATGCGCGCCGACATCGTGATGGCCCGCACGGCGACCGCGCTGGCCGCGTGGGCCGGACGGACCGACGTGCTCGCCGAGGACGTACGCCAGGCCGCGCTGCTCGCGCTGCCGCACCGGCGGCGGCGCAATCCCTTCGACGCGCCGGGACTTGACGAGAACAAGCTCGACGAGACGCTGGAGGAGTTCGCGGAGCCGGAGCCCGAGGACGACGATCCGGATCCGGACGGCGGCCCCGACGGGCCCGGCGGTGGCGGGCAGCAGCCGCCCGAGCCGGACTCCGACGGGCCCCAGGGCGATGACACGGGCGCGCGGCCCGAGGCCGGTGAGGGCGGGGAGCCGCAGCCTTCCGGTTCCGGTGAGCAGCAGCCCGTACGCGCCTCCGAGCCCTTCCGCACCAAGGCGCTGAGCGTGCCGGGGATCGGCGAGGGCGCGGCCGGCCGGCGGTCGCGGGCGCGGACCGAGCACGGGCGGACCACCGGCGCCAAGCGGCCCCGAGGGGCGCTCACCAAGCTGCACCTGGCGGCGACCATCCAGGCCGCCGCGCCGCACCAGCTGGCGCGCGGACGGGCCGGGCGCGGCCTGGTCGTACGCCGGGACGATCTGCGGCAGGCGACGCGCGAGGGGCGTGAGGGCAACCTCGTGCTGTTCGTCGTGGACGCCTCCGGGTCGATGGCGGCACGGCAGCGGATGAGCGCGGTGAAGGGTGCCGTGCTGTCGCTGCTGCTCGACGCGTACCAACGGCGGGACAAGGTGGGGCTGGTGACCTTCCGGGGGTCCGCCGCGGATGTCGCCCTGCCGCCGACCTCGTCCGTGGACGCCGCCGCCGTACGGCTGGAGTCCTTGCCGACGGGTGGGCGGACGCCGCTCGCCGCCGGGCTGCTCAAGGCGCACGACGTGCTGCGGGTGGAGCGGTTGCGGGATCCGGCGCGGCGGGCACTGGTCGTCCTGGTGACCGACGGGCGGGCCACCGGTGGGCCCGAGCCGGTCGCGCTCGCCGGGCGGGCCGCACGGCTGTTCGCGGCCGACGGGATCGCCTCCGTGGTCGTGGACTGCGAGTCCGGGCCCGTACGGCTGGGCCTGGCCGGGCAGTTGGCCGGAGAGCTGGAGGGTACGGCGGTGACGCTGGACGAGCTGCGGGCCGACTCGATCGCCGGGCTGGTCCGGGATGTGCAGGGGAATCAAGGGCGTTCGGGTTCGAGTTCGAGGAGGGCCGCGTAGTGCCGCAGGGTCAGCCCAGTGTCGTACCGGATGACGGTCTGACGACCCGTCAGCGTCGTAACCGGCCACTTGTCGTCGTGCACACGGGAGTTGGGAAGGGCAAGTCCACCGCCGCCTTCGGACTCGCGTTGCGGGCCTGGAATCAGGGGTGGCCCATCGGGGTGTTCCAGTTCGTCAAGTCGGCGAAGTGGAAGGTCGGCGAGGAGAACGCGCTGCGGGTGCTGGGAGCATCCGGCGAGGGCGGGTCCGTCGACTGGCACAAGATGGGCGAGGGGTGGTCGTGGGTGCAGCGCGACTCCCAGATGGACAACGAGGAGAAGGCCCGCGAGGGTTGGGAGCAGGTCAAGCGGGATCTCGCCGCCGAGACCTACCGGCTCTACGTGCTGGACGAGTTCGCCTATCCCATGCACTGGGGGTGGGTCGACGTCGACGAGGTCGTCTCCGTGCTGCGGGACCGGCCGGGCACCCAGCATGTCGTCATCACCGGGCGGAACGCGCCCGAGAAGCTCGTCGAGTACGCCGACCTCGTCACCGACATGTCCAAGGTCAAGCACCCCATGGACGCCGGGCAGAAGGGTCAGCGGGGTATCGAGTGGTGAAGCTGCCGTGACGTCCATGTCCCCCTCGGGCTCCTCGGGCTTCTCGTCCTCCTCGTCCGTGCCTCGGCTGGTCATCGCCGCGCCGTCCTCCGGCAGCGGCAAGACCACCGTCGCCACGGGGTTGATGGCCGCGTTCGCCTCGCGGGGGCTCGCCGTGTCTCCGCACAAGGTCGGGCCCGACTACATCGATCCCGGGTATCACGCGCTCGCCACCGGACGGGTGGGGCGGAACCTCGACGCGTATCTGTGCGGGCCGGAGTTGGTGGCTCCCCTGTTCGCGCACGGGGCTCGTGGGTGTGATCTCGCGGTGGTCGAGGGTGTGATGGGGATGTACGACGGGGCCGCGGGGGAAGGGGAGTTGGCGTCCACCGCGCATGTCGCGAAGTTGCTGCGGGCGCCCGTCGTTCTCGTCGTCGACGCGTCCTCGCAGTCCCGGTCCGTTGCCGCGCTGGTGCACGGGTTCGCTTCCTGGGATCCGGAGGTTCGGGTCGGAGGGGTGATCCTCAACAAGGTGGCGTCCGATCGGCATGAGGCGTTGTTGCGGGAGGCGTTGGACGCCGCCGGGGTTCCTGTTCTGGGTCTGTTGCGGCGGGCTCCTCAGGTGGATACGCCTTCTCGGCATCTCGGGTTGGTGCCGGTTGCCGAGCGGCGGGCCGCGGCGGTGGAGGCTGTTGCGGCGATGGGGGCGCAGGTGGCCGCCGGGTGTGATCTTGAGGGGTTGATGGCGCTGGCGCGTAGTGCCGGTGCGTTGTCCTGTGTCGGGTGGGACGCGGGTGAGGCGCTGGCTTCTTCGCCCCCGCCGCCCCTGCCCTCCCCCACTCTCGGCTTCGCTCGAGCGGGGGGACCCCCATCGTCCCTGGGGGCTGCGCCCCCAGACCCCCGCTTCGGCCCTGAAGGGGCCTCGTCCTCAGACGCCGGACGGGCTGGAAGTGCCGGCCTGCGCCCACAAGTGACCGGACGGGCTGACTTTGCGCGCCCGGAATCACCCACATCAAAGATCAGGATTGCCGTCGCCGGTGGTCCCGCCTTCACCTTCTCCTACGCCGAGCACACCGAGCTTCTCGCCGCAGCCGGTGCCGAAGTCGTCGTGTTCGATCCGTTGCGGGATGAGGAACTGCCGGACGGGACACGGGGGTTGGTGATAGGGGGCGGGTTCCCCGAGGTGTACGCCTCTGAGTTGTCCGCCAACGAGCCCTTGCGTAAAGCCGTTTCCGCTCTCGCGCAGAGCGGCGCTCCCGTCGCCGCCGAGTGTGCCGGACTGCTGTACCTGTGCCGGGAGTTGGACGGGATGCCGATGTGCGGGGTGCTGGAGGCGTCCGGGGGGATGAGCGGGCGGCTGACGTTGGGGTATCGGGACGCCGTCGCCTTGAGCGACAGTGTGCTGGCCGTGGCGGGGACGCGGATGCGGGGGCACGAGTTCCATCGGACGCTCGTCGAGCCCGGCTCGGGGGCGGCGCCCGCCTGGGGAGTTCGCGCCCCTGAGCGGCGGGTCGAAGGTTTCGTACAACAGGGTGTGCACGCGAGTTATCTGCACACGCACTGGGCGGCCGAGCCCGGTGTGGCCCGTCGGTTCGTGGAGAGGTGCCGGACGTCATGAGCAGCCGCAGGTTGATCGGAGTCGGGGTGGGTCCCGGCGATCCGGAGCTGGTGACCGTCAAGGGCGTCAACGCTCTGCGGGAAGCCGACGTGATCGTCGTGCCCGTCATGGACACCCTGGAGCGGGGACGCGCCGAGGCCACCGTTCTGCATTACGTGCCCGAGGAGAAGGTGCTGCGGGTGGTGTTCGCGCTCAATGAGCGGACCGACCGTGCTCGGCGTGAGGCCGCCTGGGATGCCGCGGGGGCCAAGGTCGCCGAGTTGCTCGGGACGAACGGTGTCGTGGCGTTCGCCACCATCGGGGACCCCAACGTCTACTCCACCTTCACCTATCTCGCCCTGACCATAGGGGAGTTGGTGCCGGGGGTCGTCGTCGAGACCGTGCCCGGGATCACCGCCATGCAGGATCTCGCGGCGCGCTCCGGGGCCGTACTCACCGAAGGGACCGAGCCGTTGACGCTCGTGCCGGTGACCGCCGGGTCGGGTGTGCTGAAGGACGCGCTGGCGGGGCCGGGGACGGTCGTGGCGTACAAGTTCGGGCGGCAGGCCGCGGAGGTCGCCGAGGCGCTGCGGGAGACCGGGCGGCTCGAGGACGCGGTGTGGGGTTCGGCGCTCGGGCTGCCCGAGGAGTCGATCCGGCCCGCCGCCGAACTGGACGGGCAGCCGCTGCCCTATCTGTCGACGCTCATCGCGCCCGCGCGGCGCGAGGGCGGGCGGGGCGGGAAGTTGTGAGCGGTCGTGGATCAGGCCGCCGCGAGGCCTACCACCAGCCAGATGAACGCCGCTCCCGCGACCGTGCACAGCAGGGTCGCGGGCGCGGGATGCTCGTGGTGGGCCTCGGGGAGGATCTCGGCGGCGGCGAGATAGAGGAGCACACCGCCGAAGAAGCCGAGATAGCCGCCGAGCAGGGCCTCCGGGATGGTGAGGAAGGCCGTCGACGCGGCACCCGCCACCGGGGCCGCCGCGTCCGCGACCAGCATCGCGATCGCCTTGCGGCGGGCGTTGCCGTACAGACTCGTGATCGTGTACGTGTTGAAGCCGTCCGCGAAGTCATGGGCGATGACCGCGAGCGCGACCGCGGTGCCCATGCCGCCGCCCACCTGGAACGCGGCGCCGATCGCGACCCCGTCCATGAAGCTGTGGCCGACCATCGCGGCAGCCGCCGTGAGGCCCACCTCGGGCGCGCGGCCGTTGCTCTCCTCGGCGCCGTGCGAGGCCTGACGCGCGGCGAGCAGGCGTTCGACCAGATGGGCGACGAGGAAGCCGGCCACGAAGAGCAGCAGCGCGGCCGGTACGCCGAACACCTCGCGGCCCGCCGCGTGCAGCGCCTCCGGCAGCAGGTCGAGGCCGACCACGCCCAGCATCAGGCCGCCGGCCAGGCCCAGGACGAGATGGCGGCGGTCGGTCACGCGCTGTGCCGTCCAGCCGCCGGCCAGCGTCATCAGGAACGCGCCGAGCGCGACGAAGACCGCCATAGTCCCCTTGCTATCCGATCAACCCCTGTTCGCGCACATCCTGGCCCACTTCGGCCCCACTCGCATTGACGTTCCCCACCCTCCCCACGTTCCCTTTGTTCCGCTTGAGAGGACCCAGCCCCATGGCCGATGCCGATACCCCCACCGGCAAGGTGACCTTCGTCGGTGCCGGCCCCGGCGCCGTCGACCTGCTGACCTTCCGTGCCGCGCGCGCCATCGCCGAGGCCGACGTCGTGATCTGGGCGGCCAGCCTGGTGCAGGCCGAGGTCCTCGACCACGCGCGCGAGGGCGCCGAGATCCTGGACTCCGCCACGATGTCCCTGGAGGACGTCGTCGCCGTCTACGAGCGGGCCCGCGCCGAAGGGCTGCGCGTCGCCCGTATCCACTCCGGTGACCCGGCCCTCTGGGGCGGTACGCAGGAGCAGGTCGACCGGTGTGCCGCGATCGGCATCGCGACGGAGATCGTCCCCGGTGTCTCCGCGTTCTCCGCCGTGGCCGCCCTCGCGCAGCGCGAGCTGACGATCCCCGAGGTCGCGCAGTCGGTGGTCCTCACCCGGCTCGGCGGCGGCAAGACGCCGATGCCGCCCGGCGAGGAGGTACGGGAGTTCGCGCGGCACGGCACGACCATGGCGATCTTCCTGTCGGCGGCCCGCAGCGGGCAGTTGGTACGGGAGCTGCTGGAGGGCGGCTACCCGACGGACACGCCGGTCGTCGTCGCGTACCAGGCGACCTGGCCGGAGGAGCTGATCGTGAAGTGCACGATCGCCACGCTGGAGGAGACGGTCAAGGAGCACAAGCTCTGGAAACACACGCTCTTCCTGGTCGGCCCGGCCCTCGACGCCCACGGCACCCGCTCGCACCTGTACCACCCGGGCCACTTCCACGGCTATCGCAAGGCCGACCCGGAGGCCCGCAAGGCCCTGCGCTCCCGGGGTGCGAGCACGTGATCACGGTCATGGGGACGGGGACGGGAGCGGCGGTCGCGGACGACGTGCTCGCCGCCGCCCGGCTCGTCGTCGGCGGGCGGCGCCATCTCGCCGCCGTCGCCGTCCCCGAGGACGCCGAGCAGGTCGTCCTCGGCCCGCTCGCGCCCGCGCTCGACACCATCGAGGCCTACGTCGGCAAGGGCGAGCCCGTCGTCGTGCTGGCCTCGGGGGACCCCGGGTTCTTCGGGATCGTCCGGGCCCTGGCGGAACGGTTCTCCAGCGACGCCCTCGATGTACGCCCCGGTGTCTCCTCCGTCGCCACCGCCTTCGCCCGGCTGGGGCTGACCTGGGACGACGCGGTCGTCGTCAGCGCGCACGGCCGCGATCCGCGGACGGCCGTCAACGCGTGCCGTGCGCACCCCAAGGTCGCCGTGCTGACCGGACCGGGCGCCGGACCCGCCGAGCTGGGCGCCGCGCTCACCCACCGGGCCGCCGGACGTGTCCTCGTCGTCGCGTCCGCGCTGGGCTCCGGTGAGGAGCGGGTCGAGCGGGTCACGCCCGCCGAGGCCGCCGCCCGGGACTGGGGTACGGCGGTGAGTGTCGTCCTGTGTCTGGACGAGGAGCGGGTGCTCGGTGCCGTGCGGACGGTCGCCGGGGCCGCCGTCGGGCCGGCCCAATGGGCGCTGGACGAGCGGGAGTTCGAGCACCGGGACTCGATGATCACCAAGTTCGAGGTACGGGCGCTGGCGCTGGCCCGGCTCGGGCCGCGGCTCGGCGAGCTGGTCTGGGACGTCGGCTCGGGCTCCGGGTCCGTGGCCGTCGAGTGCGCGCGGCTCGGCGCCGCCGTCACCGCCGTCGAGAAGACCCGGGACGGTGTCGAGCGGATCCGTGCCAACGCCGAGGCGCACGGCGTCGATGTGCATACCGTGCACGGGGCGGCGCCGACCGTGCTGTCCGATCTCGATGATCCCGACGCCGTGTTCGTCGGCGGGGGCGGGCGCGAACTGCCCGCCATCGTCACCGCGTGCGCGCGGCGGGCCAGGCGGACGGTGGTCGTCGCGATGGCCGCGCTCGACCGGGTGCCGGCCGTACGGGAGGCCCTCTCGGCGGCCGGACTCACGGTCGACGGGGTGCTGTTGCAGTCGTCCCGGCTCGCGCCGCTGCCGGGTGACGTGACCCGGCTCGCGGCGACCAATCCCGTTTTTCTGCTGTGGGGAAACCGAACCCCCGTCTCTCCAGAAGGAGTTGCTCTGTGATCGGCCTCATCTCCGCCACCGCGGCGGGCGCGGGCGCGCGGGACCGGCTGGCCGCCGCGTGGCCGGACCGCACGCGTGTCTACGAGGGTCCCGTGGCGGACGCCGTCCGGGCCGCGTTCGCGGAGTGCGAGCAGCTCGTGTGCTTCCTCGCCACCGGAGCCGTCGTCCGGCTGATCGCCCCGCTGCTGGGCGACAAGCGGACCGACCCGGGGGTCGTGTGCGTCGACGAGGGCGGCCGGTTCGCCGTGTCGCTGGTCGGCGGACACGGCGGCGGGGCCAATGAACTCGCCGTGGAGGTGGGCGAGTTGCTCGCCGCGCGGCCCGTGGTGACGACGGCGACGGACGCGGTCGGTGTGCCCGGCCTGGACACGCTCGGGTTCCCTGTGGAGGGCGATGTCGCCGGCGTCTCGCGCGCGCTGCTCGACGGCGAACCGGTCGCCCTGGAAGCCGAGTTGGCGTGGCCGCTGTCGCCGCTGACGGTGTCCGACCATGGCTCCTACGTCATCCGGGTCACCGACCGCGCCGTGGAGCCCGCCGAGCGGGAGGTCGTGCTGCGGCCGCCGTCCCTGGTCGTCGGGGTCGGGGCGTCCAAGGGGGCGCCGGTGGACGAGGTGCTCGGGCTCGTCGAGAGCGCGGTGCGTGACGCGGGGTTGTCCCTCGCGGCCCTCGCCCAACTGGCCACCGTGGACGCCAAGTCGGAGGAGCCCGGCATCGTCGAGGCGGCCCGCCGTCTGGGTGTCCCGCTGGTGACGTACTCGGCCGACGAGCTGGCCGCCGTAGAGGTACCCAACCCCTCGGACGCGCCCCTGGCCGCCGTGGGCACGCCGTCCGTGGCGGAGGCCGCGGCGCTGGTGGGCGGGGGTGAACTCCTCGTCCCGAAGCGGAAGTCGGAGCGTGCGGACGGGCAACCGGCCATGGCCACCTGTGCTGTCGTACGACGGGTCGCGCGCGGGCGGCTCGCGGTGGTCGGGCTCGGGCCCGGCGCCCGGGATCTGGTCACCCCGCGTGCGAAGGCCGAACTCCGGCGCGCCGCCGTGCTGGTGGGGCTCGACCAGTACGTCGACCAGATCCGGGATCTGCTGCGGCCCGGGACCGTGGTCCTGGAGTCGGGGCTCGGCGCCGAGGAGGAGCGGGCCCGTACCGCCGTCGCGGAGGCGCGCAAGGGGCAGGCGGTCGCGCTGATCGGCAGCGGGGACGCCGGGGTGTACGCGATGGCCTCGCCCGCGCTCGCGGAGGCGTCCGACGACATCGACGTGGTCGGAGTCCCGGGCGTGACCGCCGCGTTGGCCGCCGCCGCGATCCTCGGGGCGCCGCTCGGCCACGACCACGTCTCCATCAGCCTCTCCGATCTGCACACGCCGTGGGAGGTCATCGAGCGGCGGGTGCGGGCGGCGGCCGAGGCGGACATCGTGGTGACGTTCTACAACCCCCGCAGCCGGGGCCGGGACTGGCAGCTCCCGAAGGCCCTCGCGATCCTCGCCGAGCACCGGGAGCCGGGGACGCCGGTCGGTGTCGTACGGAACGCGTCGCGGCCCGACGAGTCCAGCCGGCTCACCACCCTGGCCGCGCTCGATCCCGCCACGGTCGACATGATGACGGTCGTGACCGTGGGCAACACGGCCACCCGGGACATCGCGGGGCGCATGGTGACGCCGCGCGGGTACCGCTGGCAGGCGGCGCAGGCGTCGCGGGAGGTGGCGAAGTGAGTTCCGTGGACCGGGTGATCCATCCGATCGAGCTGGAGTCCTACCGGCGGCTGCGCGCCCGCCTCGACACCTCGCACTTCCCGCCGCTGACCCGCGCGGTCGTGGAACGGGTCGTGCACTCCGCGGCCGACCTCGACTACGCGTCCGATCTCGTCCTGGACGAGGGCGAGTTGGCGGTCGCGCACCGCGCGCTGCACGCCGGGGCGCCGGTCGTCGTGGACGTGGAGATGGTCGCCGCCGGCATCACCCGTCGCGACACCGTGTGCCGGCTCCGGGACGCCGAGTCCGGCCCGGGACTGACCCGTTCGGCACACGCGATCCGGCTCGCCTACGACGAGGTCGGGCCCGGCGCCCTGTGGGTGATCGGCAACGCGCCGACCGCCCTGGAGGAGCTGCTGCGGCTGGACGCCTCGCCCGTGCTCGTCATCGGACTGCCCGTCGGATTCGTCGGCGCGGTCGAGTCCAAGGCCGCGCTGCGCGAGAGCGGGCTGCCCGCCGTGAGCAACGTGTCCGAGAAGGGCGGTTCGGCGGTCGCCTCGGCGGCCCTCAACGCCCTGCTGTACCACCCTGTTTCACATCCGGAGGAGAAATCGTGACCACCCCGCCGCCCGCCCTGCTCATCGCCGGACACGGCACCCGCGACGAGGCCGGAGCCGAGGCGTTCCGGGACTTCGTACGGGAGTTGGGCCGCCGCCACCCCGAACTGCCCGTCGCGGGCGGGTTCATCGAGCTGTCGCCGCCGCCGCTGGGCGACGCGGTGACCGAGCTGGTGGAGCGCGGGGTGCGCCGGTTCGCCGCCGTACCGCTGATGCTGGTGTCCGCCGGGCACGCCAAGGGGGACATCCCGGCGGCGCTGGCCCGGGAGAAGGAGCGGCACGAGGGCATCTCGTACACCTACGGCCGTCCGCTGGGCCCGCACCCGGCGCTGCTGAAGGTGCTGGAGCGGCGGCTCGACGAGGCGCTCGGCGAGTCGGCGCGCACCCCGGCCGACCGGGCCGACGTGACCGTGCTGCTCGTGGGGCGCGGCTCGACGGACCCGGACGCCAACGCCGAGGTGCACAAGGCGGCGCGGCTGCTGTGGGAGGGACGCGGATACGCGGGCGTGGAACCGTCGTTCGTGTCGCTGGCGGCGCCCGACGTGCCGAGCGGTCTTGACCGGTGTGTGAAGCTGGGCGCGAAGCGGATCGTGGTCCTGCCGTACTTCCTGTTCACCGGCATCCTGCCGGAGCGGGTGCGGCAGCAGACGGAGGGCTGGGCGGCGGCGCACCCCGACATCGAGGTGCGGTCGGCCGACGTCATCGGCCCCGAGCCGGAGTTGCTGGACCTGGTGATGGAGCGGTACCGGGAGGCGGTCAAGGGTGATCTGCGGATGAACTGCGACTCGTGCGTGTACCGGATCGCGCTGCCCGGCTTCGAGGACAAGGTGGGGCAGCCGCAGCAGCCGCACTTCCATCCCGACGACGAGGGCCACGACCACGGGCATCACCATCACGGTGGGCACGCCCATGCACACTGACAGAGCCCACGGTCCGACGGACCGGGCCCACGATCTGCGTCATCACGGTGACGCCGAAGTCCGGGACGACGGCGCCCTGTTGATCGACCTCGCGGTGAACGTCCGCGCGGACACGCCTCCCGTCTGGCTGCGTGAGCGGATAGCCGACTCGCTCACCGGCCTCGCCGCCTACCCGGACGGGCGGACGGCGCGGGCGGCGGTCGCGGCGCGGCACGGGCTGCCGGTGGAGCACGTCCTGCTGACGGCGGGTGCCGCCGAGGCGTTCGTGCTGCTCGCCCGGGCGCTGAAGGTCCGTCAGCCGGTCGTCGTGCACCCGCAGTTCACCGAGCCGGAGGCGGCGCTGCGGGATGCGGGGCACGCGGTGGAGCGGGTGCTGCTGCGGGAGGCGGACGGGTTCCGGCTGACCCCGGGGGCGGTGCCGGAGGACGCGGACCTGGTGCTGATCGGCAACCCGACGAACCCCACGTCCGTCCTGCACCCCGCCGCCGCCGTCGCCCGACTCGCCCGTCCTGGGCGGACGTTGGTGGTCGACGAGGCGTTCATGGACGCGGTGCCGGGTGAGCGGGAGACCCTTGCCGGCCGGACCGACATCCCTGGCCTGGTCGTCCTCCGCAGCCTCACCAAGACCTGGGGTCTCGCCGGGCTGCGGATCGGGTACGTCCTCGCCGCCCCCGAGACGATCGCGGAACTGGAGCGGGTCCAGCCGTTGTGGCCGGTGTCCACGCCGGCGCTGGCCGCGGCGGAGGCCTGCATGGACTCGCAGGCGCTCGCCGAGGCCGCCCACGCCGCCCACCGGGTCACCGCCGACCGGGCCCATCTCGTCGCCGGGCTCGCGGAGTTCGCCCCCGACGGCCTCCGCGTCATGGAACCCGCCGAGGCGCCGTTCGTCCTTGTCCGGGTCCCCGACGCGATGGCGGTACGGCGTCACCTCCGCGACCTGGGCTTCGCCGTGCGCCGTGGGGACACGTTCCCGGGGTTGGACGACCAGTGGCTACGGCTGGCCGTCCGCGACCGGGCGACAGTGAACCGTTTCCTCCAGGCACTGGACCAGGCGCTGACGCTGGCGGGCGGGTGACGGGGGTTCCCCTCCCGACTTTCCCACCCACCCACCCGACTCGGTGGGCCGAGAGGTCACCGCACAAACCCTTTCCCACCACCCACCCGACTCGGCCGGCTGAGAGGTCACCGTAGAAGCCTTTCCCACCCACCCACCCACCCGAAGCGGTGGGCTGAGAGGTCGCCGTAGAAGCCCTGCCCACCTGGACATCCTCTGCAGTTGAAGGTCAACCTTCAAAGCGCCCGAAACGGGTGGGTGGGTGGGAAAGCGTGGTGGGTCAGGTGCGGCGGCGGCGCGTCATCATCACCGCCGCTCCTCCCGCCGCCAACAGCACCACCGCCCCGCCCGCGATGTAAGGCGTCGCGGAACTGCCCCCCGTCTCGGCCAACCCCGCCTCCGCAGGCGCCCCTTGGGGCTTCACGTCCGGCGCGGGCTTGGCGGACGGCGGCGTCACGGAGGCGACCTTCGGCGCCTCACAGGTCGCCTGGGCCAACGTCACCGTGCCCTCGACATCCGCCACGTTCAGCTTCAACGGGTTGACGGAGACCTTGAGTTCGAGCGCGGTCGCAGCGGCCGTACGGGTCGTGGTCGACGTCTTGGACAGATCGAGGCTGACGGACCCGACCCCCGGCACCTGAACCTCCGTAGGACCACTCGCGGTCACCGTGATCCGCTTGCCGAGCACGGTCACCGCCCCCGGCAGATGCGACGTGGCGACCGGCGCCTTCCCCGCCTCGCACGTCGCCTTCGAGGTGACCGCGTCGATCTCGATGAGGGAGAGCAGCGGCAGCCCGGGGACATGGAGCCGCGCATGGGCGAGGTTCGTGTACCCCTCGGCCTTCGTCGCGGACACGGTCGCCTTCGCCGTGGCGACGTCCGCGCCGAGCACACTGAAGGGCTGCCCACCGTTCACCCCGTCCAACTGGGCGGTGAGCGCGGTCTTTTCGGCACTCTGCGGGGCGTGGACCTCGTTGAGGGAGACCGCGAGCGGGACATCCACGGTCTTGTTGAGCAGGGAGACGTCGAGCCCGGTACGGAGCACGACGGCGCTCGCGCGACCCTGGTCGGTGGTCGCGTGGGCGGAACCCGCGCCGGCCAGCGCCACGGGACCGGTGGCGAGGGCGGTAGCCGTGGCCACGGTGGCCCAACGGCGTGCGGGCATGCGGAAGTTGGTGCCGTTCAAGGTGTGGGACCCCCAGAAGAGACATGCTTGGGACCCGGTAAGAATTACTCACGAGGGGTGAACCGTCAGCGATCCGGCGTCACTTCACCCCATCGTGGGTTTTCCGTGAACTTATTCGAATCGCCTGGCGACTATTCGACCACCAGCCCGTTCAGCACCACCCGCCGCGGCGACGCGAGCACGCGCACATCGGCGCGCGGGTCCGCCTCGTACACGACGAAGTCCGCCGGCGCACCCTCCTCCAGCCCGGGCCGCCCGAGCCACTCCCGCGCGCCCCACGCGGTCGCCGACAGCGCCTCCACGGCGGGGATGCCGGCGGTGACGAGTTCGGCGACCTCGGCCGCGACCAGGCCGTGGGCGAGAGAGCCTCCGGCGTCGGTGCCGACGTAGACCGGGACGCCGGCGTCGTAGGCGGAGCGCACGGTGTCGTAGCGCCGCTCGTAGAGTCGCCGCATGCGAGCGGACCAGCGGGGGAACTTGGCGTTGCCGTCGTCGGCGAGCTTCGGGAAGGTCGCGATGTTGACGAGGGTCGGGACGATGGCGACGCCCCGCGAGGCGAACAGCGGGATCAGCTCCTCGGTGAGGCCGGTCGCGTGCTCGATGCAGTCGATGCCGGCCTCGACCAGGTCGCGCAGCGCGTCCTCGGCGAAGCAGTGCGCGGTGACGCGGGCGCCGAGCCGGTGGGCCTCGGCGATGGCCGCCTCCACCGCGTCGCGCGGCCAGCAGGCCGACAGGTCGCCCAGGTCGCGGTCGATCCAGTCGCCGACCAACTTGACCCAGCCGTCGCCGCGCCGGGCCTCCTGGGCGACGTAGGCGACGAGGTCGTCGGGTTCGATCTCGTGGGCGAAGTTGCGGATGTAGCGGCGGGTGCGGGCGATGTGCCGGCCTGCGCGGATGATCTTCGGGAGGTCTTCGCGGTCGTCGATCCAGCGGGTGTCCGAGGGGGAGCCTGCGTCGCGGAGCAGAAGGGTGCCGGCGTCGCGGTCGGTGAGGGCCTGTTGCTCGGCGGTCCCGGCGTCGACGGGGCCGTGGGTTCCCAGGCCTACGTGGCAGTGGGCGTCGACGAGGCCGGGGAGGGCCCAGCCGTCCACCGTTCGGATGTCGTCGGCGGCGGCGGGGCGGTCGTAGGAGATGCGGCCGTCGATGACCCAGAGTTCGTCGCGGATGTCCTCCGGTCCCACAAGGACCCGGCCCTTTACGTGCAGCACGGCTTGATCGCTCATGGGACGCACGATAGTTCGTCGGGTGCGGGCGCGATGTGGCTGGTCGCGACCACGCGGCGGAGCCGTACGTCGCCACGGCCCCGCGCCCCTTCAGGGCGCGTTGTCCTCGTCCTGGACCTCCGCCATCGCCGGGTCCAGCAGACGCGACAAGAAGTGGCGGGTGCGGTCGTGCCGTGGGGTGGTGATGACCTGGTTCGGGGTGCCCTCCTCGATGATCACGCCCGCGTCCATGAACACGACCCGGTCGGCCACCTCGCGCGCGAACGTCATCTCGTGGGTGACGACCATCATCGTCATGCCCTCGTTCGCGAGCATCCGCATGACCGCGAGGACGTCCCCCACCAGCTCCGGGTCGAGTGCCGACGTCGGTTCGTCGAAGAGCATGACCTCGGGGTCCATCGCCAACGCCCGTGCGATGGCGACGCGTTGCTGCTGGCCGCCGGAGAGGGAGGCGGGGTGGGCGTCGGCCTTTTCCGCGAGGCCGACGCGGCGGAGGTTGTCGGCGGCGATCTTCGCGGCCTGGGTCTTGTCGCGGCGCAGGACGCGGCGTTGCGGGAGGGTGAGGTTCTCGGTGACGGTCAGGTGCGGGAAGAGGTTGAACTGCTGGAAGACCATGCCGATACGGCGGCGTACGGCGTCGATGTCGACATCGGGGTCGGTGATCTCGGTGCCGCCGACGAACACCCGTCCCGCGCTGGGTTCTTCGAGCAGGTTCACGCACCGCAGGAGGGTCGACTTGCCGGAGCCCGAGGGGCCGATGACGCACACGACCTCGCCCTGTGCGATCTCCAGGTCGATGCCGCGCAGCACCTCGTTGGTGCCGAACGACTTGTGCAGGCCCTGTACGTGGATCTCCGGGGTGCCGGTCACCGGACCGCCTCCCCCGTCCTGGTCTCCATCCGCCGGACCACGAAGCTCAGCGGGATCGTCACGAGGAGGTAGCACAGGCCGGCCACCAGGATCGGCGTGGAGTTGGCCGTCGTACTCGCCAAGTCCCGTCCGTATTTGGAGAGTTCGCGTTCCTCCAGGGTGACGCCGAGGAACAGGACCAGGGAGGAGTCCTTGAAGAGGAGGACGAGTTCGTTGGTCAGCGGCGGGAGGATGATCCGGAACGCCTGCGGGACGACGATCGACACCATGGCCCGCGCCGGCGAGAAGCCGAGCGAACGGGCCGCCTCCAACTGCCCTCTGGGCACCGCCTGGATGCCCGCGCGGATCGTCTCCGCCATGTACGCGGCCGACACCAGGCCGAGCGCGAGGGCGACCTTGCCGTACGTGCCGCCGACGATCTCCGTGCCCGGGAAGGCGAGCGGTACGGCGACGCCGACGAAGATGAAGATCAGCAGGGCGGGCAGGCCGCGGAAGATCTCGATGTAGATCCCGGCGAGCCAGCGGTAGGGACCCACCGACGACAGCCGCATCAGGGCGACGACCATGCCGAGGACGAGACCGAAGACGAAGCCGGACAGGGTGTACAGCACCGTGTTCTTCAACGCCAGCGTGATGACGTCCGGGAACATCTGCTGGGCGATGCTCCACTGCGCGAACTGGTTCTTCAGGCGGCCCCAGTCGGCGGTGACCGCGAAGACGATCACGACGGCGGCGAAGACGGCGTACTGCACTCCCTGGGACAGCCTGCGCCGCTGCCGTCTGCTCAACCCCTGTCTCCTGGGCTGGAGTCGGGGGTCCGCCGTGTCGCCGGTCATGACGCCGACGGAGAGGCGGCCGAGGCGTCGTAGGGGCCGATCCACTTCTCGTAGAGCTTCTTGTACGTGCCGTCGGCCTTCGCGTCCTTGATGGCCTTGTTGATGGCGGCGAGGAGTTTCGTGTTGCCCTTCTTGACCGTGAAGCCGTACTGCTCACCGGTGTTGAGGTTGTCGACGACCTTGAACGCGTCGGCGTTGGCCTTGGTCTTCAGCCAGCCCTGGACGACCGGGTAGTCGATGATGACGGCCTGGACCTGACCGGTGCGCAGGCCGTTGAGGACGGCGTCGGAGGACTCGAAGGAGACGGGGTCGAAGCCCTGCTTCTTGGCGTAGTCCTCGCCGGTGGTCTGCGCCTGCGCGCCGAGCTTCCTGCCCTTGGCCTTGACGTCGGCGAGCGAGGTCAGGCCGCTCTTCTTGTCGACGAGGACGGCCTGGGTGGCGTCGAAGTAGGGGTCGGAGAAGTCGACGTTCTTCTTGCGCTCGGCGGTGATGGTCATGCCGGCGGCGGCGAGGTCGCACTCGCCGGCGTTGAGGAAGGCGCCGGTCTTGAAGTTCTCGAAGGGGGTGTCGAGGATCGTCTGCTTCACGCCGAGGTCCTTGGCGACCAGGTCGATGAGGGAGACGTCGAAGCCCTGCACCTTGCCGTCGATCTCGGACTGGAACGGCGGGTACGGGAGGTGCGTGCAGGTGGTGAGCCGGCCGGCCTTGACGAGTTCGACGCCACCGGCGGCGGTCTTCGAGCCGCTGCCGCCGCTGTCGCTCGACGTGCAGCCGGCCACGAGGACGAGTGCGGCGCTCGCGGTGGTGGCGGCCAGGGTGCGGATCCGGCGGCCGAGGAGCGTGTTCACGGAGGCCTCCTGTGACGGAACTATGGGTTCCGATTATTCGGAGGGGTCCGGCGGCCCGCTCACCCGGACGGCGACCAGGGGGCCGTCCGGGCTAAGAAGTCGCCGGTTACGCTCATCTCCGTCGATCAGGACCGTCCCGCCCGGCCCCTCCCCGCGAGCGAAAGAGCACCGCCATGACCCACCCCTTCCTCGACCTGGCCCCGCTGAGCGCCGCGCACTTCGCCGCGATCGAGGACCGGGTGGCCCGGTTGCTCGACACCGAGCAGGATGTCGTGATCATGCAGGGTGAGGCGTTGCTGCCGCTGGAGGGGGCGATCCGTTCGACGGCGGGGCCGGGCACGCTCGCGCTGAACGTCATCACCGGCCCCTACGGGCAGACCTTCGGGAACTGGCTGCGGGACTGCGGCGCCGAGGTGATCGACCTCTCCGTGCCGTTCCACACGGCGGTGACCGCCGACCAGGTCCGGGAGGCCTTCGCGGCACACCCCGGGATCGACTTCGTGTCCCTGGTCCACGCGGAGGCGGCGACCGGCAACACCAACCCGGTCGCGGAGATCGGCGAGATCGCACGGGCGCACGGCGCGATCTTCTACGTCGACGCGGTCGCGTCCATCGGCGCGGAGCCGGTGCTGCCGGACGCGTGGGGGGTCGACCTGTGCGTGATCGGGGCGCAGAAGGCGATGGGCGGTCCGGCGGGCGTCTCGGCGGTGTCGGTGAGCTCACGGGCCTGGGCCCGTATGACGGCGAACCCCGGCGCCCCGCGCCGCTCCTACCTCTCCCTCCTCGACTGGAAGGACCGCTGGACCGACGCGGGCCGCACCGCGCTGCCGCACGCACCGGCCCAGCTGGAGATGCTCGCGCTGGAGGCCTGCGTGGAGCGCATCGAGTCCGAGGGCCTGTCCACGGTGATCGAGCGCCACGCGACCGCGGCGGCGGCGACCCGCGCGGGCGCCCTCGCCCTGGGCGGCGGCCTCGCACCGTACGTCCACAAGGCCTCCGAGGCGGCCCCGGTCGCCACGACCCTCAGGACCCCGCCGGGTGTGGTGGCTTCCGACCTGGTGGCGAGCGCCCTCTCCTCGAACCCGGGGTTGCCCCTGGCCGCGGGCGGCGGCGCTCTGGCCAAGGAAATGATCCGGGTCAACCACTACGGCGTGGACGCGACGGCGGAGGCGGTCCGGAACTCCTTGGCAGCGCTCGGCGCGGCACTGGCCGGGCAGGGGGCGTCGGTGGACCTGGAGGCCGCCCGGTCCGCCGTCGACAGCGCCTGGCGCCGATAGCGGACCGAGTAATGCCGGCCTAATTCAGACGCAATTCCCGGGAATTTTATCGCCGCTTTTACGGGTAGCTTCCCACATTCTTCTGCCCGATTTACGCGAGGCCAAACGCAAATAATTCGCGCAGATCTCGTGAGGGTTACACCCCTGTGACCCGTTACACAGAGCGCCCGTTTCACGCCTTATGCGGTGGTCAAAGTATGACATAAAGACCGCCATCGCACGCGTGATAACACAAGCGGGCCTCAGACGTAACCCCATCCCTCCATGCAATTTCGAATTTCCCTCGGTAAATTCAATTCGCATGACTGCCACCCAAGCAGACCTGCACATCGACCGCCCCACGGTGGCCGACGGCGCCGCGTTGTGGCGTATTGCCAAGGACTCGAACGCCCTCGACCTGAACTCGTCTTACAGCTATCTGCTGTGGTGCCGGGACTTCTCCCGTACCTCGGCCGTCGTCCGTGACGAGCGCGGCGAGCCGGTCGGCTTCGTCACCGGGTACGTGCGGCCCGAGCGGCCGGGCACGCTGCTTGTGTGGCAGGTGGCCGTCGACGCCGCGCAGCGCGGTCGCGGGCTGGCCGCCCGGCTGCTCGACGGACTCACCGCGCGGGTCGCCGAGGAGTACGGCGTGACCGAGGTCGAGACCACGATCACGCCCGGCAACACCGCCTCCGAGCGCCTCTTCACGTCGTACGCCGAACGCCACGGCGCCCCCGTGGAGCGCACGGTCCTGTTCGAGACCGGTGACTTCCCGGACGGACCGCACGACCCCGAGGTGCTCTACCGCATCGGCCCGCTGGGTCACTGAGCCCCCCGTTGCCCGCCACCCGCACCCCCCACACCGAGGAGCGATTCGCGTGACCATCACCCAGCCCGATCTGAGCGTCTTCGAGACCCTGGAGTCCGAGGTCCGCAGCTACTGCCGCGGCTGGCCCACCGTCTTCGACCGGGCCCGGGGCAGCCGTATGTACGACGAGGACGGCCACGCCTACCTCGACTTCTTCGCGGGCGCCGGCTCGCTGAACTACGGGCACAACAACCCGGTCCTGAAACGGGCGTTGATCGACTACCTGGAACGCGACGGCGTCACGCACGGGCTCGACATGTCGACCGGTGCCAAGCGCGCGTTCCTGCAGACCTTCCAGGACCTGGTGCTGCGCCCGCGCGACCTGCCGTACAAGGTGATGTTCCCGGGCCCGACCGGCACCAACGCCGTCGAGTCCGCGCTGAAGCTGGCGCGGAAGGTGAAGGGCCGCGAGGCGATCGTCTCGTTCACCAACGCCTTCCACGGGATGTCCCTCGGCTCGCTCGCCGTGACCGGCAACGCCTTCAAGCGGGCCGGTGCCGGCGTCCCGCTGGTGCACGGCACGCCGATGCCGTTCGACAACTACTTCGAGGGCAAGGTCCCCGACTTCCTGTGGTTCGAGCGGCTGCTGGAGGACCAGGGCTCCGGCCTGAACAAGCCCGCCGCGGTGATCGTCGAGTCCGTGCAGGGCGAGGGCGGCATCAACGTCGCCCGCCCCGAATGGCTGCGCGCGCTGGCCGAGTTGTGCGAGCGCCAGGACATGCTGCTGATCGTCGACGACATCCAGATGGGCTGCGGCCGCACCGGCGCGTTCTTCTCCTTCGAGGAGTCGGGCATCGTCCCGGACATCGTCACCGTGTCCAAGTCCATCAGCGGCTACGGCCTTCCGATGTCGCTGTGCCTGTTCAAGCCCGAGCTGGACATCTGGGAGCCGGGCGAGCACAACGGCACGTTCCGCGGCAACAACCCGGCGTTCGTCACCGCCACCGCCGCCCTGGAGACGTACTGGGCGGACGGCGCCGCGATGGAGAAGCAGACCCGGACCCGCGGTGAGCAGGTCGAGCAGGGGCTGATCTCGATCACCGAGGAGAACCTCGCCGACATCAGGGAGTACCGGGGCCGCGGTCTGGTCTGGGGCATCGAGTTCAAGGACCCCGAGCGGGCCGGCCGGATCTGCGCCCGCGCCTTCGAACTCGGCCTGCTGGTCGAGACGTCGGGCCCGCAGAGCGAGGTCGTCAAGCTGCTGCCCGCGCTGACCATCACCCCCGAGGAGCTGGACGAGGGTCTGAGCATCCTCGCCCGCGCCGTACGCGAAACCGCCTGAACCGAACCACCAGCTGTTACTGCGTCAAGGAGGCGTCACCACACCGTGATTGTCCGTTCGTTCAAGGAACTCGAAGGCACCGACCGGCACATCAAGGCCGCGTCCGGCACCTGGGAGAGCAAGCGCATCGTCCTCGCCAAGGAGCGGGTCGGTTTCTCGGTGCACGAGACCATCCTCTACGCGGGTACCGAGACGTCGATGTGGTACGCGAACCACATCGAGGCCGTCGTCTGCGTCGAGGGCCACGCCGAACTCACCGACAACGAGACCGGGCAGACGTACACGATCACGCCCGGGACCATGTACCTCCTCGACGGCCACGAGCGGCACACGATGCGGATCAAGGAGGACTTCCGCTGCATCTGTGTCTTCAACCCGCCCGTCACCGGACGGGAGGACCACGACGAGAACGGCGTCTACCCGCTGCTGACCGAGCCCGAGGAGGTGTGACGAGCATGACCACCGTCACCGACATCACCGACCTGTACCCGAGCCGCGGCACCACCGAGGTGTCCGTCCCGCGCAAGGACCCCGTCGTCTGGGGCTCCCCCGACACCCCGGGACCGATCCCGACGGCCGACCTCCAGGCCTTCGAGCGCGACGGCTTCCTCTCCATGCAGGAACTCCTTCGCGACGACGAGGTCGAGGTCTACCGGCAGGAGTTGGAGCGCCTCGTCACCGATCCGGCGATCCGGGCCGACGAGCGGTCGATCGTCGAGTCGAAGTCCAAGGAGATCCGGTCCGTCTTCGAGGTGCACCGGATCAGCGAGGTGTTCGCGCGTCTCGTGCGGGACGAGCGGGTCGTCGGGCGGGCCCGGCAGATCCTCGGTTCGGACGTGTACGTCCACCAGTCGCGGATCAACGTGAAGCCGGGCTTCGGCGCGAGCGGCTTCTACTGGCACTCGGACTTCGAGACCTGGCACGCCGAGGACGGTCTGCCGAACATGCGCACCGTGTCCGTGTCGATCGCGCTCACCGAGAACCACGACACCAACGGCGGCCTCATGATCATGCCGGGCTCGCACCGCACGTTCCTCGGCTGCGCGGGCGCGACCCCCGAGGACAACTACCGCCAGTCGCTGCAGATGCAGGACGCGGGCACGCCCTCGGACGAGGCGCTGACCGGGATGGCCTCCGAGTACGGCATCAAGTTGTTCACGGGCAGGGCCGGTTCGGCGACCTGGTTCGACTGCAACTGCATGCACGGCTCCGGCGACAACATCACGCCGTTCCCGCGCAGCAACGTCTTCATCGTGTTCAACAGCGTGGAGAACACGGCCGTCGAGCCGTTCGCGGCTCCGGTACGGCGCCCCGAGTTCATCGGCGCCCGGGACTTCACCCCGGTGAGGTGACGGCGAGGCGGTTCACCGCGAGGGCACCCCGGTCACGGCGACCGGGGTGCCCTTCCGCACGCCAACTCCCTTGAAGCGCCGGCCTCTTCCCGCGTCAGCCGGCCAGGACCTCCAGCAGCCGGTCGACGTCCTCGGCCGTGTTGTAGAGATGGAAGGCCGCCCGCAAGTTCCCCGCCCGGTCGGAGACTTCGACCCCCGCCGCGCTCAACTCGCCCTGCCGACGCCCGAGTCCGGGCACGGAGACGATCGGTGCCCCGGGGGACGCCACCGGTTCGTGCCCGAGGGCGTCGAGCCCCGCGCGGAAGCGGTCGGCGAGGGCCAGGTCATGGGCGCGTACGACGTCGACCCCCACCTCCTCCAGCAGCGCGAGCGAGTGGCGGGCTCCGGCGTAGGAGAAGAGGGCCGGGCTCTCGTCGAACCGGCGGGCGGAGTGGGCGAGTTCCTCGACCGGGCCGTAGCAGCTGTCCCAGGGGGCCTCGCCCGCGACCCATCCGGCGAAGACCGGGGTGAGGCCGCCGAGGTCCTCCGGGGTGACGAGGAAGGCGACCCCGCGGGGGCAGAACAGCCACTTGAAGCCGACGGAGGCGACGTAGTCGTAGGCGCCCGCGTCGAGGTCGAACCAGCCGGTGGCCTGGGACGCGTCGACATACGTGCGCGCCCCGTGTTCCTGTGCCGCCGCCCGCAGCGCGGGCAGGTCGGCGATGCGGCCGTCGGCGGACTGGGCGGCGCTGACCGCGACGAGCGCCGTGCCGGGGCGTACCGACTCGGCGATCCGCTCCAGCGGGACGGCGCGCACCTTGAGGTCGGGGCGCATGTGGAAGGGGTTCACCACGGAGCTGAAGTCGGCCTCGGCGGTGAGGACTTCGGCCCCGGCGGGCAGTGAGGAGGCGATCAGCCCGCTGTAGACCGCGACCGAGGCCCCGGCCGCCACCCGGCCGACCGGTACCCGGGTCAGCCGGGCGAACGCGGCGCGGGACGCCTCGACGTCGTCGAACATGTCGGTCGGCGTACCGACCGCGGCGGCCTCGATGGCGGTGCGCATCGCGGTGACGGTACGGGTCGGGAGGAGGCCGGTGCTCGCGGTGTTGAGGTAGGTGTTCTTCGGGGCGAACTCGGCGCGGACGAGGCTCTCGAAGGTCTCCATGCCCCCACTCTGCGGCGCCGGAAAGCCCTCGTCCATTGCGGATTTTTACGTGGATCCGCTAAGGAACGCTTATAGGTCACCGGACGGTCGCCCCTGACCAGCGCCTTTCAGCCAGGGGCTACGGCTGTCAGGCCTGCGGCACCGCGCACCCGTCGGGCCCGCACGCCTCGGCGTCGCCGCCGCTGCCGGTCCCGCTGTCGATCAGCTTGAGCGGCGCGTGCTCGCCCCACGCCTGGGTCAGCGCCTGGGCGAAGACCTCGGCGGGCTGGGCGCCGGAGACGCCGTACTTGCGGTCGAGGACGAAGAAGGGGACGCCGTTGGCACCCAGCTCGGCGGCCTCGCGCTCGTCGGCGCGGACGTCGTCGGCGTAGGCGGCCGGGTCGGCGAGCACCTTGCGGGCGTCGTCGGCGTCGAGCCCGGCACTGGCGGCCAGCTCCACGAGCCGCTCGTCGTCGCCGAACACGGACCGCTCCTCGGCGAAGTTCGCCTTGTACAGCGCCTGGATCAGCTCGTCCTGGCGGCCGTGCTCCTTGGCGAAGTGGAGGAGGCGGTGCATGTCGAAGGTGTTGCCGTGGTCGCGGTCGCGGGTGCGGTAGTCGAGCCCCTCGGCGGCGGCCTGCGCCCCGAGGTTGTCCTCACCGGCCTGCGCCTGCGCCTCGCTCATCCCGTACTTCTTGGTGAGCATCTTGATCACGGGCTGGGTGTCGCCCTTGGCGCGGCCCGGGTCCAGCTCGAAGGACCGGTGCACGACCTCGACGCCGTCACGGTGCGGGAACGCGTCGAGCGCCTTCTCGAAGCGGGCCTTGCCCACGTAGCACCACGGGCAGGCGATGTCGGACCAGATCTCGACGCGCATTCTTCGGCTCTTTCCAGGACGTACGGATGGAACGGAGACTCCCTCCGTCTCCCCCGTGAACGTTCAAGCACCTCGCTTCATTCCCCCGCCACGTCCAGCCGCATCCCCAGGTGATGACCACCGTCGCCCGGCTCGGCGACCCATCCCTGCCGCACGTAGAACCCCTGCGCCCGCTCGTTGTCGACATGCACGTCGAGTACGGCGCTCCGCCGCCCGTCGGCCCGCCACTGCTCGACGCAGGCCGTGTGCAGGACCGTGCCGAGCCCGGAGCGCCACCGCTCGGGCTCGACGTGGAACTGGAACAGCTTGACCGTGTCCGCCGCCCCGCCCTCGGGGGTGCGGAAGGAGGCGACGGCGACGATACGACCGCTCTCCACGACGCACAGCACATGGGCGTCGGGCCGCTCGATGACTCCGCGCCAGGCGGCGAGCCAGTCCCGCCCGTCCTCCGGGACGCCGTCGGGGTAGTACGTCGCCCGGGCCCGCGCGTGCAGCGCGGCGACGCTCTCGGCCTCCGCGGGCAGCGCCGTACGGATCACCCGGGCTCCACTGACTCGGTCGCTGATCATGCAACCGATGACGTGACCTCGGCCCCTCCGGTTCCCAGCCGGCTGTACTGCGTCCGGTAGGCGCTCGGCGTCAGCCCGGTGCGGCGGACGAGGTGGCCGCGCAGGGAGTCCGCCGTGCCCAGGCCGCAGGCGCGGGCGACCTGGTCCATGGGAAGGGCGGTGGTCTCCAGAAGCTCCTTGGCCCGCTCGACGCGCTGGTGGAGCAGCCACTGCAGGGGGCTCACCCCGCTCTCCGCGTGGAACCGGCGGGTCAGCGTGCGGACGCTGACGCCCGCGTGCCGGGCCAGGTCGGTGAGGGTGAGCGGCTTGTCGAGGTTGCGCATGGCCCAGCCCCGGGTGTCCGCGCAGGCGACACCGCGCTCGGGCGGCAGCGGGGTCTGCGTGAACTGGGTCTGCCCGCCCGGCCGTACGGGTGCCACCAGGGCGAGGCGGGCGACCTCGTTGGCGATGGCAGCGCCGTAGTCGGTGCGGATGATGTGCAGGCAGAGGTCGATGCCGGCGGCGTATCCGGACGCGGTCAGGAACTGGCCGTCCTGCACGTAGAGGACGTCACCGGTGACGTCGACCTCCGGATAGCGGCTGCGCATCTCCTCGGCCTGGTTCCAGTAGGTCGTGGCCCGGCGCCCGTCCAGCAGCCCGGCCTCGGCCAGGGCGAACGCGCCGCTGCAGATGGACGCGATGCGCTTGCCCGCGGCGGCGGCCTCGCGCAGGGCGCTGACCGTGCGCGGGTCGGGCGTGTACCGGTGCCCGGTCCCGACGACGAGCACCAGGTCCGCGTCCCGCACGACGCCGAGCCCCTGCCGTACGTGCAGGTCGAGGCCGCCCGTGGTCGGCACGGGCCCGGGTTCCGGAGCGCAGATGACCGTCTCGTAGCCCCGCTCCCCGTCGACCTCGACCCGATCGAACAGCAGCTCCGGGATGGCCAGGTTGAACATCGAGACAGGGGTCGCCGCGACAACGGCGACCCGACGGGGACGGCTGGGCTGGACCATGGCCAGAACCTCCGGACGTATGGCATTCCGGCCACTACTGTACGGCGCCGCCCACCCGCACCATGAGGACATGACGACGTCCACCACCCAACTCACGCCCCGCACCAGGGACTTGCCCCCGCTCTCCCCCGCGCTCACCCTCACCGCCGCACTCCTCGGCTTCGCGCTCATCACCCTCGACGCGTCCGTGGTGAACGTGGCGCTGCCGTCGATCGGGACCGCGCTGGGCGGCGGGATGTCGGGACTGCAGTGGGTGGTCGACGCGTACGCGCTGTCCTTCGCCGCCCTGATGCTGTCCACCGGCGCCTTCGCCGACCGGGCCGGGGCGAGCCGCGCGTACGCGATCGGTATCGCCCTCTTCACCCTCGCCTCGGCGGCCTGCGGCCTGGCCCCGAACCTCCCCGCGCTGATCGGCGCCCGCGCGCTCCAGGGCGTGGCGGCGGCCGTGGTCCTCCCGGCCTCCCTTTCCCTGGTACGGCAGGCCTACGCCGAACCGGTCAAGAGGGCGCGTGCGGTGGCGACTTGGGCGGCCGGCGGCGCGGTACCGGTGGCGCTCGGCCCGGTGGCCGGAGGGGTGCTGACCACGCTCTGGGACTGGCGGGGCATCTTCTTCGTCAACCTGCCCCTGGGCGCGACGGCACTCGCCCTGCTCCTCCGGGCCCCCCGCTCGGAACGCCGCCCCGCGCCCCTGGACCTCCCCGGCCAGCTGACAGCGGTGATCGCCCTGACGGCGGCGACCTTCGCGGTAATTGAACGCGGGGGCACGGGACTTGTGGCCGCGCTCATCGCGATCCTCGCGGCCGGGGCCTTCATCACCGTCGAAAGGCGCCAGTCCCACCCGGTGGTGCCGCTCGCCCTGTTCCGCAGCCGTACGGTGTCGGTGGCGGTCGCGACGGGCGCGGCGTGCAGCGTCGCCTTCTTCGGGCTGACCTTCGTCTTCGCGCTCTTCTTCCAGCAGGTGCAGGGCCGTTCGGCGCTGTACGCCGGCCTGATGTTCCTGCCGATGACCGGCCTGATCCCGCTGACGAACATCGCGGCGGGCAGACTGGCGGCCCGTCACGGCGCCCGACTCCCCATGCTGACAGGCCAGTTGCTGGCCGCACTGGGCACGCTCGTCCTGCTGTCCGTCGACGAGAGCACGCCCCCGCTGCTGGTGGCGGTGCTCCTCGTACCGATGGCCCTGGGCTGCGCCCTGACGGTCCCGCCGCTGACCGCGGTGATGATGGACGCGGTGACGGCGGAACGCGCGGGCCTGGCGGCGGGCGTACTCAACTCCGCGCGTCAGGTGGCAGGCGGCCTGGGCATCGCGGTCTTCGGAGCACTGGTCTCCGCCGACTTCACGGCGGGCCTGCGAGAGAGCCTCGCGATCAGCGCGACCCTCTTCGCGGCAACGGCTTTCCTCAGCTTCCGTCTCGCAGATCGTTCGGCCAACTAGGCCTGAACTCAAGGTGGTCGTACGTCACGACGCACCCCTCCCCCATCGGCGACTGGGCCATGAACCCGACGAGCGCGGCATCGGTCTCCTTCTCGTCACCGAGCGTGAAGAGCCGGATGAATATCCACTTCTTCCCGTCCCGGGACGCGTGAAAGGCAAACGCCCGCCCGGTCCGACTGACCCGCAGCCACACCGAACTCCCGTCCACGGTGAAGGAGTTGGCGTCGTCCGAGTGCCCCCGCGTGACCACCGTGCACACGGTGGGCACGTCGGGCGAGTACTCCAGGCAGAGCTTGGCCCAGGCCCGCTCCCCCACGTGGACGTAGAGCACCCCGGCATCGAAGGACCCGGCGAACCCGACGGTGACGCGGGCGATCAGCTGGAAGTCCCCATGCGGCGCCCCCAGCAACCGAGGCGCGTCGGAGGCGGGTTCCAGCCCTTCCCCGGTAGGCGGCACGAACCGATCCTGCCGGGGCCCGGCCCATCCACTGAGCACACCGTCGTCGTACGACCAATGCCCGTCGGGACCGTAAGTGCGGAGGAGAAAGGGCAGTTGGGAAAGTTCCAAGTCCATCGACTAATCATCTCAGCCCAGGGGGAGTGTTTTTCAGGGGCGGCGCTACCGCTCCAATCGCCCGTCATAACGCCGGGGCAGCCCCAGCGGATTGGCGTCCCGAAGCTCCAACGGCAGCAACGCTTCGGGCGTGTTCTGATAAGCCACAGGCCGAAGCCACCGCTCAATGGCCGTACCCCCGACAGATGTCGAGGTGGACGTCGTAGCCGGGTAAGGCCCTCCGTGATGCTGAGCCGGCGCCACGGCAACCCCCGTAGGCCACGCATTCACCAGCACCCGCCCGGCCAACGGAGTGAGTTCCGCGAGGATCTCCGGCCCACGCCCCTCCCCGGCCGCCTCCCCCGCCGACAGCTGAACCGTCGCCGTGAGATTCCCGGGCAGTCGCGACAACACGGCGTTCGCCTGCGCGTCGTCGTCGTAGCGCGCCACGACCGTGACCGGCCCGAAGCACTCCTCGAGCAGCAGGTCGTACGCGCCCTCGGCGACCAGCTTCTCCGCCGGGACCGTGAGGAACCCGGGACTCACCGTGTGCTCGCTCCCCGCCCCCGGCGTCACCGGCGACTCCACCTCGGGCAACCCCGCCCGCTCGGTGACGCCCGCGAGGAAGTTGTCCCGCATCCGGTGGTCCAGCAGCACCCCGGAGTCCGTGTCGCTCACGGCATCCGTGAGGGACTTGACCAGCCCGTCCCCGGCGGCACCGGACGGCACCAGCACGAGCCCCGGCTTCACACAGAACTGCCCGACACCCAACGTCATCGAACCGGCGAGCCCCGTACCGATCGCCTCGGCCCGCTCGGCCGCGGCAGCCTCGGTCACGACCACCGGGTTCAGGGAGCCCAGTTCGCCATGGAACGGGATCGGGACCGGACGTGCCGCCGCCGCGTCGAAGAGGGCACGGCCGCCGCGTACGGACCCTGTGAACCCGGCCGCCGAGACCAGCGGGTGCTTGACCAGCTCGACGCCCGCCTCGAAGCCGTGCACCAGGCCGAGGACACCGGCCGGGATGCCCTGCTCGGCGGCGGCCCGGCGCAGCACGCTCGCGACCAGCTCGGACAGGCCGGGGTGGTCGGGGTGCGCCTTGACGACGACCGGGCAGCCGGCGGCGAGCGCGCTCGCGGTGTCACCGCCGGGGACGGAGAAGGCGAAGGGGAAGTTGGACGCCGAGTAGACGGCGACGACACCCAGCGGCACCTTGTAGCGGCGCAGGTCCGGGATCGGCGGGGTCGCGGTGTCGTCGGGGTGGTTGATCACCACGTCGAGGAAGGCGCCCTCGTCGACGATGTCCGCGAAGGCCCTGAACTGGTAGCAGGTACGGGCCAGTTCGCCGTTCAGCCGGACCGGGCCGAGCGCGGTCTCCGCGTCGGCGACCTCGACCAGCTGGTTCTTGGCCGCCTCGAGCTGGTCGGCCGCCCCGCGCAGGAAGGCCGCGCGGACGGTACGGTCGGCGAGCGAAGCCCGCGCCGCGTGCGCGGCGCGGACGGCGGCGTCCACCTCCTGGGCTGTGGCCTCCACCGCAACCTGTTCCCGCTGCTTCCCGGTTCGGGGGTCGACACTCCAGACTGGTGCTGCTGCCACCGCGGGTCCCTCCACATGTAATGCCGCAGTTCTGGGTCATTCACCAGGGTCGTTCGATATGCTGAACGCTGTCTCTGATGATGAATATGCTCTCGGAGACTATTTCCCGTCGAACGAAGGGGTCAAGGGCGATGTCGGCAGGCGAGACAGGCGGCGGGGCACAGGTCAAGTCCGCGGTGCGGACGGTGGAGCTGCTCGAATACTTCGCGGGCCGGCCCGGAATGCACTCCCTCGCGGCGGTCCAGGAGGCCGTCGGATATCCCAAGTCCAGCCTCTACATGTTGCTGCGCACCCTGGTGGAACTGGGCTGGGTGGAGACGGACGCGACGGGCACGCGGTACGGCATCGGGGTGCGGGCGCTGCTCGTGGGCACCTCGTACATCGACGGCGACGAGGTCGTGGCGGCGGCCCGCCCGACCCTGGACCGGCTCTCGGACGACACCACCGAGACCATCCACCTCGCCCGCCTCGACGGCACGAACGTGGTCTACCTGGCCACGCGCCAGTCGCAGCACTATCTACGGCCCTTCACCCGCGTCGGCCGCCGGCTCCCCGCGCACTCGACCTCGCTGGGCAAGGCGCTGCTGAGCACCTACTCCGACGAGCAGGTCCGCAAGATGCTCCCGGAGACCCTGCCCGCGCTCACCGAGCACACGATCACCGACCGCGAGAAGCTCATCGAGGAGCTCCACCAGGTCCGCGACCAGGGCTTCGCCGTGGACCGCGAGGAGAACACGCTGGGCCTGCGCTGCTTCGGCGTGGCGATCCCGTACCGCACCCCCGCGCGGGACGCGATCAGCTGCTCGGTGCCGGTGGCGCGGCTGACGCCCGCGCACGAGCAGATGGTGAAGGACGCCCTGTTCGACGCCCGCGACCGGCTCACCCTCGCCACCCGGAGGCTCTGAACTCATGCAGGTCTCGCTCCGCCCGATCCACGACAGCGATCTGCCGGTCTTCTTCCGGCTGACGAACGACCCCGAGTCCGTCCGGATGGCCGCCTTCACCGCGAAGGACCCGACCGACCGGGACGCCTTCGACGCCCACTGGAAGCGCATCCGCGCCCTGCCCGGCGTGCGGAACCGCACGGTCCTGGCCGACGGCGACGTCGTGGGCAACGCCGCGGTCTACGGCGACCCGGGCGAGCGCGAGGTGACGTACTGGATCGACCGCGCCTACTGGGGCAAGGGCATCGCGACGGCCGCGCTGCGCGACCTGCTCGCCGAGGAACCCGAACGCCCGCTGCACGCGCGCGTGGCGGCCGACAACCCGGGCTCGCGGCGCGTGCTGGAGAAGTGCGGGTTCCGCGTCACCGGGCACGACCGGGGCTTCGCGAACGCGCGGGGCGAGGAGATCGACGAACTGCTGCTGACGCTGGAGGCGTAGCGGACCGCGGTGGTCGCGTGCGGCTGTCGATGTCCTGAACGGCCGCTGATTTCATGAGCGCTCGATGAGAAATGGCGATGTCAGGGAACGATTCGTTCCCGTCCGGTCGTCTTCAGAGCGGGATGAACAAGACGATCAGGCGCGCCTCCGTCTTCGCGCTGCTCCTGGTGCTCGCCCTCCTGGCGAGGGCGACCTGGGTGCAGTTCTACGACGGCCAGGCCCTCGCGGACGACAAGGACAACCGGCGGAACGCGATCGCGACATACGCGGACCCGCTCGGGAACATCATCGTGGCCGGCAACGCGATCACCGGCTCCGCGCGGACGGGAAGCAGCAGCGACCTCGCGTACAAACGCACGTACACGGACGGCAAGCTGTACGCGGCGGTGACGGGCTATGCCTCGCAGAGCTACGCGCCGACGCAGTTGGAGGGGATCTACACAGATCTCCTCGACGGCACGGACAGCGGCCTGAAGACCGTCATGGACACGGTCACCGGCAAGCGGGCCGCCCCGGGCAACGTGGTCACGACGATCGACCCGGCCGTGCAGAAGGCGGCGTACCACGCGCTCGGCGACAAGAAGGGCGCGGCCGTCGCGATGGACCCGACGACCGGCAAGATCCTCGCCGTCGTCTCGACCCCGTCCTACGACCCCTCGACGCTGACCGACGCCGACACCGCGGGCACGGCCTGGAAGAAGCTCACGAAGGACCCCGACAAGCCGCTGACCAACCGCGCGCTGCGCCAGCCGCTGCCGCCGGGTTCGACGTTCAAGCTGGTCGTGGCGTCGGCCGCGCTGGAGAACGGGCTGTACTCCTCGGTCGACGAGAAGACAGCCAGCCCCTCGCCGTACACCCTGCCCGGCACGGTCACGAAGCTGAGGAACGAGAGCGCCTCCGCGCCCTGCGAGGACGCCTCGATCCGGGTGGCGCTCGAGTACTCGTGCAACACCGTGTTCGCGAAGATGGCCGTGGACCTGGGCCAGGACAAGGTCAAGGCGATGGCCGAGAAGTTCGGCTTCAACGACGAGAAGCAGGACATCCCGGTGCGCGCGTACCCGAGCGTGTACCCGTCCGACATGGACAAGTCGTCCACGGCCCTCACCGGCATCGGCCAGTACGACGTGACGGCCACCCCGCTCCAGATGGCCATGGTGTCCGCAGCCATAGCCAACAACGGCAAGCTGGTCTCCCCGCACATGGTGTCCGAGACCACCGACAGCGGCGGTGACGTGGTCCACAACTACGACGCCACGACGACCCAGCAGATCGTCAGCTCCCGCACCGCTCAGCAACTCCAGTCGGCGATGCAGTCGGTCATCACGGACGGCACCGGCACGAACGCCAAGATCGCGGGCGTGACGGTCGGCGGCAAGACCGGCACGGCCCAACACGGCGTGAACAACGACCAGTCCCCGTACGCCTGGTTCACGTCCTACGGCAAGTCCGACTCGACGGGCAAGGAGATAGCCGTAGCGGTGGTCGTCGAGCAGTCGGACGCAGCAAGATCGGAGATCAGCGGCAACGGTTTGGCGGCCCCGGTGGCCAAGGCCGTGATGAAGGCAGCGTTGCTGTGATGCCGCTAAGGGGCGCGAGGAACTGCGCGACCAGCCACAACAAACCGCAAGCCGACCGCGCAGCGCCCCCTACTCCTACTTCACACCGAGAACCTGCTCCACGGGATCAATGGCGAAGTACACCAGGAACAGCACCGACACCCCCCACAACAACCAGTTGACCTCCTTCGCCTTACCGAGCACCGCCTTGATCACGACGTAAGAGATGAACCCGGCACCAATGCCATCGGTGATCGAGTACGTGAACGGCATCGCGGCGATGGTCAGGAACGCCGGAATCGCGATCTCGTACTTGTCCCAGTCGATGTGCTTGACGTGAGTCATCATCAGGAACCCGACCGCGATCAACGCAGGCGCGGCAGCCTGCAGCGGCACGATCGTCAGCAGGGGCGTAAGGAACAACGCAAGCCCGAACAGCCCACCGGTGACCAGGTTGGAGAACCCGGTCCGAGACCCTTCCCCCACACCGGACGCCGACTCGATGTACGCGGTGTTGGAGGAAGCGGACCCGATCCCGCCGGCGACAGCGGCGGCGCCGTCGATGAACAGCACGCGCCCGATGTTCGGCACCTGCCCCTCCTCGTCCAGGAGCCCGGCCTCCGCACTGATACCGACGATCGTGCCCATCGCATCGAAGAAGTCGGACAGGATCAACGTGAAGATCAGCAGCACCACGGTGATCGCACTGGTCTCACCGAACGCCCCGAACAGACTGAAGTGACCGATGAGCCCGAAGTCGGGCGCGGCCACGATCTTGTCCGGCACCTTGGGCGTCATCAGCCCCCAACTCTTGATGTCGGCAACGGAGTTGATGATGATCGCGAGGACGGTCATCGTGACGATGCTGATGAGGATCGCGCCCTTCACCTTGCGGGCGACGAGCGCGATGGTCAGCAGGACGCCGAGACAGAAGACGAGGACGGGCCAGCCGGTGAGATGACCGACGGCGCCGAGCTGCACGGGGACGGTGGTGTCGGCGGCGTCCGGTATACGGCTGACGAAGCCCGCGTCGACGAAGCCGATGAACGCGATGAACAGCCCGATGCCGACGCCGATCGCCTGCTTGAGCTGTTGCGGGATCGCGTTCATGATCGCCTCGCGCAGCCCGGTGAGGACGAGCACACAGATCAGGACGCCCTCGATGACGACGAGGCCCATCGCGTCGGGCCAGCTCATCAGCGGCGCCAGCTGGAAGGCGACGACGGCGTTGAGGCCGAGGCCCGCCGCGATGGCGAGCGGCAGGTTGCCGCCGACGCCCATGATGACCGTCATCACACAGGCCACCAGGGCGGTGGCGGTGACCAGTTGGCCGGTGTCGAGCGAGTGCCCGAACTTGTCCTTGGCGCTGCCCAGGATGATCGGGTTCAGGACAAGGATGTAGGCCATCGTGAAGAACGTGGCGAAGCCGCCGCGTATCTCACGGCCGAAGGTGGACCCCCGCTCGGAGATCCTGAAGAACCGGTCGACACCGTTCGCCGCCGGTGGTTCGGCACTTGGCCGGTCGGCCACCTTCTGTGACTCGGACATGCGGGTACTCCTCGTGGCTTCAATGATCGGTGCGCGGATGCTGGCTGGATTGTTCCCGCGTTGAACCTGTTTCAGGTTTTCCCCGTGTTACGGAATCGAGGTCGGCGCGCCAGTCTGCGGTCGGCCTGCCAGACGTTGTTCGAAGGTCCGTACCAGAATGGCCAGTTGACCACTGCTACGCTTCCGGATCTCGCGGGGGCCACCCCCGAACAAACACGTGTCAGCTACATGACATACACAAAGCCGCAGCGAGGAGAGGTCCGCCGTGGGCACAGTCGTCGACGACGCCGCCTCCGAGGAGTTCCACGCCTTCTTCGAGCGTCACTACGCCGAACTGTCGCGCCTGGCCCACCTGTTGACGGGTGAGGCGGACGCCGCCGACGATCTCGCGGCCGACGCGCTGCTCGCGCTCTGGCACCGCTGGGACCGGGTGCGCGCCGCCGACCATCCGGCGGCCTACGCCCGCGGGGTCGTCGCCAACCTGGCCCGCACCCGGATCCGCAGCGCGGTGCGCGAGCGGCGCCGGGTCGCCCTGTTCTGGACGCAGCGCGAGGAGAAGACCGAGAACCCGGACGTGCCCGGCGTGGTCGACGTCCAAGAAGCCCTGCGCAGACTGCCGTTCCGCAAGCGGGCCTGTGTGGTGCTGCGGCACGCGTTCGACCTGTCGGAGAAGGACACCGCGCTCGCCCTCGGTGTGTCCGTCGGTACGGTTAAGAGCCAGACGTCAAAGGGCATGGCCGAGTTGCAGCGCCTGCTCGGCCCGCAGAGCCCTCCGCTGCGGATGCACGCGGCGGCGCTGGCACGCGGCGGCGAGAGCGGAGGGAGGACCCGATGAGGCATCAGGACGTGCACGACGACGAGTTGATCGCCCGGCTGCACGAGGCGGCCGAGGGACACGAGCCCGACCGCTCCCGCATCCTCGCCCGGCTCGAACGCGGGATGGCCGCGCAGTCCCGCCCCGACCACCGGGCCACCCGGCCGCCCGTGTTCGGCTGGGTGCGGGTGGTCAGCGCGACGGCCGCGGTGGCGGGCGTCCTCGCGATCGGCGGCTACGCGGTGGCGTCCGCGGTGAAGAGCACCTCCCCCGCCGAGCAGACGGTGTCCGTCCCACCGACCCCGACGCCCACACCGTCACCGGACGCGACGAGCCGTACGCCGGTCAAACCGGTTGTCCCAAGGCCGAGTTCGGGCTCCGGCGCCCCGCACAGCACTCCGAGCGCGACCGCCACGCCGACGACGTCCGCGACCGGGTCACCCTCCGCACCTCCCGCGCTGCCGGCCGCCTCCGGCACCCAGGACGGCCCGCTGTGGTCGGACGGTTCGATCGACCCGGGAAGCAACGACTTCTGGGCGCAGAACGACATCACCCTGAAGACGACGAAGCAACTCAGCGCGCTGACAGTTCAGTTGAAGGTGAAGCAGACCGGCGGGGTCACGTCGTCGGGCGCCTGGCGCTCGCTCCCCGAGCAGGATTTCACGCAGACGGTGACGGAGCAGGACGGCTTCCTGGTCTACACATGGGTGCTCAGGGAGGGCCGTACGGTCGCGGTCGGGGACTGGGTCTTCGCCGGGCAGTACAACCATGCCCGCGGCGGCCGGGACGCCAAGGACGACAGCTACGCGGCGGCGGGCACGGCGGCGGGCCAACAGCTGGCGGTGAAGGGCGACTTCGCGGGGCAGAAGTCGTAGAAGCCCGTTCGTACGGCGGAAACAACCACACGTTCGTTTTCAACGTCCTTTCCTGTGCGTGGGGTTCGGATGGGACGCGGTACGACGTCCTGAAGATCAACACCATCAGTGGTTCGACGGGCTCGGGCTTCCTCAGCTCCGGCACATCGTCCGACTGCACAGACCTGCTGAACCGAGCCCCCCTCGGTCAGCAGAGCAACGCCCCTGCCGGTGACGACCGGCGGGGGCGTTGCGTTGTGCCCTGGGCCGCGGGGGCTAGCGCGCCCCTGGTGTCCGGACCCGCAGAGCCTGGACGGACCAGTCGAAGACGGGAGCCAGGCTCTCCGGAGCCGTCCAGCCGTTGACCACGGCCAGGAGCTGGAGATATCGCTCCCTGCGGGGGTCGTTGACGGTCTCCAGCCGGGTCGCCAGCCGATGGCGTAGCTCACTGTCGTCGGGTCGGCCGAGGAGGCGGGCGTAGTGCGCGGTGAACGACGCGACGAACGGATCGGCCTGGGGTGAAGCCGGGTCGATGCCGGCGGTGAGGGCCGGCCCGGCCTGATCCCGGACGGCCACGGCGATGTCGCGCACCGGGACCGTGCTGTTGCTCCTGGCACGCTCAGCTGCCTGGTCCTCGGCGATCTTCCGCACAGAGGCGCGGAAGTCCGGGTCGAGGGACAGCTCGGCCAACTCCACCCACGCCTGGACCTGTTCGGCCTCCGGGTTGTCGGGCAGTTCGGGGGTCATGGAGCGCATGACCCCGGCGAGCGCGGGGGCGGCGTCGTCGAGGCCGCCGAATACGGCGTCCAGGAAGTCGCCGATCAGACGCCGCCGTTCGTCCTCGGAAAGCTGGGCCAACCGGTGCATGAGTTCCGTCTCCTCAGGTGTCGCCCGGCGCTCGGCCACCGCCGTCATCACCGCGTGCCGCAGTCGCAGGACCCGGATCTGCACCGCCAGCGCCTCGGCGTGCGCCGCGGCGACCTCGGGCAGCGAGAGCTCACGGTCCACGACCCTGCGGATCGTGGAGAGGTCAAGTCCCAACTCCCGCAGGGTTCTTACGAGGTCCAGGCGCGCTACGGCGTCGACGCCGTAGCGGCGGTAGCCGGCCGGGCTGCGGTCCGCCGGCGCCACGATCCCGCGATCGGAGTAGAACCGAACGGTCTTGACCGTGAGCCCGGTCCGCCGAGCGAGTTCACCGATCGAGTAGAGCGCGTCACCGTCCATGCCCCCACCTTTGCGTCTCCCCTTACTGGAGACTCAAGCGACTCCGTTCACGGGATCAGGGAAGCAGGCCGAGCGCGTGCAGCGCGTCGAAGGCCATCTCGTCGACGGCCGAGACTCGGTTCCGGTCGGCGTAGCGGAACCACGCCTTCTCGGCGATCTCTCTGGACGGGGTCAGCTCACCGCGGTGAGCTGCGGTGTAGCAGATCATGCGGAAGGGGCCGTGATCCGGATGGCCCTCGCCGATCTCGAACGTGCCGAAGTGCGCCATGGAACCGGGGTCGATCGCCGCCCGCAGTTCCTCGTCGATCTCCCGCACCAGGGTCTCTTCGTCGGACTCGCCCGGCTCACGATGACCGCCCGGCAAGTAGAAGCGATCTCTGCCGTGACTACGGGTCACCAGCACCCGGTCGTGCCGAACCAGGACCCACGCCACCTTCTCCGGCACGCTGCTGCCTTCCGCCATGACTCGGGACCGTACCTCGCCCGGCTCGGCTGCACCGGCTCCTCACACCTCCTGGATCGGTACGCTTCCGTCGGGAGGCGGGAATGTTCAATGCGGTGGCTTTTGGCGCTGGCGGTGTCATGTTCCTGGCTCTTGGCGCGTGGTTCGTCTGCCGGCAACGCCGCAGGCACGCCGGCACCCTCGCGGGCTGGGGCGCACTGGCCCTCGGAGCAGCGCAGTTGATACACGCCGCGGGATCCTTGACCAGCAACCGCCAGCCGTTCAGCGTCGTCCTCGCCACCTGCTGTGCGGTAGTCAGCGTGGTCGGCTACATCCTGGTGGCGAGCGACAGGGACACGGTCCCTGACGGCCGCGGCCACAGCCGCCGGAAGCGCCGGAAGCTGCCTCCGATCCGCCCATGACGCGCTGCTTTCAACAGGCTCTCCAACTGTGGTGGCGGGGCCTTGGGCTGAGATGAGACGGGAAGCGAGACGGCGCACTCGTCCCGGCTCGTCACCCGTGGGGGCACTCCCGGCTGGACACTTCACGGTGCGGGTAGGGCCCATCGGGCATGACGTCGTTCAGCCAGTCGGTGAACCACTGGGCCAGTGACTGTTCGAGCGGGGCGAGGGCGTGCGGGAGACAGCAGAGGTTGGGATCCCAGTTCCACATCTGCCCGTCTGCGGTGCGGAAATCGATCAGCGTCCACATGGCGCAGCCACGGTTCATGAGAGGCACGATCCCCGGTGGGAGAGGGTGATCGGGATCGGCGGCGAAGTCGTCGTAGGCCATGGAGATGTCCGCGCGGTCGCCGAACCACTTGCCCGTGTCGGTGAGGGACAGCACTTCCGACGGGCCGAAGCCCCCGTTGGCGACCTCGAGGTACATCCGCTTCAACAGGTCGGGCATCGGGTGGCCCACGACTCGCTCGAACCTGGTGACGTCCTCGGCGGACGCGGGACCGGGCAGCCCCCGGCCGGCCACGCGTGCACGGGTAGCCAGGATGAGCTCGTCGTCAGTCACATCGAGATCCTTGGCGAGGCTGCTCAGCTTGTCGAGGTCGAAGAACACGACCGGGGATCTCGCGCCTCAGCTCTGCGCGTCGTCCCGCGAGAAGCGGACCTCGCGCTTCTCCATCCACCGGTACGACCAGTGCATCTCAGCCGTGATGGTCTTGACGCTCCCCTCGGGGAACTCCTTCGTGGCTGCCTCCAGCGCCGCGTCGACGGCCGCGTTGTAGGCCGCCTTGATCCGGGCCTCGCCCACCGTGGAATTGGGTGTCTGGAGATCGAAGTCGAGCGTGATCGTCAGATGCTTCGGCGCGGGGTCCTGTGCCATGAGTGCCTCCCCTTGGTGACGTACAGGACCGCCAGTATCGGGTCAGTAGGCGATCACCGCCATCGAACGGCCCAAAAGCCCCAACCCAGGCACCCATCAAGGAGTTTGCGGCAAGCCACGTCAGCTCATCGTCGTCCCGATCGCCGCGGAGACCGTGGAAGAGACAAGCGTGGCCTACGCGACGGGACCGTCCCCGTCCGGTCCGTGGACCGAGCGGGGGACGGTCCTGTCCAAGAACCCCGAGTACGGCATCCTGGGCACGCCCTGAACGGGCCAGGAAGGCCTGGTGGGGACGGCACGCACCGGGAGACCACGATCGACCGCCTGTGGTTCGCGGCGGACGGAACGATCCTGCCGGTGGTGCCCACCCTCGGGTCGGTCGGCGCCGTAGAGACTTCCCGTAGGGACTAGCTGACGAAGTAGGTCGGGTTCGGGAGCTTGTACGTCTTGTCGGCGTAGCCCCCGTCGAGGTCCGAGTACTGGTCGCCGAAGTTGGCGATGATGTCGTAGCCGAGGGACTCGATGTGCTTCCGGGTACCGGACTTGTACTGCACGGTGGTGCAGGTCCAGGTGCCGGCGGTCGCGCAACTGCTCAGGTACGACGGCGGGTTGGCCGTGTTCTTGAGGAACATGTGGTCGGCGTCGAGGTTGATGTCGGCGCCGACCTTCTTCAGGTTGTCGACCGCGGAGGTGCGCTGCGCCTCGGTCAGGCCCGAGTTGTAGAACACGGCGACGCCCTTGGACGCGGCGTACTTGACCAGCGCGGGGGTGCCGAAGACCTCCGGGCGGTTGGCCTGGGCGACGTACGCGGCCCAACTGGCCGAGCTGTAGCCGTAGTTGTTCTTCTTCTCGTAGTCGAGGCTGAGCAGCAGCGTGTCGTCGATGTCGAAGACGACCGCCGGCTTGACGCCCTTGTGGTGCTTGCGGACGGCCGCGTCGATGTACTTCTTCGCGGACGCGTCGATGCGCGCCAGGTCCTTGGCGTACGGGCTCGTCGCCGAGGCCTGGTACACGCCGTTGCTGTCGAGCGTGGTGCCGTAGTAGGTGTCGATGTCCTTCGTCAACAGGCCGATGTTGTACGGCTCGTGCGTCGAGTTGGCCGTCGACTGGCCGGCGCTGGCGACGCCGCTGCCGTACAGGGCGGCACCGGCGACGACACAGGCGGCGCCGAGGGCGGCCGCTCTAAGGGACTTCCGCATGGAATCTCCGGATCTGGTTCCGATGGGTGATGCACCAGGTCAGGGACTGTCTACGCGCATCACGCGTCGGGCGCGAGGGCCTTTATCCGATCGATACGAAATCCACAGGGCGGACGGTGGCGGCGAGCGCTCTCCACTGGCGTAGGCGGGCCCAGCCCCGTCCAACCCGAACTGGGCCCACCGCACGGTCAGTTCATCGTCGCGCCGATCGTCGTGCTCCCCGTCGTGAGGAACGTCGTCGCCGGCAACGTGCCGCTCGACGAACGGGCGTTGTACGTCGTCGACGCGTCCGTGGAGATGAAGGACGGGGTGGAGACGCCGGAGTCCCAGTTGTTGCCGGACGAGGTGACGGCGGAGCCCTTGGTGACCGAACCGCCGCTGTTGCTGACGGCGAGGTTCTTGCCGAGTTTGGCGGAGCTGGTGGCGAAGTAGTAGCCCGCGCCGCCGTTGACGTAGGCCGTGGTGCGGTTGATGACGATCGCGCCGGTGTTGGAGTTCTCGGTGAAGCCGTTGCCCGAATTCCCCCAGGCGGCCGAGTTGTTGACGACGTGGGCGACGGTGACGCCGTTGCCGCCCAGCTTGTAGCCGTTGCCGTTGCCCTCGAACGCGGAGTCGCCCCAGCGGTTGATCCCGTTGCCGAAGGACCAGCTGTGCTCGATGGTGACCGGCGACGAGAAGGACCAGAGGTCGATGCCGTCGTCCGAGTTGTTGTACAGCCGGGCACCGGTGACCAGGTTGCCGGTGCCGGAGCCGAACTTGATGGCGACGCCGTCCGCGTTCTGGCCGTGCGTCGCGGCGTCGTAATTGCCGTACGAGTCAAGGTTCTTGACCGTGTTGTTGACGGTGCCGTCGCCGGTGAGCGTGAAGCCGGAGTCGCCGCCGTTGATGGTCTTGACGTTGCTCCAGTTGGTGCCGGTGCAGGACTGGCAGACGACCGCGCTGTCCGGGGAGTTCTGGAAGGTGATGTTGGAGACGTTCCAGTAGTCCGCCGTCAGCTTGAAGATCCAGGACCCCGACGGCAGTGACGAGCCGTCGATCTTCACCGTCTCCGAGCCGTATGCGGTGAGGGTGACCGGCGCGGAGGAGGTGCCGTTGGTCGTCGACTGGAGGGTGGCCGTCGGGTAGTAGGTGCCGCCGCGGACCTGGATGACCGTGCCGGCGGTGGCGTTCTTGATGGCGCTGGTCAGATCGGTGGAGTTGCTGACCACGACGGTCGCCGCGTGGGCCGGGGTGGCGATCACGGCGAGTCCGAGCGAGGCCGTGGTCACGGCGAGTGCGGTGAAGGTGCTGATACGACGCATGACGTGCGGGTCCTTTCGTCGATCAGAAGGAGCGGACGGGGCGCCAGTCACCGAGGTAGGCGGCAGGGGTGTGCAAGTCGGCCTCGGCGAAGGCGAGTTGGGGCCGGTTCTCCGGGACGGTGATCACGGAGCCCGGCCCTGTGTTGCGGTACTCGGCAAAGCGCATCGACTGCCAGGGGTAGGCGTCGCGCATGTTCGTGTAGGGCGCGACGGGGTCGATGCCGGGCCCGATCCGGGAGTCCCGCACGACGAGGGACGGCCAGGCCGTTGTCTCGTACGACGGGACCCACGGCCGGGCCAGCTTGTACGCGGCGTCCTCCGCGCCGGAGGTGATCCGGGAGCGGACCGCGAGGATGCCGTGCGGGTTGGCGCGGGCGGTGGACGGGGCGAAGACCATGCCCTTGGGGGTGAAGGACACGTCCCGTTGCAGGGTGTGGAAGCGGCAGTCCGCGAAGACCGCCGTGGCCCGCCCGAAGACGAAGTCGACGTCGCCCTCGATGTAGCAGTGCGAGAAGTACTGCCGGTCGAAGGCCTCCAGCGCGGACGTGTCCACGAACAGCGTGTCCTGGTGGGCGAGCAGACGGACCCGCGAGAACCGCGAACGGTCCCCCGTCACATACGCGGCCACCGCCTGCGTCCCGGTGATCTCCGGATGGTCCGCGCGCAGCCAGTCGTTGGCGAGGGTGAGGTCCCGTACGGTCAGCCCGGGCGCCGCCGAGGTGAAGGTCGCGGAGCCCGCCGTGCCGTACGTCCCCGAACCGTCCGGCTTCTGCGTCCCGTTGGCGTTGTCGTAGACGATGACGACGTCCCGCGGGTCACGGGTCGCGCCGCGCAGCGTCAACTCACCAGCTGAAACAGGGACGTTGACGACCTCGCGATACGTCCCCGGGTGCACGACGATCGTCCAGCCGACGCCCTGCACCGCGTCGACGGCGGCCTGTACCGACTCACCGGGCCGGACATGCAGCACACGACGACGGCCGAGGCCTACGGCGGGTCCGGCGCCGGCGGCCACCAGCCCACCGGCAATCCCCGCCAGGAGGGTGCGTCTGGGCACGGCCATCTCAGCGCCTCCGCCCCGGGGTCCAGTCACCGAGATACGTCTCACGGGTCGCCGACTCAGCCTGCACAGGGGTTAGTTGGGGCCGGTTCTCCGGCACGCTGATCACGGCGCCCGGACCCGTGTTGCGGTACTCCGCAAACCGCTGGCTCTGCCAGGGATAGGTGTCCGACATGTTGGTGTACGGCGCCACCGCGTCGATCCCGGCGCCCAGCACCGTGTTCCGCACGGTGAGCATCGGGTGGGCGGTGGTGTCCGAGCCGGGTACCCAGGGGCGGGCCAACTTGTAGTAGCCGCGCGGGGCTTCACTGCTCACGCGGCTGTGCGTCACCAGGTAGCCGCGCGGGTTCGCCACCGCCGTGGAGGGCGCGAAGACGAAGCCGTACGGTGCGGTCGCCAGGTCGGTGCGGTTCAGGGTGCGGAAGTGGCAGTGGTCGTAGACGGCGGTCGCGCGCCCGAAGACGAAGTCGACGTCTCCCTCGACGTAGCAGCGCGTGTAGTACTGGCGGGCGAAGACGCCGAGCGCCGACGAGTCGGCGTACAGGGTGTCTTGGTGGCCGAGGAAGCGGCAGTCGAAGAACGCCGAGCGGTCGCCCTGCACCTTGACCGCGACCGCCTGGGTGCCGGTGATGTCGGGGTGGTCGGCGCGCAGCCAGTCGTTGGCGAAGGTGATCCAGCGGGCGGTGAAGCCGTCGGTGCGGAGCGTGGTCGTGGCCGAGCCGGAGGTGCCGTAGGTTCCCGAACCGTCGGGTTTCCGGGTGCCGTTGGCGTTGTCGTAGACGATGACGACGTCACGCGGGTTCTCGCTCGCGCCGATCCAGGTCATCTCCGTGGCGGCGTCGGTGAGTTGGCCGGTCGCCGGGTCGGCGACCCCGGTGATGACCGTCTCGCGGTAGACACCGGGTGCGAGGACCAGGGTGTACCTGGCGCCGGTCGCGGCGTTCACGGCGGACTGGACGGTGGTGAAGTCGCCCCGGCCGCGCGGGTCGACGTACAGGGTGAGCGGGGTGAGGCGCGCGGCGGGTGAGCCGTAGCGGCCGAACGGGCGGGGTCTGCCGACGGCGAGGGCGGGGACGGTGGTGAGGCCGAGCGCGACGCCCGCGCCGGCGCTCGCCATGAGGAATCCCCGTCTGGTCAGGGGCAGTTGATGGATGTGGTGCGAGGGCATGCGGGTGCTCCTTCGCGGTGCGGCTCGTGAGGTGGCGCGGGTGCCGGGCCGATCGGACGGGACCGGCCCGGTGTCCGGCGTGGTGTGTCAGCGCAGGCGGCCCGCGCCCGCTCCCCGGTCGACGAGGTACGGCACGGCCTTCGCGGGGTCGATCTTCGTGCGCAGGGTGGGTGTCCAGCCCGCGCCCGACTGGAGGATCTCGGTCGGAACTCCCGCGTTGTGGACGGCGATCAGGTCGGTGAGCTTGCCGTTGACGTAGTTGTCGTCGGCGGTGAGCGGTGCCTCGGACCACTTCTTGAGGATGGTGGCCTCGTCGATGCCGGCCGGGACGGTGAACGCGTTGTGTTCCGCGACGAGTTGGGACTCCAGGCCGATGCCGTAGCTGTAGCCGTAGCCCGGCTCGGCGACGAAGTGGTTGTTGTACGAGTCGACTTGGCCGAAGCGGACGCGGGGTGCGCGTTCGACCAGGTTGGAGAACAGGTTGTGATGGAGCGTCACCTTCAGATGGCCGCGGTCGACTGCGGCCGTGGAGGCGCTGTCGCTGTTGCCGATGAGGATCGTCTTGTCGTGGTCGGTGAAGACGTTCCAGGAGGCGGTGACGTAGTCGGCGCCCTTCACGACGTCGAGTTCGCCGTCGTGCTGCTCGAAGATCCGCCCGAAGTAGGTGGGCAGCGAACTGTCCGGGTGGGCGCCGTCGGTGAACGTGTTGTGGTCCAGCCACACATGCGTGGAGCCGTAGATGACGGCGCTGTCGTACTCGGAGTTCCAGTTGCCCGTGTCGCCGTCGGTCGGGTCCCACTGCGGGAAGCAGTCGAGGGGGCTCTCGAAGGAGAGGTTGCGGACGATGACGTTGTCGACGGCCTTGATCTGGAGGCTGGCGCCCTTGAAGCCGGCGTGCTTGCCGATGCCGATGACGGTGGTGTTGGCGGGGATGTACGCCTCGATGGCGGCGTACTGGTCGGCGGCGGAGACGCGGCGCAGGCCCTCGGGGCTGTCGGCGGGTTCGTTGTCGAGGTTCTGGTCGTAGCCCCAGACGGCGGGGTCGTAGGTGGCGAGGTACTGGTCGAAGTCGTAGCCGGGCGCGGCGAAGGAGTCGCAGCCCTCGGCGTTGGCGTCGATCACACCCTTGACTCTGATGATCTTCGGCGCGGTGCCGCCGGCGGCCAACGCGGCTTTGAAATCGGCCCAGTTGGAGACGGTGTAGACGTGATCGCGGGTGGCCGTCGCGCCACCGCTGGTGCCGGTGCCGTAGGAGGCCCAGCCGTCAGCGGTGCCGAGGGTCTGCCGGTCGAGGGGGCGCGGATGGGCCTGGGCGCTGGTCGTGGTGACGGCGAGGGCCAGTGCGGTGCAGCCCACCAGCGTTGCTATGACGCGTCCATGACACTTCTGTATACGCACTGTGCGGGTCTCCTTGTTCAGAGGACCGGGGCGTCCGTCGCCTCGGGCCAGGTGATCCAGGACGTCGGAATGTCCTCGTGCAGCCGGACGACGTCACGCGAGGCGAGCACCCGGGTGCGCAGCAACTCCCGCGCCACGAGCCGCGCCACGGCGATCGCACCGGGCGGATTGAAGTGCGTGTTGTCCTGCTCGGTGTCGGTCCAGTTGAAGTAGACCTTCGTCTCCTCCACCCCGAGCCGCTGCCACAGCGCGAGCGACAGCGCCTCGATGTCGAGCAGCGCGACCCGCTCCTCCTTCGCGAGCGCCCGCATCGCCGCCGGGTAATCCCCGTGCGTCGGCAGGGCGTTGCCGTCGGCGTCGAACCTGCGCCGCTCGACCGGGGTGGCGAGCACGGGCCGGGCGCCATGAGCCCGGGCCCCTTCGATGTACAGCCGCAGATAATCCTGGTAGGTCGTCCACGGCTCGGTGTAGCGGGTGGGGTCGTCGCTCTTCTCGTCGTTGTGCGCGAACTGCACGAGAAGGACGTCACCGGGCCGGACGGCGGAGAGGATCACATCCAGCCGCCCCTCATCGACGAAGCTCTTCGAACTCCGCCCGTTGACGGCCTGGTTGGACACCTTCACCGCCTTCCGCAGAAAGAAGGGAAGCGCCATTCCCCACCCGGTCTCCGGCGCTTCGGCGGAGTACTTCTGGGCGGCGGTGGAATCACCGGCGATATAGAGAGTGCGCTCCCGTCGAACACCCCCACCACGTAAAGGAACAGCAGTGAGAGCCCCTAGGGCAACCTGCCGACGACTAAGAGACACGATCGACTCACCTCTCGGATTTTGTCTTTTAGGGGCGCGGGGAACTGCGCGACCAGCCCCCACCGGCCCGCAGCCCCCCACCAACCGAACCACCCAACTCAGTGGTTCTTCTTCCAGTCCGCCTGCGCCTTGTTCAACTGATCAGCCAACGTGTCCAGGAACTCCTTCGCCGTCACCTTCCCCAACAACAGCTTCTGGAAGTTCGGCTCGTTGTCCGCCTTGGAGATCGTGTTCCAGTCCGGCAGGTAGTACGGCAGCTGCACGATCTTCGTGTCGGCCCCGTTCAACGCCTGCGCAGCCAACTGCGTGGGCTCGGACTTCTGGATCCACGCCGCGTCGGCCGCGTCGGTGTTGGCCGGCACCTGCCCCGCCGACTCGTTGTACTTCGAGTTCTCCGCCGGAGAAACCGCGAACTCGATGAACTTCCAGGCCGCTTCCTTGTTCTTGCTGGACTTGAACAGACTCAGCCCGTCGACGGGGTTGGAGATCTGCACCCGCGTACCGTCGTCCTGCGTCGGGTTGGGAATCCCCTTGAACTTGTCCGCGCCCAGCGCCTTCAGATGGTCCTGGTACGACCCGAGGTTGTGACTCAGCATTCCGATGGTGCCGCTGTCCCACTGCGCGACCATCTTCGTGAAGTCGTTGTTGAGGTCGGCGGACGGAGTGTCCTTTTTGAACAGCCCGACGTATTTCGCCAACGCGGCAACGTTCTTCGGGTCGTTGACGGTCGTCTTGTCGCCGTTCCAGAAGGACGTGATCCCGGTCTGCCCGTACACCGCGTCCAGTGCCGGCGCGATGGACCCCTCGCCACCTCGAATGGTGAACCCGAACTTGTTCTTCGCCTTGTCGGTGAGCTTGTCGGCGGCGGCGTAGAACTTCGACCAGGTGGTCGGCGCCTCCAGCCCGGCCGCCTTGAACAGATCGGTGCGGTACCAGAGCGTGCCGTTGTTGGCGGAGGTGGGGATCTGGTACAGCGTGCTCCCACCGCCCGCGCTCTTGCTGACGTCGAGCAGGTTCTGGCTCAACTTGCCGTTCAGGGAACTGGACTTGAGCCGGCTGTCCAACGGCTCCAGCGCCCCCTGCACCGCCACCTCGGCCAGCACCGCCGTCCCGACCCCGCCGACGTCGGGCAGGCCGCCGCCCTGGATCGCGGTGTCGTACTTGGACTGGGCGCTCGCGGCGGGTATCCCGACGTACTTGACCTTGATGTCGGGGTTCTTCTTCTCGAAGTCCGCGATGATCTGCTTCCAGATGTCGGTGCGGACACCGCCGTTGTTGTCCCAGAAGGTGATCGTGCCCTTGCCCGATCCCTCGCCGCCCTTGTCCCCCGCGGCCCCGCTGCCGTCGTCGCCGCAGGCTGTGGCGGTCAGCGCGAGCACGCAGCCCAGGGCGACGGCCAGGGCGGCACGCCTGTTTCTGCGGATGCTGGTCTTCATAGGACGGCTCTCTTCTGATGGATCCAACGGGGTGGTGATGTCACGGAGGACGGGCAAGCGCTTGCCACGGAGGTGCGTCATTGCGACTCCCAACAGGCGTACGGGCAGGGCGGGTTAGTGGAGAGAACTGATCCGGAACCGGGCGAAGCCGGCCGCGCCGGCATGTCCCGTGCCGACGGGCGCGAGCGCGAACAGTCCGAGCAGGGCGCCGACCCAGCGCCAGGGGGTGGCGGCGAAGACCTGGCCGCTCGGACGCTGCCCGTCCCCGACGTCGTAGAAGAAGCGGCAGCGGGCGTTTGTGCCGATCTCGATGCGGAGGTGGACCCGGCCGGAGGGTGCGGGGCAGGGCTCGCTCGCATCGCGTTCGCGATCGGCGACGGGTTCGGCGAAGCGGTGGACGAACATCACCGTGCCGTCCGCGCCCCGCTGCAACCCGATCCAGCTGTAGGCATCACCGAGCACGGCGAGTCCGGCTCGCGCCCCCACCTCCTGGCTGTGCAGGCGCAGTTCGACCTCGACGGCGACAGGTTCGGCGGGGAGGCGCTGGGTGAGGAGGTTCGGGAGGCGGCGCAGGTCATCGGTGTCGGTGGTGCGGGCGCAGGTCAGGCGGAGGCCGTCGCCGGAGTGGTGGGTGGCCCAGCCGTCCTGCGGGTTCGCCGTCCACTGCCACTGGCGGCCGTACCGTCCGCCGGGGAAGTCGTCGTCGGTGGCGGGCGCGGCGGTCGGCTGCGGCGGGAGATCCGGTTTCCGGTGTACGGCCACGGGGGCGCCCGCGTCGCCGATGACCGGCCAGCCGTCGTCGTCCCAGCGCATCGGCTGGAGATGGACCAACCGGCCGTAGGCGCCCCGCTGTTGGAAGTGCAGGAACCAGTCCTCGCCGGACGGGGTGCGCACCCACGCGCCCTGGTGGGGGCCGTTGACGTCGGTGTCCCCCTGCTCCAGGACGACCTTCTCCTCGTACGGTCCGAAGAAGCCGCGTGAGCGGAACGCGCCCTGCCAGCCGGTCCCGACTCCCCCCGCGGGGGCCAGGATCCAGAACCAGCCGTCGTGCAGGTGGAGTTTGGGGCCCTCCAGGGTGAACCAGCCGGGGATGCGGTCCGCGTCGACGACGACCTTGCCGTCGTCGAGGAGGGTCGTGCCGTCGGGGTGCATGCGGTGGCCGGTGAGGCGGTTCTTGATGCCCGCGCGGGACTTGGCCCAGGCGTGTACGAGGTAGGCCTCGTCGTGGTCGTCGTCCCACAGGGGGCAGGGGTCGATGAGTCCCTTGCCCTCCTTGAGGAGGTGCGGCTGGGTCCAAGGGCCGCGTATCTCGGGGGCGTTGACCTGGAAGATGCCCTGGTCGGGGTCGCCCCAGAAGATCCAGAAACGTTCGTCGTGGTATCTCAACGCCGGTGCCCAGACGCCGCAGTCGTGCCGCGGGGTGGTGAACTCCGCTGCGGGTTCGAGGCGTTCGAGGGCGTGGCCGACCAGGGTCCAGTTGACCAGGTCGCGGGAGTGCAGCAGGGGCAGGCCCGGGACGCGGCCGAAGCTGGACGCGGTGAGGTAGAAGTCGTCGCCGACGCGGATGACGTCCGGGTCGGACCAGTCGGCGTTCAGGACGGGGTTGGTGTACGTCTCGTGGGTCACTGGCTGACCGCCTTCCGCACGAGCGCGGCGGCCTCGGCACGGTCGAGGCGGCCGTCGGCGACGACGGTGACGATCCGTCGTACGACCGTGTCGCCGGGCGGGATCGCCAGCCGTTCCTCCGTCGCCAACGAGGCGCCCACGCCCGGGTATTCGGCGGTGCGGACGAACCACGGGTCGCGGCGGGTGCGGTCGGTGGCGCCGGCGAAGACGAGGGTCCAGCCGGTGCCGGCGAGGGCGAGCCAGTCGGCGCGGGTGCCGTGGATCTCCGGTTCGCCCTCGCGGTCGGCGGTGAAGACGCTCGGGGTCTCGGCCTCTTTGCGGGCCCGCCAGAAGAAGCCGCCGTACGCGGCTCCGGGGCGGCCGTTGGTGGCGGGGCTGCCGATCGAGAGGGCGTCCGGTGTGACGTTGGTGAGGGAGAAGGTGAAGTCCAACGCCCAGGCCGTGTCGGTGAGTTCGGTGGCCGCGACCGTACGGCGTTCGCGGAGCAGCTCGGCGCCGGAGGCCACCCAGCGGAGTTCCTCGACGAAGCCGTCGGGGTCGCGGAGCTGGAAACCGGAGTGGCGTTGGGCGCCGTGGTTGTCCAGTTCCGTGGGGCCCTGGTCACGAACGTAGGTCCGGCCGCCCCAGAAGTTGTGCCCCTCGACGTCGGGAACGGCGACACCGACGCCGAGGTGGTGGGTGTGGTCGACGGGGCTCAACTCGGTGACCGCCGTGCCCGCGAGGGTGGTCACGGGGTGCAGATACGGGCGAGGGGAGAGCCGGTCGGGCAGCTCGGGCCGGGTGACGTACCGGGCGACCGGGCGGCCCGCGACGCGCAGCACCGGCGTGTCGTGGGTGATCATCAGGTGCTCACCTCTTTCGGTGGGGCCCAGGCGGCGCCCAGTTCGGAGTAGAGGGCGAGGGTGTCGGCCGCCGCCGTGACCAGTGCGTCGATGCCGGGGACGACCCGGCGGTGCTCGGCGGGGATCATCTGCCAGGCGTCGGTGGGCAGTTGGGCCGGGTCGGGGGCCCGGCGGATCGCCTCCACGACCTTCATGAAGGCGCCTGTCGCGTCGGGTTCGACCAACAGGGCGTCGCCGTCGGTGAGATGGGCGACGAGGTTCTCCAGCAGGTCGGTGCGGCCGTACTCGAACTCCTCGGGGCCGTGGCCCGCGCGCTGGAGCAGGACGCGGTCCTGCTTGTACCAGTAGGTGATCCGGCCCTCGGTGCCGTGCACCAACACGTAGGGCTCGCCCGGGTGTTCGGCGCACAGGGTCACCGCGACGGTGACCGGGCGGCCCTGGACGGTGGTGACGCGGACGCAGGAGGTGTCGTCGGACTCGATGTCGTTGGCCCGCAGGAGTTCGGTCTCGATGCGGACGACGTCCTCGGCGCGGGTCGTCTCGTTGAGGGCGAGGGCGGTGGCTACGGCGTGCGCGAGGGGGTTGGTGAGCGCCCCGTCGATCACGTCGACGCCGTTCAGGCGCCGCTTGCCCGCCCAGGGAGCGCGCCGGTAGTACGCCTCGTCGCGGGCCCAGGCACCGGCGCCGCCGACTCCGGTCACCGTGCCGATCGCGCCCTTCTCGATCAGTTCGCGGACCGCGGGCACGGCGTGCGAGCCGAGCGACTGGAACCCGATCTGGCAGACCACCCCGGCCGCGGCGACCCCGTCGGCCATGCGGCGGAACTCGGCGTACGACGGCGCGGGCGGCTTCTCCAGCAGCAGGTGCACGCCCCGCTTCGCGGCGGCCAGCGCGAGGTCGGTGTGGGTGGGGATCGGGGTGCAGACCACGGCCACCTGGGCGCCGGTGGAGTCGAGCAGGGCACCGAAGTCCGGTGACTGCGCGGGGAGTTCGCCCCCGAACTCCTCCTCGGTCAGCGGGGTCAGCTCGCAGATGCCGGCGAGGCGCACGAGCCCCTTGTCCTGGAGCCTGCGGATGTTCTCGACGTGCCAGCGGCCGTGGCCGCGCGCACCGGCGAGGACGACGGGGACGGGCGTGGAGACGGTCGTAGGACCGGTGGTGGGGTTCATGGGATTCTCCCTGCTTCGACGATCTTCGTCAGCAGGGTAAGCGGTTGCCTCATCCCTTCACCGCCCCCGCGCTGAAGCCGGTGATCAGCCACTTCTGGATGAAGGCGAACACGATCACCACCGGTACGGCCGCGATGATGCCGCCCGCTGCGAGCGCGCCGAGGTCGACGCTGTCGGCGCCCATCAGGGTGTTGAGGCCGACCGGGATCGTCTGCTTGCTCTGGTCGGACAGGAACATCAGGGCGAACAGGAAGTGGTTCCAGGCGTGCACGAAGGCGAAGGAGCCCACGGCGATCAACCCGGGCCGCAGCAGCGGGAGTACGACGATGCGGAACGCGGCGAAGCGGTTGCAGCCGTCGACCCAGGCGGCCTCCTCCAGGGACTGCGGGACGTTCCGGATGAAGCCGCTGATCAGGATCATCGACAGCGGCAGCTGGAAGACGGTCTCCGCGATGACGACGCTGCCGAGCGAGTTGATCATCTGGAGCTTGGCGAAGATCTGGAACAGCGGCACCAACAGCAGGGCGCCCGGCACGAATTGGGAGCAGAGCAGGGCGAGCATGAACGCGCGCTTGACCCTGAACTCGAAACGGGCGAGAGCGTAGCCGCCGGCCAGGGCGACCACCGTGGTGAGGATCAGGGTGGCGACGCCGACGTAGACGCTGTTCTGGAAGTAGACGCCGAAGCTGCGGTCGGTCCACACCTTCTGGAAGTGGTCGAAGGTCATCGGCCAGGGCACCAACGAGGTCGAACCGGCCGGGCGGAACGCGAAGAGGAGGATCCAGTAGAAGGGGATCAGGGTGAAGACGAGGTAGATCCCCAGGGGGACGTAGATCTGCCAGCGCGGGACCTCGTCCCAGGCGCGGCGGACCTTGCGCGGCTGTTGCGGGGCGGCGGACTCCCGCTCGCGGGCCGGGGCGATCTCGGTGATCACTTGTCGCCACCTCCGAACTTGCTCAGCCGCAGATAGATGATCGAGAAGAAGAGCAGGATCACGAACGCGACCGTGGTGAGGGCCGACGCGTAGCCGAAGTTGTGTGCTTCGACGCTGGTGTTGGCGACGTACAGCGGGAGCGTGGTCGTCTCGCCGGCCGGGCCGCCGCCGGTCAGGGTGTAGAGCAGGTCGACGTTGTTGAACTCCCAGACCGCGCGCAGCAGTGTGGACAGCACGATCGCGTCCTTGAGGTGCGGCAGGGTGATGTTCCGGAACTGCTGGAAGCGGCTGGCGCCGTCGACCTCGGCGGCCTCGTAGAGGTCCTTCGACACGGACTGGAGGTCGGCGAGGATGAGGATCGCGAAGAAGGGGACGCCCCGCCAGAGGTCCGCGACCACCGCGGCGGAGAAGACGGTCGAGGGGTCGGAGAGCCAGCTCGTGCCGTACTGGCCGATTCCCATGTCGGCGAGGTAACGGGTCACGCCCGTCTGGGAGTTGTAGAGCAGCACCCAGATCGCGGAGGTCAGGACACCCGACACGGCCCACGGGGAGAACACCAGCGCGCGGCCGATGGAGCGGCCCACGAAGGTCTGGTTGACGATCAGTGCGAGGGCCAGGCCGAAGAGCAGCTGGAGGCCCACCTCGACGACGACCCACTTGGCGCTGAACGTCAACGTGTCCCAGAACTGGGGGTCGTTGGTGAAGGCGTGGGTGAAGTTGTCGAGGCCCGCGAAGCCGTTGCGCCACGGCTTGGTGGGGTTGTAGTTCTGCAGGCTGTAGTAGAAGACGCTGATGACCGGGTAGGCGATGAAGCCCAGCATGAGCAGGGCCGCCGGGGCGATCAGCAGGTACGGGAGCCTGCGCGGGGTCGCGGAGGCACGGCGCCGCCGGGGTGGCGCTGGCGGTTTCGCCACGGCTGCGGCTTGGGCCATGACTGTTCTCCGTTCGCTTGCGGTGGGTCGTGTACGGGGTGCTTGTGGTGGGTCGCGGTGCGAGGTGCTCGCGGTGGGTCGCGGTACGGGGTGAAGCGCTTTCTCCGTGGGTGTGGTGCGGCGCTGTGCGCTACGAGAAGGGGAGGGGAGGGAGTTAACCCGCGTACGGGTCGGCGACCTTGCCCGGGCGGGCCAGGAACTCGAAGTCGCAGCCGGTGTCCGCCTGGGTGATCTGGTCGTTGTAGAGCGCGCCGTAGCCGCGTTCGTACCGTGCGGGCGGCGGTGTCCACTCCGCCCTGCGTGTCTCCAACTCCTCGTCGTCCACGTTGAGTTGGAGGGTGCGCGCCTCGACGTCCAGGGTGATGGTGTCCCCGGTCCGCACGAGCGCCAGTGGTCCGCCGACGTACGACTCGGGCGCGATGTGCAGCACACAGGTGCCGTAACTCGTGCCGCTCATGCGGGCGTCGGAGATGCGGACCATGTCCCGGACGCCCTGCTTGAGGAGGTGGTCGGGGAGCGGGAGCATGCCGTACTCGGGCATGCCGGGGCCGCCCTTGGGGCCCGCGTTGCGCAGCACCAGCACGCTGTCTGCTGTGATGCCCAACTCCGGTTCGTTGATGGTGCGTTGCATGGTCCTGTAGTCGTCGAAGACGACCGCGGGGCCGGTGTGCTTCAGCAGGTGGGGTTCGGCGGCGATGTGCTTGATGACGGCGCCGTCCGGGCAGAGGTTGCCGCGCAGGACGGCGACCCCGCCCTCGGACGCGACCGGGTTGTCGCGCGGCCGGATCACGTCGTCGTTGTGCACCCGCGCGCCCGCGAGCTGCTCGCCGAGGGTGTCGTAGGAGACCGTCGGGCGGTCCAGGTGGAGCAGGTCGGTGATGCGGGAGAGGAAGCCGGGGAGGCCGCCCGCGAAGTGGAAGTCCTCCATGAGGTACGTCTGTCCGCCGGGCCGTACGTTCGCGAGGACCGGGACCGTGCGGGCGATGCGGTCGAAGTCGTCGAGCGTGAGGCGGGCGCCCGCACGGCCGGCCATGGCGATGAGGTGGATCACGGCGTTGGTGGAGCCGCCGAGGCCGAGGACGGTGGTGACCGCGTCCTCGAAGGCCTCCTGGGTGAGGATCGACGAGAGAACACGCCCCTTGTGGACTTGTTCAACGATCCTCATGCCGGATTGCGCGGCCATCCGATCGTGCCCCGAGTCCACGGCGGGGATGCTCGACGCGCCCGGCACGGTCACCCCGAGCGCCTCGGCGGCGGCCGTCAGCGTGGACGCCGTCCCCATGGTCATGCAGTGCCCGGGCGAGCGTGCGAGGCCGCTCTCCAGTTCGGTCAGCTCGCAGTCGCCGATGAGGCCCGCGCGCCGGTCGTCCCAGTACTTCCACATGTCGGTGCCGGAGCCGAGGACCTCGTTGCGCCAGTGGCCCGGCAGCATCGGGCCGGCGGGGACGAAGACGGTGGGGAGGTCGACGCTCGCGGCGCCCATGAGCAGCGCCGGCGTCGACTTGTCGCAGCCGCCCATCAGCACGGCGCCGTCCACGGGGTACGACCGCAGCAGCTCCTCGGTCTCCATGGCGAGGAGGTTCCGGTAGAGCATCGGGGTCGGCTTCTGGAAGGTCTCGCTGAGGGTGGCGACCGGGAACTCGAGAGGGAAGCCGCCCGCCTGCCACACCCCGCGCTTCACGGCCTGCGCGCGGTCACGGAGGTGGACATGGCACGGGTTGATGTCCGACCAGGTGTTGAGGATCGCGATGACGGGCTTGCCGAGGTGTTCCTCGGGGAGGTAGCCGAGCTGGCGGGTGCGGGCCCGGTGGCTGAAGGAGCGCAGCCCGTCGGTGCCGTACCACTGGTGGCTTCTGAGCTCTTCCGGTGACTTCATATCGACCATCCGGCGGCTATCGCGGCGACCTCGGCGCGCTCGCTCTCGGGCAGGGGCTTGCTCGGCGGGCGGACCTCGCGGCGGCACAGGCCGAGGGACGCAAGCGCTTCCTTGACGATCGTGACGTTGTTCGCGGAGCCGTTCGCGGCCCTCAGTTCCTCGAAGCGGCGGATCTGCTCCCACACCTTCATCGCGCCCGGGTAGTCCCCGGACCGAAGCGCTTCGATCATGTTCAGCGAGACGGACGGGGCGACGTTCACGAGCCCGGAGGTGAAGCCGGTGGCGCCAGCCGAGAAGTAGGAGGGCGCGTACGGTTCGGCCAACCCCGCGACCCACACGAAGCGTTCGAGCCCCGCGTCCCGGGCGAAGGCGGCGAAGCGGGCCGCGTCCGGGACGGCGTACTTGACGCCGATCACGTTCGGGCAGTCGTCGGCGAGTTCGGCGAGCCGGGCGCCGGGCAGTTGGGCGTTGCGGATGTACGGGACGACACCCAGGTCGGGCACGGCCTCGGCGATGGCACGGTGGTAGTCGACCCAGCCGCCCTGCGAGACGTACGGGTGGACAGGCTGATGGACCATCACCATCTGGGCGCCGAGGTCGCGGGCGTGCCGGGCGGAGGCGATGGCGGTGGGGACGTCGTGGCCGACGCCGACGAGGATCGCGGCGCGGTCGGCCGCCTCGTCGACGGTCAACTCCGTGACGAGCTGCCGCTCTTGAGGGGTGAGGGCGTAGAACTCGCCGGTGTTCCCGTTCGGCGTGAGGATGCCGATCCCGCCGTCGAGCAGGCGGCGGAGCAGGGCGCGGTGGGTGTCCTGGTCGATGCTGCCGTCCTCGGCGAACGGGGTGACGGGGATCGCCACCACGTCGGCCAGGGCGGTGCGTTGGGCCTCGAACGCCGCTGTCATGCCTGACCGTCCTCTTCCTGTGATCCCAACTCGGTGCCGGGGAAAGCCCGTTGCACGAACGACGCGATGTGGGCGTGGAGCGCGGTGGCCGCGCCGTCGGCGTCGCCTTCGAGGGCGAGGCGCAGGATCTCGCGGTGTTCGCCGGCCTCCCGTTCCCAGGAGGGCGAGGCGGCCCAGGCGACGGCGGAGACGAGGGCGGCCTGGTCGCGGACCTCGTCGAGCATCCGGCCGAGCAGCGGGTTGCCGCACGGCAGGTACAGCGCGCGGTGGAACTCCCGGTTGGCCAGGGAGCGTTCGGCGGTGTCGGTGGCCTCGTCGGCGCGGGTCAGGGCGTCGCGGGCGTCGTCGAGGGACGCGCTCAGCCGTACGGCCCGGCGGAGCGCCTCGGGTTCGAGGAGCAGCCGTACGTCGTAGACCTCGCGCGCCATGTCCGCGTCCACCATGCGCACCGTGACGCCCTTGTACTGGTTCATCACGACGAGTCCGGTGCCGGCCAGGGTCTTGAGCGCCTCGCGCACGGGGGTCTTGGACACCCCGAACTGTGCGGCGAGTTCGGTCTCGACCAGTGGCTGACCCGGGGTCAACTGACCGGTGAGGATGCGGCGTTTGATCTCCTCCTGCACGTACTGCGTGCGGGACGGGATCGGCGTGGGCACAGAGGTCATGCGCGCCTCTCGGATGTCACGTGGCTGCGGTCGCGTATCTGATCTCGCGTATCGCGTCTCATATATGACGTACGAAGTACGACGCGTTGAAGGTAGGAGCGCGCTTTTGTTTCGTCAATGCTTCTGACAAAGGAAGTTGGGGTTGCCGGGGCCGGAGCGCCTCACATGGTCTTGGTGACGCCTTCGAGCGCGGCGGAGGTCCGGCCGGGAAAGATCGCGGCGGCGCGCTCCAGGGCCGCTTCGCGAGTAAGAGTCGGCCCCACATGCGTGATGAGGAGTTCGCGCGCGCCCTTGGCGCAGGCCCCGGCGTCCTCGGGCGTGAGGTGAACCTGCCGTTCGCCTTCGCGATGCCGGTCGATGTCGGCCTCGCAGAGGAACACGTCGGCGCCGCCCGCGAGTTCGGACAGCGCCTCGCAGGGTCCACTGTCCCCGGAGTAGCCCAGCACGCTCCCCTGGCACTCGGCGCGCAGCCCGTACGCCTCGGTGTCGTGGACGACGGCGCGGGCGGTCAGCCGGAGGTTCCAGTGCCGGACGGCGTGTCCGTCGTAGAGCGGCCGGAAGTCGAAGACGCCGCTCAGGAACCGTACGTCCGGCCGCCCGAAGAACCCGGCGAGCCGGCGCGCGCAGTCCTGCGGGGCGTAGAGCGGGATCGGGGAGGCCGGGGTCATCCCGCCGAAGGCGAACGCGTAGGCGGCGGCGAGGAGATCGGCGCTGTGGTCGGCATGCAGATGCGAGATCCAGATCGCCGTCAGCCGCGCCGGATCAGTGTGCCGCTGCAACTCCGCGAACGTCCCGGTCCCCGCGTCCACCCACACCTCGGCGCCCCCGCCACGCAGCAGATACCCGGAACAGGGCCGGCCGGGGCGCGGGTGCGGGGAGGCGGTGCCGAGGGTGGTGAGGCTCAGGGGCATGGTGGGGAAGAGTACGGATCCGGGCCCCGGGGTGCTCACGGTTCAGGGTGTTGCGTGGCGCCGGACTCCGGGGGGCTACGGGTATCCCCAAGGCGAAGTGCGGTCAGTACCCTGACGCGGTGATGACCAGCGCTCTCCTGTCGCAGGCGATGTGCAGCACCGTCGACACCCCTCTGCTTCCCCTGCCGGATCGAGTCGTCGGCCTTCTGTCGGAGCTGGGCAGCCCGCCCCGGCTGGCGGCTCACCTGCGAGCCGTCCATGACGTCGCGCATCAGCTGGTCGCCTGGCTGGAGCAGCACTGTCCGGCCATGGCCTTCGACCGTGAGGCGGTGCTCTTCGGGGCGGCGACGCACGACGTGGGCAAGACGGTGCACGTCTCCGAACTCTCCGGGCCCGGGGCCGCGCACGAGGAGGCGGGGCAGGCCCTGCTGCTGGCGCACGGGTTCAGCCCGGAGCTGGCCCGCTTCGCCGCGACGCACGCGTCCTGGGCGCGGTCGCCCGTCGGCCTGGAGGACCTCCTGGTGAGCCTTGCCGACAAGATCTGGAAGAACAAGCGTGTTCCCGGACTGGAGGACCTCGTCGTGGCCCGGCTGGCCGACGCGACGGGCAGGGCGGTGTGGGAGGAGTTCATCGCGCTCGACGAGGTCCTCGCCCGCATCGGCGACGGGGCTGACGAACGGCTGGCGTTCCAGGCGTCCTTTCCGATCCACGGCTGAGGGACCGGGGCGCAGAGGTGACGTCCTCGGCGACCCCTACGGCGCGTCCTCGGCGTCCCCTACGGCTTCCACCCCGGGTCCCGACCGCTGAGCCCCACCGCCCGGTCCAGCAACGGCGCGTCCTCCGGTACCGGGACGACCGGGCCGAAGATGCCTCCGCCGCGGGTCGGGTCCTGTGTGGCCGCGAGGAGGAAGTCGTAGGACACCTGGAGGGCGGCCGGGTCGGGGGCGTAGGGCTGGCCGGTGACCGTGGCCAAGTCCCAGCCGTGGATGACGAGTTCGTCGGCGGCGACGGCCGCGGCGACCGCGCCGGGGAGGTCCACGCCGCCCGCACGGGTCATGCCGGTCCAGGCGGCCGGGTCGCGCCAGGCCTCGGCGAGTCCGTCGAGGGCCTTGGGGAGTTCGGCGCGCCAGTCGGCGCCGATGTCGGGCAGGGTGGCGAGGGTCGGGCTGGTGTCGGTCGTGGCGCCGAGGTCCTTGCGCGCGGCGTCGCGGAAGGCGACGGACAGGCCGAGCACATGGCCCAGCAGATGCCGTACGGCGTAGTCGGGACACGGCGTCCCGTCGCCGAGCCGCTCGTCCGGGATGCCCTCCGCGAGCCGGGCGATGACCCTGGCCTGCGGTCCGAAGTCGAACGTGTTGTCACTCATGCGCTGCCCTTCCGGGGGTTCGGTCTCCACACCTGATCTGAAGTGGACTCGTGAAGCGGGCTCGTCAAACGGACTCGTGAGCTGAATCCGTTAAGTAGACCGATCGTGCGCCCGAAACTCATCGCTCCCCGTGCCACGCCCCCGCCACCGCCCCGTTTCTACGGCACCTGCCCGATGCCCCCTCCCCCGCCTTAGACCCACGATGACCAGGCATGACGACAAACTGGACGGTGACGCGCATACTGCGGGACCGCAACGCGGGGCTGTATCTCGCGGGCCTGGTGGTGTCCGCCTTCGGCTCGTCCGCGCTCGGGCTCGCGGCCGGGGTGTGGGTGAAGGACCTCACCGATTCGAACGGTCTCGCCGCGCTGTGCACCTTCGCCGTGTGGGCGCCGACCCTGTGCGGCCCGGCCCTCGGCACGATCGCCGACCGCGTCCGCCGCAAGCCCCTGCTGATCGGGACCAACCTCGGCCTGGCCGCCCTCCTCCTCACCCTCCTCGCCGTCGACTCGCGCACCGACCTGTGGCTCCTCTTCACGGTCCTCTTCGTCTACGGCACCACCGTCGTCGTCCAGGACCCCGCCGAGTCCGCCCTGCTCGCCGCCGTCGTCGACCGGGACCTCCTCGGCGACTTCAACGGGCTGCGGATGACGGCCGTCGAGGGCATGAAGCTCGTCGCACCGCTCACGGGCGCGGGCCTGTACGCCGCGTTCGGCGGGCCCGCGGTGGCCGGTCTGGACGCGGTCACCTTCGTACTGGCGGCGGGCCTGTGGCTGCTGATCCGCGCACGGGAGGAACGGCCGCAGCGCCCCGCCGGCACCTGGCGGGACCAAACCGCCGAGGGCGTAAGGGAGTTGTGGCGGAACCCGTTGCTGCGCTCGCTCGTCCTGGCGGGCGGGGCCACGATGTTCCTCGCCTCCCTGAGCAGCTCCACGACCTACGCGATCGTCGACGCCCTGGGCCACTCCCCCACCTACACAGGCGTGTTGTACGCGGCCCAGGGGACCGGCTCGGTCGCGGTCGGGCTGGTCTCCGGGCCCGCGCTACGACGGCTCGGTGCGCGGCGGTTCGGGGCGGCCGGGATCGCGCTCACGGCGGTGGGGGTGGCGGCGCGGGCGGTGCCGTCCGACGCGGTGGTGTTGGCGTGCAGTGCGGCGGTCGGGCTGGGGTTGCCGTGTGTGCTGATCGCCGCGTTCACCGCTGTGCAGCGGGAGGTGCCGGGTCCGCTGCTGGGACGGGGTACCGCGACCGCCAACACCCTGATCTTCACACCGAATGTGATCGGGCTGGGGGTGGGGGCGGGGATGGTCGAACTGGCCGACTTCCGGGTGCTGTTGCTCGTGACCGGGCTGGGGTTGTTCGCAACGGGGGCTTGGCTGGGGGTGGTTGGGGCGGGCGCGGCTCTGGACCGAGGACCGGGCCAGGAAACGGATCAGGGCCTGGATCAGGGACCGGATCAGGGCCCGGATCAGGGCCCGGATCAGGGACCGGATCGGACCCCGGCGCACTCGGATCATGGCCCGGCGCAGGCCTCTGCGCCGGGGCCGACTCGGGGCCCGGCGCCCGCGCCCACACCCGCACCCGCACCCGCACCCACACCCGCTCAAGCCCAGGTCCCGGCTCAAGGCCCGACTCTTGGCCCGGCCCAAGCTCCGAACGCCGCGGCCCCTCAGCCCCCCGCCAGCGCCCCCCGCACCTCCGCCAAGTCCCCCTCCGACGCCAACCCCGCGTGATACAGCCGCAGTTCGGTCGCGCCGAGGCCCCTGGCCCGTTCCGCGTCCGCCGCCAGCGATCCCGGCCGTCCGCCCATCCCGGAGACCACCGTGAAGTTGGCCGCCAACACCGCCCCTTCGCGGCCCTGTTCGGCGAATGGCGTCAACAGGCCCGTGCCGGCCGCGCAGGGGACGACCACGCCGTCCGCCACCGAGAGGATGTGCCCGGGGTCCACGCCGACGTTGGCGCCGCAGTGGTAGGACTCCGGGTCCGCGTGCAGCAGGACCTGGAAGCCGGCGGGTGCGGCGGCCCGGACCGCTGCGACCGCCGTCTCCTGGAGGGTGCGGGCCCGTTCGTCGCGCCATGCGCGGGTGGCGGTCGCCTCTGTGTCGCCGAGGAGTTTCCCGACCCCCGCCCAGCCGCCGTCGGAGGGCGCCCCCTGCCACACCGGTGCCAGCGCGGCGCGTACGGACGACGCCAACTGCTCGGCGTCGAGGCCGTGTTCGCCGTAGCCCTCGCGGCAGGTCGGGCAGAAGCACAGAGACATCAGGTACTGGCCGGCGTCCCCGAGCCCGACTCCGGCCGTCTTGTCGTGGGCGTGCAGGTGGGCGAGGCCGTACCAGCCGAGGGACTCCAGTTCGGTGCCGCGCGCGCCGGGGCGTACGGCGGCCTCGGCGGCGAGGTCGACGAGGTAGGCGCGGGTGGCGGGCTGGGCGATGCAGGGGGCCCAGGGGTAGCGGTCGCCGTAGGCGTTGACCACCGAGGTGTCCGGATGGTCCGCGCCCAGGCGGGAGTTGTGGGCGAGGACGACCCAGGTGTGGACCTCCAGGCCCGCGTCCACGAGCGCGGCGGCGGCCTCGCCGAAGGCGTCGCCCGGCGCCCAGTCCCCGGCCGGGTAAGGCCTCAACTCCCGTCCCTGCCAACGGTCGTCCGGCGGATACAGCACGGCCGCGTGCTCGGCGGTGACGATGCGGTGGCGCGGGTGACGGGGGGTCAGTGCGCGCGTGGAGTGGTACGCGGAGGCCAAGGTCGCCTGCTGGACGCCGAGTCGGGCGATCCTGTCGCCGGCCTCGGGGTCGCCGTTGACGTCCCAGGGGTAGACGAACGCCGATGCCTTCACGCGTCCTCCTCGATCCGCGACTCGCTCTGCGACCCGACCTGTGGCTCGACCTGTGGCTCGATCTGTGACTCGATCTGTGACTCGATCAACGTATAGCCGCGCTCGATGAGTTGGGCCAGCTGCTTGACGTGGTCCTCGGTCGGTTCGGTCAGCGGTGGGCGGACCTCGCCGACGTCCAGCCCCCGCATCCGCACACCCGCCTTGACCAGCGAGACGGCGTAACCCCGTCCCTGGGCGCGGAGTTCGACGAACGGGCGGTAGAAGCCGTCCAGAAGGCGGTTGGCCGTGGTGTCGTCGCCGGTGGCGAGGGCCCGGTGGAAGGCGAGCGCGATCTCGGGGACGAAGCAGAACACGGCGGACGAGTAGAGGGTGATGCCGATGCCCCGGTAGGCGAGCTGGGTCTGTTCGGCGGTCGGCAGGCCGTTGAAGTAGAGGAATTCGCCGGGGACTTCGGTGCGGACGGCGCTCAGGATGCGCTGCATCAGGTCGAGGTCGCCGAGGCCGTCCTTGAAGCCGATGATGCCGTCGGTGCGGGCGAGTTCGACGACCGTGGCGGGGGTGAACACCGCGTTGTCGCGCTGGTAGACGATGACCGGCAGCGCGGTCGCGGCGGCCACCTCGCGGTAGTGCCGCAGCAGCCCCTCCTGCCCGGCGACCACGAGATACGGCGGCATGGCGAGCAGCCCGTCCGCCCCGGCGTCCTCCGCGAGCCGCGCGTACCGTACGGCGAGGGCGGTGCCGTAGCCCGCACCCGCGATCACCGGCACCCGGCCCGCGGTCGCCTCCACGGCCACCCGGACGCCCGCCTCGAACTCCTCGGGCAGCAGCGCGTGGAACTCCCCGGTGCCGCAGCACGCGAACACGGCGGCGGCCCCGGCCTCGACGCCCCGGCGGACGTGCGCGCGGTAGACGTCGAGATCGACGGAGCCGTCGGGACCGTACGGGGTGACGGGGAAGAACAGCGGCCCGCTGGGGATACTGAGCCGGTCGGCGAGAGGGGCTGGCGTCACGGGCTCTCCCTTGAAACAGGCGCGTGCGTTCTTCTGATCAACGTCTACATTTCTGAACAGCCCCACCCTAAGGATCTGCCTCACGGTGGGTCAAGCAGGCAAATGAGCAAGAAGGAAGCGGATTTCCCAGGTCCGCGCCACACTTGACGGGCACGGTGGCCGATCCTTAGCGTGTCCATGAATGTGAATCATGTTCATGGATGAGGCCAGTCAGCCATTGCCGACCCCAAGGAGACCGAGGATGCCCGCTCCCCGCACCGTTCTGCTCACCGGCGCCGCAGGCGGGCTCGGCACCCTGATGCGGGAGCTGCTCCCCTCCTACGGCTACGCGCTGCGCCTGCTGGACGTCCGCCCCATCGAGGGCGAGCCGGACGCGATCACCGCCGACCTCTCCGACCGGGCGGCGCTCCGCGAGGCTGTGCGGGGCGTCGACGCGATCATCCACCTCGCGGGCATCTCCCTGGAAGCCTCCTTCGACAAGATCCTGGCGTCGAACATCGAGGGCACGTACAACCTGTACGAGGCGGCCCGGCAGGAGGGCGTCCCCCGTATCGTCTTCGCCTCCTCCAACCACGCCGTCGGCTACACCCCGCGGCCCGAGGGCGACGACCCCTTGATCCCGGTCGACACCCCGCACCGCCCGGACACCTTCTACGGCCTGTCGAAGTCCTTCGGCGAGGACCTGGCGCAGCTCTACTGGGACAAGCACGGCCTGGAGACCGTCTCCGTGCGCATCGGCTCCTGCTTCCCGGAGCCCAGCAGCGTGCGCATGCTGTCGATCTGGATGAGCCCCGCCGACGGCGCCCGCCTCTTCCACGCGGCCCTGACCGCCGAGGACGTCCAGCACACCGTCGTCTACGGCTCCTCCGCCAACACCCGCCTGTGGTGGGACCTCTCGTCCGCGCGGGCGCTCGGTTACGAGCCGCAGGACGACTCCGAGCCGTACGCCGAGAAGCTCGTCGCCGAGCAGGGTGACCTGAAGCCCGGTGTCGAGGCGCACGCCTACCTCGGCGGCCACTTCGTGACCGACCCGCCGATCTGGCCGTACTGACGGAAAAAGGGACTCCGGAGCGGCGGGCGGGCGCCGAACGGGCCCGCCCTTCGCCGTGTTCGGGCACGGACGCTGCCCGATCTCACGCCTCGGCGCACAGCCGCGCAGGTCCGCGACGGGCACCGCGCGCGGTAAACGGTCACACACGGGCAGCATCGGGCGTGCAACAGGCCTGGTCAGTGCCGCGCACCCGCTGTAGAACTTCCCCCAAGGGTCCCACCGGGCCCGAACGGGCAGTACCCAGGTGAGCGGGAAGGCGGTGTCGGCCATGAGCACGAGTTCGGCGGAGGAACGCCAGCGGGAGATCGTGCGGGTCGCGCGCCGCACCGGCTCGGTCGACGTCACCGCGCTCGCCGCCGAGCTGGGCGTGGCCAAGGAGACCGTACGGCGCGATCTGCGGGCCCTGGAGGACCACGGGCTGGTCCGCAGGACCCATGGCGGCGCCTACCCCGTGGAGAGCGCCGGCTTCGAGACGACGCTCGCCTTCCGCGCCACCAGCCATGTCCCCGAGAAGCGCCGGATCGCCCTCGCGGCGGCCGAGCAGCTCGGGGACGCCGAGACCGTCTTCGTCGACGAGGGCTTCACCCCCCAGCTCATCGCCGAGGCGCTGCCCAGGGACCGGCCGCTGACCGTGGTCACCGCGTCCCTGCCCGTGGCGGGCGTGCTCGCCGAGTCGGAGAACACCTCCGTGCTGCTGCTCGGCGGCCGGGTCCGGCACGGCACCCTGGCCACCGTGGACCACTGGACGACGAAGATGCTCGCCGGTTTCGTCCTCGACCTCGCCTTCATCGGCGCCAACGGCATCTCCCGCGAACACGGCCTGACCACGCCCGACCCCGCCGTCAGCGAGGTCAAGGCGCAGGCCATCCGCGCCGCCCGGCGCACCGTGTTCGCGGGGGTGCACACCAAGTTCGGGGCGGTCAGCTTCTGCAGGTTCGCCGACATCGGCGCCCTGGAGACGATCGTCACGAGCACGCTCCTCCCGTCGGCCGAAGCCCACCGCTACTCCTTGCTGGGGCCACAGGTCATCCGCGTCTAGAGCTCCCCGAGCGTCCAGAACGCCGTGTGAAATCCCAACCGAGTCACTACCAGGGCGCAGCCATGTCCGGCGACGCCTTTGTCACCCCATAAATCCAACTCCCCTTACTGCAGGAGCGATCCATGCGAACCCAGAGCCGACGACGGCCGCCGCGAGCCACGCTCGCCCTGGCCGCCGTAGGGACGCTGCTCGCCCCGCTGCTCTCCGGCTGCTGGGTCGGAGCGGGCGGCGCCGGATCCGGCGGCAACTCCATCAACGTCCTGATGGTCAACAACCCCCAGATGACCGAACTCCAGAAGCTGGCCCCGCACTTCACGAAGGAGACCGGCATCAAGGTCAACTTCACGGTGCTGCCGGAGAACGACGTCCGCGACAAGATCAGCCAGGACTTCGCCAACCAGGCCGGCCAGTACGACGTGGCGACCCTCTCCAACTACGAGATCCCGATCTACGCCCGCAACGGCTGGCTGCACGAGATGGACTCGTACGTCGCGAAGGACAAGGCCTACGACGAGCAGGACATCCTCAAGCCGATGCGGGAGTCCCTGACGGCGGACGACGGCAAGCTCTACGGGCAGCCGTTCTACGGTGAGTCGTCCTTCCTGATGTACCGCAAGGACGTGTTCGCGGCGAAGAACCTCACGATGCCCCCGCACCCCACGTGGACCCAGGTGGCCGACCTGGCCGCGAAGGTCGACGGCGCGAAGCCGGGCATGAAGGGGATCTGTCTGCGCGGGCTCCCGGGCTGGGGCGAGCTGATGGCGCCGCTGACGACGGTCGTGAACACCTTCGGCGGGACCTGGTTCGACAAGAACTGGAAGGCGCAGCTCGACTCCCCCGGCTTCGAGCAGGCGACGAAGTTCTATGTCGACCTGGTCCGCAAGCACGGCGAGTCCGGCGCGGCCCAGTCCGGCTTCGCCGAGTGCCTGAACAACATCACGCAGAGCAAGGTCGCCATGTGGTACGACGCCACCTCCGCGGCCGGTTCGCTGGAGGCCAAGGGCTCCCCGGTGAAGGGCAAGATCGGCTACGTCCCGGCGCCGGTCGAGAAGACCAAGTCCTCGGGCTGGCTGTACACGTGGGCGTGGGGCATCCAGAAGGCGTCCCACAACTCCGACAAGGCCTGGAAGTTCGTGTCCTGGGCGTCGAGCAAGCAGTACGAGCAGCTGGTCGGCGACACGGACGGCTGGTCCAACGTGCCGGCCGGGAAGCGCTCCTCGACGTACACGAACCCGGACTACGTCAAGGAGGCCGCCGCCTTCCAGGAGATGACGAAGGCCGCCATCGAGGGCGCCAAGCCCAATGACCCCGGCGTGCAGCCGCGGCCCGCGCCCGGCATCCAGTTCGTCGACATCCCCGAGTTCACCGACCTCGGTACGAAGGTCTCCCAGGAGATCAGTTCGGCCATCGCCGGACGGCAGTCCGTCGACTCGGCCCTGAAGAAGTCCCAGAAACTCGCCGAGCAGATCTCCAAGGAGTACGAGGGACGATGACCGCCACGACAACGGCCCCACTGGCCACCAGTCCGACCCGTACCGCGCGGCAGCCCTCGGACCGACTGCGCGCCTGGGCCACCCGTGCCCCGCTGCTCCCCGCCCTGGTCTTCATGATCGTCGTGACCCAACTCCCGTTCGTGGCCACGCTGGTGATCTCGTTCTTCGACTGGAACGCGCTCTACCCGAAGGCCCGGCACTTCACCGGTCTCGACAACTACCACCAGGTGCTGACCGACGCGGACCTGCGCCACTCGGTGTGGACGACCGTCCTGCTCACCGTGGCGGTGGTGCTGGCCAGCCTGGTCTTCGGGCTGCTGCTCGCGCTGCTCCTGGACCGGAAGTTCAAGGGCCGGGGTTTTGTCCGCACGCTGCTGATCGCGCCGTTCCTGGTGGTGCCGGTGGCCGCGGCCCTGCTCTGGAAGCATGTGCTCTACAACCCTGAATACGGCCTGTTCAATGGGCTGTTGCACTATGTGGGCGGCCCACAGCCGGACTGGATCTCCAACACCCCGCTGCTCGCCGTGGAAGCGTCGCTCGTGTGGCAGTGGACGCCGTTCATGATGCTGATCCTGCTGGCCGGGCTGCAGAGCCGCGACCACCAGCAGATCGAGGCCGCGAAGGTGGACGGCGCCAGCGACTGGCAGGTCTTCCGCTATCTGACGCTGCCGCACCTGCGCCGCTATCTCGAACTCGGCGCCCTGCTGGGCTCGATCTACATCGTCCAGAACTTCGACGCGGTCTTCACCATCACGTCCGGCGGCCTGGGCACCGCCAACCTGCCCTACACCGTCTACCAGAGCTTCTACCAGGCGCACGAGAACGGCCTCGCCTCGGCGGCCGGCGTCCTGGTCGTCATCGGCTCGATCATCATCGCGACCTTCGCCCTGCGGGTCGTGTCGTCCCTGTTCCGTGAGGAGGCGTCCCGCGCATGAGCAGTGTCGCCGTACGCGCGCGTGCCCGCCGCAAAGGCGCCGGCCTCGGCCTGGTGGCCTGGGTGCTCGGCATCGTGTTCTTCCTGCCCATCGCCTGGATGGCGCTGACGTCCTTCCACTCGGAGTCGGACGCGGCGACCAATCCGCCGTCCTTCGGGGCCGCCCTCACCCTGGACGGCTACCGCGACTTCTTCGGCACCGGAGGCGGCGCGAGCCCCTGGCCCGCGCTCGTCAACTCTCTGGTGGCGTCGCTCGCTTCGACGCTGTTCGTGCTGGTGCTGGCGTTCCCGGCGGCCTACGCGCTGTCGATCCGCCCGGTGAAGAAGTGGACCAACGTCCTGTTCTTCTTCCTGTCCACGAAGATGCTCCCGGTGGTGGCGGGCCTGCTGCCGATCTACCTGTTCGCGAAGAACGCCGGGATGCTCGACAACATCTGGCTCCTGGTCATCCTCTACACCTCGATGAACCTGCCGATCGCGGTGTGGATGATGCAGTCCTTCCTCGCCGAGGTCCCGGTCGCCGTCATCGAGGCGGCGCAGATCGACGGCGCCCGGCTGCCGACCATCCTCGCGCGCGTGGTCGCCCCGATCTCCCTCCCCGGTATCGCCGCGACAGCCCTCATCTGCTTCATCTTCAGCTGGAACGAGCTGCTGTTCGCCCGGGTCCTCACGGGCGTGGTCGCCGAGACCGCCCCCGTGTTCCTGACCGGCTTCATCACCAGCCAGGGCCTGTTCCTGGCGAAGGTGTGCGCCGCGTCGCTCGTCATCTCCCTGCCGGTGCTCGCCGCGGGGTTCGCCGCCCAGGACAAGCTGGTCCAGGGCCTCTCCTTGGGAGCCGTGAAATGAAGGCCGCCGTCATCGAGTCCGTGGGCCGCGCCGTCGTCACCGAGGTCCCCGACCCGACGCCCGGCCCCCGCGAGGTCGTCGTCGAGGTCGCCGCCTGCGGGCTGTGCGGCACCGATCTGCACATCCTCCAGGGCGAGTTCGCGCCCAAGCTGCCGATCGTGCCGGGCCACGAGTTCGCCGGCGAGATCGTCGCGGTCGGCACCCAGGTCACCGAGGTCTCGGTCGGCGACCAGGTGGCCGTGGACCCGTCCCTGTACTGCTTCGAGTGCCGGCAGTGCCGCAACGGCCACAACAACCTCTGCGAACGCTGGGCCGCGATCGGCGTCACCACGGCGGGCGGAGCGGCCCAGTACGCGGTCGCCCCCGTGGCGAACTGCGTGAAGCTGCCCGAGCACGTGCGCACCCAGGACGCGGCGCTCGTCGAACCCCTGTCGTGCGCGGTGCGCGGCTACGACGTCCTCAAGTCCCGCCTCGGCGCGCATGTGTTGATCTACGGCTCCGGGACCATGGGCCTGATGATGCTCGAGCTGGCCAAGCGCACCGGCGCGGCGAGCGTCGACATCGTGGACCTGAACCCGGCCCGCCTGGAGACGGCCCGCACGCTCGGGGTCTCCGGCTCGGCGGCGAACGCGGACGAGCTGGACCGGCCGCAGGGCTGGGACCTCGTGGTCGACGCGACCGGCAACGCGGCGGCGATCCAGGACGGCCTGGACCGGGTGGCGAAGGCAGGCACGTTCCTGCAGTTCGGGGTGGCCGACTACGCGACCCGGGTGTCGATCGACCCGTACCGCATCTACAACCAGGAGATCACCATCACCGGCTCCATGGCGGTGCTGCACAGCTTCGAGCGGGCGGCGGAGCTGTTCGCGAACGGCGTCCTCGACCCGGAGATCTTCATCAGCGACCGGATCGAGCTGGAGCGGTATCCGCAGGCGCTGGAGCAGTTCGCGGCGGGGGTGGGGCGGAAGATCGTGGTGATTCCCTGAGCGCTCCCCCGTAAATGATCTTCGCATAGTGCGAGCAGCGCCCTGCTCTGTACGGTCCGTTCGCTTACTCGGCGAGAGGGAGGTTCTGCCGACGGGTGATGCCCTGCATGACGTCGCGAACACCGTCTCCCGTCGGGCAGGAGTCGCACAAGATCTTCCAGGTCTCCATGCGAGCAAAGACATGCTCGACGCCGTCGGTGATGGTGGGCGCGCCACCGACGGCGGACTTGGCGCAAGGTTCGTTCTGGTTGCCGGGAGGGTGAGGACCGATCACACGCTCGATGCCGATCAAGACCCAGCAACACTCCCGTGTCGCGAGCTGTGCATCGCGGTGCCCGGGCGGTCGGACCCGGGTTCGACGTCCGACCCGGTGCAGTGCTCGCGCAGACCAGCGCGCACGTTCGCCACCGTCGGACCGTCGACCAAGTGCCGGGGGCAGGTGGGCGATCCACCGTTGCAGGTCGGTCAGGACGAGCGCCGGGCGCGCTCGTGTCATTCGAGCCCCAGGACGGATCAGCGGTTGCCGGCACCTCGGCGTGGGGGGGCGGATCCCGCTGTTTATCTGATCAGGCTCACCAGCAGGGCGACGGCGCAGAGCACGGCCGCCGTGCCGAACAGGAGCAGCGCGCGCCGGATGAGGTCGTACTTGGTGGCGGCGATTCTCGACACCTCGTAGATCTGGTCGACGAGGGAGGCGCCCGGGGTCCGTAGCGTCCATACGAGCCGGTCCTCCAGCAACTCCTTGGGGCGGGCGACGACATCACCGAAGTAGCCCACCAGGTGCGCCGTGGCCGCCGTGGTGCGGCGGGTACGGGGACAGACGGCCCAGCCGAGGAGCGTCACCCCTGCCACCGCCGCGCACAGGCCCGCCCACCACAGCCAGGCGGCGGCGTCGGTCACGGGCCGGGCGTACACCCGGCCCGTGAGCGCCGTGGAGAGGGCCGCCCCGAGCGCGACCCCCGCCCCGGCCAGCAGCAGGGACGCTTTGGCATCGGCCTGCCGGACCTCGTCGCGGGCATCGGCCAGCAGGCGGCCCGCGTAGGCGCGGAACTCCGCGCTATCCGGTCCCGGGCCGGTCACCGCGGGTCCGGGGAGCCGGTGTCCAGGGCGGCTGAGCCAGGCGCGGCCGAGTCCGCGGCAGCGATGAATTGACGGCGCATCAGCTCCTGTTCTCCGTCGCTCACCACGCGTCGAAGACTGACCGAGGAACCCCCGCCCGGCTGGCCGAGCAGGACGTCGGCAGCCCCGGGGACCGGCAGGCTCAACACTGCCAGTGTGGCGCAGAAGCGGTTGCGCGCGATGGGCGTGGCGTGAAACGTGTGCACCGGGACCTCGTGCCAGGTCCCGGCCGGGAAACGGGCGGCGCGCAGGGTGGGGACCACGTCGAGGTCTTCACCGGTCTCGTACAGCTCGTCCTTGCCCATCACCCCCGTCGGCCGGACCTGGTAGACGCGCAGGCGGCGCGCGCCGGGCGGCACCTCGCGCGGGTCATGCCGGCTCGGGTCGACGGCCCCGTACTGCGACTCCCGGTACTCGCCCGCCAGGACGCGGGAGTACAGGTTGAAGCAGTGCTGATGGATGGACGGGTGGCTCGGCAAGCCCCGGCGGAGCCCGTCCGGCCAGAAGTGGACACGGACGAGGCCCAGCGCCGGCACTTGGGCGATCTCGAAAGTCGCGAAGCCGGTGGGGTGCCACAGCCCGCGGCCCAGTCGGCCCGCCCGGATCGCGGCCACCGTGCCGGCCAGCAGGTCCCCGGTCGCAGTGGCAGCCTCGTCAAGGAAGCGCAGGTGCGCGGGCTCCTGGCCTGGTCCGGATATGGCCGTGGGTTCGTCGGCCGGAGTCGGGGTCACGGCGTCTCCCCCACCGGGGACGGCCGCTCGGCCTCCGCCGCGCGCACCTCGTACACGAAGGCATCGCCCTCGTACTCCTTGGCGGTCAGGGTTGTCTCGCCGAGTGCCGTCCAGCCGCCGAACGGCGCCCCCGACTCCGAGGGTTTCACCTGCTCCGCGAGCTGCTCGCTCACCGCTATCAGATGCGATCGCCGAGGAAGGGACGCGAACATGGGTGTACTCCTCTCCTTCGAGGCCGTCGCCAGCCCCTGTTCCAGCCGCACCGCCTCAATCACCGCGGTTCCGTCGAAGGCGGCGGCAAAACTGCGGGTGCCGGCGATCCGGCCGTAGCTGTAGTCGCCCTGGTGAAGCACCATGCGTGTGCCCACGCGTTTCTCGGGCGCGCGTATGGAGCCGTTGAGCCGCTCGATGAGGCCCACGAGGGCCTCCCAGCGAGTGACGATGTTCGTGATCAGCGCCGTGGTGTTCGTGAACGCCCGCTCGGGGAAGGCGGCCACGAATCCGTCGCCCGCGAACTGGGCCTGGGTGGTCCCGAGGTCGCCAAGCATGGTGTGCAGTTCGTGCGCGACCCGTCTGCGGAACTCGTCCTGTGCCCGGTCCGCCGTGGTGGAGAAGGTGTGCATGTGCTCGAACGCGTACCGCAGCGCGGTTCCGTATCCGGCGAGGTCCACCACGCACAGCACACCGCGCTCCTCGCGGTGGAACAGCTCCGGCGGTACGTCGAGGCCTTCCTCACTGATGGCGAGCCGGCGCATCTCCTCCTGGAGGACGTGCTCGATGTTGCTCATCAGCGGCTTGCCGAGGAACCAACGCTCACTGCGGCCGTGCTCCTCGCCGGGACGCACCTCCGTCGCCGTCAAATACCCGCCAAGCGGCAGGAAGACGTAGCCGCGCCGCTGCTCGGGATCGGCGAGGTTGCGGGAACTGGAAGCGTCCACGCCCACCAGGCCGTGCCGAAGGATGTAGTACGCCTTCACCGTGCTCGGGGAGCGCGGGGACACCTTCAGCTCCAGGAAGGGGCTGCGGGACCGGAGCTGGGTGTCTCTCAGGCCCATCTGGTAGGCGAGATGGTTTAGGTCCCGCTCGATGTCGATGCGGCCCGCTGCCTCGGTGGCGAGCCGCATCAGGGACCCGGCCGTCGTGGGGGGAGAGAACTCGATCGGGACCGGGTAGGCGACGAACGGCGGCGCCCAGTACCCCTCGTCGTGCGGCGGGCTGTTGTGCTGTCCGGCGAGCGGATAGCTCGGGTGGACGAGCATCAGGTGGTGGTCGTCCTGCCAGGCGACGGCGATCTCCAGCGTCGAGATGATCCACACCTGTGACGGGGTCACCGGGAGCGGCATCTTCCCCGGGCTCTCGTCGGTCAGGACCTGGTAGGTCATCTACTCACCCTTTGTTCATCCTCACGGCCCGCCTGGGGTCAGATGCTGGACCGGATGGCAGGAAGCGCGTCCGCCACGTTGGACGACACCTTGCGGCCGAACGGCGTCTCGGACCGGGCGAGTTCCTCCGCCAGCCGGGACGGTTCGATCCACACGTGCGGCAGCTCCAGATCGAGCGCCGCGACGCTGTTGAGGAAGTAGCTGAACTCGTAGGCGGTGTAACTGTTCGACGTCTTGGAGAACTTGAGGGAGTAGTTCGTGTAGAACGGTGTCCCGCTCCACGTGCCGTTCAGGTCGGCGATGACGTTGTTCACCCCGGTCTGGATGGCCGACACGTAGGCGTCCTGGCGGCCGACGCGCAGATGCTCCAGGGCCTCGGAGAGTGCGCGGAACGTGGATCCCTCGGTGAGGGCCAGGACCGAGCTGGTTCCGGCGTCCGGGGCAGCGGCCAGTTCGTCGCGGGTGAGGATGAGCGACGCGTAGGGGAACATCCAGGTGTCCCAGGTGCCGGCCGGGTGCGGGTCCACCACGAGGATCTCCTTGGCACTGTTGACGACCACCTGGGGGGCGGTCAGCGCGTAACGCTGGGGCACGACAGCGGCGTCCAGGCGTTCATCGTTGAGGTCCGAGTCCTGGTCCCAGGAATAGTCGGCGTTGGTCATGGGGTCCTCTCTCTGCTTTCTGCTGATGTCTCCGAGGACCGCGACGGTGTTCGCATTCTGCGATTCCCGCTCTGCGGTCTGCGAGGGCGGTCGCACTCTAGGGTCCTCGGAGGCGTTCGATCTCCCGCCGGACACGGGTCTGCGCCCGGGAGAGGAAGACATCGGTCGGCCGGAAATCGGGGTTGCCGGTGTGCCGGAACAAGGGGGTGTGGGTGCGCGCCGAGCCGGACGGCGTGACCTCGGTGAGCGGCACGGGCGATCCTGCCGGAGGCGGATGGGTCTCGGCGGTCAGCACCGAGACCCATACTGTGCCCATACCCTCCTGAAGGGCGGCCAGGCAACGGTGGACCCCGTCGAGGATCAGCAACCCGTTCGGGTGACGCTCGACCAGCGGGCCGAGCAGCAGTGTGCCCTCCGGCGGTGGGCCGGTGAGGACGGGCCGGTACGGGGCCATCCCCGCGTGGGTGAACGCACTCAGAAGTGCCTGGGCCGACCTGTAGGAGTCGGGCGCAACCAGCTCGATCACGCTGTTGAGCGAACGGAGGGCGACCCGTTCACACGTCACGTCCACCGCCCCGAAGCGGTCGCCCCAGCTGTCGGCCACGGCTTGTCGCCAGGCCCGCGCGGCCAGATCAAGGGAGAGCGGAGTCATCGGCGGTCCGCCGTCGGCTCGGGGTGGCCGGGGAACCGCCAGGGCGAACCGTCCAGCCGTGAGTCCGCCCCGTCCACCACCGAGAGGGCCACCAAGTCGCCTGCCGGGGTGGCGAGATGGCAGAGGTCCCCGGTGAACGTGCCCCGGTCGCCGCGGTGGAAATCCCCGCGGTCACGCATGTGGCTGACGAGGACCGGGAGTCGGCGAGCCACCTCACCGGGCAGGGCAACCGACACCTGTTCGGGGACGATGCCGAGCAGGGTCGGCAGATATGCGCCGTGCGAGTCGGCCACCACCCGGCCGCTCACCGTCACGTCCCGCAGCAGCGTGCGGGCGGCGGTGAGGCCGGTGAGGGGCGCGTCGGCTGGATCCTCGTAGCGAAAGAAGGGACACAGGATGCCCGCGCCGGTGCGCAGCCGGATCCGCCAGTCCTTGCCGTGCTCGCGCAGACGGGCCTCGGGGTGGGCGCGGCCGTGGGCCGACAGTCGCCGGGTGATACGGACGGCTGTCTCCGGGCCCACGTCGAACACCACGTCGTAGTCGTGCATGCTCCGCACTGTGGGGTCCCGGAGCAGCAGGCGGGCCGATCCCGTAAGTCCGAGCGGACCGGCGGGCAGCGCGTCACTCAGGACACGGGCCAGTTCGGCGAGATGGGACTCGGCGTAGCGGCGCAGGAAGGAGCCAGGCACCGTGTCGGTGCGCGGGTCGACGGCGGCGGATAGGTGCAGGTCGACCTGGGAGAGCGGCACGATCGACTTCGCCGAGAACGGGTGCGCGTGGTCGAAGCAGGTGCCCGTCGGAAAGCGGACCAGTTCCCGCTCCCGCTCGGACATCCCCCGCCCGTCCGCCACGTACGCCTTGCGGTACCGGGACCCGAACAGCGCGTACCCGCCCGCCGTGGACGGCACGAAGGCCAGTTCCCCGACCAGGTGTCCTGGCGGGTGGCAGTGACCGTGCACCGCCAGGATCCGGCCGTCCTTCAGTAAGACGTAGTCCTGGTCCCGGATGAGCATCCTGTTCCCCTCAGCGCCGTCCGGGCGCCGTGCTGCCCGGAGTCCGTACTCCCGCTCGCATGCCACCTGCGCCTTTCGCCGTGTCAGAGGAGATCCCGGCCGATGATCGGTCTCCGGCGTCCCGCGGGTTCCCGCCCCGGCGACCCGCCGTCCGTGATCGACAGTCCTCCTAGGATGGGGCGTTACCCCACGCGTAGCCAGGGGTTGCCCGCTAGCCTTGTCATTCGGCAACAGGCAAGACCTTGGAGCGCACCGTGGATTCTTTCGGCACGCGACTGCGCCGGTACCGGGGCGAACGGCAGTGGTCCCTGTCGGATCTCTCCGCGCGGACGCACTACTCCCCGGGACACCTGAGCAAGGTGGAGAACGACCTGCGCATGCCGACCCGGGAACTGGCGGCTAGTTGTGACGCGGCGCTGGGCGCCCGGGGCCAACTCCTCGCGGCGCTGGGCGCAGGCCGGACCGACGACACGGCGCGAGGCACTGGCGGGTCCGCAGGGTCGGCGCCCCAGGCGGCGCGACCCGACGAGGCAGCCCTGCCCGCACTGCCCGCCACCCTGTCCGACGGCGCGGCCGCACCGGTCGTCGCGGCGCTGACCACCGTCCTGGACGGACTGCGGGCCACCGCGCAGAGCGCCGGCCCCGGGGCCGTGCTGGAGAGCGCGGCCGCACAGGTGCGGGCCCTGCGCAGCATGGCGACGCACACCCGCGACCCCGATTCCGGACACCTGCTCTCCCTGGCCGGCCGCTACGCGGAGTTCGTCGCCTGGATGTGCCAGGAGGCCGACGACGAACGGTCCGCCCTCAGTTGGGCGCGCACCACGGCCTCCCTCGCCCGGCACGTCGGCTCACCGGACATAGAGGCCAACGCCGTCCTGCGGCGCTCCCTGCTCGCCCTCTACTGCGACGACGGCGCCGCCACCGTCGAACTCGCCTCCGCCGCAGCCGACTTCACGTCCTCCTCGGCCACCCGGGTACGGGCTCTTCTTCGCTTGGCCCAGGGCCACGCCCTCAGCGGCGACGACCTCCGCTGTCGCCGAGCGCTCGACGACGCCTTCAGCCTTCTCTCCGGCACCAGTTACGCCGCCGGCCATGGGAGCGGTCACTACGGCACCCGGCACGTCGCGGATCCCGCCGCCATGGCAAGGGGCTGGTGCCTCCAAGTGCTCGGCCACCACGACGAGGCGCTCGGCCTGCTGAGCGCCGAAGCGCGGCGCATCCCGGCCCACGCGCACCGGGCACGGGCCCGATTCGAGGTCAGAGTCGCGCTCGCCGCGCTCGGCACCAACGACGTCGACCGCGCCTGCGCCACCCTTCGTGACGTCCTCACGGTCGCGCCAGGCCTCGACTCCGCTACCCTGCGCACCGATCTGCGCGGCTGTGTCCGGGCCCTGTCTCGGCACCGTCGGCACCCGGCCGTCGCGGAGCTGCTTCCCGTCGTCACCCGCCAGGCGTCCCGCCGTGCGGCCGCATGACCACACCCGTGCCCACCGGCATCTTCGTCAACTACCGGGTGGGCGACTGCGAGACGGAGGCAGCGCTGCTGCACCGCCTGCTGGCCGACCAGTTCGGCGACGAGCAAGTGTTCTTCGCCAGCAGCTCCATTCAACTGTCCGCCGACTTCACCGAGGCCATCCCCGAGGGCCTTACCCGCTCCTCCGTCCTGATCGCCCTGATCGGGCCGGAGTGGCTGACTGTCACCGACGCCCACGGCACCCCGCGAATCCAGTTGAAGGAGGACTGGGTCCGCCGCGAACTCGCCCACGCCTTCCAGCACGGGATCCATGTCATCCCCGTCCTGGTCGACCGGGGACGGCGCATCCGTATGCCCTCAGCCGCTGAACTGCCGGACGATCTCGCCAGACTGGAACGCTGCCAGTACCTACGGATGCACTACCAGAGCCTGCAACTGGAGCGCCTCTTCGAAGAGCTCGCGGACCTGACCCCCCAGACCTTCGCCCACCGTGTCCTGCTGCCTGCCGAGGAACTGCCCCCCGAGCCCGTCCCCAGCATGCTGCTGCGCGCCGAGTACGGCGTCGTCCCCTTCCACGGCCGGGAAACCGAGCAGGAGGACATTCACGCCTGGTGCGAGGAACCGGCGGGATCTGCTGTACGTCTGATCACCGGACCCGGCGGCCAGGGCAAGACCCGTCTCGCTCTGCACCTGTGCCGCCGGGCCACCGAGCGAGGTTGGTTGGCGGGGTTCGTCGACGAGTCCTGCGCGCCGGACGACCTCGCCGTGCTGGCCCGGTGCACGGCGCCGCTCCTGCTGGTCCTCGACTATGCCGAGGCCCGCGCCGAGCAGCTGCTCGTCCTCGCCGCCGAGTGTGTGCGCCGCGACGCCGACGCCGGGCCGGTGCGTCTGCTGCTACTCAGCCGAGCCGGCGGGGAGTGGCAGCGCCCGCTCGCCGAGTACGCCGACGACCGGGTCGCCCTCCTGTTCGCCTCCATGACGGAACGTCGACTCGCGCCGCTGGTGCCGTCCGAGGAGCGGCGGCAGGCCGAGTTCGTCGGCGCTGCCCAGGAGTTCTCGGCCCACCTGGCCGGCACCCGCCCCGAGGCCGCTGTGGTCCCCGCCGACCTATGCGCCGCCCGCTACGACCGGATCCTGGACGTGCACGCCGCCGCCGTGGTCGCGCTGCTCGAACAGGACAACCCGCTGGGCAGTGCTCCTTCGGCCTCACCCGACCCGGTGGCCCGGGTGCTGGCCCACGAACGCCGTTACTGGAGACGGCTGCTGGCGGTCCACGGGCTCCCCGAGGACACTTCGCTGCACGCGGACACACTCATCGCGGTCGCAACCCTCTTCGGGGCCGGCACCGAAGACAGGGCGCTCGCCCTGCTGTCGGACACCCCCACCTTCGAGGGCGCGTCCGTGTCGCTGCGGCGCCGCCATCTGCGCTGGGCCTCGGCGGTCCTCCAGGGCGGCCCAGGACTCCACCCGCTGCGCCCCGACCGGCTCGGCGAGGAGCATGTCTCACACGTCCTGGCCTCCCTACCCGAGGTGGCCACCGCCCCCTTGCCGGGACTGGACGACGGCCAGGCTCGCCGGGCTCTGACCGTCCTCGGCCGTGCCGCCGTACGCCACCCGGTCGCCGCCAGCGCCGTCACCGCACTGCTCACCCACGACATCAACCGCATGCTCCCCCTGAGCATGGAGGTCGCACCCCAGCTGGAGAATCCGCGCGTCTTCGCGCGGACCCTGCTGGACGGTCTCCAGGCGCACCACGACGACCACACCGTGCGTCTGGTCCTCGCCCACCTGCCCGACGAAAGCGTCGCCCTCGCGGACCTGGCGGTGCTCGCCAGCGAACTCACCCTGGACAACGCCAAGCGGCACGCGTCCGTCAACCCGGCTGCCACCGCTCGCCTGTTGTTGCGCTACACCTACCATCTCAAGAGCAGCGGGCGCCGCCGGGAGGGCCTGCGCGCGGCCGAGGAAGCGGTCGGGCTCTTCGAGCAGCTCGCGGCGGACAGCCGCCAGACACATCTGGCCGACCTCGGCCGCGCTCTGCACAGCCTCGCCGTCATGCTCGACGAGACGGGCGAGCGGGAGCGCGGCCTGCGCACGATCCGCCGCGCCGTCGAGGTGCGGAAGGAACTGTGCGAGCAGAGCGACGTCTACCTGCCCGAGCTGGCGCTCTCGCTCGATGTCCTCGGCGCCGACCTCACCGAACGGGGCCACGGAACCGAGGGTCTCGCTGCCGGCCGGGAGGCCGTACAGATCTTCGAAGGACTCGCCTCCGAACGCCCGGTGTTGTACGAGCCGCAACTGGCCACCGCCCTCAATAACCTGGCGCTCCAGTGGGAACGCTTCGGCGAGCCCGGCGAGGCATGCGCGGCGTCCTCGCGCTGTGTGGTCGTGCTGCGCCGCCTGTCCGACCAGAACCCCGACGCGCACTTGACCAAGTACGCCGAAGCACTGAACCATTACGCCTCCGCGCTGGCCAGGGCGGGCCGGCCCGAGGAGGCGCTCGCCTCCGTCGTGGAGGCGGTAGAACTGCTGCGCGTCCTCGTCGAGACGGACCCGGGACTCACCGAGGACGCCTCCAACCCGAGCGTCCGGCTGGCCTCGGCGCTCGTCAACTTGTCTATCGTGCAGTCCGCGAACGGCCTGCACGCCGAGGCGCTCACCTCAGCGGTGGAGGCAGTTGAGGCCCACCGGCGCCTGGCCGAGGCCCTGCACGGCGTCTACCGGCCGCGCCTGGCCGTCGCGCTCACCACGCTGGCCGCCCGGCACGGCTCGGCAGGCAACCTGAAGGAGGCGCTAGCGGCGGCCGTCGAGGCGGTCCGTATCCGGCGGTCCGATCCGGAGGGCCGCTCAGCGGACCTCGCGCACGCGTTGGGCAACCTCGCGGCACTGCTCGCGCAGGCGAAGCAGTGGCCGTACGCCGAGCAGACCGCCGCCGACGCGGTGGCGGTCTACCGCTCGCTCGGGGAACTCAACGAGCAGGCGCACGTCGAGTCGCTGGCGTGGGTGCTCCACACCCGCGCCGCTGCGGCGAGTCACGTCGAAGGAGCCACCGACCGCATGATCGAGGCCATTGACGCTTCCGTGGAGCTGCGGCGCGCGCAGGCCGCGACGCTCGGAGGCCGCCACGAAGCGACGCTGACCAGTGCCCTGTTCGCCCAGGCTGTCCTGCACGAACGGGCCGGCCTGCCCGACGCCCCAGTGATCCACGCCGAGGCGACGAAGCGACGGGACGATCTCCAGAAGCCCACGCCCTAAGGCTCATCCCGTTGTACCTCGTCACGGATGAGATGGTCTTGACGTGACTGGTGTGATCACGGGTTCGGAGCCGCCTTCGACGGCGCCGTTCACCGGCTTGATGCCGCGTTGCTTCGGCAAGTTGGTGACTGTGCCCCGTGAAACCGCGGACGAGGCGCGGCCCGTACGCCACTGCAGTCTGCATCGAGGACCGGCTTCTGCTGGTCGCGGCGTACTGGCACGAACTTGACGCTGCGCCGACTCGTCCCGCTCTTCGGCGTCTCCAAGTCGGCTGCGGATCATCGACCGTCTCGGCGCCAAGCTCGCGGTATAGGACGCCGTCGGCGCCACCACCTGAAAGGCCAGGCCGAGCATCCCGTCTAGAAGCAGAGACACAATCGCTCCCGCAAGCAGGTCAGGCCCGCGTAGGGCACGCCTTCGCCCGCGTGAGGGGCCGGAAGGACTTCCGTGGCTGCCTCCGCAAGGCCACGAACAACCGGTCGGCGGCTATCCGGGTCTCCGGCTCAGCGACAGTTATTTGCGGGACAACCGCCGGGAACCACCGGTATTCAAAGGGATCCGAGCCGGTAGTTCCATGGGTTGGCCAATTGGCCGCTTGGTAAGGGAACGGCAAAATGGTCTCGGTCGTTCACGAGTCATGACAGCTATGACCCCCGGCTCGAACATCCCTCTCTCCGCCGCCCGCGTGACGGTGGACGTCGCCGCCCCGGTGCGGCTCGACGTATCGGGCCTGCTGCTCACGGGCGACGGCAAGGTGCGCTCCGACGACGACTTCATCTTCTACAACCAGCCGACGGGCCCCGGCGTGACCTACCGCTCCGGCGGCGGTACGGCACCCGACGCGATCACCGTCGACACCGGCGCCGTCCCGCCGGGCATCGAGAAGATCGTCGTCACCGCCAGCCCGGACGCGGCCGGCCAGAGCTTCCAGGGCATCGAGCCCACGGCCACGATCCGCAACGCGGACGACAACAGCGTGCTGGGCACCTTCACGCCCCCGCAGCTCGGCGCCGAGACGGCGCTCGTGGTCGTCGAGATCTACCTGCGCAACGGCGTCTGGAAGGCCCGAGCGGTCGGCCAGGGGTATGCGAACGGCCTGGCGGGCATCGCCACGGACTTCGGCGTCTCGGTCGAGGAACCCGCGGCGGCTCCGGCACCCGCACCGGTCGCCCCGCCGACCCCGACGGTGCAGACCCCGGTGGCACCCCCGGCCCCCGTGACTCCCCCGCCGCCGCCCGCCGCGCCCCCGCTCGGCGCCGGAAAGATCAACCTCGACAAGGGCCGCGTCAGCCTCCAGAAGAACCAGACGGTGTCCCTGGTCAAGGGCGGCCGTCCGCTCCTCTCCCAGGTCAAGATGGGCCTCGGCTGGGAGCCCGCGTACCGCGGCAAGGACATCGACCTGGACGCCTCGGTCATCGCCTACGGCCCGCAGCGCAACCACGTCGACAGCTGCTACTTCGGCAAGCTCTCGATCCTGAACGGCGCGATCAAGCACTCCGGGGACAATCTGACGGGCGAGGGCGGCGGTGACGACGAGGTGATCGTGGTCGACCTCGGCCGCATCCCTCAGGAGGTCACCGGCCTGGTCTTCACGGTCAACTCCTTCTCCGGCCAGAAGTTCACCGAGGTCGCCAAGGCCTACTGCCGCCTCCTGGACGCCGCGACCGGCGAGGAGCTGGTCCGCTTCGACCTCACCAACGCCGAGGCCCAGACCGGCGTCATGATGGCCAAGCTGGTCAAGCAGTTCTCCGGCGAGTGGGACATGACCGCGATGGGCAACTTCGTGAAGTCCCGCACGGTGCGCGGCATGGTCAAGCCGTCCGCCCAGGCACTCTGAGCAGTCCTACGACCGCTGCGGGCGCCCCTGGCCGAGGGGCGCCCGGCGGTTCACTCCCCCTGCCCCGCGGGCCGTAGCCCGTCCGTCAGCAGGGACAGATAGCGGCGGATGAACTTCCCCTGGCCGTCGGCCAGTTCGGAGGCCGTCGACACTCCGTGGGCCAGCCGCAGGACCTCGATCGGCTCGACGTCCTGACGCAGGGTGCCCTCCCGCTGCGCCGCCTCGACCAGCCGCTGCGCCGCCCCCTTCATGGACGTGCCGCAGGCGGTGAGCGCGGCCTGGCTGCCGTCCGTGACGGCCGAGCCGAGCAGGGTCTTCATCCCGCGCACCTGGATGGTGCCGACGCAGACCTCGTACAGCCACTCCACCAGGGCCTCGCCCGGCGGGAGTTCCTTCGCGAGCTCGTCCGCGCGGGTGCCGAGCGCCTCGATCCGGTCGACGTAGGCCGCCTCCAGCAGGGCCTGCCGGGTCGGGAAGTGCCGGTACAGCGTGCCCGAGCCGACGCCCGCGCGCTTGGCGATGTCGTCGAGGGACGCGTTCTCCCCGTGCTCGGCGAAGGACTCGGCCGCCACCTTCAGCAGTCGGTCGTAGTTGCGCCGGGCGTCCGCGCGCATGGGTCTGACCTGCGCCATCCAGATACTCCTTGCGAACCGGGGACTGTCTCCGTATCTTACCGAGTGCTAAACGGAGACAGTCCCCGCTTACCGTCGTATTCGTCGACGGGCAGTCCGTGCTGCCCGCACGTCACCTGCACGGGGACGCCAGACCGGGAGAACTCCATGTCCACCCCGTCCGCACCGTCCACCACTGTCGATGATCTCTCCACACCACCCCGACCCGCCAGGCTCGGCGCCGTCCTCTTCGCCGTCGTCACCGCCTATCTGATGGTCGGCGTCGACTCCACCGTCGTCAACGTCGCACTGCCGGACATCCAGAAGGACCTCGACTTCAGCCCCACCGGCCTGTCCTGGGTCCTCAACGCCTACACCCTCGCCTTCGGCGGGCTGCTCCTGCTCGGCGGCCGGGTCGGCGACATCGCAGGCCGCCGCCGCACACTCACGATCGGCGTCCTGCTCTTCGCCCTGTCCTCCCTGCTCGGCGGGCTCGCCACCGACAGCGTCTGGCTCCTCGCGGCCCGCGCGCTGCAGGGACTGGGCGCCGCCCTCATCGCGCCCAACACGCTCGCCCTGATCACCACCAACTTCCCGGAGGGCCCGCGCCGTCACCACGCGCTCGGCATCTACTCCTCCATGGCCGGCATCGGCGCCTCGATCGGCCTGGTCATCGGCGGCATGCTCACCTCGTGGGCATCCTGGCGCTGGGCCCTGCTGATCAACGTGCCGATCGGCGCCGCCGTCGCCCTGGCCCTGCCCCGCTTCGTCACCGAGACCCCGCGCCACGCGGGCCGGTTCGACGCGGCGGGCGCGCTGACCGGCACCGCCGGGATGACCTCGCTGGTGTACGCGTTCATCCGGGTCTCCTCGGACGGATGGGGCGATCTGCAGGCGCAGTTGGGCTTCAGTTTCGCGGCGGCACTGCTGGCGGGCTTCGCCCTCGCCGAGTCCCGTGCAGCCCAACCCATCATGCCGCTGCGGCTGTTCGCGGACCGCAACCGCGCGGGCGGCTACGCGGGCGTCCTGCTGCTGCCCGCGGGCATGTTCGGCGCCTTCTACTTCCTCACCCTGATCAGCCAACGGGTCCTGGACTACAGCCCGTTGCGCGCGGGCCTCGCGTTCCTGCCGATGACCCTGGCGATGTTCACGGTGGTCCGCCTCGTCCCGCGGCTGCTGGCCCGCCACGGCACCAAGCCGGTCCTGCTGACCGGCATGACCCTGATCGTCGTGTCGGCGGGCTGGCTGTGGCAACTCCGTTCCACTGACGGCTACTTGACCGGCCTGCTCGGCCCGCTGCTCCTCATGGGCATAGGCGTCGGCATGAGTTTCATGCCCCTGAACGCGACGATCCTCGCGGGCATCGCGCCCCGGGAGGCGGGCGCCGCCTCGGGACTGCTCCAGACCCTCCAGTGGCTCGGCGGCACCCTCGGCCTGTCCGTGCTGGTCACCGTCTTCGGCACGGCGACCCGGCACGCCACCGGATCGCCGTCCGAGATCCTCGTCCACGGCTCCGCCCGGGCGTTCGGCGTCGGTGCGCTGATCGCCCTGGCGGCGCTGCTGGTGGCGGCGTTCGTGATCACCGGGAGGAAGGCCGAGAAGACCGGAGGGACGGTCTAGAACAGCGCGCTGTACGCGTTCAGCGCGGGCTGGCCACCGAGGTGGGCGTACAGGACGGTGGAGTCGGCGGAGATCTCGCCGCGCGCGACGAGGTCGATCATCCCGGCCATCGACTTGCCCTCGTACACGGGGTCGGTGACCATCCCCTCGGTGCGGGCGGCGAGGCGCATCGCCTCCAGGGTGGTGTCGTCCGGGATGCCGTAGATACCGGCGTGGTAGCGGTCGTCGAGTTCGACGTCGTCCACGGTCAACTCCCGCTTCACCCCGATGAGTTGGCCGGTGGCGTGGGCGATGCGGGCCACCTGCTCGCGGGTCTCGGCGGGCTTCGCCGAGGCGTCGATGCCGAGCACCCGGCGCTCACGGCCGCCCGCCTCCTCGATCGCCCTGAACCCGGCGACCATGCCGGCCTGGGTGGAGCCGGTCACCGAGCACACCACCACCGTGTCGAAGAAGACGCCCAACTCCCGCTCCTGCTCGGCGACTTCGTGCGCCCAGTTGGCGAAGCCGAGGCCGCCGAGCGGGTGGTCGGAGGCGCCGGCCGGGATCGCGTACGGCTTGCCGCCGCCCTCCTCGACCTCGCGCAACGCCAGCTCCCAGCTCTCCTTGAAGCCGATGCCGAACCCGGCCTTCACCAGGCGTACGTCCGCTCCGGCGAGGCGGCTGATCAGGATGTTGCCGACCTTGTCGTAGACGGAGTCGGGCCACTCCACCCAACTCTCCTGGATCAGCACGCACTTGAGTCCGGCGCGGGCGGCACAGGCGGCGACCTGGCGGGTGTGGTTGGACTGCACGCCGCCGATCGAGACAAGGGTGTCGCAGCCCTTCGCGAGGGCGTCGGCGACGAGGTACTCCAGCTTGCGGGTCTTGTTGCCGCCGTACGCCACACCGGAGTTGCAGTCCTCGCGCTTGGCCCACAGGGCGGCGCCGCCGAGGTGGGCGGTGAGTCGCTCCAGCGGGTGGACGGGCGAGGGACCGAAGAGGAGGGGGTAACGGTCGTACGAGGAAAGGGACATGGGGACTCTCCCGGGTCGCTGGTCGGTCGGGGCGCGGGTCGGTCAGGGCACGGGTCAGTCGGCGTCGGCGAGGCCTTCGAGGCCCCGCCAGATCTCCGCCGTCACGCGGACCGCGGCGTCCACATCGCCCTCGGCGCATGCCTCGATGAGGCGCTCGTGCAGGCCTGCCGAACGGCAGTTGCCGCCCTCGCCGAAGCGTCGTCGCTCCAGCCGGCGGATGAGAGGGGTGTAGCGGGCGACTGTGGCGGCCGCGGCGCGGTTGCCGCTGACGTGGACCAGGACGTCGTGCAGTTCGTCGTCGGCGCGCAGCGCGGCGTCCACGTCACCGGCGCGCACGGCGGCGGCAAAGCGGTCGTTGGCCGCGCGCATCACATCAACGTCCGTGCCCTGCAGGAGCGGTACGGCGATCCGTGTCACCAACTCGTGCAGGGCACCGACGACGGCCGCCGCGTCCCGTACGTCGGCGGCCACGACCGGGGTCACCCGGGTGTAGCTCTGCGGCTTGCTCTCCAGGAGCCCGTCGTCCACGAGCCGTGAGAACGCCTCCCGCACGGGCGCCCGGGACAGCCCGAGCCGCTCGGCCAGCTCGGCGTCGCGCACCACCGCGCCGGGTTCGATCTCCCCGGCGACGATGGCGTCACGGATCGCTTCGTAGGCACGGTCCCTGAGCAGGGTGCGGCGGACGGGCCGTAGGGCTTCCATGGCCGTAATGCTAGAACTGAAATGTTAGATGTCAATGCCTCCTGGTGGGTCAGGCGGCCCAGGGCCAGTCCGCGTCCCGGGCCGACTCGAGGAGCGGGACCATCCGGAAGGCCGCGTCCGAGAGGCCGCCGAAGGTGTGCCGGTTGCCCCGGCCGGACGGGCCGTGGCCTGCCCGGTACCCGGCGAGGTTCCAGGTGTAGACCGGCACATGGGCCGGGACCTGCTCGGTCGGGTCGCCGTGCGGGTGGTGCGTGTACTGCTCGTCGGTGACGATCAGCACCCGGTCCTGGCCCCGGTAGTGCGCGCGGACCGCCGAGGTCGTGTCGGTGCCGCCCAGGTCGCCGAAGCGGCCCAGGACCTTGAGCACCGACTCGCCCGCGCCGAGGTCCAGGCGCCTGCTGGTCGTGCCGAACTCGACGAGGTCCGCGTCCGCCGCCCGCAGCGCGAGCGCCGTGCCGAAGATCGCCGCCGCGTCGGCGCGGTTCAGCTCCGAGCGGTCGGACAGCCGGGAGAAGAACATCGAGCCCGAGCGGTCCACGAGCACCAGCGTGCGGCCCGGCAGCGCGGGCACGTTGGCCAGCGAGTGGCCGAGCGCCTGCTCCAGCGGGTACGACCAGCGCAGCGAGGGCGCGTGCTGGAACGCGGCGAGGTACCGGAAGGGGAACTGCCGCGAGCGCGCGACCTCCGCCGGGTCGCTGATCTTCGCCGCCACCCGGGCCGCGACCTCGTCCGAGACCCCGGCCTCGTCGAAGTTGCGGAGATTCCTGACCAGCGCCATCGAGCCCATGGACGGGATGACGGCCTCCCAGGCCGCCTTGTCCATCGGGCCCTGCAGCCAGCCGGCCAGCGCCTCCCACGTCATCCCGGCCGCCGCGAGCCGCTCCGCGCCGTCGGCCGCCATGACGACCGCGCGCCGCCCCTCGACCGGCAGCGCCATCAACTCGCGGTGCGCGGTGAGGACTTCGTTCGAAGCGGGCGGCACGGCGGTGTCCGGGTGGTGCCGCCGGTCCAGCGCGTACTGGAACAGCTCGCCCTGCCACGCCTTGTCCGGGTCGGGTGCCGCGTGGACGAGGTTGAGGATGTCGCCGAAGCGGTAGCCCTTGGACGCGGTGTCGTACTTCAGCAGCGACTTGCCGCCGTAGAGACGGCGTACGGCGTCGGCGACACCGCGCTTGACGGGCTTCGGGATGTTCCGGCCGTAGCACGCGGTCCAGTACGCGAGCAGCTCGCCGGGCTCGTCCGGGCGGCGCAGCACAGAGTCGACGACCTGCCGGTTCGAGGGGCCGTCGGTGGCGCCGGCGTCGAGGCGGGCCTTCACGTACTCGGCGGCGCCCACGACGGCGGCCGTACGGAGGTTGCCCTCGCCGCGCAGCCAGCCGAGGAGGCCCGCCGTCCAGGCCGGGTCGGTGACGGCGAGCTCGCGCACGAGGGTCGCGAAGCGGTCGTCGCGGTCGGCGCCGGACTCGTAAAAGGTCTGCTGGGACACGAAATTGGTGACCGCGAGCAGGAAGAGCTCGGAGCGCGCGTCGCGCTCGCGGCCCCGGCCGCCCTCGTACGTACGGAGCACTCGGCCGGTGGAGGTGACCCGCGACGTGGGCTGGGCCTTCGCCGCCTTGGTGTTGAAGCGCGCCATGGTGAATTCCCCCGAATTCATTGTCCCTTGTTCCTCGGAAGGCGGGATTTTCGGAGGGAGGCGCGGCGAAAGGTGGGTGCCCGAGTTCAGAGAGCGGCGACGGACTTTTCAGATGCCCTACCCAATTGAGCTACACCGACCCGAAGTCGATGACGGGACTCGAACCCGCAACCGTCCGATCCAATGAAGTAACCGTTGCCTGCGCACCGGGCACCCACCATGAGCTGCGCCTCCCGAGATCAAGAACGGCTGCGGTGTCTTTTTCGGTTGCAACGAAGTAACCGCCGCCTGCGCACCGGGAGGTGCGTGCTGTTGTGATCTCAGAGTAGGAGGCACAGCTCCGGAGGGGCCAATCAATTAATTCCGTACGGGAGTTCAGCCGCGCTTCTGCCGCTTCCACGGCCCCGTGATCGCCAGCATGATCCCCGGGGTCTGGATGTTCGCGTAGAGGGTCTTGCCGTCGGGGGAGAAGGTCACGCCGGTGAACTCGCTGTATTCCGGGTTGTCTTCGGTGCCGATGTTCAGCTCGTTGCGGGCGATGGGGTAGGTGCGGCCGGAGTCGGTCGCGCCGAACAGGTGCTGGACGCCCTCGCCGTCCTCGGCGATGACGAGGCCGCCGTAGGGAGAGACGGTGATGTTGTCGGGGCCGTCGAACGCGCCGTCCACGGAGGGGTCCGGGTTGACGCCGATGAGGACCTTGAGGGTGAGGGTGCGGCGCTTGGGGTCGTAGAACCAGACGGCGCCGTCGTGCTGGACGGGGCTCTCCGTGCGGGCGTACGAGGAGACGATGTACGTGCCGCCGTCACCCCACCACATGCCCTCCAGCTTGCGGGCGCGGGTGACCTGGCCGGCGGCGAACTGCTTGCGGACGGACACCGTCTTCGCGTCCCGGTCGGGGACGTCGACCCAGTCGACTCCGTAGACCGTGCCGATCTTCGTGGCACGGGAGAGGTCGTCGATGAACTTGCCGCCGGAGTCGAAGCACTTGAAGGCCTGGAGGACGCCCGCGTCGTCGGCGAGGGTGCGGAGCTTGCCGCGGCCGTGGTGGAAGTGCTCCGGCGGGGTCCAGCGGTAGAGGAGGCCGTTCGGGCCGGACGCGTCCTCGGTGAGGTAGAGGTGGCCGCGCTTGGGGTCGACGACGACCGCTTCGTGGGCGTAGCGGCCAAGTGCCTTGATGGGCTTGGGGTTGCGGTTGGCGCGGCGGTCGACCGGGTCGACCTCGAAGACGTAGCCGTGGTCCTTGGTGAAGCCGTTGGTGCCGGCCTTGTCCTCGGTCTCCTCGCAGGTGAGCCAGGTGTCCCAAGGGGTGTTGCCGCCCGCGCAGTTGGTGGCGGTGCCGGCGATGCCGACCCACTCGGCGACGTGGTCGCGGCGGACCTCGACGACCGTGCAGCCGCCGGCCGCGGCGGGGTCGTAGACGAGGCCCTCGGTGAGCGGGACGGGGTGGGGCCACTGGGCGCGGGGGCCGGCCAGCTCGTGGTTGTTGACGAGGAGGGTGGTGCCGCGCGGGCCGTCGAAGGTGGACGTGCCGTCGTGGTTGGAGGGGGTGAACTCGCCTGATTCCAGCTTGGTCTTGCCGCTGTGGGTGATGACGCGGTATTTGAAGCCGGCGGGGAGGGCGAGGAGGCCGTCCGGGTCGGCGATCAGCGGGCCGTAGCCGACACCGACGTGGCCGTGTCCGTGGTCGTGGTCATGTCCCTGGCGGGCGGCGGCTTCCTCGGTGTCGGTGGACGCGAGGGCGTTGGGCGCGGTGGCGAGGGCGCCGACGCTGCCCGCCAGCGCGACCCCGGCACCTGTCATCGCGGACTTGGCGGTGAAATCCCTGCGGGTGAGCGACATGGTGTCTCCTGTGACGGTGGGTGTGCCGTGGAGGGTGGCGGACCTCGGTCGGCGCCACGCTCCCGCCCATGTCTGAACACGAGTTGAACACCGGCCGACTTCTCCGGGCTCTCTTCCATGAATCCGTCTGCGCCCGGCCACGAAGCCGTATGCGCTCACCCAAGGGATTCAAAAGCGGCCGGGGCCGCGTCGGCTCAACTCCCTTGCTGGGAGCGTGCCTTGAAGGCCGCCTTCCGTGCTTCCTTCGCGATCCGCTTGTCGGGGTGCAGGCGGCCCATCGCCTCCAGGACGTCCGCGGTCGCCGGGTGGTCGACCCGCCAGGCCGCGGCGAAGAAGCCGTTGTGCTGCTGGGCGAGGCCCTCGACCAGGGCCTGGAGCTCCTCGGAGTTGCCCTCGGCGGCGAGCTGGGCGGCGACCGTGTCGACGGTCAGCCAGAACACCAGGTCCTCGGAGGGCGCGGGGACGTCGCTCGCGCCGTGCTCGCTCAGCCAGACCCGGGCGAGGCCGCCCAGCTCGGGGTCGTCGAGCACCGCGCGCAGGGCGGGCTCGGCCTCCGCGCCGACGAGGGAGAGCGCCTGCTGGCAGAGCAGCCGCCGCAGGGGCGCGCCGGGGTCGCCGCCACGGGCCGCGGCGAGCAACTCCTGTGCCGCGGCGAGGGGTTCACGACCGGCCAGCCACTGTTCGATCTCGGCCTGCGCGGCCCGCTGCGGGAACCGCGAGGTCCCGTCGAGCAGCGCGTCCGCGCCCTTGTCCGCGAGGTCTCCTACGGCGGGGGCGGCGAAGCCCGCTTCGAGGAGGCGGGCGCGGAGGCCGTAGAGGCCGAGGGGGGTGAGGCGGACCATGCCGTAGCGGGTGACGTCGGTCTCGTCGACGGCGGCCGCGGGGCCCTCGCCGGGTTCGTCGACGTCGGCCATGAGGGCTTCGTCGACGGGCTGGTACTCGACGATGCCGACGGGTGCAAGCAGGCGGAACTGGTCGTCCAGGCGCATCATCGCGTCGGAGACCTGTTCCAGGACGTCGTTGGTGGGTTCGCCCATGTCGCTGGGGACGATCATCGAGGCGGCGAGCGCGGGCAGCGGGACGGGTCCGTCGCCGGGGCCGTCCTCGTTGACGGTGAGGAGGTAGAGGTTGCCGAGGACGCCGTCGAGGAACTCGGCCTCCGCCTCGGGGTCCCAGTCGAGTGACGAGAAATCGACCTCGCCGCCCTCGTCCATGGCGTCGACAAGACCGTCCAGATCGGGCACGCTCGCGTCCGCGAGGAGGGTGTCGAGGGCGCCGAGCCAGACCGCGAGGACGTCGTTCGGCGAGCCGGAGGTGAGCTGGGCCAGCTCCTCGCCGGCCGTGACGGTGCCCTCCTCCTCGTCGACGACCACGACGAGCCCGGTGTCGACGGCGACCCGCCAGGCCTCGCTGGCGTCGGCCGCGGCGTCGTCGCCGGTCAGCCCGAGGAGCTCGGCCGCGGCGGGCAGCTGCTCGTCGACAAGGCTGCCACCGGCGTCGATCCGGGTGTCGGGGCCCGCCCAGCGGGCCAGTTGTGCGGCGCGGGAGAGCAGGGGGGTGGACAGCGCGTCGCGCGCCAGCTCCGCTTCGGAGTGCAGCCGCACCGGCGGCAAGGGGGAGCTGTCTGACATCGGCGGGATCTCCTAGGGCGCCTCGAGGGCCGTACGACGGCCGTACACGACACACGACTCAGCCGCTCAGCCTAGACGGATTTCGACCCATGCCGCCCGGTTCATGTGCTGGCCACATGGTGTCCATGGCTGAAACCTTGACAACTGGCCTGCCCCGCAATGAGATTGACGCGCGTAGAAATGTCATGGACACCTGATCCAGGTAATTTCTACGCGCGTCGCTGCCGCCCCACCGGTCGCGGCTCCCACCGCCGCAGTACGTGTTCCCATCACCCTCGTCCCGGCACTCATGCATGTCCCCGGAGGGATCCCGTTGCCGAGCAAGTCCTCCGCGCGCCTCGCCGCGCTCACCGTCGCCGCCGCCTGTTCCGTGGCGTCCACGATCGTTCTCACCTCGCCCGCGCACGCCGACGGCGTCCGCATCCATGACATCCAGGGCACGACCCGGGTGTCCCCGTACGCCGGCCAGAAGGTCGCGGACGTCCCGGGCGTCGTCACCGGCATCCGCACCTACGGCTCGTCCAAGGGGTTCTGGTTCCAGGACGCGACCCCGGACGACAACCCGGCCACCAGCGAGGGCGTGTTCGTCTTCACCAGCTCGACCCCGACCGTCGCGGTCGGCGACGCGGTCACCGTCTCCGGCACGGTCTCCGAGTACGTCCCGGGCGGCGCCGCCACGGGCAACCAGTCGCTGACCGAGATCACCAAGCCGACGGTCACCGTCGTCTCCAAGGGCAACGCCGTACCGGCCGCCGTGGTGATCAGCGACAAGTCCGTGCCCAGCAGGTACACGCCGGCCGGTGACACCGCCGCGAGCGGTTCGATCAACGGGCTGACGCTGCAGCCGAAGAAGTACGCCCTGGACTACTACGAGTCCCTCGAGGGCATGAACGTCCAGGTCTCCGACGCCCGCGTGGTCACCGCGACCGACCCGTACGCGGAGCTGTGGGTCACGGTGAAGCCGCACGAGAACGCCACCAAGCGCGGCGGCACGGTCTACGGCTCCTACGACTCGCAGAACACCGGGCGCCTCCAGATCCAGTCCCTGGGCGCGACGGCGGACTTCCCCGTCGTCAACGTCGGCGACAGGCTCTCCGGCACCACGGCCGGCCCGATGGACTACAACTCGTACGGCGGCTACACCCTGGTCGCGAACGAGATCGGCACCGTGAAGAGCGCCGGTCTGAAGCGCGAGACGACGAAGAAGCAGTCGCGCGGCCAGCTCGCGGTGGCGACCTACAACGTCGAGAACCTCGACCCGTCGGACGGCACCTTCGCCGCGCACGCCTCGGCGATCGTGAACAACCTACAGTCCCCCGACATCGTGTCCCTGGAGGAGATCCAGGACAACAACGGCGCGACGGACGACGGCACGGTCGACGCGAGCGTCACGGTGAACAAGCTGATCGACGCGATCGTCGCGGCGGGCGGCCCGAAGTACGACTGGCGCTCGATCAACCCCGTCAACGACCAGGACGGCGGCGAGCCCGGCGGCAACATCCGCCAGGTGTTCCTGTTCAACCCGCAGCGGGTCTCCTTCACCGACCGCGCCAGCGGCGACTCGACGACCGCCGTCGGGGTCGCCAAGGTGCACGGCAAGGCGCAGCTGACGGCCTCCCCCGGCCGTGTCGACCCGGCCAACGCGGCCTGGAGCGCGAGCCGCAAGCCGCTCGCGGGCGAGTTCGTCTTCAAGGGCAAGACGGTGTTCGTGATCGCCAACCACCTGATCTCCAAGGGCGGCGACCAGGGCCTGACCGCGCAGTACCAGCCGGTCACCCGCAGCTCGGAGACCCAGCGGCACGCGCAGGCGACCGCGGTCAACGCCTTCGTCAAGCAGATCCTCGCGGCCCAGAAGGACGCGAACGTCATCACGCTCGGCGACATGAACGACTTCGAGTTCTCCGACACCGCGAAGATCCTCGAAGGCAGGGGCGAGCTGTACTCGGCGATCAAGTCCCTGCCGAAGAACGAGCGTTACACGTACGACTACCAGGGCAACGAGCAGGTCCTGGACCAGATCCTGATCAGCCCGTCGATCCGCAAGGACTGCTTCGAGTACGACAGCGTCCACATCAACTCGGAGTTCAACGACCAGATCAGCGACCACGACCCGCAGGTGCTGCGCTTCCAGCCGTAGCACCTACGGGCCCACGGGGGTGGGTGGACGGGGTCGCGCCGGCTCGCACCAGGTCAGGCGAAGACCCCGTCCAGCCAGCTCTGCCAGGCGAGTTCGTTCGTCTTGGCGTCGGCGTCCGCGGCGAAGTCGTGGACGCTGACGCCGACCGGGGCACCCCAGTGGTTGCGCCCGAAGAACCGGATCAGCGCGCTGTCGGTGCGCAGTCCGATGAAGTACGGGTCACGGAAGTCGACCACGGCGTCCAGGAGTTGGCCCTCGGGACCGCGCGCCTGCACCCGCGCTCCCTTGGAGACGTCGTCCGCGAGGCCGAGCGCCCGGGCCGCAACCTCCAGCGATTCGGGGGCGGTTGAGGCATCCGGCGCGTTCAGCGTGGCGAAGGCGACCGGCCGGCCCGCGAAGTGTGTGACGTACTCGCGCAGGGTGTGCATGTAGAACGCGTTGTGCTTGCTCGCGCCGTCGAACTGGTTGTCCCAGTCGTCGGTGAAGATCCCGCTGTGGACGTACCGCACCCAGGCGCGCCTGCCGCCGTCGCGGGGCTCGATGGTCTCGTCGATCTGGTTGAGGCTCTGGGTGGGGAACCCGACGTCCTCGGTACGGGCGGTCAGCCGGTGCGGCGGTTCGAAGTTGGTGAGGGTCGACCCGAAGGGCCCGACGCGCTTCTCCCCGTCGAACTCCATCGGCCACAGCCAGCCGCCGGTGCCGGAGGTGACGGCGTCCCACACCTCGTCCGGCGTGGCGTCGACCTCAAACTCGTAGACGATCTCGAATTCCTTGGACATGGCTAGCTCCTGAGTACTACTGGGTCTACTGGTCCAGTTCCGGGGTGGGCGGTGTCTTGAGCGTGGGGTGGACGGCGATGACGATCCGGTGGTCGCGGCCCTCGTCGGTCTCCCCCGCGTCGTACTTGCGGATGAGGGCGCTCACCCCGGCGGTCAGTTCCTGGATGAACGCGGCGCGGTCGGCGGCGGACGCGAAGCGCACCTCGCCGTCGAGCGCGTAGGTGGCCAGCCGCTTGTGCGCCTTGGCCGCGCCGGTGATCAGCGAGCCGACATCCCGCACCAGGCGGGCGCCGAGCGCCAGCAGCCAGCGCGCGGAGAGCTGGTCGCGGAACCGGTCCGGGTCCGGCTGCACGGCGGCGAGCGCGAGCGGCGAGATGACGTACGACGCGGCGGTCGCCCGCATCAGCCGCTCGGTGACATTGCCCTTGCGCCGCTCGTCGGCCAGCTCGACCAGGCCGTGCCGCTCCAGCGCCTTGAGGTGGTAGTTCACCTTCTGCCGGGGCAGTCCGACCCTGCCGGCCAGCATGGTGGCCGACGCGGGTCCGGCCGCCAGTTCGGCGAGCAGCCGGGCCCTTATGGGGTCAAGCGAGACGGCGGCGGCCTCGGGGTCCTCGATCACGGTGACGTCCAGCATGCGTCCACCGTCTCACCGAACACTTTTTTTGTCCAGGCGGGTGTGGTTGTCGGTGGAGAGGGTTCGGCGGGTCAGTCGGGGACCAGGCCGAGGGCGTGGTCGTAGCGGCTGACGGTGGTGCTCCTCAGGCCGGGCCAGGTCTGGACGCGTTCCCACAGGGCGGTGGCGGAGCCGATGCCGTCGCCGGGGGCGGAGAGGGCGTCGAGGTGGGACTGGGCGCTGTCCCACTCGGCGTAGTTGAGGACGCGGGTGCCGTCGGTGGAGAGGTGGAAGTGGGCGGAGATGCCGCCGGGGTGCGGGGCGGGTTCGTTGGCCAGGGCCTCGAACACGGCGTCCACCCAGGCGTGTTGACGCGCGGAGTCCGGCCCTTCGAACTCGACGTCGACGATCACGATGCACCCCGGGACACGGCCGCCCCGGTCCGCCGGTCCGCCGCTGCGGTAGTGGCGGTAGCGGGTGAGGCCGAGGCGTTCGATGTCCGGTACGGCGGTGTCGATCTCGTCGACGCGTTCCTGGCGGCGGGTCCTGGCGAAGGCTTCGTAGGCCTGCTCGCTCGTCCACTGCGAGTAGTGCAGCAGGGTGGAGGCGTCGTGGCCGGTGTAGACGTGGTAGCCGAGGAGGTCGTCGGCGGGCCACGGGCGGCGCTCCCAGGCGGCCGCGACCGCCTCGACGGACCGGCGTTGCCGCAGCGGGGTTCCGACCCGCCAGGTGCTGAAGAAGGGGGCGCCGACGCGGGGGTCGGCGAGGTCGGGGTGGGAGTCGGTGCGGCGGGTCGTACGGGTCGTGCGGGACGTGCCGGTCATGTTGGCCTCCGGTGGTCGGTACGGGTGTGCGTCACCGACCAGCCTTCAACCTCGACCAAACTTGAGGTCAAGGCCGCCCGCCGCCGTCCTCCTACTGCGGCTTCCCGCCCCCTTCCAGCCGGGCCAGCCGGCTCTGGAACCAGTCGAGCCGGGCCTGCAACAGGGCTGCCTCGGCGAGGAGTTCGGGCACGCCGAGGTCCTCGGGGAGTCCGGGGTCGACGGTCGCCCTGTGCGTGCCGCCGCCCGCCACCACCCGCAGTCCGTCCCCGGCCAGCCGGGCGAACTCGGCGAGCGAGACGGACGTACGGCCGCGCACGCAGCCCGGGCACGCGGCGGCCAGGGCACGCCAACCGGGCCTGCCCCGGCCCGCGTCGGCGAGCGCCACGGCCCGCGCGCCGCAGACACAGGGGCCGACGGTGGCGGTGCGGACGCGCTGGCGGGCGTAGCGGAAGCCGAGTTCGAAACGGAGGTAGGCGCCGAGCACGGTGACGTCGAGGAGGACCGCCGCACGGTGCTCCTCCATGCACAACAGGGCTTCCGCGGCGGCCCGTTCGTGCACACAGTGGAAGCCGCAGTCGCAGCGCCGCGCGGGCGAACGGTGGCGGCGGCCGTACACGCAGGACGCGTCGGCCACGACTCCGTACGGCAGCGCGCCGCCCAGCGACACACCGGTGAACCCGGCCCGGGTGCCGTCCTGGGACAGCACCGGGTGGGCGATCTTGAATCCGGTCGGCGGCTCCGTCGGACGTTCCTCGGGGAGCCGCAGCCTCATCGGGTGACCGGGACCTCTTCGGGCACCGTCAGCTCCGCGACCTCCGCGAACTCGCCCGTCTCCTGCGGGAGTTCGAGTTCACCGTCGTGGATCTGCGGCCGCTCCTCGGCGACTCCGGTGGCCAGTGCCTTGCCGAGCTTCATGACGCCTCCCGTGACCAGGGGTGGATCAACTTCCCACGTCTGTGACCTTCCTGGCCATGGTGACCCATGAAGGGGCCAATTGGACATAGGGCCTTGGGGAGAGCGCGTTGGGGAGAGGGCCTTGGAAAGAGGGCGTGCGGCCAGAGGTCGGGGGCCCGGGGTTGGGGGCCCAAGGTTGGGGGCCCGGGGATCTTCGGCCTCGGCGGCCCGCCACGCCGCGAGGCCGTCCGGCCCACACGGCCGACCTGGATGCCGCCGGCCGGCTCTCGGGAGCCCCGGCTCTAGTACGGACCGCCCCGGAAGTAGACGCTCCTGTACGGGCGAGGGCGGTCGCCGTGTTCGTGGGCGGCGTCGGAGCGGTCGGCGGGGGTCGAGCGCTCGGCCAGGGCTCGCAGTGTCCTCAGGCCGGCCAGGATCTCGGCACGGTGCTCGGAGGTCTTCATCCAGGCGGGCAGCCTCGGGAACATCGCCCTCGTCGGGGACAGTGCGCCGCGCTCGCGCAACCGGGCGCCCACGTAGGCCGCGAGAGCGTCGACGTGTTCCTCGTCGTAGGCCCAGAGGGTGTGGCCCACGCAGCGGGTCTGGAGCCAGAGCGGGCGCCGGAAGAAGGGGTCCTCGGTGCCGCCCGGCTCCGTGCCGACCAGGGCGTTGTCCCGCATCGCGGCTTCCCAGTCGGCGACTGCTCCGCACCCCGCGCAGGTCAACCGGCGTGGCTGGAACAGGAGTTCCGAGGCGTACCGGGGCGCGGGCAGCCCAGGACGCGGGACCACGAGCGCGCGGCCACCGCAGCGGGGGCAGACCACCTGAATGCGGCGGGTGAAGTGGGCGAGCGGGACGTTGTCGTCGCGGTGGCGGACGGGGAGGGCGGGGGCTCCTTCCGCGTCACGCCGTCGCGCGGAGTCCCCGGTGTCTTCGTTGTCCCCAGCGTCCCCTGTGTCGCCGCTCCCCGTCACGCCGCCACCCACCGTCGTCCGTCATTCCGCAGCATGTCTTATCTATACCCCGTAGAAGAATTAAGTGGAGCTTCACTGTCGCACTGCCGAGACTACTCCCATGACGAACCCGGCCCCCTCCGCCCCACCCCCCTTCGGCCGCGCCCTGTGCGCCATGGTCACCCCCTTCACCGAGGCGGGGGCGCTCGACCTTCCCGGGGCTCAACTCCTCGCCGTACGGCTGGTGTCGGAGGGGTGTGACGGGCTGGTGCTGTCCGGGACGACCGGGGAGTCGCCGACCACGTCGGACGCGGAGAAGGCGGCGCTGGTCACGGCGGTACGGGAGGCCGTCGGGGACGGGGTGCCGCTCGTGTCGGGGGTGGGGACGTCCGACACCCGGCACACCGTCGAACTCGCCCGGCAGGCCGAACAGGCGGGCGCGGACGGGGTGTTGGTGGTCTCGCCGTACTACAGCAGGCCGCCGCAGGACGCCCTGGAGGCGCACTTCCGCGAGGTCGCCGACGCCTCGGGACTGCCCCTCGTGCTCTACGACATCCCGGGCCGCACCGGCACCCGGATCGAGCCCGAGACCTTGATCCGGCTCGCCGAGCACCCCAGGATCGTCGCGGTCAAGGACTGCTCCTACGACTTCCTCGGCACCCAGAAGGTGCTGGGTCGCACGGACTTGGCGTACTACGCGGGCTGCGACGAGCACATCCTCGCGCTGTACGCGGTGGGCGCGGCGGGCTATGTGAGCACGGTCGCGAACGTCGTCCCAGCCCGACTCCGGGCGATCCTCGACGCGTTCGAGGCGGGCGACACCCCCGTGTCCGCCCGCCTCCAACAACGCGCCACGCCGCTCATCGAGTTGATGATGGCGGCGGGGCTCCCCGGCACCGTGACGGCCAAGGCGCTCCTCAACTCGCTCGGGCTGCCGGGTGGTTCGGTGCGTGCGCCGCTGCGGGCCGCCGGCCGGGATGCGGTCGACGGGCTGGTGGCGGCTTATGAGGGGTTCGTCGCCGGATGACGGCAACGGCCCCAAGTCGGCCCCGAGCGCTCACCGTTCGGCGAAGACCGGTGCCCAGTACTTCGTGTAGATGTCCTTGTACGTGCCGCTGAGCGGTACGACCTTGTCGCTGCCGATCGTGACCAGCACGAGCCGGGGCAGATACGTCTCCTCCAGACTCGTGGTCCGCTCCCAGGCGATGAGCCGCCTGTCGTCGACCCAGGCGAGCAGGTGGCTGCCGCGGACCTTGGTGATCTCCTTGCCCGTACGGGGATCACGGATCGAGGAGTACGACTTCCCGGGGGATCCGCCGACCTCCTTGGTCAGACCGAGGGCGGCGAGCCGCCGGTTCGGGGACAGCCGCGCGTCGACGTCCGCCCGCAGGTACTTCTCCTCCGGGGGCGCGGCGATCTTGTCGCCGTCGAGGCCGTAGAACTGCTCGCTGCCGTCCCGGTCCCCGAGTACCTGCGCGTACACCTGCTCGCCGGAGCGGGTGAAGCGGAAGTCCTGGCGGCTCTGGACCCTGGTGTCCTTCGCGACACCGCTCCAAGTGCCCTTGCCGGTGGCCGTGTCGAGGGCGTAGAAGCCCGTACGACTGGACTCGCCGCGCGGTGCCAGCCAGTCCGCCGCGCCGGTGTCCGCGTTCACCGCCGACAGCGTGCGGGCATCGGGATTGTCGTCGTAGGTCGTCGCGACGATCCTGCCGCCGTCGTGCGAGAACTCGACGGCGCCGACACCGCGTTCGACCGGGATCCAGCGCTCGACCCTGCCCGTGGTGAGGTCGAGGATGCCGATCCGGTGGGCGGGCAGGTTCTGTTCCAGCACGGCGGCGGTGTGCATGCCGGGCGCGACGGCGACGTAGGACCACCTGGTGTTCTTCCGGTACTTGTCCGTGCGCGGGTCGAGCAGCCAGTAGGTGCGGGTGAAGACCCCCTCGACGGACGTCCGCGCCACGGTGTCGGCCGTGTAGTACGCGGCGAGCGCCGTCCCGCCGGCCGCGATCAGGTCGCGGGGCGGCCATTGGTCGGGGTGCGTCACGACCCCGTCGATCACCTCGGCGGGGCGCACGTCGGTCCGGCCCGGTTCCAGCAGGGGCACGGCCACCGCGACCGTGATCACGGCGACCGCGGCGGCGGCGACGGTCGCGAGCCGGCGTGTCCGACGGCGGCGGACGGCCAGCACCCGGTCGGCGAACCCCGTAGCCGGCGGCGTCTGCCGGGAGGCCTGCTCGCGCAGGGAGTCGCGCACCAGTTCCTCGATGTTCACGGACGTGCCTCCACGGGTGAGAAGTCACGGGACGGCACGTCGGCGGCACCGTGCGGGCCGATCGCGGCCAACTCCGGTGCGAGGACGCGCAGTCGGGCCAGCGAGCGGTGGGTGGTGGAGCGCACGGTGCCGACCGAGCAGCCGAGGAGGCGGGCGACGTCGCCCTCGGGCAGGTCCTCGAAGTAGCGCAGCACGAGGACGGTGCGCTGGCGGGCGGTGAGCCGGGACAGTGCCTCGCGCATCACCAGGCGCAGTTCGGCTGCTGCGGCCGCGTCGACGTCCGCGCCGGCCTCGGGCGGTTCGGCGACGCTGACCTCGCGGCGGCGCCACTTCAGGCGCCAGCGGCTGACCTGCTGGCGGTACAGGATCCGCCGTACGTAGGCCTCGGGCTCGTCGATCCGCTGCCACCGTCCGGCCGCCTTGACCAGGGCGTTCTGGAGCAGGTCCTCACCGGCGTGCTGGTCTCCCCCGCAGAGCAGCACCGCCGTCTTCAGCAGTGCCGACGATCTGCTGTCCACGAAGTCCCGGAAACCCTCCAGCCCTTCGGCATTCATCGTCACCTTCTCTTCCTCGACGGTGCCCGTGCCCCGCCCCTGTGCTCCTACTGACGCGTGCGGGGCCGCCTGGCTATGCCTGCCGCCACAAGAAATTTCCGCCCACCCCACCCACCCCCTCCCCTACGGTGACCCCATGAGCAGCCGCCCCCTACGGGTCTGGCTGAACCCCGCGCACGGCCCCGCGCTTCTCGGGCTCGGGTACGACCTGTGCTGGGCGACCACGTGGATGGAGACCGCGAACGAGTCGATCGGCCCGGTCATCGGTCTGCCCGAGCTGCCGTACGTCGACTTCGGTGACCGGCTGTTCGCCGAGCGGCCCGACGGGGTGCACTGGAAGACGGAGGCGATCGTGGCGTACGCCGAGGGGCGCCCCTTCGCCTGGGTGGACGACGAACAGGGCGCGCCCGACGGGGTGTTCGTGACCGCCCACCACCCCGGCCCGGCGCTGCTGCATCACGTGAATCCCCGACTCGGGCTGCGCGAGGGGGACTTCGCGGCGCTGGCGGAGTTCGCAGCGACCGCGGGGACCTGACCCCTTACACGGGTCGAGCGCCCTCCCGGTGACCGGCAAGGCGCTCGACTCACGTACGCGAAAAGCTAGTTGTGGCTGTGCAGGATCTCGTTCAGGCCGCCCCAGACCGCGTTGTTCGGGCGGGCCTCGACCGTGCCGGTGACCGAGTTGCGGCGGAAGAGGATGTTGGAGGCGCCGGAGAGTTCACGGGCCTTGACGATCTGGCCGTCGGGCATCGTGACGCGGGTGCCGGCGGTGACGTAGAGCCCGGCCTCGACGACGCACTCGTCGCCGAGCGCGATCCCGACGCCCGCCTCGGCGCCGACCAGGCAGCGCTCGCCGATGGTGATGCGGACGTTGCCGCCACCCGACAGCGTGCCCATCGTGGACGCGCCGCCGCCGATGTCCGAACCGTCGCCGACCACGACACCGGCGGAGATCCGGCCCTCGACCATCGACGTGCCGAGCGTGCCCGCGTTGAAGTTGACGAAGCCCTCGTGCATGACCGTGGTGCCCTCGGCGAGGTGCGCGCCGAGCCGGACCCGGTCGGCGTCGGCGATGCGGACGCCCTTCGGGGCCACGTAGTCCGTCATGCGCGGGAACTTGTCGACCGAGGTCACCTGGAGGTGCAGGCCCTCGGCGCGCGCGTTCAGCCGCACCTTCTCGACGTCGTCCACGGCGACCGGGCCGAGCGAGGTCCAGGCGACGTTGGCGAGGAAGCCGAACATGCCGTCCAGGCTCTGGCCGTGCGGCTTGACCAGGCGGTGCGAGAGGAGGTGCAGGCGGAGGTAGACGTCGTGCGCGTCGAGCGGCTTGTCGTCGAGGGAGGCGATGACCGTTCGGACCGCGATCACCTCGACGCCCCGGCGGGCGTCCGGGCCGAGCGCCTTCGCCGCACCGTCACCGAGCAGCTCCACGGCACGCTCGGCGGACAGCCGCTCCGTACCGGCGGGCCCGGGTTCGGCGGACAGTTCGGGCGCGGGGAACCAGGTGTCGAGTACGGTCCCGTCAGCGGCGACGGTGGCGAGCCCGGCGGCAACGGCGCCGGTGGTGCGGGATGCGGTCGTGTCGGTCATGAGGGAAACCTAACCTGGCGAAGGCGGCCGGGACCAACTCGCCCACGGGGCGTCTCAGGGAACGACACGGAAAGGGGCGGCGGGACCCTGGCATACCCGGCGGGATGGGCCGGGCGGGCTCCAGTACACCCCGGCGAACCGGGCGGGCTCCGGTATACCCCGGTGGGACGGGCCGGGCGAACCGCGGCATGCCCGCCGGACGGCCCAGGCAGACCCGCACATGCTCGACCAGACGGCTGAGCCGGACCCTGCACGCCCGACGGGACGACCGGGCGGGCCCCGACACGCCACAGGGGACAGCTCGGACGGACCCCGGCACACCCGGCGAGACGACCCGGGCGAACATCGACGCACACCGACGCGCCCCGAGGCGGGACAGCCTCGGCGGACCGCGCAACACCCGCCGGGACGGCCCGGACGGACGGCGACGACCGCAGTGCCCGGCACCCAGCGACCCCCGATCTGCGGACCCGGGTTACGGGCACCGGGCACCGGGCACCGGGCACCGGGCACCGGGCACCGGGCACCGGGCACCAACGTACCCACACGCGAGCCAGAGGCACCCGCCCCCGTCACTCCCCCACCGCCCCCGGAATCACCCGCCCCAGCACCTCCCGCGCATACGCCTCGTCGTACGCCGTGTCCGTCAGCAGGACCTGGAGGCAGATGCCGTCCATCAGCGCGACGAGTGCCCGCGCGGTGACCGGGTCCGTGCGTCGGGAGAGGCGTTCGGCGAGGTCGCGGGCCCACTCGTCGGCGACGGGGCGCAGGGCGGGGCGGCGGAGGGCGGCGAGGTACAACTCGTACTCCAGCTCCACGCCCGTGCGGTCGCCCGCGAGCCACTCCCCCATCCAGCCCGCCAACTCCTCGGCCAGGTGGGTGCGTTGGTCCTCCAGACCGCCGCGCGCGGCGATCACCTTGGCGAAGCCTTCGTTGGCCTGGCGCAGGGCCGCGACCATCAGCTCGTCGAGGGTCGCGAAGTGGTACGTCGTCGAGCCGAGCGGCACATCGGCCTCGGCGGCGACGGAACGGTGGCTGAGCCCGGCGAGGCCCTTCTCCCCGACCACCCGGATCGCCGCGTCGATGATCCGCTGCCGCCGCTCGGGGTCGTAACGCCGGGCCATCAGTGCGCCCCGCCCAGGTTGAGCAGCACGACCCCGACGATGATCAGCGCGATCCCGGCGGCCTTCGCCAGGGTCATCCCCTCGCCCAGGAACACCGTTCCGATGGCCACGATCGCGGCGGTGCCGAGGCCCGCCCAGATCGCGTAGGCCGTGCCCACCGACATGGTCTTCAGCGTCTGCGCGAGCAGCGCGAAGGAGAGCACGTAGCCGAGGACCGTGAGAACCGAGGGCCACAGCCGGCTGAAACCGTGGCTGAACTTCATGGCGGTGGTACCGCCCACCTCCGCGGCGATCGCCGTGAGGAGCATCAGGAAGGCCATGTGTACGAGTGTACATAACGGCGCTGACACAGGGCACGCATAAGCCAGTTGGACCCAGGGAGACGCTATGGAGGCACTGAGGAGCTGACGCGAAATCCCTTACGTCACAGAGTTCCGCTACGTCGCACACGCACCCGGGAAACTCGTAGAAACCGCTCACTGAAACGGCTGCTCGCGCTCCTCTCGAGCCACTACTGTTTCACCGTTCGCACACCTGTCACGCACCTGGCTTTCACGGTCACGGCCGTCGCCATGGGCGCCGCTGGAGGAACAGCGCATGCCAGACAGCACGTCCCGGCCCCCTTCCCCGCACCACGCCCCTTGGGAGAACGGCTGGCACCCCGACAGCACCCGGCCCCCCGGAACCCGCCGGCTCTGGCTGGCCGGAGCGCTCGCCCTCACCACGATCGTCGTGTGCGTGACGGCAATCGTCGTGACGGACAAGCATCCTGACGACGCGTCACGTACGAAGCGGGCGGACCCGACGTCACCGGACGGCGCGGGCGGCCCCGGCCTGCTCTCGTTCGCCTCGCCGTCGAAGAAGGGCACGCCGACACCGGACGAGCACGCACCGGCGTCGGCGACGGCATCCGGTCCCAGCGCGTCGACCGCCGCTTCGGAGCACGGCGCGACGCCTTCCGCGAAGACGCCCGCGCCGCCCAAGTCGACGTCCACGCGCGGGAGTTCAACGGGCTCGTCCGGCTCCTCCGGCTCGTCCTCCACCGCCCGGACGTCGGTCCGCTCGGTCAACTACCCGGACCGCTACTGGCAGGTGAGCGGCGACTTCGTGAAGCTCAACCCGGCCACCTCCGCCGCGGCCCGCGACACCGCCACCTTCACCCTGGTCAAGGGCCTTGCGAACAGCTCCTGTTACTCCTTCACCACGGCCGCCGGCACCTACCTCCGCCACCGCGACTTCATCCTCCGCGCGGAACGCGACGACGGCTCCCCCCTCTTCACACAGGACGCCACCTTCTGCCCCCGCACCTCGTCCTACTCCGGCGCGGTGATGCTGGAGTCGGTCAACTACCCCGGCCGCTACCTCCGCCACCAGAACTTCCAACTCAAGCTGGACCGCTACCAGAACAGCGCGCAGTACCGGTCGGACTCGGCGTTCCGGCTGGTGGACGGGCTCGACTAGCCGGGCACGTCACGGAAGGCGATCAGCGAGGCCTTGGGCCGCAGCACGCAGAACTCGTTGCCCTCGGGGTCGGCGAGCACCACCCAGCCCACGGCTCCGCCCTGGCCGATGTCGACCCGCCGCGCGCCCAGCGCGAGGATCCGCTCGACCTCGGTGTTCTGGTCGTCCGGCGCGAGGTCGAAGTGCAGCCGGTTCTTCACGGTCTTCGGCTCGCTCACCGGCATGAAGCAGATGCCGGTCCCCGCGAACTCCCCTGGTCCGATGACCACTTCGCGCGGTTTCTCGGACAGCACCCGCCAGTCCAGCACTCCGCACCAGAAACGGGCGAGCCCGGGAAGGTCGTACGCGTCGACCACGATGTGATGCAGAGAAACGGCCATACCCAAAGGTATGGCCGTTCCCGGTGAGCGTGAGTCGGTGGGCTCAGACGTTGAACCCCAGTGCCCGCAGCTGGTCGCGGCCGTCGTCCGTGATCTTGTCGGGGCCCCACGGCGGCATCCAGACCCAGTTGATGCGGAGCTCGTTGACGAGGCCGTCCGTGGCGGACTTGGCCTGGTCCTCGATGACGTCCGTCAGCGGGCAGGCCGCCGAGGTCAGGGTCATGTCGATGGTGGCGATGTTGGCGTCGTCGATGTGGACGCCGTAGATCAGTCCGAGGTTGACGACGTCGATGCCCAGTTCGGGGTCGACGACGTCGAGGAGGGCCTCGCGGACCTCCTCCTCGGAGGCGGGCTTGATCTCCATGGTCTCGGTGTCGCTCATGCCGTCTTCCTTTCCGCGTCGGCGTCGGCTCCGCCCAGGGCCTGGGCCGTCGCGTCCTTCCACGCCATCCAGCTGAGGAGGGCGCACTTCACCCGTGCCGGGTACTTGGAGACACCGGCGAACGCGATCGCGTCCTCCAGCACCTCCTCCATCGCGTCGTCGGGCTCGATCCTGCCCTTGGACTGCATCAGCTCCAGGAAGGTCTCCTGGATCTTCTGCGCCTCGGAGAGTTCCTTGCCGACGAGGAGGTCGTTCAGTACGGAGGCCGATGCCTGGCTGATCGAGCAGCCCTGGCCCTCGTAGGAGATGTCCGTGATCTGCTCGCCGTCGTACTTCACGCGCAGCGTGATCTCGTCGCCGCACGTCGGGTTGACGTGGTGCACCTCGGCGTCGCCATCCCGCAAGCCCCGGCCGTGCGGGTGCTTGTAGTGGTCCAGGATGACTTCCTGGTACATCGAATCAAGCTTCACGATTCCAGCCAGCCCCTCAGCCGAAGAAGTTCCGTACGTGCTCCAAGCCGTCGACCAGTGCGTCGATCTCGGCCGGCGTGGAGTACAGATAGAACGACGCTCGCGTGGTCGCAGGAATTCCGTAGCGCAGGCAGACCGGGCGGGCGCAGTGGTGGCCGACCCGGACCGCGATGCCTTCCTCGTCCAGCACCTGGCCCACGTCGTGCGGGTGGATGTCGCCCAGCGTGAAGGAGATCGCCGCGCCCCGGTCCTCGGCCGTGGTGGGGCCGATGATCTTCAGGTCGGGGACGTCCAGCAGGCGCTTCACCGCGTACTCCGTGAGCGCGTGCTCATGGGCGAGGATCTTGTCCATGCCGATCGAGGACAGGTAGTCGATCGCCGCGCCGAGGCCCACGGCCTGGGCGATCGGCGGGGTGCCCGCCTCGAACTTGTGCGGTGCGGGAGCGTACGTCGACGAGTGCATCGACACGGTCTCGATCATCTCGCCGCCGCCGAGGAACGGGGGCAGGTCCTCCAGGAGTTCCTGGCGGCCCCACAGCACGCCGATGCCCGTCGGGCCACACATCTTGTGGCCGGTGAAGGCCACGAAGTCGGCCTGGAGCGCCTGCACGTCCAGCGGCATGTGCGGCGCGGCCTGCGAGGCGTCGATCAGGACCAGGGCCCCGACCTCCTGTGCCCGGCGCACTATCTTCTCGACCGGGTTGACCGTGCCGAGGATGTTCGACACCAGCACGAAGGAGACGATCTTCGTCTTCTCGGTGATGATCTCGTCGATGTTCGACAGGTCGAGGCGGCCGTCGTCGGTGAGGCCGAACCACTTCAGCTTCGCGCCCGTGCGCTGCGAGAGCAGCTGCCACGGCACGATGTTGGAGTGGTGCTCCATCTCCGTGATGACGATCTCGGTCTCGTGGTCCACGCGGTAGGGCTCGTCGGCCCAACCCAGCATGTTGGCCACGAGGTTGAGCGACTCGGAGGCGTTCTTGGTGAAGATCACCTCGTCGCGGGAGGGCGCGTTGATGAACGTCGCGACCTTGTCCCGCGCGCCCTCGTACAGTGCCGTGGCCTCTTCGGCGAGCACATGCACACCGCGGTGGACGTTGGCGTTGTAGCGCTCGTAGTACTCGTTCAGGGCGTCCAGGACCTGGCGCGGCTTCTGCGAGGTCGCCGCGTTGTCCAGGTACACGAGCTTCCTGCCGTCGTGGACCGTACGGTCCAGGATGGGGAAGTCCTTGCGGAGCGCCTCGTCGAGTAGTTGAGATGAACTCGTGAGGAGGCCCGGCAGCTGCGTCACGCTACTTCCTCCTTTGGGTTCCCTCCGGTCACGGAGCCACCCTTCGTGTAGACCTCGTAGCCCTCGTTCTCCAGCTTGTCGGCGAGCTCGGCACCACCGGACTCGACGATCTTGCCGCCGGAGAAGACGTGCACGAAGTCGGGCTTGATGTAGCGCAGGATGCGCGTGTAGTGCGTGATCAGCAGGGTGCCGACCTCGCCGGTCTCGCGGACACGGTTGACGCCCTCGGAGACGACGCGCAGGGCGTCGACGTCCAGGCCGGAGTCGGTCTCGTCGAGGATCGCGATCTTCGGCTTGAGCAGCTCCAGCTGAAGGATCTCGTGGCGCTTCTTCTCGCCGCCGGAGAAGCCCTCGTTGACGTTGCGCTCGGCGAAGGCCGGGTCCATGGAGAGGCGCTCCATGGTCTCCTTGACCTCCTTCACCCAGGTCCGCAGCTTGGGGGCCTCGCCGCGGACGGCGGTGGCGGACGTACGGAGGAAGTTGGAGACGGAGACACCGGGGACCTCGACCGGGTACTGCATCGCGAGGAAGAGGCCGGCGCGGGCGCGCTCGTCGACGGACATCTCGAGGACGTCCTCGCCGTCGAGGGTGACGGTGCCGCCGGTGATCGTGTACTTGGGGTGACCCGCGAGCGAGTAGGCGAGCGTCGACTTGCCGGAGCCGTTCGGGCCCATGATGGCGTGGGTCTCGCCCTGCTTCACGGTGAGGTCGACGCCCTTGAGGATCTCCTTCGTGGCGTTGTCGGCCTCGACGGTGACGTGCAGGTCGTGGATTTCAAGCGTTGCCATGGGTTCCTCAGGACTCCTGGGTGAGGGAGGCGCGTACGTCAACGAGGACGCTGCCCCCTTCGATCTTTACGGGGTAAACGGGTACGGGGCGCGTGGCGGGGAGGCCGGACGGCTTGCCGGTGCGCAGGTCGAACGCGGAGCCGTGCAGCCAGCACTCGATCTGGCAGTCCTCCACCTCGCCCTCGGAGAGCGAGACGTTCGCGTGCGAGCAGATGTCGTTGATCGCGAACACCTCCCCCTCGGTCTTCACGACCGAGACCGGCGTGCCGTCGAGCTCCACCCGCTTCGGGGTGTCGTCCTCCAGCTCGCCGAGGTCACAGGCGCGTACGAAGGCCATCAGACCGACGCCTCCAGCTCCGCGTCGATCTTCTCGAGCAGCCGCTCCTCGATGTCGGTGACACCGATCTGCTGGACGAGTTCGGCGAAGAAACCGCGGACGACCAGACGGCGGGCGTCGTCGGCGGGGATGCCGCGCGCCATCAGGTAGAAGAGCTGCTCGTCGTCGAAGCGGCCGGTCGCGGAGGCGTGGCCGGCGCCGACGATCTCGCCGGTCTCGATCTCCAGGTTCGGCACGGAGTCGACCCGGGCGCCGTCGGTCAGCACCAGGTTGCGGTTCATCTCGTACGTGTCGGTGCCCTCGGCGGCGGCCTCGATGAGGACGTCGCCGATCCAGACCGCGTGGGCGCCCTCGCCCTGCAGCGCGCCCTTGTACATGACGTTGGACTTGCAGTGCGGGGTGTTGTGGTCGACCAGGAGGCGGTGCTCCTGGTGCTGGCCCGCGTCCGTGAAGTACAGGCCGAACAGCTCGGCGTCGCCGCCGGGGCCGGCGTAGGCCACGCGCGGGTGCAGTCGTACGACGTCGCCGCCGAAGGTGACGACGAACGACTTGAACGTGGCGTCCCGGCCGATCAGGGCGTTGTGCTGGCCGACGTGCACGGCCTTGTCGTCCCAGTCCTGGACGGAGACGACGGTGAGCTTGGCGCCGTCGCCGACGATGTAGTCGACGTTGGCGGCGAGGACCGCGTCACCGGTGTGGTCGATGACGACGACGGCCTCGGCGAAGGCTCCCAGCTCGATGACCTGGTGGCCGTAGGCGACGCCGCCCTCGCCGTGCACGACGATGCGGATCGGCTCGGTGAGGACCGTCTCCTTGGGGACGGTCACGACCGAGGCCTTCTCGAAGGACGAGTAGGCCTGCGCGGCCACGCGGTCCACCGGGGTGCCCGCCTTGCCGAGCCGCGCGTCGTCACGGCCGACGGTCTCCACGGTGACCCCTTCGGGGCTCCCGATGGCGACCTTCACGCCGTCGCCGGTGGCGACCGCGGTGCCGTCGTGCAGCCCGCGCAGGCGCTCCAGCGGGGTGAACCGCCACTCCTCCTCGCGGCCGTGGGGGACCGGGAAGTCCGCCACGTCGAAGGAGGGGGGTGCGCTCATGCGCGTGGCGACGGTCGACTCGGCGGCAACTGCCACCGCGCCGGCGGTGGTTGACCCCACCGGAATGCTCTGAGCCTCAGCCATGGCTGTCGGTCTGCTCTCTTTCCTGCGTCAGAATTCGCTGGCTACGTACGGAGGAACCGGTCTTAACCGACCGAGCCTTCCATCTGCAGCTCGATCAGCCGGTTGAGTTCGAGGGCGTACTCCATCGGCAGCTCCTTGGCGATCGGCTCGACGAAGCCGCGCACGATCATCGCCATCGCCTCGAACTCGGTCAGACCGCGGCTCATCAGGTAGAAGAGCTGGTCCTCGGAGACCTTGGAGACGGTCGCCTCGTGGCCCATGGAGACGTCGTCCTCGCGGACGTCGACGTACGGGTACGTGTCCGAGCGGGAGATGGTGTCGACGAGCAGCGCGTCGCACAGCACGTTCGACTTGGAGCCGTGGGCGCCCTCGCCGATCTCGACGAGACCGCGGTAGGACGTACGGCCGCCGCCGCGCGCCACCGACTTGGAGACGATGTTGGAGGACGTGTTCGGCGCCATGTGGACCATCTTGGAGCCGGCGTCCTGGTGCTGGCCCTCGCCCGCGAAGGCGATGGAGAGGGTCTCGCCCTTGGCGTGCTCGCCCATCAGGTAGACGGCCGGGTACTTCATCGTCACCTTGGAGCCGATGTTGCCGTCGATCCACTCCATGGTCGCGCCCTCGTACGCCACGGCGCGCTTGGTGACCAGGTTGTAGACGTTGTTCGACCAGTTCTGGATGGTCGTGTAACGGCAGCGGGCGTTCTTCTTGACGATGATCTCGACGACCGCGGAGTGCAGCGAGTCCGACTTGTAGATCGGCGCCGTACAACCCTCGACGTAGTGCACGTAGGCACCCTCGTCGACGATGATCAGGGTCCGCTCGAACTGGCCCATGTTCTCCGTGTTGATGCGGAAGTAGGCCTGGAGCGGGATCTCGACGTGCACGCCCTTCGGCACGTAGATGAAGGAACCGCCGGACCACACGGCCGTGTTGAGCGACGCGAACTTGTTGTCGCCGACCGGGATGACGGTGCCGAAGTACTCCTTGAAGAGCTCCGGGTGCTCCTTCAGCGCGGTGTCGGTGTCGAGGAAGATGACGCCCTGCTCCTCCAGGTCCTCGCGGATCTGGTGGTAGACGACCTCGGACTCGTACTGCGCGGCGACACCGGCGACGAGGCGCTGCTTCTCCGCCTCGGGGATGCCGAGCTTGTCGTACGTGTTCTTGATGTCCTCGGGCAGGTCCTCCCAGGACTCCGCCTGCTTCTCCGTGGAGCGCACGAAGTACTTGATGTTGTCGAAGTCGATGCCGGAGAGGTCGGAGCCCCAGTTCGGCATGGGCTTCTTCTCGAACAGGCGCAGGCCCTTGAGACGGAGCTTGGTCATCCACTCCGGCTCGCTCTTCTTGCCGGAGATGTCCCGGACGACGTCCTCGTTGATGCCGCGCTTCGCGGAGGCACCGGCCACGTCGGAGTCGGCCCAGCCGTATTCGTAGGTGCCCAGACCCTCGAGCTCGGGGTGGGCGGTCTCCTCGATGGGGAGCGTCATGCGGGGTTCCTCCCGGCGTTACTTACAGATGTGTTAGCTGCGTTCTTGGAAATCTTCGGGATAAACGTGGTGCACACGCCGTCGCCGTGGGCGATGGTGGCCAGTCGCTGGACATGGGTGCCGAGCAGCTGGGAGAAGAGCTCTGTCTCCGCCTCGCACAGTTGCGGGAACTGCTCGGCGACATGGGCGACCGGGCAGTGGTGCTGGCAGAGCTGCTCACCGACCGGTGCGCTACGCGCCGTAGCAGCGTACCCGTCCGCGCTCAGGGCCTTGGCCAGCGCTTCCGCGCGGTTCTCCGGGGCCACGGCCTCGACGGCCTTGCGGTAGGCGATGGCCTGGGCGGCCATGCGGTCGCGGGCGAAGGCGACGATCGCCTCGTCCCCGCCGCCGTGCGCAGCGATCCAGCGCAGGGCGTCCGCGGCGAGCTTGTCGTAGGACTGGTCGAAGGCGTCCCGGCCGCAGTCGGTCAGGGCGAACACCTTGGCGGGGCGGCCGCGCGTGCGCGCGCCGTAGACCCGCTGCTCACGTGCTTCCACGACGTCGTCGACGACGAGTGCGTCGAGATGACGGCGTACGGCGGCCTGGGTCAGCCCCAGCCGGCCGGCGAGGTCGGCCACGGTCGACGGGCCGTGGTCCAGGATGGAGCGCGCGACGCGGTTGCGGGTGGACCGCTCACCGGTCGCGAGTTCCTCCTGCGGAGCCTCGCCAACGTTTTTCACAACGCCATTGTTGCGTAATTCCTCAGAGGCAGGCAACCCGCGCCCACCGGATGGACGGTGCACTGCATCACTTAGGCATACCTAATCTGACCTGCGAAAACGATCTTTGATCGATCAATTCACTGGCCCCCGCGACCCCCTTACGGGAGACTCCTCCACCATGCCCGTACCCCCTCCCACCGGCCCACTTGTCACCCGGGGCACAGTCGCCGCACAGCTGCGCGCCCTCGGCGTCCGCCCCGGCGAGACCCTCCTCGCGCACACGTCCCTCAGCTCCCTCGGATGGGTCTGCGGAGGCGCCGTGTCGCTCGTCCAGGGAGTGCTCGACGCCCTCGGCCCGGACGGCACCCTGGTCGTCCCCACCCAGACCGGCGACCTCTCGGACCCGGCCCACTGGGCGAACCCGCCGGTCCCCCAGGAGTGGTGGGGCACCATCCGCACGTCCATGCCGCCCTACGACCCCCTCGTCACGCCCTCGCGCGGCGTCGGCGTGGTCCCGGAGACCGTGCGCACCTGGCCCGGCGCCGAGCGCTCCGCGCACCCGCAGACGTCCTTCGCGGCGGTCGGTGCCCGCGCGGCCGAGGTCGTCGCCGGGCACGCGACCGACTGCCGGCTCGGCGAGCGCAGCCCGCTGGCCCGCCTGGAGGCCCTCCACGCGCGCGTGCTGCTGCTCGGCGCGGGCTACGGCACCTGCACGAGCTTCCACCTCGCCGAGTACCGCATACCCTCGCCGCTGGTCCGGGTCGGCCGCCCCGGACCGGACGGCTGGGAGACGGTCACCGAGGTGTCGATCTCCTCCGACCGCTTCGACGAACTGGGCCACGACTTCGAACGGGACCGCCCCGCCGGCGATCCCGTGCTCCGCGGCACGGTGGGCGCGGCCGACGCCCGTCTGTTCCCGGTGGCGGACGCCGTGGCCTACGCCGAACGGTGGCTGGCGGTGCACCGTTCCCGTGAGGAGGAGATCCCGGCACCCGCCCGCCTGCGGCGCGGGCCGCGTACCTAGACTCGGGCCCATGCGAAGTGAGCCCGTGCTCCAGGTCCAGGCCCTGGTGAAGCGGTACGGCACGAAGACCGCGGTGAACGGCCTCGACCTGGTGGCCGGTTCGGGAGTCACCGCGGTGCTCGGCCCCAACGGGGCGGGCAAGACGACCACGGTCGAGACCTGCGAGGGGTACCGGAAGCCGGACGCCGGCACGGTGCGCGTCCTGGGCCTCGACCCGGTCCGTGAATCCGCCGCACTGCGCCCCAGAATCGGCGTGATGCTCCAGTCCGGTGGTGTCTACTCGGGCGCCCGGGCCGACGAGATGCTCCGCCACATCGCCAAGCTGCACGCGCACCCGCTGGACGTGGACGCGCTCATCGAGCGCCTGGGCCTGGGCGGCTGCGGCCGTACGACCTACCGCCGGCTGTCCGGCGGCCAGCAGCAGCGCCTCGCGCTCGCGATGGCCGTCGTGGGCCGCCCCGAGCTGGTCTTCCTGGACGAGCCGACCGCCGGCCTCGACCCGCAGGCCCGCCGCGCGACCTGGGATCTCGTCAGGGACCTCCGTACGGACGGCGTCTCGGTCGTCCTCACGACCCACCACATGGACGAGGCCGAGCAGCTCGCCGACGACGTCGCGATCATCGACGCCGGCAAGGTCATCGCGCAGGGCTCCCCCGAGGAGCTGTGCCGCGGCGGCGCCGAGAACACGCTCCGCTTCTCCGGGCGCCCTGGCCTCGACGTCGGCTCCCTGCTGAAGGCTCTTCCGGCCGACTCCACGGCCGCCGAACTGACCCCGGGCTCCTACCGCGTCGGCGGCAAGGTGGACCCGCAACTGCTCGCCACGGTCACCTCCTGGTGCGCGCAGCACGGGGTGATGCCGGAGAAGATCTCGGTCGAACGGCACACCCTGGAGGACGTTTTCCTGGAGCTGACCGGCAAGGAGCTGCGCTCATGACCACGGCGACCTACGCGCCCGCACCGGGAGCGGCCCCGCTCCCCCGCATGATCGCGGCACAGGCGGTCCTCGAGACGAAGATGCTCCTCCGGAACGGCGAGCAGCTCCTCCTCACGGTGGTCATCCCGACCCTCCTCCTGGTCCTGTTCAGCTCGGTGGACATCGTCGACACCGGCAAGGGCAAGTCCGTCGACTTCCTCACCCCGGGCATCCTGGCCCTCGCCGTGATGTCGACGGCCTTCACCGGCCAGGCCATCGCGACGGGCTTCGAGCGCCGCTACGGCGTCCTGAAGCGCCTCGCGTCCTCGCCGCTGCCCCGGTGGGGTCTGATGACCGCGAAGACGGTCTCGGTGCTGGTCACGGAGATCCTCCAGATCATCCTGCTGACGGCGATCGCCTTCGCGCTGGGCTGGTCCCCGCACGGCAACCCCTTCGCGGTGTTCCTGCTCCTGGTCCTCGGCACGGCGGCCTTCTCCGGCCTCGGTCTGCTGATGGCGGGCACCCTGAAGGCGGAGGCCACGCTCGCCGCCGCGAACCTGGTGTTCCTGCTGCTCCTGGTCGGCGGCGGGGTCATCGTCCCGATGGACAAGTACCCGCAGGGAGTGCAGGACGTGCTGGGCCTGCTGCCCATCTCGGCGCTGTCCGACGGCCTGCGGGACGTGCTCCAGCACGGGGCCGGGATGCCCTGGGGCGACCTCGGCATCCTGGGCGTGTGGGCGGTCGTCGGGCTGGCGGCGGCCGGGAAGTTCTTCCGCTGGGAGTAGCCCGGTCCGGGGTCCCTCACGAAAGCCCCGGGGGACCCTCGTGAACGCGTGCACAAGCACCCCCCTACGATGGTCCCCGTGCCAAACGTGACCCGTGCCGACGTCGTAGCCGCCGCGCGCAACCCCCTCGCCTTCATCGCCGCACGCTGGACCCCGGATCCCCGGACGGTGCAGCGGGCGGCCCTCGCCGCGCTCGTCATGTCGGTGGTCATCGTGGTCACCGGCGGTGCCGTGCGGCTGACGGGATCGGGGCTCGGCTGCCCAACCTGGCCCAAGTGCACGGACGACTCGCTGACCACGACCAGCGCGATGGGCTTCCACGGAGCCATCGAGTTCGGCAACCGCATGCTGACGTACGTCCTGTGCGCCGCCGTCGGCTGGGCGATCATCGCGGCACGCTCGCGGAAGCCGTGGCGGCGCGGGCTGACCCGGCTGGGCTGGGCGCAGTTCTGGATCGTGATGAGCAACGCGGTCCTCGGCGGCATCGTGGTGCTCGTCGGCCTCAACCCCTACACGGTCGCGGCGCACTTCCTGCTCTCCTCGGCGCTGATCGCGGTCGCCACGCTGATGTGGCAGCGCAGCCGGGAGGGCGACGCGGAGCCCAAGCCGCTGGTCGGCAAGGCCGTGCAGCAACTGGTGTGGTTCCTGGTCACCGCCTCCGTGCTGCTGATCGCGGTCGGCACGATCGTCACCGGCGCGGGCCCGCACGCGGGTGACTCCAAGGAGGTCGACCGCATCCCGATCGACTGGGAGACGGTCGCCAAGCTGCACGCGGTGCTCGCCTGGATCGTGGTCACGCTGACGTTCGCCCTGTGGTTCGTCCTCAAGGCGGTCGACGCCCCCAAGGGCCCCCTGGACCGCACCCGCGACCTGTTCCTGATCCTGCTCTCCCAGGGCGTCATCGGGTACGTCCAGTACTTCACGAACCTCCCCGAGGCCCTGGTCGCCCTCCACATGCTGGGCTCGTGCCTGGTGTGGATCGGCGTGCTGCGGGTGCTGCTGTCGCTCCGCGAGCGGCCGGAGGTCGTCGCCGACCTGCCCGGCCCGTCGGTGGAACAGTCGCTCCCCACGCGCGCGTGAGGCGTCACCCGCGCTGAACGGCTCACCCGTAGCGGGTCACCATGTCGTCGATGGCCGGGCCCAGAAAGGCCCGGGTCAGTTCCGCCCTGCGGCGGAGCCAATCGCCCTCCACGGAGGCGGCGGACGGGACCGTATCGTCGTAACGCCTCCGTACGACGTCCGCCACGACCTCCACCGGGGCGCCCAGCGCGGGCAGCAGGTCGAGGGCCTCGCGCTTGGTGATCAGACGGCCGTCCCTGCGGGTGACGGTCGCGCGGGCGAAGGTGGTCAGGCCCACGTCGACCCAGCCGTTCTCGAGCCAGAGCTGCGGCTTGTCCACGGCCGGCCGCCAGAAGTCCCGCTGGTCCCGTACGACGAACTCGGCCAGCTCCTGGTCCGTCACCTCGGGGAGCAGGTCCTTCGGTGATCCGCCGTGCAACACCCGCCCGAACTGGTGCAGTTCACGCCGGGTGACGGGGGTGACGGGCCGGCGGATGACATGGTCGTGGGCCCAGGTGAGGTGGCTCTGGTTCGGGGCGTCCTGCGTGCCCGGCGCGAGGTAGCTGCAGTGCAGCCGCACCGCGAGGGGGTCGGTGCGCAGGCCCCGGTGCAGGGCGACGAGCCGGCGGGCGGTGCTCGGCTTGAGGGGGTGGTCCAGGATCGCTATCAGGTCCAGGTCGCTGCGGCCCTCCTGATAGTCGCCCCCGGCGAGCGAACCGTGGGCCCACACGGCGAGGGGGTCCAGCGGGGCCAGTTCGTTCAGGAAGCGGTCGAGCAAGGCGTCGGTCGGCATTGGCCCAGTCTGTACAGCTCACTCCAGCCCGTACACCCTCTTCGCGTTGCCGACCGCGATCAGTCCCGCGACCCGCTGCGCGTCGGCCGGTGACCAGGCCCCGTCGGCGACCCAGGTGCCGAGCACCCGCCCGAGCGCGTCGCGGAACAACCGGGCCCCCACGACGTGCAGTTCGGGCAGGCCGTGGGCCCCGCTGGAGAAGAGGATCTTGCCGAAGGGGGCCAGCTCCAGGATCTCGGCGAGCACGGTCGCGGCGCGGGCGCCGGTGCGGACGAGCGCGGCGCCCGAGTCGGCGTAGACGTGCGGGAAGACGCCGGCGAGGTGGGCCGCGTGGCGGTGGTACGGGTAGCTGTGCAGCAGGATCAGGTCGGTGCCGAGGCCGGCCGTCGCGCGGACGAAGTCGGTGAGCAGGACGGGGTCGGTGCGGTCGATGCGCAGGCCCGGTTCGCCCAGTCCCGCGTGCAGTTGGAGCGGCAGCCCGGACGCGACGGCGATCCACAGCAGGTGCCGTAGCAGCACGGGGTCGCTGAGCGTCCCGCCGACCCGGCGCCCGGCCAGCCAGCGGGCCGCCGCGCCGCGCACCTCGCCGGGGCCCGGCGGTTCGGGGGCGAGCGCGAGGCCGTGCCGTACGCCCGCCACCGAGGTGAAGGCGACAGCGCTCGCGGCGGCGCCGTGCACCGACTCGGCGAGGTTGGCGAGGAAGGACTCGACGGTGCCGGAGGTGTCGGCGACCTGTTCCGCGAGGAGTTCGAGGCGGACGATCTCCCGCGCGTCCGCCTGCCCCGCCGTCGCCATCTCCGCGGGGCCGGTGAGGTCGCCGGGCAGGCCCGTGTCGATCAGGTACGTCGTGATGCCGCTGCCGCGCAGCAGCCTGCGGCCCGCTTCCAGTACGCCCAGTTCACGACGGCGGGCGAGATAGCGGGCGGGCGGGCAGTGCGGCTCCAGGCCGAGGAGGGGTGGGCACCAGCGTCGTACGGCGAAGCCCGTCTGGGTGTCGAAGAGGGTGGTGCCGGGGGCGGGTGGGCCCTCCGTGCGGGCGAGTTGGGCCTCGAAGGTGCCGAGGCCCAACTCCGTTCTCAGTACGCCGTGGCAGTACTGGTCCACGAGGGACGGCGTTTCGATCATCCGGGCTTCCCGTTGCTGGACCTTGTGTTCCTGAGGTCCTAACGGGTGAATCGGGTGTGAGGTGTTGCTTGTACACACCCCGTGTGACGGGGGCGCCATGGGGAGGGGGTTCGGGTTCGTCAGCGATCGACGGTTGGGGGTGGCTGGTCGCGGCCACGCGGCGGAGCCGCACATCGACACAGCCCCGCGCCCCCTTGGGGCGCTGCTCCCCGGCCCTGTTCAGCCGTTGCTGGGGCCGCCCACCTGGATGCCTGCCATGCGGGTCCACTCGTAGGGGCCCGTCTTCACCTTGGCCGCGAACTCGCCGTCGAAGGTCTCGTGGGTGGTGATCCCGGACTTCTCGACGGCCTGCTGGGCGATCTCGTAGGAGGTGGCCACCAGGTCGCCCCAGGCGCCGTCCTCGCCGACGAGGACGATGCGGGCGCCGCGTTCACCGATGTAGGCGACCTGGCCCTCGGCGCCGCCGTGTGCCGTGGAGAAGGTGCCGATCTGCTTGGCGAGGCGGGCCACCTGGCGCTCGGCCTTCGCGTCAACCTGCTGCGTGTCTGCCATGGCCAGGATGCTACCGACGAGTAGCCCCGAGAGCGACGGGCGGGGTCCGTGACTCCCGCCTCAGCGGGCCCCTCACCTGAGGAAGGGGTCCACCGCGATCGCCACGAACAGGATCGACACGTAGGTGATCGACCAGTGGAACAGCCGCATCTCCTTGAGCTTGCCGCCCGTCACCTCGGCCTTGGCGCGGTTCTGCAGCCCGTGCGCCTCCCACAGCCAGAAGCCGCCGGCCAGCAGGGCCACCAGGGTGTAGAACCAGCCCGTGTAGCCGAGGGGCGTGAGCAGCAGGGAGACGGCGACCATGACCCAGCTGTAGATCACGATCTGCCGGGCGACGACCTTGTTGGAGGCGACGACCGGGAGCATCGGCACGCCCACGCGCGCGTAGTCGTCCTTGACCTTCATCGACAGCGGCCAGTAGTGCGGCGGCGTCCAGAAGAACATGACGAGGAAGAGGATGACCGGGGCCCAGGACATGGAGTCCGTGACCGCGGACCAGCCGATGAGGACCGGGAGGCAGCCGGCGATGCCGCCCCACACGATGTTCTGCGACGTACGCCTCTTGAGGATCATCGTGTAGACGACGACGTAGAAGAGGAGCGCTCCGAGCGCCAGCCAGGCGGACAGCCAGTTGACGGTCAGGCCGAACATCAGGGTCGAGATCACCGCGAGCGAGATGCCGAAGGCGAGGCACTCACGGGGGCTGACCATGCCGGTGACGAGGGGCCGCTGCGAGGTGCGGTCCATGAGCGCGTCGATGTCGCGGTCGATGTACATGTTGAGCGCGTTGGCGCCGCCGGCGGACAGATAGCCGCCGACACAGGTGAGGAGGACCAGCTTGAGGTCCGGAACACCCTGCTGGGCCAGGAACATCACCGGAACGGTGGTGATCAGCAGCAGTTCGATGATCCGTGGCTTGGTCAGCGCCACGAACGCCATGACCCGGGCCCCGATCGGCCGCCGGCTCGGGCTCTGGCTCGCCCCGACAATCCCCGCTGGACGGGATTCAACGGCCGTCACGCACACCCCTGACAGAGACATCCCAGCAAGCCTTCGGGTGTGAACTCCCCGTAAAGGCTCACGCGTACCACGCCACTGTAGACGTTGCCCAGACCCGGACATTCGCGGGGGTGGGGTCGTGTTGGACGGCACCCCCGGAAGAGCTGATCACCACTCTGTTGAGCACTCGAACGAGCACCTCCGTATTCAGTTGCCGGATACGAAACGACCCAGTCGGGAGGCGGATCCGCGAGAGTCCCGGCAGTCTGGAATGACTCGAAAAAATGCACGTTCTTACGGGGGTAGGCTCGACAACGGCCGGTGGGCGCCCAGTGCACCGGCATCCGACATGCGTGACATGTGGAGAGGAGCCCTGACCCAGGGTGAGCACCAAGCCGACCACAACAGACCTCGAGTGGACCGAGTTGGACCAGCGGGCGGTGGACACCGCCCGCGTCCTGGCCGCCGATGCCGTACAGAAGGTCGGTAACGGCCATCCCGGTACGGCCATGAGCCTCGCGCCCGCCGCGTACACCCTCTTCCAGAAGGTGATGCGGCATGACCCGGCCGACGCCGACTGGGTGGGTCGCGACCGGTTCGTGCTGTCCGCCGGCCACTCGTCCCTGACCCTCTACACGCAGCTCTACCTGGCCGGGTTCGGCCTGGAGCTGGCCGACCTCGAAGCGTTCCGCACGTGGGGCTCGAAGACCCCGGGGCACCCCGAGTACGGCCACACCACCGGCGTGGAGACGACGACCGGCCCGCTGGGCCAGGGTGTCGCCAACGCGGTGGGCATGGCGATGGCCGCCCGCTACGAGCGCGGTCTGTTCGACCCGGACGCCCCCCAGGGCGAGTCGCCGTTCGACCACTTCATCTTCGCGATCGCCGGTGACGGCTGCCTCCAGGAAGGCATCTCCGCGGAGGCCTCCTCCATGGCGGGCCACCAGGAGCTCGGCAACCTCATCCTCCTGTGGGACGACAACCACATCTCCATCGAGGGCGACACGGAGACCGCGGTCTCCGAGGACACCGTCAAGCGCTACGAGGCCTACGGCTGGCACGTCCAGCGCGTCGCCCCGAAGCCGGACGGCGACCTCGACCCGCACGCCATCTACAACGCCATCGAGGCCGCGAAGAAGGTGACGAACAAGCCGTCGTTCATCGCGATGCGCTCGATCATCGCCTGGCCCGCGCCGAACGCGCAGAACACCGAGGCCGCGCACGGCTCGGCGCTCGGCGCCGACGAGGTCGCCGCCACCAAGCGCGTCCTCGGCTTCGACCCGGAGAAGTCCTTCGACGTCTCCGACGACGTCCTCAAGCACACCCGCCAGGCGCTGGACCGGGGCCGCGAGGCGAAGGCCGCGTGGGACCCGTCGTACCAGGAATGGCGCGCCAACAACCCGGAGCGCGCGGCCGAGTACGACCGCATCCGCGCGGGCGAGCTGCCGGCCGGCTGGGAAGAGCAGCTCCCGGCCTTCGAGACGGGCAAGTCCGTCGCCACCCGTGCCGCGTCCGGCAAGGTTCTCCAGGCGCTCGGCGCGGTCATCCCGGAGCTGTGGGGCGGCTCGGCCGACCTCGCGGGCTCGAACAACACGACGATCGACAAGACGTCGTCGTTCCTCCCGGCGGACAACCCGCTGCCGGAGGCGAACCCGTACGGCCGCACGATCCACTTCGGCATCCGCGAGCACTCCATGGGCGCGGAGCTGAACGGCATCACGCTGCACGGCAACACGCGCGCCTACGGCGGTACGTTCCTCGTCTTCTCCGACTACATGCGCAACGCCGTACGTCTGTCGGCGCTGATGCACCTGCCGGTGACGTACGTGTGGACGCACGACTCGATCGGCCTCGGCGAGGACGGACCGACCCACCAGCCGGTCGAGCACCTCGCGTCGCTGCGCGCGATCCCGGGCCTGAACGTGATCCGCCCGGCCGACGCCAACGAGACGGCCATCGCCTGGCGCGAGGTCCTGCGCCGCTACACGAAGGTGTACGGCGAGGGTCACCCGCACGGTTTCGCGCTGACCCGTCAGGGCGTGCCGACGTACGACGCCAACGAGGACACCGCCAAGGGCGGCTACGTGCTCTTCGAGGCGTCCACCGGGACCCCGGAGGTCATCCTCATCGGCACCGGTTCCGAGGTGCACCTGGCCGTCGAGGCGCGGGAGCAGCTGGAGGCCGACGGTGTGCCGACGCGGGTCGTGTCCATGCCCTGTGTGGAGTGGTTCGAGGCGCAGGACAAGGAGTACCGGGACAGCGTGCTGCCGCCGTCGGTCAGGGCGCGGGTCGCGGTCGAGGCCGGTATCGGTCTGACCTGGTACCGCTTCGTCGGGGACGCCGGTCGCATCGTTTCCCTGGAGCACTTCGGGGCTTCCGCCGACGGCAAGGTGCTCTTCCAGGAGTTCGGCTTCACTGCCGAGAATGTGGCCGCCAAGGCCAGGGAATCCATCGCCGCCGCCCAGAGCTGACGCTGACAAACGACACGTAGGAGATGCATTTTCCATGACAGACGCACTCAAGCGCCTCTCTGAAGAAGGCGTCGCGATCTGGCTGGACGACCTGTCGCGCAAGCGGATCACGTCCGGCAACCTCGCCGAACTGATCGACCAGCAGCACGTCGTGGGCGTCACCACCAACCCGTCGATCTTCCAGAAGGCCATCTCGGAGGGCGACGGCTACGACCAGCAGCTCGCCGACCTCGCGGCCCGCAAGGTCACCGTCGAGGAAGCCATCCGCATGATCACGACGGCGGACGTCCGCGACGCCGCCGACATCCTGCGGCCGGTCTTCGACGCGACCGGCGGCCAGGACGGCCGGGTCTCCATCGAGGTCGACCCGCGCCTGGCCCACAACACCAAGGCGACCGTCGCCGAGGCCAAGCAGCTGGCCTGGCTGGTGGACCGCCCCAACGCCCTGATCAAGATTCCGGCCACCGAGGCGGGCATCCCGGCGATCGCCGAGACGATCGGGCTCGGCATCAGCGTCAACGTCACGCTGATCTTCTCGCTGGAGCGCTACCGCAAGGTGATGGACGCGTACATCACCGGCCTGGAGAAGGCCAAGGAGCGCGGCCTGGACCTCTCGAAGATCCACTCCGTGGCGTCCTTCTTCGTGTCCCGTGTGGACACCGAGATCGACAAGCGGATCGACGCGCTGGGCACCGACGAGGCCAAGGCCGCCCGCGGCAAGGCCGGTCTCGCCAACGCGCGGCTGGCCTACGAGGCGTACCAGGAGGTCTTCTCCTCGGACCGCTGGGCCGCCCTCGACAAGGCGCAGGCCAACAAGCAGCGTCCGCTGTGGGCCTCGACCGGCGTCAAGGACAAGGCGTACAAGGACACCCTGTACGTGGACGAGCTGGTGGCGCCGAACACGGTGAACACCATGCCGGAGGCCACTCTCGAGGCCGCCGAGGACCACGGGCAGATCACCGGCGACACCATCACCGGCACGTACGAGCAGTCGCGCGCCGAGCTGGCCGCCGTGGAAGCGCTGGGCATCTCGTACGACGAGGTCGTGCAGCTGCTGGAGGACGAGGGCGTCGAGAAGTTCGAGGCCGCCTGGACCGACCTGCTCAAGTCGACCGAGGCGGAGCTCTCGCGCCTCGCCCCCTCGGAGGGCTGAGACCTTGGCTCCTCATTCCGGTTCCGGGGCGAATCCGCTTCGTGACCCCGCCGACCGACGGCTCCCGCGTATCGCGGGGCCGTCGGGCCTGGTCATCTTCGGCGTCACAGGCGATTTGTCACGCAAAAAGCTGATGCCCGCCGTGTACGACCTCGCCAACCGGGGGCTGCTGCCGCCGGGCTTCTCGCTCGTCGGGTTCGCCCGGCGCGAGTGGGCCAACGAGGACTTCGCGCAGGAGGTCCACGACGCGGTCAAGGAGCACTCGCGCACGCCGTTCCGTGAGGAGGTCTGGCAGCAGCTCGTCCAGGGGATGCGCTTCGTCCAGGGCACCTTCGACGACGACGACGCGTTCGACCGGCTGCGCGACACGATCGACGAGCTGGACAAGGCGCAGGGCACGGGCGGCAACTTCGCCTTCTACCTGTCGGTGCCGCCGCGTTCCTTCCCGGTCGTCATCCAGCAGCTGAAGAAGCACGGTCTGGCCGACCAGGAGGGCGGTTCCTGGCGGCGCGCGGTCATCGAGAAGCCCTTCGGCCACGACCTCAAGTCGGCCGAGGACCTCAACAAGGTCGTGCACGAGGTGTTCGCCGCGGACCAGGTCTTCCGCATCGACCACTACCTCGGCAAGGAGACCGTCCAGAACATCCTGGCGCTCCGCTTCGCCAACACGATGTTCGAGCCGATCTGGAACCGGTCCTTCGTGGACCACGTGCAGATCACCATGGCCGAGGACATCGGCATCGGCGGCCGGGCCGGCTACTACGACGGCATCGGCGCCGCCCGTGACGTCATCCAGAACCACCTCCTGCAGCTGATGGCGCTGACCGCGATGGAGGAGCCCGCCTCCTTCTCCGCCGACGCGCTGGCCGCCGAGAAGGAGAAGGTGCTCGGCGCGGTACGACTGCCGAAGGACCTGGGGAAGAACACGGTCCGCGGGCAGTACGCCGAGGGCTGGCAGGGCGGCGAGAAGGCCGTCGGCTACCTCCAGGAAGACGGCATCGACCCCAGGTCGAAGACCGACACGTACGCCGCGATCAAGGTCGAGGTCGACAACCGCCGCTGGGCGGGCGTCCCCTTCTACCTGCGCACCGGCAAGCGCCTCGGCCGCCGCGTCACGGAGATCGCGGTGGTCTTCCAGCGCGCCCCGCACTCCCCCTTCGACCAGACGGCGACGGAGGAGCTGGGCCAGAACGCGATCGTCTTCCGCGTCCAGCCCGACGAGGGCGTCACGGTCCGCTTCGGCTCCAAGGTGCCCGGCACCTCGATGGAGATCCGGGACGTCTCCATGGACTTCGCCTACGGCGAGTCGTTCACGGAGTCCAGCCCGGAGGCGTACGAGCGGCTCATCCTCGACGTCCTGCTCGGCGACTCGAACCTCTTCCCGCGCACGGAGGAGGTCGAGCTGTCCTGGAAGATCCTCGACCCGATCGAGCAGTACTGGGACAAGCACGGCAAGCCCGCGCAGTACCAGTCCGGGACGTGGGGTCCGGTCGAGGCCGACGAAATGCTCGCACGAGAGGGACGGAGCTGGCGCCGGCCATGAAGATAGACCTCACCGACACCACTGCCAGCAAGATCAACAAGGCGCTCGTCAAGGGCCGCCGCGCCATCGGCACCCCCGCCGTCGGCATGGTGCTCACCCTCGTCGTCGTCACGGACGAGGAGAACGCCTACGACGCGCTGAAGGCCGCCAACGACGCGTCGCACGAGCACCCCTCGCGCACGCTCGTGGTCATCAAGCGCGTCTCGCGCTCGTCCCGCAACCGCACACAGTCCCGCCTCGACGCCGAGGTACGGGTGGGCGCGGACGCGGGCAGCGGCGAGACGGTCGTCCTGCGGCTCTACGGCGAGGTCTCCGACCACGCCCAGTCCGTGGTGCTGCCGCTGCTGCTGCCGGACGCGCCGGTGGTGGTCTGGTGGTCGGTGGACGCGCCCCGCGACCCGGCGAACGACCCGCTGGGCGCCCTGAGCCAGCGCCGGGTCACCGACAGCTACGCGGCGGAGAAGCCCGTCGACGAGCTGCGGTCCCGCGCCGAGAGCTACGAGCCGGGCGACACCGACCTGGCCTGGGCCCGGATCACCCCGTGGCGCTCGATGCTGGCCGCCGCGCTCGACCAGGTCTCCTCGGAGATCGTCTCCGCCGAGGTGGCGGGCGAGGAGTCCAACCCGAGCGTCGAACTGCTCGCGATGTGGCTCGCCGACCGCCTCCACGTGCACGTCCGGCGGGCGGTCTCCGCGGGTCCCGGTCTGACCCAGGTCCGCCTGGAGACGACCGGCGGGCCGATCACCCTGCACCGCTCGGACGGGGCGATGGCCACCCTGGCGCTGCCCGGCCAGCCGGACCGCGCGGTGGCGCTCAAGCGCCGCGAGACGTCCGAACTCCTCGCGGAGGAGCTGCGCAGGCTCGACCCGGACGAGACGTACGCGTCCGCGCTGCGGTTCGGCGTGGACCGGCTGGGCGGTATCCAGTCGGCGGCGGAACGGGCGGAGGCGGCGGCTCAGCCGGTGCCCGCGCTGCCGGTGCGCGCGGTCTCGGACACGGCTCCGGCGTCCTCGGACACGGCTTCGCCGGCTTCGGGGTCGTCCGCTACGGCTCCGTCGGACCAGGGCGGTTCCGGCCGGCCAACCCCCGCGAAGATGCCCCCGGTGAAGAAGGCTGATCCGCAGTGAGCACTCCCCAGCTCGTCGTCCACCGCGACAAGGAACTGATGGCCCAGGCCGCCGCGGCCCGGCTGATCACGAAGATCGTGGACGCGCAGGCCTCGCGCGGCTACGCCTCGATCGTGCTCACCGGCGGTCGCAACGGCAACGGTCTGCTGGCAGCCCTGGCGGGTCAGCCCGCCCGGGACGCCATCGACTGGGGCCGCCTCGACCTGTGGTGGGGCGACGAGCGGTTCCTGCCCGAGGGCGACCCCGAGCGCAATGACACCCAGGCCCGAGAGGCACTGCTCGACGCGGTGCCACTGGACCCGAAGCGCGTGCACGCCATGCCCGCGTCGGACGGTCTCTACGGCAACGACGTGGAAGCGGCCGCGGCCGGTTACGCCGAGGAACTCGCCCGGTCCGCCGGTCCCGAGAACCACGACTCCGTCCCGGCCTTCGACGTCCTCATGCTGGGCGTCGGCCCGGACACCCATGTGGCGTCGCTCTTCCCGGAGCTGCCCGCCGTACGGGAGACCGAGCGCACGGTCGTCGGCGTCCACGGCGCGCCCAAGCCGCCGCCGACCCGGGTCACGCTGACCCTGCCGGCGATCCGGTCGGCCCGCGAGGTGTGGCTGCTCGCGGCCGGCGAGGACAAGGCCGAGGCAGCGGCGATCGCCCTGTCGGGCGCGGGGGAGATCCAGGCACCGGCCGCCGGTGCCCAGGGCCGCTCCCGCACCCTGTGGCTGCTCGACGCGGCGGCGGCCTCGCAGCTGCCCCGCGCGCTGTATCCGCCGGCTTCCGCCTGACACCGGCGTCTATCGGCAACTTGCCGAAGAGCCCGTACGACCTCGGTCGTACGGGCTCTTCGCTGTCTCAACGCCCGCGCAGCTCGCGGTACTTGGCGACCAGGGCAGTCGTCGACGCGTCCAGTCCCGGTACGTCGGCGCCTTCGGTGAGGGCGGGTTCGACGCGCTTGGCGAGGACCTTGCCGAGCTCGACGCCCCACTGGTCGAAGGAGTCGATGTTCCACACCGCGCCTTGGACGAACACCTTGTGCTCGTACAGCGCGATCAACTGCCCGAGCACGGACGGGGTCAGCTCGCGGGCCAGGATCGTCGTCGTGGGGTGGTTGCCCTTGAACGTCTTGTGCGGCACCAGCTCCTCCGCCACGCCCTCCGCGCGCACCTCGTCCGGTGTCTTGCCGAACGCCAACGCCTGCGTCTGGGCGAAGAAGTTGGCCATCAGCAGGTCGTGCTGCGCCTTGAGCCCGTCACTCAGCTCGGCCACCGGCTCGGCGAAGCCGATGAAGTCCGCCGGGATCAACTTCGTGCCCTGGTGGATGAGTTGGTAGTACGCGTGCTGGCCGTTGGTGCCCGGCGTGCCCCACACCACCGGCCCGGTCTGCCAGTCGACCTCCTGGCCGTCCCGGCCGACGTACTTGCCGTTCGACTCCATGTCCAACTGCTGGAGATACGCGGTGAACTTGGAGAGGTAGTGGCTGTACGGCAGCACCGCGTGCGACTGGGCGTCGTGGAAGTTGCCGTACCAGACACCCAACAGACCGAGCAGCAAAGGCACGTTGGACTCGGCGGGCGCGGTGCGGAAGTGCTCGTCGACGAGGTGGAAGCCGTCGAGCATCTCCCGGAAGCGGTCCGGGCCGATGGCGATCATCAGCGAGAGACCGATCGCCGAGTCGTACGAGTAGCGTCCGCCGACCCAGTCCCAGAACTCGAACATGTTGTCCGTGTCGATGCCGAAGTCCGACACCTTCCCGGCATTCGTCGACAGCGCCACGAAGTGCTTCGCCACGGCGTCCTGACCGGCCTTCAGCTCGGTGAGGAGCCAGTCGCGGGCGGAGGTCGCGTTGGTGATCGTCTCGATCGTGGTGAACGTCTTCGAGGCGATGATGAACAGCGTCTCCGCCGCGTCGAGGTCACGGGTCGCCTCGTGCAGGTCGGCGCCGTCCACGTTCGACACGAACCGGACCGTCAGATCGCGGTCGGTGAAGCTGCGCAGCACCTCGTACGCCATCGCCGGACCGAGGTCGGAGCCGCCGATGCCGATGTTGACGATGTTCTTGATGCGCTGGCCGGTGTGGCCGGTCCACGCGCCGGAGCGGACCCGGTCCGCGAAGCCGGCCATCTTGTCGAGCACGGCGTGCACCTGCGGCACCACGTTCTCGCCGTCGACCTCGACCACCGCGTCGCGCGGGGCGCGCAGGGCGGTGTGCAGGACCGCGCGGTCCTCGGTGACGTTGATCTTGTCGCCGCGGAACATGGCGTCCCGGAGGCCGAACACGTCCGTGGCGGCGGCCAGCGCCTGCAGCAGCCGCAGGGTCTCGTCGGTGACGAGGTGCTTCGAGTAGTCGAGGTGCAGGTCACCGACCTTGAGGGTGTAGCCGGTGCCGCGCCCGGGATCGGCGGCGAACAGCTCCCGCAACTGCACCTCGCCGAGCTCCTCACGGTGCTTGGCCAAGGCGGTCCACTCGGGCGTCTGGTTGAGCCTGGTACGGCCGTCTGCGTTCATTGCGACTTCAGCCTTCTTTCCTACCGACCTGCGGGCCTGTTCCAACCTAATTGATCAGCCCGGGACGCGAGCTGTCGTCGCGTCGTCCTCCAGGGCAACAACAGGTACGTCCGGCTTGACCGCCGGTATCAGCGCCAGGACCGACAGCACGAAGAAAGCCGCGGTGAGCAGTGCGGGCGTGTTCAGTCCCCAGGCGGTGGCGACGGCCCCGCCGAGGAGCGCGCCCAGCGGGGCCCCGGCCGCGGCCAGGGTCCGGAAGGCCGAGCTGACCCGGCCCAGCAGGTCGGTGGGGGCGCGCTGCTGCATCAGCGTGGTCGTGCTGACGTTCCACACCATGCTCATGACGCCGAAGGCCGCCATGGCCGCGACGACGGCGGTCAGGCTGCGCACGGTGCCCATGACGACGAGCGCCGCGGTCTGCACGAGACCGGCGAGCAGCACGGCCCGCAGGGGGCCGAGCCGGTCGGTGATCCGCCGGTGCAGCACTCCCCCGGCCAGGCCGCCGACGGTGAACGCGGTGGTCACCGCGACGTATCCGGCGGTACCTGCGTGCAGCCAACCGGTCACCAGGACGACCAGGGTGGCGATCAGGGCGCCCATGCCGATGTTGCACAGGGCGGTCGCGGCGCACAGGCCGCGCAGGGCCCGGTCGTGCCACAGGGCGCGCAGTCCGTCGGCGATCTCCCCGCGCAGGGTGCTGCCCGCCGGTCTCGGGCCGCGCGACGCGGCGCCGTCGGATCCCGCTCCCCCGCCGGGCGCCGGGATCCGCAGTGAGGCCACCAGTGCGGCGGCGACCAGGAAGGTCACGGCGTCGGCGGCGAAGGGGACGGCGGCCCCGGCGACGATCAGCGCCGGCACCACGGGCGCCCCCAGCAGACCGCCCGCGATCTTCTGCCCGGTCATCAGCCGAGCGTTGGCGGTGCCGAGCGCCGACCGGTCCACCAGGGCCGGCAGCAGGGCCGTGGCGGCGTTGTCGAAGAGGGTCTGGAGCGTGGTCAGTGCGAAGGCCAGCGCGATGAGCAGCGGGATCGAGGCCCGGCCGAGCCCGACGGCCACGGCGAAGGCGGCGACGAGGAGCCCGCGCACCGCGTCCACCCGCCACATCGCGCGCCGCTGGTCCACCCGGTCCGCGACCGCGCCGCCGAGCAGGCCGAAGACGATCCAGGGCAGATAGCCGCAGGCGGTGACGGACGCGATGAGCAGGGGCCGGTGCGTCAGCGACACGGCGAGCAGCGGCAGCGCCGCCGTACGCAGCGCGTCCCCGAAGCGCGACACGACGGCCGCGCTCCACAGCTGCCCGAACCCCCCGCGCCACGCGGGCACATGACTGCCCGTCACCTCGACCGTCGTCACCGCTCCCCCTCACGGTTCGTCATTTCACAAACCGTAGAGGGCAGCACTGACAATCGGTCCTGAGGCCGTCGGCCGCCTGAGGGCGGAACAGCTCCGGCCAGACACCTCGTGGGCGTCCGGCCGGTTCAACTCCTAGATTTCTCCCCGCAGTTTGGCGAGCGCCTCGGCGAGGATCGCCTCGCCGTCCGCGTCGCTGCGCCGCTCCCGTACATACGCGAGGTGCGTCTTGTAGGGCTCGGTGCGCGGCGGGTCCGGCGGGTTGTCCCGGTCCTGTCCGGCCGGGAAGCCGCAGCGCGGGCAGTCCCAGGTGTCGGGAACCTGCGCGTCGCTGGCGAAGCTGGGCTGCGTCTCGTGCCCGTTGGAGCACCAGAAGGAGATGCGCAGCCGTGGCGCGGACTCGCCACGCTCGGCCTCGCCCATCGGCCCCGCCCCGACCCGGCTTCCACGGATCGCGTTGCCACTTGCCACGGTCGTAACTCCCTGCGTGATGGTGCCGCGAAGCGAGTCGGCGTTTCGCTCCGTTGCGAGCGCCTCAGTCTACGTAAGGCCCAACGCGCGTCCAGTGGTTGGAGTTACAGCCCCCACACCTAGACGCAAGCCCCATGATAGGCCGCGCTCAGCTGCGCGTACCGAACATGGGGCCATACGTACGGAATGTGCGACGGAACGTGCGGTCAGTTCGTCTTCATCAGCAGACCGAGCACGACGATGCAGGTGAACCAGAGCAGACCGAGCCCGACGGTGATGCGGTCGAGGTTGCGCTCGGCGACCGAAGAACCACCGACGGACGACGACATGCCGCCACCGAACATGTCGGAGAGACCGCCGCCCTTCCCCTTGTGCATCAGCACCAGCAGCATCAGCAGCAGGCTGAAGACGATCAGGGCGATCGAGAACCCCAAAACCACGGCTGGACCAACTTCCTCGGATTCGGATGGACGACAGGGGGCACAGGGACAGCCCTATGCCCCCGCAAGGGTACGACGGATCGCCGCTACCGCCTACACACGGCCGGACTCACTGATCGCGGAAGCGCACGATCTTGACGAACTCGTCGGCGTCCAGCGAGGCACCGCCGACCAGGGCGCCGTCCACATCGGGCTGGGCCATGATCTCGGCGACGTTGCCGGACTTGACCGAGCCGCCGTACTGGATGCGGACCTGGTCGGCCAGCTCCTGGGTGTACAGCTCGGCGAGCTTGCCGCGGATGGCCTGGCAGACCTCCTGGGCGTCGCCGGAGCCGCAGACCTTGCCGGTGCCGATGGCCCAGACGGGCTCGTACGCGATGACGATCGTCTCGGCCTGCTCGGCCGGGACGTCCTTGAGGCCGCCCTCGACCTGGCTGAGCGTGTGCGCGACGTGGTTGCCCGCCTCGCGGACGTCCAGCTCCTCGCCGACGCAGAGGATCGGGGTCAGGCCGTGCTTGTACGCGGCCTTCACCTTGGCGTTGACGACCTCGTCGGTCTCGGCGTGGTACTGGCGGCGCTCGGAGTGGCCGATGGCCACGTACGTGCACTTGAGCTTGGCCAGCATCGCACCGGAGATCTCGCCGGTGTAGGCGCCGGAGTCGTGCGCCGAGATGTCCTGGGCGCCGTACTTGATCTTGAGCTTGTCGCCGTCGACCAGGGTCTGCACGGAGCGCAGGTCGGTGAAGGGCGGCAGGACGGCGACCTCGACGGCCTCGTAGTCCTTGTCCGCGAGGGCGAAGGCGAGCTTCTGGACGTGGGCGATGGCCTCGAGGTGGTTGAGGTTCATCTTCCAGTTGCCCGCCATGATCGGCGTGCGCGTGCTCATTAAGGTCAGTCCTCCAGTGCGGCGAGGCCGGGGAGCGTCTTGCCCTCGAGGTATTCGAGGGAGGCGCCGCCGCCGGTCGAGATGTGGCCGAATGCGGTCTCGTCGAAGCCCAGGATGCGGACGGCCGCGGCGGAGTCGCCACCGCCGACGACCGTGAACGCCGGGGAGTCGAGAAGGGCCTGGGCGACCGCCTTGGTGCCCGCGGCGTAGTCGGGGTGCTCGAAGACACCCATCGGGCCGTTCCAGAAGATGGTGGCCGCGTCGGCGAGCTTCGAGGCGTACAGGGCACCGGTCTCGGGACCGATGTCCAGGCCCATCTGGTCGGCGGGGATGGCGTCCGCGGCGACGGTGGTGGGGTTGGACGGGGCCTTCGTCTTCAGGTCGGGGAACGCCGACGCGGTCACGACGTCGACCGGGACGACCAGCTCGACGCCGTTCTTCTCGGCGCGCTCGACGTACTCGGTGACGGCGGGCAGCTGGTCGTCCTGGACCAGGGAGGCGCCGATCTCGTAGCCCTTGGCCTTGAGGAAGGTGAAGGCCATGCCGCCGCCGATGAGGATGCGGTCGGCCTTGCCGAGCAGCTGGTCGATGACGGCGAGCTTGTCGGAGACCTTGGAGCCGCCGAGCGCCACCACGTAGGGCCGCTTGACGTCCTCGGTGAGCTTCTTCAGGACGCCGACCTCGGTGGCGATGAGGTAGCCGGCGTAGTGCGGCAGCCGGGCCGGGAGGTCGTACACGGAAGCGTGCTTGCGGTGCACGGCACCGAAACCGTCGCCTACGTAGATGTCCGCCAGGGCGGCGAGCCGGTCGGCGAACTCGCCGCGCTCGGTGTCGTCCTTGGAGGTCTCGCCCGCGTTGAAGCGCAGGTTCTCGATGACCGCGACCTGGCCGGGCTCGAGGCCGCGGACCGCGTCGTGGGCGGCGGGGCCGACGGTGTCCTGGGCGAACGCGACCGGCGCGCCCAGGAGTTCGGCGAGGCGCTCGGCCGGCTGGAGGAGGGAGAAGGCCGGGTCCGGGGCGCCCTTGGGGCGGCCCAGGTGCGAGGCCACGATCACCTTGGCGCCCGCCTCGGCGAGGGCCTTGACGGTGGGCAGCACCGCGCGGATGCGGCCGTCGTCGGTGATGAGGCCGTCGGCCAGCGGGACGTTGAGGTCGGCGCGGACGAAGACCCGCTTGCCGTCCACGCCTTCGGCGAGAAGTTCGTCGATCGTCTTCATAAAGGGACTCCTAGGGAGGGCTCTTCAGATCCGAGAGGGCTGATCGATCACTACGTAGTACAGGGCCCGGGCAGCGCGGCGTGCGCTGCCCGAGCCCTGACTCACATCGAGTTGCCTGCTCCGGGAGTTAGAGCTGGCCGCCGACGAAGACCGTGAGGTCGACGAGGCGGTTGGAGTAGCCCCACTCGTTGTCGTACCAGCCGAGGATCTTCACCGAGGTGCCGTCCTGGACCATCGTCAGGGACGAGTCGAAGGTGCAGGAGGCCGGGTCGCTGACGATGTCCGAGGAGACGATCTCGTCCTCGGTGTACGCCAGGAGGCCCTTGAGCGGGCCGTCCTCGGAGGCCTTCTTGAACGCGGCGTTGACCTCGTCCTTGGTGACCGGGCGCTGCAGTTCGACGACCAGGTCGGTGGCCGAGCCGGTCGGGACCGGGACGCGCATCGCGATGCCGTCGAGCTTGCCCTTGAGCTGCGGGAGCACGAGGGCGGTCGCCTTGGCGGCACCGGTCGTCGTCGGGATGATGTTCTCGGCGGCGGCGCGGGCGCGGCGGAGGTCCTTGTGCGGGAAGTCCAGGATGCGCTGGTCGTTCGTGTAGGCGTGGACCGTCGTCATCAGGCCCTTGACGATGCCGAAGTTCTCGTCGAGAACCTTGGCCATCGGCGCCACGCAGTTGGTGGTGCAGGAGGCGTTCGAGATGACGTGGTGGTTCGCCGGCTCGTACTTGTCCTGGTTGACGCCCATCACGATGGTGATGTCCTCGTCCTTGGCCGGAGCCGAGATGAGGACCTTCTTGGCGCCGCCGGCGATGTGCTTCTCGGCGTCGGCCTTCTTCGTGAAGATGCCGGTCGACTCGATGACGATGTCGACACCCAGGTCGCCCCACGGGATGTCGGCGGGGTTGCGCTCGGACAGCACCTTGATGGTGTGGCCGTCGACGGTGATGGTGTCCTCGGTGTGCGACACCTCGGCCTTGAGTCGGCCCAGGATGGTGTCGTACTTGAGCAGGTGAGCGGTGGTCGCGGTGTCACCCAGGTCGTTGACAGCCACGATCTCGATGTCAGCACCCTGCTCCAGCAGCGCGCGGAAGTAGTTACGACCGATGCGGCCAAAGCCGTTGATGCCTACGCGGATCGTCACGAACCGATCTCCTCGTTGGTACGCCGGCTCAGTGCCGGCGAGTTGTATGGGATGTCCCCGACCGCCTACGACCCTACCTCCCTGAGGCCTCCGTGGTGACATCGAGATGCCCCATACACGGCAGGGCGGTCCGTACCCGCCAGTAGGGGTACGGACCGCCCTGGATGTTCATGACATCGTCACACCGAGTCAGCTCCGAAGGGCCGCCAGAGCCTTCTTGAGCAGGGCCGCGCGGTCGGCGGCCGCGGTGACCTGCTCCAGGCCGAAGCCGAGCAGCACGGTGCGGTCGGTGGTGACCGCGCCGTACGTCTGGAACAGGGCTCCGGTGCGCGTCCAGTCCTTCAGGACGGCCGGGCTGCCCGGAGGCGGTCCCGTGACGCTCCAGGCGCCGAGGGAGGTCTCGAAGCCCTCGGTCTGGGTCGCCGTGCCGGCCAGGACGAGCGAGGTGTCGTCGGCGAGGACGCCGTGACCGCCGGAGCCCGGGTCGGTGATGTAACTCAGCGACACCTCGACCGACTTGCCGGCGTAGGCGCTCAGGTCGAAGCCGACCTGCTGCCAGCCGTCGGAGGCGCCGGTGAAGCTGTTCCACGTGCCGGTGGTGCCGGTCGCGGTGCAGCCGGAGGTGGAGAAGGTCAGGTAGTGCTTGAGCCAGGGGTGCTCGGCGACCAGGAAGCCGGCCTCGCACTCGGACGGCAGGGCGGTGCTGGTGGCGCCGCCGACCTCCGGGAGCGTGGTCCAGTCGTCGGCCCCGGTGGTGTGGATCTCGACCACGGCGTGGTCGTAGCCGGGCTCGGTGTCCCACAGCAGTTCGCTGCGCAGCGTGGGCCTGTCGGCCGCGCTGACCCCGGTGAGGTCGATGGTGCGGGTGAAGCGCTTGTAGGCGTCGTCGGTGTGGACGGCGGCCGCCATGTAGGAGCCCGCGTAGGGCCCGTACGGGTTGACGGTCCCGGCGAACTGACCGGCCCCCGCGCTCGCGAACTGCGGGTAGGTGGCCGGCGCCAGCGAGTCGGAGGTGACGCTGTACGTACCGGCCCGGTCCAGCGGGTTGCCGGGCGCGCCGCTCAGCGGTCCGGTGAAGCCGGCGAGCTTGCCGGAGCCGTTGAACCCGGTGGCCCCGGGGGTGGACGTACGCGAATAGGCGCCCAGGTAGTACTGGCTGAAGTCGTTCGAGGGGGTGCCGTCGCCGAGGTCGACGGAGCCGCCGGCCTGTTCGCCGGCCTCGATCAGCTTGCCGCCCTCGTTGAGGAAGGCGCGCAGCTGGAGCTGGGTGTCGTTGCCCGGTCCCGCCGTGCCCGAGTAGTGGACGACGGTCTTGAAGTGGTCGAGCACGCCGAGCGCGTCGGGCACGCCCTGGGTGGCGACGTCCCAGACGACCGCCTTGCGGCCGTTCGCCTTCAGCGCGTCGACGTAGGTCTGCGCCTGGGTGGCGGCGGCGCCTTCCTCGGCGACCACGAGGGTGTCGGCCGCGGGCCGCTTGGCGACCGTGTAGGTGAAGTGCGTGCTGGAGGTGGGCTTCCCGGACTTCGTCTCTCCGGTGAACCACACCTCGACCTTGTCGCCCTGGTCGCCGTCCTTGACCTTGGCGCGGTACTCGTCGAAGTACAGGTTGTCGTCCCCGCCGTAGGTCCGGCCGCCCTTCCAGGGCTTGAGGGCCACGTCCTTCGTACGGCCGCCGTTGACGCGGTACTTGAGTTCCTTGTCGCGCACGGACTTCCGTACGACGACGGAGACCTCCTGGTGGGCGCCGCGGGAGTACGACGTGGTGAAGGCGGCCGGGGTGAAGTCGGCGGCGCTGAGGCCGACCGACGAGGTGGGCCGGTCGGGGTGGACGGCGGTCTCGGCGACGGAGAGCGCGAAGGGGATGTTCTTCTGGAACTCGTCCTGGATCAGCTTCTCGTCGTCCGGGAAGTTGAAGACGGACTGGCAGTCGGCGGCGTTCCAGGCGTCGTTCGGGTCGATGTTCGACGCGGTCTGGCAGGTCGACATCTCGGGGGTGAACATCGACATGCTGTTGACGTTCGACGCGTGGCCGTCCGCCTCGCCGTTGGTCGTGTACAGCTCCGAGGAGACCTGTGAGTGGTAGCCGGGGATCGCCGGGTTGTCCGGGGTGCCGGCGAGCGCCTTGTAGAGGACGTCGTCCGGGGTGGGGGTCGCGACCTGCCAGCCGACCCCGTAGAGGAGGAGTTCGGCGGCGGAGTGGTAGTTGATGCCGTAGGTGAAGCCGATCCGCTTCTCGAAGGCGTCGAGCGCGGCGGTCTCGGGCTCCGAGTTCGGGCTCGCGCCCCGGTAGGTCTCACTGGTGGGGTTGGGGGACGAACCCTCGTCGTCGTAGCCCCACTTGTAGGCGAAGTTGCGGTTGAGGTCGACGCCGTCGCCGGTGGAGATGGTGCCGTCGCCGTTGACGTCCCGCAGGTTCTTGCGCCACAGGCGCGTGTCGCTGTTCTGGAACGTGTAGTCGTAGCCGTCCGGGTTGGCCGACAGCACGAACCACAGCTCGGTGGAGTCGACGATCTTCTTGATGCGCTTGTCGGTCTTGTAGTTGTCCAGGTAGTAGTGCATCAGCCGGCGGGTCATCTCCGGCGTGATCCACTCGCGCGCGTGCTGGTTGGACACGTACAGCACGGAGGGCTTGGAGCCGTCCTTGGTCGTCTTCGCGCCCTTGGTCAGTTTGAGCGCGAGGATGTCCTGGCCGTCGACCGTCTTGCCGATGGACTCGACCTTGGTGAGACCGGGGTTCGCCTGCCCCGTCCTGACGATCTCCTCCTTGAGCCCGCCGCTTCCGCTGTACGGGCGGAACACGCCCTGCGCCGCGTCCTCGACGCGCGTCTCGGCCTTGGCCGTCAGGGTGTGCTCGGTGAGGCCGACGCCCTGCTTCTCCAGCTTCTGGGCCTGGCGGTCGGTGAGGTAGACCTCCACGGCGGTCCTGCCGGAGGCCGAGAACTGGTTGTCGCCGAGTTCGTGGGCGTCCTGTCCGGCCTTCAGGAGCAGGGGTATCTGCTGCTGGGTGACGTCGGCGTGGAAGACCTTGACCTCGTCCGGGTCGGACTTCGTGGAACTCCCGCCCTGCGCCTGGGCGATGGGTGCGATGCTCGCGCCTGCGATCAGGAGCGCGCCGACAGCGAGGATCGATCTCGCTCTGTGTCTCATGAAACCCCCTGGCAACTGTTCGCCACAGCAGCGAACAGTTGCCAGGCTCATGACACTTCATGATCGAGTCAAGGGCGCCTCAAGGGGAGATAAACGGGGCTCTCCTGTGTACGACCCCTTGGCCGTCGCCGACTTGATCGGCCGTCAGGGCCGAACGGGCGCCGACGTCGACATGGTGACGGCTCGTCAGTGGTCGGCCGGAGAGCCGTAGACGACGAAACGCCGGTGCGGACGCCCCGAATCGAGCGTCCGCACCGGCGTGTTGAGGGTCCGTCAGCACCCGGAGGGATCAGCCGACCATGTTGTCGGCCATCTCCTCGGTGATGCTCGACTCGGTGCCCGGGATGCCGAGGTCCTGGGCGCGCTTGTCGGCCATCGCCAGCAGTCGGCGGATACGGCCGGCCACCGCGTCCTTGGTGAGCGGCGGGTCGGCGAGGGCGCCCAGCTCCTCCAGGGAGGCCTGCTTGTGGTCCATGCGGAGCCGTCCGGCCGCCGCGAGGTGCTCGGGGACCTCGTCGGCGAGGATCTCCAGCGCGCGCTGGACCCGGGCGCCAGCGGCGACGGCCGCGCGGGCCGAGCGGCGGAGGTTGGCGTCGTCGAAGTTGGCGAGACGGTTCGCCGTGGCGCGCACCTCGCGGCGCATCCGGCGCTCCTCCCAGGCCAGCACCGACTCGTGCGCGCCGAGCCGGGTGAGCAGGGCGCCGATCGCGTCGCCGTCACGGACGACCACGCGGTCCACACCGCGCACCTCACGGGCCTTCGCCGCGATCGACAGCCGGCGGGCGGCACCGACCAGCGCGAGCGCCGCCTCGGGGCCCGGGCAGGTCACCTCCAGGGAGGAGGACCGGCCGGGCTCGGTCAGCGAGCCGTGCGCCAGGAACGCGCCTCTCCAGGCCGCCTCCGCGTCACAGGTGGCCCCGGAGACGACCTGCGGGGGCAGGCCCCGGATGGGGCGTCCGCGGCCGTCCACGAGCCCGGTCTGCCGGGCCAGCTGATCGCCGCCCGCCACCACCCGGACGACGTAACGCGAGCCGCGGCGCAGTCCGCCGGGCGCCATCACGATCAGCTCGGAACTGTGGCCGAAGATCTCCAGGATGTCCCGCTTGAGCCGGCGCGCCGCCATCGCGGTGTCCAGCTCCGCCTCGATCACGATGCGCCCGCTCACCAGGTGGAGGCCGCCGGCGAACCGCAGAATGGCGGAGACCTCCGCCTTCCTGCAGCAGGTCCGGGTGACGGGGAGCCGGGAGATCTCATCCTTCACCGCTGCCGTCATCGCCATGGGCCGATCCTTCCATGCATCCGAAAAATACGGTCGTACGCGGCGGCCAACAGCTCCGGGTCGTGCCTTGGAGTTCCGTCGGTCCGGGCCACCGGAGCCAGCTCGACCGCGGCGTCCAGCCGCTTGGCGGCTTCGGTGAGCGACGCGCGATCGGGCACGGCTGCCTCGTCGGCCAGCACCACGTCCAGGGCGAGTTTAGGGGCGTGTCGTCCCAAAACCTCCAAATGACGCTGCGGGGAGAAGCCATCGGTTTCTCCGGGCTGCGGCGCGAGGTTCAGGGAGAGTACCCGGCGCGCCTTCGTCTCGGTGAGCGCGTCGAGCAGTTCCGGCACCAGCAGATGCGGGATGACGGACGAGAACCAGGAGCCCGGGCCGAGCACCACCCAGTCCGCGTCGAGCACGGCGGCGACGGCCTCGGGCACGGCCGGCGGGTCGTGCGGCACGAGGTGCACGGACTGCACCTCGCCGGGCGTGAGCGCCACGGTCGCCTGTCCCCGGACGGTGTCCACGTCCTCGGGCCGCGCCGGATCGTGCCCCTTGACCAGGGCCTGCAGCTCCAGCGGTACGGCGGACATGGGCAGCACGCGCCCGTGCGCGCCGAGCAGCTTGCCGACCAGGTCGAGGGCCTGCACATGGTCGCCGAGCTGCTCCCACAGGGCGACGATCAGCAGATTGCCGACCGCGTGTTCGTGCAGGTCGCCCTTGGACTGGAAGCGGTGCTGGATGACGCGGGCCCAGGTCTGGCCCCAGTCGTCGTCGCCGCACAGCGCGGCCAGCGCCTTGCGGAGGTCCCCGGGGGGCAGTACGCCCAGTTCGTCGCGCAGGCGGCCGCTGGAGCCGCCGTCGTCGGCCACGGTGACGACGGCGGTGAGGTCGCCGGTGATCCGGCGCAGTGCGGTGAGCGAGGCGGACAGGCCCATGCCGCCGCCGAGGGCGACCACCTTGGGCTGGGTGCCGCGCCGGCGCGGTTTGCCGCCGCGGGCCTCCACGGGCCTGGTCGTCCGCCCTTCGGGCACCACGCGGCGCAGCCTGCCCAGCCGTGGGCTACGACCTGTCATTCCCGTCCCATGTCCCGGTGTACGACCACCGTCTCCACGCCCTCTGCCGCGAGCCGTGCGGCGAGCTTCTCCGCCGTGGCGACCGAGCGGTGCTTGCCGCCGGTGCAGCCGATCGCGATCGTCACGTACCGCTTGCCCTCGCGCCGGTAGCCGGCCGCGATGAGGCGGAGCAGCTCGGCGTAGCGGTCGAGGAACTCCTTGGCGCCCGGCTGGTTGAAGACGTACGCCGAGACCTCTTCGTTGAGGCCGTTGAAGGGGCGCAGCTCCGGGATCCAGTGCGGGTTGGGCAGGAAGCGCATGTCGGCGACGAGGTCCGCGTCGACCGGGAGGCCGTACTTGAAGCCGAAGGACATGACGGTGGCCCGCAGTTCGGGCTCCTCCTCGCCGGCGAACTGGGCGTCCATCTTGGCGCGCAGTTCGTGGACGTTGAGGCTGGAGGTGTCGATGACGAGGTCGGCGTCGCCGCGCAGCTCGCGCAGCAGCTCGCGCTCGGCGTCGATGCCGTCGACGATGCGGCCGTCGCCCTGGAGGGGGTGGGGACGGCGCACCGACTCGAAGCGGCGCACCAGGGCCTCGTCCGAGGACTCCAGGAAGACGATCCGCCGGGTGACGTGCTTGGACTCCAGGTCGGCGAGGGACTCGCGGAGGTTGTCGAAGAAGCGCCGTCCGCGCACGTCGACCACGACCGCGATGCGTGCCACGTTGCCCTGGGAGCGGGCGCCGAGCTCGACCATGGTGGGGATCAGGGCGGGCGGGAGGTTGTCGACGACGAACCAGCCGAGGTCCTCCAGGCACTTGGCGGCGGTGGAGCGCCCGGCCCCGGACATGCCGGAGATGATCACCAGCTCGGGGATGGCCGCCTCGGGCACCCCGGCCGTCGTGCTGTCCGTACTCACCTGTGCTCCGTCGTCCTGGACCGTCTCCTGGGAAGGCTGATCCTCGCCCGCTTCCTTGTGCGTCCGATCTCGGTCCGCTGTGGGCTGCTTCTCTTGTTCGGTCATGTCTCCTGCCCCCGTCGCTCGTCCGGGGCTCCCGCGGTCACGGGCTCCCCTGGGGCACCCGTCGTCGTCTCGGGTGTCCCGTCTTCCATGTCGTCCATGATCTCTCCGGTCGCCGTGTTCACGGCGGGTGCGGCCGGGGCCGCCTGGGCGAGGGCCGCGGCGATGGCCTCCGCGGTCTTGCGGCCTATGCCCGGAACCTCGCAGATCTGGTCGATTGTCGCGGATCGCAGCCTCTTCACCGAACCGAAGTGTTTGATCAGCGCCTGTTTGCGGGTCTCGCCGAGGCCGGGCACATCGTCCAGGGGACTCGCCCGGAACCGCTTGGCCCGCTTGGCGCGCTGGTAGGTGATCGCGAAGCGGTGGGCCTCGTCACGGACGCGCTGGAGGAGGTAGAGGCCCTCGCTGGTGCGGGGCAGCACCACGGGGTCGTCCTCGTCGGGCAGCCAGACCTCCTCCAGGCGCTTGGCGAGACCGCACACGGCGATGTCGTCGATGCCCAGCTCGTCCAGGGCCCGCTTGGCGGCGGCGACCTGCGGCTGGCCGCCGTCGACCACGACGAGCTGCGGCGGATAGGCGAACCGCTTGGGGCGGCCGTCGTCGTCCTTGAGGTCCGTCAGCTCCTCGCCGTCGGCCCACTCCCCCGTCTTCTCCTTCTCGGCGAGATAGCGCCGGAAGCGGCGGGTGATGACCTCGTGCATGGAGCGGACGTCGTCCTGGCCCTCGAAGCCCTTGATCTGGAAGCGGCGGTACTCGCTCTTGCGGGACAGCCCGTCCTCGAAGACGACCATCGACGCCACGACGTCGTCTCCCTGGAGGTGCGAGATGTCGTAACACTCGATCCGTAGGGGGGCGCTGTCCAGGTCGAGGGCCTCGGAGATCTCCTCCAGGGCGCGGGAGCGGGTGGTGAGGTCGGAGGCGCGCTTGGTCTTGTGGAGGATCAGCGACTGCTGGGCGTTGCGCGCGACGGTCTCCATGAGGGACTTCTTGTCGCCGCGCTGCGGGATGCGCAGCGACACGTTCGCCCCGCGCCGGTCCGTCAGCCACTGCTGGACCGGCTCCACCGGGTCGGGCAGGGCCGGGACGAGGACCTCCTTGGGGACGGAGTCCCCGGTCTCCTCGCCGTAGAGCTGCTGGAGGGCGTGTTCCACGAGGGCCGGGGTGGTGACGTCCTCGACCTTGTCGGTGACCCAGCCGCGCTGGCCGCGGACGCGTCCGCCGCGGACGTGGAAGATCTGGACGGCGGCCTCCAGCTCGTCCTCGGCGACCGCGATCAGGTCGGCGTCGGTCGCGTCGGCGAGGACGACCGCGCTCTTCTCCATGGCCTTCTTCAGGGCCTCGATGTCGTCACGCAGGCGGGCGGCCCGCTCGTACTCCATCTCCTCGGCCGCGTCCGTCATCTGCTTCTCCAGACGGCGGATGTACGTGCCGGTGCGGCCGGCCATGAAGTCACTGAACTCCTCGGCCAGTTCGCGGTGCTCCTCCTCGGAGACGCGGCCGACGCAGGGGGCGGAGCACTTGCCGATGTAGCCGAGCAGACAGGGGCGGCCGGTGCGCGCCGCGTTCTTGAAGACGCCCGCCGAGCAGGTGCGGACGGGGAACACGCGCAGCAGGAGGTCCACGGTGTCGCGGATCGCCCAGGCGTGTCCGTACGGCCCGAAGTAGCGGACGCCCTTCTTCTTGTGACCGCGCATCACCTGCACGCGCGGGTACTCCTCGTTCATCGTCACCGCGAGGTACGGGTAGCTCTTGTCGTCGCGGTACTTGACGTTGAACCGGGGGTCGTACTCCTTGATCCAGGAGTACTCCAGCTGGAGCGCCTCGACCTCTGTGGACACCACCGTCCACTCCACCGACGCGGCCGTGGTGACCATCGTGCGCGTGCGCGGGTGGAGTCCGGCCAGGTCCTGGAAGTAGTTCGCCAGGCGCTGGCGCAGGCTCTTCGCCTTTCCGACGTAGATCACCCGGCGGTGCTCGTCGCGGAATCTGTAGACCCCGGGCGAGTCCGGGATCTCTCCCGGCCTGGGGCGGTAGCTGGAGGGGTCGGCCATGTTTCACACCCTACTGGCGCGGGGTGACAGCGCGGCGGGGCTGTGGACAACGCCGGGCGCGCCGGGCGGATCTCCTCCGGAACTCCTACCGGGACTCGAGAAACGTGAGAACCGCCAGCACACGGCGGTGGTCGTCGGAGGCTTCCGGAAGGCGGAGCTTGCCCAGGATGCTGCGGACGTGCTTCTCGACGGTGCCCTCGGTGACCCACAGCCTGCGGCCGATACCGGCGTTCGAGCGGCCCTCCGCCATCAGCGCCAGGACCTCCCGCTCGCGGGTGCTGAGAAAGGACAGCGGGTCGTCGCGGCGCTGCGCCGAGAACAGCTCGTGCACCAGGGAGGGGTCGACGACCGAGCCGCCTTTGCGGATGCGGTCGAGGGCCTCGACGAACTCGTCGACGACCGTGATCCGGCTCTTGAGGAGATACCCGACCCTGTGCCCGCCGGCCAGCAGCTCCAGGGCCTCCTCGACCTCGACGAACGCCGACAGCACGAGGATGCCGGTGCCGGGGTGGCGCTCGCGGATCGTGCGGGCCGCCTTCAGGCCCTCGGTGGAGTGGTCGGGCGGCATCCTGATGTCGACGATCGCGAGGTCGGGCCGCTCGTTGTCGACCAGTTCCAGGAGGCCTACGGCGTCACCGGCCTGGCCCGCGACCTCGTAGCCCAGGCGTTCGCACAGGCTCGCGAGGCCCTCCCTGAGCAGGACGTCGTCGTCCGCGAGGACGACCCGTCCCTTCGCGGTCCGCCGCGCTGCGTCCATCGTCCCGGCTCCCCTTGCCCGACCAGTGCCGTGCGCCACGCACAGCCTGCCGGACCCGGTCGGGTACGGCTAGCCGGTAAGGGAGTTGGGGGCGGCGGCCCGTGTCCGCCCGTGGGAGTAAGGCGTCGGACGGTCACCCCTCCGTCCGGGGAAGTGGCAGTCGTACGACGAGAGTGGTGCCCTCCCCTGGTGGGCTGGTGACGCGCAGCCTGCCGCCGATCGCCTCGACGCGGTCGACGAGTCCGATGAGCCCGGAGCCGTGCCCTAGGTCGGCGCCGCCCACCCCGTCGTCGGCGATCGTCACCTCCAGAACGTCGCCGTCGACCCGCGCGGACACCTCCACGAAGCTCGCGCGCGCGTGCTTGGCGGCGTTGGTGAGGCACTCGGAGGTCACGTAGTAGACGGCGACCTCGATCCGCTCCGGGAGGCGTCCCGCGGGCAGCCGCAGGTCGAGTTCCACGGGCACGGCGGAGCGGCGGGCCAGGGCGCGCAGGGCCGGGCCGAGGCCGCCCTTGGAGAGGATCGCGGGATGGATGCCGCGCGCGATGTGCAGCAGGTCGGCGAAGGCGTCGTCGAGGCCCTTGGCGATGTGGTCCAGCTGCTCGGCGAGCTCCTCCGGCTGCTCGTCCAGCATCGACTGAGCCGTTCTGAGGTCGAGTTGGAGCGATACGAGCCGCTGCTGGACGCCGTCGTGGAGGTCGCGTTCGATACGGCGCCTGGAGGCGTCCCCCGCGGCGACCACGCGCGCGCGTGACGCGGTGAGCTGGTCGCGGCTGTCGGCGTTGGCGAGGGCGGTGGCGACGAGCTCGGTGAAGTCGGCGAGCCGGGACTCGGTGCCCGGGGGCAGCGGTTCGGGCCCGGCGGCGGCCGCTACGACGGCACCCCACAGCCGGTCGTCGACGACGATGGGGGCGCCCACCGAGCAGCCCACGCGCGCGAGACGACCAGTTCGCGCGACCTCCGCCGCGGCGACCGTGTCGGCCTCGGCGACGGGACTGCGGGCGGCGCCGAGGACGGTGGCGGCTCCGTCGGCGCCGTAGCGCAGGACGGCGGCGGAGCCGCTGCTCAGGACCTTGCCCACCTGGTCGGCGACCTCGGAGAACACCTCGTGGGGTGGCACCCCGCGCGCCACGAGGGTGGCGACGCGGCGCAGCGCGGTCTGTTCGCGGGCGGCGCGGCGGCTCTCGGTGACGTCGCGTGCGGCGGCGTAGATGAGGCCGTCCCCGGTGACCGGGCGGGCACTCCACTGGAGCCGGCGTTCGGTGCCGTCGGCCCGCAGGAAGCGGTTCTCGAACTCGGCCAGGGCGACGCCGCTCGCCAGCCGGTCGAGGACGGCACGCGTGCGTGCGCGGTCCTCCGGGTGCACGAACTCCAGCCAGGGGCGACCGAGCAGCGCCTCGGCGGAGTGGCCGAGGGTCCGCTCTAAGGCAGGGTTCACGCGCTTGAAGCGGCCGTCGAGGCCCGCGATGCACAGCAGGTCCAGGGAGAGGTGGAAGATGCTCGCCAGCTCCTGCTCGGCCTTGTCGCGCCGCCCCTGGGCCGCGGCGAAGGAGGCCATGGTGCCGTTCATGCCGCCGAGCAGCTGCGCCCAGGTCCCCTCGAACGCGGCGACGTCCGCGCGGTGGCCGAGCCGGTTGTCGTCGATCGACGTGTTCATGGTGTTGATCTCGCCCGCGAGCCGCTCGGTGGTGACCCGCAGTTCCCTGAACGTGTCGGCGACGGCGCCGAGTTCGTCCCGGCCCGCGTACCGGATGTCGTACGACAGGTCGCCCTCGGAGAGCGCGCGGGCGCCCGCGGAGACCTCGCTGAGCGGGCGGGTGATCGACAGGCGCAGGGTCAGGGCGAGGACGGTGACGGCGGCGAGGACGGCCAGCGACACGCTGAGGTCGCGTGCCTCACGCGCGCGTGCCGTGTCCAGGTCGCTCGCGGCGTCGCGGCCCAGCTCGGCGGCGGCCCGGTGCTGGATGCCGCGCAGGGCGTCGATGCGCCCGGTCGAGGCGGTCAGCCAACCGGCGTACGTGGGCCATGAGTTCTTCTCGGCATGCGGGTCGGCGAGGGTCTCGCGGGTGGTGCGGACGACGAGCCCGGGGTGCTGGAGCAGGGCTACGTAGAGCCTGCCCTTGAGACCGGCGGACGCGGTCCGGCCGAAGTCGTCCAGGAGGGCCTTCTCCAGGGCCGACCAGCGGTCCGTGGCGGTGGCGTGCGGGGCGTCGGGGGTGTCGAACAGCACGGCCAGTTCGGCGCGTTCGCGTTCGGCGGCCTCGATGGCGTTCAGGAGCGCGATGTGGGCGTCGGCGGCCTGCCCGGAGGTACGGGTGGGCCGGCCGGACTCCAGGGTGGCGGCCAGCTCCAGGAGGTCGCCCTCGATCGTGTCGTACTGGGCGTCGAGTTGGGACGCGGTGAGCGAGCCTGTCCCCAACTGGAGCCTCAGGGCGTGCAGTTGGCGGTCCCGCGCGTCGAGCCTGCCCGGTACGTCGGGTGGTCCGGTCCAGCCGGCGGCGGCCAGGAGGGCTGCGTCGAGCGCGCGGTCTGTGGCGTGCTCCGCGCCGAAGCGTTCCTTCAGGGTGGCCGGTACGGGCCGCAGCCCGGCCTTCACGGCGGCGATGCGTTCCTTGGCGATGGCGTCGGTCAACGCCGTTGTCCGGAACGACAGTTGGGTCGCCGTACGGAAGTCCCGCATCGTCTGCGCCTCGCGCCACTGGGTGACCGCGCCGAACACGGTGAACGCCAGCAGGCCGGTCACCGGAAGCAGCACCAGGAGCATCAGTTTGTGCCCGACGCGCAGCCGGGCGAGGAACGGCACGCGGAGGGCGGTGCCGGGCCGCACGGGCCGTTCGCACGGGTCCTGCGGGGCGGGGCGGCCGGAGCGCGGGCCGCGCGGCTCAGGGGGCGCGGTGGACGCGATGGGCGTGATGGGCGGGGCGGGGCCGGGCTCGGGGCGGAGCCCTGGAAGAACCCTACGGAGCGGGCCCGGGGACAGGGGGCGACGCACGGCGGGCTCTCAACGGCCTGGGGGCGGGGAATCTCGATGATGGTCGGTCACGTGCCCAGCCTGCCCTCAATCAGCCCTGATCGTCAGGGCGTTGGGGAGGACGGCCCTCGCGTCATCGGGCACACGCGCGTGGCACCCGATGCGCGGTGTGCCGGGCATCCGTTCCGGGGACGCGTGTGGCGCCTGTTTTCGCCATGTCCGTGGCAGGCGTTTTCGCCGTCCGCGCGGCACGCGCTTCGACGGCCGCACGGGACACGATTTGCCGGGCTCGCGGGATGCGTTTCGGCAGGGGCGCGGGACACGTCTCGCCAGGCTCGCGGGATGCGATCTGCCGGGCTCACGGCAACTTCTCACCAGGCGCACGGCACACGGCTCGCCCGCCTCCCGGTGTGCACCCTCACGGCGTGTCCGGCGGATACCCGTCATGCGCCGCGATGTCCTGGTCAATCTTCTTCGCGGCCTCGCCGAGGGTCGTCCTGACCGGTGCCCGGTTGAAGATGATCTTCGCGAAGGCCCGGGAGAAGGCGTCGGTGATCGCGGGGTAGGCAGGCGTCTGGGGCCTGGGGCGGGCCACTCCGTCGCGGAGCTGCTCGATGAAGAGATGCTCGGAGCCACCGGGCGCATACTGCGGCGAGAGCCTGATCGCGCTCTCCGTGGCCGGGATCGCGCCGTTGGCGACGGTCATGCGGTGCACCTGGGCGGGCTGGAGCAGGAAGGACAGGAAGCGCCACACGGCGTCACCGTCCGCGTTGCCGGCCGGGACGCCCCACTGGAAGGAGCCCATCCCGGTGACGGTCCCCTGGCCGAAGTCGGGCAGCGGGACGATGGCGACGTCCCCGGGGAAGGCCTTGTTGAATTCCGGATAGGTCCAGTGCCCGCACCAGGAGATCGCGCTGCGGCCGCTGACGAACGCCTTGTCGTCCTTGACCATGTCGATGAGCCCGACCTTGGCCCAGTTCTGCATGGCGGTGAGCGCCTTGACCGAACCGGGGCCGTTCACATAGCCGTCGGCGGTGCGGAAGTTCCTGGGCTCCACCAGGTCGCCGCCGGCCGACCACACGGCGGGCGCGAAGCCATAAGTGTTCCACTCCTGGCCCGGCTGCGAGTAGACGAGCCGCAGGTCGAGGGGCGCCTTGTAGCCCTGCTTGCGGAGTTTCCGCAGGATGCCGGTCATCTCGGCGGCCGTCCAGGCGTCCTTGGGGCCGGTCGGGACGCGGATCCCGGCCTTCCTCATGACGGACGTGCGGACGTACAGGCCCATGCCCGAGTCGAAGGTGCCGATGCCCCACAACCTGCCCGCATAGGTGCCCTGTTGACGGATCGTCGGCAACAGGTCGGCGCGGACGCTGGCGGGCACACAGGAGTCGATCGGCCGGAGCTTGCCCGACCAGGCGTAGCTGTAGAGGTTCGGGCCGTCGAAGTCGAGCAGGTCGGGCAGGTCGCGGCTGGCCGCCGCCGACAGGACCAGGGCGGTGTAGGCACGGTCCTCCGGGAGGGTGACCAGCTCGACCCGCACCTGCCTCTGCCGCCTGTTGAACTCCTTCACCTGGCTCCGCAGCGTGGTGAACTCGCCACTGGGGCCCGCGTGGTACCAGACCGTGATGTGCGCGACGCCGTGGATCTTCCCGTCGCACGTCGTGTCCTCCGGGGTCGCGCTCGCCCCCTTGGCGGCGCTCCCGGCGCCGTCGCACCCGGCCAGCAGCAGGGCCGCGCACACCGCCCACGGGAGCAGGGTCCTCCGTAGCCCGCGGACGCCGCCGGGCCACGCGCGCGTGGCGCTCGTCCCGCTCATGGCACACCCCCACTCGACCGGACCTCGTGGTCTCCCCAGGGCGCCGTCATGCTACCGCCCGTCGCGACCCCATCGCCGTGCGTGCATCTGAACCCGCTTCCACGGCAGGGGACTTCAGCACTTTCCGGCTAGCTGGAAGGCGCGAGCGGCCATCGGTCGGCAAGCTGAGGACATGTCGCTGCGCTGTCTCCTCGTCGATGACAGCGCCCGGTTCCTGGAGGCGGCTCGCGCCCTGCTGGAACGCGGCGGCGTGGAAGTCGTCGGTGTCGCCTCGACGGGCGCGGACGCCGTCTCCCAGGCCCGGGAGACGGCCCCCGACGTCGTCCTGGTCGATCTCGACCTCGACCTGGAGAACGGCTTCGACGTCGCGCACCGGCTCGTGGGCCACGTACCCGCAGTGATCCTCATCTCGACCCACTCCCGGGAGGACTTCCAGGAACTCATCGCCGACAGCCCCGCACACGGCTTCCTTCACAAGTCGGCCCTGTCCGCGCGGGCGATCAGAGACCTGCTGGGCGACACCGGGCCGACCGCGCGGAGTTGAGGGAGCCGACCGCGACCGGGCCAGATCACATATGCCTGATGGGCGACAGGTGTTGTCGGGACTTGGTCAACACGCTTCAATGCGGGGGAACTCGGGGCGTGAATGACGGCGTACGGATGTGAAGACCTTTCTCCGGTGCCGACGGGGGCCCCGAAGCAACCCGCGTGAACGGCCTGACCAGCCGTTGTGAACATTCACAGAAAGGGCCCCTGCATGCCGCACGCCACACAGCAGGCGGACGTCGCCACCGCGGAACTGGACTCGGCCCTGCGCGGCGGCCCCTTCCACGTCGCGCTGCGCGCCGCCATCGCCGCCCGGGGACTGCCCCTGCAGCGCGTCCAGCACCATCTGACGCGCTACGGGGTCAAGGTCGGCGTCACCAGCCTGAGTTACTGGCAGCAGGGCGCCCGCCGCCCGCAGCGCCCCGAGTCGCTGCGCGCCGTACGGGCGCTGGAGGAGATACTCCAGCTCCCCGAGGAGTCCCTGATCCGGCTGCTCGCCGAGGCCGAGGAACGCTCCGTCGCGCAGCGCCCCGCCGCCCGCTCGTACCGTTCCTTCGTCGAGGCCTCCGGCGTCCTGGAACAGCTGCTGGCCGACCTGGAGTCCTCGCTCGACAGCGGCCTGCACTCCCTCGGGCTGCACGAGCGCGTGCGCGTCGGACCGCACCGTGAGCTGGCGGGCCGCGAGTCCCACCACATCGTCCGCGCCCACCGGGACGGCATCGACCGGTACATGGCCGTCCACTACGGAGACCCCGGCTGCGCCCCCGACCGCATGACCGTGCACGCCCTGGAGAACTGCCGCACCGGCCGCGTCCGCCGCCACCACGAGACCGGCATGCTGGTCGCCGAAATCCTCTTCGGCACCCGCCTCCGCTCCGGAGATACGTTCCTCTTCCGCTACGGAGTCGAGGACGGCACCGCCGGCGTCTCCCGCGAGTATGTCCGTGACTTCGGGGTCGCGGGCGGCCAGTACGCCCTCCAGGTGCGCTTCGACGAGAACGCGCTCCCGGTGCGCTGCCACCGCTTCACCCAGCACTCGGCGGCGGCCCCGCGCAGTGGCCGCCAGGAGCTGCGCCTGACCGGAGGGCACCAGTCGGTGCATCTCGTCGAGCCGCGCATGCGGTCGGGGATCGTGGGGATCGGCTGGGACTGGGAGTGAGCGGGCGGGGCCGGTCGCCCCGGTGATCAGGCGGCCGGGCCCGCGACGATCTTCCCGTTCGCGGCCGTCACCTTCAGCTCCTGCAGGGGCTCGGTGGCCGGGGACTGCACCACCTTGCCGGTCAGCGCGTCGAACTGGCTGCCGTGGCACGGACAGATGAGGGTCGTGCCGTCGAGCTTGTTGATGGGGCACTGCGCGTGCGTGCAGGTCGTGCTGTACGCCTTGAGGGTGCCGTTCGCGGCCCGGCTGACCACCACGTTCTGATCCCGGTACAGCTTCGCGCTCCCCTTGGCCACCTCGCTCTCCGCACCCAGCTCCACGGGCGCGGTCGGCGTCGCGGCGGCCCCTGAGCCACCGCCCGAGCACGCGACGAGTCCGAGCCCGGCGACGGGCGTGAGGGCCGCGCCGCGCAGGACGGCACGACGGCTCGGGGCGGGGAGGGCGGGCATGGGGGTCTCCAGCTGTGGTTCGGGGCGCGTGGGCGGTGCGGGCCGCGCGGGCTGTCCCAGTCGGTCGGTCCACCCGGGCCGCTCGGTCCGTTCGGGCCGCTCGGGCTGTTCAAGAGGCGGTGCGCGACGGTGTGGGCGTCGGTGCACGGCGACGATACCCGTGGGGTTCCGTCCGCTTTGAGGGGGGGCTCATCGGACGGGTCTTCACGGCACGTAAACGTTTGCGCAAGCGTTTACGTCAGGCGCCGGATGAGATACCTTCCCGCCCAGAAGGCCCGCAGCGACTCAGGGAGGGGACCCGCGATGGCCACCATGGTCGACGTCGCACGGAGCGCCGGTGTATCCGTCGCGACCGTCTCGCACGTCCTGAACGACACCCGTCCGGTGCTGCCCGGCACCCGGGAGGCCGTGCTGACGGCGATCGAGGAACTGGGCTACACGCCCAACACCCTCGCCCGCTCCCTGGTGACGTCCCGCACCCGCTCGATCGGCCTGGCGGTGTCGGCGATCAGCAACCCGTACTTCACGGAGATCCTCCAGGGCGTCGAGGCCGGTGCCCTGGAGCACGGCTACAGCCTGCTCATCGCCGACCCGCACGACGACCCCGAGCACGAGCGCACCGTCGTCCAACTCCTGCACGAGCGCCGGGTGGACGGCATGATCGTCGCCCCGTCGGCGGCCCCGGACGCGCTGGTCGCCTACCTCGGCCGGCACTCCGTACCGACGGTGTTTCTCGACCGGCTGGTCGAGGTGCCGTCGGGCGACGCGGTCCCCTTCGACCAGGTGAGCGCGGAGAACATCGAGCCGACGGCCCGGCTCGTCACGCACCTCGCGGAGCTCGGCCACCGCCGCATCGGCCTGGTCGCGGGTCTGCCCGGGCTCAGCACGACCGGCGAGCGGATCGCCGGGTACCGGCACGGGCTGGCCGCCGCCGGACTCCCGTACGAGGAACGGCTGTTGGCGCACGGCGACTCCGAGTCGGCCGCCGCCGAGCGGGCCACCGGGGCGCTGCTGTCCCTGGCCGCCCCGCCCACGGCTCTGATCACCGCCAACAACGCGATGACCATCGGTGCCCTGCGTGCCCTGCGTGAGCGCGGCCTGTCGGTCCCCGGCGACCTCGCGCTGTGCTGTTTCGACGACTTCGCCTGGGCCGACCTCTTCGAGCCCCGGCTGACCGCGATCGCCCAGCCCAGCAAGGAGATCGGCGCCGAGGCCGTACGGCTCCTGCTGGACCGGCTCGCCTCGCCGGACCGGGCCGCCCGTGTCGTACGCCTGCCGTGCGCCTTCGTCCACCGCTCGTCCTGCGGCTGCCCGGACCGGCCGTCGTCCGATCGACCTGGCCAGACCGACACCTCCGACTAGCCGAGCCCCTTCCAAGCCGTCCGACCAGCCCGCGAAAGGAACCGCCCCGTGATCGTCGTAGCCGGTGAGGCCCTGATCGACCTGGTGCCGCAGGGCACGGGAGCCCTCGCCGCCCTGAAGCCGGCGCTCGGCGGCGGCCCGTACAACACCGCCGTCGCCCTGGGCCGCCTCGGCTCTCCCACGGCCTTCTGCTCGCGGGTCTCCCAGGACGCGTTCGGCGAGGCCCTTCTCGCCGGGCTGCGGCAGGCCGACGTGGACGTCCTGGACGTGCAGCGCGGAGCGGAGCCGACGACCCTCGCGGTCGCCACGCTCGACGCGCACGGCTCGGCCACGTACTCGTTCTACGTCGACGGCACCGCCGACCGGCTCTTCGCGGTGCCCGCGGCGCTGCCCGCCGGGACGGAGGCCGTGTCCTTCGGCACCTGCTCGCTCGTCCTGGAACCGGGGGCGACCGCCTACGAGGAGTTGATGCGGACCGCGTCCGGGCAGGGCGTGTTCACCCTGCTCGACCCCAACATCCGGACGGGCCTGATCCCCGACGCGGACGCCTACCGGGCGCGGTTCAGGAGCTGGCTGCCGTATGTGAACCTCCTCAAGCTGTCCGAGGAGGACGCGCTGTGGCTGGGCGGCACCCCGCGCGAGTGGCTGGACGCGGGTCCCTCGGCCGTCGTGATCACCCAGGGCGGCGACGGCCTCTCCGCGTTCACGAAGGACGGCACGGTCTATCCGGTGCCGGGCGAGAAGGTCGAGGTCGTGGACACGATCGGCGCCGGTGACACCGTCAACGCGGCGCTGCTGCACGGCCTGTCGACCCGGGACGCCCTGTCGCCGGAGGGGCTGGCCGGGCTGGGCCGCGACGGCTGGACCCGGCTGCTGAAGTTCGCGGCGCGGGCGGCGGCGATCACCTGCTCACGGGCGGGGGCGGAGCCGCCGTACGCCTCCGAACTGGGCGGTCTGTAGCGGCTGTTGAGCGACGGCAGGCTGTGCGTGCCACCAAGTGCGGCGCCCCGCGGGGAAGTTCCCGCGGGGCGCCGCATTCGTGTTGCTGCCGTATGCCGGTCAGACCGTGTTCCTGCTCAGTGAACGGTCAGGCCTTGCGGGCCCGAGTCGTCTTCTTCGCGGGCGCCGACTTCTTCGCCGGAGCGGCCTTCTTGGCGGGCGCTGCCTTCTTCGCCGCGACCGCCGCGGTCTTCTTGGCCGCCGTCTTGCGCGGGGCCTTCACCGGGGCGCCGTCGCTGATCCGGTCGGCGTCGAGGATCTCGCGGAGGAACTTGCCGGTGTGGCTGGTCGAGACCGCGGCCACCTCCTCCGGTGTGCCCTCGGCGATGACGAGACCGCCGCCCGCGCCACCCTCCGGACCCATGTCGACGACCCAGTCGGCAACCTTGATCACGTCGAGGTTGTGCTCGATGACGATGACCGTGTTGCCCTTGTCGACCAGGCCGCCGAGCACCGTGAGGAGCTTGCTGATGTCCTCGAAGTGCAGGCCGGTGGTCGGCTCGTCCAGGACGTAGACCGTACGGCCGGTGGAGCGGCGCTGGAGCTCGCTGGCGAGCTTGACGCGCTGGGCCTCACCGCCGGACAGGGTGGTCGCGGACTGGCCGAGCCGGACGTAGCCGAGGCCGACGTCCTTGAGGGTGTTGAGGTGGCGGGCGATCCCGGGTACCGCCTCGAAGAACTCCGTGGCCTCCTCGATCGGCATGTTCAGCACGTCGGCGATGGACTTGCCCTTGTAGTGGACGTCCAGCGTCTCCCGGTTGTACCGGGCGCCGTGGCAGACCTCGCACGGGACGTAGACGTCCGGCAGGAAGTTCATCTCGATCTTGATGGTGCCGTCGCCCGCGCAGTTCTCGCAGCGGCCGCCCTTGACGTTGAAGGAGAAGCGGCCGGGCAGATAGCCCCGCACCTTCGCCTCGGTCGTCTCGGCGAACAGCTTGCGGACGTGGTCGAAGACTCCGGTGTACGTCGCCGGGTTCGACCGCGGGGTGCGGCCGATGGGCGACTGGTCGACGTGCACGACCTTGTCGACCAGGTCGTCGCCGTCCACGCGCGTGTGGCGTCCCGGCACGTTCCTCGCGCCGTTCAGCTCGCGGGCCAGGTGCGTGTACAGGATGTCGTTGACCAGGGTCGACTTGCCGGAGCCGGAGACGCCGGTGACCGCGGTGAACACGCCCAGGGGGAACGAGACGTCGATGTCCTGGAGGTTGTTCTCCCGGGCGCCGTGCACCGTGAGCTGGCGCGAGAGGTCGCGCGGGCGCCGGATGTCGGGCAGCGGGATGGCCTTCTTGCCGGACAGGTACTGCCCGGTCATCGACTCGTCGTTGGCGAGCAGCTCCTTCAGGGAGCCGCTGTGCACGACCTTGCCGCCGTGCTCGCCCGCGCCGGGGCCGATGTCGACGATCCAGTCGGCGACCTTGATGGTGTCCTCGTCGTGCTCGACGACGATGAGCGTGTTGCCCATGTCACGGAGCCGGACCAGGGTCTCGATCAGCCGGTGGTTGTCGCGCTGGTGCAGGCCGATGGACGGCTCGTCCAGGACGTACAGGACGCCCACGAGGCCGGAGCCGATCTGCGTGGCCAGGCGGATGCGCTGGGCCTCGCCGCCGGAGAGGGTGCCGGCCGCGCGGTTCAGCGAGAGGTAGTCGAGGCCTACGTCGACCAGGAAGCGCAGCCTTTCGTTGCACTCCTTCAGGACGCGCTCGGCGATCTTCTTGTCGCGGGCGTCGAGCTTCATCCCGCCCAGGAACTCCGCGCAGTCGCTGATCGACATGCTGGAGATCTCTGCGATCGACTTGTCCATGATCGTGACCGCGAGGACGACGGGCTTCAGGCGCGTGCCGTGACACGTGGGGCAGGGCACCTCGCGCATGTAGCCCTCGAAGCGCTCGCGGCTGGCGTCGCTCTCCGCCTCGCCGTGCCGGCGCTTCACGAAGGGGACGGCGCCTTCGAAGGGCGTCGTGTAGACCCGCTCGCGGCCGTACCTGTTGCGGTACCGGACCTCGATCTGGGTCTTGTGGCCGTACAGCAGGGCCTTCTTGGCGCGCTGCGGGAGGCCCGCGAAGGGGATGTCGGTGCGGAAGCCCAGCGCGTCCGCGAGGGCGCCGATGAGACGGCCGAAGTAGTCCTTGGTGTGGCCGTGCGACCAGGGGTGGATGGCACCCTCGTCCAGGGACTTGTCCTCGTCCGGGACGATCAGCTCGGCGTCGACCTCCATGCGCGTGCCGATGCCGGAGCACTCGGGGCAGGCGCCGAACGGCGAGTTGAAGGAGAAGGAGCGGGGCTCCAGCTCCTCGAAGGACAGGTCGTCGTACGGGCAGTACAGGTGCTCCGAGTACATGCGCTCGCGCTCGGGGTCGTCCTCGGGGAGGTCGACGAAGTCGAGCACGACCATGCCGCCGGACAGCCCGAGGGCGGTCTCCACGGAGTCCGTGAGACGGCGCTTGGCGGAGTCCTTCACCGTGAGGCGGTCGATGACCACCTCGATGGTGTGCTTCTCCTGCTTCTTCAGGGTGGGCGGCTCGGAGAGCTGGATGATCTCGCCGTCCACGCGCGCGCGGCTGTAGCCCTTGGTCTGGAGGTCGGCGAACAGGTCGACGAACTCACCCTTGCGCTCGCGCACCAGCGGCGACAGGACCTGGAAGCGGCTGCCCTCGGGCAGCGCCAGGACCTTGTCGACGACGGCCTGCGGCGACTGGCGCGAGATGGGCCGGCCGCACTCGGGGCAGTGCGGCTTGCCGATGCGCGCGAAGAGCAGGCGCAGGTAGTCGTAGACCTCGGTGATGGTGCCGACCGTCGAGCGCGGGTTGCGCGAGGTCGACTTCTGGTCGATGGAGACGGCCGGGGACAGACCTTCGATGAAGTCGACGTCCGGCTTGTCCATCTGACCGAGGAACTGGCGGGCGTACGAGGAGAGCGATTCCACGTAGCGCCGCTGGCCCTCGGCGAAGATCGTGTCGAAGGCCAGGGAGGACTTGCCCGACCCGGACAGGCCCGTGAAAACGATGAGCGAGTCGCGTGGCAGGTCGAGCGAGACATTCTTCAGATTGTGCTCGCGCGCGCCACGGACGATGAGACGGTCGGCCACGCCGGTCCGCACCTTTCTTGAGAGAAGTGACAGGGGCGAGGCCCCCGTCGTTCTCAGACTAGGGGGAGCCACTGACAACGCCGGTCGGAATCCCGGCGGAGGCATAACAACCTCCGGCCTTCCAGCATGCCCGACGCCGGACCCGACGATATAGCACGTGCATTCGATTTACGGCACTGCTTCACCACCTTCACCCAAAGGTGTGGCGGGACTAGGGTCAGCAGCATGATTGATCACGCTCATGACCTGGCCTCTGTACGTGACGCGACCGACCGGGTGCTCAGCGCTGCCGCCGGACTGGACAACGTTTCTGTGGCCGAGCCGTCACGGCTTCCCGGCTGGAGCCGCGGCCACGTCCTCGCCCACCTCTCCCGGAACGCCGATGCTCTGGTGAACGTCCTGGAGGGGCGTCCCATGTACGCGGCGGCGAGCATCCGTGACGCCGACATCGACCGCGACGCCCCGCGGCCCCTCGACCTCCAGGTCGCCGACCTACGGGAGAGCGCGGCCCGTTTCCAGGCCGCGGGTGCGGCCCCGGCGGACTGGTCGCGCAGCGTGGAACTGCGCAACGGGGTCGTCGACTCGGCGTCCCGGATTCCGTTCCGCCGGTGGGCCGAGGTCGAGCTGCACCACGTGGACCTGGGGATCGGCTACGAGCTGGAGGACATCCCGGAGGAGTTCACCCGGCGGGAGATCGACTTCCTGACCGAGCGCTTCGACGGGCACCCCGACGTCCCCTCGGCCCACCTCACCGACGGCACGCACGCGTGGACGACGGGCCGCCCGTCCGACAAGCCCGATGTCACCGTCACCGGCCCCCTGGTCGACCTCCTCGGCTGGCTCTGCGGCCGCCGCGACGGCTCCGGCCTGACGGTCGACGGCGGCTCCTTGCCGGCCCTGCCCCCGCTATAGGGTGACGGCCATGACGTACAGCGGCGAGGTCACGGTCGGTGGACCGGCGGACGTGCACGAGCTCCCGGACCTGATGATCACGAAGATCGCGGTCGGGCCCATGAACAACAACGCCTACCTGCTGCGCTGCCGGGCCACCGACGAGCAGCTGCTGATCGACGCGGCCAACGACGCGGAGACCCTGCTCGGCACGATCGGCGAGGACGGCGTCGCGTCCGTCGTCACCACCCACCAGCACGGCGACCACTGGCAGGCGCTCGCCGAGGTCGTGACGGCCACGCGCGCGCGTACCTACGCGGGCCGCGCGGACGCCGAGGGCATCCCGGTGCCGACCGACGTCCTGGTCGACGACGGCGACACCATCCGGGTGGGCCAGGTCGAGCTGACCGCGCGTCACCTCGTGGGCCACACACCGGGTTCGATCGCCCTCGTCTACGACGACCCGCACGGCCACCCTCATGTGTTCACCGGGGACTGCCTGTTCCCGGGCGGCGTGGGCAACACCCGCAAGGACCCCGAGGCGTTCGCGAGCCTGATCCACGACGTCGAGACGAAGATCTTCGACGCGCTCCCGGACGAGACCTGGGTCTACCCAGGCCACGGCAACGACACGACCCTGGGCGCCGAGCGCCCGCACCTGCCGGAGTGGCACGCGCGCGGGTGGTGAGAATGCGGCACGCGCGCGCGTGGAGGGCTGGGTGAACGTCCGCCGCGCGTGCGGGTGTTGACCGTCCGGTGACGGGTGTGCGCCCCGCGTTGAACCCGCAGGCCGTGCTCCCGGAGTGAACCGTCCCACGCGCGCCCCGCACACCCTCCGCGCACGCGCCCCGTGTGAATCCTTCGCACGCGCCGGTGTCCCGCGTGCGCTCCCCTCGTACCTGGTTGCGCGGTCAACTGGAGAAAGCCCCGCTCAGGATGACGGCTCCTGCGCGGATGGGCCGCCGGTCCATCGATCCCCGCCCTGACCGGCGGCCCCGGCTCGCGCCCCGGCCGACGGCGTCGGATCCGCGCCGCACAGGTGCCGTTCACAAGAGTGCAACACGTGTTCCCACTATGCGGACAATCGGGGCTGTGACCTGGACAATCAGGACGTCCGACTGTCACTCTCCCGCCATGCACCTTGCCCCTCGCGTACTGCGCCGCGCGATATCCGCCGCGACCATAGCCCTGCTCGCCACCGCCGTCGGCTGTGCTCCGCAGCCGGAGGAGAAGGCCTCCGACCAGGCCTCGGGTTCGACCGGGACCACCTGCGCCAAGGGCAAGTTGGCCACCCAGACCTCCGGCAAGCTGACGATCGCGACGGACGAGCCGGCGTACGAGCCGTGGTTCGAGGACGACAAGCCCGCCAACGGCAAGGGCTTCGAGTCGGCGGTCGCCTACGCCGTGGCGAAGCAGCTCGGCTACGACAAGAGCGCCGTCGTCTGGCAGAGCGTCCCCTTCAACAAGGCCTTCGCGCCCGGCGTGAAGACCTTCGACTTCGACATCAACCAGGTGTCGATCAGCACCGAGCGCAAGAAAGCCGTCGACTTCTCGTCCGGCTACTACGACGTGCGCCAGGCCGTCATCGCGCTCAAGGGCAGCAAGGCCGCCAAGGCGACGGGCATCGCGGGCCTGAAGGGCCTCAAGCTGGGCGCCCAGGTCGGCACCACGAGCCTGAACTACATCAGCGACGTGGTGAAGCCGACGCAGCAGGAGGCCGCGTTCTCCAAGAACGACCAGGCCGTCTCCGCGCTCAAGAACGGCCAGGTGGACGCGATCGTCGTCGACCTGCCGACCGCCTTCTACATCACCTCGGCCGAGGTGACCAACGCCAAGATCGTCGGCCAGTTCGAGAACCAGGGCGGCACGCCCGAGCAGTTCGGGCTGGTCCTCGACAAGGGCAGCGACCTCACGTCGTGCGTGTCGTCGGCCGTGGACGCGCTCCGCAAGGACGGCACGCTGGCCGCGCTGGAGAAGCAGTGGCTCTCCGACGCCGTCGACGCCCCGGTCCTCAAGTGACCGTGGTGAAGGACGACTCCGGCCAGGAGGCCGTGGACGACAAGGGCGACATGCCCGGCGGGGGCGACCCGTACGTCCCCTCGCAGCGGCGTCTGGACCGCGAGCGGCACAAACGCGCGCGTGCCCGTCGCGCGACCGCGATCGCCGCGGTGTCGACCCTGGTCACGGCCGTCGTCCTCTATGTGGTCGTGGTCAGCGCGCCGGGCTGGGAGCGCACCAAGGAGACCTTCTTCGACGGGCACTACGCGCGCGAGGCGTTCCCCAAGGTCCTCGAAGGGCTCTGGCTGAACATCCGGCTGCTGCTGATCTGCGGCGCGCTGGTGCTCGTCCTGGGCATGCTGATCGCCATCGCGCGCACCCTGCGCGGCCCGGTGTTCTTCCCCCTGCGGGTGCTGGCCGCCGCGTACACGGACTTCTTCCGCGGGCTGCCGCTGATCATCAACCTGATGATCGTGGTCTTCGGAGTGCCCGCTCTGCGCCTCCAGGGCGTGACCGTCGACCCCGTGTGGCTGGGCGGTGCGGCGCTGACGCTGACGTACTCGGCATACGTGGCCGAGGTGTTCCGCGCCGGCATCGAGTCCGTGCACCCCTCGCAGCGCGCCGCGGCCCGCTCGCTGGGCCTGAGCAACCGGCAGGCGCTGCGGCACGTGGTGCTCCCCCAGGCCGTACGCCGGCAGGTGCCGCCCTTGTTGAACGATCTCGTGTCCCTCCAGAAGGACACCGGGCTCGTGTCGATCGGCGGCGCGATCGACGCCGTGCGGGCATCGGACATCATCGCGCAGCGCGCCCTGAACTACACGCCGTACATCGTCGCGGGGCTCGTCTTCGTGGCGCTGACCATCCCGATGACCCGCTTCACGGACTGGGTGACCGCGCGGATGGACAAGCAGCGCGCCCAGGGAGGCACGACATGAGCACCGACGAGACGTCGCCCGTGCTGCGCATGGAGTCCGTGCGCAAGACCTTCGGTACGTCGGTCGTCCTGCGGGACGTCGACCTGGAGGTCCCGCAGCACACGGTGACCGCGCTGATCGGCGCCTCCGGTTCCGGCAAGTCGACGCTGCTGCGGTGCGCGAACCTCTTGGAGGACATCGACGACGGCGCGATCTGGCTGGACGGCGAGGAGATCACCGACCCGCGCGTCGACCAGGACGCGATACGGCGCCGTATCGGCGTGGTGTTCCAGGCGTACAACCTGTTCCCGCACATGACCGTTCTGGAGAACATCACCCTCGCCCCGCGCCGGGTGCACGGCGTGTCCCGCGCGGAGGCCGAGGCACACGCGCGTGAGCTGCTGGAGCGGCTCGGGCTCGGGGACAAGGCGGGCGCCTACCCGGACCGGCTGAGCGGCGGCCAGCAGCAGCGGGTGGCGATCGTGCGTGCCCTGGCCGTCCGTCCCCGGCTGCTGCTCTTCGACGAGATCACCGCCGCGCTCGACCCCGAGCTGGTCGGTGAAGTGCTCGCCGTGGTGCGGGACTTGAAGGACGAGGGCATGACCATGGTGCTGGCCACGCACGAGATGGGCTTCGCCCGGGACGTCGCCGACCAGGTGTGCTTCCTGGACGGAGGCGTCGTCCTGGAGCGCGGCACGGCGCAGCAGATCTTCGGCGACCCGCAGCAGGAGCGCACGCAGCGCTTCCTGCGACGGATCGTGGAGGCGGGCCGCCTGTGACGGGCCCCTGGGTCCGGCCGCCGTCTGTAACAGGTGGTCTGTAAGAGGCGTGCGCCAGGAGGCCGGTGCTTACGCGTCGGCCTTCCCCGCGCCCACCAGCGCGGCGACCCGCTCCACACCGAACGCGTACCCCTGCACACCGCACCCCGCGATGACCCCGTCGGCCCGCAGCGAGACGTACGAGTGGTGCCGGAAGGCCTCGCGCTGGTGGATGTTGGAGATGTGGACCTCCACCACAGGCAGCCCGTCACAGGTGTTGAGGGCATCCAGGATCGCGACCGAGGTGTGCGAGTAGGCGGCCGGGTTGATCACGATGCCGCAGTGGTTGAGCCGTGCCTCGTGGATCCAGTCGACCAGTTCGCCCTCGTGGTTGGACTGCCGGAAGTCCACCGTCCCGCCGTACCCGGCCGCCGCCTTGACACACAGGGCCTCGACGTCGGCGAGCGTGTCGGAGCCGTAGATCTCCGGCTGGCGCTGGCCCAGGAGGTTCAGGTTGGGGCCGTTGAGGATCATGATCGGGGCGTTGGCCAGGGTGCGGGGCACGGTTCCTCCGGTCCGTTCGGACATGTCGTTCGAGGCGGGGCCGCCGGTCGACGGCCGCTGCTCGGACCCGGTCTATCACGCCGCCTCCGCACCACCGCGCGCCCCCGTAACCGTTGCTCACTGTGGGTAGTTGACGCGGCATGCACGATGTACGCACAGTAAGACCCCCGTCCATGCTGCGCCTCGCGGCCGCCTCACTGGCCGGCACGGCGATCGAGTTCTACGACTTCTTCGTCTACGGCACGGCGGCGGCCCTGGTCCTCGGTCCCCTGTTCTTCCCGACGTTCTCACCGGTCGCGGGGACGCTGGCCGCCTTCGGGACGTTCGGGGTGGGCTTCGTGGCGCGGCCGCTGGGCTCGATCCTGTTCGGGCACTTCGGGGACCGACGCGGACGGCGGCCGGTCCTCGTCGCGTCCCTCCTGCTGACCGGCGCCTCGACGGTCGCGGTCGGCTGCGTACCGTCGTACGGCTCGATCGGGGTGGCCGCTCCCGTACTGCTCCTGGTGCTGCGTTTTCTGCAGGGCCTCGGACTCGGCGGCGAGTGGGGCGGGGCGGTGCTGCTGACCGCCGAGCACGCGCCGGCCGGGCGGCGCGGACTGTGGTCGAGCTTTCCGCAGATCGGGCCCGCGGTGGGGTTCCTGCTGGCGAACGGCGTGATGCTCGCGCTGTCGGCGACCCTGACCGACGCGCAGTTCGCGCAGTGGGGCTGGCGGGTGCCGTTCTGGGTGGCCGGGGTGCTGGCCCTGGGCGGGCTGTGGCTGCGTTCGTCGCTCGTGGAGAGTCCCCGGTTCCTCGAACTCGACGACCACGCGCGTGTGCCGCTCGCCGAAGTGGTGCACGAACACTGGCGGCTGGTCCTGCTGACCGCCGGCGCGCTGTCGGTGGGGTACGCCGTGTTCTACACGGTGACGACCTGGTCCCTCGCCTACGGCACGGAGCGGCTCGGGGTGAGCCGTACCGTCATGCTGATCTGCATCATGGCCGCCGTGGTGGTGAAGGGTTCGCTGACCCCGCTGGTGGCACTGCTCAGCGACCGCTACGGGCGCCGTCCGCTGTGTCTGCTGGGGTGCACGGCCGCCGCGCTGTGGATGTTCCCGATGGTCGCGCTGCTCGCCACGGGTGCGCCGCTGCTGATGTTCGTCGGGTTCCTGGGGGCGCTGCTGGCGTTCGTGACGATGTTCGCCGTGGTCGGCGCGTACCTGCCGGAGCTGTACGAGCCGCGGGTGCGCTGCACGGGCGCCGCCGTGGGCTACAACCTCGGCGGAGTCCTCGGCGGCGCGCTCACCCCGATCGTGGCGACGGCCCTCGCCGAGCACGGCGGGCGCGTCCCCTGGGGCGTGGGCGCCTACCTGACCGGGATCGCGCTGTTCAGCCTGGGCTGCTTCGCACTCCTGCCGGAGACCCGGCTGGTGGGGGTGGTGGCGGAGCCGGTCGCCGGGTGAGGGTGGGTGCGACGGATGGGGGCCCGAGGACGGGGGCGTAAACGCTTGCGCGAGCGTTTACGTCGGCGGGCGGGACGCCGCGCACACGTACGCGATCGTTCGCGCATCCGTCCGGATCCCGCGCGCTACGGATTGATCGCCAGCTCCAAGTAGGCCGCGAACAGCACCAGATGGACGCCGCCCTGGAGCGGTGTCGCCCGTCCCGGCACCACTGTCAGCGAGCTGACCACGACCGTCAGGGCGAGCAGCACCATGTGCGTGGAGCCGAGGCCGAGGACGAGTGGCCCGGAGAGCCAGATGGAGGCCAGGGCGACGGCGGGGATGGTGAGGCCGATGCTGGCCATCGCCGAGCCGAGCGCGAGGTTGAGGCTGGTCTGCACCCGGTCGCGGCGCGCGGAGCGCAGGGCGGCGATGGTCTCGGGGAGCAGCACGAGCAGCGCGATGATCACGCCGACGACGGCGTGGTGCAGGCCGGCCGCCTCGACGCCGGACTCGATGGTCGGCGAGACACCCTTGGCCAGTCCGACCACGCCGATCAGGGCGAGGCCCAGCAGGCCCAGGCTGATCAGGGCGGTGCGGGCGGACGGGGCGTCCGCGTGGAGGTCCTTGGTGATCGTCTCGCCCTCGTGGGAGACGGGCAGGAAGTAGTCGCGGTGCCGCACGGTCTGGGTGGCCACGAAGAGGCCGTACAGGGCGAGTGAGGAGAGTGCGGCGAAGGTCAGCTGGGCGCCGGAGAACTCCGGCCCGGGCTTGCTGGTGGTGAAGGTCGGCAGGACCAGGCTGAGCGTGGCCAGGGTCGCCACGGTGGCAAGGGCGGCGCCGGTGCCCTCGGGGTTGAAGACCGCCGTGCCGTGGCGCAGCGAGGCGACGATGAGGACCAGGCCGACGATGCCGTTGCACGTGATCATGACGGCGGCGAAGACGGTGTCTCTGGCGAGGGTCGAGCTCTTGTCGCCGCCGTCGGCCATCAGGGTGACGATCAGGGCGACCTCGATGATCGTCACGGCGACGGCGAGGACCAGGGAGCCGAAGGGTTCGCCGACCCGGTGGGCGATCACCTCGGCGTGGTGCACCGCGGCGAGCACGGCACCGGCGAGGACCACGGTCACCAGGGCGACCACCACACCGGGCAGATCCTTCCGCCCCCAGGTGAAGACCAGGAGGACGGTTGCGAGCACCGGTACGACGGTCGTCCACTGGGTGGTGAGCGACCTGAGCCGAGTGATCATGAAGCGATCCTCGCAGAGGCGTTCAGCGCCCGCATTCCGGCGCTGCCGGGCTCGTCCCGCGTCACCTGGACGCGGGTCGCTGGTATCCGACGAAGCACCGGGAGCGGTGATCGGCGATTCATGGTGCGTGCTCCCGGTGCTCGTGTTCCGGCGACTTCTTACGTCGTCGTCCTGCGTCGGACGTGATCAGGATCAGGCGTCGATGCTGTCCTTCGGGGTGCCTTCGGCCTCGGTCCTGGCCGCCTCGGCCGCGGCCGTCTTCTTGTTGGCCATCAGGCTGGTGATCGTGGTGACGATCAGGACCCCGCAGATCACGCCCAGCGAGACCGGGATGCTGATCTCCGGGACATGGACGCCCGATTCGTGCAGGGCGTGCAGCACCAGCTTGACGCCGATGAAGCCGAGGATGACGGACAGGCCGTAGCTGAGGTGGACCAGCTTCTTGAGCAGGCCGCCGATGAGGAAGTACAGCTGGCGCAGACCCATCAGCGCGAAGGCGTTGGCCGTGAACACGATGTACGGGTCCTGGGTCAGGCCGAAGATCGCGGGGATGGAGTCGAGGGCGAACAGGACGTCCGTCGTACCGATGGCGAGCATCACGACCAGCATCGGGGTCATGACCCGCTTGCCGTTCTCCCGGATCCACAGCTTGGTGCCGTGGTAGCGGTCGGCCACGCCGAAGCGGCGCTCGGCCGCCTTGAGGAGCTTGTTCTCCTCGAACTCCTCGTCCTCCTCGTCGGCGCGGGCCTCCTGGATGAGCTTCCAGGCGGTCCAGATGAGGAAGGCGCCGAAGATGTAGAAGACCCAGGCGAAGCTGGCGAGGATGGCCGCGCCGGCCGCGATGAAGATGGCCCGCAGGACCAGGGCTATGAGGACACCGACGAGCAGCACGCGCTGCTGGTACTGCGAGGGCACGGCGAACTTCGCCATGATCAGGACGAAGACGAAGAGGTTGTCGACGCTCAGCGACTTCTCGGTGATGAAGCCCGCGAAGAACTCGCCGCCGGCCTGACCGCCCCCGAAGAGGAGCAGGCCGAGCCCGAAGAGTCCGGCGAGGGCGATCCAGACGATCGTCCAGATCCCGGCTTCCTTGATCGACACGTCGTGCGGCTTGCGCCCGATGAAGAAGTCGACCGCGATGAGGGCCGCCAGCCCCACGATGGTCAGGACCCACAGGGTCACGGAAACATCCACTACTGCTCCTCCGGCGGTATTAACGGCAAATGGTCAGCGTCGTCGCTACCGGAGGTCTCTTCCACCTTGGACGGGCGCCCAGGGCCGACGCCCCGGGATCTGGCCTGATCCGTATTGACGGGTACGCCGCAGCAGATAGGGAGTACTCCCCTCCGTACGAAGGACAGTACCCCAATCACCAAGAGATAGTAAAGCGATTGGCAAAAGAAAGATAAAAACAGCTGGTCAGGGGACTTTACCTATGCTTGGTACGAGCGGTCGCGACCGCTGTCAGCACCTGCCACAGCACCTGGCTGCCGGGCGGCACGACCGACGGCTCGTACGTCCAGGCGTGCCCGACCCAGGGGTCGGCGAGGTGGTCGTCGGGCAGCGGGGTGAGTCGCATCAGCGAACGCCAGAGGGGGTCGAGCAACGGGCCGTAGCCCGCCGCGTCCTCGCGGTCCGCGACCATCATCAGATGGACGCCGACGGCCGGGCCCTCGTCCGCGAGATAGCGGAGCTGGGTGACGGCGCGGTCGTCGAAGCCGTGCGGGAAGTCGTTGACGATCAGCAGCTGCTCGGCCGTGTCCAGACCGGGCGGCAGCGAGTCGGCGGCGCCGGCGCGCACCGCCATCTGCACCAGGTCCACCCGCTCGGTGAGCCGGGTCAGGACGTCCGTCACACCGGCGGCGCCCGCGGCGGGCGGCGCCGCGAGCACGCCCGTCTGCACCAGCGGGGCCAGCGCCTGCGCAGCCGAACCTGCCGGGTCGATGACGTGCACGGCGAACTCGCCCGTCGGGTAGACCGCGAGCAGCCGGGCCGCGTGCGCCACGGCCGTGTCCAGCGCGAGGCGCCGCAGCTCGTGGGAGTCGGCGAAGGAGCCGTCGAGCGACTCCCCGCTCCCGCTGTCGATCCACAGGCCGCGCTCCAGCGGCAGCCGGACCAGCATCGGGATGCGCAGCTCGGGGCTCTCCGGGAGGTGGAGATCGCCCAGGCGCAGGGCCATGGGTATCTCCATCGGGACGCGGTAGCCGTGCCAGACCGGGTTGTCCCAGCCGGCGAACGCGGGTGGGAGCGCGGGTTCGACCACGTCGGCCTCGGCGACCAGCTGGTCGAGGTCCCGGTCGAGGGCGGCTTGCGCCTGGTCGACGAGCTGGGCGTGCTTGGCCTGCGCCGCCTCGCGGGCCGCGTCGCCCTGGCCGCCCATCCGGCTGCGCGGGTCGGACAGGGCCTGGTCGAGCTCCTTCTCCATGCGCGAGTCCGCGAAGTCGACCGCGCTGCGGTACGCGGACATGGTGCGCGCCAGGTCCTCGAACATGCCCCACACCTGGTTGTAGAGCCGCTCCTCCATCGACCACCCCGTCGCGTCCCCGGCAACGGGCCGCGCCGGCTGCCCCGGCGCTCCCGGCGGCACGGCCGGTGCGGGCTGCGGCGGCGCCCCGGCCTGCCGCCGCGGATGGCTGTAGTCGATCGGCCCCCCGGCCGCGGAAGCCCCGGACTGGCCGGCAGCGGCATCCGCACCACCACCGGAATACCCGGCCTGCGGGGTGCCCTGAGCCCCATAAGGAGAACCCGACTGCGGTCCTACGGCGCCGGGGGCACCCTGTGTCGTGGCACCGCTCTCCTCGGGGCCGAGGGCCGGTGTGGCCGTCTGGCGGGTGCGGTCGGTGTCCGGGGTGCGGGGTGGAGGTGCTGCCACGGAGCGTGCGAGGCCCTGGGCCACCGCTTCGTTGATGCCGCCGGCCAGCTGGAGTGCCTGGGGCAGGCCCTGGTCGGTGAGGAGTTCGGCGAGGCCGCCCGCGTAGCCCTGGCCGACGGCGCGCACTTTCCAGGCGCCCTGTCTGCGGTACAGCTCCAGGGCCACGACCGCCGACTCGGCGTCCAGGCCGGTGATCGTGTAGCTGGCGACCTCGGTGCCGTCGAGGCCGGTGACCGCCACAAAAGGCGCGGCGACGGCGCCGAAGCGGGTGGGGCCTTCGCCGCCGAGGGGCAGGGCGAGGAGCACGCTGACACGGTGCACGGCCTCCGGCATGGCGCCGAGGTCCACCGCGAGGCGGTGGTCGGCGGCCGCCTGCTTGGAGACCTCGAGGCCGGGCAGGGTGGGTGTGCCCGGGTGGGCCACCCACTCGACGCCGTGGATCCTGCCGTGCTCGTCGCCGAGCGTGGCGGCGGCCACGACCGGCTTGCCGGCCGCGACCCGGATCTCCAGACGCACATGGGACAGCGGGTGGTTCTGCCCCCGCACCAGCTCGGCTGCCATCGCTCTCGTCCCCCTGCTCAGCCGTGTCGTGTCGTGTGCGCCGGGCCGTCCTACAGGTGCGGCAGGATCGCCGGCATCAGGTCCTGGAAGGTACGGCCGTTGGTCGGTGTGCCGAGGGCCGTCAGCGTCCAGCCCGAGCCGGTGCGGTGGACCTTGGCCATGATCTGGGCCGTGTACTGGCCGCCGCCCGCCAGGGTGTAGCGGGCCAGCTCCTGGCCGTTGGTCTCGTCGACCAGGCGGCAGAACGCGTTCTGCACCTCCTGGAAGGTCTGGCCCGTGAAGGAGTTCACGGTGAAGACGATCTGGTCGATGTGGACCGGCACGCGCGCGAGGTCGACGAGGATCGCCTCGTCGTCGCCGCCCTGGCCGACACCGCCGACGAGGTTGTCACCGGTGTGGCGCACGGAGCCGTCGTCGCTGACCAGGTGGCGGAAGAACACGACGTCGACGGGCTGCTTGTCCGCGAAGAGCACGGCGGACGCGTCGAGGTCGATCTCCCGGGTGCGCGAGCCGAACAGGCCGCGCCGGGGAGCCGCCTGCCAGCCGAGACCCATGCGCACCGCGGTCAGGCCGGACCCGTCGTTCTTCTGCAGACTGATGGCCTGACCCTTGGTCATGTTGACCGTCACGGCTGTTCCCCTCTCGAACTGTCCCCTGTTGCCGCGGAATCCGCGGATGCCCAGAACCCTACGCAGCGCCACTGACAGTGCCGAACCCCGCATCGGACTTTGTGTCGGTCTTGCAACACAGCGCGCATACCCCGAGGTCCGGCGGTCCAGCCGGGCCGGTCAGGCCAGGCCCGCCTCCTTCATCTGACGCAGTTCCTTCTTCATCTCGTGCACCTCGTCGCGCAGGCGGGCAGCGACCTCGAACTGCAGGTCGGCGGCGGCGGCGCGCATGCGGTCGGTCATCTCCTCGATCTGCTCGGCGAGTTCGGCCGCGGGTCGGTCGGTCGGGGCGCCGTCCTTGGCCTTGCCCTTGGCGGACTTGGCGTTCTTCGCGGCCTTGCCGAGGGCGGGCACGGGGGCCTTCGCGCCCTTGCCGTCCTTGGACTTGCGGTAGCCCGAGCCGAGCAGCTCCTCCGTGTCGACGTCCTCGCGGGCGATCTGCGCGACGATGTCATTGATCTTCTTACGGAGCGGCTGGGGGTCGATGCCGCGCTCCGTGTTGTACGCGACCTGCTTCTCGCGGCGGCGGTTGGTCTCCTCGATGGCCTTCTCCATGGCCGGGGTGATCCGGTCGGCGTACATGTGGACCTGTCCGGAGACGTTGCGCGCCGCGCGGCCGATGGTCTGGATCAGGGAGGTGCCGGAGCGCAGGAAGCCCTCCTTGTCGGCGTCCAGGATGGCGACCAGGGACACCTCGGGGAGGTCGAGGCCCTCGCGGAGGAGGTTGATGCCGACGAGGACGTCGAACTCGCCGGAGCGCAGCTCGCGCAGCAGCTCGATGCGGCGCAGGGTGTCGACGTCGCTGTGCAGATAGCGGACCTGGATGCCGAGCTCCAGGAAGTAATCCGTGAGGTCCTCGGCCATCTTCTTGGTGAGGGTGGTGACCAGGACCCGCTCGTCCTTCTCGGTGCGCTTGCGGATCTCGTGCACCAGGTCGTCGATCTGGCCCTCGGTGGGCTTGACGACGACCTCGGGGTCGATGAGGCCGGTGGGGCGGATGATCTGCTCCACGGCGCCGTCCGCGCGCGACAGCTCGTACTTCCCGGGGGTCGCCGACAGGTAGACGGTCTGACCGATGCGCTTCTGGAACTCCTCCCACTTCAGGGGGCGGTTGTCCAGGGCTGAGGGCAGCCGGAAGCCGTGGTCGACGAGGGTCCGCTTGCGGGAGGCGTCGCCCTCGTACATGGCGCCGATCTGCGGGACCGTGTTGTGCGACTCGTCGATGACGAGCAGGAAGTCTTCCGGGAAGTAGTCGATCAGGGTGTTCGGCGCGGAGCCGGGCTGGCGGCCGTCGAAGTGCATCGAGTAGTTCTCGACGCCGGAGCAGGAGCCGATCTGGCGGAGCATCTCCAGGTCGTAGGTGGTCCGCATGCGCAGGCGCTGGGCCTCCAGGAGCTTGCCCTGCTTCTCCATCTCGGCGAGCCGCTCGGCGAGTTCCTTCTCGATGTCGTTGACCGCCCGCTCCATGCGCTCGGGGCCGGCGATGTAGTGGGAGGCAGGGAAGACGTAGAGGTGCTCGTCCTCGCTGATGATCTCGCCGGTGAGCGGGTGGAGGGTGGAGAGGGCCTCGATCTCGTCGCCGAACATCTCGATGCGGACGGCGAGCTCCTCGTAGACCGGGAAGATCTCGATGGTGTCGCCGCGGACGCGGAAGGTGCCGCGGGTGAAGGCCAGGTCGTTGCGCGTGTACTGGATGTCGACGAAGCGGCGCAGCAGCTGGTCGCGGTCGATCTCGTCGCCGACCTTGAGGGGGACCATGCGGTCCACGTACTCCTGCGGAGTACCGAGGCCGTAGATGCAGGAGACCGAGGCGACCACGATGACGTCGCGGCGGGTGAGCAGCGAGTTGGTCGCGGAGTGGCGCAGGCGCTCCACCTCCTCGTTGATCGAGGAGTCCTTCTCGATGTAGGTGTCCGACTGCGGGACGTAGGCCTCGGGCTGGTAGTAGTCGTAGTACGAGACGAAGTACTCGACGGCGTTGTTCGGCAGGAGCTCGCGGAACTCGTTGGCCAGCTGGGCGGCCAGGGTCTTGTTCGGCGCCATCACCAGGGTGGGGCGCTGGAGCTTCTCGATCATCCACGCGGTGGTGGCGGACTTGCCGGTGCCGGTCGCGCCCAGGAGGACGACGTCCTTCTCACCTGCCTCGACGCGTCGGGCCAGCTCGGCGATGGCTGCCGGCTGGTCGCCGCTGGGCTGGTAGGGGCTGACGACCTCGAAGGGCGCCACCGTACGTTCGATGTGAGAAACGGGCCGCATGGAACCAACCGTACGACCCGCCACTGACAACCGGGTCGGATCAGCGGTTCTGCGGGGTCCGAGAGCGGCGGTGCGCGAGGTCGCGGCCGGCGCGGACGGGGGCGCGGCGGGGGTGCGGGACGAGGGCGCCGGCCGGGACGCCGGGCTTGTGCTCGACGGGGGTCCGGGCGGGCTTCCCCATGACCATCAGCGGGTCGAACATCACGACGACGCCGGCCAGCAGGAGGAAGGCGAGGGGGCCGATCATCATGGGCGCCAGCAGGGACGCGGCCGACACGCCGTCGGTGGTCGCGTCCGTGCCGTGGACGTGGACGGTGAGGGCGGCCATGCCCGTGTAGTGCATGCCGGTGACGGCGAGTCCCATGACGAGGCTCGCGCCCACGCTCCAGAGGAAGCCGCGGACCTGACCGGCCGCCCAGAGGGCGCTGATCGCCGCGACGACCGCAATGACGACGGAGACGGCGACCGTGAAGGTGTTGTATTCGAGCTTTCCGTTGAGGCGCATGCTCGCCATGCCCAGGTAGTGCATCGAGGCGATGCCCAGGCCGGTGAGGGTGCCGCCGGTGAACAGCGCGGTTCCCCTGGCTCCCTTGTAGCCGACGATGAAGATCCCGACGCCCACCATGAAGATGGCGACGGCGAGGCTCGCGAAGGTCATCGGTCGGTCGTAGTGGACCGGTGTCTGGCGGACGGAGAACCCGATCATCGCGACGAAGTGCATCGTCCATATGCCGGAACCGATGGCCACCGATCCGAGGGCGAGCCAGCCGGGGCGCCAGGACTGGGCGACGCGCATAGATCTGGTGGTGCAGCGCAGGCCGAGGGCGCCGCCGAGGCACGCCATGAGGTAGGCCACCAGCGGTGTGACGAGTCCGTAGCTGAATCCGTCGACCGTGCCCTGCATGCGCAGTTACCCTTCCGCCCTGTTCCGTCCCGGAATTCCTGAAACGCGCCCAGCCCCGGGACCGCGGGAACGGTCAGGGTCGACGCAGAGAGTATGACCCCCACCGGAATGGTCGAACGATTTTCCGGCAAACAAACACGGCCCTGCCCCAGTTGTGCGGCACCGGTGAGCGGACTTGGGCAACTCCATCCATTCTGTGTCCATCCTGTACCCCACGGGTAGTGACGTTCCGCTGTCATTCTTGAGCTGTATGTGATCGCTCGATGCGAGGAGTACGCATGCACCTGCGCGCAGTTGCCGCCTCGACCACCGCGCTCCTGGGGGCCGCCGCCCTTCTGCTCCCCTCCCCCGTCGCCCGGGCCGGTGACACGGCCCAGGGGCCCACCGTGGTCGCCCACCGGGGAGCGTCCTCCTATGCGCCCGAGAACACCCTGGCCTCCATCGACAAGGCGGCCGGGCTCGGCTTCCGGTGGGTGGAGAACGACGTCCAGCGCACCAAGGACGGCGAACTCGTCGTCATCCACGACGACAGCCTGAAGCGCACCACCGACGTCCAGAAGGTGTTCCCTCATCGGGCCCCCTGGAAGGTGAAGGACTTCACCGCCGCCGAGATCGCGCGCCTCGACGCGGGAAGCTGGTTCGGTCCCGCGTTCACAGGCACGCGCGTGCCCACCCTCACGCAGTACATGCGCGAGGTGGAGCACAACGACCAGAGCCTGCTCCTGGAGATCAAGAACCCTGAGCTGTACCCGGGCATCGAGCAGCAGACCCTCAAGCTCCTGGGCAACGAGGGGTGGCTGGACGAGAACCACCTGGACGACCGGCTGATCGTGCAGAGCTTCAGCGCGGACAGCATCCGCATCGTGCACGACCTGAAGCCCGCCATCAGGACCGCCTTCCTGGGCACCCCCGCCGTGTCGGCCCTGAACACGTACGCCGCCTACACCGACCTGATCAACCCGTCGTACGGATCGATCTCCCTGGGCTACGTCTCCGCCGTGCACGGGCACAATGGTCCGCATGGCCGTCCGATGGAGGTGTACGCCTGGACCGTCGACGACGCGCCCACGGCCTGGAAGGTCACCGGGTACGGCGTGGACGGGCTCATCACGAACAAGCCGGACGTGGTGCGGTCCGCGCTGTACGGGTTCTGAGGCCGCTCGCGGGGCGTTGTCAGTGCCGGGTCGTACGGTGAACGCATGGACAGCCATGGGCAGAACGAGCAGCGGGTCGTGTGGACCGTCGTCGGCACCGACATCGGTCCGCTGCTGCTCGCCGCGACACAGGACGGCCTGGTCAACGTCGTGTTCCACGCCACGGACGCGGTGCGCGACAAGACCCTCGACCGACTGGCGTCCCGGCTGGGCACCGAGCCGGTCGAGGCCCCCGACTCCCCGCTGTTGGCCGAGCCGATACGTCAGGTCGAGGCCTACTTCGCCGGCGACCGGCACGATTTCGACCTGCCGCTCGACTGGTCCCTGATCTCCGGCTTCAACCGGCAGGTGCTGCGCGAGCTGGCGTCCGGCGTGCGGTACGGCGCGGTCGTCGGGTACGGCGATCTGGCCGGGCGGGTCGGACAGCCGGGCGCGGCCCAGGCGGTCGGGGTGGCGATGGGGTCCAACCCGCTGCCGATCGTCGTGCCGTGCCACCGGGTCGTCGAGAGCGACGGCGGCATCGGCGGGTTCGGAGGCGGCCTGGAGACGAAGCGGAAACTGCTGGCGCTGGAGGGGGTGCTGCCCGAGCCGCTGTTCTGAGCGCTCGGGCGGGCAAGGGACCAGGGGGAGGTCACATTGGTGAGGACTGACTTCACGCGCGCGTGCGGGCTCGGCGGCCCCGGACGGACACCGTGACCGCGGTCGAGGGGCGGGGTGCGATGCCCGTCACCGCGGAGCGGCTGCCCGCGTTGCGGCGCCGGGTGTCCGGGGTGCTGATCACGACGCAGATCCTGGGCGGCCTCGGGGTCGCGACCGGGGTCGCGCTGTCCGCCGTACTGGCCAAGCAGGTCAGCGGGACCGAGTCGCTGTCCGGGCTGGCGCCCACGGCGACCGTGACGGGCACGGCGGTGCTGTCGATGCCGTTCGCGGCGCTGATGACGGCGCGTGGCCGGCGTCCAGGGCTGGTCCTCGGGTATCTCGTCGGGGCGCTGGGAGCCGGGATCGTGGTGCTCGCGGCGAGCATCGGGAGCTTTCCGCTGCTGCTGTGCGGCATGGCCGCCTTCGGGGCCGCCTCCTCGGCGAATCTGCAGTCCCGGTTCGCCGCCGCCGACCTGGCCGAGCCGGAGCAGCGGGCCCGGGCCATCTCCCATGTCGTGTGGGCGACGACCATAGGGGCGGTCCTCGGACCCAACATCGCCGCGCCCGCGGGCCGTAGCGTCGTCGAGCTCGGGATACCCGCGGCGGCCGGGCCCTTTCTGTGGGCGGGTGCGATCTTCCTGGTCGCCGCGGTCGTGGTCGCCGTGCTGCTGCGGCCCGATCCGTTGCTGACGGCGCGGGCGCTCGCGCCGGACGAGGACCGGTCGCCGGCCGCGCGGTCGTTGCGGGCCGGGTTCGCGGCGGTGATGACCTCGCCGCGGGCGCGGCTGGCGCTGGTGACGGTAGCCGTGTCGCACACGGCGATGGTGTCGGTGATGGCGATGACCCCGGTCGAGCTGGGGCACCACGGGGCAGGCATCGATCTGATCGGGCTGGTGATCAGCGGGCACATCGCGGGGATGTACGCGTTCTCGCCGCTGATGGGGAGACTCTCCGACCGGGTCGGGCGGCTGTCCGGGATAGGGCTCGCGGTGGGGCTGCTGGCCTGCGCCGCGTTCCTCGCCGGTACGGCGGGCGGGAGTCACGGGCGGATCGCCCTGGGCCTGTTCGTGCTGGGCCTGGGCTGGTCGGCGGGGCTCGTCTCCGGCTCCGCGCTGCTCACGGACTCGGTGCCGCAGCCCGCGCGTGCCGCCGCGCAGGGGCTGTCGGACCTCACGATGAACACCTCGGCGGGCATCGGCGGCGCGGTGGCCGGGCTGGTGGTCGCGGAGGCGAGCTACGGCTGGCTGAACCTCACGGCCGCCGGCCTGCTGATACCCCTGGCCGCGCTGGCCCTGTTCACCCGCTCCCGGAAGATCCCGGTTTCCGATGTCCCGCGAAGGGTGGCCGGGAGGCCGAGCCGGTAGCAGACTCCGCCGTGCGCGCGCACAGCCACTGGCATCCGGGGGATCGGAGCCGAAGGGACGGCGAACACGCATGAGTGGAAGCGGAAACAGGGCAGTCGCGTATCTCAAGCCGGGAGCGGTCGAGGTCAGGACCATCGACTACCCGACGCTTGAACTGCAGGACGGGCCGGGAGTCGCACCCGCCAACGTCGGCCGCAAGGCCCGGCATGGTGTGATCCTGAAGGTGCTCGCCAGCAACATCTGCGGCAGCGACCAGCACATGGTGCGCGGCCGGACGACCGCGCCCGAGGGACTGGTCCTCGGACACGAGATCACCGGAGAGGTCGTCGAACGGGGTCCGGACGTCGAGTTCGTCGACGTGGGCGACATCGTCTCCGTACCGTTCAACATCGCCTGCGGGCGGTGCCGCAACTGCAAGGAACGCAAGACGGGCATCTGCCTGAACGTCAACCCGGCCCGCCCCGGGGCGGCTTACGGCTATGTCGACATGGGCGGCTGGGTCGGCGGTCAGGCCGAGTACGCCATGGTCCCGTACGCGGACTTCAACCTGCTGAGGTTCCCGGACCGGGACGAGGCACGCGAGAAGCTCCTCGATCTGACGATGCTGTCGGACATCTTCCCGACCGGTTTCCACGGCGCGGTCACCGCGGGCGCCGGGGTCGGGTCCACGGTGTACGTCGCCGGGGCCGGTCCGGTCGGGCTGGCGGCGGCCGCGTCGGCGCAGCTCCTGGGCGCAGCGGTCGTCATCGTCGGCGACCTGAACGCCGAACGCCTCGGCCAGGCAAGGAGTTTCGGCTGCGAGACCGTCGACGTCTCACGCGGCGACATCGGGGAGCAGATCGCCGAGATCCTCGGCGAGCCCGAGGTGGACGCCGCGGTCGACGCGGTCGGCTTCGAGGCACGGGCGCACGGCCCGGACGCCCAGGAGGCGCCGGCGACGGTCCTCAACTCGCTGATGGGCATCACGCGCGCGGGCGGTGCCCTGGGCATCCCCGGGCTGTACGTCACCGCCGACCCCGGCGGGGTCGACGAGGACGCGAAGAGCGGCACCCTGAAGGTGCGGCTCGGCCTCGGGTGGGCCAAGAGTCACGCGTTCACGACTGGTCAGTGCCCGGTGATGACGTACCACCGGAGTCTGATGATGGCGATCCTGCACGAGCGCGTGCACATCGCCAAGGCCGTCAACGCGACACCGATCAGCCTGGAGGACGCGCCGCGCGGCTACGCCGAGTTCGACCAGGGCGCCAGCCGCAAGTACGTGCTCGATCCGCACGGCACGCTGTCGGGCGTGAGCCCGGTCTGACGCACGGAGAGCGGGGGCCACGCACGCGTGGCCCCCTTTTTCCACGTCGGGTGCCGGTGGTGTCTCCCACAGCCCACGGGGGTTTGACCGGGCGCCGCGCCCGCCAGGGATGAGGGAAGACCGAACGACAGGAGGCGCGTGGTGCTGGTGGTGTCCGAGGAAGTACGCGAGGCGATCGACGCGCGTCGACCCGTGGTGGCCCTGGAGTCGACGATCATCGCGCACGGGCTGCCGCGCCCGCGCAATCTGCGGGTGGCGCTCGAACTGGAGGACGCGGTACGGCAGGAGGGCGCCGTCCCCGCGACGATCGCCGTGCTGGACGGGCGGCCCCATGTCGGCCTGGACAAGGAGCAGTTGGAGCGGGTGGCCAACGAGGACGGCATCCGCAAGCTGGGCCACCGCGACCTGCCGCTCGCCGTGGCGGCCGGGGCCAGCGGGGCGACCACGGTGTCGGCCACGGCGCTGCTGGCGGCGCGGGCGGGCATCCGGGTGTTCGCGACCGGCGGCCTCGGCGGGGTGCACCGGGAGTGGACGGTGACGCAGGACGAGTCCGCCGACCTGGGCCTGCTGGCGTCCACCCGGATCACGGTCGTGTGCGCGGGCGTGAAGTCGATCCTCGACGTGCCGGCGACCCTGCAGCGCCTGGAGACGCTGGGCGTGGCGGTCGCCGGGTACGGCACGGACCGCTTCCCCGGTTTCTACCTCTCCGACTCCGGTTACCCGGTGGACTGGACCCTGGAGACCCCCGAGCAGGTCGCGGACGTGATGCGGGCCCAGGACGCGCTGGACGCCCCGGAGTCGACGCTGATCGTCGCCAACCCGGTGCCCGAGGACGAGCAGTTGGACCCCGCGCTGCACGCGCGTGTGCTCGCCGACGCGCTGCACGCGTGCGAGGCGGAGGGCATCACCGGCCAGGCGGTCACTCCGTTCCTGCTCGGCTACCTGGTGGAGCACACCGACGGTGCCTCCCTGTCCGCCAACCTGGCGGCCGTACGCGGCAACGTACGGCTGGCGGGGCGGATCGCGGCGGCCTGGGCCGAGGCGTGACGACGGGGCCGAACGGCGCCCTCCTGGTCGTGGGCGACGTCGTCACGGACGTCGTCGCCCGGCACCGGGGCCCGCTCGCCCCGGGCACCGACACCGCCGCCACGATCCGTACCGTGCCGGGCGGCGCGGGCGCCAACGTGGCCTGCTGGGCGGCTCATTGGGGCTGCGCGGACGTACGGCTGCTCGGCCGCGTGGGCGAGGACGCGGCGGCGTGGCACGAGCGGGAGCTGATCGCGTCCGGGGTACGGCCCCGTCTCGTCGTCGACCCGGAGGCGGCCACGGGGACGGTGATCTGCCTGGTCGACACGGGGGCGTCGGCCGAGCGGACGTTCCTCACCGACAGCGGCGCGTCCCTGCGGCTCGATCCCGGCGACTGGTCGGACACGCTGCTCGACGGCGTCGTACGGCTGCATCTGTCGGGGTATCTGCTGTTCTCGGAGCCGAGCCGGGCGCTGGTGGCGGCGGCGATGGAATCGGCACGCGCGCGTGGGGTGCCGGTGAGTCTGGATCCGGCGTCGGCGGGGTTCCTGACGGAGCTGGGTGTGGACCGTTTCCTCGCACTCGTCGAGGGGCTGGACGTCCTGCTCCCGAGCCGGGACGAGGCGTGTCTGCTGACGGGCCTGCCCGATCCGGTGGACGCGACGGCCAAGTTGAGCCGTCATGTCCCCCTGGTGGTCACCAAGCAGGGCGCGGAAGGAGCCCTCGTGGCCCACTCCGGCACGGTCCACGCACGCGTACCCGCCGAACCGGCCACACCCCGGGACACCACCGGCGCCGGGGACGCCTTCACGGGGGCGTTCCTCGCCATGCTGCTGACGGGCGCCGAACCGGAGGAGGCCGCACGGGAGGGGTGCCGGGCGGGAGCCCAGGCGGTGGAACGGGTGGGAGGCCGGCCGGGGGCGTAGGAGGGACAGGCTGCTGGTGCTTCGGGAGTGGACGGTGGCGCGGGACACCGGATCCGCAGCCCGCGCTCACCCTCACGGCAGCCGTCTCCCCACCCGGCGTCAACTCCCGCTCCCCGCCTACGCCTTCCGCCCCCACGCCGAGATCATCGGGGCCGTCGCGAGGTCCATCGAACCGGAGGCGACGTTGGCGAGGTGGCGGTCGATGTCCTCGTCCGTGGCCAGGCCCGCGGTGACGAGTTGGTCGCGGATCTGGCGGACCGTCGCGGACTCGAGCGCGGCGCAGGCCGGTGAGGTGACCGGGAAGTACGCGTCGGCCTCCACACGGCGCAGGCCGGCCTCGCGGAGCAGGCGTGGGAGCCGGCGGCCGTAGGAGAGGTCGGCGCCGCGGGCGGCGAGGAGTTCGCGGAAGCCGTGCCGGAGACGGTTCGCGAGTTGCTGCTCGGGGCCGTGTTCGTCGGGGCAGAGCAGGGGCTGGAGGGCGGGGTCTGCGTCCTCGATCAGGAGACGGCCGCCGGAGCGCAGGGACGCGATCATCGAGTGCAACGCCCGTTCCCGGTCCGGGACATGGACGAGTACAAGACGGGCGTGCACGAGGTCGAAGCCCTCCCCCGGCGGTTCCTCGACGCCGACGTCGTGGACGCGCACCTCGATCGGCGGGCGGGCGGCCGAGGCGACCTGGGAGGTGTCGATGTCGGTCGCGAGGACCTTCCCGGTCGGGCCGACCTTCTTGGCCAGCCAGGACACCACCGAGGTGCCGCCGACGCCGACCTCCCAGACGCGCCAGCCGGGTCCGACGCCGAACCCCTCCAGGTGCCGGAACGTGGTGGGGTCGAAGAGCGTGGCGAAGGCGTCGAAGCGCTGTCCCGCCTCGGACTGCCGGTTGTCGAGGAGATACCCGTCGGATCGCGTCATGCCGCGATCATCCCAGTTGCCCCGCTTGTCGGAAGGGGGCGACGCTCCGGTTGTCGGGAGGGGCGAACTCCGGTCGCGGCGGGGGCACGGCTCCGGTCCGCGGCCCCTTGCCACGACCGTGCACCGGTTCGTCCACGGCTCATCCACAGGCGGGAACAAAGCGGAGGATTCCGTTCCCACAGGCTTGCCCGCGGCTCACGCGGGCCTGGCAAACTGGCACGCCAAGGCGCAGAAATGCGATGCGAGGGGATCCACGCAAGGAGATCCGGATGTCCATGGCAGGGAATCTTCGGAAGGTCACGGGCCTGGGCAGGGTCGGGGGCCTCCGCAAGGTGGCACGGCTGGCCCGGCGGCACCCGCGGGTCGACCTGAGCCACCACGCCCGGTCACCGCTGGGCTCCTCGGTGGTGAAGTGCGTCACGTATCAGGAGGGCGTCCGCGTCCCCGTCGCCGGCGATCTGGTCGACACCGTCGAGCGGGTGCGCAAGAAGGAGGACGGCTTCGTCTGGCTCGGCCTGCACGAGCCGACGAACGAGGAGTTCGCGGGCATCGCCGAGCTCTTCGACCTGCACCCGCTGGCGGTCGAGGACGCGGTCGAGGCACATCAGCGCCCGAAGGTGGAGCGCTACGGCGAGACGCTGTTCGCGGTGTTCAAGACGGTCTGCTACGTCGAGCACGAGAAGCTGACGGCGACGAGCGAGGTGGTCGACACCGGCGAGATCATGGTGTTCATCGGCACCGACTTCGTCATCACCGTGCGGCACGGACGGCACGGCTCACTGGGGCCGCTGCGTGAGGAGTTGGAGTCGAACCCGGGGCAGCTCGCCAAGGGCCCGGCCGCGGTGCTGCACGCGATCGCGGACCATGTGGTCGACGACTATCTGAGCGTCACGGACTCGGTGCAGGCGGACATCGACCAGGTGGAGACCGACGTGTTCGCGGAGAACGGCGCGCGGACCGACCCGGGCCGTATCTACCAGCTCAAGCGTGAACTCCTGGAGCTGAAGCGGGCGGTCGTCCCGCTCGGCCGACCGCTGGAGGAGCTGGCGACCCGGCCGATGCGGGTCATCGGACCGGAGATACAGGCCTACTTCCGGGACGTCTCCGACCATCTGCTGCGCGCGAAGGAGCAGATCGCGTCCTTCGACGAACTGCTCAACTCGATCCTGCAGGCGCACCTCGCGCAGGTGACGGTCGCGCAGAACGAGGACATGCGGAAGATCACGGCCTGGGCCGCGGTGATCGCCGTGCCGACGATGGTGTGCGGTGTGTACGGCATGAACTTCGACCACATGCCGGAGCTGCACTGGCGGTTCGGCTACCCCCTGGTGATCGGCGTGATAACCGTGGCGTGTCTGGCGCTGTACCGGGGCTTCCGGCGCAACGGCTGGCTCTGAGCGGCAGCCGTTGGACCGGAGCCGTCCGATGGTTCAGCGCATGCCGCTGCGGGCGTAGACGCTCTCGACCCAGCCTGCGAGTTGTTCCTCCGTCAGATGCTGGGCGAGGTCGGCCTCGCTGATCATGCCGACGAGGCGTTTGTTGTCGATGACGGGGAGCCGGCGGATCTGGTGTCCCTGCATCTCCTGGAGCACCTCGCCGACATCGGCGCCGGCATCGATCCAGCGGGGGGTGCCCTGGGCCATCTCGCCGGCGGTGATCCTGGCCGGGTCATGGCCCATGGCCACACAGCCGACGACGATGTCCCGGTCGGTGAGGATGCCGCAGAGGCGTTCGTTCTCGTCGCTGATGGGCAGGGCTCCGACGCCCAGTTCGCGCATCAGCTGGGCGGCGCGGTCCAGGGTTTCATGGGCGGGGATCCACTGGGCGCCCCGGTGCATGATGTCTCCGGCGGTGGTCATGAAGTACCTCCCGGTGCCGGACGGCCGGCGCGGCACAGAACGTTCCGCTAGTCCCGGCGCCCTACATTCTCGCCGCGCGACGGGACGGACGCACCTGGACGGTCCCGACTTTCGGTGCGCGGGCGCACTCCGGACCACCACGGATCACCCTGTTCACCCTGTTCACCCGCGATGGACCCGCTGCGCGCCGGTTCACCCGCCCCACGCCGGATGACGGGGGTCGTCGGCGCGGACCAGGACGTCCGCCGTGCCGGCCGGGTCGGTCTCGTCCTCGTAGCGCTCGAAGGCGGGGAGGGTCCAGTGCTCGGGTTCGGGGGTGCGGCGGCGCAGGGCGCCGGGTGAGAGGAGGACGTGGACGCTCAGGTCGAAGGGGAACCAGTGTCGAAGGAGGAGGGGGCCGTGGAGCAACAGGACGGCACCGGGCGGGAGTTGGACGTAGGGGCTGCGGGTGGCGCGGTCGGCGACCGGGTCCCACAGGTCGGGCAGGACGCGGCCGTCGCCGTCCGGTTCGAGCGGGCCGAAGACCTCGCGCCACAGGGCGCCGGTGTCGAACCAGCCGTCGTAGTACGCCTCGACGTCCTGACGTCCGTACTCCAGGCGCAGCGAGGCCGGGCGCAGGAAGCCCTCGGTGCCGACGACGAGCGAGGGGCGGCCGCGGACGCGCAGCGCTTCCGCGACGCGTTCGGCGAGGTCGCCGGGGCGGGCCGCCGGGGCGCCGTCGAGGGCGACGCGCGGCCAGGGGCTGCAGTCGGCCGGCTTCAGGTCGAGCAGGCGCTCGGCGAGGAGGTCGCCGAGCCGGTCCCAGGTGATCGCTTCCAGTCGCACAGGGCCCATGATGCGTCAGGCCGCGATCAGGGTGCGTCGGGCCGGTGGTCGCGACGGGCCGCGAGGAGGTGTGGGAGGTGGGTCTCGCTCCAGGCGCGGGCCGCGTCGAGGAGCGGGACGAGGCTGCGGCCGAGCGGGGTGAGGGCGTACTCGACGCGCGGCGGGTTCTCGTCGTACGCGGTCCTGGTCAGCAGGCCGTCGCGCTGCATGGCGCGCAGGGTCTCGCTGAGGACCTTGGGGGTGACCGCCTTGAGGGGTGTGCGGAGTTCGGTGAAGCGGCGCGGGCCGCCTTCGAGGCAGCGGACGACCATGCCGGTCCACTTGTCGCCGACGCGGAAGGGCATCGCGGAGGAGGGGCAGACGGGGTCGAACATGTCGGGGTCGAGCGGGTCCCGGAGAGCGGGGTCAGGTGGTTCCTGCCGTGCGGCGTCCGTCGCGTCGGTCATGTGCCGAGGCTAGCGCCGGTTCCGTTGAAGTAACCGGGAGTCTGCTGCCTAACGTGCAGGTCGGGCGGCGAACAGCGCTGCCGGACAAGGGAGTTGAGCATGAGTCGGATCGTGGTCCTCGGGGCCGGCGGCCGAGCGGGGCGGGCCGTGACGGCGGAGGCGCTCGGGCGCGGGCACGGGGTGACCGCCGTGGTGCGGGACCCGGCGCGGTACCCGGACCTCGCGGCGCCGGGTGTCTCGGTCGTGCGGGGCGATGTGACCGATGCCGGTTCGGTGCGGGAGGCCGCGGGCGGGGCGGTCGCCGGCGTGCACGCGGTGTCGCCGTTCAGCGGGCCAGAGCAGGGGTTCGACGCGCTCGATCCCGAGTTCTTCGTCAAGGCGGCGGACGCGTTGCTGGCGGGGCTGGCCGGGGCGGGGGTGCGGCGGCTCGTCGCGGTCGGGCTGTTCGCGGACCTCCTCGGGGCGGACGGGCGGCCGGTGATGGACGATCCGTCGGCGTTCCCGCCGGAGATACGGCCGTTCGCGCTGGCCCACACGGCAGGGCTGCGGCGCCTGCGGGAGGCGGGCGGGAGTGAGGTGGACTGGGTGATGCTCACCCCTGGTGGCGGGCTGGACCAGGACGCCCCGCGCACCGGGCGCCACCGCCTCGGCGACGAGCGGGTGCCGGAGGGTGCGCCCGGGTTGTCGTACGCGGACTTGGCGGTGGCGGTGCTCGACGAGATCGAGACGCCGACCCGCCATCGGACGCGGGTGTCGGTGTTCGTGCCGCGTGACATACGGAGCGCGGAGGAAAGGGGGATGGAGGAGGGAGGGGCGGACGAAAGAGGGGCGGAGGAGGGATAGGAGAGAGGCGCACAGCGGAAGGGAATGCTTCTCGTATGGCTGGCACGGCACGCAGGGCTCGTTCGACACCGCTCGCGACTCCACCTCTGCCTCCACCTCTGCCTCCGCCTCCATCCCCGCCTCCGCCAACTCCCCATGGGCTTCTGGTGGTTCAGCCGCTGCGGAAGCGGCACTGTGCCGGGTGCCGACGGGGACCGTTGCCGTTGCTGGTCGTCGAGGGCGGTGTACCGCGGTGTCTCGACTGCGTGGATCTCGGGCATCTGGTGTTCCTGCCGCGCGGCGACACGGCGTTGACGCGCAGGGCGCGGGAGGAGAGCGCGCTGTCGGCGGTGGTGGTGCGGTTCGACCGGCGCCGGGGCCGGTACGAGCGGCAGGGCGTCCTCGTCGAGGAGTCCGGACTCGCCCGGGCCGAGGAGCGGTGCCTCGCGGATGCGGAGGCACGCCGGCGGCGCCGGGTGCGGGACGCGGGGCGGCGGGCGGCGGAGGACGTGCGGTTCGCGGAGGCGTTCGCGGCGCGGATACGGCAGCTTTTCCCCGGTTGCCCCGAGGACCGGGCCCGGGCAATCGCCGCGCATGCCTCGGTGCGGGGCAGCGGGCGGGTGGGGCGGAGTGCGGCGGGGCGAACCTTGTCCGAGGGTGCGGTGGTCTCGGCTGTGGTGGCATCCGTACGGCATGTGGACACGCCCTACGACCAGTTGCTGATGGATGGGGTGCCACGACATGAGGCGAGGCGGCGGATCACGGTGGGGGTGGAGGCCGTGTTGCGGAAGTGGCGGACGGACGGGGTCCAGGCCGACCCGGCGGCGGGAAGGGAAGTGGATGCCGGGTGAGAAGGAGACCGGTGAAGGCCCCGGCGTCCCGACACACCGCCCAACCTTCGTCCCGCCCGACCATCACGCCACCCAACATCCACACCACCCGACCACCACACCACCCTCCCCCCACCCCCAGGCCACCCCCTGGACGCTCGCGCATGCCCCGGCGATTCTCGGCCATGGTGGGTCGGCCGGGGGCGGTCTTGACTTGTCTCTGTGATGGGTGATGGGCAGGATCTCGGCTCTACGGGCGGGAGTTGATGTCGGCATGATCGGTGAGCCGTATGTGACGTTGACGGTTCTGGGGGTGCTCGCGACCGGGGTGATGGCCGGGGTGTTCTGTGCCTTCTCCGTGCTGGTCATGCGGGGGCTGGCCGGGCTGCCGCCCGCGCAGGGGGTCGCGGCGATGAACGCGATCAACACGGCGGCGATGACGCCCGCCTTCATGCTGCTGTTCGCGGGTTCCGCGGTGGTGTGCGCGGTGATCGCGGTGGTGACGTTCGTGCTGTGGCCGGATCAGGGGACCGTCGAACTGCTGCTGGGCAGCGCGCTGTATCTGTTCGGCGCGTTCGGGCTGACCCTCGTCGCGAACGTGCCCCGCAACGAGGCGCTGCTGAAGCTGGACCCGGGAACGCCGGAGGCCGCCGCGTACTGGCCGTCGTACATGCGCGAGTGGACGATGTGGAATCACGTCCGCGCGGTCGCCTCGGCCGCCGCCGCGCTGGTGTACATGCTGGCTCTCACCTGAGAGAAACCGCATGATCACCTGAGCGCGCGCTGGTGAGACCCCGCGGAAGCCCGGGAGAAAGCCGTCTCGCCCACTCTGCGCGCCCGGCCGATGGGCCTTATCGTGGCTGAAAGAGTGCCGCCCGATGACGCACGGCCTGTCGTACGCGGACGCGAGGAAGACGGCCATGGCCGATCCCAAGGGATTTATGACCACTCCGCGCGAGGAGTGGCCCCGCAGGCCCGTCGAGCAGCGGGTGCGGGACTGGGACGAGGTGTACGTCCCCGGCGCGCTGCTGCCGATCGTGACGAGGCAGGCGGACCGGTGCATGGACTGCGGTGTGCCGTTCTGCCACGACGCCTGCCCGCTCGGCAATCTGATCCCCGAGTGGAACGACCTCGTCTCGCGCGAGGACTGGCGCGCGGCGAGCGACCGGCTGCACGCGACGAACAACTTCCCCGAGTTCACCGGGCGGTTGTGTCCGGCACCGTGCGAGGCGGGGTGCGTGCTCGCCATCAACCAGCCCGCCGTCACCATCAAGAACGTCGAGGTGGCCATCGCGGATCGCGCGTGGACCGACGGTTTCGCGCCACCTCGGCCACCGGACCGGTTGTCCGGGCGGACGGTCGCGGTGATCGGTTCCGGGCCCACCGGGCTCGCCGCGGCACAGCAGTTGACGCGCGCCGGGCACACGGTCGCGGTGTACGAGCGGGACGACCGGCTCGGCGGCCTGATGCGGTACGGCATCCCCGCGTTCAAGATGGAGAAGCGGCATCTGGAGCGGCGGCTCGACCAGATGCGGGCCGAGGGCACCAAGTTCCGTACGTCGACGAGGGTCGGGCGGGACATCGGGGCGGCGGCACTGCGGGCGCGCTACGACGCGGTGGTGATCGCCACGGGTGCGACGGCGTGGCGTGAACTGGACGTGCCGGGGCGGGAGTTGACCGGTATCCACCAGGCGATGGAGTACCTGCCGCTGGCCAACCGGGTGTGCGAGGGCGACCTGGCGGCCTCTCCCCTGTCCGCCGCCGGGAAGCATGTCGTGATCGTGGGCGGCGGTGACACGGGGGCCGACTGCCTCGGCACGGCGGTGCGTGAAGGGGCCGCGTCCGTCACGCAGTTGGACATCTACGCCCAGCCGGACGCCGACCGCGACGAGGACGTGGAGCCCTGGCCGACGTACCCGAAGATCTACCGGCTGTCGGCCGCGCACGAGGAGGCGCGGGACCTGGAGACGGCGCCGTCGGCACACGCGGACGCACGGCTGTTCGCCGCGTCGACGCTGCGCTTCGAAGGGGACGAGGACGGGCACGTACGGTCCCTGCATCTGGTCGAAGTCGACGCACAGCGGCGCCCGTTGGACGGTTCCGGGCGCAGCCTCCCCGCCGATCTCGTGCTGCTCGCGCTCGGCTTCTCCGGGCCCGACCGGGAGGACGGGCTGATCGACCAGCTGGGGCTGGCGATGGCCCCGCGCGGCACGGTCACCCGGGACGCGGACTTCGCGACGAGTGCGCGCGGGGTGTTCGTCGCGGGGGACGCGGCGCGCGGGCAGTCGTTGATCGTGTGGGCGATCGCGGAGGGGCGGGCGGTGGCGGCGGCCGTCGACCGCTATCTGACCGGGAGTTCCCAACTCCCCGCGCCCATCGGGCCGTACGACCGCCCGATGACCGTGTGAGGAAGGCGCGGCGAGGTGTCGCTGCTGCCGGATGAGCAGGTGTACGTCCGTCCTCGCCCCTGCGGAGGAGGCGGGGCGTACTGCGCCGGTACGAGGCGCCGGGTGCGGTCTCCTTCCGGCTCACGAAATCCGTCGGCGACGGACCGGAAAGTGGCGTCCGACCGACCTGTGGGCCAACGGCGGTGGGACCATCGGGGTAGGAGGCGAGCCGTCGTCGGCCCGGAGTGGGGCCGGATGCGGCGCGCCCCCGTCCTTCGTTCCGCCGTCAGGCGCAGGGCCACCCCCGCGCGTCCCCCCTGTTGGCGGTCGGTCCTGGAGGGTGTCGATGACGACGCTCGACGAACGTCATGACGGGGACGCGCGGGAGACGGAGAGGGCGTACCGTCCGGCCGCCACCGTCCCCCTCGGTCAACTCACGCCGGAACAGGGCAGGTTCGCCGGTTCCAAGGCGGCGAACCTCGCCCGCGCGGCCCGCGCCGGACTGCCCGTGCTGCCCGGTTTCGTGATTCCCGAGGGCGCGAGCGAGGACACGGCCGGTCTACGACATGCCTGGCAGGACCTCTCCGACTCGGGCGCGCTGCCCCTCGTCGTACGGTCCTCCTCGCCGCAGGAGGACACCCAACAGTCGTCCCTAGCAGGGCAGTTCGCCTCCGTGCTCGATGTGCTCGGGTGGCCGGACTTCCGTACGGCGGTACGGACCGTGCGTGACTCGGCGCACCGGCCCGACGGGTCCGTCGCGCCGATGGCGGTGCTGGTGCAGCCGATGCTGAGGGCCCGGGTCGGCGGGGTGCTGTTCGGTGCCGACCCCGTCGAGGGGCGTGCCGACCGGATGCTGGTGAGTGCGGTGCGCGGCGGCCCGGACCGGCTGGTCAGCGGTGAACAGGCCGGTACCAACTACTGGTTGAACCGCCGGGGACGCCTGCTGCGCACCGAGCCGCCGACCGCCGAGGCACTGCTCACCCCCTCCGAACTACGACAGCTGGCCCGGCTCGCGCGCCGGGCACGGCAGGTGTTCGGAGGGCCGCAGGACATCGAGTTCGGGTTCACCGGGGGTGAAGTCGGGGGCGGGCGGCTGTGGTTGTTCCAGAGCCGTCCGATCACCGCGATGGCCGTGCGTCCGGCGCGGGGGGCGCGGCTGCTCGGTCCGGGTCCGGTCGCGGAGACCCTGCCGGACCAACTCCAGCCCCTGGAGGAGGACTTGTGGATCACGCCGATGGCCCGCGGGCTGACCGCCGCACTCGACATCGCGGGCAGTGCACCGCGCCGCCTGCTGCGGACAGTACCGGTGGTCACGACGGTCGGCGGCTGGGCCGCGGCCGACCTACGGCTGCTCGGGGCGGCCCCGCCGAGACACCGGTGGCCGGCCCTCCTCAACCCGGCACCAGGAGCGCGACGACTCGGCGCGGCCTGGCGGGTCGGCCGACTCACCGCTGCGCTACCGGGGTTGGCCGCGGACCTCGTGGCCGACGTCGACCGCGGCCTCGCCCAAGTCCCGGCCCCCGCCGAACTCCCCGGCCCCGACCTGGCCGCCCAAATCCGCTGGACCCGCGCCACCTTGGCCTCCCTGCATGCCCAAGAGGCCCTCGCGGGAGCCCTGTTGCACGTACCGCCCACCTCCCGCACGGCGGCGGGCGCGGCCCTCACCGCCCTCACGGAGACACGGGCCCTCGGCATCCCGGACGAGCAGGCGGCCGCCGTCGCGCCGACCGTGCTGGCTCTCACGGCGCCGAGTCTGCGGGGGCGGGGGCACCTGCCTCAGAAGCCGACACCGGGGTCCGCACTCACGCAGGAGAAGGTCCGCAACGGCCCCTTCCCGTCGCCGAACAACCCCTCGCCGAGCCCCACTTCGCTGAAGAACCCCTCGCCAACCCTCACCTCCCCGAGCCACCCCTCCCCCGCATTCACTCCCCGCACCCCCTCCCTCCCACCCCGGGAATCCCTCCGCCTCCGCATCCGCTGGGTCCAGGAGCTGCAGGTACGCCTCGTACGAGAGGCCGCGCGCCGACTCGGTCCGGACGGTGACCGCGTAGAGCTGCTGCGCTGGCCGGAGTTGGCCGCCGTGCTCGACGGCGGGCCGCTGCCGGCCGACCTCCCCGCCCGCGTGCCGCAGCCCGAGTCGCCACCCCTGCCGGACGCCTTCCGGCTCGCGGACGGCGCGGTGGTCGCGGAGCGCACCGACACCAGCACCGGCACCGGCACCAGCACCAGCACCGACAGCAAAGGACGCGGCAACGGCGTGTCCGGTGGTCGGGCCGTCGGGACCGTCTGGGACGGGACCGGGCCGCGCCCCTCCGACGCCGTGCTCGTCGTCCGTACCCTCGACCCCGCCCTCGCCCCGCACCTGCCCGGACTCGCCGCGCTGGTCGCCCAGACCGGCAGCCCGCTGTCCCATCTCGCCGTGCTGGCACGGGAGTTCGGGGTGCCTGCCGTGGTCGGCGCGGCGGACGCCGTACGGCGCTATCCGCCCGGGTCGCGGATCGCCGTCGACGGCGCCACCGGTGACGTACGGACGGGGGACGCGCGATGAGGCGGATCGCGTACGTCTTCGGGAGCCTGGCCGCCGCCGGCGCGGGGACCTACCTCCTCATCTACCTGTACCGCTGGCAGTGGCAGCGCGCCATCCTGTGCGGAATCCTGCTGCTGGTCGTCGAAGTCATGCTGCTCGGCATCGTGTTGCTCGCCCGGCTCACCCGGATCGAGGAGCGGGTGAAGGAAAGCGACGCCAGACAGCGGGAGTTGGCCTCACGTCAGGACGACGTGCTGGCCCGGCTGCGGCAGACGTCCGGTGAGCACGAGCGCGCGCGTTTCCGGTGGCTGGAGGACACCACCGACCGTACCTACGTCTTCGTGCCCGTCCTCATGGTCACCGGGGTGCTGCTGTCCGGGCTCGCCTGGGTGGTGCAGCGGGTCGCCGCCGCGACCGGGCGTCCGGCCGAACGGCGGCTCGCGGGACGCCTGGCCGTCCTCGGAGCACCCGAACCGGGCGCGGTGCTGGGCGAGTTGGAGGACCGGCCCGCATTGGCCCGGCACACCAGGGGCCGCGTCGCCCGCACGGCCGTCGTGAGTGTCGTCGGGGCCGCGCTGCTGGCCGCGCTCGTCGTCGGGCTCGCCGATCTCACACAGACCCGGGAGCAGAGCGCGAGCGGCTCGGAGGCGACCTCGGTGCTCGTCCAGGTCGATGTGCGGGGCGGGGACATGACCGCCGAACGGCAGGCCCTCGCCGCCCAGCAGGTCTGGGAACGCTGCCGGGACTCCACCTCCGTACCGCTGAACCAATCCGCGCTCGGCAGCCTCGGCGACGGCATGTTCGCCGGGGTCGTACGGCCCGCGCTCGCCGAGCACGACCGGATGCGGCTGCGCGGCTGTCTGGAGGACGCGGCCCTCGACCGCGCCCACCTCACGGTGATGGGCATGGGTGACACGGACGCGGACGACGACTGACCCGGACGCGCAATCCGGACGTACGATGCCAAGGCGCCCCCGTCCCCGAGCACCCCGGGCCGCCCATGGCAACCGTTCTCACGCCCTCGCCCCGACTCCCCCTGCCCAGACGCGCGATGAGGCTGCTCCTCGTCGTCGCCCTCGGCTATGTCGCCCTGTGGGCCACCGGCGCGCTCGGCGTCCTCGCGCTCTCGTACTGGGCGCGCGAGGAGACCCCGGCGCCGCCGGGGACCCGTACCGTGCAGGGCATCCATCACTTCCAACCCGTGGACACCGAGGGGCGGTTGTGGCGCGGGGCCGCTCCCTCCCCCGGTGGCTACCGGGAGTTGGCCCGCCTCGGCTTCACCACGGTCGTGGATCTGCGGGCGGAGGACCTGACACCGGCGCAGCTCGCCGGACCGCGCAGGGCCGGGCTGGACGTCGTACGACTGCCCATTCGGGACGGGCAGACGCCGACTGCCGTGCAGGTACAGCGGTTTCTGGAGGTCGTCGCGTCGGCCGCCGGGCCGGTGTTCGTGCACTGCGGTGCGGGGGTGGGCCGTACGGGGACGATGGCGGCGGCGTATCTCGTGCGGACCGGGGAGGCGTCGTCGGCTCGGGCGGTCCGGCGGAATCTCGCCGTCGGACCGCCGTCGATCGAGCAGATCTACTACGCGTTGAGCCTCGGCCCGGGCCCGGGCCGGCCGGAGCAGCCGCCGTTGCCGGTGGTCGCCGTCAGCCGGCTGGTGGACGCGCCACGACGCATGCTGTCGTGGTTCTGAGGCCCGGCACCTGAGGGGGTCAGGGCTTGCGGCCCACCGCCCCGTAGCCGGGAATCGTGCCGTCGTCCTGCCCCGGCACCACATCGCCCAGCTCGGGATGCCACCGGTCGACCACCGCCACGCCGGGCTCGACCAGGTCGAGGCCGTCGAAGAAGCGGGCGAAGCCGGTGCGGGAGCGGAGGGTCAGGGTGATGCCCGCCGCCGTGAGTTTCTCGACCGCCGCCGTCGACTCCTCCGGGGTGAAGTCGGCGGTGGCGTGGGTCATCATCAGGTAGCTGCCGCTGGGGAGTTGGGACAGCAGACCGTCGACCAGCTCGTGCGCGCCGTCCTCGTCGGGGACGAAGTGCAGCAGCGCGACGAGGGACAGGGCGACGGGCCGGGTGAGGTCGAGGACCGCCCGCGCGCCCTCGATGACGGCGTCGGGCTCGCGCACGTCGGCCCGCAGATACGTGGTCGCACCCTCGGGTGTGCCGCGCAGCAGGGCCGCGGAGTGGGCGAGCACGACCGGGTCGTTGTCGCAGTAGACGACCCGCGCTTCGGGCGCGATGCCCTGGGCGACCTGGTGCAGGTTCGGCTCGGTCGGGATGCCCGTGCCGATGTCCAGGAACTGCCGTATGCCGTTTTCGGTGAGCCAGCGGGTGGCCCGGTGCATGAACGCGCGGTTGACACGTGCCATGACCGGGACCCTCGGGTCGAGGGCGAGCATCTGGCGGCCCATCTCCGCGTCGACGGGGTAGTTGGCCCCGCCGCCGAGATACCAGTCGTACATCCGGGCGGGGTGGGGCCTGGTGGTGTCGATCTCGTCGGACTTGCCGGTGGGCCGCACGGTCATGGCGTGCTCCGTAAGCTCTTACTGCAACATGTGATCAAGTCAGTACCAAATTAAGGAGGTTCGGTAAGGAAAAAGCATTCAGCACAGGCCGGTCAGGAGAGCAGGAAATCCGCCTCGCCCGCTTTCGCCCCCTCGATGAAGGCCGTCATCTCGTCGGTCGTGTAGATCAGGGCCGGCCCGTCCGGGTCGGTGGACTGACGGACGGCGATCCGGCCGTCGGCGAGCTTCATCGCCTCCAGGCAGTTGCCGCCGTTGCCGCCGCTCCACGGCTTGTGCCAGCCTTCGCTTCCCAAGTCCCGCGCGGGCATTCCGTTGTAGACGCTCATACGCGGCTTGATGCGATCCATTCACAGCTCCTTGCGGAGATCCCTGAGGATCTCCTTCGTGCGATGTGCCGTAGCGGCCTGCGCCGCCATGCGGTCCATGACCTCGAGATGGGTCGCCACCTCTTCGCGCGCGTCCAGATAGACGGCGCCGGTCAGGTACTCGCTGTAGACCATGTCCGGCAGTTCTGACATGGCAAATCGGAACAGCACGAAGGGCCCGTACGTGCCTGGGTGCGGCCCCGAGGAGAACGGGGCGACCTGCAGGGTCACGTTGGGCAGCTTCGTGGCGTCGAGCAGTTTGTCGATCTGGGCTCGCATCACCTCCGGACCGCCGACCGGGCGGCGCAGGGCGGTCTCGTCCATGACGACCCAGAAGCGGGGCGCGTCGGGGCGGGTCAGCAGGTCCTGGCGCTGCATGCGCAGCGCGACATGGCGCTCGATGTCGTCGGGATCGGTCTGGCCGATGGCACCGGACTTCAGCACTCCGCGCGCGTACTCCTCGGTCTGCATCAGCCCGGGCACGAAGTGCGGTTCGTACGACCGGATGAGCGCGGCCGCGCCCTCCAGGCTGACGTGCATCGAGAACCAGCCGGGCAGGATGTCGTGGAAGCGCTGCCACCAGCCGGGCCGGTTGGCCTCCTCGGCGAGCTGGACGAAGGCCTCGGCCTCCTCGTCGGAGACGCCGTAGGACTTCAGGAGGAGCTGGAGGTAGGGGATCTTGAGAGAGACCTCCGCCATCTCCATGCGGCGGACCGTGGCGGGGGCGACACGGAGGACGCGGGCGGCCTCCTCGCGCTTGAGCCCCGCGCGTTCCCGCAGGTCCAGCAGGCGCCGGCCGAGGACGACCTGGCCGACCGTCGGTGCGGACCGCGGCTCGCTCACGCTCCACCTCCACGAATGAGTGACGAGTTACCGAGTGAGTGACGAGCCGAGTGCCGCGTCACGAGTGCCGAGTACTGCGCGATGAGTGCCAAGTGCTGCGTGATGGGTTGAGTACGGACAGCCATGCGTCCGTACAGCCCGGTGAAAGGGTTCTCCCGACCCGACGAACCGATCCCGGCCCGACGCGACGATTCTGGCGAACCGATCCCGGCGAACCGAATCCTGACAGCCCTGCGGCGCCATTCGAAGACTCATTCGAAGATCGGGACAGACCTTCGGAGATCCCAACTGGCGCCGCGCGACTTTCTGTTGCGAGCAGTGTGCCACGACCGTCCAGACCGTCATACGGCACTCTGCATTTTTCATAGTGACACTTGCCAAGTGTTCACGGCGGGGCGATAGTGGCAAGCGTGATTCCGTCCGCGCCCTTAGGAACAGACGCCGCCGCAGGCCGCCTCGGTCTCGGTGCCGCCGCGGGAGCCGTCCCTGGTGGGGCCGCTGCCGAGCGCCGGTTCCGGTTCGAGCTGGCCGCACATCCGGGTTCCCCGGCCCAGGCGAGACGCCTGACGCGGGCCCGGCTGTCCGGCTGGTCCGTGTGCGAGGACACCTGCGACACGGCGGTACTCGTCGTCTCCGAGCTGGTCACCAACGCGATCGTGCACACCGCGAGCAGCCACATAGTCTGCGAGCTGCACGATGGCGACGACCTGGTGCGGATAGCCGTCCGTGACGAGGGCTGTGCTCCCGGCGAGCCTCATCCGTCCCCGCAGCGGCCTGATGAGGAGCACGGGAGGGGACTGCTTCTCATAGACGGGCTGTGCCGGGCCTGGGGTGCCCAGGAACACGGACCCGGCCTGCTGGTCTGGGCCGACCTGCCGCGGCAGGCGGACCCGGCGGCGCACGGCCACCACCCGGCCTCCGGCCTCGACAGTTCCGTACCGCGCAACGACCTGGGTTGGGGCGCACGACCCAAGCCGGGTCCGTCAGGCGGTTCGGGCGACGAGGACGAGGAGACGGCACACTTCGGTGCCTTCGAGGATCTGGGCGTATTTCCGGGGCGGGGGCATGGGGGTGCCTCCGGCAGCGGGCATGGGGGTGCCGGCGAACTCGGAGACCTGGATCTCGACGGCTTCGGAGGCCGGGAACACGAAACCGGGGGCGGTCTCGGGAACGGGACCGCCCCTGGGGTTCGGGGCGGGTTCGAGGACGAGGACGTCCACGGGACGCGGGGCGACTTCGGAAGCCAGGATGTTCACGGAACCCGGGGCGGCCTCGGCAACGGGGACGTCACCGGGACGCGGGGCCAGGAGCCCTCAGGACGTTTCGGGGCGCTCGGCCTCGGCGCGGGCGCGGGCCTTGACATCGCTGTCGGCCACGAGGCCGTCGCGGGTCACTTCAGGGGCCTGGGTCACCAGGACGCCGGCGACCTGCCGGACTCGGCGGAGACCGGGGAGTCGGTTCCCTTCGGAGAGTCGGTTCCTCTCGGGGAGTCGGTTCCTCTCGGGGAGTCCGCGCCCTTCAAGAGTTCCCCGGCATTCAAGGACTCCCCGGTGTTCAGGGAAACCAGTGGATTCGGGGATTTCGGGACGGGAGTCGAATGGGTGTGAGCGGCGTGTCCGGTCCCGGCCAGGTGCTCAGTCTCGACACGCTGGTCCGTCTGGGGCGTGCACTGCACGGTCCGGAGGGCACACCCCGGAGACTCGCCGTCCCCGAGGGCATGACGGCCCCGCTGGGCTGCGACGCGGTGGCGGTACCGGCCCGTTTCGGCCCGCTGGTCCTGCCCCGCCTGCCGCGCGTCGGCTGTGTCTACGCCGACGAGACGCACTGGTGGTGGATCGTCCCGTCCGACTCGGACTACGCCCTGGACTGGCCCGCCCCGGCGCGCTACACCACCGGCGCGCTGGTCCCGGACTCCCCCCGCACCCCGGGCCTCATCCACCGACCTGACGGCAAACTGCCGTACACCCCACCCATCCCGCTGTACCTCGCGGTGTGCCGGGTCACGGGGGCCACACCGTCCTGGTCCCGTCCCATCAGCGCGTAGCCCTGCGGGGCTTGAGCGGGGGCGGGGTTCCTCCCAGGACACCGATTCCGGGCACCGGGCCGGGACCGTCACCAGCGGGTCAGCCGTGGGGGCACCCGCTCACACCAGTCCCGGCCCGGGTTGCCCATGGAACCCCGGCCAGGCGCCCGTCTTTCAGGGGCGCGGGGAACTGCGCGACCAGCCCCCACCGGGCCGCGGACGCACCACGGCCCGAACCCACACCCCGCACACCCGCAACGCCCCCACCGGGCCGCGGACACACCACGGCCCGAACCCACCCCGCACACCCGCGACGCCCCCGCGGCGTACGCCCGCGCACCCCCGCCCCCTCCCTCCCGCGCTCTCCCCCAGAACCACCCCGCCCCGCGATAGTGGCCGTTCGTCCACGATCGGGGGAGGTCGGCGGTGAGCAAGGGGGACTCGGAGTCGGGGGTGCCGTCCGCGTCGGAGCAGCTGCTCTTTGGTGGGCCCCTGCGGTACGACATGGGGTGGAACCAGCACAACGGCGCATTCCTGGAGCTGAGCTTCCGGTCGATGGTGACCCGGTTGCCGGCGATGCTGGGGTCGAGTTTCCGTCTGGCGTGGCAGGCCGATCCGAAGGCCGCACGGACCGTACTGGCCGCCGAGGTCGGCCGGGGCGCCACCCAGGCGGTGAGCCTGCTCGCGGTCAACAGCGTGCTGGCCCGCCTGATCACCGGCGGCGCCATCGACGAACGGCTCCGCGGAGCCGTACCCGCACTGGTCACGATGGCCGCCGTGATGCTCGTAGGCGCACTCCTGCGGGCCGCGTCGACCTACGCGACCGGCCGCCTGGAGCCGAAAGTCGAGCGTGTCGCCACCGAGCTGTATCTGGAGCGCGCGGCCTCCGTGGAGCTGTCCGCGATCGAGGACCACGCGTTTCACAAGCTGCTGGACACCGCGAGTTACGGCGCCTCCTCGGCCCGCCGCATGATCTCGCAGGCCACCAGCGTGATGAACGCGCTGATCTCCCTGATCACCGCGGCGGGCGTCCTGACCGTGCTGCACCCGGCCCTGCTCCCGCTGCTGGCGACGATGACCCTGCCCAGCGCGTGGGGCGCGCTGACGAACGCGCGCCGGCAGTACGAGTCGTTCCACACCTGGGTGCAGCACGCCCGCGCCGGTCATCTCCTCAGCGATCTGCTGACGGAACCGGAGGCGGCCCCGGAGATCCGCGTGCACGGCGTGGGCCCGTTCCTGCTGCACCACTTCCACGAGATGTCGGAGAGCGCGGAGGCGGAACAGGCCCGGCTGGCCCGCCTCGCGGCCCGCACCGGCCTGATCGCCGCGACCTGGACCGGCCTCGCGACGACGGCGACGTACGCGACCCTCGGCGGGCTGCTGCTGTCCGGCGCGATGGCGCTCTCCGTGGCGGGTACGGCGGTGATCGCGATCCGTACCGGTTCCGCGAGCCTCGACAACCTCGTCCTGGCGGTCAATCAGCTGCACCAGGAGGCCCTGTTCGTGGGCGACCTGCAGAAGCTGTACGGGGAGGCGGCCGAGCGGGCGATCCCGGTCGGCGGGGCCACGCTGCCGGAGGAGCCGCGGGAGATCCGCTTCGAGAACGTCACGTTCAGCTACCCGGGCGAGGCCACCCATCCCGCGCTCGACGACGTCACCCTCGCCCTCCCGCTGGGCCGGATCATCGCCCTGGTCGGCGAGAACGGCTCCGGCAAGACGACCCTGGTCAAGCTGCTGGCGGGGCTGTACCGCCCGGACCGGGGCCGCATCCTGTGGGACGGCGTCGACGCGGTGACCGCCGACCGGCGCCAACTCGCGGACCGGATCGCGATGGTGGCCCAGAACTTCAAGCGCTGGCCGTTCACCGCCCGCGTCAACGTGGCCGTCGGACGGTCCGCCGCGCCGCTCACCGACGAGCGGGTGACCGACGCGGTCGCCGAGGCCGGCGCGCAGGACGTGGTCGCGGATCTGCCGCGCGGTCTGGACACCCTGCTGGCCCGCAACTTCAGCGGCGGCCACGAGCTGTCCGGCGGCCAGTGGCAGCGGCTGGGCATCGCGCGGGCCGCCTACCGGAAGGGCCGCATCCTGATCGTGGACGAACCGACGGCGGCCCTCGACGCCCGGGCCGAGCTGGAGGTCTTCGAGAAGATCCGCGCGCTGGCCGGGACCGGCCAGACGGTCGTGCTGATCACGCACCGGCTGGCGTCCGTACGCCACGCGGATGTGGTGCATGTGCTCGATCAGGGGCGGCTGGTGGAGTCCGGGACGCCCGACGAACTGCTCGCGAGCGGCGGGCTGTACGCGGAGCTGTACGCGCTCCAGGCGGACCAGTTCACGGCGAAGCTGCCCGCCCCGAAGGCGGGCTGACCTCTCAGGCGGCGGCGTCCACGACGTCGCCGCTGCGCACGATCACCAGGAACGCGTCGGTCGCGATGTCCATGACGACCTCAGCCTGCAGGCCCTCCAGACGGCGCGCCTGCGCGAACTCCTCCGCCGGCCACGAGCCACGCGGCCCGCCGGCGGGAAAGCGCTCAAGCACCATTCGCCCGTTCACCTTGTACCTCCCTGTCGTGCTGAACTCGGAGCGCCTCATGACGTCTCGTGGAGGAGACCGTCGTGAAGCCTCACTGAGTTAAACGCCGACAGTACGGTGAACGGCTCGCGAAGTGACGGTACTGAGACATAGTCGACACCCGGTCGCGTACTTTCTCCGCACTTTCCGTATCAGTCCTGGTACTCGTCGTGATAAAGCACGCGTGCGCTGCCGGCGGGCGCCCCCAGCGCCGACGCGCGCCCCTTGGGCTCCTCCCACTCCTCCTGCCGCCCCAGCGCGGTCAGGTCGAGGAAGGTGGTGGTCGAGCCGAGGCCGTCGAGCCCGCGCTCAAAGGTCGAGTAGGTGTGGAACACCCGGTCGCGGTCGCGCAGGAAGCAGCTGACACCGGGCCGCTCGACGGGGTCCCCGTCCCCGACGAACGTGACCTCGAAGTCCCAGTTGAAGTCCCCGCCGTAGGACGAGTACCAGGGCAGCGTCCATCCCATCCGCGCCTTGAACGGCAGGATCTTCGTGTACGGCGCCCTCGACACGGCGGCGAACGTGGTGCCGCGTGCCTTCAGATGGGCCAGGTGTCCGATCTGGTCCAGGAACGCCGAGCAGCTGCGGCAGCCCGCGTCCCACTCGGGCGCGAACATGAAGTGGTAGACGACGAGTTGACCGCGTCCGTCGAAGAGGTCGAGCAGGGAGGCCTTCCCGTCGCCGCCCTCGAAGAGGTACTCCTTGTCGATCTCGACCATGGGCAGCCGGCGCCGCTCGGCGTTGAGGGCGTCACGCGCGCGTGTGGCCGCCTTCTCCTTGACCAGCAGTTCCTCGCGCGCCGCGCGCCACCGCGCACGCGAGACGATCTCCGGAAGCGACATGGGCCCTCCTGTGACAACGGTCCGTTGAGGGGTGGACCGGGGGGAGGACGGGAACTCATCGCTGCCACCGAAAAAACTTCGGAAGGACTTCTCCCCGCACGCCACGGACGTCCTCCCTGCTTCCTTCCGTTACTTCTTCCCGTACGACACCGGGAGCGCGGCGAGTCCCCGCGCGCGCAGCGAGGGCCGCCACCGCACCGCGTCCTCCGCGACGCCCAACTCCAGCCGCGGGTACCGCTCCAGCAGCGCGGCCAGCGCGATCTCCGTCTCGGCGCGGGCGAGCGGCGCGCCCAGGCAGTAGTGGATGCCGTGGCCGAGCGCGAGATGCCCGGAGGTGTCGCGGGCGAGGTCGAGCCGGTCGGGGTCGGGGAAGCGCTCCGGGTCGCGGTTGGCGGCGGACGCGGACACCCACACGGTCTCACCGGCCGGGATCGTGATCCCGCCGATGCTGACGTCCTCGACGGGGAAACGCCGGATGGCGAGCAGCGCGGGCCCTTCGTACCGCAGGAACTCCTCTACGGCGGCGGGGAGTTGGGCTGGGTCGGCGCGCAACGCGGCCAGCTGCTCCGGGTGTTGGAGCAGCGCGAGCACGGCGTTGCCGATGAGCTGGACGGTGTTCTCGTACCCGGCGAAGAGGATGAGGAAGGCGAGGGACATCAGTTCGTCCTCGCTGAGCCGGTCGCCCTCGTCGCGGACGGCGATCAGGTCGGAGAGGAGGTCGTCGCCGGGCTCTTCCCTTTTGTCGGCGAGGAGTCGGGTGAAGAAGCCGAGCATCGCGACGACGGCGTGCTTGCCGGCCTCGGGCGGTGTCCCGGGGGCGGGGGCGACGAGGGTGTCGGTCCACACCCGGAAGTCCCGCCGGTGCCGGTCGGGCACGCCGAGGAGGTCGCAGATGACGGTGATGGGGAGGGGCGCGGCGTAGGCGGCGATGAGGTCGGTGTCGCCCGAGTCGCCCATTGCGTCGAGGAGTTGGTCGGCGGTGCGCCGGATCGGCGTACGGAGCCGCTCCGTTCGGCGCGGGGTGAACGCGCGGCCGACCAGTCGGCGGATGCGGGTGTGGTCCGGCGGGTCCATGTTGAGGAGGTTCGCGTCGAGCGCGGGCGGCAGCGAGAACCCCTTGTACGTACCGGCCGTTGCATGCCGCTTGTCCAGCGAGAGACGGGGGTCGGCCAGCGCCGCCCGTACGTCGTCGTACCGGGTGACGAGCCAGGCGGGGGTGCCGTCGGGGCCGGCGATGCGGTGCACGGGGGCGCTGTCGCGCAGGCGCCGGTACACGTCGTACGGGTGGTCGAGAAGGCCGTCCGCGAGATCCATGGGCCAAGCCTAGAGGTGCGGCTCAGGTGTCGTATTCCTGGATCCGCCGGCCATGACTCCGGTCCACGAGGGCGGGCAGCCGGTCCTCCAACTCCCGTACGACGGCGGGTACATCGAGCGTGAGCAGCTCGCGGTCGCGCATGAGGACACGGCCGTCGACGATCGTGGTGCGGACGTCGGCGGAGCGGGCGCTGTGCACGAGGGTCGCGGCGAGGTCGTGCACGGGCCGGGTGTGCGGCCCGGTGAGGTCGACGAGGATGATGTCCGCCCGGCGGCCCGGTGCGATGGACCCGATCGAGTCGCCGAGTCCGACCGCCCGCGCGCTCTGGAGCGTTGCGTGGTGCAGGGCTTGACGGGACGTCAGCCAGCGTGGGTCGCCCTCGGTGGACTTCTGGATCAGCGAGGTGAGGGCCATCGACTCCCACACATCGAGGGAGTTGTTGGAGGCCGCGCCGTCCGTGGCGAGTCCGACCGGGATGCCGAGGGCGCGCAGGGCGCGGATCGGAGTGGTGTCGGGCCAGGCGAACTTGAGGTACCCCCGGGGCGCGGTGGCGACCGCCGTACGGCCGCTCGCGCGCTCCAGGACGGGGAGGTCGCGGTCGATGATGCCGGTGCCGTGGGCGATGAGCAGGTCGGTGGCCAACAGGCCCGCGCGGTCGAGGACTTCGATGGGGGTGAGGCCGTGGCGGGCGAGGCTGGTGTCGGTCTGGTCGCGATTCTCGGCGGCGTGGAGGTGGACGGGGAGGCCGTGTTCCAGGGCGAGTCGAGCGGTGGCGGCGAGGTCAACGTCGGTGACCGTGTAGGGGGCGTGCGGGGCGAGGGCGGTGGTGATGCGGCCGTCGGCGGTGCCCCGGTGCCGTAGCGCGAACTCCAGGGATTTCTGCCGGCCTTGAGGACCCTGGGAGGAGAAGTAGGCCTCGCCGAGGTGGGCGCGGATCCCGCACTCGGCGACGACCTCGGCGACCGTGTCCATGGAGAAGTAGTGGTCGGCGAAGCAGGTGACCCCGGCGCGGATCATCTCGGCGCAGGCGAGCCGTGCCCCCAACTCCACGTCCTTCTCGGTGAGGTTGGACTCGACGGGCCATACGACGTCGTTGAACCACTCCTCCGTGGGCAGGTCCTCGGCGAGCCCGCGCAGCGCGACCATCGGGGCGTGGGTGTGGCAGTTGACCAGCCCCGGCAGGGCGACCTGGCCGCGTGCGTCGATGTGTTCGAGGGCGGCGGGTCCGGTGGCCGCCACCTCCGCCGCACCGCCGACGGACTCGATCCGCCCGTCCCGTACGACGATCGCCGCGTCCGGTGCGAAGGCGATGCGCTCCTGGTCGTCGTGGACGAGGACGGTGCAGCCGGTGATGAGGAGATCGGCGGGAGAGTGGCTCACATTCCCAACGTACGACGCCGTCCTCGCCTCGTGTGAGCCGAACCGCGCATCCTGGCGTGGCGCTGTCGCGAACTGCCCCGGACCAGCACGCTTGCCTCACGACCACGGCTTCTGGCGCACGAACAGAGCGTCACGACCACGGCTTCTGGAAGGGGCCCCGCATGCTCCTCGGCACCTGGAATCTGGAGAACCTGTACCGCCCCGGCGGCCCGTCGGGCCCCAAGGACAAGGCCACCTACGAGACGAAGCTCGCCTCCCTCGCCGCCGTGATCACGGAACTCGACCCGGTGCTGCTCGGCGTCCAGGAGGTCGGCGACCCGGCGGCGCTCGACGACCTGGCCGGGCTGTTGGACGGCGAGTGGCACACCGCCCTGTCCACGCGTCCGGACGTCCGGGGCATCCGGGTCGGCTTCCTCAGCCGTACGGAACCGCGGGTCGTCGCCGACACGAACGCGTTCCCGGCGCAGCTGCGCCCGGTGCAGTCCGACGACGCGGGCGCCGAGGAACCGGGCACGGGCCGCGGCCTGTTGGCGGTGGAGGTGGAGACACCGGCCGGCCCGCTGACGGTGGCGGTGGCCCACCTGAAGTCGAAGCTGCTGACGTACCCGGGCGAGCGTTTCTTCCCGCACGACGAGGGCGAACGGGCCCGCTACGGCGCCTACGCCCTCTACCGCCGCGCCGCCGAGGCGGCGACCCTGCGCGCGCTGGCCGACGAACTGCTCGCCGGTGAGGGCCGTACCCGTGACGTGGCCGTCCTCGGCGACATGAACGACGAGGTGCAGGCCGCGACCACGCAGATCCTGCTCGGCCCGCCCGGTTCGGAGATCGGCACGTCCGGCTACGACCGCCCCGACCAGGGCGACGCGGTCCGCCTGTGGGACGTGGCCCCGCTGATCCCCGCCGACCAGCGCTACTCCCGGATCAACTCCGGGCGCCGCGAACTGATCGACCACATCCTGGCCAGCCATCACCTGGTCCACCGGGTGACGGCGGCGGGGACGGGCCTGCCGGGCGAGGGAGCGCCTCAACTGCCGTCCGTGGGACCGGATCCGGCGACGCGGCGGGAGGCGCCGGGGTCGGATCACGCGCCGGTGTGGGTGCGGGTGGAGTAGCCCGGTCGCAGGTCCAGGCACTGGCCGGGGCAGCCAGGTTGCCGACCCGGCCGCCCCGGGTTCCCAATTCCTATACGGCGACGGGAAGTTCGATCGCCCGGAGTCCGACCCGTCCCCTCCCCCGCTCGAACTCATCCAGCAGTTCGGTGAGTTGCTCGATGTGCCGGGACGTGAGCCGGCCCGTGTCGTCGAGGTGGACGGCGCAGGCGGTGGTCGTGTCGACGAGGCGTTCGAGGACGGCGGCGACCTCGTCCGTGCCCTCCGTGTGCCGGGCGAGGGCGGGGAGTTCGGCGGCGGAGACGGCGATGGCGCCGCGGGCCTCGGCGAGGGTGCGGTAGGCCTCGCGGCGCAGGGTCCAGCGCTCGGCGCGGTCGCCGGACTCGCTGAGGACGTGCACGAGGTAGGCGTGCGCGGCGACGCCCGCTGCTCCGAGCCGGGCGCGTACGCCTCCGCCGCGCTCCCCCGGCATCGGCAGATGCCCGACGATCAGCACGATCGCGCAGGCGAGCAGCGTCTCCCCGATCCGGCTGGCGGAGGCCTGCGGCTCCCCGCCCACCATCACCAGCGACAGCACGAGAACGGTGACGACGGCGGTCTGCGCGGCGAAGTGCCGGGTGGCGACGGGAATGAGCGCACCGCTGAGCGCCACCAGCGCGACGAGCCCCTCGGGCCGGGGCAGCACGGCGGCGAACCCGGCGAAGAGCAGCGCCCCCAGCACGGTCCCCGCCGCCCGGCACAGCACCCGCGAGGCGAGCGGCCCGAGGTCGGGCTTGACGAGGAAGACGGCGGTGGCGGGCAGCCAGTACCAGTGCTCGTGCTGGCCGTACCAGCGCGCCTGGTGCAGCGCCTGGGCGACGGCGACGCCGGCCCCGTAGCAGAGCGCGACCCGCAGCCCGTACTCCCGCCCGCCGGCCCCGAATGTCGTACGGAACAAGGAGGTCACGCTCCTTCGGCGTGCGTGCAGATCGCTCCCCTCCGCCTGGTCGAAGGCGTCGGCGGCGTGCAGCAGGGCGTCGTCGAGGGCGCGCAGCGCGGGGGCGGAACGGTTGGGCGCGGGCAGCGGCCCGGTGTGCGCGTTGTCGCGTACGGCGGCGGCGAGCCGGCGCGGCCCCTCACCGGCCCGCGCGGACACCGCCTCCTCGGCCCAGGCGAGCGCGGTCGCGGCCTCGGCCAGCGGCAGCGCTGCGGCGTACTGCCCGTGCAGCCGCCGCTCGGCCGCCGAACTGGCGTACCGCCGCAGCCGCGGCCCGGCGAGCGCGTCCTGCGCGTGATCGAGCGCGGCGGTGAGCGCGGCGCGCCGCCCGGTCGCCTCCGGCCCACCGGTGGCGTCGAGCAGCGCGGCGATCGCGTCGTAGACGGCGGCTACGGCGTGCCGCTCGCCGTCGAAGCGGTAGTCGCCGGCGATGGCGCCGGGCGTGGGCAGCGCGAGCCGCAGCAGGACGAGCCACGCGGCTCCGGCGAGGAAGGCGAGGGCCCGCTGCCACCCCGCTTCGGGCAGCGGCATCCCGGCGCCGATGGCGGAGGCGACGAGCAGTTGCGTACCGGCACCGGAGGCGACGGGCCCGATGGCACTGAACCCGCCGGCGACCAGCCCGATGCCGGTGAGGAGGAGGGTGAGCACGACGGCCCCCACATGTTCCCCGGCGTACGTCCCGACCAGCAGCCCCGCGGCTCCCGCGAGCGCGGGCCCACCGAGCCGCTTGACCGAGGCCCGCCGGCTGCCGGGCCGGTCGTTGATCCCGGCGAGCATCGCCCCGAGCGCGGCCAGCACTCCGAGGGACGTCCGCCCGGCCAGCACGGCGGCGAGAAGCAACGGCCCCGCGGCCAGCGCCCCCCGCGTGACCGCGCTCCACGGAACCGGGCCGCGCTGGGCACGCAGCGTGTGGGCGAGCCAGGGCGGAAGGGAGAACGCGACGGTACGACGGGACACAGGGCTCCTGTCTTGACGAGGGCGGGGTGTGCCTTCGGGCGACGGTGGCCGGGGCGGAGCGGAAGCCGGCGGCCGGGGTGGTGGCCGCGATCTCCACGGTAGTTCGCGACCTTGTGCGGAACGGGCCGGTCGTATTTCGAGGGTGTGAAGGTTGGCCGTAGAGGCGCTTTCTTTATGAACGCAACGCCGGGAAGGGCGTCGGTCCGACGAGACCGGCAGCTCCCCGGTCCCGAGGAGTGCCGGGAAATTCGGGTGCGGGCGCCGTCGTGCGTGTGGTCGGCTGACGCGCGCGCCATGCCGTCGAACACCGGCGGTCTACGCCGACCTTCGACCTCCGATGTCCGATCGACCCGATCCCTGGGAGAGCCCGTGCCCGAACGCGTCACCGTCCCCACCCTCTTCCCGCCGCCCACCTACTCCCACGCCACGGTCGTCGAGGCCGGTACGAAGCTCGCCTTTCTCGCCGGGGCGGTGCCGCTCGACGCCGAGGGGAAGGTGGTCGGGGCGGGGGACGCGGTGCGGCAGGCCGAGCAGGTGCTGGCGAATCTCGGGGAGCAACTGCGGGCGGTCGGAAGCGACTTGGGGCATGTCGTCGCGTCGGACGTGTACGTCGTCAGCAGTGAGCCCTCGGTGCTGGCCGCCGTGTGGGAGGTGGTCGAGGCGTCCGGGCTCAGCACCGGCCCGCATTCGTCCACGCTCATCGGCGTCGCCTGCCTCGGGTACACCGGGCAGCTCGTGGAGATCACGGTGACGGCCGTCGTACCGGACGAGGCCGTGTCCGGGGAGTCGGGCGAGGTGGTGCGGCCGTGAGCACCGACGCCGAGGCGGACGTCACGATCCGCCGGGCGACCGGGCCGGACGCACGGCCCGCCGCCGATGTGTGGCTGCGGTCGTTCGCCGCCGCGCTGCCGACCGTCGTCAGTCCGCGGTCCGACGACGACATCCGGGACTACTTCCGGGACGTCGTCGTGCCGTTGCGGGACATCTGGGTGGCCGACGCGGGGGACGGCGGCGGGATCGTGGGGCTGATGGTGGTCAACGGGGACGAGGTGTCGCAGCTGTACCTCGACCCGGACTGGCGGGGGCGCGGGCTCGGGGACCGGTTCGTCGAACTGGCCAAGGAGCGGAGTCCGGAGGGCCTGGAGCTGTGGACGTTCCAGGTGAACAAGCCCGCCCACCGGTTCTACGAGCGGCACGGCTTCGTCGCCGTCGAATTCACGGACGGCAGCACCAACGAGGAGCGGGAGCCGGACGTGCGGTACGTGTGGGAGCCCAAGTCGTAGGTCAGGGGCGGGCGTTGCGGGCCAGTTCGAGGGCGTACGACGGCCACCACTGGCCTGCGGCCGGGCCGCCGCGGCAGGTGCCGTCGGACTCGCCGGGGCGTTTGATCCACAGGTAGGCGTCGAGGAGCGGGTTGTCCGTGCGGGTCGTCGGCGGGGTGCCGAGGGCGCGGCCGGGTGGGTTGCACCAGCTGTCGGTGCCGGTGAGGGGGCCGTTGCCGTTGCGGCTGGTGTCGATGACGTAGTGCTTGCCGGCGAGGTCCTTGGAGAGGTGGTCGCCGTACGTCGAACTCGCCTGGTTCGTCTGGAAGTTGGAGACGTTCAGGGCGACGCCGTCGGCGCGGGCGACGCCGGACGCCTTGAGCGCGGCGACCAGTCGCCAGGCCTCGGGGATCCAGCTGGAGTTGCCCGCGTCGACGTAGACCCGGGTGTGCGGTTGGCGCTTGAGGCGGTCCACGGCGTGGGCGAGCAGGGCGTAGCGGTCGCTCGCCGTGACCCGGGTGCAGCCGGCGACCACCTGCGCCACGGCGTCCGGTTCGACGATCACGTACGCGCCCCGGTCGCCGAGCGCGGCCGCGAACTCGTCGATCCAGGCGCGGTAGGCGGCGTCGGTGGGGGCGCCGCCGAGCGAGTACTGGCCGCAGTCCCGGTTCGGGATGTAGTACGCCACGAGTACGGCGGTGCGGCCTGCGCGGGCGGCGGCGGTGGTGCGGGCGCGGACGGCCGGGCCGGGGTGGGGGCCGTTGAGCCACTCCGCCTGGGGGCGCGCGGCGATCCGGTCCATCAGCGTGGCGTCGGCGTTCCGCCCGGCCTCCCGCCACGCAGCGGCCTGCTGCGCGGCGCGGGAGTCCGGGGCGGTCCAGAAGGGGTCGTCCTGTGCGTCACGCGTCGCCCCGGCGCAGCAGAGTCCTGCGAGGAGCGCGACCAGAACAGCTCGGCGAACCGATGTCGACAAGGTGACTCCGTGACTTGGGGGCGTGTTCCTTCTCGGAGTGTGCGCGGCGGCCGGGGTTGGCTCGGTACGTGACTTGGCTGGGCGGGGGAAGATCACCCCGACGGGGGGTTGGGGGGCGGGGGGTGAGGAGTGACGGGCGCGCAATACGGCGGAGTTGCGGCGTCCCGGGGTGGTGTGTGACGCGGGCGAGATGGGGTTGCGACTGGGGTGCGGCGGGATGAGGTGAGGTGTGACGGGCGGTCGGGGGTGCCGGGTTCTGTCGTCTCGCGGGTGCCGCGCCGTCGTGGCTGGTCGCGCAGTTCCCCGCGCCCCTTAAGGCCGGACCAGCGAGGTAGCTTTTTAGGGGCGCGGGGAACTGCGCGACCAGCCCCCACGCACCCGCACTCCGAACTCAACCGAACACCCCCGAAAACCCACACCCACCCGCACCCCGAACCCACCCCCGACAACTCCGACCACCCTTCACACACCCGCACCCTGAAACCACCGCAGCAACCTCGCCCACCCCACACACGCGCACCCCGAACCCACCCCAGCAACCCGACCACCCCACACGCACCCGCACCCGAACCCACCCCGACAACTCCGACCACCCCCCACCCCCTCAACGCCCCCACCCCCTCCTCTTGACCACCGGCCTCGCGAAACTCCCCACCCGGCTGGTCGTCAGGCCGAGCCCCACCAGTGACTCCGCCAGCTTCACCCCCGCCCCCACCCCGTCCACGACGGGCAGCCCCAGCTTCTCCCCCACCACCCGCTGCAACCCCGTCATACCGGCGCACCCGAGGACCAACACCTCCGCCCCCGCCGCACACACCCGCTCCGCCGCCGCGAGAAACGCCGCCTCCGTGCGGACCTCGTCGCCGCTCAGATCGAGGACGCTGAGGCCCGTACCCACGACACCCGCGCAGTTGCGACCGACCCCGGCCAGCTCAAGGCTGTCCTCGATCTGGCCGCAGGACCGTTCGAGCGTGGTGACGACCCCGTACCGCCGCCCCAGCAGACACGCCAGGTGGGCCGCCGCCTCGGTGATGTCGACGACCGGTACGTCCACCAGCTCCCGGACGCCCTCCCGCCCGTGCTCCCCGAAGCCGGCCATGACGACGGCGTCGTAGGCCGGGCCGTCGTACGTGCGCAGCAGATCCATGACCGCCGCCGCGGAGAGGTAGCTGTCGAGCCACCCCTCCGCCGACTCGGGCCCCCACGCGGGGGTCAGCCCGGTCACGGTGGTGCCCGGGCCTGCTGCGGCCCGGGCACCTCGTACGATCTCCTCGGTCATCTCCTGCGTGGTGTTGCAGTTGGTGACGACGATGCGCACTCCGCTCAGACCTCCACCGGCTCGGGGACGGGCTGGGCCGACGCTCGCTCGGAGCGGCAGATCAGGACGTACAGGCCCGCGCCCAGCGCCGTACCGATGAACCACGAGTACGGGGCCACGTCACTGAACGTCTTCACCAGCGCCAGCACCGCCGCGACCCCCGCCGACGGCAGGAACGCCCACAGGGCCTTGGGGTTGACGCCCTTGCGGTAGTAGTAGCGGGAGCCGGGGGTCGCGTCGAACAGCTCCCGGACGTCGACCCGGCCGCGCTTGACCCAGTAGTAGTCGACCATGATCACGCCGAACAACGGGCCCAGGAAGGCACCGAGCCCGCCGAGGAAGTAGTTGACGACGGTGGGGTTGGAGAAGAGGTTCCACGGGGTGACCACCAGCGCGGCGACCGTGCTGATCACGCCGCCGATCCTGAACGTGATCTTCTGCGGCCAGACGTTGGCCAAGTCGTACGCCGGGGACACGAAGTTGGCGACGATGTTGACGCCCATGGTGGCGACGGCGAACGTGAAGGCGCCCAGCACCATCACCCAGGTGTTGCCGACCTTGGCCACCAACTCGGCCGGGTCGGTGATGGCTTGGCCCCAGACCTCCAGCGAACCGGCCGTCACGATCACCGAAACGACCACGAACGCCGTGGAGTTGATGGGCAGACCCCAGAAGTTGCCGCGGCGGACCGTCTTGTAGTCCGGCGCGAAGCGGGAGAAGTCGCAGAAGTTGAGCATCAGCGTGCCGTAGGTGGCGAGGATCAGCCCGATCGCGCCGAACCACTGCCGCCACTGCTCGCCGAACGAGACCGGGTGCGGGGTGGACGTGAGGGAGATCGACCAACCGGCCTTCGCCAGCACCCAGATGGCCAGCGCGATCATCACCAGCCAGATCGCGGGACCGCAGAAGTCCTGGAACTTCCTTACGGATTCCATGCCCTGACTGATGATCACCGCCTGGATCAGCCAGAGGGACACGAAGGAGACCCAGCCGAGGGCGTGAAGTCCCAGGAACGAGTGGTGAGTCCAGGACTCCAGGCCCGGCCACGCGGCCAGCAGCATCACGTTGACGGCGACGGACGCGAGGTAGGTCTGGATGCCGTACCACATGATGGCGATCACGGCCCGGATGAGGGCGGGGATGTTGGCACCCCAGACGCCGAAGCTGATGCGGCTGACGACCGGGAACGGCACGCCGTGCGCCTGCCCGATCCTCCCCATCCAGTTCATGCCGACGTAGATGAGCACGAAGCCGACGAGCAGGGAGGTGAAGACCTGCCAGACGTTCATGCCGAGGACCAACAGGCCCGCGGCGAACGTGTAGTTGCCGAGGTTGTGGACGTCGGACATCCACATGGCGAAGAGGTCGAAGACCTTCCAGTTCCGCTTGTCGGCGGGGGCGAGGTCTTCGTTGGTGAGCCGGGGATCGGGGACGAACGCTGGTGTGCCGGTGGCTTCGGCACGGTCGGCGAGGGACACGGGGCCTCCAGGGCGAGGGGACGGAAGGCAGCGACCGTTTGGTATACCAAACTGCGGTCATGGTCCCGCCGTCAAGCATTCCGACCGATGTCACGATTGTTAACGCTCGGTAAAAGACCCCCGGAGTCGGCGAAGATTGCTCCATGAGCTCCATGACGAAGATCGAACCCCTGGGCGCGGTGCGCGAGCGCGTCCTGGCGAACCTGCGCCAGGAGATCATCGCGGGCCGCCTCGGCCCCGGCGACCGGCTGGTCGAGCGCGAGCTCGCCGAGCGGTTCGGCGTCTCCCGGGTGCCGGTCCGCGAGGCGATCCGCGCACTGGTCGCCGAGGGCTTCGTCCACTTCGAGACCCCGCGCCGCGCGGTCGTACGCCCTCTCACCCCGAACGACGTGCAGGAACTCTTCGAACTGCGCGAGGCCCTCGAGGTCTACGCCGCCGGGCTCGCCGCGTCCCGCGCGACCCCGGAGGAACTGGCCGGGGTGGCGGAACTCCTCGACCGCGCCGCCGCCGCGACCGAGGCGGGCGACGCCGAGGTGATCACGGACATCAACAGCCGCCTGCACGACAGCATCGTCACGATGGCGGGCAACACGCTGCTGACCGCCGCCCTGGAACCCGTCGCGGGCCGACTGCGCTGGATGACCCGGCGGAACGAGGAGTGGCCCCAACTCCTCGTGGAACACCGCGAGTTGTACGAGGCGATCGCGTCCGGCGACCCGGACCGCGCCCGTGCGCACGCGCTGGCCCACGTACGGACCAACTACCGTTCCACGGTCCGGCATCTGTTCGGGGACGCGCAGCCGTAGGCAGCCAAGGGGAGTGAAATGGTCAGCAGACGTGGCCTGTTGGGCGGGGCCGCCGCCCTGGTGGGGGTCGGGACGGTGGCCGGCGCGGGGGCGGCCAGGGCGGACGAAGCGCTGGACACCCCGTTCACACCGGTCGGCACCCCGCATCTGGCCCAGGCCGAGCAACTGGTCGGCTATCAAAGGCTGTTGGCGGCCGGGTATCTGACGGACGGGCTGGTCGGGCACTGGGCGCTGGACGGCTCGGGCGCGGACCGCTCCGGCCGCGAGCACCCCGTCGTGCTCGGCTCCGGCGCGAGCTGGACGACGCTGCGCGCGGGCGGCGAGCTGAGCCTCGACGGGACGGCCGGGGCGTACGCGGCCACGGACTCCGTCCTCGACACCACCGCCCCCTTCACCGTCTCCGCGTGGGTGCGCCTGGCGTCCGACGCCGACCCGGGCACCATGTACACGGCGGTGAGCCAGGACGGCGCCACCACCAGCCGCTTCCTCCTCCAGTACGACAACACCGTCTCCACCTGGGCCTTCAAGGTCCGCAGCGAGGACCAGACGGCCAAGGTGTCCGCCGTCGCCACCTCACCGGCCGGTCTCGGCACCTGGACCCATCTGACCGGAGTCTGGGACGGCACCCAGATCCGGCTGTACGTCGACGGGCAGCTGCGGGGCAGCGCCGCGACCGCCCTGTCCTGGGCCGCGACCGGCGGCCTCTCCCTCGGCCGGGCCCGCTTCGACGGCGCACCCGTCAACCGCTTCAAAGGCGCGATCGATGACGTGCGGACCTACGCCCGCGCCCTGACCGCCGACGAGATCGCCCTGGTCAGCGGCCGTACGGCACGGCAGAACAACGTGTATCTGACCGGCTCGGCCGCCACCCTCACCTGGGGCACGCCCGACGACCCGGCGAGCTGGGTGGCCCGCGCCCGCTGCGCGTCCTTCGTCACCGGCGTCCTCAGGCACACCTACGGCTGGGCGGGCGACGACTACTTCCTCCAGCACTTCCAGGAGAAGGTCCCCGAGGCCGCCGACTACTGCGCCGCCTTCCTGAACGGCACCGCCGGCCCCCGCTTCCGGCGCGTCCGCAAGGTCGCCGACCTCCGGCCCGGCGACCTCGTCGCCGTCGACTACAGCGGCAGCGACCCCGACAACACCGGCCACATCGTCATGGTCCGCGAGGTCAAGGGCGTCTTCAGCGGCACCGCCGACTTCCCCGGCGAGACGCAGTACGCCGTCGAGATCGTCGACTGCACCTCCGACCCGCACGGCGTCTACGCCCTGACCAACTACCCCGCGTACCCCGACACCCGCATGATCAGCAATGTCCCCGGCGAGAGCCTCCAGGGCGTCGGCATCGGCCACATGATGTTCTACGCCTCCGACGCGACCGGCGAGTTCTCGCGGTACCGGTGGAGCGTCAACTCCGCGAAGAGCACCGGGACTTACGACGTGACGGCGCGGCCGGTGGCGGCGGCCCGGGTCTCCTGAGACGCCGGGCCGTGGTGGTCAGCGGCGGGCGTACCTGTCCGTCGCCGCCGCTACCGCCTCCGCGACACCGGGGGCGCTCGCGTTGTGCCCGGCCTCGTCCACGAGCACCAACTCGCTGCCGGGCCAGGCGTGATGGAGCCGCCAGACGACACCGGTCAGGTTGCCGAGGTCGAGGCTGCCCTGGACGAGGGTGCCGGGGATGCCCTTGAGGCGGTGCGCGTCCCGCAGGACGACACCCTCCTCATTGCCCTCCCCCAGGAGGTGGTCGTTGCCGAAGTAGTGCGTGACGGTCCGGGCGAAGCACATCCTGAACTCCGGTTCCTCGTACCGGGGTTCGGAGCGCGGCGGGGCCGGGACGATCGCCGTCTCCCAGTCGGTCCAGGCCCGCGCGGCCCGCTCCCGCACCGCCCGGTCGGGTGACTCGATGAGCCGGTTGTAGGCGGCGGCGAGGTTCCCTTCCCGTTCCGTGGGCGGGAGTTCGGCGACGAACGCCTCGAAAGCCTCCGGGAAGAGCTTCCCAAGTCCCCTGGTCAGCAAGGACACTTCGGGGTTCGACCCGGTGGCGACGCACGTCAGCACCAGCTCCGACACCGCGCCGCGATGCGTCTGCGCGTACCGCAGCCCGAGCACCGAGCCCCACGACGCGCCCCACACCAGCCACCGTTCGATCCCCAACTCCCGCCGCACCAGCTCGAGATCGGCGATGAGATGAGCCGTGGTGTTCACGCTCATGTCGGTGTCGTGGGCGCTCGCGTGCGGGGTGGACCGTCCGCACCCGCGCTGGTCGAGCAGCACGATCCGGTAGGCGGCGGGGTCGAAGTACCGCCGGGGGTACGGCGAACAGCCCGACCCCGGCCCGCCGTGCAGCACGACGGCGGCCTTGCCGTGCGGGTTCCCGCAGGTCTCCCAGTAGACGCGGTTCCCGTCCCCGACATCGAGCATGCCGTGGTCGTACGGTTCGATCTCCGGATACAGGCCCATCCGTCGACCCTAACCTCGCCACGGCCCCGGCGTCCCTGACCCGCTACGGCTCCGGCCTCGCTACGGCGTGGTCTCCAGCCCCGCCGCCCCGGCCGCCGTGCGCAGCACGTCCCGCAGCATCGCCGGGGTGAGTTTCCCGGTGAAGGTGTTGCGCTGGCTGACGTGGAAGCAGCCGAAGAGGTCGAGGCCGCCGAGGGAGACCCGGGCGCCGTGCCCGAACGCGGGCCGTGGGCGCGGGACCTGCCAGCCCGCCGCCGCGAACGCGGGCAGCGCGGCCTGCCAGCCGAAGGCGCCGAGCACGATCACGGACTTCAATGTCGGCCGCAGCAGGGTGAGTTCCTCGACGAGCCAGGACCGACAGGTGTCGCGCTCCTCCGGGGTGGGCTTGTTGGCGGGCGGGGCACAGCGCACCGGTGAGGTGATGCGGACGCCGTACAGCTCCAGGCCGTCGTCGGCGCTCACGGCGGTCGGCTGCGAGGCGAGCCCGACGTCGTAGAGGGCCTCGTACAGGACGTCACCGGAGCGGTCGCCGGTGAACATGCGGCCGGTGCGGTTGGCGCCGTGCGCGGCCGGGGCGAGGCCGATGATCAGGAGCGGCGCGTCGGCGGGGCCGAAGCCGGGGACCGGGCGGCCCCAGTAGGTCCAGTCGGCGAAGGCGGCCCGCTTGGTGCGGGCGACCTCCTCGCGCCAGGCGACCAGGCGGGGGCAGGCCCGGCAGCCGGTGATCCGCCGGTCGAGGTCGGACAGGTTCATGCCGCCACCGTATGCGTCCCCGCTCCGTCCCGGCTCAGGTGAAGACCGCGCCGAACGCCACGAACCCGCAGATCATCAGGAACAGCAGCGCCAGCAACGGCCAGACGAACCGCAGGTACTTGTCGTAGCCGACCTTCGCCAGCGCCACCCCGCCGATGGTGACGGCGGTCGTCGGCACCCACAGGTTCATCCAGCCGCTCGCGGCCTGCCAGGCGGTGACGACGACCGCGCGGGAGACCCCGGCGAAGTCGGCGAGCGGGGCGAGGATCGGCATGGCGAGGGTCGCGTGGCCGGAGGTGGAGGGGATCAGGAAGGCCAGCGGCAGGTTCACGACGAAGACGATGATCGCGAAGACACCGGACGAGGTGCCCTTCACGATGCCCTCGATGGAGTGCAGCACGGTGTCCGTGATCTTCGAGTTGTTCATGATGACGGTGACCCCGCGCGCCAGCACGATCACCAGCGCCGGCGAGATGAAGTCGGCGGCCCCCTGGATGATCATCGAGCTGAGCTTCTGCTCCCCCAGCCGCGCCACCAGCCCGATCAGCACGGCCGCGCACAGGAACAGCGCCGCCAGCTGCGGGAAGGACCAGCCGAGTTCGAAGCCGTACGGCTTGGCGTCCGCGTCGCCGGTGAGCGCGCTCGCCCAGGGCACCACCGAGAAGATCATGAAGGCGAAGACGAGGCCCATGGTGACCAGGACCGCCTTGTGCAGCCCGGTCAGTTCGGGTTCCTCGGCCTTCGAGGCGGCCTCCTGGTCCCGGTCGCCGGGCAGGAACCCGGTGAGCGACCGCTCGGGGTTGCGCTGCACCCGGCGCGCGTACCGGATGACGTACGCCACCGTCACCGCCGTCAGCACCACCCACATCACGAAGCGCAGCACGATGCCGTCGCCGAGCGAGATGTCCGCGGCGGAGGAGGCGACGCCGGTCGCGAAGGGGTTCACCGTCGAGCAGAGCACGCCGATCCCGGCGCCGAGGATGATGGTGCCGACGGCGACCATCCGGTCGTAGCCGAGTGCCAGCATCAGCGGCACGATCAGGCCGTAGAAACCGAGGGTCTCCTCGGCGAAGCCCTCGACCGTGCCGAGGACCGAGAAGACCACCATGATCCCGGCGATGAGCAGCGCGCCGCGCTCGCGCAGCCGGTGGGCGAGCCGGCCGATGCCCCGGTCGAGGGCGCCGGTCGCGAACACCACGGTGATGAACGCCCCGATGGCGAGCACGAACAGGAACACGCCCGCGCTGCCGTACAGTTCACCGGCCAGATCGGGGCCGACCTGGCCGGTCTTCTGGTCCTGGATGCCGTAGAGACCGTTGACGGGGGCGAGGAAGAGGTCGTTCAGCCGGTCGACGAAACTCTGGCCGGAGTCGACGCGGTGGTACGTCCCCTGGATCGGGGCGCCCGAGTCGTTCCGGTCGTAGAGCCCCGACGGGACCAGGAAGGCCAGCAGCCACACGGCGATCGTGACGATCGCGAGGACCGTCAGTGCGCTGGGGAAGGTGAACTTCGGCTTGTGCGGCGGCTGTTCGGTGGTCTGCGGGGTGTCGGTCGTGCTCATTGGGCCGTCGCCGTCCCGCCCCGGCTCCGGAAGTCGGCCGCGTACTCCTCGACGAACGCGCAGATCGCCACGGCCGTGTTCCGCAGCTCCGAGAACAGCACCCGCTCGTTCGGCGCGTGCAGATGGCACCCGCTGTCCCGCGCGCCGAACAACGCACCGACCTTCGCCGCCCTGTCCTCCACGTCCGACCCCTCGCTCCTACGACCGCCACGGCCCCGATGACTCCTGCGACCTCTACGACCTCGGAAGACAGCCTCTGCGGTAGGGCGAGGGGGTGCATCCGGGGTGACCCAGCGGGGTGCCGACCGCGAACCGCAGCGGGCCTTCACGGCCAGGTCGGGGGCCGAAATCCGCCGGAGCCCGCCGAAGGGAGGCACTAAAGTCGGGGCCATGGCTTCCGAGGGAATGGACGACACCGGCAAGGACGACGGAACCGGCACGTCCGCTGCCGCGCCCGGCACCCGGCCCGCCGCAGAGCCCGACAGCGACGCCGTGGCCGCCGCCAAGGCCGCCGGGCCCTCGAACGGCGGGAGCGTCCGCGTCGACAGCTGGATCTGGTCCGTCCGCCTGGTCAAGACCCGCTCCATGGGCGCCGCCGCCTGCAAGGGCGGCCACGTCCGTGTCAACGGCGAGCGCGTGAAGCCCGCCCACTCCGTCCACGTCGGCGACGAGGTACGCCTGCGCCACGAGGGCCACGAACGCGTCGTCATCGTCAAGCAGGTCATCCGCAAACGCGTCGGCGCCCCCGTCGCCGTCCAGTGCTATGTGGACAACTCCCCGCCGCCCCCGCCCCGCGAGGCCGTCGCCCCGGCCGGCATCCGCGACCGCGGCACCGGCCGCCCCACCAAACGCGACCGCCGCGACATGGAACGCCTGCGCGGCTTCCCCGGCGCCGAACCCGACACCGCTCCCGACCCTCACAAGGACCGCGACCGCGACCGGAACCGGGACACCCGCCGCGACTCACGCCGCAGCACCCACCGGGACACGCAACGGTGACATCCGGCCCGGACCCCTCGGCCCACCGGATGCCACCGCCGCCCTGCGCTCAGCTGTAGCTGTACGACACGGGGTCACGCCCGTCGTCGTACCACCCGCAGCAACTCCGCGTTCTGCCCCCGCCGGGCCCAGGCGATCAGGGCCAGCGGGATGATCAGGATCAGCGGTGTCGCCGCGTTCTCCCCGTGGAACGCGGTCATCTGGACGACGAACGCGCCGACCATCAGCGCGCTGAGCGCCGTCGCCGCCACCGACTGCAGCAGCGGGACCAACAGGGCGATCCCACCGGCCAGTTCGAGCGCGCCGATGGTGTACATCGCCCCGCTGCCCCAGCCGATCTTGTCGAAGGACTCCACGGCCGACGGGTGCGCGATGAGCTTGGGCAGCGCACTCGCGAAGGCGTAGAACAGCGCGAGCAGCACCTGAAGGGCACGCAGCGCGATCCGGGCACGGCGGCCACGCGTGGTCGCGGACTCGGCGACGACGGGGCGGGAGGTGGAAGCGGCGGAGGCTACGGAAGCGGCGGTCTCGGACATGGGGTTCTCCTGTGGGAAGCGGTGAGGACGCTGGCAAGCGGTCCGTGTTGCTGTCACAGGGATAGACCGACCCTCGCCCTCGAACTCATCGCTGCCGCACGGGATTTCCTCAACTACTCCGCCGCAGTCGCCGCCACCGGCACCGCCCGCACCCATATCCGGTCCGGTGTCAGATAGCTGTCCACTCTCAGCCCTGCCTCCGCCAGCGCCTCCTCGAACTGGTCCTGGGTCAACGGCCGGGCCAGGAACGTCTGGGTCCAGACCGCGTCCGGGAACACATACTCCGCGCGCACCGAATTGACCCCGTCCCCGACGGGCTCCGCCGACACCATCCGTACGGTGAAGCCGCTGGGGTCGACCCGCTCGCGCGGCAGGGCGGTGTGGTAGTTCTCGCCCTCCCGCTGGATCAACACGGTGCCGCCCGGGGCGACATGGCGTACACAGGTCCGCAGCAGCCCCCGCCGCACCTCGACGTCCCCGGCGTGCACCAGGAACGACGCGAGCATCACCACGTCGAACGTCTCGCCCAGGTCGAGGTCTTCGATCGGGCTGCATATCGTCCGCGCCCCCTGGACGCGCTCCAGCATCTCGGCGGACTCGTCGACCGCCGTGACCGTGAACCCGCGCTCCAGGAGGGGGTGGGTCATCCGGCCCACCCCGCTGCCCAGTTCGAGGATGTGCGCGCCCGCAGGCACGGCCGCGGCGATGATGTCCGGCTCCTGGCCGATCGGCAGCCGTGAGTACAGCTCGACCGCGCAGCCGTCCGGAGTGATCGCCCCGGGTCCTGTCCCCTCGTACCCCTCACGCATTTCGATTCGCATGCCCGTCCAACGGACCGCGTCCGCACGCCCGTTCCCGACTCGCACTGGTTCACTCGTACGAGTCAATTCCCGTTGGAGAGGCAACGGTTGGGGAGGTCGCCGTCAGACCGGAGGCTGCTGGAGCGGGAACCACCCGTGTCCGAGGTACCAGTGCCCGCCCGCCCGCAGATGGTCCCCGACGGCCCGCTCCACGGACGTGCGCCGGGGCAGGCTCTCCGCCGGCTGATCGGGGTGCCCGAACACGAACTGGACGGGCTCGGTGTCGGCAGGCTCCGCGTCCTCGCGGAGCAGCCGGAACCGGTCCTGGAAGCGGACGATGTTGGAGTCGGCGGACAGGTACTTCTTCAACTGCGGGTCGAGCAGCCAGGAGTGGCAGGTCGCGACCTCGTGGTGTTCCTCGGGGAAGTGCCGGGCGAAGAACGCGCGGGCCAGGTCCAGCGAGCGGTCGCACGCGGCCGGGGTGAGCGGCCCGGAGTAGTCGGGGATGTGCAGGTTCAGGGACGGCGTCTCCGGACCGGCGTCCAGCCCGGCCGCCGTGAGCGCCTGCGCGGTGCGCTCGCCGAGCCGCGCCCGCTCGAACTGCAGCCGCCCCAGCTGGTACAGCTCGCCGCGGAAGTGCGGGACGAGCCACTGCGGGAACGGCAGCCCTGGTTCGCCGTACCGTCTGCGGTGCACCGCGACGTTGCGTCCCAGGTCGGCGAGGGTGCGCCGGGAGACGTCTGTGGGGATGCCGCGTTCGCGGTGGTACGCGCGCGTGTAGGGCAGCGCGGCGGCGAACACGTACACGGGGAAGTAGCCGCCGATCTCGGGCGGCGCCTCGGGGAGGCGGGCCAGGAGCAGCTCGGTGAGCCGGTCCCAGTGACCGTGCTCCCCGATGTCCTTCACCAGCTCTCCGACGCACTCCTCCAGGAGTCGCGCCGCGTCGGTGTTCCGTGTCAACTCCCGGCGCAGTCGCACCAGTTCGTTGATGTCCTCATGGGGTACGGCGAGGTCGAGCAGGACCTCGGGCAGTTCGTCGGCGTCCGGCAGCACGGTGCGCTTTCCCCTCCCTGTGGAGAACGTCCGCCCCGAAGAGTACGTTGCAAGGAGGAGCAGTGATCCTGATGCGTACGGGCAGTGAGCCGACGACAGCGCGCAGTCCCCTGCGGGCGCGCTTCTGGCTGAGCGTGTGGGGGCTGGTCTGGACGGTCTTCGGCACGGCGGCGTTCGCGCTCGCCGGGCGCCCCGGGTGGGCGGCGGCCTGCGGGGTGCTGTGGCTGGTCGTCACGATCGACATGGCCATGATCCTCAGACACCTGCACCAGGGCCCGCACTACCAGCCGGGTCGCGACATCCCGCCGTACCGTCCCCCGGAGCACCGCCACCCCTGACCGTGCGTAAACGTTTGAACGCGCTCTACGGGTGAACGCGCGCTCTACGGGGACGCGCCTACGCGTCGAAGCGGGCCGCCTTCAGGTACTGCGGGTTGGGGTCGAGCGCTGCGGCCAGCCGGAAGTGGCGTTTGGCCTGGTCGGCTCGGCCCTGCCGCTCGTAGGTGCGGGCGAGTGCGAAGTGCGCGAAGGCGTTGTCCGGCTCGCGCTCCAGGACGATGGTGAACTCCAGCTCGGCGGGGCGCAGTTGCGCGGCCGCGAAGAAGGCACGCGCGCGCAGCAGCCGGGCCGCCGTGTTCTCCGGGTACGCGTCGATGACGCCGTCGAGCAGCTTCACCGCGCCCCGCGGGTCCCGCGCGGCGAGCAGTTGCTCGGCGGCGCGGAAGTCGATGACATGCGTCTCCGGAGTACGTCCGGTCGTTCCGCTGTTCTCGGGCACGGCAAAGTCCTTCCCTCACTCGGACGTTTCAACGCCCGCGGAAAGGGCCGCTATTCCTGGGGTGGCTGCTGGGGCGCGTGTGCCCTGCGCGCGAGTTCGGCCCATACGTCCTGGACGCGCCGCTCCAGCGCCTCCAGGGGTACGTCGTTGTCGATGACGATGTCCGCGATGGCGAGCCGCTTCTCGCGCGTCGCCTGGGCGGCCATCCGCGCGCGTGCGTCGTCCTCGGTCATCCCGCGCAGCCGGACCAGCCGGTCGAGCTGGGTCTCGGGGCTCGCGTCCACGACGATCACCAGGTCGTACAGCGCGGCCAGGGCGTTCTCGGCCAGGAGGGGAACGTCGTGGATCACCACGGAGTCGTCGGCCGCGGCCGTCTCGAGCTCCCGGGACCGCCGGCCGACCAGGGGGTGGACGATCTCGTTGAGGACGGCCAGCTTCTCGGGGTCGGCGAAGACGATGGAGCCCAGCTTGGGGCGGTCCAGGGAGCCGTCCGGGGCGAGCACGTCCTCCCCGAAGGCCTCGACGACGGCCGCCAGCCCCGGAGTTCCGGGCGCGACGACCTCGCGCGCGATGCGGTCGGCGTCGACGAGCACGCCCCCGTGGCTCACGAGCAGCCGTGACACTTCACTCTTACCGGCACCGATGCCCCCGGTGAGGCCGACCTTCAGCATGGACCGAAGCCTACGGCCTGTCACCGACAGGGCACCGGGTGACCGGTGGCCGCCGCCTAGCTGTCGCCCTCGCGCTCCGCCAGGAAGCGCTCGAATTCCTGCCCGATCTCGTCGGCCGAGGGGATCTCGACCGGCTCGGCGAGCATGTTGCCGCGGCTCTCGGCGCCCGCGGCGGCGTCGTACTGGTGCTCCAGGCCCTGGACGAGCGCCACGAGTTCCTCGTCGCCCTCCTGGATCTGGCGGTCGATCTCGGTCTGGGTGCGGTGGGCCTCCGTGCGCAGCGAGTGCGCGATGCCCGGGAGGACCAGTCCGGTGCCCGCCGTGATGGCCTCCAGGACGGTCAGGGCCGCGTCCGGGTAGGGCGAGCGGGCGATGTAGTGCGGGACGTGCGCGGCGACGCCCAGGACGTCGTGACCGGCCTCCATGAGGCGGTACTCGACGAGCGCCTCGGCGCTGCCGGGGACCTGCGCCTCGTCGAAGGGGCTGCGGTGCCCCGGGACGAGGTCGTTCCGGTTGCCGTGCGGTGTGACGCCGACGGGCCGGGTGTGCGGGACGCCCATGGGGATGCCGTGGAAGTTCACGGACAGGCGGACGCCGAGCCGCTCCACGATCTGCTGGACGGCCGCGGCGAAGCGCTCCCACTCCACGTCCGGCTCGGGGCCGGAGAGGAGCAGGAAGGGGGCGCCGGTGGCGTCCTGGACCAGTCGTACGTCGAGTGTGGGCTCCTCGTACTCGGTCCACCGGTCCCGCTTGAAGGTCAGCAGCGGGCGGCGGGCGCGGTAGTCGACGAGCCGGTCGTGGTCGAAACTGGCCACGAGCTGGTGGGGCAACGTGTCGAGCAGACGTTCGACGATCTGGTCGCCCGTCTCGCCCGCGTCGATGTATCCGTCGAAGTGGTAGAGCATGACAAGACCGGCCGACTCCTGTGCGAGCGCCATGTCGACGACTGCCAGGCCCTTCGGCTCCCATGCGTACAAACCCTGCGGATCAAGCACAGTGACCGCTCCTCCTCGTGTTCGTACTGCACAACGCCCTCCAGGGCATGGGCATTCCCGCCCATGCCTCTGATCAGGCACCTCTTACGGGCTTTTCATGCACCGCTCCCCCGAGTCACCGGGTGGGTGTCCACGTCACGAGGACAGCACGCGCGCGTGGAGTGCGGTCACAGCCTTGCGGGCGGAGGAGAACGCGCCGTGCTGCCAGGCGTCGGTGTAACTCAGCCAGTCGCCGGCGAAGTAGACACGTCCGGTGGGGTCGTTGAGCGGCTTGTAGCGGGCGTCGTCGGGGCCACCGGGGGTGTCGTGCCACGCGGCCTCCAGGTGGGGCGTCTGACGCCAGTGGTGGGAGAAGGACGAGGCCAGCTCGCTGCGGTACTTCTCGCCGTAGATCTTCACGCCCACGGCCACCGCCCGCTCCTCCCGCCCCTTGGGGGTGAGCTTCGCGTACGAGTCCGCGTCGTCGTCGTAGTTGTAGTACCCGATCAGGACGCCCCGCTCACCGTGGAAACCGTAAGAAGGGTGCCAGATGTGGGTGACGTCCTGGTCGGTCTCGGTGATGCCGCCGTAGATCCGGTGATCCAGTTCCCACCAGCGGGACGTGTACTCCAGGCCGATCTTCGCGGCGGACGAAGGGGGGATCGCCTCCAGTGCGGTCTGGACGCCGGTGCCGAGGTTGTGCGGGATCCTGGCGAGGATGTTGGGCGGCAGCGCGCCGACGCAGTAGTCGGCCTCGATCATCTTCGTGCGGCCGCCCTGGGAGTACGTGACCGAAACACCGCTCCCCTTGTCGGTGATGTTCGAGACGGCCGCCCCCGTCCGGATGCGGTGCGCGCCGATCGCCCGGGTGAGGGCCTTCGGTATCTGGTCCATGCCGCCGACCGGCTGGAACATCAACATGGCCTGGTCGAAGCCGAATTCGAAGGAGAAGTAGCGGCCGACCCCGCTGGCGAAGACCTCGGAGGCGCTGGGTACGTCCCCGAGCAGCACACCAGGAGTGCCCGCGGCGGCCGGAACGGTCGAGTACCCGCGGAAGTCGCCCCCTTGGTAGGTCATCTTGTCCCCGAGGTCTCCCCACCCCTTGAGGAACTCGACGAGCTTCTCCTGGTCGGTGGCCGTCAACTCCTTGTCCAGGGCGCCCTTGTCGGTGGCCTTGGCGAGCAACTCCGAGACGTAGCCGTAGACATCGGCCTTGGCGGTGCGGTAGCGCTCCGGCTTGGTCATGCCGGTGGACTCGTTGTAGATGTACGCGTCCGCGTTGACGTTGGTGAACACCTCGATGGGGACGCCCAGTTCACGGCAGTAGTCAAGCGTGACCATCCACTGCGGGATCCGCGCGGGGCCGCAGTTCATGTAGTGCCCGTCGGCGAAACGCGCGGTCTGCCGGTTGCCGTGGAGGTCGGTCGTCGTGTCACCGCCCCGGACGGTGAAGTTACGCCCACCGGTACGGTCCCTGGCCTCCAGGACCGTACAGTCGTAGCCGGCCTTGCCGAGTTCGTACGCCGTGGTCAGCCCGGCGATACCACCCCCGAGGACGACCACCTTGGCCGCGCCGCGCCCGGTGAGCGTGAAGTCGCTGCCACTCAGCGCCCGGAAGGGCTGCTCCCGCTGGGCCGCCTGCGCGGTGGGGGCGAGCCCGAGAGCCCCCATGGTCGCGAACATGGTCCCCGCGCCGCCGGTGAGACCCACGTTCCGCAGAAAAGCACGACGGCTCTGGTTGCTGCCCATGGTCCAGCTCCCCTTCCCGATCACGAATGACCGGGGAAGCGTCGCAACGACCAGTTACAGCACAGCAGTTACTGCCGTGTCCCGCACGTTTCTGCAAGCCCGAGGAAAAGCGCCCTTCAAGGGGCGCGGGGCTGTATCGATACACGGCTGAGGGGCCGCACCCCGGAAGGTACGGCCCCTCAGTCAAGAGCTACTGCTCAGTGATCAGCTCTGGCCGCCGGCCAGCTTCTCACGCAGGGCGGCAAGCGCCTCGTCGGACGCCAGCGCACCGGAGGTGTCCGCACCCTCGGAGGAGTACGAACCGCCGCCGCCACCAGCCGCGGCCGGAGCCGCACCCGGGGTGTCGACACCCTCGGCCGCAGCCTGGGCGTCGGCCTCGCGGGACTTGATGACCTGCGCCTGGTGCTGCTCGAACCGCTGCTGCGCCTCGGCGTACTGGTGCTCCCACGCCTCCCGCTGGGTCTCGTAGCCCTCGAGCCAGTCGTTGGTCTCGGGGTCGAAGCCCTCGGGGTAGATGTAGTTGCCCTGGTCGTCGTACGACGCGGCCATGCCGTAGAGCGTCGGGTCGAACTCGACCGAGGCCGGGTCGGCACCGAAGGACTCGTTGGCCTGCTTCAGGGACAGCGAGATCCGGCGACGCTCGAGGTCGATGTCGATGACCTTGACGAAGATCTCGTCGTTGACCTGGACGACCTGCTCCGGGATCTCCACGTGGCGCTCGGCCAGCTCGGAGATGTGCACCAGACCCTCGATGCCCTCGTCCACGCGGACGAACGCACCGAACGGAACCAGCTTCGTGACCTTTCCGGGCACGACCTGGCCGATCTGGTGGGTGCGGGCGAACTGCTGCCACGGGTCTTCCTGGGTCGCCTTCAGCGACAGGGAGACGCGCTCGCGGTCCATGTCCACGTCGAGGACCTCGACGGTGACTTCCTGGCCGACCTCGACAACCTCGGAGGGGTGGTCGATGTGCTTCCAGGACAGCTCGGAGACGTGGACCAGACCGTCGACGCCACCAAGGTCCACGAAGGCACCGAAGTTGACGATCGAGGAGACCACGCCGGAGCGGACCTGACCCTTCTGGAGGGTCGTGAGGAAGGTCTGGCGGACCTCGGACTGGGTCTGCTCCAGCCAGGCACGGCGGGACAGGACCACGTTGTTGCGGTTCTTGTCCAGCTCGATGATCTTGGCCTCGAGCTCCTTGCCCACGTAGGGCTGGAGGTCGCGGACACGACGCATCTCGACGAGAGAGGCCGGCAGGAAGCCACGGAGGCCGATGTCGAGGATGAGTCCACCCTTGACGACCTCGATGACGGTACCGGTGACGATCCCGTCCTCTTCCTTGATCTTCTCGATCGTGCCCCAGGCACGCTCGTACTGAGCGCGCTTCTTGGACAGGATGAGGCGGCCTTCCTTGTCCTCCTTCTGGAGGACCAGGGCCTCGATCTCATCGCCCACGGCGACGACCTCGTTCGGGTCGACGTCGTGCTTGATGGAGAGTTCGCGGCTCGGGATAACGCCTTCGGTCTTGTAACCGATGTCGAGCAGGACCTCGTCCCGGTCGACCTTCACGATGACGCCGTCGACGATGTCGCCGTCGTTGAAGTACTTGATCGTCTCGTCGATCGCGGCGAGGAAGGCTTCCTCGTTACCGATGTCGTTGACCGCTACCTGCGGGGTGGTGGCGGTGGTCTCGGTGCTGCTCGTCATGTGGGAAAGGGCTCCGGTACGGACATTGAAGTCGTAGGTACTGCTTACGCCGGGAGCCCGTTTCGCTTCGCTCTGTAGAAGGCCGGACAGCCAAAGAAGCACCGATCCGGAACACCAGGTGTCCGGTGGCGCCTCGAAAACCGAGGGGTCATACATACAGATGCGAGCGCAACCTGCTACGTCTGAGGTGCGCAGGCCCGCAGCGCAACTTGTAGCATACGGGGGCAGCCAGGCAGGGTCAATGCGCGAAGGCGCACACCCGGGGCGGATCGCCGCATACCCGGCACAAAACGTGTCCCGCGAGGCCACGCAGGCCTGAACCACCCCTTCAGTGACGCCGCCGGGGACAGCCGCACCGTAGAGGTGACGGAAGAGTACGACGAGGGAGCCGATCATCCAAGAGCCCGATGCGTTCGAACCGGAAGCCACCCGGCGTGACGCCGACGTCACCGAGAGTTCCCGGGCCAACCGGGGCTGGTGGGACCGGAACGCGGACGACTACCAGGTCGAACACGGCACGTTCCTGGGCGACGACCGCTTCGTGTGGGGCCCCGAGGGCCTCGACGAGGTGGAGGCCGAACTGCTCGGCCCGCCCGAGGAGCTGAAGGGGAAGGACGTCCTGGAGATCGGCGCCGGCGCGGCCCAGTGCTCGCGCTGGCTGACCGCCCAGGGTGCCCGCCCGGTGGCCCTCGACCTCTCCCACCGCCAGCTCCAGCACGCGCTGCGGATCGGCGGATCGTTCCCTCTGGTGTGCGCCGACGCGGGCGCGCTGCCTTTCGCGGACGAGTCCTTCGACCTTGCCTGCTCGGCCTACGGGGCGCTGCCGTTCGTCGCCGACCCGGTGCTGGTGCTGAGCGAGGTGCGCCGGGTGCTGCGCCCGGGCGGCCGGTTCGTCTTCTCGACCACTCACCCGCTCCGCTGGGCGTTCCCGGACGAGCCGGGCCCCGAGGGACTGACGGTCTCCGCCTCCTACTTCGACCGCACGCCGTACGTCGAGCAGGACGACGAGGGCCGCGCGGTCTACGTGGAGCACCACCGGACGATCGGCGACCGCGTCCGGGACATCGTCGCGGCGGACCTGCGTCTGGTGGACCTGGTCGAGCCGGAGTGGCCCTCCTGGAACACCGCCGAGTGGGGCGGCTGGTCTCCCCTGCGCGGCAACCTCATCCCGGGGACGGCGATCTTCGTCTGCGAACGCGCCCGCTAGCGCGGCCTGAGGAACTGACGGAACGCGGGCACGCGCGCGTAGAGGCCGATTCGCCGGGCGTACGACACTGGGGGCGTGATCCGCTACGACGCCCTCGACGCGCTGCCCGTCCGCAGTGCCCTGCCCGGACTCGACGCCGCCCTGGAAGCGGGCGGCGCAGCGGTGCTCGTCGCGCCGCCCGGCACCGGCAAGACGACGCTGGTGCCGCTCGCGCTGGCCGGGCTGCTCGGCGCGGGGAACGAGGGTCCCGCGCGGCGGGTGGTCGTCGCCGAGCCGCGGCGGATCGCGGCGCGGGCGGCGGCCCGGCGCATGGCGTGGCTGCTGGGCGAGAAGGTCGGCGAGAGCGTCGGCTACACCGTGCGCGGCGAGCGGGTCGTCGGGCGGCACGCACGCGTGGAGGTCGTCACGACCGGCGTGCTGCTCCAACGCCTCCAGCGGGACCAGGAGTTGGCCGGCGTCGACACCGTGATCCTGGACGAGTGCCACGAGCGGCACCTGGACGCGGACACGGTGGCCGCCTTCCTGGTCGACGTACGGGAGGCGCTGCGGCCCGAGTTGCGGCTGGTCGCGGCGTCCGCGACGACCGACGTGCAGGGCTGGGCCCGACTGTTGGGCGATGCTCCGGTGGTCGAGGCGGAGGGGGTCGCGTACCCGGTGGAGGTCGTCTGGACGCCTCCGGTACGTCCCGTACGGCCGCCCCACGGCATGCGCGTGGACCCGGCGCTGCTCACGCACGTGGCGTCGACGGTACGGCGGGCGCTGGGCGAGCGGGACGGGGACGTGCTGTGTTTCCTGCCCGGGGTCGGGGAGATCGCGCGCGTGGCGGGGCAGTTGGGCGACCTGGGCGGGACCGAGGTGCTCCAGGTGCACGGGCGGGCGCCTGCGGCCGTGCAGGACGCGGTGCTGTCCCCAGGAGCGCGGCGCCGGGTGGTGCTGGCGACGTCCGTCGCGGAGTCCTCGCTGACGGTTCCCGGCGTACGAGTGGTCGTCGACTCGGGGCTGGCGCGCGAGCCGCGGGTCGATCACGCGCGTGGGCTGAGCGCGCTCGCGACGGTACGGGCGTCGCAGGCTGCCGGGCGGCAGCGGGCGGGGCGGTCCGGGCGTGAGGCGCCGGGGGCGGTGTACCGGTGCTGGGCCGAGGCCGAGGATTCCCGTCTGCCGCGTTTTCCTGCGCCGGAGATCAAGGTGGCCGATCTGACGGCGTTCGCGCTTCAGGTGGCGTGCTGGGGGGATCCTGGGGCGTCCGGGTTGGCGTTGCTGGATGCGCCGTCCGCCGGGGCGATGGCGGCGGCTCGGGGTGTGTTGGCGGCGGTCGGTGCGGTCGACCCGGGTGGGCGTGCTACCGCTCGGGGTGTGCAGTTGGCTCGGCTGGGGCTGCATCCCAGGCTGGGGCGGGCCCTGCTGGACTCGGGTCCGGCCGGCGCCGAGGTTGTCGCGCTGCTCAGCGAGGAGGCTCCGCGGGACTACGGCGATGACCTCGCGTCCGTTTTGCGGCGTGCCCGGCGTGGGGGTGACGCCTATGCCGGGCGGTGGCGTGCGGAAGTTCGGCGGCTGCGGGCCGTGGGAGGGGAGATTTCCCACCCGCCCACCCGTGACCCCGTTCCGAAAAAGGTGAACGTCGAAAACAACGACGACTCCCTCGTCGGACTCGTCGCCGCCCTCGCCTACCCCGAACGTGTCGCCAAGGCCGACGCCGGTTCCTATCTCCTCGTCTCCGGCACCCGTGCCGAGGTCGGCGAGGGCAGTGCTCTCAGGGGTGCTCCCTGGATCGCGGTCGCCGTGGCCGACCGGCCGATCGGCAAGGGGCACGCGCGTGTGCAGCTCGGGGCCGTGGTCGACGAGGACGTCGCCCGGTTCGCGGCCGGGGCGCTGCTGAGCGAGGCGGACGAGGTGCACTGGGCCGGTGGGGACGTGGTGGCCCGGCGGGTCGAACGGCTAGGGGCCGTCGAGTTGGCGGTGCGGCCGCTGAAGGAAGCCGATCCCGTCGCCGTACGGGATGCGCTGGTCGAGGGGTTGCGGCAGGAGGGGTTCGGACTGTTGCGGTGGTCGGCGGATGCCCACGTGCTGCGGCAGCGGCTGGCGTTCCTGCGGCTGAGTGTCGGGGAGCCTTGGCCCGATGTGTCCGACGAGGCGTTGCACGCGCGGGTGGAGGAGTGGTTGGAGCCGGAGCTGGGGCGGGCGCGGCGGCGGAGTGATCTGGGACGGATCGACGCGGGGCAGGGGCTGCGGCGGCTGTTGCCGTGGGCCTCGGGGGACGCGGGGCGGTTGGACGAGCTGGCTCCTGAGCGGTTCGCCGTGCCGAGCGGGTCCAGGATCCGGATCGACTACGGGAACCCCGAACAGCCCGTGCTGGCCGTCAAGTTGCAGGAGATGTTCGGGCTTCACGAGTCGCCGAGCGTCGCCGGGGTGCCGGTGCTCGTGCATCTGCTGTCCCCCGCCGGGCGGCCCGCCGCCGTCACCGCCGATCTCGCGTCCTTCTGGAAGGACGGCTACAAGGGCGTGCGGGCCGAGTTGCGGGGGCGGTATCCGAAGCATCCGTGGCCCGAGGACCCGGCCGCGGCCGAGGCGACGCGGTTCACCAACGCACGGCTCAGGCGGTGACCGGTTCCGGTTCGTGGACGTCGGTGGGGGCGGGGTCCCCGGGGCGCCTGCTGCGGGCCTCCAGGTAGAGGGAGAGGGCCAGCAGGAGCAGGCCGAGGGTCAGGAAGCCCCAGGGGAGGTAGGAGACCATCAGCAGGACGAGGGTGCGGTTGGACTTCACCAGGGCGACAGTGTGCTTGATGTAGTCCTCGCGCATCTTCACGTCGCCGGCGAACGCCGTCACCTTCTCGCGCCCCCCTAGGAGGGTGCCGCCGCGCAGTTCCTCCTTGTGGAGCTCCTCGCCGTAGACCGGTGCCCCGGTGACGGGCTCGACCCAGAACTTGCGGACCGTGGTGTACCAGCGGGTGGTGCCCGTCTTGGCGACCGACTGCGGAGTGATGCCCTTCACGGGCATCGTCTTGGGGAAGGGGACCTTGGTCCAGGGGATGGTCTGCTCGAAGTAGTAGACCTTGACGCCGCGGAAGTTCTCGGTGCCCTTGTAGTGGATGGGGTTGGTGGTGCGGGTCTGCGCGTCGAAGTACTCGTAGTCCCGTTTCTGCGTCAGGAACGGCCACTTGAACTCGATGCCGTCCCGCTTCACCGGGTCGCCGTCGACCATCTCGCCGGTGGCGTGGACGGGGTCCTGGGAGTGCGCGTCGAAGATGTAGCGCTCGGGGATCGAGGAGACCATCTTGCCGTCGGGGCCCTGAACGTAGGACAGGCCGTCCCAGACGACGACGTCCCGGCCGGCCGTCCTGTCGATCTTCTTGGCGGCCTCCACGTCGCCCTTGAGGGTCTGCACGATGGTGACCTTGGGGACCGTCTTGGCCTGCATGGTGCCGTAGTCGAGGAGGGTGGCGTTCTTCGCCTCCAGGACCATGTCCTGGTACTGGTTCGCCGGGATCTTGGCCAGCCGCGGGAAGGCGTACCAGCGCAGCAGCGGGGACAGCGCGGTGAAGAACACGGCGAGGGCGAGCAGGATCAGGCTGGCCTTGCGGCGCATCTCGGCCTCCTTCCCTAGGAGTTGAACGCTGTGCCGAGGTGGACGTAAACGCTTGCGCAATCGTTTACGGGTGCGCGGGCACCGTCGTCAGCAGTGGTTTCGGGGAGGTCCTGCCCATCGGTGAGCCCATCGCGGTGATGGTCAGGACCAGCGCGAACGCGAGCACGAGTCCGGTCGCGGCGGCGATCAGGGCACGCATGCCGGCCTCCCGACAGACAGAAACTGATAGGTCGTCAGGTCGGGCACCGTAGCAACGCGGGCGCGAGATGAGAACACGTTGCACACACCCGAGGCACGGACACGACGAGGGCGCCCCGTCCGCCGTGGCGGAGGGGCGCCCCTGTGTCCTGCGTTCGTGTCCTGCGTTCGTGTCCTGCGGTCGTACGGCCGGGCTACGCGCTCGGTGAGGCGGACGTGCTGGCGTCGGCGCTCGGGCTGGGGCTCGGGCTGGCCGGGGCGGTGTCGGCAGCCGTCACGGTCAGTTCGACCGTGAGGGTCGCGCCGCCCGTGGTGGTGACGCGGAGCAGGAAGGTGCCGGTGGTGTCGTCCGCGTACAGCTTCGGCAGCTTCAGGAGGCCGTCGGCGTCCGTGGCCAGGCCCGTGAGGGTGCGCACGGTCTTGCCGTCCGCGTCCTTGAAGTAGGGGCCCTTGTCGTTCTCGGTGGCGTCGTCGGCGGCCTTGATGAGGGTTGCGGTGGCGGCGACCTTGTCGGCGACCGCGCCGTTCTCCGTGGCCTTCACCTCGACCTGGTCGGCGAACTCGCCGCCCGCCGTGCAGGTCAGCGCGGTGGTGCTGGTGCGGACGAGGGTGTCGGCGACGCGGGGCGTGACGCTGGCCGCGTAGTCGAGACCGGCGATCGTACGGCCGACGACGGTCGCGCGGACGGTGAAGTCACCGGTCGTCTCGCCGGCTTGGAGAGCCGGGGCCACGGCCACGCCGGAGGCATTGGTGGTGACCGAGGCGACCTTCTCGCCGCCGGTGAACGTGGCGTCCGTGGTCCCGACGATCGTGAACCGGATCCTGACCTTGGCGACGGTCTTGCCCGCCGAGGTCACGGCCTTGGTGCTGATCTTCTTGCCGAACTGCTCGCCCGCGACCGCCGTGAGCTTCGCCGTACCCGCGTCCGCGAGCTTGGCCACCGTGTCGGTGGGGGTCGGAGTCTGCGTCGGGGTGCCCGGCGTGGAAGGAGGCGTCGGGGTGCCCGGCTTGGACGGGGTCGTCGGGGTGCCCGGCTTGGACGGGGTCGACGGGGTGCCCGGCGTGGAGGGGGTCGACGACGAGGGCGGAGTCGTGGGAATGGACGGGGTGTTGTCGTCGCTGCGGCCCGAAGGCAGGCTGCCCGTGCCGTCCGGGACCGAGTGGGTGCCCTTGCGGTAGTACTCCAGCCACGACAGGACCGTGTTCAGGTAGTCCGTCGAGTTGTTGTAGCTGAGGATCGCGCTGCGCATGCCCGCGTCGGTCGACAGGTTCCAGTCGTTGCGGCACAGGTAGTGGCCGGCGGCGAGGGCGGCGTCGTAGATGTTGTTCGGGTCCTTGACCCCGTCGCCGTTGCCGTCGCGTCCCGCCCATGCCCAGGTGGACGGGATGAACTGCATGGGCCCGACGGCCTGGTCGTACGTGCTGTTGCCGTCGTACAGACCGTGGTCGGTGTCCTTGATGAGCGCGAAGCCGTTGCCGTCGAGGGCGGGGCCGAGGATCTTGGAGGTCGTGGTGCCGTTCGCGTCGACCTGACCGCCGCGGGCCTGGCCGGACTCCACCTTGCCGATGGCGGCGAGGAGTTGCCAGGGCAGGTTGCAGCCGGGCTTGGAGGAGGCGAGTTCGGTCTCGGCCTTCTTGTAGGCCTCGAGGATGGTCGCCGGGATGCCGGCCTCGGCCTCGCCCACCGAGACCGGGGTCCCTATGGACGGCGGCTGGCTGGCGCTCGGGCTCGGGAGGGGGCTGCTCAGGGGCGGGAGGTCCGTGTAGTACGGGGAGTCTCCGGTGGCGCTGTGGTCGGTGGTCCCGTCGGGCGTCGCCTGGTCGGTGGCGAGCGTTCTGTGGCCGCCGGTCACCGCCGGAGCCTGGGACGCGGACAGTGCCGCGACCGCCGCCGCGGCCACCGCTGTCGTCGCCGCACCCTTACGCAGCCGCCTGCCGAAATGCGCCGTCATGGAGTGAACCCCTCCCAGGGACGCCCGAGCGCCCGTCCTTGTCTGTTGCCTCTGCGCCTGTTGTGACGGTCGACCCGCCTCGCGGGTTGCCCTCGTGGTGCTTTTCGGATGGTGTGTACTTCTGTTCCGGTCCTTCCGTCCGCCCGCACCACCCCGCGCGGCGGCCCAGGCGACCCTACGACAACTTGCTTTGCACGGGCACCCGTTGGTGACCGTTATTCACCGCTTGGCCATATGCCGATGTCTCCTACGGGGAGCCCTGTTGCCGTTCACATTGAGTCATGCCGCCGCCGTACTGCCCGCCGTGCGCGGTGACGGAAGGGGGCGCGGCCGTCTCGTACCGGCGGTGCTGGTGGCGGGTTCCTTCGCCCCGGACATGACGTACTACGCGGCGAGCGCGGTACCGGGGGCGATGGAGTTCGGGGAGGTGACGCACTCCTTCCCCGGCGTCTTCACGGTCGACGTCGCCATCACCTGGACGACGGTCGCCCTCTGGCTCCTCCTGCGCGAACCCCTGGTGGCCCTGCTCCCCCGCACCCGCCAGCCCCGGCCGGCCACCCTGGTGCGCTGCGGCACGCCACGCGCGCGTGCGACCCCGTCGCTGGCGGTGCGGTGGTACGTCTCCGCGGTCCTCGGCGCCCTGACCCACGTCGTCTGGGACGCGTTCACCCACCACGACCGCTGGGGCGTACGGCTGTTCCCCACCCTGGACCGGGAATGGGCGGGCAGACCTCTCTACTCGTTCCTGCAGTACGGCACTTCGGCGATCGGCGCGCTGCTGATCACGGCGTTCGTGGTCCGTGCGCTACGACGGGTACCGGCCGCGGAACCCGTGGGCGTGCCCCTGCTGTCGGCACGCGACCGCTGGACAGCCGGCCTCTTCCTCACCGCCTGCGCCCTGACCGCAGCGACGGAACGCGCGTCGACCTGGTGGGCGTACTGGGGGTCCACGGCGACGCCCTGGGACCTGATCCCGACGGTGTGTTTTGGGGCGGGGGCGGGGTTGGTGCTGGGGGTGTTGCTGTATGCGGTCGGGGTTCGGGTGTGGCGGCCGGTGGGGGCGGGGGTGGCTGGCGGGTCGGAGGAGGTGGGCGCGGCGTCGGGGCGGGGGCGGGGGGCGCGGTGAAGGTGCGGGGGCGGGGGTCGGGGGCGCGGTGAAGGCTCGGGGGCGTCGAAGGCGGTGAGCGCGGGCGGTGAGGGGGCTGGTCGGCTTGCGTTGGGCGTGGGCGTGCGGAGGGGGCGGGGCGGTTCATGATGAGGGCGGGTGTGCGGTGCGGGTGAGCCGACTCGCGCTGGGCGTGGTCATGCCGTGGGGGCGGGGCGGGGTGGAGCGGGCTGGCTTGCGCGGTCGTTCGGTGCCGCCGGGCTGACTGCCGCTGGGCGTGGGCAGGCGGGCTAGCTGGCTCGCGGGGGGCGCGGTCATGCCGTGGGGGCGGGCTGGCCTCCGGTGAGCGTGGTCATGCCGTGGGGGCGGGCTGGCTTCCGGTGAACGCGGTTACGCGGAGCTGTCCGGTGGGGTCGCGATGAACACCGTCATGGTGTGCGCGGAGCGTGACCTTGGGAGCCGGGTGAGGACGAGGTCCAGGTAGCTGCGGCCCAGGTCGGCCCAGAGTCGCCAGACCGGGGTGCCGGTGGGGGTGATGGCGGGTCCCTGCGGATGTCTGGCTTGTTCTCGGGGGTCTACGGCCGTGTCGTCCCGGAACGTGAGCCGGCGCCGGAGGCCTGCGGCCGTGTGCTGGACGGCCATGGCCAGGTCGGCGGGGATGCGGGCGGTGCTTGCGCCGACCGAGAGGGCCGGGACCGGCGGGCGGGGCGCGCCCTGCGCCGCAGCGGCGTCCGCTGCCTGCGCCTGGGCCGTCCGGCGGTGGAGCGTGCGTATACCCATGCCCGCATCCTTACGGTCGCCGGGGGCGGGGGGCGCCTTCGCGGGGGCCACGCGGGTGACGGGCCCTCCGGGGGGTGGGGGCTGGGCGGGGTGAGGGCTGGGGGGCCTGCGGGCGGCGGGTGCGGGTGGACCGGGGGTTCGGGATCGCCGGGGACGGGGCGGGCTGCCGTTCCCTGCGGGCGGCTTGGACGTGAGGGGAGGGGTGATCGCGATATCCCGGGTGTGGGACACGAGCGCCGATCCCTGCGGGCGGCGCGGACAGCGAAGGCGGCATCCCGGGTGCGGGGCACGAGGGCGGCCCCCTGCAGACCACTCGGACCAGCGAGAGCGAACGCGGCATCCCGAGTGTGCGACGGGGGTGCCGATCCGCGCGGACGGCCCGGACCAGCGAGCGCGGGCACGACACTCTAGGCAGATGAACACGCAGGCAGGCCGCTCCTGGCCTGCCCTGCCCTGCCCGAGCCGAGACCAAGACCGGGTCCAGGTCCGGGGCTCAGCTCGGTGTGATTCGGGCGAGCGTTCCGATCTCCAGGGCCGTCCAGATCGCCCCGTCCGGTCCCAGGGTGATGCCGTGGGGCTCGGAGGACGGGGTGGGGAGGTCGTGTTCGTCGATCCGGCCGTCGGAGGTGATGCGGCCGACGCGGTTGGCTCCCCACTCGGTGAACCAGCAGTTTCCGTCGTCGTCGGCGGTGATGGCGTGGGGGCGTGACGCGCGGTCGGGCAGGGCGAACTCGTCGATCTTTCCGTCCGGCGTGATCCGGCCGATCCGGCCACCGCCGATCTCGACGAACCACAGGGCTCCGTCGGCGCCGGCGGTGATACCGACCGGGGCGCTGTCGGGTGAGGGAAGCGGATGGACGGTGACGTGGCCGTCCCGCGCGATGGCCCCGATCGCGTTCGCCTGGTTCATCGTGAACCACAGCCGGTCGTCAGGGCCGGCGGCGATGGCTGACGGGAAGGCGCCCGAGAGCGGGAGCGGGAACTCCGTGACGTCCCCCTCGGTGGTGATACGCCCGATGCTGTCGGAGTTCGCCTCGGTGAACCACAGCGCTCCGTCGGGACCGGCGGCGATGCCGAACGGCCCGGCGTCCGGCGTCGGCAGCGGGAACGAGGTGATGTTTCCGGTCGTGGTGATGCGGCCGATCCGGTGGCTGCGGAATTCCGTGAACCAGAGGGCGTCGTCGGGCCCTGTTGTGATGATCGACGGTCCGCTGGAGGCGGGGTCGACCTGGTAGGAGGTGACGTCGCCGTCCGGGGTGAGCCGACCGATCCGTCCGTCGTGGACCATGGTGAACCACAGCGCGCCGTCGGGGCCGCAGGTGATTCCGTAGGGGCCGGCGTCGCTGCCGGACACGCGGAATTCCGCAATCGGCGGGGTCGGACGGGGCGGCATGGGACGGCTCCTTCGTCAGTGGGCGGGGGGAGTTCAGCGCTTGCGGATGCTATCCAGAGCGCTCCGTGACCGCCTCCGGTTAATCCGCGTACGACAACTCCGCGGATGGCTGCGCAGGATCCACCCCGACCGGTAAGGCTGCCCACGGCGTTCGTGGAGCACAGCGGCCAAGGACGTACCCCGGACAGGCACGCAAGCCCGACCAGGGAGACCCCCCGAGACCTCGCCGACGGCCGAAGGCAGGCCCAGTCACCCGAGCCCACCTGCCGTACACCTCAGCCACCCCACCCCAGCCGAATCGCCCCGGCCCGTCCCGACAACGCCCCCCCCGCCAACTCCCCTCCGCCCAACCGCCGGAGGCTAGTGCGCGGCCGACTCCCAGTCCGCGCCCACGCCCACCGAGACGTCCAGCGGCGCCCGGAGCTGGACCGCGCCGGCCATCGCCTGGCGGACCAGCTTCTCCGTGGTCTCGCGCTCTCCGGGGGCGATCTCCAGGACGATTTCGTCGTGGACCTGGAGGAGCATGCGGGACTTGAGGTCGGCCTCGCGGAGGGCGGTGTCGACCTTGAGCATGGCCATCTTGACGATGTCCGCGGCGGTGCCCTGGATCGGCGCGTTCAACGCCATGCGCTCGGCGGCCTCGCGGCGCTGGCGGTTGTCGCTGTTGAGGTCGGGGAGGTAGCGGCGGCGGCCGAAGAGGGTCGCCGTGTAGCCCGTCGCCCTGGCCTCGTCGACCGCGCGGCGCAGATAGTCCCGTACGCCGCCGAAGCGCTCGAAGTACGTGTCCATCAGGACCCGCGCCTCGCCCGCGTCGATGTTCAGCTGCTGGGAGAGACCGAAGGCGGAGAGGCCGTAGGCGAGGCCGTACGACATCGCCTTGATCTTGCGGCGCATCTCCGCGTCGACCGCGGAACCGTCGACCGAGAACACCTGGGAGGCGACCGTGGTGTGCAGGTCCTCGCCGGAGGTGAATGCCTCCAACAGGCCCTCGTCCTCGGAGAGATGGGCCATCACGCGGAGTTCGATCTGGCTGTAGTCCGCGGTCATCAGGGACTCGTAGCCCTCGCCCACCACGAAGCCCCGGCGGATCGCCCGGCCCTCGTCCGTGCGGACCGGGATGTTCTGCAGGTTCGGGTCCGTCGACGACAGGCGGCCCGTCGCCGCGACCGTCTGGTTGAAGGTCGTGTGGATGCGGCCGTCCGTCGCGATCGTCTTGATCAGGCCCTCTACGGTGACGCGCAGCTTCGCCTGTTCGCGGTGGCGGAGCATGATGACCGGCAGTTCGTTCTCGGTCTGGTTGGCCAGCCAGGCCAGGGCGTCGGCGTCCGTGGTGTAGCCGGTCTTCGTCTTCTTGGTCTTCGGCAGGCCCAGTTCACCGAAGAGGACTTCCTGGAGCTGCTTGGGCGAGCCGAGGTTGAACTCGTGCCCCGCCGCCGCGTGCGCCTCCTTCACCGCCTGCTGCACGGCTCCGGCGAACATCTGCTCCATGGCCTCCAGGTGCGCCTTGTCGGCGGCGATGCCGGAGCGCTCCAGACGGGCCAGCAGGATCGAGGTGGGCAGCTCCATGTCGCGGAGCAGATCCGCCGCGCCGACTTCCTGGAGGCGCTCCCCGAAGGCCACCCCCAGGTCGAGGATCGCGCGGGCCTGGACCATCAGGGCGTCCGCCTCGGCGCCGTCGTCCGTGCCGAAGGCGAGCTGGCCGTCGGCCGCGGCGGCGGGGGCCAGTTCGCGGCCGAGGTACTCCAGGGACAGCGCGTCCAGGTCGAAGGAGCGGCGGCCGGGCTTGACCAGGTAGGCGGCGAGCGCGGTGTCCATGGTGATGCCGGCGATGGTCCAGCCGTGGTCGGCGAAGACCCGCATCGCGCCCTTGGCGTTGTGGAACACCTTGGGGCGGTCGGCGTCGGACAGCCAGGCCGCGAACGCGTTCTCGTCGCTCTCGTCCAGCTCCGACGGGTCGAACCAGGCGGCCGCTCCCCCGGCGGTGGCGAGCGCCACCTCGGTCACCGAGCCGGTGCCGAGCGCCCAGGTGTCGACGGTGGCGACGCCGAGCGTCTCGGTGCCGTAGTCGGCGAGCCAGCCGGTCAGTTCGCCGGTGCCCAGGACCGAGCCGTCGACGGCCACACCGCTCTCGGCGGGCGGGGTCGGCTCGGCCTCCTCGGCGCCCGGGTCGACGGCGAGCAGGCGCTCGCGCAGCGACGGGTTGCGGATCTCCAGGGTGTCGAGCACCATCGCGACGCCCGTGCGGTCGTACGGAGCGCGCTCCAGGTCGACGACCGTCTTGGGCAGCTCGACGTCCTTGACCATCTCGGTGAGCCGGCGGTTGAGCTTGACGGCGTCCAGGTGGTCGCGGAGGTTCTGCCCGGCCTTGCCCTTGACCTCGTCGGCGCGGTCGACCAGCTCGGCGAACGAACCGAACTGGTTGATCCACTTCGCGGCGGTCTTCTCGCCGACTCCGGGGATGCCGGGGAGGTTGTCGGACGGGTCGCCGCGCAGGGCCGCGAAGTCGGGGTACTGGGCGGGCGTCAACCCGTACTTCTCGACGACCTTCTCCGGAGTGAACCGGGTCAGCTCGGAGACGCCCTTCGTCGGGTAGAGCACGGTGGTGTGCTCGGACACGAGCTGGAAGGAGTCGCGGTCGCCGGTGACGATCAGCACGTCGAACCCCTCGGCCTCGGCCTGGGTGGCGAGCGTGGCGATGACGTCGTCGGCCTCGAAGCCGTCCACCGCGAAGCGGGAGACGTGCATCGCGTCGAGCAGCTCGCCGATCAGCTCGACCTGGCCCTTGAACTCGTCCGGGGTCTTGGAGCGGTTCGCCTTGTACTCCGTGAACTCCTCGGAGCGCCAGGTCTTGCGGGACACGTCGAAGGCCACCGCGAAGTGCGTGGGCGCCTCGTCACGCAGGGTGTTGGCCAGCATCGACGCGAAGCCGTAGATCGCGTTCGTCGGCTGGCCCGTCGCGGTCGTGAAGTTCTCCGCGGGCAGCGCGAAGAACGCGCGGTAGGCGAGCGAGTGCCCGTCCATCAGCATCAGCCGTGGACGGTCTCCGCCGGAGGTCTTGTCGGTCTTCTTCGATGCTGTCTCTGCCACGCCCCCGATCCTGCCACGCCCCACTGACAGTCGGGACGCACGGCCACCGCGGCGCAGGGACCGGAACAGTTCGGGGGAGGTACGAGAACGTCCCGGGACGGGGGCGGGAGCGGGAGGGCGCACGCGCCACGGACGTTGTCGGTGCCGCGTGCGAGGATCGTGTGTGTAGTGCACAGGTGCCAGCGAAGGAGGGGGCCCGCGATGGCCACGAAGCCGCCCAAGGGCGATCCGGTTCAGGACGCGCCGCAGGTCGCCGAGCCCAAGCACGCCGCGGCCGGGCTTCCGGCGATCGGGCACACGCTGCGCATCGCCCAGCAGCAGATGGGTGTGAAGCGCACCGCGTTGACGCTGCTGCGGGTCAATCAGAAGAACGGCTTCGACTGCCCGGGCTGCGCCTGGCCCGAGCCGGACCACCGGCACGCGGCGGAGTTCTGTGAGAACGGCGCGAAGGCGGTCGCCGAGGAGGCCACCCTGCGCCGGGTCACCCCCGAGTTCTTCGCCGCCCACCCGGTGGCAGACCTCGCGACCCGCAGCGGCTACTGGCTGGGCCAGCAGGGCCGTCTCACGCACCCCATGTATCTCCCCGAAGGAGCCGAGCACTACGAACCGGTCTCCTGGGAGCGTGCCTTCGACATCGTCGCCGAGGAGATCGCCGCCCTCGGCTCCCCGGACGAGGCGCTCTTCTACACGTCGGGCCGCACCAGCAACGAGGCGGCGTTCCTGTACCAGTTGTTCGCGCGGGAGCTGGGCACCAACAACCTGCCGGACTGCTCCAACATGTGCCACGAGTCGAGCGGTTCGGCGCTGAACGAGACGATCGGCATCGGCAAGGGCAGCGTCCTGTTGGAGGACCTCTACCAGGCCGACCTGATCGTCGTCGCCGGGCAGAACCCGGGGACCAACCACCCGCGCATGCTCTCCGCCCTGGAGAAGGCCAAGGCCAACGGCGCGAAGATCATCAGTGTGAACCCGCTGCCCGAGGCGGGCCTGGAGAAGTTCAAGAACCCGCAGACCCCCCAGGGCATGCTCAAGGGCGCCGCCCTCACCGACCTGTTCCTGCAGATCCGCATCGGCGGCGACCAGGCCCTCTTCCGCCTCCTGAACAAGCTCATCCTGGAGACGGAGGGCGCGGTCGACCAGGCCTTCGTCGACGAACACACCCACGGCTACGAGGAGTTCGCCGCCGCCGCGCGGGAGGCCGACTGGGACGAGACGCTCCTCGCCACCGGGCTGACCCGCCCGGAGATCGAGAAGGCCCTGGAGATGGTCCTCGCCTCCGAGCGCACCATCGTGTGCTGGGCGATGGGCCTCACCCAGCACAAGCACGCCGTGCCGACCATCCGCGAGGTCGTCAACTTCCTTCTGCTGCGCGGCAACATCGGCCGCCCCGGCGCGGGCGTGTGCCCGGTGCGCGGCCACAGCAACGTGCAGGGCGACCGCACCATGGGCATCTTCGAGCGCCCCGCACCCGCCTTCCTGGACGCCCTGGAGAAGGAGTTCGGCTTCGCCCCGCCGCGCGAGCACGGCTACGACGTCGTCGCCGCGATCCGCGCCCTGCGCGACGGGGACGCGAAGGTCTTCTTCGCGATGGGCGGCAACTTCGTGTCCGCCTCCCCCGACACCGAGGTCACCGAGGCGGCCATGCGGCGCGCCGCCCTCACCGTGCACGTGTCGACGAAGCTGAACCGCTCGCACGTCGTCACGGGCGCGCGTGCCCTGATCCTGCCCTGCCTGGGGCGCACCGAGCGCGATCTCCAGGGCGGCGGCGAGCAGTTCGTGACCGTGGAGGACTCCATGGGCATGGTGCACGCCTCACGCGGCCGCCTGGAGCCCGCCAGCGCCCACCTGCTGTCCGAGCCGGCCATCGTGTGCCGCCTCGCCCGCCGCGTCCTCGGCGTCGAATCCCGCACGCCCTGGGAGGAGTTCGAGAAGGACTACGGCACGGTCCGCGACCGCATCGCGCGCGTGATCCCCGGCTTCGAGGACTTCAACGCGCGCGTGGCTCACCCTGGCGGCTTCGCCCTCCCGCACGCACCGCGGGACGAACGCCGCTTCCCGACCGCCACCGGCAAGGCGAACTTCACCGCAGCTCCCGTGGAATACCCCGAACTCCCCGAAGGGCGCCTGCTGTTGCAGACCCTGCGCTCGCACGACCAGTACAACACCACGATCTACGGCCTCGACGACCGCTACCGGGGCATCAAGAACGGCCGCCGGGTCGTCATGGTCCACCCCGACGACGCCGCCCGGCTGGGCATCGCCGACGGGTCGTACGTCGACCTGGTCGGTGAGTGGAAGGACGGGGTGGAGCGGCGGGCGCCCGGTTTCCGGGTCGTGCACTATCCGACCGCGCGGGGCTGCGCCGCCGCGTACTACCCCGAGACCAACGTCCTGGTCCCCCTGGACGCCACCGCGGACACCAGCAACACCCCGGCCAGCAAGTCCGTCGTCGTACGTCTGGAACAATCGACCACCGACTGAGCGTTCGCTCAGCCGTCAGGTCCACCACGTCAGGCGCACGACGAACGGAGCCGGCCCCATGGGCGAGCAGCAGCAAGGGAAGTTCCCGCAGGACGTCATCGACGAGTACTCGGCCCTCGGGATCGACCTGGTCGCCCTGTTCTCGGCCGGCCACCTCGGCACGCGGATGGGCGTGGAGATCGTCGAGGCGTCCGCGGAGCGCGTCGTCGGCACGATGCCGGTGGAGGGCAACACCCAGCCGTACGGGCTGCTGCACGGGGGCGCGTCCGCGGTGCTGGCCGAGACCCTCGGCTCGCTGGGCTCCATGCTGCACGGCGGCAGCACGAAGATCGCCGTGGGCGTCGACCTCAACTGCACCCACCACCGCGGCGCCCGCTCCGGCCTGGTCACCGGCGTGGCCACCCCCGTGCACCGCGGCCGCTCGACGGCGACGTACGAGATCGTCATCACCGACGACACCGACCGCCGCGTCTGCACGGCCCGCCTGACCTGCCTCCTCCGCGACGTCAAGCCGGGCGACGGAATCCCGGCAACCCCGACGAGCTGACCCCCACAGCCCCCGCTCCCCGGCCGCACGCGCCCCACACTCCGGCGACGCGGCAGCCGGGGACGGCCGGCGCGGAAGCCGTCAACTCCGGCCCGCAACAAGGCAGTCCGGCGAGCGGACACCGCCCACCACTGAACACAGGCCCCCCAACCCCACCCAGGGGCGCGGGGAACTGCGCGACCAGCCCCCACCAACCCGCAGCTCACCCACGACCCGCACCCCCAGCCGCATAACCCCCACCCACCCCCAACCCCCCACCCCACACACCTTGTTGCCCCACCAGACCACCCCACCCCTCGGTCACCACACCCCCCAACCCCCCAACTCCCCCCAAAACACCCCGCGTCTTCCCCACCCCCGCCCGCTCCCCTACCGTTTCCCCATGAGGCTGACGGCAGGAACGGCATGAGCGGTATCGGGCCCGTCGAATCCGTCGACTCCACTGACGTGGACGGGAGTTACGAGGTCATCGGGGGCGACTCGCCCCGCCTCACGGACCGTTGGCACACCCTCCCCCAGCGCACGCGCCGCACGGCACTCGCGGTGATCGCGGCCGGCGCCGCCGCCGTCGGAGCCGTGCTCCTCCCACCGGTGCACGACGACCGGCGGAGCGACCCCACCCCGCCCGTGCCGTGGCCCGCGAACGTCACCGCGTGGCGCTACGTCGGCCTCGCCCAGACCACCGACACCCCCACCACGACCGGCTTCTTCCGCTTCGCGGTCACCGTGGACAGCGGGCCCTCCGTCGCGGTCCGCGTCATCGGCGCCGCCTTCGACGGACTCAGCGCCGAGGCCGTACCGGAACCGGACTTCACCGTCCACGCCGGATCGACCCACCGTGTCACGGTGGAGATTTCCGTTTCCGACTGTTCGGGACTGCCCCTGAATGCGGACCTCGCCTTTCTGGACGTAACGCTGCGTAACACGCGCGCAATACAACACCACAGTTTCATCTTCGGCAGCGCCTACTCCAACGACCTTTCCGAGCTTCTGCACAGGGCCTGCGGCACGACAAACGCCAGGCCAGGCCCACGGCCAAGCGGAAGTGCAGGTTCTCAAAATGTGGACCGCGGGTGAATTCCGCCAAACCGGCCGAGACCCACCCTCCACGAAGCCCGACAACCGGCACGTCATAACAAGAAAGTCACAAGCCAGCTCACGACGATGCCCCTGCCTACAGACCGGGCTTAGAGTCACGGCCAGTCACCGCTCCATCGGGAGTTGGGTACCAGCGCAGCACCTCGCCGCTCCGACAGGAGCGACTGTGCCTGCGGAAAGGACTGATTGTGCGACAGCGTTCCTTGGTGATACTTACCTCCGTTCTCACGACTGGAGCTCTGACCCTCACCGCGTGCGGCTCCCGGGACAGCGGCAGCAAGAGCGACAGCGGCTCGACCACCCTGACCATCGGTGTCGACGCCCCGCTGTCCGGTGAGAACTCCACCACCGGCCTCGGCATCCAGTACGGCGTCCAGATCGCCGTCGACGACGCCAACAAGAACAACTGGGTCCCCGGCGTCAAGTTCAAGGTCAAGGCCCTGGACGACAAGGCCCAGCCCGCCACCGGGCAGTCCAACGCCACCGCCTTCACCGGCCAGAGCGACGTCGTCGGCGCCGTCGGCCCGCTGAACTCCGGCGTCGCCCAGTCGATGCAGCAGGTGTTCGCCTCGGCCAACATGGTCGAGATCTCGCCGTCCAACACCAACCCGCAGCTGACCCAGGGCAAGGACTGGCAGACCACCAAGACGCGTCCGTACAAGACGTACTTCCGTACGGCCACCACGGACGCCCTCCAGGGTGCCTTCGCCGCCGACTACGCGTACAACGGCCTCAAGAAGAAGAAGGCCTTCGTCGTCGACGACAAGCAGACCTACGGCGCCGGTCTCGCCGGGATCTTCAACAGCTCCTTCAAGAAGCTCGGCGGCTCCATCGCGGGCACCGACCACGTCAACACCGGTGACACGGACTTCAGTTCGCTCGTCACGAAGATCAAGAACTCCGGCGCCGACCTGCTCTACTACGGCGGCCAGTACGACGAGTCGGAGAAGATCACCAAGCAGCTCAAGGGCGCCGGGGTCAAGATCCCGCTGTTCGGCGGTGACGGCATGTTCGCCACCACCTACATCCAGACCGCCGGCAAGGCCGCCGAGGGTGACCTCGCCACCTCCGTCGGTGTCCCCGCGGACACCCTGCCGGCCGCGAAGCAGTTCATCGCGACCTACAAGGCCAAGGGCTACAAGGGTGACTACGGCGCCTACGGCGCCTACGCCTACGACGCCGCCAGCGCCATCATCAAGGCCGTGAAGGCGGTCAAGGACGGCAACGGCGACAAGCTGCCCGCCAGCACCGACCTCCGCTCCAAGGTCGTCGACGCCGTCCAGAAGTCCGACTTCGAGGGCATCTCCGGCAAGGTCTCCTTCGACCAGTACGGCGACACCGAGAACAAGCAGCTCACCGTGTACCAGGTCACCAACGGCGCCTGGAAGGCCGTCAAGACCGGCACCTTCAACGGCAGCTGATCCACGGCACAGCGCCACGCATCACAGCAGCACCGCACCACCGCACCACGGGCCGCGCGGAAGGAGGATCCCGACCGCGCGGCCCGTTGTCACACCCCCACCCCCAGGCACGCGATCTGTGCACACGACCACCAGCGACATGGAGGCCATGCGGTGAACACCCTGCCGCAGCAGCTGGCCAACGGGCTGCTTCTAGGCTCGATGTACGGGCTGATCGCCATCGGCTACACGATGGTGTACGGCATCGTCCAGCTCATCAACTTCGCGCACGGCGAGATCTTCATGACCGGGGCCTTCGGCGCCCTCACGGTCTACGCCTACATCCTGCCCGACGGCACCTCGATGGTGGTCGCCGTACCACTCATGCTGATCGGCGGCGGAATCGTCTCCGTCCTCGTGGCGGTGGGGGCAGAACGATTCGCCTACCGCCCCCTGCGGCAAGCACCACGACTGGCGCCCCTCATCACCGCCATCGGCCTCTCCCTGTCCCTGCAGGAGCTCGTCCGGAACTTCTACCCGGGCGCCGACAAGGCCCGCTCCTTCCCCAGCCTCGACGCCAACCACGACATCGGCTCGGTCACCATCTCCGACGCCGACATCTTCCTGGTCCTCGCCGCCGTCATCTGCATGTCCGGCCTCGCCTGGTTCGTCCGCAAGAGCCGCACCGGCCGCGCCATGCAGGCCACCGCGCAGGACCCGGACACCGCCCAGCTCATGGGCATCGACACCAACCGCATCATCGTCATAGCCTTCGCGATCGGCGGTTTCTTCGCCGCGGTCGCCGCCGTCTCCTACGGCCTGAAGTACGGCAACATCGACTACCGCATGGGCTTCCTGATGGGCCTCAAGGCCTTCACCGCGGCCGTCATGGGCGGCATCGGCAACATCTACGGCGCCATGCTCGGCGGAGTCGTCCTCGGCGTCGCCGAGACCCTCGCGTCCGCCTACATCAGCCACATCCCCGGCATGCAGCAGCTCGGCGGCTCCAGCTGGGCCAACGTCTGGGCCTTCTGTCTCCTCATCCTCGTACTGCTGTTCAGGCCACAGGGTCTGCTCGGCGAACGCGTCGCGGACAGGGCGTGATCACATGACCGAGACGACCGAGACCCCCCAGACCCCCGAGACGCCGGCCACCGCGCCCGCGGCACAGCGCGGCATCATCCCGCTGCCCCTCGCCGCGGCCCGCGCCCTGCTGCTCGGCGGCGGCATCCTCACCGCCGCGTCCACGTTCCTGCGCTGGACCTGGACCTCCGACTTCCCCGGTGACCTCACGGTCAACGGCTACCCCGGCGGCCTGCAGATCCTGACCCTCGTCGCCGGCCTCATCACCGTGGTGTTCGCCCTCGCCACCTACGGCGTCCGAGGACTCGGCTGGCTCCTGCCCGCCCGCAACAACGCGCCCCTGGTCCTCACCGCCTTCGGCGCCTTCGCGGTCACCTGGTACACGGTCATCGCGATCGCGGCCGAACTCGGTGGCATCGTCAACTGGGAGCCCGGCACCTACATCGCCGCCGTGGCCTCCCTGCTCCCGGTGATCGGCGCCCTCGCCCTCCCGCAGGACGCCACCGACACCACCAAGGAAGCCCTCAAGGCGTCCATCGCCAAGGCCGAGCGGATCCCGGCACCGCAGGACACCGCCCCCTGGATCCAGCGACTCGTCATCACGATCGTCGCCGCCCTCGGCCTCACCGTCTTCGCGTACGGCATCGACGCCGAGGACGAGCTCTTCGTCGGCTTCCTCATCGTCGTCGTGTTCACCGCGTGGGCCCTGCACACCGCCGGTCTCTTCGACCGGTTCAGCCACCTCACGGCCAACAACCGCAGCTTCGCCCTCGCCATGGGCTTCGTCGCCGCGATCGGCTTCCCGTTCACGCAGACCAACGACCACTACGCCAACCTCGGCGTGAACATCCTGATCTTCGGCACCGTCGCCCTCGGCCTCAACATCGTCGTCGGCCTCGCCGGACTCCTCGACCTCGGCTACGTCGCCTTCCTCGGCGTCGGCGCCTACACGGCCGCCCTGGTCTCCGGCTCCGAGTTCTCCAAGTTCTCCGGCGTCCAGTTCCCCTTCTGGGCCGCCGCCCTCACCGGTGCCGCCGCGTCGCTGGTCTTCGGCGTCCTCATCGGCGCCCCCACCCTGCGCCTGCGCGGCGACTACCTCGCCATCGTGACGCTCGGCTTCGGAGAGATCTTCCGTATCGCCGTGAACAACATGGACGGCGTCTCGGGCCCGGACATCACCAACGGCCCGAACGGCATCCCGTCCATCCCCGACCTGTCGTTCTTCGGCTTCAACTTCGGGGACAGTCACGACATCGGCGGCTTCACCATCGGCCGTTTCGCCAACTACTACCTGCTGATGGTCCTGATCATGGCGCTCGTGGTCACGGTCTACCGCCGCGCCTCGGACTCCCGCATCGGCCGTTCCTGGATCGCCATCCGCGAGGACGAGACCGCCGCCACCGCCATGGGCATCAACGGCTTCCGCGTGAAGCTCATCGCGTTCGCCCTCGGCGCCACCCTCGCCGGTCTCGCGGGCACGGTCAGCGCCCACGTCACCTACAGCGTGGTGCCGAACCCGTACCAGTTCGCCGGAGCGGCCCCGCCCAACTCCGCGTTCCTCCTGGCCGCCGTCGTCCTCGGCGGCATGGGCACCGTCTCCGGACCGTTCCTCGGCGCCGCCCTGCTCTACCTGCTCCCGGAGAAGCTCGTCGCCCTCCAGGACAAGTCGCTCCTCGCCTTCGGTATCGCGCTCATCCTCCTGATGCGCTTCCGCCCCGAGGGCATCATCCCCAACCGCCGACGCCAGCTGGAGTTCCACGAGACCGGCCAGCTCGACGTACCGGAGACCACGACCCTGACCGACGAACCGGCCATCACCAAGGCAGGGGCGTAGAGAGCCATGACGACACCTGTACTCGAAGCCCGTGACGTCACCATGCGCTTCGGCGGCCTCACCGCCGTCCGTTCCGTCGACTTCACCGTCAACTCCGGCGAGATCGTGGGCCTCATCGGTCCCAACGGCGCCGGCAAGACCACCTTCTTCAACTGCCTGACCGGCCTCTACGTCCCCACCGAGGGCACCGTCTCCTACAAGGGCACGGTCCTTCCGCCCAAGCCCCACCTGGTGACCAAGGCCGGTATCGCCCGCACCTTCCAGAACATCCGTCTGTTCGCCAACATGACGGTCCTGGAGAACGTGCTCGTGGGCCGCCACACCCGCACCAAGGAAGGCCTCTGGTCGGCCCTCCTGCGCGGCCCCGGCTTCAAGAAGGCGGAGAAGGCCAGCGAAGAACGGGCCATGGAACTCCTGGAGTTCATCGGTCTCGCCCACAAGCGCGACCACCTGGCCCGCAACCTTCCCTACGGCGAGCAGCGCAAGCTGGAGATCGCGCGGGCGCTGGCGTCCGAGCCCGGCCTCCTCCTCCTGGACGAGCCGACGGCCGGCATGAACCCCCAGGAGACGCGCGCCACCGAGGAGTTGGTCTTCGCCATCCGTGACAAGGGCATCGCCGTCCTCGTCATCGAGCACGACATGCGCTTCATCTTCAACCTCTGCGACCGCGTCGCCGTCCTCGTCCAGGGCGAGAAACTCGTCGAGGGCACCTCCGACGTCGTCCAGGCCGACGAGCGCGTCGTCGCCGCCTACCTCGGCGAACCCTTCGAGGGCGGCCCCGACGAGGGCCCCGCCGACGAGACGGCACCGGCCGCGGGACCCACCGAAGCCGGGACCACCGAAGCCGGGACCACGGAAGCGGAGAGCACCACCAGCACCAAGGGAGAAGCCCAGTGACCGCACTGCTCGAGGTCGAGGACCTCAGGGTCTCCTACGGCAAGATCGAAGCCGTCAAGGGCATCTCCTTCAGCGTCGAGGCCGGCCAGGTCGTCACCCTCATCGGCACCAACGGCGCCGGCAAGACCACGACCCTGCGCACCCTCTCGGGGCTGCTGCAGCCCTCGGGCGGCAAGATCACGTTCGACGGCAAGCCGCTGAACAGCGTCCCCGCCCACAAGATCGTCGCCCTCGGTCTGGCCCACTCCCCCGAAGGCCGGCACATCTTCCCCCGCCTCACCATCGCGGAGAACCTCCAGCTCGGCGCCTTCCTCCGCAAGGACAGGGAAGGCATCGAGAAGGACATCCAGCGTGCCTACGACCTCTTCCCGATCCTGGGAGAGCGCCAGAAGCAGGCTGCGGGAACCCTCTCGGGCGGTGAGCAGCAGATGCTGGCGATGGGCCGCGCCCTGATGTCCCAGCCGAAGCTCCTGATGCTGGACGAGCCGTCCATGGGTCTCTCGCCGATCATGATGCAGAAGATCATGGCGACGATCGTGGAGCTCAAGGCGTCGGGCACGACGATCCTCCTGGTCGAGCAGAACGCCCAGGCAGCGCTCTCGCTCGCCGACCAGGGCCACGTCATGGAGGTCGGCAACATCGTCCTCTCCGGCACCGGCGAGGACCTCCTGCACGACGAGTCGGTCCGAAAGGCGTACCTCGGCGAGGACTGAGAAGTCGTCGCCGTCAGCCGCTTTCCTACGACGAGGCCCGCGCCCCCGGTTCCGGGGGCGCGGGCCTCGTCGTAGGTACCGTTCTCCGGGTCAGCCCTTCGCGGACTTCTTCTCGTCGGCGTCCTGGATGACCGCCTCGGCGACCTGCTGCATCGACATCCGACGGTCCATCGACGTCTTCTGGATCCACCGGAACGCGGCCGGCTCGGTCAGGCCGTACTCGGTCTGGAGGATGGACTTCGCCCGGTCGACCAGCTTGCGGGTCTCCAGGCGCAGCGTGAGGTCGGCGACCTCCTGCTCCAGCTGCTTCAGCTCCGTGAACCGTGAGACGGCCATCTCGATCGCCGGGACGACGTCGCTCTTGCTGAACGGCTTCACGAGGTACGCCATCGCACCGGCGTCCCGGGCCCGCTCGACGAGGTCGCGCTGCGAGAAGGCGGTGAGCATCAGCACGGGCGCGATGGACTCGGCGGCGATCTTCTCGGCGGCGGAGATGCCGTCCAGCTTGGGCATCTTCACGTCGAGGATCACGAGGTCGGGCTTGTGCTCACGGGCCAGTTCGACGGCCTGCTCACCGTCACCGGCCTCGCCGACGACGGTGTACCCCTCTTCTTCGAGCATCTCTTTGAGGTCGAGCCGAATCAGGGCCTCGTCCTCGGCGATGACGACACGGGTCGTCAGCGGAGGCACGTGCGACTTGTCGTCGTCGGGCGCGTCTACGGGCTGGGGCGACTCGGGGGCGGTCACGGGGGCTCCTCGTTCAGGGCACGGGGGTAGTGCTGACAAGAGCCTACCTAGCTGCGATAAGGTAGGGGCACAGCGGGACACCGCTGACCTTGGTTTCAAAGGGGCCCCGGTAGCCCAGCGGTAGAGGCAATGGATTCAAAACCCATCCAGCGTCGGTTCGAATCCGACTCGGGGTACTTTTCCTTCACATTGAAGGCAGTTATTTAGCGGAGGTCCACGTTCGCGTGGGCCTCCGCTTTTTGCTGTCTGTCATCGAGATCACTCCCGCGGACCTCAGCCCGGGATGGCGTTGTCGATGAGGACGGCGGCGATGGCGGCGGCGGTGGGGAACGCGTCGGCGTTGAGGACGCGGGTGCGGGCCGCGGCGCCGTCGAGGAGCAACGCGAGCTGCTCGCCGAGCTGTTCGGGGTCGTCGGCGCCGGCTTCGCGGGCGGTGTCGGCGAGCCGCACGGCGACCGCCTTCTTGTAGTCGCGCGCGTACCGCGACGCGGGGTGCTCGGGGTCGTGGAGCTCCACGGCGGCGGCGATGTACGGGCACAGCGGGGTGCCGGGGGCGATGTCGAAGGCGGCCAGGAGCCGTTCGCGGGGCGTGAGGTCGGGGCGGTCGAACACGCCGGACAGCACGGAGGGGTCGAACCGGCGCAGGTACTCCGCGACGAGTTCGTCCTTGCCGCCGAAGTGCTGGTAGGCCGTGCGCTTGGACACCTCGGCCGCCGCGCAGAGCTGGTCCATGCCGGTGCGGTTGATGCCCTGTTCGCGGAAGAGCCGCTGGGACGCGCCGAGGATGCGCTCGCGGGCACCCCGGCCGCGGCGACTGCCCGTGGGGCCCTTCTCCAACTCCGTCATGGGGCCATCGTACCCGAATCGGGTAACGACCGGTGTACATAGTTGCGCCCCAGCCGCCCGCCTCGTACGGTACGTACACAGGACGGTGTACTTAATGCCGTCGTCGCAGGTGCGTACGGCACCACCGAGGCAAGGGAACGACCATGGGAAAGCTCGACGGCAAGGTCGCGGTCATCACCGGCGGCACCACCGGAATGGCGCTGGCCGGCGCGAAGCGGTTCGTCGACGAGGGCGCGTACGTCTTCATCACCGGCCGCCGCCAGGACGCCCTGGACGAGGCAGTGAAGGAGATCGGCCGCAACGTCACCGGCGTCCAGGGCGACGCCGCCGATCTGGGCGACCTGGACCGCCTGTTCGACACCGTCAAGCGCGAGAAGGGGAGCCTCGACGTGCTGTGGGCCAGCGCCGGCGGGGGCGCGCCCGCACCGCTCGGCGAGATCACCGAGGAGCAGTTCGACACCTGGTTCGGGCTCAACGCGCGCGGCACCCTGTTCACCGTCCAGAAGGCCCTGCCGCTCCTCAACGACGGCGGCTCCATCCTGATGACCGGCTCGAACGCCTCCCTCGGCGCCTTCCCCGGCTGGAGCGTCTACGCCGGCAGCAAGGCCGTCCAGCAGGCCTGGGCCCGCGTCTGGCTCAACGAGCTCAAGGACCGCCGTATCCGCGTCAACGTCCTGACCCCCGGCCAGGTCGCCACCGCCAAGCAGGCGGAACTCTTCGACGAGGCCACCAAGCGCCAGTTCGAGTCCCTCATCCCCCGGGGCCGGATGGGCAGCCCCGACGAGATCGCCGGCGCGGCCCTCTTCCTCGCGTCCGACGAATCCAGCTACGTCAACGGCATGGAGCTCGTCGCCGACGGCGGCACCACCGCCATCTGAACCGGACGCCACACCCAACCAAAGGCGGGACATCTCATGAGCAGCATCAGCATCATCGGCACCGGCAACATGGCCCGCACCATCGGCGCACGGGCGCTGGCGGGCGGCAACACGGTCGAGGTCATGGGCCGCGACCAGTCCAAGGCCGCCGACCTGGCCAAGACTCTCGGCGACGGCGCGACGACGGGAGAGTGGGGCACCGCCCCGGCCGGGGACATCGTCATCGTGGCCCTGTTGTACGACGGTGTCGTGCCGGTCGTCGCCCAGTACGGGGACGCTCTCGCGGGCAAGGTCGTCGTCGACATCAGCAACCCCTTCAACTCCACGTTCGACGGGCTGGCCCACCGCGAGGAGACCTCCGTCGCGCAGGAGGTCGCCAAGGTGGCCCCGGCCGACGCCAGTGTGGTGAAGGCGTTCAACACCGTCTTCCGTCATGTCCTGGAGAAGGGGCGGCCCGACGTCTTCATCGCCGGCGACAGCGCGCAGGCCAAGGCGAGTGTGGGGACGTTCGTCGAGAGCCTGGGGCTGCGCCCGCTGGACGTCGGCGGCCTGAAAATGGCGCACTGGCTGGAAGGCGCGGGCGTGGTCACGGTGGGCCTCGCCAACAACGGGGTGGGCAACCTCGACTTCGCCCTCGGCATCACCGAACTGCCCGCCTGAAGCCCGAAGGGCATTTATCGGCGGTGCATGGGGGGTGCGATTCCCAGCCCGTCGCGAAGGCGAGGCAGTAGGTGAAGCAGTAGGCGAAAGCGCTCGGAGGATCGGCCTCCGCCGTATCAAAGGCGCGGGAATTCGTCCGCGCCCGCGATCTCCCTTTCGCCGCGACTCCCCTCGGCCATTCCGTATTCGCCGAGCCCGCTCGGCGGAAACCGAGTCAACTCCTCACCCAGGCCCGCGAAAAGCCGGCGTACGCGACGGATAATGCGCACGCCGGGGGCGATTCCGGCGTCCGGCGATGTGGGCGCAACCGGGCGCCGCCCGCCGCTACTTCGGGCTGTCGTCCTCGCCGACGTGGTGGACGCGGACGAGGTTCGTGGAACCGGCGACCCCGGGCGGGGAGCCCGCGGTGATGACGACGATGTCGCCCTTCTGGCAGCGGCCGTACTTGAGGAGGAGTTCGTCGACCTGGTCGACCATCGCGTCGGTGGAGTCGACGTGCGGGCCGAGGATGGTCTCCACGCCCCAGGTGAGGTTGAGCTGGGAGCGGGTGGCCGGGTCGGGGGTGAAGGCCATGACCGGGATGGGCGACCGGTAGCGGGAGAGGCGGCGGACCGTGTCGCCGGACTGGGTGAAGGCGACGAGGAACTTCGCGCCGAGGAAGTCGCCCATCTCGGCGGCAGCGCGGGCCACGGCGCCGCCCTGGGTGCGCGGCTTGTTGCGGTCCGTCAGCGGCGGGAGGCCCTTGGCGAGGATGTCCTCCTCGGCGGCCTCGATGATGCGCGCCATGGTGGTGACGGTGGCGATCGGGTACTTGCCGACGCTGGTCTCGCCCGAGAGCATCACCGCGTCCGTGCCGTCGATCACGGCGTTCGCCACGTCGCTCGCCTCCGCGCGCGTGGGGCGGGAGTTCTCGATCATCGAGTCGAGCATCTGCGTGGCGACGATGACCGGCTTGGCGTTGCGCTTGGCCAGTTTGACGGCGCGCTTCTGGACGATCGGGACCTGCTCCAGGGGCATTTCGACGCCGAGGTCGCCGCGGGCGACCATGATGCCGTCGAAGGCCGCGACGATGTCGTCGATGGCGTCGACCGCCTGGGGCTTCTCGACCTTGGCGATGACGGGGAGGCGGTGGCCCTCCTCGTCCATGATGCGGTGGACGTCGTCGATGTCCTTGCCGCTGCGCACGAAGGACAGCGCGATCACGTCGAAGCCGGTGCGCAGCGCCCAGCGGAGGTCGGCCTCGTCCTTGTCGGAGAGGGCCGGGACGGACACGGCGACCCCGGGGAGGTTCAGGCCCTTGTGGTCGGAGACCATGCCGCCTTCGACGACCTCGGTGTGCACGCGGGGGCCGTCGACGGAGGTGACTTCGAGGCACACCTTGCCGTCGTCGACGAGGACGCGCTCGCCCGGGGTCACGTCCGCGGCGAGGCCTGCGTAGGTCGTGCCGCAGGACTGACGGTCGCCTTCGGCGCCTTCCTCGACAGTGATGGTGAAGGTGTCCCCGCGTTCAAGGAGTACGGGTCCTTCGGTGAAGCGGCCGAGTCGGATCTTCGGGCCTTGAAGGTCGGCGAGCAGTCCGACGCTGCGGCCGGTCTCCTCGGCGGCCTTTCGCACGCGCTGGTAGCGCTCCTCGTGCTCGGCGTGGCTGCCGTGGCTGAGGTTGAAGCGGGCTACGTCCATTCCGGCCTCGACCAGGGCTTTGATCTGGTCGTACGAGTCGGTGGCGGGGCCCAATGTACAGACGATTTTTGCTCGGCGCATGCTTCGAGCCTAGGCCTTACCGACCGGTAGGGAATTGGCCGTGCATGACTACTCAACAACCTTTGGGTGAAGGGTTATTGACAAGGCTTGAATGTGCGGCGGGGTGCTCCAATGAGCGTTCGAATCACCGAATTGCGGATGCATGTCAAAGGCGCGGGGGTGCCATCGTGAAGCGTGCGTTGACCTGGGCGTAGATGTGCTGCCGCTGGGGTTCGAGGTCGAGGGGTGCGGCGGCCGTGTCCTCGCCTCCGCCGCCGGCGAAGGACATGGAGCGCATACGGGTCTGGGGGGCGCCGTAGGGCTGGGCGTTCTCGGCGCCGATGTCGGCGAGTTCGACGAGGGCGGCGAGGGTGGTGCCGAGGGCCTCGGCGTATTCGCGGGCGCGCTGGACGGCTTCGCGGACGGCCTGCTGGCGGGCCTGGCGGTGGACGGGCGAGTCCGGGCGCAGGGCCCACCAGGGGCCGTCGACGCGGGTGAGGTCGAGGTCGGCGAGGCGGGTGGTGAGTTCGCCGAGGGCGGTGAAGTCGACGAGTTCGGCGGTGATGTTGACCCGGCCGTGGTAGCGGTGGACGCGTTCGCCGCGGCCGTGCTTGGTGAGTTCGGGGGTGATGGAGAAGCCGCCGGTCTCCAGGCGTTCGACTGCCTCGCCGTAGCTTTTGACCAGGTCGAGGACGGTGGCGTTGCGGCGGGTGAGGTCGTCGAGGGCGGTGCGGCGGTCGGTGCCGCGGGCGGCGACGGTGATGCCGATGCGGGCGATCTCGGGGTCGACCTCGAGGCGGGCCTCGCCGCGGACGGCGATGCGCGGGGCGTCGGGAGTGCCGTAGGGGACGGGGGGTTGGGGGTCGTCCGGGGTGGGGGTGGTCATACGTCCCACTCTGTCAGGTGTGCCGCCTGGTGGTCATCAGATCGAAACCTGGGGGACCTGTCGCGTGCGGTAAGAAGCGAGTAAGAATCTACGCGCGTTGTTGACCGTTCCCCGAGGAGATCCAGAGATGCCCTTGAACCGCCGGAAGTTCCTGAAGAAGTCCGCCGTGACGGGTGCGGGGGTCGCGCTGGCCGGTGCGGCGGCGGCTCCGGCGCAGGCCGCGGAGAAGAAGAGGCCCGGCCGGCCCGCCAAGCGGTACGCGCTGACGGTCATGGGCACGACGGACCTGCACGGGCACGTCTTCAACTGGGACTACTTCAAGGACGCGGAGTACGCGGACGCGGCGGGCAACGCCATGGGTCTCGCGCGGGTGTCGACCCTCGTGAACAAGATCCGCCAGGAGAAGGGGCGGCGGAACACGCTGCTGCTGGACGCGGGCGACACGATCCAGGGCACCCCGCTGACCTACTACTTCGCGAAGGTCGACCCGATCACCGCCAAGCACGGTCCGGTGCACCCGATGGCGCAGGCGATGAACGCGATCGGGTACGACGCGGCGGCGCTGGGCAACCACGAGTTCAACTACGGCATCGAGACGCTGCGGAAGTTCGAGGACCAGTGCCACTTCCCGCTGCTCGGGGCGAACGCGCTGGACGCGAAGACGCAGAAGCCGGCGTTCCCGCCGTACTTCATCAAGAAGTTCCAGGTGCCGGGGGCGCCGCCGGTGAAGGTGGCGGTGCTCGGGCTGACGAACCCGGGTATCGCGATCTGGGACAAGGCTTATGTGCAGGGGAAGTTGACGTTCCCGGGCCTTGAGGAGCAGGCGGCGAAGTGGGTGCCGAAGCTGCGGTCGATGGGCGCGGACGTCGTCATCGTGTCGGCGCACTCCGGGTCGTCGGGGACGTCGTCCTACGGTGACCAGCTGCCGTACGTGGAGAACTCGGCGGCGCTCGTCGCGCAGCAGGTGCCGGGGATCGACGCGATCCTGGTGGGCCACGCGCACGTGGAGATCCCGGAGTTGAAGGTCACGAACAAGGCGACGGGCAAGACGGTCGTGCTGTCCGAACCGCTGTGCTACGCCGAGCGGTTGAGCGTGTTCGACTTCAACCTCGTCTTCGAGAAGGGGCGTTGGACCGTCGAATCGGTGGCGGCCTCGCTGCGGGACGCGAGGACGGTCGCGGACGACCCGAAGATCACGCGGCTGCTGAAGGACGAGCACGCGCTGGTCGTGGAGTACGTCAACCAGGTGGTCGGTACGGCGAAGGCGACGCTGACGACGGTCGACGCGCGGTACAAGGACGCCCCGATCATCGACCTCATCACCAAGGTCCAGGAGGACGTGGTGAAGGCCGCGTTGGTGGGCACGGCGTACGCGTCGCTGCCGGTGATCGCGCAGGCGTCGCCGTTCTCGCGGACCTCGGAGATCCCGGCGGGCGAGGTGACGATCCGGGATCTGTCGGGGCTGTACGTGTACGACAACACGCTGGTGGCCAAGCTGCTGACGGGTGCTCAGGTGCGGGCGTACCTGGAGTACTCGGCGGAGTACTTCGTCCAGACCGCCGCCGACGCGGCCGTCGACACGGAGAAGCTGACCAACGCGAACGGCCGTCCGGACTACAACTACGACTACGTGTCGGGGTTCTCGTACGACATCGACATCGCGCAGGCGGCGGGTTCGCGGATCAAGAACCTGACGTACGGCGGCGCCGCGCTGGACGACGCGCAGCAGTTCGTGCTGGCGGTGAACAACTACCGGGCGAACGGCGGCGGTGCGTTCCCGCATGTGGCCGCCGCGACCGAGGTGTGGTCGGAGTCGACGGAGATCCGGACGCGGATCGCGGAGTGGGTGACCGCGAAGGGTGTGCTGGACCCGGCCGACTTCGCCTCCGTGGACTGGAAGTTGACGCGGAACGGGACGCCCGTCTTCTAGTACACGGGATTCGAGCCCGCCGGGCTTCTCACCTGCCTTCGACGAGCGGGGTGAGGGTCCGGGCCTGCCGGGCCGGGGGGATCTGCGGCTGAGGGTCGAGCCCGAAGGTCGTGAACGCCGTCCGGCCCGGCAGGGAGTAAGGCTCCTTCCCCGTCAGGGAGTTGAGGATGGTCGCGCTGCGCCAGGCGGCGAGGCCGAGGTCGGGGGCGCCGACGCCGTGGGTGTGGACCTCGGCGTTCTGGACGTAGACCTGACAGCCGGAGCCGGTGACGCAGGGGTCCAGGACGAGCCTGAACTGCCCGTCGATGCGCGGGCGTTCGGCGCTGTCGCGGCGCAGGTAGGGGTCGAGTCCGGCGAGGATGCGGCCCAGCGGACGCTCGCGGTAGCCGGTGGCGAGGACGACGGCGTCGGTGGTGAGCCGGGAGCGGGTGTTCTGCTGGAGGTGTTCCAGGTGGAGCTCGACCTTGGTGGTCGCGATCCGGCCCGCGGTGCGGACGCGGACGCCCGGGGTGAGGACGGCATCGGGCCAACCGCCGTGCATCGTACGGCGGTAGAGCTCGTCGTGGATCGCGGCGATGGTGTCGGCGTCGATGCCCTTGTGGAGCTGCCACTGCGAGCCGACGAGACGGTCGCGGACCGGTTCGGCGAGGGCGTGGAAGTAGCGGGTGTAGTCGGGGGTGAAGTGCTCCAGGCCGAGCTTGGAGTACTCCATGGGCGCGAACGCCTCGCTGCGGCCGAGCCAGTGGAGCTTCTCGCGGCCCGCGGGGCGCGCGCGGAGCAGGTCGAGGAAGACCTCGGCGCCGGTCTGGCCCGAGCCGACGACGGTGATGTGCTCGGCGGCGAGCAGTGTGTCGCGGTGGGCGAGGTAGTCGGCGGCGTGGATGACGGGCACGCCGTGAGCCTCGACCAGGGGCTTGAGCGGGTCGGGCACGTAGGGGGCGGTGCCGACGCCGAGGACGATGTTCTTCGTGTACGTCCGCCCGAGGGCTTCCGCTTCCCCGTCACTGTCGAGCTGGGTGAAGTCGACCTCGAACAGCTCGCGTTCGGGGTTCCAGCGGACGGCGTCGACCTGGTGGCCGAAGTGGAGGCCGGGGAGGCTGTCGGCGACCCAGCGGCAGTAGGCGTCGTACTCGGCGCGCTGGATGTGGAAGCGCTCGGCGAAGTAGAAGGGGAAGAGCCGGTCGCGGTCCTTGAGGTAGTTGAGGAAGGACCAGGGGCTCGCGGGGTCGGCGAGGGTCACCAGGTCGGCCAGGAACGGGACTTGGACGGTGGCGCCGTCGATGAGCAGGCCCGCGTGCCAGTCGAAGCCCGGGCGCTGTTCGTAGAAGACGGTGTCGAGTTCGGTGAGCGGATGGGCGAGCGCGGCCAGCGAGAGGTTGAACGGCCCGATGCCGATGCCGACCAGGTCGCGGGGTGGATCGGGTTCGTGGCGTGGGGGGTTGGGGGTCTGGGGGTGACCCGTCGGGGGGTGGCTCATCGGGGGGTGTTTCCTTCCACCAGTTTCAGGAGGGCGGCCAGGTCGTCGGGCCGGATGTGGGGGTTGAGCAGGGTGGCCTTGAGCCAGAGCCGCCCGTCGAACGCGGCCCGGCCGAGGACGGCCCGTCCCTCGGTGAGGAGGTGACGTCGTACGGCGGCCACGGCGTCGTCCGATGCCCCGGCGGGCCGGAACAGGACGGTGCTGATGACGGGCGGGGCGTACAGCTCGAAGCCGGGGTGGTCACGGATCAGGGCGGCGAACTCCCGTGCGCGGGCGCAGACTTGGTCGACGAGGGCGCCGAGTCCGGTGCGGCCGAGGGTTTTCAGGGTGACGGCGATCTTGAGGACGTCGGGTCTGCGGGTGGTGCGCAGCGAGCGGCCGAGGAGGTCGGGCAGGCCCGCTTCGGTGTCGTCGTCGGCGTTGAGGTAGTCGGCGCGCTGGGTGAGGGCGGCGAGGTCGCGGGGGCGGCGGACGGCGAGGAGTCCTGCGGCGACGGGCTGCCAGCCGAGTTTGTGCAGGTCGAGGGTGACGGTGTGGGCGCGGTCGAGTCCGGCGAGGCGGTCGCGGTGCCGGTCGCTGAAGACGAGGCCTCCGCCGTAGGCCGCGTCGATGTGGAGGCGGGCGCCGTGGGCCGCGCACAGGCCGGCGATCTCGGGCAGCGGGTCGATGAGTCCGGCGTCGGTGGTGCCCGCGGTGGCGGCGACCAGGACGGAACCGCGCGCGCCGGGCAGGGCGGTGAGGGCCTCGTCGAGGGCGGCCGGGTCGAGGGTGCCGGTGGGGGCCGGGACGACGACCGGGTCGGGCAGGCCGAGCAGCCAGGCGGCGCGGGGCAGCGAGTGGTGGGCGTTGCTTCCGCAGACCAACTGCACGCTGCCGCCCTGGGCTTCACGGGCGAGCAGCAGGGCGAGCTGGTTGGCCTCGGTGCCGCCGGTGGTGACGAGGGCGTCGGCGAGACCGATCGCGTGGGCGAGGGTGCGGGTGACGAGGGCTTCGAGCGCGCTGGCGGCGGGGGCCTGGTCCCAGGAGTCGAGCGAGGGGTTGAGCGCGCTGACGGCGAGGTCGGCGGCGGCGCTGACGGCGAGCGGCGGGCAGTGCAGGTGTGCTGCGCACAGCGGATCGGCCGGGTCGGCGGCGCCCTCCGCGAGCGCGTGCACCAGGGTGCGCAGGGCGTCCGGGTCGCCCTCGTCGGGGAGCACGTCTCCTACGGCGTCCCGCATGCGGGCGGCGACCGCGTCGGGGCCGCCCGCGGGGAAGGGGCCGCCGCGGGCCCGGCGGCCGGTGTCGAGGGCGTCGAGGACGGTGTCGAGCAACGGCCGCAGGGCGTCGGGTCCTTCGGGACCTGAGGCTAGGGGTGCGCTGCTCATGCTGTCCTCCGGGGCGCGTGGCATGCGGGGTTCCAGCTTGGACCCGGATGAGTCGACGCGCCCGGGGAGAACAACGATCAGAACCCGAAAGGGTGTTGTTCAGTGCGGGTGAAGGGTGTTTTCGGTGCCCGGTGTCGGTGCGGCGGGCGTTGCTGGGGAGTGCGCCCCCAGCAACGCCCGTCGGCCCTGAAGGGGCCTCGTCCTCACACGCCGGACGGGCTGGTCCGTGCCCCCTTGTCGGATTGTGCCCCCCGTACCCGCAACGCCCGCTCCAGGTCGTCGAGTTGGTCGGCCAGCTTGCGGCGGAGGGACGGGATGAGGTCGGCGTCGCGGAGGCATTCCTCGCCGAGGCGGAGGGTTTCGGGGTCGACGGCGTGGGCGGGGAAGGCCCACCGGCCTGCCGCGTCGGCGATGGCGGGGCCCCGGCGGGTGGCGAGGGCCACCGCGTCCGGGTAGAAGCGGGGCACGTACTCCCGGACCAGATCGGCCTGTTCGGGCTGCCAGAAGCCCTGGGCGGTGGCGGTGAAGAGGTAGTTGGAGAGGTCGTCGCCGGTGAACATCGCCTCCCAGGCCGTGCGCTTGGCCTCGGGGTCGGGCAGGGCGGCACGGCAGCGGGCGGCGCCTTCCTGGCCGGTGGCGGACGGGTCGCGCTCCAGCTCGGCGGCGATCGCGGGCTCGTCGGTGGCGCCGAGGACGGCCAGCCGGGCCAGGACGCGCCAGCGGAGCTCCGGGTCCAGCTCGGGGCCGCCGGGGACGGTGCCCTCGGTGAGCCAGGCGGCGATGGTGTCCGGGTGTGCCGCGACGTCGATGAAGTGGCGTACGGCGATGAGGCGCAGGCCGGGGTTGGAGCCGTCCTCGGTGCGGCGGATGAGGTCGCGGCACAGCGCGGTGAGGGTGGATAGGGCGACCGGGCGGGCCTCGGGTGTGAGGTACCGGTCGGTGACCTGCGCGGAGGCGAAGGCCAGGACGCCCTGGACGAGGGCGAGGTCCGTCTCGTGCGGGAGGTGGGCGCGGGCGGCGTCCAGGTAGGCGGAGGCGGGAAGTTCACCGTCGCGGACGGCGTCACGCAGGGCGTTCCAGACGACGGCGCGGGTGAGGGGGTCGGGGAGACCGGAGAGGCTGGTGCGGACCGTTTCGAGGGACTCGGCGTCGAAGCGGATCTTGGCGTAGGTGAAGTCGCCGTCGTTGAGGAGGACGAGGGCGGGGCGCGGGCCCGGGGTGCTGGTGAGGTTGCCGCTGTGGGTGGCGGCGAGGTCCTTCTCGATGCGGCCGCGCAGGACCAGGCGGCTCGCGTCGTGCAGGTCGTGGTCGTAGACACCGATGGTGATGCGGTGCGGGCGGATACCGCCAGACGGTACGAGGGTGTTGAGGTGGGTGAGTCCGTCGCGGTCCTGGGAGGGGTCGCGCTTGAGCCAGACTCCGTGGCTGCCCTCGTGCTGGATCGAGTAGCTCCAGTGGCCGTCACCGGCGTCGACCTCGGGCGTGAGCTTGTCCACCCCCGTCGTCCGCAGCCACGCGTCCGCCCACGCGTGGACGTCGCGTTCGGTGCCGGAGGCGAGGGAGTCGATGAAGTCGGCGAGGGTGGCGTTGCCGAACTTGTGGCGGGCGAAGTGGGTGTTGATGCCGGCGAGGAAGTCCTTCTCGCCGAGCCAGGCCACCAACTGCCGTAGCGCGGAGGCGCCCTTGGCGTACGAGATGCCGTCGAAGTTGAGGAGGGCGGAGGCGGTGTCGTCGACGTTCTCCGGGGCCACGGGGTGGGTGGAGGGGCGCTGGTCGGCGTCGTAGCCCCAGGCCTTGCGGACGACGCCGAAGTCGGTCCAGGTGTCGGTGAAGCGGGTGGCCTCGGTGAGGGTCTGGTAGCCCATGTACTCGGCGAAGGACTCGTTCAGCCAGATGTCGTCCCACCACTGGAGGGTGACGAGGTCGCCGAACCACATGTGGGCCATCTCGTGGGCGATGACCATGCCGCGGGTCTGCCGCTCGGTGTCGGTGACGGCGGAGCGGTAGATGAACTCGTCGCGGAAGGTGACCAGGCCCGGGTTCTCCATGGCGCCCGCGTTGAACTCGGGGACGAAGGCCTGGTCGTAGGAGTCGAAGGGGTACGGCTCCTCGAACTTCTCGTGGTAGCGGTCGTAGCACTGGCGGGTGATGTCGAGGATCTCCTCGGCGTCCGCGTCGAGGTGCGGGGCCAGGGAGCGGCGGCAGTGGATGCCGAAGGGCAGGCCGCGGTGTTCGGTGCGGACGGAGTGCCAGGGGCCGGCGGCGACCGCGACGAGGTAGGTGGAGATGAGGGGGGTGGGGGCGGCCTGCCAGCGGCCTTCGCCGAGGTGTTCGGTGATGCCGTTGGCGAGGACGGTCCAGCCTTCGGGGGCCGTGACGGTCAGGTCGAAGACGGACTTGAGGTCGGGCTGGTCGAAGGCGGCGAAGACGCGCTGGACGTCCTCCATGAAGAGCTGGGTGTAGAGGTAGGTCTCGCCGTCGGTGGGGTCGGTGAAGCGGTGCATGCCCTCACCGGTGCGGGAGTAGCGCATGCTCGCGTCGACGCGCAGTTCGTGCTCGCCGGCCGTGAGGCCGGGCAGCGGGAGCCGGTTCTCGACGAGGTGCCCGGGGTCGAGGGGGCGGCCGTCGAGGGTGACGGAGCGCAGCTCGGCGGGCTTGAGCTCGACGAAGGTGTCCGCGTCGGCACGAGCCGTGAACGCGATGACGGTGCGGGAGTCGAAGGTGTCTTCGCCCGTCGTCAGATCGAGTTCGATCGTGTAGCGGTGGACGTCGAGGAGCCTGGCACGGGTCTGCGCTTCGTCGCGCGTCAGTACGGACATGCAGGACATGCTGCCTGATGGCACCGACATGGCACAGGGGTGGCTGGGGACAGGGCACCGGCGCGGCCCGGTAAGCGGCTTATGTCCGGTCCGGGGCCGGGGCGGGAGTGGCGTCCGCGGTGTTCTGGGCGTCGCGCTGGCAGGGCACGCGCGCGTCCGGGTGCGGCAGGGCCGGCCCGGGGTCGGGCGGGTCCTTGAGGAGGGCGCGGAGTTCGCGGACCTCCTGTTCGAGGGCCCGGTGGCGCTGGTGGGCGTCGTAGAGGTAGCGGACCTTGGTGCGCAGGGTCCAGGGGTCCACGGGCTTCATGACGAGGTCGGCGACGCCGAGGGTGAAGGCGGCGGCGGTCAGTTCGGGGTCGGTGCCGAAGCCGGTGAGCAGGAGGACGGGGATGTGCTGGGTCTGCTCCAGGCGCCGCAGGTAGCGGACGACGTCCAGGCCGCTGACGCCGGGCATGCGCACGTCGAGCAGGAGGAGACCGACCTGGCCGCGGAGCACCTGCTTGAGCGCCTCGTCGCCGCTGGTCGCGCGGGCGAGCCGGTAGCCCAGCGGGGCCAGCGCGCTCTCCAGGGCGTACAGCGTGTCCTCATGGTCGTCGACGATGAGGATCTTGGCATCCGACGGCATGGCCCGACGTCCCTCCCGCGTGGGACAACCAGCTTATGACGCAGGCACTGACAGGGCGTGCCCGTCAGTTGACATGGAGTGCACAAGGAGTGCACAGCGCAGCATGGCCCCGAACTCGCCCCGCTGTCACGCCCATTACAGGACCCGTGAGGTCAGTTCGCCGTCGGTGAACCGCCGTTCACGGCGTCCTCCGCGATGCGCTCGTGGTGGCGGATGACCTCGCCGATGATGAAATTGAGGAACTTCTCAGCGAACGCCGGGTCCAGCTTGGCGTTTTCCGCCAGGGTGCGCAGGCGCTCGATCTGGCGGGCCTCGCGGGCCGGGTCGGCGGGCGGCAGCCGGTGGGTGGCCTTGAGGATGCCGACCTGCTGGGTGGCCTTGAAGCGCTCGGCGAGCATGTGGACGACGGCCGCGTCGATGTTGTCGATGCTGTCGCGCAGCCGGCCGAGCTCCGCGCGCACGGCGGGGTCGACGTCACCGGTTCCGTTGGTGCTGGTGGTCATGGGCGACAACCCTACGTGGCGTACGGCCACTCGATCATCGGGACTATGTGGTGCGCGGCCACTCGATGATCGGCGGATCGGCCGGATCGGGCACCTGGTCGCTCCAGCCGCCGGGGACGGTGCGGCCCTGCTGGGCGCGGAAGAGGACCGGGGGCATGCCGACGCGGCGGGTGAACAGGCGGCTGAAATAGGCGGGATCGTCGTAGCCGACGCGGCGGGCGACGGCGGCGACGGGCAGTTCGGTGGCGGCCAGCAGCTCCTTGGCGCGGCCCAGGCGGATGCCGAGGACGTAGTCCTTGGGGCTGCATCCGGCGCCCTGGCGGACGGCGGCGCGCAGGGCGGCCGGGGTCATGCCGTGCCGGGCCGCGTGGTCGGCGACGGTCAGCGGGAGACAGGCGTCGCGGGCGAGGGCCTGGAGGACGGGGTCGCCGTCGGGCGCGAGGTCGGCGCGGGCGCGGCGCAGGGCGACCAGGAGTTCGTGGACGGCGGCCCCGGTCTCCACCTCCAGGAGGGGGTTGCCGCGCCGTGCGGCACGCGCCATGCGCCCGATCACCGCGCGGGGTCCTGCCGCGTCCGAGAGGGGCACCACGGGCCGCTCCGGCTCGATGTAGCCGAGTTCGGTGTACGTCGCCGTCGCGGGCCCGGTGAAGTCGACGAACCCCTCGTCCCAGCCGCCGCCGGGGTCGGGCGCGTAGTGGTGCGGCACTCCGGGGGTGAGCCACAGCAGCGCGGGCGCGGTCACGGTCGTACGGCGGCCGTCGGGGGCCAGGTACCAGCCGCCGCCCGCGCTGATCACGACGGCGACGTGGTGGTCGAGGGTGCGGGGGCCGACGGTGGGCAGGGCGCCGTACTGGAGGCCGACGCCGAGGCAGGCGAGGCCGAGGCGGTGGTGGGCGGGTGTGGGCGTGAAGAACCGCATCCAGGTGTGGTACGCCTGTGCCCCCTCTCCCACTGCCCGTGCTCCCTCGCTCACCGCCCGCGCCCTCTCGCCCACTGCCCGCGCCTTCTCACCCGCCGCTCGGTCCAAGTAGTGGTGATCTTTGTCCATGGACGTGATCGCCGCCAAGGGGCGAGAGTCGGGGCATGGGCGAGTTCACGGTGGGTGACAGGGACTTTCTGCTGGACGGGCGGCCGGTGCGGCTGCTGTCCGGGGCACTGCACTACTTCAGGGTGCACGAGGCGAGCTGGGGGCACCGGCTGGCGATGCTGCGGGCGATGGGCCTCAACTGCGTGGAGACGTACGTCCCGTGGAACCTGCACGAGCCGGCGCCGGGCGACTTCCGGGACGTCCAGGCGCTCGGCCGGTTCCTGGACGCGGCGCGGGAGGCGGGCCTGTGGGCGATCGTGCGCCCGGGGCCGTACATCTGCGCGGAGTGGGAGAACGGCGGGCTGCCGCACTGGCTGACCGGCGAACTCGGTGCACGCGCGCGTACCCGTGACGCACGCTTCCTGGGCCATCTGGAGCGCTGGTTCCGGCAGTTGCTGCCCGAGGTCGCCTCCCGTCAGCTCGACCGCGGCGGCCCGGTGATCATGGTGCAGATCGAGAACGAGTACGGCAGCTACGGCTCCGACGCGGTGTATCTGCGGCGTGTGGAGGAGCTGTTGCGGGACCAGGGGGTCACGGTCCCGCTGTTCACCTCGGACGGTCCCGAGGACTTCATGCTGAGCGGCGGCTCGGTCCCCGGTGTCCTCGCGACGGTCAATTTCGGGTCCCACGCGCGCGTGGCCTTCGAGACGCTGCGCGGGCACCAGCCCGAAGGGCCGCTGATGTGCATGGAGTTCTGGTGCGGCTGGTTCGACCACTGGGGCGGCGAACACGTCGTCCGAGACGCCGGGGACTCGGCGGACGCGCTGCGCGAGATCCTGGAGTGCGGTGCCTCGGTCAACCTCTACATGGCGCACGGCGGCACCAGCTTCGCCGGCTGGGCGGGCGCCAACCGGGGCGGCGGCGCCCTGCACGAGGGCCCGTTGGAGCCCGACGTGACGTCGTACGACTACGACGCGCCGATCGACGAGTACGGGCGCCCCACGGACAAGTTCTGGCGCTTCCGCGAGGTCCTCGCCGAGTACACGGACGGCCCGCTCCCCGAACTGCCTCCCGCACCGGCCGTGTTGGGCCACACGGCCGAGGTGCGCCTGTCCGGATGGGCACCCCTGGACGACGTCCTGGAGACGCTCGGCGGACCGGAGACGACGGGTCCCGTGCCGCCGACCTTCGAGGAACTGGACGTGGACCGGGGGATCGTCCGCTACGAAGTGACCGTTCCGGGACCACGCGCCCCGTACCCGCTCACCGCGCGGGGGCTGCGGGACCTCGCGGTGGTGTACGTCGACGGGGAGCGGGCCGGGGTCCTCACGGAGGGCGACGAGCAGCTCAAGGAGCCCGTCGCCGGGCACGCGCGGGTGCGGTTGTGGGTGGAGTCCCTGGGGAGGGTCAATTACGGGCCGCGGCTCGGGGAACCGAAGGGCATCACCGGGGGGCTGTTGCACGAACGGCAGTTCCTGCACGACGTACGCGCGCGTGGACTGCGGCTGGACACGCTGGACGCGCTGGACGACGTCGGGGCGGTCGCCCTGCGGGAGTTGCCCCCGGACGACTCCCCCGGGCTGTACCAGGGCACCGTCGAGGTGCACGGCACCGGGGACGCCGTGCTCGAACTGCCGGGCTGGACGCGGGGGTTCGTGTGGGTCAACGGGTTCAATCTGGGGCGGTACTGGTCGGCGGGGCCGCAGCGGCAGCTGTACGTCCCGGGCGCGGTGCTGCGGGAGGGCGTGAACGAGGTGTGGGTGCTGGAGCTCCAGGAGGCGCCGGTGCACTCGGAGTTCACGCTCGCGTTGCGGGGCTGCTGAGCTGTCCGAAGGAGCCTTTGACGGTTCATCGGGTGATGGGCCCGGACCCGATCTCGACCACGCGTGCCCAGTCGGGCGGGGTGTCCGGGACGTAGTCGGGGTCGTTCTCGGCGTACTCCCCGGTCCCGTGGCGGCGCGGGAAGAGGCCCACCACCGTCCGGCAGGGCGGCCGGGACTCCGGCCAGTCGGTCTGGCCGTCGGTGAGGACGACGACCGCGTCCGGCCGGGGCTGGGTGCGCAGCGCCTTGGCGAAGCCCGCGCGCAGGTCCGTGCCGCCGCCGCCCAGCAGCGGGATGTCCTCGGCGCGGCACAGCGTGTGCGCGATTCCCGCCGCCGCGTCGCAGGGCACCACGGTGACGAGGTCGCGGCGGCCGCCCACCGCCCGTGCGATCGCGGCGACTTCGAGGAGCGCGCTGCCCAGTTCGGCGTCGCTGACCGATCCGGAGGTGTCGATGACCACGCACACCCGGGGCGGTCTGCGGCGCAGGCTCGGCAGCACGACGCCGGGCAGTGACACCGAACGGCGCGAGGGCCTGCCGTAGACGTAGTCCTCGCCCGCACCCGGCGCGGAGACCGCCGAACGGACCGCCGCGCCGAGCAACTGCCGCCAGGGCTGCGGCGGATGGAACGCCTCCTCCGCCCACCGCCGCCATCCGCTGGGCGCGCTGCCGGGGCGGCCGGTGATGCCCTGCGCGACGCGGAAGCGGACGGCGTCGCGCTGCTGTTCGGTGAGGCCGTCGGCGCCGTCCGGGCCCAGGTCCCAGTCCCGGTCGAGTCCGTCGGCGCCGCTGCCGCAGTCCAGCCAGGCCAACTGCTGTGTGCGTGGGCCGAGTTGGAACCAGCGCAGGTAGTCCTCCATCAGGTTCCCCGCGGGCAGGCCCAGTGCCTCCGGCCGGATCGCGCCCGCCGGGGTGACCAGGCCGTCGCCGTACGCGTCGTCGTTGATCTCGAAGTCGGCGGCGATGTTCATCCGCAGCCGCTCCCCCGGGCCGGTCAGCCCCCGCTCACGGGCGACACGGTCGCTGCGCCCGTGATGGTCCCGCAGCAGATGCGACACCTCGTGGACCCACACCCCGGCCAGGTCCTCGACGGTCATCCGGTCCACGAAGCCCGGCGACACATAGCAACGCCAGTGCCGGTCGACAGCCATCGTCGGCACGTGCCGCGACTCGACCGTGTGCAGCGCGAAGAGGGCGGTGGCGAGGTAGGGGCGGACCCGGGCGGCGTACAGGCGGGCGGCGAAGAGCTTGTCGCGGTCGAGGGTGCGGGGTGAGGGCGCGGTGACTCGCGGGTTCGGGGTGTTCGGGGTGTTCACCTCCCCCGGCGTCCTCATCGGCCTCCCTTCCCGGTGACCGCCGCCGCGCGCGCCTCCGCCAGGTCCGCCCGCTGGGACAGGGAGATCACCCCGGCCAGCCGCTCGATGGACGCGGGGACGTTCCAGTCCTCGCGGCGGAGCGACGCGAGGGTGGTTGCCGGGACGACGACCAGGTCCGGGGCGCCGGTCTCCAGGGCTCGGACCAGGAGCGCCCAGGCCGCGTCCCAGCGGGCCCGGTCGGGGCGGTTGCGGACGGCGGCCACCACGCCGTCGAGCACGGCCTGGCGCAGGTCCCCGCGGTCGGGCAGCTCGCCGGCCGTCGGGTCGGCGAGGAAGATCTCCGGGTCGGGCAGGTCCATGCGGTCGACGCAGGCGAGCAGTTCGAGCCCGGGCCCGTCCCCCACCGTGCCCCTGACCAGCAGCGACAGCACCTCCCGTGAGGACCCGGCCGCCGTGGCGAACGCGATCAGGCTGATCGCCATCTCCCAGCTGCGGGGCGACGGCCAGGCACCACCGCGCCGCGTCTCGTTGCCGGGCAGCTGGTGGACGAGCTTGGGCCGGCCGGTGAGCAGCCCGCAGACCGCGCGGCGCGCGAAGTCCACGGCCTCGGGCAGTTTCTCCGGGTCGAGCCGCGGCAGGGTCGCGCGCGGCCAGGTGCCGGCGAGTCCGCGGACGACGACCTCGTGGTCGTGGGTCCACTGGAGGTGCACGAACCGGTTGGCCAGCGGCGGGCTCAGCTCCCAGCCGTCGGCCGCCGAGGACCGCGGGTTGGCGGCGGCCACGATCCGTACCCCGGGCGGCAGCCGCAGCGCGCCGATCCGCCGTTCCAGCACCAGCCGCAGCAACGCGGCCTGCACGGCGGGCGGCGCGGTGGACAGCTCGTCCAGGAACAACAGCCCCTTCCCCGCCCGCACGAGGCGTACGGCCCAGTCCGGCGGGGCCATCGGGACGCCCTGCTCGGCGGGGTCGTCGCCGATGACGGGCAGCCCGGAGAAGTCGGACGGTTCGTGCACGCTGGCGATCACCGTCGTCAGCGGCAGCTCCAGCGCGTCGGCGAGCTGCGTCAGCGCGGCGGTCTTCCCGATCCCGGGCTCGCCCCACAGCAGCACGGGCAGGTCGGCGGCCACGGACAGGGTCAGCGCCTCCAGCTGGATGTCTGGGCGCGGTTCGGTGGTGGTGTCGCGCAGGAGGGTCAACAGGTCCCCGGCGACGTCGAGTTGAGAGGGGGAGAGGGTGGGGTTGAGGGCGGCGTACAGCGTGCGTGTGGGCATGGCGGATCACCTTTGGGGTCGAGGCGGGACATGGGTGAGGGCGAGTTCAGCGGTCGGCTGCGGCGCCCGGTGCGGTCAGCGGGCGGTGGTGTGGCGCGGGCGCGAGGTGGGGCGGAGCCGTGGATGCGGACGCCCCGGGGCGAAGTGGCCGGTTCGCGGGCCGGGATCGGCCAGGCCCGCCCTGAACAGCCCGTAGGCGAGCCGCCGTTCGGCCGCCGCCCGCAGTTCGTCCCGCAACGCGCCACCGCGCAGCACGGCCTCGGGCCCGAGCAGCCCTTCCACGACGGCCAGCGCACCGGCGGTGTCGCCGTGGACGAGCCGTTCGCTGACGCCGGTGAGGCAGTCGGGGCGGCGATGGGCGGCGTCGATGGCCTGCAGACAGGGCAACGGCGTACCGGTCAGCGCGGCCAGCAGTTCCTCGCGCCCGACCTCGACCGGATCGTGGTCCAGGGGCGCCAGGACGCCGTCCACCAGACCGATCCGGTGCAGGGCGCCCCGGCATTCGACCAGGTGCGGCCGGACCGCCCCGTCCGGCGCCGGCGCGGAGTCCTCCGGCGGCGGACCGTCCGGTACGAGCGCGGCGGCGACCAGCGGATGCAGCCGGCCGGCGTCGAGCTCGCCGGTGCGGAGCAGCTCCAGGTCCGGCAGGACCCAGGTCGCCGCGTCGGGCAGGACGGGCAGCGCGGCGGCGCTGCCGTCCGTCGGCGCGGGCCCGATCCGCGGGGTGTCCCCGGCCGGATCCGGCGTCAGCGCGAGCCGGTGCCGGGAACCGAGCCGTACGACGACGGGGCCGGTCGGGCGCCCCTCCGCGCGGAGCAGGATCGCCGCCTCGGCCGCCCACCGGTCGACGGCGCAGGGGAGACCCTCCGGCACCTCCAACTGGTCCGGAATTTCCGGCCGTTCGGCCCCGGACCGGTCCCGCAGCTCACCGCTCCTCCCCGCGTCCCACAGATGCCGGTGCAGGTCGAGGCGGAACGAGCGGCTGGGCCGGGGATGGGGATGCCGGCGGGCGTCGGCGTCGCGGCGGGTGCCGTCCCACAGGGCGAGGCTGATGCGCTGGCCGCCGTCCGCCCAGGCCGGCGGTGTCCGGACCACGAGGTGCGGCGGGCCGGTGGCGTCGTCGCCGTAGCGGGCCAGTGCGATGGTCAGGCCCGGGCGCAGCAGGCCGTCCGGGGCGATTCTCGGGAGGTGCCAGCGGAGCAGGTCGGGGGCGAGGACGCGGAGGTCGGCGCGGACCCGGGCGGCGAGTTCCCGGCCGTGGGCGCGCGCCACGGATCGTAGGTCGAGATCGACGTCGACGCGGGCGGCGGCACAGGCGCCCGCCCAGTCACCGGCAGCACGGCGGGCCGTGGCCGTCTCGATCATGGAGGGCGGCACGGCGAACTCGCGCACGCGCGGCCAGAAGGAACGCGGGGAATCCTCGTTCGCGGGGTGAAGGTGCATCAGCACTCACCTTGCGCGGACGGGACCCCCATTCTGTGAACAGAGTGAGTGGTCATCGCGGGGAGCATAACCGCCCCGTCCGCGATCTGCCAGGGAAATACGGGGGCGTGGTTCGGCGGGCACCGGCATAGAGTGGATGCGGGTTCAGGGCGTCTCTGGGGGTTGTGGACGTGGCGGACGACGGACCGGTCGAGCACGGCTACCCGCACCTCGCCACGGTGCGGGACGCCATCACCGCGCTCTACAAACGGCTGTCCTACGACACCGTCCAGACGTTCGCGACCAGCGTGGCCCCGGTCGACGTGGCGTTCGCCGACACGGACGACCTGCACCTGGGCGCGCAGCGGGTGGCCCGCGAGATGGTCCGGCACTACCGGCTCCCCGACGCCCGGCCGATCATCAGCTTCCGCGAGATGACCCATGCGGCGAACGTCGAACTCACCGCGGGGCCCGAGTACTTCATCGAGTTGAACGACCGGTTCCGCACACACCGGCGGGACATCGGCGCGGCTCTCGCACACGAGGTCATGCACGTCTATCTGCACCGGCTCGACCTGTCCTTCCCCGGCACCCGCGAGAACGAGATCCTCACGGACACGGCGGCGACGTATCTCGGCGCGGGGTGGCTGCTGCTGGACGCCTACCGGGAGGACTCGGCGTCCTCGCAGAAACTCGGGTACCTCACCCCGGAGGAGTTCGGGTACGTCCTCGCCAAGCGGGCCCTGGTCTTCGGCGAGGACCCCTCCGTGTGGTTCACCAGCCCGCAGGCCTACACGGCGTACGTCAAGGGCATGGCGCAGGCCCGACGCGACGAACAGCAGCCTCCGCTGACGGCGGCGGGGTGGGCCGGGCGACGCCGGTACGCCCATGACCGGCGACACGGGCCGGGAGCGCAGCAGGGCGTGCCGTACGCCTTCAGCGGGGACGCGGCGGGCAGCCTGCGGGTGTCCTTCCCGTGCCCTACGTGTCATCAGCGGATCAGGGTGCCGGTGCGGGGGCGGGTCAGGGCGAGGTGCTCCCTGTGCCGGACGGTGCTGGAGTGCGACACGTAGGGTGCACCGGCCCCTGGGCCTGTACCCACCCACCGCCCGTCTCGGTCAGCTGGGAAGCGGACGTAAAACCTCTCCTCCTACGCCCCGTACACCGCCCCCGGCACCCCCGCCTCCGCCACCAGCTTCAGCACCGTCTCCCCCACTTCCCCCACACCCCACCGCGCCCCCTTGTCCACACCCGGCCCCGCCCGCCACCCCTCCATGACAGCGATCCGCCCGCCCTCGACCTCGAACACCCGCCCGGTGACCCCGGCCCCCTCCCCCGACCCCAGCCACACCACCAACGGCGAGACGTTCTCCGCCGCCATCACATCGAACCCGGAGCCCGGCGCGGCCATCGTCTCCGCGAAGGTGTGTTCCGTCATGCGGGTGCGGGCCGCGGGGGCGATCGCGTTGACCTGGACGCCGTAGCGGGCGAGTTCGGCCGCGGCGACCAGGGTCAGGGCGATGATTCCGGCCTTGGCGGCGCTGTAGTTGCCCTGGCCGACCGAGCCCAACAGGCCTGCCCCGCTACTGGTGTTGATGATGCGGGCGACCGGCGTGCGGCCCGCTTTCGTCTCCGCCCGCCAGTACGCGGCAGCGTGTTTCAGGGGCAGGAAGTGCCCCTTCAGATGGACCCGCGTCACCGCGTCCCAGTCGTCCTCGTCAAGGTTGACGAGCATCCGGTCGCGCAGGTAACCCGCGTTGTTCACCAGGGTGTCGAGCCGACCGTAGGTGTCCAGCGCGGTCGCGATCAGGGAGGCGGCACCGGCGGTCGTGGCGATGTCGCCGCCGTGGGCGACCGCCTCGCCGCCCGCCGCGCGGATCTCGGCGACGACCTGTGCGGCCGGGCTGTCGGGGTCGGGGGTGCCGTCGAGGCCGACGCCGAGGTCGTTGACGACGACCCGGGCGCCCTCGGCCGCGAAGGCGAGGGCGTGCGCGCGGCCGAGTCCGCGTCCCGCGCCGGTGACGACGACGACCCGCCCGTCGCAGATTCCGCTCATCCCGATCACCTTTCAACTCGCTCGTCCTTGTGGGCGGTTCCTCAACTCACGTGTCTTTGTTGGCGGTTGCCGCGTCCAGAAACGCCGGCCGCTCCCCGCCCCCGTGGACGAGGAGGCTCGCCCCGCTGATGTAGGCGGCCGCGCCGGAGGCCAGGAAGACCGCCGCCGCGCCGACGTCGGAGGGGTCGGCGAGGCGGCCGAGCGGGACCGTGCGGGAGACGGCGGCGATGGCGTCCTCACCGCCGTAGTGGAGGTGGGCCAGCTCGGTGCGGACCATGCCGACGACCAGCGTGTTGACGCGGATGTCCGGCGCCCACTCCACCGCCATCGAGCGCGCCAGGTTCTCCAGCCCGGCCTTGGCCGCCCCGTACGCCGCCGAACCGGGCGAGGGCCGGCCGCCGCTGACGCTGCCGATCATCACGACCGAACCCCTGGCCCGCTTGAGGTGTTCGTACGCGGCGAGGGAGGCGGTGAGCGGGGCGAGGAGGTTCAACTCGATGATCCGCGCGTGCCGTTCGGCCTCCGCGTCGACGAGGGGGCGGTACGGTGCGCCGCCCGCGTTGTTGACGAGCACGTCGAGCCGGGGCAGCGCGGCGAAGAACTCCCGTACGGCGTCCGGGTCGCGGAGGTCGAGCGGCCTGAACTCCGCTCCCTGGACCGGGACTTCGGGTGGTCTGCGGGCGCAGGTCAGCACCTCGGCTCCGGCCTCGGCGAAGGCCCGTGCGATGCCGGCTCCGACGCCCCGGGTGCCGCCGGTGACGAGGACGGTCCGGCCCTTCAAAGGGTGGACGGGCGAGTTGTCCACAGGGCCTCCCGCTCGGATTGTCCGGCTGCTAGCTTCGAAGCCTCGCACCTAACAAATGTTTGGTGGAAAGGTAGCTGATGCGTCCATGGGTGTCTCCACCTCGTCCCCGAAGTCGTCGAAAAAGGGCCCCGGAAAAAGCGGCATCGCCGTCGTCACGGTCGACTACCCGCCGGTGAACGCGCTGCCGGTGGAGGGCTGGTTCGCCCTGGCCGACGCCGTCCGGGCGGCGGGCCGCGATCCCGAGGTGCGCTGTGTGGTGCTGGCGGCGGAGGGGCGCGGGTTCAACGCGGGGGTGGACATCAAGGAGATACAGGCGCAGGGGCGTTCGGCCCTGGTCGGGGTGAACCGCGGCTGTTTCGAGGCGTTCGCGGCGGTGTACGAGTGCGAGGTGCCCGTGGTGGCGGCCGTGCAGGGCTTCTGCCTGGGCGGGGGCATCGGACTGGCGGGGAACGCGGACGCGATCGTGGCGAGCGAGGACGCCACCTTCGGCCTGCCCGAGCTGGACCGGGGCGCGCTGGGCGCCGCCACCCACCTGGCCCGGCTGGTCCCCCAGCACCTGATGCGCGCCCTGTACTACACCTCGCGCACGGCGACGGCCGCCGAGCTGCACGCGCACGGCTCGGTGTGGCGGGTCGTCCCGCGCGCCGAACTCCTGCCCTCCGCACTGGAGTTGGCGGGCGAGATAGCGGCCAAGGACGGCCAGCTGATCCGCCTCGCCAAGTCCGCGATCAACGGCATCGACCCCGTCGACGTCCGCCGCAGCTACCGCTTCGAACAGGGCTTCACCTTCGAGGCCGACGTCAGCGGGGTGGCCGACCGGGTCCGCGACACCTTCGGCACATCGGCGGGGAAGGGGGCGTAGGTGAGCGACAAGACGATGACGGCCGACGAGGTCGTCTCCCGGCTGCACAGCGGCATGACCCTCGGCATCGGCGGCTGGGGCTCCCGCCGCAAACCCATGGCCTTGGTGCGGGCGTTGCTCCGCTCCGACATCACCGACCTCACGGTCGTCTCCTACGGCGGCCCGGACGTCGGCATGCTCGCGGCGGCCGGCCGCATCCGCAGACTGGTGGCCGCGTTCGTCACCCTGGACTCGATCCCGCTCGAACCGCACTACCGCGCGGCCCGCGAGCGCGGGGCCTTCGAGCTGACGGAGATCGACGAGGCGATGTTCATGTGGGGGCTGCGCGCCGCCGCGAACCGGCTGCCGTTCCTGCCGGTGCGGGCGGGGATCGGCTCGGACGTGATGCGGGTCAACCCCGGTCTGCGGACGGTGCCTTCGCCGTACGAGGACGGGGAGACGTTCGTCGCGATGCCGGCCCTGCGGATGGACGCGGCCCTGGTGCACCTGGGCCGCGCCGACCGGCTGGGCAACGGACAGTACCTGGGCCCGGACCCGTACTTCGACGACCTGTTCTGCGAGGCGGCGGACTCCGCCTATCTCTCCTGCGAACGGATCGTGGACACGGCCGAGTTGACGAAGGAGGCACCGCCGCAGTCCCTGCTCGTGAAGCGGCTGAACGTGACGGGGGTCGTCGAGGCCCCCGGCGGCGCCCACTTCACGTCGTGCGCTCCCGACTACGGCAGGGACGAGGACTTCCAGCGGCTGTACGCGAGCACCCCGTGGGCGGAGTTCGCCGAGCGCTTCCTGGCCGGTGACGAACAGGTCTACGCGTCGGCGGTGCGCAACTGGCAGGAGGAGCAGGGGTGATGGGCGAACCGGGGACGGGCGTACGGCGTTCCGAGTACTGCGTGATCGCCTGCGCGGAGGCGTGGCGTGACGCCGGGGAGATCCTGGCCAGCCCGATGGGGTTCATCCCGTCGGTGGGCGCGCGGCTGGCCCGGCTGACCTTCTCGCCGGATCTGTTGCTGACGGACGGCGAGGCGACCATCGTCCGTCCGGACGGGACGCCGGAGGGCTGGTTGCCGTACCGGCAGCATCTGACGCTGGTGGCGAGCGGGCGGCGGCACGTGATGATGGGCGCGAGCCAGATCGACCGGTTCGGCAACCAGAACATCTCGTGCATCGGCGACTGGACGCGGCCGAAGCGGCAGTTGCTCGGGGTGCGCGGGGCGCCGATCAACACCCTGAACAATCCGACGAGTTACTGGGTGCCGAGGCACTCCCCCCGGGTGTTCGTGGAGAGGGTCGACATGGTGTGCGGGGTGGGCCACGACCGGGTCGCCGAGCACCCGGGGACGGCTCGTTTCCATCGCATCCCGCGGGTGGTGTCGGACCTCGGTGTGTTCGACTTCGCGACCCCCGACCGCTCGATGCGGCTGGCCTCGCTGCATCCGGGCGTCACGGTGGAGCAGGTGCGGGAGGCGACGGGGTTCGAGCTGGCCGTGTCGGACGAGGTCCCGTCGACGCGGGAACCGAGCCCGGAGGAGCTGCGGCTGATCCGTGAGGTGATCGACCCCGCCGACAGCCGTTCCAGGGAGGTGAGTTCGTGATGGAGACCGCGCTGACCCGGCTGGTCGGGGTCCGGCATCCGATCGTGCAGACCGGCATGGGGTGGGTGGCGGGACCGCGTCTGGTGTCGGCGACGGCGAACGCGGGCGCGTTGGGCATCCTCGCCTCCGCGACCATGACGACCGACCGGCTCCGGGACGCGATCCGCGAGGTCAGGTCCCGTACGCGGGAGCCGTTCGGGGTGAACCTGCGCGCGGACGCGACCGACGCCGGTGACCGGGTCCGGATCATGATCGAGGAGGGCGTGCGGGTCGCGTCCTTCGCCCTCGCCCCCTCGGCCGAGCTGATCGCCGAGCTGAAGGAGGCGGGTGTCGTCGTGATCCCGTCGATCGGGGCGCGGCGGCACGCGGAGAAGGTCGCGGCGTGGGGTGCGGACGCGGTGATCGTGCAGGGCGGGGAGGGTGGCGGGCACACCGGGGAGGTGGCGACGACGGTGCTGCTGCCGCAGGTCGTGGACGCGGTGGACATCCCCGTCGTGGCGGCGGGCGGCTTCTTCGACGGCCGGGGCCTGGTCGCGGCGCTGGCCTACGGCGCGGCGGGCGTCGCCATGGGCACCCGCTTCCTCCTCACCTCGGACTCGACGGTCCCCGACGCGGTGAAGGCGGCGTACCTGGCGGCGACGGTCAAGGACGTCACGGTCACCCGGGCGGTCGACGGCCTCCCCCACCGCATGCTCCGCACGGAACTGGTCGACACCCTGGAGAACTCCGGCCGCACGAGAACCCTGCTCCGGTCGGTGCACCGGGCAGCGGGCTTCCGCCGTCTGTCCGGGCTGAGCTGGCGGCGGATGATCCGCGACGGCCTCGCGATGAAGCACGGCAAGGAGCTGACCTGGAGCCAGGTGCTGCTGGCCGCGAACACGCCGATGCTGCTGAAGGCATCCATGGTGGACGGGCGCACGGATCTCGGGGTGATGGCGTCCGGCCAGGTCGCGGGGGTGATCGAGGATCTGCCGTCGTGCGCGGAGCTGGTGGCCCGGATGATGGATCAAGCAACGTCAATTGTGGGCGAGTTGGCGTCGGGTGGTGCTTCAATGCGCGCATGACACAGCTGATCAGAGAGCCCTGGGGGCTCAGTGTGTACGGGGCGGGCAGTGTGCGGGTCGAGCCGCAGCTGGTCCGGGTGAAACTGACGATCACCACCCTGGAGCCCTCGGCGGACCGGGCGTTCCAGGAGGCGGACGCCGCGGTGGTCCGGCTGCGCGAGGTGCTGCGCCAGCACGGCATACCCGACGGGTCTGTCTCGGGCTCCCGGCTCCGGCTCAACTCGGAGTACAGCGGGTACGGAGAGGACCGGAAGTTCCTCGGGTACCACTGCCAGGCCTCCTACGTGATCGAGACCGAATCGCTCGACGATCTGCGGCAGTTGATCGTGGACGCGGTCGACGCCGGGGCGCACCAGATCGACAGTGTCGAGTTCGACGTGCGCGACAAGCCCGCACTGCGGGACGAGGCGCGCCGCAAGGCGGTGGCGGCGGCCCGCCGCAAGGCCGAGGTGTACACGGACGCGACGGGCGTGCCGCTGGGTTCGGTGGTGCACATCCAGGACGTGGACCCGGAGTCGTCCGAGTTCTACCGGTCCCGCGGTCACGGGAGTGCGAGCGGGAGTTCCCAGGGCGATCTCGCGCCGGGCCTGGTGGAGGTGTCCGCGGCGGTGGTGCTGGGTTACTCGCTGGACGGCTGACGCGCTCCCGGGTCGCCCCGCCCCCGCTCAGAGCCGTTCGATGATCGTCACGTTGGCCTGGCCACCGCCCTCGCACATGGTCTGCAGGCCGAACCGGCCGTCGGTGCGCTCCAGTTCGTGGAGGAGGGTGGTCATGAGTCTGACGCCGGTCGCGCCGAGGGGGTGACCGAGGGCGATCGCGCCGCCGTTGACGTTGACCCTGTCCGGGTCGGCGCCGGTCTCCTTCAGCCAGGCGAGGACGACGGGCGCGAAGGCCTCGTTGATCTCGACGAGGTCGATGGCGTCGATGGTCAGGCCGGTCTTCTTCAGCGCGTGGGCGGTGGCCGGGATCGGCGCGGAGAGCATGCGGATGGGGTCCTCGCCGCGCACGGAGAGGTGGTGGACGCGGGCGCGGGGCGTCAACCCGTGTTCGCGGACGGCCCGTTCGGAGGCGAGCAGCATCGCCGCCGCGCCGTCGGAGACCTGGGAGGAGCAGGCGGCGGTGATGGTGCCGCCGTCGACGACCGGTTTCAGGCCCGCCATCTTCTCCAGTGACGTGTCCCGGCGCGGGCCCTCGTCGACGGCGACCGGGCCGTAGGGCACCGTCTCGCGTTCGAAGCGGCCCTCGTCGATGGCGCGCAGGGCGCGGCGGTGCGAGCGGAGCGCGAACTCCTCCTGGTCCTGGCGGCTGATCCCCCACTTCGCGGCGATCATCTCGGCGCCGGCGAACTGGTTGACGGGCTGTGTCCCGTACCGCGCGCGCCAGCCCTCGCTGCCGGTGAAGGGGCCGTCGGTGAGGCCGAGCGGTACGGCGGCCTGGCGGGAGGCGAAGGCGATGGGGATGAGGGACATGTTCTGGACGCCGCCCGCGACCACCAGGTCCTGTGTGCCGGACAGGACGCCCTGTGCCGCGAAGTGCACGGCCTGCTGGGAGGAGCCGCACTGCCGGTCCACCGTCACGCCCGGCACCTCCTCGGGCAGCCCGGCCGCCAGCCAGGCGGTCCGCGCGATGTCCCCGGCCTGCGGCCCCACCGCGTCCAGGCACCCGAGGATGACGTCCTCGACGGCGGCGGGATCGATCCCCGAGCGGGCGACCAGCTCCTTGAGGACATGCGCCCCGAGGTCGGCCGGATGCACCGCGCCCAGCCCTCCCCCGCGCCGCCCGACGGGCGTACGGACCGCTTCGACGATGTAGGCCTCGGCCATGTCGACTCCCCATGCAGAGCTGTGAGTTATGTGCGTACGGCGATCCCGTCCAGCACCATCGACAGGTACTGCCGGGCGATCTCCTCGGCGCTGTGCTGTCCGCCCGGCCGGTACCAGGACGCGGCGACCCACACCGTGTCCCGGACGAACCGGTAGGTGAGCCGGACGTCGAGGTCGGCGCGGAAGACCCGGGCGGCGACCCCGCGCTCCAGCGTGGACAGCCACGCCTTCTCGAACTTGCGCTGAGACTCGGCGAGGAACGCGAACCGCTCCTGCGCGACCAGCTGCTTGCTCTCCTTCTGGTAGATCGCGACGGCGGCGCGGTGCCGGTCGATCTCCCGGAACGACTCGGTGACCAGTGCTTCGAGTGTCTGGCGCGGCCCCAACTCGGCGTCCAGGACGGTGTCGTAGCCGCCCCACAGCTCGTCGAGGAAGGTCCGCAGGATCTCCTCCAGCATCGATTCCTTGGAGTCGAAGTGGTAGTAGAGGCTGCCCGCGAGCATGCCCGCGTGGTCGGCGATCTTCCGGACGGTGGTGGCGTTGTACCCCTGCTCGGCGAAGACCTCGGCCGCCGTGTCGAGGAGTTCACGGCGGCGGGCCGGGGCGGCGGTCACCGGGGGTTTCTTCTTGGTCGGCACGGCACCATTGTCGTGCCCCGGCACCGGGCGCCCGCTCGCGCCCTCGCGCCGCTAGGCATGCTGGCTGCTGACGGCCACGACCTCGCCGGTCATGTACGAGGAGTAGTCCGAGGCGAGGAACACGATCACGTTGGCGACCTCCCAGGGCTCCGCGTACCGCCCGAAGGCCTCGCGCGCGGTGAGCTCCGCGAGCAGCTGGGGCGTCGTCACCTTCACCAGGTGCGGGTGCATGGCGAGGCTCGGCGAGACCGCGTTGACCCGCACCCCGTACGCGGCGGCCTCGATCGCCGCGCACCGGGTCAGCGCCATCACGCCCGCCTTGGCCGCCGCGTAGTGCGCCTGCCCGGCCTGGGCGCGCCAGCCGACGACGGAGGCGTTGTTCACGATCACCCCGCCACCCGTCCCGCGCATCGCGCGCAGGGCCGCCCGGGTGCAGCGGAAGGTGCCGTTCAACGTCACGTCCAGGACCTTCGACCACTGCTCGTCGGTCATGTCGACGAGGTCCGAAGTCCCGCCCAGACCAGCGTTGTTGACGACGACGTCCAGCCGCCCGTGCGCCGCGACGGCCGCCTCGAACAGCGCCCCCACCTGCGCCTCGTCGGTGACGTCGCACGGCAGCGCGGCGACCGCCTCCGGCCCGAACTCCCGGGCCAGCTCGGCCTCGTACTCCTTCAGCCGGCGTGTGTGCGCGTCGCTGATCAGGACGCGCGCGCCCTCCTCCAGGAAGCGGCGTGCGGTGGCGCCGCCGATGCCCGCGCCGGCGGCGGCGGTGACGACGGCGGTGCGCCCCTTCAGCAGCCCGTGCCCGGGGACGTGTGCCGGACTCTCGACGCCTGTCATGGGCCCACGCTAACCTACCAAACACTTGTTAGGGAAGGACTGTTGAGGAGGGACGGCCGCATGGACCTCGACTTCACGTCCGCCGAGGAGGAGTTCCGCGCCGAGGCCCGCGCCTGGCTGCGCGCGCACGTGCCGGCCGCACCCCTGCCCTCCCTCGAGACGGAGGAGGGCTTCGCCGCGCACCGCGTCTGGGAGGCCCGACTCGCCGCGGACCGCTGGTCGGTGGTGTCCTGGCCCGAGGAGTACGGCGGCCGGGGCGTGGACATCGTGCGGTGGCTGGTCTTCGAGGAGGAGTACTACGCGGCGGGCGCCCCGGGCCGGGTCGGCCAGAACGGCATCAACCTGCTCGCCCCGACCCTCTTCGACCACGGCACGCACGAGCAGCGCGCGCGTGTGCTGCCCGCGATGGCGACCGGTGAAGTGGTGTGGGCGCAGGCGTGGTCGGAGCCGGAGGCGGGGTCCGACCTGGCCTCCCTCACCTCGCGCGCGGTGCGTACGGACGGCGGCTGGCTGCTGAGCGGGCAGAAGACGTGGTCGTCGCGGGCGGCCTTCGCGGACCGCGCGTTCGGCCTGTTCCGCGGCGAACCCGACACCCCGAAGCCCCATCAGGGCCTGACCTACCTGATGTTCGACCTGCGCGCACCCGGCGTCACGGTCCGTCCGATCGGCCGTCTCGACGGCAAGCCCGCCTTCGCGGAACTCTTCCTGGACGACGTCTTCGTTCCCGACGAGGACGTGATCGGGGAGCCCGGCCAGGGCTGGCGGGTCGCGATGTCGACCGCGGGCAACGAACGCGGGCTCACCCTCCGCTCCCCGGGCCGCTTCCTCGCCTCCGCCGACCGCCTCCTCGGCCTCTGGCGGGCGCGGGGCAGTTCACCGGAGCTGCGGGACCAGGTGGCCGACGCCGTGATCGGCGCCCGCGCCTACCAGCTCTTCACCTACGCCAACGCCTCCCGCTTCCTCGACGGCGGGTCCATCGGCCCGGAGTCCAGCCTGAACAAGGTCTTCTGGTCCGAGTACGACATCGCCCTGCACGAGACGGCCCTCGAACTGCTCGGCGAGGAGGGCGAGTTCGCGGACACCGACTGGGCCGAGGGGTATGTCTTCTCCCTCGCGGGTCCCCTTTACGCCGGGACGAACGAGATCCAGCGCGACATCATCGCCGAGCGCCTGCTCGGCCTGCCGAAGGGCCGCCGCTGATGCGCTTCCTCCTGGACCCCGAACAGCGGGCGTTCGCCGACTCGTTGGACGCGATGCTGACGGCGGCGGACACCCCGTCGGCCGTCCGGGCGTGGAGCCGCGGCGAGCACGGGAGCGGGCTGGCGTTGTGGCGCCGTGTCGCGGAGGCGGGGGTGTTCGCGCTGGCGGTGCCCGAGGCGTACGAGGGGTTCGGGCCCCGGCCGGTCGAACTCGCCGTGGCTTTTGTGGAGTTGGGGCGGCACGCGGTGCCGGGGCCGCTGGTGGAGACGGTCATGGCGGCCGCGCTGCTGGCCGAACCCGGCCCGGCCAAACGGCTGTTGCCCGCACTGACGGCGGGCGAGGCGGTGGCCACGGCGGCGCCCGCGGGGTCGTACGCACTGGACGGTGACGTGGCGACGATCCGCCTGGCCTGGGACGCCGACGGGCTGCGCGGCGCGCCCGGCCACGGTCCCGTACGCGCGTCGCTCGACCCGGCACGCCGGCTCACCCGGCTCCTCCCCGGTGGTGAACTCCTGACCCCGGAACCGCCGTTGGCCCACGCCCTCACCTGGGCGCGGCTGGCGACCGCCGCCCAGGCTCTCGGGGTGGGGCTGGCGTTGCTCGACAGGACCGTGGCCTATGTGAAGCAGCGGACCCAGTTCGGGGTGGCCGTGGGCTCCTTCCAGGCGGTCAAGCATCAACTGGCCGACACCAAGGTCGCGTTGGAGTTCGCGCGGCCGCTGCTCTTCGGGGCCGCGCTCGCCATGGACCCCGCCGACGTGGCCGCCGCGAAGGTCACCGCGTGCGAGGCGGCGTACCGGGCGGCCCGGACGGCGCTCCAGCTGCACGGGGCGATCGGCTACACCGCCGAGTACGACCTGTCGCTGTGGCTGACCAAGGCCCGTGCCCTGCGGTCGAGTTGGGGCAGCCCGGGCGAGTGCCGGGCCGCCGTGCTCGACGGGCTCAGTGGTGGTGGTCGCCGCTCGTGAGTTCCTTGTACTCCTCCGCCGTCGGCTTCGGGATGCGCGCCTCGGGTCCGAACATCGCCTTCGCGAGCCGGGCCCGCACCCGCTGACCGCCCTTGACCTGCCGCTGGACACCGTTCGCGTCGACGAGGGGACCGATCGCGTACGGCGGTTCCTGCTCGTGCTGGGTGAGCCTGAACCGCTCGTCCTGGGTGAGGGGGTCGTGCACCTCGACGTACTCGCCGTGCGGCAGCATCTTGATCAGGCCGGACTCGCGGCCGTGCAACACCTTGTCCCGGTCCCGGCGTTGGAGCCCGAGGCAGACGCGTTTGGTGACCAGGAACGCGAGGACGGGCATGACGAAGAAGGAGACCCGCACGAACCAGGTGATCGCGTTGATCGACAGGTTCAGGTGCGTGGCCACGACGTCGTTGCCGCCGCCGATCAGCAGCACCCCGTACAGACTCAGCCAGGCCACCCCGAGCCCGGTGCGCACGGGCATGTTGCGCGGCCGGTCCAGGATGTGGTGCTCGCGTTTGTCGCCGGTGATCCAGGCCTCGATGAACGGGTAGGCGCCGATGGCCGCGAGGATCAGCGGGAACAGCGTGAAGGGGATGAAGACGCCCAACTCCAGTGTGTGGCCCCAGGCGTTGATCTCCCATCCCGGCATCACCCGGATCAGCCCCTCGGAGAAGCCGAGGTACCAGTCGGGCTGCGCGCCGGTGGTCACCAGGTCAGGCCGGTACGGTCCGAAGGCCCACACGGGGTTGATGCTGGCGATCCCGCCCATCACCGCGAGGACGCCGAAGACGAGGAAGAACATGCCGCCCGCCTTGGCGGTGTAGACCGGCAGGAAGGGGCTGCCGACCACGCTCTTCTCGTTGCGTCCGGCGCCGGGGTACTGCGTGTGCTTGTGGTAGAAGACCAGGATCAGGTGCGCGACCACCAGGCCCAGCATGATCCCCGGCAGCAGCAGGACATGGATCGGGAAGAGCCGCGAGATGATGTCGTGCCCCGGGAACTCCCCGCCGAACAGGAACATCGACATGTACGTGCCGACGATCGGCACGGACAGCATCGCGCCGTCGGCGAAGCGGATGCCGGTGCCGGACAGCAGGTCGTCGGGGAGCGAGTAGCCGGTCAGTCCGGTGAGGATGCCGAGGAACAACAGGGTCCAGCCGAACACCCAGTTGACCTCGCGCGGCTTGCGGAACGCGCCGGTGAAGAACACCCGCATCATGTGGGTGAGCATCCCGGCGATGAACACCACGGCCGCCCAGTGGTGGATCTGCCGGATCAGCAGCCCGCCGCGCACGTCGAAGCTGATGTCGAGCGCCGACTCGTAGGCCCGGGTCATCGGGATGCCGTTCAACGGCGTGTATGACCCGTGGTAGATGACCTCGACGCCGCTCGGCTCGAAGAACAGGGTGAGATAGATGCCGGTGAGGATCAGGACGAGGAAGCTGTAGAGGCAGATCTCGCCCAGCATGAAGGACCAGTGGTCCGGGAAGACCTTGCGCATATTGGACTTGGCGATGGCGTACAGCCCGAGCCGTCCGTCCGCCCAGTCGGCGAGCTTCTCCCCTTTGCCGGGCTCGGGGCGCCGGCCGCCTGACTCAAGGCGCCGACTGCCGCTGTCCGCCGAGCCGTTGACCGGCCGCGTGGCATCCCCGGCACCGTTCGCCGATCCGTTCACCGATCCGTTCGCCGGTCGTGCGCCGTCCATGGGTGGGCCGCCCTCCCCGTCGGTTCACGGACAGCGTGCCACGGTGGACCGGCTAAGCCAACGGTGCGTCAGCAGGGAGATCCAGCCCGCCGATTCCGATCACCGCGCTCAGGCCGTGCGCGTGCAGCACCGCGGCCTCGCCGCCCAACTGGACGGCGTCATAAGGCCGGAGGGTCACTCCGGCCACCTCGGCGGTCCCGTCCAGCGCCACCACCAGCACGTCCGCGCCCAGCCGCAGCCGTCCCCGGACGACGGCCACCGTGGGCGCCGTAGGGCCGGCGCCCCTGCGCCACATCACGTTGAGGTTGACGACGGGGCCGTCCAGGAGCACGCAGTCGGTCGGTACGTCGCCTCGGAAATCCCGTGGTTCGTAACGGGTGTCGACCAGTCGCCGTTCGCCGTCCACGGTCAGGTCCATGCCGGCGCCCTCGACCACGGTGAGGGTCCGGTCGACGTCCGGAAAGGCCGAGAACGGACCGTCCGCCGCGACCTCGGCGAGGCTCACCCGCCACCCGAAGTCGGCCATGCCCGCGCCTTCGGGCCAGGCGGCGATCTCGCGCGTGACACCGCCACCGTTCTTCCAGGGCAAGGCGGTTCGCGCCGAAGCGGGCAGGACCCGGATCACTGGACGAACCCCCGCTCGCGCGCCGCCGCCAGCCACTGCGGGAACTCGCCCACGAGCCGGTCGTAGAGTTCCGCGTCGGTCAGCTTCAGCGGATCCGAACCGGCGTGGAAGAAGCCCGCGTTGTCGATCGGCCGCTTCTGCGGCACCGCCAACTCGTCGAGTCTGCGCAGGAATTCGAACTGCTTGCTCTTCCGGTCGCCGAACCCGACGAACTGCCAGAAGATCGGGAGCCTCGCCGCCTTGCACACATACCGTTCCGCGGCCAGCTTGTTGATGGGGCCGCCGTCGGTCTGGAAGACGACGAGGGCCGGGTCCGTGGCGCCGCTGTCGAGGTAGTGGTCTATGACGGCGTCCATGGCCAGGTGGTAGCTGGTCTTGCCCATGTGCCCGAGCCCGGCGACGATCCGCTCGATCCGGCCCTCGTGGTCGGCCAGCGCGATGTCGGTGACCGCGTCGACGTCCGTCGAGAAGAAGACGACCGGCACCGTCCCGTCGTCGTCGAGGTGCGCCGAGAGGCCCAACACCCGGTCCGCCAGGGCCTGCACGCTGCCGTCCCTGTAGTACGGCTTCATGGAACCCGAGTAGTCGACCACGAGATAGACGGCCGCCCGCTGCCCGTCCAGACCGTGTTTCCGGAGCGAGACCCCGGCGGTCTTGTACAGGCTGACCAGCGCGGGCGCGGTCTCCTCGACCTTGCTGAGCGAGATCGCGGGCACAGGGGCTCCCTTCGGACCGAGGCGAAAACTCCGAGATCGAAAAGGCCGAGATTACGCCACGCGCCCCCGGCAGGTTCAATGTCCCCCCAACCCCCGGAATAGGGACGTAACCGCACTTACGCTGGCCCCATGAAACGCGCCGGCGTCCTGATGCTCGCCGCCGTACCCGTCGCCATCGCCGCGACGGCCTACGGCATCTCGCCCTCCGCCCACGACGACCCGCGCCCCGCGCACCCGTCCGCGTCCGCCGCGACGCAGCGCAGAGCGCCGGAGGGCCTGGCCGCGCCGGCCATGAAGGACCTCGCCCAGGAGCTGGTGGCCAGCGCCGAGAACTCCACCCTCGACTGGCGCAGCGCGTACGGCTATGTGCAGGACATCGGCGACGGACAGGGCTACACCGCGGGCATCATCGGCTTCTGCACCGGCACCCACGACCTGCTCGTCCTGGTCGAGCACTACACCGCGGCCCACCCCGGCAACGGCCTCGCCCGCTACCTCCCCGCCCTGCGCAAGGTCGACGGCACGGCCTCGCACGAGGGCCTGGACCCCGGCTTCCCGGCCGCCTGGCGCGCCGAGGCGAAGGTCCCGGCCTTCCAGGCGGCGCAGGACGCGGAGCGCGACCGCATCTACTTCGACCCCGCCGTCAGCACGGCGCAGCGCGACGGCCTGGGCCCGCTGGGCCAGTTCATCTACTACGACGCGATCGTCTTCCACGGCCCGGGCACGGACGGCTTCTACGGCATCCGGGAGCGCGCGATGCGGCGGGTGAGGACGCCTGCCGAAGGGGGTTCCGAGAAGGCCTACTTGAGCGCCTTCCTCGACATCCGCCGGGCCACGATGCGCGCCAAGCACCCCGGCATCGACACCACCCGCATCGACACGGCCCAGCGCAAGTTCCTGGACGAGGGGAACCTGGAGCTGCGGACACCGCTGGTGTGGAAGGTGTACGGGGAGACGTACAAGGTGCCTTAGAGGAGCGGGAGCCGACCCCGGACGCGCCACGGCGCCTGCCGGTCCGGTCGGGGACTGGGCAAGCGCCGCGCTCTGTTCCGCACGCCATTGTGCGGGACGTTTTTGACGGGCCGTCAGGCCCGTGCACCGTCAGACCATCAAGGCCCGGTCCGTCGGCCGGATCGGCGCCGGCAGTTCGCTGGCGCCCGCCAGGAAACGGTCGACTCCGCGTGCCGCCGAGCGGCCCTCCGCGATCGCCCAGACGATGAGGGACTGGCCGCGGCCCGCGTCACCGGCGACGAAGACGCCGGGGACGTTGGTCTGGAAGTCGGCGTCACGGGCGATGTTGCCGCGCTCGTCGAGGTCCAGGGCGAACTGGTCGACGAGACCGTTCTCGCGGTCGGTGCCGGTGAACCCCATGGCCAGGGTGACCAGTTGGGCCGGGATCTTGCGCTCGGTGCCGGGCTTCTGGGTCAGCTTGCCGTCGACGAACTCGACCTCGACGAGGTGCAGCCACTGGACGTTGCCGTCCTCGTCGCCCTCGAAGTGGGTGGTGTTGACGGAGTAGACCCGCTCACCGCCCTCCTCGTGCGCGGAGGTCACCTTGTAGAGCATCGGGAAGGTCGGCCAGGGCTGCGCGACCGCGTTCCGCTCGTCGCCCGGGCGGGGCATGATCTCCAACTGCGTGACGGACGCGGCCCCTTGGCGGTGCGCCGTACCGACGCAGTCGGCGCCGGTGTCGCCGCCGCCGATGACGACGACGTGCTTGCCCTCGGCCGAGACCGGGGCGGTGACGTAGTCGCCTTCCTGGACCTTGTTCGACAGGGGCAGGTACTCCATCGCCTGGTAGACGCCGGTCAACTCCCGCCCGGGGACGGGGAGATCGCGGGCGGTGGTGGAGCCGGCGGCGATGACGACCGCGTCGTAGCGCTTGCGCAGGTCGGTGGCCTTGAGGTCGACGCCGATCTCGATGCCGGTGCGGAAGCGGGTGCCCTCCGCGCGCATCTGCTCGATACGGCGGTTGATGTGCCGCTTCTCCATCTTGAACTCGGGGATGCCGTACCGGAGAAGGCCCCCGATGCGGTCCGCGCGCTCGTAGACGGCGACGGTGTGGCCCGCCCGGGTGAGCTGCTGCGCGGCGGCGAGGCCCGCCGGGCCCGAGCCGATGACCGCGACGGTCTTGCCGGAGAGGCGCTCGGGGGCCTGCGGGGCGACGTCGCCCGTCTCCCACGCCTTGTCGATGATGGAGACCTCGACGTTCTTGATGGTGACCGGCGGCTGGTTGATGCCCAGCACACAGGCCGCCTCGCACGGCGCGGGGCACAACCGCCCGGTGAACTCGGGGAAGTTGTTGGTGGCGTGCAGACGCTCCGACGCAGCCGTCCAGTCCCCGCGGTAGGCGTAGTCGTTCCACTCGGGGATGAGGTTCCCCAGCGGACAGCCGTTGTGGCAGAACGGGATACCGCAGTCCATGCAGCGGCCGGCCTGCTTGCCGATGATCGGCAGCAGCGAACCGGGGACGTAGACCTCGTTCCAGTCCTTGAGACGGACGTCCACGGGGCGGGACTTGGCGACCTCGCGCCCGTGGTTCAGAAAGCCCTTCGGGTCAGCCATTGATCGCCGCCTCCATCATCTTCTCGGTGATCTCGGTCTCGGAGAGACCCGCTCGCTCGGCGGCGTCCTTGGCGGCGAGCACTGCCTTGTAGGCACTGGGGATGATCTTGCTGAAGCGCTCCACGGACACGGACCACTCGGCGAGCAGCTTCTCGGCGACCGTCGAGGCGGTCTCCTCGGCGTGTCGGCGCACCACGTCGTGCAGCCACTGCTTGTCGGTGTCGTCCAGCTCCTCGACGGCGCCCGCGTTCCCGACGTTCACGTTGTCGGGGTTCAGGTCGATGACGTAGGCGATGCCGCCGGACATGCCCGCCGCGAAGTTGCGGCCGGTCTCGCCCAGGACGACCGCCCGGCCGCCGGTCATGTACTCGCAGCCGTGGTCGCCCACGCCCTCGGAGACCACGGTGGCACCGGAGTTGCGGACACAGAACCGCTCGCCGGTACGCCCGCGCAGGAACAGCTCGCCGCCGGTCGCGCCGTAGGCGATGGTGTTGCCCGCGATGGTGGAGAACTCGGCGAGGTGGTCGGCGCCCCGGTCGGGGCGGACGATGACCCGGCCGCCCGAAAGGCCCTTGCCCACATAGTCGTTGGCGTCGCCCTCCAGGCGCAGCGTGACACCGCGCGGGAGGAAGGCGCCGAAGGACTGGCCGGCCGAGCCGGTGAAGGTGATGTCGATGGTGTCGTCGGGCAGACCCGCCCCGCCGAACTTCTTCGTCACCTCGTGGCCGAGCATGGTGCCGACCGTGCGGTTGATGTTGCGGATCGCGACCTGCGCGCGGACCGGCTGGGCGTCGGTGGCACTGGACGCGGCGAGCGCGTCGGCGGCGAGCTTGATCAGCTCGTTGTCGAGCGCCTTCTCCAGGCCGTGGTCCTGCTTGACGACCTGGTGGAGGGCGGCGCCGTCCGGGAGTTCGGGGACGTAGAAGAGGGGGGCGAGGTCGAGGCCCTGCGCCTTCCAGTGGTCCACGGCGCGCTCGACGTCGAGCGTGCCGGCCTTGCCGACGGCTTCCTCGATGGTGCGGAAGCCCAGCTCGGCGAGGATCTCGCGGACCTCTTCGGCGATGAACTGGAAGAAGTTCACGACGTATTCGGCCTTGCCCGCGAACCGGTCGCGCAGCACCGGGTTCTGGGTGGCGATGCCGACCGGGCAGGTGTCGAGGTGGCAGACGCGCATCATGACGCAGCCGGAGACGACGAGCGGCGCGGTCGCGAAACCGAACTCCTCGGCGCCGAGCAGCGCGGCGATGACGACGTCACGGCCGGTCTTCAGCTGGCCGTCGGTCTGGACGACGATCCGGTCCCGAAGTCCGTTGAGCAGCAAGGTCTGTTGGGTCTCGGCGAGGCCCAACTCCCAAGGTCCACCGGCGTGCTTCAGAGACGTGAGCGGAGAGGCGCCCGTGCCGCCGTCGTGGCCGGAGATGAGGACGACGTCCGCGTGCGCCTTGGAGACACCGGCGGCGACCGTGCCGACACCGACCTCGGAGACCAGCTTCACGTGGATCCGCGCCTGCGGGTTCGCGTTCTTCAGGTCGTGGATCAGCTGGGCGAGGTCCTCGATGGAGTAGATGTCGTGGTGCGGCGGCGGCGAGATGAGACCGACGCCGGGCGTCGAGTGACGCGTCTTGGCGACCCACGGGTAGACCTTGTGGCCGGGCAGCTGGCCGCCCTCGCCGGGCTTGGCGCCCTGGGCCATCTTGATCTGGATGTCGTCCGCGTTGACGAGGTACTCGGAGGTGACGCCGAAGCGGCCGGAGGCGACCTGCTTGATGGCGCTGCGCCGGGCCGGGTCGTAGAGCCGGTCCGCGTCCTCGCCGCCCTCGCCGGTGTTGGACTTGCCGCCCAGCTGGTTCATGGCGATGGCGAGCGTCTCGTGCGCCTCCAGGGAGATGGAGCCGTACGACATGGCGCCGGTGGAGAAGCGCTTGACGATCTCGGAGACGGGCTCGACCTCGTCGATGGAGATCGACGGGCGGTCCGACTTGAAGCCGAAGAGCCCGCGCAGGGTCATCAGCCGCTCGGACTGCTCGTTCACGCGGTCCGTGTACTTCTTGAAGATGTCGTAGCGGTTGGTCCGCGTCGAGTGCTGGAGGCGGAAGACCGTCTCCGGGTCGAACAGGTGCGGCTCGCCCTCGCGGCGCCACTGGTACTCGCCGCCTATGTCGAGGGCGCGGTGCGCGGGCGCGATGCCGCTCGCCGGGTACGCCTTCGCGTGGCGGGCGGCGACCTCCTTGGCGATGACGTCGATGCCGACGCCGCCGATCTTGGTGGCCGTACCGCTGAAGTAGGCGTTGACGAACCGCTCGTCCAGGCCGACCGCTTCGAAGACCTGGGCACCACGGTAGGAGGCGACCGTCGAGATGCCCATCTTGGACATGACCTTGAGGACGCCCTTGCCGAGCGCGTAGATCAGGTTGCGGATGGCCTGCTCGGCCTCGATGTCGGTGAGGAACGTGCCCGCGCGGACGAGGTCCTCGACGGACTCCATCGCCAGGTACGGGTTCACCGCGGCGGCGCCGAAGCCGATGAGCAGGGCGACGTGGTGGACCTCGCGGACGTCACCGGCCTCCACCAGCAGGCCCACCTGGGTGCGCTGCTTGGTGCGGATGAGGTGGTGGTGGACGGCGGCGGTGAGCAGCAGCGAGGGGATCGGCGCGTGCTCGGCGTCGGAGTGCCGGTCCGAGAGGACGATCAGGCGGGCGCCGTTCTCGATCGCGGCGTCGGCCTCGGTGCAGATCTCGGTGAGGCGGGCCGCGAGGGCGTCGCCGCCGCCGGAGACCCGGTACAGACCGGAGAGGGTCGCGGCCTTCATGCCGGGCATGTCACCGTCGGCGTTGATGTGGATGAGCTTGGCCAGCTCGTCGTTGTCGATCACCGGGAAGGGCAGGGTGACGCTACGACAGGAAGCGGCCGTCGGCTCCAGCAGGTTGCTCGCCGGGCCGAGCGAGGAACGCAGGCTGGTGACCAGCTCCTCGCGGATCGCGTCCAGCGGCGGGTTGGTGACCTGCGCGAACAGCTGGGTGAAGTAGTCGAAGAGCAGCCGGGGCCGGGCGGACAGCGCGGCGATCGGCGAGTCGGTGCCCATCGAACCGATCGGCTCCGCACCGGCCTTGGCCATCGGCGCGAGGATGACGCGCAGCTCCTCCTCGGTGTAGCCGAAGGTCTGCTGGCGGCGGGTGACCGAGGCGTGGGTGTGCACGATGTGCTCACGCTCGGGGAGGTCGGACAGCTCGATCTCACCGGCTTCGAGCCAGTCGCCGTACGGCTTCTCGGCGGCGAGGCCGGCCTTGATCTCGTCGTCCTCGATGATGCGGTGCTCGGCGGTGTCCACGAGGAACATGCGGCCGGGCTGGAGGCGGCCCTTGCGGACGACCTTCGCGGGGTCGATGTCGAGGACGCCGACCTCGGAGCCGAGGACGACGAGGCCCTCGTCGGTGACCCAGTAACGGCCGGGGCGCAGGCCGTTGCGGTCGAGGACCGCGCCGACCTGGGTGCCGTCGGTGAAGGTGACACAGGCCGGACCGTCCCACGGCTCCATCATCGTGGCGTGGAACTGGTAGAAGGCGCGGCGGGCCGGGTCCATGGAGTCGTGGTTCTCCCACGCCTCCGGGATCATCATCAGCACCGAGTGCGGCAGCGAACGCCCGCCCAGGTGCAGGAGTTCGAGCACCTCGTCGAAGGACGCGGAGTCGGAGGCGTCCGGCGTGCAGATCGGGAAGACGCGGTCGAGCTTGTCCTGGTCGCCGAAGAGGTCGGAGACGAGCTGGGACTCGCGGGCCGCCATCCAGTTGCGGTTGCCCTTGACCGTGTTGATCTCGCCGTTGTGCGCGACGAAGCGGTATGGGTGGGCGAGGGGCCACGACGGGAAGGTGTTCGTGGAGAACCGGGAGTGCACGAGCGAGATCGCGGAGGCGAAGCGCCGGTCGGACAGGTCCGGGAAGAAGGGCTCCAGCTGACCGGTGGTGAGCATGCCCTTGTAGACGATGGTCCGCGCGGAGAGCGACGGGAAGTAGACGCCGGCCTCGCGTTCGGCGCGCTTGCGCAGCGCGAACGCCTTGCGGTCGAGGTCGATGCCCTGGCTCTGCCCGTCGCTCACGAAGAGCTGACGGAAGAGGGGCATGGTCGAACGGGCCGTGGCGCCGAGGAGTTCGGGCGCGGTCGGCACCTCGCGCCATCCGAGAACCGTGAGGCCCTCCTCGGCGACGATCGTCTCGACCTGTGAGACGGTCGCATCCGCGCCGTCCACGGGCAGGAAGGCGATACCGACCGCGTAACCACCGGCGGCGGGCAGATCGAATCCGGCCACCTCCCGGAAGAAGGCGTCCGGCACCTGGGACAGGATGCCCGCGCCGTCGCCCGAGTCGGGCTCGGCACCGGTCGCACCGCGGTGCTCCAGGTTGCGCAGCACTGTGAGCGCCTGCTCGACCAGCGCGTGGCTCGCCTCGCCGGTGAGGGTGGCCACGAAGCCGACGCCACAGGCGTCGTGCTCGTTACGGGGGTCGTACATACCCTGCGCGGCAGGGCGAGCATCCATGAAGGACCAGTTCTGGCCATTCGCGGTGTGCTGGGACGGCTGGCGCGGCGTACGCATCGGCTCTCCCGTCGTCGTCGTGACATATGCGTGGTGCATAGGGACGACGCTGGCCCTCTGCGAAGTGAGTGCAAAATTTCGTGCAGGTTACATGATGGAGCGGTTCTCGGGAACCGGATACTGCGTTCCAACATGCGGACGCCGCAGGGTGGCGGCGCGGCACCGCACAGGCGGTGGAAGTTAAGGGGACCTAAGCGGACAGATCGATGTCCGTCGGTCCGGGGCAGAGGGAGCGTTGTCGCCCATCCCGCGGGTGTGCCACAGGCGTCATTGCCCACAGCGCTTACGGCTCATGCCCGGTGGTTAAGCGTTCGAAACCAGCGAGTAACGGCTACTTATGCGACCCAGCGCATAAGTGCGCGTCGAGCTATCCTACGACCGTTCCGAACAGGGTGCCCAGGGCGTACGTCACACCGGCCGCCGCACCGCCCAGCGTGAGCTGACGCAGCCCGCTGAACCACCAGGACCGCGCGGTCACCCGGGCCACCACGGCACCGCACCCGAAGAGTCCGACCAGCGCGAGCAGCAGCGCGGGCCACAGCGAGGTCGCCCCCAGCAGGAACGGCAGTACGGGAAGAAGCGCGCCGAGCGCGAAGGCCCCGAAGGAAGAGACGGCGGCGACAAGGGGAGAGGGCAGATCGCCGGGATCGATGCCCAGCTCTTCCCGGGCATGTATCTCGAGGGCCTGCTCGGGGTCACGGGACAACTGCTTCGCGACCTCACGGGCCAGCGCGGGCTCCACACCGCGGGACACATACAGAGAGGCGAGCTCCCCTTCCTCGTCCTCCGGGTGCTTGCGCAGCTCGCGGCGCTCGACGTCGAGCTCGGCCTCGACCAGCTCGCGCTGGGAGGCGACGGAGGTGTACTCGCCGGCCGCCATGGAGAAGGCACCGGCCGCGAGTCCGGCGAGCCCGGTGATGACGACGGTCTGGTGACTGACGGCGCCGCCGACGACACCGGTCATCAGGGCGAGGTTGGAGACGAGACCGTCCATCGCGCCGAACACCGCGGGGCGCAGCCAGCCGCCGTTCACATCACGGTGGGTGTGGTTGTCGCGGTGCGTCTCGTGGAGCGTCGCCTCGGTCTCGATGATGGCCATGCGGTGATCCCCCAGGAGGCTAAGGTAAGGCTAAGTTTGGATGAGTTCTACTCTTTGACAACACTCAACATAAGCCTTTCATTTCCCGCTCACCAGCAAGGAAAGGCTGGGCTAACCTGCGGCTTTACCCTCGAACGCTCATCCGTGACATAGCTTGATCAGATGTCGACCGGGTGATGCTGCGCTCCGTCAGGCTCTGCCGAAGGCCTCCCGTGGGAGACATCCGCAAAGGGTTCCGCGCCCTGAGGCGCCCTGAGGGAACCCCGTAGGAGAGGCCGCGTATGGCATCGATCGCCTGCATTCCCCCGGTCCCGGCGCCCAAGAACGCCACCGAACTCCGCGAGCGGGCGCGTGGCGCGCTGCTCGGCCTCGCGGTGGGAGACGCCCTCGGCGCACCGGCGGAGAACATGAAGCCCTCGGAAATCCGGGCCCGTTGGGGCCGCATCACGGGTTACGTCGCGGAGAACCCGGCGGGCACGGACGACACGGAGTACGCGATCTTCTCCGGCCTCCTCCTGGCCCGCCACGGCTCGGCCCTCACCCCGACCCATGTGGAGGCGGCCTGGCACGAGTGGATCGCGGACCGGGACGAGGGCCCGTTCCGGGGCGCGGGTTTCAGTGAACGCGGCACGTTGGAGAACCTCCGCAGAGGCCTGGCCGCCCCGATCTCGGCACAACACCGCCACGCCTGGAGCGACGGCCTGGCCATGCGGGCTGCCCCCTTCGGCGTCTTCGCGGCGGGCCGTCCCGCGGAGGCGGCCCGCCTGGTCGCGATCGACGGTTCGGTGAGCCACGACGGCGAGGGCATCTACGGCGGCCAGGCGGTGGCGGCGGGTGTCGCGGCGGCGATGGCGGGCGCCCCCACCATCGCGGTCGTCGCCTCCGCCCTCGCGGTCGTCCCGGACGACTCCTGGACCGCCCGCTCCCTCCGCCGCGCGGTGGCGGTGGCCCACCGAGGCGAACGCGCGGTCCGCTCCGCGGTCGTCATCGGCGGCTACCCGTGGACCGACCTGGCCCCCGAGGCCGTGGCGCTGGCCTTCGGCGCGTATGCCGCAGCGGACGGCGACTTCACGGAGTCAGTCCTCACGGCGGTGAACATGGGCCGCGACGCGGACACGACGGCGGCGGTGGCAGGCGCCCTGGCGGGCGCAACCCGGGGCGCGTCCTCAATCCCGCCCGACTGGGCAGCGGCAATCGGCCCGGCCCGGGGAAGCTGCCTACCGGCGATGGCCGGCCACCACGTGCTGGACATCGCGGAGTTGCTGGTTCCCGGGGAGGGCGGGAAGTGGGGGGCGGGCGGTGCGGCCCGAGGGGAGCAACGGGAGTATGTGCTGGCTGCGGATGAGGACGAGGTGCGGCTGTGAGGGAGCGGGAGAGCGGGGGTGACGTCTTGGGGCCGGTTGGGTACAGGGCTGAACTCGGGACGGCGGAAGGCGAGTTGGCCACGCAGGCGCCGCCCGCCCCCACCCCCCTCAACGAGCCGGCCGCCAACGGCGATTACGCCCCACAGGGGCCACCCGCACCACCCACCACCCATCTCCACCCGCCCGCCCCCGCCCCCCTCAACGAGTCGGCCGCCAACGGCGATCGCGCCCCACAGGGGCCACCCGCACCCGACGACGAAAGTGGTACGGGTGGTGCGGGTGGGAACAACGGAGACGATGGCGGAGCCGAGGCGAAGCGCGTCGAGGGGCTGCTGCTCGGGCTCGCCGCAGGAGATGCCGCCGGTTGGCCCGCCGCACGGCACCGCGCCGCTCGGATGCCGGAGTGGACCCGCCGCCTCACCCGCGAACTGGACACCTTCGCCGAGCAGAACGCGACCACCACCCTCCCCGTCCCCATCGCCCTGAACCAACCCCCCGAGCCCCTGCGCCTGGGCCCCTCCGACGACGCCGAATGGGCGGCCTTCGCCGCAGAAGCCGTACTGAAGGCAGGCGACGACACAGTCCTGGGCGACCTCAGCAGAGAACGCCGGACCCGCGCGGCCATCGACCTCACATGGAACGCCATCGCCAGCGAGGTCGCCGCCGCGGCGGACCGCGCCCCGGAGGTCGAATCCGCCGTACTCCCCCTCAGAGCCCGCATCTCGGTAAGGGCAGGCCTCGGCAACCTGGCCGCGGGCCTGCGCCCACCCGCGACAGGCCACGACAACCCCCACTACTTCGACGACGCGGCCTGCATCAGAGCCTGCGTCCTGGCGGTGGCGCACCCCGGCGACCCCCAACGCGCCGCCGCCCTCGCCGAGTTCGACGCCCACTACACCCAGGACGGCGACGGAGTCCACGGCGCGAGAGCGATGGCCGCGGCCCTCTCCCTCGCCCTGGTGGGCACGGCCGTGGACGACTGCGTGGCGGCGGCCCTCGCCGAACTCCCGGAGGCCACGGAAATCGGCCGCAACGCCCGCCACGCACTGAAGTTGGCCCAGGACAGCGACAGCGCGTTCGCCCTGATCCCCCTCCTGGAACACCAGATCGTCGACCACGTCTACAGCTACGGCATCGCGGCGGCCGAAACCGTCCCGGTGGCCCTGGCGTTGGCGACGGCCTCCCGGGGCCGTATCGCGGAGGCGGTCCCCGCCGCGGCCTGTCTCTCCCGCGTCGCCGACTCCGCCCCGGCCCTCGTGGGCGCTCTCACCGGAGCACTCAGCGGCGGCCGGGCGATCCCCGAAACCTGGCGGGACGCCTGCCGCACCCTCTCCGGCTGCGCCCTCCCCCGCCTCACCGGCACGGACCTCGTGGAACTCGCCGAACTCCTGGAAGCCACACAACCGGCCCCACCAGGAGGATGATTCGGTGCATGCCACCCAAAGAACCCAAAGGTCCTGAAGAACCAGAAAGCAGCCTTCAGGAGAGGATCACCGGCGCCCTGGTCGGCGCGGCGGTCGGCGACGCCCTCGGCGGTCCCGTCGAGGGCTACTCCCCCGACCAGATCCTCGAACGCCACTCCGGTCGCGTCCACGGCATCGTCGGCCCCTGGAACGGCGACGACTGGCGCACCGCCCGCCCGATCGCGCCATACCACAAGGGCGACGGCCACGTCACCGACGACACCTTGATGACCCACGCGCTGGTACGGGTCTACGCGACCGTCCGCGACCACCTGGACGCGTACTCCGTGGCCGACCACCTCGTCCCGGACCTCATGCAAACCCCGCGCTGGATCCCGGAGTTGGAGGCGGAGGCCATCCCGCTCCAGCGCGTCTTCCTCGCGGAGAAGTGGCTCGCGGCCCGCCTGCACTACGGCCATGTCGACCCCCGCGAGGCCGGCGTCGGCAACATCGTCAACTGCGGTGCCGCGATGTACATGGCACCGGTCGGCCTGGTCAACGCGGCCCATCCGGCGGGCGCTTACGCCGAGGCCCTCGACATCGCGGGCGCCCACCAGTCGTCGTACGGCCGTGAGGCAGCCGGTGTCTTCGCGGCGGCGGTGGCCGCGGCCTGCGTACCGGGCGCGACCCCCGACTCGGTCGTGGCCGCCTGCCTCGCCCTGGCGAAGGACGGGACCCGCACCGCCATCGAGAAGGTCTGCGAAGTGGCCGCCGGGTACTCGGACTTCGAGTCGGCGCTCGGCCCGCTGCGGGAGGCGATCGCGCCGTACGACACCGTCGGTCCCGACTACCGCGCGCCGTCCCTGGACGCCCGTCGCCCCTCCCGCACGAAGGCGATCGAGGAACTCCCGGTCGCGCTGGGCATGTTGGTGGTCTCGGGCGGCGACTTCCGGCACGCGGTGCTGGGTTCGGTGAACTACGGCCGGGACTGCGACTCGATCGCGACGATGGCCGGCGCGGTCGCGGGCGCCCTGGGTTCGACGGTCCCGCAGGACTGGTCGAAGACGGTCGCCGAGGCCAGCCGCCTGGACCTGTGGGAACCGGCGACGACGCTCACCGCCGTCACCCGCGAGGTGTTCGAGCGCGATGTCCTCCGACGCCGGGCCCACGAGGCGGCGTTCAGCGAGATCGGGGGGCTGCGGTGCTCCGACTGACCTGGGTCCAGCCGGAGGACCTGCTCGGCCACGAGCTGCGCCAGGCCGCCCAGGACGGCCGCGAACCGTCGGCCGTCGCGGCGCGCTGGCGGGCGGCGGGCGGCGCGGAGGCACCGGAACGGGCGGGCGCGTCCCCCGAACTCCCCACCCGCTATCTCCGGTTGCTCGCGGAGGACCTGCTGGACGAACTGGCCGACCTGCCCAGCGGATTGGCGGACCAGGAGCCCACCGACCTGGCACGCATCAAGGCCCTGTGCCCCAACTGGCCCGCCGCACAGGCCACTTCCCCACCCCGCCCGGCCCTCTTCGAGGCCGCCTGGCTGGGTCGCGCGGTCGGCTGCCTCCTCGGCAAACCCGTGGAGAAGATCACCCTCGACGGCATCCGCCGACTCGCCCGCGCCACCGGCAACTGGCCCCTCACCACGTACTTCACCGCCCGGGGCGTCCCCGCCGACCTCCTCGCCGCCCATCCCTGGAACCGCCGCTCCGCCCCCACCTCGCTGGCCGAGAACATCGACGGCATGCCCGAGGACGACGACCTCAACTACCCCCTGTTGAACCTCCTGTTGCTACAGCGCCACGGCAGGGACTTCACCACCGCCGACGTGGCGAAGCTCTGGCTCGACGAACTCCCCGCAGGCCGCACCTTCACCGCCGAACGCATCGCCTACCGCAACCTCCTCACCGGCCTCGAACCCCCGCGCACGGCCCGTCACCGCAACCCGTTCCGCGAGTGGATCGGCGCCCTGATCCGTGCCGACGTGCACGGCTGGACCAACCCCGGAAACCCGGGCGCCGCCGCCGAACAGGCCCACCGCGACGCCACGTTGACCCACACCGCGAACGGCGTCTACGCGGCGATGTTCACGGCCGCCGTCATCGCCACCGCGAACACCGGCACCCACGACATCCACACCTGCCTGCGCACCGGCCTGACGGTGATCCCGCCCAACTCCCGCCTGGCCAAGGCGATTCAGCACGCCCTCCAACTGGCCCGGAAACACCGGGACTTCGACGAGGTGGTGGACGAACTCCACGCCACCTACGGCCCGACCCACCACTGGGTCCACGCGATCCCCAACACCGCCCTGATCACCGCCGCCCTCACCCACGCGGACGGCGACTTCACCGGCTCCATCTGCCGTGCCGTGTCCGGGGGCTGGGACACCGACTCCAACGGCGCCACGGTCGGCGGCATCGCCGCCCTCGTCTCGGACACCGCGCTCCCCGACCGCTGGACGGCCCCGCTCAAGAACCGGCTCGCCACCTCCGTAGGCGACTTCAACGGCATCGGCTTCGACACCCTCGCCCGGCTCACCCACCAGGAGACCGCCCGCCCATGACCCACATCGCCGTGCTCGGCAGCACGAACATGGACCTCGTCGCCTACGTCGAGAAGGCCCCGCAACGCGGAGAGACCGTCACCGGACGGGAGTTCCGCACGATCCCCGGCGGCAAGGGCGCCAACCAGGCGATCGCCGCGGCCCACGCGGGCGCGACCGACGTCACGATCGTCGGCGCGGTCGGCAACGACGCCTACGGCGCCCAACTCCGCGCCACCTTCGAGCACTCCGGAGTGGACACCGACCATCTGCGCACCGTCGAGGGGCCGTCCGGCACCGCGCACATCGTCGTGGACGACGAGGGCGGCAACGCGATCGTCGTCATCCCCGCCGCCAACGGCACCGTCGACCACCTCGCCCCCGGCGACGAGGCGACGATCGCCACGGCCGACGCCCTGCTCCTCCAGCTGGAGATCCCGCTGGTCGCGGTCATCGCGGGCGCGGAGGCGGCCCGCCGCCACGGCGTCCGGACGATCCTCACCCCCGCCCCGGCCCAGCCCCTGCCGCCCCAACTCCTGGCCGCCGTCGACCTGTTGGTCCCCAATGAGCACGAGGCCACCGCCCTCACCGGCCGCACCGACCCGCGCGAGGCGGCGACGGCCCTGCTCGACCAGGTGCCCGAGGTGATCGTCACGCTGGGCGCGTCGGGCAGTCTGTACGCGGCCAGGGGCGCCGAGCCGTTTCTCGTTCCCGCGCCTCAGGTGACCGCCGTGGACTCGACGGGCGCGGGCGACACCTTCGTCGGGGCGCTCGCGGTGGCGCTCGCCGAGGGCCGTCCGATGCGGGACGCGCTGGCCTGGGCGGCAGCGGCGGCGGCCCTGTCGGTGCAGCGGCCCGGCGCGACGGCGTCGATGCCGTTCCGCGCGGAGATCGACAAGCAGTACGCCTCATGACCGAGCCGACCTCAACTCCCTTGTCGGGGCTGCGTGTTCTGGACCTCGCGACGCTCTTCGCCGGGCCTCTCGCCGCCACCATGCTCGGTGACTTCGGCGCCGAGGTCATCAAGGTCGAGCATCCCACCAAGCCGGATCCCTCCCGGGGCCACGGCCCCTCCAAGGACGGCATCGGCCTGTGGTGGAAGCTCCTCGGCCGGAACAAGCGCGCGATCACCCTCGACCTGTCGAAGCCGGGCGGGCGCGACACCCTGCTCCGGCTGGCCACGACCGCCGACGTGATCATCGAGAACTTCCGCCCCGGCACCCTGGAGAAGTGGGACCTCGGCTGGGCCGAACTCTCCGCCGCCAACCCGAAGTTGGTGCTCGCCCGGGTCACCGCCTTCGGTCAGTTCGGCCCCTACGCGCACCGCCCCGGCTTCGGCACCCTCGCCGAGGCGATGAGCGGTTTCGCCGCGATCACCGGCGAGCCGGACGCGCCTCCGACGCTCCCGCCCTTCGGCCTCGCCGACTCGATCGCGGGCCTGGCGACGGCATACGCGGTGATGACCGCTCTCGCCGCACGTGACCGCACCGGTGAGGGGCAGGTGGTGGACATGGCGATCATCGAACCGATCCTCACCGCGCTGGGCCCGCAGCCCCTCTGGTACGACCAGCTCGGTCACGTCCAGCCGCGCACCGGCAACCGCTCCCAGAACAACGCCCCACGCAACACCTACCGTACGGCGGACGGCGGTTGGGTCGCCGTCTCCACCTCGGCGCAGTCGATCGCCGAGCGCGTGATGCGCCTGGTCGGCCGCCCGGAACTGGTCGACGAACCCTGGTTCGCGACGGGCGCGGACCGGGCCCGGCACGCCGACGTCCTGGACGCGGCGGTCGGCGACTGGATCGCCCGACGCAGCCGCGCGGAGGTGCTGGCCGCGTTCGAGAAGGCGGAGGCGGCGGTCGCCCCGATCCAGGACGTCCGGGACGTCATGGAGGACCCGCAGTACCGGGCCCTCGACACGATCACCACGGTCGACGACCCCGAACTCGGCCCGCTCCGCATGCAGAACGTCCTCTTCCGCCTCTCCGCCACCCCCGGCGCGATCCGCTGGACCGGCCGCCCGCACGGCGCCGACACGGACACGGTCCTGGCCGAACTCGGCCTGACCGAGACCGAGTTGGCCACTCTCCGGCAGGCGGGCGCCCTGTGACCCCGCACCCCCTGACCTGGCTCTACGTCCCCGGCGACCGCCCGCCGGTCGTGGCCAAGGCGCTCGCGGCCGGCGCGGACGTGGTCGTCGTGGACCTGGAGGACGCGGTCGCCCCGGACCGCAAGGAGTACGCCCGCGCGGCCACGGCGGAGCTGCTCTCGGAGCCCCGGCCCGACGTCCACGTCCGCGTGAACGCCCTCGACACCCCCTGGGCCGCCGACGATCTCCGCACGCTCGCACCCCTGCCGGGCGTGTCCGGCCTGCGGCTCCCGAAGGTGACAGCGGCGGAGGACGTCGTAGCCGTGGCGGAGAAGGCCCGCGGCCTCCCGCTGTACGCCCTTCTGGAAACGGCCCTCGGTGTCGAGCGGGCCTTCGCGATCGCCGGCGCGCATCCCTCCGTGCACGGGATCGCGCTCGGGGAGGCGGATCTACGGGCCGACCTGGGGGTGCGGGAGGACGCGGGCCTGGACTGGCCGCGGTCCCGGGTGATCGTCGCGGCGCGGGCTGCGGGGCTGGCGCCGCCGCCGCAGTCGGTCCATCCGGACATCCGCGATCTGGACGCCCTGGCGGTCTCGTGCGCGCGCGGCCGTGCCCTGGGTTTCCTGGGCCGTGCGGCGATCCATCCGCGTCAACTCCCGGTCATCGAGAGGGCGTTCCTGCCGACCGAGCGGGAGATCGAGGAGGCCGAGACCATCGTCAAGGCGGCCATGGCGGAGGAGGGCGCGCAGGCGCTCGCCGACGGGCGGTTCATCGACGCGGCGGTGGTGGCTGCGGCCCAGCGGACCCTGTCGCTGGCCCGCCGCACCTGACACACGACGAGGGCGCCCCGTCTGACCCGGGGCGCCCTCGTCGTCGTAGAACCTGCTGTCAGCTCTTCTTCGCCGACTCCGGCTCGTCCTTCTTGACGTCCTCGGTCTCGGTGTCCGGGGCGTCTTCCTTGGCCTCGGGCTCCGGGGTGTCGGTGGCCGCGGTCTCCGAGGTGTCGGTCTTCGGCTCGGTGTCGGCGTCGGTTCCGTCGGCCGGGGTGTCCGTCTCGGGCTCGACGATCTCCTCGCGGCCGGGGCGCTTCTTCGCCGAGACGATCATGTAGACCACCGCGAGGACGAAGACGATCATCGCGGTCCAGTCGTTCAACCGCAGGCCCAGGAAGTGGTGGGCGTCGTCGACGCGCATGTACTCGATCCAGCCGCGGCCCACGCAGTAGGCGGCGACGTACAGCGCGAACGCCCGGCCGTGGCCCAGCTTGAAGCGGCGGTCGGCCCAGATCACGAGGAAGCCGACGCCCACGCACCACAGCGACTCGTACAGGAACGTCGGGTGGTAGTAGCCCGGCACGCGGCCGTCCGTCGAGGACGTGATGTGCAGCGCCCAGGGGAGGTGGGTCTCGCGGCCGTAGAGCTCCTGGTTGAACCAGTTGCCCCAGCGGCCGATGGCCTGGGCGAAGGCGATGCCGGGGGCCAGCGCGTCGGCCCAGGCGGGCAGCGGGATGCCACGGCGGCGGCAGCCGATCCACGCGCCCACCGCGCCGAGCGCGATCGCCCCCCAGATGCCGAGGCCGCCCTGCCACACCTTGAAGGCGTCCACCCAGTCGCGGCCCTCGCTGAAGTACAGCTCGTAGTCCGTGATCACGTGGTACAGGCGACCGCCGACGAGGCCGAACGGCACGGCCCAGACAGCGATGTCGGCCACCGTCCCGACCTTGCCGCCGCGGGCGACCCAGCGTTTGTTGCCGAGCCAGACGGCGACGAAGACGCCGATGATGATGCAGAACGCGTAGCCGCGCAGCGGAATGGGGCCGAGGTGGTAGACCCCGCGCGACGGGCTGGGAATGTAGGCAAGTTCCATGGCAGGGTCGACGCTACCGTGCCGGACCGTGACCACGGCAAGCGGCCCGGCTACGGCTCCATAACGGGCCGGTGTGAAAACCGGCCCGCCCGCTTACCCCTCGCTATCCCTTGTTGGCCGCCTGGACCAGCTGCTTCAGCTTCGCCGGGGTCATCGTCTGGTCCGCGTAGATGTTCTTGCCGTCGAAGAGGACGGTCGGGGTGCCGGTGAAACCGCCCGCCTGGAAGGCCGCGGCGGACTTCATGACCCAGCTGTCGTGCGCACCGCTGTTGACGCACTTCTGGAAGGCGGGCGTGTCGAGGCCGCTGACCTTGCCGGCCAGCTCGATCAGCTTGGCGTTGCTCGCGTAGGCGTCGTCCGTCTCCTTCGGCTGGTTCTCGTACAGCACGTCGTGGAAGTCGCGGAACTTTCCGGCGTCCTGGGCGCAGGCCGCCGCGTTCGCCGCGCGCTTGGAGCCGGTGCCGCCGAGGTTGCCGTCGATCAGCGTGACCAGGTGGTACTGCACCTTGAGCTGGCCGGAGTCGGTCAGCTCGTGGAGCGTCGGGCGGTACGCCGTCTCGAAGGCCTGGCAGGCCGGGCAGCGGAAGTCCTCCCACACCGTGAGCGTCGGCTTGGCGCTGTCCCTGCCCACCTGGATCGCCAGGCTGTCCTTGCCGGTCGCCCCGGAGGGCGCGACGACCGGGCCCGCCTTGCTGCTGCCGCTGTCCTTGCCGTGGTTCGCGGCGAGGACGCCGACCACCGTCGCAAGACCCAGCACGCAGACCACGCTCGCGGCCACGATCAGCGTGCGCCGCCGCCTCTCCGCGGCCTTCTGCTTCTCACGCTCGACCGCCAGCCGCTCGCGGGCGGTGCGCTTTCCGTCACGGTTCTTCTCGCTCACACCCCGCAGAACGAACCGGGGAGGCGCAGCGCGCCTCCCCGGTCCCAGGTCCACCCGTTCGAGTGACCACCTGTTCTGTTCCGTGCCGTACGACTCCTACGACTGTCCGCGCACGCCCTTCGCGAGGTCGCCCGCGAGCGCGCGGACCGCCTCGACGCCGGCCGCGTCGTCCGGCGCGTCCAGCATCCGCTTGACGAAGGCCGAGCCGACGATCACGCCATCCGCGAAGCGGGCCACCTCGGCGGCCTGCCGGGCGTCGGAGACACCGAGTCCGACGCACACGGGCGTGTCGGTGGTGGCCCGGGTGCGCTCGACGAGGTCCTGCGCCTGCGCGCCGACCGACTCACGGGTGCCGGTGACGCCCATCAGGGAGGCGGCGTAGACGAAGCCGGTGCCGACCTTGGTGATCTCGGCGAGGCGGGCGTCCTTGCTGCTGGGCGCGACGACGAAGACCGTGGCGAGCCCGTGCTTCTCCGCGTGCTCCCTCCACAGGCCCGCCTCCTGGACGGGCAGGTCGGGCAGGATGCACCCGGCGCCGCCCGCCTCGGCCAGCTCGGCGGTGAAGCGCTCGACGCCGTAGCGATCGATGGGGTTCCAGTACGTCATGACGAGCACGGGCTTGCCGGTCGCCGTGTGGGCCTCGCGGACCGTGCGCATGACGTCGGCGATCTTGACGCCGCCGCGCAGGGCGATGTCGTCGGCGGTCTGGATGACGGGGCCGTCGAGGACGGGGTCGCTGTGCGGCAGACCCACCTCGACGATGTCGGCGCCGCCGTCGAAGGCCGCCTTGATCGCCGCGATGCCGCCGTCCACGGTCGGGAACCCCGCCGGGAGGTAGGCGATGAGCGCGGCGCGCCCCTCGTCCTTGGCGGCGGCGAGGGTGTCGCTCAACAGCCGGATGTTGCCGCTCACTTGGCGTCCCCCTCGATCTCGGCGGTGTCGGCCGCGTCGGCGGCGACCTCGGCGTCGGTGTCGTACAGGCCGAAGTAGCGCGCGGCCGTGTCCATGTCCTTGTCGCCGCGCCCGGACAGGTTGACGACGATCAGCCCGTCCTTGCCCAGCTCCTTGCCGACCTCCAGCGCACCCGCCAGGGCGTGGGCGCTCTCGATCGCGGGGATGATGCCCTCCGTGCGCGAGAGCAGGCGCAGGGCCTGCATGGCCGCGTCGTCGGTGACCGCGCGGTACTCGCCGCGGCCGCTGTCCTTGAGGTAGGAGTGCTCGGGGCCGATGCCCGGGTAGTCCAGACCGGCCGAGATCGAGTACGGCTCGGTGATCTGGCCCTCCTCGTCCTGGAGGACGTAGGACCGCGAACCGTGCAGGATGCCGGGCTCGCCCGCGGTCAGCGTGGCCGCGTGCTCGCCGGTCTCGACGCCGTGCCCGGCGGGCTCGCAGCCGATGAGGCGTACGTCCGTGTCGGGGATGAAGGCGTGGAAGAGGCCGATGGCGTTCGAGCCGCCGCCGACGCAGGCGATCGCCGCGTCGGGGAGGCGTCCTGCGCGCTCCAGGATCTGGCGGCGGGCCTCGACGCCGATCACGCGGTGGAAGTCGCGGACCATGGCCGGGAAGGGGTGCGGTCCCGCGACCGTGCCGAAGAGGTAGTGCGTGCGGTCGACGTTGGCGACCCAGTCGCGGAACGCCTCGTTGATCGCGTCCTTCAGGGTGCGGCTGCCGGACTTCACGGCGATGACCTCGGCGCCGAGCATGCGCATCCGGGCCACGTTCAGCGCCTGGCGCTGGGTGTCGATCTCGCCCATGTAGATGGTGCATTCGAGGCCGAACAGGGCGCAGGCGGTGGCGGTCGCGACGCCGTGCTGGCCGGCGCCGGTCTCCGCGATGACCCGGGTCTTGCCCATGCGCTTGGTGAGCAGGGCCTGGCCGAGGACGTTGTTGATCTTGTGGGAGCCGGTGTGGTTCAGGTCCTCGCGCTTGAGGAAGATCCGCGCGCCGCCCGCGTGTTCCGCGAAGCGGGGCACCTGCGTGAACGCGCTCGGCCTGCCGGTGTAGTTGACGAGGAGGTCGTCGAGCTCACGGGCGAACTCCGGGTCGTGCTTGGCCTTCTCGTACTCCACGGCGACCTCGTCCACGGCGGCGACGAGTGCCTCCGGGATGAACTTGCCGCCGAACGCGCCGAAGTAGCCCTCGGCGCTGGGGATTTGGCCGTCGGGGTCTGGGATGAAGAACTCGCTGGGCATGCGGAAACCTCACGGTGAGTGTTTGTTGAGACACTAAGCGCCGTGGGGGCGGGGGTTGTTCAGCTGGCTGCGGGACCGTCGTGGCTGGTCGCGCAGTTCCCCGCGCCCCTGAAAACTTGCCATCGACGCCCGTTGACCTGCCCAGGTTCGTCACCGATGACGTAGCGCACCCTGCGGCCGTGCACCCGGCGGGCCGGGGCGCGGCAACCCCTCGGACGGCAGCCGCGCGCCAGGCGGGCGTGCCGGTCCATGGGGGTCAGGGTGAGTGTCATCGGGGGAAGCCTAGCGGGTGATCAGCTGCGGCCGTGTCGCAGTGCCGGGTGCTCGCCCGCTGCCACCAGGTCCGAGACCGCCGACTTGGGGTCGCGGCCGGTGACCAGGGACTCGCCCACCAGGACCGCGTCGGCGCCCGCGTTGGCGTAGGCGATGAGGTCGTGGGGGCCGCGGACGCCGGACTCGGCGATCTTCACGATGTGGGCCGGGATCTCGGGGGCGACGCGCTCGAAGGTGCCGCGATCGACCTCGAGGGTCTTGAGGTTGCGGGCGTTGACGCCGATGATCTTCGCGCCGGCGTCGACCGCGCGGTCCACCTCGTCCTCGTCGTGGACCTCGACGATCGGCGTGAGGCCGATCGACTCGGCGCGCTCGATGAGGGACTCCAGGGCCGGCTGGTCCAGGGCCGCGACGATCAGCAGGGCGAGGTCGGCGCCGTAGGCACGGGCCTCCCAGAGCTGGTACGACGTGACGATGAAGTCCTTGCGGAGGACCGGGATGTCCACCCGCGCGCGGACGGCCTCCAGGTCGGCCAGCGAACCGCCGAAGCGGCGCTGTTCGGTGAGGACGGAGATGACGGCGGCGCCGCCCGCCTCGTAGTCCGCGGCGAGGCCCGCCGGGTCGGCGATCGCGGCCAGGGCGCCCTTGGAGGGGCTGGAACGCTTGACCTCGCAGATGACCTTGACGCCGTCACCGCGCAGCGCGGCGACCCCGTCCTTGGCCGCGGGAGCCTTCGCCGCACGCTCCTTGAGCTCGTCGAGGCTGACGCGCGCCTGCCGTTCCGCCAGGTCGGCACGGACTCCGTCGATGATCTCGTCGAGCACACTCACGCGAGCGGCCCCCTTCCGGACGGTGGAAAAGCAATGGTCACATCTGACCTCGATGGTATCCGGAGGAAGGCGTAGGCCTCGCATCCGGTTGACGCCGGTCCCACTACCTGGACATGCGCCGGTTGATCAAGGATGTAGCCAGCCACCGAACGGCAGGTTCCGGACAACCGTGAAGACCAGCACCAACGCGCCCAGACTCCACAGCTGGACCCGGCCGAGTTCGATCCGGGCGGGCCTGCCGCGGGCCGCACGGACCACCCAGACGGTCCACACGACCATGAAGGCCAGATAGCCCACCACGGCGATCGCGTTGTCCTGGAGCGCCGCCAGGAAGTCCCCGTGGATGAACTCGTGCGCGCTGCGCAGACCGCCGCAGCCGGGGCAGTACAGGCCGGTGAGGCGGTACAGGGGGCAGACGGGGTAGTGGCCCGGGTGATTCGGGTCGACGGCGCCCACGTAGGCGAAGGCTCCGGCGACGGCCGCGAGGACGCCTGCGGGCACGGCCACGCGGTTCAGCACGGACGCGGTACCGGGGGTGGCGCCGGGGGCGCGCGACTTCGGCATGCTCTGGCTGTCGGCGTTCACGTCTCGCATTGTGCCCCCTGGTCCTCGCGTGCGGCACGCGCGCGTGAGGGGCGGTTCCCGGTGCTCCCGGGACCGCCCCTCCACGGAGTCGGCTGACAGCTGCGGCTCAGCTGTCGGCGTGTGCCGTCTTGCCGAGCAGTTCGGTCAGGTCCTGGGGACGGTCCTTGGGCATGCCCATTCCCATCGCGCTCATGACCCAGCCGACGATGCCACCGACGACCACGATCCCCATGCCCGCCCAGAAGCCGGCCGGCTGTGCCATCACCATGAAGGCGCCCGCGACGCAGAAGCCGATGAATGCGATCGTTGTACCGGTCCAGGCGGCCAAAGTGTGACCGTGGCTGTTGCCCGCCATGACGTGCTCCTCGTTGCTGTGTACGTGTGTGAGCAGACGCTCACGCTTCATTGTTCCGCACGCGAGCAGAACCGATGCTCCGGGGTGGCTCCGTGTCTGCTCGGGTTCGAGAGCGCCCCGTCAGGGGCGCGGGGAACCGCGCGACCAGCAACGACACCGCCGCACCCGGCAAACGGCCCGACCCATCGCCCGCTCTCCCGGCGGAGCGCCTACGCCCCCGTGGGGTCCTCACCCCGGTCCAGGGCCTTCCAGATGTCCTCAGGGCGATCGGGGTCCACGACAGGCGCCCGCCGGGGCCGAGGCGCCCCATTGCGTTCGTAGCGCCCCGACATCGCGGGCCAACGACGCCCGTAGACCAGGGCCAGCAGACCGGCCAGCAGGATCAGCCCACCCCCGACCGCGGCCACGTACGGCCAGGCCGTGTGGTCGAAGGCGTGGACGACCGACGACGTGTCGCCGGAGGCCTGCGCGGCCTTGTCATCGAGCGCGGAGCTGTCGGTCGCACCGAGAAGCGCCGCGGCGACGATGCCCGCGCCGGAGAGCGCGAGGAGGGCGGACACGGCGAAGCGGCCGGTTTTACGGACGGCGAAGACGGCGACGAGCGCGGCGAGGCCCACTATGGCGAGCGCCGCGGGCACGCCCGTGACGTCGCTGCCCTTGGCGGACAGCGGGAACGCGTCGCCGGCCACCGTCGCGGTCCCCATCGACCAGCGCTGACGGGTGGCCAGCAGGGCCACGGCCGCGCCGAGCGCACCGCTGAGCAGGGCCACGGCGAGGCTTCGGCGGCCGGCGCGCGCGGGGCCTTCGCCTTCGGAACGGGGGTGAGGAACAGCAGCAGTCACGGAGTCCACTATCGCTCCAACCCCGGGCGAACCGTCACCCGGGGTTCATATGACCCTCGTCCTATTGCCCGAGCCGGTTCGCCGTGTGCACGGCGCGCAGGACCGCCGCCGCCTTGTTCCGGCACTCCTGGTCCTCCAGTTCGGGGTCCGAGTCGGCGACGATGCCGGCGCCCGCCTGGACGTAGGCGGTGCCGCCCCGGAGGAGGGCCGTACGGATGGCGATGGCGGTGTCGGAGTCGCCCGCGAAGTCGAGGTAGCCGACGCAGCCGCCGTACAACCCCCTTCTGGACGGCTCGAGTTCGTCGATGATCTGCATCGCGCGGGGCTTCGGCGCGCCGGAGAGGGTGCCGGCCGGGAAGCAGGCCGTGAGGACGTCGAAGGCGGTACGGCCGGGGGCCACGCGACCGGTGACCGTCGAGACGATGTGCATCACGTGGGAGTAGCGCTCGACGGACATGAAGTCGACGACCTCGACCGAGCCGGGTTCGCAGACGCGTCCCAAATCGTTACGTCCGAGGTCGACCAGCATGAGGTGTTCGGCGCGCTCCTTGGGGTCGGCGAGGAGCTCGTCGGCGAGGGCCTGGTCCTCCTGCGGGGTCGCGCCGCGGTGCCGGGTCCCGGCGATGGGGTGGACCATCGCGCGGCCGTCCTCGACCTTGACGAGGGCCTCGGGGGACGAACCCACCACGTCGAAGCCGTCGAAGCGGAACAGGTACATGTACGGCGAGGGGTTGGTCGCCCGGAGCACGCGGTAGACGTCCAACGCGCTTGCCGTGCACGGGGTTTCGAAGCGCTGCGAGGGGACGACCTGGAAGGCCTCGCCCGCGCGGATGCGCTCCTTGATGTCCTCGACGGCGACCTTGAAGTCGGGGCCGCCCCACAGCGCGGTGTACTCGGGCAGCTCGGAGGGCGGGAGCTGGGCGGGCGGCTGGGCCACCGCGCGGGAGAGGTCCGCCTCCATGGTGTCGAGGCGGGCGATCGCGTCCGCGTAGGCCTCGTCGACGCCGGTGTCGAGGTCGTTGTGGTTGATCGCGTTGGCGATCAGCAGGACCGAGCCCTCCCAGTGGTCCATCACGGCCAGGTCGCTGGTGAGGAGCATCGTCAGCTCGGGGAGCCTGAGGTCGTCGCGCTCGCCGGGGCCGATCTTCTCCAGGCGGCGGACGATGTCGTAGCCGAGATAGCCGACCATGCCGCCGGTGAAGGGCGGCAGGTCCTCCTGGTGGGGGGTGTGCAGGGTCTCGATGGTGGCGCGCAGGGCGGCGAGCGGGTCGCCGTCCACCGGGACGCCGACGGGCGGGGTGCCGAGCCAGTGGGCCTCGCCGTCGCGGGAGGTGAGGGTGGCGGCGCTGCGGACGCCCACGAAGGAGTACCGGGACCAGGAGCGGCCGTTCTCCGCGGACTCCAGGAGGAAGGTGCCGGGGCGCTCCGCGGCCAGTTTGCGGTAGAGCGCGACCGGGGTGTCGCCGTCGGCGAGGAGCTTGCGGGTGACCGGAATGACGCGACGGTCGGTGGCCAGCTTGCGGAACGTCTCGAGGTCCATGGCGGCTGACCTTACTGATCCGAGGCGGGGGCGCCGGAGACGCCGCCGTCCGTGGGGAGAGCGTCCTTGAGGAGCACGTCGGCGTCGAAGCAGGTGCGGTCACCGGTGTGGCAGGCGGCGCCGACCTGGTCGACCTTCACGAGGACCGTGTCGCCGTCGCAGTCCAGCGCGACCGACCTGACGTGCTGGACGTGGCCCGAGGTGTCGCCCTTCACCCAGTACTCCTGGCGGCTGCGGGACCAGTACGTGCAGCGGCCCGTCGTGAGGGTGCGGTGCAGTGCCTCGTCGTCCATCCAGCCGAGCATGAGCACCTCACCGGTGTCGTACTGCTGGGCGATCGCGGGGACGAGCCCGTCGGCGCCGCGCTTGAGGCGGGCGGCGATCTCGGGGTCGAGGCTGCTGGGAGGGGACATGCTGGTCATGGGTGCCATTGTGCCGCGCCCGACTGACAGTCACGGCCGGGCGTCCACTGTGCGGACCCTCCACGCGGTCGTAGGCTGACGGTATGTCGACCTTCGCGAAGCGTGAACGACTTCTGCTCGCCGATCTCCTGGAGACCGCGGGCCCCGACGCCCCGACCCTCTGCGAGGGGTGGCAGACCCGTGACCTCGCCGCGCACGTGGTGGTGCGCGAGCGCCGTGCCGATGCCGCGGGCGGCATCATGATCAAGCAGCTCGCGCCGCGGCTCGAGCGGGTGATGACGGAGTTCACGGCGAAGCCGTACGAGGAGCTGATCCAGCTGATCCGTACGGGCCCGCCGCGTTTCTCGCCGTTCCAGCTGAAGCAGCTCGACGAGGCGTCCAACACGGTCGAGTTCTACGTCCACACGGAGGACGTACGACGGGCTCAGGAGGGGTGGACCCCGCGCGAGCTGGACCCGGTGTTCCAGGACGCGCTGTGGTCGCGCCTGGAGCGCATGGCCCGGCTGATGGGCCGTACCGCGCCGACCGGGCTGGTGCTGCGCCGCCCGGACGGCCAGACCGCGGTCGCCCACAAGGGGGCGCCGGTCGTGACGGTGACCGGCGAGCCCTCGGAGCTGCTGATGTTCGCCCACGGCCGGCAGAGCGTGGCCAAGGTCGAGCTGGACGGCGACGAGAACGCGATCGCCAAGGTCCAGGCGACCAAGCAGCTGGGGATCTGACCCTCACCCGCAGGGCGGGCCCGTCGTCGACTGGGCGGGTCAGCCGGGGAGTTCGGCGCGCCGCAGGTCCCGCACGCACAGTGCCACGACCCCGCCCAGCCCGCAGACCGCCGCGCTGCCGACGAACACCGGGCCGGTGCCCCACGCCCCGATCGCGGCGGCCGACAGCGGCATGCTGAGCGGGGCGAAGCCGAGGCTGACCAGGCTGGAGACGGCGGTGACCCGGCCGAGGTAGGCGGGGTCGGCCTGGGTCTGCAGCAGGGCGCCGCACAGGGCCCCGCTGAGCCCGGCCAGCAGCCCCACGAGCAGGGCGACACCGACGGCCGCGAGGACCCCGGGGACGAAGGCCAGGGCGCCGATCGCGACGGACCCGGCGAGGATCGCCCACCCGGCGACATGCCCGGCGTGCGGCAGCCGCCCCCGCACGGTCAGCAGCAGGGCCGCGGCACCGGCGCCGACACCGAAGCCGGAGAGCACCCATCCCATGCCGGAGGCGCCCCAGCCGCGTTCGTCGGCGAGCAGGGTCAGTCCCACGTTGAGCGGGCCCACGAAGCCGAGGTCGCCGAGGGCGATGGCCAGCATCAGGGGGGCGAGGACCCGGTGGGCGCGGATGTAGCGGAGGCCTGCTTGGAGGTCTCCCAGGGGGGTGGTCGCGCGGGCGGGGGCCTTGTCGGCGGCGGTCTCGGTGGCGCCGCTCGCTTCGGAGTCGAGGGCACCCAGCACAGCCGCGCCGGGCGCCGCGCCACGACCGCCCGCGCCCTTACCCGCGTCACCCGCATCGACGCCGCTGGCACCCAACTCGGCCTTGTCGTCGACGGCCGGCTCCCGCATCCGCACCGAGATCAGCAGCGGCACCGACACCGCGATCAGGAGCCCGGCGAGGCCGAACGCCGCCGCCGCGCCGCCGAGCGCGACGGCGAGGCCGCCGAGCGGGCCGCCGACGACGTTGGCGAAGCGGATCGCGAGTCCCCGCATGCCCTGCACGCGCGCGAGTTGGTCCCGGGTCGTCACGCGCGCGGGGAGGGCGCCCACGGCCGGCATGAACACGGCGTCGACCGTCCCGAACACCACCGCGAGCAACGCCAGCGGCCACAGCCCCGGGCTGGTCAGGAAGAGCAGCGCGGCCACCGACAGCCCCGCCGCGCAGCGCACCAGGTCACTGCCGATGACGACCCTGCGCGGCCCGAACCGGTCGGCGATCACTCCCCCGCCCAGCATCAGCAGGGCGCGCGGCACGGCACTCACCGCCATCACGGCACCGGCCTGCGCGGGGGAGCCCTGCTGCACCGCAGCCCAGGACAGGGCGATGTAGTACACGCTGTCGCCGACCATCGAGGACGCGTAGGCGGCGAGCCAGCGCAGGACGTTGGGGTCGCGGTGGGCGGGTTTTCCGATGGCCGTGCCGGGGGCTATGAGCGTGCTGGTCATGGGAGTTCGTCCTCTCCGGGGCTCAGACGCGGAAGGGGAAGCCGTACACGTGGACGGCGACGTTCTCGCGGCCCTGGGTGTCGCCCGCCGCCTCGGCGGCTCTCCCCCTGGCCTGGTACTTGTGGATCAGGGTGTCCAACTCGACCTGGAGTTCCGCGAGTTCGGACGCGTTCAGGCGCGGGAGGTACTCGCTCTCGAAGCTCGCCGAGTGCCACTCGTCGTTCCAGGAGTCGGACTCGTCGAGGTGGCGCCGGTAGAGGTCGACGCGCTGATCCAGCAGGATCCGGGTGAGGGCGCCCTGCGCGGCGAGCTTCTCGGGCGCGTCCTTGACGTCCTCGTGGCGCACGGTCAGGCTCTCCGAGGCCGGCCGCCACCAGCGCTCCCGGCCGTCCTCCCCCTGCGGCTCGGCCTCTTCGATGAGGCCGTGCTCGGCGAGCTTGCGCAGGTGGTAACTGACCAGCGACACGGCCTCGCCGACCTGGTCGGCCAGCTGCGACGCGGTCGCGGCACGGGCCACGTACAGCGCCCGGTACAGCTTGACGCGCAGCGGGTGCGCGAACGCCTTGAGCGTCCCCAGGTCGGTGATGGCACGGGTCTCATTCGAGCTCATGCCTCTCACCGTAGATGCGAAAGGAAAGTTGCGCAACTTTCCTTTCGCATCTCGGCAGAAGTAAGCCCCGGCCGCGCAGAAGTAAGCCCCGGCCGCCAGGCAGCCGGGGCTTACAGCACCTCTAAGGAGTCACCGGACGGGGTGACCGGCCTCCTTCAGCGCCTGCTTCACTTCCCCGATCCGCAGGTCGCCGAAGTGGAAGACCGAGGCCGCCAGCACGGCGTCCGCGCCCGCCGCCACCGCGGGCGGGAAGTCCGCGAGCCTGCCCGCGCCCCCTGAAGCGATCACCGGGACGGTCACGTGCTTGCGGACCGCCGCGATCATCTCCAGGTCGTAGCCGTCCTTCGTGCCGTCCGCGTCCATCGAGTTGAGCAGGATCTCCCCCGCCCCCAACTCGGCCGCCCGGTGCGCCCATTCGACCGCGTCGATGCCGGTGCCCGTGCGGCCGCCGTGGGTGGTGACCTCGAAGGAGCCCTCGGGGGTCCGGCGCGCGTCCACCGACAGCACCAGCACCTGCCGCCCGAACCGCTCCGCGATCTCCCGGATCAGCTCGGGCCGGGTGATCGCCGCCGTGTTGACGCCGACCTTGTCCGCGCCCGCCCGCAGCAGCTTGTCCACGTCATCGGCCGTGCGGACGCCGCCGCCGACCGTGAGCGGGATGAAGACCTGCTCGGCGGTGCGGCGGACCACGTCGTACGTCGTCTCGCGGTTGCCGGAGGACGCGGTGATGTCCAGGAAGGTCAACTCGTCGGCGCCCTCGGCGTCGTAGACCTTGGCCATCTCGACGGGGTCGCCCGCGTCGCGCAGGTTCTGGAAGTTGACGCCCTTGACGACCCGGCCGTTGTCCACGTCCAGGCAGGGGATCACTCGTACGGCCAGGGTCATGCGGACCCCTCGCCTTCGTCCCCGGAGCGGTACGCCTCCACCTCGACCTCGACGACCAGGCTCGGGTCGACGAAGCCGGACACGATGATCATCGAGGCGGCGGGGCGGATCGCGTCGAACAGCTCCTTGTGTGCGCGGCCCACGTCCTCCACATCCCGGGCGTGGGTGATGTACATACGGGTGCGCACCACATCGGCGCGCCCCAGGCCCAGTTGGTCCAGCGCGGCGAACGCGACGTTGAACGCGTTGACCGTCTGCTCGTAGGGACCGCCGCCCGCGATCTCGCCGTCCACTATCGACGTGCACCCGGAGACCAGCACCAGGCCGTTGGGCAGCTCCACCGCGCGGGAGTAGCCGAAGGCGTCCTCCCAGGGGGCGCCGGTCGACACGCGTCGTAGCTCGGTCACCGGGCCACCGCCTCCAAGGCCTCTTCCAGGGTGAACGCCTTCGCGTACAGGGCCTTCCCGACGATGGAGCCCTCGACACCGAGCGGGACCAGCTCGGAGATGGCGCGGAGGTCGTCCAGGGAGGACACCCCGCCGGAGGCCACGACCGGGCGGTCGGTCGCCGCGCAGACGTTGCGCAGCAGCTCCAGGTTGGGGCCCTGGAGGGTGCCGTCCTTGGCGATGTCGGTGACCACGTACCGGGCGCAGCCCTCGGAGTTGAGGCGGTCCAGCGTCTCGTAGAGGTCGCCGCCGTCGCGGGTCCAGCCGCGCCCGCGCAGGGTCGTGCCGCGTACGTCGAGGCCGACCGCGATCTTGTCGCCGTGCTCGGCGATGACCTTGGCGACCCACTCGGGGGTCTCCAGCGCGGCGGTGCCGAGGTTCACCCGGGTGCAGCCGGTGGCCAGGGCGGCGGCGAGGGTGTCGTCGTCGCGGATGCCGCCGGACAGCTCGACCTTGATGTCCATGGCGCCGGCGACCTCGGCGATGAGCTTGCGGTTGTCGCCGGTGCCGAACGCGGCGTCCAGGTCGACGAGGTGCAGCCACTCGGCGCCGGAGCTCTGCCAGGCGAGGGCGGCCTCCAGGGGGGAGCCGTAGGAGGTCTCGGTCCCGGACTCGCCGTGGACGAGGCGGACGGCCTGGCCGTCGCGGACGTCGACGGCGGGGAGGAGTTCGAGCTTCGAAGGCATCAGAGGGTTCCGATCCAGTTGTTCAGCAGCTGCGCTCCGGCGTCGCCGGACTTCTCGGGGTGGAACTGCGTGGCCCACAGGGCGCCGTTCTCCACGGCGGCCACGAAGGGCTTGCCGTGCGTCGACCAGGTCACCAGGGGGGCGCGCATCGCCGGGTTCACGACCTCGAGGGTCCAGTCGTGGACGGCGTAGGAGTGCACGAAGTAGAAGCGCGCGTCCGCGTCGAGGCCCGCGAAGAGCTGGGAGCCCGCCGGGGTGTCGACGGTGTTCCAGCCCATGTGGGGCACGATCTCGGCCTGGAGGGGTTCGACGGAGCCGGGCCACTCGTCCAGGCCCTCGGTCTCGACGCCGTGCTCGATGCCGCGCGCGAAGAGGATCTGCATGCCGACGCAGATGCCCATCACGGGGCGCCCGCCGGCCAGCCGGCGTCCGACGATCCAGTCGCCGCGCGCCTCCTTCAGGCCCTGCATGCAGGCGGCGAAGGCGCCGACGCCGGGCACCAGGAGGCCGTCCGCGTTCATGGCCTTGTCGTAGTCACGCGTTATCTCGACCTCGGCACCCGCGCGCGCGAGGGCCCGCTCGGCGGAGCGGACGTTCCCGAAGCCGTAGTCGAAGACGACGACCTTCTTCGCCGGGCTCAACTCCACACCGCCAACCGCATGACCCCCGCGACCAGACACATCGCCGCGCCGATGGAGACCAGCACGATGAGGCTCGCCGGCATCTTCTGCTTGACGAACGAGTAGACCCCGCCGAGGAGGAAGAGTCCGACGACGATCAGAAGGCTGGAGAGGCCGGTCACAGCGCGCCCTTCGTGGAGGGGAGGATGCCGGCCGCGCGCGGGTCGCGCTCGGAGGCGTAGCGCAGCGCGCGGGCGAGCGCCTTGAACTGGCACTCCACGATGTGGTGTGCGTTGCGCCCGTAGGGCACGTGCACGTGCAGGGCGATCTGGGCCTGGGCGACGAAGGACTCCAGGATGTGCCGGGTCATCGTGGTGTCGTACTCGCCGATCATCGGCGCCATGTTCTCGGGCTCGGTGTGCACGAGGTAGGGGCGGCCGGACAGGTCGACGGTGACCTGGGCGAGGGACTCGTCCAGCGGGACCGTGCAGTTGCCGAAGCGGTAGATCCCGACCTTGTCGCCGAGCGCCTGCTTGAAGGCGGCGCCGAGCGCGAGGGCGGTGTCCTCGATGGTGTGGTGGGAGTCGATGTGCAGATCGCCCTCGGTCTTCACGGTGAGGTCGAACAGACCGTGCCGGCCGAGCTGGTCGAGCATGTGGTCGTAGAAACCGACCCCGGTCGACACGTCGACCTTGCCGTGCCCGTCGAGATCGATCTCGACGAGGACCGACGTCTCCTTGGTCGCCCGCTCCACCCGTCCTACGCGGTTCATGTGCTCTGCTCCTTCATCAACTCACGGACCGCGTCGAGGAACGCGTCGTTCTCTTCGGGGGTTCCGGCGGAGACCCGCAGCCACCCCGGGATGCCGTTGTCCCGGACCAGGACGCCCCGGTCGAGGATTGTCTGCCAGGCGGTGTGCGAGTCCGCGAACCGCCCGAACTGCACGAAGTTCGCGTCGGACTCGACGACTTCGCAGCCGAGGGCACGCAACTCCCGTACCAGCCGGTCCCGTTCATCCTTCAGCTGCTCCACGTACCCGAGCAGCGTGTCGGTGTGCTCCAGCGCGGCCAGCGCGGTCGCCTGGGTGACGGCCGACAAGTGGTAGGGCAGCCGTACGAGTTGGACGGCGTCGACGACCGCCGGGTGCGCGGCGAGATAGCCGAGGCGGAGCCCGGCCGCCCCGAACGCCTTCGACATCGTGCGCGAGACGACGAGATTCGGCCGACCTTCGAGCAGCGGCAGCAGCGAGTCGCCGTGGCTGAACTCGATGTACGCCTCGTCGACGATCACCATCGACGGCTTGGCCGCCTGGGCCGCCTCGTACAGCGCGAGGACCGTCTCGGGCGGAACGGCGTTGCCCGTGGGGTTGTTGGGGGTCGTGACGAACACGACGTCGGGCCGGTTCTCCGCGATCCAGCGTTCGGCGGCGGCGAGATCGATCGAGAAGTCCTCGTTGCGCGGCCCGGAGATCCAGCCCGTCCCCGTGCCGCGCGCGATGAGCGCGTGCATCGAGTACGACGGCTCGAAGCCGATCGCGGTACGGCCGGGCCCGCCGAAGGTCTGCAGCAGCTGCTGGATGACCTCGTTGGAGCCGTTGGCCGCCCACACGTTCTCGACGCCGACCCGGTGACTCCCGGTCTTGGTCAGGTAGTTGGCCAGCTCGGTGCGCAGTTCGACCGCGTCCCGGTCGGGGTAGCGGTTGAGGTCGCGGGCGGCGTCACGGACCCGCTCGGCGATCCGCTCGACCAGTGCCTCGGGCAGCGGGTAGGGGTTCTCGTTGGTGTTCAGCCGTACGGGGACGTCCAACTGGGGCGCGCCGTAAGGGGACTTGCCGCGCAGCTCGTCCCGTACGGGAAGGTCGTCGATTCCGAAGCTCACTTGCCGGGCACCTTCCAGCCGAACCTGGCCTTGACCGCCGCGCCGTGCGCGGGCAGGTCCTCCGCCTCCGCCAGCGTGACCACGTGATGCGCCACGTCCGCCAGCGCGTCCTTCGTGTAGTCGACGATGTGGATGCCGCGCAGGAAGGACTGCACGGAGAGCCCGGAGGAGTGGCAGGCGCAACCCCCGGTCGGCAGCACGTGGTTGGAGCCGGCCGCGTAGTCGCCCAGCGAGACGGGCGCCCAGGGTCCGACGAAGATCGCACCCGCGTTCCGCACCCGGTCGGCGACCGCGGCGGCGTCGGCGGTCTGGATCTCCAGGTGCTCGGCGCCGTACGCGTCGACGACCCGCAGGCCCTCGTCGACGCCGTCGACCAGGACGATCGCGGACTGCCGGCCGGCCAGCGCCGGGGCGATCCGGTCCTCGATGTGCTTGGTGGCCGCGACCTGCGGTTCGAGTTCCTTCTCGACCGCGTCCGCGAGAGCCACGGAGTCCGTGACCAGGACGGCGGCGGCGAGCGGGTCGTGCTCGGCCTGGCTGATCAGGTCGGCGGCGACGTGCACCGGGTCGGCGGTGTCGTCGGCGAGGACCGCGATCTCGGTGGGCCCGGCCTCGGTGTCGATGCCGATCTTGCCGGTGAAGTAGCGCTTGGCGGCGGCGACCCAGATGTTGCCGGGCCCGGTGACCATGTTCGCGGGCGGGCAGGACTCGGTGCCGTGGGCGAACATCGCGACGGCCTGGGCACCGCCGACGGCATAGACCTCGTCGACGCCGAGCAGGGCGCAGGCGGCGAGGATCGTCGGGTGCGGGAGCCCGTCGAACTCGACCTGCGGCGGCGAGGCGAGCGCGACGGACTGGACCCCGGCCTCTTGGGCGGGCACCACGTTCATGATCACGGACGACGGGTACACGGACCGGCCACCCGGGGCGTACAGCCCCACCCGGTCCACCGGCACCCACTTCTCGGTGACCGTGCCGCCGGGCACGACCTCGGTGGTGTGGGTCGTACGGCGCTGCTCGCGGTGGACGAGCCGGGCGCGCCGGATGGACTCCTCCAGGGCCGCGCGGACCTCCGGGTCGAGCCGCTCCAGCGCGTCACCGAGGGCCTGGACCGGGACCCGTACCTGCTCCAGGCGTACGCCGTCGAACTTCTCGGCGAAGTCGATCAGCGCCGCGTCGCCCCGATGATGCACGGCCTCGCAGATCGGACGCACCTTCTCCAGGGCGGCCGAGACGTCGAAGTCGGCTCGGGGCAGCAGGTCGCGCAGGGCGGGTCCCTCGGGGAGGGCGTCGCCGCGCAGATCGATTCGGGAGATCACGCTCCAATTCTCTCAGACGGCAAACGAGGGCTGCTCACGCATATCAATGGCTGATACAGAACGTGGCCGGAACCCGGAAGATCCCCTTCACGTCTAGTGTTCCGGGCGTCACGGAGCGGGCATGAACAGCTGTGCGATACCCGTGAGTAGTTGAGAGGGATGGAAGAGCAGTGACCGAGGGTGCCGGCATCCGCGCGGGGGATCTGCCGGACGATCTGACCGCCGCCGAGGCCGGCATGTGGCAGGCCTTCCGCAATGGCAGCGTGTACGACCTGAGCAGCGGCGACACGGTCGTCGACGATCCGCACGGCGGGCACCCGTGGGGCCCGGAGCGGACCGTACGGGCCCGCATCGTGTGCTGGCTGCTCCTGGACGGCCCGCCCCCGCTGTCGGGCCGCGTGGCCTCACTGAAGCTCACCGGAGTGCAGATCAGCGGCGTCCTGGACCTCGCGGGCGGCACGGTCGCGCCGTACGTCGAGCTGAAGGGCTGCCGTTTCGAGCGCGAGGTGCTGCTCCCGGAGGCGCGCTTCCAGACCCTGCGGCTGGTGGACTGCTCGGTGCCGCGCCTGGAGGCGGCCCGGGTGCACACGGAGGGTGACCTGCATCTGCCGCGCTGCCGCTTCCACAACGGGGTACGGCTGACCGACGCGCACATCGGCACCGATCTGCTGCTGAACCAGGCGATCGTCTACCGGGACCGCAGCGGGCGTTCGATCGCCGCCGACGGCATGACCGTAGGACAGGATCTGCAGGCCGAACTCCTCGAATCGCACGGTGAGTTGAGCCTGCGCAGCGCCAAGGTGGGTGTCTCGCTGAGCCTGCGCGGCGCCCGGCTGGCCAACCCGTACACCCGACTCGCCCTGAACGCGCCCCAGTTGACCGTGGGCCGCACCCTGTACCTGACCCCGGCCGGTGTCGGCGGTCCCTGGCTGAGCGGAACAACTCCCGCGCGCGGGACCCGCATTCAGCGTTTCGCGTGCCAGGGCGGGGTGCGGCTGGACGACGGGCGGTTCGGGGACGCGGTGGACCTGGAGCGGGCCCGGTTCACCTTCACGGACGACCAGGAGCTGTCCCTGCTCCGCATCCAGACGCCCGAACTGCGCTTCCTCGGGGAGCGGCCGCAGCGCGGCAAGGTGGTGCTGTCGGGGGCGCGGATCGTCAACCTCATCGACCGGGCGAGCAGTTGGCCGGGCCCGGGCAACCTGCACACGGGCGGCTTCGCGTACGAGAACCTCGTACCGCAGGGCCCGTTCCCGCTGGACGCCCGCCTCGACTGGGTGGCGGCGGCGACCCCGGAGTACAACCCGGAGCCGTACGAGCGCCTCGCGACCGTGCTGCGGAACGCCGGGGAGGACGAGGACGCGCGCGAGGTGCTGCTCGCCAAGCAGCGCAGGCGCCGGGAGAGTCTGCCGGTCGCGGCCAAGGTGTGGGGGGTCGTGCAGGACTGGACGGTCGCCTACGGGTACCGGCCGGGCCGGGCCGCCGTGTGGATGGCGGTGCTGTGGGCGGCGAGTTCGCTGGCCTTCGCGCACGCCGACCACGCGCCGGTGAACGCGAACGGGCATCCGCCGTGGAGCCCCGCGCTGTTCGCGCTGGACCTGCTGCTGCCGGTGATCGACCTGGGGCAGGCGGGCCAGTGGCAGCTGCACGGCGGCTGGCAGTGGCTGTCGGTGGCGCTGATCCTGGTGGGGTGGATCCTGGCCACGACGGTCGCCGCGGGCGCCACACGGCTGCTCAGACGCGGCTAGGCGGCCCTCCCGAGCCCGCGCGCACAGCGCTCGAACAGTTGAGCAACAGTCACCTTTTGCCTGCCCTTGACCGTAGTGCGTACAACTTTCAGCGGGGTGGCCAATCGGTCTGGCGCACTCCGGATCCGCGGACTTTCAATGGTCGACACCATGGCTCTGCTGCGCGCGTTCATCCGCACCGCCCGGATGGCAAGGAACACCTCGCGGCTCGCCGCCGGACTGCCGGCCGACGACGAGGTCCTCCTCGACGCGCCCGACGACCGGCTCGGCCCCGCGTTGGTCGGGGCGGGCCGCGGCGAGTACGGCCCGGCGGCCGGGCTGCTGGCCGCGACCCGTGCCGCCGCCGGCTGGGAGGACCGCGACCGCTACACGCGCCGGCTCGCCGCGTTCGCCCGCTCCCGCCCCGAGTGGCTCGCGGACTGGCGCGCCGCCGCCCCGCACGACCCGGACGCCCTGCTGGTCGAGGCGCAGCTCGCGGTGGACCGCTGCTGGGAGTCGCCGGCCCGCGCCGAGCTGCTGCGCGAACTGAGCCCGCTGATCACGGCCGCGGCCGGGGCCGAGCCGCGCGACCCGGTGCCGTGGCGGATCGCCCTGGACCACGCGCGGGGCACGCACGCCGGGCACACCGAGTTCGAACGCCTGTGGGGCGAGGCGGTCCGCCGCTCCCCGCACCACTACGGCTGCCATGTGGCCGCCCTCCAGTACCTCTCGGCGGCCTGCTGCGCACAGTGGGGCGACACACCCCACACCGCCCGCTGCTCCCACCGCGAGTGCCTCGACTTCGCCGAACCGGCCGCGCAGGACGCCCTGCCGGGCTCGCTCGTCCAGGCCCTCCCGGTCCGCGCGGCCTTCGCGTGCCTGACGGACGGCTGCGCTCCCACGGTCCCGCGCGCCCGCCTGGACGCGGCGGCCGACCTCGCCATCGCGCTCTCGGCCACGTACGCGGCGGCCGACCCGTGGCCCGCCGAGGTCCGCAACCTCCTCGCCTACGTCCTGATCCGGCTCGAACGCTGGACGGACGCGCTGGACCAGCTCCGCCTCATAGGCCCGTACGCCACGTCGTTCCCCTGGGACCGGCTCTCGGACGACCCGCTGGGCCAGTTCCTCGAAGTCCGGGACGGCGTACGGATCGCGGTGGCTTCGGACATCCCCCTCGGAGGCCCGATTCCGCCCGCTCTGCAGGCGATTCCGACCCAGCCGTGGGCGTTCGAGGACGCCCCCGGGTATCCACGGAGTGAGCACGGCGGTCGTGCGCGCTCCGGCGACCATTAGGCTTTTGCGCCGTGACCACCGTCCGGCTGCCGCTCTTCCCCCTGAACTCCGTTCTGTTCCCGGGGCTCGTGCTTCCTCTGAACATTTTCGAGGAGCGCTATCGCGCCATGATGCGCGATCTGCTCAAGACCCCTGAGGAGGAATCGCGCCGATTCGCCGTCGTGGCCATCCGCGACGGCCACGAGGTGGCGTCCACCGCCCCGGGCATGCCCGACCAGACGGCCGTGCCCGAACGCGGGCCCGCGGCCGGCTTCGGCCCCGACCCGCTCAAGTCCTTCCACTCGGTGGGCTGCGTCGCCGACGCGGCCACGATCCGGGAGCGTGCCGACGGCAGCTTCGAGGTGCTGGCGACGGGCACGACCCGGATGCGGCTGCTCTCCGTCGACGCCTCGGGCCCGTTCCTCACGGCCGAGCTGGAGGAGCTGTCCGAGGAGAAGGGCGACGAAGCAGGTGCTCTCGCTGAAGGCGTGCTACGCGCGTTCCGTCAGTACCAGAAGCGCCTGGCGGGCGCCCGCGAACGCACCCTGTCGACGGGCGAGGCCGAACTCCCGGACGAACCGGCTGTCGTCTCCTACCTCGTCGCAGCGGCGATGATGCTCGACACGGCGACCAAACAACGCCTCCTCCAGGCCCCCGACACCGCCTCCCGCCTGCGCGACGAACTGAAACTCCTTCGCTCCGAGACGGCCATCATCCGTAATCTGCCGTCCCTACCGGCAGCGGACCTGACCCGAGGCCCGACAAGCCTGAACTGACGCGGGAGTCCCCTGATGGCCAAGAAGCAGAAACAGCAGCAGTCGGGTGGCACCCCGGCGACGGTCGCCCTGACGACCGCGGGGGTGCCGTACGAACTCCACGCCTACGACCACGACCCCGCCCACCCCTCCTACGGCGAGGAGGCGGCCGAGGCGATGGGCGTCTCCCCCGACCGGGTCTTCAAGACCCTGGTGGCGGACGTCGACGGCACCCTCACGGTCGCCGTGGTCCCGGTGGCGGGCCAGCTGGACCTGAAGGCCCTGGCGTCGGCGGTGGGCGGCAAACGCGCCACGATGGCCGACCCGGCCCTCGCCGAACGCACCACCGGCTACGTCCGCGGCGGCATCTCCCCCCTGGGCCAGCGCAAAAAACTCCTCACGGTCCTGGACGACTCCGCCACCACCCACGCCACGATCTGCGTCTCGGCCGGCCGCCGCGGCCTGGAGGTGGAACTCTCCCCCAAGGACCTCACCAGCCTCACGCAGGCGGTACTGGCGCCCATCGGCCGTGCGTGACCCCTCGACGCGACCCCTGTCCTCGGTTAAGCACAGAGGACATGTCGAAGAAAACGCGGAAACGAAAGTGGCGCACCCGAAAACACCACGCCAACCACGGCCGCAGGCCGGCGTGACCACCTGAACTTCTAGCACCGGCGGCGCTTCTCAGCCCGTCCGGCGTGTGAGGACGAGGCCGTTCAGGCCGAAAGCGGGGGTCTGGGGGCGGCAGCCCCCAGGGACGGGACGGGTAGGGGCGGCGGGGGCGAAAAAAGCCTCGCCGCACCCACCACAGCCCTTAGGCCGTCGGAGCCCCGTACCCATCCTTGGGAACAGGCCCCTGCTGCAGATACACCGGCTCAGGATCCCGAGGCCCGAACAACGCCGTAAGCCCCAGATGAACGACGAGCGCAGCCACCGGCCAAGCCAGCAACGCCCCCTTCGCCCCCATCTTCAGCGGCGCGGAGAACGTAACCCCCTTACCCACAGCCTTGGCATGCGCGAGCACGTCCTTCGTGGGCCCGAACCACACCCCCAGCCGCCACGCGATGAACGACGCGAGCAACCCACCCACAGCCAGTGCGGCGACGAGCGGCACTCCCCCACGCCGCCGCAGCAGAAACACGACGAGCGCGCTGACGACCCCGAAGGCGACGGCGAGGAGAGTGAACGTTCCGTCCACCCCCACGGCCTGCTCCCCCTCGGAATCCTTGAGGTAGACGACCCAGCTCTTGTCGACGACGTCCCCGACCAGCGGCACATGCGGCGCCAGCCACCACCACAGCACCCCGAGGAGCACCCCACCGACCGCCGAGGTGACGGTGACGACGACGGCCTCGATCACTTCGGCCTTCCAGCCGGGCCCGTCCTGATCGGACTGGCCGGCGGACGAGTCCTGCGGGCCGTGCGCGGGATGTCCGGCACCCGGGTCACCCGGGTTGCCGGGGTCACCCGGGTTGCCGGAGTCACCCGGCGGCTGCCACGGCTCGTGCGAGGACTGGTCACGCGGCGGCGGAGGCGGAGTCAGCGGTGCGGTCACGATGCCATCGTGCCAGGCCCGGCTGTGCGGCGCGTCACCGGACGGCGGCCCGACGGTACGCCCAGGTCGCCACGGCCAGCGAAACGACCCCGACCCCGGCGCATACGGCGAGGTCACCGAGGACGAGCGCCCAGTCCGGATGCGCCCCGAACGTCTGCGCGAACGCCTCCACGCCGTACGTCGAGGGCACCAGATCCCGCAGGAACCGCACCGCCTCGGGCATCCGGTCAGCGGGCAGCACACCCAGCAACAGGGCGGCGGACATCCCCAACTGCCCGAGCAGCGTGGCGAGTTCGGGCCGAGGCGCGAGCAGCCCCAGGGCCGCCCCGAGCCCGGCGAGCGCGGCCCCGGCGAGCGGGATCACCGCCGCCAGGATCCAGATGTTCCCCATCGGCAGCCCGAACAGCACGCACCCGAAGACGGCGGTGAGCGCGGTCCCGGGCACGGTGAAGGAGGCGTACGCCCCCGCCGCGCCGAGCACCACGGCCGCGGGCGGCACCGGCAGGGTGGCGTAGTGGTCGAGCCCGCCGCTGCCGCGCAGCTGCCCGAAGTACTGGGCGAGGAGGTTGAGCCCGACGTAGGCGACGACGAGCACGGACGAGCCGGCGACCACGAACTGGGCGTCGTGGCTGCCGCCGTCGACGACCCCGCGCATCATGATCAGGATGCCGACCGACTGGAAGGTCGCCACGAACAGCAGCGGGATCCGCGCGACCCGCGCCCGGGACAGCTGTGCCCGGTACACGGCGGCCATGGACGGCCACAGCCTGGCCTTCGGCCCCAGCTCGGCCGCGCCCGAGGCGGTGGCCTCCGGCACGGCCAGGGGACCGCTCGGCAGAACATCGGCGGATACGACACTCACGTCGCGCTGCTCCTCTCGACGCCGGAAGTCGTCCTGTCCCCTACGGATACAACGACATTCGCCCTGTCCCATACGGATACGACGGCTCGTGCACTCATGCCTTCACCAGCCCCTTCGCGTTGCCGCCCAGTGCCAGATACACGTCCTCCAGGCTGGGCGTGGCCAGGGTGAAGTCGTCCAGGGCGGCGAACGCGGCCCCGCCGGTCACCGTGGCGACCGCGACCCGGGCCTCCTCGGGCGCCAGCCGGAGCGTCCAGCGGCGGCCCGACTCGACGGCGCGGTCCCGCAGCGCGGCGACCTCCGGGACGTCCAGCGGGGGCTTCTCCCGCCACACCAGCTCGACCCGCACCTCGCCCGCGACCTGTTCCTTGAGCCCGGCGGGGGTGTCGCAGGCGATGACCTTGCCCTGGTCGAGGACGGCGACCCGGTCGAGGACGGTCTCGGCCTCGATGACGTTGTGGGTGACGAGCAGCACGGTGGACCCGCGCTCGGCCCGGCGCCGGTCGACGGCGGACCACACGGCCCTGCGCGCCACCGGGTCCATCCCCGTGGTCGGCTCGTCCAGCACCAGCAGCGGCCGCTCCCCGACCAGCGCGGCGGCCACACACGCCAGCCGCCGCTGCCCACCGGACAGCTTCTTCAGCGGCCGCCCGGCGATGGCCGTGAGCCCCAGTTCGTCGAGTACGGCGTCCCGCTCGGCGCGCGCTTCGCGCAGGTCGAGGCCGCGCAGCCGGGCGGTGGTCTCGGCGGCGAGCGACACGGTGAGTTCGTCGAGGGCGGTGGACTCCTGGCCGAGGTAGGCGAGGATCCGCGCGGCCCGCTCGGGGTGGCGCACGATGTCGTGGCCGAGGATTTCGACGCTGCCGGCGTCGGGCCGCATGAGCCCGGTCAGCTGGCGTACGAGGGTGGACTTGCCGGCGCCGTTCGGCCCGAGCAGTCCGAAGATCTCGCCGCGGCGGATATCGAGGGTGACGTCGTCGGTGGCCCGCACCTCGGGGGTGCCGGGCGCGCCGCGCCGGCCGCGTACCGGCGGATAGGTCTTGCTGAGCCCGCGCACCGCGCACACGACATCGTCACCGTGTCGACATGCCTGTCCCGCGCGCGTACTCACAAGGGACGAGCCTACGGGGTCCGGAGCCCCTGCCCGCTCGCGGGTCGGTCGAGAACCGCAAATACCCCGGTAAAGAGCGTCAATCCCCCGCGGGGGCGTGCTCGGCCGCCGTCCGTACGTCGATCTCGCGCCAGAACCCGGCCCGGATCGCGTACCGGTCGTGCTCGTCGATCTGGTCGTCCTTGTGCGCGAGAAGGCCGAACCGGGCGGCGTAGCGCAGCAGTTCGCCGTCGATGCGGTGCGGGACGCGGGGGTACATCCCGGACAGTTTCTGCAGGTGGGTGCCGTGGTCGCCGAGGCGGCCCATCCAGCGGCGGGCGAAGACCTGGCCCACTTCGTAGGGGTCGCCGCCGACCGTGGTGATGTCCTCCTCGCGGTCGGCCCAGCGCTGCTCGGCGGTGGTCAGCTGGGCCAGCGTCGGCATGGAGGCGACCTCGGGCGGCTCGGCGGCGCCGCCCGGGCGGTCGACCCACCCCTTGTCGGAGGACCAGCGCAGGGTGGCGCTGGCGGGCTGCTGCGCGGGAGCCGCGGCACCGGGGGCCTTCAGGCTCGCCAGGTCCTTGGGGGTGGGCACGCCCTTGGGCGCGGGCACCCGCTCCTGCGTGCCGTTCTCCGAGCCGGCCTCCGCGGTCGTGTGCTCGCTCTCCTCGGCCGGCCGCTCGCGCGCGGCCGGCGCGGACTCGGGCAGCGGTGCGGACAGGATCGCGGCGATCTCCGGCCGCGGCACGGGCGGCGGCGCGCACACCCCGCCGAGATCCTTCGCCCGTACGGCCTTGGTGATCCAGGTCCGGTCCAGCACCCGCCGCTCGTCGGCCTCGGCGACCAGGTCCTCGGACTGGTTGTAGTCCCCGTCGGCGGCCTGCACGGCCCACAGGTGTACGGCGACGCCGTGCTCCTTGGCGGCCATCATGCCCGGCAGCAGATCGCCGTCGCCGGTGACGAGCACGACGTCGGAGCAGGCGCGGTTGCGGGCCAGCTCGGTCAGCTCGGCGTGCATGGCGGCGTCGACGCCCTTTTGCGCCCAGCGGCCGTCGCTGCGGGTCAGGGCGCCGAGGCGGACGGTGACGCGGGGCATCACGCGCAGCCTGCGGTGCTCGGGCTGGGGGACGCGGTCGGGGGCGCCGTCGAACCAGTAGATGCGCAGCAGGGGTCGTTCGGTGTCGGACTCGGCGCGCTCGCGCAGGCCCTGGATGAGGGCGGCGTGATCGACGGTGATCCTGGAGCGCGAGGGCTCTCCGGCGAGGAGACTGGCCGCCGCCCCCAGCAGATACCCGGCGTCCACCAGGACGATGCAGCGGTCCACGCGACTCACCCTCTTCCCGGTCGGTTTCCTTCGGGCTTCCTTCGAGTCTGCCCGACCGCACAGGGGTTAACGGCCCGAACTCGATCTTCGGCGTGGCGTTTGCGGACTCGACTCCTCTACCAACCCTGTCACAGACCGTAATTATCCGAAATGCGATCTCTATCAGCCTATGTGAATCTGATCCCGATCCTGGCCCCGAGATCCCTTCAGGAGGTAGATCACCATGGCCAAGAACAGGAAGAACAACCGCGATCAGCAGAAGTCCTCGGCCCCCGACCGCGCTGCGGAGCAGTCCGGGTCGACATCGGCACAGGACCAGGCCGAGCAGCGCATATCCCAGGCGACTCCGGGCGACATGGCCCGCAAGAGCCGCGAGAAGCGCTTCGGCCACAACTGATCTCTGTTTTCAAGGCTGTTGAGATCCAGACATACACCGAGGGGCGCATCCGTCGACGGATGCGCCCCTCGGTCGTGTCCCTCTCTCAGCCGGCCAGGCAGGCCGGGCCGAGCAGCACCTTCAGGTCGCCGAACAGGGCCGGGTCCGGCTTGACCCGGTGCCGGTCCAGGCGCAGGACGGTGGTCTTGGTCGGGCCCTGGAGCTTGATGCGGACCTCGCTGTCGCCCCGGTGGTGGCTGAGGATCTCCCCGAGCCTGCTGACCATGGGCGGCGTGACCCTGGTCGCCGGGATCGTGAGGATCACGGGCGCGTTGGTGCCCGCGTTCGACAGGTCCGGGACCATCAGCTCCATCGCGACCAGGCGCGGCACGTCCTCGCGCTTGTCGAGGCGGCCCTTGACGAACACGATGGCGTCCTCGACGAGTTGGGTCGACACCAGCTGGTAGGTCGCCGGGAAGAACATGCACTCGATGGAGCCGGCGAGGTCCTCGACGGTGGCGATCGCCCAGGCGTTGCCCTGCTTGGTCATCTTGCGCTGGAGGCCCGAGATGATGCCGCCGATGGTGACGACCGCGCCGTCCGAGTGCTCACCTCCGGTGAGCTGGGCGATGCCCGCGTCGGCCTTGTCGGAGAGCACGTGCTCCAGGCCGAAGAGCGGGTGGTCGGAGACGTAGAGACCGAGCATCTCCCGCTCCTGCGCGAGGAGATACGTCTTCTCCCACTCGTCGGTGGTGAACTCCACGTCGAGTCCGAAGCCGGGCTCGCTGGTGTCCTCCTCGCCCATCCCCCCGAAGAGGTCGAACTGTCCCTCGGCCTCCTTGCGCTTGACCGCCACCACGTTGTCGATCATCGGCTCGAAGTGCGCGGTGAGGCCCTTGCGGGTGTGGCCCAGGGTGTCGAACGCCCCGGCCTTGATGAGGGATTCGGTGGTCCGCTTGTTGCAGGCGGCGGCCTCGACCTTGTCCAGGTAGTCGGGGAACGAGCCGTACTTCCCCTTCGCCTTGCGGGACCTGATGATCGAGTCGACCACGTTCGTGCCGACGTTGCGCACGGCCTCCAGGCCGAAGAGGATCACGTCGTCGCCCTGGGCGGCGAAGTTGTGCACCGACTCGTTGACGTTCGGCGGGAGCACCTTGATCTTCATGCGGCGGCACTCGTTGAGGTAGATCGCGGACTTGTCCTTGTCGTCCTTGACCGAGGTGAGCAGCGCCGCCATGTACTCGGCCGGGTAGTTGGCCTTCAGGTAGGCGGTCCAGTACGAGACCAGGCCGTACGCGGCGGAGTGCGCCTTGTTGAACGCGTAGCCGGCGAAGGGGACCAGGACGTCCCACAGGGCCTGGATCGCCTCGTCGCTGTAGCCCTTGTCCTGGGCGCCCTTCTGGAAGAGGACGAAGTTCTTCGCCAGCTCGTCGGGCTTCTTCTTGCCCATCACGCGGCGCAGGATGTCGGCCTCGCCGAGCGAGTACCCGGCGACGATCTGCGCGGCCTTCTGCACCTGCTCCTGGTACACGATCAGGCCGTAGGTCACCGCGAGGACCTCCTCGAGGGGCTCCTCCAGCTCCTTGTGGATCGGCGTGATCTCCTGGCGGCCGTTCTTGCGCTCCGCGTAGTTGATGTGCGAGTTCATGCCCATCGGACCCGGGCGGTACAGGGCCGAGACGGCGGAGATGTCCTCGAAGTTGTCGGGCTGCATCTGGCGCAGCAGGGAGCGCATCGGGCCGCCGTCGAACTGGAAGACGCCCAATGTGTCGCCGCGGCAGAGCAGTTCGAAGGTCTTGGGGTCGTCGAGCGGGAGGGCGAGCATCTCCAGGTCGATGCCCTTGTTGGACTTCACCATCTTGATGGCGTCGTCCATGATCGTGAGGTTGCGCAGGCCCAGGAAGTCCATCTTCAGCAGGCCGAGCGACTCGCACTGCGGGTAGTCCCACTGCGTGATGGTCACGCCGTCCGTGTGGCGGACCCACACCGGTGCGTGGTCGACGATGGGCTCGCTGGACATGATGACGCCGGCCGCGTGCACGCCCATCTGCCGGACCAGGCCCTCGACGCCCTTGGCGGTGTCGATGACCTTCTTGACGTCCGGTTCATTCTCGTACATCCCGCGGATCTCGCCCGCCTCGCCGTAGCGGGGGTGCTTGGGGTCGGTGATGCCGGAGAGGTCGATGCCCTTGCCGAGGACGTCGGCGGGCATCGCCTTGGTGAGCCGGTCGCCCATCGCGTACGGGTAGCCCAGCACGCGCGCGGAGTCCTTGATGGCGTTCTTGGCCTTGATCTTGCCGTAGGTGCCGATCATGGCGACCTTGTCGGCGCCGTACTTCTCCGTCACGTACCGGATCACCTCGACGCGCCGGCGCTCGTCGAAGTCGATGTCGACATCGGGCATGGAGACGCGCTCGGGGTTGAGGAACCGCTCGAAGATCAGGCCGTGCGGGATGGGGTCGAGGTCGGTGATGCCCATGGCGTACGCGACGATCGAACCGGCCGCGGAACCACGGCCGGGGCCCACCGCGATGCCGTTGTTCTTCGCCCACATGATGAAGTCGGCGACGACGAGGAAGTAGCCCGGGAACCCCATCTGGATGATGACGTCCATCTCGTAGTCCGCCTGCTTCTGGCGGTCGTCCGGGATGCCGCCCGGGAAGCGGCGCTCCATGCCGCGCCGGACCTCCTCCTTGAACCAGGTGACCTCGGTGAAGCCGTCCGGGATGTCGAACTTCGGCATGAGGTTCTTGGCCTCGAACATGCCGGAGGTGTCGATCTGTTCGGCGACCAGGAGGGTGTTGCGGCAGCCCTCCTGCCAGGCGTCGGAGGAGTCCACGGCGTACATCTCGTCGGTGGACTTCAGGTAGTAGCCGGTGCCGTCGAAGCGGAAGCGGTCCGGGTCGGAGAGGTTCTTGCCGGTCTGGATGCAGAGCAGGGCGTCGTGCGCGACGGACTCGTGGGCGTACGTGTAGTGCGAGTCGTTCGTCACCAGGGGCGGGATGCCGAGCTTCTTGCCGATGTCCAACAGGCCGTCACGGACCCGGTGTTCGATCTCGATGCCGTGGTCCATCAGCTCCAGGAAGTAGCGGTCCTTGCCGAAGATGTCCTGGTACTCGGCCGCCGCCTTCAGGGCCTCGTCGTACTGGCCGAGGCGCAGCCGGGTCTGGAGCTCGCCGGAGGGGCAGCCGGTGGAGGCGATGAGCCCCTCGGACCACTGGGAGATGGTCTCCTTGTCCATGCGCGGCCACTTCTGGAGCCAGCCCTCGGCGTACGCGTCCGAGGACAGCTTGAAGAGGTTGTGCAGGCCCGTCTTGTTCGCCGCCCAGATCGTCTTGTGGGTGTAACCACCGGAACCGGAGACGTCGTCGCGCTTCTGGTGCGGCTGGCCCCACTGGATCTTCCGCTTGTTGCGCCGCGACTCGGGGGCGACGTACGCCTCGATGCCGATGATCGGGGTGACGCCCGCCTTCTTCGCCGTGTGGAAGAAGTCGTAGGCCCCGTGCAGGTTGCCGTGGTCGGACATCGCGATATGGGTCATGCCCATCTCGTTGCACGCGTCGAACATGTCCTTGAGCCGCGCGGCACCGTCCAGGAGCGAGTACTGGGTGTGGACATGCAGGTGCGTGAACGGCGGCTTTGACACGGCTTGGCCTCCAGGGGAAACGATCGACAAAGTGCGGCGGACGGTCTGGGGGGACGAGACCGAATCCTATGCCTGACCACTGACACACGGCGGGCACTCCCACGTACCTTCGAGCGTTGGAAGGTGACGACAGACCCGTCACATGTCACGCACCACCCGTACCAGGAGGCACAGAGCGATGTCGGTTCCGCAGCTCAACGACGAGCACCGCGGCGAGGAGATCCTTGCCGTCTTCGACACCGCCTTCGGCGAGCTCCTGGCCGCCGACCCGGCCGCGTTCCGCGTGAAGTTCCGGAAGATGGCAGCCTCGGCCTTCGCGTTCTACCGGGGCACCGCGGCGCTCTTCTACCACGACCTCGACGCGGAGAAGCGGGGCGGCCCGTACCTGGACGACCGCACCTCGCGCGTGTGGATCCACGGCGACCTGCACGCCGAGAACTTCGGCACGTACATGGACTCGAACGGCCGCCTGGTCTTCAACGTGAACGACTTCGACGAGGCCTACGTCGGCCCCTTCACCTGGGACCTCAAGCGCTTCGCCGCCTCCGTGGCGCTCATCGGGTACGCGAAGGCGCTCAGTGACGAGCAGATCACCGAGCTGGTGCGGGTCTACGCGGGCGCGTACCGCGAGCGGATCCACGCGCTGGCGACCGGCGCGAAGAGCGACGAGGTGCCGCCGTTCACCCTGGACACGGCCGACGGCCCGCTCCTGGGAGCGCTGCGCACGGCCCGCTCGCTGACCCGCTTCGAGCTGCTGGACTCGATGACCGAGATCCGTGACTTCGAGCGCCGCTTCGCGCCGGGCGGCGGCTCCATCGAGCTGGACGCGGCCACCCGGTACAAGGTCCTCGCGGCCTTCGACGGCTACCTGGAGACGCTCCCCGAGTCCTCCCTCGACCGCCCGGACTCGTACCGCGTGAAGGACGTCGTCGGCCGCCGGGGCATCGGCATCGGCTCGGCCGGCCTGCCGTCGTACAACATCCTTCTGGAGGGCAACAGCGACGCCCTGGAGAACGATGTGGTGATCTACATCAAGCAGGCCCAGACGCCGGCCGTCTCGCGGCACATCACGGACGCGGCGATCCGGGACTACTTCCAGCACGAGGGCCACCGCACGGTGATCTCGCAGCGCGCCCTCCAGGCGCACGCGGACCCGTGGCTGGGCTGGACCGAGCTGGGCGGGACCGGGCAGCTGGTCGCCGAGGTGTCGCCGTACGCGGTGGACCTGGACTGGAGCGACATCGACGACCCGGAGGAGATCGCCGCCGTCGTCGCGGACCTCGGGCGGGCCACGGCGACGATGCACGCGGCGGCCGACGACCAGTCCGGCGAGTCCCTGGTGCCGTTCTCCACGGAGCGCGCCATCGACGCGGCCATCGCGGCCGACGAGGACGGCTTCGCGGGCGTGCTCGTCGACTTCGCGCACAGCTACGGCGCACGCGCGCGTGCCGACCACCAGACCTTCGTCGACCTGTTCCGCAACGGCCGGATTCCGGGTCTGTAACCATCCGTACGCTCACAGGAACCCTTTAGCGGTGCCTTACCGGAGCACGTGACAGACTCTCCTCCGCTATGGACATATCCGGGATCCAGCTCAGGGCCGTACGCGCGGCGCTGTTCACGGCACTGGTCGTGACGCTCAGCACCGCGTCGCACGTGCTGCTGTCCCGGGTCCCCCTGCCGCTCGGCACGGTGGCGGCGATCGCCGCCACCGTGTTCGTCATCGCGTACGCACTGGCGGGCCGCGAGCGCGGCTTCGGCCGGATCGCCGCCCTCCTGATCCCCCTGGAGCTGGCCGCCGACACGGTCTTCACCACCGGCCAGCACGCCTGCTACGGCAGGGCGGGCGGCCCGGTCGCCGGACCGCTGCGCGCGGTCGGCCTGGACGTGCTGTGCAGCGGCGGCGGCGTGGGCACCTCGCTGGCCCGGGTGACCGGCGATCCCCATCAGGCGGCGGCGCTGCTCGCGCACACCGACACCACCGCGGCCTGGCTGCTGCTCGGCGCGCACATCGGTGTCGGGCTGCTGGCCGCCGCCTATCTGCGCCGCGGCGAGCGCGCGATCTCCGAACTCCTGCGCGCGGCCACCGCGGTGGGCTTCCGCCCGCTGCTGCTGGCCGTCGCCGCGGTGACGGGCCGCCGCACCGCGCCGGTCCGCCGGCTGCCGCGTGCCGCGCACCGCACGGCCACCGCCCGTGAACGGCTGCTGGTGCACTCCCTGGGACGGCGTGGACCGCCGTGCTCGGTTCTCCTCGCGGTCTGAAACGCCCCAGGTACCTGAGCACACCCAAGTCCCCCACACGTATTCCGCGTACGACGTGTACGCGTCCCATATGGAGATCACCAACATGAGCAAGCGGAACAGCGCAGCGGCGAAGACGGCGGCCCGTGAGCGGCTGCGCGCCGAGCGCGAGCGCCAGGCCAAGCGCGCGAAGGTCAAGCGGCAACTCATCGTCGCCGGTTCGGTCGTCGCCGTCCTCGCGATAGCGGGCGGCATAGGCTACGCCGTCGTCCAGAACAACAAGCCCAGTTACTGGGAGGGCCTGAAGGACGCCAAGGTCACCGCCCCGGCGAACACCACGGGCACCAAGGGCACGACGGTGATCATCGGCAAGGCGAGCGCGAAGAAGACGCTCAAGGAGTACGAGGACCCGCGCTGCCCGGTCTGCGCCCAGTTCGAGCAGACCGTCGGCTCGACCGTCGTGAAGGACGTCGACGACGGCAAGTACAAGATCCAGTACGTCGGCGGCACGTTCATCGACAACCACGACAACGGCGTGGGCTCCAAGAACGCGCTGAGCGCCCTGGGTGCCGCGCTGAACGTCAGCCCCACCGCGTTCCTGGAGTACAAGTCCGCGCTGTACTCGACGAAGTACCACCCGGAGGAGACGACCGACAAGTTCAAGGACGACAGCTACCTGATCAAGGTCGCGAACACGGTCTCCGCGCTGAAGAACAACACGGCGTTCCAGACCGCCGTCAAGAAGGGCACCTACGACGCCTGGGCGATGGCCATGTCGAAGACCTTCGACAACAACAAGGACGGCGTGACGGGCACCCCGAGCTTCGTCATGAACGGCAAGATGCTCACCGCCGACTCCTCGGGCAACCCGCCCATGTCGGTGGCGGACTTCACCCGGGTCGTGGACGCGGCGCTCAAGGGCTGAGTCGACGGGCGGTGGAAGAGCGGGCGAACTTTTACGAGTTCGCCCGCTCTCGTTGATACCGGTCAGTAACCTGTTCGCTCGTGACCAGTCGATACAGAGCAACCGAGGGTGTCAACCCGCCCTCCCCGCGCCGCCGTACGGTCGTCAAGGCCGCGGCCGCCACCGCCGTTCTGGCCGGCCCGCTCGTCGCCGCGCTGCCCGCGGGGGCCGCCACCGAGACGCCCGCCTTCCTGCACGGTGTCGCCTCCGGGGACCCGCTCCCGGACGGGATCCTGCTGTGGACCCGGGTGACGCCCACCGCCGAGGCGGTCCCGGGTTCGGGGCTCGGCCCGGACACCGAGGTGAGCTGGACCGTCGCCAGGGACAAGGCGTTCACCACCGTCGTCTCCCGGGGCTCCCTCACCGCGAGCGCCGCCTCCGACCACACCGTCAAGGCCGACATCCGCGGCCTGGAAACGGCCACCGACTACTGGTTCCGCTTCTCGGCCGGCGGGACCGACTCCCCCGCGGCGCGCACCCGCACCGCGCCGGCGGCGGACGCGAACGTGACCGGCCTCCGCTTCGGCGTCGTCACCTGCGCCAACTGGGAGGCGGGCTACTTCTCGTCGTACCGCCATCTCGCGGCCCGCAGCGACCTCGACGCGTGGCTGCATCTCGGGGACTACATCTACGAGTACAAGTCCGGCGAGTACGGGACGCGCGGCACGGTCGTACGGCCGCACGCGCCCCTGAACGAGATCATCACGCTCGCCGACTACCGCACCCGGCACGGCAAGTACAAGACCGACCCCGACCTCCAGGCGCTGCACCTGAAGGCGCCGGTCATCGCGATCTGGGACGACCACGAGTTCGCGGACAACGCCTGGTCGGGCGGCGCGGTCAACCACACCGAGGGCGCCGAGGGCACCTGGACGGCCCGTCAGGCCGCCGCGAAACAGGCGTACTTCGAGTGGATGCCGGTCCGCCCCGCCATCGCGGGCACCACCTACCGCCGCCTCCGCTTCGGCAAGCTGGCCGACCTCTCGCTGCTCGACCTGCGCTCCTTCCGTTCGCAGCAGGCGAGTTCGGGCAGCGGTTCGGTCGACGACCCGGACCGTACGATCACGGGCCGCGCCCAACTCGACTGGCTGAAGGCCGGGTTGAAGGCGTCGGACACCAAGTGGCGGCTGGTCGGCAACTCGGTGATGATCGCGCCGTTCGTCATCGGCTCGCTCACCGCCGACCTGCTCAAACCGCTCGCCAAGCTGCTGGACCTGCCGCAGGACGGCATAGGCATCAACACCGACCAGTGGGACGGCTACACCGACGACCGCCGTGAACTCCTCGCCCATCTGCGCTCGAACGCGATCGGCAACACGGTCTTCCTCACCGGCGACATCCACATGTCCTGGGCCAACGACGTACCGGTGGACGCCGGCACGTACCCGCTGTCGCCGTCCGCGGCCACGGAGTTCGTGATCACGTCGGTGACCTCCGACAACCTCGACGACCTCGTGAAGGTCCCCGAGGGCACGGTCTCCGCGCTCGCCGCCCCGCTCATCCAGGTCGCCAACCGGCACGTCCACTGGGTCGACACCGACCGCCACGGCTACGGCGTGCTCGACATCACGGCCGACCGCGCGCAGATGGACTACTACGTCCTGTCCGACCGCACCTCGCCGACCGCGACCTCGTCCTGGGAGCGCTCGTACCGCACCCGCAGCGGCACGCAGAAGGTGGAACGGACCTACGACCCGGTGTAGTTACAGCGTCTCGAGGAAGCCGAGCGCCACCCGCCAGGTGGCCTCGGCGGCCTCCTCGTCGTAGTCCGGAAGGCCGGGGTCGGTGTACAGGTGACCGGCTCCGGCGTACCGGTAGATCTCGACGTCGGCGCCCGCCCTGCCCATCTGGAGGTACCAGGAGCTGAGCCAGTCGTCGGTCTCGAACTGGTCCGGCTCGGCGACATGCAGCTGCACCGGCAGACCGTCGACGGAGGCGTTGGCCGCGATGTCCGAGGTGCCGTGCAGGAGGAGCAGCCCGCGGGCCTTCTCGTCGCCGAGGGCGAGGGTCTGCGCGACGGAGGCGCCGAGCGAGAACCCGGCGTAGACGAGCCCGCGCTCCGAATAGGGGGCGGCGGCCAGCACGGCCCGCTTCAGCAGCTCGTCCTTGCCGATCCCGTCGTTGAAGGCCATGCCCTCCTCGACCGTCTCGAACGTGCGCCCCTCGAAGAGGTCCGGCGTCCACACCTCGTGGCCCGCCGCGCGCAGCCGCTCGGCGGCCTCGCGCACGGCCGGCCGGGGACCGTACGTCGAGTGGAAGAGCATGATGTTCATGAAGCCATCGTGCCAGTACGGTCGGACACATGGAGAACGTACTGCGCCCGCTGATCGTCATAGGCGGCTCCGTCGTCCTCACGCTGCTCATCGGCTGGGTCACCGACCTACTGCTGCGGAAGGCGGACGCCCGGCACGACGACACCACGCTGTGGGGACTGCTGCGCCGGGGCCGCGTGCCCTACCACATGGTGCTCTGCGCGGCCTTCCTCAGAGCCTCCTACGACCAGGCACAACTGCTGGAGGAACACCGGGTCGGCATCGGCCAGACCCTCACCCTGGTGCTGATCGGCGCCACCGCGTGGCTGATGATCCGGGTCGCCGCGGCGATTGTGGAGTCGTCGTACGCCCGCTACGCCCGCGCCTCGCGCGACGCGGCCCGGGTCCGCCGGGTCCGCACCCAGGTGACATTGATCACGCGGGTGGTGGCCGCGATCGTCGGTGTGGTGGCGGTCGCCGCGATGCTGCTGACGTTCCCGGCGATGCGCGCGGCCGGTGCGTCACTGCTGGCCTCGGCGGGTGTCCTCGGCATCGTCGCCGGTGTGGCCGCCCAGTCGACACTGGCCAACCTCTTCGCGGGGCTGCAGATCGCCTTCGGCGACATGGTGCGCATCGGCGACACGGTGGTGGTGGACGGCGAATGGGGCACGATCGAGGAGATCACCCTCACCTTCCTCACGGTACGGACCTGGGACGAACGCCGGATCACCATGCCGGTGTCGTACTTCACGTCCAAGCCGTTCGAGAACTGGTCCCGCGGCACCCCGCAGATGACCGGCATCGTCTACTTCCAGGTCGACCACTCGGCCCCGGTCGACGCGATGCGCGAACAACTCCGCGAGATCCTCCGCGCCTGCCCCGCCTGGGACGGCCGCAGCTACGGCCTCGTCGTCACCGACACCACCCCCAACACCATGGAGGTGCGCGCCCTCGTCACGGCGAAGGACGCGGACGACATCTGGACGGTCCGCGTCACCGTCCGCGAACAGATGATCCGCTGGCTGTACGTGGAACACCCCTACGCTCTCCCCCGCGTCAACACCGCGGACGCGGCCCCGATCCCCGCGGACGACCCGTCTCCGAACGGGACGGGTCGTGGTCGGGCGCTGCATGAGCCTCCGGCGGGAAATGCCCGGGGGTGAGGGAGCCTCAGTGAGGGGGCGTCGGCTATCCAGGTCAACGCCCCCGCTCAGCCCCGCCGTTGACCTGGATCACCTGTGAGGTCACATGGCCGGCGGCCGGTGAGGCCAGCCAGTGCAGGGTCGCGGCGACGTCCCCGGGCGTACCGGCGCGCCCGGTGGACGTGTCGTTGATGAGCCGTTCGCGCCGGGCCGGGTCGATCTGTGGGCCGAAGAACTCGGTGTCCTCGATGTACCCGGGCGCGACGACGTTCACGGTGATGCCGCGATGCCCGAGATCCCGGGCCAGATCGTGGGCGTACGGATGCAGCGCGGCCTTGGCCCCGCCGTACGCCCCGCTCCCCGACCCCCGGTAGGCGGCGATGGAGCTCACGAACAGCACCCGCCCGCCGGGTTCCGCGAGCCGCGTCCGCAGCGCCTCGGTGAGCAGCGCGGCGCTCAGGGTGTTGATCCGGAAGTTGACCGTCCAGTCGTGCGCGACCCGGTCCAGCGGATCGCTGCTCTCGCTCGCCGGCTCCAGCGCCCCCGTACCGCCCGCGCCGTGCACCAGCACGTCCACGGTCCCGAACTCCTCGGCGACGAACCGCGCGACCCCGCGCACGACTTCGGGCTCGCTCAGGTCCCCGGCGTACGTCAACGCCCCCGGCACCGCCGCCTTCTCCAACACCTCGCGCCGCCGCCCGAGCAGCAACACCCGATCCCCGTCGGCCGCGAAGGCATGCGCCGCGGCCAGCCCGATTCCCGTACCGCCACCACTGATCACCACGTTGCGAACCATGGCGCGAGCCTACAAAGAGGGGGACGGCACGACGACCCGATTCGACCGATGGCCGCCGACGGCACGACCCCTACGGAAGCGGGTCACCCCTCCATCGCCCGTGAACGGGCGGTACGCGGGCGGGAGACTCACCTCAGACTGCGGACGTCGAGATGCCGCAGCACCCGGTCCACGATCTCCGGGTCCGCCCCCGGCTCACTCCGCGCCGCCAGCACCTCGTGCCGGGCCGCGCTCATCATCTCCCCCTGGATCCGCCGCATCCGCTTCACCCGCTTCACCCGCTTCTCGTAGGCCTCGCGCCGCTCCCCGTCCCCCACCTCGGGAGAGATCCGCACCCCGATGTCGAACGCCCGCCGCAACAACTGCTCGGACACCTCCTCCGGCAGCTCCTCGACGTCCTCGATCTCCCGCAGCCGCCGCTTCGCGGCCTTCGCCGCCCGCACCGCCAGCTCCTTCTCGAACGCCTTCTCGCTGTCGGTGTCGGCCCGCACCCCGAGCCGCTTCACGAGCCATGGCAGGGTGAGCCCCTGCAGCACCAGCGTCGCCATGATCACGCCGAACGCGATGAACACGATCTCGTCCCGGTCGGGGAACGCCGACCCGTCGTCCATGGTCAGCGGAATCGCCAGCGCCAGGGCGACGGACGCCACCCCGCGCATCCCGGCCCACCACATGATCACGGTCTCCCGCCAGGACGTCGGGATCTCCTCGTCGTAGTCCCGTTTGGCGTGCAGCCGTTTCGTCAGCCAGGTCGCCGGCAGCAGCCACGCCAGTCGTACGACGACCACGACCCCGACGATCGCGGCGGCCCAGCCGAGCATCTCGCCCCAGCGCCCGGACGCCGTACGGATCGCGTTGTGCAGTTCGAGCCCGATGAGCCCGAACGCGACCCCGGTGACCAGCGTGTCCACGACATCCCACACGGTCGCCCCGGCGAGCCGGGTCAGGACGTCGTCGGCACCCAGGGAGTACTCGGCGAGGAACAGCGCGGTGGTGAGCACGGCGAGCACTCCGGAGCCGTGCAGCTCGTCGGCCAGGACGTACGACGCGTACGGCACCAGCAGCGTCAGCCCGATCTGCAGGGTGGCGTCGTCGAGGGCCGACATCAGCTTGTTCGTGGCCCAGCCCAGGGCCACGCCGACCGCGACGGCGACGACGGCGGACAGCACGAAGTCGAGCCCGGCCCGCCAGAAGTCGAAGCTCCCGCTGACGGCGGCGGCGATCGCGACGTGGTAGAGCACGATGGCCGTGACGTCGTTGAACAGGCCCTCGCCCTCCAGGATCGACACCAGCCGGCGCGGCAGCCCGAGCTGCCCGGCGACGGCGGTCGCGGCGACCGGGTCGGGCGGCGCCACCAGCGCGCCGAGCGCCACGGCGGCCGCTATCGGCAGCCCGGGCACGATCGCGCTCGCGACGGCGGCCACGGCGAGGGTGGTGACGAACACCAGGGCCACGGCCAGCAGGAAGATGGGCCGGATGTTCGCGGTGAACTGCCGCCAGGACGTGCGCCGTACGGCCGCGTAGAGCAGCGGTGGCAGCAGCAGGGGCAGGATCAGCTCGGGCGGGACGTTCACGTTCGGCACGAAGTCGGCCACCGCGAGGACTATCCCGAGGAGCGTCATGAGCACCGGCGCCGGCAGACCGAACCGGTCCCCCAGCGGGACGCTCACCACGGCCCCGAGCAACAGGACGAAGAGGAGGGCCAATTGATCCACGGTCAGGGCTCCGGCGGGATCTCGACGTTCAACTAGCGGACGCCCAAGCCTGCCACGCCGCCCACCCGACCAGCACTTTCGACGCCCGCCGGTTACCGAGCCCCTTGCCTGCCGCGTGGACGGCCCTGGTCACGCGCCCGGTGTCAGCGCCCGCCGCATCGCCCGGTGCGGAATGCCGGCGTCCGGGAACTCCGGTCCGTACGCCTCGTAGCCGAGCCGCTCGTAGAACCCCAGGGCATGCGTCTGCGCGTGCAGATCCACGGCGGCGAGCCCACGCGCGCGTGCCGCGTCCTCGATGGCCCGCACCAGCGCGACCCCGACCCCGAGTCCCCGCGCCTCCTTGCTCACGGCCAGCCGCCCCAGGGACCCCACGGTCGGGTCCCCGCCGGTCTTCGCCGCAGCGGCCTCGCCGAACAGCAACCGCCCGGTCCCGAGCGGCGTCCCGTCCTCCCGCACGGCGATGACATGCGTCGCCACGGCGTCGTAGTCGTCGTACTCGATCTCCTGGGCCACGCCCTGCTCGACGACGAAGACCTCCTTGCGCACCGCGAAGCAGGCCTCACGGTCGGCCGGGTCCTCGGCGACACGCACCGCGTACGGCATCGGACTCATGCGTACGTCTCCTCGCGCACCAGGTCCAGGGCCTGCTGGAGGTCGTCCGGGTAGCCGCTCTCGAACTCGACCCACTGGCCGTCGGCCGGGTGCTCGAAGCCGAGCCGCACGGCGTGCAGCCACTGGCGGGTCAGGCGCAGCCGCTTGGCGAGCGTCGGGTCGGCGCCGTAGGTCAGGTCGCCCACGCACGGGTGGCGGTGGGCCGCCATGTGCACGCGGATCTGGTGGGTGCGGCCGGTCTCCAGCTTCACGTCGAGCAGGGAGGCCGCGCGGAACGCCTCGATGAGGTCGTAGTGCGTGACCGACGGCTTGCCCTCGGCGGTGACCGCCCACTTGTAGTCGTGGTTCGGGTGGCGGCCGATGGGGGCGTCGATGGTGCCGCTGGTCGGGTCGGGGTGGCCCTGGACCAGCGTGTGGTAGCGCTTGTCGACCGTGCGCTCCTTGAACTGGCGCTTCAAGGAGGTGTACGCCCGCTCCGACTTGGCGACGACCATCAGGCCGGAGGTGCCGACGTCGAGGCGGTGCACGATGCCCTGGCGCTCGGCGGCACCGGACGTCGAGATGCGGTATCCGGCGGCGGCGAGCCCGCCGATGACGGTGGTCCCGGTCCAGCCGGGGCTGGGGTGGGCGGCGACGCCGACCGGCTTCACGATCACGATCACGTCATCGTCGTCGTAGACGATCTCCATGCCCTCGACCGGCTCGGCGACGATCTGCACGGGCGCGGGCGCCTGCGGCATCTCGACCTCGAGCCAGGCCCCGCCGTGCACACGCTCGGACTTCCCGACCACCGAGCCGTCGACCGTGACCTTCCCCGCCGCGGCCAGCTCGGCGGCCTTCGTACGGGAGAAGCCGAACATGCGGGAGATGGCGGCGTCGACACGCTCGCCCTCCAGGCCGTCGGGCACGGGCAGGTTTCGGATCTCGGGAACTGTGCTCACCCGGTCGAGTATGCCGGACGGGTCCGACACCGCCTTACCGAAGCCCGTGCTGCGGCCCGGACAGCGGCCTGTGCGGTCAGTCCTTGTGGACGGTGCCGTCCGGGTCCAGGCCGCGGAAGGAGAGCAGCACGATCAGGATGCCGCCGCACACGATCGCCGAGTCGGCGAGGTTGAAGACGGCGAACCCCTTGGGCGCGATGAAGTCGACGACCTCGCCCTGGAAGATGCCGGGCGAGCGGAAGATCCGGTCGGTGAGGTTGCCGAGCGCACCGCCCAGCAGCAGGCCGAGCGCGATGGCCCACGGCAGGCTGTAGAGCTTGCGGGCCAGCCGGGCGATGACCACGATCACGGCGGCCGCGATCATCGTGAAGATGACCGTGAAGGCCGCGCCGAACCCGAAGGCGGCACCCGGGTTGCGGATCGCGTGGAACTCCAGCCAGTCCCCGAAGACCTCGATCGGCGCGTGGTGCTCCAGCTTGGCGACCACGAGCAGCTTGCTGACCAGGTCGAGGGTGTACGCGAATGCCGCCACCGCGAACAGCACGGCGATCCGGCGCCTGCCCCTGGGGGGCGACGCGGCGCCACCCTGCTCCGGCTCGGCCCCCGCCGCCTCTGGGGTATCCGGCGTACCGATGATGCGCTCCGCCTCTGCCACGTGAGTCCCTCAGCCTAGGTACCTAACTCAGGATGAGGGTACGGCACACCTGTCGGGGGCTTCAGTACCGGCGTTCCTGCTTCTGCTTGCACTCGACGCACAGGGTGGCCCGGGGGAAGGCCTGCATACGGGCCTTGCCGATCGGGTTGCCGCAGTTCTCGCACAGGCCGTAGGTGCCGGCGTCCAGCTTCCCCAGGGCGCGCTCGGTCTGGATCAGCATCTCGCGCGCGTTGGCGGCCAGCGCCATCTCGCTCTCGCGCGTGATGTTCTTGGTGCCGGTGTCGGCGTCGTCGTCGCCCGCGCCGTCCCCGGAGTCCCGCATCAGACCGGCGAGGGCCTGCTCGGTGGACGTGATCTCCTCGCTCAGCCGCGCGGCCTCGGACTGCAGCTCGGTACGGGCCTCCTCGACCTCCTCCGGTGTCCAGGGGTCCTCTCCGGGGCGCACCGCGAGCTCACCGGGCACCACCGCGACCCGCGCCTTCGGAACGGCCCTCTTCGCCGCCGTGGCCGTGCCAGGAGTCTTCTTCGCAACCACCGTCGTGGCTCCCGTCTGCTCCGCGGCCTGCGCCGCGCCCGCCTTCGCCTTCTTGGCCGCGCTCTTCTTCGTGCCGGTCGTGCTCTTCTTCGTGCCGGCGGTGGTCCTGGTCGCCGTGGTGCGTTCGGTGCCTGCGGTGCTTCTGGTGTCCGCGGTGCTGTTCGCACCGGTGGCGCTCGTCACGCCTGTGGCGCTATTCGTGCCCGCCGTGCTCTTCGTGGAACCGTTCTTCGCGCCGGTGGTGCTCTCCGTAGGGGCGCTCTTCGCCGACGTGCTCTCCGGGGCGACGGTTTTCTTCACGGCTGTTTTCTTCACGGCCGCTTTCTTGCCGACGGTCTTCTTGGTGACCGCCTTCTTCACGGCCGTCTTCTTGGTCTCCGTGGCCTTGGGAGCGGCAGCCACCTTCGTAGCCGCCGTCTTCGTAGCCGACGTCCCCGTCTTCGTCTCCGTAGCCGTCGCCTTCTTCGTAGCCGTGGATTTCGCCGCGCTCTTCCCGACCGCCGCCCCCTGCGCGGCTCCCGGTCTCTCGGTCCCTTCCCCGGTCGCCCTCTTCGAAGAAGCCGCCTTCGTAGCGACCGCCTTCTTCGCCGCGGTCTTCTTCGTTGCGGTCTTCTTCGCCACCATGGCCGCGGCCCCTTCTCACATTTTGTGATCGCGCACGCGAATCGTGCTGGGACGATAAATCGACTTGAGTCCCGCGGCAACGGGGCACGCCGCCGGATTCGTCCACCCCCCTGGCCTCGCGCGACGAGCCTGCATGCGTTGTGCCCAGCTCCCCGCCGGGTAATCCGCCGAGTCCGACACCCCGAACGTCGAACGCGTGTTCAGCGCCATTCGAGTCAGGCGACGGGCCTTCAAGCGTTCCGCCGGGGCCCTCGCAAAACCGGTCGGCCGCTGTCGGTGCGGCCCCGTACACTGGGCGCAGCGAGAAGCGTGGATGGGGACGAGTAGCGGCGTACGCAGCCCAGAGCGACCCGGGGACGGTGGAAGCCCGGGGGCCAGCGCGACGTGAAGATCACCCCGGAGCCGCCGGAAGAAAGCCGCAGCCTCCCAGCAGCGGCCGGTAGACCCGGTATCGCGACCCCAATGAGGGGGCTCACTGGTGCGCTGGACGCACCGGGGAGCCAAGGAGGGTGGTACCGCGGGAGCGCGCCGCACACGGCGTACGGAAAGTCGTAGCTCTCGTCCCTCCGGACGGAAGGCAGAAAGTCCGCCGGAGGAAGCTCGCTGATGACAACGCCGACGTACCGCCAGGTGCCCGCCCAGGTCGACCTGCCCGCGCTCGAGCACGCCGTGCTCGACTTCTGGCGCGAGCAGAAGATCTTCGCCAAGACCCTGGACCAGTCCGAGGGGCGCCCCGAGTGGGTGTTCTACGAGGGCCCGCCCACGGCCAACGGCATGCCGGGCGCCCACCACATCGAGGCGCGCGTCTTCAAGGACGTCTTCCCCCGCTTCCGGACCATGCGCGGCTACCACGTGGGCCGCAAGGCCGGCTGGGACTGCCACGGTCTCCCGGTGGAGCTGGCGGTCGAGAAGGAGCTGGGCTTCACCGACAAGCAGGACATCGAGGCGTACGGCATCGCCGAGTTCAACGACAGGTGCCGCGACTCCGTGACCCGGCACACCGACGCCTTCACCGAGCTGACGACCCGCATGGGTTACTGGGTCGACCTCGACGACGCGTACCGCACGATGGACCCCGAGTACATCGAGTCGGTCTGGTGGTCGCTCAAGGAGATCTTCAACAAGGGCCTGCTGGTCCAGGACTACCGCGTCGCCCCCTGGTGCCCCCGCGACCAGACGGGCCTCTCGGACCACGAGCTGGCTCAGGGCTACGAGACGGTCGTCGACCCCTCCGTCTACGTCCGTTTCCCGCTCACCTCCGGTCCGCTGGCCGGCCGTGCCGCACTCCTGGTCTGGACGACGACCCCCTGGACGCTGGTGTCCAACACGGCCGTCGCCGCCCACCCCGAGGTCACCTACGTCGTCGCGACGAACGGCGAGGAGCAGCTCGTCGTCGCCGAGCCGCTGCTCACCAAGGCCCTCGGTGAGGGCTGGGAGACCACCGGTGAGTCCTTCACCGGCGCCGAGATGGAGCGCTGGACGTATCAACGTCCGTTCGAGCTCGTGGAGTTCCCGGAGCCCGCCCACTACGTGGTGAACGCGGAGTACGTGACGACCGAGGACGGTACGGGTCTGGTCCACCAGTCCCCCGCCTTCGGCGAGGACGACCTCAAGGTCTGCCGCGCGTACGGCCTCCCGGTGGTCAACCCGGTCCGCCCGAACGGCACCTTCGAGGAGAGCGTCCCCCTCGTGGGCGGTGTCTTCTTCAAGAAGGCCGACGAAAAGCTCACCGAGGACCTCAAGGAACGCGGCCTGCTCTTCAAGCACGTGCCGTACGAGCACAGTTACCCGCACTGCTGGCGCTGCCACACCGCGCTCCTGTACTACGCGCAGCCCTCCTGGTACATCCGCACCACGGCCGTCAAGGACCGCCTCCTCGAGGAGAACGAGAACACCAACTGGTTCCCGGACACGGTCAAGCACGGCCGGTACGGCGACTGGCTGAACAACAACATCGACTGGGCGCTGTCCCGCAGCCGCTACTGGGGCACCCCGCTCCCGATCTGGCGCTGCGAGGACAACCACCTCACCGTGGTGGGCTCCCGCGCGGAACTGACCGAGCTGACGGGCACCGACCAGTCAGAACTCGACCCGCACCGCCCGTTCATCGACGCGGTCACCTTCGCCTGCCCCGAGTGCGGGGAAACGGCCACGCGCGTGCCCGAGGTCATCGACGCCTGGTACGACTCGGGCTCGATGCCGTTCGCGCAGTGGGGATACCCGTACAAGAACAAGGAGTTGTTCGAGAGCCGCTACCCGGCGCAGTTCATCTCCGAGGCGATCGACCAGACCCGCGGCTGGTTCTACACGCTGATGGCGATCGGCACCCTGGTCTTCGACAAGTCGTCGTACGAGAACGTCGTGTGCCTCGGCCACATCCTCGCCGAGGACGGCCGCAAGATGTCCAAGCACCTGGGCAACATCCTGCAGCCGATCCCGCTGATGGACCAGCACGGGGCGGACGCGGTGCGGTGGTTCATGGCCGCGGGCGGCTCCCCCTGGGCGGCACGCCGCGTGGGTCACGGCACGATCCAGGAGGTCGTCCGCAAGACCCTCCTGACGTACTGGAACACGGTCGCCTTCCAGGCCCTGTACGCCCGCACGTCCGACTGGGCGCCCAGCGCGGCGGACCCGGCCCCGGCCGACCGCCCGGTCCTGGACCGCTGGCTGCTGTCCGAACTCCACGCCCTCACCGACCAGGTGACACAGGCTCTGGAGTCCTACGACACCCAGCGCGCCGGCAAGCTCCTGTCGGCGTTCGTCGACGACCTGTCGAACTGGTACGTCCGCCGCTCCCGCCGCCGCTTCTGGCAGGGCGACAAGGCGGCGCTGCGCACCCTGCACGAGGTCGTCCAGACGGTCACCCAGCTGATGGCCCCGCTGACCCCGTTCATCACCGAGCGGGTCTGGCAGGACCTCGTCGTCCCGGTGACCCCGGACGCCCCCGAGTCGGTCCACCTCTCCTCGTGGCCGGAGGCGGACCTCTCCGTCATCGACCCCGAGCTGTCGAAGCAGATGGTCCTCGTCCGGCGCCTGGTGGAGCTGGGCCGGGCCACGCGCGCGGAGTCGGGCGTCAAGACGCGTCAGCCGCTGTCCCGCGCGCTGATCGCGGCCACGGGCTTCGGCACCCTGGACCCGGAGCTGCACGCGCAGATCACGGAGGAGCTGAACGTCGAGGGCCTGGCCTCGCTGAGCGAGGTCGGCGGCTCGCTGGTCGACACCACGGCGAAGGCCAACTTCCGCGCCCTGGGCAAGCGGTTCGGCAAGCGCGTCCAGGACGTCGCGAAGGCGGTGTCGAACGCGGACGCGGCTGCGCTGTCCCTGGCGCTGCGCGAGGGCACGGCGACCGTCGAGGTGGACGGCGAGACCATCACGCTGGCTCCGGATGAGGTGATCATCACAGAGACCCCGCGCGAGGGCTGGTCCGTGGCCTCCGACTCGGGTGCGACGGTCGCCCTCGACCTGGAGATCACCGAGGAGCTGCGGCAGGCGGGCCTGGCCCGTGACGCGATCCGGCTGATCCAGGAGTCCCGCAAGAACAGCGGCCTGGACGTCGCCGACCGGATCGCCCTGCGCTGGACGTCCACCGACCCGGCGGTCATCGCGGCGCTGTCCGAGCACGCGTCCCTGATCGCCGACGAGGTTCTCGCCACGGACTTCGCCCAGGGCGAGGCGGACGACAGCTACGGCCCGGCGTTCACGGACGAGGGGTTGTCGCTGGTGTTCCGCCTGCACAAGGCGTAGGCACCACCGGTACGGCAAAGGGCCCGGCCTCCTTCGTGGAGGCCGGGCCCTTTGCTCACGTCCACCGGCGGCTGCCTCACGTGAGCCAACGGTCAACTCACGCGAACCAGCACTCAACTCGCGTAAAAAGGGCGGGGCCCCGGATCGAAATCCGGGGCCCCGCCCTGAACGCTGCCGACGCCAAAGGCGTACTAAAGGCCGGTCAGTTGTCGTCCTCGTCGATCAGGAACCCGCGCATCGGCGAGGGAGCCTGGCCCATCGGCGACGGGCCCTGCGGCCGGACCGGAGCCATCGGCTGGGTCATGGCCGGGGACATCTGCTGCTGGCCGCCGTAGGACGGACCGGCGGGCGGCGGGCCGCCCATGCCCTGGTTGCCGCCGCCGTACGACGGGGCGCTCGCGCCGGCCGGGGCCATGGAAGGCGCCGGGGACGGCGGAAGCGACGCGGTCGCCGGAGTGCGCGGCGGGGCCAGCGAGTCGTCGGCCTGGGTCTCCAACTGACGCAGCTGGGACTCGAGGTAGGACTTCAGACGCGTGCGGTACTCGCGCTCGAAGCCGCGCAGGTCCTCGACCTTGCGCTCCAGCGTGGCGCGGGCGGACTCCAGGGAGCCCATCGCGACGCGGTGCTTCTCCTGCGCGTCCCGCTCCAGGGCGTCGGCCTTGGCACGGGCGTCACGCTCGAGACCCTCGGCGCGCGAACGGGCCTCACCGACAATCTTGTTGGCCTCGGAACGGGCCTCGGCGATCGCCTGGTCGGCGGTCTGCTGAGCCAGCGAGAGGACACGGGCGGCACTGTCGCCACCGGGGCCCTGCTGCGGCATGCCGCCACCCATAGGACCGCCCATGGGGCCGCCCATCTGCTGCTGCATCTGGGGCTGACCCTGCATCGGGCCCTGGCCCATCTGCTGCATCTGACCCTGCATCGGGCCGCCCTGGCCCATCGGACCCTGACCCATGGGGCCCTGGCCCATCGGACCCTGACCCTGCGGGCCGCCCTGGCCACCGGGGCCGGCGGGCAGCTGCGGGGCACCGCTCGGCAGCTGGGGCGGGCCGCCCATGGGGCCGCCCATCTGCTGCTGCGGCGGGCCCGATATGCCGGCGGGCACCGGGGCGCCCGGACCGCGCATGCCTTGCGGGGGCATGCCCTGCTGGGGCATCCCCTGCTGCTGCATGCCGCCTTGCTGCATGCCGCCCTGCTGCTGGTCCTGTTCGGGGGGCTTGCGCATGTTCTGTTGGTTCTGCGCGGCCGCGCGCGTGGCGGCGGCCAGCTTGGCGCGCAGATCCTCGTTCTCCCGCAACAGGCGGGTCAGTTCGGCTTCGACCTCGTCGAGGAAGGCATCGACCTCGTCCTCGTCATAGCCTTCTCGGAGGCGGACGGTCGTGAACTGCTTGTTCCGCACGTCCTCGGGGGTCAACGGCATCTCTTCACCTCAACGTAGTCATCGGCAGTCGGCAAGACCGTATCGTCCACTGTCACCTCGCGAGATTGCCCACGATAGAGATCAAGATGTAGACGATGATCATCAGGACGAAGAAGGACAGGTCGAGCGCCACGCCCCCGAGACGCAACGGCGGGATGAACCGCCGTAGAAGCTTCAACGGTGGATCGGTGACAGTGTAGGCGGCCTCCAGAACGACCACCATCGCCTTGCCGGGTTGCCATGAGCGGGCGAACTGGAAGACGTAGTCCATGACCAACCGGAAGATGAGCACGATGAGGAACACCATCAGCGCGACGTAGATCACCTGCGCGAACACGCTCATGGCCTGTCTTTCCCTCTCCCCTGTTCCGTGCTTCCTAGCGGCTGTCTGTCTCAGCTCTGATTGAAGAACCCGCCCTCTGCGATGCGGGCCTTGTCCTCCGCCGTGACATCGACGTTAGCAGGCGACAACAGGAACACCTTCTGCGTCACCCGCTCGATGCTGCCGTGAAGACCAAACACCAAACCGGCCGCAAAGTCGACAAGTCGCTTCGCGTCTGTGTCATCCATCTCAGTCAGATTCATGATCACCGGAGTGCCTTCACGGAAGTGTTCCCCGATGGTACGGGCCTCGTTGTAGGTCCGGGGGTGAAGTGTGGTGATCCGGTAAGGCTCTCGTTCCGACACGACCTTGGGCATGATCACCGGTGCGTTCTTCTCCAGGGACTGGCGTTCTTGTGTGATGGATGCCACGGGCGCGATACGCGCCGGACGTCCTGATTCCGTACCCAGGGAAGCGGAATGGGACACCGGGTCACGAGGCGCCGGAGGCTGCACCACTCGTACCGGTTCGTCCCTTTGGGACTGATGCGGGCTGTGTGACTGGTGTGACGGCTCATGCCGTCGACGGTCCCGCTCGGGCTCCGGGTCCAGTTCGGGTTCGAAGTCGTCATCGGGGTCGAAACCCCGGCCGTCGTACCCATCGTCCTCCACGAGGCCGAGGTAGACCGCCATCTTGCGCATCGCGCCGGCCATGCTCTGAGTCCTCCGCTCTGTGGTGGATCGGCTGACGACTGCCAAGTGCCCGCGATCCACGAGGTCGTTACGCCCGCCTTCGGCGGCATTGACCATATTTTCTGCTGTGGTCCGACTTCCTGGCGACGTTACCCGAGCCTGGGGCGCACGCCGAGTACCGCAGTGCCGACGCGCACATGTGTCGCTCCGGCTGCCACGGCCTGTTCGAGGTCCGCACTCATCCCTGCAGACACCATGTTCGCAGCCGGATGGGCTCGGCGCAGGTCAGTCGACAAATCCATCAACCGCCCGAACGCCTCCAGTTGGCGTCCGGCGTACTCCCCGGTGAGCGGAGCGACGGTCATCAACCCGTCGAGCCGCAACCCCGGCGCCGCCGCGACGAGATCGGCCAACTCCCCGATGCCGCCCGGCGCCACGCCACCCCGCTCGCCCCGCCCGCTCACTCCGGCGTCGAGCGCGACCTGGATGAGACAGCCCAGTTGGCGTCCGGTCCGCTCGGCCTCCTTCGACAGCGCGGTGACGAGCCGGGCCCGGTCGACCGACTGCACGACATCGGCGTAACCGACCACGGATCGCACCTTGTTGGTCTGCAACTGACCGACGAAGTGCCAACTCAGCGCCAGATCCGCACATTCGGCGGCCTTCGGGGCGGCGTCCTGGCCCCGGTTCTCGGCGACATGACGCACACCGAGTTCGGCCAGCATCCGCACATCGCTCGCCGGATAGGTCTTCGTGACCACGATCAGGGTCACTTCTTCACGCTTGCGCCCGGCCGCCGCACAGGCGGCGGTGATGCGCTCCTCGACTTTCGCCAGATTTGCGGCGAGTTCGTCCCTACGGTCCGTCATGTCCCGTCAGTCCAGCCAGACATAGCTCGCCAGCCGCCCGGTGGTCCGGTCGCGGCGGTACGAGAAGTGGTCGTCCGATTCACGGGTGCACACCGGCGACTGCTCCCGGTCGCGCACCCCGAGCCGGTCGAGCTGCGCGAGTGCGCCGGCGGTCACGTCGACCGCGGGAGTGCCCCAACTCGTCTCGGCGTGCGCCGCCGGTTCCACCGCGGCGACGTCGGCGCGCATCTCGGCGGGCACTTCGTAGCACCGGCCGCAGACGGCGGGTCCGGTGCGGGCGACGATCCGGGCGGGATCGGCGCCGAGTTCGACCATGGCCCGTACGGCGGCGGGGACGACCCCGGCGACCATGCCCGGGCGTCCGGCGTGGGCCGCGCCCGCGATCCCGGCGACCGGGTCGGCGAGCAGGACCGGAGTGCAGTCGGCGGTCAGCACGGCGAGGGCGAGACCGCGCCGGGCGGTGACGAGCGCGTCGACGGAGGGGATGTCCGAGTCGCCCCAGGGTTCCTCGACGACCGCTACGTCGGCCCCGTGCACCTGGTTCATCCAGACCACCAGGCCGGGGTCCAACCCCATTGACTTGGCGGCCAGTTCGCGATTGGTACGCACGGCGTCGGGGTCGTCGCCGACCGCGCCGCCGAGATTGAGCTCCTCGTACGGAACGGCGCTCACCCCGCCCCACCTGTCGGTGAAGGCGAAGTGCGCGCCGCTCACGGTGTCGAACTGTCCTATCACTTCAGGAAGTCCGGTACGTCCAGCTCCTCGGCAGCACTGTCCGAGTAGGTCCGCGACGGCGGGACCGGCGGGGCGACCGGGAGGTCGGCGACCGGCTCCGGAGTCGGCTCCGGCTCCTCCTTGGGCTTGACGCTGCCGAGCGAGCCGAAGGACGGACGGCTCTCCTGCCGTACCGGGGTCGGCTCGTCGCGGCGGGCCGAGGACGAACTCGTGCCCGTCTCGCGGCGGGTCGGCGGCTGGCCGCCGTCGAAGCCGGCCGCGATGACCGTGACCCGGACCTCGTCACCGAGGGCGTCGTCGATGACGGCGCCGAAGATGATGTTGGCCTCGGGGTGGGCGGCCTCGCTGACCAGCTGGGCCGCTTCGTTGATCTCGAACAGGCCGAGGTCGGAGCCGCCGGAGATGGAGAGCAGGACGCCGCGGGCGCCGTCGATGGAGGCTTCGAGGAGCGGCGAGGAGATCGCCATCTCGGCCGCCGCCACCGCGCGGTCGTCGCCGCGGGCCGAGCCGATGCCCATGAGGGCCGAACCGGCCTCGGACATCACGGACTTGACGTCCGCGAAGTCGAGGTTGATCAGGCCGGGCGTGGTGATGAGATCGGTGATGCCCTGCACACCGGAGAGCAGGACCTGGTCCGCCGACTTGAAGGCGTCGAGGACCGAGACCTGGCGGTCCGAGATGGACAGCAGCCGGTCGTTCGGGATGACGATGAGGGTGTCGACCTCTTCGCGGAGCTCGGCGATGCCGTCCTCCGCCTGGTTCGCCCGGCGCCGTCCCTCGAAGGTGAACGGGCGGGTGACCACGCCGATCGTGAGGGCGCCGAGGGAGCGCGCGATGTTGGCGACGACGGGGGCGCCGCCGGTGCCGGTGCCGCCACCCTCGCCGGCCGTCACGAAGACCATGTCGGCCCCCTTGAGGACCTCCTCGATCTCCTCACGGTGATCCTCGGCGGCCTTGCGGCCGACGGCCGGGTTGGCGCCGGCGCCGAGTCCGCGGGTGAGTTCGCGGCCGACGTCGAGTTTGACGTCAGCGTCGCTCATCAACAGCGCCTGCGCGTCGGTGTTGATGGCGATGAACTCGACGCCCTTGAGACCGACCTCGATCATCCGGTTGATGGCATTGACACCACCGCCGCCGACACCGATGACTTTGATGACTGCGAGGTAGTTCTGCGGTGCTGCCACGTCGAAGGCCTCTCGCCTCGAGTTACGTGTCGTCGATCGCGGTGTTCCGCGACCCGACGACGGATGCCGAATGGGACGGTCCGTAGCGCCGACCCGAACCCTAACGTTGAAGTTTAGGGTTACCAGTGTGTCCGTTCCTTGAAGTCTTCTGAACAGGACACTAAGTCGACAAGTGGCGCACGTTCAACGAACACGCCGAACCTCCCGTTTTTCTTTTCACCCTATGTGATCAGCCGTAGCGCTGCCCAACCAGGGTGCTGGCCTGCGCGAATGTGCGTCAACTCCCGGCTGACGCAGGGGCGGTGGGAACGCTGACGTCGAAGTGCCGGGCGCCGGAAGCTGCTTTCATGAGAGCGGTGAGCGTACGCGCCTTCGCGGCGCCCTTGTCACCGCTTCCCCAAGAGACGGTCCGGCCGCCGGTCAACTCCAGCGAGATGTCGTCGTAGGAACGGACCTTGACGACCTGTGTGGTGCGGGCGACCGCGGCCGGAATGTCACCCGCGACGCGGACCGCCTCGCGGATGAGCCGGGTCTCGCCGAAGCGGCGCAGGCCGGCCGCGGACGAACCCGATTGCGAGAGCGCCAATTCGAGGGTGGGGATGGACTTCGGCGGTGTGGAAACAGTGGCGAATCGCACGCCCTGGTCGTCCACTTCGACGAAGTTTCCGCCCTTTTTCTCGACCAGGACCGGGACGCGTTCGGTCACTTTCAGCCCGATTCCGTGAGGCCAGGAACGGACTACGTCAACCGCGTCAATTCGGGGCAATTTACTGCGGAGTCGGGCTTCGATCGCATCCGTGTCGACAGAGATGAGCGGTCCGCCGACCGGAACGTCGGCGGCTTCGCGCACCTGTTCCGGCGTCAGGACCTCGGTCCCGGAGACCGACACCTTCTCGACCCGCAGCCACTGCGAGCCGTAGAGCAGCCAGACCGTGAGGGCGCCCAACACGACTGCGGCGAGGGCAAGTACGACAATCAGACGAAGACGCCTTCGTCCCAGGCGCCGGACAAGGGGCGGGCCGGACAACTCCTGTTGGCGTTCACCGCGCTCGGCGGTGCTCGGTCCGGCCACGCTCCCCTGCCTCTCTCACATAGGACTAACGGTGCCGCGAGGCGATCGCCTCGTACACCATGCCGACGAGCAGGTCGTCGGCGTCGCGGCGGCCGAACTCGCTTGCCGCGCGCGACATCTCGTACAGCCGGTGCGGGTCGGCGAGCACGGGCAGGACGTTGCCCTGGACCCACTCGGGCGTCAGTTCCGCGTCGTCGACCAGGAGTCCGCCGCCGGCCTTGACCACCGGCTGGGCGTTCAGCCGCTGTTCGCCGTTGCCGATGGGCAGCGGGACGTAGGCGGCCGGGAGTCCGACGGCGGAGAGTTCGGCGACGGTCATCGCGCCCGCGCGGCAGAGCATCATGTCGGCCGCGGCGTACGCGAGGTCCATCCGGTCCACGTACGGTACCGGGATGTAGGGGGGCATCCCCGGCATCTGGTGCACCTGCGGCAGTTCGTTCTTCGGGCCGACCGCGTGCAGGATCTGGATTCCGGCCTGTTGGAGGTACGGCGCGACCCGCTCGACCACCTCGTTGAGGTGCCGGGCGCCCTGCGAGCCGCCGGAGACCAGCAGCGTCGGCAGGTTCGGGTCGAGGCCGAACGCGGCCCGGGCCTCGGGCCGTACGGCCGCGCGGTCCAGGGTGGCGATCGTGCGGCGCAGCGGGATGCCGATGTAGCGGGCGTCCCGCAGCTTGCTGTCCGGGGTCGAGACGGCGACCCGGGCCGCGTAGCGCGAGCCGATCTTGTTGGCCAACCCGGGCCTGGCGTTGGCCTCGTGGATCACGATCGGCACCCCGAGGCGCTTGGCCGCGAGATAGCCGGGCAGTGCCACATAGCCGCCGAAGCCCACGACGCAGTCCGCCTTGGTGCGCTCCAGGATCTGCTCGGCGGCCTTGATCGTGCCGCGCAGCCGGCCCGGCACGGTGATCAGTTCCGGGGTGGGCTTGCGCGGCAGCGGTACGGCGGGGATCAGCGCGAGTTCGTAGCCCCGTTCGGGTACGAGACGGGTCTCAAGGCCGCGCTCCGTGCCCAGGGCCGTGATCCCCACGGTGGGGTCCTGCCTGCGCAGGGCATCCGCGAGGGCGAGCGCCGGCTCGATGTGGCCGGCGGTCCCCCCACCGGCGAGTACGACATGCACCGAAATTCACCGCTCTCCGGACGAACGCGCCGCCGAGGCACGCCGTCTCATCGTGTTCCATCTCCGGGGCCGTTGGCCGGAACCGGTACCCCTGGCCCCCCGCTTTCTACCAAAGCGGGGTTGCCGCATCGCAAGCGCCGCCCGCGCAGCGGGGTCGTCGCGCGCGAAGGCGATCAGCAACCCGATGGCGAACATGGTCGGCAGCAGGGCGGAACCCCCGTAGGAGAACAGCGGGAGCGGGACGCCGGCGATCGGCAGCAGGCCGAGCACCGCACCGATGTTGATCACCGCCTGAGCGGTGATCCAGGTGGTCACGCCTCCCGCGGCATACCTCACGAAGGGGTCCTCCGTGCGTCCGGCCACGCGGATACCCGCATAGCCTAGAGCCGCGAAGAGGGCGAGCACCGACAGTGTGCCCGCCAGACCCAGTTCCTCACCGGTGACGGCGAAGATGAAGTCGGTGTGGGCCTCGGGGAGTTGACCCCATTTCTCCACACTCGCCCCGAGCCCGGAGCCGAAGATCCCGCCGGACGCGAGCGCGTAGATCCCGTGCACGGCCTGCCAGCAGTCGGCGACCCCGGTCTTCGGCTCGGTGGCGCCGATGCAGGCGAGCCGGGCCATGCGGTTGGGGCTGGTCTTGATGAGGATCACACCGATCGCGGCCGCGATCGACAGCACACCGACGAAGAGCCGGGTCGGTGCGCCGGCCAGCCAGAGCAGGCCGAACAGGATCGCGGTGAGGATGATCGCGGTGCCCATGTCGCCGCCGAGCATGATCAGTCCGAGCAGCATGAACGCGACCGGCACCAGCGGCACCAGCATGTGCTTCCACTGGGACAGCATCGCCTTGTCCTGCTTGCGGGCGAGCAGGTCGGCACCCCACAGCACGAGGGCCAGCTTGCCGAACTCGCTGGGCTGGATCTGGAAGGAGCCGCCGAGCGAGATCCAGTTCCGGTTGCCGTTGACCGACATCCCTATCCCCGGCAGCTGCACCAGCGCCATCATGAAGACGGCGCCCGCGAGGATCGGATAGGCCAGCGCCCGGTGCAGCTTGACCGGCATCCGCGAGGCGGCCAGCGCCAGGACCCCGCCGATACAGGCCGCGAGGAACTGCTTGCGGAAGAAGTACGAGCCGGGCAGGGAGAGTTGGAGCGCCGTGATCTGGGAGGCCGAGTAGACCATCACCAGACCGAGCACGGTGATCAACACGCTGCCGCCGGCGATCAGGTAGTAGGCGGTCAGCGGCCGGTCCCAGGCCCGGCGGGCGTTGGCGTAGAGCCGTCGTACGGGGTTGTCGCGTACGGTCCTGGCGGCGGCGGGACGTCTGGGGGGCCGCTGCTGCACGGGCGGCCGGCCGGTACGGCTACTGGGCATCAGCGCCTCCGCTTGCGTCGGTCAGGCGCCGAGTCCGCGAACCGCCTGGGCGAACGCGTCACCGCGCTTGGTGTAGTTGGCGAACATGTCCATGGAGGCGCAGGCCGGGGCCAGAAGCACCGTGTCGCCGGCGGCGGCGAGTCGCTGTGCCTCCTGGACAGCCGCGAGCATCGCCCCAGTGTCGGTCCGGTCGAGGTCGACGACGGGTACTTCCGGCGCGTGTCGCGCGAGGGCTTCGCGGATCAGCGCGCGATCGGCGCCGATGAGCACGACGCCCCGGAGGTGCTTGGCCGACTTGGCGACCAACTCGTCGAAGGTGGCACCCTTGGCGAGTCCGCCGGCGATCCACACGATCGACTCGTAGGCCGCCAACGAGGCTTCCGCCGCATGGGTGTTGGTGGCCTTGGAGTCGTCGATGTACGCGACGCCGTCCACATCGGCCACGTGCGCGATGCGGTGCGCGTCGGGCGTGAAGGCCCGCAGCCCGTCCCGTACGGCCTTGGCGGGCACCCCGAAGGCGCGCGCGAGGGCGGCTGCGGCAAGGGCGTTGGCGATGTTGTGCGGGGCCGGCGGGTTGACGTCCGCGACCTCGGCGAGTTCCTGCGCGTTCTTCTGCCGGTCCTCGACGAACGCACGGTCCACCAGGATGCCGTCCACGACGCCGAGTTGGGAGGGCGCGGGGCTTCCGAGGGTGAACCCGATCGCCCGGCAGCCCTCTTCGACGTCGGCCTCGCGGACGAGGTCCTCGGTGGCCTTGTCGGCGACGTTGTAGACGCAGGCGACCTGATTGCCTTCGTAGATACGGCCCTTGTCGGCGGCGTACGCCTCCATGGAGCCGTGCCAGTCGAGGTGATCGGGCGCCAGGTTCAGGACGGCGGCCGAGTGGGCGCGCAGCGAGGGCGCCCAGTGGAGCTGGTAGCTCGACAGTTCGACGGCGAGGACGTCGTACTCCTCGTCCCCGAGGACGGCGTCCAGGACCGAGACGCCGATGTTGCCGACGGCCGCCGTGCGCAGGCCGCCCGCCTTCAGGATGGAGGCGAGCATCTGGACGGTGGTGGTCTTGCCGTTGGTGCCGGTGACGGCCAGCCAGGGGGCCGCCCCGGGGCCGCGCAGGCGCCAGGCCAGCTCCACGTCCCCCCAGACCGGAACGCCCGCCTCACGGGCCGCCGTGAACAGCTGCTTGCCGGGCTGCCAGCCGGGGGTGGTGACGATCAGTTCGGTGCCGTCGGGCAGGGTCGCTCCGTCGCCGAGGCGCACGGTGATGCCGAGCGCCTCCAGCTCCGCGGCCTGGGCCCTGGAGCGCTCGTCGGCGCCGTCGTTGACGACCGTGACGAGCGCGCCGAGGCCGTGCAGGACCTTGGCGGCCGGGATCCCGGAGACCCCGAGTCCGGCGACGGTGACGTGCTTGCCCTCGAAGGAGAGCCCCTGCCCATAGGTCACTTTTCCGCTGCCCATCCCGCGTAGAAGAGGCCCAGGCCGACGATCACGCAGATGCCCTGGATGATCCAGAAGCGGACCACCACGAGCACTTCGGACCAGCCCTTGAGTTCGAAGTGGTGCTGGAGCGGGGCCATTCGGAAGACCCGCTTGCCGGTGAGCTTGAACGAGCCGACCTGGATGACCACCGACATCGTGATGAGGACGAAGAGACCACCCATGATGGCGACCAGCAGCTCGGTGCGGGAGAGGATCGCCAGACCCGTCAGCACACCGCCGAGGGCCAGCGAACCGGTGTCCCCCATGAAGATCTTGGCCGGCGAGGTGTTCCACCACAGGAAGCCCAGGCAGGCGCCCATCAGCGCGGAGGCGATGACCGCGAGGTCGAGCGGATCGCGCACCTCGTAGCAGGCGTTCGGGTTGGTCAGGGTCGTCGCGTTGGCGCAGGACTCCTGGAACTGCCAGACCCCGATGAAGGTGTAGGCGCCGAAGACCAGCACGGAGGCGCCGGTGGCGAGGCCGTCCAGACCGTCCGTCAGGTTCACGCCGTTCGACATCGCGAGGATCATGAACAGCGCCCAGATCACGAACAGGATCGGGCCGATCTTCCAGCCGAAGTCCGTGATGAACGACAGCTTCGTCGAGGCCGGGGTGTTGCCGCGGGCGTCCTGGAACTGCAGGGCGAGCACCGCGAAGCTGATGCCGACGATCAGCTGGCCGGCCATCTTCGCCTTGGCCCGCAGGCCGAGCGAACGGCGCTTGACGATCTTGATGTAGTCGTCCAGGAAGCCGACCAGGCCCATGCCCACCATCAGACCGAGCACGAGCAGACCCGAATAGGTCGGCGTGTAGCCGGTGATGACCTTGGACAGGAAGTAGGCGGCGACCGTCGCGAAGATGAACGCGATACCGCCCATCGTCGGCGTACCGCGCTTGCTGGCGTGCTCGCGCGGGCCGTCGTCACGGATGTACTGGCCGTAGCCCTTGCGGGCCAGCAGCTTGATCAGCAGCGGGGTGCCCACCAGGGTCAGGAACAGGCCGATGACTCCTGAGAACAGGATCTGCTTCATCATCGGGCGGCAACCTCACCCTCGGCACCGGTCTCGATGAGCGCCTGCGCCACGCTCTCGAGCCCGACCGACCGGGACGCCTTCACGAGAACGACGTCTCCCGGGCGCAACTCGCTGCGCAACAGGTCGACCGCCGCCTGTGCGTCGGACACGTGCACCGACTCCTCACCCCACGAACCCTCGTTATATGCGCCCAGTTGCAGCCAGGACGCTTCCCTGCCCCCGACCGCGACGAGCTTGCCGACATTGAGCCGGACGGCCAGCCGTCCGACCGCGTCGTGCTCGGCGAGCGCCTCGTCCCCGAGCTCGGCCATCTTGCCGAGCACCGCCCACGTCCTGCGTCCCTTGCCCATGGCCGCGAGCGCGCGCAAAGCGGCTCGCATGGACTCGGGGTTCGCGTTGTAGGCGTCGTTGACGATGGTCACGCCGTCCGGTCGCTCGGTGACCTCCATCCGCCAGCGGGAGAGGGAGCCCGCCTCGGAGAGCGCGGTGGCGATCTCGTCTGCGGACATGCCCAGCTCATGGGCGACGGCGGCCGCGGCGAGCGCGTTCGACACGTGGTGCTCACCGTACAGGCGCATGGTCACTTCGCTGCACCCGGAGGGTGTGTGAAGGCTGAAGGCGGGCTGTCCGCTGTCCGTGAGTCTCACGTTCTCGGCCCGAACGTCCGCTTCGCCGGACTCTCCGAAAAGGATCACCTTCGCCTTCGTACGGGACGCCATGGCCCGTACGAGCGGATCGTCCGCGTTGAGGATCGCGGCGCCGCCGTCTTCAGCCGAAGGGAGCGCTTCTACGAGTTCGCCCTTTGCCTGCGCGATCTGCTCGCGGCCGCCGAACTCGCCGATGTGGGCGGTGCCGACGTTGAGGACGAGGCCGATCTTCGGGGGCGTCAGATCCGTGAGATAGCGGATGTGACCGATGCCGCGGGCGCCCATCTCCAGGACGAGGAATCTCGTCTCGGCGGTGGCGCTCAGCGCGGTCAGCGGCAGCCCGATCTCGTTGTTGAACGATCCCGGCGTGAACACCGTGGGCGCCTTGCGCGAGAGCACCTGCGCGATGAGGTCCTTGGTGCTGGTCTTGCCCGCCGACCCGGTGAGGGCCACGAGCGTGGTGCCGAGCCGTCGTACGACATGGCGGGCGAGGGCGCCCAGGGCGCTCTGGACGTCGTCCACGACGATCGCGGGGACGCCGACCGGGCGGGACGCCAACAGGGCCACCGCGCCCGCCTGTACGACCGCTTCCGCGTAGTCGTGGCCGTCGACGCGCTCGCCGACGAAGGCGACGAAGAGGCTGCCTGGTTGCACTTCCCTGGAGTCGCGGACCACCGGGCCGGTGACCTGGACGGACGGATCCGGTATGTCGTGCGTCTGCCCGCCGACGACTTCTGCGATCTCGGCGAGGGAGAGGGCGATCACAAGTTCATCCCTGGGTCTTCTGGATAGCTTCGCGAAGCACCTGGCGGTCGTCGAAGGGACGGACCACTCCGGCGATGTCCTGGCCCTGCTCGTGGCCCTTGCCCGCGACCAGCACGGTGTCGCCCGGCTGTGCGCGGGCGACGGCGGCGGCGATGGCGGCGGCCCGGTCCTCGAAGACCTGGACCTCGCCGCGCTCGTGCGCGGGCACCGAGGCGGCGCCCTGGAGCATCGTCGCCAGGATCGCGAGGGGGTCCTCGGAGCGGGGGTTGTCCGATGTCAGTACGGCGGTGTCGGCGAGCCGGGCCACCGCGGCGCCCATCGGCTCGCGCTTGGTCCTGTCGCGGTCCCCGCCGCAGCCGAGCACGACGTGCACCTTGCCCTCGGTGACCTTGCGCAGCGCGCGGAGAACCGATTCGACGGCGTCCGTCTTGTGGGCGTAGTCGACGACCGCGAGATACGGCTGCCCGGCGTCCACGCGCTCCAGCCGTCCCGGCACGCCCGGTACCGCGGCGATGCCGTCGGCGGCGAGCTGCGGGTCGAGGCCCGCGGTGGCGAGGGCGGCGATCGCGGCGAGGGTGTTGGCCACGTTGAAGGAGCCGGCGAGCGGCGAACGGGCCGTGATCAGTTCGCCCTTGGGGCCGACCGCGGTGAACGTCGAGTCCATCGGGCCGACTTCGACGTCCTCGGCGCGCCAGTCGGCGTCCGGGTGGCCCTCGGCGGAGTAGGTGGTCACGGGGACCGTGGCCTCGGCGGCGAGCCTGCGGCCGTACTCGTCGTCGAGGTTGACCACTGCCTGGCGGCTGCGCAGCGGGGTGAACAGCTGCGCCTTGGCCTGGAAGTAGTCCTCCATGCCCGAGTGGAACTCCATGTGTTCCGGGCTGAGGTTGGTGAAGACGGCGATGTCGAAGACGCACGCGTCGACCCGGCCGAGGACCAGCGCGTGGCTGGAGACCTCCATCGCGACCGCGTCGACCCCGCGCTCCAGCATGACCGCGAACAGGGCCTGGAGATCGGTGGCTTCGGGGGTGGTGCGCTCCGACTTGATGCGCTCGTCGCCGATGCGCGTCTCGACCGTGCCGATCAGACCGGTGGACCGGACGGTTTTCAGGCCGCCCTCCACGAGGTACGCCGTCGTGGTCTTGCCGGAGGTGCCGGTGATCCCGATCTGGAGCAGATCGCGGCCGGGGTGGCCGTAGATCGTGGCCGCCAGCTCGCCCATCTGCCCGCGCGGATCCTCTACGACCAGGACGGGCAGGCCTGTTGCGGCCGCGCGGTCGGCGCCGGCCGGGTCCGTCAGGACGGCGACGGCACCGAGGCCGGCCGCCTGGGTGACGAAGTCGGCGCCGTGCAGGCGGGCGCCGGGCAGCGCGGCGTACAGGTCGCCGGGGCGGACGGCGCGCGAGTCATGGGTGATGCCCGTGACCTCGGCGCTCGTCGTCGGCGCGGCGGCGCCCAGTTCGTCGGCGAGTTCCGCGAGGGATGTGGCGGAGAGCTGCGCCGGCCTGGGCGGCCCCGGGTATGTCACGGATACGCCCTTCTGGGGGGTTTGGGACTGATCGGCGGGTGGCACGGCGGTGAGCGTACCGGGCACACCGGCCCCGGAGCGAAGTGAGGGGCGGGGCTCGCCCTGGTTCCCGGACTGGGAGGTGATCATGGTCACGGATCGGTTCCTGGCTGTTGCGCTGATCAGGGCGTGAAGGTCACGGGCAGATTCGCGGCCTTGGCCCCGGTGGGCGGGACCTGGAGGGACTTGAGGGCGAACTCCATCACCTGCTTGTAGATCGGTCCGCAGATCTGACCGCCGAAGTAGCTTCCGCTGGTGGCGTTCTGGATCGCGCAGTAGACGGTGATGCGGGGGTTGTCGGCGGGCGCGAACCCGGCGAACGACGAGGTGTAGCCCTTGTACTTGCCGGTGGCCGGATCCACGCGGTTGGCGGTGCCGGTCTTGCCCGCCACCCGGTACCCCGGAATGGCGGCCTTACCGCCCGTGCCCTGCTCGTCGTCCACCACGGACTCCAGCATCTGGGCGAGGGTCTTCGCCGTCTTCGCACTGATGACCCGGGTCTTCTTGGGCGTCGCCGCGGGCGTGAAGCGGCCGTCGGGCCCCTTCGTGCCGCGCACCAGGGTGGGCTCGATCCGGACCCCGCCGTTGGCGACCGTCGAGTACACGGAGGCCGCCTGGAGGGCGTTGAGGGACATGCCCTGGCCGAAAGGAATCGTGTACTGCTGCGAGGTCGACCACTTGGAGGCGGGCGCGAGGATGCCCTTGGTCTCGCCGGGGAAGTTCAGCCCGCTGTAGCTGCCGATGCCGAACTTGCGCAGATACGAGTAGAGGACCTCGTTGGCCTGCGGCTGTGTCTTGCCGAGCTGGCCGGCCGCCTCGATGGTGCCGATGTTGCTGGACTTGGCCAGCACGCCGTTGAGGGTCAGGTTCCAGGTCGCGTGGTCCACGTCGTCCTGGAAGAGCCGGTCGCCCCGGTGCAGCCGGTTCGGCACGACGACATGCGTCAGCGGGGTGGCCGCGTTCTCCTGGAGCACGGCGGCCATCGTCATGACCTTGGCGGTGGAGCCGGGCTCGTAGGCGTCCTGGAGGGCCGCGTTGCCCAGGGAGGCCGCGTTGGCCTGCGCGAGGTCGTTCGGGTCGAAGCCGGGCGCGTTGGCCATGGCGAGGATCTCGCCGGTGCGGGTGTCCTGCACTATCACGTACCCGCGGTCCGCCTTGGACTTCTTCACCTGCTCGGTGATGGCGTTCTGCGCGGCCCACTGGATGTCGCGGTCGATCGTCAGCTCGACGTCGGAACCCGGCACCGCCGGCGTCTCCGTGGAGCCCGCGGTCGGCACCTGGACGCCGCCGGACTGGGCGTAGCGGACCTTGCCGTCCTTGCCCGTGAGGTCCTTGTTCAGCTGCTGCTCGACCCCGCCGCCGCCCTTGCCGTCGGCGTTGACCCAGCCCAGTATCCCGGCGGCGAGATCGCCGTTCGGGTACACACGCTTGGTGGTGGGGACGGCGAGCACACCGGCGATGACATTGACCGTGGTCGGGTCGGTCGAGGACTTGGTGGTGAGCGCGCTCTTCAGGTCCTTGATCTGCTTCCAGACCTGCGGGGTCTGCCGGTTGGCGAGCACCACGTAGCGCAGGTTCTTGTTCGCGGGCCTGAGCTTCTTGACGAGGGAGGCCTGGTCCACGCCGAGGATCGGGGCGAGGAGGGCGGCGGCCTGCTCGGGCCCGTCGTCGATCTTCAGCTGCTTGCGGGTGAACAGCGTCGGGTCCGCGGTGATCGTGTACGCGTCGACGCTGGTCGCGAGCGCGACCCCGGAGCGGTCGGTGATCTCGCCGCGCTCGGCGGCCAGGACGTAGTCGACGTACCGGTTCTGCGCGGCCTTCGCGGCGTACGCGCTCGCGTCGACCGCCTGCACCTGCAACAGCCGTACGACAAAGGCGATCAGGACGAGGGTCAGCGCCAGGCTGATCATGCGCAGCCGGGGGCGGGGGCTGCCGAGCCGGAGGGAGCGCGGGCCCCCGGGGCGGCCGGAGGAGTGCGCCGAGGGCGGGGGCGCTGCCGGGCGGCGGGCCGGACGGGCGCCGGGGCCCGGGCGGCGCCGGGGGGTGCCGCCCCCTTCCGGCCGTTCGGGCCTGGCCGGTCCTGGCACTCGGCGGCGCGGCGGTTCCCTGTCGGACACTTCCGTCACCTGCCGGGAGTCGTGGTCGGAGTCGGGGAAGGCGGTACTGCGGTGGGCGTCGCCGTCACGGCCGGCACCGGAGCCTGGGCCGGGCTCGCGGCCGGGGTCGACATCGGCGCCGGGGCCTGCGGACGGCTCGGGCTCGGGCTCGGGCTGCTCACCAGGGCCTCGGGGGCGAGGACCACCGGTGCGTTCGCCGCGGTCCGGGCGGCGGCCTGCTGGGGGACGCCCTTCACGGAGCCGTTCGGGTCGAGGAAGGCGGGGTCCCCGCCGGGCACCATGCCGAGCTCGTGGGCGCGGCGCTGGAGGGCGTCGGGGGCGGAGTAGGCGTCCACGTCCCGCTGGAGGGCCTGCTCCTCGTCGGTGAGGCTCTTGGTCTGCTTCTGGAGGTCGTCCAGCTTGAACTGTCCTTCGCTGAGCGCGGAGTTCAGCACGAGCAGTCCGATCAGGCCGCCGCCGAGAAGGAGCACGACCAGGAGGACGAACGGGGTGCGGGCCGCCTGGATCCCGCCGGTCTGCGCCGGGCCGGTCGGGAAGAGCCGCGCGAGTCGGGCGGCCCTGCCTCTCAGTTCAGGTTTCCTGCTCACTCACGCCCCCGAGTTGGAAGGTCGGACCCACCCGCTGCTCGCGGCGGGCGCGCCCCCTGCCGGACGCCCTGCCTCACCCCGTGCTCAATCAACGACGTCCTCCCTGATGCGCTGAGCCCCCCGCAGCCGCGCGGGTGCCGCCCGCCGGTTCTCGGCGACCTCTTCCTCGGTGGGAAGTTCGGCACCGCGCGTCAGGAGCTTGAGCCGGGGCTGGTACTGCTCGGGCACGACGGGCAGCCCGGGAGGCGCGGTGTTGGCGGCACCGGCCGCGAACACCTGCTTGACCAGGCGGTCTTCGAGCGAGTGGTACGACAGGACGGCGATCCGGCCGCCCACGGCAAGGGACTTCACCGCCGCGGGGATCGCGCTCTCCAGGACGGACAGCTCGCCGTTGACCTCGATGCGCAGCGCCTGGAAGGTGCGCTTGGCCGGGTTGCCGCCGGTGCGCTTGGCGGCCTGCGGCAGCCAGTCACGGATCAGCTCGACGAGCCGCGCGCTGTTGCTGAACGGCTCCTTGGCGCGCTCCCGGACGACCGCGGACACGATCCGCTTGGCCTGCTTCTCCTCGCCGTACGCCCGCAGGATGCGGACGAGTTCACCGGGCGCGTAGGTGTTGAGGACCTCGGCGGCGCTGATGCCGGTCGTCTGGTCCATACGCATGTCGAGCGGCGCATCCTGGGCGTAGGCGAAGCCGCGGTCGGCCTCGTCGAGCTGCATGGAGGAGACGCCGAGGTCGAACAGGACGCCCTCAACGCGCGGGATGTCCAGGCGCTCCAGCACGTCGGGCAGTTCGTCGTAGACGGCGTGCACGAGGGTGGCGCGGTCGCCGAAGGGGGCGAGGCGCTCCCCGGAGAGGCGCAGCGCCTCCTTGTCGCGGTCGAGGGCCACGAGCCGCGCCTCGGGGAACCGGGTCAGCAGGGCCTCGCTGTGCCCGCCGAGGCCGAGGGTGCAGTCGACGACCACCGCGCCCGGCCGCTCCAGTGCGGGCGCCAGCATGTCCAGGCACCGCTGGAGCATCACCGGGACGTGTCGACTGTTGCTCAAGGGGCCCTCTCAGGTCCGGCGGGCCGTACGCACCGCCGGGTCCCCACCCGCTGACGAAAGGGAAGCCTGCCGGCGCCGAAGGCGTCAGCCGACCGGAAGCGGGAGGAGGCCGAGCCGTACGTACGCGCCGCGCACGTGGGGAGAATCCGGAAGGTCGCCGGGGTCTCCGGGAAAAGTCCAGCAGGGAGAGCCTCGTCTCCCGCTCCGCGCAACTTTAGTCCACCCTGTCCCGCGGTCAATCAACCGGCCTGCGCGTCGCGGACCGGGCTGCGTGCGAAGCGGCAAAACGGGAAGAATCACCCGGACGGGTGCACCCCCGCCACCCGTGTGGGTTACCTCACAAGAGGACGCGATGACGCTCTTTTTCCCGCCCCGCACCGCGACCGAACCGCCGGTGACCAGTACCGTCATGGGTATGACGACCTCCGCATCCGTACCCACAGAGTCCGAAGGCGCCATAACCGACGGCGGGACCGTGACGGACCGCCTCGTCGAGGCCAACGGACAGTACGCCGCCGCGTTCACCGATCCGGGGATGGACGCCCGACCCGTGCTCCAGGTGGCCGTGGTGGCCTGCATGGACGCCCGACTCGACCTGCACTCGGCGCTCGGCCTGCAACTGGGCGACTGCCACACGATCCGTAACGCGGGCGGGGTCGTCACCGACGACGTCATCCGCTCCCTCACCATCAGCCAGCGGGCGCTCGGCACCCGCAGCGTCGTGCTCATCCACCACACCGGCTGCGGCCTGGAGTCCCTCACCGAGGAGTTCCGGCACGACCTGGAGATGGAGGTCGGCCAGCGCCCCAACTGGGCGGTGGAGGCCTTCCGCGACGTCGACCAGGACGTACGGCAGTCCATGCAGCGTGTGCGCACCTCGCCGTTCCTGCTGCACACTGATGATGTGCGCGGCTTCGTCTTCGACGTGAAGTCGGGTCTGCTGCGCGAGATCGACCCCGCCTGACGCACCCGCCCGCCCCGAAAACACACGCCTCGGACCGCCCAGAAGGTCATAAGACCCGACAAAGCGAAGGCAGTTGTCCACAGGCGAGTGACACGAACCGGTAACGGCAACAAGAATGCGGGTGTGGCGTCGCGCGGAACTTTTCCCGCGCGGTGTCCGTGTTTCGGGGTGGGCCGGTCCGCATCACAGGCGTCGGCCCATGGAAAGAACGGGCCGAGGAGGGCCGGGTGACGACCTATGACGATCGAGCGAGCCTTACAGATCTGACCGCCACTGTGGAGCGAGTCCGCAGTTCGGTGGAAGGAGTGATCGAGGGCAAGCCCGAGGTCGTACGGCTTTCGCTGACCGTGCTGCTCGCCGAGGGACATCTTCTGATCGAGGACGTCCCGGGTGTGGGCAAGACAATGCTGGCCAAGGCGCTGGCGCGGTCGATCGACTGTTCGGTGCGGCGAATCCAGTTCACGCCCGACCTGCTGCCCTCGGACATCACCGGTGTGTCCATCTGGGACCAGCAGCAGCGGGACTTCGAATTCAAACCGGGCGCGATCTTCGCCCAGATCGTGATCGGCGACGAGATCAACCGCGCCTCGCCGAAGACCCAGTCCGCGCTCCTGGAGTCCATGGAGGAGCGCCAGGTCACCATCGACGGCCAGACCTACGAACTGCCCAGCCCCTTCATGGTGGTCGCCACGCAGAACCCGGTCGAGATGGAGGGCACCTATCCCCTGCCCGAGGCCCAGCGCGACCGCTTCATGGCGCGGGTCTCCATCGGCTATCCCAGCGCGGAGGCCGAGCTGCAGATGCTCGACATCCACGGCGGGGTCAGCCCGCTGGACGACCTCCAGCCCGTGGCGCACGCGCACGACATCGTCAAGCTGGTCGAGGCGGTCCGCGGCGTCCACGTCGCCGACCCGGTCCGCAGGTACGCGGTGGAGCTGGTCGGCGCCACCCGCAACCACCCGGACCTCAGACTCGGCGCCTCACCGCGCGCGACGCTGCACCTGCTGCGCGCGGCGAAGGCCTCCGCCGCCCTGAGCGGCCGTGAGTACGCGCTGCCGGACGACATCCAGGCCCTCGCGGTCGCGGTCCTGGCCCACCGCCTGCTGCCCACCGCCCAGGCCCAGTTGAACCGTCGTACGGCGGAGCAGGTCGTCCAGGAGATCCTCCAGCGCACCCCCGTGCCCGCGGCACCGGCCCCGCAGAGCGGCCTGGGCCTCGGGGGGTACGGCCAGCAGCCACCCCGGAGGCTGTGATGACCACCGGGGAGGCGGAGACCGACCGGGACGAGAAGGGCGGTGTCCGTACGGCCCTGGCCGGGCTGACCACCCGCGGACGCTCGTTCCTGGCCGCCGGTATCGCCGCCGCGGTCTGCGCGTACGTCCTGGGGCAGAGCGATCTGCTCCGGGTCGGGATGCTGCTCGCGGTGCTGCCGCTGGTCTGCGCGACCGTGCTCTACCGCACCCGCTACCGGGTGGCCGGCAGCCGCCGGCTCTCCCCCGCGCGCGTGCCCGCCGGCTCCGAGGCCCGCGTCCATCTGCGCATGGACAACGTCTCCCGGCTGCCCACGGGCCTGCTGATGCTCCAGGACCGGGTGCCGTACGTGCTCGGACCGCGCCCCCGGTTCGTCCTGGACCGGGTCGAGGCGGGCGGCCGGCGCGAGGTGTCCTACCGGGTCCGCTCCGACCTGCGCGGGCGCTACCCCCTGGGCCCGCTCCAGCTCCGCCTGACGGACCCCTTCGGGATGTGCGAACTGACCCGCTCCTTCTCGACCTTCGACACCCTGACGGTCATCCCGCGCGTGGAGGCCCTCCCCCCGGTCCGCCTCAGCGGCGAGGCCAAGGGCTACGGCGACGGCCGCAACCGCTCGCTGGCCCTGGCGGGCGAGGACGACGTGATCCCGCGCGGGTACCGCTACGGCGACGACCTGCGCCGCGTGCACTGGCGCTCCACCGCCCGCTACGGCGAGCTGATGGTCCGCCGCGAGGAACAGCCCCAGCGCGCCCGCTGCACGGTCCTGCTGGACACCCGGGGCATCGCCTACGCGGGCCAGGGCCCGGACTCGGCCTTCGAGTGGGCCGTCTCCGGCGCCGCCTCCGTCCTGGTGCACATGCTGGAACGGGGCTTCTCCGTAAGGCTGTTGAGCGACACGGGCAACTCGGTGCCCGGCCAGGACGCCGACGGGTTCGCGGGCGCGAGCCAGGAGTCGGCGGACGCGGCCGGACTGATGATGGACACCCTCGCGGTGATCGACCACTCGGACGGCTCGGGCCTGTCCCGGGCCTACGACGTCCTGCGCGGCGGGAACGAAGGACTGCTGGTGGCCTTCTTCGGCGACCTCGACGAGGAACAGGCGGCCGTGGTCGCCCGGATGCGCCAGCGCAGCGGAGGCGCCCTCGCCTTCGTGCTGGACAACGACGGCTGGGTCCGCGAGTCGACCGACGTGCCCGGACCCGGTGACGGGCCCGAGGAGCGGCTGCGGATGCTGCGCGACGCGGGCTGGACCGCCGTCGCCGTACCGCGCGGCGCCTCCCTCACGGAGCTGTGGCAAATGGCGGACCGCGAGCGGAACGGCATCACCGCCGCCGGCCTCGGGGAGGGATGGGCATGAGCGGGCGGGCACGACTGGCCATCTGCGCCTGGGTGGCCACGCTGATGGCGTCCTGCGCGATGCTGCCCCTGGTCTCCCCGGCTACCTGGATCATCCAGGCCGCCTTCATGCTGGCGATCCAGACCGGCGTGGGCGCGGCGACCCGGCGGGTGCCGCTGGCCCGGCCGCTGACCGTCGCGGCGCAGGCCCTGGTCACCCTGCTGATGCTGACCCTGGTCTTCGCGCACGCGCAGGCCCTCGCCGGGTTCGTCCCGGGCCCGGAGGCCTTCCAGCACTTCGCTGACCTGCTGCGGGAGGGCTCCGACGACGTCTCCCGGTACGCGATCCCGGCACCGCTGCACGACGGCATCCGGCTGATGCTCATCGGCGGTGTCCTGGTGATCGGCCTCGCGGTGGACACGCTCGCGGTCACCTTCCGCAGCGCGGCCCCGGCCGGACTGCCGCTGCTCGCCCTGTACTCGGTCGCCGCCGGGCTGTCCGAGAGCGGCGTCAGCTGGCTGTGGTTCCTGCTCGCCGCCGGCGGCTATCTGATGCTGCTGCTGGCCGAGGGCCGGGACCGGCTCGCCCAGTGGGGCCGGGTCTTCGGCGGGGCGCCACGCACCACCCCGGGCTCGGAGTCCTCGGGTCCGCTCGCCCCGGTCCGTACCGGGCGGCGGATCGGCGCGGTCGCCGTGGCCATCGCGCTGCTGCCGCTGCCCACCATCTCGGGCGGCCTGCTGGACGCGGCCGGGACGGGTGTGGGCGCGGGCAGCGGAGGCGGCGGCACGATCTCCGCGGTCAACCCGCTGGTCTCGCTGCGCGACAGCCTGAACGTGGACGAGAACCGCCAGGTCCTGTCCCTGAGCACCAACACGAACGACGTCTCGGGCATGTATCTGCGGATCGTGTCCCTGGACGACTTCGACGGCACCACCTGGAAGCCGTCCCAGCGGCACATCGAGAGCGTGCCGAGCCCGTTCCCCACCCCGACGGGCCTGGGCGCCGACATCAAGCGCACGGAGATCAAGACCCGGATCTCGGCCGCGGACTGGTACGCCCAGGACTGGCTGCCGATGCCGTACCCGCCCAGCGGTGTGCGGATCGACGGCAGTTGGCGGTACGAGCCGGTGGGCATGACGGTCGTGGGCGACCACGGGCAGAACACCCGCGGGGCGACCTACGAGGTCAGCAGCCTGGACGTCCAGCCGACCGCGGACCAGCTGGCCGAGGCACCCGAGCCCTCGACGGCCCTGCGCAACCAGTACACGAAGGTGCCGAAGTCGCTCCCCGCGGTGGTGGCCGACACCGCCCGCAAGGTCACCGCGGGCTCGACCAGTCACTACGAGCAGGCGGTCAAGCTCCAGGACTACTTCGCGGTGACCGGCGGCTTCCAGTACGACACCCAGGTGGACGTCGGCACCGGCCGGGACGCGATCGCCAAGTTCCTGAAGGACAAGCAGGGTTTCTGCGTCCACTTCTCCTTCGCGATGGCGGCGATGGCCCGCACGCTGGGCATCCCGGCCCGGGTCGCGGTGGGCTTCGCGCCGGGCACCCCGGAGGCGGACGGCACGGTGTCGGTGGGCCTGAAGGACGCGCACGCCTGGCCCGAGCTGTACTTCGAGGGCGTGGGCTGGACCCGCTTCGAGCCGACCCCGAACCGCGGCTCGGTCCCGGCGTACACCCAGTCGACGGTGCCCGGCAGTGACGTCCCGGACCCGGCCAGGCCCTCGGCGTCCACGAGCACGGAGCCGTCCGCGGCCCCCTCGGCGAGCGAGAGCTGCACGGCCCAGCTGCGGAAGCTGGACGGCTGCGCCAGCCAGGCCCCGGCGATCGCGGCGGGTGGTGACCCGCGGGGTCCCTGGTGGTACGTGCAGATCGTGGCCCTCGGCCTGGGCGCGCTCCTGCTGCTGACGATCCCGTTCTCGCCGATGCTGTGGCGGACCCGGATGCGGTCGGTACGGCTGGGCGCCCATGGTCGTACGGAGTCCGAGGCAGCCGTCCACACGCTCGCGGTGTGGGAGGAACTGACCGATACGGCCTGGGACTTCGGGATCCCGCCCGACGAGTCGCTGACCCCGCGCAAGGCGGCGGCCAGGATGGTGCGGCTCGGGGAGCTCGACCCGGCGGCCGCCGCGTCGGTGCACCGGGTGGCGGACGCCGTGGAGCAGGTCCTCTACGCGCCCCGGCCGCAGCTCGCCTCCGGGCTCGCGCAGGACGTGCGGCGGGTGGCCGTCGGTTTCCAGGACACGTCCGGCCGCTCCGCGCGGCTGCGCGCACTGGTCGCCCCGCGCTCGACCGTCCGGGTGGTGTGGGCGCTGTCGGCCTGGTGGACGTCGGTGACGACACGGGCGGCGGCGCTCCGGCTGCCCTCGCGCAAGCCGTCCGGGCAGCAGGGCTAGAGAGCGCGGCAGGGCATACGGGAGGGGGTGACCACCGGTCCGGTGGTCACCCCCTCACTCGTCTTCGAGGAGTGCCGCGCGTGCTGCTGCGGGGCTTGGTGCTGCTACTGGCCGCCCTGTTGCTCGTCGCGGCGGCGCTGCCAGCGCTGCTCGATCCGATCCATCACCGAGCGCCGCTGCCGTCCCTGGCGGCGGGCGTGCGGAGCGCCTGCGGCGGGCTGTTCGCCAGGCTTGGGGGCCTTGCGCCAACCGGTCACGGCGAGTACCGCACAGCCCAGCATGACGAGGAATCCCACCACGCTGACCCAAATCTGCTGTGCGACCATTCCTGCCATGAGGAGCGCAATACCTACGAGGAAGCCGGCCACCGCCTGGTAGACCCGTCGCCGGGTGTACGTGCGCAGCCCGCTTCCCTCAAGCGCTGTCGCGAACTTGGGATCTTCGGCGTACAGCGCTCGCTCCATCTGCTCGAGCATTCGCTGCTCGTGCTCCGAGAGCGGCACGGAGTCCTCCTCATCGTGCAGTCGCCGGGGCGACCCGGGGGGTCCCTTCAGGATAGGCAGGGAATCGCCCCCGTGAAACCCGCCCCTCTACGCCAATTGACCAACCGGAATCCGCCATGGCCGTCCGGCTCGCTGAAGCTTCCATTCCCCAGCGGCCGTCCTGTCATGCCGGGCGGTCTCCCTCGATCATACGGCGCCGGGCCCCCGATCGGGGGGCCTGTGGCGTACTCCATGTGCTGTCGCGCCCCTGATCAGGGCTCCGGCACAGGAGGCCGCTCACGCCTCTGTGGCACCCCGTGTCTCGCCGAGCACATGAAGCTGCGTGGCCACGGAGTGGAACGCCGGCAGCTCGGCCGCCGCGGCCTCCAGCTTCAACAGCGCGTCCAGGGCGCCGGGCTCGGTGTCCACCAGCACTCCGGGCACGAGGTCGGCGAAGACCCGCACCCCGTGCACGGCGCCGACGGCGAGGCCCGCGCCCTCGACGAACGCGGCGAGCTGGTCGGCGGTGAAGCGGTGCGGGACGGGATCGGCCTCGCCCCAGCGGCCGTTCGGGTCGTCCAGGGCCTGCCGGGCCTCCTTGAAGTGGCCGGCGAGGGCGCGCGCGAGCACGGCACCGCCGAGTCCGGCGGCGAGCAGGCTGAGGACGCCCTCGGGGCGCAGCGCGGCCACCACGGTGCGGACGCCCTCGGCGGGGTCGTCCACGTACTCCAGGACGCCGTGGCACAGCACCGCGTCGTAGCCGCCGCGCTCGACCACGTCGAAGAGGCCGTGCGCGTCGCCCTGGACGCCCTTGACGCGGTCGGCGACGCCGGCCTCGGCGGCGCGGCGCTCCAGCGCGAACAGCGCGTTCGGGCTGGGGTCGACGACGGTGACGCGGTGCCCGAGGCGGGCGACGGGCACCGCGAAGTTGCCGCTGCCGCCTCCGGTGTCGAGGACGTCCAGCGCGTCCCGACCCGTGGCCTTGACCCGGCGGTCGAGGGCGTCCTGCAGGACGTCCCAGACCACGGCGGTACGGAGGGAGGCGCGGGGGCGGCTCGGGTCCGACACGGCAGTTGACTCCTCGGCGCGGCACCGCCTGTGGACGGCGGAGCGAACGGGCTGCCTCCCCGGTCCCGGTGGCTGACGGAGGGAGGGCTTCAGGCGCCTTCCACCCTATTGCCTCCGGTGCCGTACCTGGTCATGTGTCTCGCGCGGCGAACGCCGCGTGCTCAGCCCGCGCGGTCCCCCGGCCGCTCCGGGTCCTGGCGTGGCTGGGGCAGGACCGGCTGGAGGACGAGCATGCGCTCGACCAAGCGCAGGAACATCGCCACGTCGCGGATGAGGTCGTCGGCGTCCCGGCGGGTCGCCGCGCCCTGGATGCCCGCCTCGGCCCGCGCGCGGCGCCGGGCGCCGGAGGCGAACAGGGCGCTCCACTCGGTCAGTTCGGGTGCTATCTCGGGGAGGACCTCCCAGGCGCTGCGGATGCGGGCCCGGCGCCGGGCGGTGGGCTCTGGCTGGACGCGCGCGGCGAGGACCGCGGCGGCGGTGCGCAGGGCGGCCAGGTGGGCCGTCGCGTACCGCTCGTTCGACGTCTCGAGGACGGCTGCCTCGTCCAGTCCGGCGCGGGCCTGGGCGAGGAGGTCGAGGGCGGCTGGTGGGGCCGTGGCCCGGCGGAGCACGGGGTGCACATCGCTCGCCGGGCCGGTCAGTGAGGGGGCAGGGCCGGAGGCGCGGCGCCGACGGGCGGCGGCTGCGGACGAGTTGGCCATGACGAACCTCCTGTCGTCGTGTGACGGCACGCCCAGTCAGGTAGTGCCGTATGTGACCCATCGTGGGGTATGGCACTGACAATCCGTTCTGACCTGCGCTTTTGCTTCGATCGAAGGTTCGGGTTACTTTTTGCACTGACCAGTCAGTTCAAAAATGCTCGACTCAAAGGGGCAGGGGGCGGGGAACCGTGGGCGGGGTCGGTGTCACAGCCGAGGACTTCGGGGTGAAGGGGCCGCGCGGCTGGGCGTTCCGGGGGATCTCCCTGGACGCCGGGCCCGGGTCGCTGATCGCCGTGGAGGGGCCGTCGGGGTCCGGGCGTACGAGTCTGCTGCTCGCGCTCACCGGGCGGATGAAGGCGTCCGAAGGGACCGCCGTCGTGGGCGGGTCGACGCTCCCGAAGCAGTCGGCTGCCGTACGGCGGATCAGCGCGCTGGCCAATGTCGCCGGGGTCACCGACCTCGAACCGGCGCTGACCGTCGGCGAGCACCTGCGGGAACGGGCGCTGCTGCAACGGCGGTTCGGGGACTCGGTGCGCGGGCTGCTGCGCCCCCGGTCCGAGCGGGCCGTCGAGGCGGGGCTGCGGATCGAGCGGGCACTGACCGCCGCCGGGCTCGACCGCGAGGCGCTGCCCAAGGGCGCCAGGACCGCCGTACGGGATCTGGAACGGCCGCAGGAGCTGCGGCTGTCCATCGCGCTAGCGTTGATCGGGCGGCCCGCGCTGCTCGGTGTGGACGACGTCGATCTCAAGCTCTCGGATGCCGAACGGGACGAGATCTGGGCGCTGTTGAGGTCGATCGCCGACGCCGGGACGACGGTCGTGGCGGTATCCACCGAGGGGACGGAGAAGGCCGATGCACGCGCCACGACTGGCCGCGCTTGAGCTGAAGCGCTTCGGCAGGGGGAGGCTGCCGCGCGCCGCGCTGGTCGCCCTCCTGCTGCTGCCGCTGCTGTACGGCGCGCTGTACCTGTGGTCCTTCTGGGACCCGTACGGCCGCCTGGACCGCATCCCCGTGGCGCTCGTCAACGACGACAAGGGGGCGAGTGCCGACGGGAAGAAGGTCACCGCGGGCGACGACATCACCAAGGGGCTGCGGGACAGCAAGACGTTCGAGTGGCACGAGGTGAGTGCGGCCGCCGCGCGGAAGGGCGTCGAGGACGGCACGTACTACCTGTCGCTGACCATGCCGGCCGACCTCAGCCGACGCGTCTCCTCCAGTGCGGGCGACGACCCGGAGACGGGCGCGCTCCAGGTGCGGACGAACGACGCGAACAACTACATCGTCGGGCAGATCTCCAGGACGGTGTTCAGCGAGGTGCGGTCGGCCGCGTCCACGAAGGCCTCGCGGACGTTCCTGGACCGGATCTTCGTGTCGTTCTCCGACATCCACGGCCAGACCGTGAAGGCGGCCGACGGCGCCGACAAGCTGAAGGGCGGCATCGGGACGGCCGAGGCGGGCTCCAAGGATCTCGCCGACGGCCTGAAGGACGCCAAGAAGGGCAGCGGCAAGCTTGCCAAGGGCCTCAAGAAGCTCGACACGGGCGCGGGCACCCTGGCGGACGGCTCCGCACAGGTCGCGGCGGGGACGCAGACCCTCGCGGACACGGTCAACGGGGTCGCCGACAAGGCGGGTCCCTTCCTCAAGGACAACGAGAAGACCATCGGGGACACTGCCCAGTTGGTCGCCGATTCCGCCAGGACGATCCGCGCCAACCTCGACGTCCTGGTGAAGACGGCCCCGGTCGCCGCCAAGGGCGCGCACGCCGCCTCGGACACCCTGGACGAGGTCTACAAGGCGCGCTGCGAGAACGTCGTCCTGAAGGATGAGGCCTGCCCCGACCTGAAGAAGGCCGCCACGGCCGCATCCGACGTGGCCAAGGTCGCCGACGACGTCAACAGCCTGGTCGCCGACCAGCACGGCGACCTGAAGAAGCTCGACGCGAACCTGGCCACCCTCCAGACGCAGGCCCAGGCCCTCGCCGACCACGCCCCGCACCTCTCCGAGGACCTCGACGACGCGGTCGCCAAGGTCAACAAGCTGAACGACGGCGCCGGGAAGGTCGCCTCGGGCGCCAGGACCCTGCACGCCGGGCTCGGCACGGCCGACACGGGCGCCACCGACCTGGACACCGGCGTCGGCAAGCTGAGGACCGGCGCGGTCGACCTCAACGGCGGCCTGTACAAGCTCGTCGACGGCTCCGGGAAGCTCGCCGGCGGCCTGCACGACGGCGCCGCGCAGATCCCGGACTACGACAAGCGGGACCGCGACCAGCGCACCGGCGTCATGGCCGACCCGGTCCACCTGGCCTCCCAGGACCTGCACAAGGCGCCCAACTACGGCACCGGGTTCGCCCCGTACTTCATCCCGCTGTCCCTGTGGGTGGGCGCGATGGTGGCCTACATGCTCATCGCGCCGATGAACCGGCGCGCCCTCGCCGCCGGTGCCTCGGCCTGGCGGATAGCCCTCGCGGGCTGGCTGCCCGTGGTCGCGGTCGGGGTGCTCCAGACGGTGGCCCTGATGGCCGTGCTGCACTGGGCGATCGGCCTGGAGATGGTGCGGGCGGCCGGCACGATCGGCTTCCTGTTCCTGGTGACGGCGTGCTTCGCGGCCATCGTGCAGTGGCTGAACGCCCGCTTCGGGGCAGCGGGCCGGATCCTCGTACTCGCCCTGCTGATGCTCCAGTTGACGTCGGCGGGCGGCACCTACCCGGTGCAGACCAGCCCGGGCTTCTTCAACGCGATCCACCCCTTCCTGCCGATGAGCTACGTCGTCGAGGCCCTGCGGAGGCTCATCACGGGCGGTGGCCTCGGACCCGTGTGGCACGCGTGCGTGGTGCTCACCGCGTTCACCGCGGGCGCCCTCGCGCTGACCGCCCTGTCGGCCCGCCGCCGCCAGGTGTGGACGCTGGACCGGCTGCATCCGGAGCTGACCCTGTGAGCGCGCGCAGGACCCCGGCACCCCTGCCCGCGGCGCAGGCCGGGCCTGTGACAATCAGGCCCATGGAAAGCAGCAACACCCCGTCGGGCGGCAGCACGCGCCGCGAGGCCACCCGGCAGAAGCTCTACGAGGCGGCCGTCACGCTCATCGCCGAACAGGGCTTCTCCGCCACCACGGTGGACGAGATCGCCGAGCGTGCCGGGGTCGCGAAGGGCACCGTCTACTACAACTTCGCGAGCAAGTCCGTCCTCTTCGAGGAGCTGCTGCGGCACGGCGTGGGCGTCCTCACCGCCTCCCTCAGAGAGGCCGCCGAGCAGACGGCCCGGGACGGCGGCAGCAAGGTGGACGCCCTGGACGCGATGATCCGCGCGGGCCTCGGCTTCATCGCCCGCTACCCGTCCTTCACCCAGCTCTACGTGGCCGAGCTGTGGCGCACCAACCGCTCCTGGCAGCCCACGCTCCTGGTCGTGCGCCAGCAGGTGAACGCGGCCATCGAGGACGTGCTGCACGCGGGCGTGGCGGGCGGTGAGTTCAGCCCCGAGATCGATGTCCGGCTGACGGCCGCGGCACTGGTCGGCATGGTCCTGGTGGCCGCCCTGGACTGGCAGTCGTTCCAGCCGGAGCGCTCCCTGGACGACGTGCACTCGGCACTGTCCCGGCTGCTCCAGGGGCGGGTCAGCGGCGGCCACTGACGGCGGCCCACGAAGAGGCCGTAGCAAGAAGCACCGACAGCAACGGCACGCACAGAAGCGCCGGTTCGCCGTGGCCGCGTCCCCCGCGGGCCACCTCGAACCGGCGCTCCCTTGTGCTCCCCCGTACGTTCCCCCCGTTGGAACCCCCGTCGGTCGGTCCCAGGGTTCCCCCGTGCCTCGCTTCCGCCGAGATGTCCGGCGGAAGGAGCGGCCAAGGGCGCGGGCCCCGTTCCGCCGCCCCGTGTCGGCGGTTCCGGAGCCGCGCCCCTTTCCGTGCCCCTACTCTCTCGTTCGCGCAGGTCGCACCCCATCCGCGCGCGTACTCATCTCACTCCCTAGGTACGGATACTCAGCCGTACGCACTCAGGCCCAGGACGCCGGGTTGTCGAGTGGCTACTATCGCCTCCGTGTCCGTACTCCCCCTGGTCTTCACCAGCGGCTGGGCCAGCGGCATCAACGCGTACGCGGTGGTGCTGCTGCTCGGGATCTTCGGAGCGACCGGGGTGACCGACGCGGTCCCCGAGTCGCTGCAACGCCCTGAGGTCCTCATCACGGCGGGCGTCCTGTTCCTGTGCGAGGCCGTCGCCGACAAGATCCCCTACGTCGACTCCCTGTGGGACTCCGTGCACACGGTGATCCGGCCGGCCGCCGGAGCGTGGGTCGGCGCGGTGCTCGCCGGGCACAGCGGTTCGCTGAACGACGTGGCGGCGGGACTGATCGGCGGTTCGTCGGCACTGGCCAGCCACGCGGTCAAGAGCGGGACGCGGATGGCGATCAACACCTCGCCCGAGCCGTTCAGCAACGTGATCATGAGCTTCGCGGAGGATCTCGGGGTCGGCGGGATCGTCTCGTTCGCCATGTTCCATCCCCAGGCCGCGGCGATCATCGCGGCCGTACTGCTGGCGGCCGGGCTCACGGTCCTGTTCTTCCTCATCTCCCGGATCCGCCGCTTCCTGCGCCGCAGGGCCCAGCGCCGCGAGGAAAGACGCCTCGGCGCGCAGGTGGGGCACGTGCCCGGACGACCACCGGACCAAAATCCCTGGTGACCGCCCGCGGCCGTGACTGTCAGTGGTGGCCGATACAGTCGCAGGCATGGCACGGATTGCGGTGATCGGCGCCGGCATGGGCGCGATGGCGGCCGCTGCCCGGCTGGCCGTCGCGGGCCACCGGGTGGCGGTGTACGAGCGTACGGAGACGTACGGCGGTGCGGTGCGCCGCTTCGAGCGGGACGGGTTCGGCTTCGACACCGGCCCCGGGCTGCTGCCCGTGCCCGCGGTCCACCGCGACCTGTTCATCAAGACCGGCAAGCAGCCGCTGGAGGACCTGGTCGAGCTGGTCCAGGTCGACCCGTCCTCCCGGCACGTCTTCGCGGACGGTACGACGGTGTCGTTGCCGAACGCGTCCCGCGCGGGCGTCGTCACGGCCCTGGACGGGGCGCTGGGCGGCGGCGCGGGCCAGCGCTGGGGCGACTTCCTGGTCCGGGCCCGCGAGGCCTGGGACCGCACCCGCAGACCCCTCCTGGAGGAGCCCCTGTGGCCCAACTGGTCGGTGCTGGCCGACCAGGAGCCCTATCCCGCGGTCCCGCACAAGAAGCTGCTGCGCACCCGGCGCGCGAGCACCCTCGCCGAGATCGGCACCTGGGAGCTGCGCGACGACCGCCTCTCCGCCCTCCTGGAGAGCCACGCCCTCGCGTACGGCCTCGATCCCCGCACCGCTCCCGCGAGCGCGGCCGTGCTGCCGTACATGGAGCACGCCTTCGGCACCTGGTATGTGCGGGGCGGCATGCGGGAGTTGGCGCGCGCGGTGTACGAGCGGTGCCTGGCGAGGCGGGTCGAGTTCGTCTTCGGGGCCGAGGTGACCCGGGTCCTGGAGAAGGACGGGCGCGCGGCCGGAGTCGAGCTCGCCGACGGCACGGTGGCCGACGCGGACCATGTCGTCGCGGACGTGGACCCGGTGCGGCTGCGGACCCTGACGGACCGTCCACTGGACCAGGAAGGCGACGTACAGGCCGACTTGAGCTCACCGCGGGCCGTGCGCTGCACGCTGCTGCTGGCCCTGCGCGGCCCGCGCGAGGCCGGGGCGGTGCACCGCACGGTCGTCCACGCGCCGGACCGCGAGGCCGAGTTGGACCTCCTGGCCTCCCCCGGCGGCGACGAGCCCGTCTGCCCCACGGTGACCGTGCTGCGCCCCGACGACCCCGCGCTCCGGCCGGACGACGCGCACGAGTCCGTGGTGGTGTCCGCCGTGCTGTCGGGCGACGCGGGCTGGGAGGACGCGGGGACGGTCCGGCGGTACACGGACTTCCTCCTCGAAGCCGCCGGACGGGCCGTACCGCAGCTCCGCGAGCGCCTGTTGTGGCACGAGGTGCGTACGCCCGGGGACACCGAGGGCGAGACGGCCACCCGCTTCGGCGCCGTGCCCGCGCCGTCGCTCGCCGCCGGTCAGGGCCGTTTCCTGCACCCGGCGAACACCACGCGCGTGCCCGGCCTCTACCGGGTCGGCGGCTGGTCCCACCCCGGCGGGGGGCTGCCGCACGCCGGGATGTCGGGGGCGCTGGTCGCCGGACTGATCGTGGAGGGGCCGCAGTTCAGAGGGTCCCAGTGAACGACCGTCGGTAGGTGGGCCCCAGCAACCGGGGCCCAGTAGACGGCACTCAGTAGACGGACCCCTGTAGAGGGCCCTCAACTGGCTTCAGAAACGGTACTGCTCGTCGTACCCGGGGCCCGACTGCGGCTGCTGCTGGGGCTGTTGCTGGCCGTCGCCCTGGTAGGGATACTGCTGGTCCGGGAGTTCGCCGCCGTAGGTCTCGTCGTTGCGCTGCTGCGGGACCCACACACCACCGGCCGGGGTCTCGCCGACGTAGCCGCCGTTGCCGTACTGGTCCTGGGTGTAGCCCTGCTGGGGGTACTGCTGCTGGCCGTCGTAACCCGTGTCGTAGCCGGTGCCGCCGTACGTCTGGGCGCCGGTGTACGGGTCGGAGTAGGCCGCGTACTGCTGCTGGCCGCTGGTGTCGTAGCCGTACTGCTGCTGGTCGTAGCCCGTGTACTGGTCGTAGCCGTAGTTCTGGCCGTCGCCCTGGGCCGCGGCCGCGTAGGCCTGGTCCTGGGTCTGGCCCGCGGCGGCGTACGCCTGGTCCGTGCCCGCGAAGTCGGGGTCGGTGGCGTTCGCGTAGGCGGCGGTGTTGTACACGCCGTAGGAGCCGGTGTCGTCCGGGAGGGGCTGCGGCTCGTAGACCGAGGTGGTCTCGGCGGCCGTGGGGTTCAGGGGGCGGTTCGGGGTGAAGACGTCGTCGCGGTCGTAGTCGTCGTCCTGGCCGAAGGCCTTGTTCCGGTCGTAGTCCTGGAAGGCGCCCTCGGCCGACTCGGGGCCGGGCGCGTCCGGGTCCCGGTCGTCCGGTTCGCCGCGGCGGCGCTTGATGCCGCCCACGCTCGGCCGGCCGGAGACCGCCCAGCCCGCTTCGAAGCCGCGGCGGAACGAGAGGGTGACATAGGTCTGGCCGACGGCGAAGGCCACGGCGCCGAGGGCGATGACGACGACGGAGGGGATCAGCACACCCAGGACGACGCCAAGGAAGCCGACGAACGCGAGCAGTCGCCAGCGCAGGCGTGCCTTGTACTGCAGCAGCACCTCACCGAGCAACCACAGTGCGACGATGCCGAACGCGATGTAGAGGACCGTCCAGCCCATGTACGCCCCTCTCCCAGTGGCCGCTACGCAGTGTGTCGTATGTCCGGGCGGCCGGTCTAGGCCCGCGGTGGATGGTGCAGGCCCAGGTTCTCGTAGATTTCCAGCGTCGCCGTGGAGTTGTTGAGCGTGATGAAGTGCAGTCCTGGCACGCCCTCGGCCAGCAACCGGGCGCAGAACTCCGTGGCGAAGTCGATCCCGATCGAGCGTACAGCCGCCGGATCGTCTTTGGCTGTGAGGATTCGCTCTTTCAGAACGGCCGGGATGTCGGCGTTGCTGAGCTGCGGCAACCGCTCCAGCATCCGCACGCTGGTCACCGGCATGACCTCGGGGATGACGGGGGTCGCGCAGCCCGCGGCCTCGACACGGTCGCGCAACCGCAGGTACGACTCGGGTTCGAAGAACATTTGCGTGATCGCGTAGTCGGCGCCGGCCCGGCACTTGTCGACGAAGCGCGCGACGTCCGTGTCCCAGTCCGGGGAGCGCGGGTGCATCTCCGGGAAGGCGGCGACGCCGACGCAGAAATCGCCCGACTCCTTGATGAGCCGCACCAGTTCGGCCGCGTACGTCAGCCCCTCGGGGTGTGCCACCCAGTCGGCCATGGGGTCGCCGGGCGGGTCGCCGCGCACTGCGAGGATGTTGCGGATGCCGGCGTCGGCGTACTGGCCGATGATGTTGCGCAGTTCGGCGACGGAGTGGTTGACCGCGGTGAGGTGGGCGACCGGGGTCAGCGTGGTGTCGGCGACGATCTGCTCGGTCTCCTTGACGGTGCCCGCGCGGGTGGAGCCGCCGGCGCCGTAGGTCACGGAGACGAAGTCGGGGGCGACGGCCTCGACCCGCCGCAGCGCGCTCCACAGGTTCCGCTCGCCCTTGGGGGTTTTCGGCGCGGAGAACTCGAAGGAGTACGTCCTTTTGCCGGTCGCGAGCATGTCACGCACGGTGCGTGCGCGATCAGTCCTGGTGGATGCGGTTCCGAAGGCCATACCCGCAGGTTAGTCAGGGGGCGGCGGACACCCAACCGGAACAGGGAATTTGCCTGTTTTGTCGCCCTGTTGTCCACCCATCGGACACCAGGCCTCAAGGCGTACCCCGGTCAGGCCTGCCGCAGCCGCTTCGCGAACTCGGCCGCCGCCGCGCCCGGGTCGTCCGCTTCCGTGATGGCCCGCACGACGACGACACGGCGGGCGCCCGCCTCCAGCACCTCGTCGAGGTTGCCGAGGTCGATGCCTCCGATGGCGAACCAGGGGCGGTCGGTGCCCAGGGCGGCCGTGTACCGGACCAGGTCGAGGCCGGGGGCGTGGCGGCCGGGCTTGGTGGGGGTGGGCCAGCACGGGCCCGTGCAGAAGTAGTCCACGCCGTCCTGGACGGCTGCCGCGGCGGCCTCGGACTCGGCGTGCGTGGAGCGGCCGATCAGGACGTCCTCGCCGAGGATCGCGCGGGCCGCGGGCACCGGGAGGTCGCCCTGTCCGAGGTGCAGCACGTCGGCGCCGGCGGCGTGGGCGACGTCCGCGCGGTCGTTGACCGCCAGGAGTCTGCCGTGCCGGGCGCAGGCGTCGGCGAAGACCTGGAGGTGCTCCAGCTCCTCGGCTGCCTCCATGCCCTTGTCGCGCAGCTGCACGATGTCGACCCCGCCGGCCAGGACCGCGTCCAGGAACTCCGCCAGGTCGCCCTGGCGCCTGCGGGCGTCCGTGCAGAGGTAGACGCGGGCGTCGGCGAGTTCCGCGCGGGCGGCTGCTGCGGCGGTGTCGGGCATGCGTGTGTCCCCCGTTGTTCGGTGTGTGGTGGTGTCGCGTACGGGCCGCGGTGAGCTTCCCCGCGGCCCGTACACCTGGCGGTCGTCCGGGTCAGACGGCGAGCGCCTGGGCGCGGCGCTTCACCTCCGTGCCGCGATTCTCGCTCAGGGCCTGCGCGGGGGTGCCGGGCAGGCTGGGGTCGGGGGTGAAGAGCCACTCGAGCATCTCTTCGTCGGAGAAGCCGTCGTCCCGCAGGAGCGTCAGGGTCCCCGTGAGGCCCTTGACGACCTTCTGCTCGGCCCCGTCGATGAAGGCGGCGGGGACGTGCAGCGCGCGGTTCTCACCACGGCGTACGGCGATGACTTGGCCGTCCTTGACCAGCTGCCGCACGCGTGTCACCTCGACATCGAGCAACTCTGCGATGTCGGGCAGCGTGAGCCAGGCGGGGACGAGAGCATCGATCTTTGCGTCAATCTCGGTCACGTAAACAGCGTGCCATCCCGGACTGACAGTCGGAAGCCGGGCCGGTCCGACCCGGTGGGACGAACTAGGCGATAGCTGCCTTCATCGGGAGAGAAGCATCGGCCAGCCGCTCGTGGTCCATGGGGGTGGCCGCCTCGATCAGCCGGCGGCCCTGGGCCAGGTCACGGGGGCGGCCGACCGCCAGGAGGGCCACGAGACGGTCCCCGCGCAGCCAGCAGACGCTCCACGCCGGGGTGGACGGGTCGCCACGCCACAGGGTGGTGTCGGCGGACGCGTGATGACCGGCGTACTGGACGAAGCGGCCGAACTGCTCGGACCAGAAGTACGGCACCGGGTCGTAGACCGCCGAGGTCTCCCCGACGATATTCGCGGCGACCGTGCGCGGCCCCTGGAGGGCGTTGTCCCAGTGGTGGACGAGAAGTCGCTCGCCGTACCTCCCCGAGGGGAAGGAGGCGCAGTCGCCGACCGCGTAGACGTCCGGCACGGAGGTGCGCAGGTGGTCGTCGGCCAGGACCTCGCGGTGGGCGCCCAGTTCGATGCCGGAGTCCGTCAGCCAGGCGGTGGCGGGGCGGGCGCCGATGCCGACCACGACGGCGCCCGCGGGCAGCCGTGAGCCGTCGTCGAGGACCACTTCGCCGGGCTCGACGTGCGCCACGCGCGCGTGCGTCCGCAGGGTGGCCCCGGCGGCGGCGTACCAGGCGGCCATCGGTGCGGCCACCTCGGCGGGCAGCGCCCCCGCGAGCGGCCGGTCGGCCGCCTCCACGACGGTCACCGCGCAGCCCGCCTCGCGCGCGGCGGTGGCGAACTCGGCGCCGATCCAGCCCGCGCCGACCACCACGATGTCGTGCTGCCGGGCCAGCACCGGGCGCAGCCGCTCGGCGTCGTCCAGGGTCCGCAGCAGATGCACGCCGGGGATGCCGTCGGCGCCCGGCAGCCGGATCGGTTCGGCACCGGTGGCGAGGACGAGGACGTCGTAGGGCACCGGGCCCTCGGCGGTGTCCAGTTCGTGGTCGGCGGGGCGCAGGCCCACCACCTCGCGCCCCAGCTGGACCTCGAGACCGAGCGCCTCGAAGTCGACGTCGAAGGCGGAACCCTCGGCCTTGCCGAGCAGGACGGCCTTGGACAGCGGGGGCCGGTCGTACGGCTGATGGGGTTCCGCGCCGATCAGAGTGATGGTGCCGGTGAAGCCCTGTTCCCGGAGCGCGACCGCGGTCTGCACCCCGGCCATGCCCGCGCCGACGACGACCACGCGCCGTCCTGCCACCGTGCCCTGGTCCCGCGTCTGCTCGCTCACTCGATCACCATAGACACCTGACAATTTGTCAGTCAGCGGGCGCGTCAGGTGACCTGTTCCACACTGCTGGTCCCGTGTCCCTCCTGGGACTCCCACTCCCAGGTCTCCTCCAGGCGGACGCGGCCGTCGGGCAACTCGGTCACCAGGGAGACGCAGTGCCCGGAGGACGTCGTCCCGTCCGCCTTCAGCTGTACGTACCGGAAGTCGATCCGGTCCCCCGCGCGCGTGCCGACGAGACGCCCCCGTACGACGTCGCCGCCCGCGTACTCGGCCCAGATCCCGCCGTCCTGCTCGTGGTAGGTGAACCGGGTGCGGGTGCCGACCTGACCTGGGGCCTGGTCCGCGACGGGGGCGAGGACGAGACCGTCGAGCGAACGGGCCATGGACAGCGGCTCCCTTACTGGCACACAGGGCACGGGCTAGGGTGGCCAAGGTAAAGCACTCGCGGGAGTCCGGGCGTACCGGGCTGAGAGGGAGGCTGGCGGCCTCCGACCGTACGAACCTGATCCGGGTCATGCCGGCGAAGGGAGGGGCTGGACGCCCATGCCTGCACATACGTCAGACGTCCTCGTCGTGGGGGGCGGGATCATCGGCCTGGTCACGGCCTGGCGCGCGGCCCAACGCGGCTTCGGCACGGCCGTGTTGGACCCGGAGCCGGGCGGCGGGGCCGCCCAGGTGGCCGCCGGGATGCTGGCCGCCGTCACCGAGCTCCACTACGGCGAACAGACCCTGCTCGCCCTCAACCTGGCCTCGGCACACCGCTATCCGGACTTCGCGGCCGAGCTGACCGACCTCACCGGCCTGGACCTCGGCTACCGCCGCTGCGGCACGCTGGCCGTCGCCCTGGACGCCGACGACCGGGCCCATCTGCGTGAACTGCACGCCCTGCAGCAGCAGTCGGGCCTGGACTCCGAGTGGCTGTCCGGGCGCGAGTGCCGGCGCCTGGAGCCGATGCTCGCGCCGGGCGTGCGCGGAGGGCTCAGGGTCGACGGGGACCACCAGGTGGACCCGCGACGGCTGGCGGCGGCGCTGGTGGCCGCCTGCGAGCGCGCCGGGGTCGTCTTCCACCGGACCTGGGCCGAGCGGCTCACGGTCGCGCGGGACCGCGCCACAGGGGTCGTCACACGAGAAGGCGCCACGCTCGTCGCAGACCAGGTGGTGCTCGCGGCCGGCAGCCTCAGCGGGCGGCTCACGGGCGTCCCTGACGACGTCCTGCCGCCCGTACGGCCCGTGAAGGGCCAGGTCCTGCGGCTGACCGTGCCGGAGCGCCACGCGCCGTTCCTCAGCCGCACCGTGCGGGCCGTGGTGCGCGGCAGCCACGTCTACCTCGTGCCGCGCGAGAACGGCGAGCTGGTCGTCGGCGCGACCAGCGAGGAACTGGGCTGGGACACCACGGTGACCGCCGGCGGTGTCTACGAACTGCTACGCGACGCACATGAGTTGGTCCCCGGGATCACCGAACTGCCGCTCACCGAGACCCGGGCCGGACTGCGCCCCGGGTCCCCCGACAACGCGCCGCTGCTCGGCCCGACCGCCCTGCCGGGACTGCTGCTGGCCACCGGGCACTACCGCAACGGCGTGCTCCTCACCCCGGTCACCGGCGATGCCCTCGCGCACGCCCTGAGCACCGGTGAACTGCCGGACGAGGCACGCCCGTTCACCCCGAAGCGATTCGCCCGCACGGAACTCGTGGAGCAGCCCGCATGAACATCTCCGTCAACGGCGAGCACCAGGAGATCGCTCCCGGCACGCCCCTGGACGTGCTCGTACGGTCCCTCACCCCGGCCCCCTCCGGGGTGGCCGCCGCCCTCAACGAAACCGTCGTCCCGCGCGCGGAGTGGCCGTCGACCGCCCTCTCCGAGGGAGACCGCGTCGAGGTCCTCACCGCCGTCCAAGGAGGCTGACCCATGGCAGACGACCCCTTCGTCCTCGGTGGTACGTCCTTCACGTCCCGGCTGATCATGGGCACCGGGGGTGCCCCCAGCCTCGACGTCCTGGAGCGCGCGCTGGTGGCCTCCGGTACGGAACTCACGACGGTCGCGATGCGGCGCGTCGACGCCTCCGTGCACGGCTCGGTGCTGTCCGTCCTGGAGCGGCTCGGCATCCGGGTGCTGCCCAACACCGCGGGCTGTTTCACGGCGGGCGAGGCCGTGTTGACGGCGCGGCTGGCCCGGGAGGCTCTCGGGACCTCGCTGATCAAACTCGAAGTGATCGCGGACGAGCGCACGTTGCTGCCCGATCCGATCGAACTCCTCGACGCCGCCGAGACGTTGGTCGACGACGGCTTCACGGTGCTGCCGTACACGAACGACGATCCCGTGCTGGCGCGGAAGCTGGAGGACGTCGGGTGTGCGGCGATCATGCCGCTCGGGTCGCCGATCGGGTCGGGGCTCGGGATCCGCAATCCGCACAACTTCCAGTTGATCACCGAGCACGCGCGTGTGCCGGTGATTCTGGACGCGGGGGCGGGTACGGCGTCCGACGCGGCGTTCGCGATGGAGCTGGGATGTGCCGGTGTGATGCTCGCCTCGGCGGTGACGCGGGCGCGGGAGCCGGTGCTGATGGCGTCGGCGATGCGCAACGCGGTGGAGGCGGGGCGGCTGGCGTTCCGGGCGGGGCGTATCCCCCGTCGGCACTTCGCCGAGGCATCCTCCCCGACAACCGGTGTGGCCTGCTTGGACCCGGAACGCCCCGCCTTCTGAATCCCCGCCCGCCGGGCCCCACGGCCCGGCCCCGGACGCCCGCACCACCATGAGGTATCCGTCACAGGTCGGCTGCAGTACCGCCTCGAAACCGGGCGAAAAGGCCGTGCTTTCAGCCGTGGCTCGTACACTCACCTGCGTGGATACGACCCTTCATGACCCTCTCGTCGGGCAGTTGCTCGACGGCCGCTATCGCGTCGACGCGCGGATCGCCGTCGGCGGGATGGCCACGGTCTACCGGGCCGTGGACACCCGCCTCGACCGGGTTCTCGCGCTCAAGGTGATGCACCCGACGCTGGCGGCGGACGGCCACTTCGTGGACCGGTTCATCCGCGAGGCGAAGTCCGTGGCGCGGCTGGCGCACCCGAACGTGGTGCAGGTCTTCGACCAGGGCGCCGACCGGACGTACGTCTACCTGGCGATGGAGTACGTCGCCGGCTGCACCCTGCGGGACGTGCTGCGCGAGCGCGGGGCGCTCCAGCCGCGGGCCGCCCTCGACATCCTGGAGCCGGTGCTCGCCGCGCTGGGCGCCGCGCACCGGGCCGGGTTCGTGCACCGGGACATGAAGCCGGAGAACGTGCTCATAGGGGACGACGGCCGGGTCAAGGTCGCCGACTTCGGGCTCGTCAGGTCCGTGGACACGGTCACCAGCACCACCGGGTCGGTGCTCGGCACGGTGTCGTATCTCGCGCCGGAGCAGATCGAGGGCGGCAACGCCGACCCCCGGGTCGACGTGTACGCGAGCGGTGTCGTCCTGTACGAGATGCTCACCGGCCGGAAGCCGCACGAAGGCGACTCGGCCGCGATCGTGCTCTACAAGCACCTGCACGAGGACGTCCCGCCGCCCTCGGCCGTCGTGCCGGGGCTGGCGTACGAGCTGGACGAGCTGGTCGCCACCGCCACCGCGCGCACCCCCGACCTGCGGCCGTACGACGCGGTCGCGCTGTTCGGCCTGGTCCGCGAGGCGCGGGCGCGGCTGAGCGACGGACAGCTGGACGCGGTGCCGCCGCAGGCGCTGACCTCGGAGCATCCGAACGCGGAGAACCGTACGAGTGTGATCCCCCGCTCGCTGACCTCCCCCGCGCTCGGCTCCGCTCGCGCGGGGGGACCCCCATCGCGTCCGCTGCCGGTCGACGACGACGGGCCCGGTGACCCGCTCAACCGCACCAGCCGGTTCGAGAGCGGTCCGCCGCTTCCTCCCCGGCGGCGCGAGGCACGGCGGCCCCGGCGCGGGCTGCTGGCGATCGTCGCCGCGCTGCTGCTGGTCGTGGGGGTCGGGACGGGCGTCTGGTACATCAACTCGGGCCAGTTCACGAAGGTCCCGCCGCTGCTGTCGAAGTCCGAGGCGCAGGCGAAGGACCGGCTCAAGGAGGCCGGTCTCGACGTCAGAAAGGTCGACCACGCGTACAGCGACACCGTGAAGCGCGGCACCGTCATCAGCACCGACCCGGAGTCCGGCGCCCGCATCCGGAACAACGACTCGGTGGCCCTGACCATCTCGGACGGCCCGGAGACCGTGAAGGTCCCGGATCTGACGGGTCTCCGCCTGGACAGGGCGCAGAGCCGGCTGAAGCGGGACGGGCTCGCGGCCGGCATGGTCACCAGGGAGTTCAGCGACGACGTCCCCAAGGGCTCCGTGATCAGCACGAGCCCGGACGCGGGCACCGAGCGCCACGCGGGCTCCGCGATTGCCCTGACCGTCAGCAAGGGCGGCGCGGTCGACGTGCCGGACGTCACCGGTGAGGACCTGGAGGACGCGAAGGCGGACCTCCAGGAGGCCGGTCTCACGGTGAAGGTGGCGGCCACCCAGGTCACCTCGGAGTACGACGCGGGCCAGGTCGCCCGGCAGACCCCGGCCGGCGACAGCCAGGCCGCCGAGGGCGACACGGTGACGCTGACGCTGTCCAAGGGCCCGGAGATGGTCGAGGTCCCGAGCGTGGTCGGCGCGAGCGTCGACGCCGCGACGAAGCTCCTCGAACAGTCCGGCTTCGAGGTCAAGGAGGACCGCGGTCTGCTCGGCCTGTTCGGCGACACCGTGAAGAAGCAGTCCGTGGACGCGGGCGAGCAGGCCCCCAAGGGGTCGACGATCACGATCACCATCCGGTGACGGGGGCGGCACGCGCGCGTGACACCCTGGTCGGGTGAGCAGCAAGCCCCCCTCCCCCGTCTCCCGCAACCCCGTCGGCGGCCATGTCCCCGTGGCCGGCGGCCTCCACTCCGTGGGCCTGTCCTACGCCCGTGAGCTGGCCGCCGAGACCGTGCAGGTCTTCGTCGCCAACCCGCGCGGCTGGGCCACCCCGGCCGGGAACCCGCGCCAGGACGAGGAGTTCCGCGCGGTCTGCGAGGCGGAGTCGATCCCGGCCTACGTGCACGCCCCGTACCTGATCAACTTCGGCTCGCACACCGAGGCCACCGTGGAGAAGTCGGTGGAGTCATTGCGGCACTCGCTGCGGCGCGGCCGGGAGATCGGCGCGCTCGGTGTCGTGGTGCACACCGGGAGCGCGACGGGCGGGCGGGAGCGGTCGGTGGCGCTGGCCCAGGTGCGGGAGCGTCTCCTGCCCCTGCTCGACGAGTTGACCCATGACGACGACCCGTTCCTGCTGCTGGAGTCGACGGCCGGCCAGGGTTTCTCGCTCTGCTCCCGGACCTGGGACTTCGGCCCGTACTTCGACGCCCTGGACGCCCATCCGAAGCTGGGTGTGTGCCTGGACACGTGCCACATCTTCGCCGCCGGGCACGACCTGACCGGCCCGAGCGGTATGCACCAGACCCTCGACCTGCTGGTGGACACGGTCGGCGAGGGGCGGCTGAAGCTGATCCACGCCAATGACTCCAAGGACGTCGTCGGCGCCCACAAGGACCGGCACGAGAACATCGGCTCCGGCCACATCGGCGAGGACCCCTTCCGCGCCCTGATGACCCACCCGGCGACCGAGGGCGTACCGCTGATCATCGAGACGCCCGGCGGCAAGGAGGGGCACGCGGCGGACGTGGAGCGGCTGAAGAAGCTCAGGGACGCGTAGGGCTCACAGTTCGGGTCCCTCGCCGGGGCCCTCCTGGTAGGAGTACCGCTGCTCCTTCCAGGGGTCGCCCACGTTGTGGTAGCCCCGCTCCTCCCAGAATCCGCGCCGGTCCGCCGTCATGTACTCGACGCCCCGGACCCACTTCGGGCCCTTCCAGGCGTACAGGTGGGGGACGACCAGGCGGAGGGGGAAGCCGTGTTCCGCGGTGAGGAGCTCGCCGTCCTTGTGGGTGGCGAAGATCGTGCCGTCGGCGGCGAAGTCCGTGAGCCGGAGGTTGGCGCTGAAGCCGTACTCCGCCCAGACCATGACGTGGGTGACGGAGGGGGCCGGCGGGGCGGTGTCGAGGATCGTGCGGGCGGGGATGCCGCCCCATTCGGAGCCGAGCATGCTGAACTTCGTGACGCAGTGCAGGTCGGCCACCACGGAGTCGTAGGGCAGGGCCGTGAACTCGTCGTGGTTCCAGCAGTGCTTGTCGCCGTCGGCGGTGGCGCCGAAGACCCTGAACTCCCAGCGCTCGGGGCGGAACTTGGGCACCGGGCCGTAGTGGGTGACCGGCCAGCCGCGCTGGAGCCGCTGGCCCGGTGGCAGCTCGGACTGTTCGACCCCTCTCTGACCCATGACTCCATCCTGACAGACCGGGGGCGGTGCACATGACCGGCTCTGGGCGGATTCGGGCAACTCCTACTAAGCATGCACTTACTGGACGACGTCTTCGCGCCGGTGCAATCATGCGGCGCAACCCGCCAGTTCCCCCCCGTTTTCTGGAAGGAGCCTCTGCGATGCAGGGCGACCCCGAGGTCCTCGAGTTCCTCAACGAGCAGCTCACCGGTGAGCTGACCGCGATCAACCAGTACTGGCTGCACTACCGCATCCAGGACAACAACGGCTGGACCAAGCTCGCCAAGTACACGCGCGAAGAGTCCATCGACGAGATGAAGCACGCGGACAGGATCACCGAGCGCATCCTGATGCTCGACGGTCTGCCGAACTACCAGCGGCTCTTCCACGTCCGGGTCGGCCAGACGGTCACCGAGATGTTCCAGGCGGACCGGCAGGTGGAGGTCGAGGCGATCGACCGCCTCAAGCGCGGGATCGAGGTGATGCGCACGAAGGGCGACATCACGTCGGCCAACATCTTCGAGGACATCCTCGAGGACGAGGAGCACCACATCGACTACCTGGACACCCAGCTCCAGCTGATCGAGCAGCTCGGCGAGGCGCTGTACATCGCGCAGCAGATCGAGCAGCCCAGCTGAGAAGCGTCCGCCCCTAAGCGGCTTCGTCCAGCTCGGCGAGGACCGGCTCGCCCTCTTCCGGGAGCATGGTCCCGGCCACGAGGTCACGGCGCGGGCAGCTGCCGCGGCCGAGGATCGCCTGGATCCGGCGGACGCACGAACCGCAGTCGGTACCGGCCTTGCAGGCGGAGGCGATCTGGCGGGGCGTGCAGGCACCCCCACCCGCGTGCTGCTGGACCTGCGCCTCGGTCACCTGGAAGCAGCTGCAGACGTACACGCGGATTCACCTCCCGCCGGGAACTTGATAAGGCCAACCTAACCTTACCCGGCGCTCAGGTGCCACAAAAGTGCTGTGGGGCGGGGATCGTATGTGATCCCCGCCCCACGGCACACTGCTGTAACAGGTGAACCGCCTACTGGTCCCTGTACATCTCAGCGACGAGGAAGGCCAGGTCGAGCGACTGGCTGCGGTTCAGCCGGGGGTCGCAGGCCGTCTCGTAGCGCTGGTGCAGATCGTCGACGAAGATCTCGTCGCCGCCGCCCACGCACTCGGTGACGTCGTCACCCGTGAGCTCGACGTGGATGCCGCCCGGGTGGGTGCCGAGGCCCTTGTGGACCTCGAAGAAGCCCTTCACCTCGTCGAGCACGTCGTCGAAGCGGCGGGTCTTGTGACCGGAGGCCGCCTCGTACGTGTTGCCGTGCATCGGGTCGGTGATCCAGGCGACGGTCGCGCCGGACGCGGTGACCTTCTCGACCAGCTCGGGCAGCTTGTCGCGGACCTTGTCCGCGCCCATCCGCACGATGAAGGTGAGCCGGCCGGGCTCGCGGTCCGGGTCGAGGCGCTCGATGTACTGCAGCGCGTCCTCGGCGGTCGTCGTCGGGCCGAGCTTGATGCCGATCGGGTTGCGGATCTGGGACGCGAACTCGATGTGCGCGCCGTCCAGTTGGCGGGTGCGCTCGCCGATCCACACCATGTGCCCGGAGACGTCGTAGAGCCGGCCGGTGCGGGAGTCGACGCGGGTCAGGGCCGACTCGTAGTCCAGCAGGAGCGCCTCGTGCGAGGAGTAGAACTCGACGGTCTTGAACTCCTCCGGGTCCGTGCCGCACGCCCGCATGAAGTTCAGCGCGCTGTCGATCTCGCGCGCGAGCTGCTCGTAGCGCTGGCCGGACGGGGACGACTTCACGAAGTCCTGGTTCCAGGCGTGCACCTGGCGCAGGTCGGCGTAACCGCCGGTGGTGAAGGCGCGGACCAGGTTGAGCGTGGAGGCGGACGCGTTGTACATCCGCTTCAGGCGCTCGGGGTCCGGGATGCGGGACTTCTCGTCGAAGGCGAAGCCGTTGACCGAGTCCCCTCGGTACGTCGGCAGGGTCACGCCGTCACGGGTCTCGGTGCCCTTGGAGCGCGGCTTCGAGTACTGGCCGGCGATCCGGCCGACCTTCACGACCGGCACGGAGGCCGCGTACGTGAGGACGGCGCCCATCTGGAGCAGGGTCTTCAGCTTGTTGCGGATGTGGTCGGCCGACACCGCGTCGAAGGCCTCGGCGCAGTCGCCGCCCTGGAGGAGGAACGCCTCTCCCTTGGCGACGGCCGCCAACCGGGCGCGCAGCTGGTCGCACTCGCCCGCGAAGACGAGCGGCGGATACGACTCGAGGTCCGCGATCACTGCGCGCAGAGCCTCGGTGTCGGGGTACTCGGGCTGCTGCGCCGCGGGCAGGTCTCGCCAGGTGTTGCCAGCGCTGGCGCTGGTCTTAGCGTTCACGGTCACGGCCTCAACATTACGGGGTCGTGTCGAGCTATTTTCGCGCGGCTCGACAGGTGAGACACCCGCTCGCTCAGGTGCGCGTGGGGTAGGGTGCCTCGCATGTTCGCGCATTCGACCCGTAACTGGTGGTGGACCGCTCATCCGGCGGCCCACTGACTGCGCGTACTCCCAGTACTCCGCGAAGGCCGCCCGAGGGGCGGCCTTCGGTGTGTCCGGGGTCCGTTCCTCTCCACGAGAAGGAACCAAGGACCCATGCATCTGGACGACCTGCTCAGCGATCCCCGCCCGTTCGCCCTGCTGCGCCGTCGCACCCCGGGCCACGACCAGGACGTGATCGAGGTCATGCGCGGCCCGGTCGCCTCCTACGACCGCCTCGCCGACCTCCCGGCCGAGGGCCTGGCGCTGATCCCCTTCCGCCAGATCCGCGAGCGCGGCTTCGACGTCCGCGACGACGGCACCCCGCTGACCTTCCTCACCCCCGAGGAGTCGTACGAGATCCCCCTCGCCGACGCCCTGGCGCAACTGCCCGCGCACGACGTCCGGGTCGAGGGCGGGGGTTTCGACGTCGACGACGAGGCCTACGGGGAGATCGTCGGGCGGGTGCTGCGGGAGGAGATCGGGCGGGGCGAGGGCGCCAACTTCGTCATCCGGCGGACGTACGAGGGCGAGATCCCGGGGTACGGCAGGGCCGAGGCGCTGGCGCTGTTCCGGCGGCTGCTGGTCGGGGAGCGGGGAGCGTACTGGACCTTCATCGTGCACACGGGCGATCGGACGCTCGTGGGCGCCAGCCCCGAGGTGCACGTCCGGATGTCGGGCGGGACCGTCGTCATGAACCCGATCAGCGGGACCTATCGCTATCCGGCCGAGGGCCCCACCCCCGAGCACCTGCTCTCCTTCCTCGCCGACGGGAAGGAGATCGAGGAGCTGTCGATGGTCGTCGACGAGGAGCTCAAGATGATGTGCACGGTCGGTGACATCGGCGGGGTCGTGATCGGGCCTCGGCTGAAGGAGATGGCCCATCTCGCGCACACCGAGTACGAGTTGCGCGGCCGTTCCTCGCTGGACGTGCGCGAGGTGCTGAAGGAGACGATGTTCGCGGCGACCGTCACCGGGTCGCCGGTGCAGAACGCCTGCCGGGTCATCGAGCGGCACGAGCTCGGCGGGCGCGGCTACTACGGCGCCGCACTCGCACTGCTCGGCCACGACTCGGGCGGTGCCCAGACCCTCGACTCCCCCATCCTCATCCGCACCGCCGACATCGACCCGGCCGGCCGGCTGCGGGTCCCGGTCGGCGCCACCCTGGTCCGCGGTTCGGACCCGGCGAGCGAGGTCGCGGAGACCCACGCGAAGGCGGCGGGGGTCCTGGCGGCTCTGGGCGTACGACCGTCCCGGCCGCGGGACGAGAGCACGCGGCCCCGGCTGGCCGACGACCCACGCGTGCGTGCCGCGCTCGACGGTCGCCGCGACTCGCTCGCCCCGTTCTGGCTGCGGATGCAGGAGCGGTCCGAGGAGCTGACCGGGCACGCGCTGGTCGTCGACGGGGAGGACACCTTCACCGCGATGCTCGCGCACGTGCTGCGGTCGAGCGGCCTCGACGTGACCGTGCGGCGGTACGACGAGGACGGGCTGCGGGAGGCGGTGCTCGCGCACGAGGGGCCCGTGGTGCTGGGTCCCGGGCCGGGCGACCCCTCCGACACGGCCGACCCGAAGATGCGGTTCCTTCGCGCGCTGACCGCCGAGGTCCTCCGGGCGAACCGGCACGGTGTCCTCGGCGTCTGCCTCGGGCACGAGCTGATCGCGGCGGAGCTGGGCCTGGAGATCGTACGGAAGGAGGTGCCGTACCAGGGGGCGCAGACGGTGATCGATCTGTTCGGGCGGGCGGAGACCGTCGGGTTCTACAACAGCTTCGTGGCGCGGTGCGACGACGAGGCCGCCGTCGAGCTGGCCGCGCACGGGGTCGAGGTGAGCCGGAGCGGGGCGGACGAGGTGCATGCGCTGCGCGGACCCGGATTCGCCGGTGTCCAGTTCCACCCGGAGTCGGTGCTGACGCTCGACGGGGCAGCTGTCGTACGGGAGTTGGTGGGTCAGCTGCGCGGGACGAGCACGTTCTCGGAGCGGCGGCCCTCCGTGTAGTCGAGGACGTTCCGGACGGTCGCCTCGATGATCTGGCCGACGGCGTCCTCGGTGTAGTACGCCTGGTGGGAGGTGACCAGGACGTTCGGGAAGGTGACCAGGCGGGCCAGGGTGTCGTCGTCGACGGCCTCCAGGGACTTGTCGAGGAAGAACAGGCCCGCCTCCGCCTCGTAGACATCGAGTCCCACGCCGGTGAAGCGGCCCTCGCGGAGTTCGGCGACGAGGGCCGCGGTGTCGATCAGGCCGCCGCGGCTGGAGTTGACGAGGATCGCGTCGTCCTTCATCACCTTCAGGGCGTCCGCGTCGATGAGCCGCTGGGTCGCCGGCATCAGCGGGACGTGCAGGGTGACGAGGTCGGACTCGGCGAGGAGCTGGTCCTTGGGGACGTAGGTCATGCCGAGTTCCACGCAGGCCGGGTTCTCGGTGACGTCCCAGCCGAGCAGGCGCATGCCGAAGCCGTGGGCGATCCGGGTGAACGCCTCGCCGATCCTGCCGGTGCCGAGGACGCCGACGGTACGGCCGCGCAGGTCGCGGCCCATCAGGCCGTCGAGCCGGAAGTCGAAGTCGCGGGTGCGGGTCGCGGCGCGGACGATACGGCGGTTGACGGCCATCGCGAGGGTCCACGCGAACTCGGCGACGGAGTACGGGGAGTAGGAGGAGACGCGGGCGACCGTGAGGCCGAGGCGTTCGGCGACCTCCAGGTCGATGTTGTTGAAGCCGGTGGAGCGCTGGGCGATGAGCTGGGTGCCGCCGGCCGCGAGGGTCTGCAGGACCCGGGGGTTCAGATCGGCGTTGACGCTGGTGGAGATGATCTCGTGCCCGGCGGCGATCGGCGCGGTGTCCTCGTCGAGGAAGACGCTCAGGCAGCGGATCTCGTGCCGGCCGGCGAACGCGCTCTCGATCAGCGGCTTCTCGTCGGCCTGGACGCCGAAGGCGAGGATCTCCACAAGCGCTCCCGTTCTGGTGGGTTATGGGCCGAATATACGGCCGATAACCCACCAGCGCCGGTTCAGCCGAAGAAGACGCCGACCTCCTCGTACAGCTTCGGATCGACCGTCTTGAGCTGGGCCGTGGCCTCCGCGATCGGGACGCGGACGATGTCCGTGCCGCGCAGGGCGACCATCTTGCCGAAGTCGCCGTCGCGGACGGCCTCGATGGCGTGCAGGCCGAAGCGGGTGGCGAGCCAGCGGTCGAAGGCGCTCGGGGTGCCGCCGCGCTGGATGTGCCCGAGGACGGTGGTGCGGGCCTCCTTGCCGGTCCGCTTCTCCAGCTCCTTGGCCAGCCACTCGCCGACCCCGGACAGCCGGACGTGCCCGAACGAGTCGAGCGTCCCGTCCTTCAGCACGACATCGCCGTCCTTGGGCATGGCCCCCTCCGCGACGACCACGATCGGGGCGTACGACGCCTTGAAACGCGAGGTGATCCAGGCGCACACCTGGTCCACGTCGAAGCGCTGCTCGGGGATGAGGATGACGTTGGCGCCGCCCGCGAGGCCGGAGTGGATGGCGATCCAGCCGGTGTGCCGGCCCATGACCTCGCAGACCAGGATGCGCATGTGCGACTCGGCGGTGGTGTGCAGCCGGTCGATCGCCTCGGTGGCGATGCCGACGGCGGTGTCGAAGCCGAAGGTGTAGTCGGTGGCGGACAGGTCGTTGTCGATGGTCTTCGGTACGCCGACGCAGGGCACGCCGCTCTCGTCCCAGAGCCGCCCGGCCACGCCGAGGGTGTCCTCGCCGCCGATCACGATGAGCGCGTCGACCTCCTGCGCGGCGAGGTTGTCCTTGATGCGCTGGATGCCGTTCTCCAGCTTGAGCGGGTTGGTGCGGGAGGAGCCGAGGATGGTGCCGCCGCGGGGCAGGATGCCCCGCACGGCGGGGATGTCGAGCCGGACGGTGTCACCTTCGAGCGGGCCTCGCCAGCCGTCCCGGTAGCCGACGAAACCGTAGCCGTACTCCTGCACGCCCTTGCGGACGATGCCCCGGATGACGGCGTTGAGTCCGGGGCAGTCGCCGCCTCCGGTCAGTACTCCGACGCGCATGGAAATATCCCTTCGCCGCGGTTTCCTGTGAGAGCCACGCTAATGGTGATCCAGGTCACAGAGGGATGGGCGGGAAGGTCAATTCGACTGAATTATGGGGGAGTTGATCTACACGACGGATCAACCGGCCCGGCTACGCGTCGTCGAGGCCGCGCTCTATGGCGTACCGGACCAGCTCCACACGGTTGTGCAGCTGGAGCTTGCCCAGGGTGTTCTGCACATGGTTCTGGACCGTGCGGTGCGAGATGACCAGGCGCTCGGCGATCTGCTTGTAGCTCAGGCCCTTGGCGACCAGGCGCAGCACCTCGGTCTCGCGGTCGGTGAGCTGGGGCGCCTTGGGCTCGTCGCTGCCGGCGGCCGGTGCCGGGTCGGAGGCCAGCCGGCGGTACTCGCCGAGGACCAGTCCGGCGAGGCCTGGGGTGAACACCGGATCGCCCACGGCCGTCCGGCGCACCGCGTCCAACAGCTCTTCCGTGGAAGCCGACTTGAGCAGATAGCCGGTCGCCCCCGACTTCACCGCCTCCAGCACGTCGGCGTGCTCGCCGCTCGCGGAGAGGACCAGGACGCGCAACGCCGGGTTGGCGCCCACCAGTTCCTTGCAGACCTGGACACCGGGCATCGCCGGCAGGTTCAGGTCGAGGACGAGGACGTCCGGGGCGGCGGCCTTCGCCCGCCGTACCGCCTGCTCGCCGTCACCGGCGGTGGCGACCACGTCGAAGCCCGACTCGGCCAGGTCGCGGGCGACGGCGTCGCGCCACATCGGGTGGTCGTCCACCACCATGACCCTGATCGGGCCCTGCTGCTCACTCATCGTGTCCCCGCCTTCCCCCGTGCCTTCGGTACCTTCAGCTCGACTTCCGTGCCCTGCCCGGGAATCGACACCAGCTCCGCGCTCCCGCCGAGCTCCCGCAGCCGCCCCCGGATCGACAGGGCGACCCCGAGCCGCCCCTCCCCCTCGGCTTGCGCGAGCCGCCCCTCGGGAATCCCGGGCCCGTCGTCCCGCACGGTCACCACGACCTCCCGGGGCTCGTCCTCGACCAGGATCCACGCCCGCGCGTCCTCACCGGCATGCCTGCGGACATTGTCCAGCGCGGCCCCGACGGCCGCGGCCAGCTCCTTCGCCGCGGGCGCGGGCAACGGCACCGGCGCCCCCGGCTCGGCGAAACTCACCTTCGCCGCGGCGTACGGCGCGAGCAGCGCCCGCAGATCGACCGCCCCCTCGCCTTCGTCCACGTCGTCCTCCTCCACGGCCCGCACGACCGCGCCCTCCGCCGCGTCCAGGGAGACCCGGGACACGGGCACCAGGCCGCCGGAGACCAGGGTGCGCAGCGCGATCTCCTGCTCGCCCGCCATCCGGCCCAGCTCGCCCGCCTCGCCGCCGAGGACGGCACCGCGCCGCTGGACCATCGCCAGCACCTGGAGGACGCCGTCGTGGATGTCACGGGCGAGGCGCTCCCGCTCCCGGGTGGTGGCCTCGATCTCCAGGGCGCGGGCGAGGGTGCGCTCGGAGGCGCGGGCGACCTCGACGACGTAGCCGATGGCGATGGAGGCGACCCAGACGAGGACGACGTTGTGCACGGTGTCGCGGGCCGGGGAGCCGCGCTCGATCAGGTTGGCGACGGCGACCGGGGTGGAGGCGAAGGCGGCCCAGCGCCAGCCGCCCTTGATGGCGTAGGCGAGGACCGAGCCCGCGGTCCATATCGACGGGAGGGTGGGGCCGCCGCTCTGTATGTGGTGGTCGTCGGCCGCGATCGGGGTGAGGACGATGCCGGTCAGCGCGATCGCGAGGTCGACGGCGAGGAAGCGCTTGGTGCAGGCGACCGCGCTCTGCACCCGGGGCAGGGTCGCGAGCGTCCAGACGACCAGGACGACGTAGAAGGCGATGGCGATGCCGGGGCGGTCGAACTCGTCGTAGGCGGAGGCGAACAGCCCGATCGCGTACAGCATGGTCAGCACGCGGTAGCCGCTCAGGGCACGCCAGAGCGGCTGCTCGACGGACATCCTGATGACGCGTACCCGCTTGGCCATCTCCCCCACCCCCGACACAGACTCCGGCCCGCCTAGGGGCTGGTCTGTTCCTTCTCCGTCTGCGCGAGCGCGGCCTTGGCCGCCTTGTCCGCTTCCTTGTCGGCCTTCGCCGCGTCCGCGATCCGGCGCTTGGCCGCCGTCGCGTAGATGTCGACGTACTCCTGGCCGGAGAGCTTCATGATCTCGTACATGACCTCGTCGGTCACCGCGCGGAGGACGAAGCGGTCGTGCTCCATGCCGTTGTACCGGCCGAAGTCGAGCGGCTTGCCGATCCGGATGCCCGGGCGCATCAGCTTGGGCATGACCTTGCCGGGCGGCTGGATCTTCTCCGTGTCGATCATCGCGACCGGGATCACCGGAGCGCCGGTGGCGAGCGCCACGCGCGCGAGGCCACCGGGTTTGCCGCGGTAGAGACGGCCGTCAGGGGAGCGCGTGCCCTCCGGATAGATACCGAACAGCTCACCGCGCTCCAGGACGTCGATCCCGGCCTTGACCGCGGCCTCGCCCGCCCCGCGCGCACCGGAGCGGTCCACCGGAAGCTGGCCCGCGCCCTTGAAGAACGCGGCCGTCAGCTTGCCCTTCACCCCGGGTGTCGTGAAGTACTCGGCCTTCGCGATGAAGGTGACCTTGCGGTCCAGCACCGCGGGCAGGAAGAACGAGTCCGAGAACGAGAGGTGATTGCTCGCCAGGATCGCGGCGCCCTCGTCCGGAATGTTCTCCAGGCCCTCCACCCAGGGTCGGAAGGCGACCTTCAGCGGTCCCCCGATGGCGACCTTCATCGTGCCGTACAACAACCGAGTGCCTCCCGTGTCTGTCGATCAGACCTTAACCCGGAGCACCGTCAAAGGACCCGACGACCCTGGTCGGTGTCAGTGCGGTCGCGTACGGTTAACCGCACCTGGACTTGTTCACACCCCTCTCAAGCACATCCCTCTCATGGACACGCGTCTCACGAACACGCCCCTCTCATGAACAGGAGACCGAAGGTGCCGGTCCTCCCCGGAGCCGAGCCGTACCGCCACGAGGGCGGGGAGGTCGGAGTTCTCCTCTGCCACGGCTTCACCGGTTCCCCGCAGTCGCTGCGCCCCTGGGCGGAGTACTTGGCCGAGCGCGGCCTCACCGTGTCGCTGCCGCTGCTGCCCGGGCACGGCACCCGCTGGGAGGACATGCAGCTCACCGGCTGGCAGGACTGGTACGCGGAGGTGGACCGCGAGCTGCGCGCCCTGCGCGAGCGCTGCTCGCAGGTCTTCGTCGCGGGCCTGTCCATGGGCGGCGCGCTGGCCCTGCGGCTGGCCGCGAAGCACGGCGACGAGATCAGCGGTGTCGTGGTCGTCAACCCGGGCATCAAGGTGCACGGCCTCGCGGCGTACGCCCTTCCGGTGGCCCGCCATCTGGTGCGTACAGCACCGGGCATCGCCAGCGACATCGCGAAGGAGGGCAGCGAGGAGGTCGGCTACGACAAGGTGCCGCTGCACTCCGCGCACTCCCTGCGTATTTTCTTCCGCCTCGTCGACAGCGAGCTGCCCCAGGTCACCCAGCCGCTCCTGCTGCTGCACAGCCCCCAGGACCATGTGGTCCCGCCGGCCGACTCGGCCCGTGTCCTCGGCCGGGTCTCCTCCGCGGACGTGACGGAGATCCTGCTGGAACAGAGCTACCACGTCGCGACGTTGGACCACGACGCGGACCGGATTTTCGAGGAGAGCTTCGCGTTCATCGGCCGGCTCGCACCCAGTGTCGGCAAGCAGGCGTCCGACACGGGCCGGGTGAGCGAGCAGGAAGGGACGGCCACAGGTGGCTGAGCACGACTCCGACCGCGAGGGCCTCGAACCGGACGAGCAGGGCGTCCCGTTCGACGAGGAGGCCGCGTGGGCCGCGATCGTCGCGGGGTACGGCGAGGAGCCCAAGGATCCGCCGGGCGCCAAGCCGTTCAAGTCGATCGAGGACCTGGCACTGCTCGACCCCGAGAAGAACGACGCCGAGCCCGCGGAGAAGGCCGACAAGGCCGAGAAGACGGACAGGGCGCAGCAGGCCGACGCCGAGGAGCCGCCCGCGCCCGCCAAGCCGCTGGGCAGCTCGGTCTCCTTCGCGCCCGGGGTCGGCGGACCCCGCGACTACTCCGCGCCGGCCTCCTCCGAGGAGGACTTCGACGAGGACGACGAGGGCCACTTCGTACCGCCGGAGCCGCCGCCGCTGCCGTCCGCCGACACCACGGCCAAGTTCGCCTGGCTCGGGGTGATCGGCGGGCCGATCCTGCTGCTGCTCGCGGTGCTGCTCAGCTGGGACATGACCTGGTGGCTGGCGACCATCGGCATCGGCGGGTTCCTGGGCGGCTTCGGCACGCTGGTGATGCGGATGCGGACGGACGAGGAGGACGGGGACGACCCCGGACGCGGGGCCGTCGTCTAACTCGCGGGCACCCTGAGGGCGGCCAGGACCGGGAAGTGGTCCGTGGCCGCCCTCACGTCTGCCTCCGTGACGCCGGGCAGGCCCAGCGGTACCCCGCAGCCGAGGACCTCGATGCCGTGCGAGGCGAAGATCGCGTCGATGCGCTGGAAGGGGTTGCCGGGGGTCCAGGTGTACTCCTCGCCCCAGGGGGCGGTGGCCCGGCAGTCCTGCAGTTCCTTGGCCAGCCGCTCGAAGGTCCGGCCGTCGGGGCGGTCGTTGAGGTCGCCGCCCGCGATCACGTGGTCCACGCCCATGCCGGCCAGCCGGTCGAGGAGCATGCCGCCCTGCTCGTAGCGCTCGTCCTGGCGGAGGCTCAGGTGGCAGCTGAGGACGCCCAGTCGGGTGCCGCCGATCCGTACGACCGCGGTCGCGAAGCCGCGGCGGTGTTCGCCGGGGGTCAGGGGGAGGAGTACGTCCTCCGAGCGCTCGACGGTCGCCCGGAGCGAGCACAGCAGGGCGGGGCCCGCGGCGGTGCCTCCGCCGCCGAGGACGACGAGGTCGGACGCGGCTGCCAGGCGGGCCAGTTTCTTGCGCCAGCGGAAGAAACGGGGGGCTTCCTGGAGCAGGACGAGGTCCGGGGCGCAGGCGCGGATGATCCGGGCCAGGGCGTCGGTGTCGTCGCGCAGTGAGCGGATGTTGTAGCTCAGGACGCGGATGATCGCTGAACCGTCGGGTTCGGTGCGGGAGTTGGGGAGCGGCGCCATGTGGATCAATCTACGCCTGACGGGTCGGGGGGCGGGGTACGTGGGCCGCCGGCGGTTGTGTGTGGCTTGTCGCGCAGTTCCTCGCGCCCCTTAAAGGCAGGAAGTGGGGCGCGCGGTTCGTGGGTGAGTGCCAGTTGTGTGTGGCTGGTCGCGCCGTTCCCCGCGCCCCTTAAAGGCAGGAAGCGGGGCGCGCGGCTCGTGGGCGAGTGCCAGTCGTGTGTGGCTTGTCGCGCCGTTCCCCGCGCCCCTGAAAAGCAGGAAGCGGGGCGCAAGGTTCGTGGGCGAGTGCCAGTTGTGTGTGGCTGGTCGCGCAGTTCCTCGCGCCCCTGAAAAGCAGGAAGCGGGGCGCAAGGTTCGTGGGTGAGTGCCAGTTGTGTGTGGCTTGTCGCGCAGTTCCTCGCGCCCCTGAAAGGCAGGAAGTGGGGCGCGCGGCTCGTGGGTGAGTGCCAGTTGTGTGTGGCTTGTCGCGGTGTTCCTCGCGGCGCTTAGAAGCAAAAAAGTGGGGCGCGAGGTTCGTGGCGACTGCCGGTTGTGTGTGGCTGGTCGCGCGGTTCCTCGCGCCCCTTGAGAGCGCAGGCAAAGGAAGGGGGTTTACATGATCGGGTCCGGTTCTCTGGCGAGGTCTGCTGCTCCGACCATGCCTGCCTTGTTGCCGAGTTGGGCGGCGATCACGTCGGCCACCGGGCGCCAGTTGCCGCCCACCAGCCAGCGTTTGTAGGACTTGCGGATCGGGTCGAGGACCAGTTCACCCTCGTCCGAGAGGCCGCCGCCGACGATGAACGCGGAGGGGTCGAAGAGCGAGGCCAGGTCGGCGAGGCCGGCGCCGGCCCAGCGGGCCAGTTCGCGGTACGAGTCGACCGCGACCGGGTCACCCTGCCGGGCGGCCATGGAGATGTGCTTGCCCTCGATGCCCTCGGGGGTGCCGTCGCCGAGCGAGAGCAGCACCTCCGCGGACTCGGGGGTCGCGTTCGCGCGCTGCTTGGCGTAGCGCACGAGGGCACGGCCCGACGCGTACTGCTCCCAGCAGCCCTGTGATCCGCAGCCGCACAGCAGCCCGTCCGGCACCATCCGGATGTGCCCGAACTCGGCGGCCACCCCGAAGTGTCCGCGGCGCAGCTTGTTGCCGATGATGATGCCGCCGCCGAGGCCGGTGCCGAGCGTGATGCAGATGACGTTCCGGTGGCCCTTGCCCGCACCGAACTTGTACTCGCCCCAGGCCGCGGCGTTCGCGTCGTTCTCCACGACGACGGGGAGGCCCACGCGGGCCTCGACCTTCTCCTTCAGCGGCTCCTGGCGCCAGTCGATGTTCGGCGCGAAGTAGACCGTGGAACGCTGGCGGTTGACGTATCCGGCGGCACCGATGCCCACGCCGACGATCTCGTGCCCGGCGCGCGCCCCGTCGACCGCGGCGGCGATGGCGTCCACGATGCCCTCGGCCGTGCCCGGGGTCGGCACCTTGTGGGTCGAGAGGATGTTGCCTTCCTCGTCGACCACCCCGGCCGCGATCTTGGTGCCGCCGATATCGACGCCGATGGTGAGTCCCATGAATCCCTCAGTTTCGGTCGAGCCCCGCTACGGCCCACCGTACCCGAGCGCCTGCCGCCGGAATCGCGTCGTTCGCCCGTAGGGCATGGCCGACGGGGTCCGGTGCGTGGAGCCGCGGGGCGCGGAAGGGGGTCATGGCCGAGCCGTGCCACCGACGACAACGCCGCAGATCCGCGTGCCGGACCCCACCGGGCGGACGCGCGTCCGGCGGCAGGACCTCGGGGCCTCTAGTCCAGGTCGATGCGTTCGCCGGGGCCGGAGTCGTCTCCGCCGTCGCCGTGATCGTTCTTGAGGTCCTTCAGTTCGCGGTCGCGGGACGTCCAGCGCTGTTCCTGGGCCTGGACGGCGGAGCGGTACGCGGCGAGGAGTTCGTTGCCCGCGGCCGCGAGGTGGTCGAAGACGTCCGGGTTGCGCTCGATGACGGGCTCGACGGCGGCCCTGGCCTGCTGGACGACCTGCTTGACCACCTGCTGGGCGGCCGGTCCCGCGACCTGGCCGAGCAGCGGGGACTGGAGGCCGGACAGCTTGTCCGCGACGGTGTCGACGAGCTTGCGCAGTTCCTCGGCGGCCGAGCCGGGCGGCGGGCCGTACTCGGTGCGGCGGCGGGCCTTCTCCGCGGCGAGGTCTTCGGCGGCCGCCGTCGCCCAGGCGTCGGCGTCGGACGCCCGCACCTCGTCGCGCGCCTCTTCCGCTCCGGCCTCGGACGGGGGGAGGTCTTCGCTCATGACGGACTCCTGACTACGGTTCGTCTCTACGACGTTACCCGAATGGGCGTACGTGCTTCACGGCCGCGCACCCACCAATCCTCACCGTCCCTGCGGCCACAGGTCCGGGTCGGGGGCGAAGCGGATGCGCAGTTCGCCCTCGCGCAGGGCGGCGCCGGCGACCGTGCAGCGGCGCAGGGCCGACGGCAGCGGCACGATCCGGCGGAACCGGCCGACGGTGACGACGAGTTCGTCACCGCGCCGGATCAGGTCGAGCTCGTCGCGTATCGCGCCGGGCAGCGGGATGTGCCAGACCAGCACGCCGTCCTCGGCCAGCCGGTCGGTCACCGGCCACTCGACGGCGGAACCGGCCTCGTCCGCTCCGGGCACGGCGAGCGCGGCGAGGTCGTCGGTGCCGCGCGGATCGTGGCCGAGGTGACGGACGGTCCGGACGTCGTACGTCCCCTGCCACTCGTCCAGCGTCTTGCGCTGCTGCGCGTTGAGACCGGCGAGCCAGGTGTCCTCGACCGACTCGGGCAGCACCCGGTTGGCGACCAGCACGTCGGGGCGCAGGCCGCGCAGGGCGAGCGCGAGTCCGGCCGCGCGGACCGCGTCGGCACCGGCCGGTCCGGGCTCGGCGACCAGTCGTACAGCCGTGTTCCGGTCGGCGAGAACCGCTTCGACGGCGGCCAGTTCGACGTCCCAGCGGCCTGCCGTGTCGTAGAGCCACTCGGAGGGCATCGGGACGCCGGCGAGGCGGCCGAGGACCGGGCGGAGGGCGCGGGCCGCCTGGCGCTCCGCGGGGAGGAGGCGGCGGAGGTAGCGGCGGAGTTCCTCGGGGAGGGCGAGGAGCGCGAGCGCGTGGGGGGTCGGTGGGAGGTCTACGACGAGGAGGTCGTACCTCTCGGACAGGGCCGCGTCCCTGAGGGCCCGGAGGAGGGCCAGTTCCTCGGCGCCGGGGAGGGGGGTCAGTTCTTCCGCGTCCAGGCGGGCGGCGCCCAGGAGTTCGAGGGCGGTCGCGGCTCTGTCCTGGAAGGCGGTGAGGTCCGCGCGGAAGGACTCCGTGGCGTCGGGGCGCCATGCCGTGAGGTTCTCGGCGGCCTGGGTGGGGGCCGCTCCCGTCACCACGCCCAGGGCGGCGCCCAGAGTGTCCGCGCGGTCGGCGCCCAGGACCAGGGTCCGGGTGCCGGTGCGGGCGGCGGCTTGTGCGGTGGCTGCGGCGAGGGTGCTTCGGCCGCTGCCGCCTGGGCCGGTGATCAGGAGGGTACGCATATGAGTGAACGGTAGTCGCTCGGTGGGGGTTGGGCGCCGTTGCCGGGGGCTCCGCCCCCGGACCCCCGTCGGCCCTGAAGGGGCCTCGTCCTCAAACGCCGGACGGGCTGAGACATACCGGCCTGGGTCAGAAGGCGCCGGAAGGGCTGGGTGGTGCCGACCAGGGCTGTGAAGTGAAGCCCCTCGACGCCCCCTTACTTCTCCCCCGACTCCACGCGCTTCTTCAACCCCGCCAGCGCCCGGTCGATGATGACCTTCTCGGCCTTGCGCTTGATCATGCCCAGCATGGGGATCTTGACGTCGACCGTGAGGAGGTAGGTGACCTCCGTCGCCCCGGTGCCCGCGGACTTGAGGATGTAGGAGCCGTCGAGGGAGCGGAGCATCTGGGACTTGACCAGGGTCCAGGACACCTCGTTGTCGCCGGTCCAGGTGTACGCGAGGGTCTGGTCGTCCTTGATCGCGCCGGCGTCCATGACGAGGCGGACCTGTTCGGCGCGGCCCCGTGCGTCGGTCTTGAGGACGTCCGCCTCCTTCACCTCACCGGTCCAGTCCGGGTAGCGGGCGAAGTCGGCGATCACTTCCATCACATCGGCCGGTGCCGCCTCGATCGTGATGCTCGAACTGGTGTGTTCCGCCATCGCTGTGGCTCCTCCAGATGCGGACCGGCAGGGCGTCGTCGTGCGCGTGTGCGTGCAGCGTGAAGGCTACCTCCCCGCCAACCCCCTTACCGCACCCCCTACCTGCGGACATCAGGGGGTGATCACCATTCCAGCGCCCAGGACTTGCCGGTCCCGGCGAAGTGGCCGACGTTGACGCACTCGGTGGCCCCGATCCGCATCCGCCGTACGAGCGGCTGGTGGACGTGTCCGAACAGTGAGTAGCGGGGTCGGGTGCGGCGGATGGCGTCCAGGAGGGCGCGGCTGCCGCGTTCGAAGCGGCGCGCGACGGTGTCGTAGACCAGCTCGGGGACCTCGGGCGGGATGTGGGTGCAGAGGACGTCGACCTCGCCCACCGCCTCGATCTTGGCCGCGTACTCCTCGTCGCTGATCTCGTAGGGGGTGCGCATGGGGGTGCGGAGGCCGCCGCCGACGAAGCCGAAGGTCCGGCCGCCGATCTCGACGCGCTGGCCGTCGAGGACGGTGGTTCCGGGGGCGGCGTACTCGGGCCAGAGGGCCGGCATGTCGACGTTGCCGTAGGTGGCGTACGTCGGAGTGGGGAAGGCGGCGAACATCTCGGCGTACTGTTTGCGGACCGCCTTCTCGATCAGGGTCGCGCGGTCGCCGCCGACCGAGTCCCAGAGGCGGGCGCCGAGTGCGCGGGCCTCCTCGAAGCGGCGGGCCGTGCGGAGCTCGACGAGGCGGTCGGCGTTCTCCTCGCCGAAGAGTTCGGGGAAGATCCCGCGCGTGTGATCGGCGTAGTCGAGGAACAGGACCAGGTCGCCCAGGCAGATCAGGGCGTCGGCACCCTCGCCGGATCTGGCCAGGTCACGGGCGTTGCCGTGCACGTCGCTGACCACATGGATGCGCGTCCCGGAGTTTCCGGCGGGTGTGGGTGCCATGACGATCAAGCGTAGGCGTGTGCGGCAAACGTGAACAGTGGCGGCCGGGCCTGCCGTTACTGGCCAGTCAAGAAAGGCGTGGACTACTGTGCGCGAGGAAACACCAATCTGTGTGACGCAGCGAACATCTCGCCGGGACCCCCTGTCGTAGGAGCCATACCGGCGGGTAACGTCCGGGCAGTCCAGTCGTGCTCAGGATTTCAACCACCGGGTCCTGACGCACCTGCCCGAGCCGTGGACCGGACCGTCGCATCACACAACGTCGTGGCGCCGGCGCCCTATGAGGAGCAGCAGTCTTGCGCGAGTTCAGCCTTCCGGCTTTGTACGAGGTCCCTGCGGACGGCAATCTGACCGACATCGTCCGCAGAAACGCCGCGCAGCACCCAGATGTCGCCGTCATCGCCCGCAAGGCGAACGGCGGCTGGCAGGACGTGACCGCCACGGTCTTCCTCGCCGAGGTGCACGCCGCCGCCAAGGGGCTCATCGCCTCCGGCGTCCAGCCCGGCGACCGGGTCGGCCTGATGTCCCGCACGCGGTACGAGTGGACGCTGCTCGACTTCGCGATCTGGTGTGCGGGCGCTATCACCGTGCCGGTGTACGAGACCAGCTCGCCGGAGCAGGTCCAGTGGATCCTCTCCGACTCGGGCGCCACCGCCGTGATCGTCGAGCAGGACGGACACGCCGCCGCCGTCGAGTCGGTGCGGCAGCACCTGCCCGCGCTCAAGCACGTGTGGCAGATCGACGCCGGCGCCATCGACGAGCTGGACCGCGCGGGCAAGGACGTCACCGACGCGACCGTCGAGGAGCGCAGCTCGCTGGCGAAGGCCGACGACCCGGCGACCATCGTCTACACCTCCGGTACGACGGGCCGCCCCAAGGGCTGTGTGCTGACCCACCGCAGCTTCTTCGCGGAGTGCGGCAACATCGTGGAGCGGCTGCGCCCGCTGTTCCGCACCGGTGAGTGCTCGGTGCTGCTGTTCCTGCCGCTCGCGCACGTCTTCGGGCGGCTGGTGCAGATCGCGCCGATGATGGCGCCGATCAAGCTGGGCCTGGTCCCGGACATCAAGAACCTCACCGATGAACTCGCCTCGTTCCGGCCGACGTTGATCCTGGGTGTGCCGCGCGTCTTCGAGAAGGTCTACAACTCGGCGCGCGCCAAGGCCCAGGCGGACGGCAAGGGCAAGATCTTCGACAAGGCCGCGGACACCGCGATCGCCTACAGCCAGGCGCTGGACACCCCGTCCGGTCCGTCGCTCGGCCTGAAGATCAAGTACAGGACGTTCGACAAGCTGGTCTACAGCAAGCTGCGCGCGGTGCTCGGCGGCAAGGGCGAGTACGCGATCTCCGGCGGCGCCCCGCTGGGCGAGCGCCTCGGGCACTTCTTCCGCGGCATCGGCTTCACGGTCCTGGAGGGCTACGGCCTGACCGAGTCCTGCGCGGCCACCGCGTTCAACCCCTGGGACCGCACGAAGATCGGCACGGTCGGCCAGCCGCTGCCCGGCTCGGTCGTACGCATCGCGGACGACGGCGAGGTGCTGCTGCACGGCGAGCACCTGTTCAAGGGCTACTGGAACAACGAGGCCGCCACGGCCGAGGCGCTGGCCGACGGCTGGTTCCACACCGGGGACATCGGCACCCTCGACGAGGACGGCTACCTCAGGATCACCGGCCGCAAGAAGGAGATCATCGTCACCGCGGGCGGCAAGAACGTCGCCCCGGCCGTGATCGAGGACCGCATCCGCGCGCACGCGCTGGTCGCGGAGTGCATGGTCGTCGGCGACGGGCGGCCCTTCGTGGGCGCGCTGATCACGATCGACGACGAGTTCCTGGGCCGGTGGGCGGCCGAGCACGGCAAGCCGGTGGGTGCCACCGCGGCGTCGCTGCGTGACGACCCGGATCTGCTGAGCGCGATCCAGGACGCGGTCGACGACGGCAACGCCGCGGTGTCGAAAGCGGAATCGGTGCGGAAGTTCCGCATTCTGTCCTCCCAGTTCACGGAGGAGTCGGGCCACCTGACGCCGTCCCTGAAGCTCAAGCGCAATGTGGTGGCGAAGGACTACGCGGACGAGATCGAGGCCATCTACCAGAAGTAGAGCGGCAGTCGGGACTTCACGAGCATCCCCTGGAGGTTCAGAAGTCCTCGGCGAGGACCCGTTCCAGCGTGCGCTCGGCGAGCGCGGTGATGGTGACGAACGGGTTCACGCCGATGTTGCCGGGCACCAGCGAACCGTCCGTGATGTACAGCTTCGAATACCCCTTCACCCGGCCGTAGTTGTCGGTCGCCTTGCCCAACACGCAGCCGCCCAGCGGGTGGTAGCAGAAGTCGTCGGCGAAGACCTTGCTGCTGGAGCCGAACAGGTCGTACCGGTACAGCGTGGCGTTGGCCGCGTTGATCCGGTCGAACAGCTTCTTGGCCATGGCGACGGACACCGCGGACTGGGCGGCGGTCCAGCCCAGTTTCACCGTGCCGCTCGCGGAGTCGTAGGTGAACGAGGCCCGTTGGGGGTTCTTGGTGATCGCCAGATAGAGGCTCACCCAGGTCTCGAACCCGATGGGCAGCGGGGCGATCTCCGCGAAGACCGGGTTGGCGGTGTTGGCCCAGTCGTCGATGCCCATGACCGGCATCGTCGCCTGGTTGGCCCCTGTGGTGTCCCAGATGTGGTTGGCGCGGCCCACCATGGTGTTGCCGTTGGGCCCCCAGCCCGCCCCGACCGTCGCGTCGAGCGCGGGCAGCGTGCCCGTGTCCCGGGCGCGAACGAGGAGTTCGGTGGTGCCGAGGCTGCCGCCGCCGAGGAACAGATAGGTGCAGCTGTACTGCTTGGTCTCGACGACCGCGCCGGTGTTGTCGATCCGGTCGACGGTCAGGACGTACGACCCGTCGCTCGCCCGGGTGATCGCCCGCACCTTCTCCAGGGTGTGGATGGTGACCTTGCCGGTGCCGAGGGCCGAGGCGAGGTAGGTCTTGTCGAGGCTCTTCTTGCCGTAGTTGTTGCCGTAGATGACCTCCTGGGCGAGGGCGGACTTCGTGGCGGTGCCGGCCGCCTCCTTCTGCATGTAGCCGAAGTCGTAGACGTTGGGCACGAAGGTAGTCTTCAGGCCCGCGTTGGCGGCGGCCTTCCGTGAGGTGCGGGTGAACTGGTACCACTCCGTCGACTCGAACCAGGTCGGGTCGACGGTGTTGACGCCGAGCATGGTGCGGGCGCGCGGGAAGTACGTGCCGTACATCTGGGTGGCGTCGACGGTGGGGAACTGCTCGGTGAAGTACGACTGGAGCGGGGTGACGGCCATGCCGCCGTTGACCAGCGAGCCGCCGCCGACGCCGCGGCCCACGTACACGGACATGTTGTCGTAGTGCACGCGGTCCAGGACGCCCGGGTAGAGGCTGATGTCCTTGTTGACGAGGTCCAGCCACAGGAAGGTGGCGAGCGGGGCCTCGGTGCGGGTCTTGAACCACATGGAGCGCTGGTCGGGGGCGGCGGTGGAACAGAACACCTTGCCGTCCGGACCCGGGGTGTTCCAGAGGCGGCCCATCTCCAGCACGAGGGTGGTGATACCGGCCTGTCCGAGCCGGAGGGCGGCGACGGCGCCGCCGTAGCCGGAGCCGATGACGATCGCGGGGGCGGACTGGACCGCGGCGGGTTCGACCGCCTGCGCGGACTGCAGACCGATACGGGTGAGACCGGCGGTGGCGGCGGTCTGGAGGGCGATCATGCCCAGTATTTGACGTCTCGTCAGCTGATGCTGCGTCAGTTTTGCTGTCATGCGCGCAGCATGTGCGGATTATTGGGTTCCGCCAAGGGGCTGCGCCGCGTTTGGGGCGCGGTGGGTGGGTGCGGTTGGTGGGTACCGGGTGGGGTGACCGGTCGGGTGCGGGCCGGTGGGGGCTGGTCGCGCAGTTCCCCGCGCCCCTAAAAACAGGGGGTTCCGCGACGCACCCTCGGCGAAGCCACCGGGGCCACGCGGCCCACCACAAACACCCACAGCCACCGCCTTTCAAGGGGCGCGGGGAACTGCGCACCCACCCGACGAACCCGGCTTTCAAGGGGCGCGAGGAACTGCGCGACAAGCCCCCACCGACCCGCACCCACCCACCGAACCCCCGGCATTCCAGGGGCGCGAGGAACTGCGCGACCGGCCCCCACCGCGCCGCACCCGCCCGGCAACCGCACCCGGTACCCCAGAAGGCGCCCCTAAAGGAGTGCCCGGAGCTTCTCCGCCAAGAGGTCCCAGCGCCAGCGTTCCTCCACCCACTGCCGCCCCCGCTCACCCATGTTCCGACGGAGTTCCGCGTCGGCGAGCAGCGCGAGGACGCGGTCCGCGGCCTCCTCCGGGGAGCCACCCCGGACGACCCACCCGGTCTCCCCGTCGAGGACCGCGTCGGGCGCACCCCCGGAGTCCCCGGCGACGACAGGCAGCCCCGTCGCGGACGCCTCCAGGTAGACGATGCCGAGCCCCTCGACGTCCAGCCCCCCACGCCGCGTCCGGCACGGCATCGCGAACACGTCACCGGCCCCGTAATGCGCGGGAAGTTCGGCCCAGGGCACGGCCCCGGTGAACCGCACGGATTCGGTGACCCCGGTCTCCCGCGCAAGCCGGCGCAGATCCTTCTCGTACGGCCCCCCGCCCACGATCAACAGCACGGCATCCGGCTGCCGGGCAAGAATCCGCGGCATCGCGAGGATCAACGTGTCCTGCCCCTTGCGCGGAACGAGCCGGGACACACAGACGACCACGGGCCGATCGGTGAGCCCGAGCCGCGCCCGCACCTCCGCCCCACCCGACCCGGGATGGAAGACCTTCTCGTCCACACCGGGCGGCAGTTGGACCATCCGCGCGGCCGCCTCGGGGCTCAACGCCGCGGCGATACGCGAGCGCGTGTACTCCCCGAGGTAGGTGATCGTGTCGGTGGACTCCCCGATGCGGTGCAGGAGTTGACGCGAGGCGGGCAGCTGCGCCCACCCCGCCTCGTGCCCGTGGGTCGTGGCGACCAGCCGCTCCGCACCGGCCTTCCGCAACGCCGGCGCCATCAGCCCGAGCGGCGCGGCCGCCCCGAACCACACCGCCGTACAGCCGTGTTCCCGCAGCAGCCCGACGGCCGTACGGGTCGCGGCGGGCGTCGGCAGCAGCATGGTCGTGGTGTCCCGTACGACGGTGAAGGGCTGCTCGGCGTCGAACGCGGCCGTCGCCTCGGCACCCTCCCGCCCCCGCTTCCACGTCGACGCGTACACGACGAGCCGCTCGGGCTCCAGCCGTAGCGCCATGTTGTGCAGAAAAGCCTGGATGCCGCCGGGCCGGGGCGGAAAGTCATTGGTCACGATCAGGGTCTTGCGCACGCGGCAGACCCTACCGGCCGCACCGGACGACGACTCACAGGCCCGCACGGCCGCGCTTCATGGCCATCGCACAGCAGATCGGGAGAACATGTGGCCCACATCCGCAGGCACGGCACGGAACAGGGGCTCAGGTGGAGATCGCGGGCGCGGGACGGCGGCTGACGCCGCTGCTGGGAACCTGGGGCCTGACCCGAGTCGTACTCCTGCTGTTCGTCTTCAAGGTGCTCGTGTTCCCCGGCCCGGACGTGACCAGTGACGTGTCGGTGATCTACCACGGCTGGTACGAGACGCTCCGCCACGGCGGCTTCCCGCTGGACGACGTCACCTGGCAGTACCCGCCCGCCGCCGCCCTCCCGGTCCTCTCCCCCGCCCTGCTGGGCTTCCTGGACTACGCGTCGGCGTTCTTCGTCCTCGCCCTCCTCGCCGACCTGACCGTCCTGGCCCTGCTCGGGTACACGGGCCTGCGCCCCGGCCGCAGCCTGCGCGGCGCCTGGGTGTGGACGGCGGGCGTCCCCCTCCTCGGCCCCACCGTCTACGCCCGCTACGACGTGATGGTGACCGCGGTGGCCGTGGCGGCCCTGCTCGCGGGCGCCCGCCACCCCCGTGTGATGGGCGCGCTGGCCGGCTTCGGAGCGCTGCTGAAGGTGTGGCCGGCGCTGCTCCTGCTGGGCGCGGTCAAGCGCCGCGCGTGGGGAGCGGCGGCGCTGACGGTGGCGGCGATCGCGAGCCTCTTCGCGGTGTCGATGCCGGGCGCGTTCGCCTTCCTGAACTTCCAGCGCAACCGCGGCACGGAGGTGGAGTCGGTGGGCTCCCTCGTCTTCCACGTGGCCCGGCACTTCGGCTGGCGGGGCCAGGTCCTCCTGAACTACGGCTCGGTGGAGTTCGTCGGCCCGTACGTCAACTGGGTCAGCACCGCCGCCCTGGGCCTCACCGCGATGGCCTTCGGCTGGCTCATGCTCTGGCGCCTGATGGCGGCCCGCTTCCTCCCGCACACCCTCGCGGACGCGGCCTTCGTCGCCGTCCTGATGTTCACGGTCACCAGCCGCGTCATCAGCCCCCAGTACATCGTCTGGCTGATCGGCCTCGCCGCCGTCTGCTCCTGCTTCCGCGCCAGCCGCATGCGCCGCCCGGTCGCCCTGGTCCTGGCCGCCGCCTTCGTCACGGTCCTGGAGTTCCCGATCTGGTTCGCCCACGTCGTGAACAGCGACGCCCTGGGCGTGACCCTCCTGCTCCTCCGCAACGGCCTCCTGGTGGCGGCGACGCTCATCGCCGCACGCGAGCTGTGGCGGGCGTCGGTCACCTGGGCGGACGTACCGCCCCTGCCGACTCAGGCGACCCGCTCGAAGGCGACGTCGGCGTCTTCCTGAGGCACGTCCCGCCCGGATCAGCCGAGTTGACCCTCGAGATAATCCCGCCACTCCGCCGTGAACTCCGCCAGTGTCACCCCGAGCACGCTCTTCAGCGCGTCCTCGACCGCACCCGGCCGCTTCTTGTGGGTGCCGACCGCCCGGTAGAACGCGCCGAGTCGGGCGACCCCCCACCGGTCCTCGATCATCCGGCAGGCCATCCAGCCGCCCTCGTACGCCTGGGCGAGTTTCGCCGGGTCGCTGCTGAAGCCGAAGTCCTTGTCGGTGGGGAGGGCGGTGGGGAGGTCGCCGTCCTGGACCGCGCTGTGGAGTTCGGGGGCGGCCTGGACGGGGGTGCGGCCGGTGCCCCGGTAGCCGATCCAGTCGGCGTAGCCCTCCGAGAGCCAGAGGGGGGTGGCGGAGGTGGTGTGGGCGCGAGTCGCCACATGGGTCGTCTCGTGCGTGAGGACGACCTGCTTGCCCACCGCGCCGAGCATCGCGTACGCCTCCGGGTTGACGATGATCCGGTCGGCGGGCGCGCTGCCCGAGCCGCCCGCCTCGCCCGTCGTCACCGCGGCGATGCCCCGGTAGGAGGCGGCCGGTGAGCCCAGGAGGCCCGCCATGCCGTCCAGGGTGCCGGGGACGAGCACGACGACGTGCCGGGACCAGTCCGTGCCCCAGGCGCCGGACACGGCCGGTACGGCGTGGTCCGCGAGGGCGCGGTAGTCGGCAAGGCTGTCGGCGGACTGGCCGACCCCCATCACCAGGCTGTGCGCGCCCTTGACGACACGCACCCTCCCCTGGTCCCACAGCTGCTGGCCGGACTTCTTCGAGGGCTTGTCGGAGTCGACGTACCACTTCCCATCGGCGGTGAGACTGAGGGTGAGGACGCGGCCGACGGTGACGGGCGCGGTGTCGTAGCCCCTGACCTTGTAGCTCAGTTCGGCGTCGGCGGTCGCGGTGGCGCCGGTGCGGTGGAGGGCGGTCAGGCGGTAGGACCAGGAGGCGAAGGGGACGGCGCTCAGGTTCTCGTACGCGGTGCGCGCGCCGGTCCGCGTGTACGCCGTCTCGTCGTGGTGCAGGACCGCCGCCGACCGGCTGTCCAGCAGGCGCTGCACATCCGCCTTCGCGCTGTCCGCCGCCGGCTGTCCGCCGCACGCCACCAGCGAGACGAGCAGCAGACACAGCGCGAACACTCCGGAGCGCGACGCCCGCCTACGACCAGTCACTTCCCGATCGTACGACCCTTTCGCGCCGGTTCAGACCCTCGTGACCGACGAGATGGGCATCATGCCGACCGGGTCGTAGCGCACCGGCGCGCCGGGGTAGGGGGCGTGGATGACCTGGCCGTTGCCGACGTACATGGCGACATGGCTGGCGTCGGAGCGGTAGACGACGAGGTCGCCGGGCTGGGCCTGGGAGAGCGGGATCTGGTGGCCGGCGTAGCGCTGTTCCTGCGAGGTGCGCGGGAGGTGGACGCCCGCGTGGGCGTACGACCACTGCATGAGGCCGGAGCAGTCGAAGCCGCCGGGGCCGTTGGCGCCCCAGATGTACGGCCTGCCGAGGGCGGAGCGGGCGGCGGCGACGGCGGCCGCCGCGCGGCCCGAGGACGGGACGCCGGCGCCGAGGTCGGGGATGTCCTCGCGGGAGGAGCGGGAGGCGCGGTCGTAGGAGGCGCGCTCGGCGAGCGGCATCCGGTTGAGCAGCTGCCTCGCCTTGGCGAGCTTGTGCTCGACGGTCCTCTTGTGGGTGGCGACGGCCTTGCGGCTGCGCTCCAGCTCGGCGAGGTGCCCGGCGGCCTCGGTGCGCTCCTGGGCGAGTTCGCGCATCGCCTCCTGGAGGTCCTTGAGCTGCTCCGCCTGCTGGGCGGTGATGCGGTCGAGGACGGAGGCCTTGTCGAGGTAGTCGGCCGGGTCGTCGGAGAACAGCAGCGCGACGGTGGGGTCGATGCCGCCGGAGCGGTACTGGGCGCCGGCGAGTGAACCGAGCGCGTCCCGCATGGTGTTGATGCGCTGCTGCTGCCGGGCGATCCGGTCCTGCGCGTTGCTCACCTGCCGGTGCAGCTGCCCGGCGCTCTCGTCGGCCTTGTCGTAGGCCTCGGTCGCCTGCTCCGCCTCGTGGTAGAGCCGGTCCACCTCGGCCTTGGAGTCGTCGTGCGGCGCGGCCACGGCGGAGGTGGCCGGCAGGGCGCCGAGTGCGGCGGCGGCCGCGCTCAACACACAGACCGCGGCGCTGGCGCCTCGGTCGAACCCGGACGGTGCAGGGCGGCGACGAGATCCCACGGGGAGTCGCACTCCTTCCGCTGGCGGACACGGACCGCTTCCCCGGTGCGGGGAAACGCGCCAGACAGTAGCTCTGTGAAGGGGTGCGGGCCAAAGACCGCCGCAGGCACACAACGTGACGCCCCGCCTATGACGCAGGTCATCGGCGGGGCGCGGGGTCATCCTGGTGTGTCGCAATTCGCCCGTTCGGGCGGCGCACAAGGGCCGGAGAACGACCGGAGGGGAACCGGATCCGGACGGATCACATCCCGACGGATCAGATCCGGACGCCGAACTCGAAGGTCATGTTGCCGATCGCCTCGTAGCGGACCACGGCACCGGTGTGCGGGGCGTGCAGCACCTGGCCGTTGCCCGCGTAGAGACCGACGTGGTGGAAGTCGCCGTAGAAGATGACCAGGTCGCCGACCTTGAGGTCGCTCTGGCTGTAGATGCGGGTGCCGGCGTTCGCCTGCGCCTCCGACGTCCGGGGTATGGAGACGCCGGCCTGGGCGTAGGCCCAGGAGGTGAGGCCGGAGCAGTCGAAGGAGGACGGGCCGGAGGCGCCGTAGACGTACGGGGAGCCGATCACGGACTGGGCGGCGGCGAAGGCGGAGGCCGCGCGGCCCGAGGCGGAACCGGTGCTGCCGAGGTTCACGCGCGAGGTGGAGCGGGAGGCCGCCTGGGCCTGCTCCTGGTCGAGCGCTGCCTTCTCGGCCGCCGTCAGGGTGTTCAGGAGCTTCTGGGCCGTGGCCAGCTTGGCCTTGACCTCGTCCTTCTTCTTCTTGAGCTCGGTGCGGGTGGCGGAGAGGTCCTTGAGCTTGCTGCTCGCCTCCGCGCGCTCCTGGGCGAGTTCGCGCTGCTTGCCCTGGATCTTCGTGAGCGCCTCGACCTGCTGGCTGCTCAACTGGTCCATCGTGGACGCCTTGTCGAGGTAGTCGTCCGGGTCCGAGGACAGGAACAGCTGGATCGACGGGTCGATGCCACCGGTGCGGTACTGCGCGCTCGCCATGGTGCCGAGGCCGTCCCGGAGCTTGTTCAGCTCCTCCTGGCCGCGGGCGACGTTGTCCTGGATGGTGGAGATCTCCTTCTGGAGCTTCTCCTGCTTCTCCTGGGCGCCGTCGAGCTTCTCGGTGGCCTGCTCGGCCTGCTCGTAGAGGGCGTCGACCTTCGCCTTGACCTCGTCCTTGCTGGGCTTCTCGCTCGGCGCGGCATTCGCGGCCTGAGCGCTGAAGGCAACGGCGGCTGCGGCTGCGGTGGTCAGCACAGTCACACGCGTGCGGCTCGGCTGCTTCGGTCGACGATGGGACGCCACGGAGTCGAGCTCCTTCTATTGAGTGATCACCCGTTCGGAGGTTCGAGGCCTGACCCTAGTGATGTTTCTGTGATCAGTTCAAATCCTCACACGAAAAAATGCCGTCACTCAAAGCATTCTTTGCACATAACCAACGTGCAGTGATGGTCGATTGACGCTACGTTGCGTGACAGTTCGGCCAATTCAGGCATTAAACCTGTACGTTGACCTTCACGACAGTCGCTTCAGGAGTACCGCAGAAGCGACGGGCCGCGCGCCCGCCTTCGCGATCCCGTCGGCCACCTCGCGGTCGGTCGACGCGACGATCACCGGCCGGCCCGGCGGCTCGGCACGCACCAGCTGACGGATCAACTCGTCGGCGGTGACGCCCGGTTTGGAGAACAGCACCCGCACCCCGCGCGGCGGCGCGAGCAGCACGGGCGCGGCCAGCTCGGCCCCGTCGAAGACACAGGTGACCTCGGCGCCGGTCTGCGCGGCGAGCTGCGAGAGCTGCCCCAGCAGCCTCAACCGCTGCTTCTCCAGGGGCATTTGGGGATAGCCGGTCTTGGTGACGTTGTAGCCGTCGACGACCAGGTGGGCCTGCGGCAGCGCGAGCAACTGGTCTAGGATCGCGGGGTCGTTCTCCGACAGCGCCCGCGCCGCGATGTCCTTCGGGGTCATTCGTCCCGGTTCGACCGCGTCGACGGTCTCGGCGGGCCGCACGGACACCGGCGGCAACGCCAGCTCGCGGCGCAGCCCTTGGGCCGCGTCCAGAACGGTGTCGAGCAGCAGCCGTACCCGCATGTCCTCGACGCTGCGGCCCTCACGGGCGGCCTTGCGGGTGGCCTCGAGGGCCGCCTCCGCCTCGCCCAGGCGTGCCTTCAGACGGCGGCTCTCGCTCTCGGCGGCGGACACCTGGGTCTGGCTCTCGGCGCGCGCGGCGTCCGTCTCGGCCCGCAGCTTGCGCAGGGCGGCCTCGCCGCGCTTGACGTCACTGTGGGCGGCACGCAGCTTGCGGTGAAGCGATTCCGCTTCCTTCTTCGCCGCGTCCAGCTCGGTGCGCAGCCGCTCGGTCTCGGCCCGGGTCGCGTCCCGCGCCTGCGCCAACTCCTCGCGCAGCCGCTCCAGTTCGGCCCGGCTCTCCTCGTCGGCGCGCTCGGCGTCGGCGCGCAGCGCCTCCTCGCCCGCGGCGGTGACGAGCTTCACCCAGCCGGTGGGGCGCAGAACATAGGCCGCGGCCGCCACATCGAGCGGGTCCGCGGCCGGGGGCGGCGAGCCGGAGTCGAGGGCACCGGCCAGTTCCGACTGGGCCTCTCTGAGTTTCTCCCCGATGCGCTGCCGGAACAGCGGATCGGTCTCCAGCGCGGCCGCCATCGCGTTGCCCGCGAACTTGGCGCGCCGGTTGGGGGCGAAGCGGGCGTACTGTCGTAGCTGCGCGGGCAGTTCGGCGACGGTGAGGCCGCCGAAGCCGTCGGAGACGATCTGTACGACCCGCCTCCGCACACCGTCGGGCAGCGGACGGTCGAGCACCTCGGCGGCGCCGTCGCCCGGCCCCCCGCCTGAGTTCTCCACCATCCTCACACCCCAATGTCTGTGCGGGGCCTCTCCCTCTCAGGAGGCGGCGCCCGGCCTGTCCACGAGTTCCACCTGATCCACGGCGTTGCACCAGCGGCAGCGCACCGACTCGATGGTCTCACTGACCACCTCGCGCTCCTCCACCTTCGGCTCACCGGCCAGGTCCAGGTGGAGGTACTCCACGACCTTCGACGAGCGCGTCACGTCGAAGCGCGTGAGGTTGCCGCAGAGGGTGCAGCGCCACCGCGTCGAGGCGGTCGGCAGGGGAACCGTCATCGTGGCTGTCCGCTTCCTTCGTTCCAGTTTCCGTGATCGCCGGTTTCCCCGGCGCGTGTGGCTCGTAACCCTACGGCCTGGCGGGTACTCACCGCTCGGCCGTCCGCAGCGGCGATTCACCCTGTCCCGTTGCGTCCCGTTACGTCATGCTCTGTAGCCATGATCAGCAACTGGGGCTCGGCCCTCGTCAGGACGTTCCGCGGCACATCGGCACCGATGACCTACGCCCTGATCGGCCTGTGCTGCCTGATCTTCGTCCTGGGCCCGGCCTCGGGTTTCGTCCCGTCCTACGGCACCAGTGACACGCTGCTCGCCGCGCAACGGGCGTACTTCCGCCGCTGGGGCGTGGTCCCCGCCGAACTGTTCGCCCACCCCACCCGCGAGGCGCTGACCCCGGTCACGGCCCTGTTCATCCACGGCAGCTGGGTCCACCTCCTCGGCAACATGCTCTTCCTCTACGTCTTCGGAGCGATGACCGAGGAACGGCTGGGCCGGGTCGAGTTCACGCTGTTCTACCTGGTCTGCGGGTACCTCGCGCTGCTGGGCTACGCGGTGGCCAACACGGACTCCGAGCAGTCGCTGGTCGGCGCGTCCGGGGCGATCTCGGCGGTCCTCGGGGCGTTCCTGTACCTGTTCCCCCGGGCGCGCGTGACGAGCCTCCTCCCCTTCCTCTTCTTCCTGCCGCTGCGCTTCCCCGCGTGGGTCGTGCTGCCGTTCTGGGCGGCCCTGCAGTGGCTGGCGGCGGGGCAGGCGGCGACGGGGCCGGGGGTGGCGTACCTCGCCCACCTCGTGGGCTTCACGCTCGGGTTCGGCTACGCGTGGGTGCGATTCGGTCGTACGACTAGAGTTGGGGCCGCCCCAGCAACGGTCCCCGAGGGAGAGAACCAGCCGTGATCACCGCGATCGTCCTCATCAAGACCAGCGTGGACCGGATTCCGGAGATCGCCGAGTCGATCGCCGCGCTCGAATCTGTGAGCGAGGTCTTCTCTGTCACCGGTACGTATGACTTGATCGCGATGGTTCGGGTGCGGCAGCACGAGGATCTGGCCGAGGTGATTCCTGGGCGGATCAGCAAGATCCCCGGGGTGGAGGGGACGGATACGCACGTCGCCTTCCGGACGTACTCACAGCATGACCTCGAGGCCGCGTTCGCCATCGGGTTGGACTCGTGAGGTTGGGCGCGTAGTGGGGTGGGGGGCGCGGATCGTCTGCGGGTGACCGGTCCGTCGTGGCTGGTCGCGCAGTTCCTCGCGCCCCTGAGGGGGTTGCTCTCAGGCTCGTTGCATCGGTTCGGGGGCGCCTCGGGCCCGCCGGGATGCAACGGCACTCGTTGTGACTGCTCGCGCCCGCGGGGCGGAGCCGCAAATCGACACCGCTCCGCGCCCTTTAGGGGATCGGCCTGAGGCTTGTTGCATCGGACCGGGGGCGCCTCGGACCCGCCGGGTACAGCGGCGCTCGTCGTGGCTGGTCGCGCCCGCGGGGCGGAGCCGCAAATCGACACAGCCCCGCGCCCTTTAGGGGATCGGCCTGAGGCTTGTTGCATCGGACCGGGGGCGCCTCGGACCGCCGGGTACAGCGCCGCTCGTCGTGACTGCTCGCGCCCGCGGGGCGGAGCCGCAGATCGGCACCGCCCCGCGATCCTCACGGCATCCGCTTGACGTCAGGCGAGATCACACCGCCGGGACGCAGCGGCCGTTTTCTGTGTGGTAGGTCCACTTGGCTCCCTTGGTGACCAACTCGCGGACCGCGCCTACGAAGCGGTCGACGTGCTCGTCGGGGGTGCCTGCGCCGAAGCTGACTCGGATGGCGTTGAGGGACTTTTCGCCGGGGGCCGCTTCGGGGGCGCCGCATTCGCCCTGGGTCTGGGGGTCGGTGCCCAGGAGGGTGCGGAGCAGGGGGTGGGCGCAGAAGAGGCCGTCCCGGACGCCGATGCCGTACTCGGCGGAGAGGGCGGCGGCGAAGTGGGAGCTGTTCCAGCCGTCGACGACGAAGGAGATCACGCCGACCCGCGGGGCGTCGTCGCCGAACAGGGACAGGACCTTCACCTCGGGGACCTCGGCCAGGCCCGCCCGTACCTTTTCGATCAGGTGCTGCTCGCGGGCGACCAGCGTGTCGAAGCCCGCTTCGGTGAGCGCCTTGCAGGCCGACGCGATGGAGTAGGCGCCGATGACGTTCGGGGAGCCCGCCTCGTGCCGGGCGGCGCTGTCGTGCCACTCCACGTCCACTCCCCCGTCCTCGCGCCGCGTGACCTTGCGGCTGGCGCCGCCGCCCGCGAGGTAGGGGTCGGCCGCCTGGAGCCAGTCGGCGCGGCCGGCCAGGACGCCCGAGCCGAAGGGGGCGTAGAGCTTGTGGCCCGAGAAGGCGATCCAGTCGACGTCGAGGTCCTGGACGGAGACCGGGTGGTGCGGAGCGAGCTGGGCGGCGTCCAGGACGATCCGGGCGCCGTGGGCGTGCGCGGCGGCGGCCAGTTCGCGCACCGGCCACAGCTCGCCGGTGACGTTCGAGGCGCCGGTGACGCAGACCAGGGCCGGCCCGTAGGGGTCGCGGGCGGCGAGGGCCTGCTCCAGGGTCTCGACGGCCTGGCCCGGGGTGCGCGGGGCGTTGAGGTAGGTGACCCGGGCGTCCTTCCAGGGCAGCAGGGACGCGTGGTGCTCGGTCTCGAAGACGAAGACCTGGCAGTCGGCGGGGAGCACCGCGGCGAGCAGGTTCAGGGAGTCCGTCGTGGAGCGAGTGAAGATCAGCTGGTCGTCGGGACGGCAGTCCAGGAACTCCTCGACCGTCTTGCGGGCGTTCTCGAACAGGTCGGTGGAGAGCTGCGAGAGGTAGCCGGCGCCGCGGTGCACGCTGCCGTAGTACGGGGCGTAGGCCGCGACGTCGTCCCAGACGCGCTGGAGGGCGGGGGCGCTGGCCGCGTAGTCGAGCGCCGCGTAGGTGACCTCGCCGCCCGTGACGAGCGGGACGGTGACATCCCGGCCGAGAACGGGCAGCGGTGCACAAATGGTCTGGGCGGCGGCAACGGTGGCGACAGACATGGTGAACTCCCGTGAGAGGCAGGCGAATTCACTGCGCGAGCCGACACGGCTGCGGCGCAGGAAAAGAAGAAGGGGGTATGCGGAGGCGGGGCTCGACGCCCTATCGCATTCGCTTGCTCACAGAGGGCTCCCTCGATGACCAGGACCCCTGGTGTCTTTCGAGGGGCCCGCGCTTGCCGCAGACCTCGCTGCCTACGGCCTGGTCTTCACCCGGGGCACCCCGCCACGGACGGAGGGTTGCCGGACAGTCGGCCGGGGCCTCATGACTGTCACTCATGACCTGGTCAGAAAACTTACGCGATGTGATCGTCGTCCCGCAACCCGTGTCCGGATCGCGGGACGACGACCCACTCGGTCACGCGTTGCTGGCGGCCGCCCAGCGCTCCAGCGTGCGCTTCGCGGCCCCGGAGTCGATCGACTCCCGCGCCTTCTCCATCCCGGCCCTGATCCGGTCCGCCAACGGCCCGTCCCCGGCCTCGAGGGCCACCAGGGCGGCCGCCGAGTTCAGGAGTACGGCATCCCGCACCGGGCCCGTCTCGCCGTCCAGGAGACGGCGGGCCACGTCCGCGTTGTACTCGGGGTCGGCACCGCGCAGGGCCTCCACCGGGACGAGTTCGAGGCCCACGTCCCGGGGGTCGAAGGCCTCCTCGGTGACCTTGCCGTCGCGGACGTTCCACACCCGGGAGGTGGCCGTGGTGGTCAGCTCGTCGAGACCGTCGTCACCGCGGAACACCAGCGCGGAGGAACCCCGTTCGGCCAGCACGCCCGCGATCAGCCCGGCCATGCGGGTGTCGAAGCAGCCGACCGCCGACGAGGTGACCTTCGCCGGGTTGGTCAGCGGGCCGAGGAGGTTGAACGCGGTCGGCACCCCCAGGTCCCGCCGGACCGCCCCTGCGAACCGCATCGTGGGGTGGAACTTGGCCGCGAAGCAGAACGTGATCCCGGCCTCCTCCACCACCTGCGCGACCCGCTCGGGCGACAGGTCGAGGTTGATGCCGAGCCGCTCCAGGACGTCCGAGGAACCGCTCGCCGAGGACGAGGCGCGGTTGCCGTGTTTGACGACCTTCGCGCCGGCCCCGGCGATCACGATGGCGGACATCGTCGAGATGTTCACCGTCTTCGCCCGGTCGCCGCCGGTGCCGACGATGTCGACCGCCGGTCCCGGGATGTGCAGCGGCTTCGCGTGGGCGTACATCGTCTCGACGAGCCCGGTGATCTCCTCGACCGTCTCGCCCTTGGCCCGCAGCGCCACCAGGAAGCCCGCGATCTGCGCGTCGGCCGCCTCGCCGCTCATGATCCGGTCCATCGCCCACGCCGTGTCGGCGGTGCTCAGGTCCTGTCCGGCCAGCAGCGCGCTCAGTACGTCGGGCCAGGAACGGGCCGCCGCGGTGTCGCCTCCAGCGGGGGTCACAGCGCTCATACGGCCGCTCCTGGGTGTCGTAGAAACCTGGTTGAAATACCGCCCCCACCCTATCCAGCGCGGGACACGGCGAAGGGCCCCGTCCGGTGTTCGGACGGGGCCCTTCGACTGTGGCGTGGCGACGCCTCAGCGATCAGTGGTGGCCGTGGCCGCTCGTGATCTCCTTGTACTCCTCGACGGTGGGCTTGGGGATCTGGGACTCCTCGCCGTAGTACGCCTCGCTCAGCTTGGCGCGCAGCTTCTCGGAGCCCTTCACCTTGCGTTCCACGCCGTTGTCGTCGACGGTCGCGCCGATCGCGGCCGGCACGTACTGCTCGTGCGCGGTGAGCGTGTGCAGCGCGTCCTGGCTGAGCGGCTCGTGGATCTCGACGAACTCACCGTGCGGCAGGCGCTTGATGATGCCGGACTCGCGGCCGTGCAGCACCTTGTCCCGGTCCCGGCGCTGGAGGCCGAGGCAGAACCGCTTGGTGGCGATGAAGACCAGCACCGGCACCACGAAGAAGCCGACGCGCACGAACCAGGTGATCGAGTTGATCGACAGGTGGAAGTGCGTGGCCCAGATGTCGTTGCCGCCACCGACGAGCAGGACGAAGTACCACGAGATCCACGCGGCACCGAAGGCCGTACGGGTCGGGGCGTTGCGCGGGCGGTCCAGGATGTGGTGCTCGCGCCGGTCGCCGGTGACCCAGGCCTCGATGAACGGGTAGACCGCGATCGACACCAGGACCAGCGGGAAGATCACCAGCGGGATGAACACACCCAGGACGAGCGTGTGACCCCAGAAGTTGATCTCCCAGCCCGGCATGACACGGATCAGGCCCTCGGAGAAGCCCATGTACCAGTCGGGCTGGGCGCCCGTGGAGACCATGTCCGGCCGGTAGGGGCCCATCGACCAGATCGGGTTGATCGAGGCGACCGCGGCGACGGCCGCGATGACACCGAAGACCAGGAAGAAGAAGCCTCCGGCCTTGGCCATGTAGACCGGCAGCAGCGGCATGCCGACGACGTTGTTGTTCGTCTTTCCGGGGCCCGCGAACTGCGTGTGCTTGTGGTAGAAGACCAGGATCAGGTGGCCGACGACCAGGCCGAGCATGATGCCCGGCAGCAGCAGGATGTGGATCGAGTAGAACCGCGCGACAAAGTCGCCGCCCGGGAACTCGCCGCCGAAGAGGAAGAACGACAGGTACGTGCCGACGATCGGCACGGACAGGACCGCGCCCTCCATGAAGCGGACACCGGTGCCGGAGAGCAGGTCGTCCGGGAGCGAGTAACCGGTGAAGCCGGTGAACATGCCCAGGACGAACAGCAGGAAGCCGAACAGCCAGTTGACCTCACGCGGCTTGCGGAACGCGCCCGTGAAGAACACCCGCATCATGTGCACGAACATGCCGGCGAGGAAGATCAGCGCCGCCCAGTGGTGGATCTGCCGGATCAGCAGACCACCGCGCACATCGAAGGAGATGTGCATGGTCGAGTTGAACGCCTCCGACATCAGCTGCCCCTGGAGCGGGACATAGCTGCCGTGGTACGTCACCTCGTTCATCGACGGGTGGAAGAACAGCGTCAGGTACACACCCGTGAGGATGATGATGATGAAGCTGTAGAGGCAGACCTCACCCAGCATGAACGACCAGTGGTCGGGGAAGATCTTGCGCATGTTGGACTTGGCCAGGGAGTAGATCCCCAGGCGTCCGTCCGCCCAGTCGGCGATCTTCTCGCCGGCCGGTGCCTTCTCGCGCGAGCGCGAGTCAGTGTTCGTCGTAGTGCTCATCCGCGCTCCCAGAATGCAGGACCGACGGGCTCATCGAAGTCGCCGAGCGCCTCGAGGTAACCCTCGTCGCTCACGCCGATGCGCAGCTGCGGCAGGGCGTGACCGGCCGGGCCGAAGATCACTCGGGCACCGTCGGAGAGGTCGAAGGTGGACTGGTGGCACGGGCACAGCACGTGGTGCGTCTGCTGCTCGTACAGGGAGATCGGGCAGCCCACGTGGGTGCAGATCTTCGAGAAGGCGACGATGCCCTCGTGCGCCCACTCCAGCTCGCGCTTGTCCTTGATGTTGTCCGGCTGGAGCCGGACGATCATCAGCGCGGACTTCGCGATCTCCGTCTGGAAGTCCTCGTCGGTCTCCTCCAGGCCCTCGGGCTTGGCGAAGGTGAGCGAGCCGACGGCCACGTCCGAGGGACGCAGCGGCAGGTTCGTGTTCATGTTGACGAGGAGCTTGCCCTTGGACCACAGGGTGTGGCGGAGCTTCGTCCCCGGCAGCGGGCCCAGGTCGCGCAGCAGCATGACGCCGGAGAGCGGGAACAGGGCCAGCGCGCCGAACATCGTGTTGCGGATCAGCTTGCGACGGCCGAGCGCCGACTCCTTGGCACCCTCCTTGAAGTCGGCCATGACCTTGGCCTTGACCTCGGGGGGCGCCTCGATCGCGTGCCGCTCGTCGGCGATCTCCACGTCGGACATCAGGGTGCGGGCCCAGTGGACCGCGCCCGCGCCGATGGTGAAGAGCGCTCCGCCGAGGGTCAGGCCCAGCGCGAAGTTCAGCGCGCTGATGTGACCGATCGGGAAGACGAAGATCGACTTGTCGGACGGGATCGCCACGTACGAGGCGATGAAGCCGACCGTGAGGAGCATCGACAGCGTGAACAGGAAGGCGACGACGCGCTCGGACCGCTTGGCGGCCCGCTCGTCGATGTCCTGGACACGGTGCTCGTGCGGGGGCAGTCCGGGGTCGGCGAACGGGTCGTGCTCGTCCGCTACCGACACCGCGCCGTGCGCGTCCTGCTCAGCGGGCAGGTTCTCTTCTGGAATGTCTTGGCTACTCATGACTTCTTGGCCTTTGCGGTCCGAGCGGCGACCCAGACGGCTACCGCGATCAGCGCGCCCAGACCGAAGATCCAGGCGAAGAGACCCTCACTGACCGGACCGAGACCGCCCAGCTCAAGACCGCCGGGGCTCTCGGTGTTGTCGCCGTTGACCGCGTTGAGGTACGCGATGATGTCCTTCTTGTTCTTCGACGACAGCGTGGTGTCGGGGAAGGAAGGCATGTTCTGCGGGCCGGTCTGCATGGCCTCGTAGATGTGCTTCGGAGCGACACCCTCGAGACTCGGCGCGAACTTGCCGTGCGTCAGCGCGCCGCCCTTGCCGGTGAAGTTGTGGCACTGGGCACAGTTGGTGCGGAACAGCTCGCCACCCTTGGCGATGTCCGAACCCTCCGGCCCGTACTCGTTCTTCGTCGGGATGGCCGGACCGGCGCCCAGCGAGGCGATGTACGCCGCGAGCTGGTCGATCTCGGCCTGCGAGTAGATGACCTTCTTGGCCGGGATCTGAGCACCCGGCTGCTGCGCCGGCATACGGCCGGTGCCGACCTGGAAGTCGACCGCCGCGGCGCCGACGCCCACAAGGCTCGGACCGTCGGAGGTGCCCTGACCGCCGGTGCCGTGGCAGCTTGCGCAGCCGACGGCGAACAGCTTCTTGCCCTCGTCGATGGCGAGGGACTGGGCGGACTCGTCGGCCTGCGCCTTGCTCGCGGGAGCGAACGCGGCGTACAGCCCCCCAGTTGCCGCCAGCGCGAGGAGTAGGACGACGACCGCCGCCAGCGGATGGCGTCGTCGTGTGGAGAGCTTTTTCACGGATTACCCCGGTGTCAGGATCTTCTGCGTCGATGCTTCTGGAATGTGCGCTTCTTGGCTGCGCGCGGGATCGGGCCCGACTACTTGATCAAGTAGATCGTGGCGAAGAGGCCGATCCAGACGACATCGACGAAGTGCCAGTAGTAGGACACGACGATGGCCGCGGTCGCCTGTTCGTGGGTGAACCTCTTTGCCGCGTAGGTACGTCCGAGGACGAACAGGAAGGCGATGAGGCCGCCCGTCACGTGCATGCCGTGGAAGCCGGTGGTCAGGTAGAACACCGAGCCGTACGGGTCGGAGGACAGCGACAGGCCGTCCTTCTTCACCAGCTCCGTGTACTCGAAGATCTGACCGCCGATGAAGATCGCACCCATCACGAACGTGATGATGAACCAGCCCCTGAGCTTCTTCACATCCCCGCGCTCGGCCGCGAACACGCCGAGCTGGCAGGTGAGGGAGGAGAGCACCAGGATCGTGGTGTTGGTCGCGGAGAACGGAAGGTTGAGATGGCTCGCCATCTCCTTCCAGTGATCCGGACCGGTCACCGATCGCAGGGTGAAGTACATCGCGAAGAGGGCCGCGAAGAACATCAGCTCGGAACTCAGCCAGATGATGGTTCCGACGCTGGTGAGGTTCGGCCGGTTGACCGACGGGTGCGCGTGCCCGGTTTCTACTGTCGTTGCTGTCGCCACGACCGACATTATGTCGGTCGCTTATCCCGCCCTCACTCCGGGGGGTGCCGTTCGGAGTGTCCGCAGCGTGTGTACTGCCCGTATGGCCCATCGCAGGGGTGTTCCAACAGGTGTTGACGGGGTGTTCAAAGGAGTAGCATCCGCCGCATCGGTACCCGGGGTTCCCGATCGACGACGCGGAGGAACAATGCAGCCGACTGCCACGGTGCTCGTCTACAGCGACGACTCCAACACCCGCGAGCAAGTGCGGCTGGCGACCGGGCGCAGGCCGGCTCCGGACGCGCCGCTGGTGGAGTTCCTGGAGTGTGCGACGCAGGCGGCGGTCGTGAAGGAGCTGGACCGGGGCGGGATCGACGTCTGTGTCTTCGACGGTGAGGCCGCGCCGATGGGGGGCATGGGGCTGTGCCGTCAGGTGAAGGACGAGGTCTTCAACTGCCCGCCGGTGCTGGTGCTCATCGGGCGGCCGCAGGATGCGTGGCTGGCCACCTGGAGCCGTGCGGACGCGGCTGTGACGTTGCCGGTGGATCCCGTTGAGTTCGCGGCCTCGTTGGCCTCTCTGCTGCGTCACAAGCGGGCCTTGAGCGCCTAGAGGGGTGGGGCGCGGGTTGTGTGGCGACTGCGGGCCGGCTGTGGCTGGTCGCGCAGTTCCCCGCGCCCCTGGGGACGTCACGCTGACTCGGGGCGCAAACGTGCCGCGTCCTGCGGCCTGGGAGCATCCGGGGTTCCGCCGACCAGCGCGCTGCCGGAGCGCCAGTTCTTCCAGGCGAGGTTCCAGTCGCCGAAGCCGTTGCCGAAGGGCTCCATGTCGTCGCCGTTCGAGTTGATGACCTTGACGACGTCACCCTCGTGGACGGTGTCGAAGAACCACTCGGCGTTGCTGGTGCTCATGCCGGTGCAGCCGTGGCTGACGTTCTCCGAGCCCTGGGACCCCACCGACCAGGGGGCGGCGTGGACGTACTCGCCGCTCCAGGTGACCCGGGTCGCGTAGTACACGGGGAGGTCGTACGAGTCCGAGGACCCCTCGGAGATGCCGACGGTGGTTCCGCGCATCCGTACGAAGTACTCCTTGCCCAGTACGACCTTGACGCCGTTTCGGGTCTCGAAGCCGGGCTTGCCGGTGGTGACGGGGATCTGGTTGATCTCCTCGTCGTTCTTGTAGACCGTCATCTCGTGGGACGCGGCGTCCGTCACCGCGACGATCTTGTCGCCCGTGGTGAGCTTGAGGTCCTTCGAGGCGCCGCCCCACAGCCGGTCGCTGATCTTCACGCCGTCGAGGTTGCTGTGCGCCTGGATCGTGGCGTGGGCGGGCCAGTAGTCCTTGGGGCGGTAGTGGAGCTCCTTGTCGTCCACCCAGTGCCAGGCGCCCTCCACAGCGGGCACTGAGTCCACCCTGAGGGCACGTTCCACGATGGCCCGCTGCGCCTTGTCCTTGACGGGTGTGTTCAGTTCGGCGGTGACCGGCTGGCCGACGCCGTACGTGCCCGCGTCCGGGCCGAACTTGACGCTCAGGCTCTTCTTGGCGGTCGGCTTGGTGGTGTCGAAGGTGAGGACCTTGCGTCCGGGGGCGCCGTCCTCGTTCTCCGTGCTCACGCGGACCGTGTAGTGGGCGTTGGCGGCCAGCGGGGAGGTGCTGTGCCAGCGAGTGCCGTCGGCGGCGAGTTCGCCCGTGACGTAGCGTCCCGTGGCGTCCACGGCCGTGACGTCCGTGATGCGCCCGTCGTCGCCGGAGGCGGTGACCTGGAGGGGCTTGTCGGGGTCGGCCTTCTTCCCGGTGCCGGACGGGCCGTTGAAGGAGATCTGCCCCGCCGCGTCGTACGGCTTCGCAGACAGCGGGTTGCCGCCGTCGGACCCGCAGGCGGTGACGCCCGCGCCGAGGGAGATCACCAGCAGGGTGCAGCCGGCGACGGTGCGGGCGCGCGGGCGCGCGGGTGTGGAGAGGGTGAGCGCGCGGAGGCCCGAAGGGCTGAGCACGGTCGCCCTCTCGTCACCGGCTTTTGCGCCCCGAAAGAACACTTTGTGGCTCATGAGCCGAGGTTATGAAGCTTCGTCAGCCCCGGCGCGGTGGGTCACTCGGACGAGGGACCGACATTGCGGCAAAAGCACGAGCCCGGACCCTCCTGACGGAGTGTCCGGGCTCGTGGGGGTTCAGCGCGTGCTACTGGGTGCGGTTCTCACCGCGGTAGTACTCGAAGACCCAGCCGTACAGGCCGACCATGATGATCGGGGCGGAGAAGTACAGCAGCCACCAGCCGATCGCGATCGACAGGAAGGCCAGTGCGCCACCGATGCCGAGGGCGAGGGGCTGCCAGCTGTGCGGGCTGAAGAAGCCCACCTCGCCGGCCTCGTCCGCGACGTCGGCCTCCTTGTTGTCCTGCGCGAGGGTGTCGATCCGCCGGGCCGTGAAGCCCAGGTAGAAGCCGACCATGATGCACAGGCCGAAGGCCATGAAGAGGGCCGTGGTACCGGCCGCCTCCTTGGACCAGACGCCGTAGACGACGGCCATGACCAGCACGAAGACGGCCAGCCACATGAACATCCTGCCCTGGACCTTCACTTGCCCGCCTCCTTGCCGCCGGCGAGGGCCTTGTCACCGTGGTGCGCGTTCTCGAGCTGGTCGAGAGCGGCGATCTCCGGGTGGTGCAGGTCGAACGCCGGGGATTCGCTGCGGATCCGCGGCAGGGTGAGGAAGTTGTGCCGCGGCGGCGGGCAGGACGTCGCCCACTCGAGCGAACGGCCGTAGCCCCACGGGTCGTCGACCTCGACCTTCTTGCCGTACTTGGCCGTCTTCCACACGTTGTAGAGGAACGGCAGGATCGACAGGCCGAGCAGGAAGGAGCTGATCGTCGAGATCGTGTTCAGGGCGGTGAAGCCGTCGGCCGCGAGGTAGTCCGCGTAACGACGGGGCATGCCCTCGGCGCCCAGCCAGTGCTGGACCAGGAAGGTGCCGTGGAAGCCGATGAACAGCGTCCAGAAGGTGATCTTGCCGAGGCGCTCGTCGAGCATCTTGCCGGTCATCTTCGGCCACCAGAAGTGGAAGCCGGAGAACATCGCGAACACGACGGTGCCGAAGACCACGTAGTGGAAGTGGGCGACGACGAAGTACGAGTCCGAGACGTGGAAGTCCATCGGCGGCGAGGCCAGGATGACACCGGTCAGACCACCGAAGGTGAAGGTGATCAGGAAGCCGGTGGCCCAGAGCATCGGGGTCTCGAAACTCAGGGACCCCTTCCACATCGTTCCGATCCAGTTGAAGAACTTCACGCCCGTCGGCACGGCGATGAGGAACGTCATGAAGGAGAAGAACGGCAGCAGCACACCGCCGGTGACGTACATGTGGTGGGCCCACACCGTCACGGACAGGCCGGCGATGGAGATGGTCGCGGCGACCAGACCCATGTAGCCGAACATCGGCTTGCGGGAGAAGACCGGGATGACCTCGGAGATGATGCCGAAGAACGGCAGCGCGATGATGTACACCTCTGGATGGCCGAAGAACCAGAAGAGGTGTTGCCACAGCAACGCACCGCCGTTGGCAGCGTCGAAGACATGTGCCCCGAATTTCCGATCCGCCTCCAGCGCGAAGAGCGCGGCGGCGAGGACGGGGAAGGCCAGCAGGACCAGGACCGCGGTCAGCAGCACGTTCCACACGAAGATCGGCATGCGGAACATCGTCATGCCCGGTGCGCGCATGCAGATGATCGTGGTGATGAAGTTGACCGCACCGAGGATCGTGCCGAAGCCGGAGAAGGCCAGACCCATGATCCACATGTCGGCGCCGATGCCCGGCGAACGGACCGCGTCCGACAGCGGGCTGTAGGCGAACCAGCCGAAGTCGGCGGCGCCCTGCGGGGTGAGGAAGCCACCGACCGCGATGGTCGAGCCGAACAGGTAGAGCCAGTAGGCGAACATGTTCAGCCGCGGGAACGCCACGTCGGGCGCGCCGATCTGCAGCGGCATGATCCAGTTCGTGAAACCGGCGAAGAGGGGCGTCGCGAACATCAGCAGCATGATCGTGCCGTGCATCGTGAACGCCTGGTTGAACTGCTCACTCGACAGGATCTGCAGACCCGGCCGCGCCAGCTCGGCGCGCATCAGCAGCGCCATGACGCCGCCGATCAGGAAGAACGCGAACGACGTGACCAGATACAGCGTGCCGATCGTCTTGTGGTCGGTGGTGGTGAGCCACTTGATCACGACGTTACCGGGTTGCTTGCGCCTTACCGGCAGCTCGTCCGCGTAGTGGGACTCTGCTGCCGCGGCACCCTGAGGTTCGTTGAGGATGCTCACAGGTTGTTCGTCTCCCGGTTCTTCTCGTGGCTCGTCTGCGCGATGCCAGCGGGGATGTAACCGGTCTGCCCCTTCTTGGCGAGGTCCTTGAGGTGCTGCTGGTAGCGCTCCGGCGAGACGACCTTCACGTTGAACAGCATCCGGGAGTGGTCGACGCCGCAGAGCTCGGCGCACTTGCCGAGGTAGGTGCCCTCCTTGGTGGGGGTCACCTGGAAGGCGTTGGTGTGACCCGGGACGACGTCCATCTTCATCAGGAACGGCACCACCCAGAAGTCGTGGATGACGTCACGTGAGGTGAGGACGAAGCGGACCGTCTCGCCCTTGGGGAGCCAGAGGGTCGGACCCGGGTTGCCCGTCTGCGGGTTCTTGGTGGCGGGCGTGCCGACGTCGTAGACGCCGCCGGCGTTCGCCGGGAACTCCTTCTTGAACCGGTCCGGGATCGCGGCCAGGTTCTTGTCGGTCGTCGCGTCACCACTGACACCGTCGACGTTCTCGATGTAGTTGAAGCCCCAGCTCCACTGGAAGCCGACGACGTTGACCGTCACATCGGGCTTCTTGTCGAGGCTCAGGAGCTTCGTCTCATCGCGGGCCGTGAAGTAGAACAGCACCGAGACGATGATGAGCGGAACAACCGTGTACAGCGCCTCGATGGGCATGTTGTACCGGGTCTGCGGGGGGATCTCGACCTTGGTGCGGCTGCGCCTGTGGAACACGACGCTCCACATGATCAGGGCCCACACCAGGACGCCGACGGCGAGCGCGGCAGCCCAGGATCCCTGCCACAGGGAGAGGATCCGCGGACCCTCCTCCGTGGTCGGGGTGGGGAAACCAAGGCGAGGGAAGTCCTTGGATGTGCAACCGGTCGCGGTCGCCAGGACCAGGCCCGCAGTCATTGCCTGCAGCAGCTTCCGCCGCATCGGGCGCCGCGGCGAGCGGTCGGAGCCGTTGGGACTCACGTAGCGCCTTCCCGAGAGTCTCGCCCGCGCGGATTGGCTGCGGCCTGCCTTCACGCGGGTCGGTCGCCGCCCTGCGTCGGGCAGGGGTTTGGATGTTTATGCGGACCAAACCCTAGCCGACGCCCTCCGGGGGTTCGCGGGGAGGGTGGCATACGCGCCGCGGGTTACTCCTTGCGCCTAATAGCTCGGGGGTTCAGGTGATTTGGGCGGGTGCGGGTGCGTTGTGGTTGCTCGCGCAGTTCCTCGCGCCCCCATGGAAAGCTCCCGTCCGCTCTACCGTTGGCGTGTGTCCTACTTCGATGCTGCATCCAGCCATCCCCTTCATCCGGTCGCGCGGCAGGCGCTGTTGGCGTCTCTGGACGACGGGTGGGCGGATCCGGCTCGGCTGTACAGGGAGGGGCGCAAGGCGCGGCTGCTGCTGGATGCCGCCCGTGAGGCGGCTGCCGAGGCCGTCGGGTGCCGGGTCGACGAACTCGTCTTCACGTCGTCCGGGACGCGGGCCGTACACACGGGGATCGCGGGGGCGTTGGCGGGGCGGCGGCGCGTCGGGCGTCACCTGATCGTGTCAGCGGTTGAACACTCTTCCGTGCTCCATTCGGCCGAGGCGCTGGTCGCGGAGGGCGGTTCGTCCACCGAGGTGCCGGTGGACCGTACGGGTGCGGTGAGTGTGGAGGCCTACGCCGATTCCCTCCGGTCGGACACCGCGCTGGCCTGTCTCCAGTCGGCCAACCACGAGGTGGGGACGGTCCAGCCGGTCGCCGAGGTGGCGGAGGCGTGCCGGGCGGTCGGGGTGCCGTTGCTGGTCGACGCGGCGCAGTCGCTGGGGTGGGGGCCGGTCGAGGGCGCGTGGTCGCTGCTCACGGCGAGCGCGCACAAGTGGGGCGGCCCGGCGGGCGTGGGCCTGCTGGTGGTCCGCAAGGGCGCGCGCTTCGCGCCCCAAGGGCCCGTCGACGAACGGGAGTCGGGACGTGCCGCCGGCTTCGAGAACATCCCCGCCGTGGTGGCCGCGGCCGCCTCGCTCCGCGCGGTCCGCGCGGAGGCGGCCCAGGAGGCGCTACGGCTGCGGGAACTGACGGAGCGGATCCGTACGCGGGTGCCGCGACTGGTGCCGGGCGTCGACGTGGTCGGCGATCCCGTGCGGCGCCTGCCCGGGATCGTCACCTTCTCGTGCCTCTACGTCGACGGGGAGACCCTGCTCCACGAACTCGACCGCGCCGGTTTCGCCGTCTCCTCCGGCTCGTCCTGCACGAGCAGCACCCTGACGCCCAGCCACGTACTGAAGGCGATGGGCGTCCTGAGTGAGGGAAATGTGCGGGTGTCGTTGCCCCTGGGTGCGACGGAGGAGGACGTCGAACGCTTCCTGGCCGTACTGCCGGACGCGGTGGCCGGAGTCCGCGAAAAACTGGGAGCCCAGGCCCCGGTCACCGTCGTAGAGGAGAACACCCTGGTCGTGGACGCCCTCGGCAAGCGCTGCCCGATCCCCGTCATCGAACTGGCGAAGGTCATCGGCGACGTACCGATCGGCGCCACGATCCGAGTCCTCTCCGACGACGAGGCGGCCCGCCTGGACATCCCGGCCTGGTGCGACATGCGCGACCAGGAGTACATCGGCGAGGAGGAAGGCCCGGCGTACTTGATCCGCCGACTGACCTGAGCGCCCCTTCAGGAGCGCGGGGCTGTGTCGACATGCGGCTACCGCCGCCGGCGCGCGACCAGCCCCCCGCCCCCGCAGGCGGACAGCTCAGCCCAGATGACCCCGCACCTCAGCCGCAGCATCGTGCCCGTACGCCTTGGTGAACCGATCCAAGAAGTGCACCCGCCGCAGCTGATACTCCTGCGTACCCACCGTCTCGATCACCAGCGTCGCGACCATGCACCCGACCTGCGCCGCCCGCTCGAGAGAAACCCCCCACGCCAGCCCCGAGAGGAACCCCGCGCGGAACGCGTCGCCGACCCCCGTGGGATCGGCCTTGCGCTCCTCCTCCGCGCACCCGACCTCGATCGGGTCCGCCCCGACGCTCTCGATCCGGACACCCTTCGAGCCGAGCGTGGTCACCCGGTGCCCGACCTTCGTCAGGATCTCCTCGTCGCTCCAGCCGGTCTTGGACTCGATGAGTCCCTTCTCGTACTCGTTCGAGAAGAGGTACGCCGAGCCCTCCAGCAGGATGCGGATGTTCTCGCCGTCCATGCGCGCGATCTGCTGGGAGAAGTCCGCGGCGAAGGGGATGGAACGGGTCCGGCACTCCTCCGTGTGGCGGAGCATCGCCTCGGGGTCGTCGGCGCCGATGAGGACCAGGTCGAGGCCGCCCACGCGGTCGGCGACGGTCTTCAGCTCGATCTGCCGGGCCTCGCTCATGGCGCCGGTGTAGAAGGAGCCGATCTGGTTGTGGTCGGAGTCCGTGGTGCACACGAAGCGGGCGGTGTGCAGCGTCTCGGAGATCCGGACCGAGTCGGTGTCGACGCCGTGCCGGTCGAGCCAGTCGCGGTACTCCGCGAAGTCCGAGCCGGCGGCGCCGACCAGGATCGGCTTGGTGCCGAGCTGGCCCATGCCGAAGGCGATGTTGGCCCCGACGCCGCCCCGGCGTACGTCGAGGTTGTCGACCAGGAAGGAGAGCGACACCGTGTGCAGCTGGTCCGCGACCAGCTGGTCGGCGAAGCGGCCGGGGAAGGTCATGAGGTGGTCAGTGGCGATGGAGCCGGTGACTGCGATGCGCACGGCGAGGACTCTCCTGAGGGAGGCTGCGTTGACAGTTCACGCTACCCGGTCGGCACGGCGGCTCTGAAGCGGCCAAAACTACCCGATAGTAGATCTTTCTTCGCGAGCACGAGCGTGCTTACGGTGCCGCTATGACGAACCTCGATGTCCACACCGCCGTTCCGGTCCGTTTCGAGGGCGAGGGCGAGACCGGTCTCGCGGCGCTGCGCGGCGACTGCGCACGGATGGCTCCCCACTGGACGGTTCCGGACCGGATCGTCTCCCTCCCGGTCTCCCCGTCCCTCATCCACGGCGTGACCGTGCCGTCGACGTCGGCCCGGCTGCTGGACGGAATGTCGGAGTACGGCGACTGACCGGAGCCCCTTCGGCCGGATCGGCGCGCTCGGGGGAACCGCGCGCCCCCTCGCCGCGTCCCATCGCTGTCCCCCGTAAAGGGGATGCGGGATACGACCCTTCCGCCTGCGTCTTTGACAGGGGCGGGTCAGGGTCACGGGACAGTTGCGCAGCCGAAGGAGCGATGCGGTGAACACCGAGCGACCCGACAACGACGACACGACCGGCACGTCCGGTGACGTGCGGGGCGCGAGGGGCTCCGCCGAGGGGGCCGGGGTTGGCAAGGCCGAGGTCCACGGGGCCGGGGTCGACGAGGCCGGGGTTGGCAAGGCCGAGGTCCACGGGGCCGGGGTCGACGAGGCCGGGGTTGGCAAGGCCGAGGTCCACGGGGCCGGGGTCGGCAAGGCCGGGGCCGACAAGGCCGGGGCCGGGGTCGGCAAGGCCGGGGCCGGGGTCGGCAAGGCCGGGGAAGGCCGGCCCGGTGCTGGCCAGGCAGGGACCGACCAAGCCGGGGTCGGCGGCCGTGAGGAAGAGGCCGGTTCTACGGCGTCCACCGCGGACGCCGGTCGCGCGTCGTCCGGCACGGAAGCCGACCGCTCGGAAGGACCGGAAGAGGCCGCCCCACCGGGATCCGCCACGGAAGCCGACCGGCCGGAAGAGGCCGCTGCCACGGCGTCCGACGCGGAGGCCGGTTCCACAGCGTCCGGCGCGGACACCGCTCCAACGGCATCCAACGCAGAGGCCACTTCCACGACGCCCGGTACGAAGGCCACTTCTACCGCGCCCGACGCGGACACCGCTCCAACGGCATCCAACGCGGAAGCCGGTTCCACGACGCCCGGTACGAAGGCCACTTCTACCGCGCCCGACGCGGACACCGCTCCAACGGCATCCAACGCAGAGGCCACTTCCACGACGCCCGGTACGAAGGCCACTTCTGCCGCGTCCGACGCGGAGGCCGGTTCCACGGCGCCCGGTACGAAAGCCACTTCTGCCGCGGTCGGCGCCGAGGCCGGTTCCGGCCTACCGGGCGAGGCCGGGTCCACGGCATCCGGCGCCGGCGTGGACCAGCCGGAAGTCGCGCACCTCGCGAACCCCGCACGGCCCGAGGACGACCGGCCGGAAGCCGCCGGCTCCGCACCTCGCGAGGCGGGCCGACCCGGAGCCGCCGGCCCTTCGCCATCCCAGGCCGTCCACCCGGAGCAGCCCCTCTCCGCCTCCGATACGGACCTCCCGCTGCGCGACCACGACCACTCCCCCGAAACCGACGGCCCCCGCCCCCGGCGATCCCGTTCCCCCCTGGTCGTCGCCTCCGTGGCCGCCGCCGTGCTGCTCGTCGGCGGAGGCGGGGCCTACCTCGCGTCGTCATCCTCCTCGTCCGGTGCCGGAGACGGGACCGGAGCCGGAGCGGCCGGTGCGGACGGCACTCCCCCGCCCCTCGCGCTCGACGGCTACTCCTCCGGCGGGACCGGCGGAACCAGTGGAATCGCTCCCGGTGAGCCGAACCCCTACGGGCAGACCTATCAGGCCACGGGGAGCCTGCCCGGTGGTCCCGAGTCCGCGGCCGTCTACGCGCCTCGGGGTGATGTCGGCAAGGACGCCGTCGCCCGGCTCGCGAAGGCGCTCGGGGTCAAGGGGACGCCGGTGGCCGAGGGGCAGGTCTGGAAGGTCGGCGGGCAGGACGGCACCGGGCCGAGCCTTCAGGTGAACAAGGCCGCGCCGGGCATGTGGACGTTCACCCGCTACGCCCCCGGCACCGACGACTGCACCGGCACCATCACCTGCAAGAAGGACCCGGCCGCTCCCGCCGTCGACCCGGTGAGCGTCGCCGCGGCGAAGCAGGCCGCCGCCCCCGTCCTCAAGGCCGTCGGCCAGGACGACGCGAAGGTCGACGCGAGCCAACTCATGGGCGCGCAGCGGGTGGTGAACGCCGAGCCGGTGGTCGGCGGGCTGCCCACGCACGGCTGGACGACCGGGCTGACGGTCGGCGCCCAGGGTGAAGTGGTCGGCGGGAGCGGGCAGTTGGCGGCGCCGGTGAAGAGTGACGTCTATCCGGTGCTGAGTGCGCGGAAGACGCTGGCCCTGATGAACGCGGCGCCGCGGACGGATCACCGTATGGGCATCGGGGGGTGCGCAAGCCCCGTACCGCTGAAGGACCGGCTGGAGGCGCCCTGCGGTTCGTCGACCGCGTCCTCCATCACCCCGACGCAGGCCCCGGCCGCCGTCGAGCACGCGGAGTTCGGGCTCGCCGTGCACTCCGTGGACGGGAAGCAGACGCTGGTGCCGTCCTGGCTGTTCGAGGTGCGGCAGCCGGGCGGGCAGGACACCTTCACGGTGACGTATCCGGCGATCGACCCGAAGTATCTGGCGTCCGCCGACACGCCTGCTCCTACGGCGAGTTCGTCGGCGACGGCGGCACCGCACGACGTCAAGGCGGACGGTTACACGGCCGACGGGAAGAGTCTCACCGTGGCGTTCACCGGCGGGGTGTGCGCCGACTACAAGACGTCGGCGGTGGAGAGTTCGGGCCGGGTGACGGTGACGGTGACCGCGACTCCGTGGCCGAAGAAGATCTGCGTCATGATCGCCAAGGTCTACCACCAGACCGTGCATCTGAAGGCGCCGCTCGGTGACCGGAAGGTGATGGGCGCGGACGGCAAGGCGATCCCCGTGGAGCGGAAGGCGGAGGTCGGCGCCGGACCCTCGCTCGCGCGGTAGTCACGGCACCGGAAAAGCCCGAAGGCGGCGGCCCTGTCGGAGGGGGTCGCCGCCTTCGTTCCGCTCAGTCGCGCGACGTGGCCGATCGGCCACGCGCGACGCGTCCGGTTTAGCTGAACGAGTCGCCGCAGGCGCAGGAGCCCGTCGCGTTCGGGTTGTCGATCGTGAAGCCCTGCTTCTCGATGGTGTCCACGAAGTCGATGGAGGCGCCGCCCAGGTACGGGGCGCTCATCCGGTCGGTGACGACCTTGACTCCGCCGAAGTCCTTGACGACGTCGCCGTCGAGGGACCGCTCGTCGAAGAAGAGCTGGTAACGCAGGCCCGAGCAGCCGCCGGGCTGGACGGCGACACGCAGGGCCAGATCCTCACGGCCTTCCTGGTCGAGCAGGGCCTTGACCTTCGCCGCGGCGGCGTCGGACAGAAGGATGCCGTCGGTGACGGTGCTGGTCTCGTCCGATACGGACATCTACATCTCTCCCGGGTTGTACGGAGACTGCTTGCCGACGATGTCAACCGCCGGGGCCGGGGATTCATTCCGGACCTTCCCGGTGTCTTTCCCTTGGCTCCTCTCTCCATGCTCGCACACGCCCGCAAGGTCCCCCGCCGAGTGCGCGGAAGGCGCCCGCCGGGATTGATGTCACATCGACGACATCGCCATCGTCAAAGTGACGTGAAGCGGTTATGATAGATAACGTCAATTCGACGAAAAGGCACGTTCTCTCCACGGAACAGGCCGCAGAAGAGCCCAGCCCGCAGAACAGAAAGGGTGCGTGTCGTGACCACCGCCCAGACCCAGGAGCTCGACGTACAGCCGACGCCCCTCGCCCTGCTCCTTCTCGGCCGCGCGGCCGACCCGAGCAGCGAGCGCGGTGTCGAGTGCCCCGGCGACCTGCCGTCGCCGTCCGACCCCGACCTGGTCGAGCGGGCCCGCGCGGCCAAGGAGAAACTCGGCGACAAAGTCTTCGTGCTCGGCCATCACTACCAGCGCGACGAGGTCATCCAGTTCGCCGATGTCACGGGCGACTCCTTCAAGCTGGCCCGGGACGCCGCCGCGCGCCCCGAGGCGGAGTACATCGTGTTCTGCGGTGTGCACTTCATGGCGGAGTCCGCGGACATCCTCACCGGCGACGACCAGAAGGTCGTGCTCCCCGACCTCGCGGCCGGCTGCTCGATGGCCGACATGGCCACCGCCGAGCAGGTCGCCGAGTGCTGGGACGTGCTGACCGAGGCCGGCATAGCCGAGCGGGTCGTGCCGGTGTCGTACATGAACTCGTCCGCCGACATCAAGGCGTTCACGGGCAAGCACGGCGGCACGATCTGCACCTCGTCCAACGCCGAGCGGGCCCTGGAGTGGGCCTTCGAGCAGGGCGAGCAGGTGCTGTTCCTCCCGGACCAGCACCTCGGGCGCAACACCGCCGTCCGCGACCTCGGGATGAGCCTCGAGGACTGCGTGCTGTACAACCCGCACAAGCCCAACGGGGGCCTCACCACAGAGCAGTTGAGGTCCGCGAAGATGATCCTGTGGCGCGGCCACTGCTCGGTGCACGGCCGTTTCTCGCTGGAGTCGGTGGAGGACGTGCGGGCCCGCATCCCGGGCGTCAACGTCCTCGTCCACCCCGAGTGCAAGAACGAGGTCGTGGCCGCGGCCGACTACGTCGGGTCGACGGAGTACATCATCAAGGCGCTTGAGGCGGCCCCGGCCGGTTCGAAGTGGGCCATCGGCACCGAGCTGAATCTCGTACGCCGGCTGGCGAACCGTTTCGCCCCCGAGGGCAAGGAGATCGTCTTCCTCGACAAGACGGTCTGCTTCTGCTCGACGATGAACCGCATCGACCTCCCCCACCTGGTGTGGACCCTGGAGTCCCTGGCCGAGGGCAAGCTGGTCAACCGCATCGAGGTGGACAAGGAGACGGAGGCGTTCGCCAAGCTGGCGCTGGAGCGGATGCTGGCGCTGCCGTAGCCGTACCGGGCTACTCCACCCGCGGCCGGACAAGCCCCGACTCGTAGGCGATGACGACGAGTTGGGCCCGGTCGCGGGCGCCCAGCTTGGACATGGCGCGGTTGACGTGGGTCTTCACCGTCAGCGGGCTGACCTCCAGGCGTTCGGCGATCTCGTCGTTCGAGTGGCCGCCTGCGACCTGGACGAGGACCTCGCGCTCGCGGACGGTGAGGGCGTCGAGGCGTTCGGCGCGGGCCGGGTCGCGGTCGTCGTCCAGGTCACCGCCCTGGGCGAGGAAGCGGGCGATCAGGCCCTTGGTCGCCACCGGGGAGAGCAGCGCGTCGCCCGCCGCCGCGACCCTGATCGCGCTCAGCAGTTCCTCCGGCTCGGAGCCCTTGCCCAGGAAGCCGGACGCGCCAGCGCGCAGGGACTGCACCACGTAGTCGTCGACCTCGAAGGTCGTCAGTATCACCACCCGGACATGGGCGAGCGACGGGTCCGCGCTGATCATGCGGGTCGCGGCGAGGCCGTCCGTGCCCGGCATCCGGATGTCCATCAGCACGACGTCGGCCCGCTCCTCCTTGGCCAGCCGCACGGCCTGCGCGCCGTCCGAGGCCTCTCCCACGACCTCCATGTCCGGCTCCGAGTCGACCAGCACACGGAAGGCGCTGCGCAGCAGGGCCTGGTCGTCGGCGAGCAGGACACGGATCGTCATACGGGGTCCCCCGAGGCGCGTGGGCGGGTCTTGACCGGCAGGATCGCATGGACGCGGAAGCCGCCTCCGTAGCGGGGACCGGTGGTGAGGGTGCCGCGCAGGGCGGTGACGCGCTCGCGCATGCCGAGCAGGCCGTGGCCGCCGCCGGAGTCGGGGTCGTGGTCCTCGCCGGAGCCGTTGTCGAGGACGGTGACCTCCACGTTCGGGCCCACCCGGACGACACTCACCTCGGCCTTCGCCTCCGTACCGGCGTGCTTCTGGACGTTGGTGAGGGCCTCCTGGATGACGCGGTAGGCGGCCAGGTCCACGGCGGCGGGCAGGTCGGTGCCGTTGTCGGCGCGGGCCACCTCGACCTGCAGGCCCGCGCTGCGGAAGGTGCCGGCGAGCTCTTCGAGGCGGTCGAGTCCCGGGGCCGGTTCCGTGGGGGCCTCGGGGTCGCCGGACTGGCGCAACAGGCCGACGGTGGCCCGGAGTTCGTTGAGCGCGGACCGGCTGGCCTCGCGTACGTGCGCGAGCGCCTCCTTGGCCTGGTCGGGGCGCTTGTCCATGACGTGCGCGGCGACCCCGGCCTGGACGTTGACCAGGGCGATGTGGTGCGCGACCACGTCGTGCAGGTCCCGGGCGATGCGCAGGCGCTCCTCGGCGACCCTCCGGCGGGCCTCCTCTTCACGGGTGCGCTCGGCCCGTTCGGCACGCTCCCTTATGGCGTGCACGAATTCCTTGCGGCTGCGTACGGCGTCCCCCGCGGCGGCGGCCATGCCGGTCCAGGCGAAGATCCCCAGGTTCTCCTGGGCGTACCACGGGAGGGGGCCGCCGAGCATCGCGGCGCCGGTCAGCACGGTCATCGTGAGCAGGGCGACGCGCCAGGTCGTCGAGCGGTCGGTGGTGACGGCGACGGTGAACAGGGCGACCACGGCGCACATCGCGACCGGGGCGCGGGGGTCGCTGGTGACGCTCTCGACGAGGGAGGCGGTGGCCGTGACGGCGAGGACCAGCATGGGGGCGCGGCGGCGTTTGACCAGTGCGGCGGCGCCGATCACCATCAGGATCAGGCTGAGCGGGTCGGGGGTCCGGATGCCCCAGCTGACGCCGTTGTCGCCGCGGGGGTCGACGAAGGAACCGGCGACCATGCAGACGAGCACGGCTGCGGCGAGGGTGACGTCCAGGGCCGAAGGGTGCGCCTTCGCTTGGCAGCGGGCTCGGTCAACGGCACTCATTCCGGCAACGGTACGGCGTCCCTCCCGGGGGCTGTGCCCCCAGACCCCCTTCGGCCCTTAAGGGGCCTCGTCCTCGACAGCCGGACGGGCTGGATGGTGGAGGCCCGCGCTGAAAGGCCGGGCCCAGTGCTGGACATGACGGAGAGGGAGCCGCCCTCTACCCCGGGATCAGGCCGTCGTCGCTCAGCAGGTCCCGGACCTGTTCCAGGGTGGCGTCCGGGGACGGGAGGATCAGCTCGGACGGTTCCAGGGAGTCGTCCGGCAGCGGCTCGCCCAGTTCACGGACCTTCGACAGAAGTGCCTGGAGGGTCTCGCGGAAGGCGGGGCCATCTCCCTTGCGCACTTCTGCCAGGAGTACGTCGTCCAGCTTGTTCAGCTCGGTGAGGTGGCCGTCGGCCAGCCTCACCTGCCCCTCCCCCATGATCCGTACGATCATGTCGCCCTCCTCAGGCGTGGGCCTACTGCTTGTCGAAACGCGGGGTGTCCTGCGGCTGCTGGGGCTGCGCCTTGTCGGTGCCGCCCTCGATCGCCTGCTGCGAAGCGGACGAACCTCCGGCCAGCTCCGCCTTCATGCGCTGGAGTTCCAGCTCTACATCCGTACCACCGGACAGGCGTTCCAGCTCGGCCTGGATGTCGTCCTTGGCCATGCCGGTCGGGTCGTCCAGGGCACCGGAGGCGAGCAGCTCGTCGATCGCGCCGGCGCGGGCCTGGAGCTGCTGGGTCTTGTCCTCGGCCCGCTGGATCGCCAGGCCGACGTCGCCCATCTCCTCGGAGATGCCGCTGAAGGCCTCGCCGATCCGGGTCTGCGCCTGGGCCGCCGTGTACGTGGCCTTGATGGTCTCCTTCTTCGTACGGAAGGCGTCCACCTTAGCCTGGAGGCGCTGGGCCGCGAGGGTGAGCTTCTCCTCCTCGCCCTGGAGGGTGGTGTGCTGCGTCTCCAGGTCCGTCACCTGCTGCTGGAGGGCGGCGCGGCGCGAGAGCGCCTCGCGGGCCAGGTCCTCGCGGCCGAGGGCGAGCGCCTTGCGGCCCTGGTCCTCCAGCTTGGAGGACTGCGACTGCAGCTGGTTGAGCTGGAGCTCCAGACGCTTGCGGGAGGTGGCGACGTCGGCCACACCCCGGCGCACCTTCTGAAGCAGCTCCAGCTGCTTCTGGTACGAGTAATCGAGGGTTTCGCGCGGGTCCTCGGCCCGGTCAAGGGCCTTGTTCGCCTTCGCGCGGAAGATCATCCCCATACGCTTCATGACACCGCTCATGGGCTTCGCGCGCCCCCTTCTGACGGACTCCAGCTCCAGCGACTGCAACAGAACCCACAGTACGGGCCCTGCATCCATTACCGCACTGTTCGGGGACGGATGCGCTCATCCCCAAGGACGACTGACCGCGGTTCCGATCCGGCGTAAGGAGTAGGTGCTCCCCTGGGAGAACCCGCCCACCACGTCCTTCTCTGTCCCCCTACAGACGACTGGTGTTGCCGGATCGTTCCCCACGGGGCTGGGGTCCAACCCCATTCACCCCTTACCCTTGGGTTTTGTGTTCCGTAGCCGCGCCAAGGAAGAGAAGGCAGCGTCCACCGCCAAGGTGTCGCTGACCGACTCCACGATGCCCCGAGACCCTCAGGCCCCGAAGGGTCGGCCCACGCCAAAGCGCAGTGAGTCCCAGACTCAGCGCCGCAGCGTCGCCAACACCTCGATGACGCGCAAGGACGCCTCCAAGCGCCAGCGCGACGAGCGGCGCCTCGCGATGGAGAAGCAGCGCCAGGCGCTCTCCGGCCGGGGGAACGAGCGGGACCTCCCCCTCCGCGACCGGGGCCCGATCCGCAAGTTCGGGCGTGACTACGTGGACTCGCGAATCAACATCGCCGAGTTCTTCCTGCCGCTGGCCGTGGTCATCCTGGTGCTCAGCGTGGTGCAGATCCCCGCGCTGCAGAACATCGCGCTGCTGCTGTGGCTCGTGGTGATCGTGCTGATCGTGGTCGACTCCTTCTGGAGCGTGTTCAAGCTGCGCAAGCTGCTCGCCGAGCGCTTCCCGGGCCAGGACACCAAGGGCACGGTCCGCTACGCCCTGATGCGCTCCCTCCAGATGCGTCGACTCCGGCTGCCGAAGCCGCTGGTCAAGCGCGGAGAGCGGCCCTGAGCGCGGACTCATTCTCCGGGGGCGCGGCGGACGCCTGGCTGAGCAGGCTGGGCGGGCTACGGGATGTCGTACGCCAGGAGCTGGTGGCCCGGCAGCTCGACGAGCAGATAGCCGGCCGGTATCCGGTCGGACAGCGGTTGCGGGTGCTCGACGTCGGGATGGGCCAGGGCACGCAGGCACTGCGGCTGGCCCGGGCCGGGCACCAGGTGACCGGGCTCGAACAGGAACCGAAGATGGTCGCCACCGCGCGTGCCGCGCTGGCCGGTGAGCCCGAGGGCATCCGGGAGCGGGTGCGGATCATCGAGGGCGACGGCCGGGACACCGGCGTGCACTTCCTGCCGGGCAGTTTCGACGTCGTGCTCTGTCATGGCGTACTCATGTACGTGTCCGAGCCCGATCCGATGCTCGCGGGCCTTGCCCGGATGCTGGCGCCGGGCGGGCTGCTGTCGCTGCTCGTGCGGAACGCCGACGCGCTGGCCATGCGGCCCGGACTGTCCTGGGACTGGGCGGGCGCGCTGGGCGCGTTCGACTCGACCGCCTACCGCAACCGGCTCGGTCTCGATGTGCGGGCCGACCGGCTCGGCACCCTGACGGCCACGCTCGCCGGGATCGGGGCGCCGCTGCAGGCCTGGTACGGCGTGCGGGTCTTCACCGACACCGCTCCGGAGGGCGTGGAGATTCCGGAGGACGTCGAGTCGCTGCTGGCCGCCGAGGAGCGGGCCGGGCGGACCGATCCGTATCGCGCGGTGGCCGCGCTGCTGCATCTGTGCGGCGTGCGGGGCTGAGAACGCGCCCCTCCCCCTGGGGTCCCGTTCGGGTCAGCAGTACGAGCCGGACATTCACCCCAAAGAGACACTCGCGGTATGGACTCCTCCCGTACCCGCACTCCCTTCCGTGCCCTGCGGCCGGTCGCTCTGCTCGCCGGTCTCGCCTGTTCGCTCGCGCTGGTCGCCGGATGTTCCGACTCCGGGTCGTCCTCGTCGTCCTCCGCGAAGAAGGACGGCTCGACCACGCAGGCCGCCGAGGCCGCCGTACCGATGGCGAGCGGCGACCTGCAGAGCGACTACCTGAAGGTGATCAAGGAGGTCCTGCCGTCGGTCGTGCAGATCCAGGCCAGCAGTGATCTGGGGTCGGGGGTCGTGTACGACGACCAGGGGCACATCGTCACCAACGCGCATGTCGTCGGGAACGAGAAGACCTTCAAGGTGACCACCGCGAACAGCGAGGACGTGCTCACCGCCAAGCTCGTCTACTCGTATCCCGAGCAGGACCTCGCCGTCGTCAAGCTGGACAAGGTGCCGGACGGGCTGAAGGCGGCGACCTTCGCGGACTCCTCCAAGGTCGAGGTGGGACAGATCGTCCTCGCCATGGGGTCGCCGCTCGGACTGTCCTCCAGCGTGACGCAGGGCATCGTGTCGGCGACCGGGCGGACCGTCAGCGAGGGCAGCTCCGGGGGCGGTACGGGCGCGACCATCGCCAACATGGTGCAGACCTCGGCGGCGATCAACCCCGGCAACAGCGGGGGCGCGCTGGTGAATCTGAACGGGCAGGTCATCGGCATCCCGACCCTCGCCGCCACCGACCCCGACCTCGGGGGCAGCGCGGCGCCCGGGATCGGGTTCGCGATCCCCTCCTCGATGGTGAAGACGGTCGCCGACCAGATCGTCAAGGACGGCAAGGTCACCGACTCGGGCCGGGCGGCCCTCGGCATCACCGGCCGCACGGTCGTCGACGACAGCTACCAGGCCGCCGGGGTCGCCGTGGTCGAGGTCAAGGACGGCGGGGCCGCCGACAAGGCCGGGATCCAGCCCGGGGACATCATCACGAAGCTCGGTGACACGGGGATCACCACGATCACCTCGCTGTCGGAGGCCCTCGCCGGCGACAAGCCGGGGCAGCGGACGACGGTGACGTACACGCGGAACGGGGCGTCGAAGAAGGCCGACGTCACGCTGGGCGAGCAGTAGGGCGGACCGGTCCCGGGAACGAGGAGGGGGCGGCCGGAGAATCTCCGGCCGCCCCCTCCTCGGCTGTGACGGGCTACGCGTCCTCGGCGTGCAGGCTCATCGGACCGTAGATCTGTGTGCCGTCCTCGAACAGGAACACCTGGTCCGCGCCGCCGGCGACGAGGTCCTTCCACACCTCGCCGAGCCAGGACTCCGCGTCGCCCTGGGTGGTGAACTCCTCGGGCTGTACCGCGGGTTCCACCTCGGTCCCGTCGGACTTCTCGAACCGCCAGATCCATGCCGCCATGTATGCCTCCCGTGTCTGAGCGCATGCAGACCTGCAGCGTATGCGCTCCGCCGGGTTTGCCGTGATCATGTTGCGGAAGTTTGTCGGGTGCCGGCTCGGTGGGGGCTGGTCGCGCCCCGCGGCGGAGCCGCAGATGTCACAGTCCCGCGCCCCTTAGGGGGGTCAACGCGCGCATGTTCACTCGTCAGCGGTGAAAATCAACCCGTGGAACTCACTCTGCTCGGCACCGGTGCCCCTGCTGGACTCCCTCGGCCTGACTGCCCCTGTGCGGCCTGTGCTGTTTCGCTCGGGGTGGATGCTCGGGCTGCCACCGCGGTGCTGGTGGATGGGGCGTTGCTGCTTGATCTGACTCCGGGGGCGGCCTTTGCCGCCGCTCGGGCGGGACATTCCTTGGGGGGTGTGCGGCAGGTTCTGCTGTCGCATCCTCATGACGGGCCCGCGGTGGAGGTGCCTGCCGGGTTGCCGCAGCCGGGGCGGGTGCCGGACGGGCGGGAGTTGGCGCTGCTGACGGGGCACCGGGTGCGGGCGGTCGCCATGGACGCGCCGGGTACCGGGTACGCCGTCACGGGGCCCGACGGGCAGCGGGTGCTGTATCTGCCGCCGGGGGGTGCGCCTGCCGGGCTCGAGGAGGGGCGGGTGGAGTCGTACGACATGGTGCTCGCCGATGTCGTGGGGCGGCCGGACGCGCTCGCCAAGCTGCGGGCGGTCGGGGCGATGGGCCCGGCCACCGATGTCATCGCCGTCCATCTCGATCACGATGTGCCGCCGGGGGCCGAGTTGACGCGTCGGCTGGCGGCGGTGGGGGCACGGGCCGTGCCGGACGGGACGACGTTGACCGTGGGGGTGTACGAGGACGTGCCCGATGTACCGAGGCGGACGCTGGTGCTGGGCGGGGCGCGGTCCGGGAAGTCGGTGGAGGCGGAGCGGCGGCTGGAGGCGTTTCCCGATGTGCTGTACGTCGCCACGGGCGGCTCGCGCAACGGGGACACCGAGTGGGCCTCCCGGGTGTCCGCGCACCGGGACCGGCGGCCGGGGTCGTGGCGTACGGCCGAGACGTGCGACCTGGTGCCGTTGCTGGCGGAGGACGGGCCGCCGTTGCTCATCGACTGTCTGTCGCTGTGGCTGACGGATGCCATGGACTCCGTGGGGGCGTGGGACGACACGGAGTGGGGGGACCGCGGGGAGAAGCAACTCCGGGAGCGGGTACGGGAGTTGACGGCCGCCGTGCGGGCGACCCGGCGGACCCTGGTCGCCGTGTCCAACGAGGTCGGCTCGGGGATCGTCCCGGCGACCGCGTCCGGGCGCCGGTACCGGGACGAGCTGGGACGGCTGAACTCCGCGATCGCCGGTGAGTGCGAGCACGTGTTGCTGGTGGTGGCGGGGCAGGCGCTGACGTTGCGGGGTCGGGCCTGACCGGCGGATCGGACGAGGCCGCAGGACGCGCGGCTCCTAGGGCTGCCGGCTTCTGCGGGCGATCAGGCGGTGCGGGAGCGGGAAGCTGTCCGGGAGGCGGCGGGGTTCTGTGACGAACTCGACCGCGTGGGGCTCCAGTTGGGGGCGGAGGGTGTCCGGGGGGCCTTCCAGGACGAGGAGGCCGCCGGGGCGCAGGACTGTGAGGGCGGCGTGGAGTTCGGCGGCCGGGTCGGGGGCGGGTGAGCGGTCGCGGAGGAGGGTGACGACGTCGTAGCGGGCCCGGAGGGCGGTCGTGAGGTGCGGGTCCGTGAGGTGGCCGGCGTAGGCCTCCTCGATGCGTTCGGCGGCGCGGGCGCGGACGACGCGGGGGGTGGGGTCGGTGCCGTCGAACGAGGTGTACGGGAAGAGGGCCTTCGCCGTCTCCGGGAAGTGGGCGTCGCCCGTGCCGACGTCGAGCCAGCTCTCGGGTTCGGGGAGGAGCCGCAGGATCGCGCGGGCCAGCGCGCGGTGGCGGCGGTACGCGTCGAGGGTGCTGACGCGCGTGCTGACGCGGGTGCGCAGGCTGTTCATGGGCGGCTCCCGGAGACGTACGGCAAAACGGTGCAAAACGATACGTACGGGATCTCGATCTTCGGGGCAAGGACGTCGGGGGCGCGTGGTGGCCATGTGGCTCTGTGGTGTTCGACCGCTGCCGGTACTGTTCGGCGAATGAGCTCGCTTAATCTCGACGACTTCACCGATCTGATCGAGCGCCCCGACGGCGGTGTGCGCCGTGACGCCGAGGCGCGGCGGGAACGTCAGATCGTGCCGCCCGGGGCGCTGGGCCGACTCGACGACCTGGGTGAGTGGCTGGCGGCGGCGCAGGGCGCCGTGCCGGTGCGGCCGGTCGAACGGCCGCGTGTGGTGCTCTTCGCCGGCGACCACGGGATCGCCTCGCTCGGCGTGTCGGGCCGGCCTGCGGGCAGCGCCGGGGAGTTGGTGCGGTCCGTGCTGGAGGGCGGCAGCCCCGCCGCCGTGCTCGCCCGTCGGCTCGGCGTGCCGGTGCGGATCGTGGACATGGCCCTGGACTGCGAGCCGGACTCGCTGCCGGCCTCGGTCGTGGAGCATCGCGTACGGCGGGGCAGCGGGCGAATCGACATCGAGGACGCGCTGACCCTTGAGGAGGCGGAGGCCGCGTTCAACACCGGTGTCGCCGTCGCGAACGAAGAGGCGGACTCCGGTACGGATCTGGTGGTGCTCGGCGATGTCAGCGTCGGCGGTACGACCCCGGCGTCCGTGCTGATCGCGGCGCTGTGCGGGACCGACGCGTCCGTCGTCACCGGGCGGGGTGGGCTCGCGATCGACGACCTGGCGTGGATGCGCAAGTGCGCCGCGATCCGGGACGCGCTGCGGCGGGCGCGGCCGGTGCTGGGCGACCAGCTCCAGCTCCTCGCGACGGTGGGCGGCGCCGATCTCGCCGCGATGACCGGGTTCCTGCTGCAGAGCGCGGTACGGAAGCTCCCGGTCATCCTGGACGGCGTCGTGGCCGCCGCCTGCGCCCTCGTCGGCCAACGCGTCGCCTTCCGCGCCCCTGACTGGTGGCTCGCCGGCCAGAACAGCGGCGAACCGGGCCAGGCAAAGGCCCTCGACCGCATGGCCCTTGAGCCCCTCCTCGACCACGGAGTAACCGTCGGCGAGGGCGCGGGCGCACTGCTGGCCCTGCCCCTGGTCCAGGCCGCGGCAGCACTGGCCGCCGAACTGCCGCTCCGCCCGGAGGAGTTGACGGGGGCTGAGGAAACTCCGGAGGCGTTGGAGCCCGGGGAGTCGGTCGAGGCTGTCGGCACGGACGGGGCTGTCGGGGCGGGCGAGGCGGACAAGGCCGTAGAGGCGGACGAGCCCGTCGCGGCGGACGCAGCCGTCGGCGCGGAAGAGGCCAAAAAGCCCGAGTGAGCCAGGCGGGGGCGAGCTCGGGCAGGGCATCGCGGTGGCGGTGGGCTGTTCGTTGTGTCGACGCCCATATGATCCTCCTTCATGGGAGATGTCCGGGTCGGGTCCGTTCAGGAACGTCACAGCTCAGGGGCCTCGCGGCGGGCCGCGGCCTTCGCCGTCTGGTATTTGCGGGCGGTGGCGTTCATCAACTTCCTCAGCGCGGCGTGGGTTTCGCTGGGGCAGGACGTGCGACGGCACAACCAGGAGAACTTCTTCACCCCGTATCTGCTGACGGCAGGCTTCGCGTCCGGGGTGTTCACGGCGTTCCTCGCCATCACCATGCGGCGCCGCAAACGCGCCGCGTGGATCCTGAACCTGGTGGTCAGCGGGCTGTTCCTCGCGTTGTTCGGGTTCGCGATGTCGTTCCCGGAGATCCGCCGGTATCCGCAGAACTGGATCTCCCTCGTGCTGACCGCCGCCTTCGTCGGTTCGCTGCTCGTGGGGCGCCGGGAGTTCTACGCGAAGGGCGACCGGTCCAACCCCCGGCTCGCCGCCGTCGTCGCGGTCGTCGGGACCCTGGCCGCCTCGCTGCTCGCCGGGCTGCTGGTGACGGTCACCAACCAGGCGCAGGACGCGTCCCGTTCGACGTTCGTGGAGCGCTGGCGCTACGGCGCGTTCCGGCTGGTCTCCATCGCCGCCCCGGAGAACCGCTTCCCCGGCATCTGGACCCCGAACTGGGCCAACGTCACCATCAACGTCCTCAGCACCCTCCTGGTCCTCGCCGTCTTCTACGCCGCGTTCCGCTCCCGCCGCGCCGTCGACCCGCTCACCGAGGACGACGAGAAGCAGCTGCGGGCGCTCCTGGAGCGGCAGGGCGAGCGGGACTCGCTCGGCTACTTCGCGCTGCGCCGGGAGAAGAGCGTGGTGTGGTCGCCGACCGGCAAGGCCGCCGTGGCGTACCGAGTGGTGGGCGGGGTCTCGCTGGCCTCGGGCGACCCGATCGGCGACCCGGAGGCGTGGCCCGGCGCGATCGAGCCGTGGCTCGCGGAAGCCCGGGCCCACGGCTGGATCCCGGCCGTGATGGGCGCGAGCGAGGAGGCCGGCACCGTCTACGCGCGGCACGGCCTCGACGCCCTCGAACTCGGGGACGAAGCCCTCGTCGAGGTCGCCGAGTTCACCCTTGAGGGACGCGCCATGCGGACCGTGCGGCAGGCCTACAACCGGGTGAAGCGGGCCGGGTACACCGTGCGGATCCGGCGCCACGAGGACATTCCCGCCGACGAGATGGCGTATCTGCTGAAGCGCGCCGACGACTGGCGCGACGGAGCCACCGAACGCGGGTTCAGCATGGCCCTCGGACGGCTCGGCGACCCCGATGACGGACTCTGCGTGATGCTCGAATGCACCGACGGCGAGGGCGAGTTGAGGGCCGTGCTGTCCTTCGTGCCGTGGGGCCCGCACGGGCTCTCCCTCGACCTGATGCGGCGCGACCGCGACTCCGACAACGGGCTGATGGAGTTCATGGTGATCGAACTCCTGCGCCGCGCCCAGGAGATCGGCATCACCCAGGTCTCGCTCAACTTCGCCATGTTCCGCTCGGTCTTCGAACGCGGGGCGCGGATCGGCGCCGGCCCGGTGCTACGGCTGTGGAGGTCGCTCCTCAGCTTCTTCTCGCGCTGGTGGCAGATCGAGTCGCTGTACCGCGCCAACGCCAAGTACCGGCCCATCTGGGAACCCCGGTTCCTGCTCTTCGAGAAGAGCGCGGACCTGCTGCGCATCGGCCTCGCGGCGGCGCGCGCGGAAGGCTTCCTGGAGGCGCCGGGCCTGCCGAAGTGGCTGCACCGCAAGCACCTGGAGACGCACAGATGAACCGCCTCGCCCGCTGGGCCCGCGCCGAATGGGGACTGCTCTACGTCACCGTGCGCGAGCCGCTGCTGAAGCGGCGCTGGCGGGCGATCCCGATGACGATCGGCGCGGTACTGCTGACGGCGCTGCTCCAGTTCGTGCAGAACCAGTCCTGGGGCTACCGGTTCGTGCAGGACACCGGCGCGGTCAGGGCCGTGGACCCGCTGTGGCTGGCGCTCCTCCGCACCCCGCTCTCCCTCTTCGTCCCGGCCCTCGACCTCCCCGTGTGGGGCGCGCTGGCCCAGATCCTCTTCGTGTTCGGCATCGCGGAGATCGCCCTCGGCCGCTGGCGCACACTCGTCATCGCCTACGCCGCGACCCTCGCCGGCACCCTCTACGCCCGCCTCGGCATCTGGCTCGGCTTCGACAACCCGTTCGGACTGCCCAGCTCGGACCGGTTGGTGGTGGACACGGGCCCGTCCGCCGCCGTGGTCGGCCTCGCCGTCTTCGTCGCGTGGCGCTACGGCGCGTACGTCACCGCCCTCGCGGTCACGGCGGCGATAGCGATCGAGGTGATGCTCAAGGGCAACCTCGCGGGCAAGGAACACCTGGCGGCGATCATCGCGGTGGGGCTGCTGTGCCTGATCTCGGCGGTACGGCACCGCGGGCGACCCCTGGGGGGTTAGGCAGGGTACGGCTACCGGCGGCCGGGGATCCGTACCGGGTCCGGGTCCGGTTTGCCGCCGATCCAGTCCTGGACCTTGCGGCGCGGGCCCGCCCAGCGGCGGTCGTGGTGGTAGGCGCGGAGCGTGGAGCGCGCTCGGGCCCGGTGGCGGCGGTTGCGGTAGAAGCGCTTGGACCAGGGGGAACCCGGGCGGGCCAGCCGGACCGCGCCCACGAAGGCGACCAGCGGGACCAGGATGCCGAAGACCGCCGTGCGGGCCTTGCCCTTGCTCAGGGCGATGAGCGAGAAGAGGAAGTTCACCGCGACGCTCACGATCACGCTGGCCCGGTCGTGGAGTTCGGAGTCGGTGAGGTCGTTGACGCCGAAGGGCGAGAAGCCGGCGAGGACGAAGCCGACCAGGGCCGCCGTCAGCACCACCGCCTCGACGCTCTTGCGGCCCGCCTCGGTCCAGTACACGTCGTCGAGGTAAAGGATCAGCGCGAACTCGTCGAGGACCAGGCCCGCGCCGATCCCGAAGACGATCGCGAAGATCGCCGATCCGACGCCGTAGCGGGTGCTGGCCACCGCGCCGAAACCGCCGAGGACGCTGAGGACGACACCCGGGACGACGTGGTGGATGTGCACGTCACCGGCCTTGATGTTGCCGAACGGGCCCTTGCCGGCGCGGATCAGGCGGGTGATGACGCGGGTGATGAGGAAGGTCAGGACGAAGGCGGTCAGCGCGAGGAGGAGCGGGAGTTTGCCCGGCTCGACGATGTTGCGATGCAGCCAATGTCCCATATGGGCACTTTAGTCACGGCCCGCTCGGGTGCCCTCTCGATCGCCGGGTAATCTGCGCCGGTGTCCAAGACCCCGCCCCTCGACGGCCTCCGCTTCGCGTTCGGCACACTGACCGTGCTGCCGGTCACGGTGACCCGCTGGGACCGGGAGGCCGCGCGGGCGGGGATGCTGGTGGCGCCGGTGGTGGGGGTGGTCGTCGGCGGGTGCGCGGCCGGGCTCGGGCTGCTGCTGCTGTTGCTCGGGGCGAGTCCCTTGCTGGCCGCCGTCGGGTCTGTCGCCGTGCCTGCCGTGCTCACTCGCGGGCTGCATCTGGACGGGCTCGCGGACACGGCGGACGGGCTGGGGAGCGGGAAGCCTGCGGAGGACGCGCTGCGGATCATGAAGCAGTCGGACATCGGGCCGTTCGGGGTGCTGGCTCTTGTTTTCGTGGTGCTGGGGCAGGTGGCCGCGCTCGCTCAGCTCTACGGCGACTCGTGGGGGCGGGGTGCGGTCGGGGCGGTCGTCTCGGGGGTCGTGGCTCGGTCGGCGCTGACTCTTGCCGCTCGGGCGGGGGTGCCGGCGGCTCGGCCCGAGGGGTTGGGGGCGGCGGTCGCGGGGGTGGTGCCGGTGCGCTCCGCGGTGTGGCTGGTGGTGGGGGTTGTGGTTGTGGGTGGGGTGTGTGGGTGGGGGCTCGGGGTGTACGGGGTCGTCCCTGCGGTTGTTGTTGCGCTGGTCGTTGCCGAGGTGCTTCTGCGGCATTGTCGGCGGCGGTTCGGGGGGGTTACCGGGGACGTGTTCGGCGGGCTTGCGGAGACTGCGGCGACTGTTGCGTTCGTGGTGCTTTCGTTTGGTGGATGAGTGCGGGTGCGTCGGGGCTGGTCGCGCAGTTCCCCGCGCCCCTGAGGGGGTTGACCTTGCCCGTGTTTGACAGGAACCGGCGGGCTTAGCAGGCCTTTGCGGAGACTGCTGCGCCTGCTGCGTTCGTGGTGCTTTCGCTGGGTGGGTGTGTGCGGGTGCGTCGGGGCTGGTCGCGCAGTTCCCCGTGCCGCTGAGGGGGTTGCCCTTGCGCGTGTTTGACGGGAACCGGCGGGCTTGGCAGGCCTTGCGGAGACTGTGGGTGCGTTGGGGCCGGTTGCGCAGTTCCCCGTGCCGCTGAGGGGGTTGCCCCTGTGCGTGTTTCAGCGGGGGCGCACTTCTCATCGCACATGTCCAGCCGTTGCGCTTGCCCGGGATCGACTCGTCCGTGTCCGTGTAGCCGAGCAATCTGACGCCCGCCGCCCGGAGTTGGGCCGCCGTCACGATCGCGGTCCGCTCGGCGAGGCGGACGGTCGGGTGTTCGTAGCTCCCGAGTGCGGCCCGGGACATCACCGGCGAGGATCGGGAAGTGGTCGCGCCGTCACCGTCGGTGCACCCCCCGCGGGAATGAGCCGGCAGGCACACGCGCGTAGGCTCGTCCTGGGTGCTCAGCGGCCCCCTGTCTCCACCACCGCCGCAGGTCGGAAATAGGGTCGGCTGTCGGGCCCGGTCGACCCACACCGATCGACCACAGCAACTCCACATCGGAAGCGAGAATTCACCACTGTGACTGCTCTCACTCTCAGCACCGCCGCGGCGCCCGGCCTGCGGGCCGACGCGATCGTGATCGGTGTCGGCAAGGGCGGCAAGGGCCCGGTCGTCGCACCGGGCGCCGACGCCGTGGACAAGGCGTACGACGGCAAGCTCGCCGGCGTCCTGGAGACCCTGGGCGCCTCCGGTGCCGAGGGCGAGATCACGAAGCTGCCCGCACCGGCCGGCTTCAAGGCCCCGCTCGTGCTCGCGGTGGGACTCGGCGCGGAGCCCGAGGAGGGCGAAGCGTACGGCGCCGAGGCGCTGCGCCGGGCCGCCGGAGTCGCCGCCCGCGCGCTCACCGGCGCCAAGAAGGCCGCCTTCGCGCTCCCCCTCGCCGACGCCGCCGACGCCGGCGCGATCGCCGAGGGCGCGCTGCTCGGCGCGTACTCCTTCGACGCGTACAAGGGCAGCGCCAAGGACGCCAAGGCGGGCGGCAAGGCCCCCCTCGGCGAGGCCACCCTGCTCGGCGGCAAGCCGCGCGACAAGGAGTACAAGGCGGCCGTGGAGCGTGCGCTCGCGGTCACCGAGGAGCTCAACCGCGCCCGCGACCTGATCAACACCCCGCCGAACGACCTCGACCCCGAGGCCTTCGCCGCCGTCGCCCAGACCGCGGCCAAGGAACACGGCATCAAGGTCGAGGTGCTCGACGAGAAGGCCCTGGAGAAGGGCGGCTACGGCGGCATCCTCGGCGTCGGCGCCGGCTCGGCGGCCGGTCCCCGGCTGGTGAAGCTGTCGTACACGAACGCCAAGGCGAGCAAGCACCTCGCGTTCGTCGGCAAGGGCATCACCTACGACTCGGGCGGCATCTCGCTCAAGCCGGCCGGGCACAACGAGACGATGAAGTGCGACATGAGCGGTGCGGCCGCGGTGTTCGCGGCCGTCGTCGCCGCCGCGCGTCTCGGCCTCGAGGTCAATGTGACCGGGTGGCTGGCGCTCGCCGAGAACATGCCGTCCGGCTCCGCGACCCGTCCCGGTGACGTGCTGCGGATGTACAGCGGCAAGACCGTCGAGGTGCTCAACACGGACGCCGAGGGCCGCCTTGTCCTCGCGGACGCGCTGTGGGCCGCCTCCGCGGAGAAGCCGGACGCGATCGTGGACGTGGCGACGCTGACCGGGGCGATGGTTCTCGCCCTCGGCAGCCGGACCTTCGGCGTGATGGCGAACGACGACGCGTTCCGCGCGGCGATCGTCGACGCGGCCGAGGAGGTCGGCGAGCCGTCGTGGCCGATGCCGCTGCCCGAGCACCTGCGCAAGGGGATGGACTCCCCCACCGCCGACATCGCGAACATGGGTGAGCGGATGGGTGGCGGGCTCGTCGCGGGGCTGTTCCTGCGGGAGTTCGTGGGTGAGGGGATCACCTGGGCGCACGTCGACATCGCCGGGCCCGCGTTCAACGAGGGCGGGCCGTTCGGGTACACGCCCAAGGGTGGGACCGGGTCCGCGGTGCGGACGCTCGTGCGGCTGGCCGAGCTGACCGCTGCCGGGGATCTGGGCTGACGTTCGCCCGGTAGCCCGGTGCCCTCAGGTGCGTGGGCGACTGCGGGACGGCCTGTGGCCGGTCGCGCAGTTCCCCGCGCCCCTGGGGGGGCGCACCCAGGGATGGTAAAAGCCGCAGCGTCTCTCAAGTGAGCGTGTGGTGTCTCACACCCGGGCCCGGCGTCTCGTTGGGCCTCGACAAGTGCGAAGATGGGCTCGGCAGGACAGGGCCCCCACCACAGGGCCGAAGAAAGAGCGGCCGGACACCAGCCGCCGACCGGTCGTCGCCGACCGGCGTGGCGCACATGCATGGAGGACGTGACGTGGCGAACGACGCCAGCACCGTTTTCGACCTAGTGATCCTCGGCGGTGGTAGTGGCGGTTACGCCGCGGCGCTGCGCGGGGCCCAGCTGGGCCTGGACGTCGCCCTGATCGAGAAGGACAAGGTCGGCGGCACCTGCCTGCACCGAGGATGCATCCCCACCAAGGCCCTGCTCCACGCGGGCGAGATCGCCGACCAGGCCCGCGAGAGCGAGCAGTTCGGCGTCAAGGCCACCTTCGAGGGCATCGACGTACCGGCTGTCCACAAGTACAAGGACGGCGTGATCTCGGGCCTGTACAAGGGACTCCAGGGTCTGATCGCATCCCGCAAGGTGCACTACATCGAGGGTGAGGGCAAGCTCTCCTCCCCCACCTCCGTCGACGTCAACGGCCAGCGCATCCAGGGCCGCCACGTCCTGCTGGCGACCGGCTCCGTGCCGAAGTCGCTGCCGGGCCTGGAGATCGACGGCAACCGGATCATCTCCTCGGACCACGCCCTCGTCCTGGACCGTGTCCCGCAGTCCGCGATCATCCTCGGCGGCGGTGTCATCGGCGTGGAGTTCGCCTCCGCGTGGAAGTCCTTCGGCGCCGACGTGACGATCATCGAGGGCCTGAAGCACCTCGCTCCTCTCGAGGACGAGAACTCCTCCAAGCTTCTTGAGCGCGCGTTCCGCAAGCGCGGCATCAAGTTCAACCTGGGCACCTTCTTCTCGAAGGCCGAGTACACCGAGAGCGGTGTCAAGGTCACCCTCGCCGACGGCAAGGAGTTCGAGGCCGAGGTCCTGCTCGTCGCCGTCGGCCGCGGGCCCGTCTCCGCCGGTCTCGGCTACGAGGAGCAGGGCGTCGCCATGGACCGCGGCTACGTCCTGGTCGACGAGTACATGCGGACGAACGTCCCGACCATCTCCGCCGTCGGCGACCTCGTCCCCACGCTCCAGCTCGCGCACGTCGGCTTCGCCGAGGGCATCCTGGTGGCGGAGCGTCTGGCCGGTCTGAAGGCCGTCCCGATCGACTACGACGGCGTCCCCCGGGTGACGTACTGCCACCCCGAGGTCGCCTCCGTGGGCATCACCGAGGCCAAGGCCAAGGAGATCTACGGCGCGGACAAGGTCGTCGCTCTGAAGTACAACCTCGCGGGCAACGGCAAGAGCAAGATCCTCAACACCTCCGGCGAGATCAAGCTCGTCCAGGTGAAGGACGGTGCCGTGGTCGGCGTCCACATGGTCGGCGACCGCATGGGCGAGCAGGTCGGCGAAGCCCAGCTGATCTACAACTGGGAGGCGCTGCCCGCCGAGGTCGCCCAGCTGATCCACGCCCACCCGACGCAGAACGAGGCTCTCGGCGAGGCTCACCTGGCACTGGCCGGGAAGCCCCTCCACTCCCACGACTGACCCCCTCGGTCGGACGACGACACAGACTTCCGCAATTCGTAAGGAGCAACCGAAACCATGGCGGTTTCCGTAACCCTTCCGGCGCTCGGTGAAAGCGTCACCGAGGGCACTGTCACCCGCTGGCTGAAGGCCGAGGGTGAGCGAGTAGAGGCCGACGAGCCGCTGCTCGAGGTGTCGACCGACAAGGTCGACACAGAGATCCCCTCCCCCGTCGCCGGTGTGCTGGCCTCCATCAAGGTGGCCGAGGACGAGACCGTCGAGGTCGGCGCCGAGCTGGCCGTGATCGACGACGGTACGGGCGCGCCCGCCGAGGCCCCGGCCCCGGCCGCCGAGCCCGAGGCGGCTCCGGCCCCCGAGCCCGCTCCGGCCCCCGCTGCCGAGGCCCCCGCGGCTCCGGCCGCCGCCCCCGAGCCCGCCGAGACCCCCGCCGCTCCGGCCGGTGGCGCCTCCGGTACCGACGTCGTGCTGCCCGCACTGGGCGAGTCGGTCACCGAGGGCACCGTCACCCGCTGGCTGAAGGAGGTCGGCGAGGAGGTCGCGGAGGACGAGCCCCTCCTGGAGGTCTCGACCGACAAGGTCGACACCGAGATCCCCTCCCCGGTCGCCGGCGTCCTGCTGGAGATCCTGGTCGGCGAGGACGAGACCGCCGAGGTCGGCGCCAAGCTCGCCGTCGTCGGCGCCCCGGGTGCCGCTCCCGCGGCCGCCCCGGCTCCGCCCGCCCCGGCGCCCGCTCCGGCGGCTGCCGCTCCGGCTCCGGCCCCCGCGCCGGCCGCCCCCGAGGCTCCGGCCGCACCGCCCGCCCCGGCCGCGCCCGCTGCCCCGGCTCCGGCGCCCGCCCCGGCCGCCGCCGCTCCGGCCGCCGCCCCCGCTGCCCCGGCCCCCGCGCCGGTCGCCGCGGCTCCGGTGACCCCGGCCGCTCCGGCTCCCGCCGCCGCACAGCCCGCGGACGACGGCGCCTACGTCACCCCGCTGGTGCGCAAGCTCGCGTCCGAGAACGGCGTGGACCTGTCCACCGTCAAGGGCACCGGCGTCGGCGGTCGTATCCGCAAGCAGGACGTCATCGCCGCCGCCGAGGCCGCGAAGGCCGCCGCCGCTCCGGCTCCCGCAGCCGCCGCCCCGGCCGCCGCCGCGAAGAAGACGCCGACGCTGGAGGCCTCTCCGCTGCGCGGCCAGACCGTCAAGATGCCCCGCATCCGCAAGGTCATCGGCGACAACATGGTCAAGGCGCTGCACGAGCAGGCGCAGCTGTCCTCGGTCGTCGAGGTCGACGTCACGCGCCTGATGCGGCTGCGCGGCCAGGCCAAGGACTCCTTCGCCGCGCGCGAGGGCGTCAAGCTCTCCCCGATGCCGTTCTTCGTGAAGGCGGCGGCCCAGGCGCTGAAGGCCCACCCGGCCATCAACGCCCGGATCAACGTCGAGGACGGCACGATCACCTACTTCGACACCGAGAACGTCGGTATCGCGGTGGACTCCGAGAAGGGCCTGATGACCCCGGTCATCAAGCACGCGGGCGACCTGAACATCGCCGGTATCGCCAAGGCCACCGCCGAGCTCGCGGGCAAGGTCCGGGCGAACAAGATCACCCCGGACGAGCTGTCCGGCGCGACCTTCACCATCTCCAACACCGGTTCGCGCGGCGCGCTCTTCGACACGATCATCGTGCCCCCGAACCAGGTCGCGATCCTCGGCATCGGCGCCACGGTCAAGCGCCCCGCCGTGATCGAGACGGAGGACGGCACGGTCATCGGCGTACGCGACATGACCTACCTGACCCTCTCCTACGACCACCGCCTGGTCGACGGTGCCGACGCGGCCCGTTACCTGACGGCGGTCAAGGCGATCCTCGAGGCGGGCGAGTTCGAGGTTGAGCTCGGCCTGTAGTCGGCCGCCTGGCCTGTTGTCTGTACGGTGCCCCCGTTCCGGAATCCTCCGGGGCGGGGGCACCGCGCGTTTCCGGGACGGGCGGCACGTCGTCTGCCGTCCGCGGGCCCGGCGTACGATCCCGTCGTGTGCGCGCCGATGTCGCCGCCGCGACGCGGAAGCCCCGGCCGACTCGGCCGGACTCCCGGGCGCCGTCCGGTCTCACGAAGACCCGGACGCCACCATCGCCACTCCCGCCCCGAACCCCCTGTTCCCCGCGCCCCCGACGCTCCGGACGGCAACCACGCCGATCCGTCCCGTCGGCGTGTAAGTCTCGTCTCACCTGCATGAAAGCGCCCCCGTGCGCCCCTCCCGGGCGGGCGTGCGGCCTTATTGTCTAAACGTCAAACGCCCTTAAGGAGCTCTCATGACCGCGCCCGTCGTCCACTCGCTGCGCGAACAGATCCGCGAGCACATCGTGGAGGGGATCGTGAGCGGTCGCTGGAAGCCGGGCGAGCGGATCGTGGAGCGGCGGATCGCGACCGAGCTGGAGGTCTCCCAGACGCCGGTGCGGGAGGCGCTGCGCGAGCTGGAGTCGCTGCGGCTGATCGAGTCCGCGCCGAACAAGGGCGTACGGGTACGGAACCTGACGGCGGCCGACCTGGAGGAGAGCTACCCGGTCCGGGCCGGCCTGGAGGCCATCGCTGCGGAGCTGGCGGCGGAGAGGCTCGCCGAGGACTGCTCGGCCCTGGAACCGCACGTCGCCGCGCTCTACGACGCCGACCGGGACGCCGACGGGACCGGCCAGGTGCGCCACACCGTCGGCTTCCACCGCGAACTGGTCCGCGCGGCCGGCAACTCCGTCCTCCTGCACACCTGGGAGGGCCTCGGCATCGAGGTCTTCACGGCCCTCTCCATCCGCTGGCTGGGCACGGTCCAGCAGTCGTACGCGGAGGAGCACGAGGAGCTGGTGGCCGCGTTCCGGCGCCGGGACCCGCGGATCGCGGAGCTGGTGAAGGCCCACGTGCTGGGCTGCGCCCCGCGCCCGTGACGCAGTCGAGCGCAGCCATGCTCACCTGCGAAAACTCCGTAGAAACCGGCGAAAAACACGGCACCCGGTGCCCTCGCAAAAGGCACCCCGTGCCGACTTTCCGGTAATCAAGATATTTTGCCCGGGAACCTTTGATCGATCATCGATCAGGGAGTTACAGTCACCGACGGGCTCCCACCACAGGGCCCGTCGCCCTGTCCTGCCAAAGACCAAGGGCACCCCCGAAATCCCCTTGCCGATGAGGGAACCCCCCTTCGACTGAGGAAGGCGGCGTTATGACCGACCCCTACGCCATCCAGCCGAGCGAGCTCGACCAGCTCCCGGACCGCGACCCCGAGGAGACCGCCGAATGGCAGGCCTCCCTGGACGCCGTCACGAAGGCTGCTGGCCCGCACCGCGCCGCATACCTGATGCGCCGCACGCTGGAGCGCGCGGAGGGCAACGGCCTCGCGCTGCCCAAGCTGCTTGAGACGGACTACGTCAACACCATCCCGACCGCCGCCGAGCCCGCCGCCCCCGGCGACGAGGCGCTGGAGCGCCGGATCACCGCGTGGAACCGCTGGAACGCGGCGGCGATGGTGACCCGCGGCGCGAAACACGGCGTCGGCGGCCACATCGCGACCTTCGCGTCCGCGGCCTGGCTGTACGAGACGGGCTTCAACCACTTCTTCAAGGGCAAGGAGGCGGACGGCTCCGGCGACCAGCTGTACATCCAGGGCCACGCCTCCCCCGGCATCTACGCCCGCGCCTTCCTCGACGGCCGTCTCACCGAGACGCACCTCGACAACTTCCGCCAGGAAGCGGGCGGCAACGGCCTCCCGTCGTACCCGCACCCCCGGCGCCTCCCCTGGCTCTGGGAGTTCCCGACGGTGTCGATGGGCCTCGGCCCGCTGTCGGCGATCTACCAGGCCCGCTTCAACCGCTACCTCACCGCGCGCGGCATCAAGGACGTCTCCGAGTCGCACGTCTGGGCGTTCCTCGGCGACGGCGAGATGGACGAGCCCGAGTCGACGGCGGCCCTCGCACTGGCTTCCCGCGAGGGTCTGGACAACCTGACCTTCGTCATCAACTGCAACCTCCAGCGCCTCGACGGCCCGGTCCGCGCGAACTTCAAGATCGTGCAGGAGCTGGAGGCCCAGTTCCGCGGCGCCGGCTGGAACGTCATCAAGTCGCTGTGGGGCAACGCCTGGGACGAGCTGTTCCAGCTCGACACCACGGGCGCGCTGGTACGCCGCCTGCGCGAGGTACCGGACGCCCAGGTGCAGACGTACCAGACGCGTGACGCGGCCTACATCCGCGAGGACTTCTTCGGCAAGGACCCGGCGCTCGTCGAGCTCGCGAAGCTGCTGAGCGACGACAAGATCCTCGAGTGTTTCCACCTCTCGCGCGGTGGCCACGAGGCGTCCAAGGTCTACGCCGCGTACAAGGCGGCCGTCGAGCACAAGGGCGGCCCGACGGTCATCCTCGCGCAGACGGTCAAGGGCCACACGCTCGGCGAGGGCTTCGCGTCGAAGAACGCCAACCACCAGATGAAGAAGCTCTCGACGGACGAGTTCAAGCAGATGCGTGACCTGCTCGAACTCCCCATCAAGGACAGCGACTTCGTCGACGGGGTCGTGCCCTACGGCCACCCCGGCGCCGACTCCCCCGAGGTCCGGTACCTCCAGGAGCGCCGCGCGGCGCTCGGCGGCCCGGCCCCGGCCCGCCGTACGCACGCGCTGGCCCCGCTCCCCTCCCCCTCCGAGAAGGCGTTCGCGTCCTTCGACAAGGGCTCCGGCTCGCAGAACGTCGCCACGACCATGGCGTTCGTCCGCCTCGTCAAGGACCTGGTCCGCGACAAGGAGACCGGCAAGCGCTGGGTGCCGATCGTCCCCGACGAGGCGCGCACCTTCGGCATGGAGAGCCTGTTCCCCTCGCTGGGGATCTACTCCCCCAAGGGCCAGACGTACGAGCCGGTCGACCGCGACCAGCTCATGTACTACAAGGAAGCCAAGAACGGCCAGATCCTCAACGAGGGGATCACCGAGGCCGGTTCGATGGCCGACTTCATCGCCGCGTCGACGTCGTACGCGACGCACGGCGAAGCGATGATCCCCTTCTACATCTTCTACTCGATGTTCGGCTGGCAGCGCACGGCCGACCAGATGTGGCAGCTCGGCGACCAGCTCGGCCGCGGGTTCCTCGTCGGCGCGACGGCCGGCCGTACGACGCTGACGGGCGAGGGTCTCCAGCACGCCGACGGTCACTCCCCCGTGATCGCGGCGACGAACCCCGCCGCCCTGTCGTACGACCCCGCGTTCGCCTACGAGGTCGCCGCCATCGTCCGTGACGGCATCCGCCGGATGTACGGCGAGGCGGCCCCCGGCGAGGACTCGAACGTCTTCTACTACCTCACCGTCTACAACGAGCCGATCCCCCAGCCCGCCAAGCCGGCCGGCCTCGGTATCGACGAAGGCATCGTCAAGGGCCTGTACCGCTTCAACACGGCCGAGTCCGCCGGGCTTTCGCCGGTCGCCAACGCGGCGCGGATCCAGCTGCTCGGTTCCGGTACGGCGATCCACTGGGCGCTGAAGGCGCAGCGGATGCTCGCCGAGGAGTGGGGTGTCGCGGCCGACGTCTGGTCGGCGACGTCCTGGACCGAGCTGCGGCGGGACGCGCTGGACGCGGATGCGGCGCTGCTGCGGGGTGAGGAGCGGGTGCCGTACGTGCGGCAGGCGCTGCACGGTGCCGAGGGGCCTGTCCTCGCGGTGTCCGACTACATGCGGCAGGTTCCCGACCAGATCGCGCAGTGGGTCGAGCAGGACTGGTCCTCCCTGGGCGCGGACGGGTTCGGCCTCTCCGACACCCGCGACGCGGCCCGCCGTCACTTCGGCGTCGACGCCGAGTCGATCGTCGTCGCCGCGCTCGCCCAGCTGGCGCGACGCGGCGAAGTCAAGGCGACGTCGGTGAAGGAGGCACGGGAGCGGTACGGCCTGTAGGGGCTTTCCTCGCCCCCGCCGCCCCTACCCGTCCCATCCTCCTGGGGCTCCGCCCCAGACCCCGCTCCTCAAACGCCGGAGAGGCTGAAATTCCAGCCCCTCCGGCGTTTGCCTTTCAGCCCTTCAAGCCCCTGTCCGCACCACTCAGCCCTTCCGGACGTTGCGGTTTTCCACGGCGGGTCCGCACCACTCAGCCCGTCCGGCGTTTGAGGACGAGGCCCTTTCGGGGCCGATGCGGGGGGCTGGGGGCGGCAGCCCCCAGGGATGGGACGGGTAGGGGCGGCGGGGGCGAGATCCCTCATCATGGGACACATGCGCGCTGCCCGTCTCATCAAAATGGTGCTGCTGCTCCAGTCCCGCGCCACCATGACCGCCGCCGAACTCGCCCAGGAACTGGAAGTCTCCGAGCGCACGGTCACCCGGGACGCACAGGCCCTCTCCGAGGCAGGCGTCCCGGTGTACGCGGAGCGAGGCCGCGCCGGCGGCTACCGCCTGGTCGGCGGCTACCGCACCCGCCTCACCGGCCTGGCCCGCAGCGAGGCCGAGGTCCTGTTCCTGAGCGGAGTACCGGGCGCGTTGCGCGAGATGGGGCTGGAGGACGCGGCGTCGGCGGCCCGCCTTAAGGTGTCCGCCGCCCTCGTCCCCTCCCTCAGCGACGCCTCCCACACGGCGGCCCAACGCTTCCACCTCGACGCCCCCGCCTGGTTCCGCGAACCGAGAACCCCGGACCTGCTGCCCGTCGTGGCGGACGCGGTGTGGGACGACCGGAAAGTGGTGGCCCGCTACCGCCGCGGCGACGACGAGGTCGAGCGCCCGCTGGAACCGTACGGCCTCGTCCTCAAGGCAGGCGTCTGGTACCTGTGCGCACGCGTGGCCGACCGAGACGCCTTCCGCGTGTACCGCATCGACCGTTTCACGGCGGTGGAGCGCCAGGGCGAGGAACGCTTCGTACGGGACGAGGGTTTCGACCTCCCGGCGTTCTGGGACGAGCGGGCGGAGCAGTTCGCGCGGTCGATCCTGCGGGCGGAGGTGGTGGTACGGCTGTCGGCGGACGGCGCGCGAAGACTTCCGTACGCCGTCGATCCGGCCGCCGCGCGGGAGGCGCTGAAGGCCGCGGACGCGCCCCCGAACGACGACGGGTGGGTGACGGTGACCCTTCCGGTGGAGTCCGAGGAGGTCGCCCGCGGCCAGCTGGCGGAGCTGGGCCCGGAGGTGGAGGTCCTGGCACCGGAGAGCCTGCGGGCACGGTTCGCGACGGACGCGGCACGGCTGGCCGAGCTGTACGGAACATGACCACCGGAGCAACCCCCGGCTCACCTTCCTCACCTCTCCCACCGCTTCGCCGATAACGATCTGCCCCGCTCCAGGTGACAATCCGCTGCACTCCACGTGCGCACCACCCCTCCAGGACCGATGCTTGACCCGTGATGGACGAGACGGAGTTCTGGGAGCTGGTGGACGGCACCCGCGAGGCCGCCGAGGGCGACCCCGAGGAGCAGGCCGACCTGCTCGTCGACCGGCTGCTGCTGCTCGACCCGGAGCTGGTCCTGGACTTCGCCCGGCACTTCGAGGCCCGTTACAACCGCGCGTACACCTGGGACCTGTGGGGTGCCGCGTGGGTGCTGCTGGACGGCGCGAGCGACGACGCGTTCGACTTCTTCCGGTGCTGGCTGATCGGCCAGGGCCGTGAGGTGTACGAGGGTGCCGTGCACGACCCGGACTCGCTGGCCGAACTCATCGACGACTTCGACGACGAGATCGACGGCGACGGGGAGGAACTGGGGTACGCGGCGGACGAGGCGTACGAGCAGCTGACCGGTGCCGTCGCCCCCGACCTGGGGATTCCGCCCGCGCCCGCCGAACCGCTCGGCGCTCCGCTCGACCTGGAGAACGAGGCGGTCCTCGCGGAACGTTTCCCGAAACTTCGGGAGAGGTTCCGGCGGGACTGAGCCGGGGTACTGGCGTGGGTGCCCGCTCTCCGATCGACCCGATCCCAGTGAGGTCACCGTGGCCCGAATACCGTACCCGGAGCGTTCCGCCGAGGCCGTCGACGCGCTTCCCACCCCGTTGAACGCGTTCCGCATGCTCTCCCACGCCCCGGACCTGACGGGCCCGGCGATCGACCTCGGTATGGCGGTGCTCGGCTCGTCGCTGCCGGTGCGGCTGCGCGAGCTGGTGGTGATGGCGGTGGCGACGCACACGGACTGCGCCTACGGAATCGTCCAGCACCGCCCGATCGCGCTCCACGCGGGGCTCACCGTCGACCAGTTGGCGTCGGTGGTCGAACTCCGGCCCGAGGACGGCGAGTTCGACGAGCTCGAGACGACGCTGCTGACCGCGTCGGAGGAGCTGGTGACCCAACACTCGCTCACGGACGGCACGTTGGGCACCCTCCGCAAACATCTGACCGACCGTCAGCTGGTCGAGCTGATCACGACGGTCGGCTACTACACGATGCTCGCCGGCCTCCTGAACGGCCTCGGCGTGGACATCGACCCGGTGGGCGAGAAGTACCTGGGCCTCGGCAGGAGTGTCACAGAAACGTCCTGATGCCGCCGAGGCCAGAACAACTCCGGGGCCGTGAACCTCCAACAGGGCGACAACGCCCGCCAGTTCAGCCCTCGGAGGGGTCATGTTCCCGATCGTCCGCACGCGTTCGATGATTCTGCTCGGTGCCGCCGTCGTCGTGGGGGCCGCCGCGCTGGGCGGCGCCCTGCTGTTCGCCGGCAGGAGCGCCGAGGGCTCGGACCTCGACGACCCGGACCCGCAGGCCGTCAGCGAGGTCGCCGTCTGCTTGGACGTGAAGGTGCACGCCTGGGTCACGATGAACGTCGGCACGGTCGCCGAGCCCGACGACAAGTTCGTCGACTACGACATCGACGCCACCCGCCACGACCACGACCCCTTCGGCCGCACCCTGGCCAAGGGCTGCAACAGCGCCGCCGGAGCCTTCGGATCCCGGATGCGGTTCGAGGCCCCCGGCCTCGACAAGGGCCGCCCCCTCTATGTGACCGCCCCCGCCGACCGCCGACACGTCCTGGTGCTCCGCCTCACCCGGCACCCGGACGGCACGGTCACCAGCACGGAGCAGACGGTCGCCGCCCGCTGACCACGACCGCCTAGGCGGCGGTACGGCGGCGGCTCGTGTCCGTCGGGATGTAGGCCTGCGTCTGCTCGGCCTTGACCGCGTGGTGCATCGGGGCCGCGTTGGCCTGGTCGAGCGCGGAGGCCGTGACGGCGGCCGGGCCGAGGATCACGGTGGCGACCGCGCAGACGACCGCCCAGGGTCCGCGGGCGGATCTGGCCCAACCGGCCGACTTCTCCGTGGTGTTGGAGTGACTGCTGTTCATTTTCCCCACCTCCAGCTCAGTGCGTGTGCATGACGATAGGGAGGCCGGCCAAGGGAACCCGGTGAGTCGCCTGCGAGAAACCTGTGAGCGTGGCGGGGCAAGTGTTCGCCCGGTTCACAGACTTGAGGCCTTGACCGGTGGCGTGACGTCCGGCGTACGGTGGCCGCCGCCGAACAGGAGCGCGCGCCCATGACCAGCCCGTACGTGAAGGGGATCACCCGCGAGGAACACCTCGCGCATCTCCGGCTGCACCCCGACGCGAGCCACCTCCAGATCCCCGAGTGGGCCGATGTGAAGCCCGACTGGACGGCGGAGAGCGTCGGTTGGTTCGAGGGCGAGGCGCTGACAGCCGTGGCGCTCGTCCTGTACCGCGCGTTCCCGGGCACCGGGCGCTGTCTCGCCTACCTCCCCGACGGCCCCGCGATCGACTGGCACAGCCAGCGCCCGGAACGGTATCTGGACCCCCTGATCGCGCACTTGGAGAAGGAGGGCGCGTTCTCGGTCCGCATAGGCCCGCCCCTGGTCGTCCGCCGCTGGGACGCGGCCACGGTGGCGGCGGGCGTCGCCGACCCCTCCGTAGGACATCTGCGCGATCTCCCCACGGACGGCATCGACGCCTACGCGCTGGACGCGGCGGAGCGGCTGCGGCGCCTCGGGTGGAACCGGTGCGAGGAGGAGGACGAGAGCGGCTTCGGCCTCGGCCAGCCGCGCTACGGCTGCCACATCCCCCTGGCCGGCCGCTCGGTGAACGAACTGCGCGCCGCGCTCTCCCCCCACTGGCTGCAGTCGCTGCAGACGGCGGAGGCGGGCGGCGTCGGGGTCTTCTGGGGCTCGGCGGACGACCTCCCCGCGTTCCACCGCCTGTACCGGGCCACGGCGGAACGCGACGGCTTCAAGCCGCGCCCCCTCGACTACTTCCGCCGCATGTGGCAGGCGCTGAACGCCGAGGAACCGGACCGGCTCCGCCTCTACCTCGCCGAGTACGACGACGAGGTCCTCTCCTCCGCCCTCATGATCAGCACCGGGCCCCGCGTCTGGCACTCCTACCCCGCGTCCGGCCGCCGAGGCCGCGAACTGCGCCCCAGCAGCCTCCTGTTGTGGCGCATGCTCTGCGAGGCCCTGGACTCGGGCGCGCACACCTACGACCTCCGCTCCATCACCCCGTCCCTGGTGGCCGAGGACCGCCTTGTGGCCCGCCTCCTCTTCAAGACGGGCGCGGGCGGCCAGGCAGTGGAGTACCTGGGAGAATGGGAACGCCCGGTGGGAAGCCAGGGCAAGGTCCTGCAACGAGCGTTGACCCTCTATCTCTCCCGCAGGTAAAGGGGCGACTCAACGCCCCTGCAACCGCGCCGCCGCCACCCGGACCTCCGGCAGCCGCGCCAGAAGCGCAGCCCCGGGACAGCTCGTCATGTACCCGTCCTTGTGCCCCGCCAGCGCGGGCAGCACCGCCGTCGTACCGGACGCATACCGACTGAGGCTGTTACTGGACACCAGCCGCGCCTTCCCCCGCGGATCGACATCCGCAAGCCCCAGCTTCCAGGCGGCCAACGCGGCGATCGCCTCGGTCATGGCCCGAGGAACAGCCATCCCCGAAGTGAACGTCCCGATCGCCGCGATCCCCGCGGTCCGATGGTTGAACCCCTGCGTGTGCGCGCCCGTGACGGCCCGGTCGACGCCCCCCGCCCGCCCCTCGTAGATCGTCCCGCAGTGATCGACGAGGAAGTTGTAGCCGATGTCGTCCCAGTCCCGGACCCCCGTCTGCCCGGCGTACAGGTACCGGATGATCCGAGGCGCGTCCGCGCAGTCGTACCCGTTGGGCGAGTCCGTGTGATGGACGAAGACGGCGACGACCTTGTCGTCGTACCGCGGCGGCGGCTGCGCGTGCCGCGAGAGCGCGTCGAGCCAGGCGGACCGCGGCACGATGTGCGGCTTGGGCGCGGTGTGCGGCGCGGCGGCGGGCCGGGCCGCGACGGGCGGCCGTACGGCGGCGGCGGTGGCCCGGCGTCCGATGCCGTTCGCGCACAGGGCGAGGACGAGGACCGCGGCGAGGCCGGGCAGACAGGCCAGCAGGACGAGCGCGGAGCGGGGTATTCGTACCCGGCGCCGGCGCCGGGCACCCAGCGTTCTTCTCAGGACACGCATGGTCACACTCTCGGCCGGAATCGCGCCGCCCGCGATGTGTGCTGTGCCACCCGGTGGAACCATCGTCCTGGTCCGGCACGTTTCTGGGGGTACACGCACGCGTGGTGGGTTCACGGGGGCCACGCGCGCGGGACTGATCAGTGGGCCCGTTCCTCGCGTACTAAGGGTTCCGAGAGAAAGGCGGCTCCGTGGACCTGCTCGACCTGCTGTTGTTGCTGGTGATCCTCGCCTACGCGGCGTCGGGGTACCGGCGCGGCCTCGTCGCCGGATGTGTGTCGCTCGCCGGGTTCGTGGGCGGCGCGGTCGTCGGCGTGTGGGTGCTGCCGTGGATGATGGACCTGGTGACACCGGGGACGACGGCGGCGACGGTGACGGCCGTGCTCACCGTCCTGGCTCCGGCGGTGATCGGGCACGAGCTGGCGGGTCGGCTGGCGCTGAAGCTGCGCAAGGAGCTGGACCAGGGCCCGCTGCGGGTGGCCGACGGCATCGGCGGGGCCGCGGCGAACTCGGTGGCGGTGATGCTCGTCGCGTGGGTGGCCGCGAGCGTGCTGGGCGCGTCCTCGTCGGCGACGGTGACGACGGCGATCCAGGACTCGAAGCTGCTGGGCAGCGTGCAGACGCTGATGCCGGACACCACGCCGACATGGTTCTCGCGGGCCACCTCCGCGCTCACCGAGGCGGGCTTCCCGCAGGTCTTCAACCCGTTCGAGAACGAGTCGACGGCCGAGGTCGCCAAGCCCACCGGCGACAGCGTCACGGCCGCCGCGACCAACGCGGCCAAGGTGAGCACGGTCAAGATCGAGGGCTCCTCCGGCACCCAGGGCCGCGAGGGCAGCGGCTTCGTGTACGCGGCGCAGCACGTGATGACGAACGCGCACGTGGTGGCCGGCATCGACGACCCGACCGTCCGCATCGGCGGGGTCGGGCGGTCGTACGAGGCACGGGTCGTCCTCTTCGACCCGCAGAAGGACGTGGCCGTGCTGTACGTGCCGGGGCTGTCCGCGCCCGTGCTGCGCTTCGACGACAGCGCGGCGCGCGGCGACTCGGCCGTGGTCGCGGGCTATCCGCAGGACGGCGACCTGAACCTCCAGGCGGCGACGGTCGCCAACCGGGTGAACGCGACAGGCCAGAACATCTACAACAACGGCACGGTCACCCGCGAGATCTACTCGATCCGCTCCACCGTCCGCCCCGGCAACTCCGGCGGCCCCCTGCTGACGACCGACGGCAGGGTCTACGGCGTGGTCTTCGCCCGCTCCACCTCGGACAACGAGACGGGGTACGTGCTCACGGCCGACGGGGTCTCCGGGGACGCGAAGCGAGCGGCGACGGCGACGGCTCAGGTGGACACGGGGGACCTGGTCACCTCGTAGAGGCTCAGAGGGCGCGGCCCATGAAGACGTCGTCGACGTACTTCCCGTCGAGCAGGAACTCCTCGGGCAGTACGCCTTCCACGGCGAAGCCCTCCGCCTCGTAGAGCGCGCGGGCCGGGGTGTTGTGGCCGAGGACGCGCAGGGTGAGCCGGCGTGCGCCCCGGCGCCTGGCCTCCTCGACGGCGGCCCGGACCAGCGCCCGGCCGACCCCGTGCCCGCGCGCCTCGTCGGCGACGGCGAGGCCCTGGATCTGCCGGACGTGCGCGTTGCAGGCCAGCTCGGTGGGGAAGGCCAGCCGGATGTAGCCGACGATCCGGCGGTCGAGTTCGGCGACCAGATGATCACCGGGCGCGTGCCGCTCGTCGAAGAAGGGGCGGTACGGCGGCTGCGGGCGCGGCATGACCGCGTGCAGGTGGGACCAGGTGGCGCGGTCCAGTGCGCCCAGTTCCTCGTCGTCGTCGGGCAGTGCTGTACGTATGTTCGGCTCGGACATGTGGGCCAGGGTACGGCGGGGCACGGCGTGGCCCTCATGGGGGTTTTACGGATCAACGGGGCAGGATGGGCACCATGGAACCCTCGCGAATCGCGGTGACCGGCGCTTCCGGTCTCATCGGCAGCGCACTGGTGCGGTCCCTGACCGCCGACGGGCACGAGGTGGTGCGCCTGGTGCGGCGCGCGGCCCGGAGCGCGGCCGAGGTGTGCTGGGACCCCGAGGGTCAGTACGTGGACGCGGCCGGGCTCGACGGCTGCGACGCGGTGGTCAACCTCGCCGGTGCGGGGATCGGCGACCACCGCTGGTCGGACGAGTACAAGAAGCAGGTCCGCGACAGCCGCGTCCTCGGCACGGCGGCCCTCGCGGAGGCGGTGGCCACGCTGGACCGGCCGCCGCGCGTGTGGGTGAACGGCAGCGCGATCGGCTTCTACGGCGAGACGGGCGACCGCGCCGTGGACGAGGACGCGCCTCCGGGTGACGGCTTCCTGCCCTCGCTGTGCGTGGAGTGGGAGGAGGCGACGGCACCGGTGCGGGAGGCGGGCATCCGGACGGCGTTCGCGCGGACCGGCCTGGTCGTGGCCCGTGAGGGCGGCGCCTGGGCCAAGCTGTTCCCCCTCTACAAGGCGGGCCTCGGCGGCCACTTCGGGAACGGCCGGCAGTACTGGTCCTTCATCGCCCTGCACGACGAGGTGGCCGCGATCCGCCACCTCATCGACACGGACGGCCTGTCGGGCCCCTTCAACCTCACCGCCCCGAACCCCCTGACGAACCGTGAGATCTCCGCGGCCATGGGGCGCGTCCTCCGCCGCCCGTCCCTCTTCACCGTGCCGGCCCCCGCCCTGAAGCTGGCCCTCGGCGAGATGTCAGGGGAGGTCCTCGGCAGCCAACGGGTGCTGCCGAAGCGGTTGTTGGAGTCGGGCTTCACGTTCGCGTTCCCGGAGATCGAGGGGGCGATCCGGGCGGCGGAGTAAGGGGCGGAGCACACCCCTCGACCACCTCAGCCCCACAACGCTTCGTTTGATGACACACGGCGACCGTATGCGACCGCTGTGCGACCGTGCCCTGTCGATGCGCGACTTCCCTTGACCGAGCGTGGCCCTAACCTCGACCCGAACTCGGGTATCCCTGGAGGCTGTTGGGGGCATGACGCCTTCACCGGCCGCGCAACCCTGAGGAGGGGCACGTGCTTGAGCCCGCGTACCAGGCGGACGTCGTCGTCGTGGGAGCCGGGGTCGCCGGACTCGCCGCGGCTCATCGGCTGATCAGCGCAGGAGTAACGACCGTAGTCCTGGAGGCCGCCCCTTACGTGGGCGGCCGTATGTCGACCGAGAAGGTCGACGGGTTCCGGCTCGACCGGATCGGACAGTTCCTGTCCACCTCGTACCCCGAGCTGCGCCTGACCCCGGGCCTGGACGCCCTGGTGCTGCGCCCCTTCGCACCGGGCGTCCTCCTGCACAGCGACGGCCGTCACCACCACGCGGGCACTCCGGCGCCCGGAGGGAGCGCGTGGGGCGCACTCCACGCGGTACGCGCCCTGGCGAGCGCCCCCAGGCAGGGCGCGGTTCGGAAGGGCCCGCTGTGGGGCGGCCCGGTGACGCGGGGACGCGGAGGCCCCTCCTGGGCCGCGGCGGCGGCAGGCAGTGGGCCGACGCTCAGGGACCGTACGGGAGAAGCGGACGGGGTCGTACCGCACCGGACCACGGCCCGGGGTTCACTCAGGGGCCGCGCGAGTTCGCCGTGGGGCGCTCTGGCGCTCAGGGACCGGGGCACCCCGGCCCTCAGGGCCCGGACGGACGCCTCCTGGGGCGGCCCCACGCTCAAGGAGCGCCCGGTGGACACCCGGGGTTCCTCGGCCGTGCCCAGGTCCCGGTCCGGCGCCCCGCTCGGCGGCCCCGTCGACCAGGCCCGCCTCGGCACCGCGCTGACCCGGCTGGCGGCCACCCCCGTCGAACGCCTCCTCGCCCGCCCCGAGTCGGCCGCGGGCCAGGCCCTCGCCGCCCGTGGCGTACCCGCACGGACCATCGACGGCTTCCTGCGCCCCCTGCTCGCCGCCCTGCTCTGCGACCCGGAGCTGACCACCTCGAGCCGCTGCGCGGACCTCGCGCTGCGCGCCTTCGCGGGCGGCGGGCTGTGTGTGCCGGAGGGCGGCGCGGAGATGCTGCCCGAGGTGCTCGCCGCGGCGCTGCCGACGGGCACCGTACGCACCGGCGTACGCGTGACCGCCGTGGCGACGACGTCGGTGACCACGGCCGAGCACGGCCAGATCCGGTGCCGGGCGGTGCTCGTCGCGACGGACGCGCGCGCGGCGGCCGACCTCCTGCCCGGCCTGCGCGTACCCGACTTCCACCCGGTGACCGTGGTCCACCACACGACCGACGACCCGCCCGCGACCGGCGCAGCCCTCCTCCTGGACTCCGACCGCGGCGGCCCGGTCGCCCACACGGCGATCGTCAGCGAGGTCGACCCGAGCCGCGCACCCGCGGGCCGCGCCCTCGTCTCCTCGACCGTCCTCGGCCCTCCCCCACCGGACGTCGAGACCGCCGTACGCACCCACCTCTCCCGCCTCTACGGCACCTCGACCACCCGCTGGGAGACCCTCGCCGTCCACCACACCCCCACAGCCGTGCCGGTCATGCGCCCACCACACGATCTACGGCGCCCCGTACGCCTGTTGGCCGGCCTCTACGTCTGCGGCGACCACCGCGACACGAGCACGGTCCAGGGAGCCCTGCACTCGGGCCACCGGGCGTCGTCGGCGATCCTGGCGGACCTGGGCGCGGCGGCCTCGATGCACCGAGCAGACCCCATCCCGACAACACAGGCTGCCTGAGATCTTTAGGGGCGCGGGGAACTGCGCGACCAGCCACAACGGCGCCGCGCAGTCCCCCTCACAGCCACCCGCACGGCGAAGGACTCACCCGAACGCGGCGACCTTGTCGCGATACCCCCGCACCGGCGCCGCGTCCTTGTACGGCTCGAGCCGCCGCTCGAAGTCCCGCACGTACTCGACAGCCCGAACCGACCGCATCTCCACCGCCTGCCCCGCCGCCTCCGCCCCCAACGCACAGGCCTGATCCAGCTCACCGAGCCCGAGCCGGGCGGAGGCGAGAACGACCCGGCAGAACAACCGGCTCCGGGCGAACGCGGGCGCCCGCAACTGCAACGACCGCTCCGCATGCTGCGCGGCCGCCCGGAACTGCTGCAGATCCCGATGCGCGTGCCCGAACTCGTCGGCAAGCTGCGCCTCGTCGAAGAACCGCGCCCAGTAAGGCACTTCGTCCCCCGCACGCGCCGTCTCAAGCGCGCGCTCGGCCCGCACGAGCGCCGACGTGCACGCCCGCACCTCCCCGAGCACCCCGTGCGCCCGCGCCTCCACGGAGTGCAGCAGCGACTGCACGACGGGCGGCGCACTCGTCCCCACCCCCTGCTGCGCCACCCGCGCGAGCTGCACGGCCTCGCGCCCGTGCCCGAGGTAGACGGCCTGCCGGCTCATGGTCATGAGCACGTAGGAGCCGTAGGCCCGGTCCCCCGCCGCCTGCGAGAGCCGCAGCGCCTGCACGAAGTACCGCTGCGCGAGCCCGTGCGCGGCGATGTCGTACGACGTCCAGCCCGCGAGCCGGGTGAGGTCGGCCGCCGCGGCGAACAGGCGCCGGCCGGTCTGCTCGCCGTAGGTGCCGCGCAGCATCGGCTCGGTCTCGTGCTCCAGGTAGCGCACGAGGGCCTGGCGGGCGTGACCGCCGCCGTAGGCGTTGTCGAGGGTGCGGAAGAGTTCGCCGACCGAGCGGAGGGCGGAGATGTCGCCGCCGGTGACCTTCTGTCCCGGCCCGCGCTCGGCGGCCTGGCCGCGCTGGCGGGGGACGACGGGGCGGCCCTGCGGGGGCACCCGGTTCGCGGGTTCGGCGCGGCCGACCCGGTCGTCGGCGCGGCCGATCAGCCAGTCCCGGCTGGGCACCACGAGCCCGGCCGGGGTGAAGGCGATCTTCCGCAGTTCGGCGTGGCTGCCGGAGTCCTTGCGCCACAGCCCGCTGACGATGTCGACGGCCTCCTCGGGGGTCGCGGCGAACTCGAGCCCGGCGTACACCGGCGCGCAGGCGTCGAGCCCGAGGTCCTGGGCGGTGAGCCGGCGGCCGAGCCGGCGGGTGAAGACCTCGGCGATGAGGGCGGGCGTGGTGCCTCTGGGCTGCTGGCCGCGCAGCCACCGGGTGACGGATGTCTTGTCGTATCTGAGATCGAGTCCGTGCTCCAGACCGAGCTGGTCCACGCGACGGGCGAGACCTGCGTTGGAGAACCCCGCTTCTGCGATGAGCGCGGCGAGCTGACGGTTGGGAGTGCGCTGCGCGGGTCGTTCCGTCATCTGCGGTGCGGTCTCCTGCCTTTCGGGCCTCACAGAGGCCGATGCGGCCACTGCCTGCCCGGATTGCCTGTGAGCAGCCCTTTTGGCCTCGTGAACGGCGCGAATGTAGCGGAGCGTAAGCATCCCGTCGCACATTCCGACGTGCATTCATCCGATCGTGTGAGGATTGGTCGTAGGGCTGACGGTCCCGGCCGCCCGGTGGGCTGTCAGCGGTCGGTCGTACAGTGGCGTAGGCATGTTTCGTGCCTTACGACTCATAGGTGCTGCTGAGGAGGCGCTTGCCGTGGGTGAGTTGCGGTTCGTCCGGTTGGGCTTCGGCGCGGAGGCCGTCGAGTACCAGGAGGCGTGGGACGAGCAGCGCCGGGTGCACGCGGCCCGCTTCGCCGACGAGGTCCCCGACACCGTGCTACTGCTGGAACACCCCCCGGTCTACACCGCCGGCCGCCGCACCCAGGACAACGAGCGCCCGCTCGACGGCACCCCGGTGATCGACGTCGACCGCGGCGGCAAGATCACCTGGCACGGCCCCGGCCAGCTCGTCGGCTACCCGATCCAGAAACTGCCCCGCCCGGTGGACGTCGTCGCACACGTACGACGCCTGGAGGAGGCGCTGATCCGGGTGTGCGCGGAGTTCGGCGTCGAGACCAGCCGGGTCGAGGGCCGCAGCGGCGTCTGGATCCTCGGCGACCCGGTCGAACAGCGCCCGTCGATCGGCGGCCTCTCCCTCGACTTCGACCCCCGTCTGCACGACGAGGAGTTCGACCCCCGCATGAACGGCCCCGAGTACGCCCCCTCGAACGCCGGCCAGCGCCGCGAGGACCGCAAGATCGCCGCGATCGGCATCCGCGTCGCCAAGGGCGTCACGATGCACGGCTTCGCCCTCAACGTGAACCCCGACAACCGCTGGTTCGACCGCATCATCCCGTGCGGCATCCGCGACGCGGGCGTGGCGTCCCTGGCGGCGGAACTGGGCCGAGACGTGACCATCGCCGAGGTCCTGCCGGTGGTCGAGCGCCACCTGAAGGACGTACTGGAGCACGCGGACCTGAAGCCGCGCGAGATCGAGAAGCGGGACGCCGAGGTGACGTCGGCAACAGTCGCTCCGGTGGGCGTCGCGACGGGGGCAGAGGCATAAGTCGACCCGTCGACCGGTCCGGCGTTCCGCGAGGGCGCGGACACCAGTCAGTACCGAGGGCGCGGGCATAAATCAGTCCGTTCGGCGTTGACCTTTAAGCGCGGTCGGCCTTATCAGCCCGTCCGGCGTTTGAGGACGAGGCCCTTTCGGGGCCGAAGCGGGGGTCCGGGGGCGGCAGCCCCTGGAGGCCAGCACCAACACAGAGCCACCAAATCAACGGGCGTACCCTGGGTCACGCCGAGGAATCAATCGCTAGGGAGCCCATCGTGTCCGCAGTCGCACCCGACGGACGCAAGATGCTGCGCCTGGAGGTCCGGAACGCCCAGACCCCCATCGAGCGCAAGCCCGAGTGGATCAAGACCCGGGCGAAAATGGGTCCCGAGTACACGAAGATGCAGGCGCTGGTGAAGAGCGAGGGCCTGCACACGGTCTGCCAGGAAGCCGGCTGCCCCAACATCTACGAGTGCTGGGAGGACCGCGAGGCGACCTTCCTCATCGGCGGCGACCAGTGCACCCGGCGCTGCGACTTCTGCCAGATCGACACCGGCAAGCCCGAGGCCCTGGACCGCGACGAACCGCGCCGGGTCGGCGAGTCCGTCGTCACGATGGACCTGAACTACGCCACGATCACCGGCGTCGCCCGCGACGACCTGGAGGACGGCGGCGCCTGGCTGTACGCGGAGACGGTCCGCCAGATCCACGAGCAGACGTCGTCCCGCGACGCCGGCCGCACCAAGGTCGAGCTCCTCGCCCCCGACTTCAACGCGGTCCCGGAGCAGCTCGCCGAGGTCTTCTCCTCGCGCCCCGAGGTCTTCGCGCACAACGTCGAGACGGTGCCCCGCATCTTCAAGCGCATCCGCCCCGGCTTCCGCTACGACCGCTCGCTCAAGGTCATCACCGACGCCCGCGACTACGGTCTGGTCACGAAGTCGAATCTGATCCTCGGCATGGGCGAGACCCGCGAGGAGGTCAGCGAGGCGCTGCGCCAACTGCACGAGGCGGGCTGCGAGTTGGTGACCATCACGCAGTACCTGCGGCCGTCGGTGCGGCACCACCCCGTGGAGCGCTGGGTGAAGCCGCACGAGTTCGTCGAGCTCAAGGAGGAGGCCGACCAGATCGGCTTCTCCGGGGTCATGTCCGGCCCGCTGGTGCGCTCGTCGTACCGCGCCGGGCGGCTGTACCAGATGGCGATCGAGAAGCGCGGCGCGTACGTGGCCTCGCAGGCGGTCTGATCCCAGCCGGTCCCGGGCTGTGTGAATTCGCGCACAAGTAGCTACTCACGGGTAATAGACGACGTCGGCGCGGCCCTGACCGTCCTCGCAGTTGAGGGCGCTCATCAGGGCCGCGTCAGTGTTCGGGCCCTCCGCATCAAGGCTTCATTGGTGTTTGACCGGTCGGTCACGCCCTGGTAACACCAAGCAGTGACACTGGATTCACAGCACGTAGACCCTTACCCAGAGCCGTTCCGAGGGGGGACCTCCACCATGCAGGCCGCGCCCGTTCGCGCCACCGCCATCCCGTCCTTCACCGACGCACTTCGCGCGGTCGAGTCGCTGCTGCTGAGCAGCGGCCAGCGGACCGCCCGCCGCAACGCGTGGACCTCCGTCCTGGAGGACCGCCGCCGCGCCAAGGACCGGGTCGAGGCGCAGCTCGTCATCGAGCAGTCCCTCACCTCCATCTCCCACTCCTGATTCGCCGCCCTTCGGGCACCGCCGTCGTCGGCGCTCCGGGAGCCACGTAGACTCTTCGCATGGCGAGGAAGGACACGACAGCGGACAACGCTGCGAACCCCGGGCGACTCAAGCAGATCGCTCTGACCTACAAGATGACCCGCAAGGCCGACAAGACGATCGGCCTTGTACTCGCGGCTGTCGGAATCGTCACCTTCGGTGTCTTCCTCGCGATCGGCTTCTTGCTCGGGCACCCCATCTATCTGGGCATTCTCGGTCTCCTGCTCGCCTTCCTCGCGTCGGCGATCGTCTTCGGACGCCGGGCCGAGCGGGCCGCCTTCGGGCAGATGGAGGGCCAGCCGGGCGCGGCCGCCGCGGTACTGGACAACATCGGCCGGGGCTGGACGACCACTCCGGCGGTGGCGATGAACCGCAGCCAGGACGTGGTGCACCGCGCGGTCGGCAAGGCCGGCATCGTCCTGGTGGCCGAGGGCAACCCGAACCGGGTGAAGTCCCTCCTGGCCGCCGAGAAGCGGAAGATGGCCCGCATCGTCGCGGACGTCCCGGTGCACGACGTGATGGTCGGCACCGGCGAGGGCCAGATCCCCCTGAAGAAGGTCCGCACGACGATGCTGAAGCTCCCGCGCGTCCTGACGGGCCCGCAGGTGACGGCGACCAACGACCGCCTCCGCGCCATGGGCGACCTGATGAGCAACATGCCGCTCCCCAAGGGCCCGATGCCGAAGGGCATGAAACTCCCCAAGGGCGGCGGCAAGGCCCGCTGACACCTCCCGCATTTCGACTTCTACGAGGAAGGGGCGACCGGATCCGATCCGGTCGCCCCTTCCTCGTAGGAAAGCCGCCCCCTCAGGCGAGCGTCCTGAACCCCCGGTCGTAGTACACCATCGGGGCCCCCTCCCCCAGCCGTACGCCCGTCACCCTGCCGATCAGGACCGTGTGGTCTCCGGCCGGGTGGCGGGCGTGGGCGGTGCAGTCGAGTTCGGAGAGGGCGCGGTCGACCGTGGGCAGGCCGCCGGGGCCGGGGCTCAGGCCGCCCGAGGCGAACTTGTCGGTGCCCTTGGTGGCGAAGCGCAGGGCGAGGGGCCGGTGGGAGGGGGCCAGCACGCTCACGGCGAAGCGGTCGCAGTGGCCGAACGACGGCGCCGAGTCGGCCGAGTTCGCCAGGCAGACCAGGATCATCGGCGGCTCCAGCGACACCGAGCAGAAGGAGCTGGCCGTGAACCCGCGGGGCGTGCCGTCCTCGCCGCACGTGGTCACCACCACGACACCGGAGGGGAAACGGGCCATCGCGGCCCGGAAGTCCTCGGGCTCCGCAGCCGCCCGTTCGGTTTCGAGTACGTCGACTACGTCCTGACGCTCCGGCATGACGGTGCACCACCTGTCGGGCCTCGCGGCGGAGGCCACCGCGGTTTCAGCAGCCTCGGGACGCCTCGGATGCGGCTCACCGACAGTGATCGGGATCGTCACCCGGGTCCAGATCGACTATGCGGGCAGCTGAGCGGGGCGGCAACCGGGGCGGTGCCTTGGCGACGGGCGGAATCCCTGGTGGCGCCCCGTCCGCGACCGGTGATCCGGCCGATGCCCGACCGGCGCCCCGGCCCGCCGAGCCCGCTCAGCACACGGGCGGACCGGGGCGGCGCCCGATCGACGGACGGCAACCCGGACCTGCTCGACGCACGGCACCCGGGCCGAGCCGGTCGACGCCGTGGCCGGCCACCTCACCGGCGGACCCGCTCCGCACGCTGTGTCGGGCCACCGTGCCCGGCCACACCGCTCCGTCACCGCACCACCCCGCTCCCCTCCTCCCCCGACAACGCCCACGCCCCGTACGCCGCCCCCGCCGTCTCGAAGGACAGCGCGACATGTGAAGCCGCGCAGTTCACGTCGCGCCAGAAGCGCTGGACCGGGTCCGACGAGGACTGCCCGGACGTGCCGCTGGTGCGGAAGACGCGGTCGACGGCGGAGACGAGGAGTTCCACGGCGAGGGCGAGGTCCCGGGCGCCGCGGACCGCCTCCTCGCCCCCGGGTGGGCGTTCCGTGCCGTCGGCGACCGCTGCCGTACGGAGGATCAGGAGTTCGGCGGCGTCGACCTCCGCCGCCGAGCGGGCGAGGGCGACCTGGGTCGAGGGCTGTTCGCCGACGGCACGGCCCCGGCGGTCGACGCGGGCGCCGGTGCGCGCGATCCAGGCCCGCAGCGCACCCCGGGCCGCGCCGACGAGCGGGGCGGCGAACGGCAGCGCGTTCACGGCGTGCATCGGCACGATGTGGCAGCGGGCGTCCGAGGCGGGTGCGCGGCCCGCGTGCACCACCGAGCGGGCCAGGGTGCGGTGTTCGGGCACGAAGGCGTCGGCGAGGACCAGCGTGTCGCTGCCGGTCCCCCGCATCCCCACGGTGAACCAGCTGTCCTCGATGGTGAAGTCGGCCCGCGGCACGGCGAAGAACCGCACCTCGGGGCGTACGTCGGGATCCTGCGGGCCCTCCGCCGGCACCGCCGCGCAGGCCAGCGCCCAGTCGGCGAAGTGCACCCCGCTGATGTACTTCCACTCCCCGCTCAGCAGCCAGCCCCCGGCCACCGGCTCCGCCTTGCCGGACGGCATGAGCGCACCGGCCAGCAGCGCGTCCGGCCCGTCCGCCCAGATCTCCGCCTGCCCCTCCTCGGGGAGGAACGCCGCGTACCGCCCGGCGTACGCGGCCAGCGAGGCCGCCCACCCCGCCGACGTGCAGCCCTCGCCCACCAGGCCGACCGCGGCGGTCAGTTCGGCGAACCCACCGGCCTCGCCGCCATGGGCCACCGGTACGAAGTGCCGCGCGAACCCGGCGTCCAGCACCGCCCGCACCACCTCGGGCGAGAGCCGCCGCGCGGTCTCCGCCTCCTCCGTGTGCCGGGCCGCTACCTCCGCGACCACCGGCGCCCGGGACACGATCGTCGACTTCTCGCCCTGCGGCATCCTGCCCACCACCTCCGTCGGGAACGGCGAGAGTGTCCCCGTCCGCACCCGCCCCCGACCGCACCCCGGTCCGAGACCACCCGACCGGCACGGAAATGGGCCACCCCGAGCGGAAAACGGGCACCCGGCACGTCGAAGGGGGCGTCCGGATCACTCCGGGCGCCCCCTCGGTCGTACGACTGAAGGCACCGACAACTGCGCCGACTTCTTCTACGGCCCTCAGATCCGACTTCTTCTACGGCTCTCAGATCCGGACTTCGACCGTGCGCGCCAGCCGGTCGTGCAGCCCCCGCCCGTCCCGGTCCCAGACGAGCGCCGGGATCGCGATGCAGAGGAGGGCGGTGCGGAGCAGGGTGCGCAGGAAGGCGGGGCGGCCGGTGTCGAGGGCGAGGACGCGGAGGCCGAAGAGGCGCTTGCCCGGGGTGAAGCCGATCGTGCCGACGGTGAGGACGCTCAGCACGAAGAAGACGAGGAGGGCCCAGTTGCCGGTCGCGCCCGGCTTGTAGCCGTGGGTGAGCAGGCCGTATGCGATCAGCAGGCACAGCGCCCAGTCGACGACGAGGGCTCCGAGGCGGCGGCCGGGGCGGGCGATCGAACCGGGGCCCTGCTCGGGCAGACCGAGCTGCTCGCCGCGGTAACCGAAGTCGACACCTGCTCGCTCCGCGGCCTCGCGGGGCCCGGAGAGCCATGAGCCGATTGCATCCCTGTTGTCCACCCGTCCACGGTACTGCCCCCGTTCTGCCATGCGGACAGGAGGGGCCAGGGGGCGCGGGACCGGTTAACTTGGGCGAAACAAATGGGTCACGCCAGAGAAATCCCCCGTCCCTAAGGTCGGGTCCAGCGTGTGCCACCGCACTGGCCGCACGAACGAACTACCACCCCGGCACGGACGGTCGGGAGTAGGAGGAGTGGATGTTCCAGAACGCCGACGAGGCCAAGAAGTTCATCGCGGACGAGGACGTCAAGTTCGTCGACGTCCGATTCTGCGATCTGCCGGGTGTGATGCAGCACTTCACGCTGCCGGCGAAGGCCTTCGACCCGGACGAGGAACTCGCCTTCGACGGCTCCTCGATCCGTGGCTTCCAGGCCATCCACGAGTCCGACATGGCGCTCCGCGCCGACCTGTCGACCGCGCGCGTGGACCCCTTCCGCCGCGACAAGACGGTCAACATCAACTTCTTCATCCACGACCCGATCACGGGCGAGCAGTACTCCCGTGACCCGCGCAACGTGGCGAAGAAGGCCGAGGCGTACCTCGCCTCCACCGGCATCGCCGACACCGCGTACTTCGGTCCCGAGGCCGAGTTCTACGTCTTCGACAGCGTGCGCTTCGAGACCAAGGCGAACGAGAGCTTTTACCACATCGACTCCGAGGCCGGCGCCTGGAACACCGGTGCGGTCGAGGACAACCGCGGTTACAAGGTCCGCTACAAGGGCGGCTACTTCCCGACCCCGCCGGTCGACCACTTCGCCGACCTGCGTGCGGAGATCTCCCTGGAGCTGGAGGCGTCCGGTCTCCAGGTCGAGCGCCAGCACCACGAGGTGGGCACCGCCGGCCAGGCCGAGATCAACTACAAGTTCAACACGCTGCTCGCCGCGGCCGACGACCTCCAGCTCTTCAAGTACATCGTGAAGAACGTGGCCTGGCGCAACGGCAAGACCGCGACCTTCATGCCGAAGCCGATCTTCGGTGACAACGGCTCGGGCATGCACGTCCACTCGTCGCTGTGGGCGGGCGGCTCCCCGCTCTTCTACGACGAGGCCGGCTACGCGGGTCTCTCGGACCTCGCCCGCTACTACATCGGCGGCATCCTCAAGCACGCCCCGTCGCTGCTCGCGTTCACCAACCCGACGGTGAACTCGTACCACCGCCTGGTGCCGGGCTTCGAGGCGCCGGTCAACCTGGTGTACTCGCAGCGCAACCGCTCCGCCGCGATGCGTATCCCGATCACGGGCTCCAACCCGAAGGCCAAGCGCGTCGAGTTCCGCGCGCCCGACTCCTCCGGCAACCCGTACCTCGCCTTCTCCGCCCTGCTCCTCGCGGGCCTGGACGGCATCAAGAACAAGATCGAGCCGGCCGAGCCGATCGACAAGGACCTCTACGAGCTGGCCCCCGAGGAGCACGCGGGCGTCGCCCAGGTCCCGACCTCCCTCCCGGCCGTCCTCGACCGCCTCGAGGCCGACCACGAGTTCCTCCTCGCGGGCGACGTCTTCACGTCCGACCTGATCGAGACGTGGATCGACTTCAAGCGCACGAACGAGATCGCCCCGCTGCAGCTGCGTCCGCACCCGCACGAGTTCGAGCTCTACTTCGACGTGTGATCGAACCGGTCGAACCGATCGTCGGATGCCCCCGTCTCTCTTCGGAGAGGCGGGGGCACCGTCGTGCACGGACTGTTTGCGGAATGCGGGATTCAGGAGGGGTAACGGGGATGGGGCAGCAACAAGACGACGAGGAGCGCGAGTTCGACCTCAAGTGGGCGGACGGAGCGGAATTCAAGGAGCCTTCCGCGCGGGCCCGGATGCTGGCGGCCCGCTGGAAGGAGAACCCCCCGGAGCCGACACCGTTCCGGGGCGAGCCCGAGGGGGTGGGACCTCGGCGGTCGTCCTGGATATCCACGGCGGTCGTGCTGGGGAGCGTCGTCGCGGTCATCGTGTTGTTGGGGTACGTCAACTTCCGGGCGCCGTACTAGAGATGGACCAGGAGATCGGTTTCGGAGATCCTCGCGCGTGGATCCGGCTGGACGAGGCCTTGCGGCGCGAGCCGTATGCGCCTGCCGGGCTCGCTGAGCCTCAGCTCGCTGTCGCGCTGTGTCATCGTGACGGGCGCATCCGGGAGGCCGCGCTTCAACAGGCCGTCGGATACCGGGCGTTGCTGCCGTTGGTCGTCGTGCGGTGTGCCGACTGGGTCGGGCAAGTGCGCGAGCGGGCGCGGGAGTTGCTCCGTGAGGCAGTCGACACGGACACCGCTGTCGCACTCGCGCCGCTGGTCCTGCTCTTCGGGCGGCGGGGGCGAGGCGCCTTCGCCATCGAGTTGGTCGGCGGGGTTCTGCGGTCGGCGTCCCCCGAGCAGTTTGACCCTCTTTTCGTCCACCCCGACCGTGCCGTACGCCGCTTTGCCCATCGTCTTGCCGTCGAGGAGGGCCTCCTCTCCCCCGCCCAACTCGCCCGCGCCGCCGCCCGGGACGCCGACACCGTCGTACAGAACCTGTGTGCGGAGGCCGCGCTGGCCGCCGTGGCGAAGACGGGTGGCTACGACGAGGTGCTCGAACCGCTGCTCGGGGCGCGGAATCCGCGGGCCCGGGCGAGTGGGGTCACCGCGTTGCGGGCGGCGGGGCAGGTGGAGCGGGCCGAGAAGTTCCTCGGGGACCGGTCAGGGGTCGTGCGGGCCTGTGCTCGGTATGTCGTGCGGCAGGGTGGGGGTGATCCGCTGGCGTTGTACCGGGCCTGGTGCCTTGCGGTGGATCCCGTGCCGGGGGCCGTGAGCGGGCTTGCCGAGTGCGGGGAGCGGGGGGACGCCGCTTTGTTGTGGCCGCTCGTCTCGCATGCGAGTGCCTCCGTGCGGGCGCGGGCCCTGGGTGGGTTGCGGGTGCTCGACGTCGTGGACGTACGGCGGATGCTGCCGTTGCTCGATGATCCGGCGCCCGGGGTCGTGCGGGAGGCGACGCTCGCGCTGTTGCCCTCGGCCGGGCTGGTGCCGGACGGGCCGCTCATGGAACGGCTCGTGGGCGGGTGGCCCAAGGGGTGGCCCCGCCATGTACGCGTCGGCGCGTTCCGGCTGTTGGACGCGCGGGGCGGGATCGTACGGCTGCGGGCCGCCGTGACCGTGCTCGACGATCCCGATGAGCGGTTGCGGGTCTGGGGTGCGCAGGTGGTGCAGCGGTGGCACCCGGAGGAGGGGATGACGCCCGGGGATGCCGAGGTGGGTGAGCTGCTCGGGCGGGCTCGGCATCTGTTCAGTGACTACGTGCTGACGCGGCGACTGTGGGAAGCCGGGCTTCCCGGCTGGCCTGCGGGACCGTCCTCATCCGATTCTCACCCGTCCTGAGGAGCCTTTGCCCCGCCTAGGGCCGATCGGGACCGCTTCATGGGAAAGGGCGGGTGCACACTGGGCGGTGGGACGAGTGCCTGACTGCGGGGTGATGGCAGATGCAGAGCCGCTTCCGGAGCGACCGGCGGTTGACCATGCGTATGGGTCTGACGCTGTTCCTGCTCGGGCTGTTGTACGTGGCGTTCGTGGCCGCGCTGATCGTGTTGCTGAAGTCCTGGGTGCTGGTCGTGGTGCTGGCGGGCGGGCTGCTCGTCGCGCAGTACTGGTTCTCCGACCGGATCGCGCTGTACGCGATGCACGGGCGGATCGTGGAGCGGGAGGAGTATCCCGAGCTGCACGGTGTGATCGACCGGCTGTGTGCCGTGGCCGACATGCCGAAGCCTGTCGTCGCCGTGTCGGACATCGACATGCCGAACGCCTTCGCCACCGGGCGGAACCCCGATCACGCCGTCGTCTGCGTGACCACCGGGCTGCTGCGGCGGCTGGAGCCGGCCGAGCTGGAGGGCGTGCTCGCGCACGAGCTGTCGCACGTGGCGCACAAGGACGTCGCGGTGATCACGGTGGCGTCGTTCCTCGGGGTGCTCGCCGGGCTGATGGTCCGGTTCGCGTTCTACTCGCAGATCTTCCGGGGGCGGAAGGACCAGAACACCCTCGCCGTGTTCGCGGGGATCATGGGGATCTCGGCGGCCGTCTACGCGATCAGCTTCCTGCTGATCAGGGCGCTGTCCCGGTACCGGGAGCTGGCGGCGGACCGGGCGGCGGCCCTGCTCACCGGCAAGCCCTCGGCGCTGGCCTCCGCGCTCACCAAGGTCGACGGGGACATCGCCCGCATCCCGACGAAGGACCTGCGGACCGCGCAGGCCTTCAACGCCTTCTACTTCAGCCCGGCGACCGGCGCCGAGCCCGGTATCTCGCGGTTCTTCTCGACCCACCCGAGCCTGGAGCAGCGGCTCGACCAACTGGGGCGGATCTCCGCCGAGTTGGGTGAGGCGGCGGTGCCCGGCATCGGGAAGGCGGACTGAGGATGGGGTTGCTGGACATCCTGCTCGGCCGTACGAAACCGGTCGCTCCCGATCTCGACCAGCTGTTCGCGCTGCCCTCGGCGGCGGTGACGCTGGAGGCGGCGGCCGGGTTCCGGGCGACCGGGCGCGGTGCGGTGTGCTTCGCGACGGTGGAGGGCGGGGCGTTCGAGCAGACGCACCGCGAGGTGCAGGCGCTGCTGGACGCGGACGCCGAACGCACCGGCCCGCCCGTGGAGTTGACCCAGGACTCCTACGGCTACTCGTGGCTCGTGTCGCGACGCTCGCCCGACCAGCTGTCGGCCCTGGTCAACGACCTGCACGCAGTGAACAGCGCGATGGAGGCCAACGGCTTCGGGCCCCAACTGCTGTGCTCGCTGGCCGGGTTCGAGGACGACACCGGGCGACGGCTGGCGCTGGTCTATCTGTACAAACGCGGGACCTTCTTCCCGTTCGCGCCGCTGGCCGGTGACGGTCAGCGGCGCGACAGCGCACTGGAACTCCAGGTCAAGTCGATGCTCGGCAATGACCTGCGGATCGAGCAGGACCTGAGCCGGTGGTTCCCGGTGTGGGGCGCCCCCGGGCTGTGACGGGCGCCCCGGTCCCTTGCCCGCGCTTCTTCTCCTACTTGCTCTTCTCACGCGCCTGACGGCGCGACTCCAGGGGGCGCTCGCGCTGGTAACGGCGCTCCCACTTGGCCTGCTTGTCACGACGGTCGCGGTACGCGCGGTAGCTCGACGGGGTGCTCCCCGAGGAGGAACCGCCGCCCGAGGTGGACGAGGTCGACGAGGTGGACGACGTCGAGTCCCTGACGTACCGGACGTAGAGGAAGAGCACGGCGACGGCGGCGAGCCACCAGACGTGGTTTCCGAATCCCAGGACGACCAGGACGACGGTCCCGGAAATGACGATGGTGCCCATGACGGGCCTCCGTGGGCGTGGGTGTGGTGTCCGAGCGGTGTGAACTGCGTCCCGACAGGGCGCTGGGGTGGGCGGCCGACCGTCGGTGGGTTGGGTGCGTCCGAGACTAGCGCCGACTCCGCAGGGTGACGCCGGTCCTGCGTGAAGCAGTGGTGACCTGCTCCGCAATGCGTCTCCAGCGTAGGGAGTCGGTCACTCGGTGTGCATCTTCTTTTTCGCGCGGGGTCCGTCAGATGCCCGGCGAGGCCGTGACCACGCCCGCGGCGACCGCCGCGCCGAGGGCCGCGTGGTCGGCGGTGGTCTGAGAGGCGTAGGCGAGGGCGAAGTCCGCGACGGCGCGTTCGAAGGTGTCCGTGCCGCCCAGGTACGCGGCGATCGCGACGCGGTCGCCGGAGCGGGCGTGGGCGCGGGCCAGGGCGGTGCCGCAGAGGCGGGCGTACGCCGTGAGCGCCGCCGGGCCCATGCCGACGACGTCCGCGGAGCCCTTCATGTCGCGCAGCTGGCGCCAGTAGAAGGCCCGGCCCTGCGGGCCTGTCATCCAGCCGAGGAAGATGTCACTGGCCGCCTGGAGGAGGCGCTGGCCCGCCACGACCCGGTGGCCGGGGTGGACGTACGGGCCGTTCGGCAGGTGCTCTTCCAGTACGGACTTCCGCGCCTCCTTGATCTGCAGGAACAGCGGGTCGTCCTGGTCGCGGCCGGCGAGCAGCACGATGAAGCAGCGGGTGCCCACACTGCCGACGCCGACGACCTTGCGGGCCGCGTCGACGAAGCGGTAGCGGTCCAGGAGGAGGCGGCGTTCCTCGGAGAGCGTGGATCGGTAGTCGCTGAAGATCTTGCGCAGGGAGGCCGTGTCGGCGGCGCCGGCCGGTTCGAGGAGAGGCGGGTCGTGGACGATACGGCGGCGGCCGTCGACGATCTCGGTCAGCTTGCCCACGGCGTGCAGGCTGGTGCGGCGGCGGGCCCGGGTGAGACTGGACTCCACCCGGCGCCGGTGGCGGGCCGAACGCACCAGCGGCAGCAGGCTGTCGGCGTCGATCCGCTCGTACCAGACGGCGAGTTCGCCCTTGCGGGCCAGCTCGCGAAGCGCCGTACGGTACGCGGCTGTCGCCTCCAGCGCGGCGCGGTGGGCCTTCGTGTCGCTGTGGCCGTTCTCGCGGGCGGCGACCGCGACGCTCGCGGCGAGGCGCTTGACGTCCCACTCGAACGGGCCGGGGAACGTCTCGTCGAAGTCGTTCAGGTCGAAGAGCTGGGTGCGTTCCGGGGAGGCGTACAGGCCGAAGTTGAGGAGGTGGGCGTCGCCGCAGAGCTGGACCGTGAGGCCGGTGTGCGGCTGGGACGCCAGGTCGCCGGCCATCACGGCGGCCGAGCCGCGCAGGAACGCGAAGGGGGAGGCGGCCATGCGGCCGTACCGGATCGGGAGGAGTTCCGGGAGTCGGTCCCGGCCCTGCCGTTCGAGTACGGCGACGGGGTCCGGGCGGTCCACGGCGGGGTTCCAGCCGGCGTGGGCCGAGCGGGCCACGCGTTTGCGCGCGGCGCGGCCTCGATCGGCCCGGTCCGCCGGGGTGGTCATGTGCCGTGTCTTTGCATGCCGCCGCCTTCTGGGATGGCACCGCCTGTTGCTTCGCAGTGAAGCCGGGTCGGCGTGGGGGTGCATTTCGGGGACGTCGATCGGGTGAACGTTTACTGTCGGTCGACAAGTGGACGTCATCGAGGCGAGGTCGGCATGGCTCACACCCCCCGTCACATCACCACCCCCGAACGCCGGGCCCGCCTCGCCCTCCGCCACCGCCTCACCCCCCGCACCCGGGCCACCACCCCCGAGGAGGTCGCCGCCTCCCTCGTCGCCCTGCACGGCAGCGACCCCGCGACGGTCTACCTCGCCGTGGGCGCCCGCCTCGCCGACGCGTCCGTCACCGTCACGGAGACCGCCCGCGCCCTGTACGAGGACCGCACCCTGATCCGCGCGCACGGCATGCGCCACACGGTGTTCGTGTACCCGGCCGACCTGACCGCCGTGGTGCACGCGTCCACCGGACTGGCCGTCGCCGCCCGTGAACGGGCCAACCTGGTCAAGGACATGGCGAAGGCGGGGGCACCGGACGCGACCTGGCTGAAGGCCGTCGAGGAGGCCACCCTGTCCGCGCTGACCCGGCGCGGCCAGGCGACGGCATCCGAACTCGCCCTGGACGAACCGAGGTTGAAGGAACAGTTCGCATACGCGGCCGGAAAGTCCTACGAGGGCGTGCACACCGTCTCGACGCGTCTGCTCAGGGTGCTGGGCGTCGAGGGCAAGGTCGTACGGGGGCGCCCGCTCGGCGGCTGGACGTCGAGCCAGTTCCGCTGGGCCGTGGCCCCCGCGCACCCCGAACTGGACACCGCCGAGGCCCAGGCCGCCCTCCTCGGCCACTGGCTCACGACATGCGGCCCCGCCACGGAGGCCGACCTGAAGTGGTGGACGGGCTGGCGGGTCACGGACGTCCGCCGAGCCCTGGCGACGATCGGCGCGGAACCGGTGACCCTGGACGAGGGCACGGGCTACGTCACCGCCGGCGACCTCGCCCCCGTGGCCGGCCCCACCGCCCCCTGGGCCGCCCTCCTCCCGGCCCTCGACCCGACGGCGATGGGCTGGCAAGAACGCGACTGGTACCTCGCCCCGGAACTACGCCCCGCCCTCTTCGACCGAAGCGGCAACATCGGCCCGACCGTGTGGTGGAACGGCCGCGTGGTGGGGGGCTGGGCCCAACGCCCCGACGGCGAGATCTCCTGGCGCGTCCTTGCCCGTGACGGCATCGGCCGAGAGGCGGAGGCCGCGATCGGCGCGGAGGCGGAACGGCTGCGGGGCTGGGTGGGCGACACCCGGGTGACACCGCGGTTCCGGACGCCGGTGGAGCGGGAGTTGTCGGCGTAGGGGGAGCAGGGGTGGGGGCGCACCATTCGAGCACGGACCGCGCAGCCCCTGGAGACGCGAGCACCAACGCCGGGCACCCGAAAACACAGGGCGCCCGGCGTCACGGTTCAGCGCGAGTACCGCATCAGCGCCCGCACCATGTGACACGTCGTGTCCGACGGCGCATGAACACCGATCAACTCCGCGGTACTACGGATCGTCTCGTTCCGCGCCTGGTTCGGAACGAACACCCCCGAATCAAGCAGGGCGATGGCCAGCCGCATCGCCTTGAGACGCCGGTTGTGCGTGACGTACCACTCCCGCGGACGTCCGGGCGGCAACGGACGCTTCTCCACGGGCACATACGGCAGATCGAGCTGGACGGAACGCTTCGCGGTGGACTGGGTGGGCAACGGCTTCTGCTTCAGTGCGGCAGCGGGCACGGGCATCCTCCTGTCGCGATCAGGGCACCGCCGGACCCCCCGGCGACACCCTCGAACACTTCTTCCATTCTACTGCCCGCCACTGACAATCGCCCCTGGCCACAAGGCCTTTAGGGGGTGCTGTGACGCAGGTGGAAGACGGGTTCCCGCGCACCGTGAGTGGCATGGGATCCGGCTCGGCCCGCTCTCCCGAAGCCGACCCGGAACCCGCACCCCCGGGCACCGACCCACCACCCACACCCCCAACCCCCTTGTGACGCACGTCACTTATGTGACTCCTGTGTCCAATGAGTTACATCGTTCGGCCCGCCGTACATAGCGGCGTACGCTCCCCTACCCCACAGGAGACGCGCATGTCGCGCAGGAGAACCGCCAGCACCAAGAAGAAGCTCGCGCTGCTGGTCACCGCCGCCGCGGTCGCCGGCGGCGGGGCCTTCGCCCTGGCCACCACGTCGAACGCGTCGCAGTCGACCACGCAGAACGCCAAGACGCTGTCGGCCGCCGACTCGACGGTCTGCCAGGGGCTCGCGACCGCGCTGGGCAACAACCAGAAGTTCATCGACGGCCAGCGCGCGGCCCCCGACGCCCAGTCGAGCGCGCGGATCGCCAACCGCGAGGCGGTCATCGCGCAGATCAAGGTGCAGCAGAAGGCGTCGGGTTGTGCGGTTGGGGAGTCGGCTCAGGACTCCCAGGCCACGCAGCCGGCGCAGTCGGCTCCCGCGGGCTCCCCCGCCACCTCGGTCGCGACCCCTCCGGCCGCGACCCCGCCGGCCGCGACCCCTCCGGCGGCGGGCAACAACGGGGCCGGCAACGCCGCCGCGGGCAGCCAGGTCTGCAACGGCTCGACCGTCACGCTCTCCGGCGAGGCCGGTGCGCCCGCCGCGTCCAGCAACCAGTTCCCGGCCGGCACCACGCTGAAGGTCACCAACCTGGACAACAACAAGTCCACGACGGTGAAGGTCACTTCGGTCTCCGGAAGCTGCGTCCTGCTGAACAACGCGGCTTTCGAACAGGTCCGTGAGCCCGGCAAGTTCCTCATCCGCCGTGCGCTGATCCAGAAGGTGGGGTGACGCTTCACGATCCGAGAAAACCGGTGAGGTGTCGGCCCAGTCGCTCCGGCGCGGCATGCGGCAGCGCGTGATGCGAGACGTCCGGGAGGATGTCCGTCTCGACGCGCGGCAGCAGTCCGCCCGCCCGGGCCGCCACCAGGTGCGTGTCATGGGTCCTGCTGCTTCCGGCCAGAAGCAGCAGGACCGACGCGTTCAGCCCGCGCAGTGCCTCGGGCGCCGGGCGCGGTCCGGTCACCGGCCGCGCGGACGGGAACCCCGCGCCCGCCTCCTGGAGGCGCAGCCAGTCGGGGTCGAGCGCCGCTCCCCCGGTCTCCCACTCCAGGAACGTACGGACGCGGCGCGGAGTGGGCCGCAGCAGCATCGGCAGTGCGTGCAGCAGGTACGCCGTCTCGAACCCGGCGAAGCACTGGGTCGGGTCGAGGAGGAACAGACGGCGTACCCGGCCGGGCGCGCGCAGTGCGTAGTGCAGCGCGATCCAGCCGCCGTACGAGTGCCCGCCGAGGTCCACGACCGGTGCCCGGAGTCCGTCGAGCACCGCGTCCAGCCAGGTCACCAGGTCGGCCACCGTGCGCGGGCGGCGGCCGGCCGCGGGGACGCTGCGGCCCGGGGCGCCGATCAGGTCGGGGGCGTAGAGGCGGTGGGTGCGGGCGAGTTGAGCGGTCTGGGCGTACCAGGACGCGGAGGTCGCTCCCCCGCCGCCGGGCAGCAGCACGAGCGGGCGGCCGTCGACGGGCCCGCAGACGTTCACGTAGGTCTCCCCGAACGGGGTCGGGACGAGCACCGCTTCCCGCCCGGCCGGCCACTTCGTCATGACCTTGTCGTACGCGGACTCGAAGCGGTCCCTGTCGTACGGGCTGCGGATTCCCATGGTCACCCACTCCCCTTATTATCTCGCTGAACGAGATACTCGGTGAGCGAGATGATAGTCGGAGGCGGCCGTGCCGAACCAGAAGGCGGACCCCGGGCCGGAGATGGAGATCGTCCATCTGCTGCGTGCCGTGGCGGTCGAACTCGGCCTGCACAGCGCCCGGTTCGCGAACCAGAACGGTATGCACCCCACCGACGTACGCGCCCTGATCGCCCTCATGGACGCGGCCCGGGCCGGTACGGAGATGACAGCCGGGCGGCTCGGCGGCGCCCTCGGGCTCAACTCGGCGGGGACCACCGCCCTGGTCGACCGGCTGGAGCGGGCCGGGCAGGTGCGCCGGGTGCGGAGCGAGGGGGACCGGCGCAAGGTCGTCGTCGAGGTGGACCAACGGGCGGTCGCCCTCGGGCAGGCCTTCTTCGGTCCGCTCATCGAGAGTGCCGTAGGACTGCTCCAGGGCTACGACGAACGGGAGTTGGCCGCGATCCGGGGTTTCCTTGGCGGGGTGCGCGAGGCCGCCGCCGAGGGCTAACCCCATCGCATACGAGCCGGTCGGCCGCGTCCGTCTGCGAGTGCGAACAGCGGGTTCACGGCGGTCTCCCGGGGGTGCCGTGCGCGGGTCGCGTGAATCGCGCCACAGCACCACCAGGTAACACGGGGTTCACACTCGGGCAATGATCGGGAAATCGCCTGTTGACAGGCTGCCCGGCATGAATCGTGGCGCCCCAGTGCCGCTGCGCCGCAGCACCGCGAGTGCGACCGAAAGACCCACCCCGAAGGATGTGGCCCGTGACCTTCAAGGCTGAGTACATCTGGATCGACGGCACCCAGCCGACGGCCAAGCTGCGTTCGAAGACGAAGATTCTCGCGGACGACGCGAAGGGCGCCGAGCTGCCGATCTGGGGCTTCGACGGGTCGTCCACGAACCAGGCCGAGGGGCACTCCTCGGACCGCGTGCTCAAGCCGGTCGCCAGCTTCCCGGACCCGATCCGCGGCGGCGACGACATCCTCGTCATGTGCGAGGTCCTCGAGATCGACATGACGCCGCACGAGTCCAACACGCGTGCCGCGCTCGCCGAGGTCTCCGAGAAGTTCGCCGCGCAGGAGCCGATCTTCGGCATCGAGCAGGAGTACACCTTCTTCGACGGCGCCCGTCCGCTGGGCTTCCCCGAGGGCGGCTTCCCCGCGCCCCAGGGCGGCTACTACTGCGGTGTCGGCGCCGACGAGATCTTCGGCCGCGAGATCGTCGAGGCCCACCTGGACAACTGCCTCAAGGCCGGTCTCGCGATCTCCGGCATCAACGCCGAGGTCATGCCCGGCCAGTGGGAGTTCCAGGTCGGCCCGGTCTCCCCGCTGGAGGTCTCCGACCACCTGTGGATCGCCCGCTGGCTGCTCTACCGCACCGCCGAGGACTTCGGCATCTCCGCGACCCTCGACCCCAAGCCGGTCAAGGGCGACTGGAACGGCGCGGGCGCGCACACCAACTTCTCCACCAAGGCCATGCGCGAGGGCTACGACGCGATCATCACCGCGTGCGAGTCCCTCGGCGAGGGCTCCAAGCCCCTCGACCACGTCAAGCACTACGGCGCCGGCATCGACGACCGCCTGACGGGCCTGCACGAGACCGCCCCGTGGAACGAGTACTCCTACGGCGTCTCCAACCGCGGCGCCTCGGTCCGTATCCCGTGGCAGGTCGAGAAGGACGGCAAGGGCTACATCGAGGACCGCCGTCCGAACGCCAACGTGGACCCGTACCTCGTGACGCGCCTCATCGTCGACACCTGCTGCTCCGCCCTGGAGAAGGCCGGCCAGGTCTGATCCACCCCGCACTCGCGAGCAGGGCGCCCACCGTGACGGTGGGCGCCCTTCGGCGTTGCCGCAGGCGGTGTCGGTGGCGTTGTCAGTGGCGCGTGCCATCGTGGGGGCATGAAGATCGACGGGGGTCTCGGCATCAAGGTCGAGACGGAGAACAGGCAGACGCACAGCCGCATTTCGGCGGCCGGGCTGCGGGAGCTGGTGGCACGGATCGGCGGCGCGGGCGACCGTTTCCTGGTCGTGCAGCGGATACCGGACCTCCCGGACGTGTTCGCGCAGGTGTGGCACGAGGAGGGCGGGGACTTCCGGCTCGAACACCGGCTGAGCGAGGCCGAGTTCTACGGTACGAACGTCGACGGCGCGGACAGGGCGGCCGAGTTGCTGACCGGCTGGGCGCGGGAGACGGCCGGGTGGGACGCGGGGGTCGCGTGGGAGCCGGTGGACCTGGGCCCCCGGGAGGAGGTTCCCGAGCTGCCGGACGAGGTGCGCGAGAGGGTCGAGGAGCGGATCCGGGTCCGGCTGCGCTGCGGCTACGACGACCGGCGGACGCTGACCGAGATCGCCGAGGACTATCTGGTGAAGGGCGACGAGCGGCCGGTGTCGCGTGCGCAGGCCGCACGGCTGGTGGACCGGCTGTGGGTGGAGCGGGTGGCCGAGCAGGCGGAGTGGGAGGGCGTCACCGAGCCCGAGCTGCTCAGCGAAGCCTTCGAGGCGCTGGACGCGAGCGGCATCACCGCCCGGGAGAACTTCGGCTGCTGCCGGGGCTGCGGCCTCGCGGAGATAGGCGCCGAGCGGGAAGGCGCCCGCGGGTTCGTCTTCTTCCACGACCAGGTCACCGAGCAGGCCGCCGAGGGACACGGCCTGGCGCTGCACTACGGCGGGTTCGACGGCTCGGCCGAGACCACCGCCGCCGTCGGGCACGAGGTGCTGGCCGCGCTCCGGAGTGCCGGGCTGTCCGCGGACTGGGACGGCGATCCGGACAGGGCGATCGACGTCGGACCGCTGACCTGGCGCCGACGGCTGGTGGGCTGAGGGTCCGGGCGTCCACTTCACGCCAAGGAAGCGTCCAAGCTGTGAGAGGAGGGTCCTGTCCCGGGGCTGTGTCTGCTTCAATGGGCTCATGGCCGGCTACCAGAAATGCAGCGCGACGGGTCGCCATGACCTCGAGCCGTTCTGGCCTTCCCGTCAGCACCATGACTTCGACCGGGTGTGTTGTCGCGCGATGAACGCGCCGGCCCTCTAAAGCCGAACCACCCTCGGCCTCCGGCCTGCGCGACTCGACGTACGTCCCCTTGACGAACCTCTCGCGCGAAAGCTGACCTCTCATGGCGATCATCCGTTCTCTGTCCTCCGCCACGCTCGACACCCACACCCCGACCGCTCCGAACGCGCCACGGCATCATCTGCGCGCCGTGGACCGGGACGAGGTGATCGACGTCGCGGAGTTCCTGCCCCCGGGGGCCACCTGGCTGCCCGCGCCGCCGCACACGCTGCCCACGCTTCCGGGGCAGCCGCCGATGGTCGGGTACCTCGTCCTCATCCCGGCCGACAGCCCGCACCTCGTGCGGAGCGCCCCGGTCGCCCCGGTCCTCCCCGCCGAGGCCGAGCCCCTCGTCCGGATCGACACCGTGCAGCGCACCGCGCAGCTGAACGGCGAGGAACTCGACCTGACCTACCTGGAGTTCGAGCTCCTCGCGCATCTCGTCGCGCATCCCAACCGGGTGCACACCCGCGACCAGCTGGTCACCACGGTGTGGGGCTACGGGCATGTGGGCGACGGCCGTACCGTCGACGTCCACATCGCGCGGCTGCGCCGCAAGCTGGGCGTCGAGCACCGCAAGGCGATCCAGACCGTGCGCCGGGTGGGGTACAAGTACACGCCGCCGACCGCGCGCTGACCGTCTGCTGACGGCAGATCGGCGTTCCCTTCCGGAGGCCCCGCGGGCAGAGTCGTCGGTATGAGACTTCTGGTGCTGGGCGGGACGGAGTTCGTGGGGCGGGCCGTCGTGGAGGCGGCCCTCGGGCGGGGCTGGGAGGTGACCGTCCTCAACCGGGGGCGGCACGAACCCCCGGCCGGGGTAAGGGCGTTGCGGGGTGACCGCACCGCGCCCGGCGGGCTCGCCGCGTTGGCCTCCGGGGAGTGGGATGCGGTCGTCGACACCTGGTCGGCGGCGCCGCGGGCCGTCGACGACGCGGCGCGGCTGCTCGCCGACCGGGTGGGGCGGTACGTGTACGTGTCGAGCTGCTCCGTGTACGCGTGGGCTCCGCCCCCGGGGTACGGCGAGGACGCGCCCGTCGTCGAGGGTGCCTCCCCCGACGCCGACAGGACCGACTACGCGCGGGACAAGCGGGGCGGGGAGCTGGCCGCGCTCGGGGCGTTCGGGGCGGAGCGGTCCGTGTTCGCTCGGGCCGGGCTCATCCTCGGGCCGTACGAGAACATCGGGCGGCTGCCGTGGTGGCTGGGGCGGGTTGCCCGGGGTGGGCCCGTGTTGGCGCCGGGGCCGCGGGAGTTGGCGCTGCAGTACGTGGATGTGCGGGATCTCGCGGAGTGGTTGCTCGGTGCTGTGGAGCGGGAGTTGAGCGGGGCGTACAACGTCATCTCGCCTCAGGGGCACGCGACGATGGGGTCTTTGCTGGACGCGTGTGTGCGGGTTGCGGGTGGGGCGGGGGTTTCGCTGCGGTGGACCTCGGCGGAGGTTGTGCTCGGGGCCGGGATCGAGCCGTGGACCCAGTTGCCGGTGTGGGTGCCGGCGGGGAGTGACGAGTATGACGCGTTGCACTCGGCGGATGTTTCTTCGGCGGTGGGGGCGGGGTTGAGGTGTCGGGCTGTCGAGGACACCGTCCGTGATACGTGGGAGTGGCTGCAGGGGGTGGGTGGGGTGGCGCCGCAGCGGGCCGATCGGCCGGTGGTGGGGCTTGACCCTGCTGTGGAGGCGAAGGTGCTCGGGGTTTCCGTGGAGTCGTAGTTCGTCGTCCGCGGGTGCGTGGGGGCTGGTCGCGCAGTTCCCCGCGCCCCCAAAAACAGGTGGGGACAGCAACACCCCCTTCATGGGGGCCCGGCCCCGTGCCCCAGGTACTTCGCTCGGTGAGACTGGGGTCATGGAGATGAACCGTGAGCGGGTCCGGAGTGTGGTGGTCGACGGGGCGCGGGGGCTTGGGCTCGCGGTTGTCTCGCTCGGGGGGTCGCTCGCGCTCTTCGTGCTCGTGGTGGTGTCTCTCGCGTTGATTCCGGCGGGGGTCGGGCTGATCACCACGCCCTGGGTGCTGGCCGGTGTGCGGGTGCAAGCGGACCGGCGGCGGGTGTTCGCGGCGGAGTGGTGCGGGGTGCGGATTCCGGCCGCCTATCGGGCGGTGCCGGACGGGGCGATGCCCTGGACGCGGACTCTCCGGATGCTCGGCGACCCCGCCACCTGGCGGGATCTGCGGTGGCTGCCGGTCGACATGATCGCCGGGTTCGTGACCGCGTTGCTGCCCGCCGTCCTGGTCTTCTACCCGCTGGAGGGCTTCGCGTTGGCGTTCGGGCTGTGGCGGGTGTTCACGGACGGGACGTATGTCGGGTGGTGGTACGGGTTCGTGCCGGTGAGCGGGCAGGGCAGTGCGCTGCTCGCGGGGCTCCTGGGAGTCGGGATTCTTGTCGCCTCCTACTTCCTCACGCCTGCGCTGCTGCGCTTCCACTTTCTGCTGACGCGTGCCGTGCTCGCTCCGGGATCGGGTGAACTCGCCGAGCGGGTAAGGGTCTTGACCGAGACGCGGCGGGACGCGGTGGACTCCTCGGCTGCCGAGCTGCGGCGCATCGAGCGGGATCTGCATGACGGGGCACAGGCCCGGCTGGTCGCCATGGGGATGGATCTCGGGACGATCGAGGCGCTGATGGAGAAGAACCCCGCGAAGGCGAGGGAGCTGCTGGCCCGGGCCCGGCAGTCGTCCGCCGAGGCGTTGGGCGAGTTGCGGGATCTGGTGCGCGGGATTCATCCGCCGGTGCTGGCGGAGCGCGGACTCGCCGATGCCGTACGGGCGTTGGCGCTGCGGATGCCGGTGCCGACGGAGGTGGGTGCGGAGCTGGGAGGTGGGCGGGCGGACGCGCCGGTCGAGTCGGCCGCCTATTTCGCCGTCAGTGAGGTGCTCACCAATGCCGTCAAGCACTCCGGTGCCGATCGGATCTGGGTCGATCTGCGGTACGCGGAGGGGGCGTTGCGGATCTCCGTGACCGACAACGGCACAGGTGGTGCCGTGATCGGGGCGGGGTCGGGGCTCTCCGGGGTCGAGCGGCGACTGGGTACATTCGACGGCGTCCTGGCCGTCAGCAGCCCCGCGGGCGGTCCCACCATGGTGACCATGGAGATTCCGTGCGTGTTGTCCTAGCCGAAGACCTGTTCCTGCTGCGCGACGGACTGGTGCGGCTGTTGGAGGCCTACGACTTCGAGATCGCCGCCGCGGTGGAGACCGGGCCCGAACTCACCAGGGCGCTGGCCGAGTTGGCGCCCGACGTGGCCGTCGTCGACGTACGGCTGCCGCCCACGCACACCGACGAGGGGCTGCAGTGCGCGTTGCGGGCGCGGCGGGAGCGGCCGGGGCTGCCGGTGCTGGTGCTGTCGCAGCACGTGGAGCAGTTGTACGCACGGGAGTTGCTCGCCGACGGGACCGGCGGGGTGGGCTATCTGCTGAAGGACCGGGTGTTCGACGCCGAGCAGTTCGTGGATGCCGTGAAGAGGGTGGCAGGGGGTGGGACGGTGATGGATCCGCAGGTCATCCAGCAGTTGCTGGCGCGGCGGGCGGCCGACGACCGGCCGCTGGGGCGGTTGACGCCACGGGAGGTCGAAGTGCTGGAACTGATGGCGCAGGGACGGTCGAACGCGGCGATCGCCGGACAACTCGTCGTCACGGAGCGGGCGATCGGGAAGCACACGTCCAATATTTTCGCCAAACTGGGACTAGAAGTCTCGGACGACGACAATCGCCGCGTGCTGGCGGTATTGGCCTATTTGGATCAGGGCCGCTGAGCACTACCTGTGAGTCGATCACAACTGCTGGTGTTTAAAGGGCAGTTGGGAGGGGACGTACCCAAGAATCTCTCATCAGTTTCTGAGCTTGCTGAACACTCCTGGGACCTCCTGCGTATCAATGGGCGCCGCTTCACTCCTGTCGGGCGCCTCGCTGCCCCGCAAGGAAGTCAGAGGAGTTCCATGGGACGCAATGATCGTAAACGCCGTACGCCGCTGGCCACCAAGGCCATTGCCGCATCGGCTGCCCTAGTGCTCGGTGGGGGCGGGCTGCTCTGGGCGCAGATGAACGCTTCGGCGCACGAGTCCAACTCGTCGGGCCAGAACGAGACCAAGGCCGCGGCCGCCTCGGCTCAGGTCGCGACGATCGCCTGCCCGGACGTCGGCCAGCAGCTGACGAACGTGCCGCAGAAGGCTCGTCGGGGTGTCGCCCTCGAACTGGCGAACCTCGACAAGCAGATCACCGAGGCCTACGCCCGGCTCGCGTCGACGCGTCAGGCCCAGGCGAATGACGCGAGCTTCGTGCAGAACGCGATCGTCGGCCCCCTCAAGGAGAAGCGGGCCGCGACGATCGACCGCATTCGCATCGACATCCAGCGAGTGGGCGGCTCCGTCAACGCGACCGCGCTGAAGCAGCTCGCCGCCTGCACCACGCAGAACGCCTCCAACACCACCACGGCTGGTCGCGGCGGCGGTCGGGGCAACGGGGGCGGCAAGAACAACGGCGGCGGTCAGAACAACGGCGGCGGCCAGAACACCGCCGCTCCGAGCGCCAGTGCCAGTGCTTCCGCGCCGCCCGCCAACAACGGCGGCCAGGGCGGCAACGGCCCGACGGCGGCAGACTTCGTGGACATCACGAAGGTGGCGAACAACGTGCTGGCGAAGCCGCAGAACAGCGGCCAGGCTTCGACCGGTTCGTTCACCACCAGGTGCGGTGTCAACGCGAACAAGAACCACAACACCGACAACGTGATCGTGGCGCCCGGCGTGAACAACGGCGCGCACCACACCCACGACTACGTCGGCAACCAGAAGGTCAACGCGTTCTCCACGAACGACTCGCTGCTGGCCGCCCCCTCCAGCTGCCAGAACCAGAGTGACCTCTCGTCGTACTACTGGCCGGTCGTGCGTGTGCAGGACGGCACGAAGGAGTTCGACCAGAACGCGCTCGGCGGTGGCCAGGAAGGCAACGTCGGCAAGATCCTGACCGCGCAGTCCGCGCAGATCAAGTACGTCGGTTCGCCGGCCAGCAAGGTCGTCGCGATGCCGCAGTTCCTGCGCATCATCACCGGTGACGCCAAGACGCTCACCAACGGTCTGGCGAACGCCAACGCGCACTGGAGCTGCACCGGCTTCGAGAACAAGGTCCAGCTGACGGAGCAGTACCCGATCTGCCCGAAGGGCAGCAACGTGGTCCGCACCTTCGCGTTCCAGAGCTGCTGGGACGGCGTCAACATCGACAGCGCCAACCACCGTACGCACGTGGCCTTCGCGGACCCGGCGAGCGGTGTCTGCGGGAACGGCTTCAAGGCCATCCCGCAGCTGACGATGCGCCTGGTCTACAAGATCACGCCTCCCACCATCCAGGCGGACGGCACCGTGAAGAACGCCTACGCGGTGGACGGATTCCCGGAGCAGCTGCACAAGCCGTCGACCGACCACGACGACTTCATCAGCGTCACCAAGAACAACCTGGCGGCGAAGATCGCCAACTGCGTCAACTCCGGCAAGAACTGCCAGTAGGACCCAGTAATACGAAGCGGGCGGTGGGTTTCTCCCACCGCCCGCTTTCGTGTCCTTCCTGGTCCGCGGCCGCTTCAGCTGGTGTGCTTGGAGTGGTCGGTGCCGATCTCCTCGTTGCCCCCGAGCGTCTTCTGCAGCTTCTTGACGATCGCGTCGGTGCCCACGACGACCCACTTGCGGCCCACGAGGTAGAAACCGCCGTAGTCCTTCGCGTCGTTGATCCACTCGCGCTGACCGCGGTCGGTGGCGAAGGTCGCGAGGACGAACTTGCCGTAGCTCATCTTGCAGATGGCCTGGCGGAGTTCGTCGGCGTCGGTCTGGATGTCGGGTGTGCACTTCACCTTGGCGGCCAGGCTCTCCAGGCTGCCGGAGGCCTCCGGCGGCACGGTCGCGGCCTTGGTGTCGGCACCGCACCCCACCAGCGCCAGCGCCGCCGCGGCGCCGGCCACCGCGAGCATCGGTCGGGTCAACCTCATCTGTCGTTCCTCCGGTCGTCCGGTCAACAAAAGCATGCCGCGACGCGCCCCGGCGAGGGGCCGTCTCATCCGATACGGGCCGGAGGCTCCCCGCGCTCAAATCCATGGTCATCGTCCGGACCCGTGTGCGAAGGTGACGCCCATGGATCACGACGTGGATCAGGACTGGGAAGACCGGGTGACCGCCGCCTGGGCGACCTTCGACGACTATCCGGAGGAGCGGGCCGCGGAGTTCCGGGCCGTGATCGACGCCCTCGTCGCCGAACTCCCGGACGGCAGCCCGCTACGACCGTTCGAGCAGGCCTGCGCCTGGGACTCGACCGGGCATTCCGACCAGGCCGCCCCGTTGTACCGGGAGGCCCTCGGCGGCGGGCTCAGCGACGTCAGCGGCTACAAGGGACGCCGGGCGAAGATCCAACTCTCCAGCTCCCTGCGGAACATCGGGCGGGCGGAGGAGGGCGTCAAGCTGCTCACGCCCGAACTCGACGGCCCCTCGGACGAGTTGGACGACGCGGTCCGCGCGTGCCTCGCCCTGTGTCTGTCCAGCCTCGGCCGCGACCGCGAGGGCCTCTCCCTCGTGCTGGGCGCCCTCGCGCCCCATCTGCCGCGCTACCAGCGGTCGATGGCGAACTACGCACGCGCGCTGGTCGACCCCGAGGCCTGAGTCGTCCGGGCGGCGGTGACCAACTCACCATTCGCTCGTTTTGCTGAACGTGCAGTCACAGGATGTCGCCAAGCGCCCCGCAGCTTCACCCACCGACCCGGTCGTCGATGTCGAACAGGCCGAGGCCGCGCTCGTCGAGCACTATCCACGGCTCGTCCGGCTCGCCTATCTGGTGCTCCCCCCGAGCCTCGGCCGCAACCGGCGCGTCCTGACCGCGCACGCCCTCACCCAGCGCGCCCTGCCCCGGGGCCGCGCGTCCGCGTCCGTGATCCCGGCCCAGAATGGGGGTCCCCCCGCCCGAGCGAATTCGAGGGTGGGGGAGGGCCGCGACGGCGACCCGGGCTACGCCTTCGTCCGCCTCCAGGTGGTGCGTACGGCCCTGGAGGCGGGCCTGCCGCTGTCGTTCCGCGCACTGCCCAAGCGCTCCCAACTCCCGCCGCTGCTCCCCCAGGTGCGGGGTCTGCGGCTCTTCCCGCGCTCGGGCGGCGCCGACGAACTCGCCCTGGACCAGCGGCTGTCGGCGCTCTCCGGCCCGGCCCGCGCGGCGTACGTGCTGCGCGGTCTCGAGCAGCTGCCCGACGGTGACGTCCGCAGGGTGCTCGCGGCGGCCGGGGTCGACAGGGTGGACGCGGCGCTGCGCGAGGCCGACGAGGCGCCCGCGCGGTACGACCTCCTCGACTCCCCCGAGTTCGACCCCTGTTCGCTGCACGCCCGGCCCACCGACCTGATGCGCCGCCGCCAGCACGGCAAGGCCGCCCTCGCCGCCGCCGCGGCCGTCGCCGTGTGCGGCGCGCTGCTCGCGCTGCCCGGCGGCGGCTGGGGCCCGGACGGCGCCGCCGCACCCGCGTACGCGGAGAACCCGGCGGCCGAAGCGGCCCTGAACCCAGGCAAGTTGACGAGAATCGCGCCCACCGCGTGGGAGTCCTCCGCGCGCGAGGACTTCTCCGTCTGGCCCGCCCGCGGCGACCTCACCGGCAACACCGCGCTGCTGCGCCGCGCCCTCGCCGTCTGGGCCCGCCCCGGCGAGTCCGTCCAGGTCTCGGCCACCCCCGGCACCCCCTCCGGCGGCCCGGCCGGACCACCCCAGCTCCTGTACGCGGGGACGGTGGACAACGCGCGCGTGGTGATCCTCTACGACGGTCTGCGCATCGCCCGCTACGCCGAGCCGAAGGACGGCACCAAGGGCGCCGCGCTGGACTTCGCGCGGGTCGACGGCGCGACCGGGGCCGAGGCGGACGCGGTGGTCCTGGACCGCGCCGACGGCAACGTCCGCTATCTGACGGCCCCTTGGGTGAAGAAGGCGGCCGAGCGGGACCTGCAGAAGCCGAACGCCGGCGCGCTGCCGATGACGATCACCGACGGGATCACCTCGCCGCTGGCCAGCCCCGCGACGGCGACCGGCGCGTGCACGTCGTGGAACGTGCTCCAGCTGACCGACGACACCGGCACCCGGCTGGTGAGCGACCTCGGCGAACTCGTCCCGGCGCACCTCACCTCGGGCCGCCCCGGCTCGGTCCACGAGGTGTCGGGCTCGGCGGCGCAGCACGCCTGGGCGCCGTACGCCTGCTCCCTCGGCGCGATGCGCTCGCTGGGCGTGCGGTCGGTGAACTCCTGGCAGTACGCCCAGCAGCCGCTGCCCGACGCGAGCGGCGCGGCGGAGTGGGTGTGCACGCGGGCGGAGACCTGGCGGGGTGACGGCGAGCGGGTGCTGGCGCAGTTCCGCACGCCGGGCGGGACGTACGGCGCGGTCGCGGCGAAGGCGCAGGACGTCTCGGCGTGCGGCGCGCGTGACCCGCATGTGCTGGCCGGGGTCCTGTGGAAGTCGGCGGCGGGCAACTGGTTCCTGCTGGCGGCGGGCAGCAAGGGCACGGAGGCGGTCAGCGCGACGGGCGGGGTCAACGGCTCGGCGCGGGGTGGTCTGCTGGCGGTGAGGACCGAGCAAGGTGTCCAGGCCGAGCTGAAGGGCACCCTGGACGACGGCAGCACCATCACCGGCCTGCGCTGAGCGGTTCTCGGGAGGGCGGATTGAGTGCCGGGCGAGGTCCCGCGCCCAAAGGGGCGCGGGGAACTGCGCGACCAGCCACGACGGACCCGCACCCAAAGAAACCGGCCCTAGCTGACATTCACGTCAACAAGTCCCCGCACAAGGCTTCCCCAGGGACTTACCCGTCAGTACATTGACGCCATGTCTAACACGCCGCTCAAGGCCCGAAAGGTGTCCTTCTCCTGGGAGGGCACCCCACTGCACTGGGTGCCCGGCGACCCCTTCACCACGCACACGATCAACGTGCTGCACCTGCTGCTGCCCGCCGGTGAGCGGTGGTTCGTGCACGTCTACAAGCAGGTGCTGCCCCTCATCCGGGACGACCGGCTGCGCGAGGACGTGATCGGGTTCATCGGCCAGGAGGCGATGCACTCCCAGGCCCACGACGAGGTCCTCCCCCACCTCAGGGAGCTGGGCCTCGACCCGACGCCGTACACCGCGCAGGTCGACTGGTTCTTCGAGAAGCTGCTCGGCGACCGCACCCTGCCGCCGGGCAGGGCCCGCAGGTGGTGGCTGCTGGAGCGGGTCGCGATCATCGCGGCGATCGAGCACTACACCGCGTTCCTCGGCAACTGGGTGCTGAACGCCGAGGAGCTGGACCGGCGCGGCGCCGATCCGACCATGCTGGACCTGCTGCGCTGGCACGGCGCCGAGGAGGTCGAGCACCGCTCCGTCGCCTTCGACCTCTTCATGCACGTCGACGGCGGCTACCGGCGGCGCGCCCGCACCTGGGCGACCGCGTTCGCCGCCCTGATGTTCCTGTGGCAGCGCGGCTCCCGCTTCTTCATGGCGAACGACCCGACCCTCGTCGACGCCCATGTGAGCTTCAAGGACTTCTACGTCGCCGGGAAGCGCGGCACCCTGCCCGCCACCGGCGACATGCTCAGGTCCATACCCCGCTACCTGAGCCGCGCCTACCACCCCTCCCAGGAGGGCAGCACCGAGCAGGCCGTCGCCTACCTCGCGTCCTCGCCCGCGGCGGTGGCCGCCGAGAAGAGGGCGGAGTAGTGCCGAAGCCGCTCACCGTCGCCGTCCTGGCCGGTGCCGCCCTGCTGACCCGCCGCGCGCTGCGGCGCCGGGTGCGGGCCTCGCCGCTGTGGCCGCTGCCCGCGCTCGACCCGCCGATCTCCGGCCGGCCGCGCACCCGGGCACTGCGGCTCCGGGTCGCCGCGCGGGAGACGGTCGCCGAGGGCGTCGTACAACTGCGCCTGGAAGGTGCGGACTTGCCGCGCTGGGAGCCCGGGGCGCACATTGATCTGGTGCTGCCCTCGGGGCTGGTGCGGCAGTACTCGCTGTGCGGGGACCCGGCGGACACCTCGTCGTACACGGTCGCCACGCGGCTGGTGGAGGACGGCCGGGGCGGGTCGCGCGAGGTGCATGAACAGGTCTGGGAGGGCGCGGAGTTGGAGGTCCGGGGGCCGCGCAATCGGTTCCCGCTGATCGAGGCGCCGTCGTACGTCTTCGTCGTCGGCGGGATCGGGATCACCCCGGTGCTGCCGATGCTGCGGGCGCTGCCCGAGGGCGCCGACTGGCGGCTGGTGTACGCGGGCCGTACGTCCGACTCCATGCCGTTCCTCGACGAGTTGGCGGAGTTCGGCGCGGACCGGGTCACCGTCGTGAGCGGACGGCGGCCCGAACTGGACGCGTTGCTGGCGGAGTTGCCCGAGGGTGCCGTCGTCTACTGCTGCGGGCCCGAGGGATTGATGGCGGCCGTGGCGGAGCGGTTCCCGGACGTGCGGCTCGAACGGTTCGCGCCCCGGACCCAGTTGGGCGGCGGAACGCGCGGGGACACGGCCTTCGAGGTCGAACTCCGGCGCAGCGGGCGGACGTTGACCGTGCCCGCCGACTCCACGGTGCTGGCCGCCGTCCGGGCGGAGCTGCCCGACACGCTCTACTCCTGCGAACAGGGGTTCTGCGGAACCTGCCAACAGCGCGTCGTGGAAGGGGAGGTGGAGCACCGGGACGAGCTGCTGACGGACGCGGAGCGTGATGACTCGATGCTGATCTGTGTATCCAGGGCCCGCGGTGAGCGCATCGTGCTGGACATGTGAACGACCTTGGGCGGACCGGGCCGTTGAGGTCCGGTTCCGATCGGTAAGGTGTTCGCATGAGTACCGGGGTTCGCCGCAGGATGGGAGTCGAGGAACGGCGGCAGCAGTTGATCGGCGTCGCTCTCGACCTCTTCAGCCATCGCTCGCCCGACGAGGTCTCCATCGACGAGATAGCCGCGGCCGCGGGCATTTCCCGGCCGCTGGTCTACCACTACTTTCCCGGCAAACTCAGCTTGTACGAGGCCGCGTTGCAGCGCGCCTCGGACGATCTGGCCGGGCGGTTCGTGGTCGCCGAGGAGGGCTCGCTGGGATCACGGCTGCTGCGGGTGATGGCCCGGTTCTTCGACTTCGTGGACGACCACGGGCCGGGTTTCGCGGCACTGATGCGCGGCGGTCCCGCGGTGGGTTCGTCCACCACCAACGCGTTGGTCGACGGGGTGCGGCAGGCCGCGTATCTCCAGATCCTGTCCCATATGAAGGTCCAGGACCCGCCCGCGCGGCTGGAGCTGATGATCCGGTCGTGGATCTCGCTCGTCGAGTCGACGGCCCTGATCTGGCTGGACGGCCGGCGCATCCCGCGTGCCGAGCTGGAACGCCAACTCGTGCACGACTTCGGGGCGTTGGCGGCGGTCAGCGCGGCCTACGACGAGGAACTCAGCGGGCTGCTGCGTGAGTCGCTCCGGCACGAGCCGGGCGACGGGCCGTTCAGCGACCTCGTCGTCCGGCTGATCGCGCTCGCGTCCTAGCAGCCGCAGGACAGGGTCTAGCGCTCGAACTTCCGGTAGGACGCGTCCAGTTCGCGTACCTCGGCCGAGGCGTGCAGCACGGAGCCGTCCTCGTCGATGTACTCGCGGAGCAGTTCAAGGACCTTCTCGGTCAGCTTGGCCTTGGTCTCCTCGCTGCGCCCGGCGAGCAGTCCGAGGGTGACGTGGACGACGGTGTGGCCCAGCTCGTCGAGACCCTCGTACCCGAAGGCGGTGTACTCGCTCGGGCGGAACTGCGTCTTGCACGCCTCCGGCTTCGCCGCGGCGATCTCGACCACCGCCTGGTGCAGCGCACGGGCGAAACCGTCCTGGTCGAAGGAGATCGTGTGGGAGTGGTCGACGGTGATCTGCGGCATCAGGCGCTCCTGTTTCTCAGCCAACAACGGGCTCACCCTAGCCGCCCGCGGGCTCACCCCAGCCGTAGCGCCAGCATCGCGATGTCGTCGTCCCGGTCGACGCCGAAGCAGTCGAGCAGGGTGTCGCACAGCGCGTCCAGGCCGGGCAGGGCGCCGGAGGCCGCCGCGCGGAGCTGGTCCATCGAGGCGGACAGGTCGGTGCCGCGGGTCTCGATGAGGCCGTCGGTGATCATCAGCAGCCGGTCGGAGGGTTCGAGGAACAGCTCGGTGGGCGGCGGATGGGGCAGGCCCACGCCGAGCAGCGGGCCCGACGCCTTGGCGTAGTCCGCGCTGCCGCTGTCCCGGATGATCAGCGGCGGGATGTGCCCCGCGTTGGAGATGAGGGTGCGCCCGGTGTCCGGGTCGACGAGGACCAGGCAGACGGTGGCCGTGGTCTCCAGGTGGTAGTGCTGGAGCATCCGGTCCAGCCGCTCGGCGAGGACGCTCGGGTCGCTCTCGTCGACACAGTAGGCGCGCAGGGCGTGCCGTATCTCGACCATCACGGTGGCCGCCTCCAGCGAGTGCCCGACGACGTCACCGACGGCGAAGAGCACACGCGAGCCGACCTTCAGGACGGCGTAGAAGTCGCCGCCGATCTCGGTGTCCAGGGACGCGGGCACGTACCGCACCACGACGCTCACGCCCGGGAGTTCGGGCAGCCGGTCCGGCTTGGGCAGGAAGCTGCGCTGGAGGGTGAGGGCGACGTGCCGCTCGACCTGGTACATGAGGAGCGGCTCGGCGGCGAGCGCGGTGGCCTGGGCGAGCTGGGCGAGCAGCGCGCCGGCCTCGGGGCCGACCCGGCGCAGTCCGCGGGTGGGGGCGGCGAGGCAGACGGGGGCCCGGCCCTCCTGGGTGAGGACGAGCGCGAGCCGGGCGTCGTGCTCCACACCGGGCCGGAAGAACCCGGTGGGCCACAGCGGCGCGGGCACGGTGGTGATCTGCACCCCGGACTGGCCCTGGGAGAGCCTGCGCAGCAGCCGGGCGACGGCCCGGTCGGCGTCCTCGCCCGGCAGTGCCACGGCGGTGCGGTCGCGGGGCAGGCCGCGGTAGAGCTGGTCGTCCCGGTCGAGGACGAACACGGCGGCCGGGGTGCCGGTGAGCCGTGCGGTGCCGTCGGCGGCGACGTCGACGAGTTCCTGGAGGGAGCGCGCCGCCTGGATGGTGACGATCATCTCGGACAGCAGGGTCAGCCGTTTGACGAGCGCCTGGTCGTCGGCCCGCAGCTGGGCGGCGCGCACCGCGGACCGGACGGCCGCCTCGATCTCCTCGGGCTCCGCGGGCACGGTCAGGAAGGCCTCGTCGCCCGCGTCGAGCGCCTGGCAGCGGTTGCTCGGCGGTGCGGCGAGCGCGGAGACGTGCACGACCGGCAGGCCCGCCATCCGCGGCCGCTCCTTGAGCAGCCCGCACAGTTCGAAGCCGCTCATGTCCGGCAGGTGCACGTCGATCAGCGCCACGTCCGGGAGGTTTCCCTTACGCAGCCGCACATCGACTTCGGCGAGCGCCTCGGCGCCGCTGCCGACCGCCAGGACCCGATGCCCGGCACGGCTCAGCACGCTCTCGACCGCGAACCGGCTCGCCGGCTCGTCGTCGACGACCAGCACGGTCGCGTGCGTCAGTTTGCCGTTGACGTCCATTATTCAGACCTGGCCCTTTGACACACCGGTGGGGCAGGCCGGTGACCACAGCCTGCCCCACTACGGTAATGCGCTTTCAGGGTGTCCGGGTGAATACCGCCACAGTGCGACCCGGAACGGCGAAGGTACCCGTCCCCTTCGTGTACGAGGCCGCCTTCACGGTGGCGTCGGCACCTCCCGCCTGCACCGGGTGCAGACGGTAGCCGGTTCCGGCCAGCGCTCCGACGCGCTGGTCCTGTTCGGTCGGCGTCGCGTTGAACACGACCACGAGATTCCCGAGTTCCATGGTGATCACCCCGGGCGTCTCGTCCTTACCGGACAGCGGGAAGGACATCTCCGACTGCACCTGCGCGGCCGTACCGAGCGAGAAGACGGGCTCGGTCGTACGGATCCTCAGCAGCTCCTGGTACGCGGCCGAGGCCCCGTCGATCTGCCCGCAGCCGACCTTCACGGACGTCAACAGACCCTTCGCGTACGGCCACTTGGACGCGTTGTCGGCGGCCGTCGGCAGGCCACGGCCGAAGCCGTTGCCGTCGGCGCAGTTCCAGTGGATCGCGTTGAACCAGTCCCCGCTGTCGAAGGAGTTGCGGTCCAGGGACTTGGAGCGCAGCAGGTCGGTCCCGGCCTGCGAGAGCGACGGCCCCTGCGACAGGGTGGCCGTGGCCATCGCGAGGACCTGCATCCGGGCCCGGTCGGCGGCACTCGTCGTCGCGGGCAGCTTGTAGGTGAGGGCGTCGAACAGCGACTCGTTGTCGTGCGCGTCGGCGTAGGCGAGGGCGTCGCCCGGCGCGTCCGCGTAGCCGGCGGGGGCGCCGTTGTAGTCGATCTCGGCGCCGGTGACGTCCTTCCCGTCGGTGTCGGTGAAGCGGTACTTCGCGAGGTTGCCGCTCAGGCCGACCTTGATGAGGTCCTGGTAGTGCAGGAGGCGGGCCTTCTGCTCGGCCGAAGTGCCGTTCGCGGTGGACGAGTTGGGGTCGGTGTAGAGCCCGGAGGCGAAGCCCTGGATGCCCGGGTCGTCGTCGAAGGGGCTGCCGCCGCGTACGGCGTCACGGGCCCGGTCGGAGAAGGTCGCGATGCCCGTGCCGGCCATGTTCTTCTGGGTGGCCTGCACGAAGCGGGCGTCGTCGGCGACCTCGCCGAAGTTCCAGCCCTCGCCGTACATGATGATCTTCTTGCCGTCGACGCCGTCCTTCGCGAGGGTCAGCGCGTCGAGCGCCTTGCGCACGGCGAGGATGTTGGCCTTCGGCTGGTGCCCCATGAGGTCGAAGCGGAAGCCGTCGACCTTGTACTCCTTGGCCCAGGTGACCACGGAGTCGACGACGAGCTTGCCCATCATGGCGTTCTCGGTGGCCGTGTTGGCACAGCAGGTGGAGTTCGCGACGCTGCCGTCGGCCAACAGCCGCTGGTAGTAGCCCGGCACGATCCGGTCGAGCACCGAGGTGTCCGCTTGACCGCTGGCCGCCGTGTGGTTGTAGACCACGTCCATGACGACCCGCAGGCCGTCCTCGTTCAGCGACTTGACCATCTTGCGGAACTCGACGGTACGACCGGTGCCGTCCGGGTCGGTCGCGTACGAACCCTCCGGAACCGTGAAGTGGTAGGGGTCATAACCCCAGTTGTAGGCGTCCTTCGCGGCTGTGGCCGCCACGCACGCCTGCTGCTGCTCCGAGTCGGCGGCGTAGGAGGCGAGGTCGCAGTCGGTGGTGGACTGATCGGACTTCTTCTCGGGGATGGTCGCGATGTCGAAGGCGGGCAGCAGATGCACGTACGACGTCCCGGACCCGGCCAACTGCCGCAGGTGCTTGGAGCCGTCGCTGTTCCTGTCCGTGAAGGCGAGGTAGGTCCCCCGGTCCTTCACGGGGACCGTGGTGTCCGCGACGGAGAAGTCGCGGATGTGCAGCTCCTGGATCTCCGCGTCCTTCAGCGGCACCGCCTTCGGCTTCTTCAGGCCCGACCAGCCGCTCGGGGCAAGGGACTTGTCCGCGAGGTCGACGACGAGGCTCTGCTTCGAGTCGGTGGTGAGGGCGACCGAGTAGGGGTCGGTGACCTCGTTGGTGACGACCTTCCGCACGGTCGGCGCCCACACCTTCACGACGTACCGGTACGGCTTGTTCTTCCAGGAGGCGGGACCGGTGACGGACCAGACGCCGGTGCTGGCGTTCCGGGTCATCTTCTTGAGCGAGCCGTCGAGGTCGAGGGACACGCTCTGCGCGGTCGGCGCCCAGACGGCCAGCGTGGGACGGCCGTTGTGGAAGGTCGGGCCGAGGTCGGCCTTGGTCGCGGAGCCGTAGACGTCGTCGAGTACGCCGGCGATCTGCACGCCAGTCGCGGCCAACACAGCCCCGTTCACGGCCCGTTGGGAGGCGACGAGCTGACCCTCCAGGGCCTCCTTCACCCGGCCCCGGTCACGCGGGTCGACGGACCAGGCCGCGTAGTCCTTCAGGTAAGGGAACTTGGCCTTCTGGGCGTCGGTGAGCGTGGTCCTGGACAGCCGCAGCCAGCGCTCGTCGTCGCTCGTCAGCGTGCCGTCCTTCGCGGCGATCGAGCCGTCGTGGGAGTACACGAGCTGGGTGGAGGCGGCGGCGTCGGAGCCGTTCCAGGCGACCGTGTTCCGGTCGATCCAGACCGCCTTGGAGGTGGTCAGGTCGAGGGCGGCCGCACTCCCGGCGGGCTGCGGCAGGAGGTACTTCTCCTGGCCGCTCAACAGCCACACCTCGTTGCCGTTGGTCTTGAGGTCGAGCGACTGGTCGGTGGGGAGGTCCTTCTCGTCGCCCTTGTGCAGGATGTAACTGAGGCTGGTGGCATCGGAGCTGAGCGGTACCTCGAAGACGGCGCCGTACGCGTCGGTCTTCACCGGCTGGAGCGGGCTCGACCAGTCCGTGGGGTTCGCGGCACCCGTCCAGACGTGCAGCCCCCAGCCGGAGTAGTCGCCGTCGGTGCGGTGGTAGTGGATGACGGCCTTGGTGGTGTCCTGCGCCGGGTAGTCGGGCCGCTGCGTCTGTACGGCCTCCTTGCCCTGCTCGATCCAGACCTCGCCGGTCTGCGTGACGTCGATCGAACGGTCGGCGGAGACGTCCTTGTCTCCGTCCTTGTCGATCACCAGGAAGCTGACGTTCGTCGCCCCGGGCTTCAACTTGACGTAGGCGAAGGCGCCGTAGGCGTCCCGGCCGACGAAGGGATGGCTCGCGGGCCAGGTCGTCGCCTCGCCGTCGGCGAGGTCGCCCCAGGCGTACAGGCCCCAGTCGGCGTAGTCGCCGTCGGCGCGCTTGTAGTGGACGATCGCGTAGTCGCGCGAGGAGGCGGTGGGGACCGCTTCGGCGGGCGGGGTGCCGGTGGTGGAGGCGGCCGTTGCGCTCGCGGTGCGGCCGGTCGAGTCGACCACAACCGCCTTGTAGCGCAGGGCTGTTCCGGCCGGTACGTCCTTGCCGATCGCCTGCGTGACCTTGTACGGGGCGTGGTCGGCCGACCCCAGGGTCTGCCATCTGCCGTTGCCGGTCTGGGCGGCGAAGACGACCCGGTCGAGCTGACCGCCGGTGACGTCGGCGCTCAGTTCGACGGTGCCGGTGGCGCCCGTGTCCGGGGCCTTGAGGGTGATCGTGGGCTTGGTGACGGGCTTGGCGAGGGCACCGGCCGCCTTGAGGACCATCGCGGCACCGGCGGGCACGGTGACGGTCACCTTGTTGTCGGCGCCGCTCGTCGCGGTGGCCGAAGTGCCGTAGATCCCCCGGTACTTCATGTCCGGCGAACCGGTCGCGAAGGTCACCGTCCTCGCCGTGTCGGCGTTGTTGAGGGCCACGACGTACTCGTCGTTCCTGGCGGTGCGGGTGAAGGCGTAGACACCGGCGCCGTCGGCCGCGTAGCGCTCGGTCTGCACGCCGTCGGTGAGGGCCGGGTTGTCCTTGCGAAGCTTCGAGAGAGCGGCAATCTGCTTGTAGAGCGGGGCTGTCGAGTCGTAGGAGTCGCTCGCGGCCGTGCGGTCGGTGCCGATCTCGTCGTCGTCGAGATAGTCGGCGATCTTCGACGCGAACATCGGCTGGCGGGCGTCCTTGTCGCCGCCGGAGCCGGTGAAGCCCTGTTCGTCGCCGTAGTAGACGACGGGGTTGCCGCGGCTGAGGAACATCAGCTCGTTGGCGAGCCGGTCCTTGGCGAGGAGTTGGGCGTCGGTGGCCTTCGGGTTGTCCTGATCGAGGAAGTAGCCGATGCGGCCCATGTCGTGGTTGCCGAGGAAGGTGACCTGCTCGTAGGCGTTCGCCTTGTCGGTCGTGTACTTGTAGTCGTCGCCGAAGACGCTCGCGAGCTTCTGCGCGCTGCCGCCCTGGGAGGCGTAGGCGCGGGCCGCGTCCTGGAAGGGGAAGTCGAGGGTGGCGTGCAGGCGGCCCTGGGTGACGTACGGCGAGGTGACGGACGTGTCGGCGGAGTAGACCTCGCCGAACATGAAGAAGTTCTTCCGGCCGTGCTGCGCCGCGTAGGTGTCGAGGGCGGTGGCCCACTGGGTCCAGAAGTCCATGTCGACGTGTTTCACGGTGTCGATGCGGAAGCCGTCGACGTCGAAGTCGCGGACCCACTTCTCGTAGATCTTCTCCATGCCGCTGACGACCTCGGGACGTTCGGTCCACAGGTCGTCCAGGCCGGAGAAGTCGCCGTAGGTGGCGTTCTCGCCGACGTAGGTCGAGTCGCCCCGATTGTGGTACATCGTCGGGTCGTTGAGCCAGGCCGGGACCTTCGCGTTCGCCTTGCCGGCGGGGACGGTCGGGGTCTTCGGGAACGAGGACGTGGTGACCTTGGGGGACGTCTTCCTGCCGTCCGCGTAGTCGGCGTCGTCGAAGGGCTGCCCGTCCTTGGTGAGGTACGGGAAGGCGCCCTTGGAGAGGTAGTCGTAGGACTTGCCCTCGTAGTCGACGACGTCGGCGGTGTGGTTGGTGATGACGTCGAAGAAGACCTTCATGCCCTTGGCGTGGGCCTTGGAGATGAGGGTCGCGAGGTCCTTGTTGGTGCCGAAGTGCGGGTCGACCTGGGTGAAGTCCGTGATCCAGTAACCGTGGTAGCCGGCGGACGCTTCGGCACCGGTCCCCTGCACGGGCTGGTTCTTGAAGATCGGGGCCATCCAGATGGCGGTGGTGCCGAGGCCCTTGATGTAGTCGAGCTTCTTCGTCAGGCCCTTGAGGTCGCCGCCCTGGTAGAAGCCCTTGTCGGTGGGGTCGTAGCCGGTGCTGAGGCGTGAACCGGTCAGCCCTCCCTGGTCGTTGGAGGTGTCGCCGTTCGCGAACCGGTCCGGCATCACGAAGTAGAACTGCTCGCGGGTGTCGTCGTGCCGGGCGGGCGTCGCGGCCAGCTTGGCATCCGACGGGGGTGCGGGCGGGGCGGCCGCGTGGGCGGCGAGGGGTTGGACGAAGGCCGCGAGGAGCGCTGCGACGATGACGCCCGTGGCCCTTCTCCGTCGCTCGGTGCGGCGCGTGCGGGGCGCCGGCCATCTCGGTATCACAGGCGTGAACTCCTTGCGATTACGGCTCAGTTCGGGTCCGACCCCGGCGAGACCGTATCGCCGACGCAAGGGTTGCAGCAAGAGTCGTGAAAGGCGCGGAAAGAACTTTCAGCAGACGATGGCGGGAAAATTCTTCCGCCTCTTCCGCGAACAAAACCGCTGTGGCATGCATCGAACCTTGTGTACGGCACAGAAGGACGGTGCGGGCCGCAGACCACGGCCCGCGGAGCAGGAGTGGGGATCATGACCGTGAACGAAGTCCAGAACACCACCGACCAGGCCGCCACCACCAAGCAGGGGCGCCGCGCGGACCGCAGGGTGGGGCGCACGATCATCGGCCTGGGGGCCGTCGTCGGCCTCGGGCTCGCGGGCCTGGCGGGGACCGCGAACGCCGCGACCTCCAGCGGTACGGCCACCGCGAAGGCGACGCCGACCTGCTCGGCCGCCGCACTGAAGGCCACCTACGGTCAGCAGCTCGCCGGGGGGATGAACCACGAGGGTGTCGTCATCCGGCTGCGCAACCTCAGCGGCAAGACCTGCGCGCTGCGCGGCTACCCGGGCCTGGGCCTGGAGAACTCCGCGCACAAGAAGCTGACGACCCACACCACGTGGGGCAACACCTGGTACGCGCACGACCCGGGCAAGAAGACCCTCACCCTCAAGGACGGCGAGAGCGCCGAGGCCGTCGTCGCCTGGACCCACGCCAACACCGGCACCTCGGGCGCGGTCCACGCCGGCTACCTGGAGATCACCCCGCCCGCCTCCACCCAGCACAAGACGCTGGCCCTCCCCCAGTGGGTCGACCACGGCGACCTCTCCGTGACGGCCATGGCGAAGCACATCACCGTCACCCCCTGACCTCTTGGGGGCCGGGCGGCGGCGGTGCGTCCCCTCGCACCGCCGCCGCCCAACTCGCCGATCAGCAGCTCGACTTGCCCGCGTAGATCGCCAGCGCCGTGTTCGAGCCCAGGGTCGCCGTGAACTGGCCGCTGGAGTTCACGGTCACCGAGGTGTTGTTCTGGACGTTGCAGTACGTGCCCGCCGACATCGAGGTCTGGTACGTCTGCGTCAGCGACGACGTCTCGTGGTTGATGGCGACGTAGCCCTTGCTGCCGCGGCCGAAGGCGATCGCGTCGTTGCCGTCGTCCCACCAGTTGGTGAGGGACTGGCCGCGGGTCGCGTTGCGGAAGGCGACCATGGACTTGATCTCGGGCCAGGCGTGCTGGCACTTCCAGCCGTCCTGCCAACAGGCCGTCACCGCACCGTTGTTGGGCGGTCCCGCGTCCGCGTCCGACCACTCGTAGCCGGAGTTGATGTCCGGGGCGCCGTACGGGTAGGCGAGCATGAAGACGTTGGCCAGCGTGTAGTTCGCGCCGTCCTTGTAGTTGAGGGTCGAGCCGTTGCGCTCGGTGTCGTGGTTGTCCACGAAGACCGCCGCGACCGAGCTGCTCATGTACCCCCAGCCCTCGCCGTAGTTCTTCAGGTAGGCGAGGTTCTCGTTGTTGAAGACCCGCTTGAGGTCGTAGGCGTAGCGGAACTCCTGGACGTCGCCGTTGCCGGTGTACTCGGTGGGCTGGACGGCCTCGCCCGCGCCGTAGATGACCTCCTGCTTCCAGTACGCGGAGGGGTTCGTCAGGCGGGACTTGATGTTCGCGAGGTCGGTCGCCGGGATGTGCTTGGCCGCGTCGATGCGGAAGCCGTCGGCGCCGTAGCCGAGGAGGCTGTTCATGTAGCCGGCGATCGTGGCGCGGACGTACTCCTCGCCGGTGTCCAGGTCGGCGAGCCCGACCAGTTCGCAGTTCTGGACGTTGGCGCGGTTGGTGTAGTCGCTGACCGTCGCCGTGCAGTCGTCCATGTCGTACGAGGAGTACAGGCCGGGGTAGTTGTACTTCGTGTACGACGAGCCGCCGGTGCCGGTGCCGCTGCCCGCCGACATGTGGTTGATGACCGTGTCGACGACGACCTTCACACCGGCCGCGTGACACGTACTGATCATGTTCTTGAACGCGGTCGCGTCGCCGAGCCGCCCGGCGATCTTGTAGCTCACCGGCTGGTACGACGTCCACCACTGCGAGCCCTGTATGTGCTCGGCGGGCGGGGAGACCTGGACGTAGCCGTAGCCTGCCGGGCCGAGGGTGTTGGTGCACTCCTTCGCGACCGAGGCGAAGTTCCACTCGAAGAGGACGGCGGTGACGTCCTTGGAGCCGGGCGGGGAGGCGTGCGCGGTGCCGGGCACCAGGAGGGCCGTCGCGGCGGCGAGGGCGAAGGCACCTGCAAGTGATCTGCTGTTGGCCATGTGGGGGTTCCTTCTCCGTTGAAGGTCCTTGAAGGTTCTTGCTGAAAGACCGTGGAAACCTTGCGGTCGCCCAGATGTTAAGGGCCCGCCGCCCAAAAGGGCAGCGGGCCGTGTGAAGTTGCTGCAAGAACTTCCCGTGGCGGAGCGGCAGTTACGGGGTGGTGGTCCACCACACCGTCGTGTCGGCGGGCAGCTTCGCCTCGCCGTCCGCCTCGGTCACCTCACCGCTGGCGAGCAGGAGACGGCCGTACGCCGAGGTCGTCACCGACTCCCCGCTCGTGTTCGCGACACACACGAACTCCCCGCGCCGGAAGGCGAGTACGCCCTCGGGCGCCCGCAGCCACTCCACGGAGTCGCCCGCGCCGAGGTCCGGCTGCGTGCGGCGGGCGGCGAGCGCGGACCGGTACAGCTCCAGCGTCGAACCGGGCGTCCCGGTCTGCGCCTCGATGCTCAGCTCACCCCAGCCGTCCGGCTGCGGCAGCCAACTGCCCGCGCTGCCGAAGCCGTATGACGATCCGTCACGCGTCCACGGGATCGGCACCCGGCACCCGTCCCGGAAGCCGTCCTGGCCGGCGCCCCTGAAGTAGGCGGGGTCCTGGCGGACTTCGTCCGGGAGGTCGACGACGTCGGGCAGGCCGAGCTCCTCGCCCTGGTAGACGTACGCCGAGCCGGGCAGCGCCAGCATCAGCAGGGTCGCGGCGCGGGCCCGGCGCAGGCCCAGCTCGCGGTCTCCGGCGGTGCGGATCTGGGTGCCGAGGCCGGGCGGGTTGGCGAAGCGGGTGGCGTGCCGGGTGACGTCGTGGTTGGAGAGGACCCAGGTGGCGGGGGCGCCGACCGGGCGCATGGCCTCCAGGGTGCGGTCGACGACCGTACGCAGCTCCTCGGCGTCCCAATCCGTCGACAAGTACTGGAAGTTGAAGGCCTGGTGGAGTTCGTCCGGGCGGACGTAGTTGGCCGTCCGCTCCACCGTCGGCGTCCATGCCTCCGCCACGAAGATGCGCTCGCCCGCGTACTCGTCGAGGACCGTGCGCCACTGGCGGTAGACGTCGTGGACGCCGTCCTGGTCGAAGAACGGCATGACATCGTTGCCCAGCAGTTTGAGCTGGTCGTGCGAGCCGAGGTCGGGCAGGCCCTCCGCCTTCACCAGGCCGTGGGCCACGTCGATGCGGAAGCCGTCGACGCCGATGTCCAGCCAGAAGCGGAGGATCGAGCGGAACTCGTCGCCGACCGCGGGGTGTTCCCAGTTGAAGTCGGGCTGCTCGGGGGCGAAGAGGTGCAGATACCACTCCCCCGCCGAGCCGTCCGGTTCGGTGACCCGGGTCCAGGCCGGGCCGCCGAAGATGGACTCCCAGTCGTTGGGCGGGAGTTCGCCGTGCTCGCCCTTGCCGGGGCGGAAGTGGTAGCGCTCCCGCAGCGGTGAGCCGGGGCCCTCCCTCAACGCCCGCTTGAACCACTCGTGCTGGTCCGAGGAGTGGTTGGGGACCAGGTCCACGATGATGCGCAGGCCGAGGCCGTGGGCGTCGCGGATCAGCGCGTCGGCGTCGAGCAGGTTGCCGAACATCGGGTCCACGGCGCGGTAGTCGGCGACGTCGTAGCCGGCGTCCGCCTGCGGGGAGGCGTAGAACGGGCTGAGCCAGACGGCGTCGATGCCGAGGTCGCGCAGGTACGGGAGTCGGGCGCGTACGCCTTCCAGGTCGCCCATGCCGTCGCCGTTGCTGTCGGCGAAGCTGCGGGGGTAGACCTGGTAGATCACGGCGTCTCTCCACCAGTCGCCGCGCCGGTCGCTGCGCTGGGCCTTGGCGGGGGTCTGTGCCGGGGCGATGACGGAGTGCTGCTGGGTCATGGCGTCCTTGGTGCGTGACGGGGTTCTGGGCGGGGGTGGTTGGAGACGAGGCGGCCATGGCGTCAGCGGGGTCGGATGGACGTCATGGCCGCCTCGAGATTGTGGTGCGGCTGAGTGGGGGCTGGGCGCGCAGTTCCCCGCGCCCCTTTGGGGGCGCCACAGTCATGGGCGCTTCTAGCCCTTGGTGCCGCCTGCTGTCAGGCCGGTGACCAGGTTTTTCTGTACCAGGTAGAAGAACGCGGCCACGGGTATCGCGATCAGTACCGCTGTCGCCGCCATCAGGTTGCGTTGCGCGTCGTGTTCGCTGACGAAGGTCTGCAGTCCGACCGCGAAGGTGTACTTGGTGTCGGACAGCATGAACGTCGAGGCGAAGGCGACCTCGCCGAAGGCCGTGAGGAAGCTGTAGAACGCGGCGACCGCGAGGCCCGGCTTGGCGAGCGGCAGGATCAGGCGCGCGAACGTGCCGAACGGGTTGAGCCCGTCGACGCGTCCCGCCTCGTCGATCTCGAACGGGATCGTGTCGAAGTAGCCCTTGAGCAGCCAGGCGCAATACGGCACCGCCGTTGAGCAGTAGACGAGGATGAGACCAAGGTAGCTGTCGATGAGCTGCAGATCGGCCAGAATCTGGTACATCGGCACGATGAGTACCGCTATCGGGAACATCTGGGTGACCAGCAGCACCCACATGAACTTCCGGTACCCGGGGAACCGCATGCGCGAGACGGCGTATCCGGTGGTCGCGGCGATCGTGACACCGATGACCGTGGTGCCCAGCGAGACGATCAGCGAACTCTTCAACCAGTCGAAGAACTCGGTGTGCTGGAGCACGAACGAGTAGTTGCCGAACGTCATCTTCTTCCAGATGCCGGCCGGGTGGAGATAGTCGTCCGAGTCCGGGCCGAGCGAGAGGAAGACCAGCCAGGCGATCGGGAAGAGCGCGATCAGGCTCGCGACGATCAGGACGCCGTGCGAGGCGAGGGTGCCGGAGCGGCTCAACTCGCCCCGTCGGCGGGTCCGTTGCGGTGGTGTCGTGGTGCTCATGGGGACTCCTGCCTCAGATCGCGAGCTGTTGGTCATTGCGGTTCAGCCAGCGGCGGTAGAAGGAGGTGAAGACGATCAGGATGGCCAGCAGCAGGATGCCGTAGGCGGCCGACTGGGCGAATTCGCGCGGCTGTTGGCCGAAGCCGAGGAAGTACGACCAGGTGACGAGGATCTGCGCGTCGGGTGCGGTGTTGCCGAACAGCAGGAAGATCACGGCGAACTGGTTGAAGGTCCAGATCACGCCGAGAAGGACGACGGTGGAGCTGACCGACCTCAGGCCCGGCAGGGTGACGTAGCGGAAGCGCTGCCAGGGGGTCGCGCCGTCCATCTCGGCGGCCTCGTAGAGCGAGGTGTCGATGGACTGCAGGCCGCCGAGCAGGGAGACCATCATGAACGGCACACCGCACCAGGTGTTGACCATGATGGCGGCGAACCGCTGCCAGAACGTGCTCTCCAGCCAGTCGGGCTGGGGCAGATGCAGGCTGTGCAGCGCGGAGTTGATGATGCCGCCGTCGGCGAGCATGAAGCGCCAGCCGAAGACCGTCACGAAGGTGGGGACGGCCCACGGCAGGATCAGGATCAGCCGGTAGAAGGTGCGGGCGCGCAGCTTCTGGTTGAGCAGGAGGGCGAGCGCGAGGCCCACCGTGTAGTGGAGGGCGACGCAGAGCGCGGTCCAGACGATCGTCCAGATGAAGTGCGACCAGAAGCGGTCGTACGACGTCGGGCCGAACAGGATGTCCTTGTAGTTGTCGAGCCCGATGAACTTGTAGGTGGCGTCGATGTGGTTGACGCCGATCGTGCGCGCGGTGTTGAGGCTGTTGGCGTCGGTGAGCGTCAGGTAGAGGCCGTACACCAGGGGGTAGAGCACGAGGACGCCGAGCACGACGACCACGGGGATGATCATCGCGTACGCGTACCAGTGCTTCTGGTAGCCGTACTTGAGTCGTTGGCCCGGTCCGGGCCGGGGTGCGCGGTCACCGTGGCGCTTGCCGGTCGCGCGGTCGATGGCGACTGTCATGGTTCGTTCGACACCTTCTGGAAGTTCAAGCGGGCACGGCGGGTTCGAGGACTACGGCAGCGCGGGCCGATGGCCGTCGGATCCGTCCCCCAGGCTGTTACTGCGGATCCGACGGCCGTGCGGGGCTACTTGCTGAAGTCCGGGACCAGCTTGGCGATCGCCAGCTCGGCGTTGCTCAGACCCTTGTCGAGGGACTCCTTGCCCCCGGCGACCTTGGGCAGCTCGGTGTCCAACGGGCCCCACAGGGAGCTGTATTCGGCGAGCGCCGGGCGCGGCTGGGCAGCGCCGAGGACGCCCTGGAAGCCGGCGATGCCCGGGTCGGACTTCACGGCGGCGGTGTAGGCGTCGTCGCGGGTCGGCAGGGTCGAGTTCTTCAGCGCGATCGTCGACTGGGAGGCCGCGGAGGTCATGAAGTTGACGAACTTCAGGGCCGCCTTCTGGTGCGCGGAGTCCGAGCCGGCGTAGACCGAGAGGTTGTGACCGCCGGTCGGGGCACCGGACTTGCCGGTGGAGCCGGCCGGGATCGTGGCGATGCCGAGGTTCGACTTGTCCGTGAACGCCGAGCCCTTGTAGAAGTTCGTGATCTCCCACGGGCCCTGGATGATCGCGGCGACCTTGCCGTTGACGAACGCGTCCTGGATGTGGGCGTAGGCGTCCGCGGTGGTGTCGGCCTTGTGCAGGCCGGTGCCGGAGAAGAGGCTCAGCCAGGTGCCGTAGGCCTTCTTCGCGGCGGCGGAGTCCACGGTGATCTTCTTCGCGGAGGCGTCGACGGTGTCGGTGCCCTCGCCGTAGAGGAAGGTCTGCGCGTAGTAGGCCTGGGTGGAGCCCCAGTAGCCGTCGACCTTCGCCTTGGCCTTGACCTTCGCCGCGTCGGCCTTCAACTCGTCCCAGGTGGCGGGCGGTTGGGTGATGCCGGCCTGCTTGAAGAGGGCCTTGTTGTAGACGAGCGCGAGGGTGTCGGTGACCAGCGGCACGCCGTAGGTCTTGCCCTCGTACTGGGCCTGCGTGATCAGGTTCGACTTGAACTTCGCCTGGTCCGCGAGGGCTTCGGTGCCGTCGAGCGGCAGGAAGTAGCCCTTCTTCGCGAAGGCGGGGGTCCAGCCGACCTCCGAACGCAGCACGTCCGGGGCGCCCTTGGAGCCGGCGGCGGTGTCGAACTTGTTCTGCGCCTGGTCGAAGGGCACGTTGACGTACTTGACCTTGATGTTCTTGTTGGCCGCCTGGAACTTGGCGACCAGGGCCTTGTACGTGGGCGCCTCATTGGTGGCGTTGGAGGTGTCCCACCAGGTGATGGTGACCGGCCCGTCCGACTTGCCGCTGTCACTGTCACTGCCGCCGCAGGCCGTCGCCGCGAGGGCGAGGGACGCCACCAGCGCGGTGGCCGCTATGCCACGCCGCATGAGTTCTCCTTGAGGGTGAAAGCCCGTGTGATGCAGGGGGCGGGCCCGTCCGCCGCCCCTGCGACTCACCGGCTGCGCCTTCGCGGCCGCCGGGCGTCGCCGAACGTAACAGCGATGTAAGCGTTGCGAAAGTCCTTGCTGCAAAAAACTGCAAGACGGACCGAGAGTTACTGTCCCGTGACCTCTCCTCGATCCCCCTGAAACCCATGGCTGGTGCGGCTGAGCGGGCAAGGGGACACTTGTGCAAGACTCTGCAAGCTCTTGCCGCATGCCGTACGCCGACCAGAACACGAGGGATCGCGATGACGCAGCAACCCGCAGCGCGCCGACGGCCGGTACAGTCCACTCCCGTGACCACACGGCTTGCCGACATCGCCGCCCAGGCGGGGGTGAGCGAAGCGACCGTCAGCCGCGTCCTCAACGGCAAGCCTGGCGTCGCCGCCACCACCCGTCAGTCCGTCCTCGCCGCCCTCGACGTACTCGGCTACGAACGTCCGGTACGGCTGCGGCAGCGCAGCGAGGGCCTGGTGGGCCTGATAACACCGGAGTTGGAGAACCCGATATTCCCCGCCCTGGCGCAGGTCATCGGGCAGGCGCTGACCCGGCAGGGCTACACCCCGGTGCTCGCCACCCAGACCCCGGGCGGTTCCACCGAGGACGAGTTGACCGAGATGCTCGTCGACCGCGGGGTGGCCGGCATCATCTTCGTCTCCGGTCTGCACGCGGACACCTCCGCGGACATGCAGCGCTACGAGCAACTCCGGGCGCAGGGCGTGCCGTTCGTGCTCGTGGACGGCTTCTCGCCGAAGGTGCAGGCGCCGTTCATCTCCCCCGACGACCGCGCCGCGATGACCCTCGCGGTCACCCACCTCGTCTCGCTCGGGCACACGAACATCGGACTGGCCCTGGGGCCGAAGCGGTTCGTACCCGTACAACGCAAGATCGAGGGCTTCGTCCGCGCGATGCAGGACCAACTGGCCCTGACCGCCGAGGACGTGGAGACCCGGCTCGTGCAGCACTCGCTGTACACGCTGGAGGGCGGACAGGCCGCGGCGGCCGCGCTGATCGACCGCGACTGCACGGCCGTGGTGTGCGCGAGCGACATGATGGCGCTCGGTGCGATACGCGCGGCCCGGCAGCGGGGGCTCGACGTGCCCAAGGACGTGTCGGTGGTCGGCTTCGACGACTCGCCGCTGATCGCGTTCACCGACCCGCCGCTGACGACGATCCGCAAGCCGGTGCCCGCGATGGGTCAGGCCGCGGTGCGTACGTTGCTGGAGGAGATCGGCGGGACGCCTGCCCCGCACAGCGAGTTCGTGTTCATGCCGGAACTGGTGGTGCGCGGGTCGACGGCTTCGGCCCCTGGGGACCGGAATCGTCCCTGAGGGGGAGAAAAACATGGCGGTGTCCCGTGCGCTGGTAGGAGTCCGGGGACTCTTCCCGTCGTAGAACATGCGAGCCGGACCCGACCAAGGGATGATCGGTCGCGGAAGCCTTTTCTGGCAGACTTTGTGTCTATGGGTGAGACCACCGTGACGACATTGGAAGGCCGTGAAGACGCCGTTCCGAGCCCCGTCGCGGACGCCGCGGGGCAGGGTTTTCTGCGCCGGTTGCGGACTCCGCGCCGGCCCCGGCTGTGGTTCGAGATCCTGCTGATCGCGGTGAGTTACTGGACGTACTCACAGATCCGCAACGCGGTGCCGGAGCAGCGCTCCGAGGCGCTGCGCAACGCCGACTGGATCTGGCGCGTCGAGAACGATCTCGGCATCGCCGTCGAGCAGTCGGTCAACCACGCCGTGAACTCGGTGACTTGGCTGATCGTCGGGATGAACTACTACTACGCCACACTGCACTTCGTGGTGACGCTCGGTGTCCTGGTGTGGCTGTACCGCAGCCATCCGGGGCGGTACGCGGCGACCCGGCTCGTCCTCTTCGCCACGACGGCCGTGGCCCTGGTCGGGTACTACTTCTTCCCGCTGGCGCCGCCGCGGCTCATGAACGGCAGCCACTTCGTCGACACGGTCATGGTCCACCAGACCTGGGGGTCGATGGCGTCCGGCGATCTGAAGCACATGTCGAACCAGTACGCCGCGATGCCGTCCATGCACATCGGGTGGTCCCTGTGGTGCGGGCTGACGATCTTCGCGCTGGCGAAACTTCCCTGGGTGCGGATCCTGGGGCTGCTGTACCCGACCCTGACCCTGATGGTGATCGTCTCCACGGCCAACCACTTCTGGCTCGACGCGGTGGGGGGCATGCTGTGCCTGACGTTCGGCTTCCTGGTCTCACGGCTCTGGTACGGCGCGTTTCCGTATGCCTTGCCGCGGACGGTGGCGGTACGGGGTGCGGACGGCTCCTGGTTGCCCACGAAGGCCTGACTGCTCGGTCGGGTCGTTTTTCGGGTGCTGCGCCGTTGTGGCTGGTCGCGCAGTTCCCCGCGCCCCTAGGGGGTGCTGCCGGTCCCCGCGTTCCTCAGGGCCCTCAGGAACGCCTCCAGGGGCGGTTGTGGTGGGGCGGCCTTGCGGACGGCCCGCGGATCGTTCGCAGCGGCTTCGGGGGGCGTACGGGGCGTACGAGCGCATCGGGGGTCACGGCCTCCGCGGTCGGCACAGGGTCCGGGACCCACGGACGTGACCTCTTACTCCAGGTCGTCGAGATGGGCTGCGCCGCCCACTTCCCGCCCGTCAAGCCCCGTAGAACAGAACATCCACGACACCCCGAGCCAGCCGAGTAGTCCGCCGATAGTCGTCCAGCATGTCTCCCACGTGCCCAGGTCCATACCCCAAGTACCGCCCCACGGCGGCCAGTTCGCGTGGGTCGGAAGGGAACGTGTCTCCCGCTCGCCCCCGGACCAGCATCACCGCGTTACGGACTCGCGTGGCCAGCACCCACGCCTCGTCCAAGGTCTCCGCGTCCTCGGCGGAGATGAGCTCGGCCGCGCAAGCCGCCGCGAGGGCCGCTCGCGTACGGGTGGTACGCAACCCCGGCTCGGCCCACCCGTGTTGAAGCTGCATCAGCTGCACGGTCCACTCGACGTCGGAGAGCCCTCCACGCCCCAGCTTGGTGTGCAGGGTCGGGTCGGCCCCGCGGGGCAGCCGCTCGGACTCCATACGGGCCTTGAGCCGCCGGATCTCCCGTACGGCGTCGTCGCCGAGGCCCTCCGCCGGGTACCGGAGTGGGTCGATCAGCTCGATGAACCGCCGGCCCAGATCGCCGTCCCCGGCGACGGGTTCGGCCCGCAGCAGCGCCTGGGACTCCCACACCAAGGACCACCGGCGGTAGTACGCCTCGTAGGACTTCAACGACCGTACGAGCGGCCCCGATTTGCCCTCCGGCCGGAGATCCGCGTCGATGAGCAGCGGCGGATCCGAGCTGGCGACCTGGAGCAGCCGCCGCATCTCGGAGACGACCTTGTTGGCGGCCTCGGAGGCCTCCCGCTCGGCGACGCCCTCGCGGGGTTCGTGCACGAACAGGACGTCCGCGTCGGAGCCGTAGCCCAGTTCGTGGCCGCCGAAGCGGCCCATGCCGATGACGGCGAAGCGGGTGGGCAGGGTGTCGCCCCAGCCTTCGCGGACGACGGCGCGCAGCGTGCCGGCGAGGGTCGCGGCGGTGAGGTCGGAGATGGCGCCGCCGACCCGGTCGACGAGAGCGCCCTGGTCCGCCTCGACGGGCTGGGTCTCGGTGCCGTAGGAGCCGACGATGTCGAAGGCGGCCGTACGGAAGAGTTCGCGGCGGCGGACGCCGCGGGCGAAGGTGACCGCCTGGACGGCGCCGTCGGCGCGGCCGACCGCGGCGAGTATCTCCTGGTCCAGGTGCGCGCGATTGCGGGGTTCGAGGCCACTGCCGCCGTCGCCGTCACCGAGCAGGGCGACCGCTTCGGGGGCGCGCATGAGCAGGTCGGGGGCGAGCCGGCCGGCCGACAGGACGCGGGCGAGGTTCTCGGCGGCGGCGCCCTCGTCCCTCAACAGCCGTAGATACCAAGGGGTCTTGCCGAGCGCGTCGGACACCTTGCGGAAGTTGAGGAGGCCCGCGTCCGGGTCGGCGGAGTCCGCGAACCAGCCCAACAGGACGGGCAGCAGGGTGCGTTGGATGGCGGCCTTGCGGGTGACGCCGGAGGCGAGGGCCTCCAGGTGGCGCAGGGCGGCGGCCGGGTCGACGTAGCCGAGGGCGACCAGCCGTTCGCGGGCCGCCTCGGGGCTCAACCTGGTCTCGCCGGGGGCGAGTTGGGCGACCGCATCGAGCAGCGGGCGGTAGAAGAGCTTCTCGTGCAGGCGTCGTACGACGGTGGCGTGCCGCTTCCACTCGCGGTTCAGCTCGGTCACCGGGTCGGTGCGCAGGCCCATCGAGCGGCCGAGGCGGCGCTGGTCGGCCTGTTCGACGGGGACGAGGTGGGTGCGGCGCAACCGGTAGAGCTGGATGCGGTGTTCCATCGTGCGCAGGAAGCGGTAGGCGTCGTCGAGGCGGCCGGCGTCCTCGCGGCCGACGTAGCCGCCGGCGGCGAGGGCCTCCAGGGCGACGAGGGTGGTGCCGCTGCGCAGCGAGGTGTCGGCGCGGCCGTGCACCAACTGCAGGAGCTGGACGGCGAATTCGACGTCCCGCAGGCCTCCGGGGGCGAGCTTGAGTTCGCGGTCGATCTCGGCGGCGGGGATGTTCTCGATGACGCGGCGGCGCATCTTCTGCACGTCGGTGACGAAGTTCTCGCGCTCGGCGGCCTTCCACACGAGGGGTTCGAGCGCGTCGACGTACTCGCGGCCGAGCGCGAGGTCGCCGGCCACCGGCCGGGCCTTCAGCAGGGCCTGGAACTCCCAGGTCTTCGCCCAGCGTTGGTAGTACGCGAGGTGGCTGGCGAGGGTGCGGACCAGCGGGCCGTTGCGGCCCTCGGGGCGCAGGTTGGCGTCGACGGGCCAGATCGAGCCCTCGACGGTGGTCTCGGAGCAGATCCGCATCATGTGCGCGGCGAGCTTGGTGGCCGCGCGGAGCGCCTTGCCCTCGTCGGCGCCGTCGACGGCCTCGCCGACGAAGATGACGTCGACGTCGGAGATGTAGTTCAGCTCGTGGCCACCGCACTTGCCCATCGCGATCACCGCGAGCCGGCACAGCGCGGCGTCGTCGGGTGCGTCGGCGCTCGCGATGGCGAGGGCGGCGCGCAGGGTGGCGGTGGCGAGGTCCGCGAGTTCGGCGGCGGTCTGCGCGAGGTCGGTGGTGCCGCACACGTCACGGGCGGCGATGGAGAGCAGGCAGCGGCGGTAGGCGACGCGCAGGGCGACCGGGTCGGTGGCGTCGTCGAGCCCGCGCTCGAACTCCTCCACCCCGGGGTGGAGGTCGCGCGGCTCGTACATCACGAGGGCGTGCCAGTCGAGCGGGTGCCGGGCGAGATGGTCGCCCAGGGCGGCGGAGGCGCCGAGCACCCCGAGCAGCCGGTCGCGCAGCGGCTTCGCGGCGATCAGGGTGTCCAGCAGCTCGCGGCGGGGGGTGTCCTCGGACTGCGCCTCCAGCAGCCGTACCAGACCTTGAAGGGCCAGGTCGGGGTCGGCGGTGGCGCCGAGGGCCTCCAGCAGGACCGGGTCGTTCCTTATCGGCGCGAGCTCCGCGCTCTCCAGAAGCCGCTCGGCCGCCGAGGGATCGGTGAAGCCGTGCCGCAGCAGTCGCGTGAAGGTGCTGCTTCTGCGCCCCGGCGCCGTCATCCTCGGCCTCCCTCGGATCTGGGTCGTGTGGATCATGGTCGTACGGATCAGGGTCGTACGGATCTGGCTCTCATGGAGGTCGTACGGAAGTCGTACGGGATCTAGGTCGTCACGTCCCGAGCCTAACCGCAGGTGCGGGCGGTGGCGCCGGGGTGTACGGCGATGAGTTCTCGAGGAGTACGGGGTCTACCCAGGGGGAGCACCTAGGACTCAGGGAGCAGCCGATGACCGACAAGGAACCTCGGACCCGTCTCGACCCCCGCTACAGCGACCCGGCGGCCACCGCGACCGACTGGGCCACGGCCGAGGCGCGGCTCGCGGCGGCGGAGCAGTTCTGGATCTCGACGGTACGGCCGGACGGGCGCCCGCATGTGACGCCGCTGCCCGCGGTCTGGTCGGCCGGGGCGCTGCACTTCTGCACCGGGCCCGAGGAGCGCAAGGCCCGCAACCTCGACGGCAACCCGCAGGTCGTGCTGACGACCGGCACGAGCACCTGGGACCAGGGGTACGACCTGGTCGTCGAGGGCGCGGCGGCGCGGGTCACGGACGAGGACCGGCTGCGGGAGCTGGCCGCCGCGTGGGAGGCGAAGTACGGCAGTTTCTGGCGATTCGACGTGCGGGACGGGGCGTTTCACCACGGTTCCGGGTACGCGTACGTCTTCGCTGTGGCGCCCCGGACCGTTTTCGGCTTCGGTAAGGGGGAGCCGTTCAGCCAGACGCGGTGGCGGTTCGGGTGACGCGCCTGACAAAGGAGTCAAGCCATGGACATGACCCTCGAAGTGATCGTCCTGCCGGTCTCGGACGTGGACCGGGCCAAGGAGTTCTACCGGGACAAGGTCGGCTTCCACGTGGATCTGGACGGCGAGGTGATGGAGGGCGTGCGGATCGTGCAGCTGACGCCGCCGGGCTCGGGCTGTTCGATCGCGCTGGTCGACGGGCTCCGGATCCCGACCGGGACACCCCAGCCGGGGACGTACCACGGCATGCAGCTGTGCGTGCAGGACGCGAAGGCGGCCTACGACGAACTGACCGCGCGCGGCCTGGAGGTCAGCGAGCCGGTGCAGTTCGCGCCGCAGGACGGGGCGACGTTCATGTACTTCAAGGACCCTGACGGGAACGGCTGGGCGATCCAGGAGTACCGGAAGCGGGCCGCGGAGCCGCTGCACCAGGTGCTGGCCCAAGTGGCGGCGCTGCAGGAGTAGTTCACGACCGTAGTTCGCGACCGCGGGAGCGGTTCGCCGTGAGCGGTTCGCCGCGAGGGGTTCGCCGTGAGGGGTTCGCCGTGAGGGGTTCGCCGTGAGCGGGATGAGTTCACCACTTCTTCATCCGCCGGGTTGGGAGCGGTGGGACGCGGGCATCTTGGCGTGTGCATGCTCGGTTCGCACCGCCACCCCCGTCGTCCCCCACCCCGGAGGCAGAAGTGTCCGGCAGTGAAGAAGTGTCCGGCGGCTCAGGCCGTACCGCGTACCGCCGCAGCCGCGCCGTCGTCGCGTCCGCGCTCGCCTTCTCGGCCGCCGCCGTCGGGGTCTGGACCGGCTTCGGCGACGCCTCGACCGCGCATGCCGCGACCGGGGTGCCGACCCCGGACCACGTCGTCGTGGTCGTGATGGAGAACCACGCCTACAGCCAGGTCATCGGCTCCTCCAGTGCCCCCTACGTCAACTCGCTGGCGACCGGGGGTGCCGCCCTCACCCAGTCCTACGGGATCACCCACCCGAGCCAGCCGAACTACTTCGCGCTGTTCTCCGGCTCCACCCAGGGGATCACCAGCGACAGTTGCTACACGGCCGGCTTCTCCTCGGCCGCGAACCTCGCCTCCGAGGTGACGGCGGCGGGCGGCACGTGGGCGAGCTACAACGAGACGCTGCCGAGCCAGGGTTCGACGACGTGCAGCAGCGGCAACTACGCGCGCAAGCACAACCCGTGGTTCGGCTTCAGCAACGTCGCCACCTCCACGGCGAAGACGTTCGCGCAGTTCCCGACGGACTACACGACGCTCCCCGACATCTCCTTCGTCACCCCCAACCTGTGCAGCGACATGCACGACTGCTCGGTGGCGACGGGTGACACCTGGCTGAAGAACAACCTCGGCGCGTACGCCACTTGGGCCAAGACCCACAACAGCCTGCTCGTCGTCACCTTCGACGAGGACAACCTGCTCAGCGGCAACCGCATCCCGACGGTCCTCTACGGCCAGCCGGTGAAGGCGGGTTCGACGTCCGCGACCAAGTACAACCACTACAACCTGCTGCGGACCCTCGAGGACTCCCAGGGCCTCTCCGCCCACGCGGGCAACGCCGCCTCGGCCGCCGACATCACCGGCGTCTGGGCGTCCTGAGATGTACGTGGCGGACAGCCGCGCCAACGCCGATCCGAGTGCCGTAAGCACTAGGGATGGTGCGGGTACTACGGGTACTACGGCCCGGGTGTCCGCCACCATCGCTCCCACGGTCTTCGCTCTCGGCGCGGTCAGCCTGATCACCGACGTGTCGTCCGAGGTGGTGACCGCGGTCCTCCCGCTGTACCTGGTGACGGGCCTCGGCCTGTCACCGCTCGGCTTCGGCCTCCTGGACGGCATCTACAACGGCTTCTCCGCGCTCGTCCGGCTGGCCGGCGGCCACCTCGCCGACCGGGGCGGCGGCCGGCACAAGTGGATCGCGGGCCTCGGCTACGGCGTCTCGGCCCTCTGCAAACCGCTCCTCCTGCTCGCCCACACCCTCACCCCCATCGGCCTGATCCTCGCCGCCGACCGCACGGGCAAGGGCCTGCGCACCGCCCCGCGCGACGCGCTGATCTCCCTGTCCTCCACCCCGGAGAACCGGGGTCGTGCCTTCGGCGTACACCGCGCGATGGACACGGCGGGCGCGCTGCTCGGCCCGCTGGTCGCGTTCCTGATCCTCCGGGCGACGGTGGACGGGTACGACGCGGTGTTCACGGTGAGCTTCTGCGTGGCGGTGGTCGGGGTCCTGGTGCTGGTGCTGTTCGTGCCGGGATCGTCGTCAACTGCCGCGCCCCGCACGGAGAAAGCCGTACGGGGGAAGGCCGTGGAGGACGGGAGGGCCGTAGACGAGAGGGCCGCGGACGGGAGGGCCGTAGGCGAGAAGGCCGTGCGCCCGACCCTCCGTGCCGCGTTCGCCCTCCTCGGCCGGCGCGACCTGCGCCGTGTCACCGTCTGCGCGCTCCTCCTCGGCCTGGCGACGGTCAGCGACTCCTTCGTGTACCTGCTGCTGCAACGGCGGCTCGGTGTCCCCGACCGGTGGTTCGCGCTGCTGCCGCTGGGCACGGCGGCGGCGTTCCTGCTGCTGGCGGTGCCGCTGGGCCGGCTCGCTGACCGGGTCGGCCGCTGGCGGGTGTTCCTCGGCGGCCACGGCGCCCTCCTCACGGCGTACGCCTTGTTGCTGACGTCGTGGCACGGCACGGCCCTCCCCTACGCCGTCCTCCTCCTGCACGGCGCCTTCTACGCGGCGACCGACGGCGTGCTGATGGCGGTGGCCTCGGACAGCGTGCCGGAGCAACTGCGGTCGTCGGGGCTCGCGTTGGTGCAGACGGGACAGGCGGCGGCGCGGTTCGTGTGCTCGCTGGGGTTCGGTGCGGCGTGGACGCTGTGGGGCGACCGTACGGCGCTGACGGCGTCGGCGGTGGCGCTCGCGGTCTGCGCGGTGTTCGCCTTCACACTCCGCCCGGGCCGACCGCTTCTGGAGCCTGCCTCATGACCGTCCGCAACCGTCTCCTGGTCCTCCTCGCCGCCGTGGCCGCACTCGCCGTGGTGGCCACGGCGTCGGTCCTGCACGCGTCGGCCCGGGCCGAGCGCCGGAACGAGACGCAGCCCGGCGGCCCGCGCATCACTGCCGGCCGGGTCACCCTGACGACCCCCGGCACGATGGTGTTCCGCAACATGGCCTGGGGCCCGCACCGCGACGAACTCACCACCGTCCCGGCCGCGACCCCGGCCGGCCCCCGCACCGCCTCCGGCCTCAAGTGCCTTCGTTTCTACGCCGCTTCGGGCACCGGGGTCTGCCTCCAGGCGGTCCACGGCACGGTCACGGACACGTACCGCGCGCTGATCCTGGACGCCCACCTCAAGGAGACGGCCCGTTACGACGTCCCCGGCATCCCCTCCCGTGCCCGGGTGTCCCCTACGGGTCACCTCGCCGCGTGGACGGCGTTCGTGGGCGGTGACTCGTACGCCGGGACGAACTTCTCGACGCGGGCGGCGATCGTGGACACGCGGACGGGGACGCTGATCCCGACGCTGGAGTCGTTCCGGATCGTCAAGGACGGCCACGTCTACCACGCGGCGGACGTCAACTTCTGGGGCGTGACCTTCGCCGCGGACGACCGCACGTTCTACGCGACGCTGGCGACGAAGGGCAGCACCTACCTGGTGAAGGGCGACCTGCGCACCCGTACGGTCACCACGCTGCACACCAACGTCGAGTGCCCGTCCCTCTCCCCCGACGGCACCCGCATCGCGTACAAGAAGCGCGTCAAGGGCCTCCCGAAGGACGCGCCCTGGCATCTGTACGTCCTCGACCTGCGCACGATGCGCGAGACACCGCTGGCGGAGTCGAGAAGCGTGGACGACCAGGCCGTATGGCGCGACGACCGGACGATCGTCTACGCCCTGCCCGGGGACTACGGCGCGGACCTCTACAGCGTCCCGGCGGACGGCACGGGCAGGGCCCGGCTGCTCAGCGACGCGGCGGTGTCCCCGGCGTACGTGGGGTAGGCGAACCGATACCGGGGCCGACGGTCCGCGACCGTCGGCCCCCACATGTCTAATCTGCGGAAAACCCGCTCTGACCTGCCCCTACAGCACCGGCAAGTTCTTCCGCAGCTCGAACGCCGTCACCTCGCTGCGGTACTCCTCCCACTCGCTCTTCTTGTTGCGCAGGAAGAAGTCGAAGACGTGCTCGCCCAGGGTCTCGGCGACGAGGTCGCTGCGTTCCATGAGGGTGAGGGCCTCGCCCAGGTTCTGGGGCAGGGGCTCGATGCCCATCGCGCGGCGCTCGGCGTCGGAGAGGGCCCAGACGTCGTCCTCGGCGCCCGGGGGGAGTTCGTAGCCCTCCTCGATGCCCTTGAGGCCGGAGGCGAGGAGGAGGGCGTAGGCCAGGTACGGGTTCGCGCCCGAGTCCAGGGAGCGGACCTCGACGCGTGCGGAGCCGGTCTTGCCGGGCTTGTACATCGGGACGCGGACCAGGGCGCTGCGGTTGTTGTGGCCCCAGCAGATGTACGAGGGGGCCTCGCCGCCGGCGCCCGCGGTGCGCTCGGAGCCGCCCCAGATGCGCTTGTAGGAGTTGACCCACTGGTTGGTGACCGCGGAGATCTCCGCCGCGTGCTTGAGCAGGCCCGCGATGAAGGAGCGGCCGACCTTGGAGAGCTGGTACTCGGAGCCGGACTCGTAGAACGCGTTCCGGTCGCCCTCGAAGAGGGAGAGGTGGGTGTGCATGCCGGAGCCGGGGTGTTCCGAGAACGGCTTCGGCATGAACGTCGCCTGGACGCCCTGCTCCAGCGCCACCTGCTTCATGACCAGGCGGAACGTCATGATGTTGTCCGCCGTGGAGAGCGCGTCGGCGTAGCGGAGGTCGATCTCCTGCTGGCCGGGGGCGCCCTCGTGGTGGGAGAACTCGACCGAGATGCCCATCGACTCCAGCATGGTGATCGCCTGGCGGCGGAAGTCCATGCCCACGTTCTGCGGGGTGTGGTCGAAGTAGCCGGAGTTGTCGGCGGGCGTCGGGCGGGAGCCGTCCAGGGGGCGGTCCTTCAGGAGGAAGAACTCGATCTCCGGGTGGGTGTAGAAGGTGAAGCCCAGGTCGGAGGTCTTGGCGAGGGCGCGCTTGAGGACGTAGCGCGGGTCCGCGAAGGACGGGGAGCCGTCCGGCATGAGGATGTCGCAGAACATGCGGGCCGTGCCGGGGGCCTCGGCGCGCCAGGGCAGGACCTGGAAGGTGGAGGGGTCCGGCTTGGCGATCATGTCGGACTCGTAGACCCGGGCGAAGCCCTCGATCGCGGAGCCGTCGAAGCCGATGCCCTCGTCGAAGGCCTGTTCCAGCTCGGCGGGGGCCACGGCGACGGACTTGAGGAAGCCCAGCACGTCCGTGAACCACAGCCGTACGAACCGGATGTCGCGCTCCTCCAACGTCCGGAGCACGAACTCCTGCTGCTTGTCCATCTTCCGCTTCCCCATCCTTGCTGGTCAGGCCGCCTGTCCTCGTACCGCAGGAGGCGGTCGGGCACCTGAGCATCCCACCACAACACCATTTCGTGCGCGTTGCCGACCATGATCGACCGGCTGTCCTCGGGCTGAACGGCTCGCGTACGGCAGGTGTCCCGCGCTGTTGCCCATCTTCTGACCATCTTGCCTGCTCGGACTGACATTCGTAATGCCTGGTCCGGGGGTGACCCGGGTCTTCCCCGGACTTTGCTGTGGACCCCCTACGGGATCCCTTTGCTCACCACTACGATCAGCAGGGCCCGACCTTCCTGTCCCTTCCCCCAAAAGGACACATACCTCATGGGTTCCGCCAAGAACACCGGCAACGCGGCGCGCAAGGCCCGCATCGAGGAGATGCGGCGTGCCGAGCAGGCCCGCGAGCGGCGCGGCCGGATCGTGAAGATCGCGGCGAGCACGGTGGTCGCCGCCGGTCTCGTCGTCGGCGGTGTCGCCGTCGTGCACGCGCAGTCCGGCAAGGACAAGGACAGTTCCGCGAGCGACTCCAAGAGCGGCGGTTCGGGCCACTTCGTCGCCGGCGCGGACGGTGTGAGCACGTGGAAGGGGACGCTGGGCCGCACCCACGTCACCGGCACGGTGAACTACCCGATGCACCCGCCGGTGGGCGGCAACCACAACCCGGTCTGGCTGAACTGCAACGGGAACGTCTACACGAAGGCCGTCAAGGACGAGAACGCGGTGCACGCGCTGGAGCACGGCGCGGTGTGGGTGACGTACACCTCGAAGGCCCCGGCGGCCGACGTGAAGGCGCTGGCGGCGAAGGTGAAGCAGACGCCGTACTCGCTGATGAGTCCGTACGAGAACCAGAAGGCGCCGATCATGCTGTCGGCGTGGGGGCACCAGCGGACGGTGAAGAGCGCGAGCGACCCGGACGTGGCGAAGTTCTTCTCGCAGTTCGTGCAGGGCAGCCAGACGCCCGAGCCGGGTGCCTCGTGCACCGGCGGGACGATGTGACGTGAGGGCGTACATCGGGTGGGTCGCGGGTGCCGCGGCCGCCGTGCTGGTCGCGGCCGGCGCGATCACGTACGCCGTCGCCGAGGACGGCAGCGGCGGCGGGTCGGGCAACTCCGCCGTCCCGGCGGTGAATTCGGCGGACGCCGGGTTCGCGCGGGACATGGCGGTCCACCACCAGCAGGCCGTCGAGATGTCGTACATCGTGCGGGACCGTACGAAGAACGTGGAGGTACGGCGCCTCGCGTACGACATCGCGCAGACGCAGGCCAACCAACGGGGCATGCTGCTGGGCTGGTTGGACCTGTGGGGGCTGCCGAAGGTGTCGGCCGATCCGCCGATGACCTGGATGGGCATGGGTGACATGGCCTCCGGGAAGGACGGCGCGCTGATGCCCGGGATGGCGACCAACTCCGAGCTGAAGAAGCTGGGTTCGCTGAGCGGCAAACCCGCCGAGGTGCTCTTCCTCCAGCTCATGACGGACCATCACAAGGGCGGCATCCACATGGCGCAGGGCTGTGTGGACAAGTGCCAGGTGGGTGTGGAGAAGCGGCTCGCGCAGGGGATGGTCGACGCGCAGCAGTCGGAGATCCAGTTGATGGCCGACATGCTCAAGGAGCGTGGCGCAAAAGCGCGTTCGTAAAGCATCCCCGGGTGTTCGTTACCTGCCCGTAAGGAAAAAAGCCCCCAATTCGCCCCGGATGAAGGTTCCTTGGGTTTCTCTTGACTTTTGCGTTCCCCTGGCATGAACGGTTCATCGAAAGAGTGGCCCCCATCGCGTGATCCCTTCACGGAACCTCCCCGCCGCAGGTTGCGTACGGATCGCCGACGACCGACCACTCCATGCGTCGAACCGCATAGCAGGGGGTTTTATGAGATCCAATCGCGCCACCATGCGCGCCGGCGTGAGCATGGCAGCGACACTGCCCATGATCGCCGGTGCCCTGGCGCTCGGCATACCCGCGGCGCACGCCGCGGGCAACCCGGGCCGGGACACACTCGCGGGCACCAAGCCCGCGTGGGCCACGGCCAAGGCGGACAAGGGAGCGACCTCCGACAGCTCCCAGGTCTCCGCGCGGGTCTATCTCGCCGGCCGGGACGCATCCGGCCTCGCGGCGTACGCCAAGTCCGTCTCGGACCCGAGCTCCGCCCTGTACGGCAAGTACCTGAGCGCCGCTCAGGTGCAGCAGCGCTTCGGCGCCACGCCGGCCCAGGTGACCGCCGTGAAGTCCTGGCTGAAGTCCGCCGGGCTGAAGGTCACCGGCACCACCCAGCACTACGTCACGGTCTCCGGTGACGTGGCCGCGGTCGAGAAGGCGTTCAGCACCTCGCTGCACAACTACTCGAAGGGCTCGAAGACCTACCGCGCCCCGTCGAAGACGGCCTCCGCGCCGAACAGCCTCAACGGTGCCGTCCTGACCGTCACCGGTCTCGACAACGCGCCGCACACGGCGAGCCACGACGACACGCTGCCGCCGCCGGACGCCGTGTTCAAGAACGCGGGCCCCTTCTCGTCGTACTACGGCTCGAAGACGGCGACCACCCTGCCGTCCGCCTACGGCAAGAAGATCCCGTACGCGGTCGAGGGCTACACCGGCAAGCAGCTGCGTGCGGCCTACGGCGCGGGCAAGTACACGGGCAAGGGGGTGCGGGTCGCGATCACCGACGCGTACGCCTCCCCGACGATCGCCTTCGACGGGGCCACGTACGCCAAGGCCCACGGCGACGCGAAGTACACCACCAGCACGCTGAAGCAGGTGCTGCCGGCGGAGTACACCAAGACCGAAGAGTGCGGTGCTGCGGGCTGGTACGGCGAGGAGACCCTCGACGTCGAGGCCGTGCACGCGGTGGCGCCGGACGCGAACATCACGTACGTGGGTGCCGCGTCCTGCTACGACGACGATCTGCTCGACTCGCTCAGCAAGGTCGTCGACAACCACCTGGCCGACATCGTCTCCAACTCGTGGGGCGACATCGAGGCCAACCAGACCCCGGACCTCGCGGCCGCCTACGACCAGGTGTTCCAGCTGGGCGCGGTCGAGGGCATCGGCTTCTACTTCTCCTCCGGTGACAACGGCGACGAGGTCGCCAACACCGGTACGAAGCAGGTCGACACCCCGGCCAACTCGGCGTGGGTGACGGCGGTCGGCGGTACCTCCCTCGCGGTCGGCAAGGGCGACAAGTACCTGTGGGAGACCGGCTGGGGCACCGAGAAGGCCTCGCTGTCGGCCGACGGCAAGAGCTGGACCGGCTTCCCCGGCGCCTTCACCTCGGGCGCGGGCGGCGGCACCAGCAAGACCGTGAACGAGCCCTTCTACCAGAAGGGTGTCGTCCCGGACTCGCTCGCCAAGGCCAACAGCGCCACCGGCAACCGCGTCGTCCCGGACATCTCGGCGATCGCCGACCCGAACACCGGATTCAAGGTCGGCCAGACGCAGACCTTCCCCGACGGTTCGGAGAAGTACAGCGAGTACCGGATCGGCGGCACCTCGCTCGCCTCCCCGGTGATCGCGGCGGTCCAGGCCCTGGCCCAGGAAGCCAACGGCGGCAAGGCGATCGGCTTCGCCAACCCGTCGATCTACGCCAAGTTCGGCACGAAGGTCTACCACGACGTGACGGACAACCCGACGGGCTCCGGCCTGGCAGTGGCGCGCATCGACTTCGCCAACAGCGTCGACGCCACCGACGGCCTGCTGACCTCGGTCCGCAGCCTCGGCAAGGACAGCTCGCTGTCCGCGGTGAAGGGCTACGACGACGTCACCGGCGTGGGCACGCCCGCCAACGGCTACGTCCAGTCGTACAGCCGCCCGCAGGGTCACCACTGATCCGGCAGCGGTAGCACGTAGTCACCTGTGATGGGGTGGCGTGGGGTCTACGACACCCCGCGCCACCCCATCGTGTCGCTCTGACGATTACACTGGCCGCGTGCCTCCACTGAACTTCTGGTCGATCTATCAGCACGGCTTTGCCCGCGTCGCCGCCTGCACGGGCCACACCGTGATCGCGGACCCGCACGCCAACGCCGAGGCCGTCCTGCGCCACGCCCGCCGCTGCGACGAGGAGGGGGTCGCGGTCGCCGTCTTCGCGGAGATGGGCCTGTGCGGCTACTCCATCGAGGACCTGCTCCTCCAGGACGTCCTCCTGGACCAGGTCGAGGAAGCGCTCCGGGACGTGGTCACCGGCTCGGCCGACCTCCTCCCCGTCCTGGTCGTCGGCGCCCCGCTGCGCCACCGCAACCGGATCTACAACTGCGCGGTCCTCGTCCACCGGGGCCGCGTCCTGGGCGTCGTACCGAAGTCGTATCCCCCGAACTACCGCGAGTTCTACGAGCGCCGCCAGATCGCCGACGGCGCGGACGAGCGCGGCGGTTCGATCCGGGTCGGCGGGGAGACGGTGCCCTTCGGCGTGGACCTGCTGTTCGCGGCGCAGGACGTCCCCTCGCTCGTGCTGCACGCGGAGATCTGCGAGGACATGTGGGTGCCGGTGCCGCCCAGCGCGGAGGCGGCCCTCGCGGGCGCGACGGTCCTCGTCAACCTCTCCGGCAGCCCGATCACCGTCGGCCGCGCCGAGGACCGCAAACTGCTGTGCCGCTCGGCGTCCGCCCGCTGCCTCGCCGCGTACGTCTACGCGGCGGCCGGCCTCGGCGAGTCGACCACCGACCTGTCGTGGGACGGCCAGGCGATGATCTACGAGAACGGCGCGCTGCTGGCCGAGACGGACCGCTTCCCGCTGAGCGACGAGTACGCGGTGGCCGACGTCGACCTCGACCTGCTGCGGCAGGAGCGGCAGCGGATGGGCACGTTCGACGACAACCGCCGTACGCACCGGGCGCGGACGGCCGACTTCCGCACGGTGTCCTTCGAACTCACCCCGCCGCTCACCGACTTGGGTCTGCGCCGGCGCCTGGAGCGCTTCCCGTTCGTGCCGGCCGACGCGGAGCGCCTCGCGCAGGACTGCTACGAGGCGTACAACATCCAGGTCGAGGGCCTCCAGCAGCGGCTCGCCGCCATCGGCGGCCCGAAGGTGGTCATCGGGGTCTCCGGCGGCCTCGACTCCACGCACGCGCTGATCGTCGCGGCCCGCGCGATGGACCGCGCGGGGCGGCCGCGCAGCGACATCCTCGCGTGGACGCTGCCCGGTTTCGCGACCAGCGACCACACCAAGGACAACGCGCACGCGCTCATGCGGGCGATCGGGGTCACGGCGGCGGAGCTGGACATCACGCCGACCGCACGTCTGATGCTCAAGGAGATGAACCACCCCTTCGCCTCCGGCGAGCCGGTCTACGACGTCACCTTCGAGAACGTCCAAGCAGGCCTGCGCACCGACTACTTGTTCCGCCTCGCCAACCAGCACAACGGCATCGTCCTCGGCACCGGCGACCTCTCCGAGCTGGCGCTCGGCTGGTCCACGTACGGCGTCGGCGACCAGATGAGCCACTACAACGTCAACTCCGGCGTCCCCAAGACCCTCATCCAGCACCTCATCCGCTGGGTCGTCAGCAGCGACCAGTTCGACGAGGAGACCGGCAAGATCCTCACCGCGATCCTCGACACGGAGATCAGCCCCGAGCTGGTACCGGGCGAGGAGATGCAGTCGACCGAGTCGAAGATCGGCCCCTACGCCCTCCACGACTTCACCCTGTTCCACGTCCTCCGCTACGGCTTCCGCCCGTCGAAGATCGCGTTCCTGGCGTGGCACGCGTGGCACGAGGCGGAGGCGGGCGCCTGGCCACCGGGCTTCCCGGAAGCCAAGCGGGTGGCGTACGACCTCCCCGAGATCCGCCGCTGGCTGGAGGTCTTCTGCCGCCGCTTCTTCGGCTTCGCCCAGTTCAAGCGCTCAGCCATGCCCAACGGGCCGAAGGTCTCGGCGGGAGGTTCGTTGTCACCTCGGGGGGATTGGCGAGCACCGTCCGACGGCTCGGCTACGGCTTGGCTGGCTGAACTGGGGCGGTTCGACTAGGACTTGGTCGCCGACGGGGGCGGTGGCTCGGTGCGGCGGGACCGGCCCTGCCTCGGCTGAGCCGGATCGGGTGAGCCCTTCGGGTCGGGGGGCCGGGACCGAAGAACGCCGCTGCATGCCAGGAGTTCGGTCCCGGTCGCGTCGAAGTACAGGGTGAAGAACCAGGACCGGTCCGGTGTGTCGATGATCCGGTACGCAGTTGCTCGTCGCGGTGTCCGGCGAGGATCGCGACGCTCTCGTCGAGGCCCAGGGTCGTCAGGCCGCGCTTCAACGACCGTCTCAGCCGCGTCGAAGCGATGCCGGCGACCATCGACTGGGGCACCGCCCTGTCCCCGACCACCACCTCGCCGCCCCCGGCGATCGCCTCGCGTGCCGCCGCGCAGGCGTTCGTCCGGTCGGTGAGCATCGCCGCGATGTCGGCGGGGCTCGGCTGCTTGTCCTCGGTCGCCATGCGGTGACTGTAGGGACTGGGTGCGGGTGGTGCCACGGGGTTCGGGTCGGTCGAGAGGCGCATCTCTCAACCGACCCTGGCGGGTGGGCAGATGGGCCCGTGGGCCGTTGGGTGAAACGTCAGTGCTGCAGTGCCTCCGCCTCGTGCGGAACGTGCGTTGCCACCACCCGCTCGCGGCCCGGTACCGACCTGCGGCGGTCCACCGTCGCCGCCGTGGCCGCGACGCCCAGGCCCAGTACCGCCAGTGCCGCGCCGGCCAGCGCAGGGGACGTGGCGCCGAAGCCGGCTGCCAGGGCGAGGCCGCCGATCCAGGCGCCGCCCGCGTTGGCCAGGTTGAAGGCCGCCTGGTTGGCCGAGGAGGCCAACGACGGGCCTGCCGACGCCTTTTCCATGACCATCAGCTGGAGCGGGGAGCCCGTCACGAACGCCGCCACGCCCAGGAGGACCACCGCGAGGGCCGCCGTCCACTCCGTCGACATCAGGAGCGGGAACAGGGCCAGGACCGCCGCCAGGGACGTCAGGCCGCCGAACAGGGTGCCCCGGAGGGAGTGGTCCGCGAGGCGGCCGCCCACCAGGTTGCCCACCGTCGCGCCGACGCCGAACAGCGCCAGCAGCAGCGTCACGCTGCCGTCGGCGAAGCCCGCCGCGTCCGTGAGCATCGGGGTGATGTAGCTGTAGGCCGAGAAGAGCGCGCCGAAGCCCGCCACCGTCGTGCCCAGGGCCAGCCATACCGGGAGGGAGCGAAGTGCCGCCAGTTCGCGGCGCAGGCCCACCACCGGGGCGTGCGCGTGGTCGTGCGGGATCAGCAGGGCCAGCGACGCTATCGCCACCAGGCCGATCGCGCTCACGCCGAGGAACGTGGCCCGCCAGCCCAGGTGTTGGCCCATCAGCGTGGCCGCCGGTACGCCGACGACGTTGGCGACCGTGAGGCCCAGGAACATCAGGGAGACGGAGCGGGCCTTGCGTTCCGGCGCGACCATCGTCGTGGCGACGACCGCCCCCATGCCGAAGAACGCTCCGTGCGGCAGGCCGCTGAGGAAGCGGGCCGCCATGAGGGAGTCGTAGCCCGGCGCGAACGCCGACAGCGCGTTGCCCGCAACGAACAGGGCCATCAGGCCGATCAGGACCGTGCGGCGGGACATCCGGGAGGTCAGCGCCGCGAGCAGCGGGGCGCCGATGACCACGCCCAGCGCGTACGCCGAGACCAGGTGTCCCGCCGTGGGGATCGAGACGTGCAGGTCGTCCGCGACCTCGGGCAGGAGGCCCATGATCACGAACTCGGTGGTGCCGATACCGAAAGCGCCGACGGCCAGGGCGAGCAGGGCCAGGGGCATGGAGGTGCCTGTGCCTTTCAAGGGAGAGCGGAGTTCCGTGACGAGGTTAAGTTCAGTTACGGAACAAAGACTCCCAGGCGCCCTATTCCACGAGGTTAAGAGCTCGTGTCGAGGTTCACACGGGCCGCGATCGGGAGGTGGTCGCTGCCGGTCCTGGGAAGCGTCCACGAGGTGACCGGCTCGACGCCCTGGACCATGATCTGGTCGATCCGCGCCATCGGGAACGACGCCGGCCAGCTGAACCCGAAGCCGCTGCCCGCCGCGCCCTGCGTGGAGCGCATCTGGGCGGTGACGGCGTTCAGGGAGCGGTCGTTCATCGTGCCGTTCAGGTCACCGAGGAGGATCTTCCGCTTGAGCGGCTCGGCGGCGATGGCCTCACCCAGCGCGTCGGCGCTCGTGTCCCGCTGCCGGGCCGTGAAGCCCGCCTCGAGCTTCACCCGCACCGACGGGAGGTGGGCGACGTAGACCGCGATCTGGCCCTCGGGGGTCGCGACCGTGGCGCGCATGGCGCGCGTCCAGCCCAGCTTTATGTCGACGGCCTTGATGCCGCTCATCGGGTACTTGCTCCACAGCCCGACCGTGCCCTCGACCGAGTGGTACTTGTACGTCGACGCGAGTGCCTTCGCGTACGTCGGGACCGCCGAGGCCGTCAGCTCCTCCAGGGCGACGACGTCCGCGCCCGACGCGGCCACGTCACGGGCCGTGCCGGCCGGGTCGGGGTTCTCCGCGTTGACATTGTGCGTGGCCACCGTGAGGTCGCCGCCGGTACCGGTCTTGTCGCTGAGCAGCAGGCCGCCGAAGAGGTTCAGCCAGACGGCCGTCGGCAGGATGATCGCGATGAGCGCGGTCGCCGACCTGCGGACCAGGGCGAGGACCAGCAGGACCGGGATCAGCAGCCCGAACCAGGGCAGGAACGTCTCTGTGAGGCTGCCGAGGTTGCCGATCCGGTTCGGGATGCGGGAGTGCAGGAACATGACGAGGGCGAGGACGATCGCCAGCGCGGCGAGGATCAGGCCCCGGCGCCAGATCCTCGGGTCGCCGCGCCAGCCGCCGGCCAGTCTGTTCCACAGGCGCCGAAGCCGGGATCCGCGCGGCTCGTCCCCCGAGCCGCCGTCGTCCGTCTCCGTCACATACGCCTGCTGTGCCATACCGTCGCCTCACTACCTGCCGTGCACACCATCGTCCCCCGCGCCTACGACCCTAGGGGATGATCGGTTCCGATCCGCCGTCCCATGACGGCCGTACGGGCACGAGGACGAACAAGTCGGCGTCCGGAGTTCCGAACATGCGCGACTCCAGCGGCTTCTGTGACGGAACGCGCACATTCGCGCGATCCGAAAACGGCTAGGAATCGACGGGCCGCAGCGCCACCAGCACGGTGTCCACGAGGAGTTCGGACAGTCCCTCGGGGAGATCGGCGTCGAAACGCATGACGGTCCGCAGGAGCATCGGGCCGACGATCATGTCGTTCATGAGCTCGGCGTCGATGTCGGTGCGGAGTTCACCGGTCTCCTGGCCCCGGCGCAGGAGCTCCACCTGCCTGCGGCGGCGCGGCTCGACGACGGTCGCGTGGTAGGCGTCCCACAGCTTCGGGGTGCTCTTCATCTGCGCGTACACGTTGTGCAGGAGCGCCGAGGACCGGGTCATCAGGCCGCGCTGGCGCAGCTGTTCGGTCATGGCCACGAGGTCGTCGCGCAGGGAGATGCCGGGCAGTTCCGGGTCCTGCGGCTCGGCCTCGCGGACGACGTCGACGAACAGTTCCTCCTTGCCCGGCCAGCGGCGGTAGATGGTGGCCTTGCCGACCCCGGCGGTACGGGCGATGCGCTCGATGGAGAGTTCGGCCAGTGGCACGCCGTCCTCCAGGAGCTTCATCACGCCCTCCGTGATGGCACGTTCGACGGCCTCGCTGCGCGGGCGTCCCCTGGTCGGGGCGCACGCGCGAGTCCGGCTCTCGGTGCCGGTGTCCGTGCCGGTGTCGGTGCCGTGGTCGGCAAGGCTCACTTCACTCCGTCCCTTCGGTGTACCCCCCGTTCGCGTCCGCGGTGATTGTCGTCGCTACTCCCCGACGACGACCAACTCCTGCTCCTCCTTGCCCTCCTGAGGGACCGGAGGCTTGCCGGGCAGGAACACGAACGCCACTACGGCACCGATGACCGCGACGCCCGCACCGCACAGGGCGGTGACGTGCATGGCGTGCAGGAAGGCGTCGTTGGCCGGGGTGACCAGGGCCCTGCCCTGCGGGCCGAGCTTCGCGGCGACACCGAGGGTGGCCTCGATGGACTCGCCGGCGGTGTCCCGCAGCGCGGCCGGGACGGAGCCGAGCTTGCCCTCGATGCCGTTGCGGTAGGCCGTGGACAGCACCGAGCCGAGGACGGCGATGCCGAGGGCGCCGCCGACCTGCCGGAAGGTGTTGCTCAGCGCGGACGCGGAGCCCGCCTTCTCGCGCGGCAGGGCCTGCATGATGACGACGCTGGTCGGGGTCATGACGTGGGCCATGCCCGCGCCCATGAGGAAGAAGATGACCTCCAGGATCCAGATCGGCGTGTCCGCCTTCAGGGTCGCGAAGGCGGCCAGCATGCCGGCGAGCACCACCAGGCCGACACCGGTCGTGACCTTGTTGCCGAACCGGTTGACGACCAGCCGGGCACGCGGCGCGAAGATCATCTGTGCGGCGGCCAGCGGCAGCATCAACAGACCGGTCTGCAGCGGCGAGTAGCCGCGCACGCTCTGGGTGTAGAAGACCGAGAAGAAGGTCACGCCCATCAGCGCGAAGAAGACCAGCGCGATGGCGGCGATCGCGGCCGAGAACACCTTGTTCTTGAAGTACGTGACGTCGATCGACGGGTGGTCGCTGCGCTTCTCGAACCACACGAACCCGGCGAGCACGACGACACCGGCGATGATCGTCGACAGCACCTTGGGCGCCGTGAAGTCGGCCAGTTCGCCGCCCTCGATGATGCCGTAGACCAGCAGGACGAGGCCTACGACGGAGAGGATGACGCCGACCGGGTCGAGGCGGCCGGGCTTCGGGTCGCGGGAGTCGGGGACCAGCCAGATCATCAGGGCCAGGGCGACCAGCACGATGGGCACGTTGATCAGGAAGACCGAGCCCCACCAGAAGTGGTCGAGGAGCACGCCGCCGGTGATCGGGCCGATCGCGATGGCGAGGCCGACGCCGCCGGCCCAGATGCCGATGGCCTTGGGCTGCTCGTCGCGCTCGAAGACGTTCATGAGGACGGCGAGGGTGGCGGGCATCACGAAGGCGGCGCCGAGCGCCATCAGGGCGCGGTAGCCGATGAGCTGGTCGGGCGAGCCGGACTCGGCGGCGAGGGCGGAGCCGATGCCGAACACGAGGAGACCGCCGAGCAGGACCTTCTTGCGGCCGATCCGGTCGCCGAGGAGGCCGGCGGTGAACAGCAGGCCCGCGAAGACGAGGGTGTAGGCGTTGATCGCCCACTCCAGCTCGCTCTGTGTCGCGCCCAGGCCGGTCGGGGCCGGGGTGGAGATGGTCTTGATGGCGACGTTGAGGATCGAGTTGTCGAGCACCACGATGAGCAGGCTCAGCATCAGCACGCCGAGGATCGCCCAGCGGCGGCGGTGCACCGCTTCGGGTATCCGGGTGCCAGGGACGGGTGGAGTGGTCATGTGGTCCAGCCTAGGGAGCTGCTGGAGATTTACGATACGGGACCGTGCCGTATCGTAATTTTTTTACTCAGGCCTTACGTACCGGCCGGGACGTGACCGGGGCTATAGGGGTCCCTCTGGCCCTCCGTGGCACGAGGTGCCACCATGGAGGGGATCCGGGGACGCCGTGAGGGCGCCTCGAGATGACTGAAGGAGCCGTTGCAATGACGCAGCTTTCGGCTGCCCAGGCTGGCAGGAACAGCTCCTCCGACGGCAGCAAGGCGCTGTACGGAGGCAAGGGCACACGACGCATCACCGTCCGCGACATCGGCCTCGCCAAGGAGCGCGGCGAGAAGTGGCCCATGCTCACCGCCTACGACGCGATGACCGCGTCCGTCTTCGACGAGGCCGGCATCCCGGTCATGCTCGTCGGGGACTCGGCGGGCAACTGCCACCTCGGGTACGAGTCGACCGTGCCCGTCACCCTCGACGAGATGGCCATGCTGTCCGCCGCCGTCGTCCGGGGCACGAGCCGCGCCCTCATCGTCGCCGACCTGCCGTTCGGGTCCTACCAGGAGGGTCCGGTGCAGGCGCTGCGCTCGGCGACCCGGCTGGTGAAGGAGGCGGGCGTGGGTGCCGTGAAGCTGGAGGGCGGTGAGCGGTCCCATGAGCAGATCCGGCTGCTCGTCGAGTCCGGGATTCCGGTGATGGCGCACATCGGGCTCACTCCGCAGTCCGTGAACTCGATGGGGTACCGGGTGCAGGGGCGGGGCGAGGAGGCGGCCCAGCAGTTGCTGCGGGACGCGAAGTCCGTGCAGGACGCGGGGGCGTTCGCGGTCGTACTCGAGCTGGTTCCGGCGGAGTTGGCGGCCGAGGTGACTCGGGTGCTGCACATTCCTACCGTCGGGATCGGGGCCGGGGTCGAGACCGATGCCCAAGTCCTGGTGTGGACGGACATGTTGGGGCTGACCGGTGGGAAGATGCCGAAGTTCGTGAAGCAGTACGCGGATCTCCGTGGGGTCATGGGGGACGCGGCGAGGGCGTTCGCCGAGGATGTCGTGGGCGGGACGTTCCCTGGTGAGGAGCACTCGGTCCACTGACCGGTCTGGCCCATCTGAGCCATTGCGGCACCATGCAGCCCCGCCGATCTTCCCCCGTCGGCGGGGCTGCCCCGTTGTCGCCTGCCGCCCGCCCCTGGGGGCTCCGCCCCCAGACCCCCGTCGGCCCTGAACGGGCCTCGTCCTCAAACGCCGGACGGGCTGGATAGTGGCGGCCTGCGTTTCAAGGTGCCGGACGGGCTGGGTAGTAGCGGCCTGCATGTCAGCTGTCGGTGGCTGTCGGTGGGATGTCGGTGGTTTGTCGGCGGGGCCTGGCAGTGTCATCTGCATGACGCGAATCGACAAGAACTCCGGCGGCACGGCAGTGTCCGTGCGGGGGCTGGTCAAGCACTACGGCGAGACCAAGGCGCTGGACGGCGTCGACCTGGACGTCCGGGAGGGCACCGTGATGGGTGTGCTCGGGCCGAACGGTGCCGGTAAGACCACCCTCGTACGCATCCTGTCCACGCTGCTCGCCCCGACCTCCGGCGAGGCAACCGTCGCCGGCTACGACGTCCTGCGCCAGCCCCGCCAGCTGCGCCGGGTGATAGGCCTCACCGGCCAGTACGCCTCGGTGGACGAAAAGCTCCCCGGCTGGGAGAACCTGTACATGATCGGGCGGCTGCTCGACCTGTCCCGCAAGGACTCCCGGGCCCGCGCCGACGAACTGCTGGAGCGGTTCTCGCTGACGGACGCGGCCAGGCGTCCGGCGAGCACCTACTCCGGCGGCATGCGGCGCCGGCTCGACCTGGCCGCCTCGATGATCGGGCACCCGCAGGTGCTGTTCCTCGACGAGCCGACCACCGGCCTCGACCCCCGCACCCGCAACGAGGTGTGGACCGAGGTGAAGTCCATGGTCGGCGGCGGCGTGACCGTGCTGCTCACCACCCAGTACATGGAAGAGGCCGAGGCGCTCGCCTCCGAGTTGACCGTCGTCGACCACGGCAAGGTCGTGGCGCAGGGCGCCATCAATGAGTTGAAGGCCAAGGTCGGTGGGCGTGCGCTGCGCATCCGGCCCACCGATCCCCTGCAACTGCGGCCGCTCGCGCGGGCGTTGGACGAGCTGGGGATCACCGGCCTGGCCACCGTCACCGTCGACGTGGAGAGCGGGACCGTGCTGGTGCCGATCCTCAGCGACGAGCAACTGACCGCCGTGGTGGGCGCGGTGAGCGCCCGTGGCCTCACCATCGCCTCCATCACCACCGAACTGCCCAGCCTGGACGAGGTGTTCCTGTCCCTTACCGGCCACCGCGCCAGTGCCCCGCAGGACTCCGTGCCCACCCAAGACCGCGAGGAGGTCGCCGTATGAGCGCCGTCGCCGTGAATTCCGCCGGTGCCGCGGCGGATCCCCGTATCCCGCTGCGCAACCATCTGCGCCACACCGGCGCGCTGATCCGCCGCAACCTGCTGTGGATCCGGCAGGACCCGGAGTCGATGTTCGACGCCATCCTGTTCCCGGTCATCTTCACGCTGCTGTTCGTGTACGTCTTCGGCGGCTCGATCGGGCAGTCGCTGGGCGGCGGGCAGGAGGCGTACGTGCAGTACGTCGTGCCCGGACTGCTCGCCATGATGGGCATGAACATGGCCCAAGGGGTGGGAACCGGCTTCAACACCGACTTCCACACCGGGGTCATGGACCGGTTCCGGTCGCTGCCCATCGGGCGCGCCTCGGTGCTGATCGCGAAGATCGCGGTCGAGATGATGCGCATGCTCGTGGCGTCCGCGGTGCTGATGGTCGTGGGTGTCCTGGTCGGCTTCCACATCCACCACTGGGTCGGCATGTTCGCCGCGATCGGGCTGTCCGCGGTGTTCGGCTCGGCCCTGATGTGGGTGTTCCTCACCCTCGGCGTGACCATGAAGAGCGCGCAGTCCGTGCAGGCCATGGGCTTCCTGGTGCTGATGCCGCTGCAGTTCGGCTCGTCGATCTTCGCGCCGACCCAGTCGATGCCGGGCTGGCTGCAGAACTTCACCGAGTACAACCCGCTCTCCGCCCTGGCGGACGCGGCCCGCGGGCTGATGGTGGGCGGCCCGGTCGCCCATGGCGCGCTGCTGACCCTCGCCTGGTCGGTGGGGCTTACCGCGGTGATGGCGCCGATCTCGATCTACAAGTTCCGCACCAAGACCTGACCGGGCCGGACCGGCACGTTCCCCAGTGGCGTCCCGCCGGTACGCGTCAGCGTCGCACCAGGGCGGCGGCCTCCTCCACGGAGAGGCCGCCGCCTTCGGCGTACTCGGCCTCGCGGGTCTCGTAGGCCTCGTCGCCGAGCGCGGCCCGCGCGCACCGCTCGGCCCGGAGGTAGACCTCGCGCTCCATCGACGTCGCGACGTGCCCGGACGGCAGCAGCGCCCTGGCCGTGACGAGGCAGCGGACACCGTCACGGGCCCGGCTGCCGCCGTCGATCTCGGCGAGGGCGATCGCGGCCACTCCCAGGTACAGCGGGGTCATGTGCGGGGCGATGGCCTCGGACAACGGGTCGCCCGCCCGGCTCAGCGCCCCCCTGATCTTGTCCAGGGCCTCGTCGTGGTGGCCGTCGACCGTCGCCACCCAGGCCTCAAGGCCGAGGATGTACGCGTCGAAGACGACGAAGTGCGAGATGGAGAACTGCTCGCGCAGCAGGCGTAGTTGCTCTCGTGCCTCCGCGGGCCGTCCGGTCATGGCGAGGTAGCCGGCGAGGAACATCCGGGCGGCGGGCATCGCCTCGTTGCCCGTGCGGTACGCCTGCTGCTCGATCACGTCGCGCAGGATGCGCTCGCCCCGCTCCGTCTCGCCGCCCTCGACGAGCGCGCTGCCGAGCCGGGCGCCGAGGACGGCGGTCTGGCCGTGGGCGCCGAGCCGTTCGGCGTGTTCGATCGCCGCCTCGTAGTCGGCGGCGGCGAGCTGGTACTCGCCGACGCGTTCGCGGGCCTCGGCGCGGGCGGAGAGCGCTTCGGCGGTGCCCCAGACGTCGCCGAGGCGGCGGAAGATCTCCAGCGACTCGTCGGCGTCGCGGGCCGCGTCGCCCGCCCAGTCGCTGCGGTTGGCGAGCATGTTGGCGCGCATCTGGAGGGTGGTGGCCAGCTCCCACTCCATGCCGGGGGTGGCACGGCAGGTGCGGACCCCGGCCTCGAGGATGCCGGGCAGCCGCTCGACGCTGCCGGTCATGAGCACGGCGTAGAACCAGAGCATGCCGGGGGTACGGCAGGTCTGGGGCTGGCCGGGTTCGTAGACCTCGGTGATCAGCCGCAGTTTCTCCTTGGCCGCCGGGGCCTCCCAGGCCTCCAACTCGGTGTCCATCCAGCTGAGATGGGCGAGATGGACCCCGCGGCGGGCCTCGTCGAGGAGTTCGCCGGTGAGCGGGGGCGGGACGTCGGTGCAGCGCTGCCAGACCGGGGTGGCGCGCTGGACGGGGGCGGCGAAGGGGTCGGGGCCCAGTGCCATCACCTCGACGCACCAGTTGCGGGCCTCGATGCGGACGTCGCGCATCTGCCAGTACCAGACCAGCGAGAGGACGAGGCAGATCGCCTCCTGCTCGTCGCGTTCGGCGACGGCGTGCCGCAGGGCGGTGCGGAGGTTCTCGTACTCGCGCTCCAGCCGTTCCACGGCGGCGAGTTGGCCGGGGCCGCGCAGCAACGGGTCGGTGGTGCGGGCGAGTTCGCGGTAGTACGTCAGGTGGGCGCGCTCGGCGCGGGGGCGCAGCCCGGCCTCGTCGAGGCGTTCGCCCGCGTACTCGGCGACGGTCTCCAGGAGCCGGTAGCGCATCTCGCCGTCGCCCGAAGGGGCCGCCACCACAAGGGACTTGTCGACGAGGGAGCCGAGCGTCTCGAGGGCGACGGGGCCGCAGACGGCCTCGGCGGCGGCGAGTTCGCAGCCGCCGGCGAAGACGGACAGGGTGCTCAGGACGGCCCGTTCGTCGGCGTCGAGCAGGTCCCAGGACCAGTCGACGACGGCGCGCAGGGTCTGCTGACGGGGCAGGAGCGTACGGCTGCCGGAGGTGAGGAGGCGGAAGCGGTCGTCGAGGCGGTCCGCGATCTGACGTGGTGTCAACATCCTCAGCCGGGCTGCCGCGAGCTCGATGGCGAGGGGCAGTCCGTCGAGCCTGCGGCAGATCTCCGCGCAGGCCTCGGGGTCGTCCTCGACCCTGAACCCCGGCCGGGCGGCGGCGCCCCGGTCGGCGAGCAGCCGGAGCGCGACGGGGGCCGGCAGCGGCTCCACCGGGCGCAGCAACTCGCCCGGTACGCCGAGGGGTTCGCGGCTGGTGGCGAGGACGGTGAGGCCGGGGCAGTGTTCCAGCAGGGTCTCCACGAGGCGGGCGGCGGCGTCCACGACGTGTTCGCAGTTGTCGAGGATCAGCAGCATCCGGCGTCTGCCGCAGTGCTCGGCGAGCCGCTCGACGGGGTCGTCGTGCCGCTCGCCCCCGGCGGCCCTGATCGCCTCGGCACCGGCGCCGTACATCACGGTCTCGCGCGCGCCGACGGCGGTGAGCACGGCTTCCGGTACGGCCTCGGGGTCGTCCACGGGGGCGAGTTCGGCCAGCCACACCCCGTCCCGTGCCGCGTCCCGCATCCCCTCGGCGGCCTCCTGCGACAGCCGGGTCTTTCCGGCGCCGCCGGGTCCGAGCAGGGTCACCAGGCGGGCGGCGGCGAGGTCGTTCCGGATGACACCGATGTCGGCTTCGCGGCCGACGAAGGAGGTGAGGCGGGCGCGGAGGTTGCCGGGGAGGGGGGTGGCGGGGGCGCGGTCGACGGGGGCGCGGGTGTCGGGCCAGGGTCCGCCGCCGTCGGCGTCGCCGACGGGCTCGGGGTCCTCCGGGTTGAGCAACTCCCCGTGCAGCGAACGCAGTTCGGGACCCGGGTCGGAGCCGAGGCGGTCCGCGAGCAAATGGCGTACGTCCTCGTAGGAGGCCAGGGCCTCCGCCGTACGGCCGGTCGCGCGGAGGGCGCGCAGGCGCAGGGCCTGGAGGGGTTCGTCGAGGGGGTGGGTGTCGCAGAGGGCGGTCAGTTCGGGCAGGGCGGTGTCCGCCTCGCCGAGGGCCAGCGCGGCGGTGAAGCGGGCGCGGCGGGCGTCCAGGTGGCGGGTCTCCCGGCGGGCCGCCTCCGCGGTGCGGTCGGGGAGGTCGGCCAGGGCCGGGCCGTGCCACAGGGCCAGCGCGTCGTCCAGGACCTCCGCCGCCTTCGCGGGGTTGCCGTCGGCCAGCGCCCGCAGCCCCTCCCCCGTCAGCCGCTCGAAACGGTGCAGGTCGATGTCGTCGGGGGCGGCGGCGAGCCGGTACCCGCTCTCCACCGAGGTGATCGCGTCGGCGCCGAGCGTCCGGCGCAGCCTGCCCACCAGCGCCTGGAGCGCGCCGGTCGCGTCGGCGGGCGGGTCACCGGCCCACACCTCGTCCACCAGCAGGCTCGCGGGGACGGCCTTGCCGGGCCGCAGGGCGAGCACGGTGAGCAGGGCACGCAACCGCGCCCCGCCGACCGGGACGGCCGAACCGTCGGGGCGGAGTGCCTGGGTGGTGCCGAGAATGCGATAGCGCACGGGGTCCATTGTCTCTGCTGGCGACGGAGGCGGTCACGGGGTTGGGTCGGCACGGCGCGGGCTGTGTCCGAAGGCGGCGGAAGCGGTCACCGGGACGGGACGGTGCCGTACGGCGCGGAACAGTCTGCCGACGACGGAGGCGGCACCGGGCTCGGGCCGGGCCCCCGAGGCTTCTCGGGGTCTGCGCCGCACCGGGCTCGGACGGGCCCCCGAAGGCTGCCGAGATCGGGGCGGCACCGCAACCGGCCCTCCCTGCCGGCGGCGGCGCGGCACCGACTCGGGTTGGGCCCCCGAGGGTTGTCGAGGTCTGCGCGGTAGCGGGCTCGGGACGGTCCCCCGAGAGTTGTCGGGGTCTGCGCCGCACCGGGCTCGGGTGGGCCCCCGAAGGCTGCCGGGATCGGGGCGACACCGCAACCGGCCCTCCCCGCCGACGGCGACGCGGCACCGGGGCTCGGGACGGGCCCCCGAGAGCTGTCGAGGTCTGCGCCGCACCGGGCTCGGGTGGGCCCCCGAAGGCTGCCGGGATCGGGGCGGCACCGCAACCGGCCCTCCCCGCCGACGGCGGCGCGGCACCGGGGCTCGGGATGGGCCCCCGAGGGTTGTCGAGGTCTGCGCGGTAACGGGCTCGGGACGGGCCCCCGAAGGCTGCCGGGATCGGGGCGGCACCGCGACCGGCCCTCCCTGCCGGCGGCGGTGCGGCAGCGGGCGCGGGTTCCCGGGGCAGGGTCGGCGTGGTTCCGGGTGTTGTCGGGGCGTCGACGCCTGACGGGGTCGTAGAACGCGTGCCGGAGTCCCATGTCCCCACCTTCCCCGGAACCGACTGCCGCTCGCGAGACGTTTTCCCCCTGGGCCCGGTACCGTCGGGCTTCGCGTCCACCGACCCAGCAGGGAGCCCACCCACCCATGACCGCCACCACCACCCGCCCCAGCGACCGGCGGATCAGTCCCGTCTTCGTCGGGATCCTGGCCGTCACGGCGGTGACCGGCTGGGCCACCTGGACCGGGTTCGCCGAGCAGCCGGGCGTCGCCGTGTTCCTGTTCGTGACGGCGGCCTGGATCGTCTCCCTGTGCCTGCACGAGTACGCGCACGCCCGCACCGCCCTGCACAGCGGTGACATCTCGGTCGGCGAGAAGGGCTACCTCACCCTCAACCCGCTGAAGTACACGCACGCGCTGCTCAGCATCGTGCTCCCGGTGATCTTCGTCATCATGGGCGGCATCGGCCTCCCCGGCGGCGCGGTGTTCATCGAGCGCAACCGCATCCGGGGCCGGTGGAAGCACAGCCTGATCTCGGCGGCCGGTCCGCTGACGAACGTGCTGTTCGCCGCCGTCTGCACCGCGCCGTTCTGGCTGCACGCGCTGGACGGGGTGCCGCGGGACTTCCGGTTCGCGCTGGCGTTCCTCGCGCTGCTCCAGGTCACGGCCGCGCTGCTGAACTTCCTGCCGGTGCCGGGCCTCGACGGCTACGGCGTGATCGAGCCGTGGCTGTCGTACAACATCAAGCGGCAGGTGGAGCCGTTCGCGCCGTTCGGCCTGCTGTTCGTGTTCGCGCTGCTGTGGGTGCCGTCGATCAACACGTACTTCTTCGACGTGATCGACGCGATCCTGCGCGGGCTCGGCATCAGCGACTTCGAGACCTACTGCGGTCAGAACCTCTACCGCTTCTGGCAGGGCAGCAACGAGTTCTGCTCGATCAGCCAGTGACGGACCTGCCGCGCTTCAGGTAGTACCAGCACATGTTGGACGAGAGGCCCGCGAGCAGGACCCACACGATCCCGATCCAGCTGCCCTGTACGAACGAGACGACCGCGGCGGCCACGGCGAGCAGGCAGACGACGAGGGCGTAGAGGGCGAGGCGGGGCATGGGATCGGCTCCTGTCGGCAGAACAAAGGGGACACCGGTGGTCGGTTGCCACCAGTGTCCCCCACCCGCTCAGACGTCCGTGACGCGCAGTCCCGCGTGGGCCTTGTAGCGGCGGTTCACGGAGATCAGGTTCGCGACCAGGGACTCCACCTGGTGGGCGTTGCGCAGCCGGCCGGCGAAGACGCCGCGCATGCCGGGGATACGGCCGGCCAGCGCCTGCACGATCTCGACGTCGGCGCGCTCCTCGCCCAGGACCATCACGTCCGTGTCGATCTCGGCGATCCCGGTGTCCATCAGCAGCACCGCCGACAGGTGGTGGAAGGCGGCGGCGACCCGCGAGTCGGGCAGCAGGGCGGCGGCCTGCTCGGCGGCGCTGCCCTCCTCCGGCTTCAGCGCGTACGCGCCCTTCTTGTCGAAGCCGAGCGGGTTGACGCAGTCGACGACGAGCTTGCCGGCCAGTTCCTCGCGCAGCGACTCCAGGGTCTTGCCGTGGCCTTCCCAGGGCACGGCGACGATCACGATGTCGCTGCGGCGCGCGGTCTCGGCGTTGTCGGCGCCCTCGACCCCGTGACCGAGCTCCCCGGCGGCCGCCTGCGCGCGGTCGGCGGCGCGGGAACCGATGATCACCTTCTGGCCGGCCTTGGCGAGCCGGTACGCGAGGCCCTTGCCCTGCGGCCCGGTCCCGCCGAGCACGCCGACGACCAGTCCGGAGACGTCGGGGAGGTCCCACGGGTCCTTGGCGGGGGCCTTCGCGGGAGCGGTCCCCGAGGGCGTCGCGGGGGTCTGTGCAGCACTGTCGGTAGAGGTCATGGGCCGACTTTACGTCCGCCCCGACACCCGTACCGGCTCAGGTGAGGTCCGTCACGGGCACCCGCCGGAAGGTGATCGTCTCGTACGCCCCGAAGTCGCCCGTCTCGTAGAGGAGTCCGACCGTGTCGTCGTCGATCCGGACCAGGTCGGAGTAGGCGGCGGGCAGTCCGTCGACCGTGTGCACGGGGCGCCAGGTGGTGCCGTCGTCGGTGGAGGCGCGCAAGGTCATCAGGGCGCGGGCGGCCGGGTCGCCGGGGCCGGAGTACAACAGCACGTCGGGGTCGCGGAGTTGGAGGACGCTGGCCTCGCAGACGGGGGCGGTGAGGCCGGCCTGCGGGCGGAAGGGCTTCACCAGGGTGGTGCCGCCGTCGGCCGAGTACGCGTCGGCTCGGTGGCCGGGGGCGGTCGCGTCGTTGCGGGTGTTGAAGTAGACGCGCCCGTCGGGGAGTTCGGCCGCGGTGGTCTCGTTGCAGTTGACGTAGCCGTTCGGGTTCTCGTCGAGGTAGCCGATCGACCAGGTCTCGCCCTTGTCGTCGCTGAGCAGGCAGTGCCCGCTGTTGTACTTCCCCTCGTTGCCCACGTCCGTGCCGGTGGGCGGGATCGTGTGGTTGCCCGGGACGACCACCCGGCCGGTGCTCAACTGGATCGCGTGTCCGGGCGTGGTGGCGTACCAGCGCCACTCGGGCTTCTTCACCTGCGCGGTGATCTCCTTCGGGGCCGACCAGGTGACTCCGTCGTCGTCGCTGTACCGCACCCACACCCTGCGCCCGTCGGCCGCCGTGACCTTGCCGCGCAGGATGGCGTCCTCGGTGGCGGTCGCGGCGGCGCGGACGTGGACGAGCAGGATGCGGCCGGTGTCGAGGACGACGGGGGCCGGGTTGCCCGCGAGGTTGGCGCCGTTGTCGGCGGCGACGGTCTGCGGGCCCCAGGTGAGGCCGCCGTCCGTGGAGCGGCGCAGGACGATCTCGATGTGGCCGTGGTCGCTCGCGGAGTCGACCCGGCCCTCGCAGAACGCGAGGAGGGTGCCGGCGGCGGTCACCACGACCGCCGGGATGCGGTAACTCGCGTGGCCTCCCTGACCGGCGGTGAAGGGCACGGATACTTCTGTCATGGCTTGACTCCTTGTGTGACCGTTGATTCCTTGTGGGGCCTATGCGCCCGCCCCCTCCCCAAGTTGGGCGAATTCGTGGTGAACTCCACGTCACGAACGGCCGGTTGGGGCAGGATGCGCGGACATGGATGCCGTACGGGTCGCGCTGTTGCGTGAAGTGCTCGCCGGGACCGAGTGGTTGGGGGCCACGCGGCGGTTCGCGGGGGTGTTGCGCGGGTCGGTGGTGTCGCACGGGGGCGGGCTGCTGCTGGTGGGTACGCCCGGGTACGAGCCGTGGCATCTCGCGGCGCACCTCGTGGACGAGGCCGCGTGGTCGGGTACGCCCGAGCTGGCACCGACTCTCGTACGACATGACGCGCGTCCTTCCGACCCCGCGCACCTGGCCGTCGGGCTCGGGCGGATCGAGGCGGCCCGGCGGGGTGAGACGCTGCTGATCGTGTCGCCGGAGGGGCCGGGTGACCCGCTCCTGGAACGGGTCCACGACGCCCGCCGGGCCGGGGCGACCGTCCTCTCCCTGGGCTCCGGGAACCGCGAACTCGCCTCCCTGGCCCACGAGTCGCTCCCCGTACCCCCGGGCACCGACCTGGACCTCGACACCGTGCAGCACCTGGTGAGCGCGGCGGCCGGGGAGAACGTACTGCCGGCGACGCGGGGGCGCCGCCGGTTCCGCGACCGGGTGTCCCGCCTGACGGACCACTTGACGGCCCCGCCGCCCGCGCCCTGGTAGGACGTTTCCCATCCACCCACCTGTTTCGGGGAGTTGAGAGGTGGACGAGAAAAGCGGTTGCCACACCCCCGCCACCACGTGATCGTGGCCCGTTGTGACCGCCGACTCCCCCACCCCCGCCTCCCCACCCTCAACCCCCCTCCGCGCCCTCCTCCCCGACCTCTCCCCCTGGCACGCGTCCGCCGACTTCCGCAGGCTCTGGCTCGCCGGGCTGATCTCCAACTTCGGGAGCTTCCTGACGTTCGTCGCCGTCCCGGTGCAGATCAAGGAGCTCACGAACTCCGCGGCGGCGGTGGGGGCGGTCGGAGCCGTGGAGCTGGTGCCGCTCATCGTGTTCGGGCTCTACGGCGGGGCGCTCGCCGACGCGTGGGACAAGCGGAAGTTGATCGTGTGGACCGAGGTGGGGCTCGGGGTGCTGTGCGGGGCGCTGCTGGTCAACTCGCTGTTGCCGCACCCCGCCGTGTGGCCGCTCTATGTGATCGCCGCCCTGACCTCCGTCCTCGGCGCGATCCAGCGGCCCGCGCTGGACTCCCTGTGGCCGCGGATCGTGGCGCACGAGCACATGACGGCCGCCTCCGCGCTCAACTCCCTGCGCTGGACGGTCGGCGGGGTCACGGGACCGGCGGTGGCGGGGGTGGTCGTGGCGTACGCGGGGCTGCCGTACGCGTACGCCGCGGACACGGTGACGTACGTGGTCTCCGTGGTCCTGATCGTCCGTATCGCAGCGTCCCCCGGCGCCCACGAGGCGCAGAAGCCGTCGCTCCGGTCGATCGCCGAAGGCGCCCGGTACGCGTGGAGCCGCAAGGAACTCCTCGGGACGTACGCGATCGACCTCGCGGCGATGTTCTTCGCGATGCCGCTCGCGGTGCTGCCGTTCCTCGCGGACGATCTGCACGCGCCGTGGGCGCTGGGGCTGATGTACTCGACGATCCCGGCCGGCGCCCTGGTGGTGAGCGTGACCAGCGGCTGGACCTCGCGGATCCACCGGCACGGGCGGATGGTGGTGCTGGCGGCGGCACTGTGGGGCGCGGCGATCGCCTGCGCGGGCGCGGTCGGCAACGTGTGGCTGGTGCTGCTGTTCCTCACCGTCGCGGGCGGCTGCGACATGGTCAGCGGCATCTTCCGCGGGGCGATGTGGAACCAGACGATCCCGGACGAGCTGCGCGGCCGGCTCGCCGGGATCGAGCTGCTGTCCTACTCGGTGGGCCCCCAGCTGGGCCAGGTCAGATCCGGTGGCATGGCCGCCCTGTCCGGGGTACGGACCTCGGTGTGGGCGGGCGGCCTGCTGTGCGTCGGCGCGGTCGGCCTGCTGGCCGCGGGCCTCCCGAAGCTGATGTCGTACGACGCGAGGACGGACGAGCACGCGCTACGGCTGAAGGCGCAGCGGGCGACGACGAAGCCGACGGAGGCGGAGACGGCTCCTACGACCCCCGCGGCCCCGGCCGACGCCTGAGCGGCCCGGCGCCGGAGCCCGTCGTGGCGCGGCGTGATCAGGTGACCGCCCGATCAGGCCACCGCCGACCCCCACCCCGGCGCGAGCCGGTCAGTCGTCGTCGGCTCCCTTGGCCGCGTCGTGCCACTTGGGGTCGTTCTCCCACTCGAGGTTCCGCTCGCGGGCCGTCTCCATCGCGTGTTCGGCCTCGGCGCGGGTGGTGTACGGCCCGAACCGGTCCTTGGCGGGGCAGTCCGGCCCCTCCTCGACCTTCTTGTGCTCGAGGCAGTAGTACCACTCGCCGGGCTTCCCGACCGTGCGCTTCTTGAACAGGGCCATCAACGGCTCCTTTCCCTACGGCCATGTTCCCCCATGTCCGCTGGTTAGACTCGCTGGCATGTCTGGCCAGTCGCTGCTCGTACCAGGGGAGCTCTCCCCCACCCGTCCCGTGCCCGGAAACATCCGTCGCCCCGAGTACGTCGGCAAGCCCGCGCCGACCCCGTACACCGGGCCGGAGGTGCAGACCCCCGAGACGATCGAGGCGATGCGCGTCGCCGGGCGGATCGCCGCGCGGGCGATGGCGGAGGCCGCGAAGATCATCTCGCCGGGGGTGACCACGGACGAGATCGACAAGGTCGCGCACGAGTACATGTGCGACCACGGCGCCTACCCGTCCACACTCGGCTACCGCGGCTTCCCCAAGTCCCTGTGCACGTCCCTCAACGAGGTGATCTGCCACGGCATTCCGGACTCCACGGTGCTGCGCGACGGCGACATCATCAACCTCGACGTGACGGCGTACATCGGCGGCGTGCACGGCGACAACAACGCGACCTACCTGGTCGGTGACGTCGACGAGGAGTCCCGGCTGCTGGTCGAGCGCACCCGTGAGTCCCTGGACCGGGCGATCAAGGCGGTCAAGCCCGGCCGCCAGATCAACATCATCGGCCGGGTCATCGAGTCGTACGCCAAGCGCTTCGGCTACGGCGTGGTCCGGGACTTCACCGGCCACGGCATCAACTCGTCGTTCCACTCCGGCCTGATCGTCCCGCACTACGACAGCCCGCACGCGACGACGGTCATCCAGCCCGGGATGACGTTCACGATCGAGCCGATGCTGACGCTGGGGACGTACGAGTACGACATGTGGGACGACGGGTGGACGGTCGTCACCAAGGACCGGAAGCGGACGGCCCAGTTCGAGCACACGCTGGTGGTGACGGAGACGGGGGCGGAGGTCCTCACCCTGCCGTAGCGCCCTGCGCAGCGCCCCGGGACCCGTTCTCAGCCGACTCTGCCGAGGGCGGGTCTCTTCTTGTACGCTTTTGCCGACAGGGTGTCGGTAACCTGTTGACTTAGGTAAGGCTTGCCTTAGAGGATAGGGCTCATGGACTCCTTCTCAACAGTCATCCGCACCGCCTCCCACGAACAGCACGTGGAGGCCGAGACCTCCACCTTCATGAGCGATCTGCTCGGCGGCCGGCTGGGCGTGGACGCGTACGCCCGTTACACCGAGCAACTGTGGTTCGTCTACGAGGCGTTGGAGGCCGGGGCCGAGCGGCTGGCGGCGGATCCGGTGGCCGGGGCGTTCATACAGGCCGAGTTGTTCCGGCTGCCCGCGCTGGAGCGGGACCTCGCGCATCTGCGGGGTGCGGACTGGCGGTCCGGGCTGACCGCGCTGCCCGCGACGCAGGCCTACGCGGACCGGGTGCGGGAGTGCGCGGAGGAGTGGCCTGCCGGGTACATCGCCCACCACTACACGCGCTACCTCGGGGATCTCTCCGGCGGGCAGATCATCCGGGACAAGGCGGAGCGGACCTGGGGGTTTTCCCGCAAGGGGGACGGGGTGCGGTTCTATGTGTTCGAGGGGATCGGGAACCCGGCGGCCTTCAAGCGGGGGTATCGGGAGCTGCTGGACGGGGTTCAGGTCGACGACCTGGAGAAGCAGCGGGTCGTGGCCGAGTGCAAGCGGGCGTTCGCGCTGAACACCGGGGTGTTCCGTGCCCTGGGCGAGGAGTTCCCGCTCTCGGCCTGAGTGTTGTCCGCGGGTGCGTTGCTGGGGGCTCCGCCCCCAGACCCCCGATCGGCCCTGAAGATGCCCGCCCGCCTGAAAGCCAGCGCTACCGAACCCTCAGCGTTCCAGGAACACCCGGCCGCCGACCTCCACCCAACCGCCCGGCTGCGGCGCCGTGAGGATCTGCGACCCCGCGCCCTGCGTGATGTTGAGAGCCCTGCCCAGCTGGTCCGTCAGCAGGAGGGCCGCCGCGCCCGTCGCCTCGTCCTCGTGGATGCCGTCGTCGCGGCCGGGGAAGGCGCGGGCGCGGACCCGGCCCGCCGACTCGTCCTCCCAGGCCCAGGCGTAGATCCACTCGCCGGGCGGGGGGACGGGGAGGGCGTCGACCTCGCGGGCGGTGGCGTACTGGCGGAGGGTGCGGGGTGGCGCCCACTCCGGAAGGGCCTCGATCCAGCTGAACTCGCCGTCGAGGCGGGCGCCCACGATGCCTGCGGGGGTGACCAGTTCGGGGATGTCCAGGAGCCAGGCCGTGCCCACACAGGGGTGGCCGGCGAAGGGCAGGCGGGTGGTCGGGGTGTAGATGTCGATGACTCCGCGCTCGGGGTCGTCGACGAACACGGTCTCGCTGAAGCCGAGTTTCCCGGCGAACACCTGCCGCTCGTCCGGGTCCGGCATGACGGAACCCTCGCGGACGACGCAGAGTTCGTTGCCGTATCCGCCGCTGGGTCCGCAGAAGACACGCAGTACGTCGTAGTCAGTCACGGGGGCATTCAAACACCGCATGGGTAGCCAGTTCATCCCAGGCCGGCGCTCCGCCGGTGACGGGCCAGGTCAGAGTGGGCGCGGGGGCGTAGGGCAGCGAGGCCATGGTGTCGCCGAATGCCCGCTCCAGGGTGGCCGGTTGGCGGCCGGGGCGGACCGGGCCGGCCTGTCAGGGTCAGCGCCAGTCCGCTCTCCGGCGGTGGTTCTCTGTGTCCCCTGGTCTTCATGGGGCACAGTCTTACGCCTGCGTACGCCGCCTGCGTATCGCGAGGACCACGCCCGCGCCCGCCGCCGCGGTCACTGCGGCCGCCGTGCCCAGGGCCGCGACCGGGACGTCGGAGCCGGTCGAGGCCAGGGCGCCGGTCACGTCGCCCGTCGTGGAGCCGGTGATGCCGCCCGAAGTCGAGCCCGTCGTACCGGAGTTGTCGGTGCCGCCCGAGGTTCCGGACGAGCCGCTGCCGGTCGTCGACGAGGCGCCGTCCGTGGGGAGGGTCGCGTCCGCCGTGAGGGCCACCGACAGGTTCAGCGGGTCGAGTTCGGCGCCCGTCTGGTAGAAGCCGCCGAAGGCCTTCGCGCCGGCCGCGGTGAGGGTGGTGGTGACGTCGTCGAGGGTGATGACGTCGTCCTTCGCGGTGACGTCGGTGGAGGCCGCCTTGAGGTCGGCGAGGACGACGTCCTCGGACTTCTCGCCCAGGCTCGTGACGTCCGCCGTCAGGGTGCCGGTACCGCCGTCGAGCGTGGCCTTGAGGTTGGTGAAGGTGAGGTCGAGGCCGTACGTCCCGTTGTCCTCATGGCCCTTGAAGGTCACCGCGCCGTCGAAGGCGGCGGTGAGGGTGTCGGCGTCCGTGTCGTAGCCGCCGGTCGCGCCGGTGAAGGTGAAGACGCCGTTGCCCGCCGCCTGGGTCGCGCCGCCCGACGTGGTTATTTTGCCCTTGGCGACGCTGCCGACGACGTAGGAGCGGAACGACTCCTTCACGCCCCAGGTGAGCCTCCCGTCGGCGATGTCGCCCTTGGTGGCCGGTTCGGAGGCCGTGTCCGAGGGGCTTGCGGAGGGCGAGGAGGAGGACGTGGCGCTCGGCGTGGCCGACTGCGTGGGCGTGGCCGACGGGGTCGAGGACTGCGTCGGGGTGGTGGACGGGGTCGGCGTCGGGGACGGGGACGTCGTCGAGGCCGGCTTGAGCGCCGAGAGCGGGTCGCCCGCCGCGTTCGCGTACGAGTCGCTGCCGAGGAAGGTGCCCGCCGCCGCGGTGAGCGTGGTGCCGAGGTCCTTCAGGTCCTGGCTGGTGGGCGCGGCGACCTTGGCGAGCGTCACGTCCTGCTGCTTGGTGCCGCCGTCCGAGACGAGGTCGGCGGTGAGGGTGCCGGCCGCGCTGTCGTACTGGAAGTCGGACATCTCCCGCACGAAGCCGTGCAGCGTCGACTTGGCGGTGAGAGTGCCCTTGAAGGTGAGGTGCAGGGCGTGGCTGGTGGTGTCGTAGGTGCCCGTGCCGTCGGTGAAGGTGAACACGCCGTTGTTCGCGGCCTGCGAGGCGCCGTCGGTGGCGGTGAAGGTGCCCTGCGCGTAGGTGCTCACATAGGTGCGGTACGACTGCTTGATGCCCCAGGTCAACTCGTAGCCGCTGAGCGGGACTTCGGCCGCCGACGCGGTGGTCGTGGCGAGCGCGGTGGCGCCGAGCGCGGCGGCGGTCGCGACGGCCGCGGCGAGGGCGAAGGAACGTCGAGGTCTGACGGGCATGGCCGTGGTACTCCTTGCGTTTCGGGGGTGTGGTCCGCCAACCGGCGGGCCTGGTACGGGGGTTAGTGGTCTTCCGAGTCGCCGGACCCTGAGGCCTCGGCGGGTGTGCGGCGCCTGCGGACCAGCAGCACGGACACCGCCGCCACCAGCGCCAGCGCGCCGGCCGCGAGGCCGATCGGCAGGGCGGCCGAACTGCCGCTGCCGCCGGTGGAGTCGTCGGCGACCGGCTCGGCGGAGACCGAGGGGTGGGCCGTCTGCTCCTCCGGGGTCCCGCTCGCCGTGGGGGTGGTGCCGAGGTCGGGCAGCGCGGGGAGTTTCGCGTCGTCGGTGAGGGCGACGGCCAGGGACACCGGGTCCATGGCGGTGCCCGCCGGGTACATTCCGCCGAAGGCCTTCACGCCCTGCGCGGTGAGTTGCGCGGGCGCCTCGGTGACCTTCACCAGGCCCTTGGCGGCCTTCAACCCCTTGGCGGTGAAGGTGACCAGCGGGACCTTCTTGCCGGTGAAGTCGGCGCCCGTGCCGTCGGTTCCGGTGACGTCGGCGTAGAGCGTGCCCTTGCCGTCGTCGACCGTCGCCCGGACCCCGCTCAGCTTCAGATCGAGGCCCTCGGCACCGGTGAAGCGCACCGCGCCCTTGAACGAGGCCGTCAACTCCCCGCTCCTGTACGTCCCTTCGCCGCCCGGGAAGCGGAAGAGGGCGCCGCCGTCCTGCGCTCCGGACGAGAGGGTCCACCTGCCCTTGGCGATGTCGCCGGTGACGTACTCACGGAAGGTGCGGCGCACTCCCCAGTCGACGGCGCCGTCCGCGATCGCCCCGGCTGAAGTCCTCTTCTTCGCAGCGGACTTGGTGGGGGTGGGCGTGGGCGTGGAGGTCTTCCTGGCCGTGGCCGCGGGCTTCACGTCCGCCGAGAGACTCACCGGATCCAGCGCCGTGCCCGCCGTGTAGTACCCGGCGAACGACTTGGCGCCCTGTGCGGTGAGCGTCGCGGGCAGGTTGTCGAGGACGACCGCGTTGCCGCCGCCCCGCATGTCGATGCCGCCCAACGAGAGGGAGGCGAAGGGCACTTGCGAGGACGTCGTTACCGTCCCGGTGCCCTTCGCCTTGCTGGTGACGTCCAGGTAGAGGGTGCCGGTCGAGCCCGAGATCCAGACCATGGGGCGGCTCAAGGTGAGGTCGAGTTCGTAGCTGCCGTCGGTCTTCTTGTGGCCGACGAAGTGCACCCCGCCCGCGAACGACGAGCGGAACGCGCCGGTCGAGCCGTCGTAGGAACCCGTCGCCGAGGGGAAGCGGAACTGGCTGCTGCCCACGGTCGCCGCGCCGCCCGTGAGGGAGTAACTCCCGTTCGCGATGGGCCCGGTGACATAGCTCTGGAACGAGGACTTGATGCCCCAGTCGAGCCGGCCGCCCTGCACGGTACGGCTCTCGGCATGGGCGAGGGCCGCCGGGAGGAGGGCGCCCAGGATCGCCGTGAGCAACACGGTGACCAGGGCTCTTAGGCGCGCGGGCATGGGTGGGTCCTCCGGGTGACGACTGCCGGTAGCGAACAAAGGTAAGGCTAACCTAAGCTCTCCTCACCGGAAACGACAGTGCCCGAGAGATACCGAGATGCCGAGAGAGACGGACGGGACCGTGCCACGCTTGCGCACACGACTGGCGGGAGCACTGTTGACCGTGCTCGCGCTCACGCTCACCGGATGCGGGGGCGCGGCCACGTCCGCGGACACCGCGTCGGCGAAGGCCGGCGCCCCGGCCAACCGCGTGGAGCCGCTGACCGACACCCCCGACCCGCAGCTGCCGGTCACCGTCAGCTCCGCCGACGGCAAGAAGGTCACCGTCGAGGACGCGCGGCGCATCGTGCCGCTCTCCGGCAGCCTCAGCGAGATCGTGTTCACGCTCGGGCTCGGCGACCGGGTGGTGGCGCGGGACATCACCGCCACGTTCCAACAGGCCGCGGAACTCCCGCTGGTGACCCGGAACCACGATGTCTCCGCCGAGAGCGTGCTGTCCCTCAAGCCCGATCTCGTCCTCGCGGAGAAGACCACCGGACCGTCCGAGGCGATGGGGCAGATCCGCGCCGCCGGTGTCCCCGTGCTGGTCGTCGACCCGGCGCAGGGTCTCGCCGACGTCGGTCCGCGTATCCAGGCGGTGGCCGACGCGCTCGGGGTACCGGGCGCGGGCGAGGAGCTGACCAAGCGCTCGGAGGACCGGATCGCCGCCGTACGCAAGGCGATTCCGGAGCACAAGGACAAGCCGCGGGTCGCGTTCCTGTATCTGCGGGGGTCCGCCTCCGTGTATCTCATCGGCGGCAAGGGGTCGGGCGCGACCTCGCTCCTGGAGGCGGCCGGGGCGGTCGACGCGGGGGCCGAGTCGGGGCTGACGAAGGACTTCACCGCCATCACCACCGAGGCGCTCGCGCAGGCCGCGCCGGACGCGATTCTCGTCATGACCAAGGGACTTGAGTCCGTCGGCGGGATCGACGGGCTGGTGAAGATTCCCGGTGTCGCGCAGACCCCGGCCGGCATGAACCGGCGGGTCGTCTCGATCGAGGACGGGGTGCTCCTCAACTACGGGCCGCGTACCGACCAGGTGCTCACGTCGATGGTGGAGCAGTTGTACGGGGGTGAGGGTGAATGACCGTGCTGGATAAGGGGGTTGAGGCGAGCACTGTCTCGACTCTCCCGCGTCGGAAGCGCGGTACGGGCTGGATGCTCACCGTCGGGTTGGCGGTCGCTCTGGTCGTGCTGGTGCCGGTGGCCGCCGGGTTGGGTGCGTATCCGATCCCCACGGGGGATGTCCTGGCGTCCGTGCAGCATCAACTCGGTCTCGGGGGGCGGACGTTGGGCCGCGTACCGGAATCCGTGCTGTGGAACGTACGGTTTCCGCGGATCGTGCTCGCGCTGCTCGTCGGGGCGTCGTTGGGGTGTGCGGGGGCGTTGATGCAGGGCGTGTTCGGGAATCCGCTCGCCGAGCCCGGGGTCATCGGGGTGTCCTCGGGGGCTGCGGTGGGGGCGGTCGCGGTCATCGCGTTCGGGCTGGACTTCCTCGGGACGTGGACGGTGTCGGCGGTGGCGTTCGTGTCCGGGCTGGCCACCGTGCTGCTCGTCTACGCGATGTCGCGTTCGGGCGGTCGTACGGAGGTGGTGACGCTGATCCTCACCGGGATCGCGGTGAACGCGTTCGCGGGGGCGTTGATCGGGCTGTTCCTGTTCTTCGCGGACACGGCCGCCGTCAACCAGATCACCTTCTGGCAGCTCGGCTCGCTGTCGCAGGCGACCTGGCCGAAGGTCCTCGCGATCCTGCCGTGCGCCGCGCTGGGCCTTGCCCTCGCGCCGCTGTACGCCGCGCGGCTGGACCTGCTCGCCCTCGGTGAACGGCCCGCCCGTCACCTGGGAGTTGACGTCGAACGGCTCCGGATCGTCCTGGTGCTGGTCATCGCGCTGCTCACGGCGGCGGCGGTCAGCGTGTCGGGGATCATCAGCTTCGTGGGGCTGGTCGTCCCGCACCTGCTGCGTATGGCGGCGGGGCCCGGTCATCGGTTCCTGATCCCGGCCAGTGCGTTGCTGGGGGCGTTGGTGTTGTTGGCCGCGGATCTCACCGCCCGTACGGTGGCCGCGCCGGCGGAGCTTCCGTTGGGCGTGCTGACCGCGTTGCTCGGCAGCCCGTTCTTCTTCTGGCTGCTGCGGAGGACGCGGCGCAGGCAGGGGGGTTGGGCGTGAGCCCGGGTTCCGCTGCCTCCCGGTCGAGAGTGCCACTGCATGTACGTCGGGGAGTGCGGGCCGCCTGTGGCTGGTCGCGCAGTTCCCCGCGCCCCTTTGACGCCGGGCCAGTCTCCTCCGGCGGCCTGTTCCGCCTCCGTCACCTCTCCAGCCCCCGCCCCCCTGCCAACCCTTCTCCGCCGCAACGGCGTTCAGCCCCCACCCACCATCCCGGCGGTGCCGAACAACCCCCGCCCCTCCCGTTCAAGGAAGCCGCGCATGAGACTTCTTCGTAGCCGCCCGGTGCTCCCCTCTCCCGCTGAACCGGGGGACGTCCTTGCCGAGGCCGAGGGGGTGCATGTCCAGCTCGGCGGGCGCAAAGTGCTGCACGGTGTTTCCGTGTCCGTTCGTGCTGGGGAGGTGCTCGCGCTTGTTGGGCCCAATGGGGCGGGGAAATCGACGCTGTTGGGGGCCCTCGCCGCTGACGTTCAGCCCGTCGCCGGGGTCGTGCGGATCAACGGGCGGGCCGTCGGCGGGTGGTCCGCGCGTGAGCTTGCGTTGCGGCGGGCCGTGCTTCCGCAGGCGGCCGGCTTGTCCTTTCCGTTCACGGTTGAGGATGTCGTGCGGATGGGGCGGGCGCCGCATGGCGGCGATGCCGGTGAGGACGAGGTCGCCGTGGCGGAGGCGATGGCCCGGGCCGAGGTGACGGGGTTCGCGTCGCGGCCGTTCTCGGCGCTCAGTGGTGGGGAGCGGGCCCGGGTCGCGCTCGCGCGGGTGCTGGCCCAGCGGGCGCCGTTGCTGTTGCTGGACGAGCCGACCGCCGCACTTGATCTACGGCATCAGGAACTCGTGCTGCGGCTGTGCCGGGAAAGGGCGCGCGCGGGGGACGCGGTGGTCGTGGTGCTGCACGATCTCGCGCTGGCCGCCGCCTACGCGCACCGGGTCGCGATCCTGCGCGCCGGTCGCGTCGCCGCCGACGGTCCGCCCGAAGTCGTCTTCACCGAGGAGTTGTTGTCGGACGTCTACGACCAGGCGGTCGAGGTGTTCCCGCATCCGCGCACGGGGGCGGTCGTCGTGACCCCGCACCGGCCCGCTTGACCATTTCTTGACCGTCCCTTGCCATCCGTTTTTCGCCACCGAGATCAAGCCGTGTCTGTGATTTTTCTGTGGGCGGTGAATGCCGGACCGGACGGGTATCACTGAGGTAAGCCTCAGGTAAGTTAGGGCAGCCTCACCACACCGCGTCCCACCTTCTCGCTTGGAGCCTGCATGCGTGCCGTCCGACTTCCCGTCGCCACCGCCGTCGCCGCCGCGGCCGCACTGACCGCCGTCACGGCGTGCACCGCGAAGAGCGACGCCAAGGACGGGGACGCGATCCAGGTGACCGCGGCCGACTCCAAGTGCACGACGTCCACCACGTCGATCCCGGCCGGCCAGGTCACGCTGAAGATAGAGAACACCGGCTCCAAGGCCACCGAGGTCGAGATCCTCTTCCCGGACGACCGGATCGTCTCCGAGAAGGAGAACATCGGTCCCGGCACCAAGTACACGCTGACCGCCGAGGTGAAGGCGGGGTCGTACGAGATCGCCTGCCGCCCGGGCATGAAGGGGCACGGTGTGCGGCAGAAGCTCACCGTCACCGGTGGCTCGGCCGCCAAGCGGGACCCGAAGCTGGACGCCGCCGTCGCCGCCTACCGCGAGTACGCGCAGGAGCAGGCCGACGCGACGATCCCGAAGGTGGAGACCTTCGCCAACGCCATCAAGGCCGGGAACCTCGAGGCCGCCAAGAACGCCTACGCGCCCTCCCGTTACGGCTGGGAGGCCACCGAGCCGATCGCCGAGTCGTTCGGGGACATCGACCCCAAGACCGACACCCGCGTCAACGACCTGGAGAAGGGCCAGAAGTGGACCGGGTGGCACGCGCTGGAGAAGGCGCTGTGGGTCGACAAGAAGACCGGTGCCGAACAGAAGGCGCTCGCCGACGAGTTGGTCACCGACCTCAAGGACTGGCAGAAGCGCGTCGGCAAGGCCGAGATCACCCCGACCTCCATGGCCAACGGCGCCAAGGAACTCCTCGACGAGGTCGCCACCGGCAAGGTCACCGGTGAGGAGGACCGCTACTCGCACACCGACCTGAGCGACTTCAAGGGCAACGTCGAGGGCGCGCAGAAGGCGTACGAGCTGCTGAAGCCGGTCGCGCAGAAGAACGATGCGGCCCTCACCACCGAGCTGGACAAGCAGTTCGCGGCGCTCGACACCCTGCTCGACAAGTACCGCTCGACCTCGACCTCGGACGGCTTCGTGTCGTACGACAAGGTCACCAAGGACCAGCGCAAGGAACTGTCGGACGCGGTCAACGCCCTCGCGGAGCCGCTGTCGAAGCTCGCCGCCGCCGTCGTGAAGTAGGGCGAGGTCATGACCGAGACCCCGAAATCGGACTCCCCCTCCCGCCGTTCGCTCATCGGCTGGGGCGGTGCCGGGCTCGCGCTCGGTGCCGTCGCGGCCGGTGGCGCGGTGGCGATGACCCGCACCGGTGACGACGTCGATCCGGCCGGTGCCGACACCGGTGCCGCGGTCGCCTTCCACGGCGCCAACCAGGCCGGCATCGCCACGCCCGTGCAGGACCGGCTGCACTTCGCCGCGTTCGACGTGAAGACCGACGACCGCGCCGAGTTCGTCCAGCTGCTGAAGGACTGGACGGCCGCCGCCCGCCGGATGACCGGTGGGCACGCGGTCGGTGACGGGGCCTACGGCGGTCTCGCCGAGGCGCCGCCGGACGACACCGGTGAGGCGCTGGGGCTGAAGCCCTCGCGGCTGACCCTCACCATCGGCTTCGGGCCGTCGTTCTTCGACCGCTTCGGGCTGAGCGGCAGTCGTCCCGACGCCCTCGTCGATCTGCCGCAGTTTCCCGGCGACAACTTCGACAAGTCCCGTACGGGCGGCGACCTCTGCGTCCAGGCCTGCGCCGACGATCCGCAGGTCGCCGTGCACGCGATCCGCAACCTGGCGCGCATCGGGTTCGGCAAGGTGGCCATCCGCTGGTCCCAACTGGGCTTCGGGAAGACGTCGTCGACGACTCCGGGGGCCCAGACCCCGCGCAATCTCATGGGGTTCAAGGACGGCACCCGCAACATCGCGGGGACCGAGACGGACCGGCTGAAGAAGTTCGTGTGGGTCGGTGACGGCGACGGCGGGGCCGACTCGGCCTGGATGACCGGGGGTTCGTATCTCGTCGCCCGGCGCATCCGCATGAACATCGAGACCTGGGACCGGACCTCGCTCCAGGAGCAGGAGGACGTCTTCGGGCGGGACAAGGGCGAGGGCGCGCCGGTCGGCAAGGCGAAGGAGCACGACCCGCCGTTCCTGAAGGCGATGAAGCCCGACGCGCATGTCCGGCTCGCGCACCCCGACTCCAACAGCGGGATCACGATCCTGCGCCGGGGCTACTCCTTCACCGACGGCACCGACGGCCTCGGCCGTCTCGAAGCGGGCCTGTTCTTCCTGGCCTACCAGCGTGACGTACGCAAGGGATTCATCCCGCTGCAGCGCAAGCTGTCGGCGTCCGACGCGCTCAACGAGTACATCCAGCACGTGGGTTCGGCGGTCTTCGCCGTCCCGCCGGGCGTCCGTGACAAGGACGACTGGTGGGGCAGCACGCTGTTCTCCAAGGACGCGAAGGAGTCGTAGACCGTGTTCTCGAACTATCTGATCGGTCTGCGCGAGGGCCTGGAAGCCAGTCTCGTCGTCTGCATCCTGATCGCCTACCTCGTCAAGACGGACCGGCGCGACGCGCTGAAGCCGATCTGGATCGGCATCGTCGTCGCCGTCCTCATCGCGATGGGCTTCGGCTGCGCGCTCGAGTTCGGCTCGCAGGAGATGACGTTCGAGGCGCAGGAGGCGCTCGGCGGCTCGCTGTCGATCCTCGCGGTCGGTCTCGTGACGTGGATGGTGTTCTGGATGCGGCGCACCGCCCGGCATCTGAAGGCCGAACTGCACGGCAAGCTGGACGCGGCGCTCGCGATGGGCACGGGCGCGCTGGTCGCCACCGCGTTCCTCGCCGTCGGCCGCGAGGGCCTGGAGACCGCCCTGTTCGTGTGGGCGTCGGTGCACGCGGCGAGCGACGGCACCCCGCGTCCGCTGGTCGGCGTAGGACTGGGTCTGGCCACGGCGGTGTTCCTCGGCTGGCTGTTCTACCGGGGCGCGCTGAAGATCAACCTCGCGAAGTTCTTCACGTGGACCGGCGCGATGCTGGTCGTCGTGGCGGCGGGTGTGCTGGCGTACGGCTTCCATGACCTGCAGGAGGCCGACTGGCTGCCGGGGCTGACGAAGCTGGCGTTCGACATCAGTGACACGATCCCGCCGGACAGCTGGTACGGCACCCTCCTCAAGGGCGTCTTCAACTTCCAGCCGGACCCGACCGTCCTGCAGATCACGGTGTGGCTGCTGTACCTGGTCCCCACGCTCGCCCTGTTCTTCGCCCCGGTAGGGTTCGCCTCCGGGAAGGGGAAGGTGAAGACACCTGATGAGCAGGGATCGCGGCCCTCGAAGGCTCCGCAGGCTTGACCGGCGCGTACTGATAGCGGCCTCGGTGACCGCTTTGTCGCTGACGGCGAGCGGTTGTGTGGTGGTGCACGGCGAGCGCGAGGTGCTTCCCGCGACCACCCGCGCCGAGGCCGCCACGGCGCTCCAGCAGTTCACGACCGCGTACAACGCGGCGGACAAGGCGTACGACAGCTCCCTGGACGCCGCTCATGTCACCGGCGCGCTCGGTGACATCGACGCGGCGCGGCTGAAGGCGGGGCACGCCAACTCGCCGTCAGGGAACGCGAGTCACACGCCGCTGGAGCTGACGGACGCGAAGTTCACCATCCCGAAGAAGGCCGGCTGGCCGCGCTGGTTCGTGGCGGACGCCGCCGCCAACAAGGGTGGCAGCGCTCGGTGGTTGCTGGTCTTCACCCGCAACGACCTGGGCGAGCCGTGGCAGGTGGCGTATCTGACGCTGCTCGCGCCCACCGCCGTACCGAAGTTCAAGACCGACAAGGACGGCTGGGCCGAGGCCGTGCCCGCGAACTCGGCCGAACTGGCCGTCGCGCCGGGCGAGTTGAGCGAGCGCTACGCGACGTATCTGAAGAGCGGCGGGTCGGAGTTCGCGGACGGCGCGCACACCAGCGGGTGGCGGGCGGACCGGGAGAAGGCCACCAAGCCGGGGCTCGCCGTCCAGTTCCTCGACCAGCCGCTGACGAGCGGCGACTACGCGCCGCTGGCACTGCGCACGGCGGACGGCGGGGCGCTGGTGTTCTTCACCACGCGGTACTACCAGAAGGAGACCGCGGCGGCGGGCACCTCGGTGCCGACCCAGAACAAGGACGTCCAGGCGCTGACGACGGGTGAGGTGCAGCAAACCCTCACCCTTCAACTCGTCTCCAACGAGGTCGCGTTGGACCCGAAGCGGGGCGGGAAGGTGTCGGTGCTCGGGCGGATCGAGGGGCTGACCTCGGCGCAGGGCGGCTGACCTCAGGAGGTCAACGACCCAGCGGCCAGGCCGAGTTCGCGTGGTCCGGCTCGGCACCCGCGTGCCGGGCGCAGGCGTCCGTGAGGGTTTCGAGGAGGGTCAGCGGGTCCGGCAGGGGGTGCTCGGGGCCGCGTACCCAGTGAACGGACTGGTTCTCACCGGGGAGTTGGGCCGGGGGGACCAGGACGTAGGAGCCGCGGCAGTGCCAGCGCAGGCCGGGGTGTTCGTCCATCGTCTCGGGGTGGCAGTCCAGTTCGCACGGCCACCACTCGTCCTCGTCCTCGGGGGTGCCGCGGGTGAGGGTGAAGAAGAGCAGCCGTCCGTCGTCGCTCGCGGCGACCGGGCCGACCTCGACACCGGCGGCCAGCAGGCGCTCCAGCGCCTCGTGCCCGGCTTCCAGGGGGACGTCCAGGACGTCGTTGACCATGCCGGTCGCGGTGATGAAGTTGGCCTGCGGCTGGTGGCGGGCCCAGCGCTCGATCTGGGCGCGGTCGGTCGTGGACTGCGTCTGCCAGGCGAACGACACGGGGTGCCGGGCCGGTGTGGGGCACCCCACACGGTCGCACGAACATCGGTAGCCCGGGGCCGGGTGCGCGGCGGGCGCCAGCGGCAGCCCCGCCTCGGCGGCGGCCAGCAGCAGCGCCTCACGCCCGCTGCCGTCGGGGGCCTCCTGCGGGCGGCGTCCACGCAGCCACGAGGAGAGTTTGCCCTGCCGACCGCTCCGGCCACCGAACGTCGCGCTCATCTATCTCCTCGCCCTGCTGTTGTCGCCGTGCTGTGCTTGCCCTGCCGTTGTGCGGAGCCCTGCCGTTGTGCGGAGAACTTCCCCTATGGTCCCACCATCCTGCGCTCCGAGAGGCGGGACCTCGTATCCGGGGTGGGTGGGACGAGACACACGTGTGACGGTTTCGGCGGACGTGTCATGGTTTTTCCGGCCAGGGGTCTCCCCAGCTCACGTTCCGTGCCGCTTTGTACAGGTCGCCGTGGCGTTTGGTGACGGTCGTGCGGCGCAGCTGTTCGTCGGTCTCGCAGAGGTCGAGGAGGACCTGGCCCTTGCGGATCTGGGGGCGGCGTACGACGCGGGCGGGGGCGGGGTCCACGGGGAAGCGGGCGGCGGCGACGTAGCTGAACTTCTCGTCCTCGTACGGCAGGGAGCCGCCCTTGACCTGGCGGTGCAGGGAGGAACGGCTGACCCGTGCCGAGAAGTGGCACCAGTCCTCGCCGGGGGTGATCGGGCAGGCGGCGCTGTGCGGGCAGGGGGCGGCGATGTGGAAACCGGCGGCGACGAGCCTGTCCCTGGCCTCGATCACCCGGGCGTAACCGGCGGGGGTGCCGGCCTCGACGATCACGACGGCCTGGGCGGCGGAGGCGGCGGTGTCCACGAGGGCGGCTCTGTCGGGGGCGGTGAGTTCGTTGAGGACGTAGGAGACGGTGACGAGGTCGGTCGGGGTGAGGGTGAGCGCGGGGCCGATCCGTTCGCGTCGCCAACTGGCCTTGCGCAGGCTCGGGTTGGCGGTGGCGATCTCCTTGCCGAGGGCGAGGGCGGGTTCGGCCCAGTCGAGGACGGTCACCGGGCGGTCGCCGGCCCAGGTCGCGGCGACGGCCCAGGTCGCGGAACCGGTCCCGCCGCCGACGTCCACGTGGCTCTCCGGGGTCCACCCGGGTACGGCGTCCGCGAACGCGTCCAGTGCGGACCGTACGGCTTCGAAGGTCGCCGGCATCCGATACGCCGCGTAGGCCGCGACATCCGCACGGTCCCGGAGGATCGGGGCGTCGGTGGGAGTGGCCCCCCTGTAATTGGCGATCAGCCGCTCCACGGCACCGGAAGCCTGCCGGGGCGGGAGGCCTTCGAGGAGGCGGGCCAGAGCGGTACGGAGGGTTTCGGCCGGGGCCACGGGGTCGTTCACCCGCCGATTCTAAGTGGCCCGGGGTCCCTGCCGAGGTCCCTGGGGCTCCGCCCCCGGACCCCCGGGCCCTGTGCCCACCCACCGCCCGTGCGGGGCAACGGAAGGGCTCGGCTCAAAAACCCCGGCCCGCCCCCGTCACACCCTCACCGCCCCCGTCACCCCCGCACCGCCCGAGCCACCCTCGTCCCCGCCGCCGCCCGGGGCCCGCTGTCCGCCGGGCGCCTCCGCGGATGCACCGTGTTCGCCAGCAACACCAAGAACGTGTCCGTAGCCGGATCGAGCACCACCGAAGTCCCCGTGAACCCGGTGTGCCCCACCGCTCCCCGACCCGCCAACTCCCCCATGAACCACGCCTGATCGACCCCGAAGCCGAGTCCTGGCGGGGTCAGCAGCAGCTCCACGTAGTCGGAGCCCAGGATGCGCGCGGGGCCGTAGGAGCCGCCCGCCAGCAGGGTGCGGCAGAAGATCGCCAGGTCCCGGGCCGTCGAGAAGAGGCCCGCGTGACCGGCCACCCCGCCCAGCGCCCAGGCGTTCTCGTCGTGGACGACTCCCCGGAGCATGCCGCGGTCGGCCTTGGCCCAGGGGCGGCGTTCGTCCTCTGTCGCCGCCGCGCCGGGGCTGGGGCCGAAGTCCGTCGAGGTCATCCCCAGCGGGCGGGTGATGCCGTCGTGGACGAGGACGTCGAGCGTGCGGCCGGTGATGCGTTCCAGGACGAACTGGAGCAGGAGGAGGTTCAGGTCCGAGTAGACGTACTCGCCCTGCTCACCGACCGGCGCCTCCGTTCGGAGCATCGACAGGCGTTCGGTGTCGTCGGCGCAGTCGTAGAGCGGGAGTTCGGGGCGCAACCCCGAGGTGTGGGTGAGGAGTTGGCGGACGGTGATGCCGTGGCGGGCGGCGGCTCGGAAGTCGGGAAGGTACGCGCCCACCTTCGCGTCTATGCCCAGCGTGCCGCGTTCGATCTGCTGCATCGCCGCGACCGATGTGAAGAGTTTCGTCACGGAGGCCAGGTCGAAGGGGGTGTCCACCCGCGTCGGGACGCGGGACGCCGGGGGCAGTTCGACGCCCCGGTCGGTCTCGGGGTCGTAGGCGGAATACCGTACGGCCCAGCCCGCGGCCTCCTCCACCGCGATCACCGGGCCGCGGCCGGCGACCACGACGGCGCCCGCGGCCCAGGGGCGGTCGCCGGTGGTGAGGTCGTGGACCTCCCGGACCAGGTGGCGGAGTTCCTCGGGGTCGAGGCCCGCCCGTTCCGGGGTGTCGTGGCGCAGTCTCGGGGCGCTCAGCTCCCCACTCCCTCCGCGGTCGTACGTGTGTTCCAGGGACGGCACATTCCCACGAAGCAGGCCACCGCCACCAGTCCGGCCACCAGTTGGACGACCGCCATGGGTACGGCGGTGTGCTCGCCCGCGATGCCGACCAGGGGGGAAGCCACCGCGCCTATCAGGAAGGACGAGGTGCCGAGGAGGGCCGAGGCCGAGCCCGCCGAGTGGCGGGTGCGCATCAGGGCGAGGGTCTGGGCGTTGGGCATCGTCACGCCCATCGCGGACATCAGGACGAAGAGCGCCGTGGCGACCGGGACCAGACCCACTTCGCCGAACGCTCCCGTCGCCATCAGCAGCAGTGCCGTCGAGGCCAGCACGACCACCGCGAGGCCCGCGGCCAGGACCTTGTCCATGGAGACCCGGCCCACCAGCAGCTTGCCGTTGATCTGGCCCACCACGACCAGCCCGACCGAGTTGACGCCGAACAGCAGGCTGAAGGTCTGCGGGGAGGCGCCGTAGATCTCCTGGATGACGAACGGGGACGCCGAGATGTAGGCGAAGAGCGCGGCGAAGGCGAAGCCGCCGGTGAGCATGTAGCCGGTGAAGGGGAGGTCCGTGAGGAGGGCGCGCATCGAGCGCAGGGCCTCCGCCGTGCCGCCCGCGTGGCGGTCGGCCGGGGCGAGGGTCTCGGGGAGGCGGCGCCAGACCAGTGCGGTGAGCAGGATGCCCACGGCCGTGAGGACGACGAACACGCCCCGCCAGTCCGTCACGCGGAGGATCTGGCCGCCGACCAGGGGCGCGACGATCGGGGCCACCCCTGAGACGAGCATCAGGGTCGAGAAGAAGCGGGCCATCGCCACGCCGTCGTAGAGGTCGCGGACGACCGCCCTCGCGATCACTATGCCGGCCGCGCCCGCGAGGCCCTGCGCCAGTCGGAAGGCGATCAGGGACTCGACGTTCGGGGCGATCGCGCAGAGGGCGGTCGCCACGATGTAGATCGCGAGGCCGGTCAGCAGCGGGCGCCTGCGGCCCCACTTGTCGCTCATCGGGCCGACCGCGAGCTGACCGAGGGCCATGCCCGCGAGGCAGGCGGTGAGGGTGAGCTGGACGGTCGCGGCGGGCGCGTGCAGGGAGCGGGTGACCTCCGGGAGCGAGGGGAGGTACATGTCCATCGCGAGCGGCGGGGTCGCGGTGAGGCCGCCGAGCACGAGCACGACGAGGAGTCCCGCGCGCCGGGTCGCCCCGGGCGACGGCACGGCGGACGGTACGACGGACTGCGGCACGCTCGGTGCCTGCGCCCCCTGCTCGGACATGTGCCCCTCCCTCTCCGGGTGATCCGCCACCTATGCTCTCAGCTCGTACAGGGTGCCGAGGGTCTGGTGAGCGAGGGTGGGTCAGCGATGACGGAGCAGAAGGTGCGCTGGGGGGTCCTGGCGACCGGTGGGATCGCCGCCGCGTTCACGGCGGAGCTCGTCGATCTGCCGGACGCCGAGGTGGTCGCGGTGGCCTCCCGCACGGAGGCCTCGGCGAAGGCCTTCGCCGAGCGCTTCGGCATCGAGCGGGCCTACGGCGACTGGGACGCGCTGGCGAACGACGCGGACATCGATGTCGTCTACGTCGCCACCCCGCACGCGGCCCACCGCACGGCGGCCGGTCTCTGCCTGGAGGCGGGGCGCAACGTCCTCGTCGAGAAGGCTTTCACCCTGAACTCCCGCGAGGCCACCGAACTGGTCGCGCTGGCGGCCGACCGCGGCAGCTTCCTGATGGAGGCCATGTGGATGTACTGCAATCCGCTGGTACGGCGGGTCAAGGCCCTCGTCGACGACGGGGCCGTCGGTGAAGTCCGCACCGTCCAGGCCGACTTCGGGCTCGCGGGCCCCTTCCCGCCCTCGCACCGGCTGCGCGACCCGGCACAGGGCGGCGGCGCGCTCCTCGACCTCGGGGTGTACCCGGTGTCGTTCGCGCACCTGCTGCTCGGTGAGCCCGACGACATCAAGGCGTCGGCCGTGCTCTCCCCCGAGGGCGCGGACCTCCAGACGGCGGCCCTGTTCTCCTGGGACAGCGGCGCGCTGGCCGCGCTGCACTGCTCGATCGTCGGCGGTACGGGGACCTCGGCGTCGGTGACCGGTTCGCTGGGCCGGATCGACATCCCGGACGGCTTCTTCCACCCCGAGCGGTTCGTGCTGCACCGGGACGGCCGTGACCCCGAGGAGTTCGTCCTCGACCCGGCGGACGGGCCCCGGAACACCCTGCGGCACGAGGCGTCCGAGGTGATGCGGGCGGTGCGGGCCGGGGAGACGGAGTCGCCGTGGGTGCCGCTGGAGGGCACGCTCGCGGTGATGCGGACGCTGGACGCGGTGCGGGAGCGGATCGGGGTGCGGTACCCGCAGGAGGGGTGACTCGTAGGCTGCGGCCCATGAACGCACAGAACTCGTCGAAGATCGCCGTGGTGACCGGCGCCGGTTCCGGGATCGGCCGCTCGGTGGCCGTGGAACTCCTGCGCGCGGGCTGGTCGGTGGCGCTGGCCGGCCGCCGCACCGGGACTTTGGAGGAGACGGCCGCGCTGGTGCCCGAGGGCGCCTCCCTCGTCGTGGCGACGGATGTGGCGCGGCCGGAGGACGTGGACGCGCTGTTCGACGCGACGGTGGAGCGGTTCGGGCGGGTGGACCTGCTGTTCAACAACGCGGGGACGTTCGGGCCCGGCGGGGTGCCGGTGGAGGAGCTGCCGTACGACGCGTGGCGGCATGTGGTGGACGCCAACCTCAACGGGGCGTTCCTGTGCGCGCAGGCGGCGTACCGGCGGATGAAGGAGCAGGTGCCGCAGGGCGGGCGGATCATCAACAACGGGTCCATTTCCGCCCATACACCCCGTCCGCATTCCGTGGCCTACACCGCGACCAAGCACGCGTTGACCGGGCTCACCAAGTCGCTGTCGCTGGACGGGCGGCCGTACTCGATCGCGGTCGGGCAGATCGACATCGGGAACGCGGCGACCGACATGACGGCGCGGATGGAGACCGGGGCGCTGCAGGCCAACGGGGTGGTGGCCCCGGAACCGGTGATGGATGTGGCCGATGTGGCGCGCACCGTGCGGCACATGGCGGAGCTGCCGTTGGGGGCGAACGTGCAGTTCGCGACGGTGCTGGCGACCGCGATGCCGTATGTCGGGCGCGGCTAGGGCAAGTTGCACAAACGGAATTTGACCGTCCGGACCATTGCGGCCGGTTGCTGACTTATGCTCAACTCTCTCCATCAAAGCTTCACACTTGGAGCACAGGGCTTCCGCACTGCCGGAACCCCGTGTTCCGCAAGCCAATCCGAGGGGGGAGAGGCGACAGTCGTTCCACGGCCCGGGTGGGGGTGGAGCCCGCGTGGGACCGCGGGTTGTGCACCGGACCGTGGAGCGGCTGTCGCGTCACATCAACTCCCGTCGAGATCCCGGGACTTGGCCGCCGCCACGGCCGCCCGCCGCCGGCGCAGCGCGAACGCGCCGCCCGCGAGCACCGCGACCGCGCCCGCCGCACCGCCCAGCATCGGCCAGGGCGAGGAACCGTCCGACGAGGACGAGGCGGAGCTCCCGGAGGCTCCCGGCGCCCCCTTGGCACCCGAAGGTGTCGGGCTCGCGGTGGCCCCGCCCTCGCTCAGCGGATCGACCAGCGTGCCCACGGCGCGGGCCGAACTCCCTTTGCCGAAGCCCCAGTCGAGCAGTGCGGCGGTCTCCTTGTAGACCTCGTTGCCGCCGTTCGCGGGGTGCATCACGGTGACCAGGAGGGTACGGCCGCCGCGGGTGGCGGCGCCGGTGAAGGTGTTGCCCGCGTGACTGGTGTAGCCGTTCTTCACGCCGATGATGCCCGGGTACGGGCGCAGGCCGTAGGCGCCGCTGAGCAGGCGGTCGGTGTTCTGGATCTGGAAGGTCTTCTTGCCGCCGGCCGGGAAGTTCGCGACCCGGGTCGAGCAGTAGGAGCTGAAGTCCTCGTCGTGCAGCCCGTGCCGGGCGAAGAGCGTGAGGTCGTACGCCGACGAGACCTGCCCGGGGTGGTCGAAGCCGTCCGGGCTCACCACATGCGTGTCCAGGGCCTGGAGGTCCTTCGCCTTGGCCTGCATCTCGGCGACGGTCGCGGCGATCCCGCCGTTCATGTGGGCCAGCACGTGCACGGCGTCGTTGCCCGAGCGCAGGAAGACGCCCTGCCACAACTGGTGGACCGTGTACAGGATTCCGGGCTTCACGCCGACGAGGCTGGAGCCGGAGGGGACGTCGGCGAGGTCGGCGTCGGTCACCCGGTAGGTGCGGGTCCGCTCGAACTTGCCCAGCACGGTGTCGGCGAACAGCATCTTCAGCGTGGACGCGGGCGCGAGCCGCTGGTGCGCGCGGTACGAGGCGAGCACTTCGCCGGTCTTGTGGTCGGCGATCAGCCAGGAGCGGGCGGTGAGCTTCTTGGGCAGGGCGGAGGCATCGCCCGCCTGGATCCCGTCCCGGGCCAGGCGCTCACCGCCTATCGCGGTCGCCGCGGACGCGGGAGTCGCCGCCGCCAGGGGAAGAGCGGCGGCGGTCAGGCCGAGAGCGGCACGCCGGGTGAGCCGAGAGGAATCGCGCATCCCGGGACCGTACAAAACGGGGGCGCGGCCGTACGCGGCGGGGTGGCCGCCCGGGGGTCGAATGGGTGATCGACATCCCATGTCAGCAGGCCATTGAACAGGGGTTTCCTGGCAGGAAGCCCTCGGCAGCTTAGGAATGAGCTGTCTGACGCAATTCTGATGTCGGGTCCTTTTTTCTCAGGCCTGACACATCCTTTACTCAGGTCGACTCAAAGGTTTCTCCATAGCTTGTGGCCGCGCCCACAGCGGGCGCCAAGAACCTTTGGGGAATGGGATGTTTGGCATCTATCTCAAGCGCGAGCTGGGCCGTCGCAAGAAGGCGGCCCTGGTCATCGCGATGGGTCTGGCGCTCGGTATCGCGCTGGTCATCACCGTCAACTCGGTGTCGGCCGGCATGAATCAGGCTCAGGACAAGGTCCTCAAGTCTCTTTACGGTCTCGGAACTGACATGACCGTGACCAAAGCACAGTCGGCTCCCAAGGCGGGCAGTTCGCAGGGTCCCAGCTTCAAGTTCGGCGCCACCTCCTCCAGCAGCAGCTCGCAGAGCTCGGACCGGGTGAACACGCAGGGTGGTCAGGCCCTCGCGTCCTCACTGGTCACCAAGGTCGCCGACCAGAAGGGCGTCGCCGACGCGGTCGGCGCGCTCACGCTGAACGTCACCAAGGTCGACGGCTCCTTCACCCAGGGCAAGGCGAAGTCCTCCACCACGTCGGGTTCCTCCTCCGGCGGGCAGCAGGGCGGCCCCGGCGGCGGCACGGGCAACAGCGGCAGCGGTCAGCCCCAAGTCCAGGGCGGCGGCGCCAACTTCAACGTGAACTCGTACTCGGTCGCGGGCATCGACGTCACCGACCAAGCCCTCGGCCCGCTGTCCACCTCGAAGATCACCACCGGCAAGACGTTCACGACCACTCAGACCAACGCGAAGGTCGCGGTCATCAGCGCGTCGTACGCCAAGTCGAAAAAGTACAAGGTCGGTTCGACCTTCTCGATCTCCGGCACCAAGTTCACCGTCATCGGCATCGCGACGCCCAACAGCAGCGAGTCCACGGTCGACGTGTACCTGCCGCTGCAGCAGGCGCAGACGCTGGGCGACTCGAAGAACAAGGTCACCACGATCTACGTCAAGGCGACCGACTCCCAGCAGATCTCGGCCGTCAAGTCGACCATCCAGAAGAACATCTCGGGTACGACGGTCACCACCTCGGCCGACCTCGCGTCCACCGTGTCCGGCTCGCTGTCCACCGCCTCGAACCTGGCGACCAGCGTCGGCAAGTGGCTGTCAATCGCGGTGCTGATCGCCGCGTTCCTCGTGGCCGCGCTGCTCACCTCCTCCGCGGTGTCGCGCCGGGTGCGTGAGTTCGGCACGCTGAAGGCGCTCGGCTGGCCGAGCCGCAAAGTGACCCGGCAGGTCGTCGGCGAGTCCATGGTCAACGGTCTGATCGGCGGCGCGCTCGGTATCGCGCTGGGCCTCGTCGCGGCCTACACGGTCACCGCGATCAGCCCCAAGCTGACCGCGCAGCTCGGCTCCACCGGCGGTGGCGGCATGGGCGGCGGTCCCGGCGGCCAGGGCGGTCCCGGCCGGCAGGCCGCGTCCAACACCCTGGAGATCGCCCTGAACGCGCCGGTCTCGCTGACCACGATCGCCCTCGCGGTGGGTCTCGCCGTCACCGGCGGCCTGATCGCCGGCGCGATGGGCGGCTGGCGTGCCTCCCGGATGCGGCCCGCGGACGCGCTGCGCAGCGTCTCCTAGTCGCCGCCCCCCTGATCCGGGGCGCCGCCTCCACTCCCCCCGAGAGGCGGCGCCCCGACCCTCTGCTTCTTCACTGACGTATCCGACGGAGATCCCATGTACAAGCTCACCGGCGTCACCAAGCGCTACACGCGGGGCAAGGAGACGGTCGAGGCGCTGCGGGGCGTCGACCTCACCATCGAGGACGGCGACCAGCTCGTCATCCAGGGCCCGACCGGCGGCGGCAAGTCGACGCTGCTGCAGATGATCGGCGGCCTTGACCGGCCCTCCGAGGGCAGTGTCGAGCTGGACGGCGTGAACCTCGCCGCGATCAGCGAGGCCAAGCTGACCCGGCTGCGCGCCGAGAAGATCGGCATCATCTTCCAGTCCTTCAACCTCATCCCGACGCTCACCGCGCAGGAGAACGTCGAGACGGCCCTCGTCCCGCTCGGCGTCAAGCCCGCCGAGCGCCGCGAGCGGGCGGCCGAGGCGCTCACGTCGGTGGGCCTCGGCGACCGGCTCCGGCACGCCCCGTCCGAGCTCTCCGGCGGCCAGCAGCAGCGCGTCGCGATCGCCCGCGCGCTGGTCAAGAAGCCCAAGGTGCTCCTCGCCGACGAGCCCACCGGCAACCTCGACGAGGGCACCCGCGACGACATCATGGGCCTGCTCGAAGGCCTCTGGCACGAGTACGGGCTGACGTTCATCATGGTCACCCACGACTCGTCGATCGCCCGCCGCGCACCCCGCCTGGCCACGATCAAGGCCGGCCGGATCACGCTGACCGAACAGGGCCGCGGCGGTCAGTTCACCTCGCAGCAGCAGTACGCGCAGCAGGGCAACCAGGGGTACTGAGCCGGACCCGCCCCAACTGGGCACTCCTGCCCGCCTGTTGGTCCCCGCAGGGGCCGTTCACCTACCGAGCACGTGGTCGACCTCGGCCACCTGCCCGGGAGTGGACGGCCCCTGCGGCGAACACGGCGGCGCGGCCCGGGTCGTCGGTGCTCCAGGCGTGGGCGCGGATCAGCCCCTCGCGTCAGGAGTTGGAGCGCACTTCAGGGCAAGGTGCTTTCGACGTTCGGCCCTTCACGGAGGCCCGCCGGGATTTCTACGGCGGTCAGGCCTGCCCGGTCTCGAAGCGGGCGATCCTGCCGTCGTCGCCGACCATGAAGGTCCACCGGGTGCGCATCTCGCCCCACGCGTCGTTCGAGTAGCGGGCGACGAGGGCCCGGCCGCCGTCCGACTCGCGGTCGACCTGCATGTGGCCGTGCGAGGAGAAGATCTCCCGGTCGATCCACTCGGCGAGGTCACGGTCGGAGCCGTCGTCCGCCATCGTGGCGCCCGGCGCGAGCAACGCCAGGAAGGCGTCCCGGTCATGGGCGTTGACGGCGCTGACGAACGCCCGGACGGCCGGATCGCTGAGCTTGGCTGTCTGAATCGTCATGCCGGTCAGACTCACACCGTTCCCCGCACCCCGCCACCCGAACGGCCGCGCGAACCCGCCCGCCCCGCGCCCGGGATGCGACGGTGGAGGGACCGTCCCCGCCGTCTGTCCAGGGAGTCACCGTGACCTGTTACGACCGAAACGATCTGGGCCTGCTGCTGCTCCGGCTGGGTACCGGCGGCGTGCTGGCGGCGCACGGCGCGCAGAAGCTGTTCGGCTGGTTCGGCGGGGGCGGCATCGAGGGCACCGGCGCGGCCATGGAGGCGATGGGGTACTCCCCCGGCAAGCAGAGCGCCGTCATGGCGGGCCTCTCCGAAGCGGGCGGCGGCGCGCTGCTCGCGCTGGGCCTCGCGACCCCGGCGGCGGGCGCGGCGGCGGCCGGCGCGATGGCGGGCGCGACCGCCGTGCACGCGCCCAACGGCTTCTTCGCGGCGGGCGGCGGCTACGAGTACGCGGCCTCCCTCGCCCTGACCGCGGCCGGCCTCGCGGTCACCGGACCCGGCCGTATCTCCCTGGACCACGCGCTCGGCCACGCGGTGAACCGGGGCTGGATGGTCCCGGCCGCGCTCGCGGTGACCGGCGCGGCGACGGCCGTGGTGATCGGCCTGCGGAACCGGCGGGTGCGGGAAGCCGCGGAGTTCGGTCAGGAGACCTTGTTCGACGAGTAGGGCGGACGTGTCGGCGGGTGCTGGCAGGCTGGGCGCATGAGCGATCAGAACGACCGGGCCGCCGACCTCTGGTCCGGCATCGACGACCTGTGGACCTGGCTGGACCGCATCGACCCCCTCGACGGCAAGGAGGGCATGCTGCTGTGCATGCTGAAACTGTCCGAGGAGGTCGGCGAGGTCGCCCAGGCGGTGATCGGCGTGACCGGCCAGAACCCGCGCAAGGGGGTCACCCACACCTGGGAGGACGTGCAGGCCGAGTTGTGCGACGTGGTGATCTCCGCGCTGGTGGCGCTGCGCACGCTGACCCCCGACACACGGGAGGTCTTCACCCGTCATCTGACCCGGGTGATGGAGCGCTCCCTCGGCCCGTCCGCAGTTGTTCACCCGCAGGACCTGCCCACACCCCGTGGAGTTGGTGAAGCCCGCTGAACCTTCTCGTCGACACCGAGCCGACGAAGGGGTCCCCGTGCAGCAGGACTACGCAATCTCCGACGGAGCGTTCTCCAAGGGAGCGCGCTCCGAGGGAGTTTCCGCCAGTGGAGTCTTCTCCAGCGGGCGCAGGGCGGTCGCCGTGGCGGGCACCTGCCTCGCCCTCGCCGCCCTGGGCCTGGGCAACGGCCAGGCGCACGCGGCGAGTTACGGCACACCGACCATCTCCCTCTCGGCGGCCTACCTGTCCGGCGCGGTGGGCGCGGCCGGTGACCCGACGGTCCAGGTGACGGTCGCCCAGAGCGGGGCGGACGTCAGCGCGTTGACGGTCGCGGCGAGCAAGAGCAGCAAGACGTCCGTGGCGCCGACGAGCGCGGTGACCGTCACCGGCACCGGCGCGACCCGCCGGCTCGCCGTCGCGGCGGCCGCGCAGGGCTACACCGACCTGACGGTGAAGGTCACGGGCCTCGGCGGCAAGACGGCCACGAAGACCCTGCACTACGCGGCCTCGGCGGCGGCCCAACTGCCTGCCGACACCCGCTACTTCACCGGCTCCAGCGACGCCTCCGCCGCCGTCGACGTGGGCGGCGGCTATGTCGTCGTGGCGGACGACGAGTCCAACGTCCTGCGTCTGTACGACCGTTCGGCGTCCGGTGCGCCCGTGAAGACGTGGGACTTCAGCGACGACATCGACGTGTCCAAGGAGATCGACATCGAGGGCGCGGCCCGCGTCGGCGACACGATCTACTGGACCGGCTCGCTGGGCAACAACAAGGACGGCGAGTACAAGTCGGACCGCAACACGGTCTTCACCACCAAGGTGACCGGCACCGGCGCCAACACGGCGCTGTCCTACGGCAGTTCGTACGGCAAGCTGCGCGACAACCTGGTGGCGTGGGACAAGGCGAACGGCAACAAGTACGGCTTCGCGGCGGGTACGGCCGACGGTGAGATCCCCAAGGAGATCGACGGGTTCAACGTGGAGGGGCTGGAGTTCGCGCCCGGCTCGACAACCACCGCGTACCTCGGTTTCCGCGCACCGCTCGCCCCGGCGGTCGCGGGCGGCAAGGCGCTGCTGGTGCCGGTCACCAACATCGACAAGGTGGTCGCGGGCGGCACCGCGGCGACGTTCGGCACGCCGATCGAGCTGGACCTCGGCGGCCTCTCGGTGCGGGACATCCGCAAGAACGCGGCGAACCAGTATCTGATCGTGGCCGGTTCCTGGGCCGCCGACGACAACTCCGACGCGTACGCCCTCTACTCCTGGACCGGCAAGGCGGCCGACAAGCCGGTCAAGCTGCGGGACCTGCCGACCACGGACCCGGGCGCGTGGGAGGCCGTCGTCGACGTACCGGACCTGACGGCCTCGGGTGCCCGCGCCCAGCTGATCACCGACGACGGCGCGGCCGACCTGTACGGCGACGGCACCGAGGCGAAGGACCTCTCGCACCCGGAGTGGCAGAAGTCGCGCGCGACCTGGTTCACGGTCACCGGCTGACGGGCGGCGCGCGCCCCGCCGGGAGGCCGGGCGCGCGTCACCCTGGCACCCTGGTCCTCGACAACACCGTCGAGGACGAAAGCCGAGACATGACCACCGAGAAGCTGACCGTAGGCGTCCTGGGCACCGGCATCATGGGCGCCGCGATGGCCCGCAACCTCGCCCGCGCCGGACACACCGTCCACGCCTGGAACCGCACCCGTGCCAAGGCCGATCCCCTGTCCGCCGACGGCGCGCACGTCACCGACACGATCGCGGACGCCGTACGCGACGCGGACGTCGTCCTCACGATGCTCTACGACGGCGACACCGTCCTCGACGTCATCCGCGAGGCGGCACCGGCCCTGCGTCCCGGCGCCGCGTGGGTCCAGTCGACGACGTCCAGCCTCGAATCGGTGGGCGAACTGGCCGAGTTCGCGGCCCGGCACGACCTCGTCTTCTACGACGCCCCCGTCCTCGGCACCCGCCAGCCCGCCGAGGCCGGTCAGCTCACCGTCCTGGCGGCGGGCCCGGAGTCCGGCCGTGAGACGGTGACCCCGGTCTTCGACGCGGTCGGTGCCCGCACGATGTGGGTGGGCGAGGACGGCGCGGCGGCGACGGCGACCCGGCTGAAGCTGGTCGCCAACAGCTGGGTGCTGGCGGTGACGAACGCGGCGGGCGAGGCGCTGGCCCTGTCCAAGGGGCTGGACGTGAACCCGCAGGACTTCCTCGACCTCATCGCGGGCGGCCCGCTCGACATGGGCTATCTGCACGCCAAGTCGGCGGCGATCCTCGACGACCAGCTGACACCGGCGAGTTTCGCGGTCACCACGGCGGAGAAGGACGCCCGGCTGATCGTGCAGGCGGGCGCGGCGAACGGTGTGCGGCTGGATGTCGCCGCCGCCGGGGCGGAGCGGTTCGCGCGGGCCGCCGCGCAGGGGCACGGCGACGAGGACATGGCGGCGGCGTATTTCGCCAGCTTCGACTGAGCGTCACCATTGCGTCACAGGTGGTGCACGGGCGGAACTCCTTGCACGGGTGGACCTGTCTCCCCCCGCGAGCGCCGGGGAAGTCCGGCCCGTGCACAGCCAGTTCGGGGGACGTCATGCAGAAGAGCAGCATTCGCAGGAGCGCGTCGGTCGTGGCCGCGGTGTCGGTGGCGGCGGTGGTGATGACGGGGTGTCAGCCGGGCGACACCCCGGCAGACGGTGGCGGCACGTCGTCGAGGACGCCGACCGCGACCGCTTCCTCCCCCACCTCGTCCGCCTCCCCCACTTCGCCCTCCTCTCCCGCCGGGTCCGGGTCCAACGGCGGGGCGGCGAAGGCCTGTTCGCCGGACTCCCTGAAGGCGAGCGCGTACCAGGCCGCCGATCGCCCGGTCGGCACCGGGACCGGAGCGGCGATCGTCCGGTTCACCAACGCGGGCGCCAAGTCCTGTGTCCTCCAGGGCCATCCGACGGTCGCCGGCGCCGCGAACGGCTCCCCGGAACTCAATGTGCCGCTGACGGTCACCCCCGTCGGCCCCGCCTCCCCCGTGAAGCTCGCCCCCGGCGCGCAGGCCTGGCTGAAGCTGACCTTCGTGCAGGTCCAGGGCGAGGGCGACGGCTACTGCGAGTCCGGTTCGGCGCCCGTCCTCTACCCGACGATGGTGATCGGCCTGCCGGACTCCGGGGCCCACCAAGTCGCCCTGGACGACGGTCAGTTCGCGGAGTGCGACGGCACCCTGACCGCGACGGCCGTCACAGCGACGAAGCCTTCCTGACCGCGGGGCTAGACGGGCTGGCGGTCGTCCGACGCCTCCGCCGCCAGCCCCCGCATGACGTGTTCGAGCAGGGCGAGCAGCACCGACTTCACCGACTCCTTGTCGCGGGCGTCGCACAGCACGAGCGGGATGTCGGGGGCGAGGTCGAGTGCGGCGCGGATCTCCTCGGGGTCCTCGTCGCACCGGCCGTCGAAGCAGTTGACGCCGACGGCGAAGGGGATGCCGCGGTGCTCGAAGAAGTCGACGGACGGGAAGCAGCTCTCCAGCCGCCGGGTGTCCGCGAGGACGACCGCGCCGAGCGCGCCGCGCGACAGGTCGTCCCACATGAACCAGAACCGGTCCTGCCCCGGCGCCCCGAAGAGATAGACCACGAGGGCCGGACTGAGCGTGATCCGGCCGAAGTCCATGGCGACCGTCGTGGTGGTCTTGAGCTCCACCCCGGCGAGGCTGTCGACGCCGACGCTGGCCTCGGTGATGAGTTCCTCGGTCCGCAGCGGCGCGGTCTCGCTGATCGCGCCGACGAGGGTGGTCTTGCCGACACCGAACCCGCCCGCGACCAGGATCTTGGCCGTGGCGGCGTCGGGCGCGACGGCGGTGGCCCGGGTGCGGGCCGCGCGGCGGTCAGATTCTGCGAATGCCATCGATCACTGCCTGGAGGAAACGGGCGTCGGGGATACCGGCCGCGGTGGGCGGGGAGACGGAGACGAGGTCGTTGTCCAGCAGGTCATCGAGGAGGACCCGGATGACCGCGACGGGCAGATCGAGCCGGGCGGCGACCTCCACCAGCGCGGTCGGTGTACGGCAGAGCGCCAGCAGCCGGTTCTGCTCGGGCTGGAGCCGCTGGTCGCGGGTGGGCGGCCGGACGGTGCTGATCAGGGTGATCAGCTCGACGCCGGGGCGCACGGACGGGGTCCGGCCGCCGGTCACCGTGTAGGGGCGGACGAGCAGCGCGGGCTCTTCGTTCTCCCACGGGTCTTCCTCGGACCAATGTCTCATTCATGCTCACCCGCGAAGGGCGCTCCGCTGTATTCCGGGAACCGCGGGGGCGCGCTGAGGAACTGCCCCACCTGTCGTACGACCATGGTCATCTCGTAGCCGACGGTGCCGACGTCCACCTGCGCGGTCGCGAGCACGGCGAGCCGGGCGCCGCCGCCCGCGGTGGTGACGAAGAGGAAGAGCTCGTCCATCTCGATGACGGTCTGCTGCACCCGGCCGCCGCCGAAGTGCCGGCTGGTGCCCAGCGCGAGCGAGTGAACTCCCGAGGAAATGGCGGCGAGTTGCTCGGCGTCGTCCCGTGCGAGCCGTTCGGAGGCGCCGACGAGGAGACCGTCCTCGGACAGCACGATGGCGTGCAGGGTCTCCGGGATCCGCTCGATCAGGTTGTCCAGCAGCCAGGCCAGTCCGCCGTGCGTGGTGTTGGGCGCGGTCATGGGGTGTTCCTTGTCGGACGGGGACGGGTGGGCAACTGACGCCGGTCGGACGGAGCCGTGTTCCGGTCGGCTACGGGGGCTTCGTCTCGGGGCGACCCGGACCAGGAGGTCTTCTCCTGGGGTGACGCGGACCGGGGGACGTCTTGCCGCCGGGCGTTTCCCCGTGCCGCCGACGGCCAGGCGGGCATGGGCACTTCCTCCTGCGCGCGGGCCCGCCGCGTGCCGTCCCGCAGCGCGGCCAGCATCGACCGCGCCTGCTCGGGCCGCCGCTCGGTCTCCCGCGCCGCCCCGTACTCCCCGTCCGCGTCCCCCACCCGATCCCGCAACTGCGGCGCGAGATGAGCCTGCCGGACGCGCCGCGGGAGGTGACTGGAACCGGGGGCGGTGGGAGCGGCGGAGGCTGAGGGGTGGGTGTTCGAGGGAGAACCGGGGGTGGCGTAGGTGCCGGTGCCGGTGGGCTGGGAGGAGGTGGCGGCCTGAGCTGAAGGTGCTGGCCGGCCGGAAGTGGCGGGATGCGCGGGCGTGTTGGCTTGAGCCGAAGTGACCGGATGCGCGGGCGTGTTGGCCTGGGCCGAAGTGGCGGGCCGGGCAAGGGTGTTGGGCTGAGCCGAAGTGGCGGGCCGGGCAGGGGTGTTGGGCTGGGCGGCGGACGCGGTGCGCGTGCGGGTGCGCATCGGCATGCCTCCGGCCGTCACCCTGCCCCGCCCGAGTCCGGCGACCGGACCGGTGGGAGACCCCGCGACCGGACCGGTCGCCGCGCCCGGGATCGAGCCCCTGCCCGAGCCGATACGTGAGCCACCGCCCGAGCCGCTGCCCGCCCCCGACCCGGCATCCGTCCCCGAACCGGCCCACGCCCCGGAACCCGCCCCCGCCCCGGAACCCGATCCGGCCATCGCCCCCGTCGCCGCCCCGCTCGTGGCCGCCTCCGCGACCGACGCCAGATGCCGTTCCGCCCGGGCGTCCAGCGTCGGCGGTACCGCGTCGGCCGCCGGCTCGGTCAGGGCGTGCGGGAGGACTACGACGGCCAGCGAGCCGCCGTAGGACGAGGCCTGGAGGCTCGCGGTGACGCCGTGGCGCTGGGCGAGGTGGCCGACGGTGAAGAGGCCGAGGCGCGGGTCCTCGCCGAGGGTGGTGAAGCTGAAGTCCTTGGGGTGGTGCAGGAGTTCGTTGGCCGCCGCGTACTCGTCGGCCGACAGCCCGAGCCCCCGGTCCTCGACCTCCACGGCGTACCCCTGCGTCACCGGCAGGGCCCGTACCCGGACTTCGGTGTGCGGGGGCGAGAACGTCACGCCGTTCTCGATCAGTTCGGCCATGAGGTGGATCGTGTCGCCGACGGCGGGGCCCAACACCGCGATGGGCGGCAGGGGTTCGACCACGACCCGGGTGTACCCCTCGATCTCGGACACCGCGCTGCGCAGCAGATCCGCGAGCGGCACCGCCTGCTTCCAGCGCCGCCGGGGAGCCGCGCCCGACAGCACGGTCAGGCTCTCCGCGTTGCGGCGCATCCGGGTGGCGAGGTGGTCGACGCGGTAGAGATCGGAGAGGAGTTGGGGGTCCTGCTCCTTGCGTTCCATGGAGTCGATCACCGTGAGCTGCCGGTGCACGAGGAGCTGGATACGGCGCGACATGTTGTGGAAGACCAGCCGCGCCCCCTCCCGCAGCGCGGCCTGCTCCAGCGCGACGCTGACCGCGGTCCGCTGGGCGGTGTTGAAGGCGTCGGCGACCTTGCCCAACTCGTCGGTGCCGTAGTCGAGTTCGGGCAGGTCGTCGGCGTCGGCCCGTTTCCCCTCGGTGCGCAGCCGGGCGATCAGCTCCGGCAGGCGCTCCTCGGCGAGTTCGAGCGTCGCCGTACGCAGCCCGGACATGCGGCCGATGAGGGACCGGGTGATGCGCAAGGAGAGGACGGCCACGGCGAGGACGGCCACCAGCGCGAGGGCGCTGCCGAGCAGTGCCTTGACGAGCACCTGGTGGGTCCGGTGCGCGGAGTCCTGGGTGACCTTGCCCAGGAACTGGCCCTCGACGGCCTGCACCGCGCCGGACACGCGTCCCGGGGCGGCGGCGCGGGCGGCGGGGACAGCGGGCACGCCGATCGTGCCGTCGTGCGCGGCGGGCGCCGCGGCGACGGTCTTCTCGAAGGCGGTCATGGCGGCCCAGTCCTGACCGCCCATGGTCCTGCCCAGTTCGGCGCCCAGCGCGGCGGGCAGATACGGCTCGACCTCGTTCGTCAGCACGGAGACCCGGACGGCCTGGGCGGCGGCCAGCGCGGACCGCTCCTGGACGCTCAACTCCCTTGACCCGGCTACCCCGTTGAGGATCGCCTCCTCCTGCGAGAGCGCCTCCGCCCCGCGCAGGAACGCCAGGGCGTGACCGGCGTCGGCGGCGGTGGCCGCGTCGCCGCTGTCGGTGCTGAGCATCCCGAAGAGGTTGAGCGCCGAGGAGACGGCGTCGGAGTAGACGGTGTAGGCCTGCTGCCTGCTGGTCCTCCCGTCGTCGACCGCGGTCCGTTCGGCGGTCAGCGCGGTGAGCCGTTTCCGTACGGTGGCCAACTGAGCCTGGTACTGCGCCGATCCGGCGCCGCGGGAGGCGGCGTCCGCCTTCCGGAAACCGGCTAGCACGGCGTCCGTCCGGCGCCGCTGGGCCGCCAGGGCGGCGGGGCTGCCGTGCGAGGCCAACATGCTGACCGTCAGCTGCCGTTCCTTCTGGAACTCGCCGACCGCCGGCTGCAGGGCGTAGGTGGTCTTCGCCGCCTGGCCGACGTCGTTGGAGTCGTTCCACTGGTCGAAGAGCGCGTAGGAACCACTGACCCAGAGCAGCACCAGCGCTGTCGCGGGCACCACCGCGAGCGTGATGAGCGAGGTCCGGATACTGCGCCCCCGCCCGCCCTTCGCTCCCGCTTCGGCCGATGTCGCCGCTGCGGCTGCCGCGACCGGTGCGGCCGTACCCCGATGCCGGCTCACCTCGCCCACCGGCTTCCGACGGCACGGCAGAGAGGCGGAGTTGCGGTGAGGAACTGCGACACCGGCGCTTTCCTTTCCGGGGTGGCGCACGACGCGCCGAACCAGCCCGGCAGACACGTCAACACGCCTGCGATCACTGGGGAATTGACGGCGCGACACGCCAGGAACGCCAAGGACACCCTGCGGATTTCACGACGGGCGCCCGAGCCCCCCGCGCAGTTGGTTAGGTATGAAACCCAGCCATCCCACCCGGGTCAAGGGACCCCACAGACCCACCGGACACACGGGTTCAGACCACTCGGCTCACTATGCGCGTAGACGATCCGGAACCCCTCGCCCCCAACTCCGCGGCCACGAAGACGTTTTGGCTGACTACCCACGGTGAGGTGTGGGGCAGAGGGGGGTTCGGGGGGTGCCTGGGGCGGTGGGCGTGCGGTGTCGCGAGGTGACGGGCACCGAGGATCGTGTGACCTAGTTCACAGCATGAACACGGTCCACACACGTCAACTCCACGGATCTCCGGCGGCGTTGAGGGCGCCGTGGAGCACGCGTCTCCGAACGCCGTAGGGAACACGCCTGCCGGTGTCGTAGGGAACGCCTTGGACTCAAGCCCGCCCCGGCTCCCCCAACAACCCCTCGCACTGCCCCCCGAGCCACGTCATCCCGTACGACTCCGCTCCCCGGGACGCCTCCCGCAGCAACCGCACCGCGTTCGGTTCGCTCCCCGGGCCGCCCACACGGCGTACCGCGCGGGCCTGGGCCAGGCGGAGGCGGGCGAGTTCGGGCTGGGAGGAGCGGGCCGGGACCGCGGCGCGGCGGAAGTGTTCGAGGGCGGTCTCCGGTTCGCCCGCGGCCAGGGCGAGGACCCCGCAGGCGCGGGCGGTCGGGCCGAGAAGGACGGTGGGCCAGCCGCCGAGGGCGATCTGCTCGCCGTCGTGCGGCGCGAGGCGGGCGCGGAGCGTGGGCAGCACCGGTGCCAGTTCCGCGTCGAATCCGCCCTCTAGGTCCAGCGCCGCGCAGACCTCCGCCAACAGGACGAGCGCGGGGACGGCCCAGCCGGACGGCGGGAAGCGGTCCACGTCGGCGACGCAGCCGAGGAAGAGGTCCGCGCCCTCGGCGTGCTGCCCGGTCTCGCACAGGGCGAGGGCCAGTCCGGCCCGCCAGACCGGGAAGTAGGCGTGCCGCTCGACGTCGCCGGCCAGGTCGGAGGTGAACAGCTCGGCCAGCCTGCCCTGTTGTCTCAGCAGCCAGTAGGCCTGGCCCAGGCGTGTCTGGGTGAGGTTGTCCGCGGGCACCGCGTAGTCGGCGCGGAGGAGTTCGATGAACTTCAGCGACTCCACGAAGATCCACTCGGCGGCCGCGTCGAACCGGCCGTGCCAGAGGTCGAGGAGGGCGTCGAGGGTGTGCCGCTGCCAGCGGGCGAGGACGCTGTGGGTGTCGGCGGCGTGCTTGCGGTACTGGTTCGCGGTGGCGAGGGCGCTGAAGATCCGGCCGTTGCGCAACTGGTCGATGGCCACCGCCATCAGTGCCTCGCCCCGGAAGTACGGGGAGTCCTGCCGGGCCGCGGCCTCGCGCAGCCGCTCGGAGAGCGTCAACGAGTCGGGGGCCGGCATGAAGTCGTAGCGTGCCCACCGGCATTCGGTGAGGACCTCGCAGCGGACCTCGTCGTCACCGTCGTCGGGTAATCGGCGCAGGGTCTCCTCGGCGAGCCGGGCGCCCTCGGCCGGTCCCGCGAGCCCCGCCGCGGTGTCCTGGCTGACCGCCAGCGCCATCTTCTTCGCGAGATGCGCTTCGAGCCGCAGCCGCAGCCCCGCCGCCTCCGCGCTGCCGTCGCCGTCCAGCGCGGCAAGGCACCCTCTGATCGCCTGCAGCAGCTCGCGGTCGACCTGTCCCGGATCGGACCAGCGGCGCGCCATCCTGATCACGGCCTCGGCCTGCGCGTGCGGATCGCCCTCGGCGCCGCGATAGGCGGCCGTGTAGTGCCGTTCGGCCTCGCGCATCTCGCCGGCGGCGTGGCTGAGGTCACCGCGCCGCAGCAGCCGGCGGAACTCGACGTGGTCGTACCGCCCGTCCTTCTTCTCCGGCGACCTGACCGTCCCGGCGGCCCGCTCCCCCGCCCCGCCCCGGACCGCCTTCGGTACGGCGTCGGTGCCGGGCAGCGGTGCCAGTCCGACCAGTGCGCCCTTGGCGTCCAGCACCTCGTCGCACAGCTGGGCCAGTTCCAGGGACGCCCTGCGGCGCCCGTTCTCCACGCGGCTCAGGAAGCTGCGGCTGCAGTAGACCTTGCCGGCCAGCTCACTCAACGACATGCCGGCCGCGACGCGGCGCCGGCGTAACTCGGCGCCGAATCCGTCGTGCTCGATGACCATCCCCCCAACAACGCACCGCCCGAACGGTGTTGCCAAATACCCGCTGGCAACACCGGACCCCTCCGGACCGGCCCGCGGACCGGGGAAGCTGTCTGTGCCGGAGCCTACGGGCACGGGGGCGCGCCCCATGGGGGAACGGGCGCACTGATCATGCCTTCGGACGAACCCGAGGCGCGTGCTGCGGTCGATATGCCGGGGGCATTCGACCGCAGCACATCCGGCCCTGGTTCCACCCGAGCAGCGCCATCGACGAGCCGAAGGACGACGGGGGGATGGGGGGTCCACGGTCCGGGGCGCGCGGGGGGCGCTCCGGGCCTGCGATCCGAAGCCAGGGCCTCGGGAAAGTCGCGGCGCCAGGTCGGCCAGGGCGCGTCGGGCGTCCTTAGGCATCTCCCCAGGCCTTCTCGCGAGCCAGCCACCTATTGCCGGTCAGAGCAGACGCCGGTAGGGGTGGGCAGCGCGATCTTCGACCAGCGTCCCTCCTGCCGCCACGTAGCGGTCGGCGATGCACACGTGCAGCAGAGCCAAGGCCGTCGAGCAGTGGGCCATGTCCAGGTTCACCGGTGCCCATAGAGATCAGACAGCGTGCCCCTGCCGTCCACGCCGGACAACGGACGCCGCTTGAGAGAAACAACTGGTTCCACCTGTCCGTAGTATCTCTACGACAAGGCAGTGTGCGGCAGCTACAACGGCTGCATCGCCAGCACAGCACAGAGGCAGCGTTGCACCGGCTCGAAGCCAGGAAACCTCGACCACTGCCGCACACCGAGGAAAGGCCAGCACCATGTCCGAGAGCGCAGTTGTCGCCACGGGACTGACATCTCAGTACATCGCCCAGGTGGCCGGAGACCTCGAAAGCAATTTCAAGGAGCAGGAACGTATCGGCGCGGAAATCGCCGCCCTGCAGGAACAGCTGACTGCCCTGCAGCAGGACCACAGTGTGCTGGTCAACATCCAGCAGGCCCTCGGCGTCACGCACGAACCTGACGGGCCGTCGGCCGCGGCTGAGAGCGCCGCAGTACCCTCGCCGCAGCAGAAGACCGAGGCTGCGTCTCCCGGCAAGCGAAGGGCGCGCAAGACCACAGCCGTGCGGGAAACGACGGCCAAGAAGCCGGCCGCCCACAAGCCCACGCACACGACCGGTACGGCGAAGGCGCGGCCCACCCTGGTGGAACTCATCCGCCGCCACCTCGCCGAGCAGAACGAGCCGCGCTCTGCCGCGGAAATCTCCACCGCCCTGAGCCAGGCCCACCCCGAGCGCGGAATCAAGACCAAGGTCGTCCGCGTCACCACCGAGGGCCTCGTGGCCAAGAGCCAGGCCCAGCGCACCAAGCAGGGCGCCTCCGTCTTCTACACCGCCCCCGCCGCACCGGAGCCGACAACCGCACCCCCGGCCGAGAAGAAGCCCGACGACACCGGCCGCTGAAACCACAGGGCGGCAACGACAGACCACCAGACACCACGGCCTGGATCAACACGTCCGGGAAGTACTGGCCGTCGCCCGCGCCCTTCCGCGGCAGAGAGTCCGACATCGGCAAAGCTGTGTCAGGGCATGCCCAGCCTGGTCAACTCCGTCGTGCAGAGACCTGTCCGTGACGCCGTGAGCGCAGTGCGCGGCGGCAAGGGTGCTGGGCCATTGCAGACGGCGGTGTGCAGCTTCGTCTCGAGCGGGTCCTTCGCGTTGTTGACCCCGGAGCTCTTCTTGTGACCGGGCAGGGGGCTCGCCCACAAGGTGCGGTGATCGTTCGGGTCACCGCCCAGCTTCAGGCTGATCAGGTGGTCGTACGCCGCATCGCCCATGCGGCCGGTGAACCCGTAAGAAGCGGCCTTCAGCCTCTTCTCCCTGCCGGTGACGGATATGGAGGATGTGTCGGGGTGACCGCCGGAGACATCCCGCCAGGCGTGCGCTTCGGGTCCTTCTGCGGCTCGCCCTTGAAATACGGGTAGTGGCAGGTGCCCGCAGCCGGCTGCTGCTGCACCGTGTACATCCTCTGCGGCCCCGCCCCCACCCCGATCGCCCGCCCGGCCTCACCTGCGCCCTACGGACCCGCCGAAGGAGTCCCGCGCCCTCACGGCTCGAGCCATCCAGCGCCGTGGGAGAGCAGTCCGCGAGCGTCATCCCCCGCAACTACCTCGCACTTCTTGACCTCGCGGCCGTTCCCTGTTGTTCTTCGTCCGCCTCGCCACGTGGGTCACGGTCTAACGAAGGTGCACATGCTCGCGCAGCAGGTCCCGGCTCCCGTCCGGTCCCAGGCTCTCCTGCTGAAGTTCTTTCAGCGCCCGCTCATACCGGGCGACGTCTTCGCGTCTGTCCAGGTAGAGCGCGCTGGTGAGCTGCTCGACGTAGACGACGTCCGGAAGGTCGAATTCCAGGAAACTGAGGATGGTGAAGGCGCCGCTCTCCCCGGCATGGCCGCCGAAGCTGAACGGCATGATCTGCAAAAGGACGTTGGGGTTCTCGGAGAGCTCGATCAGGTGCCGGAGCTGGCCGCGCATGACGTCACGGCCGCCGTACGCGCGGTGCAGGACAGCTTCGTCCAGGACGATGTGGAGGGAGGGAGCGTTTGCCGACAGCAGGATCTTCTGGCGTTCCATGCGCAGTGCCACATGCCGGTCGATGTCGGTGGCGCTCACGCCTTTCATGCTGCGGCTGATGACAGCACGGGCGTATGCCTCGGTCTGCAACAGCCCGTGTACGAAATGCACTTCGAACGTCCGGACCAGCGAAGCGGCGCTCTCCAGGCCGACATAGGTGGCGAACCAGTTGGGCAGTACGTCGGAGTAACGGTGCCACCAGCCGGCCAGATTGGCGTCGCGGGCGAGATCGACGAGCGCGCCACGCGCGGCGTTGTCCGTGATGCCGTACAGCGTCAGCAGGTCTTCCACATCACGGATCTTGAAGCTCACCCGGCCCATTTCCATCCGGCTGATCCTCGACTCGGACGCGCGAATCACATAGCCCGCCGCATCCCGTGTGATTCCACGGGCCTCCCGCAGCCTTCGCAATTGGGAGCCCAGCAGCATGCGCTGCGCCACCGAGCCGGTCACACGGGCCTGGTCACGAGTAGTACGTGCGCGCAGTCGCTGGGCGCCCGGGCTACCGAGCGAGGAACCTTCCAGCAGAGCGTCGAAGTCCTGACCCTGGTCAGTCATGCTGTCCACCGCCCTGGTGCCTCTGCTCCTTCTTCCTCCATCTGTACAGCAGCCCCTCGATGACGCGGACCGACTTCTCGTCGAGCATCTGCTGGATCTCTTCCTGCGTGTAGTCGTCCAGCGTCAGTGCCACAACGGTCCGTGTCCGCGGGTCGGTGATGTTCTCCAGCTCTTCGCGAACCCACATTTTTCCCAGGACCTCGTCGGCGGTGCTGCGTGGGCCGGCCGGGTTCTCGTACATCGTTTGCTGCCCTTGCAGTGCCCGGCGCTGTCGTTCTGCGGCGGCTCGGTGTCTGCGGAACTCGTTGGGGAAGCGGTAGATGCAAGCGCCCATGAAGTACGTGGTGATGCTGGCGCCGCCCTCGAAGGTCCAGCCGCCTTCGACGAGGGCTGTCTGCCGGAAACGGGGTAAGGCGCGGGCGACGGTCATGGTTGCCAGTTCTTCCCGCACCTCGCTCTGTGTGGCCAGTTCCTCCAGGTCGAGCTCATGAGGCTGGAGACCGAAGCCACGTTGGGCAACGAGTTGGAAGATGAATCCGGAGTGCATCCATCCGCGCAGCACCGAGATGCCGTAGCGGACCAGTTCCTCCACGAAGAGGTCGTAGCGCGATCCCTGGAAGCCGTCCTGGGCAAGCAGGAGGAGGATCTGTCGGTCTTTCAGCCTTCGGTCGACGCTCTGCTGCAGTCGCCGGGCCTGTCGTCCGTGCCTGGCGCTCATCCGGCGCAAGTCGTCTTGGGACACTGGCGCATCCAGATCGCCGCTCTCAAGCCGGCCCGAAGGTTGTAAGTCCCGGGCGTTCGCGGCAGCGGACTGGCCGCCCGCGACGTCGCCCTGCATTCCCTCTCCCCTTCGGTTGTCTCCTGCCAACCCTCACGGTGTGTGGGGTCGCCTACGTCGCCCCCTTCTATGTGGCCCGTTCCGCCGCACCCCACGGATATTTTCAAGATTTTCTCCGGGCCGTAAGACATGAAAGAACTCCGTGGGATACCGGGCCGAAGGGCACGTACGAGCGGGCATCTGCCGCATCAACGACCCGGAGAAGAACGTGAGTCCAGCCCGCACCACCCGACCGGGGCCGCCCGAGCCCCACCCGTTCATGACCCTGCACACCGCCGTCGTGCTCCTGACCGCGGTCGTCATCGGTCTGGTGGTCGGAGGCCTGTCCTTCCTCAGCGGCACGCCCCTGGCCGGTGCAGTCCTCGCAGGCCTGCTCAGTGCCGGCGGCAGCGTCCCGGTGCTCCACCACCTCATCCGGTGACACCAAGGCGCTCGCGACACGCCCTAGTGTCCCGGCGGGACTGCCGTGAAACGCCGGTTCCGCTCCTGCCTGCTCAGACAGCCGGATTGCTCGGACCAGGTGCACACCCAGACCCGGACGCGGGCGTGCTCGTCGTTCGTGGGCTCGCTGTACAGGCCCTCGGGCTGATTGGCCTGCCGGACATGCGGTTTCAGCGTGTCCTTGATCGATCGGACGACGAGACGGAAGTCCCATGTGGTTTCGACGCCTGCGAAGCGTGGTTCGTTCAGGACAGCCTGCCTGTAGTCGTCGACTTGGTTGGCCTGCTCGCGGTCTGTATCGACGGAAGGGGCTTTGAGTGCGATGACGAGGTGCCGTACGCGGTCGTGTTCGTGGCTTTCGGCGGTGAGCATGAGGTCGACTCGCCTGACCCCGCCGTCGACAGCCCGACGGGCCCGTCGGCTGGTCTGCTGGTCTGCTGGTCTGCTAGAGGAGACCGTGCAGGTGACTGACGTCGTCTCCGCTCAGGCTCAGCACCTTCTCCGGGATCTGGACCATCTCGTCGGGGTAGTGCCGGGGCGCTCCGGTGCGGGTGCCGGCTGCGTGTCGATGCGCCACGTCGTGTGCTGGCGGATTCCGCCTCGATGGTGGTGTGCATCATGCGGCGGTCCACGGCACGGGCCGTACTCGTCCAGCGCGTGGAGTTGCCCAGGGCGAACACCCGCCGACGGCCACGGTCGACTTTCCCGTGCGGCGGCCGCTTCAGCCGGCTGGTCGTGCCGCCCACTCGCTTGTCTGAGTTGCCAACCTGCTTGAACGCGGTGCGCGCCGCCTCCGGGGTGATGCCATCACCGTCGTCGCTGATGCTGATCTTGTCTACGCTTCTGCGAGAGTTGCCGCGCCAGGTCGTCACGATGAAATTGGATACCTACGCGCACCCACCGGTGGCTGTGCAGGGCGTGAAGGTGAGGACGTTCGGTCGCCTCTTCGGCCCTGAGCAGGCGGCGTAGCGGACCCGGCCCCCGGGCCGGGTGATCCCCGGTTTGGGGACTTGACCCCATCCGCCCCTGCTGCGCAGGACTCATTGACGCAACAAGGCAAACCATCGCCGCGCGAAGGGCGAGTTGGACCCGTGGAACGGCCAACACGCCTGATTCGAACCCGATTCGACCCCGGAGGCACCGGGAAGAGGGCACACCCCCTCCGACCTGGGCCGGAGGGGTGCGACAGGACGAGCCGGGCCGTACGCCGGGTTCTGTTTCCGGGAGGACCTCACGATCCCCCCGGCGACGGCCATCCATCTAGGACCGGTGTTGCCACCGGCCTCGTGCGGTCTACCCGGGAACTCGGGCGGGCAGCCCTCGAACGTTCCCGCAGGAGCGCCGAAGCGCTCCCTTTTGACCTTGCTCCGGGTGGGGTTTACCTAGCTGCCCAGGTCACCCTGGGCACTGGTGGTCTCTTACACCACCGTTTCACCCTTACCGGAGACCGAAGTCTCCGGCGGTCTGTTTTCTGTGGCACTGTCCCGCGGGTCACCCCGGGTGGCCGTTAGCCATCACCCTGCCCTGTGGAGCCCGGACGTTCCTCGGGAAGTCCCCCTAGGGGCACTCCACGCGACCGTCCGCCCGGCTCGTCTGCCGTGTCGACCATGCTACCGGGCGGGCACAGGCCCCTCGACCGTCACCTGATCCCGCCCCCCTCCCCCCTTGCTGCCCCGCCTCAGCCCTCCGCACCCCGGCAACCCTGCCCAGCCCCAACCGATCCCCCCGTCTCACCCGGCTCCGCCACCCCCAGCGCACCCGCCTCAGTCACCGGCACCGGCACCGCCACCGCCGCCACCCGCTCCCCCCTCCGAACCCCCGCTCCCGCCGTCGCCAGCACCGACCCCGCCAGGATCAGCGTGAAGGCCACCCCGATGCCGACCGTCAGGTCCTCGCACAGGAACAGCGCGCCCGCCGCCACGGCCACCGCCGGATTGACATACGTGATCACCGTCGAGCGGGTCGGGCCGACCTCCTTGATCAGCTCCAGGAAGGCCACGAACGCCACCGCCGTGCAGATCACGCCCAGGCCGGCGAGGGACGCCAGGACGTGGGCGGAGGGGACCGAGGAGGGCCAGGTCACCGCTGCCGCGGGGGCGTAGACGAGCGCCGCCAACGCCAGGCAGGGCGCCGTCAGTTGGAGGGTCGGGACGTCCTTCAGGTAGCGGGCCGCGATCAGCGGGGCCGTCGCGTAGCCGAGCACCGTCAGCAGTACCTCCGCCAGCGAGCGCGCGTCGCCGCCCGTCAGGTGCGGGACGGTGAGGACGGTGACCCCGCCCAGGCCCAGGGTCAGGCCGGCCACCCGACGTACGCCCAGCCGTTCCGTGTCGCCGAAGAAGCGCGCCATCAGCACGCCGACGATCGGCACGCCCGCGATGAGCAGTCCCGCCGTAGAACTGGACAGGTGCCGTTCCGCGTCGGTGAGCGTGAACCACGGGCCGATGATCTCGATGCACGCGAAGGCCAGCATCGGGCGCCAGTGCGCGCGGACCGTGCGGGTCAGGCCGCCCTGTCCTAGCGCGAAGGGCAGGAGGAGTACGGCGCCCAGGGCGCAGCGCGTGAAGACGACCATGGACGGGGAGAGGGGGGCGTCCACCGCCACCTTGATCATCAGGTAGGGGATGCCCCAGACCACTCCCATCAGGGAGAACAGGAACCAGCCGCGTGCAGTCATACGGCGAGGATGCGCCGCCCGCTCACCGGGAGTCTTGAACGCTGTTGCGGTAGGCCGCCGGCGTCACCCCCAGCACCCGCCGGAACCACCGCGTCAGATGCGCCTGGTCCGCGAAGCCCACCTGCGCGGCCACCTCGGCGGGCCGCCCGCCCGCGTCCAGGAGTCCGCGGGCCCGGTTCACCCGGTACTGGGCGAGCCAGGCGTACGGCGGTATCCCCATCGTCGTGCGGAAGGCGCGCAGGAGCTGGTAGCGGGAGAGGCCGAAGTCCGCGGCCAGGGAGGAGAGGGAGGGCGGGGTCAGCAGCTCGTCCGCCAGGCGGTCCCTCACCGCGTGGGCGACCCGGGCCGCGCCCGGGATCTCGTCCGGTGCCGGGCCGGACGTGGAGTGGCGGCGGGCGAGTGCCGTCAGCAGCCACGGGAGGCGGGACTCGGCCTCCAACGGGTCGGGGCAGGCGCTGAGTTCGGTGTGCGCGAGGCGCAGGGCCAGGGCGAGTTCGGCGTCGTCGAGGAGGGGTTCACGGAAGTGCGGGAGGCCGCCGAGGGTGCCGTCGGTCAGGAGGGCCGGGTCGGCGTAGAGGGCGCGGTAGGCGTAGCCGTCGGTGGCGCTGCCCGGGCCGCCGGTGTGCATCTCGCCGGGGGCGAGGACGACGATGGAGCCCGGGCCTGTGCGGATGTGGCCGCCTCGGTAGTCGATGAGTTCGGAGCCGCCGACGCAGACGCCGATCGTGAACTCCTCGTGGGCGTGCGGGGCGTAGACATGGCGGTCGAACCGGGCGGTCAGCAGGTCGAGCGGCGGGCCGCAGCGGCCCAGTCTCGCCCTCGTCCACAGTGCCTGTTCACGTGCGCTCACCGGCCGCACCCCCTCTCCTCCACAGGGTGCAACGCCCGGGGGCCGGATGTCATGCCGGGCCGAGCGCCCGTTCCAACGCGTCGAAGGCCGCGCACAGCCGTGCCCGATGGTCTTCTACGAGTCCTTCCGCGGCCTCTCCCGCGAAGACGCGGCGCGCGGTGGTGACGTAGACCGTGCGGTACGCGGCGACGGTCAGGGCCGCGGCCAGGGCGGGGTCGGGGGTGTCCGGGGCGGTCTCGGTGAGGGCGGCGGCCAGTGCGTTCTCCATCTCCTCCAGGGCCTCGCGGCCGCGGGCGCGCAGGGCGGGCGAGTCGGCGACGACCTCCCAGAAGTCGGGGAATCCGCTGTCGGGGCCGCCCAACGGGTGCCGCTGGGCGAGGAGTTCGAGGGCGAGGCGGCGGAGCGCGGCGAGCGGGGTCTCGCCGGGGGCACGGTCGCGTACCGCCGCGCTGAATACCTCGACCGCCTCGGGAATGCGGTCGAGGAACAGGTCCTCCTTGCGCGGGAAGTAGTTGAAGACGGTCATCGTCGACACCTCGGCGGCGCGCGCGACCTCCGCCACCGACACCTGGTCGAAGCCGCGCTCCCGGAACAGCGCGGAGGCGACGTTCGAGATCCGCTGCCGCGTCGCCCGCTTCTTGCGCTCTCTCAGCGGCAGCTCGGCCGCGTCCTTGCTCTCTCTCACTCGCTCGCTCACGAGAACAGTGTAGCCAACATAATTTTTTAGTGACTACACTTACGGCATGAACACTGACACGGACTACGACGTCGTCATCGCCGGAGCCGGGCCCATCGGGCTGCTGCTCGCCTGTGAGCTGCGGCTCGGCGGGGCCCGCGTGCTGGTCGCGGAGCGGCTGGCCGGGGTGGACGAGACCATCAAGGCGGGCGGGATCAACACCCTCACCGCCGTCTCCCTCTACCGGCGGGGGCTGCTGCCCGCGCTCACCGAGGTGCAGACCGAGACGGCGAACAGCATGAAGGAGTTCCTGCGGGCCCAGAGCCGTGAGGGCGCCGCCCCGCCGCCGAAGTCCGCCGGGCACTTCGCCGGGATCACCCTGCGGGCCGATCTCCTCGACACGTCCGACCCGGCCTTCGCCGAGGTCGGCCCGCCCGGCGAGGTCGGCCGGTTCGTCCCGCAGGCCCCGCTGGAGCGGCTGCTCGGCCGGCGCGCGGACGAACTCGGCGTCGAGGTGCGCAGGCAGGTCGAGCTGGCCGGCTTCGACGCCGACGACGACGACGTGACCGTCCATCTCGCTCCTACGGACGGCTCGGCACCGCAGGCCGTTCGCGCGGGCTGGCTGGTCGGCTGCGACGGCGGGCGCAGCCGCGTGCGCAAGCTCGCCGGCATCCCGTTCCCGGGCACCGCACCGGAGATCACCGGCTACCAGGCGCTCGCCGACCTGACCGGCACCGAGGGGCTGAAGCACGGCTGGAACGCCACCGCCACCGGGATGTACACCTACGGCCCGATGCCGGGACGGATGGTCTCCATCGAGTTCGACGGGCCGCCCGCCGACCGTCAATCCCCGGTCACCACCGAGGAGTTGCAGGCCAGCGTGCGCCGGGTGACCGGCGTCGACGTCACCGTGCACGCCCTGCGCACGGCGACCCGGTTCACCGACAACTGCCGTCAGGCGGACACCTATCGCGCGGGCCGGGTGCTGCTCGCGGGCGACGCGGCGCATGTCCACTCGCCGTTCGGCGGACAGGGTCTCAACCTCGGCGTCGGCGACGCGATGAACCTCGGCTGGAAGCTCGCCCTGGTCGTCAGCGGGCGGGCGCCCGTCGGACTCCTCGACACCTACACCGCCGAACGGCATCCGATCGGCGCCTGGGTGCTCGACTGGACCCGCTCCCAGATCGCGGTGATGCGCCCCGACGCGCACGCCCGTGCCCTGCGCGGGGTGATCTCCGACCTCGCGAACACGTCCGACGGCACGACGTACTTCGTCAAGCGGATCTCCGGCGCCTGGCAGCGCTACGACCTCCCCGGCGACCACCCCCTGACCGGCCGCAGCGCCCCCGACCTCGAACTCGCCGACGGCACCCGCCTGGGCGACCACCTCCACACCGGCCGCGCCCTGCTCCTCGACCTCACCGACGACCCGAAGCTCCGCGCCCGCGCGGCCGGTTACGAGGGTCTGGTGGACGTCCTGACCACCACCTGCGCCCACCACCCGGAACTCGCAGGGCTGTTGGTCCGCCCGGACGGGATCACCGCGTGGGCGGCGGACACGGACGGCACCGAGGACGACCCCTCGGACGCGCTGCACCTGTGGTTCGGCGCGCCGGCCAGCGCTTGACCCTGCCGTAACGTCAGCGTCTGTACTGGTCCCATGCGGATCGGAGAACTCGCCGCGACCGTCGGCGTCACCACGCGGACCGTCCGGCACTACCACCACCTGGGCCTGCTGCCGGAACCCGAGCGACTCGGCAACGGCTATCGCGACTACGGCCTGCGCCATGCCGTCGTCCTCGCCCGGATCCGGCGGCTCACCGAGCTGGGCCTCGGCCTGCCCGAGGTGCGGGACGTGCTCGCGGACGACGCGGGCCGGGACCTCGTCGAGGTGCTCACCGAACTCGACGAGGACCTCGCCCGGCAGGAGTCCGCGATCCGCGAGCGCCGGGCCCGGCTGCGCACCCTGCTGGACGCGGGCGAGCTGACCGGCGAAGCACCCCACTCCCCCGAACTCACCGCGCTGTTCGCGGAGTTGACCCATGTCTCGGCCCCCGCTCCGGACTCACCGATGGCCGCCAAGGACCGCCAGATGCTCGCCCTGCTCGACACCGTGGCGGCCCCGGAGGAGCGGGCGCGGATCATGGACGTGATGGGCAGTGCCCTCGCGACACCGGACGCGGTGGTCCGGGCGCACGAGGCGTACGCGCTGCTCGACGCCCTCGCCGACCCCGAGCACCCCGTCGACCCGGCCGACCCGCGGGTGGACGCGGCGGCCCGCGCCCTCGCCGCCTGCATCCCCGCCGCGCTGCTCGCCGAGGCGGAACCCGTCGACCACAACACCGGCTTCCTGCGCGCTTTCTACGCGGACTTCGCCCCGGCCCAGGCCGCGGCGATCCGCCGGGCGCTGCGGATCGCCACCCGGGGGCGGCCGTGAGAACCGCGGGCGCACTCCTGCGGCACGAGCTGCGGCTGCTGGCGAGCCTGGCGCTGTGGCTCACCCGGGCCCAACTGACCGACGGCGGGCGGGCGTTCGGGTATGCGCGGGGGCAGGGGGCGATGACGGCCGGGCTGGTGTTCGTGTGCGTCATCGAGTCGCTGTGCATGTCCGTACTGCTGCGGGACTGGCCGCGGACCCACCATGTGGTGCTCGCCCTGGACGTCTACACCGTCGTGTTCCTGCTCGGCCTGCACGCCGCGACCGTGGTCCGCCCGCACGTCCTGGAACCGGACGCGCTCCGCGTCCGCCGGGGCGCCCAGGTCGACCTGCGCATACCGCTGGCCCAAGTGGCGTCCGTAGGGCGGGAGTTGCGCATGACCCACACCCCGGCCGCGGGTGAACTCGCCCTCCCCGTGGGCTCGCAGACCACCATCACCCTCCAACTGTCCGAGCCCGTCACGCACTTCACGTTCCTCGGCCGACAGCGGGAGGTGAGCACCGTGCGCTTCCACGCGGACGACGCCGACGCCCTCGTCACGACCCTTCGGCCGCTGGTGGAGGAGGTCAGGCGGGCGCGAACCGTACCTTCGACGTCCCCGGGTCCGCCTGGGTGAGACGGACGCGCAGCCGTTCGCCCAGGGGCAGCGGAGTCGTGCCGCCCTCGAGCCGGGCGACCACGGCCGGGGTGTCCAACTGGACCTTTCCCACGGTGGGTTGGCGTTCCTCGACGTCCACCACGTAGCCGTCGAAGAGGTCGCCGACGCGGTCCTTCAGGAGGGCCGCCTCGACGATGTCGAGGCACTCGCGCTCGACGGTGCCCGCGAGGCGGTTGCCGTCGGCCATCTGCTTGGGGAGCGCGTCGAGTCCGGCGAGGACCCAGGCGGGTGGCGCGCCGGGAGCGAGGCAGAGTTCGGCGGCGTAGCGGTCGACCAGCCGCCGTAGGGGCGCCGTGCAGTGGGTGTAGGGGGCGGCGACCGCCGCGTGGGTGGTGACGGGCGGGAGGTTGCCGTCGCGGAAGACCGTGTAGCCGGCGCCGCGCAGCAGGGTCGTGCACTCCTGGAGGAAGGCCGCGTGGTGCGGGAGGTGCGGGTCGAGGGAGCGGATGAGTTCGGCGTACGACATGTGGTGCGGCCAGTCGATGTGCAGCGCGTGCACGGTGCGGTGGAGGCGGCCCACCGCACCGTCCGGGGCCGTGGGGAGGGTGCGCAGGACACCGGTGCCGTGCGCGAGCATCAGATCGGCGGCGGCCATGCCGGTGAGGAGGGAGATCTGCGCGTTCCAGCCGTCGGCGGGGAGCGGGGCCCGGTAGCCGAGTTCGTAGGTGTGGTCGCGCTCGACGATCTCCTGCTCGGGCACGTTGAGCGAGATGCCGCCGCGCTCGACCTCCAGGCGTTCGCGCGCCTCGCCGATGTCCTTGAGCAGCGCGAGGGGTTCCTCGGCGGTGCCGGTGTCGATCCGCCGCTGCACGGTCGCGTAGTCGAGCTTGGCCCGGCTGCGGACCAGCGCCCGTCGGACGTCGACGGCGACCGTACGGCCGTCCGCGTCCAGGTCGAGCGTCCACAGCACCGCGGGCCGCGTCACGTCCGGCAGCAGACTCGCGGCGCCCTCGCTCAGCAGCGGCGGGTGCAGCGGGGTCTTCTCGTCGGGGAAGTAGAGGGTGGTGACCCGCCGGTGGGCCTCCGCGTCCAGCGCGCCGCCCGGGACCACGAAGGCGGCGACGTCCGCGATGGCGTACCGGACCCGGAAACCGCTCCCCCTACGGGACAGGTGCATCGCCTGGTCCAGGTCCATCGACGTGGGCGGGTCGACGGTGAAGAAGGGGATGCCGGTGGCGTCCTCGGCGGCCGGCGGCGGGGCCTTGGCGGCGGCTTCCGCCTCCGCGAGCACCTCCGGCGGGAAGCTCTCGGGCACGCCCAGTTCGGTACGGAGCGCGGTGAGGGCGGCGCGGAGCGGGGCTTCGGGGGTGCCGGTCACCCGGATACGGCGGCTGGGCATGACACGAGCGTAGGCACAATCCGCCCGCCCGCACCCTTTACGCTGGCGCAGGCCCCCCACGTAAGCCAGAAGTTCCCTAAGGAGAAACCCGCCGTGCTCGTCCTGCTGCCTCCTTCCGAAGGCAAGGCCTCCTCCGGCCGCGGTGCCCCCCTCAAGCCGGAGTCGCTGTCGCTGCCGGGACTCACCGGGGCCCGCGCGGCCGTACTCGACGAACTCGTCGACCTGTGCGCCGCCGACGAGGACAAGGCACGTGAGGTCCTCGGCCTCAGCGAGGGACTGCGCGGCGAGATCGCGAAGAACGTCGACCTGCGCACGGCCGGCGCGCGGCCCGCCGGGGAGATCTACACGGGCGTCCTCTACGACGCCCTCGACCTGGCCTCGCTGGACACCGCTGCGAAGAGGCGTGCCGCGCGCTCGCTGCTCGTGTTCTCCGGGCTGTGGGGCGCGGTGCGGGTGACGGACCGGATTCCGTCGTACCGCTGCTCGATGGGGGTACGGCTGCCCGGGCTCGGCGCGTTGGGCACGCACTGGCGGGCCCCGATGGCGGCGGTGCTGCCGGAGATCGCCGGGGACGGGCTGGTCCTCGACCTGCGGTCGGCGGCGTACGCGGCGGCGTGGAAGCCGAAGGGCGAGGTCGCGGGGCGGACGGCGACCGTACGGGTGCTGCACGCGCCGACGCGGAAGGTCGTCAGCCACTTCAACAAGGCGACGAAGGGGCGGATCGTACGGAGTCTGCTGACGTCGGCGGGAGCGCCGGGGACGCCTGCGGAGCTGGTGGAGGCGTTGCGGGACCTGGGGTACGTGGTGGAGGCGGAGGCACCCTCGCAGGCCGGGCGGGCCTGGGCGCTGGATGTGCTGGTGGACGAGATTCACTGAGCGGGGGGGTGCCTCGACACCGGGAGCGCGCGTTGCAGCATGCGCAATGGGCTTTGCGTGTGGTGCATCGGGTCGGCAGGATGAGGCCATGTCTTCCTCGTCTTCCCCGGCGTCGCCCTCCTTCTCCCTGCTCGGTCTCGCTCCCGTGCTGCCCGTCGTCGTCATCGAGGACGTCGCCGACGCGGTGCCGCTCGCGCGGGCGCTGGTGGCGGGCGGGTTGCCCGCCATCGAGGTGACCCTGCGGACGCCGGTCGCGCTGGACGCCCTGCGGGCCATCGCGGGTGAGGTGCCGGAGGCCGTGGTCGGGGCCGGGACCGTGGTGACTCCGGGGCAGGTGAAGGAGTGCGTGGCGGCGGGGGCGCGGTTCCTGGTGAGTCCCGGGTGGACCGAACTGCTGCTGGAGGCGATGCAGGGGTCCGGGGTGCCGTTCCTGCCGGGGGTGTCGACCACGTCCGAAGTCGTCGCGCTGTTGGAGCGCGGGGTGCGGGAGATGAAGTTCTTCCCGGCGCAGGCCGCGGGCGGTACGGCGTATCTCAGGTCGCTGGCCGGGCCGTTGCCGCAGGCGCGGTTCTGTCCCACCGGCGGGATAGGGGTCGACTCCGCGCCCGACTATCTGGCGTTGCCCAACGTCGGCTGTGTGGGCGGAAGTTGGATGATCCCCGCGGATGCGGTGGCCGCGCGGGACTGGGCGCGGGTCGAGGGGCTGGCCCGCGAGGCGGCCGCGCTGCGCTCAGCGTAGGTGGGACGTGTCGTTGAAGAGTCGTACGCTCGCGTTGCCGTCGGTGTAGTACGCCACCGCGGAGATCGAGGCGGCGGAGAGTTCCATGCGGAACAGGGACTCCGGCGGGGCGCCCAGGGCGAGTTGGACGAACGTCTTGATCGGGGTGACGTGGGTGACGAGGAGAACGGTGCGGCCCGCGTAGGCCGCCGTCAGCTTGTCCCGCGTGGCGGCGATTCGGGTTGCCGTGTCCGCGAAACTCTCGCCTCCGCCGGTGGGTCGGGCGGTGGGGTCGGCCAGCCAGGTGGTCAGGTCCTCGGGGTAACGCTCGCGTACCTCGCCGAAGGTGAGGCCTTCCCAGGCGCCGAAGTCCGTTTCGCGCAGGCCCTCTTCGATCGTCACGTCCAGGCCGAGGCGCTCCGCTACGGCCGCGGCGGTTTCCCTTGTGCGGGTGAGGGGGGAGGCGATGATGTGCTGGATCGTGCCACGGGCTGCCAGCGCGGTTGCGGCTCGCTGCGCCTGGTCTTTTCCTGCGGTGGAGAGGGAGGGGTTGGTGCCGCCGCTGCCTGAGAAGCGTTTCTGGGGGGTCAGGGGGGTTTCGCCGTGGCGGAGGAGGACGAAGGTTGCGGGGGCGCCCATGTCCGCGGGGGCCCAACCCGCGCTGGGGGTCGCCACGTTGCGGGCTGCGCGGGTGTCGGCTGTGGCTTTTGCGGTAGTCGTCACCGTTGCGGTCGGTGGGGGCTGGTCGCGCAGTTCCCCGCGCCCCTTAAATGCCTCGCCTGAGCCTGCACTCAGAAGTTCCGCTTTTGACTCCGACGCCGACCACTGTTCGCCGCGTTTGCCCGCGTCCATCGCCTCGTTGGCCAGGCGGTCCGCGTGTTTGTTCTTCTCTCGGGGGATCCACTCGTAGGTCACCCGGTCCGGGGGGAAGATCGTGGACGCCTCTGCTGCCAGGGGCTTCATGTCGGGGTGTTTGATCTTCCAGCGGCCCGACATCTGCTCCACGACCAGCTTGGAGTCCATGCGGACGTGGACGGACGCGGCGGGGTCCAGGGCGTGGGCCGTGCGGAGGCCGGCGACCAGGCCCCGGTACTCGGCGACGTTGTTCGTGGCGATGCCGATGTACTCGGCCGCCTCCGCCAGGGTCTCCCCCGTCGTCGCGTCGATGACCACGGAGCCGTAGCCCGCGGGACCCGGGTTGCCCCGGGAACCGCCGTCCGCCTCGACGATGAACTCCCGCACGGCGAACGCTCCTTACAGGCCGGACTCGGACGTGCGCACCAGGATGCGGCGGCAGTTCTCGCAGCGGACCACCGTATCGGGGGCCGCCGCGCGGATCTCGTTGATGTCGGTGATGGCCAGCTCCTGGCGGCAGCCCTGGCAGGTGCGCTGGTAGAGCTTGGCCGCGCCGATGCCGCCCTGCTGCTGGCGGAGCTTGTCGTAGAGCTTGAGGAGGTCCGCGGGGATCGTCGCCGAGACGACCTCGCGCTCCTTCTCGGCGGTGGCCTCCTCCGCGTCGAGGGTCTCGTAGGCGGCCTCGCGGCGGGCGGTCGCGTCGTCGATCTTGCCCTGCACGGAACCGACCCGCTCGGTCAGTTCGGCGGTGCGCTCCTGCGCGGACTCACGGCGCTCCATGACCTCCAGGACGATGTCCTCCAGGTCGCCCTGGCGCTTGGCGAGGGAGACGATCTCGCGCTGGAGGTTCTCCAGGTCCTTGGGCGAGGTGACGGCGCCGGAGTCGAGGCGCTGCTGGTCGCGGGTGGCGCGCTGGCGCACCTGGTCCACGTCCTGCTCGGCCTTGGTCTGCTCGCGGGCGCAGTCGCTCTCCTCGGTCTGCACGGCCACGAGCAGGTCGCGCAGCTGGGTGAGGTCCTTGGTCAGCGAGTCGATCTCGGCGTGCTCCGGCAGGGAGTTGCGCTTGTGCGCGAGCTGCGAGAGGCGTACGTCGAGGGCCTGGACGTCGAGAAGTCGGATCTGGTCGGCGGGCGCGGCGTTCAGTTGGGGGCTCCCATTGAGTCTGGTGTGGTGGCGGACGCCGCGTGGGCGGTCCAGGGGTCGGTGACCGTCTTGGAGACATGGACCCTGAGGTCCCATCCCTCGCGGTCGGAGATCTCGTCGAGCTGGGCGGCGGCCAGCTCGCACCAGGGCCACTCGGTGGCCCAGTGCGCCGCGTCGAGCAGCGCGAGAGGACTGTGGGCGCGGGCCTCCGACACCGGGTGGTGGCGGAGGTCCGCGGTGAGGAAGGCGTCTGCGCCTGCCGCTCGTACGTCGTCGAAGAGGCTGTCGCCGGAGCCGCCGCTGACCACGATCCGGCGGACCAGGGCGTCAGGGTCGCCGGCGACGCGGATGCCCTGCGCGGTCGCGGGCAGCCGCTCGGCGGCGCGGGCCGCGAGGTCGCGGACGGTCAGCGGGTGGTCCAGCTCGCAGATCCGGCCCAGGCCCCGGCGGCCCTCCGGATCGGTCGGGTCGGGTACGAGCGGTCCTACGACCCTGAGGTCCAGCGCGCCCGCGAGCGCGTCGGAGACTCCCGGGTCGGCGCGGTCGGCGTTGGTGTGGGCGACGTGCAGGGCGATGTCGTGCTTGATCAGGGTGTGCACCACGCGGCCCTTGAACGTGGAGGCCGCGACCGTGGTCGTACCGCGCAGATAGAGCGGGTGGTGGGTGACCAGCAGGTCGGCGCCCAGCTTCACCGCCTCGTCGACGATCTCCTGGACCGGGTCGACGGCGAACAGCACGCGTGTGACGTCCTGGTCCGGGTCGCCCACGACGGTGCCGACCGCGTCCCAGGACTCGGCCCGCTCGGCGGGCCACAGGTTCTCCAGCGCGGCAATGACTTCGGACAGGCGGGGTACGGACTGACGGGGCACGGGGAAAGGCTACCTGGCCGGGCTGGGCGGCTGAACCGCTGAAGCGGTCGTATGAGGGCCTACGCCACCGTTCAGCACACCCGCCCCGGTTTCCTCAGGCGAATCGTTACTTGGCCACCCTTATGGATGATGAGGCTGCTCATCGGTCCCACGCCCGTACGTGCGAAAACTAGTTTCGTCGCCGGAGGTGACCGAACCATGACGGCCTGTGCGATCGAGCCCACGGCGGCGGACGAGAACGGCGACGAGTGCGGGGACCCGCGGATCGATGGCACCCAGTGTGCGATCACCGCGGACGGGTCGTACGCCGCCCGTCTCGCCCCGGCCGGCGACTGTCTGTTCCCGGAGCGGTGGACGCTGGACGGCCCCGAGCCGTACGCCGTGCCGCTGCCCGGCAACCAGCCGGAGGAGCCCGGCACCGAGGTGCAGCCGATGGGCGACGGGCGGGTGCTCATCCGGCGGCTGGTCGACGGGCGGCACGCGTTCTCGCTGCTCTACCCGACCGGCCCGGGCACCGGTGAGCTGCCGCTCGGCGCGGTCGAGTGCCCGGACCCGGACACCCGGCTGCGGCTGCTGCCGCCGGCGCCGGGGGGCGAGAAGGCGTACGCCCTCGCCGTGGGCCGGCGCTCCACGGCGGTGTGGCTGGTGGCGGGCGGGGCGTTCGGGCCGGAGCATCTCGCGATGGTCCCGGGGCGCTGTTCGGGCGGGGTCTGGCTGGACCGGGCCGGGCGGATGCTGGCGCTGGACCGGGAGGTCGGGGGGCGGACCAAGGCGATCGTGGTCGACCTGGAGCGGGACGGGGAGGTGTCGCCGCTGCTGCAGATCGCCGCGGACAGCGACGACCGGCTGCTCGCGGCCGACCCCGACAGCGGGCTGCTGCTGATCGGCTCGGACGCGCCGGCACCCGGGCGGGGGGAACGGCTCGGGTGGGGGGTCGTCGGGTCCACGCTGCCGGTGCGGTTCCCGGAGTGCCTGCGGCTGCCGGACTGCACGGTGACGCCGTTCGCGATCCAGCCGGGGCAGGTGCTGATGCCGGAGAACTGCGGGGTGGCGCTGCGCGTCGACGGACCGGCCGGCACCTGGTTCGCCGTCTGGCGGCCCGCCGACCGGCAGCTGCTCCAACTCCCGGCGCCCGAGGGCTGGTTGACGGGCACCGGGCTGTGGACCGAGGACGGGGTGCTGCGACTGCCGTACACCACACGGGAGGTGCCGTGCGGGGTGGCGCGGTTCGCGGTGCCCAGGGGGGCGGGGGAGAACGGGGGCCCGGGGTCCGGGGGGATCCCCGGGGCACTGGGGGGAACGGGGGAAACACGCCCGGGGGATCCGGTCGGGGACGGGACGGGGGGTGCGCCTGGGGAGGCCGCACCCGCTCCGTCGCGGCCGTCACCGCCGGATCCTCCGGTGCCGGCGGCCCCGCGTCCGGTGCCGTTGCGGGAGGCACCGCTCAAAGGCCGGGTGGCGGTCGGGTAACGAAGTGGCGCGGCTCGGTAACGAAGTCGTTCCGGACGGCGATCCGCCTCGCGTCACCCCGGGAACGGCTGGATAAGATCGCCGGGCTGTATGAAGGATCATGTTTCTACGGGGTGAAGTATCCGATGAGCGACACGAACAGCGCGCAGACCATGTCTGCCGACACGCAGGAGGCCTCCGGCCACGGCAAGCACCGGGGTCCGGTCTCGGTCCAGGAGAGCGAGTCGGCCGCCCACGGCCGGCACCGCAAGCCGTCCGAGCAGGCCGAACAGTCCCGGTACGCGGCTGTCTGACGCCACGTCAGGCGCCATGCGCCGCTTCGCACGACCCGGCCCCGCCCGTCAACCGACGGGCGGGGCCGCCGCGTTCCCGTGTCCTACCGGTCGTGGTCCCGCTTGAGCCCGAGCACCTCCGCCGCCGCGAACGTCTCACCGTCCGGCCGCTCCGCGTAGTGCGGAGTGAGTACGGCGTCCAGCTCGTCGTAGCTGAAGAGGCCCTGCTTGCTGTCGAACTTGGCCTGGACGTGCGGGCGTTCGACGATCGCGACCATGCCGCCGTGGACGACGAGGAGCTGGCCGTTGATGCGGGCGGCGGCGGGTGAGGCCAAGTAGCCGACGAGCGGGGCGACATGCTCGGGCGCGAGCGGGTCGAGGCCGTCGCCGTCCTCCCCGAACCCGGCGAAGACGTCCTCGGTCATCCGGGTGCGGGCACGCGGGCAGATGGCGTTCGCGGTCACGCCGTACTTGGCCAGGGCGAGGGCGGTGGAGGTGGTGAGGCCGACGATCCCGCCTTTCGCCGCCGCGTAGTTGGGCTGTCCGGCCGAGCCCGCGAGGTAGGCCTCGGACGAGGTGTTCACGATCCGCCCGTACACCGGCGCGCCGCTCGCCTTGGACCGCTCGCGCCAGTGCCGGGCTGCGAAATGGGTCGTGTTGAAGTGGCCCTTGAGGTGGACCCGGATCACCGCGTCCCACTCGCCCTCGGTCATGGAGAAGACCATGCGGTCGCGCAGGATGCCCGCGTTGTTGACGAGGATGTCGAGCCTTCCGAACTCAGCCACCGCCAACTCGACCAGTTCCGAGGCCTGTTGGAAGTCGGCGACGTCCCCGGTGTGGGCGGTGGCCCGGCCGCCCGCATCCCGGATCTCGGCGGCGACCTCCTCGGCGGGACCGGCGGAGGCCGCCCCCGAGCCGTCCCGGCCCGGCTGCCCGTAGTCGTTGACGACGACGGCCGCGCCGAGCCGGCCGAGCTCCAGTGCCTCGGCCCGGCCGAGCCCGCGTCCGGCGCCGGTGACGATCGCGGAGAGGCCCTCAAGTGGCAGTGACATCAAGGTCCTTTCGGTGGAAGGGCGCCCTCGGATCCCGGTCTCGGATCCCGGGGCTCAGATCTCGATGCACGTGCGCAGGGCCGTCCCCTGGCGCATCTGGTCGAGGGCCTCGTTGATGTCGGCCAGCGGGACGCGGTGGGTGATCAGGCTCTCCAGGTCGACCCGGCCCGCGCGCCACAGGGCGATGGTGCGCTCGTAGGAACGCAGCACGTCTCCCCCGCCGTACATCGAGGGCAGGATGCGCTTCTCGTCGAAGAACAGCTCGAACATGCTGAGTTGGAGGTAGTCGTCGAGGGCGCCCGCGCCGACGACGACGAGCGTGCCGCCGCGGCGGGTGTTCTCGTAGGCGGTGCGGGCGGTGGCGGAGCGGCCGACGACCTCGAAGACGTAGTCGAACCCCTCGCCGCCGGTGACCTGTTGCTTGGCGTCGGGCAGCTCGTCCGGCGAAATGGCCCGCGTGGCACCGAACTTGAGCGCGGACTCGCGGCGCGAGGCGACCGGGTCGACGGCGACGATCTCGGCGGCACCCTTGAGCCGGGCGCCCTGGATCGCGGAGATGCCGACGCCCCCGCAGCCGATCACCGCGACCGACGAACCGGCCGCCACATCAGCGGTGTTGAGGGCGGCGCCGAGTCCGGTGGTGACGCCGCAGCCGATGAGGGCGGCGATGTCGAAGGGCACGTCGTCGGGGATGGGGACGGCGCAGCCCGCGTCGACGACGACCTCCTCGGCGAAGGTGCCGGTGCCCGCGAAGCCGAACACGTCGCCGCCGGGGCGCTTGAAGTTGGGGGTGCCCGCGTTCATGAACCCGGCCAGGCACAGCTGGGTCTGGCCGCGCTTGCACGCCGGACACGCGCCGCAGGCGGGCAGCCAGCAGACGACGACCCGGTCACCTGCCTTCAAGTGGCTTACGCCGTCGCCGACTTCGAGGATCTCGCCGGCGCCCTCGTGCCCGGGTACGAAGGGGGCGGGCTGTGGCAGTACGCCCGCCATCGCGGACAGGTCCGAGTGGCACAGCCCCGTGGCGCGCACCCGGATCCTGACCCTGCCCGGTCCGAACCCCGTCGACTCGATGTCGTCGAGGACTTCCAGCTTGTCCTGGCCTATCTCGTGCAGTACGGCTGCGCGCATGGTGCGGCTCCCCTCAAGTCCGGCCTGGTTCAGGAGTGTTCGACGATCGTGTCGGCGAGTACGGGAGCGTCGTCCCGCTCCACCGCGCTCACCGCGACCCGCACGTCGGCCTCGCCCTGCCGCCACATGCGGATCCGCAGCGTCTCGCCGGGGAACACCACTCCGGCGAACCGTGTGTCGTAGGAGCGCACCCGGGTCACGTCGCCGTCGAGCAGGGTGTCGACGACGGCCTTGAGCGTCATGCCGTAGGTGCACAGGCCGTGCAGGATGGGCCGGTCGAAGCCGGCGAGCTTGGCGAACTCGGGGTCGGCGTGCAGGGGGTTCCAGTCGCCGGAGAGGCGGTAGAGGAGGGCCTGGTCCTCGCGGACGGCTCGCTCGACCACCTTGTGGGGCTCGCCCGTCGGGGGTTCGAGGCGGGCTGAGGGGCCGCGGTCGCCGCCCCAGCCGCCCTCTCCCCGTACGAAGATCTGCGCGTCGTTGGTCCACAACGGGCCGTCGGCGTCGGCGACTTCGGTGCGCATGACGAGGACGGCCGCCTTGCCCTTGTCGTACACGGCGGCGATGCGGCCGGTGCTGGTCGCGGTGCCCTGGGCCGGGATCGGGCGGTGCAGGCGCAGGGACTGGCCGCCGTGCAGGACGCGGGCGAGGTCGACCTCGACGCCGGGCATGGACAGGCCGCTGATGACGCCGGGCGAGCCATTGCCCGCGACGGTGGCGAAGCTCGGCAGGACGTGCAGCCGGGACTCCAGGGTGTAACGCAGCTCGTCGGGGTCGGTGGCGGGGATGCCCGCGCCGAGGCCGAGGTGGTAGAGCTGCACGTCCTTGGTGTTCCAGGAGATCTCTCCCGAGCGGGGTTCGGCGGCGAGTGCCTTGGCGGCGTCGATCGGCATGGGGCTCCTGTCCAGTGGTGGCGGAAGACCTCGGTGCGGCCGTCCGCACCGTCGGCCGCACCGAGGTCGTCACGGGCCGACCTAGAACGCGTTCCAGTCCGGCGCCCTTCTGTATAGCCGAGCGCCCCGTACTTGTGAAGGCTCCTGACGGTGCGTCAGGTGGGTGTCGGCGTCGTCGCCCGGGACATTTGTCATGCCCGAGTCCGTACATGCGCATCTGCCGGGCGAGGGGGCCTGATCCGTAGCGTCGTAGCCATGACACAGACAGGTGGGGCAGGGGTCAGGACGGCGGGCGGGACGGCGGACCGGACCGGGTGTGCCGTGTCCTTCACGGGGGCGGTCAAGACCTTCGGCGCGGTGCGGGCCGTGGACGGGGTGGACCTGGAGATCGGGCGCGGCGAGACGGTCGCGCTGCTGGGCCGCAACGGCGCGGGCAAGTCGACGACGATCTCGCTGCTGCTCGGGCTGAACGCGCCCGACGCCGGCACGGTCGAACTCTTCGGCTCCGCCCCGGAGTCGGCCGTAAGGAAAGGCCTGGTCGGGGCGATGCTCCAGGAGGCGCGGGCGGTGCCCCGGGTCACCGTGGGCGAGCTGGTCGGCTTCGTCGCGCGGCGCTACCCGGCGCCGATGCCGGTGGCGCAGGCGCTGGAGCTGGCCGGGATCGGCGACCTGGCGGGGCGGCGGGTGGACCGGCTGTCGGGCGGCCAGACACAGCGGGTGCGGTTCGCCGTGGCGCTGGCCGGGAACCCGTCGCTGATCGTGCTCGACGAGCCGACCGCGGCGCTGGACGTGGAGGCGCGGCACGCGTTCTGGCAGTCGATGCGGGCGTATGCCCGGCGCGGGCACACCGTGCTGTTCTCCACGCACTACCTGGAGGAGGCGGACGCGCACGCCGACCGGATCGTCGTCATCGACCGCGGCCGGATCGTCGCGGACGGCACCGGCGAGCAGCTCAAGCGGGCGGCCGGCGGCAGCCTCGTCTCCTTCGACCTGGCCGGCCGCGCCACCGACGACCTGGCCCTGCTGCCCGGCGTACGGTCCCTCGAAGTGCGCGGCGACCGCGCGCTGCTGCGCACCGACGACTCGGACGCGACCGTGATCGCCCTCGCCGCCCGCGACGCGATCCGCGGCCTGGAGGTCAGCCCGGCCTCCCTCGACGACGCGTTCCTCACCCTGACGTCCCACGAACTCGAACCCGAGCCCGAACCCGAACTGGAGACCGTGTGATGTGCGGTCGCCCACGGCTCACAGGCAGCCGGACCGCACACGGGCTCGGCCCGGTGACCGGCCGCGCGGCCGCCCTTGCGGCCCCTTCCTCCCCGAAGTGCACCTTCCCCACCTCCCCCGAGACGGAGACCGTCCGATGATCGACTACCTGCGCCTCGAAGTACGCCGGACCCTGCGCGACGTCGGCTTCGTCATCGGCGGGATCGCGATGCCCGTGATGATGTACCTGCTGTTCACGAACCTCAGCGGCGACGACAGCGGCTACAAGGCCACGGCGATGGTCGGCATGGCCGCCTACGGCGCCGTCGGCTCCGCCCTCAACACCGGCGGCGGGGTCGCCGAGGACCGGGCGATCGGCTGGCTGCGGCAGCTGCGGGTGACCCCGATGACCCCGCGGCAGGTCGTCGTCGGCCGGGCGCTGACCGGTTCGGTGACCGTGCTGCCCGCGATCGTCGCGGTGCTCGCGGCGGGCGGTCTGGTGAACGGCGTACGGCTGGACGCCTGGCAGTGGGCGGCCATCGCGCTGCTGCTGTGGCTCGGCTCGATCCCCTTCACCCTGCTCGGCCTCGGCAACGGCTACGGACTCACCTCCCAGACCACCGGCGTCGCGAACATGGCCTGCACGATGGGGCTCGCGGTGGTCGGCGGCCTGTGGTTCCCGATCAGCCTGTTCCCCGGCTGGCTGCGCTCGATCTCCCACTACACCCCGACCAACCGCTTCGCCGAGATCGGCACCTCCGTCGCCGACGGGCACGCCCCGGCACTCGGCGCGATCGCGGTACTGACGGCTTGGCTGCTCGCGTTCGGTTCGTACGCTGTTCTGGCGTACCGCCGGACGGGGCGGACCGTGTGACCGGGGGAGCGAGAGAGATGCACTGGACGCGAGGGATCACCTGCCAGCTACGCGCCTGGCGGGCGGCGCGGGCCGACTGGAAGACCGACATGGAGCGGTACAAGGCCGCCGAGAAGGAGGCCCGCAGGACCGGCGGGAAGATGCCCGACCAGCCCGGTCCGCCGCCCACCGGCTTCGCGCTGCTGCCGTGGCTGCTGATGGGAATGGGCTCCTTCTCCAACCTCCTCCAGGGCAAGACCGCCAACCCCTGGATCGGCGCCCTGGGCCTGTTCCTCTTCAACTCCCTCTACATCTACGTCGTCTTCCGCGCCTTCGTGAAGGACAAGCGCGAGGCGGTCTCGACCCGCGTGGCGCTCGGCGTGATGTGCGTGATCACCTGCGGTCTCGCCGTGGGCTACGGCGGCAGCTGGCTGTACTTCTTCCCGCTGCTCGGCCTCGCCACCGGCGCCGTGCTGCGCGGCCCGTGGCTCGGCAAGACCGGCATCGCACTGGCCGTGCTGGCGGGTGTCGTCTCCGGTGTCCGGGCGGGCACGGACGCCATCAACATCGCGTACGGCACGTTCCTGTCCACGATGGTGACCGCGGCGATCCTCTCCCTCTCCGAGGCCGTGCGCGAACTGCGCGCCGCCCGCGAGGAGTTGGCCCGCCGGGCGGTCGAGAAGGAACGGATGCGGTTCTCCCGCGACCTGCACGACCTGCTCGGGCACACCCTGTCGGTGATCGTGGTGAAGTCGGAGGCGGCCCGGCGGCTCGCACCCCGGGACATGGACGCCGCACTCGGCCAGATCACCGACATCGAGGCCGTCGGCCGGCAGGCGCTCACCGAGATCCGCGAGGCGGTCACCGGCTACCGCGAGGGCAGTCTCGCCACCGAACTCGACCGCGCCCGCTCGGCCCTGACCGCCGCCGACATCGACCCGGTGGTCCGCCAGTCGGGGCCGCCGCTGACCCCGCAGAACGAGGCCCTGCTCGGCTGGGTGGTCCGCGAGGCGGTCACCAACGCCGTACGGCACAGCGGGGCGACGCGCTGCGAGATCACCGTCGACGGCATCCTGGACCGGGTCCGGCTGACGGTCGCGGACGACGGACCCGGCACCGGGGACTCCCCGGCGACCGCCCCCACCGAGGGCATCGGCGGAACCGGCTTGAAGGGCTTGACCGAACGCCTCGCGACGGCGGGCGGCTCCTTGCGGGCCGGCCCGTCGCCGCGCGGCGGCTTCACGGTCACCGCCGAACTCCCGGTGGAGGCAACGGAGTTGACGTCGCCCTTCGTGACCACGACGGCAGCTGCGGCTGGAGCATCGGCCCTCGCTACGGCGCCCAGGGAGCCGTGACGGCCCAACTCACGTCGTCCGTCCACGAGGTGGCGCTGTCGAAGGCATTCGAGCCGCCGTCGCTCGCGATGTAGACGTTGTAGTTGTAGTGCCGGAGATATCTGGTCGGGTAGTTGTACGACGCGAACGAGGTGCCCGTGCCGCTCTTCCCGGTCGAGGCGCAGAACGTGGCGTCCTGTCTGAACTGGGCGGTGCCGACCATGGGTTGGCGGTAGAGCTGGTAGTTGTAGTGGCGCAGGAAGTCACCGGGATAGTTCCGCGACTCGAACGAGTAGCAGGAGCTGTTGGCGAGGCCCCGGCGGACGATCCAGGTGGCGTCGCCCTTGTCGAGCGCCGCGCTGCTCGACGTGATCGCCGAGAGGACCGCCGCGTTGTTCTGGTGGCGGATGTAGTCGGCGGTGCAGCACGAGGTGGTCGCCCGCAGCGAGATCTCCGAACCGGCCGCGAGCGTCCCGGTGGTGCCGGTCGAGCCGCCGTAGCCGACGGACACGATGTTCGCCTGTACGGAGTTGTCGGCCGCGTCGGTCGGGATGCCGGCGGTCATGACGCCCTCGAAGAACGAGCCGATGGAGCCGTTGCTGTTGTCCCCGCCGGTGCCGAGGACGATCGCGCCCTCCTGGTGCATGGGCGAGTAACCGCTCGTGGTGGGTTCGCCCCCGGAATAGCTGGTCGTGAGACTCCCCGACTGCGCGTTTCCGTATTTCAGCGCGAAATGGTCCTGACCGTTGTTTTTCAGCAAAGCGGTGACGAACGGTATCGCTCCGGTGCCGGTGTTCGCGGTGTTCTTGCTGTACCCGGAGTCCGACTGGAACAGCCCGTTCTCCAGGTCGGCCTGCACCCAGGGGCCGCCGCCGTAGCAGGGCGAGAACCAGCACTCCGTACCGAAGTTGATCGCGTCCATGTGGCCGTTGCCGGTGTCCTTGTTGTTCGTCTCCGCGTTGCCGTAGTCGAAGCAGCAGCTGCCGTTGACGTGCGTGCCCGAGGTCACCATGTACATCCCCTCGGCGGCGCCGTTCGTGGCCACGCCCGAGGTCGAGTTGTCGCGGTAGCCCATACCGGCCGAGATCTCCAGGCCGTAGACCTGATGCCCGCCGACCGTCACCGGCAGCGCGTCGGCGGGCGCCCCGACATCGGCCGCGCCGGCCCCGCCCGCACCCTCGACCGTGAGGTCGTTGTGGCGCGCGGACTGGTCGTAGATCTTCGTGATGATGCACGTCGTACCCGAACAGAACGAGTCCTGCGCCGCCGCGTTGGCATACCCCCCGGCCGTCAGCAGGCCGATGTTCGCGGTGGCGCCGTCGGAGGCCCGCTGCACCTGGTAGAGCGAGCCGTTGTACGACGAGTAGAGCGCCCGGACGAGACTGTGCGCGGCGACGCAGGGGGTGCCGGCGGTGGCGTAGATGTCGCACGGCAGCGACCCGGCGGCCGACGCCTGCGGCACGCCGACGGCCAGCGCGAGGACGGTGACGAGCGCGGACAGGGCGGCGAGGGTGACGTTTCTCAGCCGGCGCGGCCGGGTGCGGAGGAATCGCGGTAACACGGTGCACCTCATTCTGTTGTGGGTGGGCGGTGCGGGTGGGTGGTACGGGCAGGTGGTGCGGGTGGGTGATGCGGGCAGGCCGTCAGGGACGGTTGGTCGAAATACCAGACGCTGTTCGATCGAAATACCGAACCCATTCGCGATCGAAATGTCGAACTGCCGAAAGATTGTCGAAAGGTTTCCGGAAACGGCTCGGTACGGGAATTCCAGGGGTGATTGCGGAATGCCGAGGCGATTGTTTGCCCGCGGCCGGGGACCGTCAAGACTCACGGACGCGAACAATGAAGAGTTTTTGACAACCGCCCTGGGCCTTAGTCTTGCCCCGTGGATGAGATGCCCCGGGACCACCGGCCCGCCAAGTCCGTCAGAGTGCTGCTCGCCGAGGACCAGGGCATGATGCGCGGCGCGCTCGCCCTGCTGCTCGGGATGGAGGCGGATCTCGAGGTCGTCGCGCAGGTCGGACGGGGTGACACGATCGTCGACGCCGCCCTGACCCACCGCCCCGACGTCGCCCTCCTCGACATCGAACTCCCCGGCATGAGCGGCCTCGACGCCGCCGCCGAACTCCGCGAACAGGCCCCGGACTGCCGGGTGTTGATCCTCACGACGTTCGGCCGCCCCGGTTATCTGCGCCGGGCGATGGAGGCGGGCGCGGCGGGCTTCCTGGTGAAGGACGGCCCCGTGGAGGACCTGGCCGCCGCGATCCGCCGCGTCCTGACCGGCGAGACGGTCATCGACCCGGCGCTGGCCGCCGCCGCACTGAGCGCCGGCCCGAACCCGCTCACCGCCCGCGAGTGCGACGTCCTCAAGGCCTCGGTGGACGGCGCGACGGTCTCCGACATCGCGACGCAACTCCACCTGTCCGAGTCGACGGTCCGCAACTACCTCTCGTCAGCGATCGGCAAGACAGGCACCCGCAACCGCATGGAGGCCATGCGAGAGGCCCGCCAACAGGGCTGGCTGTAGGCCCCCTCTTCTGGCGGTCAGCCCGAAGTAACCACCGGGGGCGAGGACTTGGTCCACCAGGGCGAGGTGGCTGATCTGCCGATGCGGAGGCAGGTGAGCCACAGACCCGGACGGCCACCCTCAGCCCGCACCCCCGGACTTGATGAGCGGCGCGTCCCGTGACAGCTCTCGGAAGCCGAGGCCGTAGTACAGAGCGCGGGCCTTGGGGTGGCCCGGGGCGCCCAGGCAGGCGACTGTTGCCTGGGTGGCGCCGGATGCTCGGGCCTGGTTCATTCCATGGAGGAGCATCGACCTTGTCAGGCCCAGGCGTCGGTATGCCGGGTGCGCGCCGACCGGTTCGAACTCGACGGTGTTGTTCGCCTCGTCGAGCCACATGATGGTCGAGGCCGCCATCGTGCCGTCCGGGGCCTCCACCAGGAAGTGCAGGTCGGCTCGGTAGCCCGGGGTTCCGCGGACGCCCTCGTAGTTCTCGGCCGTGTAGGCCGAGGGGGCCCAGGCGTCCAAGTGGGCCTGGACCGCGGCCTCCGGGCCGGCCTCGGCGGCGGTACGGAAGCGGAAGCCTTCCGGCAGTACCGCGGGCTCCACGTCGGTGAGGTCCCGTTCGTTGAGCTGGGTCCAGAAACCCATGTCCCCGAGCGAGGCCGGGTCGGGCTCGTAACCGTGTGCCGCCCAGCGGGTCAGGGCGAACTCGTCGGCGGCATTCGCAACCACCGTGTGGTCGATGCCCGGCGCGGTGGCGTCGTACCAGTCGATCACCTCGTCGATCAGTTCGGCGTGGTCGGGGTGAACCTGGTAGGTGACGCAGGCGTCGGTGAGGTCCTTCACCGAACCGTCGTTCCGCCGCACCTGCCGCGGAAGCCGGGCCCAGCCCCAAGCCACCAACTCCCCACCCGCGAACCACAGCCGACACGGCCTCCCCTTGCCGTCGCCCTGCCCCTTGCCCCAGGTCCACGCCAGCTCGCCGAACGTCGCATCGGCGTTCACCAGCACGGGACGGGTCGCGGTGACGCGCTGCGCCAGCCCCTGCATGAGCCGCAACTCCGCGGCGGTCACCAACTCGACGTTCGTCATAGTGCGCCACCGTGCCAGAGCGCCACGCGGGCAGCGAACCGTTTTCCGGGGCTCCGCCTTGCGCGGTTATCGCTACGTCGTTGGCGGGGGGGGGGAGGTCAGGTCGGGCAGCGCCGCGCCCATCGACCGGCGAGCAGCATCCCTGCAGACGCTCGCACCCTCAACTGCCCGCCACAGGATCGCGCCGACCGACCAACCGCCACCCGCACACCACACGCAGCGCAGCTCCCCTTACTCCTCCGTAACCACCCTCACCGAATCAAACGACGCCCCCGCCGCCCCCACCCGCCAACCGCTATCCGCCTCGCACCGCCCGCAACATCGTCACCACAGCCGCCCCGCCCAACCCGATGTTGTGCGCAAGCCCCACCTCGGCCCCGGGCACCTGCCGCTCCTCCGCCGTCCCCCTCAACTGCCACACCAGCTCGGCGACTTGAGCGATTCCGGTGGCCCCCAGCGGATGCCCCTTGGAGATCAGCCCGCCGGACGGGTTCACGACCCACCGCCCGCCGTACGTCGTCGCCCCGGACTCGACGAGCTTCCCGGACTCCCCCGGCGCGCACATGCCGAGCGCCTCGTACGTCAGCAGCTCGTTGACCGAGAAGCAGTCGTGGAGTTCCACGACGTCCACGTCCTCGATGCCGAGCCCTGACCGTTCGTAGACCTGGCGGGCGGCGGCCCGGGACATCGGCTGCCCGACGACGTCGATGCAGGAACCGGCCGCGAAGGACTCCTCCGTGTCGGTGGTCATCGCCTGGGCAACGATCTCGACAAGCGAAGCCGCCCCCAACCCCCGCTCCTCCGCGAACCGCTCCGACACCACGACCGCCGCAGCCGCCCCGTCCGACGTCGGCGAGCACTGCAGCTTCGTCAGCGGCCGATGCACCACCCGTGCCGCCAGGATGTCGTCGACGTCGTACACGTCACGGAACTGGGCGTACGGATTGTGCGCGGAGTGCCGGTGGTTCTTCGCGGCGACGGCAGCGAGCTGCGCCTCCGTCGTGCCGTACTTCTCCATGTGCTCGCGGGCCGCGTCGCCGAAGATCTGGGCGGTGGGCGGGGTCATCTCGAAGCCGTGGCGGGCGGCCATGACGCCGTAGTGCCGGGCGACGGGGGACGTGGCGAAGTCGCCGCCCTCCGCTCCGCCGCCGCCGAGCGAGCCCCTCTTCATCTTCTCGAAGCCCAGCGCGAGGACGCAGTCGGCGGCCCCGCCCTCCACCAGCTGCCGGGCCAGCATCAGCGCGGTCGAGCCGGTGGCGCAGTTGTTGTTGACGTTGTAGACGGGGATGCCGGTGAGACCTAGCTCATACGCGGCGCGCTGGCCGGCGGTGGAGGGCTGGAAGCAGTAGCCGACAGGAACCTGTTCTACGTCGTCGTAGGAGATCCCGGCGTCCGCGAGGGCGGCGGTCCCGGCCTCCCGGACCATGTCCCAGTACTGCCACTCCCGGGTCTCCGGCTTCTCGAACCTGGTCATCCCGACGCCTGCGACATAGGCCTTCATGGCGGGCGAGATTAGAACACGTTCCAGTGGATGGCCAGACCTGATGTCACGTCAGATATTCATGGGACGGTCAAGGATTCGTTAGTACGCCGAAGCATCGGAATAGTTGCCCGTGCATACGAGGTTTACCGTGCACTTATCCCGCACGGATCAGTCCACCTCGTACGGATCCACCCCGCACGGATCACCCCCTTACGGCCTGGAGGCCCCACTCCATGACGCACACGTCGACCGACCAGCCCGCACGGAGGCCGTCCGGCGCCGTCGTGCCGGTGCTCGCCTTCGCGGGCATCGTTGTCGCGGTGATGCAGACCCTGCTCGTCCCGGTCATCAAGGACCTGCCGCAGCTGCTGGGCACCGAGCCCAGCAACGCCACCTGGGTCCTGACCTCGACTCTCCTCTCCGGAGCCGTCGCCACGCCGATCATGGGCCGCCTCGGCGACCTCTACGGCAAGCGCCGGATGCTGATCACCAGCCTGGCCGTGATGGTCGTAGGAGCTCTGGTCAGCGCCCTCACCAGCGATCTGCTCACGATGATCGCCGGCCGTACGCTGCAGGGCTTCGCGATGGGCGCGATACCCCTCGGCATCGGCCTGATGCGCGACATGCTGCCCCGCGAGAAGCTCGGCTCGGCGATGGCGCTGATGAGTTCCTCGATCGGCGTCGGCGGTGGCCTCGCGCTGCCCGCCGCGGCCCTGGTCGCGCAGCACGCCGACTGGCACGCCCTCTTCTACGGCGCCGCCGGCCTCGGTGTTCTCGCGATCGGCCTCACCCTCCTCGTCGTACCGGAGTCCCCGATGCGCGCCGAGGGCACCTTCGACGTGCTCGGCGCGATCGGTCTCTCCGTGGGCCTGGTCCTCTTCCTCCTGCCGATCACCAAGGGCAGCGACTGGGGCTGGACCTCCGGCACCACGCTCGGGCTGTTCGCCGCGGCCGTCGTCGTCCTGCTGCTGTGGGGCGTGATGGAGCTGCGTCTGAAGGCCCCGCTGGTCGACCTGCGCACCACCGCCCGCCCGGCGGTCCTGTTCACCAACCTCGCCTCGATCATGGTCGGTGTCTCCTTCTACGTCGTCTCCCTCGTCCTGCCCCAGCTCCTCCAGCTGCCGAAGTCCACGGGCTACGGTCTCGGGCAGTCGATGGTCAGCGCCGGTCTGCTGGTGGCGCCGCTCGGTCTGACGATGATGTTCACGGCCCCCGTCTACGCCCGCCTTTCGGCGAAGTACGGGCCGAAGGTCACCCTGATCCTCGGCATGCTGATCATCGGTATCGGCTACGGCGCGGGGCTCGGCCTCATGAGTGCGGCCTGGCAGTCGCTGGTCATCGCCGTCGTGCTCGGTGCGGGCATCGGGCTCGCGTACTCCTCGTTGCCCGCGTTGATCGTGGGTGCGGTGCCCGCCTCCGAGACCGGTGCGGCCAACGGACTCAACACCCTGATGCGGTCCATCGGTACGTCCGTCTCCAGCGCGGTGATCGGGATGGTGCTGGCGAACACCGCGAACCATGTGGGCGGGGTCGCCATCCCGACGATGCACGGGTTCCACGTGTCGTTCCTGATCGCCACGGGTGCGGTTGCCGTCGGTCTGCTGATGGCGCTGTTCCTGCCGAAGCCGAACCGGGCGCCGCAGTTGAACTTCAGCAGTGAGGAAGAGGCGAACCTCGAGCGGGCCGAGGAGGTCCTTCGGGGGTTCCGGGGACGGGTGCTGAGTGCGGACGGGGTTCCTGTCGCTCGGGCCAAGGTCACGTTGATCGATCGGCGGGGGCGGCAGGCGGGGGCCACGTTGTCCTCCGAGGACGGGAGTTACGTTCTCGCTGTGCCGTCTCAGGGGGCGTATGTGCTGGCGGCGCGGGCTTCGGGGCACGGTCCGCTGGCCTCGTCCGCGACGCACGCGGGGGACTCCGTCGCGGTTGACCTGGATCTGTCGTTGCCCGGCGAGACCGTCAGCGCGTAGTCGGTAGTTCGTTGTCTGCAGGTGCGCGGGGGGCTGGTCGCGCAGTTCCCCGCGCCCCTGAAGGGACGTAGCCTGGCCTGCGCCCACCAGCTCGCCCCGTACCGAAGGGACCGTCCCATGTCACCGGCACCCAAGCCCGAGATCCTCGCCGCGTTCGAGGCGGCCAAGGGATTCATGCCGGTCGACGAGGGGCTCGCCCTGCACGCCGCCGCCGTGGAAGCCGGACGCCTCGGTCTCCCCCTCCTCGAAGTCGGGACGTACTGCGGTCGTTCAACGATCCTCCTCGCCGACGCCGCCCGTGAGGCCGGTGTCACCGCGATCACCCTCGATCATCACCGGGGCAGTGAGGAGCAGCAGCCGGGGTGGGAGTACCACGATCCGGAGACCGTGGACCCGGAGATCGGGTTGATGGACACGTTGCCGACGTTCCGGCGGACCCTGCACAAGGCGGGGCTGGAGGAGCACGTGGTCGCTCTCGTCGGGCGGTCGCCGCAGGTGTCGCGGATCTGGGGCACCCCCCTCGCCCTCGTCTTCATCGACGGCGGGCACACCGACGAGCACGCGAACGGGGACTACGAGGGCTGGGCGCCCCATGTCGCCGAGGGCGGGCTGCTGGTCATCCATGACGTGTTCCCCGACCCGGAGGACGAGTTCACCGGGCAGGCGCCGTACCGGGTGTATCTGCGGGCACTGGAGTCCGGCGCGTTCACGGAGGTGTCGGTGAGCGGCTCGCTGCGGGTCCTACGGCGTACCGGCAGCGGTTTCTGAGGTCAACTGGGCAGCCCGGCCAGCCAGTTGGTCAGGTGCTGGTTGACCTCCGCCGGGCGTTCCTGCTGGATCCAGTGGCCGCAGCCCTCCAGGATGTGCGAGCCGCGCAGACCGGGCAGGGTCGTGGGATACGCGGCGATCGCGTCGGACAGCCAGGTGGTGGAGGCGTCCAGGGAGCCGCCGAGGAACAGGGACGGCTGGGTGATGGGCGCGCCGTCGTAGGCCGCCAGGTCCTCCCAGTCGCGGTCCATATTGCGGTAGCGGTTGAGGGCGGTGGTCAGGCCCGTGCGCTCGAACTCGCCCGCGTAGACGTCGAGTTCGTCCGCGCCCAGCCACGCCGGTGTCTTCGCCGGGAAGCGGTCGCGGAGGGTGCCGTCGCCGTCCCTGATCACGAAGTGCGGGTCGGGGGCGCCGGGTGCGGGCATCGTGTCGGCGGAGAAGGCGGCGTAGAAACCCGCAAGCCAGCCCCGTACGTCCGGTTCGATCTCCGTCTCCGCCCGGCCCGGCTCCTGGAAGTAGGAGACGTAGAACTCCTCGTCCCCGCCCATCCCCGCGAAGATCTCGCTGGGGCGCGGGCCGCCGCGCGGGGCGTAGGGGACGCTGAGCAGTCCTACGGCGTGGAAGACGTCCGGGCGCAGGAGGGCGGAGTGGGCGGCGATGCCCGCGCCCCAGTCGTGGCCGACGATCGCCGCGGACCGCTCGCCCAGGGCCTGTACGACCGCCACGGCGTCCTCCACCAGGTCGAGCATGCGGTACGCCGACACGTCGTCCGGCTTCGACGAGCGGCCGTAGCCGCGCACGTCGACGGCGACCGCGCGGTAGCCGGCCGCGGCGAGGGCGGGCAGCTGGTGGCGCCATGAGTACCAGGACTCCGGGAAGCCGTGCACCAGCAGGACCAGGGGGCCGGTGCCCTGTTCGGCGAGGTGGATGCGGCCGGCGGGGGCGGGCACGAGCCGGTGTGTGACGTCCTTGACCATGGTCTTGAGTCCTCCTGGACGGGGGCTGGTCCCTCGATCGTCGGTCGTCGGCGGGGACGCGCGCGACTCCTGTTGCCGGTTCGGCAAACCCGCCCGGCGAGGCGGCTAGGGTGGCTGCGTGTCGTACGTAGGTCCGGACTTCGATCCCCCACAGCCCCGCCGTCCCCGCCGGGGGCCCCTGACCGTGGCGCTGGCCGCGCTGGTCCCGGGGGCCCTGATCGGATGGTTCGTGTACGAGGCCGTCGGCGCCCCGGGCGACAGCTCGGGCAGCGCGGCGGGCAGCACGTCCTCCGCGTCGGCCGGTGCGCCCCTCTCCCCGTCGGGCACCGCGTCCAACGACGACAAGCCGCCGGGGCCGAGTTCCCTCAAGGGCAAGGTCGTCGTCATCGACCCGGGGCACAACGCCACCAACTTCCAGCACACCGCCGAGATCAACCGCAAGGTGAACATCGGCACGAACTGGAAGGAGTGCGACACCACCGGGACGTCGACCAACGCGGGTTACGCGGAAGCCCAGTTCACGATGGACGTCTCGCACCGGCTGAAGGCGCTGCTCGAACGGCAGGGCGTCACGGTGAAGTTGACGCACGACGGCGACTCCCCCGCCTGGGGGCCGTGCGTGGACCAGCGGGCCCGGATCGGGAACGACGCGCACGCGGACGCCGCGATCTCCATCCACGCGGACGGCGCACCGGTCGGCGACCGCGGCTTCCATGTGATCCTGCCGGGCTCCGTGCACGCGGGCTCCGCCGACACCCGCGCCATCGTCGCCCCCTCCGCCACGCTCGGCCGGGGCATCGCGGGCGACTACCGTCGCGCGACGGGCGAACCGTTCTCCAATTACATCGGCGAAGGCACCGGTCTCGTCACGCGTAAGGACCTGGGCGGTCTCAATCTGTCAACGGTTCCCAAGGTGTTCATCGAGTGCGGCAACATGCGCGATAGCAAGGATGCCGCACTACTGACGAACAGCGCCTGGCGACAGAAGGCGGCGCAGGGAATCTCTGAGGGAATCGTGAGTTTCCTGCGCGGGTAACGATCAGTGGGCTGATCCGGGCGGACACCCAGACAGGGTGGACGATAGGGTCTACCGACGACGAGACGACCTACGAAGGACCTGAAGTGAATATCCGCTCCCTCACACGAGGCGACGGCGTGGTGATCGGAGCAGCGGTATTGCTCTTCATCGCGTCGTTTCTCAGCTTCTACACAGCCACCGGTTACAGCGACGCTCCGACCGCCTGGGACTATCTCGGCGACGGTCTGGGCCTCTACATCGGTGGGGTCATCGGCGCTGCCCTGATCGTCGTCAACCGCCTGCTGCCGCAGCCGCGCAAGATCGCGGGTCTCGAACTGGGCCAGGCGGGCGTCGCGTTCTCGGTCCTGGTGGTCTGGGCCCTGTTCTGGACCCTGGTGGATGTCCCGGACGGCCTCAGCGCGGGTGCCGGTCTCATCCTCGGCTTCATCGCCTCCCTCGTCCTGGCCGGCGGCGCCATCGCCACCCCGCTGCTCCCGCCGCTCCAGGCCGCTCTCGTCCCGGCCCCCAAGCCGGCCGCCCCGCAGCCCTATGGCGCCCAGCCGCCCGGTGGTTACGGCTACCCCGGCGCCGGTCCCGCCGGTCCGGGTGCGCCGCAGTCCTCGTACGGCACTCCGCCGCAGCAGGCGCAGGCCGCGCAGCCGTTCGGGCAGCCGCAGCCGGCCCCCGCACCGGCTCCGGCCGGGGACTTCTCGCCGTTCTGGTTCGCCGTGCCGGTGGCCCGGCCGCTGTTCGCGGAGGACGGATCGCCGTCGCCGATCGCCGAACTCGCGCCGGGCACCTGGTACTTGGCCGTCGAGCAGCGCGGTCCGGCCCTTGTCGCGCAGACGCAGGACGGCCGTCGTGGCGTCCTTCAGGACACCTCGGGGATCCAGCGCGGCTGAGCCCCGCACCGTCTCCCACGGCCCCTCGCCCTTCCGGGCGGGGGGCCGTTGTCGTACAGTCGCAGCCGTCGATCTGTCGACTGACGCACCGTCAGATCAGTTGCTCTGGAGGCGATATGCGGCTCGGTCTCGCACTCGGGTACTGGGGGCGCGGGCCCTCCGCCGACCATCTGCCGCTGGCGCTGGAGGCCGAGCGGCTCGGGTACGACTCCGTGTGGACGGCCGAGTCGTGGGGGTCCGACGCCTTCACTCCCCTGACCTGGATCGCGGCGCAGACCACAACGATCAAGCTGGGTACGGCCGTTGCGCAGATGGCGGCCCGGTCGCCGACCACCACCGCGATGCACGCGCTCACGCTCGACCATCTCTCCGGCGGACGCGTGCTGCTCGGGCTCGGGCTGTCGGGGCCGCAGGTGGTGGAGGGGTGGTACGGGCGGCCGTTCCCCAAGTCGCCGCTGACCGCGACCCGGGAGTACGTCGAGGTCGTACGGCAGGTGTTGCGGCGGGAGGCGCCGGTCGAGATGGACGGGCGGTTCCACGCGCACCCGTATCGCGGCGCGGACGGCACGGGGCTCGGCAAGGCCCTCAAGTCCATCACGCACCCGCTCCGTTCGGACCTGCCGGTGCTGCTCGGCGCGGAGGGGCCGAAGAACGTGGCGCAGACGGCGGCGATCGCGGACGGGTGGCTGCCGCTGTACTGGTCGCCGAGCCGCCCCGAGGTCTACGGCACGACCACCTTCCGGGACGACTTCGTCGTCGCGCCCATGGCACAGGTGAAGGTCTGCGACGACGTCGCCGAAGGCCTGCTGCCCGTGAAGATGATGCTCGGCTTCTACATCGGCGGGATGGGGCACGCGGCCCGGAACTTCCACGCCGACCTGATGGCACGCATGGGGTACGAGCAAGAGGCCCGGCGGATACAGGAGTTGTTCCTCGCCGGGCGTCGTGAAGAGGCCGTGCTCGCCGTGCCGGACGCGTTCGCCGACGAGATCTCGCTCGTCGGCCCGCGTGAACGCATCGCGGAACGGCTGGAGTTGTGGCGCAAGGGCCCGGTGACGGATCTCCTGGCCCTTGCGCCCGACCCGCACACGCTACGGGTACTGGCCGAGCTGAACTCCTAGGAGCAGCTCAACTCCACCTCAGCCGCCCGTCAGTTGGCCCGCCGACGGCACCTTGTCGGTCACCTCGGCGCCGGCGTTCTTGCCCGCTTCCTTGACCTTGTTGATGATGTCGTCGAAGGAACTGGCCGTCGCGTCGGTCGAGTCGCCCTTGCGGAGCTTGGACGGCAGGTCCTTGAGGGAGTCGATCCCGGCGGTCAGTGGAGCGAGCGCCTTGGACAGCGTGGGGTCGCCCTGGGCGTTGCGCTTGGCGGCCTTGAGCCGGTTGTACGCGAAGGCGCCCGCGAGGCCCGCCTTGACGAGGGCGAACCTGCGTCCGCTCGCGCCCTTCTTGAACTTGCCCGCCTTCCAGGGCTTCACGATCCACTGGTAGGTGGCGCCCGCGGCGAGGCTCGCGTTGGCGACGAAGCGGGTCTTGGCCAGCTTCTGCCGCTGGGCGGAGGTGCTGGGACTCGGCGTGGCGGCAGCCACGACGGCCGCGGTGTCCTGGGTGGCGTCCGTGGTCGCGCTGCCGCAGGCGGTGCCGCCGGCGAGCAGGGCGCAGCACAGGGTGAGCGCCACGAAGAGGCGCCGTATCGGTACGGGCACGGGGTCCTCCGGGGTGTTCTCCCCGAGTGGGTGTCCTTACCCCGGCAGCCTCACCCGGTTCGGCCCGCCGCGCCACCCGGGGGAAGCCGTTCGGGTTTCATCCGGTCGGAAGCGGCAATCCGCTTGGCATGTCCCCCTACTACAGACGCGGTTCGAATTCAGTCGGCAACGTCATAGTGATCATCGCCGACATCATGGCCCTCATTCTGGCCCTCTGGATTCTGATGTACCTGTTGGACGCCAACCGCGCGAACGACCTCGTGCAGTTCGTCCACCGTTCGGCCAACTGGCTCGCCGGCTGGTCCCGCGACCTGTTCACCTTCGACGAGGCGTGGGCAAGGGTTGTCTGCGGCTACGGCCTGGCAGCGGTGGTGTACCTGTTCATCGGCCACGCGATAGCCAACCGGGTCTCCCGCTGAGCAAGGCTGGTCACACAGTTCCCCGCACCCTTAAAAGCAGGGCTCGCTGCCCCTTTTAGGGGCGCGGGGAACTGCGCGACCAGCCCCCACCGGCCCGCGCTCAACAACAGTCCGGATCCAGCCCCAACGGCAAGTGCTCCGCACCGAACACCGCACAGGTCGCGTCATGCCCGCCCAGCGCGGCCACGGCCAGCAGCAACGACCCCGCGGTCCACGTGGTCAACTCCCGCGGCCACACCGCGTCGTCGTCGAAGACATACCCGGTCCAGTACAGCCCGCTCTCGGCATCACGCAGATGCTGAATGGACTGAAGGATCTCCAACGCCCGATCGGACTCCCCCAACGCCCAGAGCGCGAGGGCGAGTTCGGCCGACTCCCCACCCGTCACCCACGGATTGGGGACGACACACCGCACCCCGAGCCCGGGCACGACGAACCGGCTCCAGCCCTCCTCCACCCGGGACTTGGCCTCCACACCGGTCAACGCCCCGGCCAGGACCGGGTAGTACCAGTCCATCGAGTACCGGTCCTTGTCCAGGAACCGTTCGGGATGCCGCCGGATCGCGTGCCGGAGCGCCCCGACCGCCAACTCCCAGTCCGGCTGTGGCTCTTCACGCTGCTCGGCGATGGCGAGGGCACACCGCAACGCCTGGTGGATGGACGAGGACCCGGTCAACAGCGCGTCCGCCGTGTCCGTACCGTCGTCCTCCCGCTTCCATCCGATCTGCCCGCCCGGCTGCTGGAGCCGCAGCACGAACTCGACCGCGGCGAAGACATGCGGCCACAGCCGGTCGAGGAACGTGTCGTCGCCGGTGGCGAGGTAGTGGTGCCACACGCCGACCGCGATGTAGGCGACGAAGTTGGTCTCGCGCCCCCGGTCCGTGACGTCACCCGGATCGCCGTCGGCGTAGGCCGCGAACCACGACCCGTCCTCGTTCTGGTGCCGCGCGAGCCAGTTGTACGCCCGCTCCGCCGCCGCGTGTTCACCGGCCGCGTCGAGCGCCATCGCCGCCTCGGTGTGGTCCCACGGGTCGAGGTGGTGCCCTCGGAACCACGGAATCGCCCCGTCCTCCCGCTGCACGGCGAGGATGCCCGCGACGGTCGCGGCGGCCTGCTCCGCGGTGAGGACCCCGGGCAGGACGAGGTGTTCTGTCCGGGGAGTGGTCACTTGGCTTCCGCCAGGGGGAGGTGCGGCTTGGTCGCGTAGGCCACGAAGCTCTTGCCGATCAGCGGGTTCAGCGCCTGTTCGGCGACCCGGGTGGCGAGGGGTTTCTTCATGATGTCCCAGACCAGGAGCTTGTGGTACGCCTGCACCGGCAGCGCCTTGTCGTTGTCCACGCCGAACGCGCACTTCAGCCACCAGTACGGCGAGTGCAGCCCGTGCGCGTGGTGGGTGCCGTACGGCCGGAGGCCCGCCTCGCGGATCTTGGCGAGGAGTTCGTCCGCCTTGTAGATGCGGATGTGGCCGCCCTCGACCTCGTGGTAGGCGTCGGACAGGGCCCAGCAGACCTTCTCGGGGCCGTAGCGCGGGACGGTGATGGCGATGCGGCCGCCGGGCTTGAGCACCCGGACCATCTCGGCGAGGACGCCCTTGTCGTCCGGGATGTGCTCCATCACCTCGGAGATGATCACGACGTCGAACGACTCGTCGGGGAAGGGGAGTTGGAGCGCGTCGCCCTCCATCGCGGTGGCGGTGGCGCCGGCGGGGGCCTCGCCGGCCTCCTTCATCGCCGCGAACCACTTGGCGACCTCGCGGATCTCCTCGGCGTTCTGGTCGAGGGCGACGACCTGTGCCCCTCGCCGGTAGCACTCGAACGCGTGCCGCCCGGCACCGCATCCGAGGTCCAGGACACGGTCGCCAGGGGCGAGCGGGAACCGGGAGAAGTCGACGGTCAGCACGTGGCCCTGCTTTCGGGATAGACACCGGTGAGGCTGTTCGGAGTGGAGGAGGGGGAGGTCGTACGGCCGGGCATCGCCGCGCGGTAGCGGGCCACCGTGCCTTCGGCCGCCTTGGCCCAGGTGAAGCGGGCCAGGACGCGTTCGCGGCCCGCCGCGCCGAGGCGGGCCCGGAGCACCGGGTCGGCCAGCAGACGGCTCAGGGCGGTCGCCAGCGCGCCGGGGTCACCGGGCGGCACCGCCAGGCAGGTCTCGCCGTCGCGCCCGGCGACCTCCGGGATCGCCCCGCCCGTCGTCGCGACGAGCGGTGTCCCCGTGGCCATCGCCTCCGCCGCCGGGAGCGAGAAGCCCTCGTACAGCGACGGCACGCAGGCGACCTCCGCCGAGCGGACCAGGTCGACCAGTTCGGCGTCGGTGATGCCCTTGACGAAGTCGACGGCGCCTTCGAGGCCGTAGCGCTCGACGGCCTGGGCGACCGGGCCCTCCGTCGGACGCTTTCCCACGACGATCAGGTGCGCGTCGGGGTGTTCCGTGCGGACCTTCGCCAGGGCCTCGACGAGGAACACGAGGCCCTTGAGGGGGACGTCCGCGCTGGACGTGGTGACGATCCGGCCCGGCACCTGCGGGACGGACGGGTCCGGGGCGAACAGGTCGGTGTCGGCGCCGATGTGGACGACGTGGATGCGGTCGTCGCGGACGCCGAGGTGGTCGATGATCTCCTGGCGCGAGGTGCCGGAGACGGTGAGCACGGAGGGCAGCCGGCGGGCGACGCGCTTCTGCATCTGTGTGAAGGCGTACCAGCGGCGCTTGGACATCCGCTGCCGCCAGTTCTCGGCCGCGTCCAGCTCCAACTGCCGGTCCACGGTGATGGGGTGGTGGATCGTGGTGACGAGCGGCGCGCCGACGTCCCCCAACAGGCCGTAGCCCAGCGTCTGGTTGTCGTGCACGATGTCGAACTCGCCGCGCCTGGACCGGAGATGGCGGCGGGCGCGGAGCGAGAACGTGAGGGGCTCGGGGAAGCCGCCGGTCCACATCGTGCCGACTTCGAGGGCGTCGATCCAGTCGCGGTACTCGTCGCGCTTCGGGGTGCGGAAGGGGTCCGGTGAGCGGTAGAGGTCGAGCGAGGGCAGCTCCGTGAGGGAGATGCCGTCGTAGCCCTCGTCGAGGACCGGATAGGGCTGCGAGCCGATGACCTCGACGCGGTGGCCGAGGCGGGCCAACTCGCGGGAGAGATGGCGGACGTAGACGCCCTGCCCGCCGCAGAACGGGTTCCCCTTATAGGTGAGGAGTGCGATACGGAGCGGTCGCTCGCCGTCGGCTGCCAGGTCCTCCTGGGGACCCGCCTGACTGGCCTCAGCGGTCACTCTGAGCCCCCTTCTCCCTGCACTGTCCCGCGAGATTACGCCGGGACGCTAATCTAGAACAAGTTTCAGACTTGATCGTCCAGGAGGTTCTGAATCTACCGGCCGGTACGGGCGCTGTGAGAAGTGGATCAGGTGATTCACACCACGGCCGACGCCCTGCCATGATCGGTCCGATCACCCGCCCTCACCGACAGTCACGGAACGGGAGCCATGCCAGCGCAAGCCAAGCCCGAAGCCACCGTGCGGACCTCGCCGCCCCTCACCGAGCGGCAGGAGGCCCGTCGGCGCCGCATCCTGCACGCGAGCGCGCAGCTGGCGAGCCGGGGCGGTTTCGACGCGGTGCAGATGCGGGAGGTCGCGGAGTCCTCGCAGGTGGCGCTCGGCACGCTCTACCGGTACTTCCCGTCCAAGGTGCATCTCCTGGTGGCCACGATGCAGGACCAGTTGGAGCACATGCACGGCACGCTGCGGAAGAAGCCGCCGGGCGGCGACAGCGCGGCGGAGCGGGTCGCGGAGACCCTGATGCGGGCGTTCCGGGCGCTCCAGCGCGAGCCGCATCTCGCCGACGCGATGGTCCGCGCCCTGACCTTCGCCGACCGCAGCGTCTCCCCCGAGGTCGACCAGGTGTCCCGGCAGACCACGGTGATCATCCTGGACGCGATGGGCCTGGACGACCCGACCCCGGAGCAGCTGTCGGCGGTCCGCGTCATCGAGCACACCTGGCACTCGGCGCTGATCACCTGGCTCTCGGGCCGTGCGTCCATCGCCCAGGTGAAGATCGACATCGAGACGGTGTGCCGGCTGATCGACCTGACGGACCCGGACCGCGAGGAGCAGGCCGCCCGCGGGGGTGCGTGAACGACCGGCTGCGGGGGCAACCGGCCGTTCACGCCGTGGCGGTTGCCGGCGTCCGGTTCCGGTCGGCCGCACAGCGCGCCACGGTCTTGCGGTCGGACACCGTCAACAGCCGCTCCTGGGCGGCCCGTTGGGCGTCCCGTCGGCGTACGGCGGGGTTTTCCGGCCCGCCGGCCGACTGCTCTCCCCCGTGGGAGCAGCCGGCCGCGGACAGCACCGGGAGCCGTGTCCGCCGCGCCATGGGTGTTGCTCACACGCACCGGTCGCGGGAGGCGAGGAGATAACTGGAACCTGTGCGCGCGAGTTGCTGCCCTCAAGGTGGCGGAGGGAGGTGGCCGGCGACCTTGCGTAAACCTTGTCCCGCAGGTGGGCAGGTGGTTGGGTGCGCGGTGGAGAGTCCGTGAAGCGCGTGGGGCGGGACGGTGGAGGCTGCGTGACGGGATTTCGGCTGCTGGGACCCGTGGAGTTATGGGTGGCGGGCCGTCCGGTGGAGCTGGGCCCCGCCAAGCGGCGCACGGTCCTGGCGGCACTGCTGGTGGACGCGGGCCGCTGGGTACCGGCGGAGACGCTGATCGACCGGGTGTGGGGGGAGGATCCACCGGCGCAGGTGCGGGCCACGCTGTACGCGCATGTCGCCCGGATACGGCGGGTGCTCGGCGAGGTGGGGGCGGGACTTGCCGGGGAGTTCGAGGGCTCCGAACACGCCCCGGACGCCGGGGACTTCGGGGACCCGGTGAGCTCCCCTGACTCTCACCGTGCCGAAGTCCCCTCCCCCGCACCGGTATTGGTCCGCGGACCCGCCGGTTACCGCCTCGACATCACCCCGGACCTGGTCGACGCGCACCGCTTCCGCGACCTGGTCGCGCGGGCGCGCCGGGCCGAAGTCTCCGACGCCGTACGGGTGTCGACGCTGCGGGAGGCGATGGGCCTGTGGCGGGGTACGCCGCTGGCCGGGCTGACCGGGGAGTGGGCGGCGCGTACCCGGGAGAGCTGGCTGCACCAGTACGTCGACGCCGTGCTCGCCTGGGCGGACGCCGAACTCCGGGTCGGCGGGCACCTCGTGGTGATCGACACGCTGTCCGGACTCGTCGCCGAACACCCGCTCGTCGAACCGCTCACGGTGGCGCTGATGCGGGCCCTGCACGCCGCCGGACGCACCCCGGAGGCACTCACGTGCTACGCCGGTCTCCGCAAGCGGCTGGCCGACGAACTCGGCACCACCCCGGGCGCGGAGGCCCGCCAGGAACACCAGGACCTGCTGACCGGGAAGGCGGCGCCGCGCCCGCCGTACGGCACCGGGAACGGGATCGGGAACGGCACCGAGCGCGCCCGGGTCGTCCCCGCCCAACTCCCGCTGGACGCGGTCGGTTTCACCGGGCGTGAGGACGAACTGGCCCGGCTGGAGAAGGTGTTGGGGGCGAGCGGGCCGCGGCCGTCCGCCGTGGTGGTGTCGGCGGTGTCCGGGACGGCGGGCGTGGGCAAGACGGCGCTGGCGGTGCACTGGGCGCACCGGGCCCGGGACCGTTTCCCGGACGGCCAGTTGTACGTCAACCTGCGCGGCTACGACCTCGACCGCCCGATGAGCGCCCCGGACGCGCTGGTCCGCTTCCTGACCGCGCTCGGGGTGCCCGGGCAGGACATCCCGCTGGAGCCGGACGACCGGGCGGCGCGCTACCGCACGGAGGTCGCGGGGCGCCGGATGCTGATCGTGCTCGACAACGCGGCGACCGTGGAGCAGGTCCGTCCGCTGCTGCCCGGCACCGGTTCGTGCGCGGTGCTGGTGACCAGCCGCGACAGCCTGGCCGGGCTGGTCGTGCGGGAGGGCGCCCAGCGGCTCGACCTCGACCTGCTGCCGGCCGACGCGGCCCGTACCCTGCTGCGCCGGCTCATCGGTCCGCGCGCAGAGGCCGAGCCCGACGCGGTCGGTACCCTCGCCGCGCAGTGCGCCCGGCTGCCGCTGGCGCTCCGGGTCGCCGCGGAACTGGCCGCCGCCCGCCCCACCACTCCGCTGGCCGACCTGGTGGCCGAACTCGCCGACCAGCAGCGGCGATTATTCCTGCTGAACGCGGACGGCGACCCACGGGCCGCCGTGGTCACGGTGTTCTCCTGGTCGCTGCGGTACCTCCCTGCGGACGCGGCACGGACGTTCCGGCTGCTCGGCCTGCAGCCCGGCCCCGACCTGGACGCGCACGCCACCGCCGCGCTCACCGGCACCACTCCGGCCGAAGCCCAGCGATCGCTCGACGTCCTCGCCCGCGCCCACCTGGTCCAGCGCGTGGACGCCGCCCGCTACGGCATGCACGACCTGCTGCGCGCCTACGCGGCCGGGCTGGCGAGCGCCCAGGACGCACCGGAGGCCCGCGAGGCGGCGCTGGACGGACTCTTCGACCACTACCTCGCGACCGCCGCCGCCGCGATGGACCAACTCCACCCGGCCGAGGCCCACTTACGCCCCACCGCGCCCGAGACGTCGACGCCCGTACCCGACCTGTCGGACCCGGACGCGGCCCGCGCCTGGCTGACCACCGAGCGCGCGTGTCTGACGGCGATGGCGGCCCACACCGCCGCGCACGGCCGTCCCACCCACGCGATCCGTCTCTCGCAGACCCTGTACCGGCACCTCGTCAGCGGCCGGCACACCGACGGCCTGACGATCCACGGCCACGCCCGCGACGCGGCCCGCCTGCTCGACGACCCGGCGAGCGAGGCCCGCGCGCTCCTGGGCATCGGCACGGCCCACTACCAGCTGGCCCGTCACGAACCGGCCCGCCACCACCTCCAGGAGGCCCTGGCCCTGTTCCGCCGGGCCGACGACCCGACGGGCCAGGCCCGCGCCCTGACCAACCTCGGCCTGGTCGACGAACGCCTGGGCCGATTCAGCACGGCGGTCGCCTACTTGGAGCAGGCGCTGACGCTCTACCGAAGCACCGGCGACACGGCCGGCGAATCGATCGCACTGAAGAACCTCGCCCATGTCGAGGGCCAGTTGGGCCGCTACGACGAGTCCGCCGACCACCTCCACCAGTGCCTGACCCTGCTGCGCCGCACCGGCAACCGCTACCTGGAGGCGCACGCGCTGATGGACCTCGGCACGGTCGAGACCCGCCTCGACCGCCTGGACGAGGCAGCCGTCCACCAGGAACAGGCCCTGGCCCTCCTGAGAGAGGTCGGCGACGCCTACGGCGAGGCGGGCGCCCTGCACGGCCTGGGTGTCGTCCACTCCCTCCGCAACCGCCCGGCGGAGGCCGCCGCCTGCCACCGCGAGGCCCTCGCCCTCTACTCCCGCAACGGCGACCGCGACGGCGAGGCCCGAGCCCTCAACGGCCTCGGCGAAGCAGCCCGAGCCACCGCCCAACCGACCGAATCCCTCACCCACCACACCCAGGCCCTCACCATCGCCGAGGACATCAGCAACCCGGGCCAACAGGCCCGAGCCCACGCGGGCCTGGCCGAAACCCACGCATCCCTGGCGAACACCCCCGCCGCGACCCACCACTACGAACGCGCACTCGCCCTCTACCAGGAACACGGCATGCCGGAAGCGACCACGATCAGAAAACACCTCGACGGACTGACCGGGACCACGACCGACAAGCCGAACTAGCCGCCTACTCCTCCGGCGGAAACACCGGCTCCCCGCTGCCCAGTAGCGTGATCATGATGGCCTCCACCGGGCAGCCCTCCGCCGCCGCGAGGATCTTCTCGTTGGCGTCGGACTCGGGGGCGGTCGGGTGGGACTGCATGGCCGTGTCGAGGTGGAAGCGGTCGGGGGCCTGGTGGGTGCACTGTGCCGAGCCGATGCAGATGGAGCGGTCGACCTCTATCTGCCAGCGGTCGCCCGCCCCCACGCTCGAATACGCTCGCGCGGGAGGTACCCCCATCGCGCTCACCCCTCCCAGCCGGCGGGCAGGTGGATCATCTTGTGTTCGAGGAACTCGGAGTAGCCCTCGGGTCCGAACTCCCGTCCCAGGCCGCTGTTCTTGTAGCCGCCGAAGGGGCCGAGCATGTCGAGGCTGAAGGTGTTGACGGAGTAGGTGCCGGTGCGGACCTGGCGGGCGATGTCGATGCCGTGGGCGACGTCGCCGGTCCAGACGCTGCCGCTGAGGCCGTAGTCGGAGTCGTTGGCGATCTTCACGGCGTCGGTCTCGTCGCCGTACGGGAGGAGGCAGATGACCGGGCCGAAGATCTCCTCGCGGGCGATGCGCATGGAGTTGTCGACGTCGCCGAAGAGGGTGGGTTCGACGTACCAGCCGTGGTCGAGGCCGGGTGGACGGCCGCCGCCCGTGAGGATCTTGGCGCCCTCCTCCTGGCCGATGCGGATGTAGTCGAGGTTGCGCTGTTGCTGGCGCTTGGCGACCAGCGGGCCCACCTGGGTGGCCGGGTCGAGCGGGTCGCCGACGACGAGGGCGCTCGCCGCCGCCGCGAACGCGTCCGCGAACTCGTCGTAGCGGGAGCGCGGTACGAGGATGCGGGTCTGGGCGACGCAGGCCTGGCCGTTGTTCATCCAGGCGGCGGAGACGATGCCGGGGACGGAGGTGGTGAGGTCCGCGTCGGGCAGGACGATCGCCGCCGACTTTCCGCCCAACTCCAGTGTCACGCGCGTGAGATGGCGGGCGGCGACCTCCATCACGCGCCTGCCGGCCGCGACGGAGCCGGTGAAGGAGACCTTGTCGATGCCGGGGTGTCCGACGAGGTACTCGCTGACCTCGCGGTCGGCGGGGAGGATCGACAGGACGCCCTCCGGCAGCCCCGCCTCCTTCGCTATCTCGCCCAACAGGTAGGCGTCCAGGGGCGATTCGGGCGACGGCTTGAGGATCGCCGTGCAGCCGGTGAGCAGCGCGGGCGCGAGCTTGGCGGCGGCGACGAACTGCGGGACGTTCCACGGGACTACGGCGGCCACGACCCCGACCGGCTCCCGGCGTACGAGGATCTTGCCGAGGACGCCGTCGCGCCGCTCCTCGTAGGTGAAGTCCTTCGCGACGGTGATCGCCGCGTCCCACACCATCATCGCGCCGAGGGCCTGTCCGAGGATGCTCCAGGAGTACGGCGACCCGTTCTCGGAGGAGATGACGCGGCCGATCTCCTCGTACCGGGCGGCGATCGCGTCCTTGATGCGGGTGACGACCGCGATCCGCTCGTCGAGGGTCATGCGCGGCCAGGGCCCCTCGTCGAAGGCCTTGCGCGCGACGGCGACCGCGCGGTCCACGTCCTGGGTCGACGCGTGCGGGACGCGTCCGATGACCTCCTCGGTGTGCGGGGAGATCACCTCGATGACGTCCGTGCCCAGCGGATCGGTCAACTCCCCGCCGATGAACAGCTGTCGGTGTTCCACGAGCTCCGTCATGGCCGATTGCCTCCCCGGTACCGCAGTCTGACGATCCATCAGATACGAAGACTGAATACCAGTTCCGGTCGATGGAGTCCACGTATAGTGGCCGGAAGGCGGCGATTGGGGAGTCGATGACGTCCATGAGTCAGGTCCACGACCACGGCGGCGGTGTCCGCTCCGTCGAAGTCCCCATCCCGGACAACCCACTGGGGACCACTCTCGTCTACGTCGTCGACACCGACCGCGGTCCGGTCCTGGTCGACACGGGGTGGGACGACCCGGGGTCGTGGGACGTCCTGGTCCAGGGCCTGCTGGCCTGCGGGACCTCCGTCGGCGAGGTCCACGGCGTGATCATCACCCACCATCACCCCGACCACCACGGCCTGTCCGGGCGGGTGCGCGAGGCGTCCGGGGCGTGGCTGGCGATGCACGCGGCGGACACGGCGATCGTGCGGCGGGCCCGTTCGACCCAACCGGGGCGCTGGTTGACGTACATGACGGCGAAGCTCGCGGCGGCCGGTGCCCCCGAGGAACACCTCGCGCCCCTGCGCGCCGCCCGCCCGCGCAGTGTGCCGGGACTGGCCCCCGCCCTCCCCGACCGGGAGATCGTCCCCGGTGAACTCCTCGACCTGGCGGGCCGCCGCCTGCGCGCGATCTGGACCCCGGGCCACACGCCGGGTCACGTCTGCCTGCACCTGGAGGAGCGGCACCCCGCCCAACTCCCGGGCCACGGCCGCCTGTTCTCCGGCGACCACCTGCTCCCCGAGATCACCCCGCACATCGGCCTGTACGAGGACCCGGACGACACCACGATCGCCGACCCCCTCGGCGACTACCTCGACTCCCTGGAGCGCATCGGCCGCCTCGCGCCCGCCGAGGTCCTCCCGGCCCACCAGCACACCTTCACCGACGCGACGGGCCGCGTAGGGGAGTTGCTCACGCACCACGAGGACCGGCTGACGGGGTTGCTGACCCTCCTCTCCGAACCGCTCACGGCATGGCAGGTCGCGGAGCGCATGGAGTGGAACCGCCCCTGGTCCCAAATCCCCTACCAGTCACGGAACATCGCGGTCTCCGAGGCCGAGGCGCATCTACGACGGCTGGTGAAACTGGGGCAGGCGGAGTCGGTGACGGGGAGCGAGCCGGTGACGTACGTGGCGGTGTAGTCGGGCCGTGGACGTACCGCGGCCGGGGTAATTCGGTCGTGGCCCGGGGTGCCCGGCTGGTACCAACTCCCCATGGACCCCCTGGACTCCCTGGACCCCCCGGACCCCCTGGATCACCTGGACCCCCTGGCCCGCCTCCTCGCCGAGCGCGCCTGCGAGCGCGTCGTCCTGGACTTCGTCCGCCGGCTCGATCTCGGTGAACCCTCCTCCGTGGCCGAGCTGTTCACCGCCGACGGCACCTGGGAGTGGCCGGACGGCGACCGGCTGGTCGAGGGGCGGGCGGCGCTGCGGACGTACTTCGGTTCCCGGCCCGCCGACCGGCTCTCGCGACGCCTGATGTCGAACGTCCTCGTCACCCTCACCTCCCCCGGGACGGCGATCTCGACGGCGTACTTCACGACGTACCGCGTCGACGGCTACCACGGCGGCCAGGTCCCCGCCGGTCCCCCGGTCCAGGTCGGGCACTACGAGGACATCTTCCGCAAGGTGGAAGGGAGTTGGCTGATCGCGAGTCGGACCCTGTTCCTGCCGTTCGGTGGGGACACCCCGCGTCAGTGAAGGTCCGACCGGCTCGTCGCGAACGCGATTCCCTCGTCGTACGACATGGCCAGGCCCGCCCGGTATTCCGTCTCGTAGGCGGTGTCGCCGAGGTGTTCGCGGACGCGGAGTTCGCAGGTGCGGCGGGTGGCGATGAGGTCGGGTGAGTCCATCTGGGCGCGGCCGGTGAGCTCCCAGAGGCGGGTGCCGATGCCGAGGAGGCGGGCGGCCCGGCGGGCGTCGCCGGTGGTGACGACGGCGGCGGCCAGGAGGTCGAGGGACATCGCGGCGCCGGCGGTGTTGTGCAGCAGGGCATGGCCCGCGATGGAGGTCCGGGCGCCGTCCACCGCGGCCGGTACGTCGCCGTGCGCCAGGTCCGCCTGGGCGATGAGGTAGTCGGCGAAGGCCCCGCACCAGTACTCGCCCTGTTTCCGGCTGGCCGTCCGCACCTCGTCGGCGACCTCGCGGCCCCGCTCGTACTCGCCCCGCAGGATGTGCGCGAGGGAGAGCGCGAGCCTGACCTGGAGCTGGGCGGCCCCGAACGCGTCGTCCTGTATGGGGAGTTGGGGCGCCGCGGCGAGGACCTCGATCGCCTCCGACTGGCGGCTGGTGAGGGCGAGTTGGCCGCCCCGGAGGTAGACGGCGGCGACCTGCGCGACCGGGGAGCCCTGTGCGCGGGCCGCGTCGGCGCACCGCACCGCCCAGTTGGCCGCCGCCTCCTGGTCGCCCTGGAGGATCGCGACCGCCCCGCGCGACCACAGGGCGAGGGTGCGGCCGTGCCCGGACGCCGGAGCGGCGGCGAAGTGCCGGTCGCGGCGGGGCAGCGCGGCGAGCACCTCGGCGGCGAACGCCTGGTCCGGCGGAGGTGGCGGGGCTGCGGCCAGGGCCTGGTCCAGGCAGTGGGCCGCCTCCCGGAGGTAGCCGCAGTGCCGCCAGAGGAAGCCGACATGGCCCGTCATCTCGACCGCCGCCGCCCGGTCCGGCTCGGCCAGCGCGTTCTCGACCGCCGAGCGGAGGTTGGCGTGTTCGCTCAGCACCCGCTCGCACCAGGCGACCTGCCGCCCGGTGTTCCACTCGGCGCACCCCTGGTGGGCGAGGCGGGCGTAGTACTCGCGGTGCCGGCGGCGTACGGCACGGTCCTCGCCGAGCGCGTGCAGCCAGTCGGTGCCGTACTCGCGGACGGTGTCGAGCATCCGGTAGCGGGCGGAGATCACCGGGTCGGGCAGCACGATGGACTGTGCGACGAGCCGGGAGAGCAGCCCGGCGATCCGTTCCGGGGCCAACGGGCCGCCCGCGCACACCTGTTGGACCGTCTCCGCGCAGAACCCGCCGGTGAAGACGGACAGCCGCGCCCACAGCAGGCGTTCGAGGGGCGCGCAGAGTTCGTGGCTCCAGCCGATGGCGGTGCGCAGGGTCTGGTGGCGGGGCGGGCGTTCACCGGGGGTGGAAGTGAGCATGTCCAGGGGTGAGGGCAGGCGTTCACCCAACCGTGCGTGGAGTTGGTCGAGGGTGAGGTCGGCCAGGCGGGCCGCGGCGAGTTCGAGGGCGAGGGGGATGCCGTCGAGGCGGCGGCACACGGCGGCGGCGACGGCGCGGGCGGCCCGGTCGTCGTCGGCCAGCGGGCGCCCGGCGGCGGCGGCACGCTCGGCGAACAGCGCCACGGCGTCACCGGCCGCCGCCATGTCGTCCGCGTCGGCGCCTTCCACCGGCAGCGGTCCGAGGTGCAGGACCTCCTCCCCGGGCAGCGCGAGGCGTTCGCGGCTGGTGACGAGGATGCGCAGGCCGGGCGCGCGGGTGAGCAGGGCGGCGGCGACCTTGGCGCAGTCGGCTAGGAGGTGCTCGCAGGAGTCGAGGACGAGCAACAGCCGTTTGCCGTAGGCCCATTCGGCGATGACGTCGAGGACCGGGCGGGTCGACTGGTCGGCGAGCCGGAGGGTCTCCATGACGGCGAGGTCGACGATTCCCGCGGTGTGGAGCGGGGAGAGTTCGGTCAGCCAGACCCCGTCCGGGTAGGCGTTCCGGGCCTCCGCCGCCGCGCGCAGGGCGAGCCGGGTCTTGCCGACCCCGCCGGCCCCGACGACGCTCACCAGCCGGGCCGCCCCCGCGGCCGACTGTCGGCCCGTTGCGGCCGGATCTCCGGCCGCCGGGTCCAACGCGGCCCGGAGCCACGCAAGTTCGGCGCGCCGCCCGACGAAACTGTGCGTCTCGGGCGGCAGATTCCCGAGGTTCCCGGGGTTCGGGTGAGTCGTGTCCGGCACGAGGCCCAGTGTGTCCGTACGTCACCGGCTCCACGCCCGGGTCCCGGAACGCGGTCCACGGCTGCCCGGAAAAGCCACAACACTCCCTGAACAGGCCCCCTTTCCGATCGCTCGCGGAGTCATTCGGACACATCGTGATCGAGAGCCGATCAACTACCCAGTGCCATGGGTGGGGAGGCGGAAATTCCGCGATCGTCGTGGCGTGAACGCGATGGGTGGGGGACGCCGATCCCGGACGGCGCGGACGGGTGGCGGCACGGCGGGGACAGATGGCGGCACGGCGGGGACGGGTGGCGGTACGGCGGGGACGGATCGCCGCGCGGCGCGGACAGGCAGCCGGGCCGTCACCGCGCCCGTGAGTTTCCTCCTCGCGCCCGTCGGCTGTCTGCTCGCGGCCACGCCGGGGCTGCTGATCGGCCGGGTGCAGCCGATCCTGCCCTTACTGGCGATCGGCCCGCTGATGGCCGCGACGTTCCTGAGCGCCCGCCGTACGTTCCTGGTCTGCTGCTGGACCGTCCTGCTCGCGCTCGCGGCGGGCCTCGGCGCGAGCCCGCACGTCACCGCCGGGTTCGCGGTCCGCTGGGCCGGGCTGCTGCTGGGCTGCGTGTGCAGCGTGTACGCGGCGTGGCAGCGCGGCCGGCTGCGGGGGCGGCTCGCGGAGGCGCGGGAGGTGGCCCGGATCACCCAGGAGGCGATCCTGCGGCCCCTCTCCCGCACCCTCTCCGGCACCCATGTCTCCACCCGCTACCACTGCGCGAGTCGCGAGTCGTCGGTCGGCGGCGACCTCTACGACGTGGCGGTGACGCCGTACGGCCTGCGGGTGCTGGTCGGTGACGCGCGCGGGCACGGGCTCGACGCGCTGCGGACGGCGGCCGACACGGTCACCGCGTTCCGTGAACTGGCGTACACCGCACCGGACTTGACGACGATCGCGAGGGCACTGGACGCCCGCCTCTCACCCCACCTGGCCCCCGAGGACTTCGTCACCGCGGTGCTGGTGGAGTTCGGCCCGGGTGAGGTGCGGCTGGTCAACTGCGGGCACCCGGCGCCCCTGCGCTCCGGCCAGCGGCTGGAACTCCTCGAACCCCGGGTACCCGCGCTGCCGTTGGGCCTGCACCCGGACCCGCGCCAGTACCGGGTCCGGCTCCAGCCCGGTGACCGTCTGCTGCTCTACACGGACGGCCTCACCGATTCCCGCGCCCCCGACGGCACCCCCTTCGCCCTCCTCGCCGAGTCCGCGCTCGCGCTCAGCGAACCGATGCCGGACGCGGCGCTGCACGCCCTGTACGAGGGGCTGCTCGCCCACACCGGCGGTCCGCCCACCGACGATCTGGCCCTCGTGCTGTGCCAGCCGACGGGGGTGACGGCGCCGGTGCGGGTCTAGAGACGCGGAACCCGCAGAACCCGCAGCCCGCTCCCGGGCCCAGCAAACGGGTTCAACCCAACTTGGCCAGCAGTTGGGTCAGTTCGGCGGGCTTGGTGATCATGCAGTCGTGGCCGGTCTCCAGCTCCCACACCTGTGCCGGGCTGCCGTTGGGCTGGACCGCGGGGACGGGCCGCCGCTCGAAGCCCTCCGGTTCGCTGCCCACGCAGTGGATGTGGGTGCGCGGGACGGCCTTCGCGGCGGGGTTGTCCAGCTGGACGGGCTGCTGGAGGCAGCGCGCCGGCTGGTCCGAGACCATCGTGCGCAGCCAGGCCACGTCGTCCGGGTCGGTGACCCCGAACAGGCCGCCGGGCGGCGGGAGTTCGGGCAGCGGCGGAATCCGCCAGGGGGCGTCGGACCGCGCGGCCAGGTCGATCAGTACCTGGGTGACGGGCATGATGTCGGTCGCGGCCTCGCCGTCCACCGGGACCATCGCGTCGAGGTAGACGAGCTGGGCGATCCGGTCCGGGACCCGGTTGACCACACCCGAGACGACCAGCCCCGCGTAGCTGTGCCCCACGAGGACGACATCGGTGAGGTCCTCGTCAGTGATCAGCCCGACGACGTCGTCGACGTGGGTGTCGAGCCCCACCTCGGGCCCGAGCAGCCGCGCCTTGTCGCCGTACCCGGTGAGGGACGGCGCGAACACCCGGTGCCCGGCCGCCGTCAGCAGCGGGACCACCCGGTCCCAGGCCCGCCCGCTGTGCCAGGCACCGTGTACCAGCAGATATGTGGACATCTCAGTACTCCCTGTCGTAGGCGGCCGGGGGTTGCCGCCCGGCCACCGCCGACGGTCCCGCCCGCTCCCCGCGCCAGCCAGGGCCCCCGCGCCCCTGGGGGTGACAGGACCAGGCAGGCGTCCTGCCTGCCGATTTACAGTGGGCGGATGGCCGACGAACCGAATCTGCTGGGCGAGTACGTGCGCGCCCGCCGCGAACTCGTCACGCCCGAGCAGGCCGGAATCCCGGTCTTCGGGGTGCGGCGGGTGCCGGGCCTGCGCCGCGAGGAGGTCGCGCTGCTGGCCGGGATCAGCGCCGACTACTACCTGCGCCTGGAGCAGGGCCGCGACCGCAACCCCTCCGTGCAGGTCCTCGAGGCCATCGCCCGCGTGCTCCGGCTCGACGACACCGCGACGGCCCACCTGCTGCGGCTCGGCGCCGACGGCCCGCGCCGCCACCGCGGCCGCCCGCACCGCCGGAAGGAGACGGTCCCGCCGAGCATCACCAAACTCCTCACGACCCTCCCCCTCCCGGCGATGGTCGAGGGCCGCTACTTCGACGTCCTGGCCGCGAACCCCCTCGCGACCGCCCTGTCACCGCGCTTCACGCCGGGCGCCAACCGTCTGCGGTCCCTCTTCCTCGATCCGGCCGAGCAGGCGCTGCACCCGCAGTGGGAGAAGTCCAGCGGAGGCATAGTCGCCGCGTTCCGCGAGGCCGTCGGCACCGACACCGACGACCCCCGGTTCATCGAGCTGGTCGGCGAACTCTCCCTCGCCAGCCCCCTGTTCAGCCGACTCTGGGCCCGCCACGACGTCCAGTCCTGCGAGGCCGCGCCCAAGTACCTGGACCACCCCCAGGTCGGCGCCCTCCATCTCAACCGCGAGCGCCTGAGCATCGACGGTGCCCCCGGCCAGACCCTCGTGATCTACCACCCGGACCCCGACACGGACGCGGCCGACAAGCTGACCCTCCTGGCCGCAGCCGTCCAGCGCCCGGCACACACCGACAAAGGGCCGCTACACCAGACCCGCCACTGACCGCACCAACTCCTCCGCGACACCGAGCAGTTGCACCTCTCCCACGCTCATGGTCGGATTCGCCGCCCGCCTCCGCCGGGCCTCGGCCAGCGCCTCCCGGGTGAGGCCGGACGGGTCGGCGAGCAGGGAGCGGAGCATCGCGCGGGCCGGTTCGGCGACGGGCAGGTCGTCCACGGCGACCTGGGCGAGGATGATCGCGGAGAGCGCCCAGTCGAGCGCCGGTTCGCCGTCCTCCGCCGTGGCCCAGTCGATGACCCGGGGTCCGTCCGGGGTGAGCAGGACATTCTCCGGGTGGAGGTCGAGATGCAGCACCCGGGTACCGGGGAGCCGACCCGGCACGGCGTGCAACTGCCGTAGCAGCGAGGCGAGTACGGTGCCGGCCTCGCGTGCGTCGAGCGCGCCGGCGACGAAGGCCTCCAGCATGGTCGGGCCGGTGAGGCGTTCCATGATCAGGTCGGTGCGCGAGTCGCCCGGTCGGACGCGGGGGACGGGATAGCCGTGGGCCCGCACGTGTTCCATCACCGCGCCCTCGGCCGCCGCGTCGCCCCAGTCCTCGCGATTGCGGCGCAGCACCCAGGTCTCGTCGAGCTCGTAGACGTCGGCGGTACGGCCGGAGCCGATGAGTCTCCCCGGCGCTTTCCCCGTGGCTGGCATGGCCAGAACCTACCGGGGACGGTGGGCCGGGCAACCCCTGCTCACAGCGAGGGCCCAGGTTCCCCGTACAGTGGCCGGGTCGTCATCACACCCGTACGGGGGGAAGCCGGTGCAATTCCGGCGCTGACCCGCAGCCGTGATCCGGTCCCGCAAGGGTCCGGTGAGCCGGACCGCCCCGCACGGCACGTGACCGGTTCACACGCACCGTCGAGGAATACGGAGCCGAGCCGCCCGGGTGTCCCCGTGCTGCCGTGCTCCCCGCAGGGAAGGCACCCGCCGATCATGAACGTCCGCCGCAGCGCCGCGGTCCTGGCCACCGTCGTCACCGTGATGGCGGCGACCCCGGCCGTCGCCGCCGGTCCGTCGCCCTCGCCGTCCACGGCGATACCCGACGGCCTCTACGGCACCGCCGACCCCACCTACGACGGCGTCTGGCGCCAGTCCCTCGCGCTGCTCGCGCAGGACGCGGCGGGCGTGGAGCCCGCCGCGAAGGCGGTGACCTGGCTGGTCGGCCAGCAGTGCGCCGACGGCGCCTTCGCCGCGTTCCGCGCCGACCCCGCCAAGGCCTGCGACGCCAAGGTCATGGTCGACACGAACAGCACGGCAGCCGCCGTACAGGCCCTCGCGAACGACGGCCGCGGGGACGCCGCCGTCACCAAGGCCGTCACCTGGCTGAAGTCGATCCAGAACCCCGACGGCGGCTGGGGCTACTCCCCCGGCGGGGCCAGCGACGCGAACTCCACCTCCGTCGTCATCGGCGCCCTCGCGGACGCAGGCGTGACCGTGCCGAACCTCCACAAGGACGGCAAGTCCCCCTACGACGCCCTGCGGAAGCTCGCGCTGCCCTGCGACGGCGGCGCGGACGCGGGCGCCTTCGCCTACCAGCCCGACAAGAAGGGCAGGCTCGCGGCCAACGCGGACGCGACGGCGGCGGCCGTGCTGGGCCTGTCCGGCCAGTCGCTGCCCGGCAGCCGGCAGGACGACGCCGACGCGCCCGCGACCTGTGAGAAGCCCGGCGCCGACCCCTTGCAGGTGGCGGACAACGGCGCCGCGTGGCTCGCCCACGCCATGGCGAAGACCGGCCACCTCACCACCGCCCTCCCCGGAGCCAAGCCCCAGCCCGACTACGGCAACACGGCCGACGCGATCGTCGCCCTGTCGTCCCTCGGCCTGCACGACCAGGCCGCGAAGCCGCTGCACTGGCTGGAGACCCACTCCAAGTCCTGGGCCGCGCAGGCCGGTCCGGCCGCCTACGCCCAGCTCGTCTTCGTGGCGACCACCGCGAAGGGCGCCGACGTCCACGACTTCGGCGGCCAGAACCTCGTCACCCTCCTCAACGCGACGGGCCCGACCCCCAAGGAGATCGACGAGCCGCAGACCGCGGGCCCGAGCGAGAAGGCGGCCTCCGACGACAACGACGGTTCCCTGAACGTCGCTTGGACGGTGGGCGGCATCCTCCTCCTGGCCGCGATCGTCGGCGCCGTCCTGATCACCCGCAGCCGGAAGCACGGCCGCCGACAGTGACCCGCCGCCTCGCCCTCCTCCTCCCGGCCCTGCTCCTCGTCCTCGGCACTGCGGGCCACGCCCAGGCGGCGGGCTACCGCTACTGGTCCTTCTGGGACCGCACCGGCACCCACTGGACCTACGCCACGCAGGGCCCCTCCACCAGCCGCCCGGACGACGGCGATGTCCAGGGCTTCCGCTTCGCGGTGAGCGAGGACTCGGCGAACGCGAAGCAACCCCGCCTCCAGGCACCGGACTTCGCGAAGATCTGCGCCGACTCCCCCGCCGTACAGGGCAAGAAGCGCGTTGCCCTGGTCATCGACTTCGGCACAGACCCCGACGCCCCCGCCCCCCGCACGGCCTGCGCGACGGTCGCCCCCGACGCGTCGACGGCCGAGGCCCTGGCCACGGTCGCCAAACCCCTGCGCTACAACACGGCCGCCCTGCTCTGCGCGATCGCCGACTACCCCAAACAGGGCTGCGCCGACCAGGTAACAGACCAGAAGAAAACCCCAACCCCCCACCACGGCCCCTCAGTAGGCCTCCTGGCAGGAGCAACAGCCATCGTCCTCCTGGCCGCAGCAGCAATATGGCGAGCCCGACGGCAAAACCATGACTAGTCACCCCGGTGCCGACAGCGTCCCTAAGGGGCGCGGGGAACTGCGCGACCAGCCACGACGGCGCAGCAGCCAAAACTCAACCAACACCGCTAACAACAACACCCTGCACCCAGGAGCCTGGTGGCTCTGGTCCCTGGGCCTGGCCACAGCCGCCACCCGCACCACCAACCCCCTCCTCCTGACCCTCCTGATCACCGTCACGGCCTACGTAGTAGCAACCCACCGCACAGCCGCCCCCTGGTCCCGCTCCTACACCGCCTTCGCCAAACTCGCCCTGGCCGTCCTCCTCATCCGCCTCCTCTTCGCAACAATCCTCGGCTCCCCCATCCCCGGCACCCACCCACTCCTCACCCTCCCCGAACTCCCCCTCCCCCACTGGGCCCAGGGCATCCGCCTCGGCGGCGAGGTGACCACCGAGGCTCTGCTCTTCGCGTTCTACGACGGCCTGAGACTGGCCACCCTCCTGATCTGCGTAGGCGCGGCGAACGCCCTGGCGAACCCCGCCCGCCTCCTCAAGTCCCTCCCCGGTGCCCTGTACGAGACCGGCGTGGCGGTGGTCGTGGCCCTCACCTTCGCCCCGAACCTCATCGCCGACGCCCAACGCCTCCGCGCCGCCCGCCGCCTCCGGGGCCGCCCGGACCGGGGCCTGCGCGGCCTGCTCCAAGTCGGACTCCCGGTCCTGGAAGGCGCGTTGGAGCGCTCGGTCGCCCTGGCCGCGGCCATGGACGCGCGAGGCTACGGCCGTACCGCCGACGTCCCCGCCTCCATCCGCCGAACGACCACCGCCCTCACCCTCGGCGGCCTGCTGGGCGTCTGCGCCGGAACGTACGGCCTGCTCACCGCCGAAGGCGCCGCGTACGGGCTGCCGTTGCTGCTCGCCGGGGTCGTCGCCGCCCTCGCGGGCCTGCGCCTGGGTGGCCGCCGCACGCTCCGCACCCGGTACCGCCCCGACCCCTGGGACCTGCGCGCCTGGCTGGTCACCGCGTCCGGCGTGGCGGTCGCCGCGCTGCTCACCCTCGCCGCGACCCGCGACCCCGCGGCGCTCACCCCCGGCGTGATCCCCCTGACCGCGCCCACCCTCCCCCTCTGGCCGGCCGCCGCCGTCCTGCTCGGCCTGGCCCCCGCACTCGTCCCCGCCTCCAAACCCTCCAAGCCCTCCAAGCCCTCCAAGGAACCGTCGTGATCCGCTTCGAGGACGTCTCCGTGACCTACGACGGCGCGCCCCGACCCGCCGTCCAGGACGTCGACTTCGAGGTGCCGGAAGGCGAACTCGTGCTGCTCGTCGGCCCGTCCGGCGTCGGCAAGTCGACGGTGCTGGGCGCGGTGAGCGGACTGGTCCCGCACTTCACCGGCGGCACCCTGCGCGGCCGGGTCACGGTGGCGGGCCGCGACACCCGCACCCACGCGCCGCGCGAACTCGCCGATGTGGTCGGCACGGTGGGCCAGGACCCGCTGTCGCACTTCGTGACGGACACGGTCGAGGACGAACTCGCCTACGGCATGGAGTCGTTGGGCCTCGCCCCGGAGGTGATGCGCCGCCGGGTGGAGGAGACCCTCGACCTGCTGGGCCTCGCCGATCTCCGCGACCGCCCGATCACCACCCTCTCCGGCGGCCAGCAGCAGCGTGTCGCGATCGGCTCGGTCCTCACCCCGCACCCCAGGGTCCTGGTCCTCGACGAACCCACCTCGGCCCTCGATCCGGCGGCGGCGGAGGAAGTGCTCGCGGTCCTCCAACGCCTCGTCCACGACCTCGGCACGACCGTCCTCCTCGCCGAACACCGCCTGGAACGCGTCATCCAGTACGCCGACCAGGTCGCCCTGCTCCCGGCCCCGGGCGCGGCCCCGGTCCTCGGCACCCCGGCGGAGATCATGGCCGTGTCCCCCGTGTTCCCACCGGTGGTCGACCTGGGCCGGCTCGCCGAGTGGACCCCGCTCCCCCTCACGGTGCGGGACGCGCGGCGCCGGGCGGGAGCACTGCGGGAGCGCCTCACCGACCGCGAACCGACGCGCGGCACCCCCGCGCCCGTCTCCGGTTCGGTCCCCAACAGCCGCCCGAGCAGCTCCCGTTGGCGCACACGTAAAAGCACCGCCCCAACTCCCGCCACCACGGCGGAAGTCCGTGCCCTCGCCGTCCGTCGCGCCCAGGTCGACGCACTCCGTCGTCTCGATCTCACCATCGCCCCCGGCGAGACGATCGCCCTCATGGGCCGCAACGGCGCCGGCAAGTCCACGCTCCTCAACTCCCTTGTCGGGCTGGTCACTCCGACCTCCGGGAGGGTCCGGGTCGGCGGTCTCACCCCGCATCGCACGGCACCCCGCGACCTCGTCCGCCGGGTGGGTCTGGTCCCGCAGGAGCCGCGTGATCTGCTCTACGCCGACACGGTCGCCGCGGAGTGCACGGCCGCGGACGCGGACGCGGGCGCCGAGGCGGGGACGTGCCGTGCGCTGGTCTCCGAGCTGCTCCCCGGGGTGACGGACGACGTCCATCCCCGTGACCTGTCCGAAGGGCAGCGTCTCGCGCTCGCCCTCGCGATCGTGCTGACGGCCCGCCCGCCGCTGCTCCTGCTGGACGAGCCGACCCGGGGTCTCGACTACGCGGCCAAGTCCCGGCTGGTCACGGTGTTGCGGGCGCTCGCCGCCGAGGGGCACGCGATCGTCCTGGCCACGCATGACGTCGAGCTGGCCGCCGAACTGGCCCACCGGGTCGTGCTGTTGGCCGACGGAGAGGTGATCGCCGACGGGCCGACGGCGGAGGTGGTCGTGGCGTCCCCGTCGTTCGCGCCGCAGACGACGAAGATCCTGGCCCCGCAGCAGTGGCTCACGGTCGCCGAGGTCAGGGCGGCCCTGGCATGAGCACGAATCCGCCCGGGCGCAGGCGTCACCGCCCCGTCCCCCTCACTCCCCGCTCCACCGCCGCCCTGGCCCTCGTCACGGCGACCGGCTTCGCCGCCTTCACCTGGCCCTTCCTCGCGCCGCCCACCTCCCAGGTCGCCGCCCACTCCCAGGACGCGCCGTGGCTGTTCGCGGGGCTGCTGGTGCTCCTCGTCGCCGTGGCGGCCGCGGCGATCGCGGAGTCCGGGCTCGGGCCGAAGGCCGTCGCGATGCTCGGTGTGCTCGCCGCGACCGGTGCCGCGCTGCGGCCCATCGGCGCCGGTACGGCCGGTATCGAGCCGATGTTCTTCCTGATGGTGCTGAGCGGGCGCGTCCTCGGCCCCGGTTTCGGGTTCGTGCTGGGCAACGTCACGATGTTCGCGTCGGCGCTGCTCACCGGCGGGGTCGGGCCGTGGCTGCCGTTCCAGATGCTGGCGATGGGCTGGTTCACGATGGGCGCGGGGCTGCTGCCGGGCCGGGAGCGGCTGCGCGGTCGTGGCGAGGTCGTGGTGCTGGCCTGCTACGGATTCCTTGCCGCCTTCGGGTACGGGACCGCGATGAATCTGGCGGGGTGGCCGTTCATGGGGGCGCTGGCCTCGTCCGTGGCGTTCGATCCGCAGGCCGCCGTTCCCGCGAATGTGGCGCGGTTCGTGGCCTACTGCCTGGCGACCTCGCTGGGGTGGGATCTGGGGCGGGCGATCGTGACGGTCGTGCTGACGCTGACGCTCGGGCCCGCGCTCCTCAAGGCGCTGCGGCGGGCCACGCGGAGGGCGGCGTTCGAGACGCCGGTCACGTTCGACGGACCCCCTGCGTGAGGCGGTGTGCGCCGACCGTGACGGAGGGGGTGAAGCGGCCCACATGACCCATGTCACGAACTACTGGGATTAGTAGTGTTTAGGGATGTCATGTACGCGACCCAAACACCCTCTGACCTGCGGTTTGAGAGCCACGTCACACAGTTCATCTTTCACCCACATGCGACCACAACTAGTAAAAGGGGTCTTTGCGGACACGGATCGAGAGTGTTTCTCTGGAGCAGTCGCACGGCGCCGACGAGTCCTCACGGGCCTCGGCGCCGACGCATTGCCCCCGCCGCGCACCGCGTGACACCGGCAGGCGTACGACACCTCTGTCCCCGAAGAAACAGGTTCTCCGTGTCCGTCTCCCGCATCGTCGCTCGCATCGCCTCCCCGAAGAAGGCCCTGACCGCCGCCGCGCTCGCCGCCGCCACCACCGGCATGGTGCTGACGTCGGCCCCCGCTCAGGCCGCGACGACGTCGTCCTCCTCCGCGCAGGCGATCGCGCACAAGATGATCCCGAGCGCCGCGCAGTACAACGCGTTCAGCAAGATCGTCGAGCACGAGAGCGGCTGGAACGTCACCGCCACGAACTCCTCCTCCGGCGCCTACGGCCTGGTCCAGGCCCTCCCGGGCTCGAAGATGTCCTCGGCCGGCTCCGACTGGAAGACCAACGCCGCCACGCAGATCAAGTGGGGCCTGGACTACATGAACTCCCGCTACGGCAGCCCCGCTGCCGCCTGGAACTTCTGGCAGTCCAACGGCTGGTACTGATCACCGGCTCCCCACACGCACCACACAGCGGCGGCCCCCGGTACACCGGGGGCCGCCGCTACATTGCGTTCATGGCCGAGAACACACCATCACCGTCCCACGACCGTGAAGCGCGCGGAGTCCGGCTGGTGGCCGTGCTGCTCGGGCTGACCGTGGTCAGCGGGCTCATCGACGCCGTCAGTTATCTGGGCCTCGGCCATGTCTTCGTCGCGAACATGACCGGCAATGTGGTGGTGCTGGGCTTCGCCGCCGCCGGGGCGCCCGGGTTCACGGTGCTCCACAACCTCACCTCGCTCGGCGCCTTCCTCGTGGGCGTGGTGGCCGGTGGCCGGATCTCGGTCCGGATGGACACCGGGTCGCGGCGCACCTGGGCCCGGGTGAGTCTCGGCGCGGAGGCGGTGCTGGTGGGCGTGGCGACCGTCATCGCCTTCGCCGCACCGGGCGACCACGCCACCACCTACCCCCTCATCGCCCTCACCGCCTTCGCGATGGGGCTGCGCAACGCGGCGGTCCGCACGCTCAAGGTCGCCGACATCTCGACCACCACGGTCCTGACGTCGACCCTGACCGCGCTGGTCGCCGACTCGGTCGCGGGCAACGGCTGGGGCCCCGGTTCGCTCCGCCGCGGCCTGGCGGTGGTGGGCATGATGTCGGGCGCGGTGCTCGGCGCGTGGCTCACGCTGCACCACGGTCTGCGCTACCCGCTCCTGCTCGCGGCGCTGGCCGCCGGTGTGTTCGCATTGACCGCATCTGGCCGGGAGTAGCCCAAAGCCCGGCGAAGAAGGCAGAATTCAGCCGTCTGTGTCCCACGATCAAAAGGATCGATCACGCATGATCACGCTCACGAAGGAAGACGGTCCGGCGGATCTGGACGGAGTGACCCATCTGGAGATCGGGGCGTCCTGGGACCCGACCGTCGGCAGCAGCGGCGGCATCATCGGGAAGCTGCGCCAGAAGGCCGGTACGGACCTCGACCTGATCGCCATCGCGATGCAGGGCCAGGACCCGGTACGGCTCGCCGGCCTCGACTCCGTGGACCCGCTGGGCAACGGCTCGCTGGTGCACAGCGGTGACAACCAGACCGGCAAGGGCGACGGAGACGACGAGACGGTGACCGTCGACCTCGCGCGGATACCCGGCAACATCACGTCGATCGTGTTCGTCGCCGCCGCCTACAAGAAGGGCAGTTCCTTCCGGAAGGCCCGCAACATCGCCTTCAAGGTCTACGACGCGACGGGCGGCAGCACCCAGCAGGTCGCCGAGATCTGGCCCAACCTGCTCAGCGACCACAACGGCTGCGCGGTCGCCAAGGCGGTCCGCGAGGGCGGGAGCTGGAAGCTCCAGGTCATCAACGAGACCGGGAACATCAAGCAGGGCGACGAGCGGGAACTGATGAAGTTCGCCGTACGGAAGTAAGCCGGGCACAGGTGCCCGAGACGGGCCGGCGGCGCCGGGATGCCGCCGGCCCGAGCTGTGCGCACGGTCAACCGGCGGTCACCTGAAGCTCCTTGACCCCGTTGATCCACGCGGAGCGCAGCCGGCGCGGGTCGCCGGTCAGGGTCAGGTTCGGCATCGCGTCCGCTATCGCGTTGAAGATCAGGTCGATCTCCAGGACCGCGAGGGACTTGCCGAGGCAGTAGTGCGGGCCTCCGCCGCCGAAGCCGAGGTGCGGGTTCGGGTCGCGCATGACGTCGAACCGGTCCGGGTTCTCGAAGACCTCGGGGTCGTGGTTGGCCGAGGCGTAGAAGATGCCGACCCGGTCGCCCTGCTTGATCACCTTGCCGCCCAGCTCGGTGTCCTGGGTGGCCGTGCGCTGGAAGGCGTTGACCGGGGTCGCCCAGCGGACGATCTCCTCGGCGGCGGTCGACGGGCGTTCCCGCTTGTACAGCTCCCACTGGTCGGGGTGAGTCAGGAACGCGTGCATGCCGTGGGTGATGGCGTTGCGGGTGGTCTCGTTCCCGGCCACCGAGAGCATCAGCACGAAGAAGCCGAACTCGTCGGAGTTCAGGTTGCCCTCGTCCTCGGCGGCGACCAGGGTGCTGACGATGTCGTGGGCCGGGCACTGCTTGCGCTCGGCGGCCATCCCCATGGCGTAGGCGATGAGTTCGGCGGCGGACTCGGCGCCGACCTGCTCGGTGATGGCGTACTCGGGATCGTCGTACGCGATCATCTTGTTGGACCACTCGAAGATCTTGACGCGGTCGTCCTGCGGGACGCCGATGAGTTCGGCGATGGCCTGGAGGGGCAGTTCGCAGGCGACCTCGGTGACGAAGTCGAAGGGGCCCGAGTGGGCGCGGGCGCCCGCGACGATCGAGTGGGCGCGGTCGCGGAGGCGTTCCTCCAGGGCGCGGATCGCCCGTGGGGTGAAGCCGCGCTGGACGATCTGGCGGACGCGGGTGTGCTCGGGCGGGTCCATGTTGAGCAGGATGAGCCGCTGGACGTCGATCGACTCGCGTGTCATGTGCTCGCCGAAGCGGATGATCGCCGTGTTGAGGGTCGAGGAGAAGAGCTCCGGGTGCGTGGAGACGTACCGGACGTCGGCGTGCCGGGTCACGGCCCAGTAGCCCTCGTCCTGGAACCCCGCGATGTTCAGGGGCTGTTGGATCCAGCGCACCGGTTCGGCCGCGCGCAGTTCGGCGAACTCCGGGAGCGGGACGCGGTGGTGGAGCAGGTCCGGGTCGGTGAGGTCGAACCCCTCGGGGAGAGCTGGACAGGGCATGGGTACTCCAGCCTGATTCTGACGGCCCATCAGGAATGTGTCGTGAAGGTAATAACGGGTTCTAGAACTCGCAAGAGGTATGGCGACCCGAATTCCCTGCACGCCCCTTGCGGTTGTGGACAGCCTGTCAGCAGACTGCACACAGAACTAGAACGCGTACTAGTTCTGCGTGGCGGGTGGCCGGGACGCCCGCGCCGCGCGGTGTACGAGGAGAGGACGTGTCCCATGGTCGCGGAACCCGTCATCGTGGAAGCCGTACGCACCCCCATCGGCAAGCGCGGCGGAGCGCTCGCCAACCTCCATCCCGCCTATCTCCTGGGCGAGACCTACCGTGAACTGCTGGGCCGCACCGGCATCCACGCCGACTGCGTCGAGCAGATCGTCGGCGGCACGGTGACCCACGCCGGCGAGCAGTCCATGAACCCCGCGCGCACGGCCTGGCTGACGATGGGCCTGCCCTACGAGACCGCGGCGACGACCGTCGACTGTCAGTGCGGCTCCTCGCAGCAGGCCTCGCACATGACCGCCAACATGATCGCGGCCGGTGTCATCGACGTCGGGATCAGCTGCGGTGTCGAGGCGATGTCGCGGGTGCCGCTGGGGTCGGGGTCGAAGCACGGGCCGGGGAAACCGTTCCCGGACGAGTGGAACGTGGATCTGCCGAACCAGTTCGAGGCCGCCGAACGGATCGCGCGGAACCGGGAGTTGACCCGCGAGAACGTCGACTCGCTCGGCTTGATCTCGCAGGAGCGGGCGGCGATCGCCTGGTCCGAGGAGCGGTTCAAGAAGGAGACGTTCGCCGTCCAGGTGCCGACGACGGAGGACGAGCAGCGCGCGGGCCACGGCATGTGGCGGCTCGTCGACCGGGACGAGGGCCTGCGCGACACGTCCATGGACGCGCTGGCGCGGCTGAAGCCGGTCATGCCGACCGCCGTGCACACGGCGGGCAACTCCTCGCAGATCAGCGACGGCGCCTCGGCGATCATGTGGGCGTCGAAGCGGATGGCGCGGGCGCTGAAACTGCGGCCCCGGGCCCGGATCGTCGCTCAGGCGCTGGTCGGATCGGACCCGCACTACCACCTGGACGGGCCGATCGACGCGACGCGGGCCGTGCTCGGCAAGGCGGGCATGACGCTCAAGGACATCGACATCGTCGAGATCAACGAGGCGTTCGCGTCAGTGGTGTTGAGCTGGGCGCAGGTCTTCGGCCAGGACCTGGAGAAGGTCAACGTGAACGGCGGTGCGATCGCGCTCGGCCATCCGGTCGGGGCGACGGGAGCGCGGCTGATCACCACGGCGCTTCATGAACTGGAGCGCTCCGACAAGGAGTTCGCGCTGATCACGATGTGCGCGGGCGGGGCGCTGGCGACGGGCACGATCATCCAGCGTCTGTAGCGAGCCAGTTGTCGGGGTGCAGATGCTCCTCGGCGCAGGCACGGAAGTCCGCGAGGAGCGGGCGGCTCTCCTCGCCCGCACGGGCGGCCAGCACGACCGGGACGGGGGCCACGCCCTCGATCGGGACCGTCGTCAGATCGAGCCGCAGGCCCTTTCTGACGGCGCCCGCCGGAACCATCGCCACCGCCTCGCCCGCCGCGATGGCCTCGAGCTTGTCCTCCAGCTCGCGGACGAACGGCCCGTCCGGCGCGGGGCGGCCGTCCGGGCGGGGGTCCACGCGCCAGAACGCGTTGAACTCCTCGTCGGGGAAACGGGGTACGGGCTCGTCGGCGATGTCGTCGATACTGACGTACTCCTTGCCGGCCAGCCGGTGGCCGACCGGCATCAGCAGCATCCGGGGCTCCTCGCAGAGGACGCTGACGCTCAACCCCTCGGTGGCGAAGGGGAGTCGGCCCACCACCACGTCGACCCGGTGCTCCAGCAGGGCGGACGGCAGCTCGCCCCAGCCGAGGAAGCGGCTGTGCACGTCGGCCTCCGGGTGGCGGACGCGCAGGGCACGCACCGCCGGGGTGATGATGAGCCCGGTCATGAACCCGATGACGATCCGGCTGGGCCGCCCGACCGCCCGCGCCACGGCGGTCGCCTCCTCCGCCGACCGCAGCAGCTCCTGAGCCCGGGGCAGGAACGCCCGCCCCGCTTCGGTGAGTTGGGTGCCCTGCGCGGTCCGGTCGAAGAGCCGCACTCCCAACTCCCCCTCCAGCCGCCGCACATGACGGCTCAGCGAGGGCTGGGCGAGGTGGAGCACGGCCGCCGCCCGGCCGAAGTGCAGTTCCTCGGCGACGACGGTGAAGCAGCGCACCAGGCGCAGGTCCATGTCGGTCATCTTTCGACTGTACGACGGCGCGAGCTGCATTGATACCGGAAATGAATCACGTCTTCCGGAGTCCGTCTTGGACGGGCGGGGTCCCAGGGGCGCACGCTGGAGGCACACCACTTCCGAACCCACCTGGGGTGATTTCGTCATGCGTGTTTTCGTCACCGGAGCGACCGGATTCGTCGGCAGCGCGGTCGTCCGCGAGCTGCTCGCCAACGGCCACGAAGTGCTGGGCCTGGCTCGTTCCGATGCATCAGCCGATCGGCTCGCCGCGACCGGGGCGGAGGTGCACCGGGGTTCGCTGGAGGACCTCGACGCCCTCCGCGCGGGCGCGGCGGCGTCCGACGGGGTGATCCACACCGGTTTCATCCACGACTTCTCGAACTACGCCGCGTGCGTCGCGATCGACCTGAGCGCGGTGAAGGCCCTCACCGAGACCCTCGCGGGCTCGGACCGTCCCCTCGTCATCAGCTCGGTCATGAGCCACGGCAAGACCGAGGACGACGTCCCCGACCCCGCCGAGCGTCCCGACCTGGTCCGCCTCCCCGCCGAGGTGACCACCCTGTCGGCGGCGGCGCGGGGCGTCCGTTCGTCGGTGATACGGCTGCCGCAGGTGCACGGCGAGGGCGATCACGCGTTCGTCCCCGGCGTGATCGACATCGCCCGCGCCAAGGGCGTCTCCGCGTACCCCGGCGAGGGCACGAACCGCTGGGCCGCCGTCCACCGCGACGACGCGGCGGTCCTCTTCCGGCTGGCCCTGGAGAACGCCCCCGCGGGCACGGTCCTGCACGCGGTGGACGACGAGGGCGTGCCCGTACGGGAGATCGCCGAGGTCATCGGCAGGCGTCTCGACCTGCCGGTGAAGAGCGTGCCGGTCGAGGAGGCCGGGGCCCACTTCGGCTGGCTGGGCCACTTCTACTCGTCCGACCTGGTCGGCACGAGCGTCCTGACCCGCGAGCGGTTCGGCTGGGCGCCGAGCCGGATCGGTCTGCTCGCCGACCTCGACCACGACTACTACTTCGAGGTCAACCAGCAGTCGTAGCAGCCCAGTCGACGAAGCTCGTGAACGCGGCGGGGCCGAGAGTGAGGATCGGCCCCGCCGGGGTCTTGGAGTCCCGGATGGCGAGGGCGGGGGTGAGGGGGGCGGTGGGGCAAGGGAGTTCGGCGATCTCTATGCACTCGCCACCCTGGTCACTGCTGTAGCTCGACTTCCGCCACTGAGTCGCCTTCGGCATCGCGTTGTTCCCCATAACGTTCCTCCATCACGCGCCGGATCAGCTCCGCCGAGTCCTTAATGGAGAGAGCGGCAGCCTGCAGATGATCGTAACGGAGCAAGCAGTCCTTGACGGTGTCCGGGTTGGCGGTTGGATGCCCGCTTCCGTAGCCCTCGGTGTAGCTGATGGTGGGATCGTTGTCGAAGCGGAAGAGGGTGAATGAGCCTGTCAGCCCGGCGTGCGCCCCTGCCGCGAACGGCAAGATCTGAATGTTGATCCGAGGGTTGTTCTCGAACGACAACAGATGAGCCAGTTGACCGTGCATGACCTTGGGTCCGCCGATCTCCTGGTACAGCGCGGACTCGCTGAGGATCATCCACGCGACCGGCGGATGCTCCTTCTTCAGGATGCGCTGACGCGCCAGTCGTACGGCGGTGCGGTCTTCCAGGTCGGTCTCGTCCATCGTGGCGAGGGTGGCGCTGGCGTAGGCCTCGGTCTGGAAGAGACCGTGCACCATCTGCGTCTGGAAGGTGCAGATCTCTGCCGCCCTTGCCTCCATCTCGGCCACCTGCTGGAACCACGAGGGCAGTTGACTGCGCAGCACGAGATCCAGCAACCGGGTCAGCAACCCACCCGTGTTCAGCGCAGCGTCAACCGCTCTGCTGAACTCCAGCGTCGGCAACTTCTTCGCCGTCTCGATCTGGCCGATCATCGACCCGGTGTAGTTGATGGCGACGCCGAGTTGGCGTTGGGTGAGGCCGGCCGCCTCCCGATAGCGGCGGAGTTCGTAGCCGTAGTAGTCCAGCGCCGAAGCCCCCGGATCAAGGGTGGTGATGTGCATGCGGTGCCCCCTGCCTCCCGACGTTGTCCACCCGTGAACGGGTTGTATTCGTACTGTTGCCGAGGGTAGTCGCGGAACATCACGCTCGTAATGTGAACGAACCAATTCCCCCCGCCATGCTGGCCTTTCCGCACCGCCAGCAGTACGTCATGCACATCGCCGTGGGTGACCACTCGGCCCGGCACATCCGCCGCATCGTCCGCTCGTTCCTGCTGGAGTGGGGGATGCCGGAGCTGTCCGATGCCGTCGAGCTCGCCATCACGGAGCTGATCGCCAATGTCGTACGGCACGTTCCGGACCGGCGCTGCGGACTGTTCCTGCTGCGCCAGCCGGCCGGCGTACGCGTCGAGGTGAGCGACAGCTCCTGCCAACTCCCGGACCTGCACGAGGAGTTCGACGCCGAGTCGGAGACCGGGCGCGGACTGGTGCTGCTGGACGCGGTGACGGACAAGTGGGGGGTCACCCGGGCGGCCGGGGGCGGGAAGGCCGTGTGGTTCGAGTGCTCGCGAACTCCGGCTCGGAACTGAGGAGTTCGGAACCGAGGAGTTAGGTCACTTGAACGATGCCGCCGCCCGGCGCTCCTCCTAGGGTCCGAGTCATCCCGCACCGCCCTTACCTGAGGAGTCCCATGAGTACCGATGTTTCCCGCCGCCGGGTCCTGGCCGCCGGAGCCGCCCTGGCCGGGTCCGCGGCGCTGGTCGCCGGGGCCGAGGGCGGCGCGAGCGCGGCGACGGCCCCGGCCGGTGCCGGTGAGGAGAGGTCGAAGGTGAAGCCCACGATCGTGCTGGTGCACGGCGGTTACGCCGACTCGTCCTGCTGGAACGCCACCATCGGCGAGCTGCAGGACAAGGGCTACACGACCGTCGCCGGGTCGAACCCGCTGAGAGGCATCCCGACCGACGCCCCGTACATCGCGAGCCTGCTGGACTCCATCAGCGGCCCGGTCGTCCTGGTCGCCCACTCCATGGGCGGCACGGTCATCACGAACGCCGCCGCCGGGAAGGCCAACGTCAAGGCGCTCGTCTACATCGCCGCCTTCGTGCCCGAAGTCGGCGAGACCCAGGGCGAGTTGATCACCAAGTTCCCCGGCAGCGAGGTCCAGCCGGTCAGCGTGCCCGTGCCGTACACGAAGGCCGACGGCACCACCGGAACCGACCTGTATCTGAGCAAGGACGGCCAGGCCGCGTTCGCCGCGGACATCTCCACCGCCGACTTCCGCGTCCTCCAGGCCACCCAACGGCCCTTCGACGCCGACTCGTTCGTCTTCCCGACCACCGCCGCCGCCTGGAAGACCATCCCGGTCTGGGGCCTGGTCGCCGGCCGCGACAAGGCGATCCCGCCGGCCTGCGAGCGCTGGATGTACCAGCGCGCGAACGCCCGCAAGATCGTCGAGGTCCCCCGCTCCTCCCACGTGGCGATGCTCAGCCACCCGAAGATCGTCGCCGACCTCATCCTGGACGCGGCGAGGGCGGTCGCCTGAGCCGCATCCCGGAAACGGCGAGCGCCCCGGTCCAGTGTCACGGACCGGGGCGCTTCGTCTGCCGGGACGGAACTCAGCTCCGGACGGGACTTCCCGTCGTATCGGATGCCGGTTCCGACTCCGTCCTGTTCTCCGCCGGTCGGGCCAGCGATCTGGCCCGCGGTCCCTGGAAGAGGTACGCCAGGCCGAAGCCCGCCGTCACGACCGCGGCGCCGCCCACCGCGTCCAGGACCCAGTGGTTGCCCGTCGCGACGATCGCGGTGACGGTGAAGAACGGGTGCAGGAGGCCGAGGGCCTTCATCCACCACTTGGGAGCCAGGGCGAAGATCACGACACCGCACCACAGGGACCAGCCGAAGTGCAGGGACGGCATCGCCGCGTACTGGTTGGTGAGGGCCGTGAGCGTGCCGTAGTCCGGCTTGGAGAAGTCCTGGACGCCGTGCACCGTGTCGATGATGCCGAGGCCGGGGAGCAGACGCGGCGGGGCCAGCGGGTAGAGCCAGAAGCCGACCAGGGCCAGCAGCGTGGCGAAGCCGAGCGCCGAGCGGGCCCAGCGGTAGTCGACCGGGCGGCGCCAGTACAGGACCGCCATCACCGTCAGCGGGACCACGAAGTGGAACGACTCGTAGTAGAAGTTGAAGAAGTTCTTGAGGAAGTCGACCTTCACGACCCAGTGGTTGACCGCGTGCTCGATGTCGATGTGCAGGAACCGCTCGATCGACAGGATCTCGTGCCCGTGGTGCTCCGCCGTGGCCCGGCCGCCCGAGTTGGTGCCGCCCGTCGCCGCGAGGCGGACCTGCTGGTAGGCCGCGTACGTGACGCGGATCAGGAGGAGTTCGAGGAGGAGGTTCGGGCGGGTCAGGACGCGGCGCAGGAACGGCAGCAGCGGCACGTGCTTCCAGCGCGTCGGGACCGGCTCGGCGTACTCCGTGGGGATCGGGCGGCGGTAGTACTCCGACGTGCGCGACAGGAACGGGACCGCCGTCGCTGCGGCGAGGGCCGCGAGCAGGACGACGTTGTCCCGGATCGGGTACATCGCCGGCATGTTCGGCAGCATCATCTTCGCGGGCAGCGTGACCACGAGGATCACCGCGACCGGCCACACGAACCGGTCCGAGGCCCGCCTGCCGACCCGGCCGACCACCGCGAGCAGCACCCACAGGAGCTGGTGCTGCCAGGTCGTCGGCGACACGGCGATCGCCGCGCAGCCCGTGATCGCGACCGCGAGCAGCAGCTGCCCGTCGCGGGCGTACCGCACGGCCCGGCGCAGGCCCAGGTACGTGACGGCCGCGCCCAGCGCGAGGAACACGCCGATCTCCAGCGGGCCGGTGAGTCCGAGCCGCAGCAGCGCGCCGTGCAGCGACTGGTTGCCGAGCCCGTCGGCCGCGCCGCCGAGGCCCGCGCCCGCCATGTGGTGCACCCAGTACGTGTACGAGTCGTGCGGCATCGCGGCCCACGCGACCGCCACGCTCGCGGCGAACGTGACCGCGGAGGTGACGGCGGCCCGGCGGCGGCCGGTGAACCACAGCAGCGGCGCGAACAGCAGCACCGTGGGCTGGAGCGCGGCGGCGAGCCCGATCAGCACGCCGCTGGCCCGCTCACCGCGCACGGTGAAGCAGCCGAGCAGCACGAGCAGGACCGGGATGATGCTGGTCTGGCCGAGCCACAGCGTGTTGCGCACCGGCAGCGACAGCATGAGCAGGCTGATCGCGACGGGCGCGGCGAGCAGCGAGGCACGGCGGGTGACGGGCTGCGGCAGGGCGCGCGAGACGACCAGGCCGAGCGCGACGACCAGCAGCAGCGTGCCGAAGGTCCAGCCCCAGCCGAGGGCCTGCTCGGCGGATCTGGTGAGCGGTTTGAGGACGAGCCCGGCGAAGGGGGTGCCGGTGAACTGCGTCGAGTCGTACAACGAGCCCTTCACATGCAGCACGCCATTGGGTCCGACCCAGGTCTCCAGGTCCGTCAGCCGGTCCCCCTGCGGGGTGCTGAGGACGACGGCCACCTGCCGTACGGCGAGGACCGCGGCGACCAGCCACAGGCCCAGGCGCGCCACGCGCAGCCGTGCCCTGGCCGTGCCGGCGGCCGTAGCCCCGAACGGTCCTGCGGCTCCCGCCGGTCGCCCGCTGTGCTCCACGTTCGCCACGCCTCGTAGGCCTCCCGCCCCGTCGTCCCACGCGTGTGCCGCGTGGATGTCCCTCTGCGAACCCTATGAGGTTCGCACCCCCTGCGGGAGAGACGCAGGCAACCCCCCCTTCACCTGACGGCCGCCCTCCTTTTGTCCGGATGACGATAGTCGGCGTGAGGTTGCCTGGGCACGGCAAACAACTGCGCGCTTCCGACCGGCCCCGATAGCTTGTCGACATGATCGGTTCACCGCGGAGGCGGGCCCGGGCACGCGTAGTGGCCGTCGTGCTGGCCTTGTTCGCCCTGCAGCTCGGATCCCTGGTGGCACCGGCGTGGGCGTGCGGCTGCGGCGCCCTGGTGCCGGGCGGCGCGCAGCAGGTGGCGGTGGGGCGCGAGGTGTCCGTGGTGCGCTGGGACGGGCGCCAGGAGCAGATCGTGATGCGGCTCACCGTCTCCGGTGACGCGCGGCGGGCCGCGTGGATCATGCCGGTCCCGCACCGGGCGACGGTCACGCTCGGCGATCCGGCGCTCTTCGACGCGCTGAACGCGGTCACCGCGCCCGTGCACCGCGTCCGGCACCACTTCTGGCCCCAGGACGGCGACTGGCCGCTCGTCTCCGGCCGTACGGGCGGCGGCGCCCCGCCCGGCGCCGCCGCGGCCCCCGGAGTCGGTGTGATCGGCCGTGAGCGCCTCGGCCCGTTCGACGTGGCCCGGCTGACGGCCACCGATCCGAACGCACTGGGTGACTGGTTGCACACGAACGGGTTCGTTCTGCCGTCCCGCCTTGACCAGTCCCTCCAGCCGTACGTCTCCCAGCGCTGGGAGTACGTCGCGGTCCGCCTCGCCCCCGCGGCCGCCGGCACCCCGCTCCAGGGCGCCCTGGACCCGCTGCACCTCACCTTCGCGGCCGAGTCCCCCGTCTACCCGATGCGTCTTTCCCGCCTGGCCCGCACCCCGCAGTCCCTCGGCCTGTACATCCTCGCCGCGCACCGCATGGAACCGAGCGGCAGCCTCGGCGGCGAACCGCCACGGGTCGCCTACGCGGGCCGCGTCCCCTCCGCCTCCGGTCCGCTGTCCGCGCTCGCCAAGGGCACCCCGTTCCTCACCGCCGTCAACCAGGAGTTCCCCGACCCGTCCCGCGTCACCGGCGACCACCTGCTGCGCCGCACGGCGACCGACGCCATGTTCCAACAGGTCATCTACGACGACCGGTTGACGAAGATCGCGGGCGTCCCGGCCTGGCTGCTGACGGTCGCGGGAGGCCTCGCGGTGCTCGTCACGGCCGCCGTCCTGCTCGCCGTACGACGCACCCGGCGGCCGGAGATCCCGCCGCCACCGGCGTTTCCCCCGCCTCCGACGCGCGCGCCGGGTAGTTAACTCGGGTGGCCGACGCGGGTAGTCGGCCCACGTCACCGGACGCGGTCATCGGACGCGGTCATCGGACGCACGAAAGGCACCAGCACATGAGCGAGACACAGCTGTGGGACGACGTCGACGACTACTTCATCGGCCAACTCGCCCCCGAGGACGAGGTGCTGACCGCGGCCCTGCGGGACAGCGAGGCCGCCGGGCTCCCGGAGATCGCCGTGAGCGCCGCCGAGGGCAAGCTGCTCCACCTGCTCGCCCAGATCCAGGGCGCCACCCGCGTCCTGGAGATCGGCACCCTCGGCGGCTACAGCACGATCTGGCTGGCCCGTGCCCTGCCCGCCGACGGCCGGGTCGTCACGCTGGAGTACAGCGCGCAGCACGCCGAGGTCGCCACCCGCAACATCGCCCGCGCGGGCCTCGACAAGATCGTCGAGGTGCGGGTGGGCCCGGCCCTGGAGTCGCTGCCCGTCCTCGTCGACGAACACCAGGACCCCTTCGACCTGGTGTTCATCGACGCCGACAAGAGCAACAACCCGCACTACGTCGAGTGGGCCCTCAAGCTCACCCGCCCCGGCAGCCTGATCATCGTCGACAACGTGGTGCGCGGCGGCCGGGTCGCCGACCCGGACAACGCCTCGCCCGACGTCCAGGGCACCCGCACCGCGATCGAACTGATCGGCTCGCACGCGCGCCTCTCGGGCACGGCGATCCAGACGGTGGGCCGGAAGGGTTACGACGGGTTCGCGCTGGCCCGCGTGCTGGCCTAGCTCAACTCTCGTGATAGAAGCCGACGTTGACGCTGCGCGGCCCGGTGCGGTCCTGGATGACGATCTCGCCGCTGCCGCCCCGGGGCAACGGCACGCTTCCGCCGTAGCCGACCGTCTGGGCGTACTCCCCGACGATCAGGCGTACTTCGGAGGACGGGTCGGGCTGGGAGCCGCGCAGCCAGCTCACCTGCCAGACGCCCTCGGGTCCGCACAAGAACTCCAGATGGACCCGCGAGATGAACAGCCAGTCGTCCGGTGTCACCAGCCGGCACACCGACTCGTCCCGGCCCACCCGCAGCACCGCGCCCGGGTCACTGGGCGCGTCGGCCATCAGCATGCCGGCGGTCGCGCCCGCGTCCGTCCCGGAGACCGAGGCCATGGTGAGTTCGAGCACGTGCGCTCCCCCTTGAAGTGTCCTTACAGCAGCGGGCGCATGATAAATCGCCCGGCGCCACCGCGTCCGGCACAATGAAGTCATGACCGAGCGAAAGCCACCGGGTGTGTCCTTCGAGATGGGGGTCCCCCCGCTCGAACGCAGTTGAGAGTGGGGGAGGGTCGACAAGCAGATCCGGGATGCCGAGCAGGCCGGAGAGTTCGCCCATCTCCCGGGCGCGGGCAAGCCGTTGCCGTCCGGCGCCGACACGACGTACGACGAACTGTGGTGGATCAAGCAGAAGATGGCCCGCGAGGGCATCTCCGTGCTGCCGCCGACGCTGGCACTGCGCAAAGAGGCCGAGGACGCCCTTGCTGCGGCGTACTCGGCCTCTTCGGAGCGGATCGCCCGGCAGATCATCACCGAAGTGAACGTGAAGATCCGCGAGATGATGTTCAAGCCGCCGCCCGGACCCCCGCTCGGGATGAAGCCGTACGACGTCGAAGAGGTCGCGCGGGAGTGGCGGGAGCGCCGGGCGGTCGACGGACGGGGCTGAACTGGCGGCCCCGGCAGGTCACATGTGGAGAAGCCGCTCCGTCAGTTCGCGGTAGTCCCGCAGGGCCAGGCGGAGTTGCTCGGTGTCGTCCGCGCCGTCCGAGCCCTTGGACTCCCAGGAGCCGTGCAGGGTGGCGCGACGCTTGGTGACGGCCTCCGTGAAGCGGGCGGCGACCTCTTCCAGGACGTGGTCGGCCTCCTCGACGGCGGAGCGGGGCTCGTCCACGAACCCGGTGACCGCGTGCTGGAGCCGCAGGCTGAACTTGTCGCTCTCGTCGTGCGGCAGCAGGCTGCCGTTCTCGGCGTCCTGCGGGACACGGCGTCCGTTGCCCGAGCCGACCGCGGGGGCGGCCTCGGGGGCGTGGACGGTCGGGGTGGACTGCTCGGTGCGGGTCCGCTCGCGGGACGGCGTCGTCGGGTCGCCCTCACGCGGGGACGGGATCGCCCGGTCGGACGTCGCGGTCGCCGCGGCGGCGCGGTCCGAACGGTCCGTGCGGTCCGAGCGGTCCGAACGGTCCGTGCGGTCCGTGCGGTCCGTGCGGTCCGAGCGGTCGGTGCGGTCCGAGCCCAGGGGGGTCGCCTTCTCCTTGTCGGAGCCGGTGCCCCTCAGCGCGGACTTGTCGTCGGCGGTCCTGCTGTCACCGGACCTGTCACCGGACTTGGTGTCGAAGGGCCTGGTACTGGCGGTGCCGGCCGTGCCGGTACCCGTGGTTCCCGTGCCGGTGGTGGTCCCCGTGCCGGTAGTCCCAGTGCCGGTGGTGCCGGTGGCGGACTCGCGCGAGGCCTTCTCGGCGTCCCGCTGCTCGGTGGTCTTGTCGGCGCTCGCGTCGGTTGCCCTGCGCTCATTCTCCTTGCGCTCGGTGTTCGAGTCGCCGGTCGGCCGTATCGCATCGGACATGTAGCTCAACTCCCCTTCACTGCCTGCTTGTTGAATGCGCCGAACGAATGGCGGCCGCTGCCTCCGTGGCCACTGCCGTTGCGGTTGTCGTCGTTCATCAGGTCGTCGAAGAGGTCGCGGGCTTCGAGCATGGCCTCACGCATCTCCTCGGTCCCGGCCTGGCTCTCCGGTGTGCCGTTCTCACGCGTGGTCACGACGCGGTGGACGCGTCGGTAGCCGTGGACGTGGTCCGCGTGGTGCACGGAGAGCGCGTCGAACTGCTTCTCGTACTCCTGGACGTCGGGGAAGCCCCGGGCTCCGGCGACCTCGCCGAGCAGCTGGTCGACGTCGGACATGGCCTCGCGGGGCGAATCGACGAACCGCTCCTGGGCGGCGGCCCAGCGAGCCTGGTACTGCTCGCGGGCCGCGGGCTCCAGCGGCTTCTCCTGCAGCGAACCGTGCTCCTGGACGCGCGCGCCGAGCTCCTGCTCGGCGGCCTTCGCGTCGCCGTTGTGCCGGGCAACGGTCCGCTCGTACTCCGGCCCGAAGCGGCGCTTCAGGCCCGAGCCGCCGGTAGCGCCTCGGGCACGCAGCGCCAGGGCGGCCGCGGCAGCGACCACGCCGACCACGATCACGATCAAAACGATGATCACGCCTGTGGACATGAGTGCCTTCCGGGTTCTCGCCCAACCGGCTCTCGTAGTCGGTCGGTTCCCCTACCGGGTTGCCGTAAAGGCCCCCTTCAAACGGCTGCCACACCTTCGGGGAATTCGTGGCGCCGGTGTGTCGATTCCGTCCCGCCCCGTTCGACGCAGGGGTAGGAACCGATCGAGGAGGTTGTCATGACCGAGGTCATCGCACGGCTGGGCATGTCGCTGGACGGATACATCGCGGGCCCTGAGTCGGGGCCGGAGCATCCGCTGGGCATCGGCGGGGAGCGGCTGCACTCCTGGGTGTTCGGGCTGCGGAGCTTCCGCCGGATGCAGGGCGTGGAGGGCGGCGCGGGCGGCCCGGACGACGAGCTGCTCGCCGAGTGGATCGACCGGCTGGGGCCGGTGGTCATGGGGCACGGCATGTTCGTCACCGGGGAGGTCCCGTGGGGCGACGAGCCGCCGTTCCACGCGCCGGTGTTCGTCGTCACCCACCACGCACGCGAGTCGGTGGTGAAGAAGGGCGGCACGACCTACCACTTCGTCACCGAGGGCCCCGCCCGCGCACTGGAGCTGGCCCGGGAGGCGGCCGGCGACAAGGACATCTCGCTGGCCGGAGGCGCCGACCTGGCCCAGCAGTTCATCCGCGCGGGGTGGCTGGACGAACTCATGCTGCATGTCGTGCCGGTCCTCGCGTGCGGCGGGCGACGGCTGTTCGACGACCTCGGCGACGCGCAGATCGAGTGGCACAAGGCCCAGGTCCTCGACTCCCCCGAGGTCACCCATATTCGCTTGCGCCGCATCCCCACCGTCTCCTGACAATGCCCGCATGAACTGGACGATCGCCCCGGAACCCGTCGACTCCCCGGCCGCCGCCGCACTCTGGCGGGCCTACTACACGGAGGTCAGCGACCGCTGGTACCTCCTGCACGAGGACCGGCGGACGGACCCCGAGGAACTGGAACGCGGGATCGCCGCCGCCACCGGCAGCGAACTCACCCCGCCCGACGGGCTGTTGCTCGTCGCCCGGTACGACGGGGAAGCGGCCGGGAGCGCGGGTCTACGGCTGCTCGGGGACGGGGTCGCCGAGCTGACGCGGGTCTTCGTCCACGAGGGGATGCGCGGCCGGGGCGGCGCGCCGAGGCTGGTGAAGGCCGCCGAGGACGCCGCCCGCGCGCGGGGCGCCGAGGTGATGATCCTCGACACCCGCACCGACCTGGTGGAGGCACGCGCGCTGTACGCCCGGCTCGGCTACACGGAGACCGAGCGGCACAACGACGACCAGTACGCGGAGCACTGGTTCCGCAAAAGCCTCAACTGAGGGCCGTGGACGCCCCGTTGTGCGGCTGCTCCCGGTCCGAGCCGCACAGCTCCCCGTTCAGCTCCTTCACGAGCTGGATCAGGTCGGTGGGCCGCTCCGGACCCCACCAGTCGCCCAGGGTCTCCGCGAGAGATTCCTCACGGGCCAGTGACAGCTTCTCGGCCACTTCCCGCCCCTGGTCGGTCAGTTGGAGATCGAGGCCCTCGCGTACGGCCAGCCGGCGCTCCTCGACCTGGCGGACGGCGGCGAGGATCACGGGCAGCGGGACGGTGCTGCGTTCGGCGAGGACACCCGGCTCCGCCCAGCCGTCCCGCTTGATGCGCAGCAGCAGCCAACTCGCCGCCGGCTGAAGGTCGTAGCCCGCCTTGGTGGTGATGGTGCGGTAGATCTCGCGGCGGCCCTCCCGGGTGCCGAGCACGGACAGCGCGCGGCACACCTCGTCGTACGAGGAGCGCTGGACGGGGTTGCTCGCGAGGGTCTCGCTGACGTCGGGTGCCGTGACCGAGCCGCGCAGCTTGTCCTCCTTGAGGAACCACGCCAGGACGAAGCCGACGAGGGCGACGGGGGCGGCGTAGAGGAAGACGTCGGTGATGGACGAGGCGTAGGCGTGCAGGGCCTCCGGGCGTACCGCGGGCGGGAGTTGGGAGATTCCGCGCGGGTCCGACTCCAGCCCGTCCGGGGTGACGCCGGGCGGGAGGGAGGTGCCCTTGAGGGCGTCGGTGAGCTTGTCGCCGAGGCGGCTCGCGAAGATCGTGCCGAAGATGGCGACGCCGAACGAGGCCCCGATGGAGCGGAAGAAGGTCGCGCCGGAGGTGGCGACGCCGAGGTCCTCGTAGGAGACGGCGTTCTGCACGATCAGCACCAACACCTGCATGACCAGGCCGAGTCCGAGCCCGAAGACGAAGAAGTACGCGCTCATCTCGGCGGTGGAACTGCCCTCGTCGAGCCGGTGGAGCAGCAGCAGGCCGAGCGCGGTGACGCCGGTGCCCGCGATGGGGAACACCTTCCAGCGGCCGGTGCGGCTGACGATCTGGCCGGACGTGGTGGACGAGATCAGCATGCCGAACACCATCGGCAGCATGTGCACACCGGACATGGTCGGAGTGATGCCCTGCACGACCTGGAGGAACGTCGGCAGGTAGGTCATCGCGCCGAACATCGCGAAGCCGACGATGAAGCTGATGACGGCGGCGAGCGTGAAGGTGCGGACCCGGAACAGCTTGAGCGGCAGGACGGGCTCGGCTGCCCGGCGCTCCACGGCGACGAACGCCACGATCAGCACGACGCCCAGCACCGCGAGCCCGATGATCTGCGGCGAGCTCCAGCCCCAGGTCGTACCGCCCAGCGAGGCGACGAGGACCAGGCAGGTCGCGACGGCGGCGATGAGGAAGGTGCCGAGGTAGTCGATGACGTGCCGGGTCGACTTGCGCGGGATGTGCAGCGCGGTCGCGATGACGGCGAGGGCGACGACACCGACGGGGAGGTTGATGTAGAAGACCCAGCGCCAGCTCAGATGCTCGGTGAACAGCCCGCCGAGCAGCGGCCCGAGGACGCTCGTCGCGCCGAACACGGCCCCGAACAGGCCCTGGTAGCGCCCGCGTTCACGGGGTGCGACGACATCGCCGACGATCGCCATCGACAGCACGATCAGCCCGCCGCCGCCGAGGCCCTGCAGCGCCCGGAAGCCGATCAGCTGGGGCATGTTCTGCGCCGCGCCGCACAGCGCGGACCCGATCAGGAAGATGACGATCGCGATCTGGAAGAGCCGCTTCCGTCCGTACTGGTCGCCGAGCTTGCCCCACAGCGGGGTCGCGGCGGTCGAGGCGAGCAGATACGCGGTGACGACCCAGGAGAGGTGTTCCAGCCCGCCGAGGTCGCTGACGATCGTCGGCAGCGCGGTCGACACGATGGTCTGGTCGAGGGCGGCGAGGAGCAGCCCGAGGAGCAGCGCCCCGATGGAGACGAGGACGTTGCCGGACACGTGTTCCTGAGCGGAACCGCCCCGTTGCGGGGGCTCCTCCGGTGGCTGCGCGTCGTGCACATTCCCCGTCATACCGTGCGCATCGCCGGCCATGAAGACCTCCTGCGGCTCTCGTTACACATCCATGGTGATCGGTATGGCCGGTTACGGCCTGTCGAGTCCGGCCGGAAGCTCTCATTCCGGGGGTCCGAGGAGACGGCGTGAAGGAGATCCGCATAACCTCTGGAGATCCACGGGGAGGGACGAACACGTGAACGAGGCGAAGGGCCACATATGCCCGCAGTGCGGTGCACCCCGGGCAGCCGACGGCTCCCCGTCGTGCACCTGCACCCAGCAGGCGGCCGACGCGCTCCGCGACACGCGCACGGCGGAGGCGGCAGCGGCGGAGGACTTCGACCCGCTGCGGATCAGGCCGTACGTGGAGCTGGACGGGAAGGCGGGACCTTCGGGGGCGGGGACACCGGGGGCGCCCGAGGGCGCGGCCGGCACAGGGGGTGACGCGGGTGAGACCCAGCGGCTGCCCGCGGTCGAGGAGACCATGCTGCTGCGCGCGGTGCCGCCCGTATCCGCCCCTCAGCAGGAGACGTCAGTCCTGCCCACCCTGCGGCCCCCCTCCGACACCACCCCGAACGCGACCGACCTGAGCCTGTTCGAGGACGGCGGGAGCGGCGAGGGCGGCCAGGGCGGCGATTGGACCCCGGGCGCGCCCATGGGCGAGGGCGACCAGAACACCCCGCGTCGCCGCCGTACCAAGCTGCTCGCCGTCGCGGGAGCGGTCGTGGCGGTGACAGCGGTGGCCGGCTTCGCCAGCGGCCTCTTCTCGTACGAACCCCCGTCCCGGGACGACGCGGCCCCTCAGGACGTACGGGCGAGCGTTCCGACGGAGCCGGAGGACACGACGTCGGCGACACCGTCCGCAAGCGGCTCCACGTCCGCGGAGCCGACGACGGCGTCCCCGACCCCGTCACTCAGCGAGACCCCGTCACCGACGGCGTCCGCGACCCCCTCGGCCACACCCTCGAAGTCCGCGAACCCGAGCCGGACCCCGACCCCCACGGCCACCGCCTCCACAGCGGCGGCCAACAACCACCAGAGCAGCGCCCCCGCCCCGGTCCTCCAACGCGGCGACGAGGGCCCCGAGGTGACCGAACTCCAGCTCCGCCTCACCCAGTTGAGGCTCTACACCGGCCCCGACAACGGCATCTTCGACAAACAGGTCCAGACGTCGGTCCGCACCTACCAACTGGCCCGAGGCATCACCTCCGACGGCCTCGGCGTCTACGGCCCGACAACCCGCTCAAGGCTGGAAGCGGAAACGACCCAGCCGTGACGCGGCGCCAACTGGAGGGTTTGGGGGCTGCGGCCCCGGGGACCCAGGCCGCAGGCGAAACCCCGCCGAGGGCAACCCCCTAAAGGGGCGCGGGGAACTGCGCGACCAGCCCCCCACACCGCAGCACCCGCAACACAACCCAAGGCCCCCCACAACCGCCGCCCGTCACCCAACGTGCAGCCGAATCCCCCCACCCGCCAACCCCTCAACCCGCACCTCACGCAAATCCCGCACCACCACATCCGCCCGATGGAACCCGGCCTGCGGCCCAACCCCCACCACCCGCATCCCCGCGGAGCGCCCCGCCGCGATCCCCGCCCCCGAGTCCTCGAAGACAACACAGTCCGAGGGCTCGACACCCAGTTCAGCGGCGCCCTTCAGGAAACCCTCAGGATCCGGCTTGCTCGCCCCCACGGACTCGGCGGTGACACGAACCGACGGCAGCTCAAGCCCGGCCGCCCCCATCCGCGCCGTGGAGAGAGCGACATCCGCCGACGTGACGAGCGCATGCGGCAACCCCCGCAACGAGGCGAGAAACTCCACCGCACCCGGAACAGGGACGACACCCTCGACGTCGGCGGTCTCCTCGGCCAGCATCCGCGCGTTCTCCGCGTAGTTCTGCTCCATGGGCCGGTTGGGCAGCAGCAGCGCCATCGACGCGTACCCCTGCCGCCCGTGCACGACCTTCATGACCTCGTCCGCGTCCAGCCCGTGCCGGTCGGCCCAGTTCCGCCAGATCCGCTCGACCACGGCATGCGAGTCGACGAGGGTGCCGTCCATGTCCAGCAGCAGGGCACGGGCGGTGAGCACGGTGGTGGCCGTCATCGGCAGGCTCCAAGGAACGTACGGAAGGGGGCGCGGCGGATGACCCCCGGAGGGACAAGGCGGCCCCGTCCGCCGGTCAGGGAGAACGGACGGGAGCCACTTTGTTTCTCTACGGTACAAAACCGGACCGCCCTCGCGCCACCACCCCGGGAACAGTTCACTCACCGTTCAGCTCATCCCGCCGGGCGAGAGTCCCGTCACGCAACGGTGCGCGACGGCGTCACCCGGCGATGGCCTCCCACAGACTCCACGCGCCCAGCGCCAGCATCAGCACCGCCGCGATCTGCGTGATCAGCTTCAGCGGCACCCGCTTCATCAGCGCCTTTCCGCCCACGATGCCCAGCCCCGCGACCGCCCACAGCGCCAGCACCGCACCGAGGCCGACGGAGAACGGGTCGTCGTAACGGGCCGCGAGGTTCGCCGTCATGATCTGCGTCAGGTCACCGAACTCGGCGATCAGGATGAGCATGAATCCGGCACCGGACACCCGCCAGAAGGACTGGTCCTTCGGCGCGCGGACCTCCTCGTCGTCATCACCCTTCTTGAAGAGCAGCACCGCGGCCCCGCCCAGGAAGAGCACACCGGTCACCGCGGCCACCAACTGCTGCGGCAGCAGCGTCAGTACGCTGCCCGCGGCCACCGCGAGCACGACATGCAGAAGGAACGCGGCGGCGACGCCGGCGAAGACGTACGAGGCGCGGTAACGGGTGCCGAGGACGAGCCCGGCGAGCGCGGTCTTGTCGGGGAGTTCGGCGAGAAAGACGACGCCGAAAACGAGCGCCGTCACGCTGATGCTGATCAAAATTCCTCAATCGGTCGGAGTCGCCGCCCCACCGAGAGAATCGTCGCTGTCCGCGGACACCTCGGCACGGCAGCGCACACGAAAAACGACTAGTGCACTGCTTACCGAAGGTCTCGCTGGCCGGTCCGCCCACCTGTGTGGAACGAACCTGCCTCCGGGCGCCGGCTCAGAACGAGCTGAGCAGTATGTCGACGGTCCGGCGAAGAGCTACTCCCCTTCTGCGCCGTCCACTGTACGCGAGATCCGGGCGGCCCCGCCCGTGAGGAAAGTCTCGCCGCACCCCTTGTTGTGTCATGAACACGTCACTAGCTTCTTACCCGACGCACACCTCCCCGCAACACGGCACCGCGAGCATTCCCTCGCTCGCACTCCAACACCCCCACACCACAAGGGAGTTCGTATGCCGAAGTTCTACGCGCGTCGACGGCTGAGCATACTCGCGGCGTTCACCGGACTCATAGCCTCCGTCGCCCTGTTCAACAGCCCGACCGCGTCCGCCGCTCTCCCCACGCCCGTCAGCGCGGCCACCGCCCGTACCTACCTCGCGTCCCTCACCGTGGCGACCGAGGTCAGGACCGGGTACGCGCGCGACCTGTTCCCGACCTGGGACACCATCAGCGGCACCTGCAACACCCGCGAGTGGATCCTCAAGCGCGACGGTACGAACGTCGTCACCAACTCCGCCTGCACCGCGACCAGCGGCAGCTGGTACTCCCCCTACGACGGCGCCACCTGGACCGCCGCCTCCGACGTCGACATCGACCACCTCGTGCCGCTGGCCGAGGCCTGGGACTCCGGCGCCCGCAACTGGACCACCGCCCAGCGCGAGTCCTTCGCCAACGACGTGACCCGCCCGCAGCTCCTCGCGGTCACCGACAACGTCAACCAGTCCAAGGGCGACCAGGACCCGGCCACCTGGATGCCGTCGCTGACCTCGTACCGCTGCACGTACGTCCGCGCCTGGGTGCAGGTGAAGTACTACTACAACCTGTCGGTCGACTCCGCCGAGAAGAGCGCGCTGACGAACTACCTCGCCAGTTGCTGATCGCCGCCAACCGGTGATCCGCGGAGCCTGGCCACTGACCTCCGTCGTTCCGTACCGTACGGGGCGACGGAGGAGGGTGATCACCTGTGGCCGGACTGAGTCTTGGACCACTGCTTCGCTACGCCGACGGGTCGTCCGCGACGGTCTGGGTCGAGGCGAGCCGTCCCTGCACGGCCGAGGTGCGCTGCGCGGACGGCGCGGGCGGCACCGCCCGTACCTTCCAAGTGGCGGGCCACCACTACGCGTTGGTGCCGGTGGAGGGCCTCACGGCCGGGACGTCGACGCCGTACGACGTGTTCCTGGACGGCGCGCACGTGTGGCCGCTGCCCGACTCGTCGTTCCCGCCGTCGATGATCCACACCCCGGACGCCGACGGTACGGTCCGCGTCGCGTTCGGCTCCTGCCGCTGGGCCGCGCCGGCCGCCGACTCCCACGACCCGGTCGGCCCGGACGCCCTGGACACGCTGGCCTCGCGCATCGCCGGCCGGCCTGAGTCCGAACGGCCGGACGTACTCGTCCTGTTGGGCGACCAGGTGTACGCCGACGAGGTCTCCGAGGCGACCCGCCGCTGGCTCTCCGCCCGCCGCGACCTGAGCGAGCCACCGGGCAGCGAGGTCGCGGACTACGAGGAGTACACGCGCCTCTACTACGAGTCCTGGCTCGACCCGGAGATCCGCTGGCTGCTCTCCACCGTGCCGTCGTGCATGATCTTCGACGACCACGACGTGATCGACGACTGGAACACCTCCGCCGCCTGGGTCGCGGACATGCGGGACACCCCGTGGTGGCGCGAGCGGCTGCTGAGCGGGCTGATGTCGTACTGGGTGTACCAGCACCTCGGGAACCTCTCCCCCGCCGAACTCGCCGACGACCCCCTCTACTCGGCGGTCCGCGACGCCCCCGACGGCACCGACGAACTCCGCGCCTTCGCCTCCCGCGCCGACGCCGACCCGGCCTCCGTCCGCTGGAGCTACCGCCGCGACTTCGGCCGCGTCCGGCTGCTGATGGTGGACAGCAGGGCGGCCCGCGTCCTCGACGAGCAGCACCGCGCGATGCTCGACCCCGGCGAGGCCGAGTGGCTGCGCACCGAGGCACTCAAGGACCGCGCCTCCTACGACCACCTCCTCATCGGCACCTCCCTGCCCTGGCTGCTGCCCCACCTCGTCCACGACGCCGAGGCCTGGGACGCGGCCCTGAGCCGGGGCGAACGGGGCGCCCGCTGGGCCCGGTTCGGCGAGAAGCTGCGCCGGGCGGCCGACCTCGAACACTGGGCGGCGTTCCCGGAGTCCTTCGAACAGCTGGCGGACCTGATCGCCGAGGTCGGGACCGGCGACGGGGCTCCGGCGTCGGTGCTCGTGCTGTCGGGAGACGTGCATCACGCGTATGTGGCGGAGCCCAAGTGGCGTGACCGTCAAGGGACTTCAGGTTCGGCCGGGCCTCCGGACTCGCGGATCCTCCAGCTCACCTGCTCCCCGGTCCACAACTCCATACCCTCCTACATGCGCGTCGGCTTCCGCTTCGGCTGGAGCGCGGTCGCGCGCGGCCTCGGCCGCCGCCTGACCCGGCACGGCCGCTGCCCGGACCCGTCGGTGAAGTGGCGCAAAACGGGCGGGCCCTGGTTCGGCAACCAGCTCATGACCCTCACACTGCGCGGCCGTTCGGCCCGGCTGCGGCTGGAGCAGGCACGGCCGGACGGGACGCTGCGGACCGTGGAGGACTCCCCCCTGACACCCTCGTGATCCCGTTGCGGGCATGATGAGGCGGACCGTCCGCTTCCGAGCGGACGGTCTGCTCCATTGCGCCCCCACACGCCCGGGAGTCACCCCTTTGTCTGCAGTGAACGCGTTCGACGGCGAACCGGCCTCCGTCTCCGTCGCCGTGGTCGGCGCCGGTCCGCGCGGCACCAGCGTCCTGGAACGCCTCTGCGCCTCCGCGCCGGAGCTCCTCCCGCCCGGCACCCGGCTCACCGTGCACGTCGTCGACCCGGCGCCCCCGGGCCCCGGCCGCGTGTGGCGCTCCGCGCAGTCGCCCGAGCTGCTGATGAACACCGTGGCCTCCCAGGTGACCCTCTTCACCGACGCCAGCGTCGACTGCTCGGGCCCGATCCGCCCCGGCCCGAGCCTGCACGAGTGGGCGCCCGCCGAACTCGGCCCGGACGACTACCCCACCCGCGCGCACTACGGCCGCTATCTGGAGTGGGTGTTCGCCCGCACCGTCCGCGAGGCCCCCGACTCCGTCCACGTGCAGCCGCACACGGCCCGCGCGGTCCGCCTCGACGATACGGCCGACGGTCACCAGTCCCTCACCCTCGACAACGGCCGTACCCTGTCCGCCCTTTCGGCCGTGGTCCTGGCGCAGGGCCACCTCCCGACGACCCCGGACCCCGCCCACCGCCGCCTCACCGCCTACGCCGACCGCCACGGCCTGCGCCACATCCCGCCCGCCAACCCGGCCGACGTCGACCTGTCCGTCGTACGCCCCGGCGAACCCGTCCTGTTGCGCGGCCTGGGCCTCAACTTCTTCGACCACACAGCCCTGTTGACGACGGGCAGAGGCGGCCGTTTCGTCCGCACGCGGAACGGGACCCTGCGCTACGTCCCCTCGGGCAACGAGCCCCGCCTGTACGCCGGTTCACGCCGGGGCATCCCGTACCAGGCCCGCGGCGACAACGCGAAGGGCCCCTACGGCCGCCACACCCCGCAAGTCCTCACCCCCGAGGCGATATCCGCCTTCCGCAAACGCGCCGACTCGGCCGAGCCGCCCGAATTCCTCACGGAGATATGGCCGTTGGTGGCGAAGGAGGTCGAGACGGTCTACTACACCGCGCTCCTGCGCCCCTCCCGGCACCCCGCGTCGGCGGACTTCGCCGAGCGCTTCCTCGGCGTCCCGCACCGGGACCCCCAAGAGGCCCTGATCCTGGACGAGTTCGGGGTCCCGGCGGCCGAGCGCTGGTGCTGGGACCGGCTGTCCCGGCCGTACGGAGAACCCGATCTCGCCCACCGGGCGGCCTGGCGGGAGTGGCTGCTGTCGTATCTGCGCGAGGACGCGGAGCACGCGGCGCGCGGCAATGTGGACGGCCCGCTCAAGGCGGCCCTGGACGTGCTGCGCGATCTGCGCAACGAACTCCGGCTGGTCGTCGACCACGGCGGCCTGGCCGGCGCCTCCCGCCGCGACCACCTGGACCGCTGGTACACCCCGCTCAACGCGTTCCTGTCCATCGGCCCGCCCCGCCGCCGTATCGAGGAACTGGCCGCGCTGGTCGAGGCGGGCGTGGTGGAGGTGCTCGGGCCGCGGCTCGACGTGCGGGAGGCGGACGGCACCTGGGTGGCGTCCTCGCCCGAGATACCCGGCTCGGCGGTCCGCGTGACCACCCTCGTCGAGGCCCGCCTCCCCGAACCGGACCTGCGCCGCACCGCCGACGAACTCCTCGGCCGGCTGCTCCGGACCGGCCGGTGCCGGCCGCACACGGTGGACGGCTACGAGACGGGCGGACTGGATGTGACACCGCGCCCATACCGCCTGATAGACCGTCAAGGAGCCGTCCACGAACGGCGGTTCGCGTTCGGGGTGCCCACGGAGGGCGTGCACTGGGTGACCGCTGCGGGCGCCCGGCCCGGTGTGGACTCGGTGACGCTGTCGGACGCGGACGCGGTGGCACGGGCGGTGCTGCGCGCGGCGACGACAGCACCGGCGGCCACAGCACAGGCGGCCGACGGGCGGGCGCCGGAAACCGGCGCCCACTCGTGGACGTGTCAGCAGGTCAGGGAGCCCAGCCGAACGGCACCGTGAAGCAGGCGGCGCGGGTGTGACTGCCCGGCATGTCGTGGATCACGACCGAGGACGCCTCGCCCTGCCGGAAACCCCACGCGTGGCGGGCGCTCGCCTCGGCGGCACCGTGCTCGTCGGCCGTGAAGTCGAGCCAGACCTCGTTGTCGGGGTTGGCGGCGGCCGGGTCGGTGGACGGCTTGTGCTGGAAGTGCCCGCCCGCGGCGGCCGGGTCGGTGCCGCACGGCTTCTGGTGCACATGGACGCCGTACGCGTGCCCCGGCACCATCCCGTCGACCCGCAGCTTCACCGTCGTGGCGCCGCTCACGGTCGTCTGCTGACTCACCTGGATCCACGCGGCGGCGGGCACCAGCTTGCTGTCGTACGTCACCGCCGCCGACGGCACGAGGGCGCCGACCGGCGCGAACCGCGCGTCCGTCCGCATCCAGAAACCGTCCGGAGCACCGGCCCCGGCACCGCCGGTACCGCTCGCCAGTACGGCCGCGACGACGGCGCCCGCGCATATCCCTGCCACCATGATGTGTACCGTTCCTCACGTGTTGTCCCGCTTACTTCCCCTTTACCTACGTTGCTACGGGATGGGGGCGCGGGCCGCCCCCTGGGACGGGGCAGCCGGGTGAACACACTGTGCCGATCACACGCGCCCCCCGTGAATCTCCTGTCCGTACCCGGGCGTACGCTGTATGGCTGTCACTGGCCGCCCCTGCCGCTCCCTCGCGACACCGCGGCAGGTATGGCCCACGGGGGAGTTCACGGGGAGATGCGTTGTTCGAGAGTGTGGGGTCGCTGACCGGCAGCCCATGGATCTACGCCATGGTCGCCCTGTCCGTACTCCTTGATGTGTTCCTGCCGGTCCTGCCGAGCGGTGTGCTGGTCATCGCGGCCGCGACGGCGGCGGCAGCGGGCACCGGTGCGGCGACCGACGCGGTTCCCGTGCCCCATGAGGTCCCCAGCATCCTGGCGCTGATCGCGTCCGCGGCGACCGCGTCCCTCCTGGGCGACCTGGTGGCGTACCGGCTCGCCTGGCGCGGCGGCGAACGCCTGGACCGCGCGATCTCCCGCTCCCGCCGCCTCACCACCGCGCAGGAACGTCTCGGCCAGGCCCTCGCCCGAGGCGGCGGCGCCCTCGTCATCCTGGCCCGCTTCGCCCCCGCCGGCCGCTCGGTCGTCTCCCTCGGCGCAGGCGCCGCCCACCGCCGAGCCCGGGACTTCCTCCCCTGGTCAGCCCTCGCGGGCCTCTCCTGGGCGGGGTACAGCGTCGCCCTCGGCTACTACGGCGCCCAGTGGCTGGGCGCCACCTGGCTCGCAACGGGCGTCTCCTTGCTGGCCCTGTTCGGCGCGGGAGCGGCAGCGGCGTACGTGATGCGCCGCCGGCCCACAACAGAGGCAGAGGTCAGCACACCTTAGGAGCACGCGGCCCCTTTCGATCGGGGGCGCGCGTCCGCTTTTAGGGGCGCGGGGAACTGCGCGACCAGCCCCCACCGACCGGCACCTTCACAACGACCCGAAGACGCACGTCCGCTTTCAGGGGCGCGAGGAACTGCGCGACAAGCCCCCACCGGCCCGCACCTTCACGACCGACCCGAAGACGCACGTCCGCTTTCAGGGGCGCGAGGAACTGCGCGACCAGCCCCCACCGGCCCGCACTCTGATCACGACCCCACCCGCGACGCCCCCCTCACCTCAAGCCCCGCCAACAACTCGGCGGTAGCCGCGGCAATCACATCCACCGCATGGTCAAAGACCTCACGGTTATGCGCAGCCGGCGCCCGGAACCCGGAGACTTTGCGGACGTACTGCAACGCGGCAGCCCGCACCTCCTCCTCCGTGGCCTCATCGGGCAGAGCAGGCGGTCGAAGCGTCTTGATACTGCGGCACATACCCCCAGTCTCCCGCGCCGCAGCCGATCCCGCCGCCCCTCTCCCGAACACACCTGCGATGATCTCCCCCGAGGCGGCCACCGTTCACGGGGCCGACCGACGAGAGGACAAGAACATGGCGAACGACGAACTCACCGTGGCGATCCTGGGCCCGGGCGGAGTGGGCGGCCTGCTCGCGGCACTTCTCTCCCGCGCCGGACACCGAGTGATCTGCCTGGCCGGAGAAGAAACCGCCGACACCCTCCGCACCGACGGAATCCGCGTCCACAGCACCACCTTCGGCGACTTCACCGCCCCCGTCGAAGCCGACACGGAGCTGCGCGAACCGGTGGACGCCTGCCTGATCACCGTCAAGGCAACGACCCTGGACCAGGCCCTGACCCGCGTCCCGGCAAAGGCACTGGCCGACGGCCTCCTCGTACCGTTCCTGAACGGCGTCGAACACCCGGCCCACCTCCGCGCCCGCCACACCCCCGCCCAGGTCGCCCCCGCGATCATCCGCGTCGAGTCAACTCGCACCGCACCGGGGGTGATTGAGCACGGCAGCCCCTTCGCGGAGATCGACCTGACCGGCGACCCGGTCCCCCGCCCCCGCCTGGACACTCTCGCCGCCGCCCTGAACGCGGCCGGCCCCACCACCCAGGTCCTCCCCGACGAGACGGCCGCACTCTGGGCCAAGATGACCTTCCTCGCCCCGCTCGCCCTCCTCACCACCCGCTACGCCCTCCCCCTGGGCGACGTACGGACGCGCCACCGCGGGGAGTTGACGTCCCTGCTGGAGGAGACGGCGGCGGTGAGCCGGTCCTACGGCGGCCCGTCCGACCCCGGCGGGGCGCTCGCCCGGTACGACGCGTTCCCGCCGGGGACCAAGTCGTCGATGCAGCGTGACGCGGAGGCGGGCCGCCCGCTCGAACTGGACGCGATCGGCGGGGCGTTGCTGCGCGCGGCGGAGCGGCACGGCATCGCGGTGCCGGTGGCGGCAAGGCTCGTAAGGGAGTTGGGGGCGCCCGGCGCCAACTGACGCCCCGCTCAGGCCTGGAGGTCGATCCGCCAGTCGTTCGAGGTCATCCAGCTGCCCTTCGGATACTCGAACTCCACGGGGCCGATCAGGGTGAACCCGGCTTTCCTGCACACCGAGTTGGACGCGGGATGGTCAACGCCCGGAAAGGCGTGCAGATACCGGTGCCACCCGGCGACCCGTGCCGCCACCACGACGGCGCGGGCCGCCTGGGCGGCCAGCCCGCGCCCCTGGAACTCGGGCAGCACCCCCCACCCGGTCTCCCACACCGACTCGCCCCGCCACTCCCGCTCCCAGAACCCGATCGAGCCCACGGTCTCCCCGCTCACCGCCGACTCCACCCGGAACATCCCCCCGCGGTCCAGCCGGACGTACCGCAGCTGCCGGTCGGCAAGCCGCTCCTCGCTCTCGGGACCCCCCAAGTGGGCAGTCATCTCAGGGCTGTTGAGCCGCTCCAACAACCAGAAGTCCCCCGCACCCCAGGGCTGAAGCCGCACCTGTTCCACATTCATGCGGAGCACATTAGGCGCCCGCACTGACAGCTACGGTCCGGAACGCCCTACCGCCGTCCCCGACGATCCACCCCATACCGATGGGCTCGCCCCATAAGGTCCATTCGCCACATCCATGCCTGACAAGCTAAAGGGCGCGCTGTGAAGATTGCCACAGCGGCACCTCCCCGACCAGCGGTCGAAGCGCTGCCTCCGCACCCGTTCGCGTGAAGTCCCTGAAGGAACTCGCGACCCAAAATCGAACAGGCGTAGCATTACCGTGTGGCTACGACCTATGACTTCCCGAGTGACCTCCTCGCCGGTCAGGAGGAGCTGCATCAGGTCCGGGCCGAGCTGTCGGCCCTGCTGAAGCGGCTGCCCTGGTCGGTCGAGCCCCTGGACGGGTTCAGCGACATGGGGGGCTGGCGCAAGGTGGAGCGCCCGGCCTCCCCGGGCTGGACACCCGATGAACAGGCCGAGGTGGAGAAGCTCCGGCAGCGCGAACACGAGCTGGCGGTCTTCGTCAGCGGCCACCGTTTCTGGACGGAGGTCGTGGCGGCGGAGCGGGTGGAGACGCGGATGCGGCTGAAGCACGCGCACGAGGTGACGGTGGCGGACGGTGGCTGAGAGATACGAGGGCTCGGACGCGGCGCGCCGCCGGCCTCGCAACTAGGGCTTGCGCGGCCCCCGTTGGACCAGCAACAGAGCCGTCGCAACCCCGGCGACCACCGCGACGCCCCCCACAGCCCCCACGGTTCCTGCGGTCCCGACCGCCCGGAAGCCGCGCGTCGACCGCCAGGACAGCACAGACCACCGCGACTGCGCGGACAGGACGGACCCCGTGCTCAGCCATGACCCGGCCGAGACGAACGACAGGGCCGAGCCGATCGACCCGACCGACAGCGCGCTCCCGATCGACCCGACCGACAGGCTCGACCCGACGGACCCGATGGACAGCACCGAGCCCACCGAACCGATCGACAGCACCGAGTCCTTCGACCACAGGGACAGGACGGAGCCCGAGGAAGTGATGTGGTGCGCCGCCCGTACGGAGGGTTCGCTCATGACCCCATCCTGCCCAGCGCTCCCGGAAACCGCGACACCTCTTGCAGACTGCTTCAACCGCCCCTGCCCGAAAGGAAAGCGTCAGGAGCGGAGGGGCGGAGAGTGGGGAGTGGGGAGTCGCTCCGGCGCCAGGCACCGCTCGGGTCGCGGTTACGGCACGTATCGGCTTCTTCGGCCGGCTCCGGTCCTGGCCGGCGTCGGCACGGCGGCTCGGGGACGACCGCGCATTCACGATATCGCCAACGGCATATGCCTGACATTCCTGTCGCGCGGCCCTCCACCCAAGGACGCCGCACCGGATCGACCACTCTCCGACCGGCCGACGTCCGAGGTGCCCGCGCCGCGACGACGCAGGAGGGACGGTCAGACCGGCCCACAGGAGGAGTCGACGGCGACCAGGGTCGCCAGTTCGCCCGGCAGCTCCACCAGCGTGCCGCAGAAGCAGACGAGCCGATCCCCCGCGGAGGCCGGCGCACCGAGGTCGATCGTCAGGATCGCCTCGACCTCGCGGAGCAGTTCACCGGTGGCCGTGCCACGCGCCACCAGGATGCTCATTTCATCCGGGTCCCAGACGGCGATCTTCGGAAGGTCGTCCGCCATAGAAATCACGATGCACACAGGAGTCTCCCCAGGGATGCATGAGGGCATGCAGATATCCCGCTCCGGGAGGTCAGCGGCACACCGATCGTACCCGCGCGTGTTCGCCGGGTGAGGGCCGTTGGGATATTCCACAGAAAAGTGCCCGCCAGGAAGGCGCCCTCAGTTGACGCGGCTGAGCTGGAGCATCGCTTCGGCGTTCTTGACCAGAGCGCGCTGCCTCGACTCGGGCAACTGCCGGTAGAGCTTGAGCAGTTGGGCCTCACGCTCATCCCCGCTGGGCCCGGGTACCGGCCGGCCGACGGCGGCGAAGAACTCCCGCGGCGTGGTTCTCACACCCCAGCGACGGAACACCTCGACCATCGCACGCAACCGCTCCGGATCGATGCGGGACGTCCCGCGCGTCCGGTTCATCCAGGCATTGAGCGTCGGATAGGAGATACCGGCTTCCGCAGCCAGATCCTTCTGGGTTCTGCCCTGCGACTCACCGAGGAGGCGCTCAAGCAGCAGAGGAAGGTCCTCGCCCTCGGAGGCGAAGTCTCCGCCCAGGCCCGGGTCGCCGCTCGACTGAAAGTTCCTGGTCACGCGATCAAGCATCGACCATCGGCATCTACATGTGCAAGTAGATCGAAGATCGACCAGGCGACTTTCTGTGAACAGGGGGCACCCCGGCGCACCCAAGTGCTACTACACGCCCCTCGTCTGCACCTACAGCCCCATTGACACCGCCACTTGACGTATCTACATCTACACGCATATCGTAGATAGTAGAGTCAACAGTTCAACCGCTCGTCCTCCGACGCCCCACATCGCCCGCACCGCGGAGCACCCACGGGCGACACCGGGCGAACCGAGCGCACATCCGCACTTCGGGAGCCTCCCCATGGTCCGCGTCGACCACCAAAGGCCCTGCCCCCACCTGCCGAATCTACATCTACACGAATATTGAATATTACAGGTGGGGGAACACCTCCGACAGCGCCCCGCGACCCCGGGCCCCGGAGACACCTTCCGCAAGTCATCACAAGCCCACACACAAGGAGTATTTCGCCCGTGTCTGAACAGATCAGACGAGAGACCGGCTTACCCCGGCAGAGGACCGAGAACGACATGGTCGGTGTGATCGACGTCATCGACCGGGCTCGGGCCGGCGACCGCGAGGCGTTCGCGGCCCTCTACGTCGATCACCACCGCTGCGTGTACCGCTATCTTCTTCTCCGCACGCGGAACCGGCACCTGGCCGAGGACCTCACCCAGGAGGTCTTCGTCAGGGCGCTGCGTCATATCGACGGCTTCACCTGGCAGGGCGTGGCGTTCACGGCATGGCTGTTCACCATCGCCAGGAACCTGCACCTGGACGAGGTGAAGACCAAGCGCTCCCGAGTGGAGACCCTGGTCTCCGAGCTGAGTGACAGCGACACACGCGACCGCAGCGCCGAGTTCGCCGCGCTGCGCGCGCTGGAGGCGATCGAGAACCACGAAGCTGTCCGGACCGCCCTGCACACGCTGAACATCCATGAGCGTCAGTGCATGGAAATGCGGTTCATCGGCGAGATGTCGCCCGAGGAGACCGCCTGCGCCATGGGACGAACCGTCGGCGCGGTCAAGGCACTCACCTTCCGGGCCATGCAGAAACTCCGTACGGCGTCGGAGAGCGAGGCCGCCGCATGAACAGGAACCTCCCCCACGCCGAATACCTGATCCGTACGGCACTCTCCCTGGACACCCCGAACCAAGCCGGGGCCGTCGCCCACGCCCTCGACGCGGCGCGCCTCCTGGTGGACCCGGAGCGGACGTTCGGCCTCGTCCTGCGCCGTACACCGAGCGGAGGCTGGGCCCGCGTCGCCGAACAGCTGACGGACCTGGAGCACCAGGCCGTCGCCTGGGACCACGCCTGCGAGCGGGCCGGGCTGGTCGCGGCCACCGTCCGCCGGCACATCGGCGCGCATCCCGACGTCCACGACATCCGGGCCGACGGCGACTGCGTACGCATCGAACTCCACGTCGCCGACCTGGAGCAGTGGCGCCGGTGGCGTGCCCACTTCGGCATCAGGCACGACGCCGAGACGCCGTCACGCCACGCGGTCGCCGGCGAGAGCCGCCATGCCGGGGTGCGCGTATCGGTCCTGGCGTTCACGCGACAGCAGCCCCCCTCCCCTCCGTCTCCAACCGCTCCCGCGGCGCCCGCCGCGCCCGATTCCGACCCGCGGATGTACGAGTACGAGGGCATCGTCTACGACCTGACGGTGCCGCAGCGGGACGTACACGGGGACGTCTGGCGCTTCCACGGCTCCCGGACGCCGGACGGCATGCCCCTGGTCTCCCTGGACGGGCGTTCCGAACGGTGCACGCTCCTCAACGTGGTGAACCTGCTGGGGCCTTTGACGGCACTGACCCCACAGACCGCCTCCGCCCCCACGCCCCTGGCTGCTGCACCCATGGCCGCGGTACGCCGTCCCCAGGCCGTCCGGCTCGCGTCGGCCCGCCTCACGGTCGTCCCGACGACGGCACCTGAACCGGCATCGGCAGTCGTCCCGCCGCCCGTCGCACCGGCACCCGAGCCCTCCTCCTCAGCGGCCCCGGCGTCCGCGTCGAACGGACCGCACGAGTCGAACACCCGGCACCCAGGTCTCGTGCGCACGGGACCGGCCACGTGGGAGGCCGCGGAACGGGCTGCGGCACGGAGCGAGAAATGAACGAGGTCCCGAGCAGCAGTAGCAGGCGAAGTCGACGATGACGATGGGGACAACGACAGGAACGAGTACGCCGGTCACCCCCGGTAGTACCCGGGCGTGGGAGCTGAACGCCCTGTGCCGGAACGAGGATCCCGAACTGTGGTTCTCCGACAGGACCCGCGCCATCGCCATGGCGCTGTGCCACGCCTGCGAGGTCCTCCAGGAGTGCCGGACGGCCGTGCTGCGACGCGAGGACGGCCTGCCGAAGTGCGACCGAGGGGGAATCGTCGCGGGCCTGACCGGCAATCAGCGTCACGCACTCGAGAACCGGCTGAGGACCGTCCCCGCACTGCCGCCCGAAGAGCCGTCCCGGGCGGTACGGACGCAGCCGGTCCGACCGCCCGGCGAACCCGCGCCGTGCGGTACTCGTTCGGCGTACCAGCGACACGTCCGCAGGGGTGAGCCCGTGGACGACGCCTGCCGGGCCGCCAACGCCAGGAGCGCCAGTCAGTACCGGCGAACGGGCACCACGCTCCCGCGCCCGTCGATGTAGGCCTCGTCGGCGCTCGCCCCGGCCCCACTTCGCCCGCTCCCACCCTCATCACCGTCACCGTCACCGTCCCTGGAGCCCTCCATGGCCATTCCCCCGCTCTTCAGCACCCTTCTCCGTACTCCCTCCGTCTTCAGGTTCTCCGGCTCACCGAGGCATTCCGGCTCCGACTCCCCGCCCGAGGCACCTCCGGTCGCCGCGGAAGCCGACCCGACGGACCAGCCGACGGACCGCCTCCACCGCCTCGGCAAGGACCTGGCCACGTCCAGGGCCCAGACGGCACGCTGGCAGCGGCACGCCGACGCGTACGCACGCGAGCGCGACAGCGTGGAGCGCGAACGGGCGCACCTCCTCGCTTGGCTGGCCGCACTGCATCCGTCGTCAGCCGTCGTGTCACAGGCACCGGCTCCGGCACCCGACGGCGCGGCAGGCGGCCAGCACTTCCTGAGCCTCATGGCCGGGGGCCGGACGCTGTCCTGGGCGCTGGCACCCCGCGATGCCCCTCTGTTCCAGCACGTACGCCGTGCCAGGGACGCCGACACGCGCGCGTGGAGGGACGCCGGGGAGATCGAGGCGCAGTACGCCCACATCCATCGCCACACACGCATGTTGGCGCTGGAGGACGACGTGGCCCGTGTCGTGGAGGAACTCCGAGGCAACCACTGACCGGATTCAACCCCCGGCTCCCGCCCCGACCTCCGGCCGACAAGCTCGGGAGGCACGTCGACCGGACTGTGAGCGCCCCCCTGCGCATCGGCGGCAGGGGGGCGCCGCGCCCTCGGGGGCCTTCCGCCGAAGCAGCCATCGAAAAAGCCGTCGAAAAAGACCAAGGCCCGGGTCACCGGAATCACACCGGCCGACCTGGGCCTTGATCATGTCCTGAACCTGGTGGGCGCGGACGGTTTCGAACCGCCGACATTCGCCTTGTAAGGGCGACGCTCTACCCCTGAGCTACGCGCCCAGGACGAGTCGACAGCCTACATTGCCGGGGGGCCTGTCCCGCAAACCCGTATCGGGGAAGGAGCGGGTCGAGGGGGAGGTCAGGGGCGTCCCGGGGGTTTACCCCACCCCCGGTCCGGGAGTGCGCCGGATACCCCCGCCGGTCGCCGCTCTCTACGGTCGTAGAGCGCCGTAGGAGCCACCAGGGCTCCGCGTCCGTCCCAGGGGGAGAACAACCGTGACCAGCACCGGCACCCGTAGCCGCACCCACACCCGTCGCCGCGCCACCCGCGCCCTCACCGGCACCACCGCCGTCGCCCTGCTGCTCCTCGGGGCCACCGCCTGCGGCGCGTCCGCCGGGGACGACAAGCATCCCGACCACCGCACCTTCGCGCTGCCCGGCCGTACGCTCACCATCGACTCCGACGACTCCGCGCTGGAGATCGTCGCCGCGGACGCGAACCCGGCCGGGAAGATCGAGGTCACCCGGTGGTGGCAGGGCAGCGTGACGATCGGGTCGGACCCGAAGGTGAGCTGGGCAATGGACGGTGACCGGCTGAAGCTGCGGATGAAGTGCTCCGGGGTGATCGCCGACTGCTCCGCCAAGCACCGGATCGAGGTGCCGCGCGGGGTCACCGTCAAGGTGGAGGACGGGGACGGGAGCGTGCGGGCCCAGGGGTTCGCGGACGCGCTCAGCATCCGTACGCGCGACGGGTCCGTGCATGTCACCGACACCACCGGACCGCTGACGCTGCACAGCGGGGACGGCTCCCTGCACGCCGAGGTGTCCTCCCGGCAGGTGCGCACGACCACCGGCGACGGGTCCGTGCACCTCGAACTCGGCGCCGTACCCGACCTGGTGGAGTCCACCAGCGGCGACGGATCGGTGACGATCGCGCTGCCCAAGGACGGGGGCGCGAAGTACCGCGTGACGACCAAGACCGGGGACGGCTCGGTGGATGTGTCGGTGCCCCGGGACTCGTCGAGTTCTCATGTGGTGACCGCCCACACCGGCGACGGGAAGGTCACGGTGCGGAACGCGAACTGACCGGCCCGTGTGTTCGTCCTCTACCGGTGGGAGAATGACAGCGGTCAGGATGGAAGACACGGGAGAGGGATGTGACGGCGACACCAGCGCAGCCGTATTCGCCGCTCACACTGCTCCGGCGCGTGCCGAGGCTCAGGCCCCGGCGCGGTTCCGCGGCAGGCCGCGCCCCACAGCCCGACGCGGCGCCGCGTGAGGCGCACCAGAACATCCCCGGCCATGATCCGCGCCCGGGTGTCCCCGCCCCCACCGGCCGTACCACCCGCGCGGCCCTCGACACCCTCACCCTCGTCGGTCTCCCCCTGCTCGTGGCGCTCGCCCTCCCCGTCTCCTTCGCCGGTGGCGGCACCCGGCGCTGGTTCGGCGGGCGGGCGGAGAGCCAGCGGGCCGAGGCGCAGGCGGCGAAGGACGCCGCGGCGGCCGCGTTCTACGAGCTGGACACCGCCCAGCGGGATCTGCGGATCTCGATAGAGACCATCACCGCGGTCGACGACTCGCCGGCCGCCCGCCGCGCGGTCACCGACTTCGAAGCACTGGGCCGGCGCATCGACGAGGCGAGCGGCCGGTACATCAACGCCGTCGACGCGCACGACCTCGACCGCGACGACCTGGAAGCCGCCGCCGCGAACCGCGCCCGTACCGAACTGTCCGCCGCGAAGGACCAGTTGGGGCAGGTGAAGCAGGAGCTGGACCGGTTCGAGAGCGGGCTCGGTCCGCTGCTCGGCAAGGCCGAGACCCAGCTCGCGCGGCTGGCACCCGCCGTCGAGCGGGCCCGGCAGGCACTGCTCGCCGCCTCCAACGCCCTGGACGCCGTACGGAGTTCGGGGCTGCGGGCCGACGATCTCGCCGCCCGGCTGGCCGCGCTCGGGCCGGAGCTGACCAAGCTGAACCAGGGTGCCGGGCAGCACGGGGTGCCGCAGACCCTGGAGCGGGCCACGCAGGTGGCCCGGGAGGCGGAAGCCATCCGGGCCCAGGCCGATCAACTGCCCGAGCGGGCCGCCGAGATCGACCACCGGCTGGTCTCCCTCCGCACCCGCGCCCAGGCGCTCACCACCCGCGCGGGCCAAGTCGACCCGGTGCTCAGCGAGTTGCGGCGACGCTTCTCCGCCGCGTGCTGGCAGGACCTCCAGCAGGTGCCGCAGCAGGCCGGGGAGAACGTACGGCAGGCCGAGCTGAAGCTGAAGGAGGCGCAGGCCGCGCGGGACGCCCAGCGCTGGCCGGACGCCACGTCCCTGCTCTCGACCGTGCGGGCCCTCCTGAACACCACCGACGAGGCCGTCTCCGCCGCCGGCGACCGGCTGCGCCGCCTCAACGCCGTGCAGAAGGACCCCCAACAGGAGATCGACCGCACCCGCTTCGCCATCCGCGACGCCCAACGCCTCGCGATGACAGGTCGCACCACCCCCGACCCCCGCCACGCCCGCCCCCTCGACGAGGCGGTGGCCCGCCTTGACCAGGCGATCACCACGCTGGAGGGCCGCCACCCCGACTACTGGCACTTCCTGACAGAGACGGAAGCGGTACGCCAGTCAGTCGCCAGGGTGGTCACCCAGATCCGCGAGGAACGCGGCACAGCAAGCCACTGACACCGGGGAAGCTGTCGCGCCCTATAGCTGCAGCGCCCTGTGGCTGCGCGCCCTATAGGGGCGCGGGGAACTGCGCGACCAGCCCCCACCGGCCGTCACCTTCAAAACAACCGAACCAGTCACGCCAGCGCAGCCCCGAGCACCTCCCGCAACGACGTAGGCGCCCTCCCGATCAACTCCCCCAGCAGCGGCCCAACCTCCGCGAACTCTCCCTGCCTGCTCGCCCGGAACAACCCAACAAGCAGCTCAGCCTGCCCCTCCGGCACCCCATGCGAGACCAACCCCGCCCGATACTCCTCATCCGACACCGTCACCCGCTTGACCGTCCGCCCCGAGACCGACGAGGCCAAAGCAGCGACATCCGCAAGGTCAAGCGCCTCCGCCCCGGTGAGCGGCGGAGTCACCCCGTCGAACCGCCCCTCCTCCGCCAGCACAATCGCCGCAGCCTCGGCCAAGTCCGCGTGCGCCGTCCAAGACACGGGCCCGTCCTCAGGCGCGACCAACTCCCCCGTCTGAAGCGCCGAGCCGAGAAGCATCACGGTCGTAGCCGCATAGAACCCGTTCCGCAACGACGTGAACGGCACCCCCGCCACCCCCAACACGGCCTCCGTCTCCGCATGGTCCGGCATCGGGGCGAACGGCGACGCCGGGTTCGCGCCCATGTGGCTGGTGTAGAGGACACGGCGGGCACCGGAGTCACGCGCAGCGGCGATCGCGGCACGGTGCTGCCGTAGCGCCGTGTCGCCCGTGCTCGCGGCGGAGACGAGAAGGATCTGGTCCGCCCCCTCGAAGGCGTCGGCCAGGGTCGCGGGGTCGTCGAAGTCGCCCCGGCGGACGCGAACCCCCCGCTCCGCCAACTCCTTCGCTCCCTCCGGGTCGCGGACGCTCACCGCTATCCGCTCCGCGGGGACGCGGGTGAGCAGCTGGTCCACCACTCCCTTGCCGAGTTGCCCATTGGCTCCGGTGACGACGATCACGGCTACTACCTCCACGAAGAACACGCACACATCAACCGCTAACACTCACGACATTAGCACCGCTACCGAACAAGCGCTAACGCGTTTCTGTTAGCGTTTGACGCATGCCTGCCGACGACGACTCCACCCCCCGCGACCGCATCCTCGCCGCCACCGCCCGCCTCCTCACCGAAGGCGGCAGGGAGGCCGTGTCGACGCGGGCCGTCGGAAGCGCGGCCGGGGTGCAGGCGCCGACCATCTACCGGCTCTTCGGGGACAAGCAGGGGCTCCTCGACGCGGTGGCCACAGAGGGCTTCGCCGCCTATCTCGCCACCAAGACCGAGCTGGCGCCCACCGCCGACCCGGTCGCCGACCTGCGCGCCGGCTGGGACCTGCACATCGACTTCGGTCTCACCAACCCGGCGCTGTACCTGCTCATGTACGCAGAGCCCCGCCACGGCGCGACCCCGCCGAAGGCCGCCGTCGCGGGCGCCGAGATCCTCGCCGGGCACATCCACCGCATCGCCGAGGCGGGCCGGCTCCGGGTGAGCGAGGAGCGGGCCGTGCAGCTGGTGCACGCGGCCGGCAGCGGTACGGCGATCAGTCTCATCTCCCTGCCCGAGGACCGCCGCGACCTCGAACTGTCCACGCTGGCAAGGGAGTCCGTGATCGCCGCGATCACCACCGAGGCCCCGGTGACCGAGTCCCCCGGCCCGGTCCCGGCCGCCGTCGCCCTGCGCGCCGTGCTCCAGCGGACCGACGTCCTCACCGACGGCGAGCTGAGCCTCCTGCGGGAGTGGCTCGACCGGATCGCGCGCGGCACGCCGTAGACGCGCATCGGCCCCCCGTCGCTACCGAAGCGACGGGGGGCCGATGAAGCCGTGCGGGCCTACTGCCGATCTCAGGTGCGGTAGGCGTAGTAGTACGCGTTCGGATACGACGCGATGAGGCTCGCCACCGACCTGCGCAGGGTGTTGTTCGAGTGGTACGTGACGTACGGGACGCCGTTGCTCTTGGCCGTCACGATCATCGTGTGGTCCTTGGCGCCGTCGCGGTCGAAGTCCATCTGAAGGACGTCGCCGACCTCCAGCTGGTACACGTTCGCGAGCGGGGTGGTGCGCTTGGAGTTCTGCGCGAACCAGGACCACTCGTTGACGCCGACGAACGAGTCCGACTGGATGTCGGCGGTGCCGAACCACTTCGTGTAGTCGTAGACGTAGCCCGGGACGTGCTTCCAGCCGCCGGCCTTCAGGGACTGGCTGACGAAGTTGGTGCAGTCGCCGCCGTCCGCGTGGCCGTTGAAGTCCGGGTAGGCCGTGTTGTAGACGTTCCAGTACTTCTCGGCGTAGGTCGCCATCGCCTTGTAGTCGTACGCCGTGCTCGTCTTCGGAACCGCCACCGGGTTGCGGGTGATGGCCGCGCGCGGCGCGTCCGGCATGGTGTTGCCGTCGTCGGCCGGGGCGGGCGACGCCTTCACCGCGGGCTTGGACAGCGTGTTGACGGCGAGGCCGCCCTCGTCGGTGTCCTTGATGGTCGACAGCTGCCAGGTGCCCCGCTGGTCGGCCTTGAAGGTCAACTCGTGGTGGGACTGGAAACCCGTGGTCTTCGGCTGGTTGCCCACGGCCTTCGCGTACGTCAGCGTGGTCGTCTCGGTGACATCGGCCTTGGCGGTACGGCCGGTCACCCGGGTCGCGTCCAGCGTGACCTTCGTGTTGCCCGCGCTGTACGTCTCGCCGAGCTTGGCGATGCTGTTCTGGCGGCCGCGCAGCTGGCTCAGCGCCGACTTCTCGTCGCGCGACTGGGTGCTGGAGAGACGGACGTCGCCGGAGAAGCGCGAGGTGGTCTGCTTGGTGCCGGCCCCGCGGACGAGGGCCTGCGTGCGGTCGGTGAAGACCGCGTCGGCGAGCTTCTGGAAGGTCGCCTTGGTCGCGGCGTTCACAGTCGGGTCGTCCACGACTGCCGCGCCCGCGCTCCAGTTGGGCACGAGGGCGACGCCGGCGACGACCGAGGCGGCCGCCGCCGAGATTATGGCCGTACGGCTCCGCTTACGGCTCAGTTTTCTGGATTTCAATGGTGTTCCCCTCTACGCCGGTACGCCTACCGGGCGAGGGCATCTTCGCACGCCATGTGTGGCCCCTGTGAAGAGGGTTGCACTTGGTCAGTTCACCAGTCGCGAGAGGTCACTTGACCACCGTGGACCAGTCGGGCGACTGCGCGGGGTCCAGGCTGCGCAACTGCTGCAAAGTCTGGGGCGACTGCACATCCATCCAGTCCGAAAGTTCCTTGAAGGAGACGCACTTGACGCCCTTCTTCGTGCAGATCTTCGGGATGATCTGGTCGATGGCCTTCATGTAGATGCTGCCGTTCCAGTTCTCGAAGTGGTTCCCGATGAACAGGGGCGCCCGGCTGCCGTAGTAGACCCGGTTGAAGCCGGCCATGTACGAGTCGACCGTCTTCTTCTCCCAGTCGGCGAACTTCGTGGGGTCGCCCTGGGTGGCGCCGCCCGACTGGTTGTAGAGGAAGTTGAAGTCCATCGACAGGGCCTGGATGTTGTTCCCGTAGGGGAGCAGTTCGAGCGGGAAGTCCCAGAGGCCGTCCTTCTTGGTGGGCCATATCTGGAAGTCGCCCGGGGAGCTGGCGTCGTAGCGCCACCCGTAACCCTTCAGCGCCTTCAGGAGGTTGGGCTGTCCCTCGAGGCAGGGGGCACGGCCGCCGGCGACCTCCTTCTTGAAGTCGAAGGGCAGCGCCGGGATGTCGGTGTAGCCGGTGTTGGTCTTCCAGTTCTCGACGAAGGAGAAGAACTGGTCGATCTCGCTCTTCCACTGCGCGACGCTCCAGTCACCGCCGCCCTTGGCCTCGCAGAAGTGGCCGTTGAAGTGGGTGCCGATGTCGTTGCCCTGCTCGTAGGCGAGGCGGAGCTGCTCCAGCGTGTCCCGGATGTGCTGGTCGGTGGGGAAGTCGATTGCGGCCGAGCCCACCGGGTGCATCGGCGGGTGGTACAGGTCCCTCTTGCTCTTGGGCAGCAGGTAGATGCCCGTGAGGAAGAAGGTCATGTGCGCGTTGTACTCCTTCGCCATCTCCCGGTAGTGCGAGAAGAGTTTGTCGTCCCCCTGCAGCGCGCCGTCCCAGGAGAAGACCACGAACTGGGGTGGTTTCTCACCGGGCTTGAGCGGCACGGCCTTCAACTGGTCCTTCTGCGGCCCCGTGTACGAGGTCGAACCGTCCCCCAGCACCTGCGTCTTGCCGTCCCAGGCGGGATCCTTCGACGACTTGGGCTCGGCGTTCTTGCCGGCCGACGCGGTGGGCGCCGTGTTGTCCCGGTTCAGCGCCAGGTACCCGGTCACCAGCGAGGCGACGACAAGGAACACGGCCAGGGTGAGGAACCCGGGCTTCGGGGTACGGCGGCGCGGTTCTGGGGCTCGTCGGCGGCGGCCGGACGGTGCCTTCGTCCGAGGCTTCATGGGCGGCTCATTCTGCGAGGAGTTGGCGGGGTCGCTGCGTGGTCAGCCCAGCGGGGTCATGGCGCTCGACCAGATGCCGTAGGGGACGTCGGTGACTGGAGTGCCGGAGATTCCTTTCAGCGGCAGGGGTTCGAGGCTCTTGTTCAGGTCGATGCGGTAGACGACGACGGCCGTGGACACGGACTTGGCCGTGCCGACGTACCAGGCGGCCGTGTCGTCCTGCGTGGTGCCGGTCTTGCCCGCCACCCCCGCCCCGGCCTTCGCGTCCTCGGGGTGCGCGGTGGCGAAGGAGGCCGTGAGCGCGTCCTTCACCTCGTCCGCCGTGGTCTTGCTCATCGCCCGGTTGGGCCGCGGTCGTTCGAGAGGGACCCCGGCGCCGTTACGGGTGATGCGGCGGACCGAGTACGGCTCCGTGTGCACACCCCCGGCGTCGAACGTGCCGTACGCGCTCGCCATGCGCAAGGCGCTGGGCGTGGCGTTGCCCATCGACAGCGCGGGCACCTGCGCCCCGAAACTGGACGAGAGCAGCCCGGCCTTCTCCGCGGTCTGCCGGACGGTCGTCAGGCCGGTGTCCATCCCGAGCTGCATGAACGGCGTGTTCACGGACTGGGCGAGCGCCTGGCGCAGACTGATCTGGCCGTACGACTTGTTGCCGTCGTTGTGCGCGGCGACCTTCTTGCCGCTGCGGTCCCAGTACGGCCCCTCCGGTGTGGTGACCGGCACGGCGTCGTCCCCGTCGTACAGCGTGTCCGGGGTGACCGGGGTCGGGGGTCTGCCACGGGTCTTGGTGACCCCGTGCTCCAGCGCGGCCGCGTAGACGAACGGCTCGAAGGCCGAACCGGCGGGCACCGTCGTCGCGTTGGACTCGTTGAAGCCCTGCGTTCGGTGGTCGGGGCCGCCGTAGACGGCGAGGATGCGGCCGTCGGAGGCGACCGAGGAGGCGCCGTAGTGGGCGGTCTTGGCGCCCGTCGGGTCGTCCTTCTGCGCGTCCTTGCGGGCCTTGGTGACGGCGTCGGTCAGCTCGGTCTCGCGGTCGCGGTCGAAGGTCGTGTAGATCTGGTAGCCGCCGAGGTCGAAGTCCTTGTCCGAGATGTGCGCCGTCTTCTTCACGTACTGGGTGGCGAGTTCGACCAGGTAGTCGCTCTGCTTGCCGGTGTCGTAGGTCTTCGACTGCTTGAGCGGCTCGGGGAACGTCTTGTACTTGGCGCGCTCGGCCGGGGACAGCTTGCCGATCTTCACCATGCGGTCCAGGATCCAGGACCAACGGGCCACCGCCCGGTCGTGGTTGGCCTTGCTGAGCGTCGGGTCGTAGAGGCCCGCGCCCTTCAGCAGTGAGGCGAGGAAGGCGCCCTGGCTGGCGTTGAGCTGGCTGACGTCCTTGCCGTAGTACGCCTGTGAGGCGCGCTGCAGTCCGTAGGTGCCGCGGCCGAACCAGCTGGTGTTGAGATAGCCCTCGAGGATCTTGTCCTTGCTCATCTTGTTGTCGAGCTTGAGGGAGATCATCGCCTCGGTGAACTTGCGGCTGACCGTCTGGTTCTGGGTCAGGTAGACGTTCTTCACGTACTGCTGGGTGATCGTCGAGCCGCCCTCGGTGTCACCCTCGCCGACCGTGCGGTAGAGGGCGCGGGCGATGCCCTTCATGGAGATGCCGGGGTCGCTGTAGAAGCTCTCGTTCTCGGCGGCGAGGACCGCCCAGCGGACGTCGGTCGGGATGTCCTTCAGCGGCATCGCCTGCCGCTGCACCCAGCCGGTCCGGGCCATGGGCGTCCCGTCGGACCAGAAGTACACGTTGTCCTGCTGGGTCGCGTACGTGTTGAGGTTCGAGGGGATGTCGGTGGCCGCGTACGAGACGACGAGGAACAGTCCGCTGAGGCCGATGGCGGCGGCGACGCCCCCGAGCCACTGCCGCCAGGAGGGCATCCAGTGACGCCAGCCGGTGCGGCCGGGGCGGGGGTACTGCGGGCGGAGCTTGCGGACGTACGGAGTGAGGAATATCACGGCCGGTGCGAGCCGTGCGGCGACCGGGGCGAAGCGGGTGCGGAGGATTGCGGCGAGGCGGGAGAGACGGGTGCGGAGGGACGGCCGGGGGGCCTTGCGTCCCCGGTGCCGTACCGGTTTCGTCTCCCCCTCGGGTATCTCGGGGCCGTCGGGTATCTCCAGATCGGAGACCCTCAGCTGCATGGTCTCGTCCGGACGGAATCCGTCGGGGAGCTTCAACTGCATGGTCTCGTCCGGTGCCTGGCGCTCCTCCCCGTCCCCCTCGTGGGTCACGACGCGACTCCCCTCCGCACTCCGTATTACTCGCACAGGCAGACGCATTGACGTACGAGGGTCCTGAATGGTTGCCGCGGACGCGACTGCAAATCCCGGTTCCCCCCGGCCTCACAGATCACGCGGCGCCCTCAAATTACCAGTGGTCTTCGCAAGTTCTCCATATAAGAAAACGACAGAACAGGACACAGCCGAAACCTTCATGAAAAAACAAGGTGCCGTACTCATGTGGATGTGGGGCTAGCCTGCTGCCATGCCTCGCTATGAGTACCGCTGCCGTACCTGTGGGTCCACGTTCGAAGTCAGCCGCCCCATGGCGGAGTCCTCCGCTCCGGCGGACTGTCCCTCCGGACACGACGACACCGTGAAGCTGCTGTCCGCCGTGGCTGTGGGGGGTACGTCCGCTGCCCCCTCGCCCGCGGCGGGCGGAGGGGGCGGTGGGTGCTGTGGCGGGGGCTGCTGCGGCTAGGTGGGGGCTGCCCCTACGGGGTTGACGGGTGCGCCGCTCTCCGGAACTCCCGCAGGATGCGCTCGCCCGCCAGCACTCCCCGCTCCGGTAGGGCTGTGACGTTGGGGGCCGTCCAGGCCTCGTCCGCCAGCTCGCCGTGGCCCGGGCGCCAGGACCTGTCCGCTGCCAGCAGGAGGTCGGCGTCCAGCAGGGAGTCGCCGGCTGCGAGGGTCAGGGTGGCGTTGGTGCGGTGGGCCACCTCGCGCATCGCGGCGCTCTTGGTGAGGGGCTTGGGGACCGCGTAGATCTTGCGGCCCTGGAGGGAGACCGTCCAGCCTCGGTTCTCCGCCCAGACCGCCAGGTCCTTCACCCACTCCTCGGGGAGCAGCTCCCGCTCGACCACCAGGTAGGCGAAGAGGTCCTCCGCGATGCGGTGCTTGCGGACCCAGGCGGGGTCGGCGGTGGTCGCGAGATGCTCGCGCACCTCCTCCAGCGGGGCGCACTCGGCGGCCAGCTTCGCCTGGACCCGGGTGTGCCAGTCCTCGTCGGTCACCCCGTCGACGAGGAGGTGGCCGCCGTTGGCGCAGATCGCGAACTTCGGCTCGGGGCCCGGCAGGTTGATGCGCTGGTACTGCTTGCGGGTGCGGGTGGTGGTGGGCACGAAGACGGCCGCGTCACCGAGTTCGGTGAGCAGGGCGGCCGACGTCTCCGTCATGAAGGACAGCGGCCTGCTCTCGTGCACCTCGACGCAGAGCAGCCGGGGCGCCCGCGCGTCCGGCATCGTGAGGGCGAGGGCGGCGGCGGAGTAGATGAGCGTACGGTCGAGGTCGCTCGCGACGAGTACCGGCATCAGACCGCCACCGCCTTGCCGTCGGCACCGGTCGCACCGCGCGTGTACTTGGGGTGGATCAACCCCACGCAGGTGTACGGCAGTTCGGCCACCTCCTCGACGGGTACGCCCCGCTGCTCGGCGAGCAGTCTGACGTGGTCGAGGTCGGCACCCGCACCGGCCCGCGCGAGGATCTTCCAGGGCACCCGGCGCAGCAGCACCCGGGTGGTCTCGCCGACGCCGGGCTTGACGAGGTTCACGTCGTGGATGCCGTACTCCTCGCTGATCCGCTCGACCGCCGCCCAGCCCTCCCAGGTCGGGGTGCGGTCGGCGGCGAGCAGTTCCTTGGCGAGGACGGTCACCGCGTCCGACACCTCCGGGAACCGGGCGGCCACGGCGTCCAGGAAGTCCACCGAGACGTCCGCGCCGGCGAGTTCGCGATAGAACTTCGCGCCGTGGAAATCGTGCGGGCCGACCAGGTCCGAGCGCAACACCGTACGTGAAATCAGGCCCGACACGGTCGAGTTGAGGCAGGCGGAGGGAATGAGGAAGTCCTCACGGGTGCCGTACGTCTTCACACAGGAACCGGGGTCGGCGAGGACCGCGATCTCCGGGTCGAAACCGGTGATGCCGTCGGACTCCTCGAACTCCCTGATCGCCTCGGTGAGTTCGCGGGTGATGGCGCCCTTGCCGGTCCAGCCGTCGACGAACACGACGTCGGCGGGGTCGTGGTGGGCGGCGAGCCAGCGGAGCGCGTTGGCGTCGATGCCGCGGCCGCGCACGATCGACACGGCGTAGTGCGGGAGGTCGAGACCGTGGCGGTGCTGGGCCCAGCGGCGCATCAACACGCCTACGGGGGTGCCGGCGCGGGCGAGCGAGACGAGGACGGGGTGCGGGGAGCGTTCGGCGAGGACCAGTTCGGTGACCGCGCCCACCGCCAGGGCGAGGCGGTCGGCGGCCTCGTCCAGGGCGGTGTGGAACAGCTGCTGGTACTGCTCGCTGGGCTGGTACTCCACCGGGAGCGACTCCGCGTAGTGGGCTCCGCCGCTCTGGATGGCCTCCTCGCGCTCCTCGGTCGGCGCCTCCAGGGTCACGTCCGAGAGGTCCTGGAGCAGCCAGCCGACCTCTTCCGGGGCGTACGAGGAGAAGGCGGGGCCGCGGAGGGGGTCGGGGAGCATGGCGGGCCTTTCGGGGACGTACGAGGGGATCACCGCGAGGACTACGTGCGGGGTGTGTTCGGCGAGCCTCGCCAACAGGCCGCCCGGGGCGTGGAGTTCGGGGGTGTCGGCGGTGTCGTCGAGCACGGCCACCACGGCGTCGAAGCCGGCGCCGGCGATGTTGTAGGCGTAGCGGTCGCCCGGGCCGTCCGCGGGGGTGTCGTGGGCGGGGAAGGTGAGGCGGGTTCTTATCGCGTACCCCGGGTCGTCCACGGCGAGGACGGGTGAGCGGGTGGTGGTGGAGTACGTGACGCCGGCATCGACGATCTGTTCCAGTTCGCGGGCCAGGCAGAGGGGGGCGTACATCAGCTCTTCGAAGCCGAGGATGTGTATACGGGTGGCGTCTTCCGGCAAAGCCTCTGCGAGACGGGCGGCCATTGCGGGGAGGGCGCGGTCGAGCCGTATTCGGTGACCCGGGGTGAAGCCGTGCCTTCCGCCGTCGGGGAGGTTTTTGGGCCAGCGGATGTCGACTTGGGTGACGCGGTTGTTTTTCGGGTGCGGGTCGGTGGGGGCTGGTCGCGCAGTTCCCCGCGCCCCTGAAGGGTTGTCGGTCGGGTGCGGGGCCGTGGGGGCTGGTCGCGCAGTTCCTCGCGCCCCTGGGGGGTTGGGGGTGGGGGTGGGCTGGAAGGGTGGGGTGGCTTCTGTCGTCGTGGGCGCGCCGGCGGCGCCGTCCTGGTCTTTGTCTTTTAGGGGCGCGGGGAACTGCGCGACCAGCCCGGACGGCGCTGCAGACGACCGACTACCTGACCCGGCACTCTCCGACTCGTACCTCGCCACCAGCTCCTGGCCCTTTTCGAGGACCCCGGCGGGCAGGCTCACCGTGCCCGACGCCGCTGCGACGAGGTCCACCCTCGCGCCGATCTCCGCCGCGAACTCGTCCAGCCGCCCCGCGTCCGCCGCCGAGCGCATGTCCACGAGGGCGACGACCACGTACCGGCCCCGGGGGTACCGCTCGTGCAGGTCGCGGATGGTGTTGAGGACCGTGTTGCCGGTGGAGAACTCGTCGTCCACCAGGACCAACGGGCCCTCGCCGGCGAGGAGGGCCGGGTTCTCGGGGAGGAGGAGGTGGGACGTGGCGTGGGAGTGGGACTCCTCGAAGCCCCCTGCCGTGGCGACGCCGGGAACGGGGCGGCGCGTGGAGTGGAGGTAGGGAGCGAGCGCGATGCCGTCGGCGACCGCGTGGCCGAGCCCCGTCGCGGTCTCCGCGTAGCCGAGGACCACCGCCCGCCGCGACTCCTCCGTGCCGAGGAGCTCGCGGACCCGGCGGCCCAGGGTGAAGCCGTAGCCGTAGACCACCGTCGGGGACTGCGGGACGTGCTTGCCGAGCACGTTCGACACGAGGAGGTGGGCCCGCTTGGGGTTGCGGCGGAGGGCCAGGCCCAGGAGGTCGGTCAGCTCGGGATCGCCGAGCAGTTCGACACCGAGCCGCTCCGCGACCCAACTGCCCGACCAGACACCGTCGTTCACTGCCTTGTTCATACGTCCCTTGCGATTCAGCCGGGGATTCCGGCGGCGAGCAGCTCCACGAAGCCGACGTCCTCGCGTGCGACCCCGAAGATCTCGGCGCGCAGCATCGTCCGCTCGGCCCAGGCGCGGTGCGGCTTCACCTCGTTCATCTTGTTCGTGTACGCCGAGCGCAGCACTCCCCCGCCGCCCCGCTCCGGCCGCAGGATGTCCTGCGCGTCGCAGAACTCCTCGTGGCTGACCACGGACAGCGCGTGCACGGGCAGCACGTGGGTGGGGTGGATGCAGGTCTTGCCCAGCAGGCCGTTGGCCTGGTCGAGGGCGATCTCGCGGAGCAGGCCGTCCATGGCGTGCTCGATCAGCGCCTCGCGCAGCTCCTCGGCCTGCCCCTCCAGGAAGGGGCTGCGGCGCAGCTGCGGCTTGAACATGCGCTCCTGGACCCGGAAGTACTCCCACACCGGACCGGTCACCGTGAAGCCGGTGCCGTCGGCGCGGCCCAGCATGTTCACCACGTCACCGATCACGTTGGCGACGATCTGGACGTCGTAGGCCGTCATGTCGGAGGCGCGGCGCAGGCCGTACGACGAGCAGAAGTCCGTCACGCCGAGGCGCAGGGCGAGGACGCGGTCGCGGTACTTGTCGACGGCGCGGGAGATGCCCTCCAGGGTCTCGACGCGCGACTCGCGGTACAGCAGCTCGGGCGACTCGAGGACCGGCATGCCGAACAGCCGGTGCCCGCTCGCCGCCTCCGCGGCGGCCAGCGCCTCCAGGAACGGGGTGCCGCTCTCCTCGGTGAACTTCGGCATCACGAAGCCGGAGAGGAGTCGTACGGCCGGGCCCATGCGGCGCACGAGATCGGGGATCTGCTCGGGCACGCGGACGCGGATGAACAGCAGCGGAAGCCCGACGTCCGGGCGGGCGGCCAGGTCGGTGAACTGCCGGACCAGGTTCTCCTCGGCGGCGGGCACGTCCTCGTCGCCGATCGAGTCCTCCAGGCACAGCACCATCGACACCACTCCGTGCGCCGCCAGCTTGACGATGTCGTCGGCGAGGCGGGGGCGGGTGGCCGGGCTGTAGAGCGTGGCGCCCAGGCCCGCGGCGAGCAGCCGGGCCGGGGAGTCCGCGTCGAACTCGCAGGGCTCCTGGAAGAAGAGACGCTGCCGTACCTCAGGGGCAATGTGCCCGAAATGACGCATAAAGCTCCCCCGTGGTGCCGATGTGACTCGTGAACGTTTTCGATAGGTGGCCGGTAATAGTACGTACAAACCCATGTCGGGGGTTCCCGCCGGGCATGAACTTCAGGTAACTCGGCCGTGTCGGTGTCCGAACCCCCACGTTGTCGTGACCAGGACCGAGAGGGCAGGATGACCGCATGACGCACGCGATGCTGAAGGGGTCGAACGTCCCGCTGGAGGCCACCACGGTACGTGCCGTGCTGCGCTGGACTCCCGGACAGGGGGTCCCTGACGTGGATGCCTCGGCGCTGCTCCTCGGCCCCGCCGGTCAGGTGCGTTCCGACGAGGATTTCGTCTTCTACAACCAGCCCCGGCACCCCTCCGGGAAGGTCTGGTGGCTCGGCAAGAAGCGGGTCTCGGAGGGTCCCACCGACACGATCCAGACAGATCTGGCCGGTGTCGAGTCCGAAGTGAGCCGGATTCTGGTGGTCGCTTCGGCCGAGGACAACACCTTCGACCGCGTACAGGGGCTGCGCATCCTGCTGTACGACGCGGCGGTCGCCGAGGGTGAGCCCCTGCTGTATTTCGACATCAAGCCGGAGACCGGCGAGGAGACCGCGCTGATCTGCGGGGAGCTGTACCGGCGGGGGGACGGGTGGAAGTTCCGGGCGCTGGGCGAGGGGTACGCCAACGGGCTGCGCGGGCTCGCGATGGACTTCGGGATCACGGTGGACGAGTCGGAGGGGGCGGGGGTCGTTCCCGAGGCCTCCCAGCCGTTGCCTCCGGCGGTTCCGACGCAGCCGGCCTACGGGTATCCGCAGGCCGAGGAGCCGGTGACTCAGCCGGCGTACGGGTATCCGCAGACCGCTCCCGCGGGGACGTACGGGTATCCGCAGCCGGTGCCCTCGGCGATGGCACCGGATCCTGACTTCCGGATGCCGCCGCAGGGGCCGCAGTTCATCTGAGGGTGAGTGCGTGGTGCTCCGGGTGCGGGCCGGTGGGGGCTGGTCGCGCCCACGCGGTGGAGCCGCGAATCCACGCTGCCCCGCGCCCCTGAAGGGGAGCTATCGCTCCACCTTTGTCTTGTAACCCCTGCCCCACTGCAGGCCCCACCCGTAGAGCCGGTCCAGTTCCGCCTGGAAGCCGTAGACGAATTTCACTTCTCGGCGGACCACCAGCTCGCCCTTGACGTTCTCGATCATCACCACCGCGCAGGAGCGGGCCTGGGGGTGGCGTTCGTCGAGGCCTATCTCGATGCGGGGGCCGTTGCTGGGGTAGAGGGTGACGATCGCGTGGGTGCGGTCGAAGGCGGGGGTCTGGTCGTAGATGTAGACGAAGACCAGGAGCCGCTTGATCTGGTCGCGGTGGTCGAGGTTGACGTACATCGTCTCGCCGGACGCGGAGCCGAAGCGGTCGTCGCCGCTGAGCTTCACGTACGGCGGTGAGTTGACGTCTCCGAGGAGGCCGCCCAGGGGTTGCACCACGCCCTTGGTGCCGTCCATCAGTTCGTAGAGGCAGCCGAGGTCCAGGTCGACGTTGACCATGCTCTGGCTGTGGCCCATGACCTCCGGGGGCTTGAGCGCCTTGAAGGGGTGGCGCAGCAGGCTGTCGCGCTGGAGGCCGCCGATGTCGGAGGTCCGCATCCGCCAGGTGAGGTTGACGCGGAGGTTGCCGGTGGCCGCGCCCTGCTTGGTGAGCGAGACCTGGTGGTGCCGTTTGGTCAGTTCGATCGCGTTGCTGGCCGCGCTGCCCGAGTCGAAGTCGGCCTCGCGCCGCCAGATCCCGTCGAAGAAGCCCATTCCCGCCCCCACGCTCGCATCCACGTCCCGCATGACAAAGCTGTCGGGGCGGCCGGACAGAGGACATGTCCTCGACGGCCGCCCCGACAGAAGCGTTCCCTCACCAGGGAGCTTGTCACACCCCGGACGAGACCTCAGTCTTCTCGTCCGAGCCTGCTTTTCCCTCGGCTTCCGCCAGGGCCTTGTTCCTGCGGACCGAGGACCAGAAGGACCAGCCGATCAGAACCACGCCGACCAGGCCGGTGATGACCTCGTTGATCTGGTACTGGATGGTCACCATCAGGATCACGGCCAGGGCGCCGATCGCGTAGTGCGCGCCGTGCTCCAGGTAGACGTAGTCGTCGAGGGTGCCCTGGCGGACCAGGTAGACCGTCAGCGAGCGGACGTACATCGCGCCGATGCCGAGGCCGAGAGCCATGAGCACGATGTCGTTCGTGATCGCGAAGGCGCCGATCACGCCGTCGAACGAGAAGGACGCGTCCAGGACTTCGAGGTACAGGAACATGAAGAACGCGGCCTGGCCGGCCAGGACGACCGCCGAGCGCTGCTTGCCGGTGCGCGCGGCCTCTTCCTCCTCCTCGTGCTCCCGCTCCTCCTCTTCCTCGAGCTTGTCCTCGAAGTAGCCGGAGAGCCCGCCGACGATCATGTACGTGATCAGACCGGAGATACCGGCGATCAGGACCGTCTGCGCCTTGTCGGCGTGGGCGCCGCCGTGCTGGTGGGCGTGGGCCGCGAAGGTGAAGGAGGTGATCAGCAGGACGATCAGGGCGATGCAGACCGACAGCATGTCGACCTTGCCGAGCTTGGCCAGCGGGCGCTCGATCCAGCGCAGCCACTGGATGTCCCGCTCCTCGAAGATGAAGTCGAGGAAGATCATCAGCAGGAACATGCCGCCGAAGGCCGCGATCGCCGGGTGGGCGTCGGTGACCAACTGCTGGTAGTGGTCCTTGTTGTTGAGCGCGAGGTCGACCGCGTCGATCGGGCCGATCTTCGCGGTGACGGCGACGATGACGACGGGGAACACCAGCCGCATGCCGAAGACGGCGATCAGGACGCCGACCGTGAGGAAGATCTTCTGCCAGAAGGCCGACATCTTCTTCAGGATCCCGGCGTTGACCACCGCGTTGTCGAAGGACAGCGAGATCTCCAGGACGGCCAGGATCGCCACGATGCCGAAGGCTTCCCACCCCCCGTAGAACGCCGCTGCGACGAGGCCGAGCGCGGTGACCGCGAACGACCAGCCGAAGGTTTTCAGAAGCACTGGCTACCCAATCGTGTGTTGGGGGTCCCCCCAGACGGAGTCTGGGGGAAGGTCTCCCCCCGCGCCGCACTCGGCTTTACTTAAAATTTGACGTCGAGCACTGAGTCTAGAGGGAGACTCCGCCGACCGGGACAGCCGGTGTGGACAACGGCCTTTACGAGACGTTGACCCCGAAGTCCATGGCGATCCCCCGCAAGCCCGACGCATACCCCTGGCCGACCGCCCTGAACTTCCACTCGCCCTGGTAGCGGTAGAGCTCGCCGAAGATCATGGCCGTTTCGGTGGAGGCGTCCTCGGAGAGGTCGTAGCGCGCGAGCTCCTGGCCGTCCGCCTGGTTGACGACGCGGATGAAGGCGTTGCTGACCTGGCCGAAGGTCTGGCCGCGCTCGTCGGCCATGTGGATGGAGACCGGGAAGATGATCTTGTCGCAGGTGGCCGGCACCTTCGGGAGGTCGACCAGGATCGACTCGTCGTCGCCCTCGCCCTCACCGGTGAGGTTGTCGCCGGTGTGCTCCACGGAGCCGTCGGGGCTCGTGAGCTGGTTGTAGAAGATGAACCACTCGTCCCCGAGGACCCGCCCGCCGCCGCACAGCAGTGCGCTGGCATCCAGGTCGAAGTCGGCTCCGGTGGTGGAGCGCGCGTCCCAGCCGAGGCCGATCAGGACGTTCGTGAGGTTCGGTGCGGCCTTGGACAGGGAGACATTGCCCCCCTTGGCGAGCGTGACGCCCATAGTGCTGGTCCTCCCCGAGGTGATGCTTCTTTGGTTGTCCTGCACTCCCCCAGAGGGGGACCCCCGGCGCCGCACGGGGACCGCGCGGCGCCGGGGGTGAGGCCTCCGGACGTCAGACGTTGACGCCGAAGTCCTGGGCGATGCCGCGCAGGCCCGAGGCGTAGCCCTGGCCGATGGCGCGGAACTTCCACTCCGCGCCGTTGCGGTACAGCTCGCCGAAGACCATGGCCGTCTCGGTCGAGGCGTCCTCGGAGAGGTCGTAGCGCGCGATCTCGGCGCCGCCCGCCTGGTTCACCACGCGGATGAACGCGTTGCGGACCTGGCCGAAGGACTGCTGGCGGTTCTCGGCGTCGTAGATCGAGACCGGGAAGGTGATCTTGTCGACGTCGGCCGGGACCGCCGCCAGGTTCACCTTGATCGCCTCGTCGTCGCCCTCGCCCTCACCGGTGGTGTTGTCGCCGGTGTGCTCGACGGAGCCGTCGGGGCTCTTGAGGTTGTTGAAGAAGACGAAGTTCGCGTCACTGGCGACCTTGCCCGCGCTGTTCAGCAGCAGTGCGCTGGCGTCGAGGTCGAAGTCGGTGCCGGTGGTGGTGCGGACGTCCCACCCCAGACCGACGATGACCGCGGTCAGGCCCGGGGCCTCCTTGGTCAGTGATACGTTGCCGCCCTTGCTGAGGCTGACTCCCACGAGTCCTCCATTGGTGTCCAGGGGCGGGGATGCCCCGTAGTGCGTCGGTATCGGATCAACGTCTCGATCCTAGTGACGGGTTCCCGACCCTCGCAGGCCCTGGAACCTAACAATCACAGGGTGTCGAGCGCCTTCACGTACTCGTTGAGGTCGCGGGCGTCCGGCAGGCCGTTGACGACGGTCCAGCGGACGACGCCCTCCTTGTCGATGATGAAGGTGCCGCGCACGGCGCACCCCTTGTCCTCGTCGAAGACGCCGTAGGCCCGCGAAGTGTTGCCGTGCGGCCAGAAGTCGGAGAGCAGCGGGTACTCCAGGCCCTCCTGCTCGGCGAAGACGCGCAGGGTGTGGATGGAGTCGTTCGAGACCGCGAGGAGCTGGGTGTCGCGGTCGGTGAACTGCGGCAGGTTGTCGCGCAGGGAGCACAGTTCGCCGGTGCACACGCCGGTGAAGGCGAAGGGGTAGAAGAGCAGCACCACGTTCTTCTCGCCCCGGAAGTCGGACAGCTTCACGGTCGCGCCGTGGTTGTCCTTGAGCTCGAAATCGGGGGCCTTGTCGCCGACCTGGATCGCCATGTCGTCCTGCATCCCTTCGGTGGGGCTGTTCGGGTGAGTCCACCCTACGCAGCGATCACGGCATGCGGACGGACGGGCTGGCGTGGCCAGCCCGTCCGGGATTCAACGATCGAGGTACCTCCGTGGACTACCTCTTGGACTTGGCCGCCTTGGGCGTCACCAGCCGGCTGCCGCTCCAGTCCTTGCCCACGCTGACGCTCTTGGCCGCGGAAAGGCCCGCGGTCGTGGCGGCTTCCGAGATGTCGCTGGGCTCGACGTAGCCGTCACGGCCGGTCTTCGGCGTCAGCAGCAGGATCGAGCCGCCCTCCTCGACGTACGAGATGGCGTCCACCAGCACGTCGGTCAGGTCGCCGTCCTCGTCGCGGAACCACAGCACCACGGCATCGGCGACGTCGTCGTAGTCCTCGTCCACCAGGTCGCTGCCGATGACTTCTTCAATGGCCTCGCGGAGTTCCTGGTCTACGTCGTCGTCGTAGCCGATCTCCTGGACCACCTGCTCGGGCTGGAACCCCAGCCTGACGGCAGGGTTCGTCCGCTCCTCCGCGTGGTCCGCGGTCGCGCTCACGGGTTGCCTCCTGATCATGTCTTGATGAATGTCCAGCCACGCGCGTGCGCGAAGCATTGGCCGTAGTCCACACGGACGGGCCGGATCGCGCAAGTACCCGGCGATTCGGAACGCCGAAACGGTGACGATCCTGGCCGTGTCGCCGCAACTCCAGGCACGCTATCGCGGCCGCCGGTGACGTACACCACAGCGTTCTGCCCGGTTTGCACGTTTGAGAACCCTCCGAGGGTACGCGACTCGAATGACTTTGCTAAACGAGTCACGGTTACCTCACGGTAGAGATGACGATTGCCGCCCTGCGGTAGACCATGGGGAACGGTGCAGCTCCCCCCTCTGACACGTTTCCCCCTCTGACACGTAAGGAACAGCGTGGCTTCCGGATCCGATCGCAATCCGATCATCATTGGCGGCCTTCCGAGTCAGGTTCCTGACTTCGATCCCGAAGAGACCCAGGAGTGGCTCGACTCGCTCGACGCCGCCGTGGACCAGCGCGGCCGTGAGCGGGCCCGCTACCTGATGCTCCGGCTGATCGAGCGGGCCCGCGAGAAGCGCGTGGCCGTGCCCGAGATGCGCAGCACGGACTACGTCAACACGATCGCCACCAAGGACGAGCCGTTCTTCCCCGGCAACGAGGAGATCGAGCGCCGCATCCTGAACGCCACCCGCTGGAACGCGGCCGTGATGGTGTCCAGGGCACAGCGCCCCGGCATCGGCGTCGGCGGCCACATCGCCACCTTCGCGTCCTCCGCCTCGCTCTACGACGTGGGCTTCAACCACTTCTTCCGGGGCAAGGACCAGGGCGACGGCGGCGACCAGATCTTCTTCCAGGGGCACGCCTCGCCGGGCATCTACGCCCGCGCGTTCCTCCTGGACCGGCTCAGCGAGCAGCAGCTCGACGCGTTCCGCCAGGAGAAGTCGAAGGCGCCGTACGGACTGTCCTCGTACCCGCACCCGCGGTCGATGCCGGACTTCTGGGAGTTCCCGACCGTGTCGATGGGCCTCGGCCCGCTCGGCGCGATCTTCCAGGCGCGGATGAACCGCTACATGGCGGCGCGCGGGATCGCGGACACGTCGAAGTCGCATGTGTGGGCGTTCCTCGGCGACGGCGAGATGGACGAGCCGGAGTCGCTCGGCCAGCTGTCGATCGCGGCGCGCGAGGGCCTGGACAACCTGACCTTCGTCGTCAACTGCAACCTCCAGCGGCTCGACGGCCCGGTGCGCGGCAACGGCAAGATCATCCAGGAGCTGGAGTCGCAGTTCCGGGGCGCCGGCTGGAACGTCATCAAGCTGGTCTGGGACCGCACCTGGGACCCGCTGCTCGCCCAGGACCGCGACGGCGTGCTGGTCAACCAGCTCAACACCACGCCGGACGGCCAGTTCCAGACGTACGCCACGGAGACCGGCGCGTACATCCGCGAGCACTTCTTCGGGCACGACCACCGGCTGCGCGCGATGGTCGAGAACATGACCGACGACCAGATCCTGCACCTGGGGCGCGGCGGGCACGACCACCAGAAGGTCTACGCGGCCTTCGCGGCGGCCAAGGAGCACAAGGGCCAGCCGACCGTCGTCCTCGCGCAGACGGTCAAGGGCTGGACGCTGGGCCCCAACTTCGAGGGCCGCAACGCCACGCACCAGATGAAGAAGCTGACGGTCGCCGACCTCAAGGGCTTCCGCGACCGGCTGCACCTGCCGATCACCGACCAGGAGCTGGAGTCCGGCGCGCCGCCGTACTTCCACCCGGGCCGGAACTCGGAGGAGATCCAGTACATGCACGACCGGCGCAACGCGCTGGGCGGCTACGTCCCGACGCGTGTCGTCCGCTCGAAGCCACTGGCGCTGCCCGAGGACAAGACGTACGCGAGTGTGAAGAAGGGTTCGGGCCAGCAGTCGATCGCCACCACCATGGCGTTCGTACGGCTGCTCAAGGACCTCATGCGGGACAAGGAGATCGGCAAGCGGTTCGTGCTGATCGCGCCGGACGAGTACCGCACGTTCGGCATGGACTCGTTCTTCCCGAGCGCGAAGATCTACAACCCGCTGGGCCAGCAGTACGAGTCGGTGGACCGTGAACTCCTGCTCGCCTACAAGGAGTCGCCGACCGGGCAGATGCTGCACGACGGCATCTCCGAGGCGGGCTGTACGGCCTCGCTGATCGCGGCGGGTTCGGCATACGCGACGCACGGCGAGCCGCTCATCCCGGTCTACGTCTTCTACTCGATGTTCGGTTTCCAGCGCACCGGTGACCAGTTCTGGCAGATGGCGGACCAGTTGGCGCGCGGTTTTGTGCTGGGCGCGACCGCGGGGCGTACGACGCTGACCGGTGAGGGTCTGCAACACGCGGACGGGCACTCGCAGTTGCTGGCGTCGACCAACCCGGGGTGTGTCGCCTACGATCCGGCGTACGCGTACGAGATCGCGTACATCGTGCAGGACGGGTTGCGGCGGATGTACGGCTCGGACGCGGAACACCCGCACGGCGAGGACGTCTTCTACTACCTCACCGTCTACAACGAGCCGATCCAGCACCCGGCCGAGCCGTCCGACGTGGACGTGGAGGGCATCCTCAAGGGTGTTCACCGGATCAGCCAGGGGGCTTCGGGGACCGTGCCGGCGCAGATCATGGCGTCCGGGGTCGCGGTGCCGTGGGCGATCGAGGCGCAGCGGATCCTCGCCGAGGAGTGGAACGTGCGGGCCGACGTGTGGTCCGCGACCTCCTGGAACGAACTGCGGCGCGAGGCGGTCGAGGTCGAGCGGCACAATCTCCTCCACCCCGAGGAGGAACAGCGGGTTCCTTATGTCACGCGGAAGTTGAGCGGGGCGGAGGGGCCGTTCGTGGCTGTTTCCGACTGGATGCGGTCTGTTCCTGACCAGATTTCTCGCTGGGTGCCCGGGACGTATCAGTCCCTGGGGGCTGACGGGTTCGGGTTCGCCGACACTCGCGGGGCGGCTCGGCGGTTCTTCCACATCGACGCGCAGTCGATCGTGGTGGCCGTACTGACGGAGCTGGCCCGGGAGGGGAAGGTCGACCGGTCCGTGTTGAAGCAGGCGGTCGATCGGTATCAGCTGCTGGATGTCGCTTCGGCTGATCCGGGGGCGGCGGGCGGGGACGCGTAGTCGTTTTTGTCTGCGGGGGCGTGGGGGCTGGTCGCGCCCCCGCGGCGGAGCCGCACATCGATACAGCCCCGCGCCCCTGACAGGCTGCCCCTTCGGGGCGCCTGTCAGGGGTCCCCCTCGCCCTAACATGCGGGCATGAACGAACCATCGGCACAAGCTCGTTGGGAGCAGCTCACTCAGCGGCCTCTGTTAGGGCTCGCGGTCGGCTTTGCCGTTGCCTATGCCGTGCCGATCGTGGACTCGACCGCCGGGCATCGGCTGACGATCGTGTGCACGGTGGTCGAGTGGGTGGTGTGGGGGGCGTTCGCCGCCGACTATCTGATGCGGCTGGCGATGTCCCGGGACCGGCGACGGTTCGTGCGGACGCACTGGATGGACCTGTGCGCCGTGGTGGTGCCGATACTCCAGCCGCTGCGGCTGCTGCGCATGGTGTCGACGCTGATACTCGTCGGGCGCCGAGCGCGCATGGCCTCACAGATCCAGCTGACGACCTATGTCGCGGGCTCGGTGATCGGGCTGCTGATGTTCGGTTCGCTCGCGGTGCTCTCCGTGGAACGGGACTCCCCCAACGGGAACATCCGGACGCTGGGTGACGCCGTGTGGTGGTCCTTCACCACGATGACGACAGTGGGCTACGGCGACCACGCCCCGACCACCGGCCTCGGCCGCATGATCGCCGTCGGCCTCATGCTCTCCGGCATCGCCCTGCTCGGTGTCGTCACCGCGAACATCGCCACATGGTTCATCGCCCGCTTCGAGAAGGACGACGTGGAGGAACGCCGCCAGACCCAGGCGATCGAGGAACTGACGGAGGAGGTACGGGCGCTACGGGCGGAGGTGGCGGCGTTGTCGGGGGCGGGGGTCCCGGGGGCGATGGGGGACGAGGTGGCGCGGTAGGCGGGGGGGGCGGGGCGGCTATGACTTGGGGAGGCGTGGGCTTGGGGGCGGTTGCGGCTCGGGGAGGCATGGGCTCGGGGGCGGCTGCGGCTCGGGCGCGGCTGCGGCTCAGGGAGGCGCCGGTGCGCAGGGCGTGGGCTGGGGCCTGGTACCGCAGGGTGTGGGCTCGGGGTTGTTCCGCAGGGCCTCGGTTCGGGTCCAGTGCCGCAGGCCGTCGGCGCGGGTGCCGCTGCGCAGACCTTCCCCTCGGGCCTAATTCCGCAGGCCATCGGCCGGGGCCAGTTCGCCGGCCGTCGGGTCAGGCTGAGCTTCGCAGGGCGTCGGTCCAGCCCGACTGCAGGTCGTCCGCTCGGTCCTAGGTCCGCAGGGCGTCCGCTCGCTTCCAATTCCGCAGGCTGTCGGCTTGGGTGCGCTTCGCGGACAGTCGGCTCGGGCCCAGGTCCGCAGGTCGTCCGCTCGCGTTCAATTCCGCAGGCCGTTGGCTCGTGTACCGCTGCAAAGACCGTCCGCTCGGGCCGAATTCCGCAGGCCGTCAGCTCAGGCTCAGTGCCGCAGGGCGTCGGTCGGGCCCAACTGCTCAGGCCGTCCGCTCGGCTGGGGCTCTGCGGACGGCCTGCCTGGTCTCCGGTCGGGGGAACATCTGGTGCGCCTCGGCTCAGAAACGCCCGCTGGGCCGGGAGTTCGGAAGACCGTGCCCTACCGGGGTCGGAAGACATCCGCTCCCGCTCACCCTCCGCTCGGAGAGCGGCCGCCCGGCGTCAGCGTGGATGAACGTCCATCCGCGCTCCGCTCAGACACCCGCCGCCCGACCTCCACCCAGGTGAACATCCACCCACGCTCCACTCAGGGAGCGGCCGCGCGGTCGGCGCCCAGTTGGACATTCGCCCGCGCCCACTCAGACACCCACCGCCCGACCCCCGCCCAGTTGGACATCCACCCGCGCCCCACTCAGCTCTCAGAAGAACGTCCACATGATCGCCGCCAGTGTGTCGATCGCGCCCAGGATCAGGGCGATCAGGGCGGGGAGTGAGCGGGAGCCTGTCCAGCGGCGGCCCATGGAGAGCCAGCCGCAGATCAGGGCGACGGGGCCCAGGAGGAGGCCCAGGGTGAAGAAGCCGGCGATGGCGCAGATGAGTCCGATGATGCCCAGGGTCGCGCGGTCCGGCCCGGTCCCTGACCTCATACGGCCACGTGAGCGGGGGTATTTGCGCGTTCCGTTGCCGAGACCCGTCATCGTCAACTCCCTGGGCGTGCATGCCAGTTCGGCCGATCTGCCTACGCCCTCCGGATACCCCGCCCGACGCGAAAAAAGCCTGCTTGCGCGCTGCCCCCCTCCGGCAGCGCGCCGCAGACCACCCCGTCCCCCTGCCCTGCGGAGGACTTGACCCACTGTGACCTGCGGCGCGTACCGGGTGCCAGGAATCTTTAGCGGAGTCACCCTGATAGGCGAACTCCCCCCGCATCAGGGTTAGATGTGGGCCGCCCCCGCGCCCGCCTCCGCGTTCTCGCCGCGCTTGGTGAGGAGCGCGACGAACACCGCGACCACCGCGACGCCGGCGGCGACGAGGCAGGCCAGGCTCATGCCGGAGATGAACGTGTCGTGGGCGACCTGCGTGATCTTCGCGGCGATCGCCTCCGGCGTGTTCGGAGCGACCGGGGCGACACCGACCTGCACCGCCTCGGCGGCCGCGTCCTGCTGCGGCTGGGTGAGCTTGGGCAGACCCGCGTCCGCCCAGTTGCCGGCGAGGTCGCTGTCGACGCGGGAGGCCATCACCGCGCCGAGGACGGCCGTACCGAGGCTGCCGCCGATCTGCATCGCGGCCTGCTGGAGACCACCGGCGACACCGGACAGCTCCATGGGCGCGTTGCCCACGATGACCTCGGTCGCGCCGACCATCACCGGGGCGAGGCCGAAGCCCAGCAGGGCGAACCAGATCGACATGACACCGCTGCCGGTGTCCGAGGTGAGGGTGGACATGCCGTACATCGCGATCGCGGTCGCCGCCATGCCGCCCGCCAGCGGGATGCGCGGGCCGAGCTTGGTGATCGCGGCGCCGGCGAGCGGGGAGCCGACGATCATCATCCCGGTGAGCGGGAGGAGGTGGAGACCGGCGTCGATGGGGCTCATTCCGTGCACGTTCTGCAGATAGAACGTCACGAAGAACAGGCCGCCCATGAAGGCGATCGCCATCAGGACCATGAGGACGACGCCCGCGGACAGCGGGACCGAACGGAACAGGCCGAGCGGGATCAGCGGTTCCTTGACGCGCTGCTCCCAGAACGCGAACAACGCGAAGCCCAGCACCGACACGGCGAGGAACGTCCAGGTCGTGGCGGAACCCCAGCCCCAGGTCGGCGCCTTGATGAGGGCCCAGACGAGACAGAACATCGCGCCGGAGAGGAGCACGATGCCGAGGATGTCGAAGGAGCGCGGCGCGTTCTCCGCGCGGTGGTCGCGCAGGATCAGCAGGCCGAGGATCAGCGCGATGGCGCCGACCGGCACGTTGATGAAGAACACCGACTGCCAGTTGACGTGCTCGACGAGGACGCCGCCGAGGATCGGGCCGCCCGCGGTGGAGGCGCCGATGACCATGCCCCACAGGCCGATGGCCATGTTGAGCTTCTCGGCCGGGAAGGTGGCCCGCAGCAGGCCGAGCGCGGCCGGCATCAGCAGCGCCCCGAACAGCCCCTGGAGCACGCGGAACGTGACGACGAACGCGATGCTGTGCGAGAGCCCGATCGCGCCGGACGCGAGGGCGAAGCCGGTCACGCCGATCAGGAAGGTCTGGCGGTGGCCGAAGCGGTCACCGAGCTTGCCCGCGGTGATGAGGGAGACCGCGAGGGCGAGGAAGTAGCCGTTGGTGATCCACTGGACGTCGGCGAAGCTGGCGCCGAGGTCCTTCTGGATGGCCGGGTTGGCGATCGCGACGATGGTGCCGTCGAGGGCCACCATCATGACGCCGACGGCGACGGTTATGAGGGTGAACCACGGGTGCCCGCGCAGCCCCGTGGACGGCGTCGGGTCGGACGGGGCGGCTGGTGCCTTGTCCCCCGGCCCCGTCGCGCTGATGGTGGTCTGACTAGTCATACGCGCGAGGCTAATGTCAGCCACTGACAGTTGACAAACAGATTCAGATGTCGCCGACTGTCAACAATCGCGAGGAGAACAGCATGGACACGTTGCGCGAGCGCAAGAAGGCGCGCACGCGGGACGCGCTGCTGCGCGCGGCCCTGGAGCTGTTCACGACCAAGGGGTACGAGCGGACCACGGTCGACGAGATCGCCGAGGCGGTCGACGTCTCGCAGCGCACCTTCTTCCGTTACTTCGCGAGCAAGGAGGAGGCCGCGTTCTTCGTGCCCCGGCTCACCGAGACGCACTTCGTGAGCGCGGTCCGCGCCCGCCCGCCGCAGGAGGCCCCGCTGGAGGCGCTGCGCCGGGCCGTGCTGGAGAGTTGGGACACCATCAACGAGGCGATCCAGCAGGTCGTACCGCTGGAGCTGCACCTGCGGACCTACCGGGTGATCGAGTCGACGCCCGCGCTGCTCGCCGTGCATCTGCGGCGCTCGCTGGAGCTGGAGGAGGAGCTCGCGCAGATCATCGCCCGGCGCGAGGGGCTCGACCCGGACACGGATCCCCGGCCCCGGCTGGCGGTGGCGGTGTTCGGCGGGGTGATGCGGGTGGTGGAGCGGATGTGGATCGCGGGGGACGACCTCAGCATCGACGCGATGCGCGAGCTGACCGCGGCGTATCTGGACGGGGTGGGACCGGCGCTCGCCGGGAACTGGCGCGCGATCCGTGTCGAGTGAGTCGTACTGAGTTTCTCGTCACGTGCCGCTGAAACGTGATCCCCGTCACTCGGTTAACGCGAGACCCTCTCGTTCTCCTAGTGTGTCCTCCCAGTGACTTCCTTCGACTCCTCCCCCACGCTGAACGCCTGGCGCGCACTGCTCGCGCTGGCCGTGGTGTTCGTGATGCTGGCGACCACCGGTTGGACCGCGGTCCGCAGCCACCCGGGGAAAACGGCGCTCCAGACCTCGCTCTCCGCGTGGGAGCACGGCCATGTGAACGGCCGCGAGCTGCCCGACCCGGACGCCTCCCCGACCCGGCTGGCCCGGTTCTTCGCCTCGCTCACCACGCAGCAGCGGACGCGCCTCGCGCACCGCTACCCGCTCGCGGTCGGCAACATGAACGGCGCCCCGGTCTCGCTGCGCTACCGCGCCAACCGCATCGCCCTCGACCAGCAGCGCAAGGTCGAGAAGAAGCGCATGCACGACCCGCGTCTGACGCCCGTCGGCAAGCAGGAGGCGGGCCGGCTCATGCACCGCTTCGAAGCGCTGATGACCGGGAACCGTCACATCCTGTCCTTCGACCCCGAGGGCTCGGGCCGCATCGCCGAGGTCTTCGGCGACCTGGACACCGCGCAGCGCGTGTCGGTGATCGTCCCCGGAGTCGACACCGATCTGCTGACCTTCCAGAAGACGTACAAGAACTACACGGCACCGGTCGGCATGGCGCAGAACCTGTACGCGGCCGAGAACACGGCGAAGTCCGCGACGGACACCCTCGGCACGCGGACCGCCGTCATCGCCTGGGCCGACTACACCGCCCCCGGCGGCCTCGGCATCGACTCCGCCACCGCGGGACGCGCCGAGGCCGGCGCCGTACGGCTGAACGCCTTGGTGCGGGCCCTCCCCGGGACCGCGCAGATCGCCCTGTTCTGCCACAGCTACGGCTCGGTGGTGTGCGGGGTCGCCGCGCACGAGCTGCCCGCCCGGGTGACCGACATCGCGGTGGCCGGCAGCCCCGGAATGCGTACCTCCAGCGCCGCCCACCTGCACACACGTGCCCGGGTGTGGGCGATGCGGGACGCGAACGACTGGATCCAGGACGTGCCGTACATGGAGCTCGGCGGTCTGGGACACGGCGAGGACCCGGTGTCGAACGCGTTCGGCGCGCGGGTGCTGGCCGCGAAGGACGCGCAGGGCCACACCGGGTACTTCGCGCCCGGCACCGACAGTCTCGCCAACTTCGCCGACATCGGGGTTGGCGCGTACCGCTCGGTGACGTGCGCGCACGAAGGTGACACCTGTCGAGAGGGTTTGTCCGGCGCCTCGGCGGCCGGACGCGCGTAGAAACAGCAGGAAGTGCGGTCTGCGCGGGGATGGGACGGAGGAGCATGTGCCGCCTACGATGAGCCGCATGGGTGACGTACTGGCCGGATTTCATGCCGCCTGGGAGTTCGAGTCCGACTCCGTGCTCATCCGCTACGAACGGGGCATCCGGACACCCAAGCTGTTCCAGGCGCTCGGCGAGCGCCGGATCCCCTTCGAGGCGATCGAGACGGTGACGCTCGCGCCGGGCCGGCGCGGCACGGTCGTGCTGCGCGTGGAGCCGCGGGCGGGGGCGGACCCGTTGATGGAGGCGGCCGCGGGGCAGCTCAAGGAGAGCTGCGATCCGTATCGGCTGGTGCTGCCCGCCGAGCGGGAGACTCTCGCCGAGTACTACGCCGACGAGTTGCGGGCGCAGCTGAAGCCGCACGACGGGGACGCGGAGCGGTTCCTTGTGGCCGCGCCCGAGGTGCCGCTTCGGTTCAAGGCGTACGACGGGAAGGCGTCCTTCGACGGGAAGACGGTGTCGTTCCGGTGGTTCTGGACCGGCGCGTCGTCCGCGAAGTGGAAGGCCGGCGACCAGAGTTTCCCGGTCGCCGACCTGAACGGGGTCGAGTGGCGCTCCCCCGAGGTTTTCGAAGGGCATCTACGGCTGTTGCGTGGGGCCGCGCCGCTGCTGCCTGTTGATCAGGATCCGGCGGCTGTGGTGTTCGGGCTGGGGTATGGGCCCGTGCACGAGTCGTTGCCCTTCGCCGCAGCGGTCCTCTCCGCCGTTCGCACCGCCCGCCCCAGTGCCGTGGTGCCGGCCATGCGGCGCGACCCTGCGGACATCGCCGAGCGGATTCGGCATCTTGGGGAGTTGCATCAGTCGGGGCTGGTGACTGATGAGGAGTTCGCCGTGAAGAAGGCTGAGTTGTTGGCGGAGTTGTAGCGGGGGCTGCTCGTCGTTTTCGGGGCGTTTCTACTCCCTGTTGGACGACGTGAACGTCATGTCCGCGTAGCGGTCGCCCGCCACCTTGCCGGCGATCGGCTCCAGGAGGGACAGTTCGTCGTCCGTCAGGACGATCCTCGTGGCGGCCGTGTTCTCCTCCACCCGGCCCGGCTTGGTGGTGCCGGGGATGGGGATGACCGGGAGGCCGTGGACCTGCGCCCGCTGCTGCACCCAGGCGAGGGCGATCTGGCCCAGGGACGCCTCGTGGGCCTCGGCGACGGTGCGGACCGGGTCGAGGAGGGTGGCGTTGGCGGCCGCGTTCTCGCCGGTGAAGCGGGGTTGGGTGCGGCGGAAGTCGCCCTCGGTGAGGTCCTGGTCGGCGTTGGCGAAGGAACCGGTGAGGAAGCCCCGGCCCAGCGGTGAGTACGGTACGACCGCCACGCCCAGCTCGGCGGCGGCGCCGACCAGGCTGATCTCGACGTCGCGGCTGAACAGCGACCACTCCGACTGCACGGCGGCGATGGGGTGGACGGCGTGCGCCGCCCGCAGTTCCGCGCCGGTGACCTCGCTCAGGCCCAGGTGCTTGACCTTGCCCTCGGCCACCAGTTCCGCCATCGCGCCGACGGTGTCCTCGATGGGGACGGCCGGGTCGCGGCGGTGCATGTAGTAGAGGTCGATGACGTCGATGTCGAGCCGCTGGAGGCTGGCCTCGACCGCCTGGCGGATGTACGGGCGGTCGTTGCGGATGACGCGCCGGGTGGGCTCGCCGGGCGGGATCGACAGGGCGAACTTGGTGGCGATGACGAGCTGGTCGCGGTGGGCCTTGAAGAACGGCGACAGGAACCGTTCGTTCTCGCCGCCGCCGTACGCGTCCGCCGTGTCGTACAGGGTGACGCCGAGTTCGAAGGCGCGGTCCAGGGCGGCCTGGGACTGCTTGGCGTCCGAGGGGCCGTAGGCGAAGCTCATGCCCATGCAGCCGAGGCCCTGGACGCCGACCTCGGGGCCGGCCGCGCCGAGCCGTGCGGTCGGGATCGTGGTGTCGGTCATCCTGCCTTCTCCTTTTCGTAGGCGCGGCCGGCCGTGGCGTAGAAGTTGATCTTCCGGTCGAGGACGGCCAGGGTGTCCTGCAGTTCGGCGATCCTGGCGATGACGTCCCTGCGGGTCGCCTCCAGGAGTTCGAAGCGGTCACCGTAGGTGTGCTCGCCCTCGCGCATCAGCTCGGCGTAGCGGACCATGTCGGCGACCGGCATCCCGGTCAGGCGGAGCTTGCCGACGAGGTCGAGCCAGTCGAGGTCGCGGTTGCTGTAGCGGCGCTGGCCGGTGTGCGAGCGGTCGATGTGCGGCATCAGCCCGATGCGCTCGTACCAGCGCAGGGTGTGCGCGGTCAGCCCGGTGAAGGCCACGACCTCGCTGATCGTGTAGCTGTCCGCGCCGTCCGGACGCCGCTCGGCCTGTGGCGGGCCCGCGCAGCTGTCGGTACTGGTACCCGTGGTCTCCATCACCGTCATGACCACCACGCTATGGCCTTGGAGTGCACTCGAAGCAAGCGGAACCGGTAAGAAATCGGCGGGACGGGCGAGGGGTGCGCTGGATAGCGTACGGACCATGAGTCTCGTACGACGGGCAACTCCCGAGGATGCCGCCGAGCTGCTGCGACTGCGCCAGGTGATGATCGACGCGCTGCCCGGGTCGGACCCCGGCACGGACTGGCACGCGGAGTCCCTGCCGACGCTGCGGGAGCGGCTGGCGTCGGACGAGGACTTCGGGGCGTTCGTCGTGGACCATCCGGAGCGACCGGGGGCGCTGGCCACGCTGGTCGTGGGCACGGTGGACTACCGGATCGGGAAGGCGGGGAACCCGCGCGGGAAGGCCGGGTTCGTCTTCAGCGTGGCCACCGATCCGGACGCGCGGCGCCGTGGGTACGCCCGCGCGTGCATGGAGGAGCTGCTCCAGTGGTTCCGTGAGCGCGGTGCCGGCCAGGTCCTCCTGACCGCCTCCGCCGATGCCGAGCCGCTCTACGCGTCCCTCGGTTTCACGCGCAAGCCCGACCCCATGATGGGGCTCATGCTCTGAACCACTTAGGCTCGATGGCATGTCCTTGCAGAGCCTCGCGCTGATCGAGAACTGGCCGGTGCCGACCGCGGCGGCGGCTGTCGTACGAGCCGGTGGAACCGTCCTCGGGACCCACGGCCCGACCGACCACCGCTTCCCGCTCGCCTCGGTCACCAAGCCGCTCGCGGCGTACGCCGCCCTGGTGGCGTACGAGGAGGGCGCGATCGAGCTGGACGAACCGGCGGGCCCGCCCGGCGCCACGGTCCGCCACCTCCTCGCCCACACCTCGGGCCTGGCCTTCGACGAACACCGCGTGACGGCCCCGCCCGGCCAGCGCCGCCTGTACTCGAACGCGGGCTTCGAGCAGCTCGGCGACCACGTGGCGAAGGCGACGGAGATCCCGTTCGCGGAGTACCTGCGCCAGGCGGTCCTCGACCCCCTCGGCATGACGTCCACCTCGCTGGACGGCTCCCCCGCGAAGGACGGCGTCTCGACGGTCGACGACCTCGTCCGCTTCGCCGCCGAACTCCAGGCGCCCCGGCTCCTCGACCCCCGCACGGTCGCCGAGGCGATGACGGTCCAGTACCCCGGCACCAAGGGCGTCCTCCCCGGCTACGGCCACCAGAACCCCAACGACTGGGGCCTCGGCCTGGAGATCCGCGACTCCAAGTCCCCCCACTGGACGGGCAGTTCGTCCTCTCCACGCACCTTCGGCCACTTCGGCCAGTCCGGCACGTTCCTGTGGGTCGACCCGGTGGCGGGCGCGGCCTGCGTCGCCCTGACGGACCGGGCGTTCGGGCCGTGGGCGGTCGAGGCGTGGCCGCCGTTCACGGACGCGGTGCTGGCCGAGATCTGAGCACTCCTCACCCGTGACGTGCCGCGCTCGCTAAAGTGAACTCCCTTGCGGCCCCGGCCATTTGTCTCACGAGGAACGGCGAGGTGTCCCGTTGGAGGGAACGTCTCACGCGACCCCCACGGTCGTCGTCCTGACGGCATTACCGCTCGAATCCCTGGCTGTACGTGAGCAGTTGACGGACGTCCAGGTGGAAGTGCACCCGCAGGAAACCCTGTTCGACGTCGGCCGGGTGCCCGGGCTGCCGTGGCGCGTGGCGGTCGTCGAGATCGGGGAGGGCAACAGCGGCTCGGCGGCGCACACCGAGCGGGCGATCGCGTACTTCCAGCCGACCGCGGTGTTCTTCGTCGGGGTCGCCGGCTCCCTCCGCGCCGAAGTCGCCCTGGGGGACGTGGTCGTGGCCAGCAAGATCTACCTGTACCACGGCGGCAAGGAGAGCGACGACGCCTTCCGCGCCCGCCCCCGTGCCTGGGAGATGCGGCACGGCGTGGAACAGCGGGTCCGCCGAGCCCTGCGCGACAGCCCGGGCACCCACTTCAAGCCCTTGGTCTCCGGGGACGTCGTACTGAACTCACGGACCTCCCCGCTGGCGGACCTGATCGACCGGAGCTACAACGACGCGGTGGCCATCGACATGGAGAGCGCCGGGATGGCGCAGGCCGCGCAGCTCAGCGACATACCCGTGCTCGCCGTCCGCGGGATCAGCGACTTCGCGGACGGCCGCAAAGCGGTCGCGGACGCGAAGGGCACCCAGCCGGTGGCCGCCCGGAACGCGGCCGCCGTCGCCGTGCGGATCCTTCGGGAACTGCCCGTCCCCCGGCCCCGTCCCGAGCCGCCCGCGCCGCCGCGGACACCCGCCGTCCTGCTCGTGTCCCGAGAGGCCGTCGCGCCCCGCGACACCGCCGGCTGGCGCGACGGAGCCGTCGTCACGGTGGACGGAACGAAGTGTCTGCTCCACCACGGCCCGGGCGCCCCGCCCACCGAGACCGTGTCGCCCGACCACACCGTCACCCGGCGCCAGGCGCTCGCCCGGGTGCTCGGGCCCGATCGGCCCGCGCGCTTCGTGTGGCTCAGACAGATCGTGACGCCGTACGGCGGTCCGGTGGCCGAAGCGGCGCTGCGCGCGCTGTCGGACGAGCGCGACCTGCTGCGGCGGTTGAAGCGGGGGCCGGGCGTCGTCCACCACGTCCGGCAGGGCGATACGGCGACCCTCGCCCTGGCGTGGCCGCTGACCCGGCGGTCCCGGACCCCGTGCGACACCCTCGCCGAGGTCCTGCCGGAGGGCGTCGAGAGGCTCGGCGCGTGGGAGTCGTACCGCGTGCTGCGCGGTCTGGAGGCCTCGTGCGGGATTCTCGGCAGGCTCCATGAACTGGGGTCGGCCCACCGCATGCTGGAGCCGACCGCGCTGATTCAGGACGACGACGGCCGCCTGCTCCCGCGCGATCTCGGCCTGGCCACGACCGCACCCGTGCCCGGCGAGGCACCCGGCCCGTACCAGGCCCCGGAGCAGCGGCGCGGCCACCGCGGACGGGCCGGCGAACACGGCGCGGCCACGGACGTCTACCGATTGGGTGCGCTCGTCCACCATGTGCTCACCGGGTCCCCGCCGGTGCCGGGGATGCCCTCCGCGCTCCCCCGGCTCACCGGGTGTCCCTCCCCCGGTGTCGAGACCGTCGACGCCGCGCTCTCCCCCGATCCTCGGGCCCGTCCCGGTCTGCCCGAGCTGGTCAAGGCGCTGCGTTCCCTGAGCGAGAGCCTCGCCGATCCGGCCCGAGAGGAGCGGTGAGCGCCCACGTGACGTTCTCCACCCTTCGCCTGGCGAGTCCCCTGGTGCTCGTGCCCGGCAACTCCCTGGACAAGCAGCTGCGCGACAAGTCCCGGATCCACCCCGTGCTGCCCGCCGTCGAACAGCTCGCCCGGGACCTGAACGCCCTCGGCAACGGTGTGCCGGCCCGGATCGACGACGGCGGCGGCAGACGCGACGCGAGCCTGCTGGTGCACACGTCCACCTACCGGCTGCGGCTGTATCCGACGGACCGCAGGACGGGGTACTTCATCAGTGCCGTCGATCCGGTTCGGCTGCGCGACCACAACGAACTCGCCAAGTCCAGCCTGCTGGTCCGGCCGCCCGGATGGCAGGTGGTGTTCGGCGTCCGCGCCATACCGCAGGGCGCCGACGCGGGCTGGGAGCAGCTGCGAAAAGCCTGGCGGCGCCTCGGCACCGTGAGCACCGAGCACCGGGAGAGCTCCGCGCCCGACCCCGCCCAGACCGCGTTCCTCGACTCGGTCGGTCGACTCGTCGACGCCACCCAGCGGATCACCACCCGGGAGGAGCGGCGCGGCGGCCCGTACCCGTACGCCGAGGTCACCTCGACCGGCGGCCAGCGCCACGGCCGCCACGCGATGTACGAGTTCCGGCTCGCCGAGTCCGAGCTGCCCAGGGAAGGCACCTTCGTCGAAGTGCGCGGCGAGGAGGAGATGCGGGGCCAGGTGACACGCGGGGACGGCCGCTCCGTGACCGTCCGTTTCGACCAGCCGGTGTCGTGGGACCACATCCCCCGGCAGGGCGAGCTGGCCGAGACGCCGAGTTCCGTCGTGTTCGACAAGCAGCGGGAGGCCCTGACGCTGCTCGGATCCGGCCGGGCGGGCAACCCCCTGCTGCTGCCCGCGATGGTCGAGCACCGGGTGCGGCCCCTGCGCCCCGCGCCCGTGACCCCCGGCGAAGCCCTGGACCCCGACCAGCTGACGGCGTTCCGCAAGGCCCTGGCCACCGAGGACGTCCTGGTCGTCCTGGGGCCGCCCGGCACCGGCAAGACCCGCACCATCACGCAGATCGCCCACGCCTGCGCGACCGGTCGCGCGGGCGGCCGGACCGACGACGACGCGAGCGGCCGGGTGCTGGTCACCTCGCACACCAACCGGGCCGTGGACAACGTCCTGGCGAAACTGCCGCGCGACCTGGTGGTGATACGCGTGGGCAACGACGGCAAGGTGTCCCAGGACGGTCGCCCCTACCTGCTGGAGCAGCAGATCGGCGACCTGACCGGGGAGATATCCCAGGTCATGGCCCAGCGTGTGACGGCATACGCGCAGGTGGAACCCGCGCAGGCCTGGACCGACGAGCTGGCGCGGGTGCTCGAGCGGCTCGACCGGCTGATGACGGAGGAGATGGCGGCGGCGGCAGGAGTGACCTCCGCCCGAGCCATGGCCGGCGGCCCCGTGCAGGAGCGGCTGAACGCCCTGACCACCCAACGGGAGCACGACCAGGACGCGCGGAACGAGGTCGTACGGCGCATCGAGCGGGCGGAGCCCAAGTACCAGCGTGCGCACGAGCGTTCAGAAGGCCGGATGGCCGGGTGGTTCTTCCGCCCGCTGGCACAGCGATGGCATCGGCAGCTCGACGGACTGCGCGCTCGGGACGAGGAACTGCGTGCCGCGCTCACCGCCCTGGACACGGACCTGGCCGCGACCCACCGGGAGCTGGAGCGGGTCACGCACGACGCCCCCGCCGTGCGCTCGGCCCGGGACGCCTGGCAGAAGGCGATCGCGCACCGCGCCGACTGTCAGCACAAGGCGTACGACGCCGCGGACCTGGCCACCGCGGCCATCGCCGCCTTGGAGCCGCTGCCTCCACTGGAGCGGACCGACGACGTCAGGGCCGCGCACAGTCACCTACGGGCGCGGAGAAGCTGGTTGGGCGAGCGGCTCCCCCTGCTCGCCGAGCGGCGGCGGCTGCTGACGGAGTGGAAGGCCGCGGTCGCCGCCGAGTCGGAGCAGCTGCTCCCCGAACTCATCCGCTACGCGCACGTCGTGGGCGCGACCTGCATCGGCACCGCGTCCCGCCCGGAGCTGTCCGGCATCGACTTCGACCTGGCGATCGTCGACGAGGCGGGGCAGATCGGCATCGCCGACGCTCTCGTCCCCCTCGTCCGCGCACGGCGGGGAGTGCTGGTCGGCGACCACAAGCAGTTGCCGCCCTTCCTCGACACCGAAGTGGCCGACTGGGGCAAGGACATCACCTCGCCGGAGGTGAGGTCGCTGATGACGAAGAGCGCCCTGGAACGGCTGGTCGACGGGCTGCCGGGCTCGCACGTCGTGCAGCTGAACCTGCAGCGCCGCATGCCGGTGGAGATCGCCGGCTTCGTCTCGACGGCCTTCTACGGCGGCCGGCTGCGCACCGAGCACGACCACCCGCACCACGACCCGCTGTTCAGCAGCCCGATCGCCTTCGTGGACACCGGAGAACTGCCGGCCCGGGAGCGGCAGGAGTCGTCGGGCCGCCGGGCCGGCGAGTCCTTCGGCCGCACCGGCGTCCTCAACCGCTGCGAGGCCCGCCTGCTCGCCCGGCTCGCCGCGTTCTACCACCGGCGCGGCGGCGACTGGGCGGTCATCGTGCCCTATCGCGCGCAGGTCTCGGCGGTGGTCACCGAGCTGACCCGGCTCATCGGCGACGCCCAGCGCGCCAGGGAGGGGGTCGGCACGGTCGACTCCTTCCAGGGCGGTGAACGCGAAGTCGTCCTCTACGGCTTCACCCGCAGCAACCCCCAGGGCCGCATCGGCTTCCTGAAGGAACTCCGCCGCGCCAACGTCGCGTTCACCCGCGCCCAACGGCAGCTCGTCCTCGTCGGCGACCTGGGCACCCTGCTGCGCGCCGACGACCCCGACTTCCGCGCTCTCGCCCAGGACCTGCACATCCATCTGCGGCAGTACGGCGACATCCGGAGCCACGAGGACGTCATGGCGCTGCTGGCGAAGGCGGCGACGGAAGGAGACGGGGTGTGAACGGCGTCCAGCGGCTGATGCCCTTCCCGCCGGAACGGGTGCTGGAGGACGCCGCCGTCGAGCGGGGTCTGGCGCCGACCAGGCTGCACGCGCTGTTGCTGCCGGTGTGGCAGGTGGAGATCCGGGCCACGGTGACCGAGGGCGAGGACTTCCATCTCATCGACCGCCATCTGGAGCGCGGTCTGGCGTACGGCGGTCTGACGACCGTGGCCGAACTGGCCGTGTTCTTCGCCCTGGAGGAATCGCTGGTCGCCCAGGCGGTGCGTTTCCTGACCCGCACCGGTCACATCGCGGAGCACGGCGGCAGGATCGCCCTCACCGCGCTCGGCCTGCGTTCCGTCCAGGACGACCGGCGCTATGTGGTCACCCGTGAGGACCGTCGCAAGCTGTACTTCGAGGCGCTCTCCTGCACTCCCCTGCCCCGGACCCACTACGACGAACGCAAGGTGACCCCGCTCGCGGGCGAGGCCGTCCAGAAGCTGCTGAACAGCAAGCAGTTCCCGCGGTTCACGATGGTGTCCGTCATGACCGGCTTCGACCACGGGGCGCTCACCCGGCTCGCGGCGCAGACCGACCGGGAGCAGCGCGACCGGCTCAATCTGCCCGTCGCGCTGGACCAGGTGCAGAGCATGGGCGGCGAGGACCTCGTCCACCTGCCGGTCCACGTCGTGCGCGGGCTGCGCGAGGACGGGCGGTCCGGGCTGCTCGTCTACAGCCAGGTGGGCTCCGAGCCCGACCGTGATCTCACCGCCGTGATCGAGCGGGCCGACGGCATCATGGCGGCGATCGAGGCCGAGGAACGGGAGGCCGAACACCATGAGGCGAGCCTCCGTGCCGCCGAGACCTGGCTGGCCCAGCAGGGCCTGGAAGCCCACCGCCCGGAGCGCCGCGGAGACGGCACGTACTCGGTCCCGCTGCCGCCGTCCGCGTACGGCGCGGACGGCATCCCGCTCACCAGGGTCGGTTCGTACACCGTGCGGGGCAGCAGCTTCTTCCATCTGTGGTGCCCGGACGAGAATCTCCGCAAGCGCGCGCTGCTGGCGCGTCTTGACCTGCGGCTGGGTGGCGGTCGGCGTGCCACCCGTGCCGACGTCGAGGCATACGTCGACCGGCTCGCACGACAGCTCGACCTCGCCGTGCCCGATCTCCGACGGCTGCGCCGAGGCGCGGAGAACACCGGCTACCAGGGCCTCGCCGCCCAGCTGGCCCGCCTGGCCGGCGACCAGGAACCCCGGTGACCGTTCCCGGATTCAGCCGGTCATCTCCCACATCAGCAACTCGGCCCCGCTGTCCGCCTCCACCACCAGCTCCCGCGCATCCGTGACCCGCGCCGCGTCCCCCGGCCCCAACTTCCCCCCGCCCAGCCGCACTTCACCGCGCACGACATGGACGTACACCTGCACCGCGTCCGGTACGGCCGTGCGTTCGCCGGGGATCAGGCGGCGGACGTGGAGCATCGCGCCGGCCTCCGGTACCGCGTAGGGCGTGGAGTCGGCGATGCCACGGACGATCTCGTACGACGGTTCGCCGCCGGGTTCCAGGGGGGCCAGCCACATCTGCACGAAGGTCAGGGGGGTGTCGCTGTCGTTGCGTTCGACGTGCCGGACGCCGGCGGCCGAGCTGAGGCGCTGGACGTCGCCGGGGCGGACCCGGGTCAGCTCGCCGGTGGAGTCGCGGTGGCTCAGCTCGCCCTCCACGACCCAGGTGATGATCTCCGTGTGGCTGTGCGGGTGTTCGTCGAACCCGGCGCCGGGTGCGAGCCGCTCCTCGTTGCAGGCGATGACCGCGCCGAATCGGAGGTTGTCGGGGTCGTAGTGCGGGCCGAAGGAGAAGGCGTGCCACGACTCGATCCCGGCCTGCGGGTCACCCCCTGGGTAGCGCTCGGCGGAGCGCCGTACGTCCATCACACGGACCACGGTAGACCTCGGTCGAGACCCGCCACCGCACGCTCCCGTCCGGATAAGGCAGTCTTGTCCCCGTGCCCGAACCCGAAACCAGCAAACCCGCAGGCCCTGTACCCCGTGCCCATTCGCACCCGGCGACTCTGAAGCGGCTGGAGCAGTCGTCCGGGAGTCTCGCCGCCCAGGCCATCGCGCGCATGGACGAGACGCTGCCGTGGTACCGGGCGATGCCACCGGAGAACCGTTCCTGGATCGGGCTGGTCGCGCAGGCCGGTATCGCCGCGTTCACCGAGTGGTTCCGGCATCCCGACGCCCCGCAGGCCATCTCCACCGATGTGTTCGGCACCGCCCCGCGCGAGCTGACCCGGGCCATCACGCTGCGCCAGACCGTCGAGATGGTGCGGACGACGATCGAGGTCATGGAGTCCGCCATCGACGAGGTGGCCGCCCCGGGCGACGAGTCCGTACTGCGCGAGGCGCTCCTCGTCTACGCCCGCGAGATCGCCTTCGCGACCGCCCAGGTGTACGCGCAGGCCGCCGAGGCACGCGGCGCGTGGGACGCCCGGCTGGAGTCGCTCGTCGTGAACGCCGTGCTGAGCGGGGAGGCCGACGAGGGTGCCGTGTCCCGGGCCGCCGCGCTGGGGTGGAACTCGCCCGAGCACGTGTGTGTGGTGCTGGGGACCGCGCCCGACGGGGACAGTGAGCTGACCGTGGAGGCGATCCGGCGGGCCGCCCGGCACGCCAAGCTCCAGGTGCTCACCGGGGTGCTCGGGGACCGGCTCGTCGTCATCGCCGGCGGGAGCGACAACCCGCTCGCCGTCGCCAAGTCGCTGATCGGGCCGTACGCGGCGGGACCCGTCGTGGCCGGGCCCATCGTGCCCGACCTGCTCGCCGCCACCCGCTCCGCGCAGGCCGCCGCCGCCGGGCTCAAAGCGTGTTCCGCCTGGCAGGACGCCCCGCGCCCGGTACTGGCGGACGACCTGCTTCCGGAACGCGCGATGGCCGGAGACCCCAGCGCCCGGGACCAGTTGGTGGAGGAGATCTACAGACCGCTGGAGGAGGCCGGGTCCGCGCTCCTCGAGACACTGAGTGTCTATCTGGAGCAGGCGAGTAGCCTCGAAGGTGCCGCGCGCATGCTGTTCGTGCATCCCAACACCGTGCGCTACCGGCTTCGACGTGTGACTGACGTCACCGGCTGGTCGCCGTCGGATGTACGCTCCGCGTTCACGTTGCGGATCGCGCTGATCCTGGGGCGTCTGGCTGATGGAGATCCCCAGAACTAACCTTTTGTCGGGGCCCCACAAAACCCCTTCCCGTTCTTCGTCCCTGTCCCCACGGGCGGCCGTGCCCGTCCCCAAGAGAGAGTGTGAGAGTGCTCGTACTCGTCGCTCCCGGCCAGGGCGCCCAGACGCCCGGCTTCCTGACCCCCTGGCTCGACCTCCCCGGTGTCGAGGACCGTCTGCGTGCCCTCTCGGCCGCCGTCGACCTCGACCTGGTGCACTACGGCACGGACGCCGACGCGGACGAGATCCGTGACACCGCCGTCGCCCAGCCGCTGCTCGTCGCCGCCGGACTGGTCTCCGCCGCGGCCCTCGGTGACGTGACCCCGGGTGCCGTCGCCGGTCACAGCGTCGGCGAGATCACCGCCGCCGTCCTCGCGGGCGTCCTGGACGACACGGCCGCCCTGACCCTCGTGCGCAAGCGCGGTCTGGCGATGGCCGAGGCCGCCGCGATCACCGCGACCGGCATGTCCGCGCTGCTCGGCGGCGACCCGGACACCACGGTCGCGCACCTGGAGAAGCTCGGTCTGACCCCGGCCAATGTGAACGGCGCGGGCCAGATCGTGGCCGCCGGCACGATGGAGCAGCTCGCCGCCCTGGAGGCCGACAAGCCCGAGGGCGTCCGACGGGTCGTGGCCCTGAAGGTGGCCGGCGCGTTCCACACCCGGCACATGGCCCCGGCGGTCGACACGCTCGCCAAGGCCGCGCTGGAGCTGACGCCCGCCGACCCGACGATCACGTACGTCTCGAACAAGGACGGCCGGGCCGTCGCCACCGGTGCCGAGGTGCTGGACCGGCTGGTCGGCCAGGTCGCCAACCCGGTCCGCTGGGACCTGTGCATGGAGACCTTCAAGGAGCTGGGCGTCACCGCCCTCCTGGAGGTGTGCCCCGGCGGCACCCTGACCGGCCTCGCCAAGCGCGCCCTGCCGGGCGTCAAGACGCTGGCCCTGAAGACCCCCGACGACCTCGACGCGGCCCGCGAGCTCATCGCAGAGCACGCCAACGCCTGAAGAAGGAGCCGTAGGAACATGTCGACGAAGATCAAGCCGAGCAAGGGCGCACCGTACGCGCGCATCCTCGGCGTGGGCGGTTACCGTCCGGTCCGGGTCGTCCCGAACGAGGTGATCCTGGAGACGATCGACTCGTCTGACGAATGGATCCGCTCCCGTTCGGGCATCGAGACCCGGCACTGGGCGAACGACGAGGAGACCGTCGCCGCGATGTCCCTTGAGGCGTCCGGCAAGGCCATCGCGGACGCGGGCATCTCCGCCGAGCAGATCGGCGGCGTGATCGTCTCCACGGTCTCGCACTTCAAGCAGACCCCGGCCGTGGCGACGGAGATCGCCGACAAGCTGGGCACGGACAAGGCCGCCGCGTTCGACATCTCGGCGGGTTGCGCGGGCTTCGGCTACGGCCTGACGCTCGCGAAGGGCATGATCGTCGAGGGCAGCGCGGAGTACGTGCTCGTCATCGGCGTGGAGCGGCTGTCCGACCTGACCGACCTGGAGGACCGCGCGACGGCCTTCCTGTTCGGTGACGGCGCGGGCGCGGTCGTCGTCGGACCCGCGAAGGAACCGCACATCGGTCCGACCGTGTGGGGCTCGGAGGGCGACAAGTCCGAGACCATCAAGCAGACCGTGCCGTGGACCGAGTACGACAGCACGGGCAAGTTCCCTGCGATCACGCAGGAGGGCCAAGCGGTCTTCCGCTGGGCCGTGTTCGAGATGGCGAAGGTCGCCCAGCAGGCGCTGGACGCGGCCGGGATCACCCCGGACGACCTGGATGTCTTCATTCCTCACCAGGCCAACGAGCGGATCATCGACTCGATGGTGAAGACGCTGAAACTGCCGGAGCACGTCACGGTCGCGCGTGACGTACGCACCACCGGCAACACCTCGGCCGCCTCGATTCCGCTCGCTATGGAGCGGCTTCTGGCGACCGGCGAGGCCAAGAGCGGCGACACCGCGCTCGTCATCGGCTTCGGGGCGGGTCTCGTGTACGCCGCGACGGTCGTTACCCTCCCCTAGGCACTCCGTGCCGGATCATCATCGGATCCGGCATGGTCGCACCTACCTGCCGCTGCCGCGGCGGGGCACCGCCACACCCTCTGGATCACAAAGAAGGAGCGCCTGACATGGCCGCCACTCAGGAAGAGATCGTCGCCGGTCTCGCCGACATCGTGAACGAGATCGCCGGCATCCCGGTTGAGGACGTCCAGCTGGACAAGTCCTTCACCGACGACCTGGACGTCGACTCGCTGTCCATGGTCGAGGTCGTCGTCGCCGCCGAAGAGCGCTTCGACGTCAAGATCCCCGACGAGGACGTCAAGAACCTCAAGACGGTCGGCGACGCGACCACCTACATCCTCGAGCACCAGGCCTGAGCCACGTCTCGGGCCCGGACCACCGGGCCCTAGCCACCTCATAGGCCCGGCTGCATGGCCCCGCCACCCGGCGGTGGCGCCGCTTAATCCTCGTACCGTTGGAGAAAGATTTCCCGTGAGCCCGACCAATCGCACCGTGGTCGTCACCGGTATCGGCGCAACCACACCGCTGGGTGGCGACGCAGCCTCTACCTGGGAGGGTCTGGTCGCCGGCAAGTCCGGCGTCAAGCCCCTGGAGCAGGAGTGGGCCGCCGAGCAGGCGGTCCGTATCGCCGCGCAGATCGCCGTGGAGCCCTCGGAGGTCATCCCGCGTCCGCAGGCCCGCCGGCTGGACCGCTCGGCGCAGTTCGCGCTGATCGCGGCTCAGGAGGCGTGGGCCGACGCCGGTTTCACCGACAAGGCCGGTGAGGACACGTCCGTCGACCCCGACCGGCTCGGCACCGTCATCGCCTCCGGCATCGGCGGTGTGACGACCCTGCTCGACCAGTACGACGTGCTGAAGGAGAAGGGCGTCCGCCGCGTCTCCCCGCACACCGTCCCCATGCTGATGCCGAACGGCCCGTCCGCCAACGTGGGGCTGCTCGTGGGCGCCCGCGCGGGCGTGCACACGCCGGTCTCCGCGTGCGCCTCCGGCGCCGAGGCCATCGGCTACGCCATCGAGATGATCCGCACCGGCCGCGCCGACGTCGTCGTCGCGGGTGGCACGGAGGCGGCGATCCACCCGCTGCCCATCGCCGCGTTCGGCAACATGATGGCGATGTCCAAGAACAACGACGACCCGCAGGGCGCCTCGCGTCCCTACGACACCGGCCGCGACGGCTTCGTCCTCGGTGAGGGCGCGGGCGTCCTCGTCCTGGAGTCCGCCGAGCACGCCGCGAAGCGCGGTGCCCGGGTGTACGCCGAGGCGGTCGGCCAGGGCATCTCGGCCGACGGCCACGACATCGTGCAGCCGGAGCCGGAGGGGCGTGGCATCTCCCACGCCCTGCAGAACCTGCTCGACAACACCGATCTCGACCCGGCGGAGATCGTGCACGTGAACGCGCACGCCACGTCGACGCCCGCGGGTGACGTGGCCGAGCTCAAGGCGTTGCGCAAGGTGTTCGGTGACGACGCGGACCACATGGCCGTCTCGGCCACGAAGTCCATGACCGGGCATCTGCTGGGTGGGGCGGGTGGTGTCGAGTCCGTCGCGACCGTGCTCGCGCTGTACAACCGGATCGCGCCGCCGACCATCAACGTCGAGAACCTCGACCCCGAGGCGGAGGCCAACGCGGATGTCGTCCGCGGGGAGGCTCGTAAGCTGCCGGTCGAGGGGCGTATCGCCGCGCTGAACGACTCGTTCGGGTTCGGTGGGCACAACGTGGTGCTGGCGTTCCGGACGGTCTGAGACATTCGCTGAACGGCGTGTGGCCCGCTCCCTGGGTTTGGGGGGCGGGCCACACGTTGTTTTTCGGCTATCGGCCGGTGGGGGCTGGTCGCGCAGTTCCCCGCGCCCCTAAAAACATCACACCACCTGGTGCAGCCAGCGCACCGGAGCTCCCTCGCCCGCGTAGCGGAACGGCTCCAGCTCGTCGTCCCACGGCTTGCCCAGGAGTTTGGCGATCTCTGCTTCCAGGTCTGTTTCGCCCTGTTGAGACCTCGTCAGGGCCGCACGGAGGCGGTCCTCCGGGATGAGGATGTCGCCGTGGATGCCGGTGACGGCGTGGTAGATGCCGAGGTCGGGGGTGCAGCTGTAGCGCTCGCCCTCGGCGGTGGGGCAGGGTTCGGCGGTCACCTCGAAGCGGAGGAGGTGCCAGCCGCGGAGGGCCGAGGCCAGCTTGGAGGCCGTGCCCACTTCCGCCTGCCAGGAGAATTCGGAGCGCCAGGTTCCGGGGGCCGCGGGCTGTCGGATCCAGTCGAGGCTGACGCGTGTGCCGAGCACCCCGGCGACGGCCCACTCGACGTGCGGGCACAGCGCGCGCGGCGCGGAGTGCACGTACAGAACTCCACGTGTCGTCACCGGGACCTCCGGACAGAGCGGGGCATCTTGCGGGCTGGCAAACGGCGGCGGCAGCGCAGCCATGTTGAGGGCGAGGCTACCGTGCGGCGGGGCGCGGAGTGTGACGTACCGTCCGTCCCACTGCCAGGAAACCCCGCCATTCACCCATGGGGACGCTTGTACGGGGGTGAGGCGTTGCATCGCACACGTTCGGGAACCCTCGCGCGTTGTTATGGGTTGAGATGTGACACGACACCAAGGGGCTGGGCCAGGCATGCGATTCCGACGCCACCGTTCACGAGCCGTGCTCGCCGTCACGGCGGCGGCCGTCCTGGGCGCCGCCGGCTGTGACGCCGGCGGCGGTTCGACGGGCCCGCACAGCAAGAGCGGTACGGCGGCGAAGGCGAAGCCCTCCCCCACCCCGCTGTGGGACCGCAGCCCGTCCTCGGTCGCGGCGGTCGGCGACTCCATCACCCGCGGTTTCGACGCCTGTACGGTCCTGTCCGACTGCCCGGAGGTCTCGTGGGCGACGGGCAGTTCGGCCTCGGTCGACAGCCTCGCCGTACGGCTGCTGGGCAGGACGGGCGCGCAGCAGCGCAGTTGGAACTACGCGGAGACCGGCGCGCGGATGGCCGACCTGCCCGCGCAGATCGGGCAAGCGGTCACGCGCAAGCCGCAGTTGGTCACGGTGATGGTGGGGGCCAACGACGCCTGCGCGGCCTCGACGGCGGCGATGACCTCCGTCGCCGACTTCCGCACCGGCTTCGAGACCTCGCTGAAGACCCTGCGCAGGTCACTGCCGAAGACGCAGGTCTACGTCTCCAGCGTGCCGAATCTCAAGCGGCTCTGGTCACAGGGGCGGACCAACCCGCTGGGCAAGCAGATCTGGAAGCTGGGCATCTGCCCCTCGATGCTGGCCGACGCGGACGCCCTGGACTCGGCGGCGACCGAGCGGCGGGACACGGTGCAGGACCGGGTGGAGGCGTACAACACGGTGCTGAAGGAGGTGTGCGCGACGGACGACCGGTGCCGTTTCGACGGGGGCGCGGTCTACGACTACCGCTTCGGGACGGACCAGTTGAGCCACTGGGACTGGTTCCACCCGAGCACGGACGGCCAGGCGCGGCTCGCCGAGATCGCCTACCGCCACGTCACCGCACGCACACCCGTGACCTAGGGTTTCCCTCATGAGCGAACTTTTCGGCACACTCCCCGACGGCACGCCGGTGCACCGCTGGACGCTGGAGCGGGCGGGCGTGCGGGTGCGGGTGCTGTCGTACGGCGGGATCGTGCAGTCGGTGGAGGTGCCGGACCGGGCGGGCCAGGTGGCCGACGTGGTGCTCGGGTTCGCGGACCTGGACGGCTATCTCGCCCATCCCGAGCCGTATCTCGGGGCATTGGTGGGCCGGTACGCGAACCGGATCGCGGGCGGCCGTTTCCCGCTGGACGGGGTCACCTACTCGCTGGCGCAGAACAACGCGCCGAACTCCCTGCACGGCGGCGAGCGCGGCTTCGACAAGCGTGTGTGGGATGTCGAGCCGGTCGAGCACGGGCTGCGGCTCAGCCGGGTCAGCGCGCACGGCGAGGAGGGCTTCCCGGGGCGGCTCGTCGTCTCGGCGACCTACACGCTGGACGCGGCGGGCGCGCTGCGGTTCGTCTACGAGGCGACGACGGACGCGCCGACGATCGTGAACCTCACGAACCACAGCTACTTCAACCTCGGCGGCACCGGCAGCGGCACCGCGGGCGGTCATGAACTGCGGCTCGCCGCCTCGCGGTTCACGCCGGTCGACGCCGATCTGATCCCGACCGGCGCGCTGGACGACGTCACGGGCACGCGCTTCGACTTCCGTGAGGCGCGGAAGGTCGGCGCGGACTACGACCACAACTTCGTGCTCGACAAGGGCCTCACCGAAGCCCCCGTCGAGATCGCCGAGCTCCACGACCCGGCATCCGGGCGGGTGTTGACGGTGGCGACGACCGAGCCGGGCATCCAGCTCTACACGGCGGACTACCTGGAGGACCCCTTCACCCCGGGCGCCGGGATCGCCCTGGAGACCCAGCACTTCCCGGACTCCCCGAACCGGCCGGAGTTCCCGAGCACCCAGCTGCGCCCGGGGCGGACGTACCGGTCGGAGACGGTGTACGGCTTCTCGGCACGCTGAGCGGGTCGGGTGTGCGCGGGTCCGGGCGGCGGGCGCGGGTATGAAATGAGCCCCGGTCCAGGGGTCAGGTCCCGGACCGGGGCTGTCTGAGGGGACGGCGTCCCGGATCAGACGTTAATCGTCGTCGCGACCCTGCGGTCGGTGATCGAGCGCCCGGCCTGGATCTCGTACGAACCCTTTACAAATGCCCACGCGTTCGCCGTCTCATCCCACATCTCGAAAGATCGGCGCGGAAGTTCGAGCACCACGTCGACGCTCTCGCCGGGGCCGGCCTCGACCCCGGCGAAGCCGGCCAGCCAGCGGGCGGGACGCTCCGGGTCGGTCTCGACGGGGGCCAGATAGACCTGGACGACCTCACGGCCGTGCCGGGCACCGGAGTTGGTGATCCGCACGGTGACGGACGTACCGTCCGCCTCGACGGCGTCGTAGCTCCAGTCGGTGTAGCCGAGGCCGTGTCCGAAGGGGTACGACGGGGTGCGGCCCTCCTTCTCCCAGGCGCGGTAGCCGATGAACACGCCCTCGGTGTACGGGAGTTCGCCGTTCTCCGGGGTGACCTGGGTGACCGGGGCGTCGGTCAGGGAGCCCCAGGTGGTGGGGAGGCGGCCGCCGGGTTCATGGGCGCCGGTGAGGACGTCGGCGAGGGCGGCGCCGCCCTCCTGGCCGGGGAACCAGCCGAGCAGCACGGCGGCGACCTCGTCGCGCCAGGGCAGTTCGACCGGGGAGCCGGCGTTGACGATCACCACGGTGTTCGGGTTGGCGGCGGCGACGGCGTGCACCAAGTCGTCCTGGCGGCCCGGGAGTCGCAGGTCCGTGCGGTCGTAGCCCTCGGACTCGACGCGTTCGGTGGTGGCGACCACGACGACGGCGGTGTCGGCGGCGCGGGCCGACTCGACGGCTTCGGCGATCAGTTCGTCGGGGTCGCGCTGCGGTTCCTGGTGGACGAGGGTGAAGCCGACGACCTTGAGGTCGCGGTTCTCGGCGAAGCTCACGACGTAGGTCAGGGACACCTCGACCGGGGTGCCGGCGGTGAGTTCGACGCGGGCGCGGGGTTCGGGCGAGCCGAAGAAGGAGCCGAACGGGTCCTCCTTGATGGGGCGTTGGACGTCGTCGTAGTACGTCGTGCCGCCGACGGCGAGGGTGAAGGCGCCGAGTCCCTTGATGCCGAAGGTGTGTTCACCGGTGTCGCGCGGGGTGAAGGTGCCGACGAGTTCGACGGTGTGGAGGGTGTCGTGGGTGACGCCCTCGGGGAGGTCGTCACCCATCCACCGGAGCTGTCCGCTGGGTGCGTCGGCGCTGCCGATGACCTGGCCCGCCGCATCGCGGCAGACGGCGCGCAGCGCGAACCCCTTGTCGGCGTCGGCGAGTTCGGTGTTCGGATCGGCGCCGACCGCGTAGGTGAGGGCGCCTTCGGGGAGGGCGGCGGTGAGGCCGTCGAGCGGGGAGACGACGTGCGGCGGGAAGACGATGGCGGAACCGCCGCCGAGGACGCGGGCGTCGCGGGCGGCGGCGCCGAGGAGCGCGACGGTGCCGCCGGGCCGTAGCGGCAGGGCGTCGTTCTCGTTCCGGACGAGGACGAAGGAGCGGCGGGCGATCTCGCGGGCGAGTGCCTCTCCGTCGACGGGGGACGGGAGCCGGTCCTCCGCGACAACCGGCTCGGTGCCGTCCAGGATGCCGACACGGGCGGCGAGCCGCAGCACGTTCCGTACGGCGGCGTCGACGGCGGCCTCCTCGACCTCGCCGTCGCGCACGGCCTGCGCGAGGGCCTCGCCGTAGACGGTCTTCGGGCCGGGCATGGCGACGTCGAGGCCGCCCTCGATGGTGCCGACGGTGGAGCGGGCGGCGGTCCAGTCGGAGACGTTGAAGCCGTCGAAGCCCCATTCGCCGCGCAGGACCTCGTTCACCAGATAGCGGTGCTCGCTCATCGTGGTGCCGTTGACCGTGTTGTACGCGGTCATGATGCCCCAGGGGTGGGCGTTCTCGACGATGTGCTCGAAGGGGGCCAAGTACAGCTCGCGCAGGGCGCGTTGGGAGATCAGGTTGTTCACGGTGAAGCGGTCGGTCTCGGCGTCGTTGGCGACGAAGTGCTTGACGGTGGTGCCGACTCCGCCCGCCTGTACGCCGGTTACATACCCGGCGCCGATCCGCCCGGTGAGGTACGGGTCCTCGCTGTACGCCTCGAAGTGCCGGCCGCCGAGCGGGGAGCGGTGCAGGTTGACGGTCGGCGCGAGGAGCACGTGGACGCCCTTGCGACGGGCCTCCTGAGCGAGCAACACGCCCGCCCGGTGGGCGAGTTCGGGGTCCCAGCTGGCAGCCAGGGCGGTCGGGGACGGCAAGGCGACGGACGGGTCGGCGGCGGTCCAGCGCACGCCGCGGACGCCGATCGGGCCGTCCGACATGACGAGGGACTTCAGGCCGATCTCCGGGAGCGCGGGCAGGGACCACATGTCCTGTCCGGCGAGCAGCCGCGTCTTGGCGTCGAGGCCAAGCCTGCCGAGTGCCGCCTCGACGACCGCGTCAACCGCTCCGACCGCTTCACGGGTTCCCGCCATCCCGGTGCCTCCTCGTTGAGTCCGTGGTGAGCCCACGGTGAGTCCGTGTGGTGCCTCCATCGTGCATCGGTTACCTGTAGAGCGGTAGGTTTCGTAACCTTGCTGTTATGTGAACGGTCGCCGGGTGTCGTACGGTGACGCCATGAACGCCACGAACTCCAGGACCCGGCGCGAGGAGCGGCGCGCCGAGATCGTCCGGGCGGCGCTGGAGGTGATCGCCGAGCGCGGCTACCGGGGCACGAGCCTGGCGGCGGTGGCGGAGCGCGTCGGCCTGACCCAGCAGGGCCTGCTGCACTACTTCCCGACGAAGGACGCGCTGCTCGTGGCCGTCCTGGAGGAGCGCGACCAGTGGGACGCGGTGCCGGACAGCCGCTGGCGCGTCGACCTCCTGGCCTCGCTGGTCGAGTACAACGCGATGCGCCCCGGGATCATCCAGACCTTCTCCGCCCTCCTCGGCGAGAGCGTCACGGAGGGCCATCCGGCCCGGGACTACTTCACCGAGCGCTACACCCGCGTGCGGGGGAGCATGGCGGGCGTCCTGCGCGCCGAGTACGGCGACCACCTGCCGAACGGCCTCACGCCCGAGCGGGCGGCCCCGCTGCTGGTGGCGGTGATGGACGGCCTGCAGTACCAGTGGCTGCTGGACCCGGAGTCGGTGGACATGCCGGGTGCGTTCAGGGACTTCCTGGCCCTGCTGGGCGAGAGCTGACGGCCGGTCAACTCACCGCATCAGCTTGGCTATTGATGCCAGACCACGGCGAGCGTCTTGCTCACCACGCACACGAGGGCGAGGACGAGGGCCCAGTCGTAGGCCCCGGCGAGGACGAGGGCGGCCACCCCGGCCCCGAACCACACCACCTCGAACGCGACCCGCCCGGCCCCCCGCACCTTGTACCTGGCCTTCGGCGAGCCGCACAGCCCCCACACCACGGCCAGCACGACCGGGCCGCCGATCCCGAGCAGCCAGGCCGACGGCGTGGCGACGTCCCGCGTGAACCCCCAGTACCCGACGGCGACCAGGGCGCCCAGCTCGATGGCGAAGAGGACGCCGAGGTTCGCTGTCTTCGCTGTCTTCATGGGCGGCAGTATCACCCGGAGGCGATCACTCCGTCCCGGGGACGGCGGCCACGACTTCCACCTCGATGAGCGCCTCCGCCCGGAACAGCCGCGACACCTCGAAGGTCATGCTGGTGGGCGGGGTCCCGGTGAGGAACTCCCTTCGTACGGCGCCGTATTCGGCGAGGGCGTTGATGTCGGTCAGGTAGGTGCGGATGTTGATGATGTCGGCGAGCGTCGCGCCGTGGGCCCCGAGGAGGGCGTCGATGGTCTCGAAGACGCCGCGGCTCTGCTCGGCGAGGGTGGCACCCTCCGCGATCTGGCCCGAGAGGAACAACAGGGCGCTCCCGTCGGCGTGTTCGACACGGGCGACCTGGGAGTAGTAGGGGCTCAGGGGCCGGGGCGCGGAAGCCGGGTCGTCCAGGGTGATCTGCATGGCGCCGACGCTAGGTCCGGCCCCGCGGTGCGACAAGCGAATGTCTAGCATGGGTGACATGCCCAACCAGCATGGCAGTTCGGCGAACGGCTCCCTCCCCGACCTCTCCACCGTCTGGCTGCGGGTGTTCCTCGCGGTCGCCGGGACCGGCTCGTTCACGGTGACCGCGCGGGCGCTCGGCTGGACCCAGTCGGCGGTGTCCCGGCAGATCTCCTCGCTGGAACTGGCCCTCGGCGGGGCGCCGTTGTTCGACCGGCTGCCGAGGGGGGTGCGGCTCACGGAGGCGGGGCGGGTGCTCGTACCGTACGCCGAGGCGGTGGCCGAGTCCCTGCACGGGGCGGTCCGTGAGCTGATGGCGTTGCGTGAAGTGGCCGGTGGGCGGGTCCGGTTCGGGGCGTTCGCGACGGCGGACTCGGCGCTGGTGCCGCGCGCCCTGGCGACCTTCCGGACCCGGCATCCGGGGGTACGGCTCTCCCGCGAGGAGGGCCTCACCCCGCGCCTCCTGGACCGGCTGACGTCCGGACACCTGGACCTGGCGATCGTCTCCACGACGGGACGGGCACCGCTCGACACCTACGAACTCCACCACCTCCTCGACGAGTCGCTCTACGTCGCCGTACCGGCCGACCACCCCCTGGCGGGCCAGGGCCCCGTCCGCCTCTCCCAACTCGCCGACGCCGACTGGATATCGGGCAGCCCCCGCCCCGAGGGCACCCTCCTCGACGCGGCCCTGCGGCAGGGGTTCCGGCCGCGCATCGCGCATGTCGTCGCCGAGTGGACCGCGAAGGAGGGCTACGTCGCCGCCGGCCTCGGCGTCACCCTGGTGCCGTCCCTCGCGGCCGACGCCGTCCGCCCGGACCTCGCACTGCTGCCGGTCCTTGACGAGGGCGCTCCGGCGCGGGCGGTGTACGCGGCGACGGTGCGGGGGCGGGCGCTGTCGGCGGCGACGGAGGCGTTCCTCGGGGTGCTGGCGGAGGAGGCCGGGCGGTACGGATCGTCGGTCCCACCCGTGGCGTAGACCACACCCGTCAGGCGATACTGCCGCCGACCCGCACCGCACCCCACTGCGACGGAAGGCATCAACGACCTTGAACGTCATACGCGTTCGGACCAGCATCCTCGGACTTGCCCTGTTGGCCGGTTTCTCCGCGCCCGGTACCGGGGCGGCGGCGGCCGACACCGCCCTGTCCCCCACCGTCGAGGAGCAGCGGCTCGACAAGGAGGTCCCCCAGGAGATCCTCGAGCACTCCGGATTCGACACCGTGGCACCGGAGTTCGGCCGGGCACTGGAAGGCGCGCACAGCTACGCGCAGGCCCGGCGGATCGTCGTACGCGAGGGGACCGCGCTGTGGCAGCGGGCCGTGGCGCGGGCGCAGGGGCGCGGACCGGCCGGCGGGGATCTGAGCCGGGACGACGACCGGCCGTTGTACTGGGCCCGGTTGGGGATGACCCGCGAAGTGCGGGGGTGGGAGCCCGGGTTCGGGATCAGTGAGCGGCAACGGGCCTCTCTGCTGTCCGAGTTGGAGGTGACCTCGCGCGGGCAGAGCAGCATCCGCTATCCGCACGAGAAGGGGGTCAAGCGGATACTCGTGACCGGGTTCGACCCGTTCACCCTCGACGCGGACATCCGGATCTCCAATCCGTCCGGGGCGACCGCGCTGGCGCTCGACGGCACGGTGATCCGGACCGCGGACGGGCCCGCGCGGATCGAGACGGCCCTGTTCCCCGTGCGGTGGGCCGACTTCGCGGACGGGAGCGTGGAGCGGGCGCTGCGGCCGTATCTGCCGAAGGTGGATCTGTTCACCACCGTGAGCCAGGGGCGGGTCGGCCGGTTCGACGTCGAGCGGACCAACGGGGCCTGGCGGGGCGGGTATCCGGACAACGACAACGTGTCGAGGACCGAGACCGTGCCGGTCGCCGATCCGGCCTCGCAGCCGCAGTGGACGTCAACCACCTTGCCGTACAAGGCGATCGTGGCCGCCGACACCGGGCGGTTCCCGGTGTACGACCACACCGAGGTGACCGAGATACCGGCCGGCGGCACCGATCCCGTCGTACGGCCCGACGGGCCCACCGAGGGGTCCACGGCGCGTGCCGGGGGCGGTGGGAACTACCTCTCCAACGAGATCGCCTACCGGGCGACGCTGCTACGGGACCGGCTCGGGCTGCACGACTCGTTGCCGGGCGGTCATATCCACACGCCGGTCCTGCAGTTCGGGGCGGGGAACACGGACCCGGCGACGGGGACGATCACCGATCCGGAGTTCGTGCGGAACCGGGTGGACATCATCGCGCAGGTCAGGGCGATGGTGACGGTGGCGATGGACGCGTCACAGGCCGACTGACGCGGGCCCGGTCTCCGGGCCGCCCGCTTCCCTGTCGCCCTCCTCGGTCTCCTCCCCCAACAGCTCCCGCGCCATCATCGTCGCCCCGGCCACCGCGCCCGGCATCAGGAACACCGCGACGAACGGGACCAGGAAGGAGAGGCCGAGGGGGGTGCCGAAGCCCCAGATGAGGGTCTTGCGGGAGCGGAGGAGGGTGAGGCGGGCGCGGAGGTCGACGCCCCGGCGCTGGAGGGCGACCGCCGTCAGTTCCTCGGTGAGGAAGAAGCCGGTGACGAAGAAGCCGATCACCGGGATGACCGTCTGGCCGATGAAGGGGACGAAGCCCAGGGCGAAGAGGAGGACGCCCCACAGGAGCGCGCGGACCAGGATGCGGAGGCTGTCGCGGGCGGAGATCCACAGTTCGCGCCAGAGCGGGAGGCCCGACTCCGGGGCGGTGCCGTCGGGCGAGATGTCCTCGTCGACCTTCTCGGAGATCGTCTCGTAGAAGGGCTGGCCTATCAGCAGCGTGACCGCCGTGAAGGTCAACACCGAGAGCAGCAGGGCGAGTACGAACAGGACCGCGGTGAGGAAACCGCGGAACAGGCCCTGCCACGGGCTCGACCAGTCGTCCGCGAACGGCGTGGTCCAGGTGACGAAGTCGTCGCCCCAGAGCGCCAGCGCGACCAGTGCCGCCACATACAGGACGAGCGTGATCAGACCGGGGACCAGCCCGAAACCGTACTGCCTCCCGTGCCGCGCGACCCAGCGCTGGCCCTTCAGGAGATAGCCGAACCCCGCTCCAAGATCATGCATGGGGCGAACTTTACTCAGCCGTACCGCACCCCGCATCGGCCCGGGTCAACTTCGGTCATTCGTACCGGTTTCCATCGAGTTCCAGGCCTCCTTGTCCCGGCCCTACGCCGTGCTCACCCCCACCACGACGGCCCCCTCCGCCGTCGGCGCCACCGCCGCCGTCACGCGGACCGCCGTCGCCCGTGCCACCCGGCCCGCGCGGGAGGTCGCCGCGAGGAGGGCCGGCTGGAGGTGTTCCAGGGCGGAGACGACAAGTTCCTCGCCCGCGACGAGAACCGGGCCCGCGACCTTCGTGGTGGCCGCTGCCGCCTCGGTGAGGTCGGCGAGCGGGGGCAGCGCGGCCCGGACCACGTTCACGCCCGCGGTCGCCGCCCGCTGTGCCAGGGCGACCTGGAACGGGAGCAGCGGGGCCAGTGCCGCCGTCAACGCCTCGGCGACGCGCCGGAGTTCGGGTGAGGAGTCGGCCAGTACGTCGGCCGCCGCCCTGATGAGCGGGGTCAGGGCCAGCAGCAGGCCCGCGGCCACGCCCGCCGCCGCGGGGAGCAGCGGCGAGGCCGCCTCGACCAGGTCGCCGAGCGCCGCCGCGAACTCCTCGACCGCCGGTTCCACCGCGTCCAGCACGGGCAGCAGGCTGTCCCCGAGCACGGTCAGCAGCGCCTGCGCCGGTGCGCTCACCGGGTGCACGGCCAGCGGGGCGCCGCTCGTGCCGAGCCGGGTCAGGGTGTCGACGACGCGGTAGAACGCCTCCTGGGCCTGCGGCGACGCGCTCGCCTCGGCCAGCCCCGCGGTGGTCTCGCGCAGCACCCTGATCGCCTCCGCGCCGGAACCGTCGCGTGGATCAAGGGTGTTGATCGCGATCCTGGTGATGTTCCCGGCCGTGTCGAGGAGTTGGCCGGTGATGTCGGTGGTGCTGCGCGCCATGCGCAGCATGTCGTCCCTGCTGGGGAGCGAAGGAAGCGTTGCCATGGGAACTCCTCGCCGTACGCGGACGTGCGCAGCCGGACACATGGAAGGACCCGGCCGCGCACCACCCACGGCACCCGCCGTATGCGTGTCGCCCGCCGCACCCGCTGCCCGGAACCGGTGACCTGTGCTCAGCATGCCCGCTCCCCGGCCCCGCGAATGCGCCATCCGGGGCATCGACGACACCGACAACTTCCTGTTCACCGTTGAGTCGAACAGGTGCGGCCCGCCGTACCGATCTCTGGAACCAAAGAGGAGGTACGCGTGCGCACCATTGCCCGAGCCGTCCCCCCGAGACCCGTTCTGATCACCGCCGTCGCCCTGACCACCGCCGCCGGCTCGCTCCTGCTCCAGCCCCGCCCGGCCGACGCCACGCCCCGGCCCGTCCCCCGCCGGGGTCCCGCACCCGATCCCGTCACGCGTGCAGGCTCCGATCCCGCCGGCCGCGAGGGCTCCGGCACCGTCGTCCGCGAGGGCTCCGGCCCCGTCGTCCGCGAGGGCTCCGGCCCCGTCGTCCGTGAAGGTTCAGGACCCGACCGTCACGTCGGTCTCGCCCCGGCCGCCGTCGCCCAGCGCGCCCTCACCGCCACCGTCCCGCGCACCGACCCCCGCCTCGGCTACCCGCGCCGCCACCTCCTCTCCGCCGACCCGGCGAACCCCGCCGACGCCTCCCGCAAGCTCGGGCTGACCCCGTACGACGGCCTCGCCCCGCGGCTGAACTCCCTCCAGCAGCTGGGTGACCGGGTGAGTGTCGAGGTCGCGGGCGTCTCGGCCGGCGGGCACCGGCTCTACCTCGTCACGGTCACCGCCCCGGAGACCGCCGACCAGGCCACCGCCCAGGAACGGATGCGCGACCTCATCGAGAACGCGCCCGTCACCGCCGCCAAGTCCACCGAGATCAGGACGAGTTACAAGATCCCGGTCCTCGTCGACGACAACATCCACGGCGACGAACGCGAGGGCACCGACGCCTCCCTCGACCTCATCCAGCAGCTCGCCACCGCCAACGACGCCCGGACCAAGGACCTGTTGGCGCACAGCCGCCTCTACTTCGACATCACCGCGAACCCCGACGGCCGCATCGCGAACACCCGCGCCAACGCCAACGGCTTCGATCTGAACCGGGACTTGATCACCGCGTCCCAGCCCGAGACCCGTACGATCCGCCGGCTCACGATCGACAAACAGCCCGCCGTCCTGCTCGACCTGCACGGGTACGTCAACGGCACCCTCATCGAGCCGACCACTCCCCCGCACGGCGAGAACTACGAGTACGACCTCTTCCTCAAGAACACCTACGCCAACGCCCTCGGCATGGAGAGCGCCGTCAACGCCCTCGGCCACACCCCGGCCAAGGACGGGGTCTCGCCCGCCCGGATCCCGTTCCGGGACCAGACGGAGGGCTGGGACGACTGGCCCCCGGTCTTCACCCCGCAGTACGCCGCCTTCCAGGGCGCGGTCGCCGCCCACACGGTCGAGATCCCGCTCCAGGTGAACAACGAGGCCTACGACACCCTCCCCGCCACCGAGCTGCGCCGCCGCGCCGCGATCAACGTGGCCGTCGCGGGCGCGGCCCTGCGCGCGACCCTCGACTTCGCCCGCTCCCACCGCAGTTCACTCATCGCCGACCAGATCGAGCTGTTCCGGCGGGGAGCCGCGGGCGCCGAGCAGGTGCCGGTGTCGGCCCGGACCGTGCCGGGGGTCCCGGGCATCGGCCCCGAGGACGTGTACACGACCGCATTCCCCCGCGCCTACACCATTGCCGCCGACACCGCGGGCGCCCGCCTCGTCGCGCACCTCCTCGCCAACGACGTCCGCGTGCTACGCGCGGCGACCGGCGCATACGTCGTCGACATGCACCAGCCCAAACGGGGCCTGGCGAACGCCCTGTTGGCCGACGGCCGGGACATCAGCGGCAAGGTGTCGGCGATGTACGACATCTCGGCGTGGAGCCTGGGCCGCCTGTGGGGCGCCACGGTCGAGCCGGTGACCGCCCTCCCCGGCACCCCCCTCACCGCCGTCACCGCGCCCTCCCCGGTCGCGTACGTCGCCCCGCACGGCGACCTCCGCCTGCGCCTCACCGACCCGGCGGAGTTCGCGGCCCTCAACTCCCTTCTCCGGCAGGGGATTCCGGTGCGCCGGGCGGCGGACGGCAGCGCGATCGTGCCGGAGCCGAAGACGGCGCCGGAGGCGGAGGCGTCCCGGGCGAAGGTGACCGAGGCCGCCAAGGCCTACGACGTGGCGTTCGAGGCCACATCCCGCACCGGCACCGCGCCGCTGCGCGCCACCCGCGTCGCCGCCGCCGTCACCCCGGGCGAGCTGTTCGCCCTGCGGGAGATGGGCTTCGACGTCACACCGGTGACGACGGACATCCTGAACGCCGGGTTCGACTGGTCGAAGGCCGATGTCCTGTTCGTCTCCACGGAGTTGGCGTACGACGGCCTGACCCCCGGCGCCCGCACCGCCCTCGGCGCCTTCCTCTCGGCCGGGCACGGACTCGTCGGCCGGGGCGTCACCGGCGCCGCCTTCGCCTCGGCGACCGGGCTGCTGACGGCGACACCCGTCGAGGGCACCGAGGAGGCCAACGGCGTTGTACGGGTGGCCGATTCCGGCCCCCTCACGAACGGCGCCCCGCGCTACGGCTTCGTCTACGCGCCGGTGTGGTTCACCGGACTCGGTGCCGGAGTGCGCGTGGAGCAGTCGTACGCGACCGGGAATCCTCTTCTCGCCGGGCACTGGCGGACGCGGGCCGACGGCTCGGGCGGTCCGGCGGACGCGGCGGGGCGCCCCTCGGTCGTCAGTGGGCGACACGCCGTCCTGTTCGGCACGGAGCCCCTCTTCCGGGATCATCCCAAGGGGGAACTCCCGCAGGTCGGGCGGGCGTTGTTCACCATGGCACAGACGAGCGACGGCACCCGAGCGACGGCTCACGCGAGCAGCGGATCAGTGGAGGAGAGCGGATGACCCAGGAGATCCACGGCACCGTGGCCGACGGCTTCGAGTCGGTGCGGACGGAGTTCGCCGCGTTCGTGGCGACGGAACGCGACGACTACGAGGGCCAGTTGTGTGCATACGTACACGGTCGGCGGGTCGTCGACCTGTGGGCGGGGCCGCCTGGTGCCGACGGCGACTCGCTCTATGGCGTGTTCTCGTCCACGAAGGGCGCCGCGCATCTGGTCGTGGCGCTGCTCGTGCAGGACGGCACGCTGGAGCTGGACCGCAAAGTGACCTACTACTGGCCGGAGTTCGCGTCCGAGGGCAAGGGCGCGCTGACGCTGCGCGAGCTGCTCGCGCACCGGGCGGGGCTGGTCGGGACCGACACCGGGTTCACGCTCGACGAGCTGGCCGACGACCGGGCGGTGGCCGAACGCCTCGCCGACCAGCGGCCGTTCTGGCGCCCGGGCACGGCCTTCGGCTATCACGCCCTGGTGATCGGCGCGTTGACCGGCGAGATCGTCCGGCGGGCCACGGGCCGTTCGCTCCAGGAGGTGCACGAGGAGCGAGTCCGCGCGCCGTACGGGCTGGATTTCTTCCTCGGGCTGCCGATGGCGCACGAGCCCCGATTCCGTACCGTCCAGCCCCTGTTGCTGTCCCCGGAGCAGGAGGCCGCGCGGGCCGCGGAGCCGTCGGGGCCGCACAGTCTCGGCTCGATCGCGTTCAACGAGCACGCGGCGCAGCCGACCGACCTCATGTCCCTGCCGAACGAGCGGTTGATCCGGGCCAAGGGCCCCGCGTCGGTCGGCGGGGTGGCGTCGGCGCGTGGACTCGCCGGGCTGTACGCGGCGGCGACCAGTGAAGTCGACGACAGGGCCGCGCTGTTGAAGCCGGACACGGTGGCCGAGTTCGGGCAGCTGCACTCCGTCGGGTACGACGTGGTGACCGGCACGCACCGGTCGTTCGGCCTGGGGTTCCAGGCGACGGCGGACGCCTGGTACCCGTTCCTCGGCGCGGGCACGATCGGCCACAGCGGCGCGGCGGGCTCCCAGGCCTTCGCGGACCCGCGCAGCGGGCTGGCCTACGGCTACACCCGGCGCCGGTTCGCGTTCCCGGGCGGGGCGGCGCCGGAGAACGTGGGACTGGTGCGGGCGGTGCACGGCGCGGCGCTGGCGCAGTGACGTCGACGAAGGCCGCACCCCGCATCAAGGGGTGCGGCCTCGTCGTGGAAGCGTCTCGCGTCAGAGCTTGACGATCATCTTCCCGGTGTTGTCCCCGCGCAGCTGGCCGAGGAACGCCTCCAGGTTGTTCTCGATGCCCTCGACGACCGTCTCGCGGTACTTCAACTCACCGGAGGCCACCCACGCGCCGACCTCCTGGACGAACTGCGGCTGCAGGTCGTAGTGGTCGCCGACGAGGAAGCCCTCGATGCGGCCGCGGGTCTGGATGAGGCGGCCGAGGTTCTTCGGGCCGGGTACGGGCTCGGTGCTGTTGTAGACCGAGATCATGCCGCAGATCGCGATGCGGCCGCGCTCGTTCAGGGAGCCGATCGCGGCTTCGAGGTGGTCGCCGCCGACGTTGTCGAAGTAGACGTCGACACCGTCCGGGGCGGCCTCGCGGAGCTGCCGGCTGACCGGGCCGTTCTTGTAGTTGAAGGCCGCGTCGAAGCCGTACTCCTCGACGAGGAGCTTGACCTTCTCGTCGGAACCGGCGGAGCCGATGACGCGGGAGGCGCCCTTGAGCTTGGCGATCTGGCCGACCTGGCTGCCGACGGCACCGGCGGCGCCGGAGACGAAGACCGAGTCGCCCTCCTTGAAGGACGCGGTGCGCAGCAGGCCCGCGTAGGCGGTGAGGCCGGTCATGCCGAGGACGCCGAGGTAGGTGGAGAGCGGGGCGAGGTCGGGGTCGACCTTGACGGCGCCCTTGGCGTCGATGGTCGCGTACTCGCGCCAGCCGCCGAAGTGCAGCACGTGGTCGCCGACCGCGAAGCCCTCGGCGTTCGACTCGACGATCTCGCCGACCGCGCCGCCCTGCATGACCTTGCCCAGCTCGAAGGGGGCGACGTAGGACTTCGCGGCGCTCATGCGGCCGCGCATGTACGGGTCGACCGACAGGTACTTGTTCCGCACCAGCACCTGGCCCTCGGCCGGGGCCCGGGTCTCGGTCTCCACCAGGGCGAAGTCCTCGGGCTTCGGCCAGCCGACCGGGCGGCTGAGCAGGTGCCATTCGCGGTTGATCATCACAAGCGCCTTTCGTTGTGCAGGGGGCCGTGCGGGGTGTCTCGCATACCACCAAATACTTCAGTACCTGAAACAACCATGCCTCTGAATATTTCATGATGTCAAGTAACGGGGTACGCTTGAGTCCATGGCCACACCCGAAAAGACGCGCCGCTCCGACCCCGTGACCATGGAGGTCGTCGAGCTGATCGGCGATGTCGTGGCGCGGTTCTACCAGGACTACGAGGAAGCGGCCGGCGACCACAGGCTCACCGGAGCCCAGGCCAGGCTGCTCAGCCTGCTCTCCCTGGAGCCCCTGCCCATGCGCAAACTGGCCCGCAGGCTGAAGTGCGAGCCGTCGAACGTCACGGGCATCGTGGACCGCCTGGAGACCCGCGGCCTGGTCGAACGCCGCCCGGACCCGGCCGACCGCCGCGTGAAGCTGGCGGCGGCCACGGAGGAGGGACGCCAGGTGGCCCGCAGCCTGCGCGAATCCCTGCGCTTCGCCCGCGAGCCCCTGGCCGGGCTGTCGGACGAGGAGCGGCTGGCGTTGCGGGGGTTGCTGCGGCGGATGCTGGAGGACTGAGCGCCGGCGCCGCGGCGGATGCCGTCGATCTGAGCCGCGTGGCTCAGGAACACCACCACAGGATCTGCTTGCACGTCTCCGACGCGGACGGCGTCGGGCTCGGGTCCGACGAGGTCGGTTCCGAGGTCGGGGTGGTGGCCGGCGGGGTCGTCGACGACGTGGACGCGGGGGACGTGGTGTCGTCGCCGGTGTCTGCCGTCGGGGTGGCCGTCGCCTTGGGGTCCTTCGTGGCCTTCGGGGACTTCGACGGGGACGCGGAGGGGGATGCCGAGGCGTCCGGGGACGCCGTGCCCGCGCTGGTCCCCACGGTCTTCGTCGCGTCCAGGGGCTCGGCCGTCGGGCTGGCCTCCTTGTCCGCGCCGCCCTCGGCGGAGGCGCCCGGTGCGGCGGATCCCGGGAGCGAGAAGGGCGCGTCCGTGCCGAGTTCCGCCAGGCTCAGGCCGGCCGCCGCCAGTACGAAACCGGCCGTTATGAGCAGGACCCGGCGGCGGCGCCTGCGGTGTGCCGCGGCCTTGCGGTCGCGGCGGCTCGCGCCCGGCGCGTCCGCGTCCTCGGGGTCGCCGTCGTCGTCGGGCTCGGTCGCGGCGAGGGTGCTCTCGACGCGGACGCGGCCTCGGTTCTTCCGCCGCGCGGCCCGCCCCTGGGGCTCGCCGTCCGCTTCGCCCTCCTCGCGCCCGGCGTCGGGCGCGCCCTCGTGCGACGCGTCACCCGTGTCAGGGCGCGCGTCAACTACGGGTGTGTGGGCCTGAGTTGAGTCGGCCGGCGGTACGGCCGGCGCGCCGCACCCCGGGCACGCGAGGGCGCCGTTCAGGTGCCGGCCGCAGGGGTGGCAGTAGTCCATGACGCGGGAAGACTAGGTTCCGCACAGCTACCGTTCATAGTCACGCCTGTGAAAGTTGTGTGGGGACGTGGCGGGAAACGACAAGAATCGACACGAACCGACGCCTCCAGACGGTACGTCGATCGTCTCTCTTGCCGAAACCGTTACGCGTTCGACCCATTGACACCCCCGCCTCGCCGTCCTTACTGTCTGCCCAGCATTTCGAACGTGAGCCGAAATTTCGAACAGCACTGAAGAGCACAGGGGGCAACTGCCGTGCGCATCACGGGAATCAGCACGCACGTGGTCGGGACGCCATGGCGCAATCTGACGTACGTCCAGGTGCACACCGACGAGGGCGTCACCGGCGTCGGAGAGACCCGGATGCTGGGCCACACCGACGCGCTGATCGGTTACCTGCGCGAGGCCCAGGCAAACCACATTCTCGGTTCGGACCCGTTCGCAGTGGAAGACCTCGTACGCCGGATGAAGTACGGCGACTACGGGCGCGCGGGTGAGATCGTCATGTCCGGCATCGCCGTGATCGAGATGGCCTGCTGGGACATCAAGGGCAAGGCCCTCGGCGTGCCGGTGTGGCAGCTGCTCGGCGGCAAGGTCACCGACAAGGTGAAGGCGTACGCCAACGGCTGGTACACCACCGAGCGGACCCCGGAGGCCTATCACAAGGCCGCCCAGGGGGTCGTCGAGCGCGGCTACAAGGCCCTGAAGATCGACCCGTTCGGCACCGGGCACTTCGAACTCGACCACGAGCAGACCCTGTACGCGGTCTCCCTCATCGAGGCCGTGCGGGACGCGATCGGCCCGGACGCCGAGCTGATGCTGGAGATGCACGGCCGGTTCTCGCCGTCGACCGCGGTACGGCTCGCGCACGAACTCGCGCCGTTCAAGCCCGCGTGGCTGGAGGAGCCGGTCCCGCCGGAGAACCTGAAGGCGCTGGAGAAGGTCGCCGCCAAGGTCGACATCCCGGTCGCCACCGGTGAACGCATCCACGACCGGATCGAGTTCCGCGAACTGTTCGAGAGCCAGGCCGTCGACATCATCCAGCCCGACGTCGGCCACATCGGCGGCATCTGGGAGACCCGCAAGCTGGCCGCGACCGCCGAGGCGCACTACGTCCTCGTCGCCCCGCACAACGTCGGCGGCCCGGTGCTGACCGCCGCCTCGCTCCAAGTCGGCTTCTCCTCCCCGAACTTCAAGATCCTGGAGCACTTCAACGACTTCGCGGACGCCGAGATCAAGAAGGTCGTCAAGGGCGCCCCGCAGGTGATCGACGGCTACTTCCACCTCTCGGACGCGCCCGGTCTCGGCGTCGAGCTGGACACCGACGCGGCGGCCGAATTCCCGCAGCAGCAGGCGCGGTTCGACCTCTGGGCGGACGGCTGGGAGCAGCGCAAGCCGAAGGGCACGAAGTGAGCACCGCGGTCGTCGTCGAGGCGCCGGGCGAGCACCGTCTCGCCTCGCACGAGCCGCGGCGGCCGGAGGCGGGCGAGGCGCTGGTGCGCGTCCACGCGGTCGGCATCTGCGGCAGCGACCGCGAGGTGTACCAGGGCAACAGGCCCGAGGGCTACGTCCGTTACCCGCTCACCCCGGGCCACGAGTGGTCCGGCACGGTGGAGGCCGTCGGCGCCGGGGTGCCCGCAACTCTGGTGGGCCGCAAGGTGGTTGGCGAGGGCTTCCGCAACTGCCAGGTCTGCGACCGCTGTCACGCGGGCGAGACAACGTTGTGCACGGCGGGCTACGAGGAGACCGGCTTCACCCAGCCGGGCGCGATGGCCGCCACCCTCACGCTCCCCGCGCGCCTCCTCCATGTCCTCCCGGACGAGGCCGACTTGACGGCGGCGGCGCTGCTGGAACCCGCCGCGTGCATCGCGGCCGCCGCGCTGAAGGCCAACGCCCGTCCCGGTGAACGGGTCGCGGTGGTCGGCACCGGCACGCTCGGGATGTTCGCGGTGCAGTTCCTGAAGGCGGGCTCGCCGGCCGAGCTGCTCGTGGTGGGTTCACGCCCGGACCGGGCGGCCCTCTCGGAGCAGTTCGGCGCCACCGGCTTCCGTACGAAGAACGAGCCCCTGCCGGACGACTTCGACGTGGTGATCGAGACCGCCGGCTCCGCGGACGCGGCCCGTACCGCCGCCTCCCTGCTCCGGCGGGGCGGACGCCTGGTCCTCACCGGCATCCCCGCGCCGGGCGCCGAGGGTCTCGACCCGACCGATCTCGTCGTACGGCAGCTGGAGGTGCACACCGTCTTCGGGGCGCCGCCGGACGCCTGGGCGCACACGGTCCGGGTCTTCGGCGCGGGGCTGCTCGATCCGCTCCCCCTGGTCACCCATGAGCTGCCGCTCGCCGAGTTCCCGCAGGCCATCGAGCTGGTGGGGTCCGGCGATCCCAAGGTCGGCAAGGTGCTGCTGCGGCCGTAGGACACCCCAGTGGTACGTCGGCACGGGGTGACCTGACCACCCCGTGCCGGCGTACCACCAGAGTCTTTTCGTACCTCGAGCCGCGAACCTCGTCCGAAATACCGAACGCGAAGGACAGCAAGTGACCGACATCGCCACGGCAGCCCGCAGGCCCGGGGAGCAGGCGCTCTCCGCGCTCGGCCTGGGCGCGCCCGCACTCGACCCCGCCGACGCCTCGCCGCACACCTTCCCGGGCGGTGGTCGCTGGCGCACCGAGATCCCCTCGTGCGAGGGTCCCGAGGCGCTGGCGGTCGTCCTCAAGGAGTCCTCGCGCCTGGACGTGCCGATCCACCGGATCAGCCAGGGCAGTGGCGTGTGGATGCTGACCGACGCCGAGATCACCGAGATGGTCGAGGCGACGGCCGAACGCGACATCGAGCTCTGCCTGTTCACCGGGCCGCGCGGGACGTGGGACATCGGCGCCTCGGTCCGCTCCGACTCGCGCGGCGGCGGTCTGCGTGCGCGGGGCCATGACGCGGTCGCCGGATGTGTCGAAGACGCCGTGCGGGCCACGGAGCTGGGCGTCAAGTGCCTGCTCGTCGCGGACGAGGGCGTGCTGTGGACGCTGCACCGGGCGCGGGCGGCGGGGATCATCCCCACCGACACGACGCTCAAGGTCTCGGCGCTGATCGGTCCGGTCAACCCGGCGGCGTACGCGGTCTACGAACGTCTCGGCGCGGACTCCCTGAACGTCCCCAGCGACCTGACGCTCGATCACCTCACCGAGATCCGGCGGGTGTCGGCGGCGCCGATGGACATGTACATCGAGGCGCCGGACGACCTCGGTGGCTACATCCGGATGTACGAGGTCGCCGAACTGATCCGCCGGGGCGCCCCGTTGTACCTGAAGTTCGGCCTCTCCAAGGCTCCCGGCATCTATCCGTGGGGCAACCACCTCCGCGACGTCACCCTCGACACGGCCCGCGAACGCGTCCGCCGCGGCCGCCTCGCCCTCGACCTCCTCGCCCGCCACGGCGCGGACACCGGCATGGCCCCCCTGGGTACCAGGCTCCCCGGCCCTCTCAACCGCTTCCCCACAGAGAGTGCCACCGACTGACGAACAGGGTCTGCGGGCCCGCCTGTGGCTGGTCGCGCAGTTCCCCGCGCCCCTGAACCACCGGCCCGGGTTTCTTGGGGGCGCGGGGAACTGCGCGACCAGCCCCCACCGCCCCGCACCGAACAACACAACCCGCACCACCCCGCACCCGCACAACAACCCCGCATCCTGAACCACCCTCCACACCCGCTGCCCCTCTCAACGACGAGAAGAATGAGGCCAGTTCCATGCACATCCGCAGAAGTCGAGCCCTCCCCCTGATAGCCGGCGCAGCCACCCTCGCCCTGACCCTGTCCGCCTGCGGCCAGAGCGGTTCCGGCGGCAGCAAGGAGAAGTCCACCAGCGCGAAGGGCGGCACGATCGGCATCGCGATGCCGACGAAGTCCTCCGCGCGCTGGATCTCCGACGGCAACAACATGGTCAAGGACCTGAAGGCCAAGGGCTACAAGACCAAGCTGGTCTACGGCGAGGACGACCCGGACACCCAGGTCTCGCAGATCGAGAACATGATCACCCAGGGCGTCAAGGGCCTGATCATCGCCGCGATCGACAACAAGTCCCTCAACAACGTGCTGCAGGAAGCCGCCAGCGCGAAGATCCCGGTCATCGCCTACGACCGCCTCATCCTCGGCACCAAGAACGTCGACTACTACGCGTCGTTCGACAACGAGAAGGTCGGCACCCTCCAAGGCACGTACATCGCCGAGAAGTTGGGGCTGACCAGCGGCAAGAAGGGCCCGTTCAACATCGAGCTGTTCGCCGGCTCGAACGACGACAACAACACCAAGTACTTCTTCGACGGCGCGATGAAGGTCCTGCAGCCGTACATCGACAAGAAGGAACTGGTCGTCAAGTCCGGACAGACCGCGCTCAACAAGGTCACCACCCTGCGCTGGGACGGCACCACCGCGCAGAACCGCATGGAGGACATCCTCACCGGCTCGTACAAGACCGGCCGGGTCGACGCCGTGCTGTCGCCCTACGACGGCATCTCCATCGGCATCCTGTCCGCGCTGAAGTCCGACGGCTACGGCTCGTCCAGCAAGCCGCTGCCGGTGATCACCGGCCAGGACGCCGAGCTGGCCTCGGTGAAGTCGATCATCGCCGGTGACCAGACGCAGACGGTGTACAAGGACACCCGTCAGCTCGCCAAGGTCGCGGACACGATGCTCGACGACGTGCTCAACGGCAAGACGCCGCAGACCAACGACACCAAGACCTACGACAACGGCACCAAGGTCGTCCCCGCCTACCTGCTGCAGCCGGTGAGCGTCGACAAGTCCAACTACGAGGACGTGCTGGTCAAGGGCGGGTACTACACGGACGCCCAACTCAAGTAGTTCCGGCTCCCGTCACCCGACCCCACACCACTGATTGGTAGGCACGACCATGGCGGGACCCGTCCTGGAAATGCGCTCGATCGTCAAGACCTTTCCCGGTGTCAAAGCGCTCTCGGACGTCACTTTGACGGTGCGTCAGGGCGAGGTCCACGCCATCTGCGGCGAGAACGGCGCCGGGAAGTCCACCTTGATGAAGGTGCTCTCCGGCGTCCATCCGCACGGCAGTTACGAAGGCGACATCCTCTTCGAGGGTGAGGAGTGCGCCTTCCGCGACATCCGGGCGAGCGAGCAGCGCGGCATCGTGATCATCCACCAGGAACTGGCGCTGGTGCCGTTCCTGTCGATCGCGGAGAACATATTCCTCGGCAACGAGCACGCCTCGCGCGGGCTCATCAACTGGAACGAGACCCTGCGGCACGGCACCGAACTGCTGCGCCGGGTGGGCCTCAGCGACCACCCGGAGACCCGCGTCGCCGACATCGGCGTGGGCAAGCAGCAGCTCGTGGAGATCGCGAAGGCGCTGTCGAAGAAGGTGAAACTGCTCATCCTGGATGAGCCGACGGCGGCGCTGAACGACGAGGACAGCGGCAAACTCCTGGATCTCATCCTGGAGTTGAAGAAGCAGGGCATCACCTCGATCATCATTTCCCACAAGCTCAACGAGATCCGCAGGGTCGCCGACTCGGTGACGATCCTGCGCGACGGGCGCTCCATCGAGACGCTCGACGTCAAGGCGCCGGAGACGACCGAGGAGCGGATCATCTCCGGCATGGTCGGCCGCGACCTCGACCACCGCTTCCCCGAGCGCACCCCGTACGCGGGCGAGCCCGAGGCGGCACCCGCTCTGGAGATCCGCGGCTGGACGGTGTTCCACCCGATCGACCAGCAGCGCAAGGTGGTTGACGATGTGTCAATAAATGTGCGCAGGGGCGAGATCGTCGGCATCGCCGGACTGATGGGCGCCGGCCGCACCGAACTCGCGATGAGCGTCTTCGGCCGCTCCTACGGCCGTTACGCCGGCGGCACGGTCCTCAAGGACGGCCAGGAGATCCGCACCAGGTCGGTGGCGGACGCGGTCGGCCAGGGCATCGCCTATGTCACCGAGGACCGCAAGCACTACGGCCTCAACCTCATCGACACGATCAACCGGAACATCTCGCTGACCGCTCTCAGCAAGGTCTCCAAGCGGGGTGTGGTCGACGAGCACGAGGAACGCCAGGTCGCCGAGCGGTTCCGGAAGTCCATGAACATCAAGGCACCGACCGTCTTCGAGCCGGTGGGCAAGCTGTCCGGCGGCAACCAGCAGAAGGTCGTCCTCAGCAAGTGGATCTTCGCGGGTCCCGAGGTGCTGATCCTGGACGAGCCCACCCGGGGCATCGACGTGGGCGCCAAGTACGAGATCTACACGGTCATCGACCAACTCGCCGCCGAGGGCAAGGCAGTGGTCTTCATCTCCTCCGAACTGCCGGAGCTGCTCGGCATGTGCGACCGCATCTACACGATGGCGGCGGGCCGCCTGACCGGTGAGGTGCCCCGGGCCGAGGCCACGCAGGAAGTGCTGATGCGCCAGATGACGAAGGACAAAGAGGTAACGCGATGAGCACGGACGTGACCGCCAAGAGCCCGGCCCCCGCGCCACCGGGCAAGAGCGGATCGGAGGGGGGCGGCGGCCTGTTGCAGCTGATGCTGGACGGCCTGCGGCGCAACATGCGCCAGTACGGCATGCTGATCGCCCTCGGTCTGATCGTGATCCTCTTCGAGGTCTGGACCGGCGGGGACCTGCTGCTGCCGCGCAACGTCTCCAACCTGGTGCTGCAGAACAGCTACATCCTGATCCTGGCGATCGGCATGATGCTGGTCATCATCGCCGGGCACATCGACCTGTCGGTGGGCTCGCTGACGGCGTTCGTGGGCGCCTTCGCCGCGGTCCTGATGGTCAACCACCACGTGCCGTGGCCGGTCGCGGTGGTGCTGTGCCTGCTGATGGGCGCCGTGGCGGGCTCCGTACAGGGGCTGTTGATCGCCTACGCGGGGATACCGTCCTTCATCGTCACCCTCGCCGGGATGCTGCTCTTCCGCGGCCTCACGGAGATCCTCCTCCAGGGTCAGACGCTCGGCCCGTTCCCCAACGGCCTGCAGAAGATAGGCAACGGCTTCCTGCCCGCCGTGGGACCGAACACCAACTACCACAACATCACGCTGCTGTTGGGGCTCGTGATGATCGCCGCGGTGGTGTGGCAGGAGGTGCGGGACCGCCGTAGGCAGCAGGAGTTCTCGCTCGACGTGCCGCCCACCAAGCTGTTCCTGCTCAAGCTCGCCGCGATCATCGCCGCGATCCTCTGGCTCACGCTGCTGCTGGCCAGCTACGACGGCGCGCCGATCGTGCTGATCATCCTCGGTGTCCTGGTGGCCGGTTACGGCTATGTGATGCGCAACGCGGTCTTCGGCCGCCACATCTACGCGATCGGCGGCAACCTGCCGGCCGCGAAGCTGTCCGGCGTCAAGGACAAGCGCGTCACCTTCCAGGTGTTCCTGAACATGGGCGTGCTCGCGGCCCTGGCGGGTCTTGTGGTCACCTCCCGCCTCAACGCGGCCTCGCCGAAGGCCGGTGACGGCTTCGAACTCGAGGCCATCGCCTCGTCGTTCATCGGTGGCGCGTCCATGAGCGGCGGTGTGGGTACCGTCCTCGGCGCGATCATCGGTGGGCTCGTCCTCGGCGTGCTGAACAACGGCATGAACCTCCTCAGCGTCGGCACCGACTGGCAACAGGTCATCAAGGGGCTCGCCCTGCTGGCCGCGGTCGGCTTCGATGTGTGGAACAAGCGCAAGTCCGGTTCGTAACGGAAGCTCCGCCGGGAGAGCGGGACTTGGCCGCGGATCCGTCGTGGCCGGTCGCGCGGTGCCCCGCGCCCCCTCGGGCGCGGGGTCCCGGTCGAGCCCCCTATCAACGCACTAGGGAGCCGCTCCATGGAACTGAACAGACGCACGGTCATCGCAGGCGCCGCGGCGGCAGGTCTCGCCGCGAGCGCGCTCGGCACGGGTACGGCGGAGGCTGCCTCGGGAGGCGGACGGCCCGTGAAGGAGCTCTTCGGGACACTCGCCGACGGGACGAAGGTGTACCGCTGGTCGCTGGCCAACGGCGGTACCCGGCTGAAGGTCCTCTCCTACGGCGGCATCATCCAGTCGCTCGAACTCCCCGACCGGCACGGCAAGTACGCCAACGTGTCGCTCGGCTACGACAACCTCGCGGCGTACGTCGCCGGCACCACGTTCTTCGGCGCGACCATCGGCCGGTACGGAAACCGCATCGCCAAGGGGCAGTTCACCCTCGACGGCAAGGCGTACCAGCTCTCCGTCAACGACGGCGTGAACAGCCTGCACGGCGGTGCCAAGGGCTTCAACACGAAGGTCTGGGACATCGAGCCCTTCACCAAGGGCTCCGACGTAGGCCTCTACCTCCACTACACCAGCGTGGACGGGGAGATGGGCTACCCCGGCACCCTCAGGACGAAGGTGACGTTCACCCTCACCCGGCACGGTGACTGGCGTATCGACTACGAGGCCACCACCGACAAGCCGACGGTCGTCAACCTCACCAACCACACGTACTTCAACCTCGCGGGCGAGGGCAGCGGCGGCATCTACGACCACGAACTCTCCATCGCCGCGAGCCGGTTCACACCCACCGACGCGGGGCTGATCCCCACCGGTGAGCTGGCGCCGATCGCGGGCACGCCCTTCGACTTCCGCAAGGCGAAGCCGATCGGCCGGGACATCCGCGCGGGGCATCCGCAGCAGGTGACGGCGAAGGGCTTCGACCACAACTGGGTGCTGGACAAGGGCGTCACGGCGAAGCCCGAGCACATCGCGACCCTGCGCGATCCCGCCTCCGGCCGGACCCTGAAGATCTCCACCGACCAGCCGGGGCTGCAGTTCTACTCGGGCAACTTCCTCGACGGCACGCTGATCGGCACGTCGGGGCGGACCTACCGGCAGGGTGACGGACTGGCCCTGGAGACGCAGCACTTCCCGGACTCCCCGAACGAGCCGTCCTGGCCGACGACGGTGCTGCGGCCGGGTCAGACGTACCGCACGACGACGATTCACTCGTTCGGCAACTGAGTTCGGATCCGGGGTTCCCGAACACACACCATTTTCACATCCGTTGAACAGCGCCACTCGCGTCTCCGTATTCATGGGTGGCCCGTGCTCCCCCGCGCGGGCCACCCAAGACGACGGGCCCGGTCGTCCCCGCCGGGCCCGCCTTCATACGGAGGTTCCATTGGCCGACTCCAACGTCACCTCGCTGTTCCGCAGCACGGCGGCACACAGCCCGTCGATGGCGGCGTTGGCACGTGAGAGCGACGGCACCGGGCCGGTGGACTTCTGTATCCCGTGCAATCCGTACTTCCCCACTCCCGCCATGTTCGACGAGATGGCGGCCAGGCTGCGCGAGATCATCACGTACTACCCGAGCAGCGCCGACACGATCACGGCCGAGCTCTGCAACCTTCTCCAACTCCCGCCGCAGTGCGTGGCGATGGGCAACGGTTCCACCGAACTGATCACCTGGATCGACCACTTGATGGTCCGGGAGTCCCTCGCCATCCCCGTCCCCACCTTCGGCCGCTGGACCGACCAGCCCATGGAGACCGGCAAGCGGGTCGACATGTTCCCGCTGCAGGAGTCCAACGGCTTCGCCCTCGACCTGACGCAGTACGCGGAGTTCATCCGCAAGCGCAACACCAAGGTCGCCGTCATCTGCAACCCGAACAACCCCGACGGCGGCTTCATCCACAAGCAGGCGCTGGTCCAGTTCATGGACTCCATGGCCGACCTGGACCTCATCGTCATCGACGAGTCGTTCCTGGAGTTCGCCGACGCGGAGGTGGAGCCCAGCGTCGTACAAGAGGCGATGATCCGCCCCAACGTGGTCGTCCTGCGCAGCCTCGGCAAGAACTTCGGCCTGCACGGCATACGGTTCGGCTACCTCGTCGCGAACCCCGCGCTGGCCGGCCGGATCCGCAGCATGCTCCCCAAGTGGAACCTCAACGCCTTCGCGGAACATGTGGTGTTCATCCTCAAGGAGCACGGCGCGGAGTACGCGCAGAGCCTCCAGCAGGTGCGCCGCGACCGGCTCGACATGGCGAGCCATCTCTCCGCGCTGCCCGGCCTGACGGTGTATCCGTCGCAGGGCAACTTCCTCTTCGTACGCCTCCCCGTCGGCGCCGAGGGAACCGTGGTCCGGGACCGGATGCTCACCGAGCACCGCATCCTCGTCCGCGAGTGCGGCAACAAGATCGGTTCGTCCAGCCGCTTCCTGCGGCTCGTGGTGCGCCCCCAGACGGACGTGCGTCGCCTGGTGTCCGGCTTGGAACAGGTGCTCTACGGGACCAGGAGGGGAGCCGCCGTACCCGAGTTGAGTACAGGGACCAACTACAGCTCGGGTACGGCGGCCGTGGATCGCCTGGTCGGCGCGACGAACGGCGCGGGCCTGCAGAACCTCGCGGCCCAGGCCCTCGGTACGGGGACGTCGGGCGCCCCCACGCCGATGCCCGTACCGGCGGCGGCACAGCTGCAGCCGCAGCCGCAGCCGGTGCCCATGCAGGTGCCTCCGCCCCAACAGCCGCAGCCCCAGCCGCAGTTCCAGCCGATGGTGTCCGCGGCGCAGGTCCAGCAGATGCCGATGACGGGCATGGCCGACCACCAGTCGAACGGCGTCGGCATGCCGATGCAGCTCCCCCAACAGGCCCCCCAGCAGATGCCCCCACCCCAGCAGCCCTACGGCGTCCCGGCCCCGGCTCCCGCCCCCATGCCCCCGCAGGGCCCCACCCCCACCGGCGTCCCCGCCCGCAACGGCCTCACGGCCGCCCAGGTACGCGGCGCCACCAGCCCCAACGGCATGCAGAACCTGGCCCCCGCCCCAGCCACCGGCTGGCCCAACGCCCAGAGCTGGCCGAACGCGGCGGGGATGGGACAGGCGGGCTAGCCGACCCCTTGGCAGATGTGCGATACAGGTTGGCGGAACGGGGCCCTGCTCTCCGCCTTCCTGCGCGAACCGGTCAGGGAGCCGCCCGCACCGCGCCGATCAGCGACGCCCCCAGCGGGAGGGCGTGGCTTGTCCGGACCGTGAAGCCCGCCTTTTCCAGGAGGCGGCGGTAGTGGTCCTCGTCGCGTTCCCGGCCGCCGACGTTGCACAGCATGTGGACGTCCCACGCGACCGCCGTGGGGGTCGGCAACAGGCGTTCCACCACGAGGAGTTGGGCGCCCGGGCGCATGGCAGTCGCGCAGTGCTGGAGGATCGTCAGGCAGCGTTCGTCGTCCCAGTCGTGGAGGACCCGGGACAGAAGGTAGACGTCCCCGCCCTCCGGTACGGAGCGGGTGAAGTCCCCGGCGACGAAGGAGCAGCGTTCGGTGAGCCGGGTGCGGGCGGCCTCCAGGGCGCCGGGGCGTTCGTAGAGGACGCCATCCAGGTGGGGGTGGGCGCGGAGCAACCGGCCGAGCAGCGCGCCGTTTCCGCCGCCCACGTCGACCACGCGCCGCACCTCGGAGAAGTCGACCAGTGTCGGTACCGGCGTGAACATCTCGGCGCTGGCCGCCATCGACCGGTGGAACAGGTCGCCGAGTTCGGGGTGTTCGGCGAAGTACGCGAAGTGGTGCTGCCCGTTGCGGTGGGCGAAGGCCTCCTCGCCGGTGCGGACGGAGTGGGTCAGGCCGGCGAAGGAGTCGTAGAACGGGCCCGCGTAGAGCCGAGCCAGCGGGTGGAGGCTGAACTCCGTCGCCGTGCGCAGGGGTTGGCCCGCCGCCGTGAGGTGGTAGGTGTCGTCGGCGGCCGTCAGGAGGCCCAGGGTGGTGAGGTAGCGGAGGAGGCGGCGCAGTGCGTCCGGGTGCGTCGCGGTGAGCTCCGCCAGTCGCGCCGCCGACATGCCGGGGTGCTCGGCCAGGTGGTCCGCGATGTTCAACTCGGCCATGGTGGCGACCGCTTGAGTGGCCCAGGCTCCGGTCATGACGGTGAGCAGGGCCGTCGTCGGGTCGGGGAGGGGCAAGTGGCGCCCGGGGAGCCGGAGTTCGAAGCGGCGGTGGGTGGTGGTGCGGTGGTAGAGGACGGTGACGTTCTCGTGCCCGTTGTAGCCGCCGCCGTCGGGGACCGCGCCGCCCCGCTCCTGGAGCAGCAGCCGTAGACCTGCGGGAACCACCGGGCCGGGGGCGGTGACCGCGAAGGCGTGGTGGGACTCGTGTTCCGCCTCCCGTTCGTCCGCGGCCACGGCCTCCAGCGCCGAGTCGGCGGGCACCGGGAGCGCGAAGATCTCCACGCTGCGGGTGCCGACCGCCACGTGCACGATGCCCACCGGGATGTCGGCGAGTTCCGGGCCGTAGCGGCGGGTCAGCCGGTCGCGGACCACGACGCTCGGGGTGACCGGGCCCGGTGCGAAGCCGAGGCGGCGGAGTTCCTCGCAGAGGCCGTCGAGGGAGTCGGGGAAGACCAGGACGGCGGTGTGGTCGAAGACCAAGTGCCGTGCCACGTCCGCCCGTTCGGCCGGTGTGAGGGCCGGGAGGAGTTCGGCCAAGACCTGGTCCGTGTCGTGGGTCTCGACATAGGCCGCCGCGCGCTCGATGCGGGCTGCGTCGGCTGCGGCGAGGCGTGCCTGTACGACGGGGAGGTTCATGAAGGGGTTCCCGGTGAATCGTGGGGACGGAGACGGGAGAGGGGTGACGAGGTCAGATGCCGGTGTAGTTCTCGGCGAAGAAGTCCTGGTGCGCACGGGACGTCCGCAGGCTGTCCAGGCGGGCGTACTGGAGCGCGCGGCCGTAGCGGGCGTGGGCCTCGACGGTGTGCTCGCTGTCCTCGGCGGTCGGGCCGTGCAGCAGGCCGCTCATCCAGTGCGAGAACTCGTGGGCCCGCCAGACACGCGGCAGACAGTCGGCGGCGTACCGGTCGAGGTCGTTCTCGTTGTCGTGCTTGAGGGCCAACGCCAGTGCCTGCGCGAGGCGTTCGGCCTGGAGTACGGCGAGATTGGCGCCCTTCGCGGCGGAGGGGCTGATGAGTCCGGCCGCGTCGCCCGCCAGCCAGAGCTGTCCCGCGCCCGGGGTGTCGAGCACGTCGGAGCGCAGGTCCACGACCGCCTTCTCCAGCACCGGGCCGTCCTTGAGCTGTCCGAACTCGTCGACGCGGAGGCGGATTTCGAGCTCGGTCCAGATCCGGTCCTCGCTCCAGTCGGCGGGATCGGTGCCGCGCGGGCACTGGAGGTAGTAGCGGGTGACGGTCGCCGTGCGGGCCATGTGGCCGGCGAATCCCCGCGCGTGCAGGGCGTAGCCGACGGCTTCCATGCTCGGCGGAGCCTCGGCCAGGACCGCGAGCCAGCTCACGCCGTGGTCCCAGCGGGCGGTGCGCGTGCCGTGGGCGGCCATGGTGGCGCGGGCGACGCCCCGGTGTCCGTCGCACCCGGCGACGTAGCGCCCGACGACGTCCGTGCCGCCGGCGGTACGGACCCGGCCCTCGGAGATCTCCTCGACCTCCGTGTCGAAGCGGATCGCGCCGCCGCGCCGGAGGTACTCGGCGAGGAGGTCGCGCACCAACTCCTGCTGGGGGTAGACCGTGTGGACCTCGCGGCGGCCCAACTCGCCGTAGTCGAGGGTGAATTCACCTCGTTCGCTGCGGAACAGGCAGGTGCGGTGGGTGTGGCCCCGGGCCGCCATGCCGTCCGCCAGCCCGTGTTGGGTGAGGACGCGGACGGAGTGGGCGGCCAGGAAGCCCGCTCTGGCCCGCCCTTCCACCGCCTCGCGTCCGCGCCGCTCCAGGATCACGCAGTCGATGCCCTGGTCCAGCAGCAGGTTCCCCAGGACGAGCCCCGCCGGGCCCGCCCCGACGATCACCACCCCGGTCCGTGCCCCGGAGTCGAATCGTTTCCCCACATCCACCCCTGATCTTGCTTTTTCGGCCAAGGGGTTTCATATCAGCCAGATCATGGTGATGAGGAATCGAAAGCGGCTTCTTAGCCCATAAGGGCCAACTGGGCATATGTCACTGGCTGTTGACTCCGCCCTCAGTGGTCGTTGTCAAAGTGCGGCTTGAGCAGGTCCACGCCGTAGTCGCCGCCGTTGGGGGTGCGGACGATGGTGTGGATGTGCTGCTGGGTGGGGGTGCCGCCGGGGCCGCCCGAGGGGGCGCCGTTCGGGGCGCCGGAGGACGAGGACGCGGTGGCCGTGCCGGAGACGTCCGAGGAGCAGCCGGTCATGGTCGCGACGGCAGCGACTCCGCCGGCGAGCAGCGCCCTGTTCATGAACCAGCGGCGACTGCGCTCGGCTTCGGGGGTGCGGGGGCGGTGTCCGTGCATACGGCCAACCTCCCGCACGAACCTGAGCCGAACCTGAAGCGGCGTCCGGCCGCCTGACCCGCCACCTGGACCGAGGCCCAGCGCCGGGAAGGCGACACCCGCCGGTGCGATGATGCCGCCATGGCACAGTCACCGCAGGAACCCCAGGACTCCTCGGTCACCGAGGACGGTATGACCGCGGCTCGGGCCGTCGACCGGATCGAGGCCGCCGCGCATCCGCGTCCGCACGATCGGCGCCTGCACGCCCGCGGTGCCGTGTACGACGCGCGGTTCGTGCCGACCGGGCGCATCGCGGGGTGGACGACGGCCACCTGTCTCACCGCCGAGGCCGACGCGGTGATCCGGTTCTCGAACGGTTCCGGCAACTTCGCCGCCGACGACCGGGCCCGCGGGGTACGCGGGATGGCCGTCAAGTTCCTTGAGGGGGACGGCAGTAGCGAGGACGCCAAGGCCGTCATGGACCTCGTCGCCGCGAACTTCCGGGTCTTCCCCAGCCACAACCCCGAGGGGTTCATCGAACTCGTCGAGGCGCTGGGCATGGCCGGTACGGAGGGCGGATTCACCGACCGGGCGAAGGGAAAGCTCGCGGCGGCCGGGAAGTTCGCCTCCGTCCTGGCCCAACACCCGGAAAGCCGGGGCGCGTTGAAGTCCTTCGCCGGGCAGCAGGCACCCGTCAGTTTCGCCACCACCCGCTACGACGGCCTGCACGCCTTCGTCCTGGTCGACGAGGCGGGCGTACGGCGCCCCTTCCGCTACCGTCTCGTGCCGCAGCTCGGCGAGGTCGAGATCGACCCCGGGTACGCCGCGACCCTCGCCCCGGACTTCCTCATCGGCGACCTCGACGCCCGCCTCGCCACCGGGCCCGTCACCTTCACCGTGGTGTACCAGCTCGCCGAGCCGGACGACCCGACCCACGACCCCTCACAGGCCTGGCCCGAACACCGCCCGCTGATCCCGGCCGGCCACCTGCACGTGACGGCCCGCTCACCCCGCGAGGACCACTGGCAGCAGCAGGTCTTCGACCCGACCCGCCTCGCCCCCGGCGTAGAACCCTCCGACGACCGGATGCTGGCCTTCCGCCGCCACGCGTACTCCGTCTCGGCGGAGCGCCGCCTCGCTCCCTGAGAACCGGGGAACACGAGGAACACCTAGCCGGGGAACACCGAGCCGTCGAGATACGGCCGCAGCGGCTGCCGTGCCGCGATCTCCGCCAGACGCGGCAGCGGACGGCCGGGGGCGAGGCGGGCCGACAGCCAGCCCCACAGCGCGAGGTTGACCTGCGGCGACCGTTCGGGGGCGCAATGCCCGGCGTCCTTGACCACCCACACCGTCGTGTCCGGCCGCCCCGCCAGCCCTACGGCGTCACCGGGCGGGACATACACGTCGTCGGCACCGTTGACCACCAGCAACGGCGATCCCCCGGCACCGGCCTTGTCGAGGAGCCCCTGCTCCCGCAGGGAGAAAGCGGCGAGCAGCTCGGCGATCACGGACTGGTCCGGCATCTCGTCCAGGTGCAGCGCGTTGGCGACGATCCCGGGCATGCCGTGCGGGAGGCCGAGCAGGTCGATGGGTTCGTCGGCCACGCCGGTCGGGCCGCCGAGGTCGACCGCCGCGTCGACGTGTCCGGCGAGGGCGAGCTTCGCGGCCCAGTGCGCGCCGAAGCTGATGCCGTAGAAACCGACGGGTTGGCCGTAGGCGCGCCGGAGTTGAGCGATGAGGCCGACGAGGATGTGGTCGGCGTCGGGGGAGAGCGGGACCGTGGACTCTCCGGTGCCGGGCATGTCCACGGCGGCGATGAGCAGACCGGTGGCGCGGGCGGTGGCGACGGCCAGGCGGTGCAGGTCCATTTTCCAGGTGTCGACGCCGCCGCAGAGGACGACCACACCGGGCCGGGGCGCCCGCCGTCGCTGGAAGAAGTGCACGGGAACGGGTTCGGGCACCTCCAGGACCGCGCGCTGGAACCGGACCGGGAAGCCGGGCGCGGCTTCGAGGTACGCGGTGAGCTGGCGCTCGTGCGCGGCCCGCCGTTCGCCGGTCGCCAGGCACGGGAAGCGGGCGGCGCCCCAGCACAGCGAGGCGAGCAGCGGGTCTCCGGAGGCATGCGCTCGCTCGGCCTCGGCGGACCACACCGGGACCCAACTCCCCGCCCCTGTCCCCCACATGTCGGTGATACGGGCCCGGGCGCGGTCGACGACGGGGCGCGGGATGCCGAGCGCCACGAACTGCCGGGTGCGCTCGTCGAAAAGGTCGTCCGGTTCCACGGGGAAGGTGAACATGTCCCTAGAATGCGAGTAATCCTCAGCTTCTGACAACTCGCATTGGACCCCGGATCCGGCCATGTCCGTCCCGCGCAAACGCCCACGTCAACAGCGGTCCCAGGAGACCTACGACGCGATCCTGGAAGCGGCTGCTCAGCTTTTCGAGTCCCTCGGCTACACCGCCGCGACCACCAACAAGATCGCGGACCGCGCGGGGGTGTCGATCGGCTCGCTCTACCAGTACTTCCCGAACAAGGACGCCCTGCTGTACGCGCTGGGTGAGCGCCACGTCCGGTCGTTGGCCTCGGCCATGAACGCGGCGATGGCAGAACTCCGCTCAGCCGCGCCCCCACCCGAGCAGACCATCCGCACCCTGTACTCGACCCTGGCCCAACTCCACGACACGGACCAGCACTTGCACCGGCTCCTCTACGACCAGGCTCCGCGCCCGGCCGAGGCGGCGGCCCAACTCCGCGCGTTCCAGGCGGAGATGGCTGGCGAGGTCGAACATCACCTCCGCCGTCTCGACTTGGGCGCCCCCGACCCCACCCTCACCGCCCTCCTCGTGGTCCAGGCGGCCGCGGCCCAGATACACGGCGCGATCCTCGACCCACCGGCGGGCCGCACCTCGGCCGAGTGCGTGGAGGCGGCGATCACGATGTGCTTGGCGGCGCTGGGCATCCGTCCGGCGACGTAGACCGGCCCTACGGCCGTGTCAGGGCGCCGGTGAGTTCCCCTACGGCCGCGAGGTCATGACAGTCACCCGCGGCACCGCCCCCGCACCACCACACCAGCCGCTCACTTCCGTCCTCGCCCCACCCCTCCCAGTCGGCCGTCGTCCCCTCCGGGCGAAGATGCGTACCGGTGCCGTGGGACGGACAGACCGGCCATGCCCGCCGGAGCCGGTCGGCCACCGTCTCCTGGGCCGCGTCCGCGACGAGGCCGAGGGCCAGGTCGTCGGGGGCGTCGGCGTCCGGTTCCTGGAGTCCGTCGTGGTGCCAACTCCCGTCGGACACGGCGACGTAGACCTGCTCCTCCCAGACCATCAGCGCGAGGGGCGGCTGGTCGGGGAGGGCCGCCGCGAAGTCGCGGTTGACGGTGGCGAGGGCGGCCTCAAGTCGCGGGTGGCGGCCGGGTTCCGCGCGTTGAAGGTCGAAGGGCTTCACCGGGTGATCTTCCCCCACCGGCCGGAGACCACTGCCCGAATTTCCGACCTCAGCGGCGGCGAACCACTGGGGCGGACCACAGCGGGGCCCTCCCACCTCGCCAGGGCCAGTCGTGACCGAGTCCAGGCCGGGCAACAGCTTCCCTTCATGCGGTGCCGGGTCCGTGACGGACCAGCCCGGACCCGCCCGCACCACCCCCGTCAGGGTGGCCCGCGGTGCGACACGGGCCACCCCTTTCTCAGGTCATCTCACGGCACCGCGTCAGGAGCTCGGGCAGTGCTCCCATGCCATGTGGTAGACGGTGCTGATGTCGCCGTCCGTCGAGTCCATCGTCATGAAGCTGACCGCGCCGGGCGCCGAGGTGCCGGCGTTGACGCGGAGCTCCGTGTTGATGTTGAAGTTGCGCTGAACTCCGCAGGGTGCCCAGACCAGTTGGGCCACGTCCGTGCTGTCGTTCGCCTGCCAGTTGTCGTCGTAGGGGCCGTTGAACGGGTGGTTCTTGCTCGAGGTGTTCGACGAGCCCTGGAAGTAGTACGAGGCCTTCTGCGCACCGCTCGCGCCGCGCTGGAGGGAGGCGAAGCCCCGGTAGTCGGCGCTCGCGATGGCGTAGGTGAAGCCCTGCGGGACGTGGACGACCAGGTTGAGCTGGCAGTTCTTGCGGAACGCCGTGGGGTCGGAGTTGCCGCCGACCTGGGCGAGGTAGGCGCTGTAGGTCACCGTGAAGGCGGTGTTGTCCTCGGAGACGGCGACCGCCGTCGTGCCCTGCGGGCAGCCCGAGCCGTTCACGGTGGCGACGTTGATGACGATCTTGTCCGGGGGCGGGTCGTCGAACACGGGTGAGGACGCGTGCTGCACGGGCAGCGCGGTGGTGAGGAGAGCGGCGACGGCGCCGCTCAGGAGGAGCCCACCAGGCATGGTTTCTCCTTGGGGTCGGGGGGTGGCTGCGCCCCAAGTCTTTGAAGAAACAATGAAGTTCCTGTGAAGACCGACGGCGCGCTCGCATCGTAGGAAGCGGCGCAGGGGGCGGTCAGGGCGAACTCAGGCCATTCACAGACGCGTCTTTCACACCGTCTTCACAGTGACTGAACTCTGTTGAAAAATACGGGCGTTGACACATCCGACCCCAGGTACTTCACAGCCGCACACCATGGAAGCTCTTCCACGGCCGGGCGCCGGCCCTCGTCGAAGGTCCTGGTGAGCGGAGCCCCGGGGGTGGCGTGGCTGCTCGAACCCGGGACGAGCTACGACGACCGGACTACGGGTTCTCCCAGGCCGCCGGTTCCGCCGCCAGCGCGCGTACCGGCTCCGGCAGGGCGTCCGTCGCGATGTCGGCGACGGTGACGCCCTCCAGGATGCGGCGGACGTTGGCGCGCAGGGCGATCCACAGGGGGAGGAGGGGTTCGGCGGAGCCGGTGTAGGCGAGGCCGGTGGGGCGTTCGCCGCGGACCGAGACGATCGGGCCGTCCACCGCGCGTATGACGTCGGCGACGGTGATCGCGTCCGCCGCGCGCGCCAGCCGGTAGCCGCCACCCCCGCCGCGCCGGCTGTCGACGATCCCGGCACGCCGGAGGTCGCCGAGAATCCCCTCCAGAAACTTGTGCGGGATGTCCTGCGTGGTGGCGATGGTCTCGGCCTTCACAGGGCCGTCGTCACCGTGCACGGCGAGCTCCAGAACCGCCCGTACCGCGTAATCCGCCCGTGCCGAGATCCTCATGCGTCCATTGTGGGCCGTTCCGGCATAGAGAATGACCCCGCACGACGGCCTCCTGGGATCACCACGGAAAATGGCTTCGCACGTGCCGCCGACGGACCGGACCCGGGAGGAGCTTCCAGTGGAGCTGAGCAGGCGTACCTTCAGCACCCTCGCGGGCACGGCCGCGCTCGGATTCGCGCTGGGGGGTGGCAGCGGCGGCAGCGGTGACGCGTACGCCGCGCACGTCGTGCCCACCGGGCCGCCGCCCGCACCGCCGGGCGCGGACGGCCGGCCCCACACGATCGGGTACGACCGCTACTCCCTGATCGTCGACGGAAAACGCCTGGTCCTGTGGTCGGGCGAGATGCACCCCTTCCGGCTGCCGAGCCCGTCCCTGTGGCGCGACGTCCTGCAGAAGATGCGCGCCTTCGGCTACAACGCGGTCAGCATCTACGTCTCCTGGAACTACCACTCCCCCGCCCAGGGCAGCTACGACTTCACGGGCGTCCGCGACCTCGACCTGTTCCTGCGCATGGCCGCCGAGACCGGTCTCTACGTCATCCTGCGCCCCGGCCCGTACATCAACGCGGAGATCGACGCGGGCGGCTTCCCCGGCTGGCTCGTCGCCACGAAGGGCACGGCCCGCACCTCGGACCCGACCTATCTCTCGCACGTCGACGAGTGGCTGACCCAGGTCGACTCGATCGTCTCCAAGCACCTGTTCACCCAGGGCACGGGCACGGTCCTGCTCTACCAGATCGAGAACGAGTACGACGCCCACGTCACCGAGCCCTCCGGCCGCGACTACATGTCCCACCTGTACAAGAAGGTGCGCGCCGACGGCATCGACGTCCCCCTCTTCCACAACGACAAGGGCCGCAACGGATATTGGACCCCGGGGTCCTTCGACACCGGCGCGGACACGGGTGGTTGGCTGTACGGCTTCGACGGGTATCCGACGCCTTCCCAACCCCCGCCCGACTGGGGGCACTTCGGGATCGGCGGGGCCAAGGGCGGGGCGACCGCCAGCCCCAAGACCCCTGGTTTCGTGCCCGAGTTCGGCGGCGGCTGGTTCGACCCGTGGGGCGGGTCCTGGTTCGACGGGAAGGGGTACGCGGAGTCGCGCCGGACGCGTGACGCGGCGTACGAGCGGCGCTTCTACCTCACCAACCTCGCCAACGGACTCACCCTGCACAACGTCTACATGACCTTCGGCGGCACCTCGTGGGGCTGGCTGCCCGCACCGGTCGTCTACACGTCGTACGACTACGGCGCCGCCTTCGACGAGGGCCGCAACCCGACCGCGAAGCTCGTGCCGATGCACCAACTCGGCCAGCTGCTGCGGACGGTGCCCGACTTCGCCAAGCTGGACCGCGCGGCCGACGTCAAGGCGGACGGCCTGAAGGTCTACCACCTCACCAACGCCGACACCGGCGCGCACGTCTACGTCCTGCGCAACGACAGCGCGAAGGCGGTCACTTCAACCTTGCCGACCGCGACCGACGACGTCGAGGTCACCGTCCCGGCCCAGGACGCCCGCCTCCTCGTCACCCAACTCGCCCTCGGCGGCCGCAAGTTGAGGTACTCGACGGTCACACCGATGATGTCGCTGACCACCGGCCGGCAGGACATCGCCGTGTTCGCCGGGACGCGCGGCGAGATGGCGCACGCCGTCGTCGAGTGCCCCGAGGAGCCGGTGGTGACCCGGCTCGACGCGCAGGCCGCCTGGGTCTGGGACCGCGGCCTCCTGCACGTCACCGTCCCGCTCGGCATCGGCGGCCTGACCCGGGTCCTCGTCCAGGGCGGCGGCGTCGACAACCCCCTCCTCCTGGTCTTCGCCGACGAGGCCACGTCCGTACGCCTGTGGCCGTACGAGACCGGAGCGGGCACCGCGCTCGTCTACGGCCCCGCGCTGCTCCGCGGGGCCACCATCAGCGGGACGACCGCCCACCTCACCGGCGACACGATCGGCGAGACCGGCCTCGAGGTGTGGGGGCCGCGCGGTCTCACCGAGGTCACCTGGAACGGGCGGGCGGTGCCCGCGACCGTCACCACCGCGGGCAGCCTGCGCTCGAACCCGGACGCCCTGCTGCCCGGCGTGCCCGCCGTGCCGCTCCCCGCGCTCGACGGCTGGCGCCGGAAGGTGGAGAACCAGGAGGCCGCCGTCGCCTTCGACGACTCCAAGTGGACGGCGGCGAACCGCACTTCGACGTTCAGCACGACCCCGATCCCCGCCGGGCAGCCCCTGCTCTTCGCGGACGACTACGGCTTCCACTACGGCGACGTCTGGTACCGCGGCCGGTTCACGACCAGCACGACCGACGACCTCGAATCGGTGACCCTCGCCTACAGCACCGGCACGCAGGGCCTGCTGATGGCCTGGCTCGACGGGGAGCCGCTCGGCACCCACCGGATGCCGGTGCCGACCACCAGCAGTGTGCGGCAGGGCAGTTGGGCCGCGAAGGCGACCCTCCCGGTCCCGGAGAAGGTGCGCACGGCCGGTTCACATGTCCTGTCCGTGCTGGTGCGCCGCATGCAGCACGACCAGGACGGCAAGGCCCTCGACACCCACAAGGTCGCCCGCGGCCTCACGGCGGCGACCTTCAAGGGCGCCTCCCCCAAGGTGAGTTGGCGCCTCCAGGGCGAGACGACACCCGACCCCGTGCGCGGGCCGCAGAACAACGGCGGGCTCTACGGCGAACGCGAGGGCTGGCACCTGCCGGGCTACGCCGACACCGGCTGGGATGCGGTGACCCTCCCCCGCGCCGACAAGCGGCAGGGCGTGGCCTGGTACCGGACCACCTTCAAGCTCGCCGTGGACACCGGCATCGACGCCTCGATCGGCCTCGTCCTCGACGACGACCCGGCCCGCGCCTACCGCGTCCAGATCTTCCTCAACGGCTGGAACATGGGCCAGTACATCAACGACGTGGGCCCGCAGCACACCTTCGCCCTGCCGAACGGGATCCTCCGCACCCGGGGCACCAACACCCTCGCCCTGGCCGTCCTGTCCGACGGCACCACACCGGCGGGCCCGAGGGACGTACGGCTCACGCTGCTCGGGAGCGCGGCCGGAGGAGTGCCGGTGTCGCCGGTGGCCTCCCCCGGCCGATAGGCCCGTCGGGAGCTACGCGAGCCTGATCATGTTCCAGGACAGCGGCTCCAGTACGGCGGTCAGCGTGCCGTCCTGGAGGGCGGTGCCGTCGACCGCGTGCGGGGCCACCCGCTCCGGGTCGGCCAGGGTGTTGCGGGCGTCCGGGTCGGCGTCCGCGAGCGCGCTGTGCTCGACCACCGACGTCAAGTCCAGCCCGTTCAGGCCGACTTGGAGCGGCAGCGACTCGGTGCGGCTGCGGTTGACGGCGAACACCGTGACCGAGCCGTCCTCGCCGCGCACGGCGGTCGCGTGCAGCAGGTCGGCCTCGCCGTACCGCTTCGTCCCGTGCTTCGGGGAGTCGACGCGGACGTCCAGGACCCGGCCCCGGCCGTGCCGCGACGCCTGCGCGAACGGGAAGAACGTCGTCTGCCGCCAGGCCGGGCCGCCCGGCTCGGTCATGATCGGCGCGATGACGTTGACGAGCTGGGCGAGGCAGGCGACGGTGACGCGGTCGGCGTGCCGGAGCAGGGCGATCAGGAGCGAGCCGAAGACCACCGCGTCCATGACGCTGTAGTTGTCCTCCAGCAGCCGCGGCGCCTCAGGCCAGTCGGCGGGGTCGGCGTTCTTCGTCTGCTCCTCCCAGTCCGACGTGTACCAGACGTTCCACTCGTCGAAGGAGAGGTTGATCTTCTTCTTCGACTTGAGGCGGGCGCCCACGTGGTCGGCGGTCGCGACCACGTTCTCGATGAACGACTCCATGTCGACGGCCGAGGCGATGAAGGAGTCCAGGTCGCCGTCGGTCGGCTGGTAGTAGGCGTGCAGCGAGATGTAGTCGACCAGGTCGTACGTCTCCTGGAGGACCGTCGACTCCCACTCGGCGAAGGTCGGCATCGCCTGGGAGGAGGAACCGCAGGCGACGAGTTCCACGCCGGCGTCGATCTGGCGCATCGCGCGGGCCGTCTCGGCGGCGATCCTGCCGTACTCCTCGGCGGTCTTGTGGCCCGTCTGCCAGGGGCCGTCCATCTCGTTGCCGAGGCACCAGAGGTTGATGCCGAAGGGGGTCTTGTCGCCGTGGGTGACGCGCTGGTCGGAGAGGGTCGTGCCGGAGGGGTGGTTGGCGTACTCCTGGAGTTCCAGGGCCTCCGCCACACCCCGGGTGCCGAGGTTGATCGCCATCATCGGCTCCGCCTGGGGGCCCAGCTTCTTGAGGAACGCGATGTACTCGGAGAGGCCGAAACGGTTCGTCTCCGTCGAGCGCCAGGCCAGGTCGAGGCGGCGGGGGCGGGTCTCCGCGGGGCCCACCGAGTCTTCCCACTTGTAGCCGGAGACGAAGTTGCCGCCTGGGTAGCGGATGGTCGTCACGCCCAGTTCTCTGACCAGGTCCAGGACGTCCTGGCGGAGGCCCTCCGCGTCCGCGGTGGGGTGGTCCGGTTCGAAGATGCCGGTGTAGACGCAGCGGCCCAGGTGTTCCACGAAGGAGCCGAAGAGGCGGGGGTTGACTTCGCCGATCGTGAAGGCGGGGTCGAGGGTGAAGCGGGCGGTGCGCATCGCTTCCTTCCGGGGGTCGAGTTCTGTCTGCCGGTGCGTTGTGGCTGGTCGCGCTCACGCGGCGGAGCCGCATATCGACACCCAGCTTGGATGTGCCGTTATCGTCGCCGTCGTAGTAGTGCTATGACAAGACATCCTTACCTTTGCCTTGGAAGCGCGGGCTGCCGGCGGCGAGGAGGTGCCTGTGATTCAGGTCAGGTGGTCCCCTTCCCTGCCCTTGCTGTAGAGGTCCCGTGTGTTCGACATGCCGTACGTCGCTCGCCTCATCGAACGGGACCGTAAAATCGAAGCGCTTGCGCGTCAATGGGTTGAACACTGTGCACTGTTCATTCGCGGGGGCGATTTCCGGACACAGCGGTCGTTCCCGGTCCCACAACGGCCACCGGACGACATGACGTCGCCAGTTGTGGGCGCGTAACCTCGGACCGGCCTGGCAGGCGGACGGCGGGAAGGGGGAGCGCACGACGTGGTGACGACCTTCCTCGGCGAGCTGTACACGTCCTTCGCGTGGATCCCCACCGCGGTCCTCGGCGCCGCCCTCGCGCTGAAGCTGCCGGCGATCATCCGGCTGTGGCGTGAGCCGCTGCTGCGGGCGGTCGGCGGGCTGCTGCTGCTCGCCTGCGCGGTGTTCGTGTTCGTGATGCCACCGGTGATCATCTGGACCAACCGGGTCACCGGCGTGCCCAACTTCTCGGCGCCGTGGGTGTATTCGCTGCTCACCGCGTTCAGCGGGGCCGGGCTGCTGCTCATCGTGACCTGGCGCAACGGCCTGTCCGACCGCTCCGACGCCACCCGGCGCGCGAGGCGGTGGGTCATCTCCGTCTACTCGGGCGTGATCGTGGCGCTGTGGGTGCTGTTCGCGCTGGCCGACGCGCCCGTGGAGCGGGTCCGGGACCTGGACACCTATTACGCGAACACGCCCTTCATGCGCGAGATGATCGTGCTCTATCTCCTCGGGCACACCGTGGCCGTGCTGATCACCGGACGGCTCATCTGGAACTGGGTCCGCGCGGACGGCCTGCACGGCTGGCTGCGCTGGGGACTGACGTTCCTGGGCGCGGGCTACGCGCTGAACCTCGGGTTCGATCTCGCCAAACTCACGGCGGTCGCGGCCCGTTGGACCGGACACGACTTCGACACCCTCAGCACCGACATCGCGCCCTGCGCGGCCTGCCTCGGCGCGATCCTGATCGCCGTCGGTTTCATCCTGCCGCACACCGGCCAGTATCTGCACGGCCGCCTCCGCGTCCGCCTCGCCCACCACCAACTCCGGCCGCTCTACGTCCTGATGCGCTCCGTCGACGGCGACGGCGTCCCCTTCGTGCTCTGCGCCGCGCCCGAACTCCGGCTGATCCGGCGGGAGACGTACATCCGCGACGTCCTCCTCCCGCTCGCCCGCCACCTCGACGACGACCTCCGTACCCGGGCCCACCAGGCCGCCCTCACCCTCGGCTGCACCCCGCCCCGCGCGAAGGCGCTGGCCGCGGCGGTGGCGATCCTCGGCGCCATCGACTCAGCACCCGGGCACCCCACCGGCCACCCCGACACCGCCGACCTCCTCCAGGAACTCGGCCCCGTCTCCCGCGCCCTGCGCCACCGCGACGCGATCGACGCGGTGCGCGCGGCCGTACGGAGTGCGGGGCAGGAGGCCGGCACCACGGAGCAGACCGGGCCCGCACCGGGACCTGAGCACTCCACAGACTCCGCGGAAGCCTCCCGCTTCCTGCTTCCGCGGCGACCGTGAGGTGGCTGAGTCGGCGAATGTCCTGGCATATTGCAGCGGTGCGCACGAAGAAGGAGATGCGTCGGTTCGCCGCCGCCCTCATCGACCCGATGCGCGTCCCGGTCCCGGCCGAGCCCGAGGCCCTGTTCGACGCGCTGGTCGACTCCGTGACGCGCTGGCGCGGACGTGAAGTCGTCGTCCGCCGCGAGGTGTTCCCTCCGCACACCGCCAGCGGCCTGTGGCTGGAGGGCGACACCTACGACGTCATCGTCATCGACAAGCGGGCCGCCGCCTGGCACCAGATCGTGATCTTCTGCCACGAGGTGTGGCACATGCACCAGCGGACCGCCCAGCCCACCCCCGGCGCCGACGGCAGCCCCCAACCCGTCGCCGCCCGAACCGACTTCAGCCTCGCCGACGAGCAAGAGGCCGACCGCTTCGGCATGTTGATGAGCGGACGGCTGCGGCCCTGGCTGGAGGCCGCCGCCACGGCGGACCCGGCACACGGCCCCGCCGTGGGCGACGACGGTCAGGACGGGCTCGCCGGGCGCATCGGAGCCGCCCTCAACTACCGCGGGACCAGAAAATGAGCGGTCTGATCAACTACCTCAGCTGCGGCCTGCTGTGGCTCGGCCTGCTGGTGAAAGCCCCCGATCTCCTCCGGCACTGGCGCGACCCCTATCTCCGCGTCATCTGTGTGCTCCTCGGCCTGGCCGGGGCCTGCTTCTTCCTCGGGGCCCCGCCCACCGTCGGCGCGGTCAACCAGCTCAGCGGCGTCCCGAACCTCGCCGCGCCGCTGACGTACGCGTCGATCACCGCGTACAGCGCGTCCTCCCAGGTCCTCTTCGTGTACTGGCGGGGCGGCCCGCACGTCCACCGCACCGCCCGCCGCTGGATCGTGGCGTACACCTTCGTCGTCGTCGGCATCGCCGTGATGTTCGCGCTGGGCGACACCCCGGTGGAGCGCCGCACCGACCTCGACACCTACTACGCGAAGACGCCGTTCATCTCCGAGATGATCGTGCTCTACCTGTGCGGGCACCTCGCCGCCGTCAGCGTCACCACGGTGTCCTCGCTGCGCTGGGCGCGCCAGGTCGACGGCTGGCTGCGCGCGGGACTGCTCACGCTGGGCGTCGGCTCGCTGTGCGGCGCCGGGTACAGCGTGACCAAGTTCGCGGCGGTGGTCGCCCGTTGGTGCGGACGCGACTGGACGGAGCTCGGGACGACGGTGTCGCCGGCCGCCGCGGGCCTGGGCGCGGTCCTGATCGTCGTCGGTGTGCTGATCCCGCTCGGCGGCCCCCGGCTGACCCAGTGGCGGCGGGCCCGGCGGACGTACGCCCGGCTCGAACCGCTGGAGCACGAGCTGGACGAACTCCTCACCCGCCGAGCGCTCCGGCTGCCCCGGCCCCGCTGGTCCTCCCCCGCGACCCGGCTGGTGTGGCGGCAGACCAGCATCCACAACGCGCTCGGCCACCTCGACGCGTTCTTCGACCGGGCCCTGTACGAGCGGACGCTGGAGGCCGAGGCCCACACCACGGGCGACCCTGAGCAGGCCGAGGCGACCGCGTGGGCGGCGGTCGTCGCCGCTGCCGTGGCCGAGGAACGCCACCGCGACCCGCACCTCCTGCCCGCCGACGAACCGGGCCGGCTCCCCGACCGCGCCCCCGGCACCGCCCTCCTCGTGCCGATCGCCGACGCCCTGACCCGCTCCCCGCTCGTCGCCGCCGCCCGGGTCCGCGCCGGTACGACGGAAGGGAGTTCACGGGCATGAGCCTCATCGTGTATCTCGCCGCCGCCGTCTTCGGGCTGTCCTGCACCGTGCTGCTGCGCCGCCCGCCGAGCTTCCCGCGCGACCCGCTGACCGTCACGACCTGCGTGGCGATCGTCCTCGGCGCCCTGGGCCTGGTCTGCGCCGCGCCACCGACCCTGAGCGCGGTCAACGGCCTCACCGGCGTCGCCAACTTCGGTGCCCCGCTCACCTACGGCATGATCTCCGCGTACAGCTGCTCCCTGCTGGTGCTGCTCTTCCAGTGGCGGGGCGGCTCCCCCGCCCGCATCCGGCGCCTGGTGCTGCGCAGCATGGCCGCCTACGGCGCGCTGATCATCGCCATCGTCGTGCTGTTCGCGCTCGCCGACCCGAGCACCGAGCGGCTCACCGACCTCGACACGTACTACGCCAACACGCCCTACATGCGCGAGATGATCGTGCTCTATCTGCTCGGGCACAGCGCGGCCACCCTCGCGATGTGCACGGTCTGCGTCAGCTGGGCCCGGGAGGTCACCGGTCTGCTGCGGACGGGGCTCCAACTCATCCTCGTCGGCACCCTGTTGGACGTGGTCGGCTTCCAGCTCGTCAAGTACACGGCGGTGGTGGCCCGTTGGTCCGGGCACGACCTCGACTTCCTGTCCACCGGGGTCGCCCCGCCGATGGCCTCGCTGGCGGCCCTGACCTGCTCGATGGGCTTCGTCCTGCCCCGGCTGCTGCCCACCGCCCGCGCGCACTGGCGCTACCTCGACGACCTGCGCGGGCTGGGTCCGCTGTGGTCGGAGATACGGTTCGCGTCCATCGCACCGAAGCCGCCCAGCGCGCTCTGGCAGCTGCCCCGGATGCGGCTGCACTGGCGTGAAGTGTCCATCCACGACGCCCTGTTGGCACTCGCCCCGTACTTCGACGACCGGGTCCGCGAGCGCACCCGCGAGGCCGCCCTGCACGAGGGCCGCTCCGCGCACGAGGCCCGGATGGTCGCGGAGGCGGCGATGGTGGCCGACGCCGCCCGCCGCGCCGCCGCCCGCGAGGAACCCTTCGGCACACCGAGCACCTACCGGCTCTACGCCACGGAGGTCTCCGACACCGGCGGGCTGGTCGAGCTGGCGCGGGCACTGGCCCGGTCCCGTGTCACCGCCGCCGTACCGGAGGGTACGGTGAAGGCCACCCCGCACTGATCCACTCGCCCGAACCTCCTTGTTCCCGGGCCGATTTGAGGAGCCGCATGTCGCGGAGAGCTGTCGTCATCGGCGCCGGACTGGCAGGCGTGCTGGCCGCGGCCGCGCTGTCCGCCCACGCGGACGAGGTGATCGTGCTCGACCGGGACGAGCTGCCCAGCGGGCCGGAACACCGCAGGGGTCTCCCGCAGGGGCGCCACGCCCACCTCCTGATGTCCGGCGGCCTGGCCGCGATGGAGGATCTCGTACCGGGCGTTCCGATGCGCGAGCGGCTGCTCGACGCGGGCGCCCACGAGATCCCCCTCAACTCGGGCCTCCTCGCGCTGACTCCGGAGGGCTGGCTGCGCCGCTGGCGGCACCCGGGCCCCCGCATGCTCACGTGCAGCCGGGCGCTGCTGGACTGGGTGGTCCGCGAGGCGGTCCTCGCCGAGACGAAGACCGTGATCCGCCACGCGCGGGGTCTGGCGCTCCTCGGCGACGCCCGCCGGGTCACCGGCGTCCGCATCTCGACGGAGGCCGGGGAGACGGACCTTGACGCCGACTTCGTGGTCGACGCCAGCGGCCGCGGCTCCCGAGTCGTCCACTGGCTGGAAGCCCTCGGCGTCACCGGTGTCGAGGAACGGATCGTCGACTCCGGCCTCGTCAACGCGACCAGGGTCTACCGCCGCCCCGAGGGCGCCGAGCACTTCCCCCTCACCATCCTCCAGGCCGACCCCTACGCGTCCCGCCCCGGCCGCGCCGGCATGGTCCTCCCCATCGAGGGCGACCGCTGGATGGTCAGCCTCGCGGGCACCCGCGGCGCGGAACCCCCCGCGGACCCGGACGGCTTCCTCCAGTACGTACGCGACCTCCCGCACCCGATCCTGGCCCGCCTGATCTCCGGTGCGGAACCGCTGACCGACGTACACACCAGCCGCAGCACGCAGAACACCCGCCGCTACCTGGAAAAGGTCCGCGACTGGCCCGAGGCCCTGATCGTCCTCGGCGACGCCCTCGCCACCTTCAACCCGGCCTACGGCCAAGGCATGTCGGTAGCCGCCCTGGGCGCGAAGACCCTCTCCCACGCCCTGGCCCGGAACGGCTTCACGTCCCCCGCCCTGTCCACCAAGGTCCAACACGCCCTGGCGGCTCCGGTGGAGGGCGCCTGGTCCATGGCAGTGGGCCAGGACATCTGGTATCCCGCCACCAAGGGCCCGGCCCCCACCAGGGCCGACCACGCGATCGCCCACTACTCCCGCCGCCTCCTCAAGACGGCAACGGGTTCCTACACAGCGGCGGCAGCCCTGTCCTCGGTGACCAGCATGGAGTCGACAGCGTCAGCACTCCTGCGCCCCACCGTCCTGCTCGCAGCCCTCAACGGCCCACTCCTGCCCAGGCTTTCAGCCCCACCTTTGACACCCGCGGAACAAAAAACCCTGGCCGATCTGAGCCGCCTTTAGGGGCGCGGGGCCGTATCAATACCTCACCCCGCAAATGCGACCTGCGCCAGCCCCTTGCCCGCCCCCGGCACAACCAGCAAAGACCCGGCAACAGGATGCGGCGCCTCAAGACCGACCCGAGCAGTGGTCACGTACAGGTCGGTGAGGTCCGCACCCCCGAACGCACAGGCGGTGACCAACGAGGCCGGCAACGAGACAACCCGCTCCAACTCCCCGTCCGGCGTGTACCTCCGCACCGCGCCCCCGCCCCACAAAGCCACCCACACACACCCGTCGGCATCAACGGTCAGCCCGTCAGGAAACCCCGCACCGACCTCGATCTCGGCAAACCGCCGCCGCCGACTGACCCGCCCGTCCGCGTACTCGAACACATCGATCCGACGGGTAGGCGAGTCGATGTAATACATCAGCCGGCCGTCCGGACTCCACCCGGTCCCATTGCTCACAGCGACGTCATCAAGGACAAGCTGCACGGAGCCGTCCCCGGTGATCCGGGACAACGACCCCCCGCACGCCGCCTCGTCGTACCGCATCGTCCCCGCCCACAACGCCCCGTCGGGCGCGACGGCCGCGTCGTTGGCCCGCCGCCCCGGAACGACCTCCCGGTGCAACCAGCTGAACTCCCCCTCCGCGTCGAGGAGTCCGATCCCGTCCCGCAGATTGAGGACGAGCCCCCCACCGACCCGAGGCTTCGCGGCCCCCACGTGCTGCTCGGTGACCCGCACCGTCCGCGCCCCCGAGACAGGGTCGTACGTGTGCACCCGGCACCCGAGGATGTCGATCCAGATCAACCGCCCGGTGGCCGCGTCCCACGTCGGCCCCTCGCCGAGCGTCGCCTCGGCCCGTACCGCCACCTCGTACGTCATGCCACGCTCCGATGTCCGAGCCGCTCCGACAGTTCGACCGCGCCCTTGGCCGCCAGTTGCTCCAGCTCCAGCCGCCGCTCGTCGCTCCAGCGGATCATCGGGACGGAGATGGAGAGCGCGGCGACGACCTGTCCGGTACGGTCCCGGACCGGCGCGGCGACGCAGGACACGTCCGGGTTCGACTCACGGCTCTCGACGGCGATCCCCCGCTCCCGGATCTCGGCGAGGGCCACCCGCAGGGCGTCCGGGTCGGTGATGCTGTTGGGCGTCATCGCGGTCAGCGACGCGTTCGCCGGGATGCGCGAGGTCAGCTCCGGGTCGGGCAGCGAGGCCAGCAGCATCTTGCCGACGGAGGTGCAGTGCGCGGGCAGCCGGCGGCCGGCCGCCGACACCATGCGCACCGCGTGCGTGGAGTCGACCTTGGCGATGTAGATGACGTCGGTGCCCTCGAGAATGGCCACGTGCACGGTCTCGTCGCAGGTCTCGGCGACGGACCGGGCGACCTGCTGCCCCTCGGCGGCGAGGTCGAGCTGCTCGGCGTATCGGCTCCCGAGCTGGTACGGACGCACACCCAGCCGGTAACGTCCGGGTTGTCCGGGCACGGGCACGATGTACGACCTGGCCGCGAGGGTGGTGACCAGTTCGTGCACGGTCGTGCGCGGCAGTTGCAGCTTGCGCACGATGTCGGGGGCGGAGAGGGTCCCGTCCCCGTCGAGGAAGAGCTCGAGAATGTCGAGAGCCCGGGTCACGGCAGGTACGAGGCGTCCCACAACCGGCCCCCTTCTTGGTGTCTGTGAGTGGCTGATCTTGGCGTGAGTGCGTGGCTGTGTTGCTCTGTGTTCGAAATTTCAACTGGCGATCGGCATGACGAACACAGGCTAGCCATACTGGGTTGCCCGGGCAATGGTCGGGTGACCATGTGACTACCGAACGGCCCCGATACCCCCCAGCCGACCACGCAACCGCTGTGCGCGCAGCACGAGTTCGAGCTCAAAGCGGCGGTCCGGATGATCGATCTCGTCGCCCCAGAGTTCCCGGATCTGCCGCAGCCGGTACCGCACGGTCTGCGGGTGCACACCGAGCCGCGCGGCCACCTCCGGCGCCCCGCCGCGCGTCTCCAGCCACGCGAGCAGGGTCTCCGCGAGCCGCCGTCCATGCGTCGGCCCGCAGTGCGCCAGCGGTGCGAGACACCGCAGCGCGAGATCGTCGATCAGCTCCTCGGGCTGCAACAACACCAACGCCTCGGTGTGCTCGGTGCAGTACAGAACACCCCCGCCCGGCAACAGCCCCCGCTCCATCAGCCCTACGGCGGCCTCGGCCCAGCGCGCCGACTTCACCGCGTCGGCCAGCGGCACCGGTGGCCCGATCGCCCCGGCCCAGCCGGTCAGCGCCCGGTGCAGCAGCTCGGGGCGCCCGGCGGCGTCCGGTTCGGGCACGACCATGCGCGGCTGCTCGTACTCCATGTCGAGCAGGACCTCCTGCCCCACGGCGGGGGCGACGGCCTCGCGCGCCGGGCGCAGCAGGACCCCCACGGCGACCTTGTCGGGCAGCGGCCAGCCGATCCGCGCGGCACGCTCCGAGAGGGCCTCGGCCGGGTCGCCGCGATGGTGTTCGGCGAGGAGGAGTTCCATGAGCCGCCGTTGCAGCCGCAGCCGCTCCCCCGCCTGCCGGGCCGCGGCCTCCGCGTAGCCGCGCACGGACTGGTCGACCAGCCCGTCGAGGTACTCGTAGCCCGCGTCGACGAGTTCGTACATCGCGGGCGGCGGGATCTCGACGCGCTGCCCGATCTCGGCCAGCCGCCGCCAGGCGAGTCGGACGCCCATGCGGTAGATCGCCTGGAGCGCGTCGAGGCTGCGGCCGTTGAGCCCCTCGCCGCGGCCGAACTCCTGGAAGACGCCCGGCGGTACGGTCGGCCGGCCCTCGGCGGTCTCCAGGTGCTGGACGAAGACCTCGATGGCACGCCGGATGCCGACCAGGGCCATCGGCTCGCCCGACTCGTCCAGAACCAGGGGCAGTTGGGGGTGCTCCCGGCGGATCTCGCGCAGGATCTCCTCGGCGAGCGCGGGCGCCTCGGCCATGGCGATCGCCGCGAACTCCCGTACTTTCGGGCGCGGTACGTCGTGCCACGCCGAACGGGCGGTCATGGTCGCCGGACGGGCGGTCGGCGGTTGGCCGGTCGACGGTTGGCCGGCCTCCGATGGCGCGGTCGACGGCTGAGGTTTCGCCGGCCGGGCGGTCGCCGGGCGCGCGGCCACGGCGTCAACTCCCCTGGTCCGCTTGCTCGTACGTGACCAACGGCGTGTTCGGCTGGGCGGGTCTCGCGTCGAGCAGGGCGACGATGCCGAGCGCGGCGCCCACGGCGAGGGCGGCGGCCAGGAGCACGGTGAGTGCGGCGGCGAGCAGTCTGGGCATCGCGGGGTCAGCCTCTCTGTCCTGAGGTCCGTGCGCCCCACCTCTGCCCGTCGGCCCAGTGTCGGCAGACATTGACACTCCGTCAAGGGCCGCCTACGGTTCCCGGCCCAAGAGCGGCCCGAACTCCGTCACCACATCCCACTGGAGTGCCCGGATGCGCCGTACAGCCTCTCCACTTTCCCTGATCCTGCTGGGACTCGGCACGTTTCTGCTGGTCCTGGCGCCGCTGCTGGCCTGGTACGTCGAGCCTCGGGCCGCCGTGACCCCGATCGACATCGACACGACCGCCGTCTACCGGGGCACCGGCAGCTACTTCGACACCGGCGAGCTGCGGACCGTGGACGACCAGCGGATCACCGTCACCCAGCAGGTGCGCGGCGATGTCGCGGACAGCGAGAAGAGCGGGGACGCGGTCTGGGACGTCACCACGACCGTCGACACCGACAAGTCCCTGCCGGCCGCCGATCCGCACGACGCGCTGGAGTTCTTCCCCAACCGCTGGGTCACGGACCGTAGGACCAACAAGCCGGTGCACTGCTGCCACGAGAACCCGTACTTCGAGGGCGACGCCTTCCTGAAGTTCCCGTTCGACGTGCGGAAACAGTCCTACCAGTGGTGGGACAACTCCCTTGGCGCGACGGTGACTTTGCGCTACTCGGGCACCAAGAAGGTGCAGGGCTACTCGGGTTACGTCTTCAAGGGCACCGTCCCGCCCACGAAGATCGGCACCCGCCTGGTCCCCGGCAGCCTCGTCGACCAGCCCTCCTCGCCCCAGATCCTGGCCGAGGAGTGGTACTCCAACCACGGCATCGAGCTGATCGCCGACCAGCGCACCGGCCGGGTGATCTACGCCAGGACCGGCCCCCGCCGCACCCTGCGCGCCCCCGGCCACGCCTACGACGCGGTGCTCCTCCTGGACGCCGACAAGCTCGCGTTCACCACGGCCACACAGAAGGAACAGGTGAAACTGGCGAAGCAGGAGAGCGGCCAACTGCGCCTGGTGGGGCAGACGTTGCCGATCGGTACCGCTGTGGCCGGATTCGTCCTGGCCGTGATCGGGGGCGTTTTGGTGCTACGCGGCCGTCGGCGCCCCGAATCATCCACTTCACCCGAGTATCAGCCCACGATGTGACGTGACGTCAGTTCTAATAACCCCCGAAATTGTCATGCGGGTGAGTAGCCGTCAGGAACGGCGCGGCGAAAACTGTCCAATCCACCCCCGCACAGCCCACCCACAGAACTCCGATCCGCGCCCCGCCCCGTCCGGCCCCACCCCGCAGAGTCCCCCACCGTGATCCGCCACAGTTCCGCACCCTGAGACGAGTTGGAGCACCCATGCCCCAGCACGTGCCCCACCCTCCCCCACCCTCGAATTCACTCGGGTGGGGGGACCCCCACCGCGCTCCCTTCCCCCAGGTCGCGCAGCACCCCCCGACGGCGGTGCCGTACCCGCGCCGGATCGTCTTCCTCGCCCACCGGGACCTCGCCAATCCGCAGGCCGGCGGCTCCGAGATCCTCGTGGACAGGCTCGCCGACGGCCTGACCCGACTCGGCCACCAGGTCACCCTGCTGTGCGGCGGCCCCGCGTCCTACCGCGACTACCGCGTGGTGTCGGCGGGCGGCGCCTACGGCCACTTCCTGCACGCCAGATCCGCCTTCGACCAACTCGTCGGCGACTGCGACCTGTTGGTCGAGGTGTGCAACGGGATGCCGTACTTCGCGCCCGCGTGGCATCACGGGCCGACGCTGCGGCTCGTGAACCACGTCCACACGGATCTGTGGAAGCTGCGGTTCGGCGGGCCGATGGCACCGGCGGCCCGGATCGGGCGAAGACTCGAGCACTGGGCGCTGGCGGGGGCGCGGCATCGGGGGCTGTTGGTCGCGGTGTCTCCCTCGACCGCGCAGGCGCTGCGCGGGATCGGGGTCTCGCGGGACCGGATCCGGGTGGTCCACAACGGAGTCGAGGAGCCGGGGCCTCGGGCTCCTCGTTCCGTCGAGCCGTTGTTCGTGGCGGTCGGGCGGCTCGTCGAGTACAAACGGATCGATCTGTTGCTGCGGCTGTGGGAGCGGGTGCGGCCCGTCGTCGGCGGGCGGCTGCTGATCGTCGGTGACGGTCCTGAGCGGGAGCGGCTCGAGCGGCTCGCCGGGCCCGGTGTGGAGTTCACCGGGCATGTCTCCGAGGCACGGAAGCACGAACTGCTCTGCGCGGCCTGGCTGTTGCTGCATCCCTCCGCGGTGGAGGGGTGGGGGTTGGTGGTGACCGAGGCCGCGGTTCGGGAGACTCCGGCGATTGCGTTCGACGTGCCCGGGCTGCGGGACTCGGTGGTCGACGGCGTGACGGGGGTCCTGGCTCGGGGGGAGTCCTCGTTCGCCGCGGCGTGGTGTGCGTTGGCTCTGTCCGAGCGTCGGCGTGCGGGGATGGGCAAGGCGGCGTGTGATCGGGCGGCGCGTTATCGGTGGGACCGGACTGTCAGACGGTTTCGGTCGGTGGCCGGTGAGGCGGTGAAGGGCGGGGGGTCGTGAGTCGGCTGCGGGTGCGTGGGGGCCGGTCGCGCAGTTCCCCGCGCCCCCTCGAAGCCCCCCCGGGTTTCAAGGACCCCTCTCTCCGGCGCTCCCTTGCCCTCTTTCGTGCCTTTCTGCATGAGCAGGACGACCCTGACTCCTGCTATGCGCTGCTCGCCGCCGATGCCGCCGATCAGGTCGAGGGCTACTACGGTCCCGTCGCCGGGCGCACGGTCGTGGATGTCGGTGGAGGGAGTGGGTACTTCACGTCGGAGTTTCGGCGGCGGGGTGCTCACGCCTACCTCTTCGAGCCTGACGTACGGGAGTTGGGGGAGAAGGCGGCCGACGGGACGGTCATCGCGGACGGGTATCTGCTGCCGTTGTCCGACGGGGTCGCGGATGTGACGTTCTCCTCGAATGTTCTTGAGCATGTGGCCGATCCGCAGACGTTTCTGAGTGAGCTGGCGCGGGTGACCCGGCCCGGTGGACTGATCTATGTGTCGTTCACCAACTGGCTGTCCCCGTGGGGCGGTCACGAGTGGGCGCCGTGGCACTACTTCGGTGCCGAGCGGGCCCGCGCGCGCTACCGGCGGCGTACCGGAAAGCCGGCCAAGCACACGCTCGGCGAGAACCTGTTCGCCGTGCACATCGGTGCCACCCTGCGGCAGGTCCGTGCCCGCGACGACGTGATGGTCGTCGTGGCGCGTTCCCGCTACTGGCCCTTCCTCGACCGAGCCGTCGTCAAGGCGCCCGGGATAAGGGAGTTGGCCACCTGGAACCTCCTCCTCATTCTCCGGCGGTGTCCACCATGACGGCGACCACGGTCCAGGCCCCGCCCCCGGCGGCCGACCCCTCCAGCACGGCCATCGCGGGGCCCCCGGAGGGCCCGAGGTCATGGCGCTGGCTGCTGGGGTTCTGGGCCGTGGTGTTCGTGCTGTTCCTGGCCGTGCACCCGGGCCGGCAGACCTTCGACACCAAGCTCGGTGTCACCGTGGATCCGGGTCAATTCCTGTCCGACCTGGGCCAGTTGTGGCACGACCGGGGTTCGTTCGGCGGTATCCAGGACCAGTACGCGGGCTACCTCTGGCCGATGCTCCCGTTCTACTGGCTGGCCCACGCCGTGCGGTTGCCGGTCTGGCTCGCGGAACGCCTGTGGTTGTCGCTGATCCTGTCGGTCGCCTTCTGGGGCGCGCTGCGGCTGGCCGAGCGGCTGCGTGTCGGCAGCCCCGCGTCCCGGCTGCTGGCCGCCGTGGCGTACGCGTTGTGGCCGGTGTTCACGATCGTCGTGGGGTCGACGTCCGCCGCCGCGCTCCCCGGGGCCTTCCTTCCCTGGGTGCTGCTCCCGCTCACCAACGAGCGCTATACGGCGCGGATCGCGGGTCTGCGGTCGGCGCTGGTCGTCCCGTTCATGGGCGGGGTGAACGCGGCGGCGACGCTCGCCTCGCTCCTCCCGGTGGGGCTGTATCTGCTGTCCCGCCCACCGGGGCCACGGCAGCGCAAGCTGATCGCATGGTGGGTGCCGGGGGTGATCCTGGCGACGGCGTGGTGGTGGATCCCGCTGCTCATGCTCGGTGTCTACGGCGAGAACTTCCTTCCCTACGTGGAGACTTCGCAGACCACGACGGACACCATGTCGGCGACGGAGGGCCTGCGCGGAGCCGGTGACTGGGTCGCCTATCTGCATCTCGGGGAGGCCTGGATACCGGCCGGGTGGACGGTCGCCTCGTCGGTGATCGTCATCGTCTGCTCGGCGCTCGCGGCCGGCCTCGGCCTGGCGGGCCTGGCCAGACGGGACATGCCGGAGCGGCGGTGGCTGGTGCTGACCGCCGTGACGGTCGCGCTGATCCTGTTCGCCGGGTACGGCGGCGCGTTCGGGGCGCCCTTCCACGGGCTGGTGCAGAACTGGCTGAACGGCCCGCTGGTCCCCTTCCGCAACATCTACAAGTTCCAGGCGGGCCTGGCCCTCGCGCTCGTCCTCGGCCTGGCCCACCTGGTGGGCATCGCCGCCGAGCCACACGGAGCGCGCCCGGTCCCGGGCCGCCGGCTCGTCCCGCTGATCGCGCTGATCCTCGTACTGCCCGGTCTCGCCTGGCCGTATCTCAACGGGTCGATCCTGAACCCGGGTTCGTTCCAGCAGCTCCCCAAGTACTGGCAGTCCACGGCGGACTGGCTGCACAAGTACTCCCCCGACTCCCGCGCCCTGGTCGTCCCGGCGACCGCGCACGGCATCTACACCTGGGGCTCCCCCATCGACGAGCCCCTCGACGTCCTCGCCGACTCCCGCTGGGCCGAGCGCGACTACGTCCCGATGGGCACGCCCGGCAACCGCCGCGCGATGGACGCCGTGGAACAGGCGCTGGCCAGCGGGAGCGAAGTGCCGGGCCTGGCGGACTACTTGAGCCGGGCGGGGATCTACTACGTCGTGGTCCGCAACGACCTCGACCCCGACCAGATCGGCTACGTCCCGACGACCACCGTCAAACGCACCCTGGAACAGTCCGGCTACCAACGGGTGACCGGCCTGGGCCCCGTCATGACCGGCGGCCGCATCGCCAACGACACCCCGCTCCAGGTGGAGGGCCTCTACCCGAGGCAGCGAGCGGTGGAGATCTACGAGCCGACGAGCAAGGACGTGATCCGCCCCGGCCAGGCGGGTCTGACGCCGGTGGCCGACACGGCTGTGGTCTCGGGCGGCCCGGAGTCCCTACTCCCCCTCGCGACCGAACTCCGGGGCAGAGCAACGGTATTGACGGGCGACAACCACCCGGGCCTGGGCTCCCCGGCCCTGCAGATCGTCGGCGACGGACTGCGCCGGGCGGACACCCGCTTCGGCCTGGTCGACGCCAACACGTCGTACACGTACACCCCCACCGAACGCAACGCGCCCGACGCGGTCCAGGACGCCGGGAAGAAACCGAAGCAGATCCTGCCGACGAAGGGCATCGCCCATCAGACGGTCGCGCAGCTGCGCGGAGCCCGCTCGGTGACGGCGTCGTCCAGCGGCAACTGGCTCTTCTCGCTGCCCCAGTTCGACCCGGTGAACGCCTTCGACGGCAACCCCGACACCGCGTGGGCGGAGGGCGCGCCGGGTTCGCCGGACGGGCAGTGGCTGCGCATCGGCTTCGCGGGCGGGTCGTACGACATGCCGAGTTCGTTCAAGGTCACCCCGCTCCCGCAGGAGAGCGTGCGGGCGGCGGCGACCAAGGTACGGGTGCAGACGGCGAAGGGCACAGTGACCAGCTTCCTCCAGCCGAACGGCATGACCCAGACCATCAAGTCGCCTCCGGGTGAGACGAGTTGGATGAAGCTGACGATCGTCGACTCGGTGGCCCGGCACACCGGTCTGACCGGTGCGGGCTTCTCCGAGATCGCCCTTCCCCACGTCCAGGTGACCCGGCTCCTCAAGCTCCCCACCGACGCCAACGCGACCGACGCGTCCGCCGAGGTCATCTCCCTGCACCGCACGGCCGACCCGACGGGCCTCTCCCCGACGGGCACGGAGGCGGGCCTGCACCGCACGTTCTCGACGGCGACGGCGGGAACGTACGAGATGAAGGCGAGCGCGGTCGCCGTCCCCGGCGAGGAGTTGGACAGGCTCCTCTACGAGGTGGCCCCCGCCCAGCAGCACCGCATCACCGCGACGGCGGACTCCACGGCCGCACTCGGCACCGGTCTCTCCGCCCGCAACCTCACGGACGGCGACCTGACGACGGGCTGGGTGGCGGGCGACCGCCCCACGATCCACCTCACCTGGACCGGCAAACAGGCGTTGGGAGAAGTCGTGTTGGCCCCGGCAGGCGGCCTGTCGACGCGTCCGACCGAGGTCGACATCACCTCACCGGACGGCTCGACGATCGCGGGGGTGGACGAGAACGGCGTGGCCCGCTTCGACCCGATCACGACGGACCGTCTGACCATCACCGTCACCAAGACGGCCCCGCTGACCCTCCACAACCCGATAGCGGACGACAACCTCCAACTCCCGGTGGGCCTCACCGAGGCCTACATCCCGGCCCTCGACAAATACCGCACCCCCCAGCCGGACCCGTCCCGCCCCTTCACCCTGCCCTGCGGCAAGGGCCCGGTGGTGGCGGTGGACGGCGAGCTGTACGCGACGAGCGTCCAGGGAACGGTGGGCGACCTGACAGCACGCCGAGAGGTGCAGGTGACGCCCTGTCAGCAGGGCGCGTCGGACGGGTCGTTGGAGCTGACGTCCGGCACCCACAGGGTGGAGGCGGGCGACGCGGGCCCGTTGACCCTCACGGACATCACGCTGACCCGAGGCACTCTCACCCAACCCACCGCCACCAAGCGCGAGTTGACGATCCAGGACTGGCTGGGCGACCGCCGCGAGGTGACGGCGGGAGCGGGCGCGGCGTCGTACCTCACCACGTACGAGAACTACAACACGGGCTGGAAAGCCACCCTGAACGGCAAGGAGCTGTCCGCCCTGCGCCTCGACGGCTGGCAACAGGGCTGGCGCATCCCAGCGGGCGCGGGCGGCAAGATCAAGCTGACCTATGAACCGGCCACCACCTACGAGGCCGGCCTGATCGGAAGCGGCGCAGCCCTGGCCGTCCTCCTGGCCCTGGTCATCTGGCGCCGCCGAGACCCCAACCCCGACGACCGCCAACCACCCCCACCCCTACCGGGCCTGTGGCTGGGCACGGTCGCACTGACCCTGGTAGGAGCAGTAATCGCAGGCTGGCTGGCCCTACTGGTCCCAGCTCTGGCGCTCCTCGCCTACCGCCGCCACGCCCTGCTGGTCCCCATCGCCTTCACGGCAATGACAGCCGCGGGCATAGCGGCAGCGACGGGAGCAGGCGACCCGGTGGGCGCAGCCCACGGAGCATTCGGCCACACAGCCCAACTCCTGGCACTGATCGCCCTGTTCGCAGGCCTGGTAAGCACCGACGACTGGAGCCCCCCGACAGGGGCGCGGGGAACGGCACGCCCAGCCCCCACCGACCCGGAACCAGACAACGGCGGGGCCTTCTCAGGGGCGCGGGGAACTGCGCGACAAGCCCCCACCGAACCGGAACCGAACAACGGCGCTGCCTTTCCAGGGGCGCGGGGAACTGCGCGACCAGCCCCCACAGACCCGCACCAAAAGGACGACCCCCAATGACCACACTCGACAACCCCCGCTCCCCCACCCGCATCCCCTTCCCCACAGTCGACGAAATCGCCCGCCACTGCCATCAATCCACGGAACCGGAAACCGTCCACATAGAGGTCCACCTCCCAGGCCCCCTGAACCCGGACCGCTTCCGCACCGCATTCACAGAGGCCCTCCACCACCACCCCCGCATCCTGATGCGAGAGGCCCCCCGCCCCTGGTACCGCCGCCGCTACGAATGGGAACTGACCCCCACCCCGGACATAGAGGTCGTCACCTTCCCACCCCCCACCAAGGACGCCCTCGAACACGCCCGCACCCGCTCCCTCACCCACACCCCACCCCTGACCACCTCCCCACCCATCCGCCTGGAAGCAGTCCCCCTCCCACCTCCAGGCACAGGCACCGCCCTGATCCTCACGGTCAACCACACCGCCCTGGACGGCCCCGCCTGCCTCCGCATCCTCGCCACCGCGGCGGAGCGCTACGGCGGAGCGGACAACACCCCGACCGCCCCGCCGACCCGCCCCCCGGACCGACCGGAACCCCCCGAGAACACCCCGTCCGTATGGACCCCGCCCGCCCGAGTCGCCCCCGGCACCCCCGACCGGTCCCCCGGCGGCAACGGCCTTCTCCTGACCGAACTCCCGGTCCCGCACCGCCCCAAGGGCTCCCCGTACACGGTGAACGACCAACTCATGGTCAGCACGGCCCTGATGATCGCCCACTGGAACCGGGAACACGGCGAACACCCCCGCCCGCTGCGCATCACCATGCCCGTCGACGACCGCCCCCGCGGCACGGACATGCCGATAGGCAACGGCACGAGACTCGTGGAAGTCACCTTCGCCCCGGCGGAGTTGACGCCCACTCCCACCGAGATGGCCGACCTGCTCCACCGCACGGCGAACCGCACCCGCACCCTCAAGGCCCTCCAGCGCCCCCAACTGGGCCACAGCGCAACCCTGTTGACGGCGCCGGTCGTCCCCGTGGCCTGGCGCGCGACCCTCACCCGAGGCCTGCGCAGGGCGGCGGCCCCGTGGACCTCGACCACCCTCCTCAGCAACATCGGCCGCATCCCGTACACCCTGGACTTCGGCGCCCCCGCGGGCCGAGCGCACGCGGTCTGGTTCTCCGCCCCGGCCCGCATGCCCCGCGGCTTCACGGTGACGACGGCGTCCACCGCGGGGAAGCTGCACGTCGCCCTCCGCTGGTCCCGCACCCTCCTCGGCCCCGGCGACGGGGCCCACCTCCGCGACCTGTTCGAGCACTACCTGCACACGACGGAACAGACGGAGGAGCACCCGGCATGACGACCACCACCCCGAACCAGGTGCGCCCCGACCTCCGCGACTTCTACGAGAACCCCGCCGTCCCGGTCGCCTCCGGCCCCTCCCGCACCCTCCGCCAGGCCCGTATCCTCGCCGCCGCCCTGGGCCCGGCCACCCCCGGACACCCGCGCACCGTCCTGGACATCGGCTGCGGCGACGGCACCGCGGCCGCCACCGCCGCACCCCTCCTCACCGGCCACCGGGTCGTCGGCGTCGACTGGTCCCAGGACGCCCTCACCCGCGCCCGCGCCCACCTCCCGTACACGGTCCGCGGCGAACTCACCGCGCTCCCGCTCCGCCCCGACTCCGCCGACGCTGTCCTGTTCAGCGAGGTGATCGAGCACCTCGTCGACCCGGACACGGCGCTCGCCGAGATCCGCCGCGTCCTGCGCCCGGGAGGTCATCTCATGCTGTCCACCCCGAACTTGGCCGCCTGGTACAACCGCGCGCTGCTGCTCGCCGGCGTCCAGCCCGTGTTCTCGGAGGTGAGCCTGCGCGCGATCCACGGCCGCCCGGGCAAGGAGGTCGTAGGACATCTGCGGCTCTACACCCCGCGTGCGTTACGGGAGTTCGTGGCCGCGGCGGGCTTCACGGTCGTAGGGCTGAAGGGGGCGCCCTTCCACGGCGTGCCGCGTCCGCTCCGGCCGCTGGACCGACTGGCGTGTGTCAGACCGCAGGTGGCGTCGATCCTGTTGCTGCACGCGCGGAAGACGTAGGGGCGCGGGCCGTGTGGTGGGGAGTGGCTGCGGCGCTGTTGGCGAACGTGCTGTACAGCACCGGGTTCGTGCTGGAGAAACGGGCGCTCGGCAGGATGCCCGAGGTGACGGTCCGTCAACCGGTGAGACTGCTGCGGCTGGTGGTGGGCAGTCCGCTGTGGATCGGCGGGTCGCTCGCGCTCGCGTCCGGGTTCGGTGCGCAGCTCGCCGTGTACCGGACGCTGCCGATCGCCGCCGCGCAGGGCATCTTCGTGTCGGGTCTGGTGCTGCTCGTGCTGCTGTCGACGCGGCTGCTCGGCGAGGAGACCAGCGGCCGGGAGCGGTACGCGCTCGGGGCGATCCTCGTCGCCCTGCTGATGGTGGTGCTGTCGCTCAAGGAGGGCGCGGACCACGTCAGCCGCAACGCCCCTTATCCGCTGGTCCTGTTGGTGTGCGTGCCGTCGCTCGCGGCCGGGGTCTGGCTGTACCGGCGCACCGAGCGTCGCGCGGCGCGCGGGCTGTCCACCACGGGGGTCGAGTACGGCGTGGCGGTGGGCCTGTTGTACGGGGTCAGCTCGCTCGCCATCAAAGGGGTGTCGATCTGTCTGACGACAAGTGACGTGGGCGGGGCGACAGTCGGGCTGCTGCGGTCGCCGTACCCGTATCTCCTTCTCTTCACCGGCGCGTTCGGCCTGGTCATGTCGCAGGCGGCGCTGCAGCGGTGCCGGGCCTCGCTGATCGTGCCGGTCTGCACGACGGTGACCAGTCTGTTCACGGCGGTGCTCGGCACGCTCGCGTTCGGCGAGGCGCTGCCGCACGATCCGCTGCGGCTGGCCCTGCGGATCGCGGGCACCCTCCTTGCGGTCACCGTTCTGCTGGCCATGCCGAAGCACGACGACGCGCCTCGACCACCGGCCGAGGCCAAGGAGTTGACACCCCCATGAACCCGGACGACCCGCTGCTGAAGATCCTGGCCTGCCCGCTCGACAAGGGCCCGCTGCATCTGCTTCCGACGGACGCCCTCTACAACCCGCGCCTGCGCCGCCGTTACCCCATCGTCGACGGCATCCCGCAACTCCTGCCGTCGTCGGGCGAGCAGGTCACCGACGACGCCGAACACGAGGAACTCCTCAAACGGATGGCCCCATGACCCCCACGAACCCCGGGGATTCCGCTCCCCGCACCCTCACCGCCCGGCTCGCCCCGCTCCTCCCCACCCGCCTCGTCGCCGCCACCGCGCGCGCCGTCTATCCCCGCTTCGAACCCGAACTGGCGCGCCTGGCCGACCTGTTGCCAGGTGACTGCGGTACGGCGGTCGACGTGGGCGGCTGGTACGGGCCCTGGACGCACCGGCTGTGGCGGCACGCGCGCGAGGTGGTGACCGTGGAGCCGGTCCCGCATCTGGCCCGGCTTCTCGAGGCCGCCGCGCCCGCGCACGCCCGGGTGGTCCCGGCCGCCGCCTCCGACCGTCCCGGCACCGCGCGGCTGTGGCTGCCGCCGGACGACGAGGGCGACCGGGGTGTGTCCTCGCTGGTGCGCCGGGACATCCACGCCCGCGCGGTGCACGTCCCCTGCGTCACGCTCGACGGGCTCGGTCTGCGGGACGTGGGTTTCATCAAGATCGACGTGGACGGCAGCGAACTGGCCGTCCTGCACGGCGCGACCGGCCTCCTCACCCGCGACCGCCCCGCGCTCTTCGTCGAGCTGGAGTCCCGCATCCAGCCGATCGCCCCCGTGGTGACCTATCTGTCGCTGCTCGGCTACGAGGGCTGGGTCCTCCCGGACCGGAACCGGGACTGGGTCCGGCTCGCGGCCTTTCCCCTGGAGGAGGAGCAGGCCCGCACCTCGTACGTCGTCTCGCAGGGGCTGCTGCGGCGGGTCCTGCCGTTCTCCCGGGGACCCCGTTACGTCAATTCGGTGCTGTTCCTCGCGGACGGCCGCACCCCGGGTGTCAGTGGCGTGCGCGACGATGGATCGCATGCCCGAGACGAATCGCCCCGCCGGCCCCTTCGGCCCCCTCGACTTCCAACTCGTCCTGCTGCGCCGCATGGCGGACCACAACCCGGACCTGGTCGAGGACGCCCGTCATGAGCTGGGCGTCTCGATCGCCGACATGCGCGAGGCCAACAAGCGGTGGCAGGCGATGCTGCACGCCCCGCGCGGCCGGGCCGCCGCCTCGCGCTACCGCTCGGTCCTGGGCGCCCCCGAGTCGACCGTGCGGCGCAGGATCGGCGACCTGGACTGCGAGGCCCGGCTGTGGGCGCTGCCCCTCTGGCCCGACCTCCGCTTCGAGGTGCTGACGGCTCCGAACGGCGCCGTGTGGAACGAATGGCTGGTCCGCGCCCCGGGCACCGAAGGCCCCGCCCTCCACACCCTCGACGACCTGACCCCCTGGTCCTGCACGGTCGACGAGGCGGCCCGCGCCTTCGCCCCCGCCCGCCCCCTGGAGGGCACGGCCCCCACCCGCTGGGGCCTCGCCTTCACCGCGCCGGACGCGCGGGGCGTACGCCACAAGTGCGCGGCCGAGTTCACCTGGGGCCTGCTCCAGCGGACGGCGGTCAGCGACTAGCGGCCGCCCCCAGGACCGCCTCGACCACCGCGGCCAGCGACGACTCCGGATGCAGATCCAGGAAGAGGTTCGGTTCGACGAGTTCCAGCTCCATCACGCACGGCTCGCCGTCCGGCCCGTCGACGAGGTCCACCCGCGCGTACAGCAGCTCCGGCGAGTCCGGTACGGCGGCCAACGCCCGCTCGGCGACGGCGAGTTCGGCCTCGGTCGCGGTCCACGGCTCCAGGTCCGGGTGGGACACCTTGTCGTCGTCGTAGGCCGTCCCGCGCGCCAGCACGGCGCCCTTCCGCGAGGCGTGCACGAACCGCCCCCCGAAGAACAGCAGCGCCCGCTCCCCGCTGACGTCCACGTTGGTCAGATACGGCTGCACCATCGCGGTCAGCCCCTCCGCGTGCATGCGCTCCAGCTGCCGTACGGCCGTCTCGTGCTGGTCGGGCGTGTAGCGGGCGGCGAAGCGGGCGCCCGCGCCGGAGGTCGGCTTGACCACGTACTCGTGGTCGTCCGGGAGGTCGGCCGGGTCGCCGGGGGCGAGATAGCGGGTCGGCACGACGGGCACGCCGGCCGCCGCGAGGTCGCCGACGTAGCGCTTGTCGGTGTTCCACCGCACGACCTGCACGGGGTTCGCGAGCCGGGTCGCCTTCGCGGTCCGCTCGGCCCAGGCCACGAACTCGGCGGGGCGCCAGCTGTAGTCCCAGGTGGAGCGGATGAGCACGAGGTCGTACGAACCCCAGTCGGTGCCGGCGTCGTCCCACGGCGCGGCGACCGTCTCGGCCCCGGCCGCCCGCAACGCCTCCACCAGCACCGGAAGGTCGCGGTCCTTGCTGGGCTTGCTTCCGGGGTCGTAGGTGGCGAGCGCGATTCGGGGCACGGGAGCCTCCAGCTTCGTACGGCGGTCGGTCGGCGGTCGGTCTGCGGCAGATCGTTTCCGCAGGTTAACCGCGGCCACCGCAACCGCGGCAACCGGATTGACCTTCCCCCTCGGTGAAGCCCCAGCATCGGTGGCGGAACCGAAAGAGGTCGAGGTGCGCATGAAGGGCACGGACATGCTGACGATCGGGGCCTTCGCGCGGGCGTGCAGGCTGTCGCCGAAGGCGTTGCGGCTGTACGACGAGCTGGAGCTGCTGCGGCCGGCGCGCGTGGACCCCGACAGCGGCTACCGGTACTACGCGGTGGACCAGCTGGAGCGGGCGCGGCTTGTCGCGTGGCTGCGGCGGCTGGGCATGCCGCTGGCCGGGATCCGTGACGTGTGCGCCCTCCAACCGGCCGCCGCCGCGCGGGAGATCCGTGCCTTCTGGGCGCGGGTCGAGGCGGAGACGGCGGTGCGGCGGGATCTCGCCGGGTTCCTCGTCGACCATCTCGCGGCCGTGCCGGCCGTACCGGGAAAGGACACCACCATGCTGGAACTGCGTTATGCCGCCCATTCCGACCGCGGTCTGGTCCGCCCCTCCAACCAGGACACCGCGTACGCGGGCACCCGGCTGCTGGCGGTCGCCGACGGGTTCGGCCCGGCGGGCGCGCCCGCGAGCGGGGCGGCGGTGGAGGCGCTGCGCTTCCTGGACACCGAGGAGGTGCCCGCGGGCAATGTGCTCAACCTGCTGGAGGAGGCGGTGCGGGGTGCCACCGAGGCGGTCCGTGACGTGGCCGATCCCGGGGAGACCGGCACGACCCTGACCGCGCTGCTGTGGACGGGCTCGAAGCTGGCGCTCGTGCACATCGGTGACTCGCGGGCGTATCTGCTGCGCGACGGCGGGCTGTTCCGGATCACCCACGACCACTCGGTCGTCCAGTCGCTCGTCGACGAGGGCCGGCTGACGCCGGAGGAAGCCGGCGCCCACCCCCAACGCGCCATGCTGCTCAAGGCGTTGACGCACGGCACCCCGGACCTGAAACTCCACGACACCCACCGCGGCGACCGCTACCTCCTGTGCTCGGACGGCCTGACGGCGGTCGTCCCGGAGCACCGGATCCGCGAACTCCTCACCGCGGGCCAGGACCCGGAGGAGGCGGTACGGTCCCTGGTCGACGCGGCGAACGCGGCCGGGGGTCCGGACAACGTCAGTTGTGTGGTGGCGGACGTGGTGTAGGAACGGGGGTGTCCCCGACGGTTGGGGACCCTTGTCCCCGACGACCAAGGAGTGCGCCGCGTGTCCACCCTCTTTCCCGCCCTGACGAACCCGGGCGGCCGGCCCGCGCTCAGGTTCGGTGACCGGTCCCTGACGTACGCGGAGCTGGGCGCGGCGGCGGACGCCCTCGCGGCCCGCTGCGCGGGCGCAGGACGGGTCGCCGTGTGGGCCACCAACTCGCTGGAGACGGCTGTCGCGGTCGTGGCGGCGCTGCGGGCCGGGGTGGCCGCGGTGCCGCTCAACCCGAAGTCGGGCGAGAAGGAACTCGGCCACATCCTGACGGACAGCGCACCGACCCTGCTGCTCGCCGCTCCGGGCGACGAACTGCCGTCCCCGCTACGGCACTTGGAGCGCGTCGACATCGACGTGCGGGGCGCCGGGGCGGCCGGTCCCGACGTCTCCCCCGGCGACGAGGACCCCGCCCTCGTCGTCTACACCTCCGGCACCACCGGCCCGCCCAAGGGTGCCGTCATCCCGCGCCGGGCGGTCGCCGCGACGCTGGACGCGCTCGCCGACGCCTGGGAGTGGACCGGTGACGACGTCCTCGTGCACGGGCTGCCGCTGTTCCATGTGCACGGGCTGGTCCTCGGCATCCTGGGCCCGCTGCGGCTCGGCGGCTCGGTGCGGCACCTGGGCCGCTTCAGCACCGAGGGCGTGGCACGGGAGCTGAACGACGGCGCGACGATGATGTTCGGCGTCCCGACGATGTACCACCGCATCGCCGAGTCCCTCCCCGACGACCCCGGACTCGTCAAGTCCCTCGCCCGGGCACGCCTGTTGGTCTCCGGGTCTGCCGCGCTCCCGGTCCACGACCACGAGCGGATCGCCTCGGCGACCGGCCGCCGCGTCATCGAGCGCTACGGCATGACCGAGACGCTGATGAACACCAGCGTCCGCGCGGACGGCCGGCCGCGCGCCGGCACGGTCGGCGTCCCGGTGCGCGGAGTGGAACTCCGGCTGGTCGAGGACGACGGCACACCGCTGTCGCGGTACGACGGCGAGAGCGTGGGCGAGATCCAGGTGCGCGGCCCGAACCTCTTCACCGAGTACCTCAACCGGCCCGACGCGACCGCCGCCGCCTTCACCGCCGACGGCTGGTTCCGCACCGGTGACATGGCCGTGCGCGACCCCGACGGCTATGTCAGGATCGTCGGCCGCAAGGCCACCGACCTGATCAAGAGCGGGGGTTACAAGATCGGCGCGGGCGAGATCGAGAACGCGCTCCTCGAACACCCCGGGGTCCGCGAGGCCGCCGTCACCGGCGAACCGGACCCCGACCTCGGCGAACGCGTCGTGGCCTGGATCGTCCCGACGGACCCCCAGTCCCCGCCGCAGCTGGCCGAGTTGGCCGACCATGTGGCGTCCCGCCTCGCCCCGCACAAACGCCCCCGCGTCGTCCACCACCTCGCCGAACTCCCCCGCAACGACATGGGGAAGATCCTGAAGCGCTCCCTGACCCATGACTGAACGCCTCTCGGCCCGAGAGACCCTGGCCCTCGTCACGGACGACACCACCTTCACCGAACTCCCTTACCCGGAAGGGGAGTCCAAGCCGGACGGTCCCCTCGCCTGGCAGGGCTACGACGCCTCGCGCGCCCGCGCCGCCGATCGCACCGGCGAGTCGGAGTCGGTGATCTGCGGCACGGCCACCGTGTCGGGGACCCGAGCGGTGCTGCTCGCCTTCGAGTTCGGGTTCCTCGGCGGCTCGCTCGGCGAACGCACCGGGGACCGGCTGGAGGCGGCGTACACCTACGCCCGTGAACACCGGCTGCCCGTCGTGCCGTTGGTCGCCACCGGGGGCAGCCGGATGCAGGAGGGCATGATCGCCCTCACCCAACTCCAGCGCGTGGCGCGCCAGTCGGCCCTGACCCGGGAGGCCGGACTCCCGCAGCTCGCGGTCCTGCGCGACCCGACCACGGGCGGCGGCTGGGCCACCCTCGGCGCGGGCGCCGACGTGATCCTGGCACTCCCCGGCGCCCAGATCGGCTTCGCGGGCTCCCGCGTCCGCCCGCCCGACGCGGACCCCACGGCGTACACGGCGGAGGCCCAGGTCGCGGCGGGCGCGGCCGACGCGATCGTACGACCGGAGGAGCTGAGGGAGACCCTGGGGAGGTGGCTGCGGCTGCTGACCACGCCGTGGGACGGGCAGGCGCCGGTGCCCGAAGCGCTGGGCGCGGTGGTCGGGCCGCCGGTGTCCGAGCAGCGTGCCGAGGCCGGTCTCCCGGCCACCGGCTGGGAAGCCGTGCGGCGCGCCCGGTCTCCCCAACGCCCGCGCGCGGCCCGCTACTTGGACGCCTACTTCACGCACCGGCTGGCGATCAGCGGTGACCGGTGCGGTGGTACCGACGCGGGCATGCTGTGCGGGTTCGGGGAGCGGGAGGGGCGGACGGTCGCCTATGCCGCGCAGGCCGGGACGGCGACCCGGCCCGCCGGATATCGCACCGCCGCCCGGCTGATCCGGCTCGCGGGGCGGCTCGGCATCCCGGTGCTGACGCTGGTGGACACTCCGGGCGCGGCCAACGACGCCGAGGCGGAACGGCAGGGCGCGGGTGCCGCGATCGCCGAGCTGTTCGGCGCGGTGGCCGCTGCCCGCACCCCGCTCACCACCCTGCTGATCGGTGAGGGCGGCTCCGGCGGGGCGCTGGCGCTGGCCGCGCCGGGCAACACCTGGGCCACACCGGACAGTTACTTCTCGGTGATCGCCCCGGAGTCGGCCGCCGCGATCCTGAAACGGCCGCCGGAGGAGACCGAGTCGACGGCCGACCAACTCCTCCTGCGTCCGCAGGACTTGGCGGAGCTGGGGCTGATCCGGACCTCGCGGACCGGATGAGCGGCGGTGCCGTCTCCCCTCCCAAGGAGACGGCACCGCCTGTCCTCGTTACCGGACTCCCACCGCCCGGACGATCTCCTGCCGCACCGAACCACCCTGGTCGTCGCTCGCGGACGCCCGCAGCGAGATGTACCGAGCACCCCGGGGCACGGTGAGGGTGCCGCGCCACGACGCGTGCCCGCCGCTGAGCTTCACCGAACGCCACGACTTCCCGTCGTCGTACGACACTTGGAGCGTGCCGGCGACGATCGTGCCGGTGTCCGGCGCGCCCGCCACGTACGAGGCTCCGATCCCGACGGGCACCCGGCCGCCGCTGCCTCGTACGTCGCCCGCGAGGTCGGTGTCGATGTCGAAGGCGAGGTTGAGGAGGGGCAGGAAGGTCCAGCGATCGGCGGGCGTGGCAGCCGAGTTGAACGTCCACTCGGCGTGGCCGCGGGTGGAGAGTTCCCAGCGGGCGGGGTCGAGGGCGGTGTCGGTGACGACCTTGTAGGTGTGTTCGTCGGCGGGGGCTTCCCAGTCGTAGGCGGTGGAGTCGGTGTTCCGGTCGACCAGGGTGCCGTCCTGGTAGACGGCGGTGGTCTGGGTCATGCCGCTCTCCGCGCTCCAGACGTCGCCGAATCCGGTGTGGTCGGGCCCGGAGTCGCCCCAGCCGGGAGCGTTGAACTGCAGCTGGTTTCCGGACCGTTGCTGCCCCCAGCCGAGGCCGGTGCCGAGCCATGGATGCCACACGGGCTTGAACCAGTCGAGGGTGCGCCGCTCGCCGCCGGTGTACCGCACCAGCCCGCTGCGTTCCTCCAGCGTGCCGTCGCCGACCGTCACGGACTCGGCCCAGCGCTGCCCGGGGCCGGTCGACACGTAGTCGGTGCGGGTGGCCGGGTAGTCGACGCGCTCCAGGAAGCCGAGCCCGAGGGGGAAGGTGTCGGTGATCGAGTAACGGAACTCCCCGCCGCTCACCGGCTTCACGGCGTGGAACCTGCTGCCCAGGACGGCGAGTTGGCGGCTGCTGGGCGCGTAGGTCAGATCGGCGTCCGGGATAGCGCCCGGGTGTCCGGCCGAAAGGTCGTACGTGTAGGGCGTGTTGCGTGTGCCGGTCATGTCGACCGTCCTGGTCGCCCGCAGCCGTGCCGCGTCGGCGGTGTTCACCGAGGCGATCTGGAGCGGCCGGTCGGAACCGTCGTCCGCGCCCCACCACGCGCTGAGCCGTCCGGCCATGTCGTCCGTCACGAACAGCGCCTTGGCACCCGCGTCCTGGGCGGCCTGCGCGAGGGCGACCGGATCGGCGCCGTCGGTGAGACGGGCGAGCACGGCCTTGCCCCGGACGGCGGCGGTCACGGGTCCGGCCCCGACGTCCACCAAGGGCAGCCGGCTGCGCCCCTCGATCAGCGTGCCGCCCGACTGCACGACGGCCTCACCGATCCCCTTGACCTCCAACTGCGGCTTGCCGAGCCGCCATACGGTCCGGTACTCGAAGCTGCCCTGTGTGACCTTGTCCGTCGGGGCGGCGAAGACGCTGTCGTACGTCACCGGGACCTGGACGGCGTCGAAGAGATCGGAGCCGTTCGCGTTCCGGTCGTACTCCATGACCAACTGCCGTGTCTCCGTGCGCTGTCGCACCTTCGCGGCGACCTCCCTGAGCCGTCGCCCGTCGAGGGTGACCTCGCGGTCCCGGTCGAGGGTGATCTCGGGGGCCGCGAGGAAGCCGAGGCCGAGGGAGTCGGCGCCGTGGCTGCCGTGTACGTCGAGGAAGGAGCTGAGGCTGTAATTGCCGGGCTGGAGGCGCAACTTGACCGTGCCGGAGTCGTCGACGGCCTCCGGGTAGGGGTCGTAGCCCTGGGCCAGGCGCTGCACTACCAGGTCGGCGGGTGTGGCGGCTCCCTCCCGGTCCTTCACATGGACGGTGAGGGTGTACCGCTCCTCCTCCTTGACCAGCCCGAACGCCGTGTGGGCCACGGGAGTTCCGGCGACGGAGGCGACGATCTGCCCGCTGGTGTCGCCGACCTCGGCCTTCGCTCCGTCGCCGGTCACGGTGGTGGAGGCGGTGCCGTGTGCGGGCACGGTGAGGGTGGAGTCGGCGAGGGTGGCGACCCCGGCCGGGGCGCCTTGCGCGGCAAGGCTCAACTGGACCGCCTTGTCCGAGGAGTTGGCGTAGGTGAGGGTCCTGGTGACCGGCTTGTTTCCGTCGTACGGCCAGCCGTAGAAGCCGAGGTCGGCGCTGCCGGTGGCGGTGACGTGGGCGTCCACGGCATCGGGCACGCTCACCCGCCCCGCGCCCAACTCGTAGACGGAGGCGTCGAGTTGCCTGGACGTGGACATCAGCGCGTCCTTGAGCTGGGCGCCGGTCCAGTCGGGGTGTTCCTGGGCGAGCAGCGCGGCCACCCCGGCCACGTGCGGGGTCGCCATCGACGTACCGCTCATGGAGGTGTAGTACCCGCTGCCGTCGACGAGTTGGGAGCGGGCGGCGAGGATGTCGACCCCTGGGGCGGAGAGGTCGGGCTTGAGAGCGTTGTCGCCGTGACGTGGTCCGGCGCTGGTGAAGTAGGCCGCTTGGTCGTCCGCGTCGACGGCGCCGATGGTGAGCGCGGAGTCGGCGGCGCCGGGCGAGCCGATGGAGGAGGGGGTGCCGGTGTTGCCTGCGGCGATGACGAAGAGGGCGCCCGTCTCCTGGGACAGGGTGTTCACGGCCTGGGCCATGGGGTCGGTGCCGTCGCTCGGCTCGGTCGACCCGAGGCTCATGGACACGACCTTGGCGTGCACGTCCCGGGCGGCCCACTCCATCCCGGCGATGATCTGGGACTCGCTCCCGGACCCCTGGTCGCTGAGCACCTTGCCCACGGCGAGGGTCGCGTCCGGGGCGACTCCCTTCTCCTGCCCGTCGGACGCGGCTCCGCTGCCGCCGACGGTGGAGGTGACGTGGGTGCCGTGGCCATTGCGGTCGGCCGTGTCCTCGCCGTCGATGAAGCTCTTGGTGACGGAGACGCGCTGGGCGAGGTCGGGATGCGAGAGGTCGACTCCCGTGTCCAGTACGGCGACCGTGACGCCCTTGCCGGTCAGCCCGGCCTCCCACGCGTGCGCCGTACCGATCTGCGCGTTGCTCTCGGCCATGTCGGCGGTGACCCGCCCGTCGAGCCAGACCTTGCGTACGCCGTCCTGCCGGGTGAACGCGCTCCAGAACCCGCGCCCCTTGTCCGCGTCGACGGCCGCCCCGCGCACGCTCGCCAGGGTCCGCGTCCGCCGGGCGTCGCGCGGGGTCGAGGTCGGCGCACCCTTGTCGTAGGTCACGATCAGCGGCAGCTCGTCGGTCGTCCGGTCGGCGAGGCCCTGCCGCAGCAGCTCGCTGACGTCGAAGAGCCGCCGGTCGAGGGTGCCCGCGCGGAGGTAGGGGAGGGCCTCGTCCGGTACGACGGTGATGTCGCCGTCGGCCAGCTGGGTGCGGACGGCGCCGGTGGCGCCCCGGGGGCGCTCGACGCTCACGGTCTTCCGGCCGCCCGCGAGGTCGGTGACGGTGACCTTGTCGCCGGTGACGAGGGTGACGGTGCGGATGGGGTTCGTGGTGCGGGTGGGGTTCGCCGTAGGGGTGGAGTTCGCCGTGGGGGTCGTGGTCGTCGCCTGCGCCTGTGCGGCCGTCGGCGACAGCGCGACCACGAGCCCGGCCGACAGCAGCACCGCCCCGCGTCTGACTGGTCCTCTGCTCATGCCGCCCCTCTTCGTCGTATCACCGAGTCGTCGAGTGCTGCGAAGAGTGTCACGGGGCTTGTGGCGCAAGGGAGTTGAACGGGGCTGGCGGATTGACGCCCTGGCGCTTTCCCGCCAACACGGCGTCACGAGGACAGCCCCCACTGCCCCTTACGCATTCCTTATCTCGGGCATTACGGACAAATACCCCCATTCAGCCGCACCCCACCCGGCCCACCACAAGGCGCGCCCGCCCCACCGCCCCCGCACGATGCGAAAGAGGCCCGCCGCCCGGCGAAGCCCCGGTCCGCGCTCTCGGGAGAACCTGCCATGACCGTCAGTCTGGAGCAGTTGCGACGCTGCCATTTCGCCGTCGACCTGGGTGCCGCCCGTACCCGTGTCTACGTCAAGGGCGCCGGGCTCGTCGTCGACCAGCCGTCCGCCGCCGCCGTGAACACACGGACCGGCGCGCTGATCGCCGTAGGAGAGTTCGCGGAGAAGATGACGGGCCGTACGCCCGACTACATCCGGGTGGTGCGGCCGGTGTCCGGCGGCACGGTCGTCGACATCGAGATGGCGCAGCGCATGCTGCGGCACCTGATCGGCGACAAGGTGCGCCGCGCGCTGCGCCGCAAGCCCCGGCTGCGGGCCGCCGCCTGCACCCCGCACGACGCCGATCCGCTGGCGCAGCGGGCCGCGATCGAGACGCTGGTCGGGCTCGGGGCGCGCCGGGTGGAACTGGTCGACACGCTGATCGCCGCCGCGGTCGGCTGCGGCCTGCCCGTCGAGCGGCCCGAGGCCACCATGATCATGGTGTGCGGGGCCGCCGCGACCCAGGTCGCCGTGCTCTCCCTCGGCTCGATCGTGACCGCCGAGCGCATCCCGGTGGGTGGTGAGGCCGTGGACCACGCGATCGTCCAACACCTGCGCCACGAGCACGAGTTGATGCTCCCGAGCCAGTCCGTACGACCGCTGCAGCTGGCCCTGTCCGGCAACGGACTCACCCCGCACGGCCCGACCACCACCGAGATCCACGGGCGGGACGTGGCGAGCGGCCTCGCGCGGTCCGTACGGGTCGACACCGCGGCCGTACGGGACGCGATCGAGACCCCGCTGACCGCCGTGCTCGACGGGATCGGCCGGGTGCTGCGCAACTGCCCGCCCGACCTGGTGGCCGACCTCGCGGACCGCGGGATCATGATGGTCGGCGGCAGCGCGCTGCTCCCCGGCTTCGACCAGATGCTGCGCGCGGCGACCGGGATGCCGGTGCACATCGCGGAGCGGCCGGACGTGTGTGCCGTACAGGGCCTGGGTTACATGTTGGAGGGCAAGATCGAGCCGCTGGTCCTGGACCCGCTGGCGACCACCTGAGCCCGGGCCCGGCCGGCCCGCGTGACGGCGTCCCCGACCTCTCCCGGCTGCTCGAAGCGGTGCTGAGCGTCGGCTCCGAGCTCGAACTGCGCACCACGCTCCAGCACATCGTGGACGGCGCCGCCGAGCTGACCGGCGCACGGTACGCGGCGCTCGGCACCACGGACCCCGGGCAGGACGGCCTCACCGAGATCCGCACCGGCGGGGCCGAACCGCCGGCCGCCGGGGTGCTCAGCGTGCCGATCCACGTCCACGACGAGGTGTTCGGCCACCTCCACCTCGCCGGCAAGCACCCCTCCGCCCCCTTCACCGCCGAGGACGAGCAACTCCTGCACGTCCTCGCCGCGCAGGCGGGCATCGCGATCGGCAACGCCCGCCTGTACGAGACGGCCCGGCAGCGCGAGCGCTGGATCGAGGGCGCGGCGGCCGTCACCACCGCCCTGCTCACCGGCGAGCGGGCGGCCGACGCGCTGGCCACGGTCGCGGAGGGAGCCCGGGCACTCGCCGACGCGGCTGCGGGCGTGATCCTTCAGCCCACCCCGGCGGGCGGCATGGAGATCGTCACCGCGTCCGCCCACGACGACCCGGGCGACTTCGTCGGTACGACCATCGCGCCCGGCAGCCCGGTCCTGGTCCAACTCCTGGGCGGCGAGCCGGTGTTCATCGACGACTCGGCGACCGACCCGCGCATGACGACCCATGTACGGCACCGGTTCGGGCCGAGCATGATGCTGCCGCTCCAGGCCGAGGGACGCCTCATCGGCACCCTCGCCCTCCCCCGCCACCCGGGCGACCGCCCCTACACCGCCGTGGAACGCCTGCTGGCAACGCAGTTCGCGTCCCAGGCCGCGCTCGCGCTGGTCCTGGCGGACGCGCAGCACAGCCGGGAACGCCTCGCGGTGTACGAGGACCGCGACCGGATCGCCCGTGACCTGCACGACCTGGTGGTCCAACGCCTGTTCGCCACCGGCATGATGCTGGAGTCCACGCAGCGCAGGACCGCCGATTCGGACGAGGCCCACGACCTCCTCGGCCGCGCCGTCGACGAACTCCAGTCGACGGTCCAGGAGGTCCGCACGGCGATCTTCGCCCTGCAGCAGCCTCCGGCGGAAGCCCCGACATCCCTGCGCGGCAAGGTACTTCGAGAGACGGCCACCGCGTCGGCGATCCTGGGCTTCGCCCCCTCGACGCACTTCGAGGGCGCGGTGGACACCCTGGTCCCCGACCGGGTGGCGGCCCCGCTCCTGACCGCCCTCCGCCGCGCCGTCACCGCCGCGTCCCAGCGCGCCGGCGTCTCCCGTCTGGAGATCACGATCGACGTGACGAGGCCCCTGCCGGACGGCAGGGGCGCCGTACGACTGCGGGTCCACGACGACGGAGGGACGGACGGCACGACGGTGAACTGGCAGTCGCCTCTGTAGTTTTCGGCCTGGTCAGTAGGGCAGGAGGCGCCCCGAGGGCGTCCTGCGGTCGATGGTGTCGTCGCGGGGCGTGATGGGCCGACGACTGACGCGAACGCGGACCTGTCGGTTCATGGCGCCCTCCCGAGGCTCATATCTTCTATGCCCCCCTCCTATGCCCAGCACTCGCCCTCGCGACTCCCCACAACATCAATTCCGTACGGTGAGTCCCATGACGATCACTTTCACGCTGCTGCATCCCGGCGCCATGGGCGCGAAAGCGGGCGGCGAGGCGACCCGCACGGGCACCCGGGTCCTGTACGTCCCCACCGGCCGGAGCGCCGCCAGCCTCCGACGGGCCCGCGAGGCCGGCCTGGAGCCCGCCGACTCCCTCGAATCCGCCCTCGCCGCAAGCGACTTCGTCCTGTCGGTGTGCCCGCCGCACGCGGCGGAGGACGTGGCGCACGAGGTCCTCGCGCACCCCTTCCGGGGCGTGTACGTCGAGGCCAACGCGATCAGCCCGGACCGTACGCGGCGTATCGCTGCGGCGTGCGCGGAACGCGGCGTGCGGATGCTGGACGGCTCGATCGTCGGCGGCCCGCCGGGACCGGGCAGCGCGCCGCGCCTGTACCTGAGCGGGGACGGTGAGCAAGTCACCCGCCTGGCAGGCGCGTTCGAAGGCACCCAGGTCGTGGCCCGCCCCCTGGACGCGGAGATCGGTGCCGCGTCGGCACTGAAGATGGCCTACGCGTCGTACCAGAAGTCGGCCCGCGTCCTGGCCGCCGTGTCGCACGCCCTCGCCGCCCACCACGGCGTGGCCACCGAACTCGCCCGCGAGGCAGCCTCGTTGACGTCCAACATCCTCGCCGAGACCGACCAGCTCCCCAGCGTCGCGGCCCGCGCCTGGCGCTGGGCGCCGGAGTTGGAGGAGATCGCGGCGACATTGCGTACGGCGGGGTTGCCTGCGGAGATGGCGGAGGGTGCGGCCGCGGTGCTGGGGCGGTGGGCGGACGACAAGGACGACCACGACCTGACGGTGGAGGAGGTGCTGGGCCACCTGCGGGCGGAGGGGTGACTACGGCGTCGTCGCGGACCCCGTGCCGCGCAGCTCCTGCACGGTCCCCCCGAGCCGGGACCTGAACCCCGCCAGCAGCTCGGGCTTCGCGCTCACGACCCACTGCGTGCCGACGAGGTACTTGCCGCCGTAAACGGCCGCGCTGTCCAGCCAGATCACCTTGAACCGCTCCTCGGGGAAGGTGGTGATCCGGTACTCCCCCTGCTCCGTACGGCAGACCCCCTCCCGCAGTTCGTCCGCGTCGATCCGGATCTCGGCAGTGCACCCGGTCAGCCCGGCGATGACCTCGACCTTGGCGGGGGCGACGACTCCGGCCTCGGGGGCGGCGGTGACGGCGGTCGGTGCCGGCGCCGCGCGCTTGCGGTCGGCGGTGTCTTCTCCCTCCCCTCCGCCGCAGGCCACGGCCAGAGGGAGCAGGGCGACGGCCGCGCTCCTGCGGAGGCGGGAGGCGGGGCGTCGGGCGGGGCGGTGTGTCTGGTGGGTCATGGCAGGGGGTACGGGGGTGGCGGGGCGGCCGTTCACGCGGTCGGCGGGCCGGTCGCCGGGGATCCGGGGCGGTCATGGAGACGGCGGTACGGCACCGGGCCGCCCGGAAACCGCGGTTGGCGCCGGCGCGGCCCGCTCCCTGGACGCCGGTCGGGGTGCGCGACGCGGGAGCCGTCGTCCCGCCCGTGGGTCCCCCGTGATCGTCGGCTCCGACGAGCCGCTACCCTCCCGAGCGTGCCTCAACTCCCTTTGCCCCCACGGGTCTTCACGCGGCTCGTCGACGGACGTATCTGCGCCTACGACCCCGCCGCCGACACCCGGGGCGTGCTGTCGCCCGTGACGGTCTTCCCGCCGTCACCCGATGACGTCGTCGTCGACCACGCGGTTGCCGCCGACCTTCAGCGCGCCTACTACGCGACCCTCAACGCGGTGGTGTGCGTGACGGCGGACGGGGCCGAGGTCTGGCGGTCGCCGTTGGAGCCGCGGTCGGACCGGCCGTACGGGCACCGGCCCAGCTGTGTGCTGTCGTCGGACGGGCGGGTGGTGTGGGTGTACCGGCCCGACGCCATGGCCGGACGCGAGCGCCCCGACCAGTGGGTCGCCCTGGACGCCGGGACCGGGGCGGTCGTCGCGCAGGCGGATCTGGAGACCGTGGGACACGGCGGACCGCAACTGCCGCACCCGGCGGACGGTCAGGTCCTCCTCGACGTCGGCGAGGGGCAGGACGGCTCGGTCGTCTACCGTGCGTCGCTGACCGGGGACCGGCTGGACCTCGTCAAGTACCCGTGGGACGACCGGTGCCTCATCGATCTCTCGCCGGACGGCAACGAGTTCATGACCGTCGACCACGGGCAGACCGACCTCGCCGTCCACACCTACCCCGACGGCGAGGTGAGGTTCGCGCTCTCCGTCGACGCCTTCGGACACGACCCCGACGAGATCTACGTGGAATGGAGCGGCGGCTATCTGAGCCCGGACATCCTCATCGTCTCCCTCGTCGGCGAGACGGAGGACGAGCAGGAGTGGTTCCGCCACTACAGCGTGGACGCGCGCTCCGGCCGGGTGCGGGCCGAGTTCGACGCCCATGCGGAGAACGCCTACGACGTCCAGCCCCTCGGGGACGGAACCTGGCTCACCGCGGATTCCTCCGGCCACCCCGTCCGCTGGGCCTGAGCGGCCAGGGGATCGCGGGGTGACCGGAGCGAACTCCTGCGCGGCGTCGGCTACTTCAGGTCGAGGGTGTCCCCGGTCGACGACTTCAGCGAGGTGGTCGTGGTGCCGGGGAAGTACCAGCGCCAGCTGCCTGCCGAGGTGACGGTCACCTTCGTGGAGAGCTGACCGGTGCCGTTCGTCGTCACGGTCTTGACCGTGCCGTAGTGGGCGGTGCCCTTCTTCTTGAACTGCAGCCTGACCTGCTGCCCGGGGTAACCGTGGTACTTGAGGTCCTCCCAGTTGGCCCGCGACAGCTTGCCGGTGACCGTCACCTTCGCGTTCTTCGCGACCTTCTCCGGTGCGATCACGGTGGTGAGCTGGGCGGCCCGCTTGACCTTGTAGTCGGCGATGTCGTCGGAGATCCAGTAGTCGCCGTCCTTCGCCTTGACGGTCGCGTCGAGCCGCCAGACGCCGGCGACCTTGTTGGAGTCGATGGTGTCGCTGTCGGCGATCCCGGCGGGGTCGATGGTGATCGTGGCCCGGCACACCGAGGTCGTCGCGGTCTTCTTCGTGCAGGACGAGTCGTAGTCCCAGGTCGCGAAGGTGAGGGCGCTCGACTTGTTGAAGGTGGCGACGTCCGTGAGCCCCTTCACCCCCGAGTTGTCCTTGACGGTGATGTCGACCGGGTAGCGGATCGTCTTCGCCGTCCCCACGATGACGTTGCCGCCGCCGTTGACGACGGTCTTCACCACCCGGACGTCACCCCGCCCCTCCGCGTGCGCACCGGTCGCCGTCACCAGCACCAAGGCCGCCGCCCCGCCTGCCGCGGCCCAGGCCGTTCTGCCTCTCATGGTCCTCCCCTTGTCGTCTGCGTGCCGGGGGAGCCTATGTGATCAGCGATCTTCCACGGTTTCGGGTGAGTCCGGTCCGGTTCCCGGACAACGAACAGGGGCTGTCCCGCACCGTGTGCGGAACAGCCCCTGTGATCGAGCGCCGGGCAGGCCTTGCACCTGCATTTCCCCGCGGGAAGCGGGGCGTCTTTCCTTGGACCACCAACGCAGCACCGGCCGACCGGAGTTACGGCGACGGGCTCGAGATCAAGCATAACCCGAGGGGGCGCGAGAGCCGAATCCGGGCGGGTCCCTGGCGCCGAACCGGGAGGAGCCGGGCGGGGATGTTGTGCGCAGTCCGGGTGATGAAGTGGTGGAGACAGTGGAAACACCTGGAGTCGCCGAGGCCGACGTCCCGCCACCCCGGCGTCCGATTACGACAACCCCGTTCACCCGCAGGCCACTTCGCGATTACGGACATCTCGTCGCCTTTACCAGAGCGGCGAGGACGACACCCCGCGGCGCCCGAGCCCCCGGTGCCCCGGTTCGGTCAACACCCCTTGCGCAGCAGGCATGTTAACTCCGTGAAACCCGATGGAGTGAACTCTGATGCGCCCGTTGACGGTGATAGCATTCCGCCGTCTGCGACCTTGATCCACTTTTGGTCAGACTTCGAGTCTGAACGCGGTCACCCCTCCGCGTCGATCAGTCATGCAGTCCCCTGGACGGGTTGCGGATCCCTGCAAGGCGTACTCGATGACGCCTGCACGCCACGCGCCGGGAAAGGTTTCCATGACTCAAGACGTGCTTCTTTGGTGCCTGGTTGCGATAGCGGTGATAGCCACAGCCGCGGTCGTGGCTCTCGTGCTCCGCAGCAGAGCCCTGGGGAGGAAGAAGAAGGAATCCGAGGCGGCGCTGGAGGCGCGGCTGCGGTACACGCAGGGTGAACTCGACCGCGCCCAGGCCGCCTTGGTGACGATGCGGGACGAACAGGACGGTGTCATCCGCGAGGCGGGGCAGGCCGCCGAGGAGAACACCAAGGCGGTCCTCAAGGGCGCCGCCCGTTTCCTGCAGAGCCTCGCGGCCGAGCAGACCACCCTGCTGGACGGGGTGCAGCGCGAGTACGGCGGCCACGCGGTCCTCTCCGACCTGATGGACATCACCCACGCCAACGCGCAGATGGCCCGCAAGGCACAGGGCATCGCCGTGATGTGCGGCGCTCCGCTGGGCCGCCGCAACCAGCCGGCCAGCGTCTACGACGTCGTACGCAGCGCGCAGAGCCAGATCCGCAACTTCCAGCGGGTCGAGATCATGCAGCCGAGCGGTATCGCGCTGAAGGCCTCCGCCGTCGCGCCGGTCGCCCTGGCCGTCGCCGAGCTCCTCGACAACGCTGCCAGCTTCTCGCAGGCGGACGCGCCGATCGAGGTCACGTTCCGTCAGGCCCAGAAGAACCTGTGCATCGTCATCGACGACGCGGGCGTCGGCATGGGTGACGAGGACCGGCAGCGGGCCAGCGCGCTGCTGTCAGGGGAGGGTCTTCCGCAGCTGTCCGAGCTGGGCACGCAGCCGAAGTTCGGCTTCCCGGTGATCGGTCTGATCGCCCGTCAGCACGGCTTCACGGTGGATGTCACCGGTGTCTCCCGGTACGGCGGCGTACGGGCCGTCGTCCTTCTGCCCGAGGAGCTGTGGACCATGGAGGAGACCCTGCCGCCGGCCACCGAGGCGCCCGTGAGCAGCATCCGGCCGATGGAGACCGGTCGGTCGGCGCGTACGGCGGGCGGGCTGCCGAAGCGCGGATCCCGTATGTCGCCCACCGGTGTCCCCACCAGTGGCGAGCAGTCGCCCCGCCGGAGTGCCCGGCGCGGCTCCGGCAGCCTGGCGGCCCTGCAGCGCGGTACGCAGTCCGCGCGTGACACGGCCTCCTTCGACACCCAGACGCCCGGAGGGTCCGAAAACGCATGAGTACAGCAGACCTGTCCTGGATGGTCCAGGACATCGTGGACAACGTGCCGAGAGCTCGGCACGCCGTGGTGTTGTCCGCGGACGGGATTCCGCGCGGGTCCACGGACGACCTGACCGGACAGGACGTGCGGACCATCTCCGCGGCCATGGCGGGGATGCAGTCGCTCAGCCGGGCCACCGCCCACTTCGCCGGGCTGGCCAGGGACCGGCAGTGGATCCAGACGGTCATCGAGTTCCAGCACGGCTGGGTGTTCCTGATCGGGGCCGGGCAGGGTGCCTACCTGGCCGCCGCCGCGGAGCCCGACGTGGACATGGAGCAGCTCTCGTTCCGGATGAACCGGCTGGTCTCCCGGCTGGGCAACAACCTGACGGCGCCGCCGCGGGTGACCGCGGGCGACGCGGCCCACAGCGTGGACGTCGCCTCGGCGCAGCGGGACGCGGAGGGCGGCGGGGTCTTCCTGCTCGCGGAGCTGGACAAGGCGGTGGCGTCGGTGCCGGGCGCCCTGCACGCTCTGCTGCTCGGCGCGGACGGTCTGCCGCGCGGGGCGAGCGCGGGGATCGGCAGGAACCTGGCGGACACGATCTCGGCGGCCATGACGGGCATCCACGCGTACAGCCGGGCGACCGCGCCGTTCGCGGGCGGTCAGCAGGACGACGAGTGGATGCAGACGGTCATCGAGTTCGAGCACGGCTGGGTGTTCCTGATCGCGGCGGGCGAGGGTGCCTTCCTCGCGGCGGCCGCCGAACACGGCTGTGACATCGAGGAATTCACCGTACGTCTGGGCGACACGATGCCGGCGCTCACCGCCGGGTCGGCCGCTCGCGGAGGAAGGACGGGCGATGCGTGACGACCTGGACGGCGAGCTGGAACTGACGGCCCCATTAGTCCCACTCTTCGTCATCGCGCAGGGTCGCGCGCTGCCGCGGGAGAGCGAGTACGAGCACACCACGATCATCACGGCCCAGGACGGCGCCCTGGCGGCGGCCCGCACGCTGTCCCCCGAGGCCCGTACGGTCATGGACCTGATCGCGGACGGCTTCCTCTCGGTCGCCGAGGTCGCCGCGCACACCCGGCTGCCCCTGGGCATCGTCCGCATCCTGCTGGCGCAGATGGCCGAGGACGGTCTGATCCATGTGCGTGACCCGGTGCCGCACGCCGAACGCCACGACCCCGTCCTGCTGACCGCCGTGCTCGACGGCCTGATGCGAATTCGAACCGGAGCGTAGTCCCGTGTATCTGGATCCCGACGTCTCCCGCTCCGTGAAGATCCTGGTCGTGGGCCACTTCGCGGTCGGGAAGACCACGTACATCGGAAGCGTCTCCGAGATCGAGCCGCTGCAGACCGAGGAGGAGATCACCGAGGCCAGCGAGGGGCTCGACGACCTCTCCGAGACCCCGGACAAGACGACCACGACCGTGGCGATGGACTTCGGGCGTCTCACCCTCGGCGAGGACCTGGTCCTCTACATCTTCGGAACCCCCGGTCAGGAGCGGTTCAAGCAGATGTGGGAGGGGCTGTCCCGGGGAGCGCTGGGGGCGCTCGTCCTGGCGGACCCCGAGCGGCTGGAGGAGACGTTTCCCGTCCTCGACCTGGTCGAGGCGTTCGGCCTGCCGTATGTCATCGGCGTCAACACGTTCGAGGGGAAGCACCAGTTCCCGCTGGACGAAGTGTGCGAGGCACTCAACATCGCCGAGGAGACCCCGGTCATCCACTGCGACGTCCGTGACCAGGACTCCTCGATGCAGGCACTCATCACGCTCGTGAAGCACCTCTTGTCCTCACTCGGCTAGGAGCCAGCATGCAACAGCCCTTCGACCCTTCCGGGGCACCGGCCGGCTGCCCCGCGCACGGCAACGTCCCGCTGTACGGCAGCGACTTCGGCTCCGACCCCGAGAGCACCTACGCCCGGCTGCGCACCCTGGGGCCGAGCGCCCCGGTCGACATCGCGCCGGACGTCGAGGTCGAGCTGGTGACGAGTTACGACGCCAGCCTGTACATCCTGCAGAACCCGACCCTGTTCGTGCGGGACTCGCGCCGCTGGAACGCGCTGAACGACGGGCAGGTGCCGGCGGACAGCCCGGCGCTGCCGATGATGGGCTACCGGCCCAACGCCCTGTTCAGCGACGGCGCGGCGCACGCCCGGCTGCGGCAGGCGGTCACGGACAGTCTCGCGACCGTCGACCAGAGCCGGATCGTCCGGCTGACGCAGCAGTCGGCCGACTACCTGATCAGCCAGTTCAGCTCCGAGGCCCTCGGGCAGGCGGAGTTGATGGCCGCGTACGCCCAGCCGTTGCCGCTGCTGGTCTTCGGTGAGCTGTTCGGCTGCCCGCCGGAGCTCGGTGACCGTGTGATCGCGGGCATCACCGGCATCTTCCAGGGCATCCCGGGTGCCGACGAGACGCTGGGCGGCGCGCTCGCCGAGCTGATCGCCCTCAAGCGCCGGCAGCCCGGCGAGGACCTCACCACCCAGCTGATGGTGCACTCCTCGCGGCTGACCGACGAGGAGGTCCTGCACCAGCTCGTCACCCTGCTCTCCGGCGGAACCGCACCTCTGACGGCCTCCATCGGCACCAGCGCCGCGCTGTACCTCAGCGACGACTGGCCGAGCGGTCTGCCGGTCGAGGACGCGGTCGTGAAGACGCTGTGGAACTACGCGCCGATCGCCAACTACGCGGCCCACTACCCCACGCAGGACGTCGAGTTGGGCGACCGGACGCTCCAGTCGGGCGACCCGGTCCTGATTTCGTTCGCGGCCGCCAACAACGACCCGAAGCTGACCGCGCACCGCGAACAGCTCAGCTCCAAGGCCCACTTGGCCTTCGGTGCCGGTCCGCACGCGTGCCCTGCGAAGGACCCGGCGTTCATGATCGCCGCGACTGCTGTCGAGTCCCTTCTCAACCGGCTGCCCGACGTCGAGATGCGCATCCCCTTCAAGGAGCTCGCGTGGGTTCCGGCGCCGTGGAGCCGCCAGTTGGTGACCGTGCCGATCCGGTACACCCCGCGCGCGGTGCCGTCGGCGGCCAAGGCCCGTCCGGCGCGGCCGGCCGCTCCGCACATCGGGCAGGCTCCCGCCGCGGTGCCGCAGCAGACCGCGTTCAGCCGGCCGGCCGCGCATGCCGCTCCGCGTCCCAAGGGCGGGATGTTCAGCCGCTTCCGTGCCTGGGTGAATGGTGAGTGACGTGAAGAGCGAGTGACGTAAGTAACCCTACGAAAGCACTGTGTTATTGGATGATTCAAACATCCCACGGGTACGAATGGCGGCTGGCAGAGAGGAGCCACCATCGTGGGAAGCGTCACGACTCCGACAGCGGACCGTCGGGCCACCGTCTCCCTGTTCTCCCGTCTCCGGACGGCTGACGGACAGGCCGATCCCTTCCCCATCTACGCGGAACTCAGGGCGCGCGGCACAGTCAGCCCCGCGCCCTGGGGCGGTCACCTCGTGACCGGTTACGGCACCTGCGACCAGGTACTGCGCAACGGCCTCTGGCTCGAACCGGACACCGACTGGAGGGCTCGGCAGGGCGCGCGCACCCGCTGGAGCGCCCCCTCCTCACGGGAGATCAGCCGAACCATGCCCGCCCTCAACCCGCCGGAGCACACCCGGGTGCGGCGGTCGGCGGGCACCTTCGACCGCTCCACCGTCGAGCAGATCGGCCGACGGGTGAACGACATCGTCGACCGCCTTCTCGACACCCTGCACGAGCGTCTGCGCGCAGGGGAGGCCGACTTCGCGGAACTCGTCAGCGAGGAACTCCCGGTCGCCACCATCGGCGACTGGCTCGGGATACCCAGCGCGGACTGGCCCCGGCTGCGCGAACTGACCCACGAACAGGTCTTCACCCAGGAGTTGCTCCCGAACGCCAGCCAGCTGGCCCGCTCCGACGCCGCGATGGCGGAGCTGCGGGCCTACTTCCTCGAGCTGGTGCGCGACCGGCGCGCACATCCGGGCGACGATCCCGTCTCCCGGTGGATACGCGCCTGGGACGAGCTCGAACCGGACCGGGACAAGGCCGACGAAGCCGTCTACTTCCTCGCCCTGTTCGTCCTGCTGGCCGCGCTGGAGACCACGTCGACACTGCTGTCGACCATGGTGCTCCTGCTGGTGGAGGACCCCGGCCGGTGGAGCCTGCTCGCCGAACACCCGGACCTCGTACCGGAGTTCGTGGAGGAGACCCTTCGCTACGACCCTCCCACCCACGTCATCAGCCGGGTCGCCTCCCAGGACTGCCGGCTGGAGGACACCGAGGTCCGCGCCGGCGAGATGGTCCACCTCATGGTGGGTGCCGCCCACCGCGACCCGGCCCGGTGCACCGACCCCGACTCCTTCGCCCCCCGGCGCAAGCTGACCCACCTCGCCTTCAGCGGGGGCATCCACTACTGCCTGGGCGCACCCCTGGCCCGGCTCGAGGCGCAGACCCTGCTGCGCCGCATGATCGCCCGACTGCCGAGACTCACCCTGGTACGCCGCCCCGCGCGGGCGCCCCGGGTGGCGTTCAGGCGGCTCCTGAACCTGGACGTATCACTGACATGAACTCGCCAATGCCCCCCGGTGCCACCGTGCCCGCCCCCGTTCCGGAGCCCCTGGACCACCCGGAGACGGCATCCCCCGCCGCCCCCCTCAGCCTCACCCGGACCGGGCCCGTCCTCCACGCACGGCTCAACCCCTCCGCCCAGGACGACGACGTCCTGAGCTCCGCCGTCCTGGACGCCCTCATCGCCGTCCTCGACGGCCTCCACGAACAGCCCGACGTACGCATCCTGGTGCTCTCGTCCCACGGCGAGAACTTCTGCCTGGGAGCAGACCGCCGGGAGTACCAGGACGCGCTGGCCACCGATCCGACCGGGGCCACGCTCCGGCGCATCGCCGACAAGGCCCAACGCCTGTGCCAGGCCCTGGAGAACACCCACGCCGTCACCATCGCCCGCCTCCACGGCAACGTCATCGGCGCGGGCCTCGCACTGGCCGCCCACTTCGATCTGCGCGCGGGGGCGGACACCTGCCGCTTCCGCATGCCCGAGGTCGGCCTCGGCCTCGCACCCGCGTGGGGCGGCGGCATGGGACGCCTGATCGTGGAGGCCGGCGCCGCCCGGATCCGCGAGCTCATGCTCACCTGCGAGGACTTCGACTCCCCCACCGCCCACCGCCTCGGCCTCCTCCACAAGGTCGCCCCCCTCGACGACCTGGACGACACCATCACCGCCTGGACCAGACCCCTCGCCCGACGCTCCCCCCAGTCCCTCCTCCTGACCAAACGCATGCTCACCGGCTATGTGAAGGCAGCCCGAGCATCCGACACCACCCTGCTCGACTCCCACCTCCTCGCCGCCCAACTCACCCAACCCCGCTGACCGCCACCCCCACACGACCGTGCTCGGTCCGCCGCTTACCCCCGATGCGGCGGGCCGGGTATCCGGGGGAGCTCAAGTTGAAGGGATCGGGCGGCTGCGAATAGCCAGCACTTGCGCGACCCCCGCCGAGGCGCCCGGCGCCTTCCAGATCGGGCGTGCCCTCGGGACTGCCGGCTACGGGGACCAATGGCACGGCGACATCGGTGACGTACAGGTTCACGACCGGGTCGTGGTCCCGGCCGAGGCAGCCGAACTGGCGTACCGCAAGCCGAAGTTGCTCGGCCACTGGTCGCTGGAGAACGCAACGGACGGGGTGAGCCCCGAGCAGTCGGGCGGCGCGCCGCTGCGGCTCGGCACGGGGGCTTCGATCTACCAGGGCTCCGACGACTCCTGCATCCCGGACATCGACCCGGACTGCACCTACGTACCGCCGCCGCTCGTCGGTGACGGACATCTGCGGCTGGACGGCGAGAGCGGGTACGCCGCCGCCGACGGGCCCGTCGTGGACACCGGGGACAGCTTCACGCTCGGCGTCGTCGTACGCCTCGCGGACTCCGAGCCCGCCCACCCGATGACCGTGCTCTCGCAGGCCGGCGAGCACACCGACGCCTTCAAGGTGCGCTACGAGCCGTCCACGCACACCTGGCAACTGGTGATGCCGGAGAAGGACGAGGCCGGAGCCCCCGAGAAGGTGGTGTCCCAGATCGTGGGCGCGGACGGGGGCGAGGGCCAGGGCCATCGCCTCGCCGTGGTCTACGACGACGCCACCGACACGATCAAGCTCTACCTCGACGGCTACACCAACGCCCAGGCGACCGCGACCCTCCCCGACGGCTGGCACAGCACCGGCGCTCTCCAGATCGGCCGGGCCAGGTCCGGTGACGGCTGGGGCGAGTACCTGCACGGCGACGTGGACGAGCTGCAGGCCTACTCCGGCGCGCTGAGGGACGGCGACATCATCGGCCTGGGGCAGAGTACGGACCCTTGCGTGTGCTGACACCTGTTCCCTGACGTCCCCGACGGTCCGCCAGAACCCGGGTTCCGGCGGGCCGTTGGCCTGAACAGCTGCACAGGTGTCACCCCGTTCGAGTGACGGCACCCGTTCCTACGTTTCCGCAGGTGGAAACGGTTCTCCTGGAAGAGGCGAGGGTGGGGCGGGTGGGACTCGAACCCACGGCCGACGGATTATGAGTCCGCTGCTCTAACCGGCTGAGCTACCGCCCCATTACGGCGCGTCGCGCACATTTGTACGCGCCGTCTGCCGCAGCATAGCCGCTCATACGATCTCCTGCTTCGGATGGTCGACTTCGCACGACCATGAGGACTGCCGCACGTCGCGAGCGGTTCCGGGGGACATGAAAAAGGACCCCAACGGGGTCCTCATCACTGCTTCCTCACTGCGCTCTCCCGACTGGACTCGAACCAGTAACCTGCCGGTTAACAGCCGGCTGCTCTGCCAATTGAGCTACGGAAGACCGAAGCTCCCCCGACTGGACTCGAACCAGTAACCTGCCGGTTAACAGCCGGCTGCTCTGCCAATTGAGCTACAGGGGAATGCCTCGTTGCATCGAACCTACCTCCCTGGGTATTCGCCAGGGGGCGTGCGCTCGCTGCGACACATACATTAGCGCAAGCAGGGGGGTGCTCCGCCAATCGGTTCCCCCGGCAGCGAGCCGCGCCGGAGATCTACGCAAGGGAAGGATGGCCGTCATGCGCTACAAGCTCACGTTCGTCGTCGGACTGGCTCTGGGTTACGTGCTGGGCACGCGGGCCGGACGCGAGCGCTACGAGCAGCTGAAGAAGTCGGCACGTCAGGTCGCGCAGAACCCCGCCGTCCGCAACACCGCCGAGACGGCGGCGCAGCAGGGCCGCCAGTTCGCGGGCAAGGCGTACCACGCGGTCGGCGAGAAGGTCGGCGACCGGGTCCCCGACTCGGTGGCCCAGCGCGTACGGTCCCTGCGTGAGCGCAACGCGAACGGCACGGGCGAGGACGACTGGGGCACCAGCAACACATAGGGAGTGCCGACCCGGCGTCGCCACCTCCCGCCGTACGGCAGAATTTCTGCCATGGGGATAGTCGCCGGGTTGGACAGTTCGCCCGATTTCACTCGTATCGTCGTCTGCGACACGGACACGGGGTCCGTGCTCAGGCAGGGATATGCGCCGCATCCGGTCGAAAACGAGACCGAGGGCGGCGGGCGGCCCTCCGATGTCGATCCACAGGCCTGGCTGTTGTCGCTGGGTGAAGCGGCCGGCGGGGGGCTGCTGGAGGGCGTGCAGGCCATCGGCGTCTCCGCGCAGCAGAACGCGGTCGTGCCGCTGGACGCGCAGGGCAACACCGTGCGGCCCGCGATGGTCGGCGGTGACAAGCGGGCGCAGGTCGCGGCGGCCGACCTCATCGACGCGCTCGGCGGGCGTGAGGCGTGGGCGCAGGCGGTGGGTTCCGTACCGCAGGCCGCGCACCCCGTCACCAAGCTCCGCTGGCTGAACAGGACCGAGCCCGACAACGCCCGGCGTACGGCCGCGCTGCTGCAGGCCCACGACTGGCTCGTGTGGCAGCTGCTCGGGCGGCCGGTGCGGAGAACCACCGACCGGGGTGGGGCCTCCGGGACCGGTTACTGGTCCGCCGCCAGCGGTGGCTACCGGCCCGACCTCGTCGAACTCGCCCTCGGCCACCAGGCCATGCTCCCCGAGGTGATCGGCCCGTCCGACGCGGCCGGTACGACCCCGGAGGGCCTGCTGATCTCCGCGGGCACCGGCGAGACCATGGCCGCCGCGTTCGGGCTCGGGATCGGGTTCGGGGACGCGGTCGTGTCGCTCGGGGCCTCCGGGTCCGTGATGGCCGTGCACCCCGAGGCGCTCGTCGATCAGAGCGGGATGATCACCTCGCTGGCCGACGCGACCGGGATGCATCTGCCGGTCGTCACCACCCTCAACGCCGTGCGGACCCTGCGGGGCGCCGCCGAGCTGCTCGGGCTGCCCGATCTGGAGAGTCTGTCCGAGCTGGCGATGAAGTCGACGCCGGGGGCGCACGGGCTGGTGTTCCTGCCCTATCTGGAGGGTGAGCGGACACCGAATCTGCCGCACACCGCGGGGACGCTGGCCGGGCTGCGGCGGGAGTCGATGAAGGCGGAGCATCTCGCGCGGGCCGCGTTCGAGGGCATGCTGTGCGGGCTCGCGGACGCGCTGGACGTGCTGCGCGGGCGGGGCGTGGCCGTACGGCGGCTCTTCCTGCTCGGGTCCGCCGCCGAGCTGCCCGCCGTGCAGGCCGCGGCGCCCGCGCTGTTCGGGACGCAGGTCGTCGTACCGCAGCCCGCCGACTACGCCGCGATCGGTGCCGCCCGGCAGGCCGCGTGGGCGCTCGGGGTCTCGCAGGGCACCCTGGACCCGCGCAACCCGCCGCCCTGGCAGGGACCGGTCGCCCAGGTCTTCGAGCCGGGCGACGAACTGGCCGTAGGACAGGCCGTGCGGCAGCAGTACGTGTCGGTACGGGAACAGACGCATCCGGGCGCGTTCCGCTCGTAGGTGTGTTCAGTCGTCGGCCTGAATAGCGCACTCAAGGGTGCATAACGGCGCGTGGGGCACTGCTGTTGGCTTAATCGGTTGAGGTAACGCGGGTGGAGTGTTCGACGATAGGGGCGAGGGGCACACCGCCCGCCCTCCACCCGCCGACTCCGAGAGACCCAGCGTGCTCATACGACTTCTGCGGACCTATCTCAGGCCCTACAGGAAACCCATCCTTCTTCTGGTGCTGCTGCAGTTCCTGCAGACCTGCGCCACCCTCTACCTGCCCACTCTGAACGCGCACATCATCGACAACGGTGTGGTGAAGGGTGACACCGGCTACATCCTGTCCTTCGGCGCCCTGATGATCGGGATCTCGCTGGTCCAGGTCGTGTGCAACACCGGTGCCGTCTACTTCGGCGCGCGCACCGCGTCCGCCGTCGGCCGGGACATCCGGGGTGCCATCTTCGACCGGGTGCAGTCGTTCTCGGCCCGCGAGGTCGGCCAGTTCGGCGCGCCCTCGCTGATCACCCGGACGACCAACGACGTCCAGCAGGTCCAGATGCTGACCCTGATGACGTTCACGCTGCTGGTGTCGGCGCCGATCATGTGCGTCGGCGGGATCATCCTGGCGCTCGGTCTCGACGTGCCGCTGTCCGCGGTGCTGGTCGCCGTGGTGCCGACGCTGACGATCTGCGTGACGCTGATCGTGCGCCGGCTGCGGCCGCTGTTCCGGTCGATGCAGGTGCGGCTCGACGCGGTGAACCGGGTGCTGCGCGAGCAGATCACCGGCAACCGCGTGATCCGCGCCTTCGTCCGGGACGAGTACGAGAAGGACCGGTTCCGGAAGGCCAACAGCGATCTCACCGAGATGCAGCTGAGGACCGGCAACCTGCTCGCGCTGATGTTCCCGGTGGTCATGACCACGGTGAACCTGTCGTCGATCGCCGTCGTGTGGTTCGGCGCGCACCGCATCAACAGCGGCGGGATGCAGATCGGCGATCTGACCGCGTTCCTCGCCTACCTCATGCAGATCGTGATGTCCGTGATGATGGCCACCTTCATGTTCATGATGGTGCCGCGCGCGGAGGTCTGTGCCGAGCGCATCGAGGAGGTCCTCGACACCGAGAGCAGTGTCGTGCCGCCGCTCGCGCCCGTCACCCAGCTGCGCCGGCACGGGCACCTGGAGATCCGCGGGGTCGGGTTCTGCTACCCGGGCGCCGAGGAACCCGTACTGAAGTCCATCGACCTGGTGGCCCGCCCGGGCGAGACGACGGCCGTGATCGGCTCGACCGGCAGCGGGAAGTCCACCCTTCTGAGTCTGGTCCCGCGTCTGGTTGACGCGACCGACGGGGAGGTCCTCGTCGACGGGGTCGCCGTGTCGACCATCGACCCGGTGCTGCTCGCCAAGACGGTCGGCCTGGTCCCGCAGAAGCCGTACCTCTTCGCGGGCACGGTCGCGACCAACCTTCGCTACGGCAATCCCGACGCCACCGACGAGGAGTTGTGGCACGCGCTGGAGGTGGCGCAGGCCAAGGGCTTCGTCGAGGGGCTGGAGAACGGCCTCGACTCCCCCATCGCCCAGGGCGGCACCAACGTCTCCGGCGGTCAGCGGCAGCGGCTCGCGATCGCCCGGACGCTGGTGCAGCGGCCGGAGATCTACCTCTTCGACGACTCCTTCTCCGCCCTCGACTACGCGACCGACGCGGCGCTGCGGGCGGCGCTCTCGCAGGAGACCGCCGAGGCGACCGTGGTGATCGTGGCGCAGCGGGTGGCCACCATCAGGGACGCCGACCGCATCGTCGTACTCGACGAGGGCCGGGTCGTGGGGACGGGCCGCCATCACGAACTGATGGCGGACAACGAGACTTACCGGGAGATCGTGCTCTCCCAGCTGACGGAAGCGGAGGCTGCCTGATGGCCGGGCCCATGGGGCGGATGATGGCCGGGACGGGCCCCGACGCCCGTTCGATGGACTTCAAGGTGTCCGGCAAGCGGCTGATCGGCCAGTTCAGGCCGGAGCGGGTGACCATCGGCATCCTGCTGATGTGCGTCGTGGTGAGCGTCGGGCTGAACGTGGTCGGGCCGAAGATCCTCGGCAACGCCACCGACCTGGTGTTCGCGGGCATCATCGGGCGGCAGATGCCGGCCGGGACGACCAAGGCGCAGGCTCTCCAGGCGATGCGCGACCGCGGCCAGGGTTCGGTCGCGGACATGCTCAAGAGCACGGACTTCACGCCGGGCAAGGGCATCGACTTCACCTCGGTGGGTCATGTGCTGCTGCTCGCGCTGTGCACGTTCCTGGTGGCCGGGCTGCTGATGGCGGTGGCGACCCGGATGGTCAACCGGGCGGTCAACCGGACCATGTTCCGGCTGCGCGAGAGCGTGCAGACGAAGATGTCGCGGCTCCCGCTGTCGTACTTCGACAAGCGGCAGCGCGGTGAGGTGCTGTCCCGCGCGACCAACGACATCGACAACATCGGGCAGACGCTCCAGCAGTCGATGGGCCAGCTGATCAACTCGCTGCTCACGATCATCGGCGTCCTCGCGATGATGTTCTGGGTGTCCTGGCTGCTCGCCCTGGTCGCGCTGGTGACCGTGCCGCTGTCGTTCCTCGTCGCCACCCGCATCGGCAAGCGCTCGCAGCCGCACTTCGTGCAGCAGTGGCGCTCCACCGGCAAGCTCAACGCGCACGTCGAGGAGATGTACACCGGGCACAACCTGGTCAAGGTCTTCGGCCGGCAGGACGAGTCGGCGCACCTGTTCGCCGAGCAGAACAACGCGCTGTACGAGGCGGGCTTCAAGGCGCAGTTCAACAGCGGGATCATGCAGCCGCTGATGATGTTCGTCTCGAACCTCAACTACGTGCTGGTGGCGGTGGTGGGCGGCCTGCGCGTCGCGTCCGGTTCGCTCTCCATCGGCGATGTGCAGGCGTTCGTCCAGTACTCGCGCCAGTTCTCCATGCCGCTGACCCAGGTCGCGTCGATGGCGAACCTGGTCCAGTCCGGCGTCGCCTCGGCCGAGCGGATCTTCGAACTCCTCGACGCCGAGGAGCAGGCCCCCGACCCGATGCCGAGCGAACGCCCCGCGGAACTGCGCGGCCTGGTCGCCCTGGAGCACGTCTCCTTCCGCTACGACCCCGACAAGCCGCTCATCGAGGACCTCTCGCTGACGGTGGAACCGGGCCACACGGTCGCGATCGTCGGCCCGACCGGTGCCGGCAAGACGACCCTGGTGAACCTCCTCATGCGGTTCTACGAGGTCTCCGGCGGGCGCATCACCCTCGACGGCGTGGACATCGCGCGGATGTCCCGGGACGAACTCCGGTCCGGGATCGGCATGGTGCTCCAGGACACCTGGCTGTTCGGCGGCTCCATCGCGGACAACATCGCGTACGGGGCCTCGCGCGAGGTCACCCGGGGCGAGATCGAGGAGGCGGCGCGGGCGGCGCACGCCGACCGGTTCGTCCGTACGCTGCCCGAGGGCTACGACACGGTCATCGACGACGAGGGCACGGGCGTCAGCGCCGGTGAGAAGCAGCTCATCACCATCGCGCGGGCGTTCCTGTCCGACCCGACGATCCTGGTGCTCGACGAGGCGACGTCCTCCGTGGACACCCGCACGGAGGTGTTGATCCAGAAGGCGATGGCCAAGCTCGCGCACGGCCGCACGTCGTTCGTGATCGCGCACCGGCTCTCCACGATCCGGGACGCGGACACGATCCTCGTCATGGAGAACGGCTCCATCGTCGAACAGGGCGCGCACACGGACCTGTTGGCGGCGGACGGGGCGTATGCGCGGCTGTACAAGGCGCAGTTCGCGCAGGCGGTTGCGGAGGTCGACTAGCCTCCGGGGCGGGCCGTCGTCTTTCGTCCGACGGCCCGTCGTGGCTGGTCGCGCAGTTCCCCGCGCCCCTGAAACGCGCCCGTGTTTCAGGGGCGCGGGGAACTGCGCGACCAGCCCCCACCGGTCCGCAGCCGGGATCAATCCAGATAACCCCTCAGCTGATCCGCAAAAGCGTGGTCCCGCAGCTTGTTCAGGGTCTTCGACTCGATCTGCCGAATCCGCTCCCGCGTCACACCGAAGATCCGCCCGATCTCCTCCAGCGTGCGCGGACGCCCGTCCGCCAGCCCGTACCGCAGCTGTACGACCTTCCGCTCCCGCTCCCCCAACGTCGACAGCACGACTTCAAGGTGCTGCCGCAGCAACAGGAACGCCGCGGACTCCACGGGACTCGTCGCGTCACCGTCCTCGATGAGGTCACCGAGGGCGACGTCGTCCTCCTCCCCCACCGGCGCGTGCAGCGAAACCGGCTCCTGGGCGAGCCGCAGCACCTCGCTGACGCGCTCGGGCGCGAGGTCGAGGTGGTCGGCCACCTCCTCCGGCGTCGGCTCGTAGCCGCGCTCCTGGAGCATCCGGCGCTGGACCCGGACGACCCGGTTGATCAGCTCGACGACATGCACCGGGACGCGGATCGTGCGGGCCTGGTCGGCGAGGGCGCGGGACATGGCCTGGCGGATCCACCAGGTCGCGTACGTCGAGAACTTGTACCCGCGGGCGTAGTCGAACTTCTCGACTGCCCTGATCAGCCCGAGGTTTCCCTCCTGGACGAGATCGAGCATGGTCAGCCCGCGCCCGACGTACCGCTTGGCGACGGAGACGACCAGGCGCAGGTTCGCCTCGATCAGACGGCGCTTGGCCATCCGGCCCATGACGACCAACTTGTCCAGGTCGAGGGCGAGTTGGCTGTCCAGATCGAAGGCGCCGCCGAGCTTCTCCTCGGCGAACAGACCGGCCTCGACGCGGCGCGCGAGGTCGACCTCCTCGGCCGCGGTGAGCAGCGGGATGCGGCCGATCTCGCGGAGGTACTGGCGGAACAGGTCCGAGGAGGGCGCGCCGTTGTCGGCGGCTGCCCGGCTGCGGGGCCGTACGTCGGGCTCGGGGGCCTCGGCGGTCTCCACCGCTTCGGCCGTCGGTTCTTCGAGCTCGGGCGGGCTCTCCGGGTCCGCGGTTTCGGGGTGGTGCGCGGCACGGCTCTGCGGAGGGACGGTCGCGAGGACATCGGTCTCCGCTTCCGGTTCCGCGCCGTCCGTCGTGCTGGTCTCGGTCTGGTCGAGGGTCTGGGTCTGCACGGGGGCGACCTCCAGGATGATCGCTGCCAGAGGGTACGGCAGCGGTACTTCAGGGGCGGAGTCGGCGGCCTCGCCGCTGTCCGTCCCGTACTCGATGAGCGGAACCGCGGGGGTGAAGGACCCGCTGGGGACGGATCGGCCGCGCTCCGAGGACTCAGGCACCGGAACCCAGTGTGGAGTACGACACATCGCCGCCACGAGGGGCGTGCGGTGACTTTTTGAGTCCGTTCCGTGACTACGTGCTCAGAGCGCTGTGGCGCCGTGCACCTGGAGTGCCTGGTCGTACTGCTGGAGCACCCACAACTCGTTCTGTACGGCGGCCAGTTCGGCGGAGTCGCCGAGGCTGCCGAGGCGGGTCATCGTGCCCTGGATGTCGCGGATCCGGCGGACCACGGCTCTGCGGCGGACGGTGACGAGCTGCTCGCCCGCGTAGTTCTCGTCGACCGTGCGGCGCAGGATCGCCTCGACGGCCAGCTCGGTGACCATCGCGCGGACCGCGTCGTCCGGGGCGGCCTCGCGGACCCGGACGAGATAGTCCTGGGCGTCCTGGAGGCCGTACTCGGCGCCGCCCGCCTCGATGATCGCCTCGCGCACGGCGGCGTAGGGCGGGGCGGTGAACTCGTCGACGCCGTACGCGTCGAAGGCCGGGGAGACCAGGTCGGGGCGCTGGAGGGCGAGTTTGAGTAGCTCGCGCTCGGTGGCGAAGACCGGGTTGCGCAGGGTGAGGGCGGGGCCGCCGGTGGGGGTGCGCGGGGCGGTGTCGTACTGCTGACGGTCGGTGCCCCTGGCCGGTGCGGGGCCCTTGCCGCCGCGGTCGCGGGCCCAACGGGCCAGCTGGGCAACCCTCTTGACCACGAACTGGGTGTCCAGGATGCCGAGCATGCCGGCGAGCTGGACGGCGACCTCGTGCTGCGCGCCGCTGTTCTTGATGCGGGCGACGATCGGGGCGGCCTCGTCCAGGGCGGCGGCGCGGCCCGCGGGGGTGTCGAGGTCGTAGCGGACGACGATCTGGCGGAGCGCGAACTCGAAGAGCGGGGTGCGGGGTTCGACGAGGTCGGCGACCGCCGCGTCGCCCTTGGCGAGGCGCAGCTCGCAGGGGTCCATGTTGTCCGGGGCGATCGCGATGTACGTCTCGGCGGCGAACTTCTGGTCGTCCTCGAAGGCGCGCAGGGCCGCCTTCTGGCCGGCCGCGTCGCCGTCGAAGGTGAAGATCACGCGCGCCGAGCCGTTGTCCATCAGGAGCCTGCGGAGGATCTTGATGTGGTCGCCGCCGAAGGCCGTGCCGCAGGTGGCGATGGCGGTGGTGACTCCGGCGAGGTGGCAGGCCATGACGTCGGTGTAGCCCTCGACGACGACCGCGCGGGAGGACTTGGCGATGTCCTTCTTGGCGAGGTCGATGCCGTAGAGGACCTGCGACTTCTTGTAGATCGCGGTGTCGGGCGTGTTGAGGTACTTCGGGCCGTTGTCCGACTCGTAGAGCTTTCTCGCGCCGAAGCCGACGACCTCACCGCCGATGTCGCGGATCGGCCACATCAGGCGGCCGCGGAAGCGGTCGATGGGGCCGCGGCGGCCCTCCTGGGCGAGGCCGGAGAGCAGGATCTCCTTGTCGCTGAAGCCCTTGCCGCGGAGGTACTTGGTGAGGTGGTCCCAGCCCTGCGGGCTGTAGCCGACGGAGAAGTGCTCGGCGGCGGACTGGTCGAAGCCGCGCTCGGCGAGGAACTTGCGGCCCGCGTCCGCCTCGGGGCTGACGGCGAGCTGCTCCACGTAGAAGTCGGCGGCGACCTTGTGGGCCTCGACCAGGCGGATGCGCTCGCCGCGCTGGTGGGAGGGGTTGTACCCGCCCTCTTCGTACCGCAGGGTGATGCCGGCCTGGGCGGCCAGGCGCTCGACCGACTCGGAGAACGTGAGGTGGTCGACCTTCATCACGAACGTGATGGTGTCGCCGCCCTCCTGGCAGCCGAAGCAGTGGAAGAGACCCTTGCTGGGGCTGACCTGGAAGGACGGCGACTTCTCGTCGTGGAACGGGCAGAGACCCTTGAGGTTGCCGCCGCCCGCGTTCCGCAGCTGGAGGTACTCGGACACCACGGCGTCGATCGGGACCGCGTCCCGAACCGCCTTCACGTCCTCGTCGTTGATCCGTCCTGCCACGCGTGAATTCTACGGGGCCGGACTGACAGCAGTGACTACGAGGAGCTCGTGGCACCCAGGCTGTCCAGCGGAACGTGTGGGTCCGCGAGGGCCTCGGTGTCCACCCGCGCCCGGGAGCGGATGAGCTGCTGGATGGGCTCTGTGACGTCCCACACATTCACGTTCATCCCGGCCAGCACACGGCCCTCCTTCATCCAGAAGGCGATGAACTCGCGCTTGCCCGCGTCTCCCCGGATCACCACTTCGTCGTAGGAGCCCGGGGGCGCCCAGCCGGAGTACTCCATACCCAAGTCGTACTGGTCGGAGAAGAAATAGGGCACGCGGTCGTAGGTGACGTCCTTGCCGAGCATCGCGCGGGCCGCCGCCGGACCGCCGTTCAGCGCGTTCGCCCAGTGCTCCACCCGGAGGCGGGTGTCGAACAGGGCGTGGTGGAAGGCGGCCACGTCACCGGCCGCGTAGATGTCGGGGTCGGAGGTGCGCAGCTGTTCGTCGACGGTGATGCCGCCGCCGTGCGCGCGGTCGGCCAGCTCCAGGCCCGCCGCCTCGGCGAGCCCGGTGCGCGGGGCCGCCCCGATGGCCGCGAGGACGTCGTGCGCCGGGTGCTCCTCGCCGTCGTCGGTGCGGGCGGCCAGCACCATGCCGTCCTGGCCGACGATCTCGGTGAGCCGGGCACCGAAGTGGAACCGCACGCCGTGCTCGGCGTGCAGGTCGGCGAAGATCTGGCCCAGTTCGGGGCCGAGGACGCCGTGCAGCGGCGTCGCGGACGGTTCCACGACGGTGACCTCGGCGCCGTACTCCCGGGCCGCCGCGGCGACCTCCAGGCCGATCCAGCCGCCGCCGGCGATCACCAGGTGGCCGTTGTCCCGGCCGAGGGACGCCAGCACGTTCTTCAGGCGCTCGGCGTGCGAGAGGCGGCGCAGGTGGTGGACACCGGCGAGGTCGGTGCCCGGGATGTCGAGGCGGCGGGGCTCGGAGCCGGTGGCGATGAGCAGCTTGTCGTAGTGGACCAGGGTGCCGTCGTCCCCGAAGCGGACCGTCTTCGCCGTACGGTCGACGGCGTCGACGGTCTGGCCGAGGTGCAGCTCGATGTCGTTCTGCGCGTACCAGGCGGGTTCGTGCACGAAGACGCTGTCGCGCTCCTCTTTACCGAGGAGGTAGCCCTTGGACAGCGGCGGGCGCTCGTACGGGTGGTCGCGTTCGTCGCAGATCAGTATCACGCGGCCGGTGAAGCCCTCCGCTCGGAGCGTCTCGGCCGCCTTGGCGCCGGCCAGGCCTCCTCCGATGATGACGAACGTCTGATCCGCGTCGACCACTTGATGCCTCCTCGTAATGATGCCGCCATATGCGAGCGTCCCGCACGCAGCGTGATGCGGGAAGGGGGTGTGGCCCGATCAGGCCACGGAGGGTCACATTCGGGCTTGTTTCGCGTCACTGTGCCCCAGGGATGTGAGATGAGCGTGAAGAGACCGCGCCGACGCGTCCGTCAGGGAGGCGATCTGATCCACGATCACCCGCTTGCGGGCGCGGTCGTCGGGCGCCTCGTCGAACTGCGCGCGGAACTGCGGCTCCAGCCCGTCGGGCGCGCGCGTGGTGAGCACCTCGGCGAGTTCGGCGACCACGATCCGCTCGTCGGCGCGGATCCGCTCCTGCTCCGCACGCTGCATCACATACCGGTCGGCGACGGCCTTCAGGACCGCGCATTCCAGCCGCGCCTCCCGCGGTACGACGAGTTCGGCGTCGTAGCGGGTGAGGCGGCCGGTGCCGTACGCGGCGCGTGTGGCGGTCTCGGCGGCCAGGCAGAAGCGGCCGATGAGCTGGCTGGTGGCGTCCTTGAGGCGGGCCTGCGCCACGGCCGAGCCGTCGTAGCCGTGCGGCCACCAGGGCTCGTTCTGGAGGCGGTCCAAGGCTTCGGCGAGTTCGGCGGGGTCGGTGTCCGCGGGGACGTAGCGGCCGATGGCCACCTCGAAGACCTCTTGGCGCTCCGGCTCGGCGTGCAGGTAGTTCGGGTCGAGGTGGCCGGCGTGCAGGCCGTCCTCGACGTCGTGCACCGAGTACGCCACGTCGTCCGACCAGTCCATCACCTGGGCCTCGAAGCACGTGCGCGTGCCGGGGGCGCCCTTGCGGACCCAGTCGAAGACGGGCCTGTCGTCCTCGTAGACGCCGAACTTGCCGGACGCGGGGTCGGTGGGGTGCGCTCCGCGCGGCCAGGGGTACTTGGTGGCCGCGTCCAGGGTGGCCCGGGTGAGGTTGAGGCCGACGCTCGCCATCTCGCCCGTCGTGTCGCTTCTCACGAAGCGCTTCGGTTCGATGCGGGTGAGGAGTCTCAGGGACTGCGCGTTCCCCTCGAAGCCGCCGCAGTCGTCGGCGAATTCGTTGAGGGCCTGTTCGCCGTTGTGGCCGAAGGGGGGATGGCCGAGGTCGTGGGAGAGGCAGGCCGCCTCCACGAGGTCCGGGTCGCAGCCCAGGGCCGCGCCCAGCTCCCGGCCCACCTGGGCGCACTCCAGGGAGTGGGTCAGGCGGGTGCGGGGGCTGGCGTCCCAGGCCTGGCTGCGGGTGCCGGGGGTGACCACCTGGGTCTTGCCCGCGAGGCGGCGCAGGGCGGCGGAGTGGAGTACGCGGGCGCGGTCGCGTTGGAAGGCGGTGCGGCCGGGGCGTTTGTCGGGCTCGGCTGCCCAGCGGTCGACTGACGTCGGGTCGTAGGAGTGGGGTGTTGTCGTGCGTGTATCTGCGGTGCCTTCCATGGTTCGACAGTAAGCGGCGGCAGTGACAATTCGGGAGTTGCGGGGCGCCTACGCGTTTGCCGGGTGCGGATCCTTTGCGGCTGCGGGTGCGTTGTGGCTGGTCGCGCGGTTCCTCGCGCCCCTTGGGTGGGTGACGCCGGCGTTGGTTGCCCATGTCCGGTCGTAGCGGTGGAGGATCAGCCTTGCCATCGCGGGGTGGGCTCCCAAGGGGGCCGACGCGATCCAGGGGGCCGTCTCCGCGCACTGGGTCGCGAAGCGGCCCGGGGCCGTGAAGCAGGAGGCGACCGCCACCCTGTGGTGGCCTTGGGCCGTGAGGGTGTGGATCGCCTCGGGGACCGTGGGGGTCGCCGCCGAGGCGTAGGCCGGGATCACCGGGACGCCCAGGCGGGCGGCCAGGAGGTGGGCCGTGCGGCGGGTGTCCAGCTTCGACTCCGGGTCCCGGGAGCCCGCCGCGGCCAGGACCACTGCGCTCGCCCCACCGGGCCCTGTGTGCCAACCCGCCTCCACCAGGCGGTCGTAGAGGGTCTCCACCAGGAGGGGGTGTGGGCCCAGAGGGGGTGCCACGCGCGTGTGCGCCTGTGCCTGTGCGGCCAGTTCCGGGATGTCCTGCTTCACGTGGTAGCCGCGGGTCAGGAGGAGGGGGACCAGGATCGCTTCCGGGGTGGGGAGTTGGCCGAGGGTGTCCGGGAGGCGGGGTTCGTTCAGGTCGATGTGGCCCAGGTGGACGGGGAGGTCGGGGCGGAGGGCGCGGACGCGGGACTGGAGGGCTCGTACGGTGTGCAGGGCTCTTGGGTCGCGGCTGCCGTGGGCCACCAGGACGAGGGTGGGCGTGGTGCGCGGGGTGCGGTCCTCGTGAGGTGGGGGTGGCGGCGTCATGGAGTGATGGTGCCGAGGGGAGGTTGCCGTCCCGTTGCGCTGGCGACACGGGTCTTTTCCGGGGGTTCACGGTGGGGTGCCGGGGGGTGTGAGAACCGGAGCGGGTCGCGGCGCGTCTGTGACTGTCGAACCCGAACAGGGAGGGGCCCTTTCCATGCGTCGCCTGGAAATCCGCAGACCACGGCTGCCACGCACGCGTGCCGGATGGCGGCAGCTCGTGCAGGTGGTCGCCGCCGGGTGTGTCCTCGCGCTGCTCCCGGCCACCTGGCTGTGGGTGGCGACGGCCGACCGGCTGCGGACCGTCCAGGACGCGCCGCGCACCGATGTCGCCGTGGTCTTCGGGGCGGGCCTGTGGGACGGCGAGCCGTCGCCGTATCTCGCGCACCGGCTGGACGCGGCGGCGACGCTGTACCGGGAGGGCCGGGTGAAGGTCGTCCTGGTGACCGGCGACAACAGCCGCAAGGACTACGACGAACCGGACGCGATGCGCGTCTACCTGGCGAAGCACGGGGTGCCACGCGCGCGCGTGGTGACCGATTACGCCGGTTTCGACACCTGGGACTCCTGCGTCCGCGCGAAGAAGATCTTCGGCGTCGACAGGGCCGTCCTCATCAGCCAGAACTTCCACATCCGGCGCGCGGTCGCCCTGTGCGACGCGGCGGGCGTCACGTCGTACGGCGTCGGGGTCGACGAGTCGCACAACGTGACCTGGTACTACGGCGGCACCCGCGAGGTCCTGGCGGCCGGCAAGGCGGCGCTGGACGTGGTGTTCCACCCCGATCCGCAGTTCCTCGGGCACAAGGAGACCGGGGTGACGCGGGCGCTGGCCTCGGCCCGCTGAGCCCCTGTCAGCGGCGGTCGGTCCAGTCGCCGCCCTCGATCAGCTTGCCGTGGGCGCGGAGGCGGGCGGTGACGGCGGGGGCGGCCAGGTACACCCAGGCGCGGACGGCGGCACCGTCGGTCTCGCGGGTGACCTCGCGCGCGACGCGTTCGTAGAGGTTGTGCGGGTCGCCGGGGGCGTACTCCTCAAGTCGGTCCAGTTCGCCGAGGAGTTGGGGGTGGGCCTCGGGGCGCGCGGTGATTAGTTCGCCGACGGTCACCGCGCCGGGGGTGTCCACGGCGTACGGGTAGCCGGGGCCGTCGTAGAGGGCGGCGCCGTGGAGGCGTGCCCGTTCCTCGGCGTGCGTACGGCCGCGCAGGAACAGGTCGTGGTTGGGCTCGCCGGGGCGGAGCGTGCCGTAGACGAAGAAGGGGAGGGGTGGCGGCGTCATCTCTCTCCTTGGGCCCGGGGCCTGGGGTGAGTGGTGCGGGTGCTCGGGAGTCTTTGCACGCGCTATGGACATGACATGTCATGCCCCCTTAAATCTAAGCCAACATCAACTCCCTCTCCCCTCCCCCACTTTCGTCCCCGAGGAGACCGATGAGAACGATGAGTCAAGCACGGCGTGTCCGGGGTTCGCGGCTGGCCACGGCCGGTGTCGCCGTCGGTGCCGCGACCCTGCTGGCCGCCACCCTCGCCCCCACCGCCCACGCGGCCGACCGGCCGACCCGGTCCGGCGCGATCGCGAACGCCGCCTCCGCGCTGGTGAAGCATGCAGCGAGCCTGGGGCTCACGGCCTCGGAGGACACGTCGGTCCGTGACGTGATCGTCGACGCGGACGGCACCCAGCATGTCCGCTACGACCGTACGTACCGCCAACTCCCCGTCCTCGGCGGCGACTTCGTGGTCCACCTGGCGCCCAGCGGTGCGTACCGGAGCGCCGACCGCGCGACCCGGAGCTCCATATCCCTGTCGTCCGTGACGCCGAAGGTGGCCGCCCCGAAGGCGGCGGACCTGGCGGTGAACGCGTTGCGGGCGGCGCATCTCGGCGAGGCGCTGAAGAGCGTGACCGCCAAGCCGGAGCTGATGGTCGACGCGCTGCACGGCGCTCCGAAGCTCGCCTGGCGGACGAACGCGGTCGCCAAGGACTCGCTCGGCAACCCGGTCGCCCGCACGGTCCTGACCGACGCCCGCACCGGCGCGCAGATCGACGCCTGGGACAGTGTGGAGACGGCGACCGGTGACGGGAAGTCGCTGTACAGCGGGACGGTGCCGCTGGAGACGACGCTGTCGGGGTCGACGTACCAGCTCAAGGACGCGACGCGCGGCGGGACGTACACCGGTGACGCGGCGAACAAGACCGACCTGTGCATCCTCGGCATCTGCATCAGCCGCGCCCCGGCCACGCTGTTCACGGACGCCGACAACCACTGGGGAACCGGGGCGAGTTCGGACCGTTCCACGGCCGCGGTCGACGCGCAGTACGGCACCGACAAGACCTGGGACTACTACAAGAACGTGCACGGCCGCAACGGCATCGCGGGCGACGGCAAGGGCTCGTACAACCGCGTCCACTACGGCAACAGCTACAACAACGCCTTCTGGGACGACAGTTGCTTCTGCATGACGTACGGCGACGGTGACGGGACGCAGCTCGGTCCGCTGGTGGCGCTGGATGTCGCCGGGCACGAGATGTCGCACGGCGTGACGTCCAAGACGGCGGCGCTGACGTACTCGGGCGAGTCCGGCGGGCTCAACGAGGCGACCTCGGACATCATGGGCACGCTGGTGGAGTGGTACGCCAACAGCTCCTCCGATCCTGGCGATTACCTCATCGGCGAGAAGATCGTGCGGTCGGGCTTCGGCAAGGCGGCGCTGCGGTTCATGGACCAGCCCTCCAAGGACGGCAACTCCGCGGACTGCTGGAGCTCGTCGGTCGGGAACCTGGACGTCCACTACTCGTCGGGCGTCGCCAACCACTTCGCGTACCTCCTCGCGGAGGGCAGCGGCGCGAAGACCGTCAACGGCGTGAGCTACAACTCGCCCACGTGCAACAGCTCTTCGGTGAGCGGCATCGGGCGGGACAAACTGGGGGCCATCTGGTACCGGGCGCTGACGGTCTACATGACGTCCTCGACGAACTACGCCGGGGCCCGGACGGCGACCCTCAACGCGGCCAAGGACCTTTACGGCGTGGGGAGTTCGGAGTACGCCGCGGTGGGCGCGGCGTGGAGTGCGGTGAACGTGGGGTGAGCTGAGGCCCGGAGGCGGCGGAGTTTTATGCCGTGGCGATGGCCGGGCCGCGCTGGCTACGCTCCGGTGCCGCCGCCTCACGAACCGGAGCCATATGTCCTCCAGCGCCAGGATGCACGCCGACGAGCTCGACATCGACGGGGAGCTGGTGCGCCGGCTGATCGGCGAACAGTTCCCGCACTGGGCGGGGTTGCCCGTCACCCGGGTCGCCTCGGCCGGGACCGACAACGCGATGTACCGGCTGGGCGGGGACATGGTCGTACGGCTGCCCCGACTGCCCGGCGGGGAAGGGCAGATCGAGACGGAGCAGCGCTGGTTGCCGCGCCTGGCACCGTACTTGCCGCTCACCGTGCCGGTGCCGCTGGCGCTGGGTGAGCCGGGGTGCGGGTACGGGCTGCGGTGGGGGGTGTACGGCTGGCTGGACGGGAGCAACGCGTACGACTCCCCTCCGGCCGAACCAGCCGCCACGGCAGTCGGGTTGGGGCGTTTCGTCGCCGCCCTGCGGCAGGTGGACGCGGTGGGCGGGCCGGTGTCGTTCCGGGGTGGGCCGGTCGGGGAGCAGGACGCGGAGGTCCGTAAGGCGATCGAGGACCTGGGCGCGGACGGCACCCACGACGCGGCGCTCGCGACGGCGGCCTGGGAGCACGCTCTCGCCCTCCCCCCGTGGCAGGGCGCCCCCGTCTGGCTCCACGGCGACCTCCTCCCCGGCAACCTCCTCACCGTCTCCGGCCGGCTCACCGCGGTCATCGACTTCGGCGGCCTCGGGACCGGCGACCCGGCGGCGGACGCGCTGCCCGCGTGGGCCCTGTTCTCGTCCGGGACACGTGAACTCTTCCGCGAGGCGGGTGAGTTCGAGGACGCGGTGTGGGCCCGGGGGCGGGGGTGGGCGTTGTGCTTCGGGCTGGTGGCGGAGCACCACTACCGGGGTGGGCGGAACCCGATGCTGGCGGAGGTGGGGCATCGGGCGGTGGCGGAAGCGTTGAAGGAATTCGTGGCCATGAGTTCGTAGAATCCGGGGCCATGGCTGATCAGCGCGAGGTGTCCATCGTCCGTCGACCGGGGCCGGCCCTCTCCGCCGCGGACGGGCTGGGTGCGTTGCTGGCGGCGTACCACCTGCGGACGGAGGCCGAGAAGGGGGAACCCGTCGCCGATGTGGACGGGCTGCCGGACCGGTACCGGGCGGAGATCTCGGACCCTCGGACCGCGTTCGTCGACGATGTCGTGCTGGTGGCCGTGAGCGGGGGCACCGCGGTGGGCTGTCTGGTGGTGACCGCTCCCGCCGACGGGCGGACGGAGATCAAGCGGCTCTGGACGGAACCGGCGTTCCGGGGCCGGGGCGTCGCCTCGGATCTCCTCGGTGCGGGGCTCGCGGACGCGGCGGAGAGCGGTGCGGGCACCGTGCGGTTGTCGGTGTGGAAGTGGCGGACCGGGGCCATCGCCCTCTACGAACGGTTCGGCTTCACGGTCACCGAGTCATGGGACGAGCGGGATCAACTGGTCTGCATGGAACGGGCCTTGTGAGCGGTCCTGGCCCGAGCATGTCGTCCTCGCCGGGGTCATCGTGACGCGCGGAGCGGTGTGCCGGTGAGCTCGGCGCAGTAGTCGAGCAAGGCGTCCTGGGCCTTCGTGTCGCGCGCCGCGGCGGGCACGGGGCGCTGCTCCTGGTGGTGGAAGTGCCGGCCGGTGACGTGCGCGGCCGCGTCCTCGCTGACGGCGAGCCACGCCTGGGTCACCGGGCCCAGGTCCAGGTCGTCCGGCGCGCCGGGGCCGCCCATCCCGGTCGCGACCCACCCGGGTTCCACGGAGTTCGACAGCACGTCCGGCCAGTGCCGCGCGACGCCGAGCGCGAGCAGGATGTCGAACAGCTTGCTGTCGCTGTACGCCTGCGCCCCGTTCCAGCGCCGGTCGGCCCACTGCGGGTCGGACAGGTCCGCGTCCCCACCGCGGGCCATGCCCGAACTGAGGTGGACGAGCCGGTCGGGCCGGGTCATCAACGCGGTCAGCAGGTAGGGCGCGAGCACGTTGACCGTGAACAGCTGGGACAGGCCGTCGACGGTCTCGACGCGGCGCGGCTCCCGGTAGCCGATGCCCGCGTTGTGGATGACGGCGTCGAACCGGCCCGCCGCGTCGGCCTGGGCGGCCACCGACCGGATCCCGTCGAGGGACCCCAGGTCACCCACCAGCACGTTCTCGGCAGCGGGCAGGACCGCACGCGTATGAGCGGCTCGCGCGGTGTCGCGGGCGTGCAGCGTCACCGCGTGGCCTTGACCGGCCAGCAGCCGGCCGGCCATCAGGCCGAGGCCGTCGGCGGATCCGGTGATCAGGACGTGAGCCATCGTCGTACCTTCCGAAGGGTGTCCGAGAGGTGCCTCGGGTTGTCCACTGTCGTTCCGCCGGGGTCCCCTGTCCAAGACCCTTTACGTCTCCTGCCATGCCCACAGGGCATGGCAGGGTCGGCGACCGGGCCGAGATGAGGCCGACGGCCCGAGTCAGACGGCCAACTCCCTTGCCGTGGGCTCCTCCTGGGCCTCGGGCGTCGGCTCGCTCTTCCCGTCCCGCATCACCACGGCCGCCAGCAGCGCCGCCGCCACGACCCCGACCGCGCTGACCATGAAGGTCGTCGACATGGCGCTGGTGAACGCCTCGCGAGCCGTCCGGACCAACTCCGCGTCCCCGTGCGCCGCGGCCAGCGCCCCGCCGATCGAGTGGCGGGCCGTGTCGGACGTACCGGAGGGCATCTCGTCGGCGAAGCCGCTCGACAGGAGGGAGCCGAGGATGGCGATGCCCAGGGCCGTACCGGCTTGCTGGATCGTGTCGTTGAGGGCGGAGCCGACGCCCGCCTTGTCCTCCGGGATCGTGCCCATCAGGGCGCCCACCGCCGCCGGCATCGCGAGGCCCGCGCCCAGGCCGAGGAGGCCGAGGGCGACCGCCGGGATGACGAAGCCCGTGTCGGCCGTGACCGTCGTGAGGAGTGCGAAGGAGGACGCCATCACCAGCATGCCCGCCAGGATCAGGTACCGGTGGCCGTACTTCGCCGTGAACTTGGCGCCCGCCGCGTTGCCGACCAGCGCGGTGACCGCCAGCGGGACGAAGGCCAGGCCCGCCTTCACCGGCGAGTAGCCGAGGACGAACTGCAGGTACTGGGTGAGGACCAGCAGCAGGCCGCCGTTGCCGATCTGGACCAGGGTCAGGGAGAGCGAACCGCCGCTGAAATTGCGGTGCTTGAAGAGGACCAGCGGGACCATCGGGTTCGGCGTGACGTTCTCCCAGACCACGAATCCGGCCAGGCCCACCACGGCCACGACCAGGCTGACGAGCCCCCGGCCGCCGAACGCGCCGTGCTGCGGGATCTCGATGATCCACCAGATCAGCGCCGTCATACCGACCGCCGACAGCACCGCGCCCAGCGGATCCGGCTTCTGCCAGGGCCCCTTGGACTCCGGCATCAGCGTCACACCGGCCACCAACGCGAGCGCCACGACCGGCACGTTGAGGAAGAAGATGGAGTGCCACGAGAAGTGGTCGATCAGGACGCCGCCGAGCACCGGGCTGCCGACCAGCGCGAGCATCGACACCGAACCCCACGCCGCCATCGCCTTGCCGCGTTCCTCCGCGTCGAAGACCGTGATGAGGATCGAGAGCGTCGACGGCATGATCAGCGCCCCGCCCACCCCCATCGCCACCCGTACGGCGATCACCTCGCCGGGGTTCGTGCAGAACGTCGCCGCGAGGGACGCCGCCCCGAACAGCACCAGCCCGATCAGCATCACCTTCCGGCGGCCGAAGCGGTCGCCGAGGCTGCCGGAGGTCAGCAGCAGGCCGGCGAAGACCAGGATGTAGGAGTCGAGGATCCACTGCGTGTCCTGGGCGCTCGCGCCGAGGCTCTCGGTCATCGACGGCACCGCCACGGTCAGCGCCATGCTGTCGACCACCAGCACCAGCGAGCTGAGGCACAGCACGACGAGGATCCACCAGCGTCGTGGGTTCCGGGTTTCCATAGGACTTCCTCCCCTTCGGGTCACGGCTCACCGACCGGCCGTGCGTACACCGTTCCTTCGATGCGCACACTGTACGCATGACGGAACGGTGTGCGCAATCCCTGCACTCTGTACGCTGGACGCGAACGACGTACGCACGACCGCACAGCCCGCAAAGCCCGCACAGCTCGCAGCTCGCACGGCCCGCACGAAGGAGCCCCCATGGCCGCCAGGACGAAGCCCATCCCCTCCGTGTGGGCCCGCGAGCAGCGCCCCCCCGACCAGCCCGCGCTCAGCCGGGACGTGATCGTCCGCGAGGCGATCGCGATGCTGGACGCCGACGGCATCGAGGCGCTGAGCATGCGCAAGCTCGGCGCCCGCCTCAACGCCGGCGCGACCTCCCTCTACCGGCATGTCGCGACCAAGGACGAGCTGATGGAGCTGGCCGTCGACGAGGTCGCCGCCGAGATCCACGTCCCGGCCGCGGACACCGCCGACTGGCGCGCCGCCGTCACCGAGGCCGCGGCCTCCTTCCGTACGACCGCGCTACGGCACCGCTGGCTGTCCTCGGTGCTCGGGCAGGCGGGGCTCGCCTACCTCGGCCCGAATCTCATGGCCTTCACCGAGCGGCTCGCGGCGCTGTTCACGACCGTCGGTTTCGCCGAGCCCAGTGGTGCGATCGACGCCGTGCTGTCGTACACGATCGGGATGAGCACGACCGAGGCCGCCTGGCTGACCACGGTCGCGCGGTCCGGGGAGAGCGAGGCGGAGTTCATCGCCCGCCTGATGCCGGCCGCACAGCAGGCGGCGGCCGGTCACGCCCATCTCGCCGGCACCTACGCCGAGTCGGCCGCCGCGCCCACCGACCCGGTGGCCCTGCGCGACGACAAGTTCGCCTACGGCCTCGACGTCGTCCTGGACGGGCTGTCGCTACGGCTGACCCGCTGAGTGCGTGCATATGCCCCTGTAATACCGCGCTTATGGCTCGGGGCGGGTTCCCGTTCGGGTGAATCAGGGGGTGATCCACGTGGCGGCGGCGCTCCGACCTGCCGTTCTCGGTGATCGTTTGCGGTGTTGAACCGACCGGCGTGCCTGTTTTCCGGTGCGTCGTCCAAAGATCATTGGGAGTAGTCATGCGTATGCGTTCCGCCCTGACCACGTCCGTCCTCGCCGTCGGCATCCTGCTCGGCGGCGCCGGTGCCGCCCTCGCCCACGACGACGGCGGGGTCGTCGCGGGCACCGGCTCGCAGGGCTCCGGCCACACCGACAACACCATGTTCGCCGGTGTCATCGACCACGTCGGCCCCGTCTACGCCTCGACCAGCAAGACGGACCACGACTGGGACCGCGGCACGTTCCAGGGCGTCTTCGGTTACTGACACGTCCGCCCGGCTCCGGCCGGGCAGCGCACCGAGCCATCGGTGACGGTGTGAAGGGGGCGGCCGGCTTTCGTCGGCCGCCCCCTTTTTTCGTTTCACCAGATCGCTGGAGCGCTGGAGCGCCAGCTCACCAGCTCAGCGGCCGCACCTGGCGCGCGTCCCTCAACGCCCGCCCCCACCACACCAGTTGGTCCAGCATCGCCTTCGCCGCCGCGTCCGGGGCCGCGGCGTCCTTGAGGCGGCCCTCGTCGTCGAAGGACGCGCCCGCGTTGTGGAAGGACACGGTGTCGCGGACCGTCACGGCGTGGAGTTCGGCGAAGACCTGGCGCAGGTGCTCCACCGCGCGCAGGCCGCCCGCGAGGCCGCCGTAGGAGACGAGGGCGACCGGCTTGGCGCGCCACTCCGTGAAGTGCCAGTCGATGAGGTTCTTGAGGCCGGCCGGGAAGGAGTGGTTGTACTCGGGGGTGAGGACGACGAAGGCGTCGGCCGAGGCGAGCTTCGGGGTGATCCCGGCGAGTGCAGCCGTGGCTTCCGGGGTCGGGGCGAGGGTCGTGGGGAGCCGGCCGGTGTCGGCGACGTCGACGACCTGGAGGGCGAGGTCGGGGTGGTCGCGGACGTGGGTGAGGAGCCAGTCGGCGACGACCGGGCCGAAGCGGCCGTGGCGGTTGCTGCCGATGACGACGGTGACGTTCAGAGGCTGCGCGGGGGTGATGTCGGTGTCCATGCGGGCAGCCTGGTACCTCAACCATTGTTGAGGTCAAGGGCGACGACCCCGGGTCCTCCGCCGCCCTCCGCCGTTCCCGACCGTCCTTCCCTGACTCCCGGTCACCCGTTCACACGCGCCGCTTGCGCTCTTCGGGTTCTTCTCCGCGATGGGTTCGCGCGGGATCGCCGTACCTCTATGACCTGCTGAAACGGCGGCCGGTTGGGCCGACCGGGCGGCTTCCTGACACCCATTCACCGCATTTCTGACGCCCGCTCAGGAAGCGGGCTCGGCCCGGTGCCACTTACCTCGGAAGGGCAGCCAACCACAGCTCGGAGGAGCACCGATGCGTCGTACCGCCCGTCTGCTGACCGGCACCGCGCTCGCCCTCGCCGCCGCGGGTCTCGCGACCGCGCCGGCGTACGGCGGCGAGACCGGCAGCCTGGAGGTGTTCCCGTCGAACGCCGTGCCGGGCGGCGACGTCACGGTGAACACGGCGGCGTGCGGCGACGACGGTACGGCCGCCGGTGATGCCAGCGCGGTGGGCGCCGGCACGTTCACGCTGGCGCCGAGCGCGCACGAGGGCGATGCGATCGGGCAGTTCAAGGTGCCGCCGAGTGCGCAGCCGGGGACGTACGAGATCGTCGCGAAGTGCACGGACGGCCGGGAGGTCTCCGGCGATCTGATGGTGACGCTGGCCTCGATGCGGCAGCAGGTGCAGCCGCGGGGCAGTGTGAAGACGGGGGTCGGCGGCGCGTTGGGCCCCGACCCCGTGCAGACCGCGGCCGGTGTGGCGGCTCTCGCCGTCGCCGCCGCGGGCGGTACCTGGCTCCTGCATCGCCGGGCGAGAGGCGACAGGTTCTGACGGACACCCTCCGCTGTCCGTCCACCGGTACCGCATGTCCCCTCCCCCTCCGGGTCCGACGCCCCTCGCGACCCGGAGGGGGCGCGGGGCAGTTACTGGAGAGGGGTGCGCAATGCGATTCGGCAACACCGCGATAGGGGCCGTCACCGTGGTCGCCCTGTGCACGGGCGCGTGGCTGCTGGCCAACGGCTCCGAGACGAACGCCCCGCCGCAGCCGTCCGCCGCCGAGGCCCGGCCCGATCCGGTCGCCGGGCGCACGGCGGCCCGGCCGCTGCCGCCGTCGCCGCCGGATCGCATCCGCATCCCGGCCATCCATGTGGACGCCCCCCTGATGGGCCTCAAACTGACCACCACCGGCAGCCTGGACGTGCCCCCGGCCGCGAAGAAGAACCTCGCGGGCTGGTACGAGGCGGGGACCACTCCTGGGGAGACCGGTACGGCGATCGTGGCCGGCCATGTCGACAACGCGGATGGGCCCGCCGTCTTCTACGACCTCGGTGCGCTGAAGAAGGGCAACACGGTCGAGTTGGATCGGTTGGACGGGAGTGTCGCGCTGTTCACGGTGGACGCGGTGGAGGTGTATCAGGCGAACCGCTTTCCGGATCAGAAGGTGTACGGGGCTTCTCGGCGGCCTGAGTTGAGGGTCATTACCTGTGGGGGCGGGTATTCGCGGGCTACCGGGTATCAGGGGAACGTTGTCGTCTTTGCGCACCTGAGTGGGAGTCGGTAGGGGGAAGGGGCAACGGCCTTGGGTCGTCTGCGGATTCGTCGTGGCTGGTCGCGCAGTTCCCCGCGCCCCTTTGGGGCGCGGTAGTGCGGGACGTCGACATCAAACCGGTCGGCGTCGTCAGCGGATTGTTTCCAAGTAGCGGAGTACTGCCAGCACTCGGCGGTTTCCTGTTTCCGTCGGGGGCAGGTCCAGCTTGGTGAAGATGTTGGCCACGTGCTTTTCCACGGCTCGTTCGGAGACGGTGAACGCGGTGGCGATGGCGTGGTTCGTGCGGCCCTCCGCCATGAGGGCGAGGACTTCGCGTTCGCGGGGTGTGAGGGTGTCGAGGGCGGTGGATCGGCGGGCGGCGCCGAAGAGTTGGGCCACCACCTCGGGGTCGAGCGCGGTGCCGCCGGCCGCTACGCGTTCCAGCGCGCCGACGAACTCCCCGATGTCCACGACCCGTTCCTTGAGGAGATACCCGAACCCGGCCGGGTTGCCCAGGAGTTGGGCCGCGTGGGTCGTCTCGACGTACTGCGAGAACAACAGGACGCCGGTCGCCGGGTGCCGGTCGCGCAGTTGTACGGCTGCTCGTACGCCCTCGTCGGTCTGGGTGGGCGGGAGGCGGATGTCCACGACCGCTACGTCGGGTTCGTGGGCCGCGACGGCGGTCAGCAGGGACTCCGCGTCGCCCACCGCCGCGGCCACTTCCACGTCCCGTAGCTGGAGGAGTTGGACCAGGCCGTCGCGCAGCAGGGCCGAGTCCTCGGCGATGACGACGCGCATGCCGCTCCGTTCAGGTCGGGTCCGGTCGGGTCAGGTGTGGGGCAGGTCGACCGTGACCACGGTAGGGCCTCCGGGTGGGCTGTCGCAGGTCAGTGTGCCGTCGACCGTGCGGACCCGGGCCAGCAGGCCGGTGAGTCCGGACCCGGCGCCGATCATCGCGCCGCCCTGTCCGTCGTCGGTGACGCGCAGGCGCAGGACGCCGTCGCGGGCGGTGACGTCGACGGCGGCGGCCGTGGCGCGGGCGTGTTTCGTGGCGTTGGCGAGGAGTTCGGCGGCGCAGAAGTAGGCGATGGTCTCGACGGCCGGGGTCGGGCGGGTGCCGATGTCGGTGGTGAGGGTGACGGGGAGGGCGCTGTCGGCGGCCAGGGTGGTGAGGGCGGCGTGCAGTCCCTCGTCGAGTACGGGCGGGTGGATGCCCTTGACCAGGTGGCGCAGATCGGAGATGGCCTGGGTGGCGTTGCCCTGCGCGGTGTCGACGACGGTGAGGACGCGGTCGGGTTCGGCGCCGGCGGTGACCAGTTCACGGATCAGGGTGAGGTGCATGGCGAGGGCGACGAGGCGGGCCTGGGTGCCGTCGTGCAGGTCGCGTTCGATACGGCGGAGGGTCTGCGCGGCGTCGTCGACGGCCCGGGCGCGGGTCTCCTCCAGGGTGCGGATCCGGCGGGTCGCGGCGTCGGGGCCGAGCAGCACCGTCAACAGGGCGCGGTGCGGGCCGAGGGCGTACCGCAGGATCAGGGGGGCGACGGCCAGCAACAGCAGACCGACTGTGAACGGAATCAACCAGCGCGGCCAGGAGTCGAGTTGGTGACCGAAGAACTCCAGTGACACGTGGTGCGTGGAGCCGTCGGCGCTGTGCACCGTGTTGTAGTTCCAGCGCTTGAGCAGCGGATGCAGTGTGAACAGGACGCCGTAGATGTAGCCGATGACGACGGCGGCGTACGCGAAAACGGCTGTGAACGGAGTCAACAGGGCGCAGCCGACGGCTCGCCAGCCGGTCCGGTCGAGCAGGATGCCGCGACGCCAGCCGAGGATCGCGGAGGCGCCGCCGCCGGGGCCAGTACCTGTAACCCCGGGGTCGGTCACGCTGCCGCCGTTCCCGTCGATCCCTCCGATCTTCGCGCCCGGCACGCCCGGCTGCTCGATCTCCACGCCGAGCAGCCGGTGCGCGAGCCCCCGTTGCAGCGCGCCCAGCGCCAGCGCGCCGCGCACGGTGACCGCCAGCAGCCACAGGCCGAGCGTGGTCACCGACAGCGCCCCGCCGAACACCAGCCCGACCAGCGTGCCGAAGAAGCCGACCAGGGCGAGCGGGAAGGCGATCACTCCGTAGAGCACGGCGGCCAGGGCGCGGCGGCCGAAGGTGGCGGTGACGAGGGAACGGAGGCGGGAGCGGAGGCTCGGCATGGGGATCAACCTAGGAGAGGAGCGACCGGGCGACACGGAACTGCACGGCGGTCAGGCCGCGCACCACCCACGGCATCAGCAGCAGGAAGCCGATGCCGCCCACCACCGCGTGGAAGGCCCAGGCCCCGGCGAAGGTGGGTCCGCCCCAGGCGGTGGAGTAGTCGTCGCCCGCGCGGAGCGGCCAGCCGAGGTTGAGGGGGACGATCGACCAGCCGTAGAGCGTGACGAACGCCGTGACGAGGTTGAGGGGTGTGGCGAGGAGGGCGTGGGGCAGGCCGCCGGCGCGGGGCCTGCCGGGGAGGTCGGTGGGGTCGGTGCGGTCGGGGTCGAGGAAGCGGTGGACGAGGCCGCGCTGCCAGCGGGCCGTGGGGGCGCCGAGGAGGGCGAGCGGGATGCAGGCGAGGCCCAGTGGGAGGGCGAGGAGGGCGTAGGCGGTGCGGCGCCAGGTGGTGGCGGTGAACGGTGCGTGGACGAGGTTCCAGGCGTGGACGGAGGTCGGGTCCGGGGCGGTGGTCATGGTGCATCCCCCTGCACATGAGTCGGCGTACGTGGAGTCGGTGTACGTGTGTCGGCGCAGTCCGTGTGAACTGCTGTGAACCGATGTGTCCAGCTTTCCGTCGCCGCCTGCTGTACACGATGGTGCCTGCACGGGACCTGGGGGTTCGGTTAACCGAACCGGGCGCGCACCGGCCGCGGCCTCGCACCCCTCCCCCGGCGCGCACCCCACCCCCTCACACCCCTCGCACGCTCCCGCTGAGGGCAGCGTTCCTCGCGGGAAACAGGTGTGATGCGGTCGGGTAACACCGACGTCGCAGGCTCCTCGGCATGACCTCGAATCCGCGTGTGCCCACCCTCGTGCTCGTCGGCCACGGCATGGTCGGTCAGCGCTTCCTCGAAGCGCTCGCCGAGCGCGGTCTGACCCGCACGCACCGCGTGGTCGTGCTGTGCGAGGAACCCCGTCCGGCGTACGACCGCGTCCAGCTCACCTCGTACTTCGCGGGCCGCACCCCTGAGGAACTCTCGCTCACGGACGCGGAGTTCATCAGGGACCACGGGATCGAGCTGCACGTGGGAGACCCGGCGGAGACGATCGACCGCGTGTCGAGAACCGTAACGGCCCGCTCTGGACTGTCACTTGAGTACGACACCCTCGTCCTGGCCACCGGCTCCTACCCGTTCGTGCCGCCGGTCCCCGGCAAGGACGCCGAGGGCTGTTTCGTGTACCGCACGATCGAGGACCTGCTCGCGATCGAGGCATACGCCGGGTCGCGGGCCACGACGGGTGCCGTGGTGGGCGGTGGACTGCTCGGCCTTGAGGCGGCCGGTGCGCTGAAGGGGCTCGGACTCACCTCCCACATCGTGGAGTTCGCGCCACGGCTGATGCCGGTGCAGATCGACGCGGGCGGCGGCGCCGCGCTCCTGCGCACCATCGAGGACATGGGCCTGACCGTCCACACGGGCGTCGGCACGCAGGAGATCCTGACCGGCGCGGACGGCGCGGTCACCGGCATGAGGCTGTCGGACGGTTCCGAACTGCCCACGGACATGGTCGTGTTCAGCGCCGGTGTCCGCCCCCGTGACCAACTCGCCCGCGACTGTGGCCTGTCGGTCGGTGAGCGCGGCGGCATCGCGGTCGACGAGCAGTGCCGTACGGTCGACGACCCGCACGTCTTCGCGATCGGCGAGTGCGCGCTGGCGGCGGACGGCCGGGTGTACGGGCTGGTGGCGCCCGGTTACGAGCAGGCGGAGACGGCCGCCGCGACCATCGCACGGGACGAATCCGCCTTCACCGGCGCCGACCTGTCGACCAAGCTGAAGCTGCTCGGCGTGGACGTGGCGTCCTTCGGCGACGCGCACGGCGCCACCGCGGACTGCCTCGACGTCGTCTACTCCGACGCGCGGGCGGGGACGTACAAGAAGCTGGTGATCGGCCGGGGCGGTGAGCTGCTGGGCGGGATCCTGGTCGGCGACGCGGACGCGTACGGCACGCTGCGCGCGTTCACGGGGTCCGTACCGCCCGTCTCCCCCGAGCAGTTGGTGCTCCCGGCCGGTTCCGGGGACGCCGTCCGGCTCGGCCCCTCCGCGCTCCCCGACGCGGCCGTCGTCTGCTCGTGCCACAACGTCAGCAAGGGCGCGATCCGCGGCGCGGTCACCGACCACTCCTGCACGAGCGTGCCGGAGGTGAAGAAGTGCACCAAGGCCGGTACGGGCTGCGGGAGTTGCGTCAAGGTGCTCGGTCTGCTGGTCACCGCCGAGCTGGAGGCGAGCGGCGTCGAGGTCGACAAGGGCCTGTGCGGCTGCTTCACGCAGACCCGCGAGGAGCTGTACGAGATCGTCCTCGCCCTGCGGATCACCTCCTACCAGGACCTGCTGGACCGCTACGGCCGTACGGGCGCCCGGGGCGGCGACGGCTGCGAGATCTGCAAGCCGACCGTCGCGTCGGTGATCGCGTCCCTCGCCCCGTCGATCGGCGCGAGCGGCTATGTCCTGGACGGTGAACAGGCGGCCCTGCAGGACAGCAACGACCACTTCCTCGCCAACCTGCAGAAGAACGGCTCCTATTCGGTCGTCCCGCGCATCCCCGGCGGCGAGATCACCCCCGAGAAGCTCATCGTGATCGGCGAGGTGGCCCGCGACTTCGGCCTCTACACGAAGATCACCGGCGGCCAGCGCATCGACCTCTTCGGCGCGAGGGTGGAGCAACTCCCCCTGATCTGGGCTCGGTTGGTGGACGCGGGCTTCGAGTCCGGGCACGCGTACGGAAAGGCCCTGCGGACCGTCAAGTCCTGCGTGGGACAGACCTGGTGCCGCTACGGCGTCCAGGACTCGGTCCGCATGGCGATCGAACTGGAGCTGCGCTACCGGGGGTTGCGCTCCCCGCACAAGCTCAAGTCGGCGGTGTCCGGCTGCGCCCGCGAGTGCGCCGAGGCCCAGTCGAAGGACTTCGGGATCATCGCCACCGCCACCGGCTGGAACCTGTACGTCGGCGGCAACGGCGGCGCGACCCCGCGCCACGCGGATCTCCTTGCGAAGGACCTCTCCGACGCCGAACTGGTGCGCCTGATCGACCGGTTCCTCATGTTCTACATCCGTACGGCCGACCGGCTGGAGCGCACGAGCGTGTGGCTGGAGCGGATTCCGGGCGGCCTGGACCACGTGCGCGAGGTGGTCGTGGCGGACTCGCTCGGTATCTGCGGGGAGTTGGAGGCGCTGATGGCCGCGCATGTCGCCGGGTACCGCGACGAGTGGGCCACGACCATCAACGACCCCGAGAAACTCGCCCGGTTCGTGTCCTTCGTGAACGCGCCCGACACCCCCGACCCGGTCGTCGGCTTCGTGCCCGAGCGCGACCAGATCAAGCCCGACCTGCCGCTGCTGACGATCGGCATGCGGCCCCAGCAGCCCGCAGACGTCCTGGAAGGAAGCGCCCAGCGATGACCCTGGCCCCCGAGACGACCGACCTGAAGGTCCAACTCCGGCTCGCCGAGGGCTGGTTCACGGTCTGCGACCTCAGCCTGCTCACCCCCGGCCGCGGGGTGGCGGCCCTGCTGCCCGACGGCTCCCAGGCCGCCCTGTTCCGCGACCGCTCCGGCACCCTCCACGGCATCGACAACCGCGACCCGTTCAGCGGCGCGGCGGTCCTCTCGCGCGGTCTGACCGGCACCCACCAGGGCCGCCCGTTCGTCGCGTCGCCGCTGCTCAAGCAGCGGTTCGACCTGATCTCCGGGGAGTGTCTGGACGACGCGTCGGTGCGGGTGACGGCGTACGAGGTGCGGGCGAACCCGGTGCCGCGCCTGCCGTGACGCCCCTGCGGCGCGAGGCGCACCACGACTCCCTGCGCGATGAGGCCGACACGGCCCCCGAGGCGGGCATGGACCTCCTGATGTGCTTCCAGCAGGTGGGGGCGATCCCCCCGCACGGGCGGGTCTTGTCCGCCCCGACACCGATTCTTGACTGAACGTTCTCGATAAACCTAGGCTGTCGGCCATGGCCAGGACCAAGGAGTTCGATCCCGAGGCCGCGCTGCGGGCAGCCCTTGAGCTGTTCTGGCGGCGCGGCTACGAGGCGACGTCGATGTCCGACCTGGTCGAGCACCTCGGCGTCGGGCGGGCCAGCATCTACGCGACCTTCGGCAACAAGCACGACCTGTACATGAAGGCGCTGGAGAGCTACGACCGGGCCGGACTCACGCCGATGGTGCGGGAGTTGTCCCAGCCGGGCCCCGCACTGCCGCCGGTGCGGGCGCTCGTACGGCGGTACGCGGCCAAGGCGGCGGACGAGCAACTCCGGTCACTGGGCTGCCTGGTGACCAACGCGGCGGCGGAACTCGCCCCGCACGACACGGCCGCGACCCGGCTGGTCGAGCGCAACTGGGACCAGCTGGAGACGGTGTTGCGCTCGGCGCTGGTGCGGGCGCAGGCACAGGGCGAGCTGCCGGCCGACCGCGATCCGCTCACCCTGGCGCGCATGCTGCTGGTGCTGATGCAGGGGCTGCGGGTGGTCGGCCGGGCGTCCGGGGACCCGGCACGGGTCCGGGACGCGGCGGAACAGGCGCTGGCGCTGCTCGACTGAGCCCCGCTCCACCGGGGCGCCTTCTCGCACTCTCAAGGGTGCCTTTTCGCGCCCTCATACTGAACCGATCGGTCAAGAAAAGGGGAGATCATGACCACTACTCGCTTCAACGGCAGGACAGCGCTCGTCACGGGTGCGGGCTCGGGCATCGGAAGGGCCGTCGCTCTCGCGTTCGCGGCGGAGGGGGCGAACGTCGTCGTAGCGGGGCGGCGCCGCGAACCGCTCGACGAGACCGTCACGTTGATCGAGGCCGCGGGCGGCAAGGCCCTCGCGGTAACAGCCGACGTTTCCAAGGCAGTTGACGCCCGGGCTCTGGTGCAGGCGGCCGTGGACCGGTACGGCTCGCTCGACGTCGCCGTCAACAACGCGGGCGTCTTCCGGGGCGGGCAGCCCCTCGCCGACCTCACCGAGGAGGACTGGCGCGCACAGCTCGACATCAACGTCACCGGTGTCTTCCTCGCCCTCCAGGCGGAGATCCGGCAGATGCGCGCCCAGCCGTCGGGCGGTGCGATCGTCAACGTGGCGTCCACGTTCGGGGTGCACACGAGCAGCCCCGGTGCCGCCGCCTACTCCGCGTCCAAGGCCGCCGTCGCCGTGCTGAGCAAGGGTGCCGCGGTGGACCACATCCGCGAGGGCGTCCGGATCAACGTGGTCAGCCCGGGTGCCACCGACACCCCGATGTCACTGCGCCCGGGCGAGACGGAGGCCGACCGCGCCGAACGCGTCCGGACCGCGCTCCCCCTGGGCCGTATCTCCGCCACGTCCGAAATCGCCGCCGCCGTCCTCTACTTGGCCTCGGACGACGCGGCGTCGGTGGTGGGCACAGACCTCGTGGTGGACAGCGGCGCGACGGCGTAAATGCCGACAACTCGACCGGTCACGCCTTGAGTTGGCCGTGGACGACCCCTGTCAGCTCCTCCGAGGCGGCCCAAAGGCGTTGCCCCATCGCGTCGTTGAGGGTCCAGGGTGCCCGCCAGGACGGGGCGGGCGCCCCGCGCCACATCGCGATGCGGGGGCCGAAGAAGGAGTCGGGGCGTACGTCGGGGGCGGTGGCGGCGTAGAGGGAGGGCAGCGCACCGGCCTCCGCGGGCTGGGCGAAGACGCGGTTGCCCATCTCCATGAGCCGTTCCGCGCCCTTGCGTCCCTCCGCCTGCGGCCCGGCGGTCTGGAGGTTGGTGGCCGCGTAGCCGGGGTGGGAGGCGGCCGCGACCACCCCGGAACCGGCCGCCGCGAGCCGCCGGGTCAGCTCGTGGGTGAAGAGCAGGTTGGCGGTCTTTGAGCGGGCGTACGCGGTCCAACGGCTGTACCGGCGCTCGCTGTTGAGGTCGTCGATGTCGATGTTGGCGAGCACGTGCATGAAGCTGGAGAGCGTGACGATCCGGGCGGCGGGCGCGTCGAGCAGCGCGGGCAGGAGCAGTCCGGTGAGGGCGAAGTGCCCGAGGTGGTTGACCCCGAAGTGCGTCTCGAAGCCGTCCACCGTCGTGCCGTAGGGCATCGCCATGACCCCGGCGTTGTTGACGAGCAGATCGAGCCGCTCGTACGGGAACGTGGCCGCGAACTCCCGTACGGAGGCCAGATCCCCGAGGTCCAGCCGGGCGAACTCGGCCTCGGCGCCCGGGACTTCGGCGACGATCCGGTCGGCCGCCTCGCTCCCCCGCACCTCGCTCCGGCACGCGAGCACCACTCGGGCGCCCCTGCGGGCCAGCTCGCGGGCGGTGACGTAGCCGAGCCCGCTGTTGGCCCCGGTGACGACGGCGACCCGGCCGCGCTGGTCGGGGACGTCCTTCTCGTTCCAGCCGGACATGAGCGGGCTCCCTCTACGAGCATCGGCGGGCGGTCGGGATCTCAGCGTACGAGAGCCGGCGCGGCGCCGCTCCGGTCACACCGAGCGACACCTCCATCACGAGATGGTCACTCCCCCTTCACCGCCCTCACCGGGGCAATACGGTCCATGTCTCACCGGACACAGGGGGACGAGATGACCCACCCGTACGCCACACCACCCATGCCCCAGCCCCAGCCGCCGTTCCAGCCGGTCCGCCCGGCACCCCGCTGGGCCCGCAAGCGGTATGTGCTCCCGGCCCTCGCGCTGGCCTTCCTCATCGGGATCGGCGCGGGCGGCTCGGGCCAGGACAAGAAGACCGACACGACGGTCGACGCGAAGCCCGCGGCGGCCGGCCCGCAGCCGACGGCGACCGTCACGGCGACGACGACGGAGACCGCCACCCCGGCGCCCGCCCCCACGGTCACCACGACGAAGACCGTCAGGGTCACGAAGACGGTCACCGCCGCGGCCGCCGTGGACAGCGGTTCGGGCTCGGGCTCGGGCTCCGGCGACTCCAACTCCGGTGGCGGCAGCGCCTATTACACGAACTGCACCGCGGCCCGCGCGGCCGGCGTCACGCCCCTGTACGCGGGCGAACCGGGCTACGACTCCCACCTCGACCGGGACGGGGACGGCGTCGCCTGCGAGTGACACCGGCAGCGGAGAGGGCGGCACCCCCCGCACAGGGGTGCCGCCCTCTCCCATGATCCGGAACCACCGCCGCGTCGGTGAGGGTCAGGTTGCGCGGCGGGAGTCCCGGGGTCCGAACGCCGTACGCCCTACCGGTGGTCGCTGCCCTGCGCCACCGAAGCCGCCCGCCCGGCTTCGAGCCGGGCCACCGGGATCCGGAACGGCGAGCAGGAGACGTAGTCCAGTCCGACCTCGTGGAAGAAGTGGACCGACTCGGGGTCGCCGCCGTGTTCGCCGCAGACGCCGAGCTTCAGGTCCGGGCGGGTCTCGCGGCCCGCCTTCGCCGCGAGCTCGACCAGGGAGCCGACGCCGTCGCGGTCGATCGTCTCGAAGGGGCTGACTCCGAAGATGCCCTTCTCCAGGTAAGCCGTGAAGAAGGAGGCCTCCACGTCGTCGCGGCTGAAGCCCCACACCGTCTGGGTGAGGTCGTTCGTGCCGAAGGAGAAGAACTCCGCCGCCTCCGCGATCTGGCCCGCCGTCAGCGCGGCGCGCGGGAGTTCGATCATCGTGCCGATCGACAGCTTCAGGGACGTGCCCGTCGCCGCCTCGACCTCCGCGACGACCTGGTCGGCCTCCTCGCGGACGATCTCCAGCTCCTGGACCGTGCCGACGAGCGGGATCATGATCTCGGCGCGCGGGTCGCCCTTCGCGGCCTTGCGCTCGGCGGCGGCCTCGGCGATGGCCCGTACCTGCATGGTGAACAGGCCGGGGATGACCAGGCCGAGGCGTACGCCGCGCAGGCCCAGCATCGGGTTCTGCTCGTGCAGCCGGTGGACCGCCTGGAGGAGGCGGAGGTCGTTCTCGTGGGACTCCTGGCGGGACTCCGCCAGCGCCACGCGGACCGACAACTCCGTGATGTCCGGCAGGAATTCGTGCAGCGGCGGGTCCAACAGGCGCACGGTGACCGGGAGTCCGTCCATCGCCTTGAACAGCTCGACGAAGTCGGCCTTCTGGAGCGGGAGAAGGGCCTTGAGGGACTCCTCGCGCTCGGTGTCCGTGTCGGCCAGGATCAGCCGCTCGACCAGTTCGCGGCGGTCGCCGAGGAACATGTGCTCCGTACGGCAGAGGCCGATGCCCTGGGCGCCGAAGCGGCGGGCGCGCAGCGCGTCCTCGGCGTTGTCGGCGTTGGCGCGGACCCGCAGCCGGCGGACGCGGTCGGCGTAGCCGATGATCCGGTGGACCGCCTCGACCAGTTCGTCGGCGTCGTCGGCGCCCGCGTGCATCCGGCCCTCGAAGTACTCGACGACCGGGGAGGGGACGACCGGGACCTCACCGAGGTACACCTTGCCGCTGGAGCCGTCGATGGAGATGACGTCGCCCTCCTCGACGACGTGCCCGCCCGGCACCGTCATCCGGCGCCGCTTGGTGTCGACCTCCAGCTCCTCGGCGCCGCACACACAGGTCTTGCCCATGCCGCGCGCGACGACGGCCGCGTGGGACGTCTTGCCGCCGCGCGAGGTGAGGATGCCCTCGGCCGCGATCATGCCGTCGAGGTCGTCGGGGTTGGTCTCCCGGCGGACCAGGATGACCTTCTCGCCCGAACGCGACCACTTCACCGCGGTGTACGAGTCGAAGACCGCCTTGCCGACCGCGGCGCCCGGCGAGGCCGCGATGCCCCGGCCGACCTGCTGGATCTTCGCGTCCTCGTCGAAGCGCGGGAACATCAGCTGCGCCAACTGCGCGCCGGTGACCCGCTGGAGGGCCTCGGCCTCGTCGATCAGACCCTGGTCGACGAGCTGGGTCGCGATACGGAACGCGGCACCCGCCGTCCGCTTCCCCACCCGCGTCTGCAGCATCCACAACTGGCCGCGCTCGATGGTGAATTCGATGTCGCAGAGATCCTTGTAGTGGTTCTCCAGGGTCTCCATGATCTGCATGAGCTGGTCGTACGACTTCTTGTCGATCTGCTCGAGTTCCGCCAGCGGCACGGTGTTGCGGATACCGGCGACGACGTCCTCGCCCTGCGCGTTCTGCAAGTAGTCGCCGTAGACGCCCTGGTGGCCGCTGGCGGGGTCGCGGGTGAAGGCGACGCCGGTGCCGGAGTCCGGGCCGAGGTTGCCGAAGACCATCGAGCAGACGTTGACCGCGGTGCCGAGGTCGTGCGGGATGCGTTCCTGGCGGCGGTAGAGCTTGGCGCGGTCGGTGTTCCAGGAGTCGAAGACCGCGTGGATCGCGAGGTCCATCTGCTCGCGCGGGTCCTGCGGGAAGTCGCGGCCGGCCTCGGCCTTGACGATCCGCTTGAACCGGGTGACCAGCTTCTTCAGGTCGGCCGCGTCCAGCTCGGTGTCGACGGTGACCTTCTTGGCGTCCTTGGCCTTGTCGAGCGCCTCCTCGAAGAGGTCGCCGTCGACGCCGAGGACGGTCTTGCCGAACATCTGGATCAGGCGGCGGTACGAGTCCCACGCGAAGCGCTCGTCGCCCGCCTGCTTCGCCAGGCCCTGCACGGACTTGTCGGAGAGGCCGATGTTCAGGACGGTGTCCATCATGCCGGGCATCGAGAACTTCGCCCCGGAACGGACCGATACGAGGAGGGGGTCGTCGGCCTGCCCGAGTTGCTTGCCCATCGTCGCTTCGAGGGCGTCGAGGTGTGCACTCACCTCGTCACGCAGTGCCGCGGGCTCGTCCCCGCTGTCGAGGTACGTCTTGCACGCCTCGGTGGTGATGGTGAAACCCGGAGGGACGGGAAGGCCCAGGTTCGTCATCTCGGCGAGGTTGGCACCCTTGCCGCCGAGGAGGTCCTTGAGGTCCTTGTTTCCCTCGGTGAAGTCATAGACGAACTTCACTACGTGGGGTTCTTTGTTTTCCGACACGGGTCTCGACTCCTCGGGACGCGGGTGGCTGCCCTGACGGCCAGGAACATACCCAGATCAAAGGCGTCTGGGTACGTCCACTTGCATGTCATGCGTCTGTAACCGGTAGTCCGCCAGCGGATCGAAAGTCAAAGCTCGGCAAGCGAACACCGCCGGATGTTTTCACTTCTTGAACGCGGCACTGCCCATCGGGACGCTTTTCCGCTCACATGAGCGGTTCACGGCTCGGCTGTTTTCGATCGATGAACGATCAAGGGGTGGCACGGAGTGCCACCCCTTGGAGAAGTGCAGCCGCGCAAGATCCGCTCACCTGAGCGCCACCCCTATCAAAGGTGGCGAGAATCACGCTTCCACAACCGACCGGATTTCACCATCCGGACGGGTCCCGCGACCGAAACGCGTACGTCACATACCCAGGGCGAGCAGCCGCTCCTCGACCCGCTCCGGCGCGTACAGATGCTCCACGACCATCGCCCCCGCCCCCACCAGCCCGGCCCGCTCGCCGAGCCGTGAGGTCAGTACGTGCAGATGAGCGGTCGAGCGCGGCAGCGCCCGCTGGTACAGCAGCTCGCGCACGCCGGTGAGGAAGGACGTTCCGGCCAGGTCTCCCGCGATCATCAGCACCCCGGGGTTGAGCAGCGTCACCACGGTCGCCAGGACGTCCCCGACCTGCCGTCCCGCCTCACGGGCGAACGCGGCCGCTCCGGGGTGCCCCGACGCGAGCAGGTCCCGCACATCCGAGCCGGACGCCGCCGGCACCCCGGTCTCGGCCAGCCGCCGCGCCACGGCACCACCGCTCGCCACGGCGGCGAGACAGCCGTAGGACCCGCAACGGCACAGTGCCTGCGCGCCCGCCGGGACCCGGATGTGGCCGATGTCGCCCGCGCCGCCGTCGATGCCCCGGAAGATGGAGCCTCCGACGACGACTCCCGCGCCGATACCCGTCGACACCTTGACCAGCACGAACGCCGAGCAGTCGGGGTGGCCGGTGCGCTGTTCGCCGTACGCCATGAGGTTGGCGTCGTTGTCGACCAGGACCGGGACCCGCGGGGCGCCGGTGTGTTCGGTGAAGGCGCGGGCCAGGCGTCCTCTTATGTCGTAGCCGTCCCAGCCGGGCATGATCGGCGGCTGGACCACGCGGCCGGTCTCGCTGTCGACGGGCCCCGGCACCGCGAGCCCGATCCCGCAAACCTCGGACGCCCGGTGGCCCGCCTTTTCCAGCAACTCGGCGAACCAGAGGCCGAGTTCACCCAGTACGGCGTCCGGGCCGTCCTCGATGACCAGCGTGCCGCCGTGCTCCGCGAGGATCTCGCCGGTGAGGGACAGGACGCACGCGCGCGCGTGGCGGGTGTCCAGGTCCGCCGCGAGGACGACCGCGTGGGCGTCGTCGAATTCCAGGGTGATCGACGGCCTGCCGCCCAGCGGGGAGTCCACGGGACCGCCCGCGCCCTCGCGCAGCCAGCCCGCGCGGAAGAGCCGGTCCAGGCGCTGGCCGACGGTCGCGCGGGAGAGTCCGGTCACCTGCTGGAGGGCGCCCCGGGTCGTCGCGCGCCCGGTGCGCACCAGTTCGAGCAGATCTCCGGCGCTCCCATGACCTCGTCCCGTCATGCGCACCCCCTTGTGTTTCTCAACCCTGCATTACATATTGAGTTTTGCGTGTTAAATAGACGTAACCCTACGGTAGCCATGACCGAACCGGTCGGCACGACGTGTTTCGTGGAGTCCCGAGTGGATCGCACTGCCCAGCTCACAGCCCTCCCCGAGGAACGCACCTTCGTATACGATCCGCCGCCCCTGTCAGGTTCCCTGCACCTCAGGGCGGCTGCCGTACTGGAAGGGAACTGGACGGGTGCCTCAACCGTCCCCTCCCGTGGCCTGTACCCGCACCAGTGGTCCTGGGACTCCGCGTTCATCGCGATCGGTCTGCGGCACCTCTCGCCCCTGCGGGCGCAGCGGGAACTGGAGACGCTGCTCGCCGCCCAGTGGGGCGACGGCCGTGTCCCGCACATCGTGTTCAACCCCTCCGTGCCGCTCGACGCGTACTTCCCGAGCCCCGACTTCTGGCGCTCCTCGACCGCGGGACGCACGGCGGGCGCCCCGCGCACCGTACAGACCTCCGGCATCGTGCAGCCACCGGTCCACGCGCTCGCCGCCTGGCTCGTGCACTGCGCCGACCCGGGCCTGTCCCGCGCGCGCGGCTTCCTCGCCGGTGTCTACCCCCGGCTGGCCGCCTGGCACCGCTATCTGCTGCACCGGCGCGACCTGGGCGGAGGCGGCCTCGCGTCCGTCGTGCACCCCTGGGAACAGGGTATGGACAACAGCCCTTGCTGGGATGCCCCGTTGAGCCGGATCACGCCCGCCCCGGCCCGCTCCTTCCGCCGCGCCGACCTCGACCACGGCGCCGCCGAGGACCGGCCCACGGACCTGGACTACGGCCGTTACGTGCGCCTCGCCACGGACTACCGGGACGGCCAGTACGCCGACGGGGCAACGGAGTTCGCGGTCGAGGACCCGTCCTTCAACGCCCTGCTCATCGCCTCCGAGCACGCACTCGCCCGCATCGCACGGGAGTTGGGCGCGACCGGCACCGCCCGGCACGCCCGCGCGGAGCGGCTCACCGGCGTGCTGATCGACCGGCTGTGGGACCCGGCGGAGGGCATGTTCTTCTGCCGTGACGTCCGCGGCGAGGGACTCATCGCCGAGCGCAGCGTCTCCGGCCTGATCCCGCTGCTCCTCCCCGACCTGCCCCGGGACATCGCCACCGCCCTCGTCCGTACGGCGTCCGGCCCGCACTTCGGGCTCGGCGACACCACCCGGCTGCCGCCCAGCTACGACCTGTCGGGCGAAGCGTTCGACCCGCACCGGTACTGGCGCGGCCCGGCCTGGTTCAACACGAGCTGGCTGCTGGAGCGCGGCCTGCGGCTGCACGGCGAGCGGACCCGGGCGGAGGCGCTGCGCACGGCGGTGCTGGAGACGGCCGACGCCACCGACTTCGCCGAGTACGTCGACCCGTACGACGGGGAGGCGTGCGGCGCGACCGGCTTCAGCTGGACCGCCGCACTGACCCTCGATCTGCTCCACGAGCCCCCCGGGCACGGCGTGTCCGGCGCGGACCTCGGCACGTTCGACATGAGTGACACACGTAACTGACAGGGACGTCAGTGACACCGAAGTCAAGGCCGCCAGGAGAGTCAAGGGAGGGGACCGGGGATGACGGACCGGCATCATCTGCTCGTGCACGGCGGGACGTTCGCAGCCGTGGGCGACGGCGGGGACATCAGCGGCGTACGGGGCGGCAGTTCCCCGGACGGGTTATTCGTCCGGGACGCCCGGCACCTGAGCCGCTGGCAGCTGACGGTGGACGGCGCGGTGCCGGAGGCGCTGACGCCGGTGGCCGACGGGGACATGGCGCGCTGCGTCCTCGTCCCGCGCGGCGGCCGCCAGGAGCCGCCCGCGCACACGCTCTTCCGTGAACAGGCCGTGGGCGACGGCGCGTTCGTCGAGTCGCTGAAGGTGACGAGCAACCGCCCGGTGCCGACCACGGTCCGGCTAGCGGTCACCGCCGACGCCGATTTCACGGACCAGTTCGAACTCCGCTCCGACCACCGCACCTACGCCAAGACCGGCGTCACCCGCTCCCGCCAAGTCCTGGAGGACGGCGTCGAGTTCACCTACCAGCGCGGCGAATGGCGATCCTGTACGACGGTCACGGCCGAGCCCGCGCCCGACGGCGTCGAGGAGACCGGCACCGGCGCCCGCCGCATGGTGTGGACCCTGGACCTCGCACCGCACGGCACCGCCGAGCTGGCCCTGCGCGTGATGGCCCGCCCGCACGGCGACAAGCGGGCCCTGCGGGTACCGCGCTCACCGTCCGCGCTGAACGAGCAACTCATGGCCCTGGAGGGCGAGTACGTCCAGGGCGTCTCCTTCCCCACCGGCTGGCCGGAGCTGGCCGCCGCCTGCGCGCGTGGCCTGTCGGACCTCGCCTCGCTCCAGGTCCCGGCGAAGGGCCCGGACGGCGAGGAACTGCGCGTACCGGCGGCGGGAGCCCCCTGGTTCCTCACCCTGCTGGGCCGCGACGCCCTTCTGACCTCCCTCTTCGCACTCCCCTACCGCCCCCAGCTCGCCGCCGCCACACTGCCGGCGCTCGCCGCGACCCAGGCGACGGCCGTGGGCCCCGAGTCGGTCTCCCAGCCCGGCAAGATCGTGCACGAGGTACGGCACGGCGAGCTGGCGCACTTCGGGCAGGTGCCGTACGGGCGGTACTACGGCTCGGTCGACGCGACCCCGCTGTTCCTGGTGCTGCTCGGCGCGTATGTGGAGCAGACCGGTGACTCGGCCCTGGCCCGGCGTCTGGAGCCCAACGCCCGTGCGGCGATCGGCTGGATGCTGGACCACGGCGGCCTGACCTCGCGCGGCTACCTCGTCTACCGCGCCGACCAGGGCGGCCTGGCCAACCAGAACTGGAAGGACTCCCCCGGGGCGATCTGCGGCGCCGACGGCACGCGGGCGAGCGGTGCGGTGATGGCAGCGGGGGCGCAGGGGTACGCGTACGACGCGCTGCGCCGCACGGCGTGGGTGGCGCGCACGGTGTGGGAGGACGAGACGTACGCGGCGCTCCTGGAGCAGGCCGCGTCCGACCTGCGGGACCGTTTCCAGCGGGACTTCTGGATGCGGGAGCACTCCTTCCCGGCGCTGGCGCTGGACGGCGAGGGCCGCCAGGTGGACGCGCTGGCGTCGGACGCGGGCCATCTGCTCTGGTCCGGCCTACTGGACAAGGAGTACGGCGAACTGGTCGGCCGCAGGCTCCTCGCCCCGGACTTCTTCTCGGGCTGGGGCGTCCGTACCCTCGCCTCCGGCCAGGCGGCGTACCACCCGCTGTCGTACCACCGGGGTTCGGTCTGGCCCCACGACAACGCGCTGATCACCCTCGGCCTGGCCCGCTACGGCCTGCACGACGAGGCCCGCACGGTCGCGCACGCCCTGGTCGACGCGGCGACGGCGACCGGCCACCGCCTCCCGGAGGTCCTCGCGGGCTACGGCCGCGACACCCACCCGGAGCCGGTCCCGTACCCGCACGCGTGCGTACGGGAGTCCCGTTCGGCGGCGGCTCCCCTGGCGCTGCTGACGGCGGTCGGGGGTGCGTGACACAACGGTGATAAGGCGTTTGCCGGGTGTTTGCCCAGTTCCGTGAACAGGGGCCCGAGGCGACTCGTACGGAAGAGCGGTGGTCCTGCCTCCCCAAGCGGACCGCCCCTCCACTCCGATCACGGGCCTCGCACGGAAGGACCTTCGGGTTGCCTCAGCACACGAGCACACGCCAGACAGCGAACACGGCCGGGGCAGCCGATGGCGAGGTACTGCCGCCGGACAACGACGAGGAACCGACACCGGACGACGCGATAACGACCCCGGAGGCCGACGCCTCCGCCACGACGGGGTCCAAGTCCGCGGCAGGCGACGGGAGTTCGGCGGCCGACGAGGACGAGGCCGAGGCTTCTGCCGACGCCGAGGGCGAGCAGGGCGAGCAGAAAGCCACCGCGTCCGAGGGAGTCGTAGAAGCGTCGTCCGACGCCACGGCGGAACCCGCGTCCGACACCGTTCCCGAGGGCGCGTCCGACACCCCGAAGTCCGGGACAGCCGAGGACGCCGACACCACCCTCGACTCCAGCACCCCGGAGCCCACCGACTCCGAGGTCCCCGGCCCCGAAGCCGCTGCCTCCGAAGCCACCGAGACCGCCCCGGACACCGAAGCGGAAGCCTCAGCCACCGAAGCCGAATCCGACCCGGACGCAGCCCCCGCCCCCACCCCCCGCACCTGGACCAGCCCCCTCGGGCTTCGGCGCCGTACGCGGGCCTGGCGGGGCAAGCATCCCGTCGCCGCGCGCGTGGCCTCCTGGAGTGTCACCGTCCTGGCCGCCGCGCTCGTCTACGTCTGTCTGCAGATGCCGACGACGATGAACAGCCTGAAGCTCACGGAGTTCATGCGGCTTCCGGCGGAGGCGATCATGGGGGCGGTGGTGCTGATCAGCCTGCCGCGCCGGCCGCGGATCGTGCTGGCGGCGGTCTCCGGCGTGCTCACCGCCGTCGTGGCGATCCTGAACATGCTCGACATGGGCTTCAACGAGTACCTGGGCCGCGGCTTCAACGTCATCCTGGACTGGAGCCTGTTCGCCGACGCCCAGAGCTATCTCAAGGACACCTTCGGCGGAGCGGCCACCACCGGCATCACGGTCGCCCTGATCCTCTTCGTCCTGCTGCTGATCGTCCTGGTCTCGCTGGCCACCGTCCGCCTCGCCAACCTGCTCGCCGCGCACAAGGCCCACGCGTCCCGGGGCGCGCTGATCGCCGGCACGGTCTGGATCACCTGCACGGCGTTCGGCCTCCAGGTCTCCGGGGTGCCGCTCGCCGCCGACCACACCGCCGCGATCCTCAAGCTCCGCACGGTCGCGGTCCGCAACACCCTGCGCGACGAGGCCGAGTTCAAGAAGGTCGCGAAGGTCGACGCGTTCGGCAACACCCCCGGCAGCCAGCTCGTCCCCGACCTGCGCGGCAAGGACATGATCTTCACCTTCATCGAGAGCTACGGCCGGAGCGCGATCGAGGACCCGATCATGGCGCCGGGTGTCGACGAGACCCTCGCCGCCGACACCAAGGCCCTCTCGAAGGCGGGCTTCGCGGCGAAGAGCGGCTGGCTGACCTCGGCGACGTACGGCGGCAGCAGCTGGCTCGGCCACTCCACCACCATGTCGGGCCTGTGGGTCAGCAACCAGCAGCGGTACCGCACGGTGATGGCCAGCGACCACCTCAGCCTGACCGACGCCTTCAAGAAGACCGGCGACTACGACACCGTCGGCGTGATGCCGGGCGTGCAGAAGGGCTGGCCGGAGCAGAGCTTCTACGGCCTCGACAAGGTCTACAACGCCTTCCAACTCGGCTACGAGGGACCGAAGTTCAGCTGGTCGACGATGCCGGACCAGTACGCGCTCGAGCAGTTCCAGAAGCAGGTGCACAGCAAGCCCCGCACCGACGGCAAGTCCCTGATGTCGATGATCATCCTGACGTCGAGCCACCAGCCCTGGGCGCCGATCCCGAAGCTCGTCCCGTGGGACCAGCTGGGCAACGGCTCGATCTTCGACTCGATCGAGAAGGCCGGCAACAAGGCCTCCGACGTCATCGCCGACACCACCAAGTCCCGCCAGGAGTACGGCAAGTCGATCCAGTACTCGGTGAACTCCCTCACCCAGTGGCTGGAGCGCTACGGCAACGACAACACCGTGCTCGTCTTCCTCGGCGACCACCAGCCGATCGCCCGGGTCAGCGGCAGCCACGCGAGCCGTGACGTCCCGATCTCGATCGTCGCCAAGGACCCCAAGGTCCTTGCGAAGGTCGACAGTTGGAACTGGACGGACGGCCTGCGCCCCGCGCACGACGCCCCGGTGTGGAAGATGAGCGCCTTCCGCGACAAGTTCCTCACGGCGTACGGCTCGACGCCCCACCCGAAGGAGAACTGACCGGCCACCGAAGGGGGTTCAGCCCCCGGACGTGTCCAGTTCCGCGTCCTCGCCGATCCCCGCGCAGTCGTACGGGTCCTTCAGCCAACCGTCCGGCAGCACCACCCGGTTGTTGCCGGACGTACGGCCGCGGGGCCCGTCGGCGCCCGCCGGCCAGGACTGGTCGAGGTCCAACTCGTCCAGCCCGGACCGGAGTTCGGCCAGGGACGAGGTGATCGCGAGCCGCTTGCGCATCTCGCTGCCGACCGCGAAGCCCTTCAGGTACCAGGCGACGTGCTTGCGGAAGTCGATGACCCCGCGCGCCTCGTCCCCGATCCACTCGCCGAGCAGGGTCGCGTGCCGCACCATGATGTCGGCGACCTCGCGCAACGACGGCTTCAGCACGTCCTGCCGGCGCCCCTCGAAGGCGGCCACGAGGTCGGCGAAGAGCCACGGCCGCCCCAGGCACCCGCGCCCGACCACGACCCCGTCGCACCCGGTCTCCCGCACCATCCGCACCGCGTCCTCGGCCGACCAGATGTCGCCGTTGCCGAGCACGGGGATCTCCGGCACATGCTCCTTGAGCCGCGCGATCGCGTCCCAGTCCGCCGTGCCGCCGTAGTGCTGAGCGGCAGTGCGGCCGTGCAGCGCGATGGAGGTGACCCCTTCTTCGACGGCGATGCGGCCGGCGTCGAGGAAGGTGATGTGGTCGTCGTCGATGCCCTTGCGCATCTTCATCGTGACGGGCAGGTCACCGGCCCCGCTGACGGCCTCCTTCAGGATCGCCCGCAGCAGGTTCCGCTTGTACGGCAGCGCGGAGCCGCCGCCCTTGCGGGTCACCTTCGGCACCGGGCAGCCGAAGTTCAGGTCGATGTGGTCGGCGAGGTCCTCCTCCGCGATCATGCGGACGGCCTTGCCGACGGTCGCCGGGTCCACGCCGTAGAGCTGGATCGAGCGCGGCGTCTCCGTCGCGTCGAAGTGGACCAGCTGCATCGTCTTCTCGTTGCGCTCGACCAGCGCCCGGGTCGTGATCATCTCGCTGACGAACAGGCCCTTGCCGCCGCTGAACTCCCTGCACAGGGTGCGGAAGGGCGCGTTCGTGATCCCGGCCATGGGGGCCAGGACGACGGGCGGCGAGACGACGTGCGGACCGACCCGCAGGGGCGACACGGGCGGGGCGACGGACGGGGCCGCGGAAGGGGAGGCGGACGAGGCGACGGGCGTGGACATTGCTCCATTGTCCCGTACCGCGCCGGGTGCTCGGCCGCAGGACCATGTACCGGTAATTAGTTAGCCGCACTATCGAGTTTGGCGTACGATGGTGCGCATGCCCGAGCTCAGCCATCGCCGCCGACAGCTGGTGCTCGCGATCTGCTGCATGAGTCTGCTGATCGTGAGCCTGGACGTGACCATTCTGAACGTCGCACTGCCCGCGATGCAGACCGATCTGCACGCGTCGACCTCCGGTCTGCAGTGGACGATCGACGCGTACACCCTGGTCCTGGCCTCCCTGCTGATGCTGGCGGGTTCGACGGCCGACCGGATCGGCCGCAAACGGGTCTTCGTCGTCGGCCTGGTGGTCTTCAGCCTCGGCTCCCTGCTCTGCTCCGTCGCACCCGGCCTGGACTCGCTGATCTGGTTCCGCATGATCCAGGCGGTCGGCGGCTCGATGCTCAACCCGGTCGCGATGTCGATCATCACCAACACCTTCACCGAGCCCCGCGAGCGCGCCCGCGCGATCGGCGTGTGGGGCGCGGTCGTCGGCATATCGATGGCCGCAGGACCGCTGATCGGCGGACTGCTCGTGGACTCGGTCGGCTGGCGTTCGATCTTCTGGATCAACCTGCCCGTGGGTCTGGCCGCGCTGCTGCTCACGCTGAAGTTCATCCCCGAGTCCCGCGCGCCCAAGGCCCGCCGTCCCGACCCGGTCGGCCAGCTCCTGGTGATCGCCCTGTTCGGCTCCCTGACGTACGCGATCATCGAGGCGCCGGACTCCGGGTTCACCTCGATCCTGCCGTTCGCGATCCTCGCGCTGGCCGCGCTGGCCGCTCTCCTCTGGTACGAGCCTCGGCGCGACGAGCCGCTCATCGACCTGCGGTTCTTCCGGTCGGCGCCGTTCAGCGGGGCGACGGTGATCGCGATCAGCGCGTTCTCGGCGCTCGGCGGGTTCCTGTTCCTGTCCACGCTGTACCTGCAGAACGTGGTGGGCCTGGACGCCCTGCACGCCGGGCTGTGGATGCTGCCGATGGCTGTGCCCACGTTCCTGTGCGCGCCGATATCCGGGCGGCTGGTCGGTAGTCACGGGCCGCGGATATCCCTGCTGATCGCGGGGACGGCGATGACCGCGAGTGCGGTGCTGTTCGCGGGGTTCGAGGCGGAGACGTCCGCGGTGTCGCGGTTCATCGGATACGCGCTGTTCGGGATCGGGTTCGGGTTCGTGAACGCGCCGATCACCAACACGGCGGTGTCCGGGATGCCTCGGGCTCAGGCCGGGGTTGCGGCGGCGGTCGCTTCCACGAGTCGGCAGCTGGGGCAGACGCTCGGGGTTGCGGTCGTCGGGGCGGTGCTGGCTTCCGGGGTGTCGGCCTCGTCGTACAAGGAGACGTTTGTATCTGCGGCTCGGCCCGGGTGGTGGATTCTCGTGGCGTGCGGGCTTGCGGTGCTGGTGCTGGGGGCGGTTACCAGTGGGGTGTGGGCTCGGCGGACTGCTGAGCGTACGGCCGACCAGTTGGCGTCTGTCGAGGTGCGCGAAGCGGCTGGGATCAACGCCTAGTTCTGCGGATGCGGGCGCGTGGGGGCTGGGCGCGCAGTTCCCCGCGCCCCTGACAACCTCACTTGGCCTGCGCTATGGCGTGCAGCCTCTCCATCCGCTCTCGTGACTCCTCGTCCGCCGGGGCGTACGTCACCATCCTCGGACCCCTCGACGGGCCCAGCCAGAGGTCCGTGTGGTCCACCGTGATGCGGCCCACGTGGGTGTTGCGGAACTCCTTGCGGCGGGGGCTGGCGCCCATGACCTCGTGACGGTCCCAGACCTCGCAGAACTCGGGGGACGTGCGGAGGCGCTTGAGGAGGGTCTTCCAGGCGGGGTCGGCGAGGTGGTCGGCCATCGAGCCGCGGAAGCGGGCGGCCATGAGGCGCTGGGTCTTCTCCAGGTGCACGATCGCCGACTGCCACTCCTCGTGCGTGTAGGAGAGGATCAGGCAGTTGCGGTCCTCGGGCGGTACGGCGTCCAGGTCGCAGAGCAGCATCCCGTAGGTGCGGTTGTAGGCGAGGATGTCGTACCTGCTGTTCTGCAGGCAGGCCGGGATCGGGTCCAGCTGGTCCAGCATCGCCTGGAGGGCGGGCGTGACGACCGCGCAGCTCGTGGCCGGCTGGGGGTCGATCGCACCGGCCAGCTGGAAGAGGTGGGAGCGTTCGCTGCTGTCCAGGAACAGGGTGCGGGCGAGGGCGTCGAGGACCTGGACGGAGACCTGGATGTCCCGGGCCTGTTCGAGCCACGTGTACCAGGTGACCCCGACCGCGGCGAGCTGCGCGACCTCCTCGCGGCGCAGGCCGGGTGTGCGGCGCCGGGTGCCGCGCGGGAGGCCGACCTGCTCGGGGGTGATGTGCTCCCGGCGGTGGCGCAGGAACGCGGCGAGCTCATGGCGCCGGACGGTCGACGCACTCTGCGGCGCGGCCCCCGGAGCGGCGGCCGCCCCGGTCACCGCGCCGGCCGTCGCCCCCGTCACCGTCTCCTGTGCCATCGTCGTCATCGCTCCAGTCTGCCGCCGCCCGGATCCTGTTTCCAGGTAGTCCTTCTACCAGGATAAGGACACTCTGGTACCAGTCTCCCGGAAGGCGCACGCTCGGCAGCGTGACCGAAACCATCACTTCCCGTACCGTCCGGTCCCCGGCGGCGGCACCCGTGCTCAGCGGCCTCGGACTGTTCACGGTGCTGCTGGCCGCGGCGCTTCCCCTCATCGACTTCTTCATCGTGAACGTGGCCCTGCCGACCATCGGCAAGGACCTCTCGGCGAGCGAGGCCGTCCTCGAACTCGTCGTCGCCGGGTACGGGGTCGCGTACGCCGTGCTGCTCGTCCTCGGCGGCCGGCTCGGCGACCTGTTCGGCCGGCGGCGGCTGTTCCTGGGCGGGATGGCCGCGTTCGGGCTGACCTCGCTGGCGTGCGGGCTCGCGCCCACCGCCTGGACGCTGGTCGCCGCGCGGATCGCGCAGGGTGCCGCGTCCGCCGCGATGCTCCCGCAGGTCCTCGCCACCATCCAGGCCGCCACGCAGGGCCCGCGCCGCGCCAAGGCGATGGGCCTGTACGGCGCGACCGCCGGGCTCGCCATGGTGGCGGGCCAGATCCTCGGCGGGGTCCTGGTGGCCGCCGACATCGCCGGTACCGGCTGGCGCGCGGTGTTCCTGGTGAACGTGCCGGTCGTCGTCGTGGGCCTGTTCCTGGCCGCGAAGGTGGTGCCGGAGACGCGTTCCCAGCACCCGGAGCCGGTGGACGTCCCCGGCACCTTCCTCCTCGCCGCGTCCCTGCTGGCGCTGCTGGTTCCGCTGACCGAGGGCCGGGCCGCGGGCTGGCCGCTGTGGACATGGCTGTCGCTGGCCGCCTTCCCGGGGCTCGTGTCGGCGTTCTACGCGGTGGAGCGCAGGGCGGACCGGCAGGGGCTGACACCGCTGGTGCCGCCGAGTCTGCTGGCGCTGACCTCGCTGCGGCGCGGGCTGGTGATGATCGTGCCGTTCGCGATCGGCTTCAGCGGGTTCATGTTCGTGATCGCGGTGGCGCTGCAGAGCGGCGCGGGTCTCGGCCCGGTCGCCGCGGGTCTCGCGCTGGTCCCGCTGGCGGTGACGTTCTTCCTCGCCTCGCTCGCCGGGCCGCGCCTGGTGAACCGGTACGGCACGCGGGTCGTGACCGCCGGTTCGGTCGTCCAGGCAGTGGGTCTCGCTCTGATCGTGCTGGCCGTGTGGCGCTCCTGGCCGCACCTCGGCTTCGTCGAACTGCTCCCCGGCGCGGCCGTCGCCGGTGCCGGTCAGGCGCTCCAACTCCCCATCATCTTCCGCATCATCCTGTCCGAGGTGCCGACCGCCCGGGCCGGTGTGGGCGCCGGCGTCATGGTCACCACCCAGCAGTCCGCGCTGGCGCTGGGCGTGGCCACCCTCGGCACCCTCTTCCTCTCCCTGGTCCCGGGGATGGGCATGCGGGACGCCCTGGCGATCACGCTGTCGGCGCAGCTCGCGGGGGTCGTACTGACCGGCCTGCTCAGCCTGCGGCTGCCGCGGACGATCGGCTGACCCGGCGGACGACATCCCGGACACCATCCGGGATGTCATGCTCACAGCTTGGACAACTCGGCGTGAATTGAGCCCTGTTGATGTTGATATTGCTGCACACTCCTTGCCGGACACTCCTGAACGGAGGCGAGGCGCATGTTGCAGATCAACACGAGCAAAGTGAGCCGCTGGGACCGGCAACGGCGGGAACACGTCGTCCGCGTGCAGCGCAAGGGAGCGCAGCGCATGATCGTGTGCGACACCTGCGGCTGGAGGAAGAGCGCGCAGTTCCTGCCGTGGCTGAAGGCGGAGGAGCATCTGGCCGAGGAGCACCAGGCCACGGTGGACCCGTCCGCCGACTGACCGGGAAGCGATGAGTTCGCGAGGCGAGGAGAGTCGTATCCGATACGACTCCCCGGACCGGAAGGCCGACTCATGAGCTCTCTCCACGACACCCTGCGGCGACGCGTCGACGACGGCACCGTGCCCGGCGCGGTGGGCCTGGTGGCCCGCGGTGACGACGTCGAGGTGGTCGCCGTCGGCTCCGTCGACGTCGAGGGCACCGCCCCGATGGCCCGCGACTCGATCTTCCGGATCGCCTCGGTCAGCAAGCCGGTCACGGCGGCGGCGGTGCTGGCGCTGGTCGACGACGGGCGGCTCGCGCTGGACGCCCCGGTGGAGGAGTGGCTGCCGGAGCTGGCGAAGCCGATGGTGGTCCGTACGCCGTCCTCGCCGGTCGACGACGTGGTCCCGGCGGAACGTCCGGTCACGGTCGAGGACCTGCTGAGCTTCCGGGCCGGCTGGGGCTTCCCGGACGACTTCTTCCTGTCGGCCGTGCAGGCGCTGCTCGCGTTCCAGCAGGACGGCCGCGCGCCCTACCTCCAGCCGGGCCCCGACGAGTGGCTCGCCGCGCTGGCGAAGATCCCGATGGTGCGCCAGCCGGGTGCCGCGTGGCTGTACAACACCTGCTCGGACATCCAGGGCGTCCTGGTCGCCCGCGCCTCGGGCTCGTCCTTCCCCGACTTCCTGGCGGAGCGGTTCTTCGGGCCGCTGGGCATGACGGACACCGGGTTCGCGGTGCCGGAGTCGAAGCGGTCCCGCTTCACCACCGCCTACACCCCGGGCGAGCTGGGCGCCCTGGAGCAGGCCGACACCCCGGACGGCGGCTTCAGCCGGCCCCCGGCCTTCCCCTCGGGCGCGGGCGGCCTGGTCTCGACGGCCGACGACCTGCTGGCCTTCCACCGCATGCTCGGCGCCGACGGCACCGCACCGGACGGCACCCCGGTCCTCTCCCCCACCTCGGTGAGCCGCATGACCACCAACCACCTCACCGCAGCCCAGCGCGAGGCCTCCGCCCTCTTCCTGGAGGGCCAGGGCTGGGGCTACGGCGGCCAGGTCGACGTCGATCCGATCGACCCGTGGAACGTCCCCGGGCGCTACGGCTGGGTCGGCGGCACCGGCACCGCGGCCCACGTGATCCCGCCCACGGGCACGGTGACGGTCCTGCTGACCCAGGTCGCGATGACCAGCCCGACGCCGCCCGCGCTGATGCGGGAGTTCTGGGCGTCAGCGGCCGGCCACTGATCCGCCCGCCCCGCCGACGCGGGAGCCTTCGCCGCGCTCCCGAGCCCGAGCGCCATGGGCCCGGTCAGCGTCAAGGTCAACTGACCGGCACCGGCGCTCAGTTGCGCAGCCCGCGCACCAACAGCTCGACCAGCGCCCGGAATTCCGCGTCCGCGCCCGGCTTCTGCCACTCCCGCGCAGGACGGGTCGTGGAAGCAGCTGGCGGCCTGGCACTGATCCGCCCGACCCGCCGGCGCGGGAGCCTTCGCCGCGGCGCGCGAGCTGCTGGCCGACGGCGCGAAGGTGGTCGTCACCGGGCGAAGCAGCGTGCCCAGCACCTGCTGCCCGTCGAGGTCGACGCCGACGTCCCCGAGCCCGAGCCCGAGCCCGAGCGCCATGGGCTCGGTCAGCGTCAAGGTCAACTGACCCGCACCGGCGGTCAGTTGCGCAGCCCGCGCACCAACAGCTCGACCAGCGCCCGGAATTCCGCGTCCGCGCCCGGCTTCTGCCACTCCCGCGCGTAGGACGGGTCGTGGAAGCAGCTGGCGGCCTGGAAGACGGCGCGGGCGGCGACGGCCGGGTCGGCGGCCGTGAAGACACCGGTCGCGATGCCCGCGCCGATGATCTCGGTGAGCTGGCCGGTGAGTTCGTCGAGGTGCTCGCCGACCAGTTCGCCCGCCTCCGTGACGAGCACCATGTACGCGGCGAACATGTCGGGATCGTCGCCCGCCTTGCGGCGCTTGGCGTCGAAGAGGCCCGCCAGCCAGTCGCGGAGGCGGGCCTCGGGGTCGCGGTCCTCGGCCGTGAAGCGGGACAGGCGCTCCGACGTGCGGTCGAGCCAGCGCTTGGTGACCGCCTCGCGCAGCGCCGCCTTGGTGCGGAAGTGCCGGTAGACGGTGCCATGGCTGACGCCGAGCGCGCGGGCCACGTCCACCACGGTGGCCTTCGCCGGGCCGTGGCGGCGCAGCACCTCCTCGGTCGCTTCGAGGATGCGCTCGGCGGTCAGGGCCTGGGTGGTCGGTGCCATGCCCTAGACGGTACCCGCAGGCAGGATCACTGTTCGGTGCCCAGATGTGCCATCTGCACGGCCGGGTAGCGGGTGCCGGCCGCCGCTCCCTCCGGTACCGCCTCCTCGATCGCCGCCAGGTCGGCCGCGTCCAGCGAGACGTCCAGCGCGCCCAGCGACTCGCTCAGCCGCTCCCGGGTGCGGGCGCCGACCAGGGGCACGATGTCGGTGCCGCGCGAGAGGACCCAGGCGATGGCGATCTGCGCGACCGTCACGCCCTTCTCGTCGGCGATCTTCCGCAGCGCTTCGACGAGTTCGAGGTTGCGGCGGAGGTTGTCGCCCTGGAAGCGGGGCGAGAAGGCGCGGAAGTCCTGCGCCCCGAGCTGCCGGTCCTGGGTGAAGTGGCCGGAGATCAGACCGCGGGAGAGCACGCCGTACGCGGTGATGCCGATGCCCAGCTCGCGGGTGGTCGGCAGGATCTCCCGCTCGATGTCGCGGGTGATGATCGCGTACTCGATCTGGAGGTCGGAGATCGGCGCGGTGGCGGCGGCCCGGCGGATGGCGTCGGCACTCGCCTCGCTGAGGCCGATGTGCCGGACGTACCCCTGCTCGACCAGCTCGGCGATCGCGCCGACGGTCTCCTCGATCGGTACGCCGGGGTCGACCCGGGCGATCCGGTACACGTCGATGTGGTCGACGCCGAGGCGCTGGAGGGAGTACGCGGCGAAGTTCTTCACGGCGGCGGGCCGGCCGTCGTAACCGGACCAGCCGCCGGCCGGGTCGCGCAGGGCCCCGAACTTCACGCTGGTGAGGGCCTGTTCGCGGCGGGCGGCGGGGGCGGTGCGCAGGGCCTCGCCGATCAGCATCTCGTTGTGGCCCATGGCGTAGAAGTCGCCGGTGTCGAGGAGCGTCACGCCCGCTTCGAGGGCCGCGTGGACGGTGGCGATGGACTCGGTGCGGTCGGCTTCGCCGTAGAGCGCGGACATGCCCATGCAGCCGAGGCCGAGGGCGGAGACCTGGGGGCCGGTGGTTCCGAGAGTACGCGTGGGGATCGTCATGTGTTCCACCTTGGCATGACAGCTGACAGATTTCAATATCTGTCATTCCATACTTGTCAGCGTGCCGACACCGACGCGATCGAGTGGTACAGACCTCTTGACGAAAGGTCTGGACCACGAGCACTGTCATGCCTACGACACCTCACCGCACCCCCACCGGGAGGCCCGTATGCTCCGTCGCCTTGTGACCGCCGCCCTCACCGCGGCCACGCTCCTCGTCCCCCTCTCGATCGCCACCGCCCCCACCGCGTCCGCCGCCGACACCTGCGCCGTGAAGTCCCGTCCGGCCGGCAAGGTCCTCCAGGGCTACTGGGAGAACTGGGACGGCTCCTCCAACGGCGTTCACCCGCCCTTCGGTTGGACCCCGATCACCAACTCCGCGATCGCCGCCCACGGCTACAACGTGATCAACGCGGCCTTCCCGGTGATCCGTTCGGACGGAACGGCGCTGTGGGAGGACGGCATGGACGCGGGCGTGAAGGTGGCCACGCCCGCCGAGATGTGCGCGGCGAAGGCCTCCGGCCAGACGATCCTGATGTCGATCGGCGGCGCGGCGGCCGGCATCGACCTCAACTCCACCGCCGTGGCGGACAAGTTCGTCGCGACGATCGTGCCGATCCTGAAGAAGTACAACTTCGACGGCATCGACATCGACATCGAGACGGGCCTGGTGGGCAGCGGCAGCATCAGCCAACTCTCCACGTCCCAGGCCAACTTGATCCGCATCATCGACGGCATCCTCGCCCAGATGCCGGCCGGCTTCGGCCTGACGATGGCCCCGGAGACCGCCTACGTCACCGGCGGCAGCAACACGTACGGCTCGATCTGGGGCGCGTATCTCCCGATCGTGAAGAAGTACGCGGACAACGGCCGCCTGTGGTGGCTCAACATGCAGTACTACAACGGCAGCATGTACGGCTGCTCCGGCGACTCGTACTCGGCCGGCACCGTCGCGGGCTTCACCGCCCAGACCGACTGCCTCAACAAGGGCCTGGTCGTGCAGGGCACGACGATCAAGGTGCCGTACGACAAGCAGGTCCCGGGCCTGCCCGCCCAGTCGGGCGCGGGCGGCGGCTACATGGCACCATCCCTGGTCTCCCAGGCCTGGAAGCACTACGGCACGAGTCTCAAGGGCCTGATGACCTGGTCCATCAACTGGGACGGCTCGAAGAACTGGACGTTCGGCGACAACGTGAAGGCGCTGCAAGGCCGTTGAGACCCCACGCGAAAGGCCGGACGAGCATTCCGCTCGTCCGGCCTTTCGTTTAGCGCGAGTTGACCCTAGGCGCCGACGAGACGCCCGGCGAGGTAGCCCTCGATCTGGTCGAGAGACACCCGCTCCTGCTTCATCGAGTCGCGCTCGCGCACCGTCACCGCGTTGTCCTCGAGCGTGTCGAAGTCGACGGTCACGCAGTACGGCGTACCGATCTCGTCCTGACGGCGGTAACGCCGGCCGATCGCACCCGCGTCGTCGAACTCGATGTTCCAGTTCTGCCGGAGCGCGGCGGCGAGGCCCTTGGCCTTCGGCGACAGCTCCGGGTTGCGGGACAGCGGCAGGACGGCCACCTTCACCGGGGCGAGGCGGTGGTCGAGCCGCAGCACGGTCCGCTTCTCCAGCTTGCCCTTGGCGTTGGGCGCCTCGTCCTCGACGTAGGCGTCGAGCAGGAACGCCAGCATCGCCCGGCCGACACCGGCCGCCGGCTCGATGACGTACGGCGTCCAGCGCTCCTGGGCCTCCTGGTCGAAGAAGAAGAGGTCCTGGCCGGAGGCCTTGGAGTGGGCGGTCAGGTCGTAGTCGGTGCGGTTGGCCACACCTTCCAGCTCGCCCCACTCGTTGCCGCCGAACTGGAAGCGGTACTCGATGTCAGCGGTGCGCTTGGAGTAGTGGGAGAGCTTCTCCTTGGGGTGGTCGTACCACCGCATGTTCTCCTCGCGCAGGCCCAGGCCGGTGTACCAGTTCCAGCGCTCCTGCATCCAGTACTCCTGCCACTTCTCGTCCTCGCCCGGCTTGACGAAGAACTCCATCTCCATCTGCTCGAACTCGCGGGTCCGGAAGATGAAGTTGCCGGGCGTGATCTCGTTGCGGAAGGACTTGCCCATCTGCGCGATGCCGAACGGCGGCTTCTTGCGCGAAGTGGTCTGCACCTGACCGAAGTTGGTGAAGATGCCCTGGGCGGTCTCGGGGCGCAGGTAGGCGATGGAGCCGGTGTCCTGCGTCGGGCCGAGGTGGGTGGAGAGCAGGCCGGAGAACTGCTTGGGCTCGGTGAACTGACCCTTGTTGCCGCAGTTGGGGCAGTTGATGTCGGCCAGGCCGTTCTCGGGGAGGCGGCCGTGCTTGGCCTCGTACGCCTCTTCCAGGTGGTCCGCGCGGAACCGCTTGTGGCACGCGGTGCACTCGGTGAGCGGGTCCGAGAAAGTGGCGACGTGGCCGGAGGCGACCCAGACCTCGGGGGCCAGGATGACGGACGAGTCGATACCGACCACGTCCTCGCGCGACGTCACCATGTAGCGCCACCACTGGCGCTTCAGGTTCTCCTTGAGCTCGACACCCAGCGGTCCGTAGTCCCAGGCGGCCTTCTGGCCGCCGTAGATCTCACTACAAGGGAAAACGAAGCCACGGCGCTTGCTCAGGCTGACGATGGTGTCGATCTTGTCGGCGGCCACGGTGCTCTCTTCATGACGAATGGACAGGCAGCGAATGCTTCAGGTTACCGGCGCCTCCCTCCCTCGTATCAAATCGGTTCCCTACCGAGGGCTTGTTGACAACGGTTTCCATCTCAGTTGAAAATGACTGTCATGAACGTACGACGACGCCACATATCCGGGATCGCCATCGCGGCGGCCACCGCCCTCGGTCTCGGGACCCTCTCCGCCTGCTCCGACAGCGCGTCCGCGGCCAACACGGACAAGTTCGACGTCGTCGCGGCGTTCTACCCGCTGCAGTACCTCGCCGAGCAGATCGGCGGCGACCACGTGCACGTCACCAGCCTGACGAAGCCCGGCCAGGAGCCGCACGACCTGGAGATCAGCGCGCAGCAGACCGCCGCGCTCGGGGAGTCCGACGCGGTGCTCTACCTCAAGAACCTCCAGCCCGCCGTCGACGACGCGGTGAGCCAGTCCGAGGTCAGGACGAAGATCGACGCCGCCTCCCTGACCACCCTGGAGAAGCACGGCAACGAGGTCGGCGGCCACGCGGCCTCCCACGACACCTCGAAGAACGACGAGCTGGCCGGCCTCGACCCGCACATCTGGCTCGACCCGGTGCGCTACGCCCAGGTCGCCCAGGGCGTCGGCAAGGCCTTCGAGAAGGCCGACCCGAAGAACGCGGCCGACTACAGGACGCGCACCGCGGCCCTGGTCACGAAGCTGGACGCACTCAACACCGAGTTCAAGACCGGCCTCGCGAGCACCAGGACCAAGGTGTTCATCACCACCCACGCCGCCTTCGGCTACCTCGCCGAGCGCTACGGCCTCACCGAGGAGGCCATCAACGGCCTGGACCCCGAGTCGGAGCCCAGTGCCGAGCGCGTGAAGAACCTTGAGAAGATGGCCAAGGCCGACGGCGTCACCACGGTGTTCTACGAGACGCTCGTCAGCGACAAGACCGCGAAGACCATCGCCGCCGACGCGCACCTCAAGACGGACGTCCTCGACCCGATCGAGGGCATCACCAAGAAGTCCCGCGGCAAGGACTACTTCTCGGTCCAGCAGGCCAACCTCAAGGCCCTGCAGAAGGCCCTGGGAAGTAAATGACCAGCACGGAGGACGAGTTGATGAGCGACTTGATGAGCGAGCCCGTCATATCGCTGCGCGGAGTCCGCGCCGAGCTGGGCTCGCGCCCCGTCCTGCGCGGCATCGACCTCACCGTGCGCCGCGGTGAGGTGGTCGCGCTGCTCGGCGCCAACGGCTCCGGCAAGTCGACCGCGATCCGCACGATCATCGGCCAAGTCCCGCTCAGCGGCGGCGAGATCGAGCTGTTCGGCACCCCGCGCCGCGCCTTCAAGGAGTGGCGGCGCGTGGGCTACGTACCGCAGCGCACGACGGCCGCGGGCGGCGTCCCCGCCACCGTCACCGAGATCGTCGCCTCCGGCCGCCTCTCCCGCGCCCGCTTCGGCCTGCTCCGCAAGGCGGACCACGAGGCCGTACGGCACGCCCTGGAGCTGGTCGACATGGCGGACCGCGCCAAGGACTCCGTCAACGCGCTCTCCGGCGGCCAGCACCAGCGTGTGCTGATCGCCCGCGCGCTCGCCGCCGAACCCGAACTCCTCATCATGGACGAGCCGATGGCGGGCGTGGACCTCGCCAGCCAGAAGGTGCTGGCCGACACCCTGACCCGCCAAGTCGCCGAAGGCGCGACGGTGTTGCTCGTCCTGCACGAACTCGGCCCGCTGGAACCGCTGATCGACCGCGCCGTCGTCCTGCGCGACGGCTGCGTCCAGCACGACGGCCCGCCGCCGCGCGCACTCGGCCAGCACGCGCTGCCCGGCCACGACCACGTCCACCCGCACTCGGCGGACGCCGAACCGATCCGCACGGGACTGCTGAGCTGATGGACCTCCTCGACTACGCCTTCATGCAGCGGGCGCTCATCGCCGCCGTCCTCGTCGGCATCACCGCCCCCGCGATCGGCATCTACCTCGTCCAGCGCCGCCAGCCCCTCATGGGCGACGGCATCGGCCACGTCGCGATGACCGGAGTCGGCCTCGGCTTCCTGCTGAACGCCTCCCCGGTGTGGATGGCCACCGCCGTCTCCGCCCTCGGCTCGGTCCTGATGGAACTGATCCGCTGGTACGGCAAGACCCGCGGCGACATCGCCCTCGCGATGCTCTTCTACGGCGGCATGGCGGGCGGCGTGATGTTCGTCAACCTCGCGCCGGGCGGCTCGAACGCCAACCTGAACTCGTACCTCTTCGGCTCCCTCTCCACCGTCTCGCAGTCCGACGTGACGGCGATCGGCATCCTGGCCGCCTTCGTGATCGTGGTCACCCTCGGCCTGCGGCGGCAGCTGTTCGCCGTGAACCACGACGAGGAGTTCGCCCGGGTCACCGGCCTGCCCGTGCGCGCCCTGAACCTGCTGACGGCGGTCACCGCGGCCGTCACCGTCACCGTCGCGATGCGCGTCGTGGGCCTGATCCTGGTCTCCGCGCTGATGGTGGTGCCGGTCGCCGCCGCGCAGCAGCTCACCCGCAGCTTCGGGGCGACCCTCGCCATCGCGGGCGTCATCGGCGTGACCGTGACGGTCAGCGGCACCGTCACCTCGTACTACCAGGACGTCCCGCCCGGCGCGACGATCGTGCTCCTGACGATCGCCGCGTTCATCGCGCTCACCGCGCTGGCGACCCCGCTGGCCCGGCGCCGGGCCCGGGCCGCTGCCACGGCGCGACCCGCGGGGGACCCGGTGGAGTGCGCGATTCCGGCCACCCGGGGGGCCGCCGACGAGGTCGGCGTCTGACCAGGCACAGCCCGGGCTGGCACAATGGCTCGGCAAAGTGCAGACGTGAGGAGGCAACGGTGACGACGGCCGGCCCGCCCGTAAAGGGACGATCCACCCGCCAGCGTGCCGCCGTGTCGGCGGCACTCAACGAGGTCGACGAGTTCCGCAGCGCCCAGGAACTCCACGACATGCTCAAGCACAAGGGTGACTCGGTCGGCCTCACCACGGTCTACCGCACCCTCCAGTCCCTCGCCGACGCCGGCGAGGTCGACGTCCTGCGCACGTCGGAGGGCGAGTCGGTGTACCGGCGCTGCTCCACGGGCGATCACCATCACCACCTGGTGTGCCGGGTGTGCGGCAAGGCGGTGGAGGTCGAGGGGCCCGCCGTCGAGAAGTGGGCGGAGGCCATCGCCGCGGAGCACGGGTATGTGAACGTGGCGCACACGGTGGAGATCTTCGGGACCTGTGCGGAGTGCGCCGCGGGTTGACCGGTTGTGGTGCGGGTCGGTCGGGGTGGGCGGCTCTGAGGGCTGCCGCCCCCAGGCCCCCGCTTCGGCCCCGAAAGGGCCTCGTCCTCACACGTCGGACCGGCTAAAGAGAACCGCCCCGCATGTTCTTCTCCATCTCCAGCAGCTTCTCGTTCGGGACCGCGCCGCCGAACCTCCGGTCGCGCTGGGCGAATTCGACGCAGGCTCGCCACAGGTCGCGGCGGTCGAAGTCGGGCCACAGGACGTCCTGGAAGACCATCTCGGCGTAAGCGCTCTGCCAGATCAGGTAGTTGGAGGTGCGCTGCTCGCCGCTGGGGCGCAGGAAGAGGTCGACCTCGGGCATGTCCGGGTAGTACATGTACTTGGCGAAGGTCTTCTCGTCGACCTTGGCCGGATCGAGCCGGCCGGCCTGCACGTCCTCGGCCAACGCCTTTGCCGCGTCGGCGATTTCGGCCCGGCCGCCGTAGTTCATGCAGAAGTAGAGCGTGAGCGCGTCGTTGTTCTTGGTCTGCTCCTGCGCGATCTGCAACTCCTTGGCGACCGACCGCCACAGCTTGGGCATACGGCCCACCCACCGCACCCGGATGCCGAGTTCGTCGAGGGTGTCGCGGGTCTTGCGGATGAAGTCGCGGTTGAAGTTCATGAGGAAGCGCACCTCGTCGGGCGACCGCTTCCAGTTCTCGGTGGAGAAGGCGTACAGCGAGATCGCGCCGACGCCCATCTCCACACCGCCCTGCAGCACGTCCAACACCCGCTCGGCGCCGACCTTGTGGCCCTCGGTGCGCGGCAGCCCGCGCTCCTTGGCCCACCGGCCGTTCCCGTCCATGACGATCGCCACGTGCTTGGGGATCAGCTCACCCGGCAGCTTCGGCGCGGTGGCCCCCGACGGGTGCGGCTCCGGCGCCGTGTACTCGCGCCGCTGGCGCCCCAGGATCCCGCGTACGGCCATGTGCTTCTCGCTCCTCTTGCCTCTTGCTGTCTCTTACGACGTGCTACGACTTCTCGACGTACCGCAGCGAGCGCAGTCCGCGCTCCAGATGCCAGTGCAGATAGGCGGACACCAGCCCGCTGCCCTCCCGCACATGCCGCGCCTCGCACGCGTCCGCCGTCTCCCAGTCTCCCGTAAGCAGCGCACCGAGGAGTTCCAGGGCCTGCGGTGAGGGTACGACGCTCCCGGCCACCCGGCAGTCCACGCAGACGACCCCGCCCGACGCCACGGAGAAGAACCGGTTCGGACCGGGCATCCCGCATTTCGCGCAGTCCCCGAAGCTCGGCGCGTAGCCGTTGACGGCGAGGGAACGCAGCAGGAACGCGTCGAGGATGAGATGCGGTGCGTGCTCGCCACCGGCCAGCGTCCGCAGCCCGCCCACCAGCAGCAGATACTGCTGCACGGCGGGCTCGCCCTCGTGATCGGTGAACCGCTCGGCGGTCTCGAGCATCGCGGTGCCGGCGGTGTACCGCGCGTAGTCGGCGACGATCCCGCCACCGTACGGAGCGATGGTCTCACTCTGGGTGCACAACGGCAGCCCGCGGCCGATGAGTTCGCTGCCCCGCGCGAAGAACTGGACGTCCACGTGCGAGAACGGCTCCAGCCGCGCCCCGAACTTCGACTTGGTCCGCCGCACCCCGCGCGCCACCGCGCGCACCCGCCCGTGCCCCCGGGTGAGCAGCGTGATGATCCGGTCCGCCTCACCCAGCTTCTGGGTGCGCAGCACGATGCCGTCGTCGCGGAACAGACTCATGGAGCCCATTGTCCCCTACGGCCCTGTGGCCCTACGACGCGTCCGGGGCGTCCGGGATGTCCGGAGACACGTCAAGGGACCTCACCGCGGCTCCGTGCGTTCGCATAGGCGGTCGCCGCGCTCAGCCGCTCGGCCGGGGTCGCGTCCCGCACGGCGGCCGGCTCGACGTCCCACTCCCGTCCGCCGCCGTACGGGCGGAGCTGAACATAAGGCCCCTCATGCCCCATGACGATGCCCACTCGTCCGGTACGGGTGTCCATGGCGACCGATCCGACCGACGGTTTCATCGCTCTCCTCGCACCCGAATCCGCAATTCCACCAAGGTGTCCTTCGCCTCCGATCAGTGTGCCCACAGCTGGCTCCCCTCCCTTTCCGACTTTCACGCTTCTGCACGTCACGACCCCTTGCCGGCCCTACACTCGGCAGGAGTCTGTCGACCACAAGTGCGTTATCTTTCAAGGGTGTTGGCGTTGGCCAAGGGTTCACGGCGGGCAGTCCGGAAGAGATATCGACGCCGTTCGAACAGGCCTTTCGGAAATCACGAACAATGCCGTCCAACCGGTTTGACGGGATTCCGAAATCCGACGCCACTTTCCGAGCACCACCGCAAAAGCGCACGCCGACCACCGGCCCGTTCCGGCCAGTTCGGGGCGGGGCGCAACGAAGTCCCGGATCAGGCGCCGGGTCACGCTCGGGACGATCAGGGCGTCCCCTGCGGGCATCACACGGACGGCGCCGAGGCCGTCCGAACGTCCGCCGCGGTCAGGGCTGCCGGCGTGGTCCGGCCGGGTGGGCGACCGTCCTTCCCTCGTCCGGCTCGGGGGTCGGTTCCGGGGCGTGGTCCGGTTCCGTGGCCTCCCACAGCACGGTGAAGCGGTTGATGCGTTCCTCGACGTGTTCGTGGGTCATCTTCAGGGTCGTCTTGGCGGGCATGACGCGGATGTCGGGCTCGGTCTCGTAGGAGAGTTCGCCGTCGAAGACGATGAAGTCGTTCAGCGAGTTCATCTGGGCGGTGGGTTCGAGGAGGGCACGGACCGCGATACGCGCGTCGATGCCGAACTTGCGGTGTCTTTCGCAGAGTTGGCGGAGGCTGCTGGTGACCTCCGACTCCTCGTCGACCAGGAACACGCGCCGGATCTCCACCCTGCGGGACTTGATGGCGGTCTCCTGGGCGGCGAGATAGCGCCGGGCGGGCTCGCTGGACCAGAAGTCGCGGTCGACGGACGTGCTGGTGGCGTAGAGAGTGCGCTTGACGCACTTGGTGAGGTCGATCAGCCACTCGTGGTTCTCGCCGGGGCAGTCAGCCGTGCCGTTGCCGAGGCTCTCCATCAGGAGTGCCAGGCGGCCCAGCTCCTCCTCGGCGAAGGCTTTGACGATGTCCGCGCCCTGCTCGCCCACTTTCGTGTAGCCCAGCACCAGCCGGGTCACCTCGTCGGAGCGCAGCACCGAGCCGTCGACCTTGCTGTACAGCTCCGTCGCGGCGTTGATCTTCGCGAAGCTCTCGTCGACCGCCGCGCGCATCTCGGTGTGGTGGCTGGACAGGCTGTCCTTCATGTCCCGGATGCGCCGCTTCTGGCTCTCCTGGACGGCCTCGAGCCGCTCCCCGAAGTCCACGAGCAGCTGCACGATCAGCGTCGCGCAGCCGAGGACGATGGACATCGTCCACTGCCACAGGTCGCCGTCGTTCTCGTTGAGGACGTTGGTCACGAAGAAGGCGGCCACTCCCGCTAAGACGGCGAACCCCGTCCTGATGAACAGCCTCGATCCGCGCTGGACCTGGTCCTGCTGTGGAACGGCCCCTGGTCCCGCCCCTGTTGTTGTCGTCACTCCGTTCATGTGAGCCTCTCCCCCGTCGGATATGCGGTTCGTGCCGCCCCGTCAGCGCGTGCTCAGCGCCTGGTGCAGCAACGGAATGGCCTGTATGGCCAGTTGGTCCCGGATACGCTGGCGAAGGTTCTCCCATTGGCGGCTGAAGCCCGGTTCCCGCTCCAGTACGTCCCACAGGTGTCCCAGCGTGCGGTCCACGTGTGCGCGCGGCATCCACAGATGCAGCAGGTGATCCACGGCCGGGCGCAGCGCCAGGACCGCCGCGGGCCCGTCCGCCGCACCGAGTCGGCTGTTCTCCAGCATGTGCACCACCGTCGTCAAAAGCCAGTCGTGCAACGCGAGGTCTTCGCAGAGCCCGGCGACCGCGGCCGTCTCGGTGCCCTCGGGGACTCTCAACTCGACCGTCCGCAGGCCGTCTTCGGCCAGCGTGAAGCGGTCCAGGGAGGCGTCCTCGGCCTCGGGTGCCCGACGTGCGGCCCAACGCAGGTGTGTGCGGCGGGACTTGAAGGGCGCCTTGTGGTCGAGGAGGGGGTGGCGCACCAGCTGCGCCAGCAGCCCCTCGGCGATCATCCCGAGGTCCAGCTCGCCGCGCCCACCGCCCCGCAACACGCCCTCGGCGGTGGCCTGTTCGGGCAGTTTCCCGAACGGTTCGACGACCCCGGGGCGGACGAGGTAGTGCCCCCAGGGCCGGCGTACGTCGGGTCCGGCGGCCGGGGCGCTGAAATAGGCGGTGGACTGCAGGACCCGGCCCTCGGTGAGCGCCGCGCGGGCGGCGACTGTACCGACGGCCCTGACCTTGGCGCCGTTCGCGGTGGGCAGCCGGCAGTCCACGCCCGTGAGGACCTCGGGCGAGAGGGCGTAGAGGTTGGGCCGCTCGGAGACGCGGACGTGTTCGTCGGCGCGCAGCCGCAGGAGTTGGGCGGCGGCGCGGCCGTCCAGCGCCTGGAAGGACGGCAGCAGACCGGTGCGCACCTCGCCGCAGACGAGGACCGAGCGGGTGGGCCGTCCTGGGGTCGTCATGTCACGTCCCGTCCTGCGCAGCCGGGTTGGCGGGCTCCTCGTAGAACACGTAGGTGGCGCGCTGGGCCACCGCCTCCGGTACCGCGACGCCCTCGCCCGCGGACCGCTTGGCGACCTGTTCGAGGGCGACGGAGTCCACGTCCACCTGGTCGAGGATGAGCCGTACGGCGTCCTCCACGGCGACGAAGCGGTTCGCCATCAGCGTGCAGGTGCGGTACGCGCTGAACGGGACGCGGGTGTCGCTGACCTGGAGCAGCGGCGGCAGCCGGTCCCAGTCGCGCGGGAAGTCCCCGCCGGTCCAGGGCTGCGGGACCAGCACCGGTTCGCCCAGGTGCCGCAGCAGACCGAGGCGGGCCAACTGCCATACGGCGGCGAGGAACGGGCAGGACCACAGGCGGCCCCTGTCCGTCTCCGACCACAGCTCGACGTCCATGAAGACGGAGTGGTTGCGGGCGGCGGTCTCGTGCGGGGGCTGCCAGGTGACGATCTCCGCCAGGGCGCTGCGCGTCGGGGTGGTGCGCTCGCCGTTCGCGAGCCAGCCGGTCTGGCTGACCGGCGGGCGGGAGCCGTGGCTGCCGGGCGGCGGGGACTCGACGAGGCGGTGCATGACGGACTCGGCCAGTTCGATGCGGTCGGCGACCGCGCAGCCCGACTCGCGGGCGAGGTAGTCGATGACGAGGCCGGCCTTCTCGGCCTCTTCGAGGACCAGCGGGACGAGTTCGGCGGGGGTGGAGAAGCGGCTGAAGTAGTCGTCGATGAGGAAACAGGTGCTGATCCGGGGGCGTTTGCCGCCGGTGCGGCGGGCGGCGGACGCGCGGGCGGCGTCCACCCAGATGCGGACCTCGGCGAAGTGCTCGCGCAGCCGCTCGGGGCCCGCCTCGAAATCCTCCATGTACAAGTGGCCCAGCTCCAGGGAGAGATGGGCCAACGGCACCGACTGGGTGCGCGGATCAGCGGTGGTCTCCCGGAAGACGGCGTCCGTCATGCCTCCTCCCAGTACTTGTCGTCGGTCAGCCGCGCCGCGAGGTCGCTGAGCGCCTGCCAGGTCTCCATGGTGGCGATCTGGCTGTCCAACACGTCCTCGTCGGTGATGAGTTGCTCCCGCCACTGCAGCACCGGCTCCAGCGGCACCGAGCCCAGCACCTGGCTGTAGCCGATGCCGTGGTGCGAGGCGAGGTGCTTCAGCTCGGTGTCGCACTGCTCCATCCACGCCGACTGGGTGGGCGTGGCCTGCGACCACAGCGCCGAGTCGGGATCGGGTACGGCGGCCCGCACGAAGCGGATCGCGCCGCGCAGCGCGTCCTCGTCGTGGCCGCGGGCGACCCCTCCGGCGAGGATGCCGCGCTTGCCGTAGACCAGGCTGGCCGCGGCCTCCACGTGCTGGCGGGTCCAGCGGTGGAAGACCAGCCAGCGGGCCTGGACGCCGCTCATCGCGCGCTGCGAGGTGGCCGCGAGCACCATGTCGACGGCGTAGCTGCGGCCGGCGCTGAGGTCGACGACGATCAGGTCGAACTCGCTGTTGAGGCGCAGCAGCAGGTCCACGCAGCGGCGCAGGTTGTCGCCCGAGGTGGCGAACTCGCCGCCGCTGAGGTCGCCCGGCATGAGGATCAACCGGCCCGCTCCGGGCGGCTGGTTGCGCAGGACGCGGTGTTCGGTGTCGGCCCAGACGTCGATACGGACGGGTTCGCTGATCTCGCCTATCAGGTAGGAGTGCAGTCCGCGGTCCTCGGCGGCCGTGCGGGCTTCGGGCACGTCGAAGACGGCCGAGGCGGTGGGCGAGCCGAAGTCGAAGTCCAGGTAGCAGACGTCGTCACCGGTCAGCGCCCGCTGGTAGGCGAGGTTGGCGCTGGTGACGGAGCGGCCCGTGCCTCCCTTGTCGGAGGCCGCGAAGATCAGCACGGCTCACACTCCCTGGACCGCGGCGGCTTCGCGGGCACGGGCGAGTGCGTCGAGCTGGCCCAGCACGTCGAGCGTCAACGAGTAGGCGGTGCCGGGCTGTTCGTCGATGAGGGCGCGGGCGCGGCGCAGCTTGACTTCGATGCCGCGGAGTTGCATGCCCCGTTTGCCGTCGGAGTTGGGGGCGGGCGCCATCTGTTCGTTGCCCAGGAGGTGGGTGGACTCGCTGAGCAACGCCTTGGCCAGTTCGGTGAGTTCGAGGCTGCGGATCGGTGGCTGCGCGTACATGTTGTGGACCTGGACCATCACCTCGGTGACCCGCTCGGTGATGCTCCAGGACACCGGGCCCTCGGTGAGGGAGGTCTCGGGGTAGATGGCGTGCACGTTGTCCCACAGGCCGACGCCCTCGCCCTCGCCCATCCGGCGCCGCCACACATGGCCGAAGATGTCCTCGGCCAGCCTGAGCAGCCGGTCGTGGGCGGTGAGGTTGCGGGAGAGCGTGCACAACTGGACTGTGCGCTTGAGGAGTTGGGCGGAGAAGTCGCTCATCGTCCAGTCCATCGGCGGGCCGATGGTGCCGCCGCCCTGGAGCGGCAGGGTGACGCCCGGGTTGTGGAGCTGGATCATCGGGTCGTCGCGTGTCATCCGGCTGGTGATCCGGCCGCGCTCGGCGAGGCGTTCCATGACGCGGACGGTGCGGGTGAGGTCGTCGTCGGTGGCCCGGCGGCGCATCAGGTCGTGCACGAGGATCGCGGCGACCGAGAGCGAGAAGTACTCCGACTCCAGCCGCTGTCCCGTCGTACGCCAGGGGATGTCCTCCAGGGGCCAGCGGTCGCCGTCGAAGCGGGCGATGCGCGACCAGTACTGCTGAGTGATCTCCCAGCGCAGTCGCAGCGCCTCGGCGAGCTTCTGCTGTTCGGCGTTGAGCAGGCCCAGGGTCAGGGTGCGGTCGGAGAAGAGGTCCTGGATGCCGTCGAGCGCGACCACCGTGAAGTAGAGGTACGGCACCGGGTTGGCGACGCCGCCGGGCTGCGGCCCGATGGCCTCGTCGGTCTCCACCTCGGGCGCGTCCCGCACCAGGCTCCAGGCCCAGCCGCACTCGAAGAGCTGGCTCTCGTCCTTGAGGGCCTCCTGGACGTCGACGCCGAGGATGAAGCTCTCGATGATCGCGGCGCGCAGCGGGCGGAACCGGCGCTGGAACTGCTCCAGCACCTGCCGCGTCGACAACTGCCCCTGGCCGAGCAGTTCGCAGAGCGTCTGGCCCTGGGAGGAGTCGGTGTCGTAGACGTTGACCGTGAAGGACCGCAGCAGGCTCACCATGGCGGCGGTGAGGCGGTTGCTGGTCGCGATCTTCAGCTCGCGGATCGTCTCCTGCATGTCACCGCGGCGGGTCTTGGACTCGTAGACCTTGAGGAAGCCGAGCAGGGCGAGACAGAGGGTGATGGACATCGAGAACGAGTCGGTGACGCCGAGTTGGCGCTGCTCCTCGGTGAGGTCCTGCTCCTTGTCCCGGGACTGGAAGTAGTAACCGCCCGCGAACGTGGGCCTCTTGTCGTCCGTGTGGGTGCGCATGAACTCGACGGCGGCCGTGACGAGGTTGGCCGGAATCTCCAGCCGTCCGCCCGCCCGCTTCAGCGTCTGCTGTACGTCGGTCAGCGTGGTGTCGGGGTCGTCCAGCCGGAACGAGGGCAGCTCGGTCGCCGGGTACAGCAGGCAGAGCAGCCGCTCGGCGTCGGCGACGCTGCTCTCACCGCCCCATTTCCCCCATGCCCACTGACCCCCGTCGAAGGAGTAGCGGGCGACCGCCTGCCAGATGTCCAGCAGATGCTGCCGCGGCTTGATCTCCATTCCATGCCCCTCACACAGACCGCACTGCCCTCAGCCGAGGAATATCCCTCTTCTGTTGTGAAGATTCACCGGTCGGCCGCCCTGTCAGCCGATCGGAACCTGTGCGTCCGAATTCCCGCGCCAGCCGTAGGAGAGGATCATTCCCGAATATCCGTCCCGCACCACGGCCGCGCTTTTCAGCCGCTGCACCTTGAACTCGTCCGCGAATGGTTCAAGACTCTCCCGCACCTCGCCCTCCCCCACGTCGCACGCGGGGAAGAACTGCTCACCCGTGTGATAACCCTTGGAGTGTTCCATGAATGCGGCGGCAAAGGGAGCACCGGGGGCAAGTGCACGCATGAAACGCTCCACGCCCAGGGTGAACTCCTGGTACGAGGAGGTCATCGACTCGGCGACGAAGAACATCGTGCCCATGGACCACCGGCCGCCGAAGCGTTCGAGACCGAAAATGTTGCCCTGCTCGACCTTGACGACCTCGCGGAACCGTGCGCGGGGGTCGGTTTCAAAGGCGGCGTAGTCCTCGTTCCCCCGCAGGGCGCCCCAGAACTGGTCCCAGTTCCGCGCGTAGGAGCCGACCTGGCTCTCCAGGTAGGCCACGTTCGAGGGGGAGCGCTCGAAGAGGGTGATCTCGTCGCACCACGGGAGCATGGACAGCGCGGGGTAGAGATTGGCGCCGGCGCCCACGTCGATACCGTAGACCGGGCCGACGCCCTGATTCCGGAAATGGCCCGCGAAATGATCCCTGACAATGGTCAGGATCTCGGCGTCCTCCGCCTGCAGGTCACTGTAATTGTGATCTACATATGCGATCGAATCGAACGCGCTCCAGGCGACTTCCGCGTTTTTCACCAGCCCACACTAGCAACATCACCGGCGCGACGTACACCACTCGTCAATTTCGTGGCGCAATCCACGCCAACCCGCAGCCGCCCTCGGGGCGCACGGGGGGCGCATCGTGGTGAATACATTCATGCGACCGGATTCGGCCTTGAACTGCCGGATTGCCCCACTCAAGATGGGTGGAACCCTGCTGAACACACCAGAAAGGCAGGACGCACGCGTCTCGCCCGTACCACCCGTACGAGTGTCAACGCGCAATTGACTTCCCACTCTCAGGGGGCAGCATGGCAGCTTTTCCGGAGGAACGTTTCCCTTCTGTAGGGCGCCGTGCTGACCAGGCATTCTTCGCCGACCGCGCGGACCGCCCGCTGACCCTGCGGGGCGTCACCGTGGCAGATCTCCCCGAGCTGCTCCGGGTGGACAGGGAGGCCTTCCCCGAGGAGCCGTACCCCCTGGTCGTGCTCAGACAACTGGTCGACATCCACGGCGACCGCATCCTCGTCCTGGACGACGGCGAGGGGCTGCTCGGGTACGTCGTGTTCGTCAACACCTCTGACGGCTACGTCAGTTGGATCATGAGCCTCGCCGTCACCCCTCACCTCCAGGGCCGCGGCCTCGGTCGCCGTCTGATGGCCGAGGCCCTGCGCCGGCTGCGCACGGAACACGTCCACCAGGTCCGCCTGACGGTGGAGCCGACGAACGCCGCCGCGATCATGCTGTACCGGTCGCTGGGCTTCTCGTCCGAGGAAGGCGTGGAGAAGGACTACTTCGGGCCCGGGGAGGACCGGCTGATCATGACGCTGGGGATGTGAGGCGCGGGCGACGGACCGGGGTCAGGGGCGGCACGCCCGTGCGTACCGCCCCGCCACCGCCCGGAACGCCTCCTTCGGTTCCCAGTGCCACGGTGAACTCGGGTCGTACGGGCGGTCCTTGATGGTCTTGGTGATGGCGTAGCTCGCCATGTCGAGGTCGTGGCGTGGGTCGTGGGCGCGGTGCGGGGCGTCCGGGGTGACGAACTCGAAGGCCATCGCGCCGTAGAGGTTCAGTGATGCGAAGACGTCCAACAGGTCGACGACGTACGTCGCTTGGGTGTGTTCGCTGCGGACGAGGTGGCCCTTGATCTCCTCCGGGTCCTTGTCGTAGTCGACGACGTTCCAGCCCATGCCGGCCGTCTTCTCGGCGCCCTTGTACGCGCAGGTGCCGAACTCGGTGATCGTCACGGGCTTGCCCCAGCGCTGGTAGCTCTTCAACTCCCGGACGTAATCGGCTCGTCGGGGGAAGTACGAGTAGTAGTCGATGCCCACGATGTCGAAGAGACCCCAGTCGACCTCGTCGTCCTGGGCCGCCGCGTAGCTGAGGTTGCCGTGGAAGACGGAGCGGCCCAGTGTCGCCGCCTTCTTGGTGAACGCGTTCAGTCTGCGCTGCATCCTGGCGGGGTCGAACGTGCCGTTCAGGATGTTCTGGACGCGGTCCAGGACCGTGGCGCCCGGCACGATGCCGGGGACGAAGAGCCAGAACTCGCAGCCCACGCTGAAGTCGACGCTCGCGCCCTGGCGCCGGAGGCGTTCCGCGAACCGGCCGGTCTCCGCGAGGTGTTCGAGGATGTCGCGCTCGGGTAGGTCGGCGAGGGTGGGCTGGAGCCAGATGTGCAGGCCGAGTTCGGCGGCCTCGGCGGCGGTGGCGGTGAGGCGGTCCACGCCGTCGCCGGTGACGTCGACCGTGTCGGCGTGCAGTCCGTCACGGATGGCGCGCAGGTCGGCGCGCATCCGGCGCGTGCTCCAGGCGGTCGCGGGGGTCTCGCCCTCGCCGACCGTGTAGACGACGCCGTGCCGGCGCAGGCCGGGCCGGCGGCCGTGTGCCGCGTGCGGTCGTGCCACCGCTGTCGCCTGCCCGGACGGGAGCAGCGCGCCCGCCGCTCCGAGGGCCAGCGCGCCCGTGAGGAACCGCCCCCGAGTGATCCCCTGTGTGTTCGCCATGGACCCACTGTGCCGAGCGCGGACCGGTCCCGGTGTCCGCCGATGGTCCACGGCGACGCAACCAAGGTATGAGCCCTCGCGTCGATCACTGCAGAGATCGTTGCCGGACAGCGAACAAAGGAGAGAGTGATCTCAGGCTTCGAACAGTCCCCCACGACCCCTACGGACCCCACCCCTACGACCCGTACGGCCCCCATGTCCCCTACGGCCCGCAACGCCACCCGCCGCACCCTCCTCACCGCCGGTGCCGCCACCGCCGCGACCCTCCTCGCCGGTTCCACCGCCGCGCAGGCGTCGGACAACACGGGCGCGGGGACGGGCCCGGGCACAGGTACCGACATCAGCGCCGGGTTGCGCGCCCTGGAGGAGCAACACAGCGCCCGTGTCGGTGTGTTCGCGCATCACCTCGGTACGAAGAAGACCGTCGTGCACCGTGCCGACGAACTCTTCCCGATGTGCTCGGCGTTCAAGACCCTCGCCGCCGCGGCCGTCCTGCGGGACCTGGACCGGCACGGCGAGGTCCTCTACCGGGTGGTGCACTACACGGAGGCCGATCTGGTCGACGGTTCCGACCAGACCCGGGCGCACCTGGCCGAGGGCATGACGATCGAGCAGCTCGCCGACGTGGCCATCCGCTACAGCGACAACGGCGCGGGCAACCTGCTCCTGCGCGAACTCGGCGGCCCCACCGCGATCACCCGCTTCGCCCGCTCCCTCGGCGACCGGGTCACCCGGCTCGACCGCTGGGAGACCGAGCTCAACTCGGCCGAGCCGGACCGGATCACGGACACCACCAGCCCGCGCGCGATCGCCGGCACCTACGGCAAGCTCGTCCTCGGCGACGCCCTGCGCCGCCCCGACCGCGACCGGCTCACCGCCTGGCTGCTCAACAACACGACCAGCGCCGCCCGTTTCCGCGCCGGGCTCCCCGCGACCTGGACGATCGCCGACAAGACCGGCAGCGGCGACTACGGCACCGCCAACGACGTCGGCATCGCCTGGACGGAGGCCGGTGACCCGGTCGTCCTCGCGGTCCTGACCACGAAGCCGACGCTGCCCGACGGGCCGTACGACAACCAACTCGTCGCCGACACGGCCAAGTTGGTGGCGGCGGCGGTCAGCTAGCACGGCACCTGCCGCCGCGAGCGCGGGAAGTACTGCCTCGGCGTGACCCCGATCGCCCGGTGGAACGCCGTCGTGAAGGAACTCGCCGAGGCACACCCCGCGCGGCGCTGTCCGTTCCGCGACAGGACACGGCAGCCCCGCCCGTGGCGGACAACCGCCCGCCCGGCCTAGCGTCGTCGTATGCCGATGAACCGAGCCCACCGCAGGCTGTGCAGCTCCGAGGGATGGGCGCAGACGACCAAGGACCGCATCCTGCCCTGGGCCCTCGAACACGTCGAACTCGGCGCGGACGTACTGGAGATCGGCCCCGGCTACGGCGCCAACCTCCGCGTCCTCGTCGACCAGGTGGAGCGTCTCACCGCCGCCGAGATCGACGCCGAGACCGCGCGGCTGCTCCGGTCGCAGTGGGGCGGGCGGGCCACCGTGCTGCACGCGGACGGGGCCGAACTGCCGCTGCCCGAGGCCGCGTTCGACTCCGTCGTGTGTTTCACGATGCTGCACCATGTGCCGACGGCCGCCCACCAGGACCGGATTTTCGCCGAGGCGTTCCGGGTGCTGCGTCCCGGCGGGGTGTTCGCGGGCAGTGACAGCCAACCCGGCTTCCGTTTCCGGGTGTTGCACTTCCGGGACACGATGAACACCCTCGATCCGGCGACCCTCCCGGCCAGGCTGGAGCGGGCGGGTTTCACGGACCCGGTGGCCGACCTGCATCCGGAGAGCGGCGGCCTGCGCTTCCGGGCCCGCAAGGTGTAGCGCCCGCACCCGCCCGGACCGCTACACCCGCCCGGACCGCTACACCTGCCCGAACCGCCGTACGTACCGCCGCTGCCACGGCGTCTCCACCGCGTGCCGGTCGTAGTGGGCGCGGACGTAGCCGACCGCTTCCTCCGGCGGTACGCCGTCGAGGACCGCGAGGCAGGCAAGTGCCGTGCCGGTGCGGCCCCGGCCGCCGGCGCAGGCCAGCTCGACGCGCTCGGTACGCGCCCGCTGCCACACCTCGGTGAGGACCGTGCGGGCCTCCGCGCGGTCGGCGGGCAGCCGGAAGTCCGGCCAACGCAACCAGCGTGTCTCCCACGGGACTTGGGGCGGCGGCTTGCCGAGGAGATACACGCCGTACGTCGGTGCCGGGCCGTCGGCGGGGAGGGGCCTGCGCAGACCGCGCCCCCGGACCAGACGGCCGGAGGGGAGGCGCAGGACGCCGGTGGTGGTGGTCGGGTTCCAGGGCTCGGTCACGCGGCCAGCGTAGAGACCTGGACGCACCGGGGGCCCGCTGTCCGGAAACAGCCGCTCAGCCCACTCCCCGCGACTCCTGCGCCGCCCGTGCCTCGATCCCCCGGAAGTGGTCCGCCATCGCCCGCTGGGCCCCTTCCACATCGCGGGCGCGCAGCGCGGTGACGATGTCGCGGTGGCGGTGGACGGTGAGGGCGGGGTCAGGGTCCTCGGTCCAGCCTCGGGCGCCCGCGACCCGGCGGAAGACCGTCCAGAAGGCGCCGAGGAGCTGGGGGACGAGTTCGTTGCCGAGCGAGGCGTAGAGCAACTCGTGGAACTCGCGGTCGAGTTCGGGGAAGGGGCGGCCGGCGCGGCCCGCGTCCTCCATGCGGGTCACCACCGCTTCGAGTCCGTCCAGTTCGGGCTCGGTGACGGTGGCAACGACCCGATGAATCAGGCCTTCCTCCAGCACCTCCCGTACCTGGAGGATCTCGGCCAGTGCGTCCGCGTCGTCCTCGTGCCGAGTGAGGGTGCGGAAGGTGAGGCCGTCGACGAGCGGGGTCAGCGAGGCGCGGCCCACGTAGGTGCCGTAGCCGTGTCTGATCTCGACGATGTCGAGGGCCTGGAGTGCCTTGAGGGCCTCGCGGACGGAGTTTCTGCTGATACCGAGGTCTTCCATCAGCTCGGCCTCGGTGGGCAGGGGCGCACCGGGCTGGAGCTTGCGGTCGAGGATCAGCTGGACGACCTCGCGCTGTATCCGACTGTTCCTTGGCTCCCCGGACATGCGCCGCATCGTAGCCGCACGAGACGTCCCACGTCCCATGTCCGACGCCGACCCGTGCTGACGGGGTGTCAACTTGCGCCATTTCAAACCGCCATTGGTCCGACCTCTGACGGCTACGCCATTCGTGTGCGATGCCTTGACCGCCCCCACGGCCGCTCTTATGGTCGCGCTGACCGCAGGACGTAGGACGTCGTACCTCCTGGAGTAACCATGCGCGAAGACGTGACCCAGAACGTGCCCGCGCTGCACCGCCGGGCGTTCCTGAAGTACTCCGGCGCGCTGGGCGCGGCGGCGGCGATCTCCACGTCCCTGACGGCCTGTTCGTCGGGGCCGCAGTCGACGAACGACACCGGGGGCGGGGGCACCGGCAAGAGCCGGACGCTGACCGCGGTGATCGGCTATGGAAACGACGGCAGTTGGGACCCGACGCAGACGGCGTCCGCGTTCTCGATGGCCGCCAACAACCACATCTACGAGGGCCTGATCGACACCGACCCGATCACCCGCGCGCCCTATCCCGCGCTGGCGACGGCGGTGCCGAAGGACACGAGCGGCACCTCATGGAAGTTCACGCTGCGGGCGGGCGCCACATTCCACGACGGGCAGCCGGTCACCGCAGACGACGTGGTGTTCGTCTTCGACCGCATCCTCGACCCGAAGACGACGACACTCGCGCAGGGCTTCTTCGCCAGCTGGCTGAAGGAGGCGCGGAAGATCGACGCGCAGAACGTCGAGCTGGTCCTCAAGTTCCCCTTCCCCGAAGGGGTTTCGCGGCTCACGCTGGCGAAGATCATGCCGAAGCACATCTTCTCCCAGCCGGGCGCCTGGGACGACGCGATCAAGGGGAAGGCGGTCGGCTCGGGGCCGTACCGGCAGACCGCGCACCACCCGAAGTCCAACACGACCTTCGCCGCGTTCGCCGGCTACAACGGCCCGCGCCCGGCCGCCTTCAAGACGATGAACTGGCTGACGATCGTCGACGCGGCACCGCGCGTCGCCAAGATCTCCGGGTCGAGCGCCGGCGCGCAGATCGCCGACAACATCCCCTACGCCAACATCCAGCAGCTGCGGAGCGGCGGGATGACGGTCGCGGGCGGGGCCGGGATGAACAACCTGTTCCTGATGTTCAACACCCGGCACAAGCCCTTCGACGACGTACGCGTGCGCCAGGCGCTGCACTACGCCATCGACACCGGGAAGATGGTCCAGCTGGCGCTGCGGGGGCACGGCAAGCCGTCCTCGTCGTTCCTCGACACCGGCAACCCCACGTACCGGCGCGCGAAGACGGTCTACGACTACGACCCCGACAAGGCGAAGGCGCTGCTGAAGGCCGCCGGGGTCAGCGGGCTGAAGATCAACATCCTTGCGGTGAACGTGAGTTGGATCGTCGACTGCCTGCCGACCATCAAGGCGTCCTGGGACGCGATCGGTGTGAGGACGACCCTCGCCCCGCAGGAGACCACGGCCGTGTTCACCAAGATGGACCAGAAGCAGGACTACCAGGTGGTCGCCGCCGCCTCGAACCCCAACCAGTTCGGCGTCGACGCGGACCTGATCATGCACTACAACTACGGCCCACGGAACCTCTGGATGGGGTACGCCCGTTGGGCCGGGAACCCGGTCGCCAAGCAGCTCTTCAGGGACATGGACCAGGCCACGCGCGAGCCGGACGCAGCGAAGAAGAAGGCGATGATCCAGGACTACGTCGACATCGTCGCCGAACAGGCCGTGCTCTACCCGGTCGTCCACAACGAGCTGATGACCGCCTGGGATCCGAAGAAGCTGACCGGGATAAGGGCCCAGCCCTACCCCGGCATCAACGTCCTTCAGGCCAAGTGGGTCTAGCCACCCGGGAGTTGGACCATGGTCACCGTCCTCAGGATTCTGGCCCGCCGTATCGTCCTGCTCGTTCCGCTGATGCTCGGCATCGTGCTGTTCGTGTTCCTGGTGATGCGCTTCTCGGACGTCGACCCGGCGTCCGCGTTCTTCCAGGGCGCCAATCCGACACCGCGGCAACTGCACGACTTCCGCGTCCAGAACGGCCTGCTGGATCCGCTGCCCGTCCGCTACGTCCATTTCGTGGGCGCCCTGCTCCACGGTGACATGGGCACCAGCGCGCTGACCCGCGCGCCGGTCCTGCAACAGGTCACCACCGCGCTGCCGCTCACCCTCCAACTCACCTTCCTGGGGCTGGGGATCGCGATCGTGCTGTCGCTGCTCGGCGGGGTGACGGCGGCGATCTACCGGGACCGGCTGCCCGACCAGATCATCCGGATCGTGTCGCTCACCGGGGTCGCAGCACCCGGCTTCTGGCTGGCGCTGCTGATGATCCAGTACCTCGCGGTCGACCTGGGCTGGTTCCCGACCGGCGGCTACATCAACCCGGCGGACTCCCTCACCGGCTGGCTCAGGACGATGGCCCTCCCGGCGCTCGCCCTGTCGCTCCCGGTGGCGGCCCAACTCACCCGTATTGTCCGGACGTCGGTGGTCGAGGAGCTGGACAAGGACTACGTCCGGACGGCCATCGGCAGCGGTCTGCCGCCCAGGGTGGTGGTGGGCCGCAACGTCCTGCGCAACGCGTTGATCAACCCGCTGACCGTACTGGGCCTGCGGGTCGGCTACCTGCTCGGCGGCGCGGTGGTCATCGAGACCATCTTCTCGCTGCCCGGGATGGGCAAGCTGATGATCGACGCGGTGCAGAACGGCGACCCGGCCGTCGTCCAGGGCGTGGTGCTGACCACGGCGACCGGCTTCGTCGTCGTGAACCTCGTCATCGACATCCTCTATCTGCTGGTCAACCCCCGCCTGAGGGATGCCTCCTGATGTTCACTCAGTTCACCCGCAAGGGCCTCGCCGAGACCCTGTCCCGGCCCGGCATCCGGCTGCGGGGCTGGCGCCGGCTGCCGCTGCTGTCGAAGGTCGCGGTGTGCTTCGTGGCGGTCGTCGTCCTCGTCGCGCTGTTCGCCCCGCTCCTCGCACCGCACGACCCGCTCGACCAGCAGCTCCCCGTCGACGGCACCGGACACCCCTCCGCCGACCACTGGATGGGCCAGGACAGCCTGGGCCGGGACATCCTCAGCAGGCTGATGTACGGCGCCCGTTGGTCCCTCGCGATCGGGCTCGGGGCGACCGCGCTGGCCCTCGTCGTCGGCGCGCTGATCGGCGCGGTCGCCGCGACCTCTCGCAAGGGCGTCGACGAGACGCTGATGCGCTGCCTCGACGTGGTGATGGCGTTCCCCGGCATCGCGCTGGCGGCCGTGCTGGTCGCGGTGTTCGGCGGCGGCATCACCGTACTGATCTGCGCCATCGCGTTCCTGTTCACCCCGCCCGTCGCAAGGGTCGTACGGGCCAACGTGCTTGACCAGTACGGCGAGGACTACGTCACCGCCGAGCGGGTGATCGGCGCCCGCACCCCGCACATCGTCGCGCGGCACGTGGCCGTCAACTGCGCTGCTCCGGTGCTGGTGTTCTGCACGGTGCAGGTGGCCGAGGCGATCGTCTTCGAGGCGTCGCTGTCGTTCATCGGCGCGGGCGTCCGGCCCCCGGACCCGTCCTGGGGCAGTGTCATCGCCGACGGCAAGAACATGGTGCTGACCGGGGGTTGGTGGGCGACGGTCTTCCCCGGACTCCTGATGCTGATCACCGTCCTGTCGCTGAACATACTGTCCGAGGGAGTCTCCGACGCGTGGGCGGCCCCGGCCCCGCGCGAGGTGGACGTACGGCAGGACGACGACAACGACCCGTTCGACGCGCCCGAACCCGGAAGCGGCGAGGTGCTCCCACTCCCCGGGCTGACCGAGGCGGCGCTACGACTCCGGTCGCGCGCACGGCCATTGCCCGATCAGGACGGCCAACCGGTCCTGGCGGTGGAGAACTTGGCGATCGGTTTCGAGGGACGGCACCGCGGTGTGGACATCGTCGACGGCATCAGCTTCGAGGTGCGGCCGGGTGAAGTCCTCGGACTGGTGGGCGAGTCGGGCTGCGGGAAGTCGCTGACCGCGCTCGCGGTGATGGGCCTGGAGCCGAAGGGTGCCCGGGTGCGCGGCCATGTCCGGTTCAACCAGCGGCAGTTGGTGGGCGAGCCGATGCGGGCCCGGCGCAAGCTGCTGGGCCACGAGATGGCGATGATCTATCAGGACGCCCTGTCGTCGCTGAACCCGGCGATGACGATCCGCGCCCAGCTCAAGCAGGTCATACGGCGCGGCGGGCACCGCGGGGCGGGCGAGTTGCTGACGATGGTCGGCCTCGACCCGGACCGCACCCTGCGCAGCTACCCGCACGAACTCTCCGGCGGGCAGCGCCAGCGGGTGCTGATCGCCATGGCGTTGTCCCGCGACCCGAAGCTGATCGTCGCCGACGAGCCGACCACGGCCCTCGATGTCACCGTGCAGGCGCAGGTCATAGAGCTGCTGCTGGGCCTGCGCGAGGAGTTGGGGTTCGCGCTGATCCTCGTCTCGCACGACCTCGCGCTGATCGCCGATGTCACCGACCGGGTGGTGGTGATGTACGGCGGACAGATCGTCGAGACGGGGGTGACCGCCGACCTGGTGGAGTCGCCGGCGCATCACTACACACGCGGGTTGCTCGGCAGCGTGCTGTCGCTGGAGTCGGCGGCTGAGCGGATGACCCAGATCAAGGGGGTCGTCCCCTCTCCGGCCGACTTTCCGGCGGGGTGTCGGTTCGCCGATCGGTGTCCGTTGGCGAGTGATGTCTGCCGTGCGACGGCGCCGGGTCTGGTGGGGCCGCGGTTGCACGCGGTGGCTTGCCATCATCCGGCGATCGATCTGGCGGCGTCCGAGAGCGAGGCGGTCACGTGAGCGGGGTGGGGGTGCTGTGGGGCGGGTCGGGGGTGGGGGGTTTGGGTTGTGTGCGGGGTGCGGGTGAGTGGGGGCTGGTCGCGCAGTTCCCCGCGCCCCTGAGGGGATTGGGGTGGGCGGGGTGAGTAGTGCGGGTTATGAGGCTGAAGGTGGGCACGTGAGTGGTGGGTTGGTTGAGTTGGCCGGTGCTCATGTCGTGCACAAGGCGCGTAGCGGGGGATTGTTCAGCCGGGATCGGGTCTACGCGCTGACCGGGGCCGATCTCAGCATCGCGGCCGGGGAGACCGTGGGCGTGGTGGGTGAGTCCGGGTGTGGGAAGTCCACGCTGGCCAAGGTGTTGGTGGGTGTCCAGCGGCCGACGTCCGGCACGGTGTCGTTCCGGGGCCGGGACCTGTGGTCGATGCCGGCCGGTGAACGCCGGGCCGCGGTGGGCACCGGGATCGGCATGATCTTCCAGGACCCGTCGACCGCGTTGAACCGACGCCTGACGATCCGGCAGATACTGCGGGACCCGCTGGACGTGCACGGTCGCGGCACCCGGGCCGAACGTGAGGACCGGGTACGGGAATTGATGTCCCTGGTCGGTCTTCCTCGCGCCCTCGCCGACGGCCTCCCCGGACAGCTCTCCGGCGGTCAGCGCCAACGCGTCGCGATCGCACGGGCGTTGGCGCTCGACCCCGACCTGGTGGTGGCCGACGAACCGACCAGCGCGCTGGACGTGTCGGTCCGCGCCCAGATCCTCAACCTGCTCCTCGACCTGAAGGAACGCCTGGGCTTGGCCCTGGTGTTCGTGTCGCACGACATCCAGACGGTACGGCGGATGAGCGACCGCGTGATCACCATGTACCTGGGCCGGATCGTCGAGGAGACCCCGGCCGACCAGGTCACCGACCGGGCCCGGCACCCGTACACCCGCGCCCTGTTCTCGGCGACCCCCGGACTGCTCCACCCCATCGACCCGATCCCGCTGATCGGACCGGTGCCGTCGGCCACCCGGCCGCCGAGCGGGTGCCCGTTCCGTACCCGGTGCTGGAAGGCCGACGACGTGTGCGCCGCCGCCATGCCGGATTTCTCGGCCGCGTCGACACCGGGACATTTCTACCGCTGCCACCATCCTGTGGAGGAGGATCTGTCCACCCGCGACCTCGTTCGCCAAAGCCGCCCCATGGAGCCTTCATGACCTTCCCCGCCCCGCTCACCGGTGTCGTACCGCCCGTCTGCACCCCCCTGACACCGGAACGCGAGGTGGACGTCCGTTCGCTCCTCAAGCTCGTCGACCATCTGGTCGAGGCGGGGGTGCACGGGCTGTTTTTGCTCGGCTCGACGTCCGAGGCGGCGTATCTGACCGACCGTCAACGGAGGTATGTGGTCGAGGCGGTGGTGGCTCATGTCGGGGGTCAACTGCCGGTGCTGGCAGGGGCGATCGACATGACGACGCCTCGGGTGCTGGATCATGTGGCCGCGGTGACGGAGGCGGGGGCGGATGCGGTCGTCGTGACCGCGCCCTTCTACACGCGTACCCATCCCGCCGAGATCGCCCGCCACTATCGGCTGGTCGCCGCCGCGTCCTCGGTTCCCGTGGTGGCCTACGACCTGCCCGCGTCCGTCCATACGAAGCTGCCGTCCGGCCTCGTTCTCGAACTCGCCGCCGAGGGTGTGCTCGCCGGGCTCAAGGACTCCAGCGGGGATCTCGGGGGCTTTCGGCAGGTGGTGACCGGTGCGCGGGTCCATCCGGACATCAGCGGGTTCAGCGTGCTCACCGGGTCCGAGGTGGTCGTCGACTCGGCGCTGGCGATGGGGGCGGACGGGGCGGTGCCGGGGCTGGCCAACGTGGATCCGCTGGGGTACGTGCGGCTTGACGCGTTGTGCCGGGCTGGGGACTGGGAGCGGGCTCGGGCCGAGCAGGAGCGGCTGTGTGTGCTGTTCGGGCTGGTGGGGGTCGGGGATCCGGGACGGATGGGGGGCAGTTCGTCGGCGATCGGCGCGTTCAAGGCGGCGTTGCAGTTGCGGGGGGTCATCGACTGTGCGGCGACCGCGGAGCCGCAGGTGGCGTTGTCCGCGGACGAGGTGGGGAGGGTGGGGAAGTTTCTGGCGGGGGCCGGGTTGCTGTAACTACGTTTCCCGCCCACCCACCCGTCTCGGGCGTTTTAGAGGTTCACCTTTAAAGAGACGGCGAACGGGCGGGCGGGTGGGAAACACGGCGTCAGCTGGGGCTCAGGGCCACCGTTGGCAGGCGCCGGAACACGATCGTGTCGTAGGCACTCGTCGCCCCCGTCTCGTACAACACCCCCACCGTGTCCGACCCGACCCGCACGAGATCCGAGTACCCCGCCCACTCCCCTGACAGGGTGACCGCCTTCACGAAGCCGGCGCCGGCATCCACGCTCCGCCACACCGCCATGCCCTGCCGCACGTTGGGCACGGAAGGCGCCGAGAACAGCAACGGAGCGCCCGCACCGGGGAGTTGAAGGACGCTGCCCTCGACCACCGGCACGTCGTCCAGGGTGTGCTGCACCTCGTAGGGCCGGTCGAGGGTGGCGCCCCCGTCGCTGGAGTACGTGTCGAGCCGGTTCCCCGTACTCGTGCCCAACTGGTCCCGCGAGCTGAAGTACAGCCGCCCGTCGGGGAGTTCGGCCGCGGAGGACTCGTTCGCGTTGTTCACGCCGGTGTACGTCGCGTCCACGAACCCCAGCCACCACGTCTCGCCCCCGTCGTCGCTGTAGAGGTCGTGGCCGCCGTAGTACCTGGCCTCCTGGCCGGTGTCGGTCGACCCGACGGGCGGGGCCGCGGAGTGGTTCGCCGGGATCACCAGCCGTCCCGTGTGCGGTCCCCGGGTGAGCGCGACCGCGTGCCCGGGGCCGGTGGCGTACCAGCGCCAACTGGGCAGCTTCACCTGGCCCGTGATGTCGCGCGGAGCGGTGAAGTTCCGCCCGTCGTCCCAGCTGCGCTGCACGAACACGCGCCGGCTCTGCCGCGGCGTGACCTCGCCCCGCATGATCTGGCCCTCGGTCACGGTCCCGCTGTTGTAGGAGGTGACCAGCACGACGGCGCCGGTGCGGGGGTCGACGACGGGGGCGGGGTTGCCCCGGGTGTCCCCGTCCCCGGCGGCCACCACCGCCGTCGGGCCCCAGGTGCAGCCGCCGTCGGTGGAGCGTCTGAGGACGACGTCGATGTTGCCGGTGTCGCCCGTGCTGTTGTGCCGCCCCTCGGCGAAGGCGAGGACCGTGCCCCGGCCGGTGACGACGGTCGCCGGGATGCGGTAGGTGTCGTAGCCGCCGTCTCCGGAGAGGTACGGCACGGACGACGTGCAGCCGGAGTGCGCGGAGGCCGTCTGTGCGGCGGCGAGCGGGGTGAGGAGCACGGTGCCGGCCAGGAGGATGCGGCTCAAGAGGATCACGCGGACATACTTCCCGGAGTCGTTGCCCCCTGCTCCTCGGAGAGCCCCCTCACCGGGCCATGTCACGGGCGCTCGTCACGTGGTGCCCGGAACGATCAGTCCGGACTCGTACGCGACGATCACCAGTTGCGCCCGGTCGCGCGCCCCCAGCTTGCCCATGATGCGGCTGACATGCGTCTTCGCGGTGAGCGGACTCAGGCCCAACGCTTCGGCCACCTCGGTGTTGTTGAGGCCGCGCGCGACCAGGGCGAGGACTCCGCGTTCGCGTTCGGAGAGGCATGCGGGGCCGCCGGTGACGGGCGCGACGGGGGTGCGCAGGAAACGGGCGATCAGCCGGGACGTCGGGCCCGGCGACAGCAGCGCCTCGCCGGCCGCCACCGTACGGATCGCGTCGAGGAGTTCGGCCGGACGGGTGTCCTTGACCAGGAATCCGGACGCTCCGGCGCGCAGCGCGTCCACGACGTTCTCGTCCGTGTCGTAGGTCGTGAGGACGAGGATCCGCACCCCGGCGAGGTCCTCGTCGGCCGCGATCAGACGGGTCGCCTCGATGCCGTCGAGGTCCGGCATGCGGATGTCCATCAGGACGAGGTCCGCGCGAGTCGTCCGCGCGAGCTCGACCGCCTCGCGTCCGGTCGCGGCCTGTCCCACGACCTCCATGTCCGGCGCCGACTCGACGAGCATCGCGAACGCGGCCCGTACGAGGGTCTGGTCGTCGGCGAGCAGTACCCGGACGGCGGTCATCGTGCCCCCGCCCGCAGCGGCAGTACGGCGCTCACGGCGAAGCCCGCCCGCTCGCCCAACGGCCCGGCGTCCAGGGTGCCTCCGACACTGCGAACACGTTCCCGCATGCCGACGAGCCCGAAGCCGGGGGTGCCGTCACCACTGCCCGCGCCGTCGTCCGTGACGTCCACCCACAGGGCCCCCTCCCGTTCGTGCACACCGACCCGCACCGTGAGGTCGGCGCGCCCGCCATGTCGTACGGCATTGGTGAGCGCCTCCTGGACTATCCGGTAGGCAGCCGCGCCCACGGCCGCGGGTACCGTGTCGGCCGCCACGGACAGGTCGACCTCCGCCCCCGCCGCACGGGCCGTGGCGGCGAGGTCGGGCAGTCCGTCGAGGCCGGGCAGCGGACCGCGCTCGTCGAGCGGACCGTCCCCGCCGTCCGGTGCACCGTGGTCGCGGAGCACCTCCAGGGTGGTGCGCAGTTCGCCGCGTGCGCTGCGGCAGGTGTCGGCGATGTCGTCGAGGGCCTTGGCCACGGCCGCGCGGTCCAGGCGGTCGGGGTCCTCGGCCAGGACGTGCGCGGCCACCGACGTCTGGACGCCGATGAGGGTGATGCTGTGTGCGAGCAGGTCGTGCAGGTCGCGGGCGATGCGCAGGCGTTCCTCGGCGACGCGGCGGCGGGCCTCCTCCTCGCGGGTGCGTTCGGCACGCTCGGCGCGGTCCAGGGCCGCCGCCGTCAACTGGCGGTGGACACGCAGGTAGCCGCCCAGGACGAGCATCGACACGATCCACCCGGTGATCTGGAAGCTCTCGGCGACCCCCGCCATGCCGTGGCCCGCCTTCAGCACCAGCATCAGCGCGACCACCGCACAGCCGATGGTCACCGTCCGCCGGGTGCTGCCGGTGACGGCCACCGTGTAGAGGAGAACCATCGAGGCGGCGGTCGGCGCCGAGTGGTCGTACTCCTGCTGGTGGTAGAACGCGATCAGCGGGATCATCACGCACAGCACCGTCACCGGGGCCCGTCGCCGCCACGCCAGCGGGACGTGCAGCGCGAGCAGCAACGCCCAGCCGAGCGCGTCCGGCCGTCGTCCGCTCCCGAAGCTGACGGCGACGACGGACGCGAGCAGGGCGAGCCCGACGGCGAGGAACGCGTCCTGCCGTCGGACACTCAGCCTCGTCGGCTGCAAGGACTTCCGCATGGGTTCATCCTCCGCCGGCCGGTCGGGAGGTCCTCACACCGGCTCCGGCTGGCGCCGCGGACGTACGGTCTCGGGCTCCCTCGACAGCCGCCCCGGCCACCACACCTTCCGCCGCAGCAGCACACTCGCGCTGGTCACCAGGTACGTCCGCACGAGGAAGGTGTCCAGCAGCACGCCCACCGCGATCACGAAGCCCAGCTCGACGAGTTGCACGAGCCCCATGTTCGTCAGCACCGCGAAGGTCGCCGCGAGGACCAGCCCGGCGGAGGCGATGACCCCGCCCGTCGTCCGCAGGGCGGTCAGCGCGGCGGCGACCGGTTCGGCGCCCCGGATCGCCTCCTCCCTCATCCGGTGCATGAGGAAGATGCCGTAGTCGACGCCCAGGGCCACCAGGAAGACAAAGGACAGCAGCCCCGTCCCCGGATCGGTCCCGGCGAAGCCGAACACCGGCCCGAACACCAGCCCCCCGATGCCGAGCGCCGCACCCCACACCGCGATCACGGCGGCCACCAGCATCAACGGCGCGACCAGCGACCGCAGCAGCACGATCAGGATCAGCAGCACGGACACGAGCACGATCGGCACGACGACCGTCCGGTCCCGCGCGTTGGTGTCCCGGAGGTCCAGCTGCTGGGCGCTCGGGCCGCCGACGTAGGACCCCGTGAGCGTGTGCCGCAGTTCGGTGATGGTGCGGGTCTCGGCCGCCGACTGCGGGGCACCCGCGGCGGTCACGGAGATCTCCGTCCAGCCGTTTCCGCTACGGCCCCGCTGGGCGCCGGTGACACCGTGCGTGGCCCGGACGGTGGCGAGGGTCGCGTCGGCTCGGGCGGCCGGGGTGATGACGTCGATGGGCTGTGCGGAGCGTTCGGGGTAGGCCGCGGCGAGGGTGCGCATCGCGGTGACGGAGTCGGGGCGGTCGACGAAGGAGTCGTCCTGTTTGAGGGAGCCGGGGAGGTTCAGGGTGCCCAGGGCGAGTGCGCCCAGCACCGCGGCTCCGGCCACGAGGACGAGCAGCGGGCGGCGTCCGGCGGAGCTGCCCATCGCGGTGAACAGGGACCGGCGCGCCGTGGCCGTGGAGCCGTGGGCCGGGACGAGCGGCCAGAAGACGCGGCGGCCCAGGAGGACGAGGAGTGCGGGGAGCAGCGTGAGCATCGCGGCAAGTGCGCACAGGACGCCGACTGTTCCCAACGGGCCCATTCCGCGGCTGGAGTTGAGGTCGGCGGCGAGCAGGCAGAGCAGCCCTGCGGCGACCGTGCCGGAGGAGGCGAGCACGGCGGGGCCGCAGCCGCGCAGGGCGGCGCGCATCGCGTCGTAGGGGCGCTCGACGCGGCGCAGTTCCTCGCGGTAGCGGGAGATGAGCAGGAGCGCGTAGTCGGTGCCCGCGCCGAAGACGAGGATGGTCATCACGCCCGTGCTCTGGCCCGAAATGGTCGTCCCGAAGGCGTGGTTGAGGCCGTAGGAGACGCCTGTGGAGAGGAAGTCGCCGGCTCCGGCGGCGACGAGCGGGACCAGCCAGAGGACGGGGCTGCGGTAGATGACGATCAGCAGGACGGCCACGACGGCGACCGTCGTGTAGAGCAGGGGGCCGCCGAGCGATTCGAAGACCTTGCCGGAGTCGGTGGCCAGGGCGCCGGGACCGCCGACGTCGACCGTCAACCCGCCGGTGTCGTGGGCGACTTGGCGGATGTCGTCGACGAGGGTGGTGCGCTTCTTCTCGTCGGTGCCGGGCCAGTTGCTGGTGACCGGGTACATGAGGGTGGTGCCGTCGGCGGACGGGACGCCTCGCGGGGTGGCGGCCAGCGGGTGCAACGTGCCTATCTTCGCGAGCTGTTGGACCGCCGTGGCTCTGTCGGCGGCCGTGAGTCCGGTGTCGCGGTGATAGACGAGGACCAGTTCGGTGGTCTGGCCGCCCGGCAACTCCTGCTGGATCTTGGCCACTTGGGTGGAGTCCGCGCTCGCGGGCAGATAGTCGGTCACCCGGTCGTGGGTGACGTCGCCGAGCTTGGACGCGAACGGCGAGGCGAGCGCGAGCACCCCGATCCAGAGTGCGAGCATCACCCACGGGATGGCTCGTCGGCGTGTGCTGTTCCTCTGTTCGGCCCCCATGGAACGGGCCCCCCTCCGGCGCGGACGTCTGGTTGCGCTCTCCAGACTTCCGGAGCGGGAGGGGTGAATCGTCGCGCGGGAGGGCGAGTTCGGGACTACTGCCGGGGGTGTCCGTGCGGCCGTATTACTCCCTGGGGAGTACCGGCCGTGGTCATGACGGCGTACGCGCCGCCGCCAGCAGCCGGGTCACGTCGTCCCCGCAGATGGTGAGCGCCGCGCCCACGGTCGCGAGGGCGTCGCGTTCGGCCGGTGTGTAGGGGCCGTCGGCGAGGGCGATGCGGGCGCCCTGCAGAAGGATGGACTCGCGTCCGGCGGGGGCGAGATGGGGGGCGAGCGGGTCGAGGGCCTCGTGCAGCTCTATGGCGAGTCCGGCACCGCTGGGTTCGCCGAAGACGCGGCCGGTGTCGGCGGCCAGGGCCTCGACGAGGGCGCCGAGCTGTTCCTCCGTGCAGTCCTGGAAGCCTGCGGCGCGCACGGTGCCCGCGGCGGCCTCCAGGGACGTACGGGCGCAGGTGCCGCCGGCCGCGAGGACGGCGAGGGCGACCGTGTGGACGGCGTCGCGGAGCATCGCGGAGAAGCGGGTGGTGGTGGGGTGGTCGAGGACGTCGGTGCCGTAGTGGCCCTGGCAGGCGGCGCACTCGACGACCGGACCGGTGTCACCGCGTGGCAGCACCGGCATGCCGAGCAGGGTGAAGCGGCGGCGTCCGGTGAGCCGCTGGTAGTTGCGGTCGCCCCCGCAGCCGGGGCAGAAGAACTCGCCGTCTCCGACGCTGGTCCACGCGGTACGGATGCCCAGCACGCGCGCTGCACGGCCCTCATGGACAACTCGGCCGTCTCGTCCCCGTTCTGGCAGCACGTCGCACCTCCGTAACGCCGCGGCAACATCGCCGCGCTGGCGTGATGTTAGCCACATTGTCGAGCCGGAGTCAGTACCCCGGACGAGACCTCTCCGTGACCTGCACACGGATTGGCCGGGAAACGACGGGGCCCCGCCCGCCGGAGACCGGCGTACGGGGCCCTTCGACGACGGGTAAACCGCCGGTCAGGATGGTTCAGCGGGTGGCGCGGTTGACGGCCGAGACGACCGCCTTCAGGGACGCACGTGTCGTATTCGCGTCAATGCCGATTCCCCACAGGATCTTGTCGTCGATCGCACATTCGATGTACGACGCGGCCTGCGCGGAGGCTCCCTCGCTCATCGTGTGCTCCTGGTAGTCCAGGAGCCGTACGTCGATGCCGACGGAGCCCAGGGCGTCGAAGAACGCGGAGATCGGGCCGTTGCCGGAGCCGGTGAGGACGGTGTCGACGCCGTCGACGGTGGCCTCCACCTTGAGCGTGTCCACGCCGTCGGTGTCGGTGGTCGACTGGCCGGTCTTCACCTGGATCCGGCCCCAGGCGTTCTCCGGGTTCGGCAGGTACTCGTCCTCGAAGGTCGCCCAGATCTGCTTCGGGGTGACCTCGCCTCCCTCGGCGTCCGTCTTGGCCTGAATCAGCTTGGAGAACTCGATCTGCATCCGGCGCGGCAGGTCCAGCTTGTGGTCGTTCTTCAGGACGTACGCGATTCCGCCCTTGCCCGACTGCGAGTTGACCCGGATGACGGCCTCGTAGGAGCGGCCGACGTCCTTCGGGTCGATCGGCAGGTACGGGACGGCCCACTCGATGTCGTCGACGGTGACGCCCTTGGCGGCGGCGTCGGCCTCCATGGCGTCGAAGCCCTTCTTGATGGCGTCCTGGTGGGAGCCGGAGAAGGACGTGTAGACCAGGTCGCCCACGTACGGGTGGCGCGGGTGGACCTCCATCTGGTTGCAGTACTCCCACGTACGACGGATCTCGTCGATGTCGGAGAAGTCGATCTGCGGGTCGACGCCCTGCGAGAACAGGTTCATGCCCAGGGTGACCAGGTCGACGTTGCCGGTGCGCTCGCCCTGGCCGAACAGGCAGCCCTCGACGCGGTCGGCGCCGGCCATCAGCGCCAGCTCGGCGGCGGCGACGGCCGTACCGCGGTCGTTGTGCGGGTGGATGGAGAGCACCACATGCTCGCGGCGGGACAGGTGGCGGCCCATCCACTCGAAGCGGTCCGCGTGCGTCGACGGGGTCGAACGCTCCACCGTGGCGGGCAGGTTGAGGATGATCTCGCGGCCCGGGCCGGGCTGCCAGACGTCCATGACCGCCTCGCAGACCTCCAGCGCGAAGTCCAGCTCGGTGTCCGTGAAGATCTCGGGGCTGTACTGGTACCCGAACTCGGTCTCGGGGCCCAGCAGCTTCTCGGCGTACTCGATCACCAGACGGGTGCCGTCGACGGCGATCTGCTTGATGTCGTCCTTGGAGCCGCGGAAGACCACGCGGCGGAAGACGGGCGCGGTCGCGTTATAGAGGTGCAGGGTCGCGCGCTTGGCGCCCTTCAGGGACTCCACGGTCCGCTCGATCAGGTCCTCGCGGGCCTGGGTCAGCACGGAGATCGTGACGTCGTCCGGGATCGCGCCCTCGTCCTCGATGATCGAGCGCACGAAGTCGAAGTCGGTCTGGCCGGAGGCCGGGAAGCCGACCTCGATCTCCTTGTAGCCCATCTTGACCAGCAGGTCGAACATCGCGCGCTTGCGCGCCGGTGACATGGGGTCGATCAGGGCCTGGTTGCCGTCGCGCAGGTCGGTGGAGAGCCAGCGGGGGGCGACCGTGATCCGCTGCTGGGGCCAGGTGCGGTCGGGGATGTCGACCTGGTCGTACTGGCCGTACTTGTGGATCGGCATGGAACTGGGCTGCTGGCGATTGGCGCTCTGGGCCATGATGCGTGGGCTCCTCGTGGTGTCCTGAAGGACGGCCGACGGCGCAACGCCAGACTCCGCGGGGAGGGGGTCGGCCTCGACTACAGGCCCTCGCCGCGGCAGCTAAGGAGAAGCAGCCCGATACGCATGATGTTCAGCAGAGTAGCCGAGACGTGCGCCGTGCGAGGGGCCGTATCACTATGCGGGACATCCGCCGTCGTATACCACTCTGAGCTACGAGCCTGTGATGAATGTCCGCGTTTTCCACCAATCATGGTTGCCGGTAGTGACATCTCCATCACTCGGTGCCAGGGTGCCGACCATGACGACTCACGGGGGCTTCGAGCCCGTCTTCTGCACGATCGTCCCGCCGCATGTCCTCGACAAGCTCGCCCAGCACGAGGACCCCGCCCTCTCCGGTCCCGCCCGCCAGACCCTGGAGCGCGACGCCTGGGAGCGCACCCACCGCCGGCTGACCACCGTCATCGGCGCCCCGTCGATCGCCGCGCCGGTCGCGTCCGACAAGCCGCAGCGCACGATCTACGACGCCCGGCACAAGCAGGACCTGCCGGGGAAGAAGGTGCGCGCCGAGAGCTCCGACCCGGGCAAGGACGCCACCGTCAACCGCGCCTTCGCCGGACTCGGGGCCACCTTCGAGCTGTACCTCAACGCCTTCAACCGGCACTCCATCGACGGCCAGGGCCTGCCGCTCAACGCGTCCGTCCACTACGACGTGAAGTACGACAACGCGTTCTGGAACGGCGAGCAGATGGTGTTCGGCGACGGTGACGGCGAGCTGTTCCTCGACTTCACCATCCCGGTCGACGTCATCGGCCACGAACTCACCCACGGCGTCACGCAGTACAGCGCGAACCTCACCTACTACGGCCAGTCCGGCGCCCTGAACGAGTCGGTCTCCGACGTCTTCGGCTCGCTCATCAAGCAGTACACGCTCGGCCAGACCGCCGCCGACGCCGACTGGCTGATCGGCGCGGGCCTGCTCGCCCCGCGCGTCTCGGGCGTCGCCCTGCGCTCCATGAAGGCGCCGGGCACGGCCTACGACGACGACGCCCTCGGCAAGGACCCGCAGCCCGCGACGATGGACGACTTCGTCAACACGGGCAGCGACAACGGCGGCGTGCACATCAACTCCGGCATCCCCAACCACGCCTTCTACCTGGTCGCCGACGCCATCGGCGGCCATGCCTGGGAGAAGGCGGGCCAGATCTGGTACGACGTCCTCACCGGCGGCGAGCTGAAGAAGGACGCCCTGTTCGCGGACTTCGCGAAGCTCACGGTGGCCGCGGCGAAGGCGCGGTTCGGGGACGCCGGCGAGGAGTTGCAGGCCGTGACGAAGGCGTGGGAACAGGTCGGAGTGCCGACCTCGTAGGCGGGGCGGTCGCGCCGGACCCGTATCCGTACTAGACAGGGGCCCATGCGTATTCAGGTACGGCGCACGGGTGGTTTCGGCGGTATCCAGCGCCGCGGCGAGGTCGACACCTCGACGCGGCCCGACGCCCACGAGTGGCACACGCTGGCCGAACGGGCGGTCGCCGCCGGGCACAGCGCGCCCACGACAGGCGTCCCGGACGGCTTCCACTACGAGATCACGGTGGACGGGAAAACGGTGCACACGGCCGACCCTCGGCTCACCGACGATCAACGGGAGCTGATCTCAAGGGTGTTGAAGGAAGGCGCCTGAGCGGATGTCCTCGGGCGGGCGTAACTGCTTGTTCACGCCCGCCCGTTGACACCCGTTACCGCCGGTACCGATGATCCGGCGCATGGCGATTGATGCAGGCAACCCGACACCTCGGTTCCCGGCCGGATTCCTCTGGGGCGTCTCGACGTCGGCCCATCAGATCGAGGGCGCGGCGGACGAACGCGAGCCGTCCGTCTGGGACCGGTTCGAGGCCGAGCCGGGCCGGATCAAGGACGGCTCGACAGCGGCGGTGGCCTGCGACCACTACCACCGCCACCGTGAGGACGTGACCCTCCTGGCCGACCTGGGCGTCGACGCGTACCGCTTCTCGATCTCCTGGCCGCGGGTGAACTCCCCCGGCGGCCTCGACTTCTACGACCGCCTCGTCGACGACCTGTGCGCGGCGGGCGTACGGCCGGTCCCGACCCTGTTCCACTGGGATCTCCCGGTCACCCAGGACTGGTTGCGGCGGGACACGGCGTCCCGCTTCGCGGAGTACGTGGCCGTCGTCGCCGAGCGTCTCGGTGACCGGGTGAAGAAGTGGATCACCCTCAACGAGCCCGCGGAACACACGTTGTTGGGGCACGCGCTGGGCGCGCACGCCCCCGGTAAGGCCCTGCTCTTCGACGCGCTGCCGGTCGCCCATCACCAACTCCTGGCGCACGGCCTGGCGGTACGGGCCCTGCGCGCGGCCGGTGCCACCGACATCGGGATCGCCAACTCGCACGGCCCGACCTGGCCGGCCTCGCAGGAGCCGGAGGACATCGAGGCGGCGAACTTCTACGACCTGCTCCTGAACCGCCTCTTCGCCGACCCCCTGCTGCTGGGTGAATACCCGTCGGGGCTCGGCGAGTTGATGCCGGGCGACGTCGAGTCCGACCTGAAGGTGATCGCCGAGCCGATCGACTGGTACGGCGTCAACTACTACGCGCCGAGCCGGGTCGGGGCGCCCCAGGGCGCGGAGATCGAGTTCGGCGGCCTCACGCTCCCCGCCGAACTCCCCTTCTCCGTAAGGGAGATCGAGGACGTCCCGGTCACGGACTTCGGCTGGCCGGTGGTCCCCGAGGGCCTGACCGAACTCCTCACCACCTTCCGCGACCGCTACGGCGACCGCCTCCCGCCCGTCGTCATCACCGAGAACGGCTGCTCCTACGACGGCATCGACGACCAGGACCGGATCGCCTACCTCGACGGCCATGTCCGGGCGCTGCACCGGGCGTTGGAAGCCGGCGTGGACGTACGCGGGTACTTCGTCTGGTCGCTGCTGGACAACTTCGAGTGGGCGGAGGGCTACGAGCGCCGCTTCGGCCTCGTGCACGTCGACTACGAGACGCAAGAGCGCACCCCGAAGGCGTCGTACGGCTGGTTCCAGGGCATGCTGCGGGCGCAGAGATGACGACGACGGGGAGTTCGGTGGACGACGGCAACCCAGCTCCCGCCACGGCCGCTTCGGGGCTCGCGCTCGCCGAGCCCGTCGAACGGGTGGGCCGGGGCTGGACGTCCACGCTCTCCCTCGCCAACGGGGCGATCTGGGTGGGCTGGTACGGCCCGCTGCAGATCCTGCTCGCCTCCCAGGCCAAGGACTTCGCGCCCGGCACCGGCATGTCCAAGGAGACGATGCTCGCCTGGGTGACCGGCGCGGGCGCGCTGGTGTCGCTGGTCGCCAATCCGCTCTTCGGCGCGCTGTCCGACCGGACGACGGCGCGGTGGGGGCGCCGGACGCCGTGGATCGTCGGCGGGGCCGCGGGCGGGGCGCTGTCGTTGCTGCTGCTCGCGGGTGCGGGCGGGGTGTGGACGATGGCGGCGGGCTGGTGTCTGGTCCAGCTCACCCTGAACGCGGCCTTCGCGGCGATCACGGCGGCCGTGCCGGACCGGGTGCCGCGACTCCAACGGGGCTCTGTGGGCGGCTGGTTGGGTGCCGCGCAGATCCTGGGCGTGGTCGGCGGGACGGGTCTCGCGACGGCGGCCGGGGGCATCGGCGCGGGTTATGTGGCGTGCGCGGTGTTCACGGCGGTGGGTGTGCTGCCGTACGTGCTGCGGTACAAGGATCTCCACCTGCCGCCCGCCGCACGGCCGGTGTGGTCCTGGCCGGGTTTCGTGCGGGGGTTCTGGCTGAGCCCGCGCCGCTACCCGGACCTGGGCTGGGCGTGGTTGACCCGCTTCCTGATCAACCTGAGCAACGCGCTGGTGCTGCTGTACCTGCTGTATTACCTGCGTGACCGGCTGCACTACCACGACCCCGACCAGGGCGTCCTGATCCTCACGGCGGTGAACGGTCTGACGCTGCTGGCCACGGTCGTGGTCGGCGGGGTGTGGTCCGACCGGGTCGGCCGCCGCAAGCCGTTCGTGATCTGGTCCGGCGTGCTGATGGCGGTCGCGACGGCGGTCCTCGCGGGCTGGCAGACCTGGCCGGGCGCGATCACCGCTGCGGCGGTCCTGGGCATCGGGTTCGGCGTCTTCACGTCGGTCGACTTCGCCCTGATGACGGACGTGCTCCCGAAGGCCCTGGACCGCGGCAAGGACCTCGGCGTCATCAACGTCGCCAACGCCCTCCCCCAGGTCGCCGCCCCCGCCCTCGCCGCGCCGATCGTGACGTATCTGGGCGGGTACCGGGTGCTGTATCTGGTGTCCGCGGTGATCGGGATGGCGGGGGCGTTGCTGGTGCGGCGGATTCGGGGGGTGGACTGAGGCCGTGGGCCTGCGTCAGAGCACTCCGGCGTCCCGTGCCGACCACGCCGTCGGGAACATCGGGCGGTAGCCCAGTTCGCGGCGGATGCGGTCCGTGGACATGATGCCGAACCAGGGGTCCGGGTCCGTGTTCTGTGCGAGTTCGGCGGGGATCTCGACGCCGTTGAGCAGGTGGACGTCGACCGCGGTGACCGGGGCGTCGTCGGCGATGTTGTAGACGCGGCCGGCGATCCCCGGGGCGTGCAGGATGCGCAGGAGGCCCTGGGCGACATCCGCGTGGTGGCCCATGTGGAGGCGCTGGTTCGAGGCCCAGTGCGCCGCCCACTGGAGGGCGTTGGCCAGGTGGGGGTCGCCCTCGCCGTAGACGAACGGAAGCCGGGCGACGCGGACGTCCATGTCGGTGAGCGCGAGGAGTTCCCGCTCCGCCGCCACCTTCGACTCGTTGTACGCGCCCCACATCTGGCCGCCGGGGCGGCTCTCGTCCTCCTCGGTCAGGGGGCGGCCGCGCCCCGAGCCGTAGATCATCCCGGTGCTGACCTGGACGAAGCGGCCAACGCCCGAGGTCAGTGCCGCGTGGCCGAGGGCGACCGCGGCGGTGTGGTTGACGGCCCAGGCCTCGTCGTCCGGTACGCCCCGGAAGGACGCGGCGACGTTCACCACCGCGTCGACGCCGGAGACCGCCTTGCCGAGGGCGTCCTCGTCGCGCAGATCACCGAGTACGACCTCGGCGCCCAGCTCCGCGAACCGTTCGCCGCGGGCCGCGTCCCGGACCAGTACCCGTACCCGCTCCCCCGGCCTGGTCTGCGCCAGCAGCCTCGGTACGAAGCGGCGTCCGACCTGTCCTGTCGAGCCTGTCACCAGTGTCAGCATGTCGTGCTCCTCTCGTCTCCGACCAGCTTTGGACAGCTCGGCCCGTACCGGGAGAGCCCTTCCGATCAGGGGATCGGCGGTCCCTGGATAAGCCGGGCGGACGGGCGCACCCTGGAAGGGTGAACCGAGCCGAACTCGCCGACTTCCTGCGCCGGGGCCGGGCCCGCCTGGACCCCGCCGACGTGGGCCTCACGGCCGGCGCCCGCCGCCGTACGCCCGGGCTGCGCCGCGAGGAGGTGGCCCAGCTGGCCGGTATGTCCGTGGACTACTACACGCGGCTGGAGCAGTCACGTGGCCCGCGGCCGTCCCGCCAGATGCTGACGGCGCTCGCGCGGGCGCTGCGCCTGACGGACGACGAACGCGACCACCTGTTCCACCTGACCGGTGAGGAGCCGCCGCGCCGGGGCGCCCCGTCCGGGCATCTGCGCCCGGGCCTGCTCCTGGTGCTGGACCGGCTGCACGACACCCCGGCACACGTGTCGAGCGACTGCGGCGAGATGATCGCGCAGAACGCGATGTCGCGGGCGCTGTCGGGTGACGCGCTGGCGAGGCCGCCCCGGGAGCGCAACCTGCTCCGGCGGTTCTTCCTGGACCCGGCCGCCCGGGAGATGTTCCCGCCGGAGGACGTGCCCGAGCACGCCCGTCTCCATGTGGCGAACCTGCGGGCGGTGGCCGCGGCCCGCCCCGACGATCCCGAGCCGGCCGCGCTGGTGGCCGAACTCCTTTCGTCCAGCGAGGAGTTCGCCCGTCTGTGGGAGGAGCACGAGGTGGCCGTCCGCCGCCAGTCCACCAAGCGCTTCCGTCACCCGCTGGTGGGTCTCCTGGAGCTGGACTGCGAGATCCTCCTGAACCAGGACGCCCACCACCTTCTGATCATCCACACGGCCCGCCCCGGCACGGAGTCGCACGAACGCCTGCAACTGCTGAGGGTGATCGGCCTCCAGGACATGTCCCCCGCGCCGACGCCCTGATCGCGAAGAAGAACGCCGACGGCGCGTGTCCGGAAGTTTCCCGTCCGGATTTCGCCCTTGCCCTCCCCCGTCCCCCGCGCATCAATGGAACCGTAAGTTCCGACGGACCGTCAGATTCTGGCTCGTGTGGCGTACCGCACCGCGCTCGCGGGCGTTTCTGAGGTGTTCTCCGTCCGTCCCCACATGGCATTCCCAGACACGGGAAGGGAACCAGACCCATGAAAGGCAAGCTCGGAAGCAAGCGGATCGGCACCGGTGCGGCACTGGTGACGGGGGTCCTCGCGGCCGCCTCGCTGGCGTTCGCGCCCAGTGCGCTCGCCGTCACTCCCCAGACGGCGACGATCACCGCGGACTGCGGCATCTTCGGCGGCGGCGCGGCCACGATCACGGCCACGCAGGACGGTACGGCGGCGACGGTCACCGTCACGTCGTCCATCACCGCCCCGCTCCCCCTGTCGCAGGACTCCATCTCCTCCACCTTCACCTTCGTGAACGCGAGCGGTGGCACCACCGTCTTCAGCGGGACGAAGAACCCGGCCATGGCCACCGGCGACCCCGTCACCGTCGGCCCGCTCAGTGGCACCGTCGCCTCCGGTGACAGCCTGGAGTCGTACGGCGGCTCGCTGCAGATGACCATCTTCGGCGTCGCCGTGACCTGCACGGCCACCGCGCCGCAGTCGCCGGGCCCGTTCGTGTTCGACTGAGAATTTCCCCCCACGGCCCCAACTGGGCCGTCGGTTCCCGCCGTTGAGCAGGAACTGACGGCCCATCAGTTTGTTTGCCCGTCTCCATTGACTTCTCACGCGATCCCCACATCAATGCCCCCTGTGGGCGCGGACGAGCCGCTGTGCCCACCGTCCTCAGGAGGGGGCACAGTCATGGCTACGACATCCCGAAGACGCCGTTGGGCGTCACTGCTGGGGGTGACCGCGCTCGCGGTCGCCACCGGCGGTGCGCTGGCCTGTCCGGCCGGTGCGTCCACGAACGTGGACTTCCCGACGCACTGCATCCCGCCGGCGGTCGCGGGCATCCCGCCGATCGACGGCACCACGACCGCCGCGATCACGGTGGACAACACCGCGCCGAAGGTCGGCGACACCGTCACCGTGACGTACACGGTGGTCAAGCCCGCCGCCAGCAACCCGACCGCGATCGCGCTGCCGGCCGACATCATGACGCCCACCGGGAAGGTCACCCTCGGCGGTGCCCAGACCGGCAGTGTCACGGTGGCCGGGCCCAAGAAGAACGACCCGGTGCCGGGCAACGGCGCCTTCCCGTCGTTCTCCATGACCGGCACCTTCACGGTCACCACCCCGGGCGCGATCACCCTCTCGCCCGGCGACTACAACATCCACACCAGCTACATCCTGGAGCTGGACACCCCCTGCACGGTGACGAACCCGCCGGCGCCGGTCTCCGAGACCGTCACCGCGACCGCCACCACCCCGGTCAACACCCGTGCGATCAGCCTGGGTTCGGCCTCCGGGAACGCCGGTGACAGCGTCACCGTGACCGGCAGCAACTTCACCCCGGGTGCCACCGTGACCCTGGCCGGGCGGTCCGGTACCGCGCAGACCGCGGACACGGCGACCGTCACGGCCAGTGCGAGCGGTGCCATCAGCGGTTCGCTGGTCGTCAACGACAAGACGACCACCGGGATCGTGGCGTACGAGGGCAACGCGTGGAGCGACGACCTCGGTGCCGGGCCCGCCGCCTACGTCGTCAACGACACCACGCCCGTTCCGCCCGGGAGTCAGAAGCTGACGACGACCGTCAAGGCGGGCACGCTGTCCATGGCGCAGGCCGGGGACGCCGTGGGTCTGTCCGCGGTCGACTTCGGCAAGGGCGGTGCCTCCACGGGCGCCCTCAACACGGTGACGGTCCAGGACTTCCGCGGCGGACCCGCGGGCTGGTCCCTGACCGGCAAGGTCACCGACTTCACCGGTCCCGGCGCCAAGATCGATGCCGGGAAGCTGAGTTGGACCCCCGCCTGTGCCACCAAGGCGGGCAGCCCGAGCACGTGTGCCGCCGGTTCGGCGGGCACGGTGGGCACCTCGGGAGCGACGCTCGCGTCCACGCCCGACGGCACGCTCACCGGCGGTCAGTTCACCGTCGACGCCGGACTCTCCCTGGACGTACCGGCGTTCACGCCTCCGGGCTCGTACTCCGGCGTTCTGACGCTCACGCTCACCTGACCGTCCTTCTCACCTCCGGTGGCCGGGCGCCCGCACCCGCCCGACCGCCATACCTCGTCCGTGGGGGTCCGCACCCATGCGCAAGCTGTACGTCCTCCTCCTGAGCCTCTGTTTCGGCGTGCTCGCCGCGCCCTCCACCCACGCGGCGGACAACGGCAGTTGGTCCGTCTACCCGGCCGCCTCGCAGATCGCCGCGCGGCCGTACTTCTATCTCTCCGCCGACCCCGGCCAGACCATCCGGGACAAGGTGGTCGTCGCCAACAAGACGGCGAAGCCGCTCACCTTCCGGCTGTACGCGGCCGACGCCTACAACACCGCGCGTGACGGCGGGTTCGCCGTGCGGACGATGACGGAGAGGATGCGCGGGGTGGGCGCCTGGGCGAAGCCCGCCAGGTCCCGGGTGACCGTCCCCGCCCACAAGGCGGTTGCCGTGCCGTTCACCCTGCACGTGCCCGAAGGGGCCGAACCGGGCGACCACCCGGGCGCGTTGGTCGCCCTCGACGAGCGCGTCGACAAGGGCGACGGCTCCCTGGCCCTCGGCGTGCAGCGGGCCGTCGGCGCCCGCGTCTACCTCCGGGTCAGCGGACCCACCCTCCCCGCCCTCGCCGTGGAACACGTGCGGGTGTCCCATCACCAGCCGCTGGTACCGGGGTTGGGGGACAGCGACGCCACGATCTCCTACACGCTGCACAACACCGGGAACGTCACCCTCGACCCGAAGGTGACCCTGAAGGCGCAGGGCCTGTTCGGCCGTACCCTGCTGTCGCGCGGACTGACCCGTATCCCGGCCGAGTTGCTGCCCGGGCAGCGCGTGAAGCTGACCGAGCCGTGGAAGGGGTCGCCCCAACTCGACTGGGGGGACGTCACGTTGACCGCGAGCGCGCCGGGCACGAAGCAGTCGGCGAGCGCGTCGTTCTTCGCGCTGCCGTGGCTCGCGGCGGCGCTGCTGCTCGCGGTCGGGTTCGTCGGGGGCGCGCTGGCGGTCAGAGCGCGTCGGGGCCGCGTTCGCCCGTCCGAACCCGTACGACCGTCTCGACCGGGATCGACCACACCTTCCCGTCCCCGATCTTCCCCGTCTGCGCGGCCTTGACGATCGCGTCGATCACGGCGTCCGCGTCCGCGTCGTCGACGACGACCTCGATCCGCACCTTGGGGACGAGGTCGACGCGGTACTCGGCGCCGCGGTACACCTCGGTGTGGCCGCGCTGCCGGCCGTAGCCGCTGGCCTCGGTGACGGTCAGGCCCTGCACGCCGAGCTCCTGGAGCGCCGTCTTGACCTCGTCGAGGCGGTACGGCTTGACGATCGCGGTGATGAGCTTCATGCCTGGTTGCTGACCTTCTGAGCGGAGGGGAGGGTGGCGCCGACCGGGGCTCCGTGGCCCAGGACGCCGTGATCGTATGCGCTCTCGGCGTGCACCGTAAGGTCGAGCCCGGTCCGCTCCTCCTCCTCGCTCGCCCGCAGCCCCATCGCCCGGTCGAGCAGCTTCCCGATGCCGTACGTCACGAGGAACGCGTACGCCCCCACGGCGGCCACGGCCACCAGCTGCTTGCCGAGCTGGGCGAGCCCGCCGCCGTAGAGGAGGCCCTCGGGGCCGGTGGTCATGGAGGTGACGGCGAAGACGCCGATCAGGAGGGTGCCGATGACGCCGCCGACCAGGTGGACGCCGACGACGTCGAGCGAGTCGTCGTAGTTCAGCTTGAACTTCCAGCCGACCGCGTACGAGCAGACGGCACCGGCGGCCAGGCCGACGACCAGTGCGCCGAGCAGGGAGACCGAGCCGCAGGACGGGGTGATCGCGACCAGGCCCGCGACCGCGCCGGACGCGGCGCCCAGGGTGGTGGGGTGGCCGTCGCGCTTCTGCTCGACGAAGAGCCAGCCGAGGAGGCCGGTGCAGCCCGCGGTGAGGGTGTTGAGGAAGGCAGCGGCGGCGAGGCCGTTGGCGCCGAGCGCGGAACCGGCGTTGAAGCCGAACCAGCCGAACCAGAGCAGACCCGCGCCCAGCATCACCATGGGGAGGTTGTGCGGTCGCATCGCGTCCTTCTTGAAGCCGAGACGCGGGCCGATCACCAGGCACAGGGCCAGGCCCGAGGCGCCCGAGGTGATCTCGACCGGCAGACCGCCCGCGAAATCGAGGGCGCCGAGGTGCGCCGCGATCCAGCCACCCGGACCCCACACCCAGTGCGCGACGGGAACGTATACGAGGAGCGCCCAGACCGGCACGAACACCAGCCACGCCCCGAACCGCACCCGGTCCGCGACCGCGCCGCTGATCAGCGCGGCCGTGATGATCGCGAAGGTCAGCTGGAAGGTGGCGAAGAGGAGCGTGGGGACCGTGCCGTGCACGCTGTCCGGGCCGAGGCCCGCCATGCCGGCGTGCTGCAGACCGCCGATCAGGCCGCCGCCGACGTCGTCGCCGAACGCGAGCGAGTAACCGGCGGCCAGCCACACCACCGTGACCAGCGCGATCGACACGAAGCTCATCATCAGCATGTTCAGGACGCTCTTCGTGCGGACCATGCCGCCGTAGAACAGGGCCAGGCCCGGGGTCATCAGCAGGACGAGGGCGGTCGCGGCGAGCAGCCAGGCGGTGTCGCCGGTGTCGACATGCGCGGCGGCTTCGGTGACGGAGAGGGTCACGGTCGTCTCCAACGGTGTGGGGGCTCGTCAGAGGGTCACCGGCTCGGGTTTCCGGTTGTGCACGGGGGTGTTTCCGTGACGTTTCATTGCGGCAGGGTTTCTGAAAGCTCACCGTGAGGGGCACGGGTGGACTGTTGTGCGGCGGGGGCTTGTGGATCAGGGACAATGGGCGCCATGAGCGTTCGTACCCCGTCATCCAAGCCGTCCGCGTCGTCGGAGGCCCCTCACCGCGCCGGCTTCGCCTGCTTCGTGGGCCGCCCCAACGCGGGCAAGTCCACCCTTACGAATGCTCTGGTCGGCCAGAAGGTGGCGATCACCGCCAACCAGCCGCAGACCACGCGGCACACGGTCCGCGGCATCGTCCACCGGCCGGACGCGCAGCTGATCCTCGTGGACACCCCGGGGCTCCACAAGCCGCGCACGCTGCTCGGTCAGCGGCTCAACGACATCGTCCGCACCACGTGGGCCGAGGTCGACGTCATCGGCTTCTGCCTCCCGGCGAACGAGAAGCTCGGTCCCGGTGACCGGTTCATCGCCAAGGAACTCGCGTCCATCAAGAAGACGCCGAAGATCGCGATCGTCACGAAGACCGACCTCGTGGACTCGAAGACGCTTGCCGAGCAGCTGATCGCCATCGATCAGCTCGGCAAGGAGCTGGGGTTCGAGTGGGCGGAGATCGTGCCGGTCTCGGCGGTCGCGGACCAGCAGGTGGATCTGCTGGCGGATCTGCTGATCCCGCTGCTCCCGGAGGGCCCCGCCCTCTACCCCGAGGGCGATCTCACCGATGAGCCCGAGCAGGTCATGATCGCGGAGCTGATTCGCGAGGCCGCGCTGGAGGGGGTGCGGGACGAGCTGCCGCACTCCATCGCCGTCGTGGTCGAGGAGATGCTGCCTCGCGAGGACCGGCCCGCCGACAAGCCGCTTCTCGACATCCACGCGTTCGTCTACATCGAGCGGCCCAGCCAGAAGGGCATCATCATCGGGCCGAAGGGTGCGCGGCTGAAGCAGGTCGGTATCAAGTCGCGTAAGCAGATCGAGGCGTTGCTCGGTACGCCGGTGTTTCTCGACCTTCATGTGAAGGTGGCGAAGGACTGGCAGCGGGACCCTCGGCAGTTGCGGAAGCTGGGCTTCTAAGGGGGGGTGGTCTGGGGTTCCGCGAGCTTTTCTCGCCCCCGCCGCCCCTACCCGTCCCATCCCTCTGGGGCTCCGCCCCAGACCCCGCTCCTCAAACGCCGGAGGGGCTGAGTTTTGCGCGGCGGGGCTTGATCTTGAGCGCGTCGATCTCCGTGGGCAACGCGTCCAGCCTTGCAGCGCAGGTCGGTAATACTCAGCCCCGTCCAGCCCTCCAGCACACGTCGGCAATACTCAGCCTCGTCCAGCCTTTCAGCACAGGCCAGCATCACTCAGCCTCGTCCAGCCTTTCAGCACAGGCCGGCAATACTCAGCCCGTCCGGCGTTTGAGGACGAGGCCCCTTCAGGGCCGATGGGGGTCTGGGGGCGTAGCCCCCAGTGTCACCTCAGCCGGCGGGGACGGTTAGCCGGACTACACCGTCCGGCGAAGCCACCAGCACCGGGGTCTCCGGGCCGCCCAGGTCCCGTACGGCCGCCAGATCCTCTGCCGGGACGGACTCCGCCTCTGTCACCACCGCCGCCGCCTCCAGCGACTTCGCCCCGGACGCCACCGCCATCGCCACGGCCGTCCGCAGCGCGCTCAGGGACAGGGAGTCGAGGGCTACCGTCCCCGCGACATACGTACGTCCCGTCTCGTCCCGTACGGCCGCGCCCTCCGGCACACCGTTGCGGGCCCGCGCGGAGCGGGCCAGGGTGACGATCTTGCGGTCCTCGGGGTCAAGCGCGCTGCTGTCGGTCATGGACAGAGCATACGAAGGGCCGGGGAACTCATCCCGCCACGGGGTACATCGACCCGCGCCGCCCCTCGGGGGACGCCAGCCACTCCAGCTTGCCCACCGTGTTCGCCTCGTCCAACGGCGTGTGCAGCACGATCGTGAGATCCGGCCGCGCCGGCACCCGCAACGCCGTCGACTCCACGCACAGCAGCCCCACCAGCTCATGGTCGAGTTCCTTGCGGACCACGCCCGCGTCCAGGATGTCCCGACGCGCCCACAGCTCGGTGAACTCCGGGCTGACGGCGGCCACTTCGGCCAGCACCTCCTGCAGCCCCTCGTCGTCGGGCCGGTCCGCGCACGCCGCCCGGAACTGCGCGACGACCATGCGAGCGTTCTGCTCCCAGCTCTGCGAACGGGCCCGGTAGAGCGGGTCGGTGAAGAAGTCGACAAGGCAGTTCTGGGTGTTCTCGGGCCGCATGCCGAGCACCCAGCCGGCCGCCTCGTTGTACATCACGCAGTTGTAGTAGCGGTCCATGATGTGCGCCGGGAACGGCATCCACGCGTCGATCAGCCGCCGTATCCCCTCGCACCCGTGATCGGCCGCGGGCTCCGGCGCGGGCGGGTTCAGCCCGGCCAGGACGTACAGATGGCGGCGCTCGACGTTGCTCAGCCGCAGCACCCGGGCGACGGAGTCGAGGACCTGCGGCGACACCGAGATGTCCCGCCCCTGCTCCAGCCACTGGTACCAGGAGGCGCCCACGCCCGCGAGCACGGCGACCTCCTCCCGGCGCAGCCCCGGCGTGCGGCGCCGCGCCCCGCCGTCCGGCAGCCCCGCCTCGGCCGGGGAGACCCGGGCCCGGCGGCTCATCAGGAACTCGCGCAGTTCGCTCAGCCGACGGCTCTTCAGGGCGTCCTCAGTCACGTACACATCCCCCTCGCGCTGACTGGTGGTGCCACCACCAGCACAACTTGCGGCTCCCCACGGCTATTCCGGCGCCGGGAAGCTCGACACATGGCGACCGACACCACCACTCCCGTCCACGAACCCCTCGGCGAACCCCGCCTCTCGACCCGCGACAAACTCGTCCTCTTCGTCCTCTGCGCGGCCCAGTTCATGGTCGCCCTGGACTTCTCCGTCCTCAACGTGGCGCTGCCCACGCTCGGCGCCGACCTCGGCATGAGCCAGTCCGGTCTCCAGTGGGCGGTCACCGCGTTCGCGCTGCCGTCCGGCGGCTTCCTGCTGCTGTTCGGCCGTATCGGCGACCTCTACGGCCGTCGCCGGCTGTTCCTCACCGGCCTGGCCCTGTTCGGCGCGGCCTCACTGCTGGCGACCTTCGCCTGGGACCCGGCGTCGTTCCTGACGGGCCGGGCGCTGCAGGGTCTGGGCGCGGCGGCGATCGTACCGACCGGGATGAGCCTGCTCACCACCACGTTCCCCGAGGGCCCGGCCCGCGACCGCGCGCTCGGCATCTCCGGCACCCTGCTCTCGCTCGGCTTCACCGTCGGCATGGTGGCGGGCGGTGTCCTGACCGACGCGTTCGGCTGGCGCTCGACGATGGCCCTGCTGACCCTGTTCGCGGTGCTGGTCCTCCCGCTGGCCCCCACCCTGCTCCCCGAGTCCCGCACCCCGGACCGCCCGCGCCTGGACGTCCCCGGCGCGATCACGGTCACGGCAGGACTCCTGTCCCTGATCTACGCCCTCTCGACGGCGGCGGACCACGGCTTCGCCCGCACCGACGTCGTCGTCACCCTGATCGCGGGCGTCCTGCTCCTGGCGGCCTTCGTGTCCATCGAGTCCCGGACGCCCCAGCCGCTGGTCTCGCTCCCGATGCTGCGCCGCCGCACGGTGGCGTGGGGCAACCTGGGCGGCCTGGTCACCTTCTCGATGATGTCGACGGTGGTCTTCGTCCTGACCCTGTACCTCCAGGAGATCCTGCACCTGTCGTCCTTCGAGACGGGCCTGGTCTTCGGCGTCCAGGGCATCCTCTCGGCGGTCGCGGGCGTCTGCGCCCCGAAGGTCATCGGCCGCGTCGGCGCCCGCCGCACCCTGGTCGCCTCGCTCACCGGCCAGGCGGTCCTGACCGGCGCCCTGCTGACCCTGAACGCCCACACCTGGTCGGTCTGGGTGGCCACGGCCGCCGTCTCCCTGGCGAGCATGTGCCACCTGGGCGCGATCATCTCCTACGGCCTCACGGTCACCTCGGGCGTCCCCGACGAGGAACAGGGCCTGGCCACCGGCCTGGTGACCTCCACCCAGCAGGTCGGCATCACCGTCGGCATCCCCCTCCTGGGCGTCCTCGCCACCACGTCCGGCGATCTGATGGCGGGGGTCCACACCGTGGTGGGCATCGACGCGGCGATCCTGCTGGGGGCGGCGGTGCTGGTGGCCGTAGGACTGCGGTCGCGGCGGGCCGGGTCAGGGGCGGTCGAGGCGGAGCCGTTCGGCGCGCGGTAGACCGGCGACGACGAGGTCGTACGAGTCCTCCACCAGCTCCCGGACCAACCGGTCCGGGAGCTGTCCGTCCACCGTCACCGTGTTCCAGTGCCGCTTGTTCATGTGGTAGCCGGGGATGATCAGCCCCTCGTACTCCTCGCGGAGCCGGATCGCGTCCTCCGGGTCGCACTTGAGGTTGACCGTGAGGGGGGTCGCGTCCAGGCGGGTGAGGGCGAAGAGTTTGCCCAGGACCTTGAAGACGGAGGTGTCCGGGTTGAAGGGGAACTCCTCGACCGTCGCGTTGAACGACAGGCAGAACGCGCGCAGTTGCTCGGGACTCACTCCGGTTTCGTCTCCTCCTCGGGCGGCTCGGCCGGGTCCACCGGCTCCACCAGCACCGTGACGATCTTGTTCCTGCGGCCCGCCGATGCCTCCGCCGTGAGGCGCAGTTCCCGTCCGTCGGGCAGTTCCACGACCGAGGAGGCGCCGGCGATGGGGACCCGGCCCAGGGCCTTCGCGAGGAGGCCGCCGACCGTCTCGACGTCCTCGTCGTCGTAGGCCTCGAAGCCGTACAGCTCGCCGAGGTCTCCGATGTCGAGGCGGGCGGTGACGCGGTAGCGGTCGTCGCCCAGCTCCTCCACCGGGGGGAGTTCGCGGTCGTACTCGTCGGTGATCTCGCCGACGATCTCCTCGAGGATGTCCTCGATGGTGACGATGCCGGCCGTGCCGCCGTACTCGTCGATGACGACGGCGACGTGGTTGCGCTCCTGCTGCATCTCGCGCAGCAGGTCACCGGCGTTCTTCGTGTCCGGGACGAAGGTCGCGGGGCGCATGGCCGTCGAGACCAGCTCGGACTCGGCGTCGCGGCTGATGTGCGTCTTGCGGACCAGGTCCTTCAGATACACGATCCCGACGATGTCGTCCTCGCTCTCGCCCGTCACCGGGATGCGCGAGAAGCCGGAGCGGAGCGCGAGGGTGAGGGCCTGGCGGATCGTCTTGTAGCGCTCGATGACGACGAGGTCGGTGCGCGGGACCATCACCTCGCGCACGAGGGTGTCGCCCAGCTCGAAGACGGAGTGCACCATGCGGCGCTCCTCGTCCTCGATCAGCGATTCCTTCTCGGCGAGGTCCACCAGCGCCCGCAGCTCGGCCTCGGACGCGAACGGGCCGCGCCTGAAACCCTTTCCGGGCGTGAGCGCGTTGCCGATGAGGATCAGGAGGTACGGGATCGGGCCCATGATCCGCGCGAGCGGCAGCAGCACGTACGCCGCCGCCGTGGCCGTGTTCAGCGGGTGCTGGCGGCCGATCGTGCGCGGGGAGACCCCCACCGCGACGTACGACACGAGGACCATGACGCCGATCGCGGCGAGCAGCGCGGGCGCTGTGCCGTGGATGACGTGCAGGCACTCGTAGGTGACGAGCGCGGCGGCGGCCATCTCGCAGGCCACCCGCACCAGCAGCGCGACGTTGAGATAGCGGGTCGGGTCGGCGGCGACCTGCGCGAGTTTCGCGCTGCCGCGCCGGCCGGACCGTACGGCCTCCTCGGCGCGGAAGCTGGAGACGCGCGCGAGGCCCGCCTCCGCGCAGGCGGCGAGCCAGGCGACAACGACAAGGGCGATGGCCCCGACGACGATCTGAGGACTCATGGGATGAGGTGACCCGGTGCCCTAGGAGACCGTCGGCGCCGGGGAGGGGCCGGTGTGGCCCTTCTCCGCGCGCCAGCCGTCCACGATGGCGGCCTGCAGGCCGAACATCTCGGCCTTCTCGTCCGGCTCCTCGTGGTCGTAGCCGAGGAGGTGCAACACACCGTGGACGGTGAGGAGTTGGAGCTCCTCGTCCATGGTGTGCTGCGTCTCGGCCTCGGCGCCCTGCTTCGCGGCGACCTCCGGGCACAGGACGATGTCACCGAGCAGCCCCTGCGGGGGCTCCTCGTCGTCCTTGCTCGGCGGACGCAGCTCGTCCATCGGGAAGGACATGACATCGGTCGGCCCGGTCAGGTCCATCCACTGGATGTGGAGCTGCTCCATGGCGTTCTCGTCCACGACGATCACCGAGAGCTCGGAGAGCGGGTGGATGCGCATCCGCGCGAGGGCATAGCGGGCGATGTCGAGGATCGCCTGCTCGTCGACCTCGGTTCCGGACTCGTTGTTGACGTCGATCGACATGGTCGTGCTGATCTACTTCCGCTTGTCACGGGCACCCTTGTGGGTGCCGTTCTCCGTACCGTTCTCGCTGTCGTACTTCTCGTACGCGTCGACGATACGGCCGACCAGCTTGTGCCGGACGACGTCCGCCGACGACAGGCGGGAGAAGTGCACGTCGTCGAGCCCCTCCAGGATGTCCTGCACCTGCCGCAGCCCCGACTTCGTGCCGCTCGGCAGGTCGACCTGCGTCACGTCACCGGTGATCACGATCTTCGACTCGAAGCCGAGCCGGGTGAGGAACATCTTCATCTGCTCGGGGCTCGTGTTCTGGGCCTCGTCCAGGATGATGAAGGCGTCGTTGAGCGTGCGACCGCGCATGTACGCCAGCGGCGCGACCTCGATCGTGCCCGCCGCCATCAGCTTCGGGATGGACTCCGGGTCGAGCATGTCGTGCAGCGCGTCGTACAGGGGGCGCAGGTACGGGTCGATCTTCTCGTACAGGGTGCCGGGGAGGAAGCCGAGGCGCTCGCCCGCCTCCACCGCCGGGCGGGTGAGGATGATGCGGTTGACCTGCTTGGCCTGGAGGGCCTGGACGGCCTTGGCCATGGCGAGGTAGGTCTTGCCGGTGCCCGCGGGACCGATGCCGAAGACGATCGTGTGCTTGTCGATCGCGTCGACGTACCGCTTCTGGTTGAGGGTCTTGGGGCGGATCGTGCGGCCTCGCGAGGACAGGATGTTCTGGGTGAGCACCTCGGCCGGTGTCTCCTCAGGGCCATCCCCGTTCTCGCTCGCCCTGAGCATGGCGATCGAGCGTTCCACTGCGTCCTCCGTCATCGGCTGCCCGGTGCGGAGCACCAGCATCATCTCGTCGAACAGGCGCTGGACGAGGGCGACTTCACGGGCGTCGCCGGCCGCGCTGATCTCATTGCCCCGGACGTGGATGTCGGCCGCCGGGAAGGCCCTTTCGATCACGCGCAGGAGGGCGTCCCCTGACCCCAGGACGGTGACCATCGGGTGCTGGGCGGGGACCGTGAACTGTGCTCTCGCCTGCTCCCGCGCGGGGGTGTGAGCTGTGGGTGTCTGAGTCATGGGCCGGCTCTGTGGCCTTGCTCGTCCTCCTGGATCGACTCGCCCGCCACAAGGGCGGCCTGGTGGTTTCCAGGGTACGCCGGGCCACTGACAACGCCGTAGGGCTTTTCGGTGACCGTCGGGCCACGAAATCCGGGCGTGGCGCGGGGGCGGAGCGGGGTGGTGGTCCTTGTTCCGGCCGCGTGTCGGGCGCAGGGGAGGCGCGCGGGGTGCCGCCGTGAGCCCTGTTCGCGCCCCCTCGCTTGTCAGGACAATGCGCTGTGTCCGCCAACTGAGCCTTGCAGGGAAAGCAGGTCGGCCGCTGTGCACGTGCGTCTGCCCAGGTCCGTGTCCGAAGCACAGTCGTGCCTGGCCGAGGGGGCGGTGCCCGTCGGTGGGGCGACCCTGGTCTGGGCGGACTGGCAACGGGACGGTTTCCCCGAGCAGGCGATGTCCTTGCGTGAGGTGCCCGAGGCGAAGGTGATCGGGGACGGGACGCTGGGCTCGGCCGTGCTGCTGCACCAGATCGACGAGCGGGTGCCCGAGGTGCTGCGCGGGGCCGCGGGCGGGGTGGGCACCGGTGCGGTGCGCAGGGCCGCGACGGTCGGCGGCAACATAGTCGGCAGCACGCTGCGCTGTCTGCTCCCGGCCGCGCTGGTGCTGGACGCCCGTGCGCTGGTCCTGGAGCAGGACGGCCCCGTCGAGACCGACCTCGCCGAACTCCTCGCGAAGAAGCCGCTGCTGCTGAGCCTGCGCTGGCCCGAGCCGGTGGCCACCGGCTACCGCAAGCTGACCGATCAGCTGCGGGGCGGGGTCCCCTTCGTGGTCGCGGCGGCCGTGGGCCCGGCGGAGGGCACGGACACACCGGTCCTACGGGTCGCCGTCCGCGACGGCTACGACGTGCTCAGCGAGACCGTCCCCTACGACCCGGACACCGGCCGAATCCTGCGCGCTCTGGCGCTGACTCCGCTCGGCACACTGCCCGAGGCGGTCTTCGAGGCTGTACGGGACGTGGTCGGCGGTGTGGTGGAGCGGGCGGAGGCCCGCTGAGAGGTGCGCTGCGGCGGCTGAGCAGGAACGTTCACCCGGACCGGCCGCGTACCGGGCGCGCGGCCCGCACCCCTAGGTGGACCTGCCGAACCCGATCGTCGGCACCGCCCGGCGCAGCGGCCAGGGGCTGCCGCCGCCCGGCTCCTCCTCCGGTACCAGTCCGGCGAGGAACGCGTACCGGTCGAGGGCGGTCGGGTCCTGGCCCGCGACGGAGTGGACCTTGCGCCACCAGGCGCCGATCTCGGACCAGCCCGGCGCGGAGAGGGAGCCGCCGAACTCCTGGACGGAGAGGGCGGCGGTGAGGCCGGCGAAGGCGAGCCGGTCGGCGAGCGGCCAGCCGGCCAGGGTGCCGGTGACGAAACCGGCGACGAAGACGTCACCCGCGCCGGTGGGGTCGAGGGCCTCGACGGCGATCGCCGGGACCTCGGCGGACTCCCCCGTACGACGGTCCACGGCGTACGCGCCGTCCGCGCCGAGGGTGACCACGGCGAGCGGCACGTGTTCGGTGAGCGCGTGGGCGGCGGCGCGGGGGCAGTCGGCGCCGGTGTAGCGCATGGCCTCCTCCGCGTTCGGCAGGAACGCCTCGCAGTGCGCGAGGTCGGGGAGCCCGGCGAGGTCCCAGGCGCCGGTGTCGTCCCAGCCGACGTCGGCGAAGATCCGGGTGCCCTCGCTCGCGGCCTGCGCGACCCAGGGGGCCTGCTTGCCGGGGGTGAGGGAGGCGACGGCGGCACGTGCGCGTGGCGGGCAGTCAGGGGCGCCGCCCTGCCCGAACACGACCTCGGGGGGCGGCTCGTGGCCGTGCGACACCATCGTGCGTTCGCCCTCGTAGGCCATCGACACGGTGACCGGTGAGTGCCAGCCCGGCACCGTGCGGGAGGCGGAGAGGTCGATACCCTCGCCCTGCGCGAGCGCGTCCCAGCAGTACTCGCCGTAGTGGTCGTCACCGAAGGCCGCGGCGAGCGAGGTACGCAGGCCGAGGCGGGCCAGCGCGGTCGCCATGTTGGCCACACCGCCGGGGCTCGAACCCATCCCCCGCGCCCAGGACTCGGTGCCGCGCACCGGCGCGGACTCGAGCCCGGTGAAGATGATGTCGAGGAAGACGGTGCCGGTGAGGTACACGTCCCAGGGCGGATCGCCCGCCGCGCGCAGCCCGGCCAGGGGGTCGACCTCGGTGGCCCGGCAGGACGGCCCTGCGCCGTCGGAGGTGGACGCGTTGGACGCGGTCACGGTGCGCTCCCTGACGTGATACGGATCAGGCCAGTGTGCACCACCCCGCAACCGTGCCGCCGACTCCCGCTCCGGGACCACCCGTCGCGCCGGTCCCGGCCGTCCGCAGGTCCGGGCCCTACGGCGGCTGCCGCGCCCGGCGCCCGGTCGGTCCCCGGGGACCGCGCGGGCGCGTCCGGATCCGGCCGCGCCCGGGGTCGTCGTACGCCGCTACCAGCGCGGCATCGAGGGGGTGACCCACTCCGGGTCGGTGATCCGCATCGCCGCCGCGTCGTCGCGTTCGCGCAGCGTGCCGTCGTCGTCGAGCCACCGCCGGTGCAGGAACTCCAGCTTGGCGCGGTCGAGTTCGACGCCGAGGCCGGGGGCGTCGGAGACGGTGACCTTGGCGTCGGCGAAGGTGAGGCGTTCGGTGAGGACGTCCTCCGACTGCCAGGGGTAGTGGGAGTCGCAGGCGTGGTGGAGGTTGGGGACGGTCGACGCGACGTGGGTCATCGCGGCGAGGCTGATGCCGAGGTGGGTGTTGGAGTGCATGGAGATGCCGACGCCGAACGTGCGGCAGATGGCGGCCAGTTGCTGGGTGTTGCGCAGTCCGCCCCAGTAGTGGTGGTCGGAGAGCACCACCTGTACGGCGTCCTTCCTGAACGCCTCCTCGATCTCGGCGAACGTCGTCACGCACATGTTGGTGGCGAGCGGCACGTCGGTCCCGGCGGACACCTCGGCCATGGCGGGGGTGCCGAGCGCCGGGTCCTCCAGGTACTCGAGGACGTCCCCGAGCTCGTTGGCGACCTTCAGCGAAGTCTCCACGGACCAGGCGCCGTTGGGGTCGAGGCGGAGGGGGTGGTCGGGGAAGGCCTCGGCCAACGCCCGTACGGCGGCGATCTCCTCGTCCGGCGGGAAGACTCCGCCCTTGAGCTTGAAGGAGGTGAAGCCGTACCGCTCCTTGAACTTCCGTGCCTGCTCGACGACTCCGGCCGGGTCGATCGCGGCACCCCAGTCGTCCTTCTCGCCCACCACGCCCTCGGGGTGGTCGGCCCACTTGTAGAACAGGTACGCGCTGTACTCGACGGCGTCCCTCACCTTGCCGCCGAGCAGCGCGTGCACGGGCAGCCCGAGTGCCTTGCCGAGGGCGTCGAGGCAGGCGACCTCGAAGGCGGAGACGACGGACAGCCGCAGCTTGTCGGCGGTCTGGACCCCGCGCAGCCCGCCGACGTCGACCTGCCCGGAGACCCGCGAACTGTCCACGGCCAGCTCGTCGGCGACCGTGAACAGGCCGTTCAGGTCGGTGATCTGACGACCGATCAGTTTCTCGGCGAAGGGGCGGGCCAGCTCCAGGTACTTGGTGTCGCCGTAGGTCTCGCCGAGGCCGGTGACGCCGTCGGCCGTCTCGATCTCGACGATCAGGCGCGGGGTGTAGGGCTGGTGGACGCCCTGGGTGTTCAGCAGGGGCGGGTCGGCCACCAGGATCGGGGTCAGCCGGACGTCGGCGATGGTGAGGTTCACAGCGCGGCTCCTACGAGGTCGAGTCCGGTGGCGAGCAGGACGGTGAGGTCGGCCAGGTCGGCGGCCGAGGGGTCGGTGAGCGGGGCGCGCACGGGGCCCACCGGACGGCCGCGCAGCCGGGCCGCCGCCTTGACCAGGGAGACGGCGTATCCCGGTACGCGGTCGCGGAGTTCGACGAACGGGACGTAGAAGTCGCGCAGCAGCCGCTCCACCGTCTTGTCGTCGCCGTCCCGCAGGGCGGCGAAGAAGGCGTTCGCGATCTCGGGGGCGAAGGCGTGGACGGCGGAGGAGTAGGCGGGGACGCCGACGGTGGCGTAGGCGCGGGCCTGGATCTCGGCGGTGGAGGCGCCGTTGAAGAAGAGGAAGCCCTCGGGGGCGGCCAGGGTGAGGCGTTGCAGACGGTCGAGGTCGCTGTGGCCGTCCTTGAGGCCGATGACTCCGGGGATCGCCGCGATCCGCCTCAACGAGCTTGCGGTGAAGGCGACTTGGCCGCGCTGGTAGGCGATGAGCGGGAGCCGGGTGCGGGCGGCGAGCTGTTCCAGCTGGGCCACCAGGCCGTCCTGCGGGGCGGCGACGAGGTAGTGCGGCAGGACGAGCAGCGCGTCGGCGCCGGCCTCCTCGGCGATGCGGGCGAAGCGGGCGGCCTGTGCCCAGCCGTAGCCGACGCCGGCGACGACGGGGACGCGGCCGGCCGCCTCCTCGACGGCGAGGGTGACGACCGTGCGGTACTCGTCCTCGTCCAGCGAGAAGAACTCACCGGTGCCGCAGGCGGGGAACACGGCGCCGGGGGCGGTGGCGATCTGGGCCGCGACATGGGTGCGGAAGCCGGCGGGGTCGAGGGAGCCGTCGTCGTGGAAGGAGGTCAGCGGGAAGGAGAGGACGCCGCCCGCCATCCCGTCCCGGAGCCTGCGCACCACGGTCTCCGTGTCGGCGTTCACTGTGCCATCTCCCTATGTAGACGCTATCCACGTATGCAAACCGAGATTAGATACGCGAACCGCGACCGTCAATGGGGCCTGCCGCCGATCGCCGCCGGGCCGTCGCCTCCCCGGCCGCTCTCGCTACCATCGGCGCATGTCAGAGCCCGGTGGCGTCCGCGAGGTGAAATCGGCCGCCCGCACGGTCGAGCTGCTCGAACTGCTCGCCGCGCGCGGTGACCGGCCCGCGCGGCTCCAGGAACTCGCCGACGAGCTGGGCGTGCCGCGCAGCTCCATGTACGCCCTCCTCCAGACCCTGATCGCGCACGGCTGGGTCCGTACGGACATCACCGGGTCGCTCTACGGGATCGGCATCCACGCGCTGCTCACCGGCACGACCTATCTGGACTCCGACCCTCGCGTGCGGACCGTACGGCCGTATCTCGACGAGGCGTCCGAGGCGCTCGGGGAGACGATCCATCTGGGGCGGCTGGACGGGTGGGACGTGGCGTATCTGGCGACGAGGGAGTCCCACGAGTATCTGCGGACCATCAGTCGGGTGGGGCGGCGGTTGCCCGCGCATGTCGGCGCTCTGGGGAAGGCGTTGCTCGCGGAGCGGTCGGACGGGGAGGTGCCGGAGGGGCCGTACGTGGCGGCCACGCCCAACACCCATACCGACCGGGGGGCCTTGGTGGCCGATCTCGCGGCGGTCCGGGCGCGGGGGTACTCGATCGACCGTGAGGAGGGTGTGCTCGGGATCGTCGGGTTCGGGTTCGCGTTGCGGTACGACCGGCCCGCGTTGGATGCGATCAGTTGCTCGGTGCCGGTGGCTCGGCTGACGGCGGGGCATGAGGGGGAGATCGTGGCTGTCATGCGGGAGGTGCGGGCGAAGATCGAGGGGGCGGCGCCGGTGGGTGGTGGGGCGGTTCAATGGCGGTAGTCGTGGGTGCGGCGCGGGTGGTCGGTGGCGGTGGTCGTGGGCGCGCCTTCCGGGGGCTGCGCCCCCAGACCCCCGCTTCGGCCCTGAAGGGGCCTCGTCCTCAAACGCCGGACGGGCTGAGTTGTACCGGCCTGTGTTGAGAGGTTGCCGGACGGGCTGGGTTTTGACGGCCTGTGCTGAGAGGTTGCCGTAGGGGCTGAATGCACCACCCGGCACCGCGAATTGGGCGCTCGTTTACCCGGTCTCCCCGACTCCAAACTGGACGTGCCCCAGATCACACCCCCCGCCCTTCTTTCGTGAAGCGCGTGCTTGATACAAATTGCCCGCGCGTTCCTGTCTGTCGACGGTCGTCGCCCAATCCCCCTTTTGAGCCGCTTCTTTCGCATGCCCTGGGAACGCCCGTGTTCGCCCGCACCACCACGCCCTGGCCCCTCGTCGCCCTTTTCACGGCCGGGTACCTCGCCCCCTATCTCCTCCCCACCACCGTCGGCAGGCTCGACTCGGGGCTGCCGCTCTCCGCCACGCAGGCCGGTGCCGTCGGCAGTGCGCTGCTGCTGAGTTCGGCGGCGGCCGGGTTTCTGCTCGCGTCGCGGGTCGACCGGGTCGGGCCGCGCACGCTCGCGCGGATCGGCCTCGTCCTCGCCGTGCTGGGGTACGGCTCGGCCGCCCTCACCCACGCCGTCCCCGCGGTCATCGCGGGCGCGGTCGTCGGCGGGTTCGGCTCGGGTACGGCCACCACGGTCGCCGCGTCCGGCATCGCCGCCGAACGGGACCCCCACCGCGCGTCCACGCTCGGCCTGTTGTGCGTGTCCGCGCTCGCGGGAGCCGTCTACCTCACGGTCCCGCACCTCGGCCCCGGCCACGGCCAGCCGCTCGCCGCGATCGCCCTCACGGCACTCGCCGTATGGCCTCTGACCGGCCGCCTCCCGGTCCGTACGGTGACCGCGCACACGCGCGTGGAGACCGCAGGACTCCCCCACCGCCGCGCCGGACTCGTCCTCGCCGGCACCCTGCTGTGCTGGTCCCTCGCGCAGAACTCCCTCTGGGGCGTCAGCGGCCGTATCGGCATCCACCAGGCGCACCTCTCCGAGGTCACCGTCGGCGCGGTCTTCGCCATCGCGCTCGGCACCGGTCTGGTCGGCGTGATCGGCGCGGGGGCGCTCGGCTCCCGGCTGGGGCGCGCGGTGCCGATCGGCGCGGGCACGGCGCTCATCGCGGGCTGCATCGCGCTCAGCGCGTCCGCGCACGACCTGCGGACGTTCGCGACCGGCGAGATCGTCTGGAACACCCTCTACCCGATCGTCCTGTCCTACGTCCTCGGTCTCGCCGCCTCCCTTGATCCGCGCGGGCGTTGGGCCGTCCTCGTCGGCTCGGCCTCGTCCCTCGGCACGGCGGCGGGACCCCTCGCGGGCAGCGTGCTGTCGGCGCGGGCCGGGTTCCCCGCGATGGGCGCGATCCTCGCGGTCGGGCTGGTCGTGATCGCCGTACCGATGACCGGGGTCGCCCTCCACACCGGCGGCCGACTGCTGGTGCCGGGCACCGTCCGGCGGCGCGGGGGCACCCCGGCCGCCGTGGTCGCCGCGTCGACCGGCTCACCCTGCGGCACGGTCCCGCAGATCGGCGCCCCCGAGCAGCCGGTCGTCGAGATCGATCTGGACACCGCGGCCGTCCCGGCCCAAGGTGACTACTACACGGCGGGACCCCAGCAGACGGCAGCGGCCACCGGCAGCTGAGCGGCTCGTCGACATGGGCGCGGCCGACAAACTGATCCTCCTGGCCGGCGCGCGATCAGCCCCCACCGGCCCGCGGCCTCAGCACCCGCCTACCGGAACTCGTACGCCTCGACCTCCGCGAGATACCCCGACCGCCGCTCCTCGTCGTCCTCGAGGAAGGACGCGACGAAGGAGTTCCGGGCCAGTTCCCGCAGCCTCTCCTCGGTCAGGCCGAGCGCCGAGCGGACCGCGTCGAAGTTGTCGCCGGCGTACCCGCCGAAGTACGCCGGGTCGTCGGAGTTGACCGTGCAGAGCAGGCCCGCTTCCAGCATCGCCGGGAGCGGGTGCTCGGCGAGGACGTCCACGGCGCGCAGCCGGACGTTCGAGAGGGGGCAGAGGGTGAGCGGGACGCGGTCCCTGACCAGCCTCGCCACCAGTTCCGCGTCCTCCATGCAGCGCAGACCGTGGTCGATGCGCTCGACGCCGAGGACGTCCAGCGCCTCGGTGATGTAGGCCGGCGGGCCCTCCTCACCGGCGTGCGCGACGCGTCGTAGACCCAGCGCGGCGGCGGCCTCGTAGACCTCGCGGAACTTCACCGGCGGGTGGCCGACCTCGGCCGAGTCGAGGCCGATGCCGGTGATCCTGTCGAGGTACGGCCTGGCCGCGTCCAGGGTCGCCATCGCCGAGTCGGCGGACTCGTCGCGCAGGAAGCACAGGATGAGCCGGGTCGAGATGCCGTGGTCGGTCTCGCTGCTGCCCAGGGCCCGCCACAGGCCCTCCACGACCGTGCCCATGTCCACGCCCCGAGCGATGTGCGCCTGCGGGTCGAAGAAGATCTCCGCGTGCCGTACGCCCTGCGCGGCGGCGCGGGCGAGATAGCCGTTGGCGAGGTCCTCGAAGTCCTGCTCGGTGCGCAGGACGGCCATCAGCTCGTAGTAGAGGTTCAGGAAGGTCTGGAGGTCGTCGAAGAGGTACGCCTTGCGGAGTTCCTCGGTGTCCGCGTACGGCAGCTCGACGCCGTTGCGGGCCGCGAGCGCGAAAGCCAGCTCGGGTTCCAGGGTGCCTTCGATGTGCAGGTGCAGTTCGGCTTTGGGAATGGGCATCGAAGTATCGTACGGGTGTTTTATCGCCGTTTCGGAACCGGCACCCTGAGCAGATCGCGCGCCACGGTCAGCTCCCCCTCGAACCCCGCCGCCCGTGCCTGCCGCTCGAACTCCTCCGGTTCGGAGTAGCGCTGGCTGAAGTGGGTGAGGACCAGGTGCCGTACGCCTGCTTCCTGCGCCACCCTCGCCGCCTGCCCCGCGGTCAAGTGGCCGTGGTCCACGGCCAATTGCTCGTCCTCGTCCAGGAACGTCGACTCGATCGCCAGGAGGTCGCAGCCTTCCGCGAGGACCTGTACTCCGTCACAGAGCCCGGTGTCCATGATGAACGCGAAACGCTGGCCTCGGCGTACCTCGCTGACATCGTCCAGCGAGACTCCGTCCACCGTCCCCTCGCGCTGGATGCGGCCCACGTCCGGGCCCTTGATGCCGTGCGCGGCCAGGCGGTCGGGGAGCATGCGGCGGCCGTCGGGTTCGGTGAGGCGGTAGCCGTAGGACTCGACGGGGTGGGAGAGCTTGTGCGTCTCCAGGGTGTAGGCGGGAGTGGTGGCGAGTACGCCGTCCTCCGACACCGGGGACTCCGTGATGCCCACCGTCTCCCGGTACGCCGTCGCATAGCGCAGGCGGTCGAAGAAACGCTGGCCCGACTTCGGGTAGTGCGCGGTGACCGGGTGCGGGACGCGGTCCAGGTTGATGCGCTGGATGACGCCCGCGAGGCCGAGGGAGTGGTCGCCGTGGAAGTGGGTGACGCAGATCCGGTTCAGGTCGTGCGCGGCCACCCCGGCGCGCAGCATCTGGCGCTGGGTGCCCTCTCCGGGGTCGAAGAGGATGCCCTCGCCGTCCCAGCGGAGGAGGTAGCCGTTGTGGTTGCGGTGGCGGGTGGGTACCTGGCTCGCCGTGCCCAGGATCACCAGTTCACGTACGGACACGGTGGGTTATCCGGGCGGCCACTGCATGCCGCGGCCGCCCATGACGTGGGCGTGGGCGTGGAAGACGGTCTGGCCCACGCCGCTGCCGGTGTTGAAGATGACGCGGTAGCTGTCGAGCTTCTCGTCCGCTGCCACCTCGCCCGCCTCGCGGAGCACGTCCGCGGCGACCGTGGGGTCGGCTGCGGCGAGGGAGGCGGCGTCCGGGTAGTGGACCCTCGGGATGACCAGGACGTGGGTGGGGGCCTGGGGGTTGATGTCCCGGAACGCGACGGTGGTGGGTGTCTCTCGGATGATCGTCGCGGGGATGTGGCCTGCGACGATCTTGCAGAACAGGCAGTCGTCCTGCGGGTCCCCTGACATGTGCGTTCCCCTCCGGGGGTTGAGCGGCGTTTTACGGGGGGGCATCGTATCGTCGTCGGGTGCTGCGCCGTTGTGGCTGGGCGCGCCCACGCGGCGGAGCCGCACATCGACACAGCCTCGCGCCCCTTAAGTTGGCAAGCCTGGAGGGGTTTTTGCGGGAACGGTCTCCAGTTTCTCCAGTGCCAGGCGGATCGCCTCGTCCAATTGCGTGTCCCTGCCCGCCGCGTAGTCCTGGGGCCGCTGGACCACCTCTACGTCCGGGTCCACGCCGTGGTTCTCGACGCCCCAGCCGTAACCCTCCAGCCAGAACGCGTACTTGGGCTGGGTGATCAGGGTGCCGTCGACCAACCGATACCTGCTGTCGATGCCGATGACCCCGCCCCACGTGCGGGTGCCGACCACCGGGCCGATGCCCAGGGCCTTGATCGCCGCGTTGACGATGTCGCCGTCGGAGCCGGAGAACTCGTTGGCCACGGCGACCACGGGGCCGCGGGGGGCGTCCTCGGGGTAGCTGTAGGGGCGCATGCCTCGGGGGAGGTCCCAGCCGACGATGCGGCGGGCGAGTTTCTCGATGACCAGTTGGGATGTGTGGCCGCCGCGGTTCTCGCGGACGTCGACCACCAGGCCCTCGCGGGCCACCTCGACGCGCAGGTCGCGGTGGATCTGGGCCCAGCCGGGGGCCTGCATGTCGGGGACGTGGAGGTAGCCGAGGCGGCCGCCCGACTTCTCGTGGACGTAGGCGCGGCGGTCGGCGACCCAGGCGTGGTAGTAGAGGGGTTCCTCGTCGGCGAGGGGGACGACGATCGCGTGGCGCGGGTCGCCGCCGGCGGCCGGGGAGATCGTCAGCTCGATGGGTTTGCCCGCGGTGCCGACGAGGAGGGGGGCGGGGCCCGTGACCGGGTCCACGGGTTGGCCCGCCACCGCGAGGATCGCGTCTCCCGTGCGGACCGCCACGCCGGGGGCGGCCAGGGGGGCTCGGGCGTGCGGGTCGGAGGTCTCCGAGGGGAGGATGCGGTCGATGCGCCAACTGCCGTCCTCGTGACGGGAGATGTCGGCGCCGAGGAGGCCCTGGCGTTCGCCGTGGCCGTGGCCGCCGCGGGGAGTGACGTAGGCGTGCGAGGTGCCGAGTTCGCCGTGCACCTCCCAGAGGAGGTCGACCAGGTCGTCGTGGGTGGCTACCCGGTCCAGGACGGGGCGGTAGCGGTCGAGGACCGCGTCCCAGTCGACGCCGCTCATGTCCTCGCGCCAGAAGTTGTCGCGCATGATGCGGCCGGTCTCGTCGTACATCTGGCGCCACTCGGCGGCCGGGTCGACGGTCTGGCGGATGCGGGACAGGTCGACGTTGATGTTCGTGTCGCTGTCGTCGTCGTCCGAGCCGGAGGCGCGGCGGTCGCTCGGGACGACCCGGAGTTTGTGGTCGGTCCACAGCAGGACGCGTTTGCCGTCGCCGCTGACCTCGAAGTGGTCGGCGTCCCCCGCGAGGTGCTCGATGCGCTGCTGGGCGAGGTCGTAGCGCTCCAACTCCGTTTTGGGGTCCGGGTCTTCGGGGGTCGCGCGGGTGGCGCCGAGGACGCCGAGGACCGGGTGGCGCAGCCACAGGACGCCGTCCTTGGCGGTGCGCAGGTTGGAGTAGCGGCCGGCCTCGACCGGGAAGGCGACGATGCGGTCGGCGAGGCCTTCGAGGTCGACGCGGGTGGTGGGGCGGCCCTCGCTGTCGGGGGTCTCGTCCTTGTCGGGGGCCTCGAAGGGGCGGCCGTGGCGCTGCGGTCCGAAGGGGGACGGGGTCGTCGCGGCCAGGGTGATGAGGTGCGGGCGGTCGCCGACCACGAAGGCCAGGTCGAAGACGTGCTCGTCGTAGACCGGGTCGAAGGAGCGGGTGGAGAGGAAGACCAGGTGTTTGCCGTCGAGGGTGAAGGCGGGGGCGTAGTCCCGGAAGCGGAGGGGGGTGGCCTCCGTGACCGACAGGTCCGTGGTGTTGGCCAGCTTGAGCTGGCGGAGGGGGCGCGGGCCCGGGTGCGACCAGGCGAGCCAGGCCGAGTCCGGGGAGAAGGCGAGGCCCGAGGCGTCGCCGTCCTCGCTGCGGTCGACCTCGCGGACCTCGCCGGTCTCGCGCTCGATCAGGAGGACCCGGCCGTCGTGCGACGCCACGGCGACCCGGCTGCCGTCGGGGGCGACGGTGAGGGCGAGGACGCGGCCGAGCTGTCCCGCGGCGAGCCTGCGCGGGGTGGCACCCGGGGCGAGGCCGGTGGCGGGGGCGAACTCCAGGGCGTCGTCGCCCTCGGCGTCCGTCACCCACACCACCCACTCCTCGCCGTCCGTGCGGAAGGTGCGGGGCAGCCGGGCGCGGACGCCGGGGGTGGCGGTGAGCACGCGGGCGGGGCCCGAGCGGTGGGTGACCCAGTGGACGGCGCCGCGTACGGCGACCGCGCTGCCGCGCGCGGTGTGGTCGGGGGACGCGGACCCGAACCAGCGGGCGGCGGCGACCGGGTAGGGCTGCTGGTCGGTGCGCTGGCCGCCGAGGCGGATGTCGAGGCGGCGCGGTTCGGCGCCGTCCAGGTCGTCCAGGATCCAGAGTTCACCGGCGGAGGAGTAGACGACCCGGGTGCCGTCACCGGACGCGTGCCGGGCGTAGAAGCCGTCGAGAGGAGTGTGGCGGCGGAGGTCGGAGCCGTCGGCGAGGGAGGAGTAGAGCGCGCCGGTGCCCTCGTGGTCGGAGAGGAACGCGATCCGCTCCCCCGTCCACACCGGGTACTCGAGGTTGCCGTCCAACTCCTCGTGCAGGCGCGTGAATGCGCCGTCGCCCTCTCGGTCGATCCACAACTTGCCCGCGGTGCCGCCCCGGTAGCGCTTCCACCAGGCGGCCTCGCGGCCCATCGGCGCGGAGAGGAGGACCGTGGCGTGCTCGCCGCGGGCGACGTCGCCCACCCAGCCGTACGGGAGGGTCGTCGCCGGTCCGCCGTCGAGCGGGACCGAACGGGCCCAGCTGCGGCGGAGGTTGGCCTGCCCGTGGGCGGTGGTCACCAGGACCTCGCCGTCGGCGGTCCAGCCGCGGACCTGGGTGCGTGCACTGCCCCAGTACGTCAGGCGCCTGGCGGGTCCGCCGTCCACCGGGGCGATGTGCACCTCGGGAGCGCCGTCGCGGGTGGAGGTCCAGGCGACGGTGGTGCCGTCCGGTGAGATGCGGGGGTGGGTCACCGGCACGTTCTCCGCGCTGACCCGCCAGGCCCGGCCGCCGCCGTCGAGGGACGCCAGCCACACGTCGTCCTCGGCGGTGAAGGCGACCAACTCGCCGTGCAGGTGCGGGAAGCGGAGATAGGCCGGGGCTGCGGACGCTGAGGGCTGAGTCACCTGATCAGGTTATGCACCGGGGGTAGCCGCCGACAGCCCTTTGGATCACTTGCCTTCGACGGGCCAGCAGGTCGGGTCGCCCTTGCACCAGATCGTCTTGGTGACGGTGACGGTCGGTCCGGGGCCGTAGGTCAGCGTCGGATTCGGGTTGTTCACGGACGACGGCGTCACCGCGTTGCAGTCGCCGAGCCCGGTCACGTGGAACACCTGCCTGCCCCCGACCTTGCCGACCAGATCGCCGCGCACACAGGCGCCGTCGACGGCCCGGGTGACCTTGCCGGTGACCGTGATGTCGCGGTTGTCGTCGGTCTGTCCCTGGCAGTCGACGCTGACGACCGTGGTCTCGGTCGGCGAGGGCGTCTTCCCGGGCGTGTAGACCTTGTTGTCGCTGCCGTAGTTGCCGGTGCAGGTCAGATAGCGCACGCTCACGTGGTCGCGCTTCAGCTCCGCGGTCGCCGTCTTGTCGGTCGTGTACGCGACGGTCGCCGCGCTGAGATCACCGGGCTGGCACGCCACGGCCCCGCCCACGGTCACCACCGCGAGCCCCGCCACAGCGGCGACCCGCCGCGCGCGCGGCCGGCTCCAGTTCCGTCTCGACACCGCCATGGACGGCAGCCTGCCACCGTCGGGGCGCACACGGAAGAGCGCATACGGCCACGCGTGCGCCGGGGGCGCAGTCTCCCGGCGCACCACCCTCAGCCGCGCAGCAGCAGCCACTCCTGAAGCTCCACCACATTGCCCTCGGGGTCCTTGAGATGCGCGACCCGCATCCGGTCCGTCATCGGCGCGGGCCCGTGCAGCAACTCCGCGCCCCGGGCGGTGAGCTGCGCGCAGTACCCGTCCAGGTCGTCGACGCGCAGCACCACAAGCGAGCGGTGCCCGGTCGCCAAGTCCCCGAGTTCCCCGAGGACTTGGGCCATCATCGCCCGGTCCTGGAGCGCGATCCCGGCGGACCCGATCGCGGGGCTGAACTTCTCGTACGGTCCCTCGGCCGCCCCCGACTGGGGCTTCAGGCCGAGGACGTCGGCGTAGAAGCGGTAGCAGGCGGCGAAGTCGGTGACGAGCAGCCGTACTTGGGCGAGTTCCACGGCGATCCCCTCTGGTTCAGGACCAGCGTCCGGTACGGCCCAGGAGCAGGGCGGTCGCCGCGGTCCCGGCCGTCGATGTACGCAGCACGCTACGCCCGAGGCGGCAGGCCTTCGCGCCCGCCTCCTCGAACAGCGCCAACTCCTCGGGGGAGACGCCTCCTTCGGGGCCCACGACCAGCACGATCTCGCCCTCGGCGGGGAGTTCGGCGGTGGCCAGCGGCTCGCTGGCGTAGTCGCGGTCCTCGTGGAGGACGGCGGCGAAGTCGGCTTTGGCCAGAAGTGCCGCAACCTGTTTGCTCGTCGCCGCGTCCGCGACCTCCGGGAAGCGCAGCCGGCGGGACTGCTTGCCGGCCTCCCGCGCGGTGGCCCGCCACTTCGCGAGGGCCTTGAGACCCCGCTCGCCCTTCCACTGCGTGATGCACCGGGAGGCGGCCCAGGGGACGATCGCGTCGACGCCGGTCTCGGTCATCGTCTCCACGGCCAGCTCGCCGCGGTCGCCCTTGGGGAGGGCCTGGACGACGGTGATGCGGGGTTGCGGCGCAGGCTCCTCGCTGACGGACTCCAGGTCCATGACGACAAGCCGGTCCTTGCCCTCGGCCGCCTTGACGACACCCTCCATCCACCGGCCGCGTCCGTCGGTGAGGACGACGTCCTCACCGGCCCGCATCCGCCGCACGGAAACCGCGTGCCGTCCCTCGGGACCGTCGAGGACGTACTCGCCGCCGCAGAAATCCGGCAGGACCAGGGGGTCGAGGATGAACACCGGCGCGGTCATCGCAGGTCACCCCCCGACGACAACGCTGTCCGCGCGGAGGCCAGTTCGGCGACCAGGACCTCGACCAGCTGTCCGGCCGGCAGCTCGCGGGCCATGCGGTGGCCCTGGCCCGCCCACAGCGCCATGCCCTGCGGGTCGCCGGACGCGGCGGCCTTCTTGCGGAGCGGGGACGTCAGATGGTGGATCTCGGGGTACGCGGCGGGGGCGTAGGGGCCGTGCTCGCGCATGAAGCGGTTGACCAGGCCGCGGGCCGGGCGGCCGGAGAACGCGCGGGTCAACTCGGTGCGTGTGAACAGGGGGTTGGTGAGCGCCTGCTTGTGCAGGAGGTGCGCGCCGGACTCGGGGGTGGCGAGGAACGCCGTGCCGAGCTGGGCCGCGCTCGCGCCCGCCGCGAGGGCCGCGGCGATCTGGCTGCCGCGCATCAGCCCGCCCGCGGCGACGATCGGGAGGCTCACGGTCTCGCGGATCTGGGCGACGAGGGAGAGCAGGCCGAGGCCGGCGCCGTCGTTCTCCGGGAGGTCACGGTGGGTGCCCTGGTGGCCGCCGGCCTCGACGCCCTGTGCGATCACCGCGTCGGCACCGGCCCGCTCCACGGCGAGGGCCTCCTCGACGGTGGTGGCGGTGACGAGGGTGAAGGTGCCGCCCCGGCGGAGCGAGTCCAGTGTCTCGGGGGCCGGGATGCCGAAGTGGAAGGAGGCCACCGGCACCGGGTTGTCGAGCAGGACGGACAGTTTGGCGTCGTAGCCGTCCTCACGGCCGCTGTCCGGGTCGCCGAGTTCCGTCTCGTACCACGTGGCCTCACCGGCGAGCTGGTGGGCGTAGACGTCGACGGCGGCCCTGTCCGCGTACTCCGGCTGCGGCATGAAGAGGTTCACGCCGAAGGGGCGGGACGTCAGGCTCCGCAGCTGCTTGATCTCCTGGTACATGCCGTCGGCTGTCTTGTACCCGGCGGCGAGGAACCCCAGCCCGCCGGCCTCGGCCACGGCGGCCGCGAGACGCGGGACGGAGACACCGCCCGCCATCGGGGCCTGCACGATCGGATGAGGGAAGAGATCGGTCAGTGCGGAGGACATGACGGCATGTTGTCACGTCCTCCGAACAAGTCCGAATCCGGCCTTGGCACCGGCACATGCCAGTGCATTGAGTCCGCCGGGCGCCTGGGAGCGAGGGTGTCCGGACGGAGGAGAGGGCCCGGGGGCGGCTGCCCCCGGACCCTCTCAGCGACCGTTGAAGGCGTCCTTGAGGCGTGAGAACAGCCCCTGCTGACCCGGCTGGAACGTGCCCATGGGCCGCTCCTCGCCGCGCAGCTTCGCCAGTTCGCGCAGCAGACGCTCCTGCTCGACGTCCAGCTTGGTCGGGGTGGTGACCTCGACATGGACGATGAGGTCGCCCCGGCCGCCGCCGCGCAGGTGGGTGATGCCCCGGGTGTGCAGCGGGATCGACTGGCCGGACTGGGTGCCCGGGCGGATGTCGACCTCCTCCATGCCGTCGAGCGTCTCCAGCGGCACCTTCGTGCCGAGGGCCGCCGCCGTCATCGGGAGCGTGACCGTGCAGTGCAGGTCGTCGCCGCGGCGCTGGAACATCGCGTGCGGCAGCTCGTGGATCTCGACGTACAGGTCACCGGCGGGGCCGCCGCCGGGGCCGACCTCGCCCTCGCCCGCGAGCTGGATCCGTGTGCCGTTGTCCACGCCCGCCGGGATCTTGACCGTGAGCGTGCGCCGCGAGCGGACGCGGCCGTCGCCGGCGCACTCCGGGCACGGCGTCGGCACGACCGTGCCGAAGCCCTGGCACTGGGGGCAGGGGCGGGACGTCATGACCTGGCCCAGGAAGGACCGGGTCACCTGCGAGACCTCACCGCGACCGCGACACATGTCACAGGTCTGCGCGGAGGTGCCGGGGGCCGCGCCCTCGCCGTTGCAGGTGTTGCAGACGACGGCCGTGTCGACCTGGATGTCCTTCGTGGTGCCGAAGGCCGCCTCGTCGAGCTCGATCTCCAGCCGGATCATGGCGTCCTGGCCGCGGCGGGTGCGCGAGCGCGGTCCGCGCTGCGACGCCGTGCCGAAGAACGCGTCCATGATGTCCGAGAAGTTCCCGAAGCCGCCCGCGCCGAAGCCGCCGGCCGCGCCGCCGCCCGCCTGCGAGAGGGGGTCGCCGCCGAGGTCGTAGACCTGCTTCTTCTGCGGGTCCGACAGCACCTCGTAAGCGGCGTTGATCTCCTTGAACCGCTCCTGGGTCTTCGGGTCCGGATTCACGTCCGGGTGCAGCTCGCGCGCGAGCCGGCGGAAGGCCTTCTTGATCTCATCCTGCGACGCGTCGCGACGCACGCCGAGAACGGCGTAGTAGTCCGTGGCCACTTAGGACTCCGCCAGGATCTGTCCGACGTACCGTGCCACTGCGCGTACCGCTCCCATCGTTCCCGGGTAATCCATGCGGGTCGGTCCGACCACGCCTAGCTTGGCGACTGCCTCGCCGCCCGAACCGTAGCCGACCGAGACCACCGACGTGGAGTTGAGTCCCTCGTAGGCGTTCTCGTGACCGATCCGTACGGTCATGCCCGAATCCCCCGCCTCACCAAGCAACTTGAGGAGGACGACCTGCTCCTCCAGGGCTTCCAGGATGGGGCGGATGGTGAGGGGAAAGTCATGTCCGAAGCGGGTGAGATTGGCGGTACCGCCGATCATCAGCCGCTCCTCGGTCTCCTCGACGAGGGTCTCCAGGAGGGTGGAGAGCACCGTCGCCACCGTGCCGCGGTCCTCGGCCTCGAAGGCCTCCGGCAGATCCTGCACGAGCAGCGGCACGTCCGCGAAGCGGCGCCCCGCGATCCGGCTGTTGAGCCGCGCCCGCAGATCCGCGAGCGAGGCCTCGCCGAACGGCGCCGGGCAGTCGACCATGCGCTGCTCGACCCGCCCGGTGTCGGTGATCAGCACGAGCATCACGCGCGCGGGGGCCAGCGACAGCAGCTCCACGTGCCGGACGGTCGAGCGGGTCAGGGACGGGTACTGCACGACGGCGACCTGCCGGGTGAGCTGCGCGAGCAGCCGGACCGTGCGGCCCACGACGTCGTCGAGGTCCACGGCGCCGTCGAGGAAGTTCTGGATCGCCTTGCGCTCGGGGCCTGTCATCGGCTTGACGCCGGCGAGCTTGTCGACGAAGAGCCGGTAGCCCTTGTCGGTGGGGATGCGCCCGGCGCTGGTGTGCGGCTGGGCGATGAAACCCTCGTCCTCCAGGGCGGCCATGTCGTTGCGCACTGTCGCCGGGGAGACGCCGAGGCTGTGCCGCTCGGTGAGCGCCTTGGAGCCGACCGGCTCCTCGGTGCCCACATAGTCCTGGACGATGGCGCGCAGCACCTGAAGCCTGCGTTCGCTGAGCATCCGCGCACACCTCCCAGTTCTGGTCGCCTTTGTCGCCGCTTGTCGCGAGCCCGCCCTTTCCTGGCACTCTGTGCGCGTGAGTGCCAGCCTTCCCCGGCCAGTGTACGGCCGTGAGGCGCACCTCGGGCAAGGCCGGTCCTGCGATGTCACGTCGTGAGGTGCCCTCACCGTTAGCGTCGCCGTGTGACGGTGACTTGGGAAGAGCTGGGATGGGAGCGGATCGCGGCCGGGGTGGGCCGGTGCCGGCTGCCTGGCTGGGACTGCACGGTCGGGCTGGTGATCGGCGACGATGCGGCGCTGATGGTCGACGCGGGGTCGGGCCCGGCGGAGGGCGCGAGGTTGCGTACGGAGGCGCGGGCGCTCGCCGGTCGCGCTGTGACCCATCTCGCGCTCACCCACCCGCATTTCGACCACGTCTTCGGGGCGGCGGCCTTCGCGGACACGGAGGTGTTCGGTGCGGCGGGCGTGGAACGGGTGCTGGCGGAGGAGCGGGAGGCGCTGCGCGGGGACGCCGTCGAGAACGGGCTGCACGCGCGCGTGGCCGACGAGGCGGTGGCCGCCCTGACGCTCCCGCGTCACCTGGTGTCGGACGAGTGGACGCTGCCCCTGGGCGACGATCGCCAGGCCCTCCTGGTGAACGTGGGCCCGGGTCACACGGCCCACGACCTCGCGGTCCTCGCCCCCGGCTCCCCGGCGGTCGTGTTCTGCGGCGACCTGGTCGAGGAGTCCGGCGCACCGCAGGCGGGCCCGGATGCGGTTCCGGCGCTCTGGCCTGCGGCGCTCGACCGTCTCCTCTCCCTCGGCGGCGAGGACGCGTTGTACGTGCCCGGTCACGGAGCGGTGGTGGACGCGGTGTTCGTACGGGCCCAACGGGACGCGTTGGCAACGCGTTTCGGCGTGTCGTGACGGCCGTCGCCCCGGTTCTCCTATCGTCATCCGAATGCGCCAGTACTCCGCCGATCTGACCCCGCCGTGGAAGAAGCCCAAGCCGGCCCCCGAGGTCCCCGCGGACGCGGGCCTCGTGGTCGAGGAGCCGGGCACCGGTTTCTGCGGCGCGGTGATCCGCTGCGAGGCCGGCACGGTCACCCTGGAGGACCGCTTCGGCAAGCACCGGGTGTTCCCGATGGAACCGCGCGGCTTCCTCCTGGAGGGCCGCGTGGTCACCCTGGTCAGGCCCGTGTCGAGTCCCCTGCGGCCCACCCGTACGGCTTCCGGTTCGGTCGCCGTCCCCGGTGCACGCGCGCGTGTGGCCCGTGCCGGGCGGATCTACGTGGAGGGCCGGCACGACGCCGAGCTGGTCGAGCGGGTGTGGGGCGACGACCTGCGCATCGAGGGCGTGGTGGTCGAGTACCTGGAGGGCGTCGACGACCTCCCGTCGATCGTGGACGAGTTCGCCCCCGGCCCGGACGCGCGCCTCGGCATCCTGGTGGACCACCTGGTGCCGGGCACCAAGGAGTGGCGCATCGCCCAGTCGGTGACGAGCGAGCACGCGCTGGTCGTCGGCCACCCGTACATCGACATCTGGGAGGCCGTGAAACCGTCCTCCGTGGGCATCACCGCGTGGCCCCGCGTCCCCCGCGGCCAGGACTGGAAGACGGGGGTCTGCCGGGCTCTGGGTTGGCCGGAAAACACCGGTGCGGTGTGGCAGGCGATTCTGGCCAAGGTGGGGTCGTACAAGGATCTGGAGCCGGAACTGCTCGGCCGGGTCGAGGAGTTGATCGACTTCGTCACGGCACCCGAGGGCGACTGACGTGCGCCGACGGGTGCTGTCCGGGCGGTCCGGTCAGTCCACCAGATCCCGCACCACCGCGTCCGCCAGGAGCCTCCCCCGCAGGGTGAGGACGGCGCGGCCCTCGTCGTAGGGCTGCTGGTGCAGGAGTCCGTCCGTGAGGGCGCGACGGGAGGCCTTGAGGCCCTCCTCGTGGAGGAGGGTCAGGGGGGCGCCCTCGCGGAGGCGTAGTTCCAGGAGGATGCGTTCCACGCGGCGGTCCTCCTCGGTGAGGATCTCGCGGCCCGCGCCCGGGGAGCGGCCGGAGGTGAGGGCTGCCGCGTAGGCGCCGGGGTGCTTGACGTTCCACCAGCGGACGCCGCCCACGTGCGAGTGGGCTCCGGGGCCCGCGCCCCACCAGTCGGCGCCGCGCCAGTACAGCTCGTTGTGGAGACAACGGCCGGAATTCGATGTCGCCCAGTTCGAGACCTCGTACCAGTCGAAGCCCGCCGCCGACATCACCTCGTCGGCGATCAGATAGCGGTCGGCGTGCACGTCGTCGTCCGTCATCGGGACCTCGCCCCGGCGGATGCGGCGGGCCAGCTGGGTGCCCTCCTCGACGATCAGGGCGTACGCGCTGATGTGGTCGGGGCCCGCGCCGAGGGCGGAGTCGAGCGAGGCGCGCCAGTCGTCGTCGGTCTCGCCCGGGGTGCCGTAGATCAAATCGAGGTTGACGTGGTCGAAGCCGGCCGCGCGGGCCTCCGCGACGCAGGCCTCGGGGCGGCCGGGGGTGTGGGTGCGGTCCAGCACCTTCAGTACGTGCTGTTTCGCGCTCTGCATGCCGAAGGAGACGCGGTTGAAGCCGCCGTCGCGGAGGGCCGCGAGGTAGGCGGGGTCCACCGACTCCGGGTTCGCCTCCGTGGTGATCTCCGCGTCCGGTGCGAGACCGAACTCGTCCCTGATCGCGGCCAGCATCCGTACGAGGTCGCCCGCCGCGAGCAGCGTGGGCGTGCCGCCGCCGACGAAGACCGTGCGGACCTGGCGGGGGTCGTCGCCGAGGACCTTGCGGGCGAGGCGGACCTCGTCGATCAGGGTGTCCGCGTAGTTGTCGCGGGAGGCCAGCACTCCGCCCGTGCCGCGCAGCTCGGTCGCCGTGTAGGTGTTGAAGTCGCAGTAGCCGCAGCGGGTCGCGCAGTACGGGACGTGCAGGTAGAACCCGAGGGGGCGGTCCACGGCCCCGGCGAGCGCCTGGGCGGGCAGGGAGCCGTCTTCGGGGACGGGGTCGCCGTCGGGGAGTGCGGAAGGCATGTCCTCCATTGTCCAGCACCCGTGCGACTGTCCGCCCCGCCCGGCCGCTCGGCCTGATCCGCCTGTCTATTCCGCCTGGAGCACCAGCAGCGCCATGTCGTCCTCCGGGGGACGGCCGCCGAACTCGTGCACCAGGCGTTTGATCCGCTCCGCGATCAGCTCGGCGCTCAGGCCCGCGCACCCGGCGAGCGCGGTCGCGAGGCCGTCGCCGTCGTCGAACTGGACCGACCCGGAGCGCCGCTCGGTCACCCCGTCGGTGACGCACAACAGGCTGTCGCCGGGCCGGAGTTCGAAGGTCTCGCTGGTGTAGGTGACGTCCTCGATGACCCCGAGGAGGGTCTGCGGGCGGGCGACCGTGCCGACGCCGCCGTCCGGGCCGAGGAGCAGGGGCAGCGGGTGTCCCGCGGAGGCGAGGGTGCAGCGGACACCGCCGTCGAAGGGGACCAGCTCGCCGTAGAGGAGGGAGAGGAAGCGGGGGCCGTCGCCGACCGGGCCCGGCATGCCACCCGCTGCCACCATCGCGTGCGCGGCGGCGTCGGCGGCCTCGGTGGCGTCGTCCAGGAGGAGCTGGTTGAGGCGGTCGAGGACGTCGGCGACGCGGTAGCCCTCGCGGGCGAGGAGCCGTAGCCAGGGGCGGGCGAGGCCGATGACCACGGCGGCCTCGGGGCCCTTGCCCTGGACGTCGCCGAGGGCGAAGCACCAGCGGCCGTCACCGGCCGGGAAGAGGTCGTAGAAGTCGCCGCTGGGGCCGCCCTTGTCGCACGGTTCGTAGACGAGGGCGCTGCGCACGCCGGGGATCTCGGCGACCGCGCCGGGCAGCAGGCCGCGCTGGAGGACGCGGCTGATGGTGGCCTGGCGGGCGTACTGGCGGGCCGCGCCGATCGCGAGGGCGACGCGGCGGCTGAGGTCCTCGACCAGGCCGGTGACCTCGTCGGGGAAGCGCGGCAGCCCGGACCGGCCGATGACCAGCGTGCCGAGCGGCCGGCCGCCCGCGATCAGGCGGTACGCGAGGGCCGCGCCGTGGGTGCCGTGCGGGCCGAGCGCGTCGGCGGGCCACGGGTAGGACACGGGCCGCAGGGAGTCCGGCGGGCGGGGCGGGTCCTTCTCCAGGGCGCCGCGCAGCTCCTCGATGCGGTTCTCGCTGCCGTGCCAGACGCGAGCGAGGCGGGGTCCTGCGCCCGCTCCGGCGTCCTCGTTCCAGCCGCCGCGGCCGAGCGCCTCGTCCTCCAGCCATACGGCGCACCAGTCGGCCAGTCTCGGCACGATCAGCTGTCCGGCGAGAGCGGCGACGAGGTCCTCGTCGAGCTGTCCCGCGAGCAGGTCGGAGGCCTCGGCGAGGAAGGAGAGGGCGCCGCGGCCGAGCCAGTCCCGGTCGTGCTCGGCGCGGTGGGGGTCGCCGCGGGTGGGCCGGTCCGAGGGGGCGGGCGGTTCGGGGGCGAGGATCTCGGCGACGCGCAGGCCGCGTTCACCCGCGCAGGTCGCCAACTCCTCCGCGGCCGGGGTGCCTTCGGCGGGCAGGCGGGCCCAGACGGTCTTGGTGCCGGTGCGGTACGTGACGCCCCAGGCCTCGGCGAGGGTGGAGACGAGACGCAGGCCGCGCCCGAACTCCGGTGTCTCGTAGGCCGGTTCGGCGGTGTTGTCGCGCGGGGCGCGGGAGGGGTGGTGGTCGGCGACCTCGACGACGATCGCGTCCGTGTCCTCAAGACGGCACACCAGCTCGACGTCCGTGCCGGCGTGGACGACGGCGTTGGTGACGAGTTCGCTGACGACGACCATCGCGTCGTCGGCGAGCCGGTCGGTGAGCTTCTCGGTGCCGGGCAGGGCGAGCTCGGCCCATTCACGGAGCGCGGCACGCACCAGGCCGCGGGCCGAACCGGGCGCGAGGGGGCTGCCGGACAACGTGGCACGCACGGTCGTACGCCGGTCCGCGCCGTGGTGCGCGGGCGCATCGGGAACACGCGATGTGGTCTCCCGTTGCGTCGGAATGGCCCCCATGGACAGCTCCCCGAGCAGTTCGGACGAATACGCCTCGGTCGATGCGGACAGAGTGACAGACTGACCGCGCGCATAAGCGCCGAGTTACCGAAGTGGGCCGCCATGGGTGAGAACAGTGCTACGCGTGTGCTCGAAGACGGACAGAAAGAGGACTGGATTCGAGCATCGGATCTCCGTCCCCTGCTCGCCGTGATGACGGCCGCACGTGACGGCGACTTCACGAAGGCACCGGAGACGGGCCAGGGCATCGTGGCGGAACTGACCGCCGCCTTCAACCAGATCATGGACCGCAGCACCCACTTCAACTCCGAGACGCAGCGCGTCCGGCGGGAGCTGATCCGCCACGGCCGTCTGGACGAACGGCTCTCGGCCAGCCCCGGCCAGGGCGGCTGGACCTCCCGCGTCAACGACGTCAACCAGCTCCTCGACGCCCTCGTCGCCCCGGCCGCCAACGCGACCCGGGTGCTGGACGCGGTGGCGGGCGGCGATCTGACCCAGCGGGTCGATCTGCACGACGGCAGCAGGATGTTGCGCGGTGACCTACGGCATCTGGGCCGGGCCGTGAACAAGATGGTGGACCAGCTCTCCCTGTTCACCGGGGAGGTGACCCGGGTGGCCCGCGAGGTCGGCACCGAGGGCAGACTCGGCGGCCGGGCCAAGGTGACGCGGCTGTCCGGGAGTTGGCGTGATGTGACCGAGGCGGTCAACACGATGGCGTCCCGGCTGACGGCGCAGGTGCGGGACATCGCCCTCGTGACGACGGCGGTGGCCCGGGGCGACCTGACCCGGACGGTCACGGTCGAGGCGACCGGTGAGCTGCTCGAACTGAAGCTGACCGTGAACACGATGGTCGACCAGCTGTCGGCGTTCGCGGACGAGGTGACGCGCGTCGCCCGCGAGGTGGGCACCGAGGGCCAGTTGGGCGGGCGCGCGCAGGTGCGGGGTGTGTCCGGGGTCTGGAAGGACCTCACGGACAACGTCAACTTCATGGCCTCGAACCTGACGTCACAGGTGCGGAACATCGCGCAGGTGACGACGGCCGTGGCGAACGGCGACCTGAGCCAGAAGATCACCGTCGACGCGCAGGGCGAGATCCTCGAACTGAAGTCCACCATCAACACGATGGTCGACCAGCTCTCCGCCTTCGCGGACGAAGTGACGCGCGTGGCCCGCGAGGTCGGCACCGAGGGCAACTTGGGCGGGCGCGCGCAGGTACGCGGAGTCAGCGGGGTCTGGAAGGACCTCACCGACAACGTCAACTTCATGGCGGACAACCTGACGTCGCAGGTCCGCAACATCGCGCTGGTGTCGACGGCCGTCGCACAGGGCGACCTCGGCAAGAAGATCACGGTGGAGGCCAAGGGCGAGATCCTGGAGCTGAAGTCCACCATCAACACGATGGTCGACCAGCTCTCCGCCTTCGCGGACGAGGTCACGCGCGTGGCCCGCGAGGTCGGCACCGAGGGCAACCTCGGCGGGCAGGCGCAGGTGCGGGGCGTCTCCGGGGTCTGGAAGGACCTGACGGACAACGTCAACTTCATGGCCCTGAACCTGACGTCACAGGTGCGGAACATCGCCCAGGTGACCACCGCCGTGGCCAACGGCGACCTGTCGAAGAAGATCACCGTCGACGCGCGCGGCGAGATCCTCGAACTGAAGGACACCGTCAACACGATGGTGGAACAGCTGCGCGCCTTCGCCGACGAGGTGACCCGGGTGGCCCGCGAGGTCGGCACCGACGGCCGACTCGGCGGCAGGGCACAGGTGTTGGGAGTCTCCGGGGTCTGGCGCGACCTGACCGACAACGTCAACTACATGGCCGACAACCTGACGTCACAGGTGCGGAACATCGCCCAGGTCGCGACGGCCGTGGCGCAGGGCGACCTGTCGAAGAAGATCGACGTGGACGCGCGCGGCGAGATCCTCGAACTCAAGACCACCATCAACACGATGGTCGACACCCTCTCGTCCTTCTCGTCCGAGGTCACCCGGGTGGCCCGCGAGGTCGGCTCCGAGGGCCAACTCGGCGGCCAGGCACGGGTGGAGGGCGTCTACGGCACCTGGAAGCGCCTGACGACCAACGTGAACGAACTCGCGCTGAACCTCACCACGCAGGTCCGCGCGATCGCCGAGGTGGCCTCGGCGGTGGCCCAGGGCGACATGTCCCGCTCGATCACGGTGGAGACCCAGGGCGAGGTCACCGAGCTCAAGGACAACATCAACCTGATGGTGGCCAACCTCCGCGAGACGACCCGCGCGAAGGACTGGCTGGAGTCCAACCTCGCCCGGCTCGCCGCGCTGATGCAGGGACACCGGGACCTGATGGAGGTCGCCGACCTGATCCTGCGCGAGCTGACGCCGCTGGTGAACGCGCAGTACGGGGCGTTCTTCCTCGCCGATCCCGACGAGGACAGCCTGCGAACGGCCATCCCCGCCAAGGGACTTGCCTTCATCGCCGGGTACGGGGCGGCGCAGGGCGCGACCGTGGACACCGGCGGGATGCCGGTGCACGGCCTGGTGCGGCAGGCGGCGCGGGAGAAGAAGCGGATCCTGGTGGACGAGGCGCCGCCCGGCTACATCAAGATCAACAGCGGGCTCGGTGAGGCCTCCCCGGCGAGCGTGGTCATCATCCCGATCATCTTCGAGGACCGGCTCCTCGGCGTGATCGAACTGGCCTCCTTCTCCCGCTTCTCCGATGTCCACCTCGCGTTCTTCGACCAGTTCGTGAACACCATCGGCGTCGCGATCAACACCATCATCGCCAACTCCCGCACCGAGTCCCTGCTCGGCGAGTCCCAGCGGCTCGCGATGCAGCTGCAGGAACGCTCCGACGAACTCCAGAAGCAGCAGGCCGAGTTGCAGCGCTCGAACGCCGAACTGGAGGAGAAGGCGGCCCTGTTGGCGACCTCCTCGCAGTACAAGTCGGAGTTCCTGGCGAACATGTCGCACGAACTCCGCACGCCCCTCAACTCGTTGCTGATCCTGGCCCGGCTGCTCTCCGACAACCCGGACGGCCGGCTCTCCGAGCAGGAAGTGCAGTTCGCGACCACAATCCACCGCTCCGGCTCGGACCTGCTCCAGCTCATCAACGACATCCTCGACCTGTCGAAGATCGAGGCCGGCCGCATGGACGTACGCCCCAAGCGCCTCCCGCTCATCAAGCTCCTGGACTACGTCCACGCCACGTTCCGCCCGCTCACCCTGGACCGGGGGCTCGCGTTCGAGGTGTCGGTGGGCGCGGACGTGCCGCGTGAGCTGTGGTCGGACGAGCAGCGGCTCCAGCAGATCCTGCGCAACCTGCTGTCCAACGCCATCAAGTTCACCGCGACGGGCCGCGTCGAACTCCGCGTCAACCGCGTCAAGGACCCCGAACACCGCTACTGCGACGACAGCGACGAGGTCATCGTGTTCGCCGTCTCCGACACCGGGATCGGCATCGCCGCCGAGAAACTCCCGGTGATCTTCGAGGCGTTCCAGCAGGCCGACGGCACGACCAACCGCAAGTACGGCGGCACCGGCCTCGGCCTGTCCATCAGCCGCGAGATCGCCGGCCTGCTGGGCGGCCGTATCGTCGCCGAGAGCGAACCGGGGCAGGGCTCCACCTTCACTCTCTACGTCCCCGTCGTCAGCCCCGGGCACGCGGCGGGCGGCGCGCCGCTCACCGAGGACCATGAACTGCCGCTGCCCTCCGAGCAGTTGACGTCGGGGCAGTTGTCGTCCGAGCACTTGTCGTCGGAGCCGTTCACCGTGCACGAGGTGGACGACAGTTGGCCCACACCCACCAAGCTGGAGGCGTGGAAGGCCGGGCGGGCGGGTCAAGTGCTGCCGGGGCGGCGGGTGTTGATCGTCGACGACGACATCCGCAACGTCTTCGCGCTCACCCATGTGCTGGGGCGGGTCGGGATGCCGGTGCTGTACGCGGAGAACGGCCGCGAGGGCATCGAGACGCTGGAGCGCAACCCGGACGTCGAACTCGTGCTGATGGACATCATGATGCCGGAGATGGACGGGTACGAGACCATCGCCGCCATCCGCCGCGCCCCGCGCTGGACCGGGCTGCCCATCGTCGCGCTCACCGCGAAGGCGATGCCGGGCGACCGCGAGAAGTCCATCGCGCGGGGCGCCAACGACTACGTACCGAAGCCGGTCGACGTAGACCAGTTGCTGACCGTCGTGTGCGCGCTCCTGGACCCCGGGACCGGGTCCGAATCCGGGGACATCGCGGGGACGGATCCGGGTACTTCAGGGGAGACGGCGGCACCGCCGACGACTGAGTGAGGCACAGCCATCATGAGCGCTGAGGCAACGACCGACGAGCGCGCGAGCATCCTCCTGGTCGATGACATGGAGGACAACCTGGTCGCGCTGGAGGCCGTCCTGGGGTCCCTCAACGAGCCGCTGATACGGGCGCGTTCGGGTGAGGAGGCGATGAAGGCGCTGCTGCGGCAGCGGTTCGCCGTGGTCCTGCTGGACATCCGGATGCCGGGGATGGACGGGTTCGAGACCGCGGCCAACATCAAGCGGCTCGATCAGACCAAGGACGTGCCGATCATCTTTCTGACCGGGACGGACTCCGATGCGGGGTATGCGTTTCGGGGGTATGCCACGGGTGCGGCCGACTACCTGACCAAGCCGTTCGATCCCTGGGTTCTGCGGGCCAAGGTGAGCGTGTTTCTTGAACTGCACCGGAAGAACCAGTTGTTGGAGCGGATGTTGGCTCGGGAGCAGGGGCAGTTCGATGAACTGGCGTTGCGGCTCAAGGAGATCGAGGCGCGGATGGCCGCGAGTTCTGTTGCTGAGGTGGGGGAACTTCGGGTGCAGGTGCGGGAGATGGGCCAACTCGTGCGGGATATGCGGCGGCGGTAGGGCCGCGGGTGGTGTGGTGCGTTGTCGGGTGTGGTGTGGTGTGGTGCGTTGTCGGGTGCGGGCCCGGTGGGGGCTGGGCGCGCAGTTCCCCGCGCCCCTGATGGCCCGCGGCCCCTTCGGGGCGCGGGCCATCAGCATGGTCAGGCTTCGCGTGAGCCTGCGTACATTTCGTCGATCAGGTGCTTGTACTCGCGTTCCACCACCGGGCGCTTGAGCTTGAGGCTCGGGGTGATTTCGCCGTGTTCCACGTCGAGGTCGCGCGGGAGGAGGCGGAACTTCTTGATGGTCTGCCAGCGCTGGAGGCCCTCGTTGAGTTCCTTGACGTAGGCGTCGACCATGGCGACCGTCGTGGGGGCGGCGACGACCTCGGCGTAGGTCTTGCCCTCCAGGTCGTTCTCCTTGGCCCATTCCAGGATGGAGGGTTCGTCGAGGGAGATGAGGGCGGTGCAGAAGTTCCGGTCGGCGCCGTGGACCAGGATGTTGGAGACGTAGGGGCAGACGGCCTTGAACTGGCCCTCGACCTCGGCGGGGGCGATGTACTTGCCGCCGGAGGTCTTGATGAGGTCCTTCTTGCGGTCCGTGATGCGGAGGTAGCCGTCCGGGGAGAGTTCACCGATGTCACCGGTGTGGAACCAGCCGTCGGACTCCAGGACCTCGGCGGTCTTCTCGGGAAGACCGTGGTAGCCCTCCATGATGCCGGGGCCGCGCAGCAGGATCTCGCCGTCGTCCGCGATGCGCACCTCCGTGCCGGGCAGCGGCTTGCCGACCGTGCCGGTGCGGTAGGCCTCGCCGGGGTTCACGAAGGAGGCCGCGGAGGACTCGGTCAGGCCGTAGCCCTCGAGGATGTGGATGCCGGCGCCGGCGAAGAAGTAGCCGATGTCGGGGGCGAGTGCGGCCGATCCGGAGACGCAGGCGCGCAGCTTGCCGCCGAAGGCCTCGCGGATCTTCGCGTAGACCAGCGCGTCGGCGACCTTGTGCTTGGCGGCGAGGCCGAAGGGCGCGGTGGCGGTGCCGGTGCGGCGGAAGTTGTCCTGGGTGACCTTGGCGTACTCGCGGGCGACCTCGGCGGCCCACTGGAAGACCTTGTACTTGGAGGCGCCGCCCGCGCGGGCCTTGGCGGCGACCCCGTTGTAGACCTTCTCGAAGATGCGCGGGACGGCGGCCATGTACGTCGGCTGCACGACCGGCAGGTTCTCGATGATCTTGTCGACGCGGCCGTCGACGGCGGTGACGTGCCCGATCTCGATGTGCCCGGAGGTGAGCACCTTCCCGAAGACGTGGGCGAGGGGCAGCCACAGGTACTGCACGTCGTCGGGGCCGAGGAGGCCGGTCGCGGCGATGGCCTTGGCGAGGTACGACCAGTTGTCGTGCGGGAGGCGGACGCCCTTGGGGCGGCCGGTCGTGCCCGAGGTGTAGATGATCGTCGCGAGCTGGTCCTTGGTGATGGCCGCGACCCGCTCCTTGATCAGGTCCGGGTTCTTCTCCAGGTACGCGGCACCGCGCTGCTCCAGCTCGGCGAGGGTGAGCACCCAGTCGCCGGTCTCCACGCCGGCCGGGTCGATGACCACGACGTGCGTCAGCTCGGGCAGTTCGGCGCGCTTCTCCCGCGCCTTGGCGAGCTGGGTGGCGTCCTCCGCGATGAGGACCTTGCTGCCGGAGTCGGCGAGGATGAACGTCGACTCGTCGGCGTTGGTCTGCGGGTACACCGTGGTCGTGGCGGCGCCTGCGCACAGGATGCCCAGGTCGGCGAGGATCCACTCGACGCGGGTGGCGGAGGCGAGTGCGACGCGCTCCTCGGGCTGGACGCCCAGTTCGATCAGACCGGCGGCGATCGCGAAGACCTGCTCGGCGGACTGGGCCCAGGTCAGCGACTTCCACTCGTCGGGGCCCTCGCCGGAGGCCGCCGGTACCGGGTAGCGGTAGGCCTCCGCGTCCGGCGTGGCCGCCACCCGCTCCAGGAAGAGGCCCGCCACGGACGGCGGACGGTTCTCGATCAGGGTCTGTGTGTCGCTCACGACATCCTCCGGGCCCGCGACGGTGCGGCTGCTGGCTTGTTGCTGCGGCGGTTGGCTCAGTGCGGCTGGTGAATCAGTGGCTGGTGCATCACTGCGCTGGTGCATCACTGCGCCGGTGCATCAGTGCGGCTGGTGACTCAGTGTGGCTCGTGCCGCAGGGCGGCTGGTAGCCCCTGTGACTGTTGTTTAACTCACGAGTAACTATGGGGCAGTGATCAGAGTAAGCCGCGACCGGCCGGTGCGTAAGGGGCGGTGGACGGTCACTTCCTCCGAGTAAGGACCACGTCGTACGGCCCCAGGACTCGGGGCCCGCCGCGCCAAAGCGCAACGGGCCCCGTGAATCGCCGGTCGCCGTCCGGAATTTCGGTGTATAGGGCCGCTACTTCTTGCCCTTGCCTCCGCCACCGTTGTCGTCACTGGACAGCACCGCGATGAAGGCCTCCTGGGGAACCTCCACGGAACCCACCATCTTCATCCGCTTCTTGCCCTCCTTCTGCTTCTCCAGCAGCTTCCGCTTACGGGAGATGTCACCGCCGTAGCACTTGGCGAGGACGTCCTTGCGGATGGCGCGGATGGTCTCGCGGGCGATGACCCGGGAGCCGATCGCGGCCTGGATGGGCACCTCGAAGGCCTGCCGCGGGATCAGCTCGCGCAGCTTGGCGACCAGCCGCACGCCGTACGCGTACGCCGCGTCCTTGTGCGTGATCGCCGAGAAGGCGTCCACCTTGTCGCCGTGCAGCAGGATGTCGACCTTGACCAGGCTGGAGGTGACCTCTCCGGTGGGCTCGTAGTCCAGCGAGGCGTAGCCGCGGGTCTTGGACTTCAGCTGGTCGAAGAAGTCGAAGACGATCTCCGCGAGGGGCAGCGTGTAGCGGATCTCCACCCGGTCCTCGGAGAGGTAGTCCATGCCGAGCAGGGTGCCGCGCCGGGTCTGGCACAGCTCCATGATCGAGCCGATGAACTCCGACGGCGCGAGGATCGTCGCGCGCACGACGGGCTCGTAGACCTTGTCGATCTTCCCCTCGGGGAACTCGCTCGGGTTGGTGACGATGTGCTCGCTGCCGTCCTCCATGTCGACCCGGTACACCACGTTCGGTGCGGTCGCGATGAGGTCGAGCCCGAACTCGCGCTCCAGCCGCTCCCGGATCACGTCCAGGTGCAGCAGGCCGAGGAAGCCGACGCGGAAGCCGAAGCCGAGGGCGGCGGAGGTCTCCGGCTCGTAGACCAGGGCGGCGTCGTTGAGCTGGAGCTTGTCGAGGGCCTCGCGCAGCTCCGGGTAGTCGGAACCGTCCAGCGGGTACAGGCCCGAGAAGACCATCGGCTTCGGGTCCTTGTAGCCGCCGAGCGCCTCGGTCGCACCGTGGTGCAGGGTGGTGATCGTGTCACCGACCTTGGACTGGCGGACGTCCTTCACACCGGTGATCAGATAACCGACCTCGCCGACCCCGAGGCCGTCCGCGCCGAGCATCTCCGGCGAGTTGGTGCCGATCTCCAGCAGCTCGTGCGTGGCGTTCGTCGACATCATCCGGATCCGCTCGCGCTTGGTGAGCTGGCCGTCGATGACACGGATGTACGTCACGACGCCCCGGTAGGAGTCGTAGACGGAGTCGAAGATCATGGCGCGGGCGGGCGCGTCGGCGTTCCCGACCGGCGCCGGGATCTCCTGGACGACCTTGTTCAGCAGCGCGTCGACACCGATACCGGTCTTCGCGGACACCCGCAGCACGTCGTCGGGCTCGCACCCGACGAGGTTGGCGAGCTCCTCGGCGAACTTCTCGGGCTGCGCGGCCGGCAGGTCGATCTTGTTCAGTACGGGGATGATCGTGAGGTCGTTCTCCATCGCCAGGTAGAGGTTGGCGAGGGTCTGGGCCTCGATGCCCTGGGCGGCGTCCACGAGCAGCACGGTGCCCTCGCAGGCGGCGAGGGACCGCGAGACCTCGTACGTGAAGTCGACGTGTCCCGGGGTGTCGATCATGTTGAGGATGTGGGTACTGCCCTTGTCGGCCCCTTCGGTGGGGGCCCAGGGCAGACGCACCGCCTGGGATTTGATCGTGATGCCGCGCTCGCGCTCGATGTCCATGCGGTCGAGGTACTGAGCACGCATCTGCCGCTGGTCGACCACTCCGGTCAGCTGGAGCATCCGGTCGGCGAGCGTGGACTTGCCGTGGTCGATGTGCGCGATGATGCAGAAATTGCGGATCAACGCCGGGTCGGTACGGCTCGGCTCGGGCACATGGCTGGGGATCGCGGGCACGCAGGGTCCTGATTCTTGAGGCGTCCGCAGTGTCTGCGGTCTCGGGTCGGATCTATACGTAGGCTCCATCGTCCCACGGGTGGGAGGTGCGGTCCGGTTTGGGCCGGTGCGGGGGGTGGTTTTGGGGGTGGGGTCGGGGCGGGGCGGGGTTTTTTGGGGCGGGTGAGCTTGGGGGCGGTTTCGGGGGTGGGGCGGGGTTCGGGGTGGGGCGGGGTTCGGGGGTGGGCTCGGGGCGTGAGCGCTGGGTGGGGTTCGGGGGTGGGCTCGGGGCCTGAGCGGTGGGTGGGGTCGGTGGGTTTGTGCGTGCCGCGTTGTGGGGGCTGGTCGCGCAGTTCCCCGCGCCCCTTCAGCGGGGTTGTGCTGGTCGGTGTTGCCCGTCACCGTCATTGGATCAGGGCCGCTTCGGTAAGCGCGGGCACCGGATTCTCTGCCGTGGGCCGGGTCTCCTCCGTCGCTCCCACCAGGGACCACCAGGCCGCCAGGCCGAAGACGACTGCTGTGAGGACTGTGGAGGGGCCGCCGATGTCCGCGTAGGCGAAGTCGACCAGTTGCCAGACCAGGAGCCGGTGGAGACCAGGGCGCAGTCCAGGGGCGCGCGGAGTGTGGGCTTGGTGCTCGGGCCGCTTGGAAGGTGGTTCGGGGAGGTCCGGGGCTGTTCGGAGATCGGCTTGGTCGCCCGGTGGGGGCCGGCAGGTAAGCCAGCAGGTAAGGGGTGCGGTCGGTGCCGGTGCAGTGGGAGCGGGTCCGGGCCGGTGTGGTCGGGACGGTGCGGGAGGGGCGCCGGAGGCCTCCCGGGGACCGGTTTGGGTGGGCCGGTGGGCGGCTGGTAGCCTGGGCGACTGTGTCTCATGCCCTCTCGGCACGAGGCTCAACCCAAGAAAATCATCGGCCCGGGACCCGTGCGGCCCCGTGCCAGAACCTGCAAAGGCTCATTCGTGGCGAACATCAAGTCCCAGATCAAGCGGATCAAGACCAACGAGAAGGCTCGGCTGCGCAACAAGGCCGTCAAGTCCTCTCTGAAGACCGCGATCCGCAAGGCCCGCGAAGCCGCTGCCGCGGGTGACGTCGAGAAGGCCACCGAGTACCAGCGCGCTGCCGCGCGTCAGCTCGACAAGGCCGTCGCGAAGGGCGTCATCCACAAGAACCAGGCCGCCAACAAGAAGTCGGCGCTTGCTTCCAAGGTCACCGCGCTCAAGGGCTGATCCTCCGCACTTGCCTCGGCCCGCGCTCGCGCGGACCGGACCAGTAGCAATCCACCGTGAGGACCATATCGAGCCCTCTACCTCGATTCACGGACAGACATCGTGGTCGCCACGCCACGTACAGTGCCCCCGGACCCACTTCGGGGGCATTGCTGTGTCCGCCTCCTGTGCTGCCGGACACCCCTACAACTGTCCTCGTGCCGAGGTTCCGCTACGACCGCCCTCGCGACCGGGGCTACGACTGTCCCGCGACCGGGGTTACGACTGTCCCCGTGACCGCGCCGCCCGGGCGATCGTGACGACCGCCTTCTCCAGCGCGTACTCCGGGTCGTCTCCCCCGCCCTTCACTCCCGCGTCGGCCTCGGCCACCGCGCGCAGGGCGACGGAGACCGCGTCCGGTGTCCAGCCCCGCATCTGCTGCCGCACCCGGTCGATCTTCCACGGCGGCATCCCCAGCTCACGGGCCAGATCCGCCGGCCGTCCCCCGCGCGCGGACGACAGCTTCCCGATCGCCCGCACGCCCTGCGCCAACGCGCTGGTGATCAGCACCGGCGCGACCCCGGTGGACAGGGACCAGCGCAGCGCCTCCAGCGCCTCCGCCGCACGGCCCTCCACGGCCCGGTCCGCGACCGTGAAGCTCGACGCCTCGGCCCGGCCCGTGTAGTACCGGCCGACAACCGCCTCGTCGATGGTCCCCTCGATGTCGGCGACCAACTGGGAGACCGCGGACGCCAGTTCCCGCAGATCGCTGCCGATGGAGTCGACGAGCGCCTGGCAGGCCTCCGGCGTGGCCGATCTCCCGGTCGCCCGGAACTCGCCCCGCACGAACGCCAGCCGGTCCGCCGGCTTCGTCATCTTCGGGCAGGCCACCTCCCGCGCCCCCGCCTTGCGCGCGGCGTCGAGCAACGCCTTGCCCTTGACCCCGCCCGCGTGCAGCAGCACGAGGGTGATCTCCTCGGCGGGCGCTCCGAGATACCCCTTCACGTCCTTGACCGTGTCCGCGGACAGGTCCTGCGCATTGCGTACGACCACGACCTTCCGCTCCGCGAAGAGCGAGGGACTCGTCAACTCCGCGAGCGTGCCGGGCTGCAACTGGTCCGAGGTGAGGTCACGTACATCCGTGTCGGCGTCGGCGGCCCGAGCGGCGGCCACCACCTCCTGCACGGCACGGTCGAGCAGCAGGTCCTCCTGGCCCACGGCAAGCGTCACCGGGGCGAGAGGGTCGTCATTCGCAGTCTTCCTGGCCATCCCGTAAAGCATCGCACGCGGCACTGACATCGCGGTGCGGGTGGCGTGGGCGAGGGGAGGTTGTACGGGGGTTAGGGGGCAGGTTTGCGTGCGGGGGAACGCGTACGACCACGACCGTAGAACCCGCCTCTTCTACGGCTCCTCGCGCCAGCCGTCCCACTCCCCCGCGAAGGCGTCCAGCTCGCCGGGGTCGAGGCGGGCGTGCTCGTCTCGTAGGACCAGGAGCCACTGGGCGTCCTCGGCGTCGTCCTCGCCCGCCAGGGCGTCCCGTACCAACTGGGGTTCCTCGTCGAGCCGGAACCGCTCCCCGAGCGCCTCGGCCGCCTCCTGGGCCGCGTCACGGTCGGGCAGCACCAGCACATGTCTCACATCGCTCACACGGGATATTTTCTACCCTCGCTTCCGCACCTCCGGAACCGACCCCAGTTCGATCCCGAACCGCTTCCGGTACACCTCCAACACCTCCTCGTCCGTGGACAGTTCGCGTACCTCCCGCGCGCCCTCCTCGTCGGTCACCGTGAGGGTCCGGCCGGAGAGCGTGATCCTTCCGCCGTCCTCCAGGAGCCGGGAACAGACCAGCGACTGGGTGAAGTGAGAGGCCGGTGACGTGCTGTGCCACCACGCGCCGGCCACGAAGTCGGCGAGTTCCCGGGGCCGAAGTTCCAGGCGGTACTGCGGCGTGCCGTCGTGGACGACGTCCAGGTCGGGGCCCACCTCGACCAGCGTGAACGTACCGCCCGGGTCCGGCTGCGCACCCCGTTCCGCGAACGCCAGCGGATGGTGGCTGTGCTTCCCGAAACCGACGTCGGCCAGCCACACACTCCCGTCCGCCGTCCCCACCCGCAGCGCGAGATGGTCGTACGGAATGCCGAGCCGCCCTTCGTCCCCGTGCACCCGCGCGGCGAGCGGGGTGACCTCAAAACCCAGGGCGGTGAGCAACGCCCCGAAGGCACCGTTGAGTTCGTAGCAGAACCCGCCCCTGCGCGCGCCCACCACCTTGTCCACCAGCCGGTTCTCGTCCAGCACGATCTCCTCGCCCAGATGGACCGACAAGTTCTCGAACGGCACGGTCCGCAGATGGTGCACCTGCAACTCGCGCAGGGCGTCGGCGGTGGGCACGGGCGGGCGGGCGAGGCCCAAGCGGTGCAGGTAGGCGTCGGTCTGTGCGGGGTTCATGCTCCCAGTCTCACTCCGGGGCGGGGGCTTCGCCCAGGGCGTTGGCCAGGCGGACGACCAGTCGGCCCGCTCTGACGCTGGTGCGGTCGCCGATGAGCCTGCCCCGCCCGATCCCTCACCCCCGTATCACCCGCAACCCCTCCCCGCTTCCGCCGACCGCCAATGCCCCGTCCTCGTCCGTCCGCAGGACCACCGCACCCATGGCCCGCAGCGCCGCGACCGTGCTCGGGGCGGGGTGGCCGTAGACGTTGTGCTCGCCGCAGGAGATCAGCGCGAGGCGCGGCGCCACTCTGCGTATCAGGTCCGGGTCCTGATAGGCCGAGCCGTGATGGGCGACTTTGAGTACGTCCACGTTGCCTAGGAGCGCGGCTGCCGGGGACCTCAACAGCTCCTGTTGGGCCGGGGGTTCGAGGTCTCCGAGGAGCAGCAGCCGTAGGCCGGCCGTCCTTACCAGCAGGGCGATGCTGGCGTCGTTCGGGCCGTCCGGATCCGGCGCCAGGCGCAGTGAGGGCGCTGGGGGCCACAGCACCTGCCAGGCCAGCGGGCCGGTGCGGCGCTCCTCGCCGGCTACGGCCCGGGTGATCGGGATGTGCCGTTCCGCCGCCGCCCTCCGTACGAACTCGACCTGGTCCGCGGGTTCTTCGAAGGACGTCGTCTCGATCGCGCCCACCGAACGGCCCCGCAACACCCCGGGCAGCCCTGCCACATGGTCGGCATGGAAGTGGGTCAGCACGACGAGCGGGATCCTGGTGATGCCGAGCGCGCGCAGACACTGGTCGACCGGCTTCGGATCGGGTCCGGCGTCCACGACCACGCCGGTGCCCTTGCCCGCCGCGAGCACCGTCGCGTCACCCTGCCCGACATCACACATCGCGAACCGCCACCCCGGCGGCGGCCACCCCGTGATCACCCGGGTCAACGGCGCCGGCGCCACCACGATCAGGAGCAGTACGAAGCCGCAAATCCCGCACAGCCAGGGGTACTTCACCAGCCGCCGTCCGACCAGCACGAGGGCCGCGACCGCCACGGCGAGCAGCAGCGCCCCGGTCCAGCTCCCCGACCAGTCCACTCCCCCGCCTGGCAGCGCCGCGCCGGTCCGGGCGACGTCCGCGATCCATCCCGTGGGCCAACTCGCGCCCCACGCATTCACCTTGGCCACCGGTATCGCCACCGGTGCCGCCGCCAGCGCCGCGAAGCCCAAGACTGTGGCCGGCGCGACCGCGATCTCCGCGAGCAGATTGCACGGCACCGCCACCAGACTCACCCGCGCCGACAGCACGGCCACGACCGGCGCGCACAACGCCTGCGCGGCAGCGGCGGTGGCCAACGCCTCGGCCAACCGTGGCGGAACTCTGTGCCGCCGCAACGTCTCACTCCAGCGCGGCGCGAGCGTGAGCAGGGCGCCGGTCGCCAGCACGGAGAGCAGGAATCCGTAACTCCGGGCCAGCCACGGGTCGTAGAGCACCAGCAGCAGTACGGCCGTCGCCAGCGCCGGGATCAGTGATCTGCGGCGCCCGGTCGCGAGGGCTAGCAGCGCTACCGCTCCGCAGGCCGCCGCCCGCAGCACGCTCGGGTCGGGGCGGCACACGACGACGAAGCCGAGCGTGAGCACCCCGCCCAGCAATGCGGTCGCTCGGAGGGAGATGCCTAGGCGCGGTGCCAGACCTCGGCGTTCGATGTGCTGGGCGAGGCCCGGTGGGCCGATGAGGAGGGCGAGCAGGATGGTGAGGTTGCTTCCGGACACGGCGAGGGTGTGCGCGAGGTCCGTCTCCTTGAACGCCTCGTCCAACTCGGGTGTGATCCGCGCGGTGTCCCCGACGACCAGCCCCGGCAACAACGCCCGCGCGTCGCCCGGCAATCCGTCGGTGGCCTCACGCAAGCCGGCCCGCAACCGTCCCGCGAACCGTTGCGCCCCGGACGGCTCCCCCACCACCTCCGGCACCGGCTGGTTCCGCACCCGGAGCACGGCCGCGACCCGGTCCCCGCTCGTCAGGGAGGGTGCCAGTCGCGCGGTCACCTTGACCCGCGTCGAGGGAAGCAGTCCGAGCCAGGGTGAATGCTCCGGCCTGCCACGCGAATCCCCTTTCGCGTCCCCTCCCTTGGTGGTCGATCCCGGGTCGACGATCAACAGCACCGGCGCCCGTGTCTCCACGACCGTCCCGTCCATCTCCTCGACCCGCCGCACCTCGGCGTCGACCAGCACGGAGACCGGAGCCGCGTGATCCCCACTGATCCGGGGCCGGGTCAGCCGTGGATCGGAACCGACCTCCACCTCGGCGGTCACGGTCGCGTACTCCCGCGCCAACTCGGGCACCGGCCCCCGCCGCAGATCCGCCCCGTGCAGCCCGGCGGAGGCCGCGGCCGCGGCGATGGAGAGGAGCAGGGCGGCGATCGAAACGCGGGGCCATGTGGCGTGCCTCCACGTGGGCTGTCGCCGTGTGGGCTGCCTTCGTGTGATCTGGCGCGGTGTGGTCTGTGACCGTGTGGACTGCGGCCGTGTGGGCTGCCTCCGTGTGGACTGCCGCCTTGTCGTCAGCAGCAGCACGAGCCCCACCGCCAGCGCTGCGAGCGCTACTCCCGTGACCCACATCGGTGACGCGTCGAGGGCCAGTGCCGCCGTCGCCCAGGCCGCGAGTGCGGGCGGTACGAGTCGGAGGTCTGTCGGTCCTTCCTGTTGGGGGTGGGCGGTACCCGGCTGGTTGCCGGGGGTGGCGTACGCAGGTCGGCGAGGCGGTACGGGGATGTCGTCCTGTGCCGGGCGGCGAGGAGGCGTGGGCTCGGGTCCTGTTGGGGCGTCCTGGACCCGGGTCATGGCTGGACCAGATCCCGTAGGTCGGCGAAGCGGCGGTCGCCGATGCCGTTGACCTGGCGCAGTTCGTCCACCGAGCGGAAACCGCCGTGCTGCGTGCGGTAGTCGATGATGTGCTGAGCCAGCACCGGGCCTACGCCGGGCAGGGTGTTGAGCTGTTCCGCGGTGCCCGTGTTGAGGGAGACAGGGGCTGTCGGAGCCGCTCCCGCAGCGGAGCCCGCGACTCCTGCGGTGTTCGCGCCGCCCGCACCCGGCACCGCTACGGGAGCCGGACCGCCGACGACGATCTGCTCCCCGTCCACGAGGAACCGCGCGCGGTTGAGCCCCTCGGTGTTCGTCCCCGGACGCACTCCACCCGCCGCCCGGAGCGCGTCGGTCACCCGCGAGCCGGCCGAAAGCCGATGCACCCCGGGCTCCCGAACCTTGCCGCTGACGTCCACGACGATCTCGGCACCGGCGGCACCGGCGGCACCAGCCGCACTCGCAGCGCCCCGCGCTCCGACCGACGAGGCACGCGACCCGGCCCCTTTGCCCGCAGCCCCGTCCTCGCTCTCGCCCGCGCTTCCACCCCCGTCTCCAAAGGGAGCCGCCGCGCGGACCACCTCCGGTGCGCGAACGGGTTGAGTCCGGCCCACCCAGAAGTGCTGCACAGCGAAGACCGCGGCCACCAGGAGCAGAACACCGAGCGCGATCACATTCCGCCGCTCCAGCCCACACCGCGTCTGCACCCACACCGGCATCCGCTCCCGCAGAGCCGCCCCGGCCCGCTCCCGCCAAGCCCCCGACGCCCGATCCCGCCGGATACCGGTCTCACCGGCACGGCCGAAATCTCCGGGGTCCGCCAAGGCCCCGGCGTCTGCGGCCACTTCAGCCGTACCGACGTACAAGAAGCCATCGGACTCAGGGGCAGCACCCGTCGGCGCCCCCACCAGGACCGCCCGCCTCCGCTCCCCCTCCAACTGCCTTGCCGCCGACTCGATCTCCGGCCCCGGCCCCGGCTCCGGCTCCGGCTCCGGCTCCAACTGCGACTCCGGAACAGCCCACGGCCCAGCATCCACAGGCGCCGGGAAGCTGAGCCCCGCCGCCCTCACCACAGGTGGAACCACACGCCCCCGTGCCGCAGTCATCGGCGGACCCGGCCGCCCCCTCGCCCCAGTCATCGGCGGACCCGGCCGCACCGTCGCCCCCGTCACAGGCGAAACAGAGGACCCCGCCTCATCCCCTACCGGCGAACCAGAGCCCGCGCCCCCACCTGCGCCGCCACCGACACGCCCACCGCCATCACCACCACCCGGCGGCCCACTCCCCAACTCACCCCGCTCCCCGGCCCGTTCGCCAAAGAGCAGGTCCGCCCGCCGCCGAAGTTCCTCCGCCGAAGCCTGACGATGTGCCCTCCCCCGTGTCGCCGGTCGGCGATACCGAGTCCGGCCGTCGGAGAACGGAGCGCGGCCCGGGCCGCTGGTCGCAGTCGCTGTGTGTGAGCGTGATCGAAGTGCCATGCGCCGAGCATCGGACATCCCGCGACTTCGCGATGATCTTGGTCAATTCCCGGGGACGACAGCCCAGTTGTGGATAACTCCGTCACCCATACGGGCGCCCCCCGCCCAAGGCACCGGCCGAAACACAGGCAGAACCCGCCCCCGGCAACCCCCCGACGCCCCCATCACCGAGCCGAAACCACAGCCCCCAACAACCCGGGCCCGGTATGCGCCCCGATCACCGCCCCGACCTCACTCACATGCAGATCCGCCAGCCCCGGCACCCGCGCCCGCAACCGGTCCGCGAGCGCCGACGCCCGCTCGGGCGCGGAGAGGTGATGGACCGCGATGTCGACCTGTGCGCTGCCCGCCCGGTCCGCCGCGAGTTCCTCGAGGCGGGCGATCGCCTTCGACGCCGTCCGTACCTTCTCCAGGAGTTCGATGCGGCCGCCCTCCAGCTGGAGCAGCGGCTTCACCGCGAGCGCGGAGCCGAGCAGCGCCTGGGCCGCGCCGATTCGGCCGCCCCGGCGCAGATAGTCGAGGGTGTCGACGTAGAAGTAGGCGGACGTACCGGCGGCCCGCTTCTCCGCGGCCGTCACCGCCTCGTCCACCGTGCCGCCGGCCTCCGCCGTCTCGGCCGCGGCGAGGGCGCAGAAGCCGAGTGCCATCGCGACCATCCCGGTGTCCACGACCCGCACCGGCACCGGTGCCTCACGCGCGGCGACGACGGCCGCGTCGTAGGTGCCGGAGAGTTCGGCGGAGAGGTGGAGGGAGACGATGCCGGTGGCGCCGGACTCGGCGACCTCGCGGTAGGTCTCCGCGAAGTGCTGGGGGCTGGGGCGCGAGGTGGTGACCGAACGTCGCTTCTGCAGGGCCTGGGCCAGCGAGCGGGTGGAGATCTCGGTGCCCTCTTCGAGCGCCCGGTCACCGAGGACCACGGTCAGCGGCACTGCTGTGATCCCGTGGCGCTCCATCGTCAGCGGCGGCAGGTAGGCCGTTGAATCGGTGACGATCGCGACATGGCGGGACATGAGCTGGAGGTTACCTGCCGTAGCGGCCGGGCGGCAGCCCGACCCCTTTCACCTGGGCCGGAACCGGCCGGATCCTTGCACGTCGCACACGCGCAGCGTGCCGCACGATCAAGTCGTGCTCTCCGGGCGGGGTTTCTTCTGCCACGGGTAACTGGGGCGCCGTCCCGGCGGGGTGATGGCGGACGGGGCCGGCTCCTCGGGAGCGGGGCGGGAGCGCGGGGGCTCCGGCCAGGTCTGCCGGGTCGCCGTGGCGTCGGCGGGCGGGGCGTCGGGCCACGGAGGCGGCGTGTGGTCCGACTTCGTCCAGTGCCGGAGGGCGCCGGCCTCCATGTCTATCTGGGCGCTGAGCGAGTCCAGGTCGTCCTCCGCGAAGCGGCCGGCCCGGTCGCGGGCGGCCCAGCGCAGTGAGTCCGCCGACTTCGTGATGCGCTCGGTGCGCTCGCGCAGCGCGGGCAGCCGCTCGGCGAGGGTCTTGCGGTCGGGCTCGGACTCCAAGCGCCTGAGTTCGCCGTCGAGTTCGCGGCCGTGGGCGCTGAGTCGCTCGAAGAGGCCGAGGGACTCCTTGAGGGACTCGTCCTCGGTCACGCCCGCGCGCAGTGCGTCCTGGGTCGCGCGCATCGATGTCCGCAGGGCGAGGCGCAGTTGGGCCACCTGTCCCTGCGGGCCGGGCTGGGCGAAGGACTTGGCGCGCAGGGTGTGGTCCTCGACCGAGCGCCGGGCCTGCGCGACCGTGCGGTCGACGCCGCGCTTGGCCGCGCCGATCGCCTTCACCGCGGCATAGCCGCCGAGCACCACGAACAGCAGGAAGAGAAGGGCGAAGACTGTGATCACGACTTCCAACGCTCCTCCACCGGCTCCGGGCGGCACACACCGCGCCGCTTCTTCCAAGGTAAACGCAACGGGCAGGTCCCGAGTTCCACAGGAACCCGGAACCTGCCCGTAGGGGACTACCCCGAGCCAACCGCCCCGACTACGCCGGAACGATGTTCACCAGCTTCGGCGCCCGCACGATGACCTTGCGGATGCCCGCGCCCTCCAGGGCGGCGACGACCTTCTCGTCGGCCAGCGCGACCTTCTCCAGTTCGGCGTCGGAGATCGTCGGGGAGACCTCCAGGCGGGCCTTGACCTTGCCCTTGATCTGCACGACGCAGGTCACGCTCTCGTCCACGACGTACGCCGGGTCGGCGACCGGGTAGTCCTGGTGGACCACCGTGTCGGTGCGGCCCAGCTTGCGCCACAGTTCCTCGGCGATGTGCGGGGCCAGCGGCGCAATCAGCAGCACCAGCGACTCGGCGACCGGGCGCGGCAGGGCGCCGCCCGCCTTGGTCAGCTGGTTGTTCAGCTCGGTGATCTTGGCGATGGCCGTGTTGAAGCGCAGGCCCGCCAGGTCCTGGCGCACCCCGTCGATCGCCTTGTGCAGGGCACGCAGCGTGTCCTCGTCGGGCTCGGTGTCGACGACCGTGACCTCACCGGTCGTCTCGTCGACGATGTTGCGCCACAGCCGCTGCAGCAGCCGGTACTGGCCCACCACCGCGCGCGTGTCCCACGGCCGGGAGACGTCCAGGGGACCCATGGCCATCTCGTACAGGCGCAGGGTGTCGGCGCCGTACTCGTCGCAGATCTCGTCCGGAGTGACCGCGTTCTTCAGGGACTTGCCCATCTTGCCCAGCAGCCGGGAGACCTTCTCGCCCTGGTAGTAGTAGGCGCCGTCGCGCTCCTCCACCTCGGCGGCCGGGACCGGGAAGCCGCGGCTGTCCCGGTAGACGTAGGCCTGGATCATGCCCTGGTTGAACAGCTTGTGGAACGGCTCGGGGGACGAGATGTGCCCCAGGTCGAACAGCACCTTGGACCAGAAGCGGGCGTACAGCAGGTGCAGTACGGCGTGCTCGGCGCCGCCGACGTACAGGTCGACGCCGCCGTGCGGCATGCCCTCGCGGGGGCCCATCCAGTACTGCTCGATGGCGGGGTCGACCAGCTTCTGGTCGTTGTGCGGGTCCAGGTAGCGCAGTTCGTACCAGCAGGAACCGGCCCAGTTCGGCATGGTGTTGGTCTCGCGGCGGTACTTCTGGGGGCCGCGGCCGTCGCCCAGGTCCAGGGTGACGGCGACCCAGTCCTCGTTGCGGGACAGGGGCGTCTCCGGGGACGTGTCGGCGTCGTCCGGGTCGAAGGTGCGCGGCGAGTAGTCCTCGACCTCCGGCAGCTCCAGGGGCAGCATCGACTCGGGCAACGGGTGCGCGATGCCGTCCTCGTCGTAGACGATCGGGAAGGGCTCGCCCCAGTAGCGCTGGCGGCTGAACAGCCAGTCGCGCAGGCGGAAGTTGACGGTGCCCTCGCCGATGCCCTTGCGGGCCAGCCACTCCGTGATGCGGGCCTTGGCCTCGGCCACGGGCAGGCCGTCCAGGGAGATCTCGTCGTTCGAGGAGTTGATGATCTTCGCGTCGTACGACCCGAAGGCGTCCTCCCAGGTGGACGTGTCCGTGCCGCGGCCGTCGGTCGGCTCCACGATGCAGGTGATCGGCAGCTCGAAGGCGCGCGCGAAGTCGAAGTCGCGCTGGTCGCCCGCCGGGACGGCCATGATCGCGCCGGTGCCGTAGCCCATCAGTACGTAGTCGGCGATGAAGACCGGGATGCGCTCGCCGTTGACCGGGTTGGTCGCGAAGGCGCCGGTGAAGACACCGGTCTTCTCCTTGGCGTCGGCCTGGCGCTCCACGTCGGACTTGGTGCCGGCCTGCGCGCGGTACGCGGCGACGGCCTCGGCCGGGGTGGCGTGACCCCCGGTCCACGCGTCGCGCGTGCCCTCGGGCCAGGCGTCCGGGGTGAACTTGTCGACCAGGGGGTGCTCGGGTGCCAGCACCATGTAGGTCGCGCCGAACAGGGTGTCGGGGCGGGTGGTGAAGACGGTGATGGTCTCGCCGTCGACGGGGAAGTCGACGCGGGCGCCCTCGGAGCGGCCGATCCAGTTGCGCTGCTGCAGCTTGATGGCCTCGGGCCAGTCCAGCTCCTCCAGGTCCGCCAGCAGCCGGTCGGCGTAGGCGGTGATGCGCATGTTCCACTGGCGCAGCTTGGCCTTGAAGACCGGGAAGTTGCCGCGCTCGGAGCGGCCGTCGGCGGTGACTTCCTCGTTGGCCAGGACGGTGCCCAGCCCGGGGCACCAGTTGACGGGCGCGTCGGAGGCGTACGCCAGGCGGAACTCGCCCAGGACGTCGGCACGTTCGGTGGCGGTCAGCTCGGCCCACGCGCGCGTGTGGCCCGGTACGGCACGCTCACCGGTCTCGAACTGGGCGACCAGCTCGGCGATCGGGCGGGCCTTGTCGGCCTCGTCGTCGTACCAGGAGTTGAAGATCTGCAGGAAGATCCACTGGGTCCACTTGTAGTACTCGGGGTCGATCGTGGCGAACGACCGGCGCTTGTCGTGGCCCAGGCCCAGCGCGCGCAGCTGGGACTTCATGTTGGTGATGGCGGCCAGGGTGGTGATCCTGGGGTGCTCTCCGGTCTGGACGGCGTGCTGTTCGGCGGGCAGGCCGAAGGCGTCGAAGCCCAGGGTGTGCAGCACGTTGTGGCCGGTCATCCGCTGGTACCGGGCGAACACGTCGGTGGCGATGTAGCCCAGGGGGTGGCCGACGTGCAGGCCCGCACCGGAGGGGTACGGGAACATGTCCATGATGAACTTCTTGGGGCGGGCGGCCAGTTCGGGGTCGCCGGCCAGGTCACCGCTCGGGTTCGGTGCCTCGTAGGTGCCCTCGGCATCCCAGAAGTCCTGCCAGCGTGCCTCGATGTCCGCGGCCATGGCTGCCGTGTAGCGGTGCGGGGCGACCACCTCGGCGGCGGCAGCGGGGTTCGTCTCGCTCATGATCCTCAAAGCTCCATCGATCGTCTCTGCCAGCGGCTGCGACATTCAGGCTGTGACATCCGCCATGGACATCCACCAAATGAAAAATCCCCTCGCACAGGAGGGGACGCCGCGCCGATTCCGACCTCACCGTTCGCCGGTGGTCGGGACTGATCAGCGCGGCTCGCTAAGCAGAAGGCGTACAGCACGCATGGCGTCAGAGTACCGCAGCCCTTGAGCACAACGCGACGCGCTTCCGTATCACCCTTGGCACCCTGACCACACCGACCCGGACTGAACCAAGTTCAAGGACTACCTTCGCGTACCACCCTCTACGGGACATCACAGCAAGCGCATTGTCGTTTGATAACAACGCAATAACTCAAACCTCGTACCCACCGGTATGGAGCCACTTAGAGTTCGGCAGCGGGACCGCTTTCCCGATACTGCTCGGAGTTGCCCCCATGAACCCTCGTCGTAGTACCAGTTCGCTCCCCAAGCCGGGCCGTTCGGCCTATGGCGTGGTGAGCCTTGTCGTCCTGATCTTCATACCCGTGTTCGTGCTGCTCGGAGGCAGCCGGGTACAGGACTTCCTCAACTTCGGTGCGGGCGTCCTGTCGCTCGTCTCCCTCACCTGCTCGGTGATCTGGGGGCTGGTCGCCCAGGACCGCGTCATCCTCAACATCCGCCAGCGGATCGTGGCCCAGGGCATCCACCGGGTGACCGCCGTGGGCTCGATCGCCTTCCTGGTGATCCACATCACGGTCAAGCTGGCGCTCGACCACACCGTCCTGATCGCCGCGCTGATCCCGTTCAGCCTCGGCGTGAAGGGCAGCGCCGGGCTCATCGGCCTCGGGTCCCTGGCCGGCCTGCTCATGATCTTCGTGGGCATCACCGGCGCCCTGCGCAACCAGTTCGCGTCCCCCGCGCCCGTCGCCGCCCGCTGGCGCGCGATGCACATGCTGGCCTACCCGGCCTGGTGCGCGGCGCTGGTCCACGGCCTGTTCGCGGGCCGCGCGGCGAAGCCGTTCTTCATGATCTCGTACGAGCTGTGCCTGGTCGGGGTCGCCGCCGCCCTCGCCCTGCGCTCGGCGCCCCGCCCCTTCAAGCGGAAGTTCGCCGACAAGGTCGCCCGGCTCCTGGGCAACGAGGAGCGTCCCGGCCTGGACGAACTCGACGCGAGCCGGGGCCGCGTGGGCGAGTCCACCCTGCCGGGCTTCGAGAGCCGCCGTCCCGCCGAGGGCCGACGGGCCGCACGGCAGCCCTCGTTCACCGAGACCGGGTCGGTCCCGCGCGTGGACCCCGCCGCCATGTACGAGACGAGGTCCATGACCCCGGAGACCGCCAAGAACGACTTCGCGGCCGCCTACCGCACCGCCACGCCTGAGTCCACCGGCCAGATGCCGTACGTCACCGACCAGATCGCGCACCTGAACGTGCCCATGGACATGCAGAACACCCAGGCCGTCCCGCGCGCGGACAACGGGGGCAGCACCTCGGGCAGCTGGCCGATCCCGTCGCCGCCGCCGGTCGGCGAGGCGCCCCCGTCGGCCTACGACCCGCTCCAGGACACCGGTTACAACATCCCTACGTACAACAACAATTCGGGCACGGGCGGCTATGGGGAGGGATACGCGTACCCGACCGGTGAGTCGAACGGCACCTCCGGTACGTACAACCCCAATGACACGTACAACAGCGGTCCCGCCACCGATCAAACGCCCAACGCTTCGTACGACTTCGACGCGCAGGGCGGCTCGGGCGAACCTTGGAACACGCCTTCCGGAGGCTATAGGTGAACGAGGCCCTGCCCGACGTCCCCGAAGTCCGCGTCGTCGGGCTTCCGCAGCTCACGTCAGGCTTCGACCTTGTCGAGCGACTCGACCTGCCCATGCACCTCAAGGTGCACGGGCCGCTCGAACCGATGGGCGGGGAGCAGCTCGCGAAGCTCTCCGAGGCCATCAACCTGAAGGGCCGCGGCGGCGCGGGCTTCCCCTTCCACAAGAAGCTGCGGTCGGTCGCCGAGGCCGCGATCAAACGCGGCGTACGACCGGTCGTCGTCGTCAACGGCAGTGAGGACGAACCGGCCTGCCGCAAGGACACGGTGCTCATCAACCGTGCCCCGCACCTCATCCTGGACGGCGCCCTCCTGGTCGCCGAGGCCCTGGGTGCCCGCACGCTCGTGGTGGGGGTCACCAGGGAGTCGACGCAGCGCTCCATGGAGGCGGCACTCTCCGAGCGCGGCCTGAGCAACACCCGCCGTTCGGCACTGAAGGCGTTCGTCCAGCGCAACCCGGTCCGCATGGTCACCGGTGCCGCCGCGTCACTGATCCGCTCGATCGACGGCGGCCCGGCGATCCCGCCCGGCCGCAAGGTCAGCGCCTCCCAGAACGGCGTCGGCGGCGCCCCCACCCTGCTGTCGAACGCCGAGACGTTCGCCCAACTCGCCATCGCCGCCCGCATCGGCCCCGAGCGCTACGGCAACACCGGCCTCTACGACGAGCCCGGCACCGTCATGCTCACGGTCTCCGGGGCGGTCGCGCGCCCCATGGTGCTCGAGGTCCCCACCGGCGTACCGCTGCGCTACGTCCTGCAGCTGGCCGGTGCCCCGCCGGTCCCCCAGGGTGTGCTGACGGGTGGTTACCACGGCAAGTGGATCGACGCGGCGACGGTCAACGAGGCGATCGTCTCCCGCAACTCCCTGGACGCGGTGGGCGGTGCGCTCGGCGCGGGCGCCATCATGCCGATCACCCAGGAGACCTGCCCGCTGGGCGAGTCACTGCGCGTGGCCCAGTGGCTGGCCGACGAGAGCGCGGGACAGTGCGGTCCCTGCTACCTCGGTCTGCCCGCCGCCGCGCGCGGCATGGAGGACATCCTCAACGGCGGCGGCCCGGCCGCCCTGGAGGCGCTCAAGCAGGTCGCCAAGGCCGTGAAGCGGCGCGGCGCGTGCTCGCACCCGGACGGCTCCGCGATGTTTCTGGAGTCGACCATCAAGGCGTTCACGGACGACCTCGCCGCCCACGTCCTCGGGAACGGCTGCGGAAGGCCCGTGGAGGGCGTTCTGCCGCTCTTCGAGGGCGGCCAGCTCCCCGCGGGCATCACGAGCGGCGCGGAGGCCGAGGAGAGCGGTCCCAGCCGTCAGAAGATCTACGTCGACTGGACGCTGTGCCGGGGCCACGGTCTGTGCGCGGACATCCTCCCGGAGGTCTTCGAACTCGGCGCCGACGGCTTCCCCACCGTGGCGCAGGCCCAGGTGCCGCGGTACGCGGAGGCGAAGGCCCTCCGCGCGGTGCGCCGTTGCCCGGCGCTCGCCCTGCGTCTGGAGGAGGAGGCTCCCCGGGACAAGACCCCGTCCCGGAACCTGCCGGTCCTCTCCCAGGGCCGCGGCCGGCGGGCCCTGGGCCGCTGAGCGCACGAACGGCAAGGCCGCCTCTTCTTCAAAGAAGGGGCGGCCCACCGGTCCTGACCGGCGCCAACTCCCCCTGAACACGCCGAAGGCGGATCATCCTGAGGGATGATCCGCCTTCGATTTCTGTGGAGCTAAGGAGAATTGAACTCCTGACCTCCTGCATGCCATGCAGGCGCTCTACCAACTGAGCTATAGCCCCTTGCGATGTCCTCCGGGTCTCCCCGGCGGCGACGCCAACATTACACGGTGGACCCGGTGCACCACCAAATCGTTTCCGTTCTGTACGGATTCGACAGCTATGGTCCAGCGGGCGGGCCCGCCCGGGGTCAAGCGGTGACGAAGGAATAGAACCGTTTCAAAGTGCAGTGCTCTTCGAGGAGTCGACCGTAGATCGGCTCGCCCTCGAGTTCGCGGTACGTCTCGATCGGATCGCCTTTTATGATCAGCGCCCGCGCGCACTCCTCGCACCAGTACTGGTAGTCGGGATTCACCGGTTCCATGTCACGGACGATCGGCGTCCCACTGCCGCACCAGTCGCACTTTCGCCTGTGTGCACCCATCGATCAGCTCCAGCTGTGGCCGCAGGCCGTGCACACGTAGGAAACTCCGCCGTTGTCACCGAGGACTTGCGCCACGTGGGCGGAACCGCAGGAAGGGCAGCTCAGGCGGGTGATCGTATCCCGTATCAACGCCGCATCGAAGAGGTGGTCGACCTCCTCGATGATGCTCGCAGGCATCGCTACTCCCTCCCGTCGGGCCGCGCCCCCTCCGGCCGTTTGATTCTGCCACGGCCGGACCAATACGGTCAGCGACGCCTTAGTACCAGTCCGGACACGGCACCCACCGCGGCCGTCCCGGCCAGCGCGAACATGCACGCCAAAAGCGCCTCCGCAGAGGTATACGCCCCCGGGGCCCCAAGTGACTCAAGCCGGTTCAAGAACAGTGTGCCGAAAACCGCGACCCCGAGCAGCTGACCCAGCTGCGCGACCGTGGAGAGCAGTCCGCTGGCGTCCGCCGCGTCCTCGGGCCGCACCGTCGCGAGAGCCCGCGTCAGCGTCGGACTGAAGGCGAGCGCGAGCCCGGCCCCCACGCCGACGTACGCCACGTACAGTACGGCCCCGCCGCGGTCGCCGCCTTCGAACGCCAGGCCGACTCCCGCGACGGCCGGAATCGTGATGAGGAATCCGAGCGGGGTCAGCGCCCGCTGCCAGGCCGCCGGCCACCTGCGCCACGTCAGTCCGACCGCCCCGAAGACGACCGCCGTCGGCGCGAAGGTGAGACCGGCGCGCAGCGCGCTGAACCCGAGGCCGCCCTGGACGTGCAGGGTGAGCGCGAACAGGAAACCGGCGTTGACCGCCATCACGGCCAGGATCCGGAAGACGGCGAGACCCATCCCCGGGTGACGCAGCACACGCGGCGCGATCAGCGGGGCTCCCCCGCGCCGGGCGAGCCGGGACTCGTAGCCGCAGAACGCCGCGAAGAGCACCGCCGCCGCGATCAGCGACAGCCAGGACCACAGCGGCCAGCCCTCCTCCTGCCCCAGCACCAGCGGCACCGTCAGCAGCGAGACCGCCGCCGCGAGCAGCACGAGACCCGGCACGTCGAAGGCCCGCGCCCGCTCCGGCTCCGCCCCGCCGTCCCTCGGCAGCACGCGCCTGCCGAGGACCAGGAGGACGACGCCCACGGGCACGTTGACGAGGAACACGGGCCGCCAGCTCGTGCCGAACAGGTCGGCGCTGACGAGAACCCCGCCGAGGATCTGCCCGGCGGCGGCGCCGACGGCGATGACCGCCGAGTAGATGCCGAGCGCCCGCATCCGGGCCTCGCCGATGAAGTGGCGCTGGATCAGGCTCAGCACCTGCGGGATCATCAGCGCCGAGCCGGAGCCCTGGATCAGCCGGAACACGATCAGCTCGGTCGAGCCCTGGGCCAGTCCGCAGGCGAGCGAGGCCGCGGTGAAGAGGGCGAGCCCGGCGAGATGGACCCGGGCGTGGCCGAGCCGGTCGCCGAGCCGGGCGCCGGTGATCAGCAGCACCGAGTACGTGATGGTGTAACCGGCGATCACCAGCTGCAAGTCGGCGCCGGACGCGTGGAGTTCGGTGCCGATGGTGGGGGCGGCGACGTTCACGATGAACACGTCGAGCAGCGCCATGAACAGGGCCGCGAGGAGCACCGCGAGCATCGGCCCACGGCGATTGTCAGTGCCAGGGTCTTTACTGGTGGCAGGAGTTGGAACGGGTGCGGAATCCGGTTCCGTACGGGGTGGTGTCGTCATGCGGTCGAGCGTGAGGGCGCTCCGGTACGGGTGCCGAGAGCCCGCTGATGCTGGTACTGCCAGCACCTGGCACGGACCGGGCCGGGCATCGAGCATGGGGGATGTGACGATGGGGATGGGGACGACACAGCGCCGCCGGCCTGAGCTGGCCGCGTTCCTGCGCAGCAGGCGCGCGCGGGTGACACCGCACGACGTGGGCATGCCGCCGGGCTTCCGACGGCGTACGCCGGGGCTGCGCCGCGAGGAGGTCGCGCAGCTCTCCGGCGTGGGCGTCACCTGGTACACGTGGCTCGAACAGGGGCGCCCGATCAACGCCTCCGCGCAGGTCCTGGACGCCGTGGCGCGCACACTCCGGCTCGACGCGCCGGAGCGGGAGCATCTGTACCACCTGGCCGAGGTGCCGTATGCGCATCCTCCGGAGGCGGTCGTGCAGACGGTGGGGCCGGAGATCCAGGGCATCCTCGACGCCCTGGAGCCGCGCCCGGCCGTGGTCTACAACTCGCGGTACGACATCCTCGCCACCAACTCCCCCTACCGGACGGTGTTCTGGGTGGAGCCGCTGTCCCCGGGCCCGATGGCGAACGCGCTGTGGAAGCTGTTCACGGTGCCGGAGGAGGAGTGCCCGCTGCTGTACCGGGACACGGAGCTGCCGGTGATGGTGGCGACGCTGCGCTCGGCCTACGGACTGCATACCGGTGAGCCCGTCTGGGAGGAGTTCATACGCGGCCTGTCGGCGGCGAGCCCGCTCTTCGCACGGCTGTGGAAGAGCGGGGACGTGGCGGAGCCGGGGCGGCGGGTGAAGACGTTCCGGCACGCGGAGGTGGGCGAGATGCGGATGACGTCCGTGTCGCTGTCGGTCCACGGCATGCCGGAGTGCCGGATCGTGGTCTACACGCCGGCCGACGAGGAGACCCGGCTCCGTGCGGCGGCGCTGACAGGCACGAAAAAATCCCGCCCCTGAAAGGGACGGGATCTCATCGATTCGACCGTGAACGACTCTCGATTTTTGACAACTCAAGAGTGTCGATCTGTGGAGCTAAGGAGAATTGAACTCCTGACCTCCTGCATGCCATGCAGGCGCTCTACCAACTGAGCTATAGCCCCTTGTGTTCTTCCCGCTCGGCGGGGCGAACAAGAAGAACTTTAGCCTGCGACCTGCCGGAAAGTGAAATCCGGGGTCGGGGCCCTGGAGGGCCGCTCAGTCGTCGTCGCCGAGCACCGGTTCCGGGAGTGTGCCGGCGTTGTGTTCCAGCAGGCGCCAGCCGCGGGCGCCCTCGCCGAGGACCGACCAGCAGCAGTTGGAGAGGCCGCCGAGACTCTCCCAGTGCTGGGACTCCAGACCGAGGAGACGACCGATGGTGGTGCGGATCGTGCCGCCGTGGCTGACCACCACGAGGGTGCCGTCCTCGGGCAGTTTCTCGGCGTGCCGGAGCACGACGGGAGCGGCCCGGTCGGCGACCTCGCTCTCCAGTTCGCCGCCGCCGCGGCGCACCGGCTCGCCGCGCTTCCACGCGGCGTACTCCTCGCCGTGGCGGGCGATGATCTCCTCGTGCGTCAGTCCCTGCCAGACGCCCGCGTAGGTCTCCCGCAGGCCCTCGTCGTGGGTGACGTCGAGGTCGGTGAGGGCGGCCAGCTCGGCGGCCGTGTTCGCCGCGCGCTTCAGGTCGGAGGCGACGATCGCGTCCGGCTTGAGGGAGGCCAGCAGCCGGGCGGCCCGGCGGGCCTGGCCGACGCCGGTCTCGGTCAGCTCGACGTCCGTGGTGCCCTGGAAGCGGCGCTCCACGTTCCACGCGGTCTGGCCGTGCCGCCACAGGATGACGCGGCGGCCGCGGCCCGCCTTGCGGCCGTCGGCCCCGGCGGTCACCGCACCTCCCCGAACTCGGAGGCGTCCTCCTCGGCCTGCAGCTTGGCGTGCTCGGCAGCCTTGCCGCGGGTGGCCTTGGCCTCGGCGGGGAGGTCCAGCTCGGGGCAGTCCTTCCACAGCCGCTCGAGGGCGTAGAAGACGCGCTCCTCGCTGTGCTGGACGTGGACGACGATGTCGACGTAGTCGAGCAGGATCCAGCGGGCGTCGCGGTCGCCCTCGCGGCGGACCGGCTTGGCGCCGAGGTCCTTGTTGAGCCGCTCCTCGATCTCGTCGACGATCGACTTGACCTGACGGTCGTTGGGAGCGGAGGCCAGCAGGAAGGCGTCCGTGATCGACAGCACGTCGCTGACGTCGTAGGCGATGATGTCGTGCGCGAGCTTGTCGGCGGCCGCCTGGGCGGCGGCGGAGATGAGCTCGATGGAGCGGTCAGTGGCGGTCACTACGCGGCTTTCGGTCGGCGGTCAACAGACCTCAAGGGTCTCACGGACCGCGGACGGGACCCCACGTGAATAACGGATCACGCCCCGGAAGCCGGTCGGACACCGGCTCCGCCCTCCGGGGCGTGCTCTCCGTCACACGGCCACCGCGCCCTCGTCAGGACGACGACGGCTTGTAGTCCTCTCCCAGGATCACCGAGACATCCGCGTTCGCGGAGACCGTGCCCTTGGTCACGGTGCTGGTGGGCAGGCCCAGGGTCTTGGCGACCTCGGTGGCGTTCTCCTTGTCGGCCGCGTCGGAGTACGTGATCTTGGTCGTGGCCGAGGTGCCGGACGCGGTGCCGGCCTCCAGGAAGGTGAAGCCGCCGTTGAGGAGGACCACGCGGGCCTTCTCGGTGTCGTCCTTGACGCCGGTGGCGTTCTGGACGGCGACCCGGACCGCCGAGCTCTCGTCGGGGCTCTTCGCGGTGCCGCCCAGGATGTCCTTGACGACGCTGGCCGAGGCCTGCGCGGTCAGGGTGCCGTCGTTCTGGACGGGCAGCAGGGCCGTCTTGTAGTCGCCGCTCTTGGCGAGGTCGGCGAGCTTCGCGAGGAAGGTGCCGAGGTCCTTGTCGGTGAGCGGCGGGTCCAGGATCTGGGCCAGGGTCTGCACGGTGGTCGTCGCCGCCGTCGGGTCGGAGGTCAGCTGCCGCAGCACGGCCTGCATGACCTGGCCGAACCGCTCCAGCTGGGCGTTCTGGGCCTCGCCGGAGGCGCGGTAGGTGGCGTAGGCGACGGCCATCTTGCCGCTGAGGGTCTGGTCCTTGCCCTTGTGGACGAGGGGCGCGGCGCTCTTCTTGGTGGCGTCCGGGTCGGGCACGTCGGCGTTGGTGTCGAGGTCGATGTTGCCGACGAGGTCGACCAGGTTCTGCAGGTAGGGGGTGTCCAGCCGCCAGGTGCCCTCGATGTCGGTGCCGAGGACCGTGTTGAGCTGGTCGACGGTCCCGGAGGTGCCGTCGTCGCCGACCGACTTGGCCAGGGTCGTCGTGTTGCCGTCGTCGTCCGTGAGCGCCAGGGAGTTGGGCAGCAGCACGGTGGTGCCCTGCTTCAGGGTCGTGTTGTCGACGAGCAGCACCGAGGAGGTGCCGCCCTTCGAGGTGTTGTGCAGGTGGACGACGATCACGTCGCGGTTCTGCGCGCCGACAGCCGTCGTGGTGCCCGCCTTCGAGCCGGACGAGGAGACCCCGGGGAGCTTCCCGGCCGACCAGAGATAGCCGATGCCGCTGGCCGCGACGAGCGCGAGGACCACGACGAGGGCGACCATGCGGCCGCGGGCGCGGCGCTTGGCCTCCTCGCGGCGCTCGGTGCGGTTCTCCGTGAAGTTCAGCCAGTCGATGACGTCCTCGGAGTCGTCGGTCGGCTCCTCCACGAAGGCGAACTGCTCGGTGCGGTAGTCCCGTTCACCCGTCTCCGGGGTCTTCGGGGCCTCCGTGTCCTCGGCCGGGCCGCTCTGCTGCGGGATGTAGGCGGTCTGCTCGGCGACCCGGGGCTGCTGCGCGCTGCTCGCGGTCTGCCCGTAGGGGTCGTAGGCCGTCGTCGTCCCGGTGGCGTACGGGTCGTAGCCGGACTGGGGGGCCTGCCGGCCCGTGTCGTAGGCGCCGGTGTCGTAGGACGGGGGCTGCTGCTGGGTGCCGGTCCCGTAGGGGTCGTAGGCGTAGCCCTGTTGCTGCTGCTGGCCGTACGGGTCGTACGGCTGCTGCTGCGGGGGCTGTTGGGTCTGCTGGGCCGGGACCTGCCGGTAGACAGGCTGGTTGTACTCGTCGTAGCCGACGAGTTCGTACTGGTCGCCGCCGTACCCGGCGTCGTATCGGTCGTTCACCGGTGCCCCTCTCGGCTCACTCGCCGCGGTACAGCTCGCGCTTGTCGATATAGCGCACGACACCGTCGGGCACCAGGTACCAGACGGGATCCCCCTTCGCGACTCTCGCCCGGCAGTCCGTGGAGGAGATCGCGAGGGCGGGCACCTCGATCAAGGAGACGCCGCCCTCCGGGAGGCCGGGGTCGGTCAGCGTGTGGCCGGGGCGGGTGACCCCGATGAAGTGCGCGAGGGAGAACAGTTCCTCCGCGTCCCGCCAGGTCAGGATCGCGCCGAGGGCGTCGGCGCCGGTGATGAAGAAGAGGTCCGCGTCGGGGTTGAGCGCGCGCAGGTCCCGCAGGGTGTCCGTGGTGTAGGTGGGGCCGCCGCGGTCGATGTCGATACGGCTCACCGAGAACTGGGGGTTCTCGGCGGTCGCGATGACCGTCATCAGGTAGCGGTCCTCGGCCAGTGCGACCTTGCGGTCGGTCTTCTGCCACGGCTGGCCGGTCGGGACGAAGATCACCTCGTCCAGGTGGAACTGCGCGGCGACCTCGCTGGCCGCCACGAGGTGCCCGTGGTGGATAGGGTCGAACGTTCCGCCCATGACGCCGAGACGGCGCTTGCCGGGGTTCGACGGGCCGTTGTTGCGCGGGCCGTTCGCCATGCGGATCTCCGTGCCACGCGTCGTGTCGTTCGCCGGACCGGTAGGCATGTCCTGCTCTCCCATGCGAGCAGACCCTACCGGCCCGGTGTGAAGGCCCCGTGACCCGTCCGGCCGACGGACCTTAACGGTCGCGGTTGAAACGGGTGGTGATCCACAGCAGCAGCATCAGGACGATGAACGCGCCGCCACCGGTGATGATCGGCTGGAGGCTCTCGTGATTGCCTCCGCCCTCCCCCTCGGCGGCAAGGGTGACCAACTGGGCAGCAGTGCCGTGGAAGCTCATCTCAGCAGAACCTATCCGGTGTGGGCGGGATAAAGATGTCGGCCCATGGTAATCGGGCGCCCCCGCGGCGATCACGCCGACTCCGCCATTGGGAACGCGCCCGGTGGCCCCGGGCGGGAACTCGACGGGTGGTTCAGTCGTCCTTCTGTTTGTACCCGCGCAGCAGGAACCACGCGGTCAGGATGCAGCCGAGGAACATGACGATCAGTACGACCCTGAGCAGATCCCCCGATCCTTGCCGGGGGGCGGCGTTCGCGGCCTCTGCGAGCCAGGCGGCTGCGGAATGGGGCTCCATGCGTTGACTCCTTCGCTGTACTGCCCGTCCACGGTATCTCCGCCTAGGCTGGGCTCTGCTTCGGGGGCACTCAGGGCACACACACGTACTTGGGGGACCACATGTCCGAAGACGGCCACGAGCAGAACGGGCACGAGCACGTACCGAGCAGGCAGCGCAGGCGCTTCGAAGGGATCTCCTCGCGTGCGTACGAGCACCCGGCCGACCGCTCCGCCCTGGTGGCGCTGCGCAAGCTGACCGGGTTCGACACGGTGTTCAAGGCGCTCAGCGGGCTGCTTCCCGAGCGCAGTCTGCGGCTGCTGTTCCTGTCCGACTCGGTGCGCGTGTCGGACCAGCAGTTCGCGCACCTCAACGACATGCTGCGGGACGCCTGTTACATCCTGGACCTGGAGAAGGTCCCGCCGATGTACGTCACCCAGGACCCGCAGCCCAACGCGATGTGCATCGGCCTGGACGAGCCGATCATCGTCGTCACCACCGGCCTGGTCGAACTGCTCGACGAGGAAGAGATGCGGGCGGTCGTCGGCCACGAGGTGGGCCACGCGCTGTCCGGCCACTCCGTGTACCGCACGATCCTGCTGTTCCTCACCAGCCTCGCCCTGAAGGTCGCCTGGATCCCGCTGGGCAACCTCGCGATCCTGGCGATCGTGACGGCGCTGCGCGAGTGGTTCCGCAAGTCGGAGCTGTCCGCCGACCGCGCGGGCCTGCTGGTCGGCCAGGACCTGCGGGCCTCCATGCGCGGCCTGATGAAGATCGCCGGCGGCAACCACCTGCACGAGATGAACGTGGACGCCTTCCTCAAGCAGGCCGAGGAGTTCGAGTCCGGCGGCGACCTCCGCGACTCGGTCCTGAAGATCCTCAACGTGCTGCCCCGCTCCCACCCCTTCACCACCGTGCGGGCGGCCGAGCTGAAGAAGTGGGCCGAGTCCCGCGACTACCAGCGGATCATGGACGGCCACTACCCGCGGCGCAGCGAGGACAAGGACACCTCGGTCACGGACTCGTTCCGCGAGTCGGCGGCGAGCTACGCCAGCAACGTCAAGAGCTCCAAGGACCCGCTGATGAAGCTGGTCAGCGACTTCGCCGGCGGCGCGGGCGACCTCGGCGGCCGGGTACGGCGCGGCTTCGGCGGCTTCGCGAGTTCCGCCCCGCGGGACGAGCCGCCGTCGGGCACCAACGGCACCGAGCAGCCGCCCTCGGACACCCCGCCGCGCGACTGACGGCTGACTTCCCTCACGTACGACGGCCGCGCAGCCCCCGGTGTGTGCGAAAACTCAGGAAACTCACACCTTCGGCTGCGCCCCCGCCGCCAGCGTTCCGCACAGGGCCGTCGCTCCGCTCGTCGCGTACGGGTCCGTGCCGGCTGGGCCGCCCGCCTTGGCGGTCTGGCCGGCGAGCAGGGGGCGGAGGTAGGTCACGGAGTCGTCTGCGCAGGACTGGGGCCCGGCCTGGACGTAGGAGACGATGAGCTGGGCCTGGTGCATGCGCAGGTCGTCGCGGTCGAAGCGGAAGTGCAGTTCGCGGCGGACGGTGAACAGGGACACCTGGGCCTTGGCACCGGAGCCGGCGGAGGCCGACGGCGAGGCCGCCGAGTCGGTGGGCCGCAGCGCGTAGACGAAGGTTCCGTCGGCGGTGACCTCGAGCGTCGACGAGTCGACCTCGGTGGCCTGGAGGGTGCCCTGGACGCGGATCTTGCGGTCGGCGAGCTGGACGCGTGCGGGGTCGAAGCGAACCAGCCATCCGGTGGGCTCGTGCCGGCCGTCGGCGGTCGGGTGCTCGAAGCTCTGGTCGAACTGGTCGAGTTGGTCCGGGTCGACGAGGACGCGCGCGGGGCGGATCTGTCCGCCGGTGAGGACGGCCGGGTAGAGCGAGGACTCCACGATGAAGTCCTTGGCGGTGCTCAGGGCGGCGATGACCTGGCTGTCCGAGAAGTGCGTGGTGCGTCGCGCGGCCGGCAGCGGCACGCCCTCGCCGCCGATGCCGAACTGCGCGGCGGGGCTGTGCGCGTACAGGTCCTCGGCGTCGGCGGCCCCCGGGACCTTGCCCTGCGGGGACAGCGGTATGACGGTCATCCGCAGCGGCTCGGCGGGCTGCTGGGCCGTGGGGGTGGTGTAGGGGTGCCGTACGCCCATGTAGATCGCGGTGCCGAAGGCGACGGCGATCAGCACGACGAGGATCAGGGCCTGGCGGGAGAGACCGCGGCGCAGGGTCGGGCGGCGGCGGACGGCGGGCGCGTGGTCGGCCATGCGCTCCCGCGCGGAGAACTCCTGGAGGCGGGCAGCGCGGACGAACGACTCGTCGAAGACGACGGATCGGTACTCGTCCTCACCACCACCGGAAGCGCCCTCGGACGTCCCCTCAGGTGGGTCTCCTGGACCGCCCATACTTTCAGAGTAGGTCTCTGGAGCCTCAGGTAAACGCCCTGCTACACGACAAGTTCTGACAGGTTCTCACCGAGCCCGTCACAGCTCGCTCAGGGCGTGCGCGGGGCGGCGGACAGCGGTGGCTGGGAGTTGACGGCGGCGGCGGAGGGCGCCGTCCCCGTGCCCTGTTCCACACCGGTGGAGGCGGGGGCCGGGACGCGGTCACGGCCGCCCGAGGAGCCGCCCCGGTAGACGGCCGAGAAGGCCAGGGCGACCATGCCGATGCCCATCACGACGGCGAGCAGCCAGGCGACGGGGCGGTGCCAGCGGACCTGTTTGCCGTAGGTCCCGGGGGCGCCGTAGCGGCCGTCGTCGAGATCGGCGTCGTCGAGGTCGTCGAGTTCCGGATCATGGCCGAATTCGCGTCCGTAGGCGTCTTCGAAGGGGTCGTCGTCGCCTCGTGCGCGTCTGCCGTGCTGCGCGCGGCGGGCTTCGGCCTCGGAGGCCTCGGCTCGTGCCTGCGCGGCGGCCAGGAGGCGTTCGACGGCGGTCGGCTCGTGTACTACGGCCGCCCGTACGAAGGCCTCGTCGAAGACCACGGATGCGAACTCTTCGTCCGACTTTCCGCGGTCGTGGTCGTCGTCGGGCTCCCAGCCGTCAGGGAACGGCGTGCCCCCCACGTCCTCCGGCACCTCTCCAGAGTAGACCTGGGGGGTCAATTTGGGCAGACGGTACGGAAATTCATCCGCTGGTTGAGACGTCCTCGCCAGGACGTGCCCGTATGCCCCACGCATATGCCAAACGACGTCGGTCAGCGGCGGATGTGGCCGTCGCCCGTGACGATGTACTTGGTGCTCGTCAGCTCCGGCAGGCCCATCGGGCCCCGCGCGTGCAGCTTCTGGGTGGAGATCCCGATCTCGGCGCCGAAGCCGAACTGGCTGCCGTCCGTGAAGCGCGTGGAGGCGTTCACGGCGACCGTGGTGGAGTCGACCAGCTGGGTGAAACGGCGGGCCGCCTGCTGCGAGGTGGTGACGATCGCCTCGGTGTGGCCGGAGCTCCACAGCCGGATGTGCTGGACGGCCTTGTCGAGCGAGTCGACGACGGCGGCGGCGATGTCGTAGGAGAGGTACTCGGTGTCCCAGTCCTCCAGGGTGGCCTCGACGACGGTGGCCTGGGAGTCCTTGGCGTAGGCGAGGACGCGCTCGTCGGCGTGGACGGTGACGCCGGCCTCCGCGAGGGCGTCCAGGGCGCGCGGCAGGAACTCGGGGGCGATGTCCTGGTGTACGAGGAGGGTCTCGGCGGCGTTGCAGACGCTGGGGCGCTGGGCCTTGGAGTTGATCAGGATGTCGATCGCCATGTCGAGGTCGGCGTCGGCGTCGACGTAGACGTGGCAGTTGCCGACGCCGGTCTCGATGACGGGGACGGTCGACTCGCTGACGACGGTCTGGATCAGGGAGGCACCGCCGCGCGGGATGAGCACGTCCACGAGACCCCGGGCGCGCATCAGTTCGCGGACGCTCTCGCGGCTCTCGCCGGGTACCAACTGCACGGCGTCGGCGGGGAGTCCGGCGCCGCCGACGGCGTCGCGGATGACGCGCACGAGGGCGGTGTTCGACTCGTAGGCGGAGGCGGAGCCGCGCAGGAGGACCGCGTTGCCGGACTTGAGGCAGAGGGCGGCGGCGTCCACGGTGACGTTCGGGCGGGCCTCGTAGATGATGCCGACGACGCCGAGGGGGACGCGGACCTGGCGCAGGTCGATGCCGTTCGGGAGGGTCGAGCCGCGGACGACCTCGCCGACCGGGTCGGGCAGCGCGACGACGTCCCGCACGTCCGAGGCGATGGCCCGCACCCGCTCCGGCGTCAGCGTCAGCCGGTCGATGATCGCCTCGCTGGTGCCGGCCGCGCGGGCCTTGGCGATGTCCTTGGCGTTGGCCTCGACGATCTCGCTCGTCCGGACCTCCAGCGCGTCCGCGATGGCGAGCAGCGCGTCGTCCTTCTCGGCGCGCGGCAGCGGCGCGAGGTCGGCGGCGGCGGACTTGGCCCGGTACGCGGCCTGCGTGACCGGGGACATGGCGTCGTACGGCGAGAGCGTGGTCATGAGGGAAGGGTAGTGCGCCGGGCGGAGGCGTCCACCGGCTATCCCACACCGCGAGACACGCCCAGAAGGGGCCGAAGCGGACTCAGAAGGGATGGACGCCGACGGGGGTCGCGGGCAGCGGGCCGTACCCCTCGGAGATGCGCTGGTGGTAGGTCTCGCGGTCGATGACCTCCAGGCCGACGATCTCCCACGGGGGCAGTTTCGCGGTCTGGCGGTGCTCGCCCCACAGGCGCAGGGCGACGGCGGCGGCGTCGTGCAGGTCGCGGGCCTCTTCCCAGTAGCGGATCTCCGCGTGGTCGTTGGCGTAGCGGCTGGTCAGCAGAAAGGGGTGGTCGTGGGCGAGCTGCTCCAGTCCGCGCCGGACCTCCTTCAGCGGGGCCTCGCCGCCGGAGACGCTGAGGGTGACATGCCACAGCCGGGGGATGTCCTTGGGTTCCTCGCCCTCGTACCGGGCGCCGGCCGCGACGCTCGTCAGCGTGCGCTCCTCGCCGGGCGCGCGGGAGGTGGTACCACCGCGGGACGCCGCCGCCCCAGGGCGCACTCGTCTCACGACGGCCTCCTTACGCATGGTCGAGCTGCAGTGCTCGCGCGGAATTTGTCCCCGAGACAAAGTTGAGCAGGCCGGAGGCGTCCGCGTGGCGCTTTTACGGAAGGTCCACCGCGGGGAGACGGACGTTTCGGTTGTTTTACGGGTGCAGGATCACCAGGTCGTCCCTGTGTACGACTTCCCTCTCGTACGACGGTCCCAGCTCCCGCGCCAGTTCCCTGGTGGAGCGGCCGATCAGCTGGGGGATCTCCTTGGCGTCGAAGTTGACGAGCCCCCGGGCGACCGCCTGCCCCGCGCCGTCCCGGAGCTCGACCGGGTCGCCCGCGCTGAACTCGCCCTCCACGGCGGCGATCCCGGCCGGCAGCAGCGACATCCGGCGTTGCACGACCGCGCGCACGGCACCGTCGTCGAGCGTCAACGAGCCCTGCGGGGTGGACGCGTGCTGCAGCCACAACAGCCGGTCCGCGGAACGTTTTCCGGTGGCGTGGAAGTACGTCCCCGTGTCGCCGCCGGTCAGCGCGTCGGCCGCGTGGACCGCGCTGGTCAGCACCACGGGGATGCCCGCGGCGGCGGCGATACGGGCCGCCTCGACCTTGGTGACCATGCCGCCGGTGCCGACGCCGGCCTTGCCCGCGCTGCCGATCTCGACGTGCGCGAGATCCTGCGGGCCCCTGACCTCCGCTATCCGCGAGGTGCCCGGCTTGCTCGGGTCGCCGTCGTAGACGCCGTCGATGTCCGAGAGGAGGACCAGGAGGTCGGCGTGGACGAGGTGGGCGACGAGGGCGGCGAGCCGGTCGTTGTCGCCGAAGCGGATCTCGTCCGTGGCGACCGTGTCGTTCTCGTTGACGATCGGGAGGGCGCCCATCGCGAGGAGCTTGTCGAGGGTGCGGGAGGCGTTGCGGTGGTGGGAGCGGCGGCTCATGTCGTCGGAGGTGAGCAGTACTTGGCCGACGCGGATGCCGTAGCGGGCGAAGGAGGCGGTGTAGCGGGCGACGAGGAGGCCCTGGCCCACGCTGGCGGCGGCCTGCTGGCGGGCGAGGTCCTTGGGTCGGCGGCGGAGTCCCAGGGGGGCGAGGCCTGCGGCGATGGCGCCGGAGGAGACGAGGACGACCTCTTTCTCTCCGCCGCTGCGGCTCTTGGCCAGGACGTCCACGAGTGCGTCGACCCGGTCGGCGTCCAGGCCTCCGGCCGCGGTGGTCAGCGAGGAGGAGCCCACCTTGACGACGATCCTGCGGGCCTCGGTCACGGCCTGCCTTACCCCTGCCACGTGCGCGTTCCCCTCGGGTAGCTCGGGGTGGCAATCTACGCGAACCGGGTTCCCCTACGCACGTCCGTCCAGGTCGCGGACAGCCGCGTTGAGTTCACAGCGGGGGCCGGTGGGGGCTGGTCGCGCAGTTCCCCGCGCCCCTAAAAACGACAAGAGGGTTGAGTTCACAGTGCGGCCCGGTGGGGGTCGGTCGCGCAGTTCCCCGCGCCCCTTAAAAGCGCCCGGGGCTTTCAGGGGCGCGGGCGCGAGATGGAAGCCCGGGCCGGCCCGGGTCTTTTAGGGGCGCGGGGAACTGCGCGACCAGCCACCGCGGACCGGAACTGTGAACTCAACCGGCCCTCAACATCCGACGTGCTTTTCTCATCACCCGGCGGAGGAGGACCGTTCCCTCGCGGTGCCCCGGAACTCCGCGTGCCTCCCGGGGTTCCGCCAGGTAGAGGGAGTCGGGGAGGCCGGCCGACGGTGAGCGGAAGTGGGGGTAGGCAAGGTAGACGCGTCGGCCGCCCTTCTCCAGGACGGCGTCCGGGCGCTGCTTCGACTTGATGAACTCGACCACGTCCAGGAGGAGTTCGGGGCGTTCATGAGCGACCAGGTGCAGCCGCAGCCGCTCGTCGACCTTGAGGCGTACCGCCACCTCGTCGGTCCAGTGGGCCGCCATCAACGGCTTCGCCAGCTCGAACTTGTGCCGTCTGACCTGCTCACTGTCCTTGGCGTACTTCGGCCCGAACTGCGGCAGCAGCGTGACGAGGAACGGCCGCACCATCAGCTTGTCGCGCTCGACGCCCGCCGGGACCATCTCCGCGATGAGGTTCATCAGGGCCCGCGCGGAGTCGAAGCGCAGGGTGTAACTCCCGCTCTTCGTCACGTGTTTGCCGTCGTCGCGGCCCACCAGGTAGTAGCAGGTGTGGTCGGCGATCACGGACACACCGTCGGCCCGGAGATACGCCTCCATCGTGAACAGCGCGTCCTCGCCGGTGAACAGCGACTCGTCGAACCGCATGCTGTGCCGCTCCAGCAACGCCCGCCGGAACAGCTTCTGCGCGCTCAGCGTGAACTTGATGTTGGAGTGGAAGACGTCGGTGCGCTCCAGGGTCTGAACCCACGCGGCCTTGGGCGGCACCCGGTTGATGCCCTCGACCTTGCCGAGCACGACGTCCGTGCCGTTGCGGTCGGCCATCGCGACCATCCGCTCCAGCGCCTCGGGGGCGAGCCGGTCGTCGGCGTCCAGGAAGAAGACGTAGCGCCCGCTCGCCTTGCCGAGGCCGACGTTGCGCGGGGCGCTGGGGCCGCCGGAGTTCTCCTGGCGGATGACGGTGACGTGGGCCGCGGCGCGGGCCGCGAACTCCTCCAGGTACTCCCCCGTGCCGTCCGTCGAGCCGTCGTCGACGGCGACGACCTCGATCCGGGCCGGGTCAAGGGTCTGCGCCTCGACCGAGCGCAGGCACTCGACCAGGTAGGGCATCGCTTCGTACGCCCCGATGACCACGGTCACATCAGGCTGTGGCACGGTCACGCGTCCCCCTTCGTCCACGGGGTGTTCTCCCCGCATTCACTGGATCGCCGACTAGAAGACGGGCGAGCGACCCGACAGGTTGCCTTCCCGTCAGCAGGGGATACGCAAAAGAGCCCGGTTTTCGAGGATCACTCCTCGAGAACCGGGCCCTTCTTGACCAAATCCTGGCCGAAAGCCGCCTCCGGTCAGCCGACCGTGGGGTCGGCCGACAGGTGCGCCTCGGTCGGGCTCGCCGCTTCTCCGCTCGCCGCCGCCCGCTCCTGGCCGACGTTGCGCGTCTCGGACTTGACCGCGAGGTTCCGGACGGCGGTGTTGAACTGCTCGATCGACGTGGGCTCGTCCGGGCCGAGCAGGTACTCCTTGAGTTCCTTGCGGTCGGCGGCCATCGGGTCGGCGTCCGGGGTGCGGACCGCGGCGAGCAACTCGCCCAGTTCCGCCGCCTTGTTGGAGAGGATCACGGCCGCGCGCACCGCGGTGTTCTGCCGCTTGAACTCCTCGACGCCCAGCTTCGCGGAGTCCGTGACCGCGTACGGCTTGCCGCTCGCGATGAAGTCGGAGACCACGCTGGAGATGTCGGAGACCATCGCGTCGGAGACGTTGAAGCAGTCGTACAGGCGCGGTTCGGGGCCCGCGATGACGCGGTGCTCGAAGGTGCCGAAGGAGTTCCAGTACGCGGTGTTCCACTCGGCGCGCAGCCGGGCGATCTCCTCGTACTTGGCCAGGTCGACCACGCCATCACGGGTCTGCTCGGCCTCGTCGGCCTTGTCGGCTCCGCCACCGGAGAGTTCGGCGATGCGGGCCTCGATGCGCGCCAGGTCGGCCTTGGCCTTGGTCTGGACGGCCGCGTCGGCCTGGAAGCGCGGGTCGGTCGCGCGCTGGGCGGCGGCCTTCTCGACGAGGGCGGTGACCTTGCGGTGCGCCGAGCCGGCCGCGGAGCTGACGGTTCCGGTGAAGGGGTGCGGCTTGTACAGCACGCGCACCGGCGGGTCGGCCTTGAGCAGCTTCTTCACGATGTTCTCGCCGGCCAGCAGCAGGGAGGTGTTGCCGGGGTCGTTGTCCCAGCCCTCCCAGGTGGGGGCGTAGAGGACCGTGGGGATACGGCCGTCGGGGACGCCCTGCCAGGTCTGGATGGGGGCGAGCTGGGGGCGGCCGACCTCCACGATGTCGTCGTCGCGGACCCCGACGTCGGCGATGGCGTAGCGGTCGCGGCCCGCGCGGCCGGCGGTCCACACCTCGTCGTAGACCTTGCTGAACGGGTTGACGCTGGCCAGCTTGTCGCTGTCGCCGTGGCCGATGAAGACGTGCTTCATGGTGGGGACGCGGAGCAGGTGGATGTTCTTGCCGACGTTGGCCGCGTAGAGCGCGACGCGCACGGTCGACAGGTCCATGTTCATCAGGTGCACACCGCCGGGCACGCAGACGACGGGCGCCTTGGTGGGGGCGAGGTTCTGCAGTATCACGCGCTCACGGAGCAGGACGAGCGGCCGGGTGTCCAGCTCCTCCATGGTCTCCAGCCACATGTTGACCTGGTACGCCGAGTCCTTGGAGCCGGAGAAGTAGAGCACCGTCTGCGGCTTGTACTCGTGCAGCCAGTCGTCGACGGCGGCGAGGATGACCTCGGCCGTCGGCGGGATCTTCGTACCCCGTATGTACGGCAGCAGCGCGAGGACGTAGAGGCTGCCCAGGACCAGGGTGATGCCGATGCCGATGAAGCCCGCCACGGCCGAGTCGAGCTGCGCGGAGATCAGCAGGCCCACGACGGCGAAGAGGTCGAGGTGGAGCATCTTCTCGGCGGAGCGCTCCAGCAGGCCGAACTTCGGGGCGTCCGGGATGCGGATGCGCGCGCCGAGGTCGACGTTGCGGGTGGCGACCGGCATCCGGCGGCGGTTGCGGATCAGGGTGACGACCGCGCCGTGCGGGGCCTGGAGGCCGTAGAAGGCGATGAAGCAGGCGATGGCGCCGTAGAAGATGAGGTTGTCGGAGAGGTCCATGCGGGCCAGCAGCAGGATCAGCAGGAGCTGGCGGATCAGGAAGCGGATGGAGAGGCCCGCTCTGACCTTGCTGAGGCGGTTGATCAGGTAGCTGGCCTGACGGTGGAGGTAGTGGTCCGCGACGTAGGTGACGACGGCCGCGGCGGCGAAGGCGGGCACGCTCGGGACGAGGGCGGCCAGCATGAGGGCCGGGTATCCCAGCATCATGAGGACGGCGGCGGCCAGCTCAGCCGCGCTGCCCACCCTGGCCACGCGAATAGCGGTGGAAATCACTGATAAACCTGCTCTTGGGGGTTTCGAGTAATTTACCGGGAGCTCAGAGTCAGGCTTAATTAAACGCCGTCCTGGACGTCGAGAACCGAGGCGAGGGCGGCCTCGAAGCCGGAGGCCCTGGCCGCGCCGGCCGTCGGGTCCTGCTGGCGGACGTCGATGACATGGCCGGTCAGCTCGGACAGCAGCACGTCGAGCGAGGTGCGGGCCACGGCCTCGGAGGACAGCAGCGTGCCGGTGGGCTCCTGGCCGAAGGCCTTGGTGCGCATCGGGGTGGCGGTGCGCTCCGGGTTGATGCAGTTCACGCGGATGCCGTCGCCGGCCCACTCGTCGGACAGGGCCTGCGTGAGGTTGACCATCGCGGCCTTGGTCGAGGAGTACAGGCTGTACTCGGCGCGGCCGCGCGTGTAGCTGCTGGAGGTGTAGAGCAGCAGCTGGCCCTTGGTCTCGGCCAGGTACTTGTACGCGGAACGGGCGATCTGCACGGGCGCCAGGTAGTTGACCTTCAGCGCCTCCTCGATCGTCGCGTTGTCCGTCTCGGCCAGCTTGCCGATGCGCAGCACGCCCGCGGTGTTGATGACGTAGTCGATGCGCCCGGTCTCGCCGTACGCCTTGGACAGCGCGTCGTCGACCTCCTCGGGGTTCTCGACGTGCGTGCCGGTGGTCGAGCGGCCCAGCGCGTACACCGTGGCGCCGTAGCCCTCGGCGACCTCGGCGATGTCCTTGCCGATGCCGTAGGAGCCGCCGAAGACGACCAGGGTCTTGCCGGTGAGCAGCTCGCGGTAGGCGGCCTCGTCGACCTGCTCGGGCGCGGCGGTGGAGGCGAGCTGGAAGAGCTTGTCGGCGATGAAGACGTCGACGGGCTGGGTGACCTTCATGTTGTACTCGTCGCCCGCGACGACGTGGATCGGCACGTCCGGCAGGTACTTGAGCACGACCGAACAGTCGTCCGTGGCCTGGAAGTTGGGGTCACCGGCCGCGACCTCGTAGGCGCGGCGGATCGTGGACAGCTTGAACGCCTGGGGCGTCTGGCCGCGGCGCAGCCGGGAGCGGTCCGGGATCTCGGTGATGAACTCGCCGTCGTCGCCGTGGGTGCGGGTCACGATGATGGTGTCGGCGGACGGGATGGCCACGTCCACGGCCTGGAAGCGCTCCAGGGCGACCACGCAGTCGTCGATCACGCGCCGCGAGAGCAGGGGGCGCACGGCGTCGTGGAACAGGACGTTGCGGTCCTCGCCCTCGGCCAGGCCCTCACCTAGGGCGGCGATGGCGCGCTCGGTGGTCTCGTTCCTCGTCGAGCCGCCCTCGATGATCCGGGTGACCTTCGTGAAGCCGGCCTTGGCGACGATCTTCTCGATGTCCGGGACGTAGCCCGGCGCCATCAGCACGATGATGTCGTCGATCGAGTCGGTGTTCTCGAAGGTGGTCAGGGTGTGCTCGATGACTGCCTTGCCGGCGATCTTCAGCAGCTGCTTGGGGATCGAGAGACCCACCCGCTGGCCGGTACCGCCGGCCAGGATCACTGCGGTGGTGCGGGGCTTGGCTATGTGCGACACAGGTGACCTTGACCTACCTCGGGACAACGGGGGAACTCGCAAATGGTCCCACTCGCGGTTACCGCAGTGCAAGGCGAGTGACCTCCGCCGCATAGGTGCGCGACACCTGTCATTCATCTTGCACTGCCGGTGACCGGGCGATGACACCCTCAGCGGCGGCGCAGCCTCTTCAGACAACGGTGTCCCAGAACGCGCACGAGTTCCTTCGACGACGTCTGGTGAACGGTCCGCGCCTTCGCCGGCGCGGAGTGCCGCACGGGCGCCGAGGCCGCCGCCGCGAGCGCCCCGTAGAGCGCCTGCGCGGCCACTTCGGGCGCGATCCGCGGCACCCCGGGCACCTTCTCCGCCGCCTCCGGCACGGCCGAGAGCAGTGCCGTGTCCCCTACGACCCGGACGCCCGCGGCGGCGATCGTCCCGGCCATCTCGGCGCCGATCGCGCCCGCCGCCTCGAGCGCCCAGCGGGGCGTGGTGATCTTCACGTCCTGCGGAGCAGGGCTGCACGCATTCTTCATATGCATGACCGCGCCGTTGCGCACGAGCTTGGAATACAGCTCGTCGGGGAGTCCATTTCCGCGGAATTCCACGTTCAGCTTCCGCAGCATTTCGGTCTCGGCGAGGGTGAGAGAGCGGTTCGCCGCGTCCGGCACCGGCCGCAGGAGACCGGCGGGCAGTCCGAGCAGCGCCTCGAAGGTGCGGAGCAGTCCGTCCCGGTCGCCGTCGTCCACCACGACCACGGTCACCCGCTCGGGGCCGACGACCCGGGCCCACCGCTCGACCAGCCGGTCGTGCCGGTGCCGCCGCCAGAAGCTGGGGTTGGGCTGCTCGTACGGCGCCTTGCGCAGCATGTGCTCCAGCCAGTCGCCGTAGCCCATGCGCAGGCCGTTCTGCACGTACTGCTGCCACTGCGAGGGCATGATCCTCGCCAGCGGGCGCAGGGTGATCAGGACGTGCACGCGCTCGCCGCCGAGCTGTTCCACGATCCTGGCCAGGGTCTCGTCGTCCTGGGCGTCGGCGAAGAACTCGCTGCTGATCACCGAGGTGCGGCCGCCGGTGGCGCGCACGGCGTCGAGGAGGCGCGTCCAGTGCTTGTCGGTGGGCACGGTGTCGCCCATCATCGCGGGCCGGGCGCAGGCGGCGAGGGCCGCTTCCATCGGGTGCCTGCTGTGCGCGGGGAAGTCGACGCCGTGCGCGGGCATCGTGTCCTTCGCGGCGAAGAGCGCGCCCTGGATGGCGGTCGTCCCGGTCTTGTGCGGGCCGATGTGCAGCAGCCGGGTCCCGACGGGCAGCGCGTCCTTAATACAATCCGTCTCCATGGTTAACGGACGGTAAGAGTTGTTCCTGAGTTTGCCCTGAGAGGAGCCTGGGACACAGATGAGTCCCAGGCTCCCGTCACACAGGGTTCACGGAGGTCAGACCACGCGGACGCCGGGATCGTCCGACTCCACCCGGAGCGAGGCATACGTGCTCGGGGTCGCCGTGGGTTTGAGCACGGTGTCCACGACTCTCACCTTCGCGTCGATGCCGTCCTTGCGGATGTCGAACAGGTGGTAGCCGCGGTGGGCGTCGATCACCTTCCAGTGCGGGTTGTCCGCCCTCAGCGGGTCCCACTGGGCGTGGAAGGCGGCCTGGTCCTGGTCGCCGTTGCTGGAGATCGACGTCCCCACGAACTCGGCGCCCACCACGTCGGAGTCGGGATCGGCGAAGTCCTCCTTGAGGTCGCTGATCATCGTGAGGTGCCGGTCGCCGCTGAGCACCAGCGGGTTGCGGACCGACGTGAACTCCTCCAGCAGCGCGTTCCGCTCGACCTGGTAGCCGTCCCAGGCGTCGTAGAACCACTCCTTGCCCGGGCCGAGCAGGATGTCCGTCTCGGCCATCATGATCTGCGAGGCGACGACGTTCCAGCGTGCGGGCGAGTGCTTCAGCCCCCTGAGCAGCCATGCCTTCTGCTCGGCGCCCATCATCGTCATCGCCGGGTCCTCGGCACCGGCCTGCGTGGTCGCCTGGTCGCTGCGGAACTGCCGGGTGTCGAGGACGTTCAGGCGCATCAGACGGCCGAATTCGAGCCGCCGGTACATCTGGATGTGCGGCCCGTTCGGTACGGCGCTGGCGCGCACCGGCATGTGCTCGTAGTACGCCTGGAAGGCCGCCGTCAGCCGGGCCACGAACGCGTCGTGCGACTGCTTGTCGGGGTCCTGCGGGACCTCCCCCGCCCAGTCGTTGTCGACCTCGTGGTCGTCGAAGGTCACCACCCAGGGGGTGTGCGCGTGCATGGCCAGCAGGTCGGGGTCGCTGCGGTACTGCGCGTACCGGTTGCGGTACTGCACCAGGCTGTACGGCTCCCCGGTCCCCTCGTGCCGGCGCGGCCCGCCGCCCGAGGGCGCCGACTCGTAGATGTAGTCACCGACGAAGAGCACGAAGTCGGGGTCCTGGGCCAGCATGTCGGCGTACGGCGTGAAGTAGCCGTTCTGCCAGTTCTGGCAGGAGGCGAGCGCGACGCGGAGCCGGCCGCCGGAACTGGTCGCGTGCGGCGCGGTGCGGGTGCGGCCGGTGGCGGAGATCTGCCCGCTGGTGCGGAAGCGGTACCAGTACTCGCGGCCGGGGCGCAGCCCCCGTACGTCCACGTGGACGCTGTGCCCCAACTCGGGCCTGGCGAGGGCGATCCCGCGGCGCAGGGTCTTTCTGAACCGGGCGTCCTCGGCGATCTCCCACTCCACCGGGACCACCCTGTCGGGCATCCCGCCGCCGTTCAGCGGGTCGGGGGCGAGCCGCGTCCACAGGACGATGCCGTCGGGCAGCGGGTCGCCCGAGGAGACGCCGAGGTTGAACACGCCGTCGGGGAGCGGGGTTTCGGCAGCCCGGGCCGAGGTCGGCAGCCAGAGCTGGGCGGAGGCGGCGGCCCCGAGCACCGCCGCGCCGGCCGCGAGAAAACGTCGTCGATCGGGTGATACGGCTCCGGTCATCGGTGAACTCCCTTGCGACGTTGGCCTCTTGGGTCACTTGGAAGCCTCACAGTGCGCGGAGTCCCGCCTGTTGAACAGTAAGTATCGCGTCCATGACAAATGAGCGCACAGCAAGAGACCCGTTACTCCGGGAGCAACGGGTCTCGGCCACTTTGGTCACGCCGGCGAACGATCTTCACGCCGAACGGACGAGCCCGGCGCGGGCGAGGCGCCGGGCGGGTCGGTCAGAAGGGCTTGAAGTCGTCGAACTCCTGCGCCGCCTCGTCCCGCTCGGCCTGGCTGTCACGGCGCCGCTGCGCCGCCGGGCGCGGGGCCTCGAAGCGGTGGTCCTCGCCACGGCGGCCCAGCATCTCCGCACCGGCCATGACGGTCGGCTCCCAGTCGAAGACAACCGCATTGTCCTCGGGGCCGATCGCGACGCCGTCGCCGGAACGGGCACCCGCCTTCATCAGCGCGTCCTCCACACCGAGGCGGTTGAGCCGGTCGGCGAGGTAGCCCACGGCCTCGTCGTTGCTGAAGTCGGTCTGGCGGACCCAGCGCTCGGGCTTCTCGCCGCGCACGCGGAAGAGGCCGTCCTCCTCCTGTACGACGGTGAAGCCGCTGTCGTCGACCGCCTTCGGGCGGATGACGATCCGGGTCGCCTCCTCCTTCGGCTTCGCGGCACGCGACGCGGCGACGAACTCCGCGATGGCGAAGGACAGTTCACGCAGTCCCGTGTGCGCGACCGCCGAGATCTCGAAGACGCGGTAGCCGCGCGCCTCCAGGTCGGGGCGCACCATCTCGGCCAGGTCCTTGCCGTCCGGTACGTCGATCTTGTTCAGGACGACCATGCGCGGACGCCGGTCGAGGCCGCCGTACTGCTTCAGCTCCTCCTCGATCGTGTCGAGGTCGGAGATCGGGTCGCGCTCGGACTCCAGCGTCGCGGTGTCCAGGACGTGCACGAGCACGCTGCAGCGCTCGACGTGGCGCAGGAACTCCAGGCCGAGGCCCTTGCCCTGGCTGGCGCCGGGGATGAGGCCGGGGACGTCGGCGATCGTGTAGACCGTCTCGCCCGCCGTCACCACGCCGAGGTTCGGGACCAGGGTCGTGAAGGGGTAGTCGGCGATCTTCGGCTTGGCCGCGCTCAGCACGGAGATCAGCGAGGACTTGCCGGCGCTCGGGTAGCCGACCAGGGCCACGTCGGCGACCGTCTTCAGTTCGAGGACGATGTCCTGGAGGTCACCGGGGACGCCGAGCAGAGCGAAACCCGGGGCCTTGCGGCGGGCCGAGGCCAGCGCCGCGTTGCCGAGGCCGCCCCGGCCGCCCTGCGCGGCGACGTAGGAGGTGCCGTGGCCGACCAGGTCGGCGAGCACGTTGCCCGCGCGGTCCAGCACGACCGTGCCGTCCGGGACCGGCAGGATCAGGTCCTGGCCGTCCTTGCCGGAGCGGTTGCCGCCCTCGCCGGGCTTGCCGTTGGTGGCCTTGCGGTGCGGGGAGTGGTGGTAGTCGAGCAGCGTGGTCACGGACTGGTCGACGATGAGGATGACGTCCCCACCCCGGCCGCCGTTGCCGCCGTCCGGGCCGCCGAGCGGCTTGAACTTCTCACGGTGGACGGAGGCACAGCCGTGGCCTCCGTTACCCGCGGCGACATGCAGCTCGACGCGGTCCACGAAGGTGGTCATGGGATGTGCCTCCAGTTACGTACAGGAAAGTCTTGGGGGTGCAGCCACGTGCTGCTACCAGTAGAAACACGCGAAAGGCGGACCCGCTTCCCGGAAGGGAAGTGAGGTCCGCCTCGCGAAAGCTTCCGATCAGTTGCCTGAATCAGCTACCTGATGTGTCAGGCGACCGGAACGATGTTCACGACCTTGCGGCCACGGTGCGTACCGAACTCCACCGCACCGGCGTTCAGCGCGAACAGCGTGTCGTCGCCGCCACGGCCGACGCCCGAACCGGGGTGGAAGTGGGTGCCGCGCTGGCGGACCAGGATCTCACCAGCGTTGACGACCTGACCGCCGAAGCGCTTCACGCCGAGCCGCTGGGCATTGGAGTCGCGACCGTTCCGGGTGGACGATGCGCCCTTCTTGTGTGCCATCTCTCCTCAGTCCCTTACTTCGCAGCCGCGGGGATCTCAGTGACCTTGATCGCCGTGTACTGCTGGCGGTGGCCCTGACGACGGCGGTAGCCGGTCTTGTTCTTGTAGCGAAGGATGTCGATCTTGACGCCCTTGTGGTGGTCCACGATCTCGGCCTGGACCTTGATGCCGGCCAGCACCCACGGGTCGCTGGTCACAGCGTCGCCGTCGACAACGAGCAGGGTCGAGAGCTCGACCGTGTCGCCAACCTTGGCAGTGGAAATCTTGTCAACCTCAACGATGTCGCCGACAGCAACCTTGTGCTGGCGACCACCGCTGCGCACGATGGCGTACACGCTGATCTCACTCTCTCGCTCTGGGACGGCACCCCCGCAGTCCAGCCGCCCTGCAGAGCAGACGGCCTCTCCCGGCGGAACACGCCCGGGAGGAAGAGGTTTACGGGGATGTGGCGTGTCACCTGTGGACACGCCGACAGTCAAGGTTACGGGGCCGCAGCCGAACGGGTCAAACCGGGCCCCTGCGGGAGTGCGACCGATCACATGGACCGGTCGCACACCCCCTGGGTTCAGCCCTCGTCGGTGGAGGCGGTGACGGAGGACGGGCTCGTCTGCTCCGCCGCCGCGGTCTTCTTCGACGTGGTCTTGGCGGCCTTCTTGGCCGTCGTCTTCTTCGCGGCCGTCTTCTTGGCCGCGGTCTTGGTGGCCGCCGTCTTCTTGGCGACCGCCTTCTTCGCCGGGGCCTTCTTGGCGGCCTTGCGAGCGGCCGTCTTCTTGGCCGGAGCAGGGGCCTCAGCATCGGCTTCGGCCTCGACGGCCGGCGCCTCGGACACGGCCGACGGTACGACCGTCACGGCCGCCTCCTCGGACGCGGTCGGCGCGGTGGCCTTGCGCACGGCACGACGCCGCGGGCGGGCCGGAGCCGCGCTCTCGGTGGGCGCCTCGGGCTGCTGCTCGACCGGCGCGGGCGTCTCGACGACCACCGGAGCGGCCTCGGTCACCGTCACCACGGCGGCCTCCTCGGACCCGGCCGGGGACCCGGCGGGCGCGGTCGCCTTCCGGGTCGCGCGACGGCGCGTACGCCCCTTGGGCGCGGCATCGTCGACCACCGGAGTCTCGACGACCGGCGCCGGGGTCTCCTCGACCGCGGGAGCCTCGACCACCGGGTCCTCCACGGCGACGGGCTCGGCCTGCGCGACGGCGGCCGGCTCGGCCTCCTCACGCACCTCGCGCGACTGCCGCTCGCCCCGCGGCGCACCGGCCGGAGCCGACGCCCGCCGGCTCGTCCGGCGCCGCGAACGCCCACCGCGGCCGGCCGCGGCCTCCGCCTCGGCGGCGCTGCTGTACAGGTCCTCGTCGGGCCGGAACTCGGGCTCGGCGAACGGAACCGGCGTGGCGACCTCGGCCGCCACCTCCGCCTCGGTCTCGACCTCGTCGTCGGCCACGTCGTGCTCGTGCGTGTCGTGACCGTCGTGGCTGTCGTGGCCCTGCCCGTCACCACCGCGCCCGCGGCGCTTGCGCTTGCCGCCGCCACCGACCGAGGTCGGCTGCTCCATGTGCACGATGACACCGCGGCCGTTGCAGTGGACGCAGGTCTCGGAGAAGGACTCCAGCAGGCCCTGGCCGACGCGCTTGCGGGTCATCTGGACCAGGCCCAGCGAGGTGACCTCGGCGACCTGGTGCTTGGTGCGGTCGCGCCCGAGGCATTCGAGCAGGCGGCGCAGGACCAGGTCGCGGTTGGACTCCAGAACCATGTCGATGAAGTCGATGACGACGATGCCGCCCAGGTCGCGCAGCCGCAGCTGGCGCACGATCTCCTCGGCCGCCTCCAGGTTGTTCCTGGTCACGGTCTCTTCGAGGTTGCCGCCCTGACCGGTGAACTTGCCGGTGTTGACGTCGATCACGATCATCGCTTCGGTCTTGTCGATGACCAGCGAACCGCCGCTGGGCAGCCAGACCTTGCGGTCCAGCGCCTTCATCAGCTGCTCGTCGATGCGGTACGTCGCGAAGACGTCGACCTCGGAGGTCCAGCGGGACAGCCGGTCGGCGAGGTCGGGGGCGACGTGCGCGACATAGCCGTGGATGGTGTCCCACGCCTCGTCGCCGCTGACGATGACCTTGGTGAAGTCCTCGTTGAAGATGTCGCGCACGACGCGGACGGTCATGTCCGGCTCGCCGTACAGCAGAGTCGGCGCGTTGCCGCTCTTCGACTTCTTCTGGATGTCCTCCCACTGCGCCTGGAGGCGTTCGACGTCACGGCGCAGCTCGTCCTCGCTCGCGCCCTCGGCGGCGGTGCGCACGATGACGCCCGCGTCCTCGGGGACGATCTTCTTGAGGATGGTCTTCAGCCGGGCCCGCTCGGTGTCGGGCAGCTTGCGGCTGATGCCGGTCATCGAGCCCTCGGGGACGTACACGAGGTAGCGCCCCGGCAAGGAGACCTGGCTGGTCAGGCGGGCGCCCTTGTGGCCGATCGGGTCCTTGGTGACCTGCACGAGGACCGACTGGCCGGACTTCAGGGCGGACTCGATGCGGCGCGGCCCGTTGGCCATGCCGAGCGCCTCGAAGTTGACCTCACCGGCGTACAGGACGGCGTTGCGCCCCTTGCCGATGTCGATGAACGCGGCCTCCATGGAGGGCAGCACGTTCTGGACCTTGCCCAGGTAGACGTTGCCGACGTACGAGGTCGACTGCTCCTTGTTGACGTAGTGCTCGACGAGCACGCCGTCCTCCAGGACGCCGATCTGCGTGCGCTCGCCGGTCTGCCGGACGACCATCACGCGCTCGACGGCCTCGCGGCGGGCGAGGAACTCCGCCTCGGTGATGATCGGGACGCGGCGGCGCCCCTGCTCGCGGCCTTCGCGGCGGCGCTGCTTCTTGGCCTCGAGGCGCGTGGAGCCCTTGATGGACTGCACCTCGTCGCTCGGGTGGTCGTCCTTCTTGGCGCGCGGCTCGCGGACCTTGACGACGGTGCGCTCGGGGTCGTCCGACGACGAGTTCGTCTCGCTCTCGCCGCCCGAGTCACCGGCGCGACGGCGCCGACGACGCCGGCGACGGCTGCTGCTCGACCCGGAACCGCCTTGGTCGTCGTCCGCCTCCTCGGCGTCCTCCTCGACCTGCTCGGCGGTGTCCTCGGAATCCTGGGCCGCCTGCTCGGCGGCGTACTCCTCGCCGTCCTCGCCCTCGTCCTCACCGGTGGCGGACTCGCCACGGCGACGGCGCCGGCCCCCACGCCGACGGCGGCGGCGCGAACCGGTCTCCTCGGTCTCGTCACCGTCGGCGGAGTCCTCGGCCTCGTCGGCCTCCTCGGGCTCCTCCTCCACGACGACGGCCTCGACGACCGCGGGCGTCTCGGGCTCGGCCTCGAAGGCGGCACCCCGGCGACGACGCCGACGGCGACCGCCGGTCTCCTCCTCGACGGCCTCGACCGCGACGGGCTCCGGTACGACGACGACCTCTTCCTCGTCGTCCTCCACGGCCTCGGCGGCGGCAGCTGCGGCGGCGCGCTCCGGCGTCTGGAACATCGGCTCGGTGAAGACGGGCGCCTGGAACACGGCCACGGCGGGCCGACGCGGGCGGCGCGGGCCGTCCTCCTCCTCGGCGGCGTTCCCGTTCTTCGGCGCGGGCGCGGAGAACCCTCCGGCGGCGGACCGTACGGCCCGCCGGCGACGGCGCGGTCCGGTCTCCTCGACCGGCTCGGCGTCCTTCTTGGTCTCCGCGGTGGTCTCGTCGTTCACAGGGGCCTCCTCGCCCACGGGCGTCCCGGCAGGCGCGGACACACGGCGCGTGGCGCGACGACGGCTCCGACGCGGCCCGGCATCCTCGTCGGACGCGGCGGCGGCGGAACCTTCGGTCACTTCTTCGGTCACTGCGGTGGCTTCGGCACTCTCGGCGGCCTCGACGGCCTCAGCGGCCTCGGGCGCACCGGCAGGCGCGGACACCCGGCGCGTGGCACGCCGACGCGTACGCCCGGCGGGCGCGGCGGCCTCTTCCTCTACGGCGGCGGGCGCCGCAGGCTCCTCCACCGGCTCCGGCTCGGTCACGGCAGCGGGCGCGACGGTCTCCGGCTCGACGGTCTCGGGCGCGGTCACCCGGCGCGTGGCACGGCGGCGGCCGCGGCGCGGCGCGGCGTCCTCGTCGGACGCGACGGCCGGCGTCTCTTCCTCGACGGCGGCGGGCGCGGCGGCGGCAACGGCCGGCACCACGATCTCGGCCGCCTCGGGCACCTCACTCGCCTCGGGCGCACCGGCGGGCGCGGACACCCGTCGGGTGGCACGCCGACGCGGGCGCCCGGCAGGCGCCGCCTCGTCCGCCACAGGCGTCTCGACGGCAGCGGGCGGCACGACGGTCTCGTCGGCCCCGCTCTTCTCTTCTGCGGCGCTCACCTCGGCCGGTATGGCCGGAGCGCTGTTCTCGACCGTGCCCTCGGCGCCGGTCGGCGGTCCCGCTGGGCGAGACGCGGCGCGGCGCCTGCGGCGCGGCGGCAGCGTGTCGCTCGGGCTGTTCAGTTCGGAACCCTCTGCGGGTTCGGTCGGTTCGAGCATGCGGGCGTTTCTCCCGTCAGGCTCCCGGGCGCCGCGCCTGGTCCGGCATGGATGCCGGTGACGTCCGCGGCTCGCGCGTTGCGCGGTGCCGCCGTCCGGGGCGCGGGCGCCGCACGGGAGCTCTCTGTGTCCTGTCTCGCCGGTTCCGTACGCCCAGATGCGGACGGCCTGGCGAAAGTCTTGTGGTCGGTGCGCCGCCCGACCCAGGTGGCTCCCGAGTCCGAGGGCTGCGCTACGACGTCCGTCCTACGCGGAACCTTCCCTACGCAGGTGCCTTCGCGGCGGCGGCTTCGGCGACCGTGCGGTGCGCGGTCTCTGCTGCCTCGCGGTCGGGCGCGAGCGGGTCGGTCACCGTGCCGGTCTCTTCATCGAACAGCCCCTGCGCCAGCCTGGTCACCGCTGCGGCGACCGGCGGCGCCAGGTCGGCCACGGCGCGAAGACCGGACAGGACGTCGTCGGGTCGAACGGCAGGCGTCACGTGCCGAACAACCAGCCGCAGTATCGCACAAGCCTGGTCGGTAGGCCTATCAGCCAGTGGACTCAGCGTCTCAAGGTCGGCTACGGCGGGTCGGGCGTCGAATGTCCGCATGCCGTTCTTGGCCATGCGCTGGACCTCGACGCTCTCGGCCGCGTTGAACGCGGCCACCGCGCGCTCGGCGTCCTCGGGTGCCACCCCGTCGAGCCGCAGCTCCCACACGGAAGCCGTGAGCCGGTCGGCGAGCCCGGAGGTCCGGGCCTCGACCGCGTCGATGATGTCGAGGCCCACGGGCATCGACTCGTCGAGCAGCTCGCGCAGCGTGTCGGGGTCGCGCTCGGCGGTGAGCGCGATCTCCAGGTATTCCGCCTCACTGCCCGTGCCGGTGGGTGCGGCATTGGCGTACGACACCTTCGGATGCGGCGTGAACCCCGCCGAGTACGCCATGGGCACCTCGGCGCGGCGCAGCGCACGCTCGAAGGCGCGCTGGAAGTCACGGTGGCTGGTGAACCGGAGGCGGCCGCGCTTGGTGTAGCGCAGTCGGATGCGCTGCACCGCGGGTGCGGGCGGCGGGCCTTCGGGCTGTCGCTTGCCCAGTGTCCTAGTCCTTCGTGAGAACGGTCGTACTTCTACCAAGAGTACGTGTCTCGTCGCCCATCGGTTCCCGCGGCTCCACCGGCCGGGGTACCTGCGGCTCGCCGAAAACCATGCGCCGGAAGTCGGCGCGGGCCTGCCGGGCGGAGTCACGGACGGCGGTCAGCACCTGCCGGGTGACCCGTCCCACAGCGCGTGCGGCCTCGGCGGCGGGCCGCAGCACGAGGTCCCGTACGACGTGTCCGACCGGGGTGAGGACCGTCCGGTACACCCAGCTCACGGGCTCGACGAAGATCCACCGGAAGAGGGTCGCGAGGACCCGCCCCACGGCGAGGGAGATGTGCCCGGCGATCCGCCAGGCGTGCCCGAGGGCGTCCCAGACCTCCCGCCCGATGACCGCGAGCACGCGCCCGACCGGGGTCAGCACCCAGCGCCAGAGGCCGATCGCGGGCAGCACGAGCAGAATCCGGGCGGTCCAGTACAGGACGACACCGATCCCGGTACCGACCGCCTTCACCAGCCACACCACACCCCGCCCGCACCAGGCGAGCGCCCGCCCGACCGGCGCGAGGACCCAGGCGTACAGCCACCCGGCGGGCACGACCAGCAGATACCGCCCGAGCCAGGCCAGGACGGCGGTCACCCCGCCGGCGACCCACGCCACACCGGCGGCGACCCCGTTGAGGACCCACGCGCACGCGTGCCCGACGGGAGTGAGCACGCGCGTGTGGACCCACACCAGCCCGGCCGCGATCCGCCCGGCGACCCAGGCGAGGCCGTGCCCGACCGGGGTGAGCACATACCGGTACAGCCAGCCGAGCGGTACCAGGAGAAGAACGGTGGCGAGCCGGCCGAGCGCCTTGGCCAGCGGCACCACCACGTAACGCCACAGCGCCACCCACGGCCACACGAACACCGCGCGTGCCACCGGCCGCAGCACGGTCCGGTAGAGGAACCGCCCGCTGACCACCAGCCCGTCCCACACCAGCCGCACCGGCACGACGAGCACGAGCACGACGATGCGCACCGGCACGCGGATCGCGACGGCGAGACACCCCTCGGGCGGTTGCGGCGACGGCCGCGCGGGGGGCGGCTTCTCGAAGTGCACAGGGGCGTCCATATCCATCAGGACGCGTCAGCGCCCTGTTCGTATCCAGTAGCGCAGTTTCCCGTCCCGCTCGTCCTCGAACTCGCCGCCGGCGGCCTCGATCACCTTGCGGGACGCGATGTTGGTGACATCGCAGGTCACGAGGACCGGGTCAAGACCCAGCGCGTGGGCGTACGGCAGTACGTCACGCAGCATCGCGGTCGCGTGCCCCCGGCGCCGGGCCCCGGGCCGGACGCCGTATCCGATGTGACCGCCGTAGTCGAGGAGCCAGGGGGTGAGCCGGTGGCGGACCTGGATCCGGCCGAGGTAGGTGTCGCCGTCCACGTACCAGTACCAGGTGTTGGGCACGAACCCCTCGGGCCGCCGCCCGTCCTCGGCCTCCTCCTGCCGTACCGCCTCGACGTACCGTTCGAAGCCCTCCGGCCGCTGCCACGCACTGCCGTGCTCCCGCAGTTCGCGCGCGAGCGTGCCGCCGAAGAAGTCGTCCTCGGCGATGTGCTCGTGCACGGCGTCCAGGAAGGACACCCGGAACCGCGCGTCGGGCAGGATCAGTTCAGGCATCGGTCAAGGGTAGGGGTCGGCGGGCGGCGACAGGAGCGCGTCGACGATCTCCCGCAGTGGCGCGGCCAGTTGGGCGGCGGTCGCGTCACGCAGGGGGCGCAGGCCCACGGCGGAGCGTACGACGGCGACGCCCACGCCGAGGGCCACGAGGAGTTCCGCGCGCAGCAGGCGTTCGTCGTCGTCCCCCGCCGGGCCCTCGCCGGACGCCTGGAGGATCTGGTGGCTGTAGTCGTCCAGGGCCCTGCGGCGCAGGGCGTCGACGCGTTCGTCGCCGGAGCCGCGCAGGAGCATCAGCACGGGGTGTTCGCCGAACTCCGGCCAGGCGCCGGCGGACAGTTGGCGGCTGAGTGCCTCGGCGAGGCCGGCGCGGTCCGCGGGGAATTCCTCATCTCGGCCCAGGAAGCGGGGAGTCGAGGCGAGGGCCGCTTTGAAGAGGCCCTCCTTGGAGTCGAAGTACCGTTTGATCAGGGCCAGGTTGACCCCGACGTCGGCGGCCACGTCCCGCAGCGTCGTGCGGTCGTAGCCGAGTCGGGTGAAGCGGCTGCTCGCGGCCTCCAGGAGTGCCTGCCGGGTCGCCGCCGCGTCCCGCCGACGGCGCACGTCGCCCTCGCCCTCGCTCGCCTCACCCTCGTCACGCGTCTCACCCGTCACCACCGGCGGCCTCCCTCCAGCACCCTCGCCCAGGTCAAGTCATCACTCGTTGACATGACTACAGGGCGTGGTTACGTTAGGCAAGTAATCACCTGATGACTTAGCCCGCCATCTCACCGTCACCTCGCCCTCCCCCCTCCGCCCCCCGTACGAAAGGCCCGCCGTGTCCCAGCAAGCCCTCCTCGTCATGGACGTCCAGCAGATGATCGTGGACCGCTACCCGGACCCGGCGTATCTGCCCCGCCTGCGCGAGGCGATCGACACGGCACGCGCGCACGGCGTCCCCGTGATCTATGTGACCGTCGGATTCCGTCCCGGCGCCCCGGAGATCAGCCCCCGCAACAAGATGTTCGGCAGGCTCGCGGGCGCCCCCGCTTCGGCCCAGGCCAACGAGATCCACCCGGACGTGGCCCCCGGCCCCGACGACATCCTCGTCACCAAGCGCCGTGTCAGCGCGTTCGCCGGCAGCGACCTCGACGTGGTGCTGCGGGCGAAGGGCATCGACCACCTGGTCCTGACGGGCATCGCCACCAGCGGCGTCGTCCTGTCCACCCTCCGCCAGGCCGCCGACCTGGACTTCACCCTCACCGTCCTGTCCGACGGCTGCCTCGACAACGACCCGGAGGTCCACGGCGTCCTCATGGAGAAGGTGTTCCCGAGGCAGGCGGAGGTCACGACGGTGGCCGAGTGGGTCGCCGCGCACTGAACTCCCTATATTTGGGTGCGCACTTGAGGCCCCTACGTGAGAGGCCTCGGTCGATGTCCGTGCGATCCGGGGGGATTGAGCGCTCGTGGGACCAGTCAGAACACGTGGGGCGGCCGTGCTGGCCGCCCTCTGCGCCGTAGCGGCCGTACTGTTCCTCGCCGCCTGCGGGACACAGGTCGCGGGCGGTACGGACGGGGCGACGCCGACCGGGTCGATCCCCTGGACCACGGGGCAGCCCTCCCGGGTCACGGGGGCCCGACTGGCTGCCGATCAGCGCACGTTGACCGTGACCGCCCAGGTCCCCGACGGCAGGAAACCGTGTGTGCGGGCGCTCAAGGCCGTGGTCACCGACACCGAGAACAACACCGTGTGGGTCCAGATCACCTTCTCCTCCCCCTCGGGGGACAGAAGCTCCGGCTGCACCAAGGAACGGTCGGCCTCGACGAGCGTCCGGCTGCCCCGGCCCCTGGGCGACCAGAAACTGGTCGTCGACCTCGACAACCAATTCACCACCGACGGCGCCACGTTGCCCGCCCTGCGCCTGTGCGGGGAACTCGGCTGCCACCCGCCGGCCACCGGCTGCACCAGCGCCTCCTACGACCAGGCGCTGATCGCGGCCGATGCCCCCGCGCACACCTACCGCGACGCGGAACACTGCGACGGCAAGTGGCTGGTGCTCGACTTCTCCTGGCGTACGGGCCCGGTCTGCGGCGACACGACCGCGACCCCGTCGGGCTGCGCGTCCCGGCTGGGCGACCGCTGGTTCTTCCGCGCCAAGCCCGCCGGCTGGGCGCCGATCACATCGAGCGCGACGGGCGGCTGTACGGCCGTGCACCGCGCGGAACCCGCCTTCCCCACGGCGCTGTGCGCGGGCCTGGACCCGCTCTCCCCCTCCCTGCACCCGAGTTACCCGCCGGCGTCACCGACCAGCAGGTAACTCCCTTGCTGCCGAAGGGACTTCAGGCCTGCGCCGTGGGCCGGACGACGATCTCGTTGACGTCGACCTCGGCGGGCTGGTTGACGGCGTAGACGATCGCCTCGCCGATCGCGGCGGCCGGGATCGCGATGGCCATCATCTTGTCGGCGAACGCGCGCATGTCCACGTCGTCGATGCCGTCGGTCAGTTCGCTCCGGGTCAGGCCGGGGCTGATCACGGTGACGCGGAGGTCGCGGCTCTCCTGGCGCAGGCCTTCGGAGATGGCGCGGACGGCGTACTTGGTGGCGCAGTAGACGGCCGCGGTCGGATCGACGCGGTGCCCGGCGACGGAGGCGACGTTCACGATGTGCCCCGCGCCCTGCTCGCGCATGACGGGCAGCACCGCGGCGATGCCGTGCAGCACGCCCCGGATGTTCACGTCGATCATGCGGTTCCACTCGTCGACCTTCAGCGCCTCCAGCACCGCCAGGGGCATCACGCCCGCGTTGTTGACGAGCACGTCGACCCGGCCGTACGACGCGTGCGCGGCCCGCACGAAGTCCTGGACGCTTTCCAGGCTGGTCACGTCCAGCTCGCGGTGGTCGGCCGTGCCGCCGTCCGCCCGGATCTCCTCGGCCAGGGCGGCGAGGCGGTCTGCGCGCCGGGCGCCGAGGAACACCCGGTGCCCGGCGGCGGCCAGCAGCCGGGCGGTGGCCTCGCCGATGCCGCTGCTCGCGCCGGTGACCAGGACGGCCTTGCCGGGGCCGGTGGTGGAGGGGACGGTGGTGGTCATGGGTGCAGCCCTTCGAGGTAAGCCGGTGAAAGCCGGTCCACGCGGCGGTATCCATCGCGCTCGCCGTGCCTTCCGTGCCCTCCGAGCATCGGCGGGATCGGCCCGATGAGGCAGGACGGGGCTTCCGGGGTGCGCCACTCCTAGGAAGCGCGAGGGCGCCGTAGGCTTTTGGAATGGACGGCATGGACGGTTCGGACGGTTACCCGCTCGGTGACTTCCTGCGGGCGCGGCGTTCTCGGCTGACGCCCGCGGAGGTGGGTTTTCCCAGTTCAGGGGCGCGCCGGGTGGCCGGGCTGCGGCGCGAGGAGGTCGCCGTGCTGGCCGGGGTCAGCGCCGACTACTACGCCCGGCTGGAGCAGGGCCGCGAGCGCAGCCCCTCGGGCCAGGTCGTCGACGCCATCGCCCGCGCCCTGCGCCTCGACACGGACGCCCGCTGGCACGCGTACCGCCTGGCGGGCCTGGTCCCGAGGCCCGTCCCGGACGGGCCGTCCGACGAGGTGGACCCGGCGCTGCTCCAGCTGATGCACGGGTTCCCTACGGCGGCGGCGTACGTCATCAACCGGCGCCTGGAGGTCCTCGCGTCGAACCCGCTGGCCGACGCGCTGCTCGCGCCCCTGGGCGACCGTCGCCGCATGGTCCGGTCCCTGTTCCTTGACCCGGCGGCCCGCGAACTCTTCGCCGACTGGCCGCACGTCGCCCGCTGCTCCGCCGAGGCGCTGCGGCTGGCCACGGGCCACGACCGTGACGACCGTGCACTCGGCTCCCTGATCGCCGAACTCCTCAGTGACAGCGAGGAGTTCGCGACACTGTGGCGTCAGCACAGCGTCAGCAGACCCGGCCGCCAGACCAAGACCTTCAACCACCCGGACGTGGGCCGCATCACGCTCACGTACCAGACGTTCGACGTGCAGAGCACCCCCGGCCAGTGCCTCCTGGTGGGCACGGCGGAACCGGACACGACGGACGCGGCGGCCCTGGCCCGACTGGGATCCCTGCACACGGCCGGGACCCCCAACTCACCCTTGGCGTAAGCGAGTCAGCGGGCCGCGAGCCAGTCCGTGCAGTGCGTGGCGGCGATACGGGCGCCCTCCGGAGCGGTGAGGACGTCTCCGGGGGGGCGGCGGCGAACATGCCCGCGGCGACCTCGGCGGCGATGGCGGCGACCTCCGCGGCGGCGATCGGCTGGACCGGCGTACACGGCAGCCGGACGGTGTCGACGTCGGTCGCCATCGCGAGGGTCTCGTCCATGAACTCCATGAACTGCGTGGCCCGGACGACCGAGTACGGCACCGGGCCGCCCTTGAGCAGCTCCTCCTGATGAACCTTCGCCCGGGCCAGGCGCGGCAGCGTCGCGTCACGGCCCTAATACGACGACCCGCACCACACCCGCCCTCAACCAGCCGTCAGCGGCGCGAACCCCTTGTCACACCGACCGCCGCGACAAGGTCAACCGGCGTCGCTCCCGGTCGATCTCCTTGACGGTCACGGAGATCTCCTCCCCCACCCGCACCACGTCCTCAGGCGGGACCCCCGGCGCCGCACCGAGCTCCCGCAGGGGCACGCACCCCTCGACACCTGCACCGACCGCGACGAAGACGGCGAACGGGAACACCTTGGTCACCCGCCCCCGCAGGGTCCGCCCCGCCGTGATGCCGTCGGCGAACGCCTGGAAGGGGTCGGGCTGTGTCGCCCGGAGGGACAGCCGGGCTTCCCCGTTCCAGGTGTCGAACTGCAGGAACTCGCACGTCACCCGCTGCCCGACCTGGACAACATCGGAGCCCGCCTCGAAATGACTCCAGGACAGCTCGGGATACGTGATGAAGCCGACGCCGGGATAGACCGGATGCTCGGGTCCGTCGTCCAGCGCCACGAACACACCGAACGACTCGATCGACGCCACCGTGCCGGTCAGCGTCACCCCGCGACGCAACTGCTTGAGGAACGCCCAGAGTTCCGGGTTCTCCGTGGCCGCCATCGACATCCGTACCCGCCCCTCGTCCGGATCCACGGCGACCACCTCACCGCTGACCCTCCGCCCGACCACGGCGACGTCGGAGAAGCTCCGGCCCCAGGGACGGTCCAACGGCCCCACCACGCCGAGCGGTTGAGCGGCGAAGCCGTCCAGTGTCACCGACATCGTGGACCGGGAGACCGCCGCAACTGTCCCGTGGCAGACGTCACCCACCTTGATCGCCGCCAGAAATCCCATGACGGCCTGGTCGACAGACGCTTCCCCCATGCCGCCCAGGCTCCCACACCCCGCCACGGCCCGCCCCGGCGCCCACCGATGAGTTCCGCACCCCGGTGGGGTCTACCCCGTAGCAGGGGACAGCCCTGCCCACACCACGAGCTCTGTGAGGGATCATGACCGCCGACGCACTGCCGCCCGTCGTGGACACCGCGACATGGGAGTCCCAGCTCGCGGCTCTCCGTAGCCGCGAGAAGGCCGCGACCCGGGAGCTGGACGCCATCGCCGCCGAGCGTCGTCGGCTGCCGATGGTGGAGATGCCCGACTACACCCTCGACGGCGAGGACGGCCCCGTACGCCTGGCTGAACTCTTCGACGGCAAGCGCCAGTTGATCGTCTACAACCACATGTGGTTCGCCGGCAAGGAATGGCAGTGCCCGGGCTGCACGGGGTTCACCTCGCAGTTCACCCGCCTGGAGTTCCTGGACAACTACGACGCCCGGTTCGTCATCGTCACCCAGGGCCCGATCGACGAGGCCCTCGCCTACAAGGAGCGCGTCGGCAACCGCATGCCCTGGTACTCGACCGCGAACAGCCCCTTCGGCACGGACGTGGGCGCCCCGCCGGACGGCGGCTTCGCCGTCAACGTCTTCCTCCGCGACGGCGACACCGTCTACCGCACCTGGCACACCACAGGCCGCGGCACCGAGCAGCTCACCCACACCTTCTCCCTGATCGACCTCCTGCCCTACGGCCGCCAGGAGGAATGGCAGGACTCCCCCGCCGGCTGGCCCCAGTCCCCCACCTACAGCGGCTGGGCGGGCTCGAAGGACATCGCGGCGATCTACGGCCCCAACTCCGGCTGAGAGTCGGGGGGTTCAGCGGTCGGGCACGGCAGTGTGTAGGGCGTCAGTCCACGTCGATCCCGTAGTCCCGGATCAACTGCTCAAGCCCGCCCGCGTACCCCTTGCCGCCGAGCACGAAGTCCCAGTCGCCGCTGCCCCTGCGCCGGAAGGAGCCGAGGACCAGGGCGGTCTCCCGGGGCCGCCCGTCGGAGACCTCGAGACGGCCGAGTTCCGTCATCGCGGGGTCGAGCAACCGGATGCGGGCGTCGGTGAACCCGGAGAGGTCGGCCTCCGGGTTCACCTCGGGGTCGACGGCGGCCACGAGGACCAACCGGTCCGCATTCGCGGGCAGCGCGTCGAAGGAGACACGGATCGCGGCCTTGTCGGGAGGCGTGGCCGGCAGGGCGCACACCGCGCCGTCCGGGGTCCGCGGGTTGTTGAAGAACACGAAGTGGTCGTCGCTGAGGACCCTGTTGCCGGCACAGACGAGCGCGCACACGTCGAGCGCGACCCGGCCGGACCAGGACATGCCCAGCACGTTGTAGTCGGCGGGCGGGGTGGTGGCCGCCGAGGGACGGGGCCGCGCCGGCCGGCCGCCTCCCCCGAGGCGTCCGCGCAGTCCGTGCCGGTGCAGCAGGTCGATGAGTTCGCTGCCCGAGATGAGTTCCAGGGGCTTGCCGTTGGCGAAGTTGTAGGAGCCGGGGCCGAACCCCGCGGTCGTCACCAGGACACCCTTGTTGGCACCGGCGTCCTGGACGGTGCCGTACAAATCGCGTACGGCCGTGGGCGGCACCGTGTTGCGGTAGCGCTTCACCTGGACGACGATCTTGCCGCCCCGTATCGGCGTGGGGTCCAGGGCGTCGACGTCCACGCCGCCGTCGTTCGAGCGCTGGGTCGTGACCGCCTGCATCCCCATGGCCCGGAAGAGCTCGGCGACCAGTGACTCGAAGGCGATCGGGTCCATCTCGTACAGGTCCGGTTCCTCGTCGCCGCCGTGGGTGACGACACGGTTGCCCACGTCCTCGGGCGTCCGGGCCGGCCGTACGGAACCCAGTTGGTCGGGCCGGGCGGCGAGCTGCCCGCGAAGGCCGTCCGTCAGGCAGCTGACCGCGTCCACCTGCTCCAGGTGGAGGCCGGAGAACACGGACCGCTCGGCCATGACGGTGGCGAGGAAGATGTGGGCCTGCCGCCCGGTCGCCGGATCGTGGTCGTCCACGAAACCGTTCGCCGCGACGGTCTCCAGCGCGCCGAACTCGTCCGCCGCGAACAGCTCGTGCAGGACGAGCAGCATGCACTGCGCGACGATCTCCCGGTACAGCGCCCGCCGTTGCCCCACCGGACGGGGCGTCTCCTTGTCCTGGTCGAGGGTCGGCATGTACCGCACCGACTTGCTCTCGGGCACGACGTCGTACGACGGCAGCTGCCAGTCGAGGACCAGTTGCCGCGCCGCCGGGTCGTAGGCGGCCACGACCTGCCGGGGGAAGCCCTCGGGCCATGCCCCGGACGAGTAGAGGGCGGCCGTGAAGTACTCGACGACGGACTCGGGATCGCGTCCCCTGACCCCTTCGGTCACCTCGGTGATGCCCGCGTTGTGGCGGCGCACCTCCGCCAGCTGTGTCTCCGCCCACCGTGTGTGCTCGCGCTGGTAGGCCGCCAGCTGGTGCTGCCGCTGGGCCTCCGCGGCCTGTGCCGCCTGCCGGTCCCGCTCGAAGCGGGCCCGCGCCTCGGCCTCTGCCTGTGCGCGCCGGTTCGCGGTCCAGCCGCCCTGGGCCCGGTACTGGTTCGGATCCGGCATCGGGAGGGGCGTGGCCAGCGGCCCGGGAGCGAAGGGCTGCAGGTCCGCGGACCGCATGAGCGAGGACGCTCGGAAGGCGGGTGCCCGGCAGCCGGCGGCCAGCAGCCCCTGCAGGGCGACGACCTGCGCTTCGAGTTCCTCGGTGCGCCGCCTGGCCTCGGCGTGCCGGAACTCCTTGTGGCTCTGCGCGACATGCCGCTGATAGGCGTTGGCCTGCCGCGCGTGCTCCCGCTGCTGTCTTGCCTCGGCCTCCCGCTGGCGCTGCTGCTGCCGTTGCATCTCGGCCCAGACGCCGACAAATCCGCTGGCGCGACGACTCATGTGCTGCAAGCCCTCCCCAGGACGCCGGCATCGCCGGCCGAGCTCATGCCACTCCCCCGACAAGCTGTGACGGGACGACTCTAGCCAGCGACAGCCGTCCCGCCCATGGGTGTGCCGAAAGCGACCTGCGGCGACCATCCGCGCAGGTCATCACCCTTGAAGCGGCACCACGCCCGCGACAGGGGGCGAGCACACACCTCAGTGCGTGTGTCCGCTCCCCGCAGGCTGCTTCACCGTCAGCGGCAGCAGCTTCTTGCCGGTCGGGCCGATCTGGATCTGGGTGTCCATCTGCGGGCAGACCCCGCAGTCGAAGCACGGTGTCCACCGGCAGTCCTCGACCTCTGTCTCGTCGAGGGCGTCCTGCCAGTCCTCCCAGAGCCAGTCCTTGTCGAGGCCCGAGTCGAGGTGGTCCCAGGGGAGGACCTCCTCGTAGGTCTTCTCACGGGTGGTGTACCAGTCGACGTCGACGCCGAAGGCGGGCAGCGTCTTCTCGGCGCAGCGCATCCAGCGGTCGTAGGAGAAGTGCTCGCGCCAGCCGTCGAAGCGGCCGCCGTCCTCGTAGACCGCGCGGATGACCGCGCCGATGCGGCGGTCGCCGCGGGAGAGCAGGCCTTCTACGATGCCGGGCTTGCCGTCGTGGTAGCGGAAGCCGATCGAGCGGCCGTACTTCTTGTCGCCGCGGATCTTGTCGCGGAGCTTGGTGAGGCGGGCGTCCGTCTCCTCCGCGCTCAGCTGCGGGGCCCACTGGAACGGCGTGTGGGGCTTGGGGACGAAGCCGCCGATGGAGACCGTGCAGCGGATGTCGTTCTGGCCGGAGACCTTGCGGCCCTCGGCGATCACGTTCATCGCCATGTCGGCGATCTGCAGGACGTCCTCGTCGGTCTCGGTCGGGAGGCCGCACATGAAGTACAGCTTCACCTGGCGCCAGCCGTTGCCGTACGCCGTGGAGACCGTGCGGATCAGGTCCTCTTCCGAGACCATCTTGTTGATGACCTTGCGGAGGCGCTCGGAGCCGCCCTCGGGGGCGAAGGTGAGGCCCGATCGCCGTCCGTTGCGCGTCAGTTCGTTCGCCAGGTCGACGTTGAACGCGTCCACGCGGGTCGACGGGAGGGACAGGCCGACCTTGTCGTCCGTGTAGCGGTCCGCGAGGCCCTTCGCGATCTCGCCGATCTCGGAGTGGTCCGCCGAGGAGAGCGACAGCAGGCCGACCTCCTCGAAGCCGGTCGCCTTGAGGCCCTTCTCGACCATCTCGCCGATGCCGGTGATCGACCGCTCCCGCACCGGGCGCGTGATCATGCCGGCCTGGCAGAAACGGCAGCCGCGCGTGCAGCCGCGGAAGATCTCGACCGACATCCGCTCATGGACCGTCTCGGCGAGCGGCACCAGCGGCTGCTTCGGGTACGGCCATTCGTCGAGGTCCATGACGGTGTGTTTCGACACCCGCCACGGGACACCGCTCTTGTTCGGTACGACGCGCGCGATGCGGTGGTCCGGCAGGTACTCGACGTCGTAGAAGGCCGGGACGTAGACCGAACCCGTCTTCGCGAGGCGGAAGAGGACCTCCTCGCGGCCGCCCGGGCGGCCCTCCGCCTTCCAGCCGCGGATGATCTTCGTCATGTCGAGCACGGCCTGCTCGCCGTCGCCGATGATCGCCGCGTCGATGAAGTCGGCGATCGGCTCGGGGTTGAAGGCCGCGTGGCCGCCGGCCAGCACGATCGGGTCGTCGAGCGTCCGGTCCTTCGACTCCAGCGGGATGCCCGCCAGGTCCAGGGCCGTGAGCATGTTGGTGTAGCCGAGTTCGGTGGAGAAGCTCAGGCCGAACACGTCGAACGCGCCCACCGGGCGGTGACTGTCGACCGTGAACTGCGGGACCTTGTGCTCCCGCATCAGCGCCTCCAGGTCCGGCCACACGCTGTACGTGCGCTCGGCGAGGACGCCCTCCTGTTCGTTCAGGACCTCGTAGAGGATCATGACGCCCTGGTTGGGCAGGCCGACCTCGTAGGCGTCCGGGTACATGAGCGCCCAGCGGACGTCGCACGAATCCCACGGCTTGACGGTGGAGTTGAGCTCGCCGCCGACGTACTGGATCGGCTTCTGCACGTGCGGGAGCAGGGCTTCGAGCTGCGGAAACACGGACTCTGCGGCCGCAGCGACTTCGGCAGGCATCTCGCGAACCTTCGTGAGCGGGACTGAACGGACGGGTGACCATCCAGACTAACGCGATCCCGGACCTCACCCGTACGCACCAGCGGTCACACCTGGACTGGCCCCTCGGCCACGATCGCCCGCCACGCCTCCGGGAGGGCCGCCTCCACCCCGGCCGCCCGCTGCTCCTCGCGCCCGTACAGCACCCCGTACGTGAAGGAGCTCTCCCCCGCCGCGTGCGCCACCGCGGACAGCTCCCGCAGGGTCACCCGGACCATCACGCTGTCCTGGTGCTCACCGAGCAGGCTGGTCAGCGACTTCATCGACTTGGTGAGCGCGCGGGCCGAAGCGCCGAGCGCCGGGGTCGCCGCCTCCGCCGCGTACCGCGTGCGCTTCGCCTTCTTGCGCGCCTCGTGCAGCGCGAGGTCACGGTCCGCGCCGGGCGGCGCCTCCATCGCCTCCTCGACGAGCGCGGAGACCTTCCCGAAGTCCTTGCGTACGGCCTTGGTGATCACCTTCTCCGGCTTGCCCGCGGCGTCCGGCAGCAGGGGCGGTTCGGCGATCACCGCGTCCAGGGTGTCGAGGAGCGCGAGGTACCGCTTGGAGTCGAGGACGCCGATCAGCCGGCGCCGCGAGCCGCCGCGCCGGGCGTTGGCCCAGGTGCGCAGCCGGGTGCGGATCGGGCCCGAGATCAGGGTGCGGGGCAGTTCGCCGAGGACCGTCGCCAGCCGCTCGGTCATCACCTCGCGGTCCCGGTCGACCCCCAACTCCCCTGCCAGCCATTTGAGTTCCTCGCCGATCGGGTCGGTGACCCCGCGGTCGAGGACCTTCCCGAACGACCGGAACGTGCTGCGCAGCCGCCGGGTGGCGACCCGCATCCGGTGCACCGAGTCGTGCGCGTCCTGCCGTACGGCCGGGTCGAGTTCGAGGAGCGCGTCGCGCTGGGCGCGGACGTAGGCGAGGACGTGGTCGCCCGCGGTGACCGGGTCCTGCGGGGCGGCCGAGGACGCCTTCCGCTTCTTCTTCGCGGACCTGGGAGCCGTCTCCCGCAGCGCCCTGGCCAGCTTGGAGGACGACGAGGACGGCCGTACGCCCGCCTTGCGCAGCCGCTTCTCCACCTTGTCGAGGAACACCGGGTCGCCGCCGTCGGCGAGTTCGACCTCGATCTCGGTCCACTGGGCGGTGCCGCCGCCCTCGGTGAGGCGCTCCGCGCGGACGGCGTCCACGCTGACCTCGGCGAGGAGCTTGCCCTCGGCGTCGACGAGGTGGCGGACGTCGCGGTCGGAGCGCAGGCGGACGACCGGCGCCAGCTCGGCCTCGCGGACGCGGGCCCGGACCAGGCCCGCGAGGGTGCGGGGCACGGTGTCGGAGAGGGGTTCCCGGATCTCGTCGCGGACGCCGGGCGCGACCGGCACCTTCAGGTGCCAGCCCGCGTCGGAGCCGCCGGTGCGGCGGCGCAGGGTGAGCGCGGCGGCGGCGAGGCGTTCGTCGGCCGTGTCGTAGTACACGGCGTCGAGGTTCATGACGCCCTTGTCGATGACGGTCGCGACGCCGGCGACGGCGGTCAGGTCGGGCAGACCGCTGTCGTCGGACTCGTACTTGCGCTCGATCTCCCGCTGTGTGTCCGCCATGCACCGAATCTAGTTGCCGACCAGCCGAGATGACAGGGGGCGTCCGAAATGAACCCCCGGGAAACCCGGGTAAATGGGGCGGTCATGACGGGGTGAAGAACGGGCTAAGCGGACATCGGGCGCTGCACGCGGATCGACTGGAGCAGCCCCACCGCGAGCCACACGGCGAACATCGATGTGCCGCCGTAGGACACGAAGGGCAGTGGCAGACCGGTCACCGGCATGATGCCGAGGGTCATGCCGACGTTCTCGAAGGCCTGGAAGGCGAACCAGGCGACGATTCCGGCGGCGACGATCGTGCCGTAGAGCTCGGTCGAGTCGCGGGCGATGCGGCAGGCGCGCCACAGGACCACGCCCAGCAGGACGAGGATCAGGCCCGCGCCGACGAAGCCCAACTCCTCGCCCGCGACGGTGAAGACGAAGTCCGTCTGCTGTTCGGGGACGAACTGGCCTGTTGTCTGCGATCCGTGGAACAGACCCTCGCCGGTGAGACCGCCGGAGCCGATCGCGATGCGGGCCTGGTTGGTGTTGTAACCGACGCCCGCCGGGTCGAGGCTCGGGTTGGCGAAGGCGGCGAAGCGGGCGATCTGGTACTCGTCCAGGAAGTGCAGCTGCCACACGGCGATCGCGCCCAGGGTGCCCGCGCCGAGGAGGCCGAAGACCCAGCGGTTGGAGGCGCCGGAGGCGAGCAGGACGCCGAGCACGATGATGACCATGACCATGACCGAGCCGAGGTCGGGCATCAGCATGACGATCATCATCGGGACCGAGGCGAGGCCGAGGGCCTGGAGGACCGTGCGGTGGTCGGGGTAGGGCTTGTCGCCCGCGTCGACCCGGGCGGCGAGGATCATCGCCATGCCCAGGATGATCGTGATCTTCACGAACTCCGAGGGCTGGAGCGAGAATCCGCCGCCGAGCACGATCCAGGAGTGCGCGCCGTTGACCGTGGAGCCGAGCGGGGTCAGCACCAGCAGGATGCCGAACACCGAGGCGCCGTAGAGGAACGGGACGACGACGCGCAGGGTGCGGTGGCCGACCCAGATGACGCCGATCATCAGGGCGATGCCGATGCCGGTGTTCATCAGGTGCCGGATCAGGAAGTAGTACTGGTCGCCCTGGTTGATCTCGGTGCGGTTGCGGGTCGCCGAGAAGACCAGCAGCGAGCCGATCAGGGACAGGCCGATCGCCGACAGCAGTATCGGCCAGTCCAGCCGGCGGGCCAGCGAGTCACGGGCGAAGACCCGTGTCCAGCCGGCCCGTTCGGGCCCGTATCCGGAGACGGAGAAGCTGTTGCCGGTCATGTGAGCATCCTCCGGCCACCCCTTCTGCGCGGACGCCTGCGGGTGTTGCTGTTGGTCGTGTTCGTCGGCGAGGTGGCGGGCGGCTGGGTGTCGTCCGTGGCGTTGACGCCCTGCTCGGTCGCCTTCTCCTGCTGCTTCTCCAGCTCCTTGGCCGGGTCGGCGGTGATCTTCGGGGAGGCGATCGTGCCGTCGGCGCGGACCTTCGGGAGGCTCGTCTGCGGCGTGGGCAGCATCGCCTTCTTCTTGTCGATGGAGCCGTCGGCCTGGACGCCGTACATCGCGTTGTAGATGTTGCGCACGGCCTCACCGGAGGCGCCGGAACCCGTACCGGCCTGCGCGATCGTCATGACGACCGTGTAGTCCTTGGTGTAGGTGGCGAACCAGGAGGTGGTCTGCTTGCCGTAGACCTCCGCCGTACCTGTCTTGGCGTGCAGCTCGATCTTGTCCTGCGGCCAGCCCTGGAACTTCCAGGCGGCGGTACCGCTGGTGACCACGCCCGCGAGGGCCTTGTCGATGCCCTTGTGGGTGGCCGCGCTGATCGGCAGCTTCGCCTTCACCTGCGGCTTGATCTCCTGGACCGTCTTGCCGTCGGCGCTGACGATCGCCTTGCCGATGGTGGGGACGTACTCGGTGCCGCCGTTGGCGAGCGCGCCGTAGATCATGGCCTCCTGGATCGGCGTGACGAGGGTGTCGCCCTGGCCGATGGAGTAGTTGATCGAGTCGCCCTCGCGCATCTTGTTGCCCTCGAGGCAGTTCTCGTACGCGATCTGCTGGACGTACGTGCCGCCCTTCTTGCCGGTCTTGCACCAATAGGCCTTGTTGGCCTCCCAGGTCTCCTGCTTCCACTTGCGGTCCGGGACGCGGCCGGTGACCTCGTTCGGGAGGTCGACTCCGGTGACCTTGCCCAGGCCGAACTGGTGGGCCGCCTTGTAGAAGTAGTCCTTCGGCTCACCCTTCTTCGGGTTGATGCCGCCGTCCTTCTTCCACTGGGCGTCGGCGAGGCCGTAGAAGACCGTGTCGCAGGAGACCTCCAAGGCGCGGCCGATGGAGATCGGGCCGAAGTTCTCGCCCTCGAAGTTCTTGAAGACCTGGCCGCCCACCGAGTACGAACTCGTGCAGGGGTAGCCGCCGTCCCACTTGTAGCCGGCCTCGATCGCGGCGGCCGTGGAGACCACCTTGAACGTCGAACCGGGCGCCGACTGACCCTGTATGGCCCGGTTCAGCAGCGGGTAGTCGGAGTTCTTGCCGGTGAGCTGCTTGTAGTCCTTGGCGGAGATGCCGCCGACCCAGACGTTCGGGTCGTACGTCGGCGCGGACGCCATGGCGACGACCCGGCCGGTCTTGGCCTCCATCACGACGACGGCACCGGAGTCGGCCTTGTAGTTCTCGCCGGTGATCTTGTCGAACTGCTGGCGGGCGCTCTTCATCGCCTTGTCGAGCTGGTACTCGGCGACGCGCTGCACACGGGAGTCGATGCTGGTGACGAGGTTCGAACCGGGCTCCGGGGCATCGGACTTGGCCTTGCCGATGACGCGGCCGAGGTTGTCGACCTCGTAGCGGGTGACGCCGGCCTTGCCGCGCAGCTGCTTGTCGTACTCGCGCTCCAGGCCGGAGCGGCCGACCTGGTCGGAGCGGAGGTACGGCGAGTCGCTGTCCTTGGCCTGGGTGATCTCGTCGTCGGTGACCGGCGAGAGATAGCCCAGCACCTGGGCCGCGTTGGCGTCACCGGGAGCCGCGTAGCGCCGTACGGCCTCGGGCTCGGCGGTGATGCCGGGGAAGTCCTCGGCGCGCTCGCGGATCTGCAGGGCCTGCTTGGCGGTGGCCTCGTCGGTGATCGGGATCGGCTGGTAGGGCGAGCCGTTCCAGCAGGGCTGCGGGGTCTTCGCGTCGCACAGCCGGACCTTCTGGATGACGTCCGCGGGCTTCAGCCCGAGCACACCGGCCAGCTTGGTGAGGACGGCCCTGCCGTCGTCCGCCTGCTTCAGCAGGTCGGTGCGGGAGGCGGAGACCACGAGCCGGGTCTCGTTGTCGGCGAGGGGCACACCGCGCGCGTCCAGTATCGAACCGCGCACCGCGGGCTCGACGACCTGCTGGACGTGGTTGCCGGACGCTTCCTTCTGGTAGGCGGAACCCTCGCGGATCTGCAGGTACCAGAGGCGCCCGCCGAGGGTGCCGAGGAGGGAGAGGACGAGAATCTGGATGACGACGAGCCTGATCTGAACCCGTGGAGTCCGACCGGTCTCCGGGATGTTGGTCATGTGGTGCTGCCTCCCCCTCTCAGGACGTGTACGCGTCGACGCGTGTATGAGTCATATACGAACTGCCTGTGAGGCCGTACGCCAACTCCCCGGAGATCAAAGCCTCTTGACCCCCTTGATACGTCCCGCACGGGCCACGCGGGCGCGAGCGGTCTTCAGCTTCAGGCCGCCGCGCTGGCCGCCGATCTTCAGGCCGGTGCCGGAGGAGAGCCAACCCGAGGAGATGTCGGCCGACTTGGCCGCGTTCGTCTCCGCGAGCGGGTCGTTGTCGGCGCGCCGGGCCAGCGCCATGATCCCGGGGACCACGAACGGGGCGAGCAGCAGGTCGTACAGCGAGGCCGTGAACAGCAGGCTGACCAGGCCGACATGGCGGGCGGCGGTGTCGCCGACGAGGGCGCCGACACCGGCGTAGAGCAGGGTGGCGCCGATCGCGGCGGCGACCACGACGGCCATCGGGCCGGTCGCCGACTTCAGGCGGCCGTTCTCCGGCTTGGCCAGGCCCGCGAGGTAGCCGATGACGCACAGGACGAGGGCGTACCGGCCGGCCGCGTGGTCGGCGGGCGGGGCCAGGTCGGCGAGGAGGCCCGCGCCGAAGCCGATGAGGGCGCCCGCGACATGGCCGTAGACCATGGCCAGGCCGAGGACCGTGAGGAGCAGCAGGTCGGGGACCGCGCCCGGGAGGTGCAGGCGGGCGAGGACGCTCACCTGGATCACCAGGGCGACGACGACCAGCGGCGCGGAGAGGAGGATCCGGTTGACACGCATGGGGATGAGCTCCTACTGCTGTTGCTGGCCGTCGACCGGCGCGTTCGCGGACGGGGTGACCGTGACGGTCACCGTCGGGGTCGGGGTCGGCTTGGGCTTCGCGGGCAGGACCGTGTCACGCGGGTCCTTCTTCGGGGCCTCCACGACCACGCCGACGATGTCGAGCTTGGTGAAGTTGACGTACGGCGTGACGTACAGCGTGCGGGTCAGGCCGCCGCCGGAGGGGTCGACGCGGGAGACGACACCGACCGGGACGCCGGGCACGAACGGCTTGTCGGCCTGCGAACCGAAGGTGACCAGACGGTCGCCCTTCTTGACCTCGGCCTTGCCGTTGAGGAGTTCGACGCGGAGCGGGCCGTCGCCCTCGCCGGAGGCGAAGCCGAGTTCGTCGCTGCCCTCCATCCGGGTGCCGACGGTGAAGTCGGGGTCGTTGGCGAGGAGGACGGTGGAGGCGTCGGGGCCGACGGTGGTGACACGGCCGACGAGTCCGTTGCCGTTCAGGACGGTCATGTCGCGCTTGATGCCGTCGTTGGCGCCGACGTCGATGGTGATCGTCCAGGAGAAGCTCTGGGCGGCTCCTATCGCGATGACCTGGGCGCCCTTGATGCCGTACTGGCCCTCGCCGGCCACCTTCAGCATCGTGTCGAGCTGGGTCAGGCGGCTGCGGTTGCGGTCGTCGCTGCCGAGCTTCGCCTTGAGGGCCGCGTTCTCCTTCTCCAGGACGGCGAGCCGGTCGTTCCGCTCACCCGAGTCGCGGACCGCGGAGACCGCGTTGCCCACCGGGTCGACGGCCGACGACACGCCGTTCTCGATCGGACCGAACACGGTGGCCGCGGCCCGGCGGGCTCCGTCGACCGGCGAGTCCTGCCCTCCCCGGATGTCCACCGTGATCAACGCGAACGCTACGGCGATCAGCAGCACCAGGAGCAGCCGGCTCTCTCGTGTGTCCCTCACGTGCGGCGGCCGTGCCTTCCTCATAGAAATGTGCAGAGGTACAGGTATGCAGGTGTGGTGGGTCGTGGGCGGAGGCTCATGACGGAGCCTATGCCTCCATATCAACGATCCGCCGCACGAGAGGAGATCATCCCGTACGGCGGAATCGAAGCGTTACGTCATCTGCGCGGCTGGGCGTCGAGGACCTGCTGCAGCGCCTCGAACTCCTCGACACACTTGCCGGAGCCGAGCGCCACGCTGTCCAGCGGGTCCTCGGCGATGTGGATCGGCATCCCGGTCTCCCGGCGCAGCCGCTCGTCCAGACCCTTCAACAGGGCTCCGCCGCCGGTCAGAACGATTCCTCGGTCCATGATGTCGCCGGACAGCTCCGGCGGGCACTTGTCGAGGGTCGTCTTCACCGCGTCGACGATCGCGTTGACGGGCTCTTCGATCGCCTTGCGGACTTCGCCGGCGGAGATGACAACGGTCTTGGGCAGACCGGAGACCAGGTCCCGGCCGCGGATTTCGGTGTGCTGGTCGTCGTCGAGGTCGTACGCGGAACCAATCGTGATCTTGATCTGCTCAGCCGTCCGCTCACCCAGAAGGAGCGAGTACTCCTTCTTGATGTGCTGGATGATCGCGTTGTCCAACTCGTCGCCCGCGACGCGGATGGACTGGGCGGTGACGATGCCACCGAGCGAGATGACCGCGACCTCCGTGGTGCCGCCGCCGATGTCCACCACCATGTTGCCCGTGGCCTCGTGGACCGGCAGGCCGGAACCGATGGCCGCGGCCATGGGCTCCTCGATGATGTGCACCTGGCGGGCGCCGGCCTGGGACGACGCCTCGATGACGGCACGGCGCTCGACGCCCGTGATGCCCGAGGGCACGCAGACGACGACGCGAGGACGGGCGAGGTAGCGCCGCTTGTGGATCTTCAGGATGAAGTAGCGGAGCATGCGCTCGGTGATCTCGAAGTCGGCGATGACGCCGTCCTTCAGCGGGCGCACGGCAACGATGTTGCCCGGCGTCCGCCCGATCATCTTCTTGGCTTCGGAGCCGACCGCGAGAATGCCACCGGTGTTGGTGTTGATCGCGACGACGGACGGCTCGTTGAGTACGATCCCGCGACCCCTGACGTACACCAGCGTGTTGGCGGTCCCGAGGTCGACAGCCATGTCACGGCCGATGAACGACATTGAGTTCCCCATCAGGATTCGTCTGGCCTTCCTGGGAGCTTTTGAGGGCTTTTCAGGTCGGCGAAGTGGGTGCTGTGACGTGAAGGCTTCCATCGTAGACGCGCCTGCACGAACACTGCGCGAGGGTCTTCGCCATTGTCAGCATGTGAGGCGCCGCCTCGCTTGTGGAGACGGTCCAACGGGGGCACGCGTTCCCCCGATCGGCACGCATATGCCGCAGGACGGCCGGAAATTCACGGCCGCCCCTGGTCAGGCATGTGGGTTACTGATGGAGAATCAGCCGCGCCCGGGGAAGAAGATCTTCACCTCGCGTTCGGCGGACTCCTCCGAGTCCGACGCGTGGATCAGGTTCTCCCGGACGATGACACCGAAGTCGCCGCGGATCGACCCCGGCGCGGCGGCGATCGGGTCGGTCGGACCGGCCAGCTGACGGACGCCCTCGATGACCCGGTCGCCCTCGACGATCAGCGCGAGCACCGGGCCGGAGGCCATGAACTCCATCAGCGGCTCGTAGAAGGGCTTGCCCTTGTGCTCGCCGTAGTGCTGCTCCAGGGTGTCCTGGTCCAGGGTGCGCAGCTCCAGCGCGGTGATCTGCCAGCCGGCCTTGCGCTCGATGCGGCTGATGATCTCGCCGGTCAGGCCACGACGTACGGCGTCGGGCTTGAGCAGGACGAGGGTGCGCTGGGTCACGACGGGACTCCTTCGGATCATGATGGTGCGGGACGTCTCACGACAGGCCCGAGGCTACAGGGCGTGTCCCCGCGCCCATTACGCAGCGTCAGGTGTAGGGGAGTCGGCCTGCGCGGCCTGCGCCGCGAACCGCGCCTTCGCCTCGTCGATCTTCCGGCCGTAGTGCACCGAGGCCCACCACAGGGCCGCGAAGATCGCCCCGAGGAAGAACATGGACGGCACGACGAAGCCGGACGCGATCAGCGCGATCTGCAGCGCCCAGCCGAGCGCGATGCCGCCCGGCCGGGTCACCATGGCGCACAGCGCGACCGACAGGAACATCGCGATCCCGCAGACCGTCCACACCGTGGCGGTGGTCAGGTCCGGGTCCTTCATGGCGACGAGACCGGCGAAGCCGATCACGAAGAACTCGCCGATCAGCGTGGAAGAACAGAGCGTACGCACGGAAAGTCAGCCCCTCCCCAGGAGCAGTCGGGCTTCACCGACGGTGATGACGGAACCGGTGACGAGCACACCGCCGCCCGAGAACTCGCCGTCCTCCTCGGCCAGCGTGATCGCGGCCTCCAGCGCGTCCGGCAGCCGCGGCTCGACCTGCACGCGCTCGTCGCCGAACACCTCGACGGCGATCCCGGCCAGCTCGTCCACGTCCATCGCACGGTGACTGGAGTTCTGTGTGACGACGACCTCGGCGAACATCGGCTCGAACGCCTCGAGGAGACCCCGGACGTTCTTGTCGCCGCTGGCCCCGACGACCCCGATCAGCCGGCTGAAGTCGAACGCCTCCGCCACCGCCTCGGCGGTCGCACGGGCGCCCGCCGGGTTGTGCGCCGCGTCCAGCACGACGGTCGGCGACCGCCGCACGACCTCCAGCCGCCCCGGCGAGGTCACCGACGCGAACGCCTTCCGCACGGTGTCGATCGCGAGCGGATCGGGCCGCTGCGCCCCCACCCCGAAGAACGCCTCCACGGCGGCGAGCGCCACGGCCGCGTTGTGCGCCTGGTACGGGCCGTGCAGGGGGAGGAAGATCTCCTCGTACTCCCCGCCGAGCCCGCGCAGGTTGATCAACTGCCCGCCGACGGCGACCTGCCGGGACACGACCCCGAACTCGAGACCCTCCCGGGCCACGGTCGCGTCCACCTCGACGGCCTTCTTCAGCAGCACCTGCGCCGCGTCCACCGGCTGCTGCGCCAGGATCACGGTCGCGTCCTGCTTGACGATGCCGGACTTCTCCGTGGCGATCTCACCGGTCGTCTCGCCGAGGCGGTCGGTGTGGTCGAGATCGATGGGGGTCACCACGGCCACGGCGGCGTCGATGACGTTGGTGGCGTCCCAGGTGCCGCCCATGCCGACCTCTACGACGGCGACGTCGACGGGCGCGTCCGCGAACGCGGCGTACGCCATGCCGGTCAGCACCTCGAAGAACGACAGCCGGAACTCCTGCTGGGCGTCCACCATCTCGACGTACGGCTTGATGTCCTCGTACGTCTCGATGAAGCGCTCGGCGGAGATCGGGGCGCCGTCGAGGCTGATCCGCTCGGTGATCGACTGGACGTGGGGTGAGGTGTAGCGGCCGGTGCGCAGCTCGAAGGCGCCGAGGAGGGCCTCGATCATGCGGGCCGTGGAGGTCTTGCCGTTCGTGCCCGTGATGTGGATCGAGGGGTACGAGCGCTGGGGGTCCCCCAGGACGTCCATCAGGGCGGCGATGCGGCTGACGGAGGGTTCCAGCTTGGTCTCGCCCCAGCGGGTGGCCAGCTCGGCCTCCACGTCACGGAGGGCCTTGTCCAGGGCGGGGTCCTCGGGGCGGCCGGGGACGTCTGCCTGGGGGGCGCCGGTGCCCTGGGCTCGGAGGGTGCGGCTGCCGGCCTCGATGACCGCGAGGTCGGGGTCGCGGTCTGTCTCGGCCTCGATGATCTCGTCGAACGGGTCGCTGTCAGTCACACGGGACAGTCTACGGAGGTTGGAGCTGTCTTTCGTCTGCGGGCCGGGTGGGGGGGGTGGGGGGCTTTCGGCTGCGGGCCCGGTGGGGGCTGGTCGCGCAGTTCCTCGCGCCCCTTAGGTACGGGAAGGCGCCCGGTGCTGAAAAGCCCCCGGCGCCCTGAGGCAGGTGAGGAGCCCCGGTGCTGGATACGCACCGGGGCTCCTCACCTGTCTACGAACCCTTACGCCTCCGGCAAGCCGTCCAGCTGGTTCTTGATGCGGGCGATGTCCTCGTCGGCCTTGGCGAGGCGGCCGCGGATCTTGTCGACCACGTTGTCCGGGGCCTTGGCCAGGAACGCCTCGTTGCCGAGCTTGGCCGTTGCCTGGGCCTTCTCCTTCTCGGCGGCGGCGAGGTCCTTCGCGAGGCGCTTGCGCTCCGCCGCGATGTCGATCGTGCCGGAGAGGTCGAGGGCGACCGTGGCGCCGCCGACCGGGAGGGTGGCCGTGGCGGTGAAGGTGTCGCCCTCCGGCTGGAGGCGGAGGAGCTGGCGGATGGCGGCCTCGTGGGGCGCCAGTGCCGTGCCGTCCAGCGTGAGGCGGGCCGGGACGCGCTGACCGGGCTGGAGGCCCTGGTCGTTGCGGAAACGGCGGACCTCGGTGATGACCTGCTGGAGGGTCCCGATCTCCTTCTCGGCGGCCCGGTCCCGGAAGCCGGAGTCGGTCGGCCAGTCCGCGATGACGATCGACTCGCCGCCCGTCAGCGTCGTCCAGAGCGTCTCCGTGACGAACGGGACGATCGGGTGCAGGAGCTTGAGGGTGACGTCGAGGACTTCGCCCAGGACACGGCCGGAGACCTTGGCCGGCTCGCCGCCCGCCATGAACGTCGTCTTGGACAGCTCGACGTACCAGTCGAAGACCTCGTCCCACGCGAAGTGGAACAGCGCGTCGGAGAGCTTCGCGAACTGGTAGTCCTCGTAGAGCGCGTCGACTTCGGCGACCGTGGAGTTCAGGCGGGACAGGATCCAGCGGTCCGTCGCCGACATCTCCGACGCCTCGGGCAGGTCGCCCTCGACCGTCGCGCCGTTCATGAGGGCGAAACGGGTCGCGTTCCAGAGCTTGTTGGCGAAGTTGCGGGAGCCCTGGACCCAGTCCTCGCCGATCGGGACGTCGACGCCCGGGTTGGCACCGCGCGCGAGGGTGAAACGGAGCGCGTCGGAGCCGTACTTGTCCATCCAGTCGAGCGGATTGACCGCGTTCCCGAAGGACTTGGACATCTTCTTGCCGAACTGGTCGCGGACCATGCCGTGCAGGGCGATGGTGTGGAACGGCGGGGTGCCGTCCATCGCGTAGAGGCCGAACATCATCATCCGGGCGACCCAGAAGAAGAGGATGTCGTAGCCGGTGACCAGGACGGAGTTCGGGTAGAACTTCGCGAGCGAATCGGTCTGTTCGGGCCAGCCGAGCGTGGAGAACGGCCACAGGCCGGAGGAGAACCAGGTGTCGAGGACGTCGGTGTCCTGGTGCCAGCCCTCGCCCGTGGGGGCCTCGTCGTCGGGGCCGACGCAGACGACCTCGCCGTTCGGGCCGTACCAGACCGGGATGCGGTGGCCCCACCACAACTGCCGTGAGATGCACCAGTCGTGGAGGTTGTCGACCCAGTCGAAGTAGCGCTTCTCCATCTCCTGCGGGTGGATCTTGACCCGGCCGTCACGGACCGCGTCGCCGGCCGCCTTCGCGAGCGGGGCGACCTTGACCCACCACTGCATGGACAGCCGCGGCTCGATGGTCGTCTTGCAGCGCGAGCAGTGGCCGACGGAGTGGACGTACGGCCGCTTCTCGGCGACGATCCGGCCCTCGGCGCGCAGCGCGGCGACGATCGCCGAGCGGGCTTCGAGGCGGTCCTGGCCCTGGAAGGGGCCGGGGACGGTGATGACGGCGTGCTCGTCCATGACCGTGATGGCCGGGAGGTCGTGCCGCTGGCCGATCTCGAAGTCGTTCGGGTCGTGGGCCGGGGTGACCTTGACGGCACCCGTGCCGAACTCGGGGTCGACGTGCTCGTCCGCGACGACCGGGATGGAACGGTCGGTCAGCGGGAGCCTGATGAGCTTGCCGACGAGGTGCTTGTAGCGCTCGTCCGACGGGTGAACGGCGACGGCCGTGTCACCGAGCATGGTCTCGGCGCGCGTGGTGGCGACGACGATGGTCTCGTCCCCGTCGCCGTACTTCATGGAGACGAGCTCGCCGTCGTCGTCCTGGTACTCGACCTCGATGTCCGAGATCGCGGTGAGACAGCGCGGGCACCAGTTGATGATGCGCTCGGCGCGGTAGATCAACTCGTCGTCGTAGAGCCGCTTGAAGATGGTCTGGACGGACTGGGAGAGACCCTCGTCCATCGTGAAGCGCTCGCGCGACCACGCGACACCGTCGCCGAGGCGGCGCATCTGGCCGGAGATCTGGCCGCCGGACTCGCCCTTCCACTGCCAGACGCGCTCGACGAAGGCCTCACGGCCCAGGTCGTGCCGGGACTTGCCCTCCTTGCCCAGCTCGCGCTCGACGACGTTCTGCGTGGCGATGCCGGCGTGGTCCATGCCGGGCTGCCACAGCGTCTCGTACCCCTGCATGCGCTTGCGGCGCGTGAGGGCGTCGATGAGCGTGTGCTCGAAGGCGTGCCCCAGGTGGAGCGAGCCCGTGACGTTCGGCGGCGGGATGACGATCGTGTACGGCGGCTTCTCGCTCTTCGCGTCCGCCTCGAAGTAACCCCGCTCCACCCAGCGCTCGTACAGCGGCCCCTCTACATCGGCCGGCGCGTACTGGGTCGGCAGTTCGGAGTCGGGCGCTGGTGGCTGCTGCTGAGCGTTCTCGGTCACGGGCCCAGTTTAGGGGTGTCGCGGGGGTGTCCCGAAACGCGTTTGTTCTGTAACGGTGCGGCCCCCGATGCCGTGTGCTTCCTGTGCCTGGGTCAGGATGTCGGGAACACATAAGCATCTGGAGGGGAACCCAGAAATGAGCTACAACCAGCCGGGCCCGTACGACGGGCAGCCCCAGCAGCCCGGACCGTACGGTCAGCCGGGCCCTTACGGCCAGCCTCCCCAGCAGGCACCGCAGGGCACGCCTCAGCCCGGCTACGGCTACCCCCAGCAGGCTCCCCCCGCCCAGCCCGGCTACGGCTACCCGCAGCAGCCCCAGCCCCCGCAGGGCGTCCCGCAGCAGGGCCCCTACGGCCAGCCGCAGCAGCCGTATGGCCAGCAGCCCTACGGCCAACCCCCTTACGGGCAGGCCCCGTACGGTGCTCCGCAGGCCCCGGCGCCCGGCGGGAAGAAGAAGACCGGGCTCATCATCGGCGGGGTGGCGGTCCTGGTCGCCATCGGTGTGGGCGTGTACTTCGTCGTCGGGAACGCCGGGTCCTCCGGTCTCGCGGACGACGGTCCCCACAAGCTGACGACCCCGGCGAAGGTGCTCGGCGACTACAACCGGGCCACCAAGGACGGCGACACCAGCGACAGCGGCTCCTCGACCGTGAAGGACCTGGAGAAGAGCGGCGTCAAGAACGGCACCGCCGTCTTCGGCGCCTACTCCACGGCCGACCTCAGCGGCTACGACCCGAACGACCCGTCCACCGCTCCCAGCGCGTCCGAGCTGCTCACGGCCAAGGGCATCTCGGTCATCGGCGCCTACGGCAAGATCGCCGATCCGCAGAAGGCCCTGGACGCGTTCTTCGCGGACATCCAGAAGGACGTCAACCAGAGCGGCTCCTCCAGCAGTTCGTCGGGCGGCAGCAAGCTGGTCGGGGACCCCGAGTCGGTCGACGTCGACGGCGCGGTCATGAAGTGCCAGGCGGCCAAGGGCACCAACCAGGTGACCAAGAAGACGCAGACCGACTGGTTCTGCGCCTGGGCCGACTACAGCACCATCGCGATGGTCTCCCCCGGCGACAACACCGCCGACGTGTCCAAGGACACCGCCGTCTCCATGACGACCAAGCTGCGCAAGGAAGTCCGGGTCAAGCTCTAGCCCCGGAGGCTTCAACCACGAAGGGCGCCCGGTCGGTTGATTGACCGGGCGCCCTTCGTTGTCGTACGGAGTGCGGCTGTTACGCCGTCTTCTGCTCCCCCGGGCCCCGGCCGCGTGCGTCGCGCGGGATCAGGGTCGGGTTGACGTTCGACAGGACCACGTCCGCCGTGATGACGACCCGGGCCACGTCCTTGCGGGACGGGACCTCGTACATGACGCCCTGGAGGACTTCCTCCATGATGGCGCGCAGTCCGCGGGCGCCGGTCTGGCGGAGGATGGCCTGGTCGGCGATGGCCTCGAGCGCCTCGCGCTCGAAGTCCAGCTCCACGCCGTCGAGTTCGAAGAGGCGCTCGTACTGCTTGACGAGTGCGTTGCGCGGCTCGATGAGGATCTGGAGCAGGGCCTCGCGGTCCAGGTTGTGGACCGAGGTGATGACGGGGAGCCGCCCGATGAACTCGGGGATCATGCCGAACTTGACCAGGTCCTCGGGCATGACGTCCTCGAACTGGTCCTTCGACTGCAGCTCCCGCTTCGAGCGGATGGTCGCCCCGAAGCCGATGCCCTTGGCGCCGGCCCTGGACTCGATGAGCTTCTCCAGGCCCGCGAAGGCACCGCCCACGATGAACAGGACGTTCGTCGTGTCGATCTGGATGAACTCCTGGTGCGGGTGTTTCCGGCCGCCCTGCGGCGGGACGGAGGCCGTGGTGCCCTCCAGGATCTTCAACAGGGCCTGCTGGACGCCTTCTCCGCTCACATCGCGCGTGATCGACGGGTTCTCGCTCTTGCGGGCGACCTTGTCGATCTCGTCGATGTAGATGATGCCCGTCTCGGCCTTCTTGACGTCGTAGTCGGCGGCCTGGATGAGCTTCAGCAGGATGTTCTCGACGTCCTCGCCGACGTAGCCCGCCTCCGTGAGCGCGGTCGCGTCGGCGATCGCGAACGGCACGTTCAGCATGCGGGCCAGGGTCTGGGCGAGGAGCGTCTTGCCCGAGCCCGTGGGGCCGAGCAGGAGGATGTTGGACTTCGCCAACTCGATGGCGTCCTCGCGGCTTTGGCCGCCGCCGTTCTCACCGGCCTGAACGCGCTTGTAGTGGTTGTACACCGCGACCGAGAGCGCCTTCTTCGCCGACTCCTGGCCGACGACGTACCCCTCGAGGAACTCGTAGATCTCGCGGGGCTTGGGGAGTTCCTCCCAGCGGACCTCGCTCGTCTCCGCGAGTTCTTCCTCGATGATCTCGTTGCAGAGGTCGATGCACTCGTCGCAGATGTACACACCGGGCCCTGCGATGAGCTTCTTGACCTGCTTCTGGCTCTTGCCGCAGAACGAGCACTTGAGCAGATCGCCGCCGTCACCGATGCGTGCCACGGTGTGCTTCCCCTTCGCCTGGGAGACGCCTAGGTCCAGCGACTCCTGGTGCTGCCTTATGTCCGACGGTACCTTGCCGGGCCCCCCGTTCGGGCCCCCCTTGGCACGGTTCACTTCCACGTGGACCGTGCCGAGGGGTGGTGGACGATACAGGTCCGGGTCAGCGGACGTCGGCGTTGTTCATCTTCCGGGTGGAGATGATCTGGTCGATCAGGCCGTACGACAGGGCGTCCTCGGCCGTGAGGATCTTGTCGCGCTCGATGTCCTCGCGGATCTTGTCGATCGGCGTGGTCGAGTGCTTGGCCAGCATGTCCTCCAGCTGGGCACGCATGCGGAGGATCTCGTTGGCCGCGATCTCGAGGTCGGAGACCTGGCCCCGGCCCGTCTCGCTGTACGGCTGGTGGATCAGCACGCGCGCGTTCGGCAGCGCCATGCGCTTGCCCGGCGTACCGGCGGCCAGCAGGACGGCGGCGGCGGACGCGGCCTGGCCCATGCAGACCGTCTGGACGTCCGGCTTCACGAACTGCATCGTGTCGTAGATCGCGGTCAGCGCGGTGAAGGAGCCACCGGGGCTGTTGATGTAGATGGAGATGTCGCGGTCGGGGTCCATCGACTCCAGGCACAGCAGCTGCGCCATGACGTCGTTGGCCGACGCGTCGTCGATCTGGACGCCGAGGAAGATCACGCGCTCCTCGAAGAGCTTCGCGTACGGGTCGTACTCGCGGACGCCCTGCGAGGTGCGCTCCACGAAGCGCGGGATCACATAACGGGACTCGGCGGCGGGGGCCGTGTATTCGGCGCGTGCGCGGTCGTACAGGCCGGTGCCGGGGAAGTCGTTCACTGTCTCTCTCCTAGGGGCTGTGCGGTCGGCTGGGGGCTGTCCTGGGGCCTCAGGCCCCGGTACCGCCGCCGCCCGGCATACCGGCGGCCGTGGGGATCACGTCGTCGATGAGGCCGTACTCCTTGGCCTCGAGCGCGTCGAACCAGCGGTCGCGGTCGGAGTCGCGGGTGATCTGCTCGATGCTCTGGCCCGTGTGCTGGGACGTGAGCTCGGCCATGCGCTTCTTGGTGTGCAGCAGCCGCTCCGCGTGGATCTTGATGTCGGAGGCCGAACCGGCCAGGCCGGCGGAGGGCTGGTGGATCAGGATCTCGGCGTTCGGCAGCGCGAAGCGCTTGCCCGGGGTACCCGCGCTGAGAAGGAACTGGCCCATGGAGGCGGCGAGGCCCATGGCGATGGTCACCACGTCGTTCTTGATGAACTGCATGGTGTCGTAGATCGCCATGCCGGCCGTGATCGAGCCGCCGGGGCTGTTGATGTAGAGGTAGATGTCCTTGTCGGGGTCAGCGGCAAGGAGCAGGAGCTGTGCGGTGATCTTGTTCGCGATGTCGTCGTCGACCGCCTGGCCGAGGAAGATGATCCGCTCGCCGAGCAGTCGGTTGTAGACCTGGTCGCCGAGGCCACCGATGGAGGGCTCGCCGGCGGCTGTAGGCATCAGATTCGTCACGTATCCACCTGCTCGTCTTTACGACGGCGCCGGGCCGTCTCACGTGTACTGCCGAGGGCAACGGAGACTCCCCTGCCCTCGTATTCATGGACCCTAACGCGCGGGTCCCTCCGGGGAATCCCGCAAAGGGAACTGTTCGCTGTCAGCGCATGTACGGCGCTGGTGAGACCCCGGGTAAGGGCAAGGGCCCCGGGGCGCGATGTCCCCGGGGCCCTTTGCTCTACGGCCTGTTCTACGGCTGGTTACGCCTGGGCCGACTCCTCGTCGGAAGCGGTCTCCGTGGCCTCGGTCGACTCGGCGGCCTCGGCGGCCTCCTCTTCGTCGTCCAGGTCCACGATCTCGCCGTTGGTGTCCTTCACCGTGGCGGCCTCGACGACGACGGCCAGGGCCTTGCCGCGGGCGACCTCGCCGACCAGGAGCGGAACCTGACCGCCCTCGACGACCGCCTGGGCGAACTGGTCGGGGGACATGCCGGAGGAGGCGGCGCGCCGCATGAGGTGCTCGGTGAGCTCCTCCTGGTTGACGTTCAGCTTCTCCTTGTTGACGAGCTCGTCCAGGACGAACTGCGTCTTGATGCCCTTGACCGCGGCTTCCTTGGTCTCGGCGTCGAACTCCTCGGCCGTCTTGCCCTGGATCTCGAGGTACTTCTCGAGGTCGAGGCCCATCTGACCGAGCTGGTGGTGCTCCAGGTTGTGCTTGCGGGTGTTGATCTCGTCCTCGAGCAGCTTCTCGGGGACGGGCACCTCGACGAGCTCCAGCAGCTTCTCCAGGACGCGCTCCTGGGCCTGCGTGGCCTGGTCGTACTGCTTCATGTTCTCGAGGCGCTTGCGGCTGTCGGCGCGCAGCTCCTCCAGGGTGTCGAACTCCGAGGCGAGCTGAGCGAACTCGTCGTCCAGCGCGGGCAGTTCGCGGGCGGCGACCTGGGTGACCTTGACGGTGACCTGGGCCTCCTGGCCGGCCGCGGAGCCGCCCTTGAGCTCGGAGGCGAAGGTGGCCTCGCCACCGGCCTCCAGGCCCGTCACGGCCTCGTCGATGCCGTCGAGCAGCTCGCCGGAACCGATGGTGTAGGAGACGCCCTCGGCGACGCCGTCCTCGAGGACCTCGCCGTCGACCTTGGCCTCCAGGTCGAGGGTGAGGACGTCACCCTCGGCGGCGGCGCGCTCGACCGGGGAGGTCGAGGCGAAGCGCTCGCGGAGCTGCTCGACGGAGGTGTCGATGTCCTCTTCGCTGACCTCGACGGCGTCGACCTCGACCTCGATGCCGGAGTAGTCCGGGATCTCGATGGCCGGGCGGATGTCGACCTCGGCGGTGAAGTTCAGCGTCTCGCCGTCCTTCAGGTCCGTGATGTCGACCTCGGGCTGGCCCAGGACGTTGAGCTCGGCCTCGTTGACCGCCTCGGTGTAGAACTTCGGAAGCGCGTCGTTGACCGCCTCCTCCAGGACCGCACCGCGGCCGAACCGCTGGTCGATGACGCGCGCCGGGATCTTGCCCTTCCGGAAGCCCTTCACCGTGACCTGCTGGTTGATCTTCTTGTACGCCGCGTCGAGGCTGTCCTTGAGCTCCTCGAAGGGCACCTCGATGCTGAGCCGAACCCGGGTCGGGTTCAGGGTCTCCACGGCGCTCTTCACGGTTCGGTCTCCTTGGGGGCTGACTTCTTGGTTTGCGGACCCAGACAGGTCCGGCGGTTTCTGGTCGCCCGGAGGACTTCAGAGTGTGAGAGACACACGGGCGCGCAGCTTGCATAGTAGCCGCAGCGGCAGGACGCCCCAAAAGGCGATCTCGCGAGGTACTGGTGTGATACCGGTCCGGAGGTCCGGTACATGGTCGGGGTGGCGGGATTTGAACCCACGGCCTTCCGCTCCCAAAGCGGACGCGCTACCAAGCTGCGCCACACCCCGTCTGGTGCGACACGTAGGGTACATGCCCGCAGGCGGTGGAGCCGCCGCATTTACCGAGCACCGGGGCGCCGGACGGGGCCTGAGGATGGCGGTGTGCGCGGAGGGCACCCGACCCGCTACGATGCTCTCTGTGCCGCGGTCGTCTGACCTGCGGCGCGTCGCGTGCGGGCGTAGCTCAATGGTAGAGCACTAGTCTTCCAAACTAGCTACGCGGGTTCGATTCCCGTCGCCCGCTCCAGGCAGCTCAGGGCCAGGTCGGAGGATGAATTCCCCGGCCTGGCCCTGAGTCGTTCCCGGAGTCCTGTCGTCTGGTGCGCCACCTGGTCACGACTCAGAAGCTGATCGAGTTGATCGTCTCCGCTATCGAGTTCAGGAACCGGTTGATGGACGGTGCCATGCCGGTCGAGGCGAGGAAGAAGCCGAAGAGGATGGCGACTATGGCTGGGCCCGCCTTGATCGATCCCCCTCGGATCAACACCACCAGGATGATCGCCAACAGCAGCACCACAGACAGTGAAATGGCCACAACTGATCACACCCTCGGTCGGTCCGCTCCCGGCCCGGGGACGCGACCCCGCGCACCCCCGCCAGGTCCATCGTGCCACCAACGCGGCCTACGTATGCGGCGGGTGACGCATCGTTGGTAGCAAAGGTTCGGAAGAGACGCGTTCGCAGGTCGTTCGAACAATTGGCACACGCACACGAACAGACCTTTTCCGCGTACCCTTTTGCGCCTTTTGATCGGGATGAATCGTGACATATTGATGAGATTCCGGACGCGAGCCCGATGGTTTCACCGATTTCCACGGGCAACGCTAGGGTGCCTCAGATGTTCCACGCTGACACGCCCCCGGGCCAGAACGAACAGAGCAAACAGAACGAACAGACCAAACCGCGCGACGCGTTCTTCGACAACGCGAAGTACCTGGCGATCCTGCTGGTCGCCATCGGACACTCCTGGGAGCCCCTCAAGGGCGACAGCAGAGTGCTCCAGGGGCTGTACATGGTCGTGTACACGTTCCACATGCCGGCGTTCATCGTCATCTCCGGCTATTTCTCCCGCAGTTTCGACATGCGGCCGGCCCGCCTGAAGCGTCTCCTCACCGGCGTCGCGGTGCCGTACATCCTCTTCGAGATCGCGTACTCGCTCTTCAGCCGCTACGCCAACGACGACCCGCATCAGAAGATCACCCTGCTCGATCCGCTGTATCTCACCTGGTTCCTCTGCTCGTTGTTCATCTGGCGGCTGACCACCCCGATCTGGAAACTGGTCCGGCACCCGCTGGCGGTCGCTCTCGGCATCGCCATGCTCGCCTCCTGCACCCCGGAGCTGACCGACGACTTCGACCTGCAGCGGACGGCGCAGTTCCTGCCGTACTTCGTGCTCGGCCTGGTCCTGAGGCCCGAGCACTTCCAGTGGGTGCGGCGGCGCGCGATGCGGGTCCTGGCGGTGCCGCTGTTCGCGAGTGCGGTGGTGTTCGGCTACTGGGCGGTGCCGCGGATGAACGCGAGCTGGTTCTACCACCACGACTCCGCGCAGGAGTTCGCCGCGCCCTGGTGGGTGGGGCCGGTGATGATGCTCGCGATGTTCGGCTGCTCGCTGCTGCTGACGGCCGGGTTCTACTCCTGGGTGCCGAGCCGGAAGACCTGGTTCACGGCACTCGGCGCGGGCACCCTCTACGGCTACCTGCTGCACGGCTTCGTCATCAAGGGCGCCGGCTACGCGGGCCTGTTCGACCACGCCTGGCTGCACCGGCCGTACGGCGTCGCCCTGGTGACCGCCCTCGCGGCCGGCGTCGTCACCCTGCTGTGCACCCCGCCCGTACGACGGGTGTTCCACTTCGTGATCGAGCCGGGCATGGAGTGGGCGTTCAAGCACGACGCGGCCCAACTGGCCCGGGAACGCGAGCAGTTCGAGAGGCCGCAGGGTCAGCAGCCCGTGCGGGAGAAGGTCAACGCCTAGACAGGGACGCCTACTCGGGGACGTCCAGGCCGAGAAGCGCGCGCATCCGTGCGTACTTCTCGGTCAGCCGTCGCCGGGTCGGTCCGTCGAGGACCGCCAGGCGGGCCGGGTCCGCGTTGTGCGCCAGGTCCGCTTCCTTCACCAGGAGCGCGCCGGGGGTCGCGAGCACCCGCTCGGCGTACGACTCCGGCGGCTCCCCCGCCCGCTTGGTGACCGCGCGCACGATGTCCTTCGTACGACGGCTCAGCGCGGCCTCGCGCAGCCACCGCTCGGTGAGTGCGTCGTCCTCCACGGAGTCGTGCAGCCAGGCCGCCGCGATCTGCTCGGCGTCCCCGCCCCGCAGCCGCACCCCCTCCGCCACGGCCTGGAGGTGCTCGGCGTAGGGCCGTCCCGCCTTGTCGGTCTGGCCCTCGTGGGCGGCGCGGGCCAGGGTCTCGACCTCGGCCTCGGTGAGGTGCGCGGTCACCGGGGCAGGGCCTGGGCCGCGGCCGTCGGTCCCTCGCGGCACACCAGCAGCAGCGCCCGGTCGTCGTTGACGTCCTTGGCGACCGCCTCGATGAGATGCCAGGCGGCGCCGTGGAAGCCGCCGGCCACATAGCGGTCGGCCTCGCCGGTGAGGCGGTCGATGCCCTCGACGATGTCCCGGTCGGAGGTCTCCACCAGGCCGTCTGTGAACAGCATCAACACGTCCCCGGGCCGCAGCGATCCCTTCACGGGGTCGAACTGGGCGCCGTCGTACACACCCAGCAGGGGCCCTTCGGCGGCCTTCTCCTCCCAGCGGCCGCTGCCCGCGCTGAGCTGGAGGCCCGGCGGGTGGCCCGCGGAGAAGAGTTCGTAGTCGCCGGAGTCGAGGTCCAGGACGAGGTGGATCGAGGTCGCGAAGCCCTCGTCCCAGTCCTGGCGGAGCAGGTAGCCGTTGGCGGCGGGCAGGAACGCGTGCGGGGGCAGCGAGCCGAGCAGGCCGCCGAAGGCGCCGGACAGCAGCAGGGCGCGGGAGCCCGCGTCCATGCCCTTGCCGGAGACGTCGGTGAGGACCACCTCCATGGTCCGACCACCGTTCGTCCGGGCCGCGACCACGAAGTCGCCGGAGAACGACTGGCCGCCCGCGGGCCGCAGCGCCATCTCCCGGTGCCAGCCCTGCGGGAGTTGGGGCAGCTTGCTCTGCACCCGGATCCGCTCGCGGAGGTCGAAGAGCATGGTGCCGCCGCGCCGCCAGGGCACGCCGACCCGGCTGCGGAACTGCGCGATCAGCAGCCCGAAGAAACCGCACGCGGCCACCACGAGCACCACGCCCGGGGTCACCCGCGCCGGGCCCTCGGTGTACGGGCCGAGCTTCACCGACTCCACGATCAGGCCGGTGGCCGCCGCCGCGTACAGGCCGAGCAGGCTCGCGGGGCGCAGCAGCAGGCCGCCCGCGACGATCGGGAGGACCAGCGCTGCCGCCGAGAACCACACCGAGTTGGCGAGCGTCACGGCCACGATCACCGGGATCGTGATCAGCAGCCCGGCCAGCGCGACCCAGTCCGAGCCGTCCCCGCGGAAGTAGTCGACGGCACTTCTGCGCAGGCCGGTGCGGACCCGGTGAACCAGCTTCTTCAACCGGGCCGTGAACGTGTCGGCCTCCGCGCGCCGCTCTCGTCCTGCTGCCATTAGTTCGGGACCCTATCCATCCGACCAGCCGCTTGGCACGGGAGGTCCCACTTGTCCCCCCTGCGAGGTTCAACTTCACAGTGAACTTCACCGGAGGCCCTCGCGGAGGCGCCGAGCGGAAATTCCCTGGCTCGTCCCGCAATGCCCTGGTAGGCATGGCCCATGGGGACAGTCACGAAGAACACGCCCGCCGAGCCGACCGAGCTGCGCGTCCTGCGCAAGGACGAGTGGGACACCTGGTACGACAAGCTGATCGACGCTTTCGGCGGCACCCCGGAGCCGCCCGAGGAGCGCGAACTGTGGCGGGAACTCACCGAGCTCGACCGCTCCATCGGCGTCTGGGACGGCGAGACCTGCGTGGGGACGGCGGGCGCGTTCAGCTTCCGGCTCACCGTGCCCGGCGGCGCCTCGGTGCCGGTGGCCGGCGTGACGATGGTCAGCGTGGCCGCCACCCACCGGCGGCGGGGCATCCTGCGGTCGATGATGCGGCGCCAGCTGGACGACGTCCGCTCCTGGGGTGAACCCCTGGCCGTGCTGACGGCCTCCGAGCCGGTGATCTACGGCCGTTTCGGGTACGGCATCGCGACGATGAACATGTCCGCCGAGATCGACACGGACCGGGTACGCCTCTCGGTGCCGCCGGGCACGGACGACGTACGTCTGCGCTTCGCCGAGCCGACCGCCGTGCGCGACGCGTGCGAGGCGGTGTACGCACGGCTGGTGGCCGGGCGGCCGGGGATGCTGGCGCGGCGGCCCGGGTGGGAGAACCTGCCGCTGCTGGACCCGGAGAGCGAGCGGGAGGGCTCGTCGCCGCTGCGGTGCGTGGTCGCCGAGCGGGAGGGTGAAGTCGTCGGCTACACGCGGTACTTCATCAAGCCCGAGTGGGACACGCAGGGCCCCAAGGGGGCCGTACGGCTGCGGGATCTGGAGGCGCTGGACCCGGCTGCGTACGCGGCGCTGTGGCGGTTCCTCTGCGAGATCGACCTGACCGGGAAGGTGACGACGCACAGCAGGCCCGTCGACGACTCCTGGCAGCATCTCGTCTCCGACATCCGCCGGTGCTCGATCCGGCAGCGGGACTCGTTGCACGTACGGCTGGTGGAGCTGGGGGCCGCGCTGGAGGCGCGGACGTATCAGGCGCCCGTGGACGTCGTGTTCGAGGTCGCGGACGCCTTCTGCCCCTGGAACGAGGGGCGTTGGCGGCTCACCGGCGACGCGAAGGGCGCGTCCTGCGAGCGGACCGACGACCCGGCCGATCTCGCCCTGTCCGTAAGGGAGTTGGGGGCCGCGTATCTCGGCGGGGTGTCCCTCGCGTCGCTCGCGGGCGCCGGCCGGGTGTGGGAGCTGCGGGCCGGGGCGCTGGCGGAGGCGTCGCTGGCCTTCGGGTCGACGGTCGCGCCCTGGCTGCCGCACGGGTTCTAGCCGTACCGCCGAACGCCCCTACGGCTTCTGGCAGTTGGGGCACCAGAAGAGGTTGCGGGCGGCGAGGTCGGCGGTGCGGATCTCGCCGCCGCAGATGTGGCAGGGCTGGTGGGCCCGGCGGTAGACGTAGACCTCGCCGCCGTGGTCGTCCACGCGCGGCGGGCGGCCCATCGCCTCGGGGGTGTGTTCCGGGCGGACGGTGTCGATGCGGTTGTTGCGGACGCCCTCGTGCATCAGCTCGACGAGGTCGGCCCAGATCGCGTCCCACTCGGCGGGCGTGAGGTCCTTGCCCGCGCGGTAGGGGTCGATGCCGTGCCGGAAGAGGACCTCCGCGCGGTAGACGTTGCCGACGCCCGCGATGACCTTCTGGTCCATCAGCAGGGCCGCGATCGTCGTACGGCTGCGGGAGATGCGTCGGTACGCCGCGCCCGGGTCCGTGTCCTCCGGCGGGCGCAGGGGGTCCGGGCCGAGGCGGGCGTGTATCGCGTGCTTCTCGGTGTCCGTGATCAGGGCGCAGGTGGTGGGGCCGCGGAGATCGACGTACGACGTGTCGTTGGCGAGGCGCAGGCGGACGGTGTCCGTGGGCGGGGGTGCGGGGGCTCCGCCGAAGGTCACCTTGCCGAAGAGGCCGAGGTGGATGTGGATCCACTCCTCGTCCCGGAAACCGAGGAACAGGTGCTTGCCGTGGGCTTCGGTGCGGGTGAGTTCCGTGCGGTTCAGCAGCGCGGCGGAGTCACTGAACTTGCCCTGGGGGCTGGTGACTTGTACGGGGCCGCCCTTGAAGTGACCGCCGTAGTCCAGCGCCAGTCGGTGGATCGTGTGCCCCTCTGGCACCTGGCGAACTTCCTTTCCCACCCGCCCACCTGTCCAGGTCGGTCGACAGGTGGGCGTTCCGAAGACCTCGTTACCTACTGCTTCGGGTGATGCGCCGGAATCTCCGGCAGCTCACCCGTCTCCTCGTACTTCGTCAGCATGTCGATGCGCCGAATGTGCCGCGGGTCCTCGGAGAACGGCGTACCGACGAAGATCTCGACGAACTTCGTCGCCTCCTCCGTCGTGTGCATCCGGGCGCCGACGGCCACGACGTTCGCGTTGTTGTGCTGGCGGCCGAGCGACGCGGTCTCCTCGCTCCAGGCGAGGGCCGCACGCACGCCCTTGACCTTGTTCGCCGCGATCTGCTCGCCGTTGCCGGAGCCGCCGATCACGATGCCGAGGGCCTCGGGGTCGGCGGCCGCGCGCTCGGCGGCGCGGAGGCAGAAGGGCGGGTAGTCGTCCTGGGCGTCGTAGATGTGCGGGCCGCAGTCGACGGGCTCATGTCCCGCCTCCTTCAGCCACTCGACGAGGTGGTTCTTGAGTTCGAAGCCCGCATGGTCGGAGCCGAGATACACGCGCATGGGTCGAGTGTGACACGGCTGTTTCCGGGAAGCAGCTCCGGGGCCCGACCACGTTAAATACCGGCAACGCCTCGCAACCTCAAGGAAACCTCAAGTAACGATCTGGATTCAAAGGTTCAGGAATTCCTTTACCTCCGATTCACTGGACCGACTCGTACGCCGCTCGTACGAGCACCCCCCACCGGCATCCCAACCGGCGTAAAGGAAATCCCCCCATGACTTCTGGTTCTGGCCTTCAGGCAGGACTCAAGAACCGGCATCTCTCGATGATCGCCATCGGCGGCGTCATCGGCGCCGGCCTGTTCGTCGGCTCCAGTTCGGGCATCGCGACGGCGGGCCCGGGCATCCTGCTCTCCTACGCGCTCGTCGGCACGCTCGTGGTGCTGGTGATGCGCATGCTCGGTGAGATGTCCGCCGCGAACCCCACGTCCGGCTCGTTCTCCGCGCACGCCGACCGCGCGCTCGGCCGCTGGGCCGGTTTCTCGATCGGCTGGCTGTACTGGTTCTTCTGGGTCGTCGTCCTCGCCGTCGAGGCGACCGCGGGCGCCAAGATCCTCGAAGGGTGGATACCGGCCGTACCGCAGTGGGGCTGGGCGCTCATCGTGATGGTGGTCCTGACCGCCACAAACCTCGTGTCGGTGGGCTCCTACGGCGAGTTCGAGTTCTGGTTCGCCGGGATCAAGGTCGTCGCGATCGGCGCGTTCATCATCATCGGCGCGCTGGCGATCTTCGGCGTGCTCCCCGGCGCCCACACCGACAAGGCGGGCCTCGGCAACCTCACCGACCACGGCGGGTTCCTGCCGAACGGGCCCGGCGCGATCCTCACCGGCGTCCTGCTCGTCGTCTTCTCCTTCATGGGCAGCGAGATCGCCACGCTCGCCGCCGGCGAGTCCGAGGACCCGCAGCGCGCCGTCACCAAGTCGACCAACAGCATCATCTGGCGCATCGGCGTCTTCTACCTCGGCTCGATCTTCATCGTCGTCTGCCTGCTCCCGTGGAACGACCCGTCGATCAAGGCGCAGGGCTCCTACGTCGCCGCCCTCGACTCCCTCGGCATCGCGCACGCCGGCCAGATCATGAACTTCATCGTGCTGACCTCGGTGCTGTCCTGCCTCAACTCCGGCCTCTACACGGCCTCCCGCATGGCCTTCTCGCTCGGCGGCCGCGGTGACGCCCCGAAGGCGTTCGCCCGGACCACGTCCCGCGGTGTCCCGATGGCCGCGATCATCGCCTCGGTCGTCTTCGGCTTCGTCGCCGTGTTCTTCAACTACGCCTACCCCGACACCGTGTTCCTCTTCCTCGTCAACTCCTCCGGCGCCGTCGCCCTGTTCGTGTGGCTGGTCATCTGCGCGTCACAGCTGCGCATGCGGCGGATCATCGAGCGCGAGTCGCCGGAGAAGCTCGTCGTACGGATGTGGCTGTACCCGTATCTGACCTGGGCGACGATCGCCCTGATCGTGTTCGTCCTCGGCTACATGCTCACCGACACGAAGGGCGAGAGCAGCGGACGTACGACCGTGCTGCTGTCCCTGCTCGTCGCGCTGGCCGTCATCGCGGTCTCGGTGGTCAAGGAGCGGGTGCGGGGCGGCCGGGCGACCGCCGTCGCGGACACCGACACCGACAAGGTGTCCGTGGGCTGAGGCAGTTCACAGCACGACGAAGCTGTCCCTGACCTTGTCGTAGGTCTCCAGGGCCCGCGTCTCCACGTCCGGCTGGTACCAGGTGTTGATCTGGTACGACTTCCCGTCCTCGTCGAATCCGAGCAGCCGGGCGTGCCAGGCGACGCCCTTGAGCGTGAACGTGTACTCCCAGCTCACCGCCGGGAAACCCCGGAACGTCGTCCTCTCGAGCCGGATCTTTCGATAGTCCCGCCCCTGCTGGGCGTTCCGCTCCGACGCCTCCCACGTCTCCATCAGGTCCCCCCGCGCGAGCGCCGACTTGCCGACGAGCTCCTGACTCCCGTCGGGCGACGTGTAGTGCACCTCGGCGCCCGTCTTCAGGTCCCGCCGCCACCCCGCCGGCGTCGCCCACGCGAAACCGCCCGCCTCCTGGTGCGTGCCTGGCGGGAGAGTCGGGGGGCGTGAGGTGCCTTCGACCGTGGGGGACGGGGAGGAGGAAGGGGCTGTGGGGGACGGCGACCCGGACGAGGAGGCGGACGGTTCCGCCGACGTCGATGAACCAGCCGCTGAAGTGCCGGACGAGCCACCGGAGTTCGCGAGGATCGTGCCGGTGACCGCGGCGGCTACCACTACGGCCGCGACGGCGATCAGTGCGATACGGCGGCGGGTGCGGTGAGGGCGGTCCGGAGTGAACGGCTGGGCGGGGCCCGGGAGTTCGCCGCCGGGAGGCACACGGGCCGGGTGCGGGCCCAGGTCGGGGCGTCGGGGCGCGGGGTGCGGTGGAGCCGGGCGCGGGGCCGGCGGGTGGGCCGGGGGTGGCACGGGTTTTCGCTCGGTCAACGCCTGTGCGCGCTCGGCCAGTTGGGGGTCCGCGCCGGGCCCGGCTTGTGCGGCGGGTTCGGTTCGCTCACCTTGGTCGGCGCGAGCGAAGGAGACGCCGGTCCGCCGTGGCCCAGATCCCCGGGAGTTGCTGGAGGGAGCCTCGGAACTCAGCTCCGAGGCGGCCTCGGACGCGGCTTCGGACACGGCTTCGGACGCGGCTTCGGACACGGCTTCGGACGCGGCTTCGGACGCGGCTTCGGCGGCGGAGACCGGTTCCTCTACGGCGGGACGCTGCGTCGGTATCGCGTCTTCGACGGGGTGGGGGTCGTACACCCGAGGATCGCGTGCGGCGCGGACGAGTGACGGCGCCAGGAACACCGGGGTCGGTGACTCCCGATAGACCTCGGGTGGCGACTCCGGCTCCAACTCCGCGTCAGGTGCGGCGGGTTCGCCGGGCGGCTCGGCGCTCTCCGCCTCCTCCGCCGGGAACGCCACCCGAGTCAGCGCCCCCTCCACCTCCTCCAGCCCCGGGCGACCGGACGGCTCCTTCTCCAGCAGCGCGGCGAGGATCTCGCGCAACGGGCCTGCCGCAGCCGGGAGTTCGGGCTCCTCGTACAGAACGGCGTGCAAGGTGGCCAGCGTCGTGTCCCGGGAGAACGGTGACCGCCCGCCGAGCGCGGCGCAGAGCGTGGCGCCCAACGACCAGATGTCCGACGGCGGTCCCTGCGGGTGCCCGGAGATCCGCTCGGGCGCCATGTAGTCGGGCGAGCCCACCAGCATGCCGACCACGGTGAGCGCCGTGGCGTCCTGGATCGCGGCGATGCCGAAGTCGGTGAGGACGACGCGTCGGCCGCCGTTCTCGACGAGCACGTTGCCGGGCTTGATGTCCCGGTGCAGGACGCCACCCGCGTGCACCTGGCGCAGGGCCGCCACCAGGCCGAGTCCGAGGCGGGCCACCTCGCGCGGGCCGAGCGCGCCGTCGTCGGTCAGCATGCGTTCCAGGGAGCGGCCGGCGACCAACTCCATGACGATCCACAGGCGTTCGCCCTCGTCGACGACGTCGTAGACCCGCACGACGTTGGGGTGGTCGATGCGGGCGGTCGCCCTGGCCTCGCGCAGGGTGCGCTCGCGGCGGGTGCGGGTGTCCTCCGCGTCGAGGCCGTCGATGCGCATTTCCTTGACGGCGACCTGCCGGTCGAGTATTTCGTCGGCGGCTCGCCACACCCGCCCCATTCCCCCCTGCCCGATACTTTCGACCAGCCGATAACGTCCGGTCACCAACAGCCCCGGAACTCCGCCGCTCCTCATGCTTCCCGAATTTCCCGCATTCCCCGGCAATCCGCTGCACCCCCACAATGGTCACACTTCATGCCGTACCAGCATAGTGCGGAGAAATCTTGTGGTACCTCTTCAAGTACTGCGAATTCAGGCGCAGTCCCAGGGGGATACAGGGGAACGCAAGGGAACACAAGGGGGACGAACATGAGTTCTCGTCGTGCTACGACCATGACCATCACAGGATCGCTGCTCACCGCATCCTTCTCGGCGGTGATGATCCTTTCCTTCAGCGCCTCGGCGGACGACCAGGGGCCGGGGAGCGGAAAAGGCGGAAAGGCCGTGGACGCGGCTCCGGCCGGAGTGAAACTGACCACGCTCCTGCCGTCGAAGATCTCGGTCGACAACGGTTCGAAAAAGACGGCGATCACCGCCACCGTTAAGAATGAGGGGACCAGGGCGAGCGGCGATGTCAATCTTCTGGTCGTCGGATTCGACGGCCTCAAGGTCAATGGTGTGCAGGGCTGTTCGGCGATCGCCGAAAAGGATCTGCCCGCCGGTTCGAACAGCGGATTCAAGTGCTCCGTGGGCGCGCTCGCCGCGGGCAGGTCGAAGTCGTACGCGGTCGACGCGACGTACGACCTGAGCAAGGCCGGGAAGATCTGTCTGCCGGTGATGTCCGCCGACGGCAAGAAGACGTTCTGGCAGCAGGGCCCGGTCCCGTTCGGTACGGCGAACCCGTCGCCGAACGCCCCGGCCACCCCGCTGCTGCTCGGCACCGACAACAAGCCGGTGGCACCGGGCGGCGACACGCTGCCCAAGACGGGCGTCGGCGACGACGTCCTGCCCCTGGGCGCGGCCGGCGCGGCCCTGATCGCGGCGGGCGCGGCGGGCCTGTACTGGTCGCAACGGCGGCCGGGCCGGCAGGCCCTACGGGGCTGAGCCACCGACGCCCGACGGGACCGACCGGCTGAGGTCAGGCGGGACCGGACAGGGAGGGCCGGGTCGCGGGAGCACCCAGCCCTCCCTCTTGCCTGTCCCGGAACACCCCGAACGCGCCGCATTACCTGACGGCACATGTCAGGTAATGCGGCCAGCATGAACCTCATGAACCACCACACACAGCCGCTACTCTCCGCCCTTCCTGGTACGGATGTTGGCCGTCGGGGAGCGGGAGGCCGTGCGGGAACGGCTGGACCCGGCGTTCGTGCTGCTCGCGCCGTACACGCTCGGGCGGACGGTCAACTTCGCGTTCGGGGCCGGTGACAGGACCGAGGGGCTGTACGACGCGGAGACGCGGAAGAGGCTCGCCGGGATCAAGTCGTCGTACGACCCGGCGAACCTCTTCCGGCGGTAACAGCCGTGTCAGCGCTGCTTGTTGACGAACTTCCAGGCCGTCGGGGCCGCGCCCATGGCCAGGGCGGCCTTCAGGGCGTCGCCGATGAGGAACGGGGTGAGGCCCGCGGCGAGCGCGGCGCCGGCCGAGAGGTCGAGGCTGAGCGCCAGGTACGGGACGCCGATGGCGTAGATGATCGCCTCGCCCAGCAGCATCGTGCCGGCCATGCGCAGGACCGAGCGGTCGGCGCCGCGGCGGGCCAGGGCGCCGACGGCGGCGGAGGCCAGCAGCATGCCGGCGATGTAGCCGAAGGAGGCGCCGGCGCCGGAGGTGCCCCCGGCGAACCACGGGACGCCGGCCAGGCCGAGCAGCGCGTACAGGGCGAGCGAGAGGAAGCCGCGGCCGGCGCCGAGGGACGTGCCGACGAGGAGGGCGGCGAAGGTCTGGCCGGTGACCGGGACCGAGGAGCCCGGCACGGGCACGGCGAGCTGTGCGGCGAGGCCGGTGAGCGCGGCGCCGCCGAGCACGAGGGCGATGTCCCGCACACGGGAGGCGGGCAGCAGGTCGGCGAGGACCTGGCCCGGGCGGGTGGTGGCGACGGCGGTACTCAAGGGGGACTCCGCAGGTTGACGGGGTACAGGGGGACTTTGTGACGCTATCCCAGGGCCCTCGGACCGATCACCGTCAGCGTTCGACAAAGGCTGGATCGGGGACTTGGTGGGCTCCGGACAAAGGATGCCCGTTACACGCGCCGGGGTGTGATGCCGGTCACGCGGATGCCGTGCCGTCTCGCACACCCGTCGTCGTGCCGTCTCGCACACCGGTCGCGGTCTGGGCAGCCGTGGGCCGCTTTGCTAGCTTCGAGCGCATGGTTGCCCAGGCCCGGAACTTCGCGTCGCGTCGCTATGTCGACCTGCGACGCCAGGCCGCGGCGACCTGTTACCGCCCCTGAGGCGGGCGGAGCGGATCCGGTGCGCCTCGTATCCCAGACGGCGCACTGTCGGACCCGTTCCCGAGGAAGATCCCCATGCCCCGTAACGCGGCACCCCTGCTCGCCTCCCACTCCCCCGGCTCTCCCAGCTCTCCCGGTTCCCCTCGCTCCCCCGTACCCCGCGCCGCCGACAGCGACCGGCGGCGCACCAACGCGAGCGTCGTCCTGCGCTCGGTGCTGGAGCACGGCCCGGTGGCCCGCTCGACCGTGTCCCGGCTGACCGGGCTGTCCCCCGCGTCGGTCACCGACTACTGCGCCCGCTTCACCGAACTCGGGCTCATACGGGAGGCCGCCACACCCCGACGCTCGAACGGTGTGGGCCGACCCCATGTGCCCGTCGACCTGGATGCGTCACGGTTCGTTGTGGGCGGAGTCCATGTGGCGGTGCCCTATACGACGGTCGCGCTGCTGGATCTGCGCGGCCGGGTGGTGACCGAGCGCCGGCTCGGGCACGACAGCACGAACCCCGCCCTGGTGCTGGCGCGCGCCGCCGAAGGGCTGCGAGCGCTGCTCGCGGAGGCGGCCGGAGCCACCCCGCTGGGGGTCGGGGTCGCCGCCGGCGGCTGGGTCGACCGGGACTCAGGGAGCATCGTCGACCATCCGCTGCTGGGCTGGCGGGACGTGCCGGTGCGCGCACTGCTCGGCGACCGCACCGGACTGCCGGTCCATGTGGACGGCCACGCACGGGCGTTGGTGAACGCGGAGCGCCTCTTCGGGCGGACGGCGCGCGGCAGCCGCAGCGTGCTGCACCTCTTCGTCGGCAACGTGGTCGACGCGGCCTTCGCGACCAACGACGAGGTGCACCACGGCCCGCGTTCGCAGGCGGGCGCGATCGCCCATCTGCCGCTGCGCGGCGGCACGGAACCGTGCGACTGCGGGCGCGTCGGCTGCCTCCAAGTCGAGCTGAGCGAACGGACGTTGTGCCGCCGGGCCCGGGAGGCGGGCATCGTCGACGGGGTCAACCCGACCCACGTCGTGACGGCGGCCGAGCGCGGAAACCCCCTCGCCGTACGGCTGTTGACGCAGCGGGCGCGCATGGTGGGGCGGGCGGCCGGGCTGCTGCTCGACATCCTCAACCCGGAGACGGTGGTCGTCACCGAACTGGGGGTCATCCGGCGGGAGGACTGCCTGCGGGCGCTGCGCGAGGAGGTCGGTGACGCGCGGGCCTCGGCTGTCGTGCCGACGAGTTTCCCGGATTCCGTACTGGCCGTGGCGGGCGGTTCGGTGATGCTGGATGTGCTGTTCCGGGATCCCCTGAGCCTGTCACCGGGGCGTATTTAATTCAGAAACTCGGAATGTTGACAGCGGGCGCGCATGGCCGGGAACATCCTGGTCATGAGCCTGCAGATGAGTTGTCGCACTTCTTGTTGCTGACCCGTTGACGCGCCTTCGGCGCCGGTCTCATCCTGCCTGAATTTCCTGTCCCGGACTGTTCCGTCTTTCGCCGTCCGTGAATTTCGCGTGCCTTCCCGCGTTCCCATGACTTTGATCAGGGAGTCCTCCCATGCCTCATTCCCGTGCGCCCGGCGTCGACCGGCGGCTCTTCCTCACCTCCGTGCTGGGTGCCGCCGCGGGTGTCGCCGGTCTCAGCGGCTGCGCAACGAGCAACGCCGCCACCGCCAGGTCGGGGGCCGGTCTGTCCGCCCCGCTCGCCGAGAAGGTCCCGTCCGGCACGAGCCTGAAGATCTCCTCGTACCTGAACACCCAGCAGCTCCAGTTCAAGCTGGCGAAACTGCCCAAGTTGCCGTTCACCGTGTCGAGTTGGGTGAACATCGGGGCCGGCCCCGATGTCATCAACGCCTTCCGCGCCAAGTCCCTCGACCTCGCCAACAACGCGGGCATCCCGCCGATCCAGGCGCACTACCAGGGCTACGACGCGAAGATCGTCGCGATCGACGTCACCCGCAAGCCGAACTACCTCTTCGCCACCAAGCCCGGCAGCGACATCCACACCGTCGCCGACTTCAAGGGCAGGAAGCTGGCGTTCTCGCAGGGGCAGGCCCAAGGGGTCGTCCTGCTGCGGGCGTTGAAGCAGGCCGGGCTGACGTACGACGAGGTGACACTCGTCCCGCTGACCAGCAACCAGTTCTTCACCGCCCTCCAGTCCGGCCAGGTCGACATCGCCCCGCTCGCCAACAGCCAGGCACCGGCGTACCTCAAGCAGTACGAGGCGAAGGGCGCCCGTGCGATCACCACCGATGTCGTAGACCTGCTCAATCTGCTGTGGGCGCCGTCCGCCGTGCTGGCCGACTCCGCGAAGGCGGCCGCGATCGCCGCGTACATCCCGCAGTGGGCGCAGGGACAGGTCTGGCAGTACGAGCACCCGGACGCCTGGAACGAGGAGTTCTACGTCAAGACCCAGAACCTGACCCTCGCGCAGGCGAAGTCGGTCACCGCGCTCGCCAACAAGCCGTTGTTCCCGCCGAGTTGGGACGAGGCCGTGAAGTGGGAGCAGGAGACCGCCGATCTGCTCGCCGAGGGCGGGTTCGTGAAGGAGTTCAAGGTGGACTCGCTCTTCGACCGGCGGTTCGAGGGGATCGCGGCGAAGGCCGTGGCGGCGGAGTACCGGAGGTGACGGCGATGACGACCTCCCAGACGGTGGACACGTCTGCCACAACTTCCCTGCCGCAGAACGCTGTTGAGGATTCCGTCGAGGCTCCGCGCAGGCGGCGGCGCGGTCTCGCCCCGGGCAGGCGGCTGCCCGCCTCCCGGGTCGTCGGGCCGCTCCTCTTCCTCGTCCTGTGGGCCGTCGCCTCCGCCGCCGGGCAACTGGACCCGGCCGCGATCCCGGCGCCCTGGACGGTGCTGCGGACCGCCGGCCGGCTGTGGACGTCCGGCACCCTGCCCACGGACATGCTGACCTCGCTGGAACGCGCCGCCTACGGCTTCGCGCTCGGCCTCACCGCCGGTGTCGTCCTCGCGCTCGCCGCCGGGCTGAGCCGGGTCGGCGAGGCACTGATCGACGGGACCGTGCAGCTCAACCGGGCCATCCCCACCCTGGGTCTCATCCCGCTGTTCATCCTCTGGCTGGGCATCGGCGAGACCTTCAAGATCGCCATCATCGCGATCGTCGTCTACATCCCGATCTACCTCAACCTGCACGCCGCGCTCTCCGGCATCGACCACCGCTACGTCGAACTCGCCGAGGTCCAGGGCCTGTCAAGGCTCCAGTTCGTCCGCCAGATCGTCATCCCCGGCGCGCTGCCCGGCTTCTTCGTGGGCCTGCGCCTCGGCGTGACCGGCTCCTGGCTCAGCCTGGTCGTCCTGGAGCAGATCAACGCCACCAGCGGACTCGGCTACATGATGTTCCAGGCCCAGAACTACGGCCAGTCGGACGTCATCCTCGTCGGCCTGCTGATCTACGGCGTGTTCGGTCTGCTCTCCGACAGCGCGGTCCGTCTCGTCGAACGGAGGGTGCTGTCATGGCGCCGCACACTCAGCAACTGACCGACACCGGTGCGGTTCCCGCGGGCCCCGCCGTACCTGCCGTCCAACTCCGAGGACTTACCCGGTCGTTCGGCGGACGTGCGGTTCTCGACCACGTCGATCTCGATCTGCCCGCCGGGCAGTTCACCGCGCTGCTCGGGCACAGCGGTTCCGGCAAGAGCACGTTGCTGCGGGCCATCGCGGGGCTCGACCACGAGGTCGTCGGGAGTGGTCGGCTCACCGCGCCTGAGCGGGTGTCGGTGGTCTTCCAGGACTCGCGGCTGCTGCCGTGGCGGCGGGTGCTCGACAACGTACTGCTGGGGGCGGAGGGGAAGGAAGCCGCCGCGAAGGGGCGTGCGGCGCTTGCCGAGGTGGGGCTTGCCGGGCGGGAGCGGGCGTGGCCCAACGAGCTGTCCGGGGGCGAGGCGCAACGGGCCGCGTTGGCCAGGTCGTTGGTGCGCGAGCCTGAACTGCTGTTGGCGGATGAGCCGTTCGGGGCGCTTGACGCGTTGACCCGGATTCGGATGCATGTGCTGCTACGGGAGTTGTGGGAGCGGCATCGGCCCTCGGTGCTTCTGGTCACGCATGACGTGGATGAGGCGATCGTCCTCGCGGATCGGGTGCTGGTGCTTGAGCAGGGGCGGATCGGGCTGGACCTGGTGATCGATCCTGGGGTGGCGCGGGCCGAGTATCGGGAGCGGTTGCTGGCGGCGCTCGGGGTGACGTCGGACTCCCGCTGAGCACCGGCTGCTCGGTGAGTGTCCGCTGCTCGTGCGCGCCTTCCGGGGGCTCCGCCCCCAGACCCCCATCGGCCCTGAAGGGGCCTCGTCCTCAAACGCCGGACGGGCTGGATTTGCGCGGCCTGTGCTGAAGAGGTGCCGCACGGCTGACAAGTGTCGCCCCACGTTGAGAAGTCGCCCGACGAGCTGATCAGTAGCCCCCTGCACTCGAAAGTCCCCCACCCATCCGCAGCAAAGGACCTCCCATGCCCCGCCGACTCCACCTCAACGCCTTCCTCATGAACACCGGCCACCACGAGGCCTCCTGGCGTCTCCCGGAGAGCAACCCCTACGCCCACGTCGAGCTGGAGCACTACACGCACCTTGCCCGGATCGCGGAGCGCGGCACCTTCGACTCCCTCTTCCTCGCCGACGGGCCGCAGTTGTGGAGCAACCTCGCCCAACGCCCGGCCGGAGCCCTGGAACCGCTCACTCTCCTCACCGCGCTGGCGACGGCCACGGAGCACATCGGCCTGATCGCGACCGCATCCACGTCGTACAACTCGCCCTACAACCTGGCCCGTAAGTTCGCCTCGCTGGACATCATCAGTGGGGGCAGGGCGGGCTGGAACATCGTCACCACCGCCGGTGCCGAGGCCGCCCGGAACTTCGGGCTCGAGCACGAACCGGCGCACGCCGAACGGTATGCGCGGGCGGCCGAGTTCCTGGATGTGGCGCTGAAACTCTGGGACAGCTGGGAGGACGACGCGATCGTCGCCGACAAGGCGGCCGGGGTGTGGGGCGACGACACGAAGATCCACCCGCCGCGTCACCAGGGGACGTACTTCAGCGTCGCGGGTGCCCTCAACGTCCCCCGCTCACCGCAGGGTTACCCCCTGCTGGTGCAGGCGGGTTCGAGCGAGGACGGCAGGACGTTCGCGGCGCGGTACGCCGAGGCGGTGTTCACCGCGCAGCAGACCCTCGCCGACGCCCAGGCCTTCTACAAGGACCTCAAGTCCCGCACGGAGGCGGCCGGTCGGAACCCCGAGCACATCAAGGTGCTGCCCGGCATCGTGCCCGTGCTGGGCGGGACGGAGGCCGAGGCGCGGGCCAACGAACGGCTGCTGGAGGACCACATCGTGTACACGCACGGCGTGGACCGTCTGGAGCGACTGCTTCAACTAGCGCCAGGAACACTGGAGTTGGACAAACCACTCCCCGCCGACCTCCCTCCCGAGGACGCCATCGAGGGCGCGAAGAGCCGCTACACGCTCGTCGTGGAACTCGCCCGCCGCGACCGGCTGACCGTACGGCAGCTCATCGGCCGGCTCGGGGGCGGGCGCGGGCATCTCACCTTCGCCGGTACGCCGGAGCAGGTGGCCGACGCGATCGGGTCGTGGTTCACGCAGGGCGCCGCCGACGGCTTCAACATCATGCCCGCGGTCCTCCCGTCCGGCCTCGACGCCTTCGTCGACCAGGTCGTCCCCCTCCTCCGCACCCGCGGCCTGCTCCGCACGGAGTACGGCCCCCGCACGACCCTCCGGGAGCGCTACGGCCTCCCCCGCCCCACCAACCAGTACACCCGGCCCACCACCCAACCCGCCCTCGTCTGAGAGGACTTCACATGTCCATCGAGATCCAGAAGGTCACCGCGAACATCGGCGCCCGCGTGTCAGGCGTGGACATCAACAAGCCGCTGGCCGCCGAGGAGGTGACGGCGATCCGGGAGGCCCTCAACGTCCACAAGGCGCTGGTCTTCGACGACGTCCACCTCGACGACGCGGGCCAGGAGGCCTTCGCCCGCCACTTCGGCGACCTCACGACCGCGCACCCCACCGTGCCCGCCGTCGACGGCGCCCCGAACGTGCTGCCCGTCGACAGCGAGCGCGGCCGGGCCAACCACTGGCACACCGACGTGACGTTCGTCCTCAACCCGCCCCAGGCCAGCACCCTGCGCAGCATCACGGTCCCGCCGTACGGCGGCGAGACCCTGATCGCGAGTTCGGCGGCGGCCTACCGCGACCTGCCGGAACCGCTGCGCGTCCTCGCCGACACCCTGTGGGCGGAGCACACCAACGACTACGACTACGCCGTGCCGGAGGAGTCCATCGACGCCGAACGGGCCGCCCAGCGCGCCCAGTTCACCTCGATCACGTTCCGCACGGTCCACCCGGTCGTCCGCGTCCACCCTCTGACCGGCGAACGCGGCCTGTTCATCGGCGGGTTCGCGCAGCGGATCGTCGGCCTCTCGACAACCGAGTCCCGCAAGATCCTGGACCTCCTCCAGGCCTACGTCACCCGCCCGGAGAACATCCTCCGCTGGCGCTGGTCCCCCGACCAGCTCGTCCTCTTCGACAACCGCATCACCCAGCACTACGCCATCGACAACTACGACGACCAGCCCCGCCGCCTCCACCGCGTCACCGTCGCCGGCGACATCCCGACCGGCATCGAGGGCAAGGAGAGCTACTCGATCGAGGGCGACGCGTCGCACTACACATCCGTGGCGGAGTGACCACACCGAGCCTTTTCGCTGCTAGGTTGTAGTTGCAAGCCATGTGCAATAAGAAGTCCGGAGGGGACCGATCCGCCATGCCCGTCTACACGCTTCCTGACCTGCCCTACGACTACGCCGCGCTCGCCCCCGTGATCAGCCCCGAGATCATCGAGCTGCACCACGACAAGCACCACGCGGCGTATGTGAAGGGTGCGAACGACACGCTGGAGCAGTTGGCGGAGGCGCGGGACAAGGAGCAGTGGGGGTCGGTCAACGGGCTGGAGAAGAGCCTGGCCTTCCATCTCTCCGGGCACATCCTGCACAGCATCTACTGGCACAACATGACCGGTGACGGCGGCGGCGAGCCGCTCGCGGCCGACGGGGTGGGCGGTCTCGCGGACGCCATCACCGACTCCTTCGGCTCCTTCGCCGGCTTCAAGGCGCAGCTCACCAAGGCCGCCGCGACGACCCAGGGTTCGGGCTGGGGCGTCCTCGCCCACGAGCCGCTCAGCGGCCGTCTGATCGTCGAGCAGGTCTACGACCACCAGGGCAACGTCGGCCAGGGCTCCACCCCCCTCCTGGTCTTCGACGCCTGGGAGCACGCCTTCTACCTCCAGTACAAGAACCAGAAGGTCGACTTCATCGACGCCATGTGGGCGGTCGTCAACTGGCAGGACGTGGCCCGGCGTTACGACGCCGCGAAGTCCCGCCACACGATCCTGCCCGCCTGACCCACCGGCCCATCGGCCCGGACAGATCGTCCTGCCTCGTGATCGTCTTCTCAACCTTCACGTCGGCGGGCGGATGAAAAGGAGAACCCCCGCGAGGACGTGACTCGCGGGGGTTCTCCTTTCGGCCGGTCCCGTCAATCCGCGTCCCCGCAGGGCACGTTGAGGGACAGCAGCGCGAACGTGCCCTCCTGCACCCGGAGTTCGCTCACCGCCGCGTTCCGCAGCCTCGGGAACACCCGCCGGTACTCACCCAGCGGAATCCCGAGTGCCCGGCACAGCACCAGCCTGAAGAGGGTGTTGTGGGCGACGATTAGGACGCGCTGGCCGGGGTGGGCCGTTGCGATGCGCCGAAGAGCGACCGTTCCGCGTGCTGCCGCTTCCGCCGGGTCCTCGGACTCCGGGAACGGGTGCGCCACCGGATCCGCCCGGAACGCCTCCGCCGCCTCGGGGTTCTCCGCCTCGAACTCCGCGAGCGTGCGGCCCTCCACCACCCCGAAGTCGCATTCGCGGAGGGCCGGTTCGGTGCGGGGGGTGAGGTTCAGGGCCTGGGCCGCGGGGTTCGCCGTGACGATCGCCCGGGACAGCGGGGACGTCCAGATCGCGTCCACGGGGTGGGTGGCCGCCCAGCGGCCGAGGGCTTCCGCCTGCGCGACACCCGTGTCCGTCAGGGCGACGTCGCTGATGCCGGCGTAGCGGTTCTCGGCGTGCCAGACGGTCTGGCCGTGGCGGGCCAGGAGGAGGGTGGTGGTCATGAGGCGCTCGTGTCCTGGTTCAGGCGGGTGCGGGCATGGGCCGCGACCGGGGTCGGCAGCCAGCCTCGGGTCTCCAGTTCGTCCACCAGGCGAGAGTACGGGCCGGTGAAGCGGGCCGTGCGGGACGCGCGGGGTTCCAGGACCGTGCGGATGCGGACCATGCGGTCGGCCACCTCCGCCAGCTCCCTGCCCTCCCCCGTGCCGTACGCCGCCAACACCGCCATCCCCAGGGCCGGTTCGATCTGTTCCGGTACCCGGGCCGGGCGGCCGAGGATGTCGGCCCGGAGCTGGTTCCAGTACGCGCTACGGGCCGCGCCGCCCGTGAAGGTGAGGGGGCCGTCTATCGGGGCGCCCAGGTGGTGGAGGTAGTCCAGGCACAGGCGCTCCGTGAACGCCACGCCCTGCAGCACCGCCGCCCAGCCGTCCGCCTCCGACGCCGGAGTGCCGAGGGTGAAGGCGGTGGCCTCGGGGGCCAGGAAGGGGAAGCGTTCGCCGGGTGAGGCCAGGGGGTAGGTGAGGGCGCCTGACGGTTCGCAGGCCGCCGCCCGGGTGTCCATCTCCGCCGGGTCCGGTCCCGGCGGCAGCGCGCCCGCTCCTACGCTCGACGCCCCGCCCGGCAGCCAACTGCCGTCCGGTGCACGGTGGTTGTAGACCACCCCGGCGTCGTCCCGGACGGGGGTCGGGGATGCTCCCTTGAGGACCAGGGTGGTGCCCAGTACCGAGTTCCAGGCGCCGGGGCGCAGTGCCCCGGACGCGATCTGGGCCGCGCAGCCGTCCGTCATCCCGGCGATGACCGGGGTGCCCGCGGGGATGCCCGTCGCTTCGGCGGCGGTCCGGCAGACCTCGCCGAGCCTCGTGCCGGGGCGGACCACCTCCGGCAACCGGTCCGCCAGATGGGCCAGTTGGGGTGGCCACGCCTCGTGCTCCGCGTCGTAGCCCGTCTTGAGGGCATGGCTGGAGTCGGTCGGGATCGCCTCGCCCGTCAACTGCGCCGTGATCACGTCGGGTTGGTGGGTCACGCGGCCGGGGCCGTAGGCGTCCAGGAGCCACAGCGCCTTCGGGAGGGCCCAGCTCGTCTGCATGCCGAGCCGTGCCGCTTCGCCGACCGCGCGGCCGTCGTCGTACATCAACCCCGGTGTGCGCGGGCGGCCTTGGGGGTCCGTGAGCAGGACCGTGCCGGAGGTGCCGCACACCGCGAGGCCGCCGATCCGCCCTCGCCCGGCCGGTGAGGAGAGCGCGGCCCGGGACGCCGTGCGCACCGCCTCCCACCACTCCCCCGGGTCCTGCTCGTGCCGTACGCCCTCCCTGCGGCCCGTCAGCGGAGCGGACCCGCTGCCGAGGACCGTGCCGTCGGCCGTGACCAGCAGCGCGCGGACGCTCTGCGTGCCCAGGTCGATCCCCAGCCACGCTTCCGCTTCGCCCTCGAACATCATCCGGACCTCCCTCAGGGGTTACGCATTCGGCATTCCCCGTTCATCGTGGCGGAGAGGGAGGGAGCCCCACGATGACCGAGACCCTGCGTGTCGTCGCCGCCGGTGACCATTTCGTACGGCCGTCGCTGATCACGGCGGCCATCGCCGAGGAACTGCGCGAACACCCTTTCACCGTAGGAGAGTTGGAGCTCGGGTGGCCTCTGGAGCCCTTCGGTCCCGTCGCCGAGGTGGAGGAGGCCAGTGACGCCGAGGACGAGGTGATCGACGCCCTGCGGGACAGCGGGGCGCAGGTGCTGGTCACCCAGATGGGGCCCGTCACCGAGCGCGTGCTGGCGGCCTGCCCGGAGGTGCGGCTGGTCGTCGTGTGCCGGGGCGGGCCCGTCAACGTCAACCTGGACGCGGCGAAGACACACGACGTACGCGTGTGCTTCGCGCCGGGGCGCAACGCCGCCGCGACCGCCGAGTTCACCGTCGGGATGATGCTCGCCGCGCTGCGCCGGATCCCGCAGGCGCACGAACTCCTGGCCGGGCAGGGGAATTGGGCGGGCGGTGCGTCCTACTACACGTACGAGCACAGCGGGTTGGAGCTGGAGGACCTGCCGGTCGGGCTCGTCGGGTACGGGGCCGTGGGCAGCCGGGTGGCGCGGGTGCTGTGCGCGTTCGGGGCGCGGGTGATGGTGTACGACCCGTATGTGCACGGCGAGATCCACGGGCTCCGGGTCGGGGCGCTGGACGAGCTGCTGCGCCGGTCCCAAGTCATCACGCTGCACGCCCGGTTGACCCAGGAGACGCGGGGGCTGATCGGGGCGCGCGAGCTGGCGCTGCTGCGGCCGGGCGCGGTGGTGGTGAACGTGGCGCGGGGTCCGCTGCTGGACGAGGACGCGTTGTGCGACGCGCTGGACAGCGGGCAGGTGTCGGCCGCCGCCCTCGACACCTACGTACACGAGCCGTTGCCCGCCGGGGCGCGGCTGTTCGGGTTCGCCGACCGGGTCGTACTGACTCCGCATCTCGGGGGCGCTTCGCGGGCCGTGGCCGAGAAGGCGGCGCGGATCGCCGCGGCGGAGGTGGGACGGTGGGCGCGTCGGGAGCCGCTCGCGCACAGCCTGACCTGAGGATCGTCACCAACTCCGAGGAGGCGTTATGTACGTCGGAATCGATGTCGGCACGTCCACGGTGAAGGCCGCCGCCTTCGACGACTCCGGGCGTGAACTCGCCGTGGCGGCACGGCCGGTGGAGCTGTCGATGCACGGCGGGTTCGTCGAGCAGGACATGGACGAGGTCTACGGCGCGGTCGTCGCCGTGCTCGACGAACTGACGGCGGGGGTGGACGGGACCGTCGAGCTGGCCGGGCTGACCGGGCAGGGCGACGGGGTGTGGCTGGTGGACGGGGAGGGGCGGCCGGTGCGGGCGGCGGCGTCCTGGATGGACGGGCGGGCGCACGAGCTGCTCGACCAGTGGCTCGCGGACGGGACCTTCGAGACGGTGTTCCGGCGGACCGGGAGCGCGATGTTCCCCGGCTGTCCGGGGCCGCTGCTGGCCTGGCTCGCGGCGCACGAGCCCCGGTCGCTCGACGCCGCCGCCACCGCGCTGTACTGCAAGGACATGGTGTTCCAGCGGCTGACGGGGGCGCGGGCGACCACGGATGTCTCGGACGCGTCGATGCCGTTCCTCGACCCCAGGACGCGGTCGTACGACAACGGTGTCGTGGAGCTGCTCGGGCTGACCCGGCGGCGGGGGCTGCTGGCGCCGGTCGCCGACCCGGTCGCCACGGCCGAGACGCGTGGGGAGGGGCTGCCCGCGGGAACGCGGATCGCGAACGGGCCGTACGACCTGCCCGCGTGCGCGCTCGGCGCGGGGGTGACGGAACCGGGGGACGGCCTGCTGATCGTGGGGACCTGCCTCGCCAGTCTGGTCGCGACCACCGAGCTGGACCTGAGCGGTGAACCGGCCGGGCTGTACATCTCCCTCGACCGGCCGGGGCACTGGCTGCGGGCCATGCCCGCGATGGTCGGTACGGCCGCCCTGGACTGGGTGCTGTCGACGACCGGCGTCCGGCACGAGGAGGTGGACGCGCTGCTCGCGGCGACCCCGCCCGGCGCGAACGGAGTGCGGGTGCTGCCGTACTTCGCCCCGTCCGGCGAGCGCGCCCCCTTCGTCGAGCCCCGGCTCCGCGCCGAACTCACCGGCGTCTCGCTGGAGTCGACCCCCGCCGACCTGATCCGCGCGACCTGCGAGGGCATCGGCTACGCGGCCCGGCACTGCCTGGAGGCGGCCGGGCTCACCGGGACCCTGGCCGTGTGCGGCGGTGGCACGCGCAGCCCCGCCTGGATGCGGCTGCTCGCGGATGTGCTGGGGCGGCCGCTGCGGGTCGTCGAGGGCGAGGTGGGCGCGCGGGGCGCGGTGCTCGCGGCGGCCGAGCGGTACGGGGTCCCGCTGGACGCGGCGGCCTGGACCCGCCCGACGGAGATCGTCGAGCCGGACCCGGGGCGGGCCGCCACCTACGCCAAGGGCTACGAGGACCACCTCGCGCGGCTGGCGGTGGCGCGGGGGCGGGAACGGTAGGCCCGGCACGGGACCCCTGAATGGTGGGTGACCGGCTGCGCCCCGGCCCCGTGGGCGTCTACGCTCGCGGGGCCGGGGCGCCGAGTCGCCTCAGGCGGGTCTCGTGGAGGTTCTGCATGGTCTACAAGTGGTGCCCCGGCTGTCGTGGGCCGCTGCGGGAGTTCTGCGGGCTGCGGGACGACAAGGAGCTGGCGTTCGTCCGGGCCGAGAAGAAGGACTTCGCCCCGGAGGCGTACATACGGTGTGCCGTCCCGGGGTGTCGGCGCTACCAGCGGCAGCTCAACTGGCGGGACGGCGGCTACTTCCCCAAGCCGGACGCGAAGGCCTGAGGGCCGGCCCGCAGACCTAGAGGTTGCTGAAGTCCGGGCCCTTCGTGCGGCTGCGCTTCAGCTCGTAGAAACCGGGGACCGACGCGACCGCGACGGTGCCGTCCCAGAGGCGGGCCGCTTCCTCGCCCTTGGGGGCGGGGGTGACGACCGGGCCGAAGAAGGCGATCTGCTCGCCGTCGGGGCCGGGGACGGCGATGACGGGGGTGCCGACGTCCTGGCCGACCTTCTCGATGCCCTCCTTGTGGGAGGCGCGCAGCTCGGTGTCGTAGGTGTCCTTGTCGGCGTACTCGATCAGGTCCGCCGGCAGGCCCGCGTCGGACAGGGCGAGCGCGATGGACTCGGGGGTCACGCCCAGGCCCTCGTTGTGGATGCGGGTGCCGAGCGCGGTGTAGAGCTTGCCGACGACCTCGTTGCCGTGCAGCTGCTGCGCGGCGACGGCGATACGGACCGGGCCCCAGGACTTGCCGCCGGGGCGCATGTTCTCGGCGTACTCCGGCGGGAGCTCGTCGAGGCGGTTCTCGTTGAGGACGGCGAGGCTCATCACGTGCCAGCTGACCTCGATGTCCCGGACCTTCTCCACTTCCAGCACCCACCGGGAGGTCATCCAGGCCCACGGGCACAGCGGGTCGAACCAGAAGTCCACGGGGGTCTTGGCGGTCTCAGACATGACGCTCCTCGGAATACGGCCGTTTCCTTGTGGCAACACCGCTCTTTCACCCCTCATTCCCGGGTGCCCGCGGTCAGGGGCGCATGGCAGGATCGGCCCTGACCGTATATCGAACACCAGCCGACATCATCCGAGGGAGCCGCTCCGTGCCCGGTGAGAATCTGTCCCGCGACGAGGCCCGCGAGCGGGCCGCCCTGCTGTCCGTCGACGGGTACGACGTGTCCCTCGACCTGCGCTCGGCGGTCGGTGACGACGCCGGCGCGGGGCCGCGGACCTTCCGGTCGGTGACGACGATCCGGTTCCGCTGCGCCGAGCCGGGCGCGGCGAGCTTCGCGGACCTGATCGCCCCGGCCGTGACCGCCGTGTCGCTGAACGGCAAGGACCTCGACCCGGGCGCGGTCTTCGACGGCACGCGCATCCAGCTGGAGGACTTGGCCGCCGAGAACGAGCTGGTCGTCGACGCGCAGTGCGCGTACTCCCGCACGGGCGAGGGCATGCACCGCTTCGTCGACCCCGAGGACGGCGAGGTCTACCTCTACACGCAGTACGAGCCGGCCGACTCGCGCCGCGTCTTCGCGAACTTCGAGCAGCCCGACCTCAAGGCGCCGTTCCGCGCCGAGGTGAAGGCCCCCGAGGGCTGGACGGTGTGGAGCAACGGCGTCGGCGAACTGACCGACGGCGTATGGCAGTTCGCGGAGACGAAGCCGATCTCGACGTACATCACGGCGTTCCTCGCGGGCCCGTACCACTACGTCACGGACACGTACGCGCGCACCTTCGACGACGGTACGACGCTGGAGATCCCGCTCGGCGCGATGTGCCGCAAGGGGCTCGCGCCGCACTTCGACGCCGACGACGTCTTCCTGATCACCAAGCAGGGCCTGGACTTCTTCCACGACCACTTCGACTACCCGTACCCGTTCGGGAAGTACGACCAGGCGTTCGTGCCGGAGTACAACCTCGGGGCGATGGAGAACCCGGGGCTCGTCACCTTCCGCGAGGAGTACATCTTCCGCGGGAAGGTCACGCAGGCGTCCTACTCGGGGCGGGCGAACACGATCCTGCACGAGATGGCCCACATGTGGTTCGGCGACCTCGTCACCATGGAGTGGTGGGACGACCTGTGGCTGAAGGAGTCCTTCGCCGACTTCATGGGCGCGTTCGCACTGGTCGGCGCGACCCGCTTCACCGACGGCTGGATCACCTTCGCCAACCGCCGCAAGGCCTGGGCCTACCGCGCGGACCAGCTGCCCTCCACGCACCCGGTGACCGCCGACATCCGCGACCTCCAGGACGCCAAGCTCAACTTCGACGGCATCACGTACGCCAAGGGGGCGTCCGTACTGAAGCAGTTGGTGGCGTACGCCGGCCAGGACGCGTTCCTGGAGGGCGCGCGCCGCTACTTCAAGCGGAACGCCTACGGCAACACGCGCCTCGGCGACCTGCTGTCCGTGCTCGAGGAGACGAGCGGGCGGGACATGACGTCCTGGGCGCGGTCCTGGCTGCAGACCGCCGGGGTCAACTCCCTCACCCCGCAAGTGGTGTTGGACGTGGAGGGCGGCCGCATCGCCGAGCTGACCGTGCTCCAGGAGGCCGCCGAGTCGCACCCCGAACTCCGCCCGCACCGGGTGGCGGTGGGCCTCTACCGCATGGAGGGCGACCGGCTCGTGCGCTACGAGCGCGCCGAGGTGGACGTCGACGGCCCGCGCACGGTGGTGGTCGAACTGGCCGGTGCGGAGGCCCCGGAGCTGGTGCTCGTCAACGACGACGACCTCACGTACTGCAAGACCCGCTTCGACGCGACCTCGCTGGACACCCTCCGCGACCACCTCGGGGCGCTGACCGACCCGATGGCGCGGGCGCTGTGCTGGTCGGCGCTGTGGAACATGACGCGGGACGCGCTGCTGCTCGCGCCCGACTTCATCGACCTGGTGATGCGGTTCGGGCGCCGGGAGACCGACATCGGCGTGCTGCAGATGCTGCACGCCTGGGCGAACTCGGCGCTGGTCGACTACTCGCCGCCGTGGTGGCGCGAGACCGGCGCGAAGCTTCTGGCGCATGTCGCGCTGCGGGACCTGCGGGACGCCGAGCCGGGCAGCGAGCACCAGCTGGCGTGGGCACGGTTCTACGCGTCGGTGGCGTCGGCGCCGGAGGAACTCGCCCTGCTGCAGGCCCTGCTGGACGGCACGCAGCAGATCGAGGGCCTGGCCGTCGACCAGGAGCTGCGCTGGGCGTTCCTGGAGCCGCTGGCCGCGCACGGTGCCGCCGACGAGGCCGCCGTGGCCGCCGAGCTGGCCCGGGACGACACCGCGTCGGGCAAGCGCCACCAGGTCCGCTGTCTCGCCGCCCGGCCCTCGGCGGCCGTCAAGGCGCAGGCGTGGGCGCAGGTCGTGGAGTCGGACACGCTGTCCAACGCGCTCGTCGAGGCGACCATCGCGGGCTTCGTGCAGCCCTCCCAGCGGGAGCTGCTCGCGCCGTACACGGAGAAGTACTTCGCGGCGATCGAGCGGGTATGGGCGGAGCGGTCGATCCAGATCGGCGTGGACGTGGTGCGGGGACTGTTCCCGTCCTACCCGGCGGCGGACGACGCGCAGGCGACGCTGGACGCGACGGACGCGTGGCTGACGTCCCACGAGAAGGCCGCGCCGGCGCTCCGGCGGCTGGTGCTGGAGGCGCGGGACGATCTGGCGCGGGCGCTGCGGGCGCAGGCGGCGGACCACGAGGGGCGCGGCGCCCAGGGCTGACCTTTGGCCTTCGGTCGGCCTCTGCGTGACCGTTACCGAATACAGGTAATCCTCCCCGTAACCCCTGGTCCACCCCATCCGGACCAGGGGTTTTCGGCGCCTACTCGGCATCCGAACGCCTGTCCTTTAGTACCGCGTTGTCCGGATTTGTCGACGAGCGTGTAACAGCGGTTAGGGAGCGGATCCGGCGCGGGAAACCCCGTTGCATGAACCACAACACCCCGCTCTCCCCCCGCCCCCTCAGCCACCTCTCCGAGGTCCACCGCCGGGTTCTGACGACGGCTCAGCTCCGGGCGCACGGTGTCCCGGCGGCCGAGGTGAACGAGCAGTGCCGCCCCGACGGGCCGTGGCAGCAGTTCCTCCCCGGCGTGGTCCTGCTGCACTCCGGCCCGCCGACCGGTGAGGAGCGGCTGCACGCGGTGCTGCTGTACGCGGCGCGGGAGCGGACGGCGGGGGTCCCGGTCCAGCCCGGCGCGGAGGAGCCGCACCGCCCGGTGTACGCGGAGACGATGCTCACCGGCATGGGCGCGCTGACCCTGCACGGCTTCACCTCCGCCCCTGACCTGGCCTCGCTCAAGCAGCTCGACGTCCTGGTCCCCCGCATGCGCCGGCTGCGCTCGACGGGCTGCGCGCGGATCGTCCGCACCGCCTCGCTGCCCACCCCGCAGCAGGTGAAGGGCGTCCCGGTCGCCCCGGTGCCGCGGGCCCTCGCGGACGCGGTGGCCGAGCTGTCGGACGCGAACGCGGTGCGCGGGCTGCTCACCGAGGCGGTACGCGGCGGGCACTGCGAACCGGCCGCGGTGGTACGGGAGTTGAACAACGCCAAGCTGCTGAGCCGGCCGCATGTGGTGGACGCGGTGGACTCGCTGCTGGCCGAGGGCCGCGCGATCGCCGAGGACCGCCTCTACCGGATGGTCGGCGAGTACGGCCTCCCCGACCCGGTGTGGAACGTCGACCTGCGCCTGCCCGGCGGCCCGCACCTCGCCGGCCTGGACGCGTACTGGCCCGAGCAGGCGGTGGCCGTGGAACTCGACACCCGCGCCCCGCGCCAAGGCCATCGGCAGGACGACGACGCCCTCTGGTCGGAGTACGCCCGCAAGCGCGAGCATCTGGAGCGGCTGGGCATCACGGTCGTCCACATCACCCCGAAGAAGCTCCGGGACGCGATGGAACAACAGGCGGCGGTGGTCCGTACGGCGCTGATGGCGGCGGCCGACCGGGATCCGGCCGCGTATGTCGTGGTGCTGCCCCGGTAGTGACGGACCGGGGCGGGATCAGGAGGGGAGAGGAGGGGCCACCGGGGGTCGGTGGCCCCTCCTCATGTCTGTCCTACAGGGGTTCGGGCAACGGCGGCGGGGCGGCGCTGGTCGTCGTGTGTCCCGCGTGCAGGCCGTCGATGAGGGCGGCGTACGAGGCGATCATGCGCGTACGGCTGAACCGTTCGCGGCTGCGGGCGTGGGCCTCGGCGAACTCCGCGCGGCCGACGACCGCCTCGGTCCAGGCCGACGCGATGGCGTCCGGGTCGGGGGGTGTGACGATGCCGTGCCCGGCGACGATGGAGGCGCTGTCACCGACGTCGGTGGCGACGGGGACGGCCCCGCACATCATGCCCTCGATGAGACAGAGGGGTGCGGCCTCGCCGAAGGACGAGGTCAGCGCGACGACGTCCGACCCGGCGTAGACGGTCTCCATGTCCCGCCGTACGCCGAGGAGATGGAGCCGGCCGGCAAGTCGTCCGCGCTCCTCCCCGAAGGCGTCGTCGATGTCGGCGGAGAGGGCGGGCTGGTCGTGGTCGGTCATGCCGGCGCCGCACATCAGCACATGACCGGCGGGTTCGCGCCGCAGCCACTCACTGGCGGCGCGGAGGAAGAGGGGGATGTTCTTCATCGTGGCGTAGCGGGCCGCGAAGACGACGACGGGGGCGGTGTCCGGGATGCCGAGGGAGGCGCGCAGGGCGAGCCGCCGGGCCGGGTCGGGACGGAAGCGGAGCAGGTCCACGCCGTTAGGGATGACGTGGAGGACCTCGGGCGGGATGCCGGCGGCCTGGTAGGCGTCGCGGGTGGACTCCGCGCAGCAGACGGCGGCGACGACCTTGCCGTCGGCGATGGCGGACTTCAGCTCGTCGAGGGCGGTGCCCGAGTGCTCGGGGTCCGAGCGGTGCAGGCACGCGACGATCGGGCGGCGGGGCAGGCCGGCCTGGTTGAGCAGGGAGAGCGGCTGTTCCTTGAGGGACAGGACGACGTCCGCGTCGGCGAGGGCACGGGCGGTGTCGGCGAGCTCGGGCCCGCTGAACCCTTCCGTGACCGGATCGCCCTCGCCGTGGAAGCTGCGGCCGAGGGTGGAGACGCCGACCCCGGCCGAGGTCAGTCGCTGGTAGCAGGCGTCGTTCTCCATGGCCTGCCGGGTTGCTTCTCGGTGTACTTCTCCGTGGATGCTGAGCACCGTATGGTGCTGGCCGCCCTCCACCAGTCCCAGTACGACGTCGCTGTGGACGATGCGGGCTCCTCCGGAGAAGAACCCCTCGTAGACCGACAGCACGTGCAGCTCGTGTCTAGCGCGCACACGACCACCCGCCTTGCATATGAATCGAGCCATCCCCGTGAACAGCGGGTTAGCCGTTATGAGGCGGCACGGACATTTCGTACGAATGAACTGGGCGTCTCGTGTCTGGGTCCGGTTGGTTATCCCACGGTCAATTGGGCCGGGCCGCGATCGCCGCCTCCGGTCGTTGCGGAACGTCAGCCCTTCTTCAGGATCAGTTCCGTGTTGCGGTCCTTCGCGTCGCCGCCCAGCACCGTGCTGGAACCCGGCGCGTTGTACGACAGCTCGCGGTACAGGGCCGCGAGGCCGGTCTGGGTGAGGTCGGAGAAGTCGGTGCGGTGCGGGGCCGCGGACTCGATCAGCGTGGTGAAGAGGGACAGCGTGCCGTCCTTGTTGTCCACCAGCTCGATGACACGGGCGAGTTGGGGATAGTCGACGTGCGAGGCCGTCGAGATCTCCCAGAAGCTGCGGCCGTCGGGCGCCGAGTGCGGGGTGATGACGTTGCGGTGGATGTGGCCGTTGACCCAGGCCAGCACGTTCGGGTGGCTGCCGAGGAGCGCGATGACCGCCGAGCCCTCGTAGCGGCGCTCGGTGGGGTGCGCCGGGTCGGGGCGGGTGTTGTCCATCGTCTTGCTGGTGTGGTGGCTGAAGATCACCGCGTACGAGTCCTTGTTGTCGCGCAGCGTCTTGTCCAGCCACCTCAACTGCGTCGCCCCGATGGACCCTTCGTAGTGGCCGCCCGCGTCCGTGGTGTCGAGGCTGATGCCGATCACGTCGTCGGCGATACGGAACGCGTAGTACTGGGTGCCCGCGTCGACGTTCGCGGAGGAGTAGCCGTGACCGACCGGGCCGAGGCCCTGGTAGGCCGGGTCGAGGTGCGCCTTGAGGTACTCGGCGGAGGTGTAGGGGGCGCGCTTCTCGTCCGGTGTGATCGAGCGCGCGGAACGGGCGTGGGCCTTGAGGAAGTCGCGGTAGCCGGAGCCCTTGGGGTCCTTGGCGTCCCGGATCGAGTTCTGCAGCTTCTTCGCCTCGGCCGCCGTCGCGGTCATCAACTTCTTGCCGCCGATGGCGAGTTCGGTGAGGTACGGGTCCGCGTGCGAGCCGAAGCAGCCGAGCGGCAGCGCGTCGTGGTTGCCGACCGTGGAGTACCAGGGCAGGTTGAGGCCGGGGCTGCGGACCTCGCGGATCGCGGCGGCCAGGAAGCCCTTGAGGTGCGGGAAGCCGACCTGCTTGTCGCCGTCGCGCAGGGTGGCGTCGGGCTGCCAGTACAGCTTGAGGCCGCTGTTCTGGACGCCCTCGTAGTGGCGCGGGTCACCGGTGTTGGGGGTGAAGCGGCCGCCGCTCATGATCTTCATGAACCATTCCAGCTCGGACTTCGCGTTGTTGTCCGTGTTGTCGCCGGTGGTCATCACGAAGTGCAGCGGGGAGCCGGTCACCGGGGCGCCGCGCAGCGCGTTGACCCGCTCGACCAGCGAGATCCCGCCCTGCACGGTCAACGCCTCGTGCGGGCGCCACGCGTGCTTGTCGGTGGAGCGCAAGTACTCGAGCCGCAGCGGGTGCTGAGTGTCCATCAGGTGCAGATCGGTGAACTGCACGAACGACGCGAGTGCCGTACGGCGGCCCGCGCGCCCGGACTTGGCGGCGGCGAGGTCACCGCGTACGACGCGCTTCCAGCCGGCGCCGTCGCCGAGCCGGCGGTAACCGGAACTGGTGCGCGGGGCGGCGACCGTGGCGAGGGTGGTGCCCTTGGTGTACGGGGCCAGGGGTGCGGCCGGTGCCTTGCGGGACTGTGCCACGGGTGCCTCGGCGGCTCCTCCGGCCGCGGCGGCGTCGGCCGTGGCGGCCTCGCTGTCGGTGGGCCGTAGGGCGTACCCGACGCCTGCGGAGACGGACACGGCCGCGGTGGCGGCGAGGACGGTACGGCGGTTGACCCCCAGCACGGAGCTGGCGACAGAGCGTGTGCGCGACATGGCGCGATCTCCCCGAGTACGAACTGCGTCGGCAGTGGTCGCGGGTGTTCGCGGCGATCGGTTTTCGATCGCGGTCGCGAAGTTCCCGCTCGTACTGGATGCTTGGCATCGGGGATGACCTGCGCGTAAACGAGACGGCAACGGGCAGCGCCGATCACCGTACGTGGATCTTGGCGGCGCCTGTGCGTTCGTGAACGCTCGTCGAGCCGCCGGGAAGCGGCTACTCCGTGTTCATCTGCCGGGGTACTGAAGCTGTCCCGGAGCTATTTCGGGGCGGGTTCGAGCCGTCCGACGGGTGGGCGCTCCCGCCACAGGCGCAACGCGATGTCGATCAGCGGGACCCGGGTGAGTCCGGAGACCTCGTCCAGTGGGTGCCAGGCGGCCATGTCGGTGGAGCCGCCGATCTCGTTGCGCAGCTCGCCGCCGACGATCTTCGCCTCGTAGACGATCCGGACGCCGTGGTGGTCCACCTTGCGGTGGTAGCTCCAGGGGACGACTCGGTGGGTGGTGTCCATGCCGAGCAGGGCGGTGACCTCGATGTGGTAGCCGGTCTCCTCCTCCAGCTCCCTGACGACTGTGTCGTTCGGGTGTTCGCCGTGGTCCATGCCGCCGCCGGGGAGGACCCACTCGTGGCCGCCCGTCGGCGCGGGGGATCGGGCCAGCAGGAGTTGGTCGTCGCGGATGCAGATGGCGTAGGCGGCGACCCTCAGCTTTTTGCGCATCCCGGAGACGTTAAGTGCTCTGCAGGAAGGGCCGCAATGTGAATTCGTTCGGCTGTCCCGCCGTGGGGGCAGGTCGCGCCCGCGTGGCGGAGCCGCACGTCGATACAGCCCCGCGCCCCTGACGGGGTTCTCAACGCCCCGGGACTGGATTGGCAGGTGAGTATTCGGGGGCGGACCAGCGCAGCGGGAGTGCGGCGGGGGTCTCGATGACCTCGGCGACCGTGAAGCGGACTCTGCGTTCGCCGTTCTCGTCGAACTCCGGGCTTGCCCTGCCGGTCAGTTGGAGGGTGGTGCCTGTGGTCCAGTCGAGGAAGAGGAGGCCTGCGCGGGGGTCGGCGACGAGGTTGCCGAGGCTGAGGAACATGGCGTTGCCCGTGTAGTCGGGCCAGATCAGCTCGCGGGGTGAAGTCGCCTGTACGAAGCGGGGGTTGCCGCCCCGGTGACTGGCGTCGGCGCCGCGGTCGTGGACGGTGGCGAGGAAGAAGGTGTCGGACGCCGTGATGAACTCGGCCTGGGACGGGGTGAGTTCGGTGGTGCGGCGGGGGTCGGCGGGGGTGCGGTCCGCGACCGTCTCGTAGGACTCTCTCCGCTGGATGTACTTGGGGCAGTTGGCGAAGACGCGCTCCGCCTCGATCGCCAACCCCCTTGCCGTACGGCGGAGTCGGCCGTCCACTCTCATGCGGCGGCGGGTGCGGGGGTCGAGGGCGATCGTGCCGACCGGGAGGTCGTCCGCGTCGGTGAGGGCCGGGGTCAGGGGGTCGGTGGGGCTCGGGGCGCCGGTGATCGAGATCTGGTGCGGGCCCGTCGCGCGGACGAAGCCGGGGGTGCCGGTGAGCGGGGACGCCCATACCCGGCCCGTCGCGGGGTCGGCCGCGCCCAGGATCAGCAGGGGCTGGAGTTCGAGGAAGGCGGCGGCCACGGGTTTGATGCCCGGGCCGATGATCTGGCCGACGTGGTCGGCGAATTCACGCACGCCGACCCGGTCCTGCACGGCGCGGGAGCCCGCGTGATAGGTCTCCATGGCCTCAGCGGCTGCCATGACTAGAAGAAACCGCAGGTCGGGGCGTCGGAACTGGGGGCCGGGGCAGTCTCCGCGCCGGTCGGCACCGAGATCTCCAGGCGGGTGCCGTCCGGGTCGTGGAAGAAGATGCCGCCCGAGGCGCCGCCCTCGCGGTGGGCGACCACGCCCTCGTACGCGAACTCGGCGCCGTAGGCCTTGAGCGCCTCCTTGTACCGCCGGACCCGCTCGATCGAGTCGGCGGCGAACGCGAGGTGGTGCAGGCCGGCGCGGTCGCTGTCGTACGGCCCCTGCGCCTGCTGCCAGAGGGTGAGGACGGGGTGGCCGTCGCCGTCACCGTCGCCCAGGAACGCGTACCGGCGGCCCTGTTCCTTGCCCTCGGCGAGGACCGCGAAGCCGAGGACGTCGCGGTAGAAGGCGAGGGAGCGGTCGAGGTCGGTGACGTTCAGGCCGGTGTGGCCGAGGTGCAGGGTCATGGGAAGCCCTTCGCTGACATAACCGTTGTCGATGACTTTAAAGGTTAGACTCGGCGAGGGCAACCGGTCACGTACTCTTGACCGGTTAGATCAGCAGAGAGGCGCCCGAAATGCCGAAGCCCACGTCGAAGCCGACGCCCCTCACCGAGGACCCCCGGCCGCTCATCGGCGAGCCGCTCGCGCTCGACCTGCTCAACACGTGGTGGATGCGGGACGGAGTGCTGCAGGATCTGCTCGCGGTGCCGGGCGGCCTCGCCGTGTGGCTCGCGTCGAACGGGCTCGAGGGGCGGTTCCCGGCGGACACGACCACCCTGACGCACGTCCGGAGCACGCGCGCCGCGCTGAAGCTGGCCCTGGACGAGGGCCGCACCGGCGAACTCGACGCCGTGCTCGGCAGGGGACGCATCCGGGCCACCCTCACCGCCGAAGGACCCGGCGAGATCCCCGAGTTCGACAACCCCCGGTGGGGCCCCGGCTGGCTCGCCGCCCGCAGCTATCTGGAGCTGCTCTCCACCGCCCCGGACCGCATCCGCCACTGCGCCCACGAGGCGTGCGTACTGCGTTTCTTCGACACCTCGCGGAACGGCACCCGGCGCTGGTGCTCGATGGCGGCCTGCGGCAACCGCGCGAAGGCGTCCCGCCACTACGCACGCGCGAACACCCGGAGCGAATAGGGGGTTTTCCCCATACGTTCATAGCGTTTCGGTCAACACTTCCCAAACAACTGTCTCTTGGGTAAAGCTGTGCCCTCGTCCGGCACTGGATTCTTCACCTACAAGGGATGCCGATGACCCTCTCCCACCAGAGACGCGTGGCCCGAATATCCGTGGCCGCCGGTCTCGTCGCCGCGCTCTCCGCGGCCGGGCCGATACCCATGGCCTTCTCCGCCGACTCACCGTCCGCCACCACATCCGCGGACCCGAGCGTCAAGTCCGCCGCCGCCAAGCTCGGTTCGGACGACGCCGACCTGCTCGCCACGGCCAAGGCCGACGGCGACAAGAACGTCACCATGATGATCGCCACCGCGCCGGGCGCGACCGAGCAGGTCGCCCAGCAGCTGGACGCGGTCAAGGGCGGCTCCGTGGGCCGCACCTACGACAAGCTCGGCTACGTCCGCGCCACCGTCCCGACCGGCAAGGCCGACTCGGCGATCGCCGCCGCCTCGAAGCTGTCCTCGGTGCAGGCCATCGACCTCCGCCAGGAGATCGCCCTCGACGACCCGACGCCGAGCGCGGACACCGCGAAGGGCGCCGACAAGGGCACGGGCAAGGGCACGGGCAAGGCCACTTACTCGGCGCCGAACAAGAACACCCCCGCCGAGAACCCGTACAACCCGTCCTTCGAGACGGGCGCCGTCGACTTCGTGAAGAAGAACCCGAAGGCGGACGGCCGCGGCATCACCATCGGCATCCTCGACTCCGGCGTCGACCTCGGCCACCCGGCGCTGCAGAAGACCACCACCGGCGAGCGCAAGATCGTCGACTGGGTCACCTCGACCGACCCGATCGCCGACGGCGACCAGACCTGGCGCCCGATGGTGACGGCCGTCTCCGGCCCCAACTTCACCTACGGCGGCACGAGTTGGACGGCGCCCGCGGGATCGTACGAGATCAGCACGTTCAAGGAGTCGTACACCACCGGCGGTGACGCGGCGGGCGACGCGAACCGTGACGGGGACACCACCGACGCGTGGGGTGTCCTGTACGACCCGGCGGCCGGCACGGTGACGGTCGACCTGAACAACAACCAGAACTTCGGCGACGACACCCCGATGAAGCCGTACAAGGACGGCTACCAGATCGGGTACTTCGGGACCGACAACCCGGCGACGGACGTCGTCGAGCGGCAGCCCTTCGTCGTGCAGATCAGCAAGGACGTCCCGATGGACCCGTACGGCGGGTCCTGGGTCGGCAAGACCGCCGACTTCGTCAACATCGGTGTCATCGAGTCCGAGCACGGCACCCACGTCGCCGGCATCACCGCCGCGAACGGCCTGTTCGGCGGCAGGATGAACGGCGAGGCGCCCGGCGCGAAGATCGTGTCGTCCCGCGCCTGCACCTGGACCGGCGGCTGCACCAACGTTGCGCTCACCGAGGGCATGATCGACCTCGTCGCCAACCGCGGTGTCGACATCGTCAACATGTCGATCGGCGGCCTGCCCGCGCTGAACGACGGCAACAACGCGCGCGCCGCGCTGTACACACGCCTCATCGACACCTACGGCGTGCAGCTCGTGATCTCGGCCGGCAACTCCGGTCCGGGCGCGAACACGATCGGCGACCCCGGCCTCGCCGACAAGGTGATCTCGGTCGGCGCCTCCATCTCGAAGCAGACCTGGGCCGCCAACTACGGCTCGCAGGTGGCGACTTCGTACCAGCTGCTGCCGTTCTCCTCGCGCGGCCCGCGTGAGGACGGCGGCTTCACGCCGACGCTCGTCGCGCCCGGCGCGGCGATCAACACCACCCAGACCTGGATGCCGGGCGCCCCGGTGCCCGAGGCGGGCTACACCCTGCCGGCCGGCTACTCGATGCTCCAGGGCACCTCGATGGCCTCCCCGCAGGCGGCGGGCGCCTCGGCGCTGCTGCTGAGCGCCGCGAAGCAGAAGCACCTCGCCCTCACCCCGGCGACCCTGCGCACGGCGCTGACCTCAACGGCCGACCACATCAAGGGTGTTCAGGCCTACGAGGAGGGCGCGGGCCTGATCGACATCGTGGACGCGTGGAAGTCCATCAAGGACGGCGCGACCTCCCACGAGTACACGGTCAAGGCTCCCGTCGACACCGCGATCGACTACGCGCTGAAGACCCCCGGCTTCGGCACGGGCCTCTACGACCGCGAGGGCGGCCTCAAGGCCGGCGCGAAGAAGACGTACGACATCACCCTCACCCGGACCACCGGTGCGGACAAGGCCGTTCGGCACGAGCTGCACTTCGAGAACAACGCCGGCGGCACCTTCCGGATCGTCGGCCCGGACGAGGTCAAGCTCCCGCTGAACCAGCCGGTCACGGTCAAGGTGCAGGCGGCGCCGAAGAGTTCGGGCATCAAGAGCGCGATCCTGGAGGTCGACGACCCGAGGACCGAGGGCCTCGACAAGCAGATCCTCACCACGGTCGTCGTCGCGTCGCCCGTCAACTACACCTACTCCACCGCGAGTTCGGTGCAGCGCAACAGCACGCGGTCGTACTTCCTGACCGTCCCCGAGGGCGCCAAGGCCCTTGAGATCGCGATGAGCGGGCTGAAGGACAAGAGCCAGACGCGGTTCATCTCGATCCACCCGTACGGCGTCCCGGTCGAGGACACGGGCACCCCGTACTGCTACAACAACTACCTCGACGGCAACGGCTGCAAGCCCGACGTCCGCTCGTACGCCGACCCGCAGGCCGGGGTCTGGGAGATCGAGGTCGAGGCGCGCCGCACCTCGCCGCTGCTCGACAACCCGTACAAGCTGGACGCCACCGTCCTCGGCGCGGCCTTCGACCCGGAGACCGTGACCGTGCCCGAGGCCAAGGTCGGCACCCCGGCCACCGCCTCCTGGAAGGTGACCAACAACTACGCGGCCCTCACCGGCACGTTGAAGGGCGGCCCGCTCGGCTCCTCGCTGACCGCGCGGCCCACCATCACCGAGGGCGTCACCCAGACGACCACGGTCGACGTGCCCGCCGGCGCCACGTCCCTGAACGTCGCGATCGGCAACGTCTCGGACGCGGCGGCTGACCTGGACCTCACGGTGAAGAACGCCGCCGGTGCGGTCGTCGGCACCTCCGCCGACGGCGACTCGGAGGAAGCGGTCTCCATCGCCAACCCGGCCGCCGGCACCTACACGGTCGAGGTCGCCGGCTACTCGGTGCCGTCCGGCTCCACCGCGTACGACTACCGGGACGTGTTCTTCTCCCCGGCGCTCGGCACGGTCGGCGTCGACGCCTCCGCCCCGGTGAAGCTCGCCACGGGCGCCTCGGCGACGGTCTCCGGCAGCGTCACCGCCCTGGCCCCCGCCCCGGCGGGACGCGAGTTCTTCGGCCAGGTCCAGCTGGTCAACGCGCGCGGCACGGTCGCGGGCGTGGGCAGCGTGAAGATCGAGAAGGTCACGTCGTAGCGCTGATACGACGGTGAGGGGGCGGGCGTCCGTGCGGGCGCCCGCCCCTTGCGCGTTCAGCCGGGCGAGCAGACCGTGTGCAGGGAGCCAGGCAGCGCCTCGACGATCCAGGCGCGGTTCGCGGCGACGCGGGTGTCGCCGACGGCCCAGAGGCTCGCGTTCTGCTGACCCCTGCCCACCTCGACCAGTACGTGCTGGCCCGTACGCGGTTTCGGGTTCGCTCCGCCGTCGAGGAGGAACGACACCTGGGACGGGCTCTTGGCGGGCTTGTAGGAGCGGATCACGGTGAGCACGACCGTGGTCCAGGGGTCGTCCGCCCTCGTCTCCACCCGGGCCACCGTGCCCTCCACGACGAGCCGGTCGCAGGCCAGCACCTGCTCCGGATCGGCGGGCGGCGGGCCGTCCCCGGACACCTCGGCGGGGGCGTCGGACTTGCTCTGGGCGGACGAGGAGTCGGCGGTGGCACCGCCGTTGTGGGCGCCGAGCCAGGCGACCCCGGTGACCATCCCGGCGATCACGGCCGTGGCGAGCGTGCCATAGGCGAGGACGCGCAGGGCGGGGTGGCGGCGTCGGGCCGGGCGGGTCAGCCGGGACGGGACGGGCCTGGTCACGGGCTCCGGTGCCGGGGGTGCCGAGAGTGCCTGCCCGATGATCCCCAACTGCTCGCGCAGCAACGCCACTTCGGCCGTTGCGGCCGCGTGTTCGGCCATGAACCCGGCGTCCGCGCGGGCCGCGTCCGGCAGCGGTTCGTCCGTGATCGCGGCCATCAGGGCGTCCACGCCCTCGTGTTCATTCCGCTCCGCGGCCACGTCACACCACCTCGTCCTCGTGCAGGCGGTCGCGCAGGGCGCGGACCGCGGAGTGCAGCCGGCTCTTGACCGTGCCTTCCGGGATGCCGAGTTCCTCGGCGATCCCGCGCACGGGCAGGTCGGCGAAGAACCGCAGGACGAGGACCTGGCGGTGCTGGTCCGGCAGTTCGTCCAGGCCCTGCGCCACCGCCAGGGACAGGACGCTGGTGTCCTCGCCGGAGGGATGCTCCAGCTGGCGCAGGGACGCCAGCCGCTCCCCCACCCGCTCCTGCCGGCGCTTGGCGCGGTGCCAGTCCATGGCGAGGTTCGAGGCGACGACCGCCGCCCACGCCGAGACGTCGCGCGGCGCCTCGTCGCCCTTCGCCGCGCGCTCCAGCAACCGCAGCCGCACCTGCTGGACACCGTCCGGCAGATCCGCCTGCGGCACCCCGCCGAGCGCGAGCACCGCCCGTACCCGGCGTTCCTGGGCCGCGTCCAGGGGATCGTCGTCCTCCTGGACCCGGCGGGCCTTTCTGCGCAGCACAAGCCACCCCCTCACCGCGTTTCCTCTACGACGCGGGAGGGGGCGGAAACGTTCGGCGGGGCCCGGAAACGGTTCGAGGGGTACGTCACACCGGCCCGGCCGCGTCCCACTCCTCGGGCATGCGCCGCAAAGAATTGGACAGGCACACCAGGATCGGCAGGATGATGGAAATGCCGCAGACATGCACGGATGCGTACGGACACATGAAGGAGTCGCTGTGAGGGTCGGAATCGTCGGAGCCACCGGTCAGGTCGGCACGGTCATGCGCAGGATCCTCGTGGAGCGGGACTTCCCGGTCACCGAGCTGCGTCTGTTCGCCTCGGCCCGTTCGGCGGGGACGGTCCTGGACGGCGTGACGGTGGAGGACGCGGCGACCGCCGACTACTCCGGGCTGGACATCGTGCTGTTCTCGGCGGGCGGTGCGACGTCGAAGGCGCTGGCCGAGAAGGTCGCCTCGCAGGGTGCGGTCGTCATCGACAACTCCTCCGCGTGGCGCAAGGACCCCGACGTGCCGCTGGTCGTCTCCGAGGTGAACCCGCACGCCGTCGCCGACCGGCCCAAGGGGATCATCGCCAACCCGAACTGCACGACGATGGCCGCGATGCCGGTGCTGAAGCCGTTGCACGCGGAGGCCGGGCTCGAGGCGCTGGTCGTCGCGACGTACCAGGCGGTGTCCGGGTCCGGGCTGTCCGGGGTGGCCGAGCTGCACGGGCAGGCGCTGAAGGTCGTCGCCGACGCGGACAAGCTCACGCATGACGGTTCGGCGGTCGACTTCCCCGAGCCGCAGGTCTACAAGCGGCCCATCGCGTTCAACGTGCTGCCTCTCGCGGGGTCGATCGTCGACGACGGGCTGCACGAGACGGACGAGGAGCAGAAGCTCCGCAGCGAGTCCCGCAAGATCCTGGAGATCCCCGACCTCAAGGTCTCCGGCACCTGCGTCCGCGTGCCGGTCTTCTCCGGGCACTCCCTCCAGGTCAACGCCCGGTTCGCCCGCCCCCTCCCGGTCGAGCGCGCGACCGAGCTGCTCGGCGGCGCGCCCGGTGTCGCCCTCACCGACATCCCGACCCCCCTCCAGGCCGCCGGCCAGGACCCGTCCTACGTCGGCCGTATCCGCGCCGACGAGACCGTCGAGCACGGCCTCGCGCTCTTCATCTCCAACGACAACCTCCGCAAGGGCGCTGCGCTGAACGCGGTACAGATCGCGGAACTGGTAGCAGCCGAACTCAACAGCTGACCCGGGGGCCGGCCCCCGGACCCCCGCTCCTCAAACGCCGGAGGGGCTGATTTTCAGCCCGTCCGGCGTTTGAGGACGTCACGGTCTGCGGACCTCGTAGAAGAAGCAGCCGTACTCGACCGCCCGGACGTGGACGAGGGCCACGGACGGGTCGGTGAAGGCTCGGGTGAGAGCGGCGGTGTCGAGGGTGTCGACCAGTTCGCCGCCCAGGATGTGCCCCTCGGCCGAGTACCGGCGGATCGTCCGGTGGGAGCCCGCGAACGGATACCCGGGACCCGCCGAAGGCCCCCCGCACTCCTCCGCGTGGATGAACACCGGCCCCTGCTCGTCGTACGCCCCGGGCTCGGCCCCCGTCTCCGCAGCCCAGCGCCGCAGCGGGGCGTAGGAGACCAGCGCGATCCGCTCCCCCGGCGCGCTGCGGCGCAGGCAGCAGCGGAGCGGGGCGCCGCCCTCCTCGTCGACGGTGGGAACCATTCCGCGCCCCGCATCGTCAGCAGAGCGCAGCTCCTTCAGGGCCGTGGGGTCGATGGGTCGTGGCGTGTACGTCGTCATGGGCCCAGGCTCGCGCTCGTCCGCCCCGCTCACCGGCGGGATACGGACATCGCGCTTCCGTCGGCTCCCGTGGAAGGATGGCGCAACCCACACATAACGAGGAGATGACCGCGTGCCTGGCACAAACCTGACTCGCGAAGAGGCGCGGCAGCGGGCAACGCTGCTCACCGTTGACTCGTACGAGATCGATCTCGACCTCTCCGGCGCGCAGGAGGGCGGGACCTACAGGTCCGCGACGACGGTGCGCTTCGACGTGACGGAGGGCGGCTCCGAGTCCTTCATCGACCTGGTCGCCCCGACGGTCCACGAGGTGACGCTGAACGGCGACCCGCTCGACCCCGGCGAGGTCTTCAAGGACTCCCGGATCGCCCTGGCCGGTCTGCTGGAGGGGCCCAACGTCCTGCGCGTCGTCGCGGACTGCGCCTACACCAACACCGGTGAGGGACTGCACCGGTTCGTCGACCCGGTCGACCAACAGGCGTACCTCTACACCCAGTTCGAGGTTCCGGACGCGCGCCGCGTGTTCGCCTCCTTCGAGCAGCCCGACCTCAAGGCGACCTTCCAGTTCACGGTGAAGGCGCCGAACGGCTGGACCGTCATCTCCAACTCCCCGACGCCCGAACCCCGGGACGACACCTGGGTGTTCGAGCCGACGCCGCGCATCTCGACGTACATCACGGCGCTGATCGTCGGGCCGTACCACAGCGTGCACAGCGTGTACGAGAAGGACGGGCAGAGCGTGCCGCTGGGCATCTACTGCCGGCCCTCGCTCGCCGAGTACCTCGACTCGGACGCCATCTTCGAGGTCACGCGGCAGGGATTCGCCTGGTTCCAGGAGAAGTTCGACTACGCGTACCCCTTCAAGAAGTACGACCAGCTGTTCGTCCCGGAGTTCAACGCGGGCGCGATGGAGAACGCGGGCGCGGTGACGATCCGCGACCAGTACGTGTTCCGGTCCAAGGTGACCGACGCCGCGTACGAGCTGCGCGCGGAGACCATCCTGCACGAGCTGGCCCACATGTGGTTCGGCGACCTCGTGACCATGGAGTGGTGGAACGACCTGTGGCTGAACGAGTCGTTCGCCACGTACACCTCCATCGCCTGCCAGGCCTACGCCCCCGACTCGCGCTGGCCGCACTCGTGGACGACGTTCGCCAACTCGATGAAGACGTGGGCGTACCGGCAGGACCAACTGCCGTCCACGCACCCGATCATGGCCGAGATCGGCGACCTGGACGACGTCCTGGTCAACTTCGACGGCATCACGTACGCCAAGGGCGCGAGCGTCCTGAAGCAGCTCGTGGCCTACGTCGGCATGGACGAGTTCTTCGCGGGCGTGCAGGCGTACTTCAAGCGGCACGCGTACGGCAACACGCGCCTGTCCGACCTGCTGGGCGCGCTGGAGGAGACCTCGGGGCGCGACCTGAAGACCTGGTCGAAGGCGTGGCTGCAGACCGCCGGGATCAACATCCTGCGCCCGGAGATCGAGACGGACGCGGACGGTGTCATCACCGCCTTCGCGATCCGCCAGCAGGCCCCGGCGCTGCCCGCCGGCGCCAAGGGCGAGCCGACGCTCCGCCCGCACCGCATCGCGGTCGGCCTGTACGAACTCGACGCGGACACCGGCAAGTTGGTGCGCGACGAGCGCGTCGAGCTGGACGTGGACGGTGAACTCACCGCCGTACCGCAGCTGGTGGGCAAGCGGCGTCCGGACGTGGTGCTGCTCAACGACGACGACCTGTCGTACGCGAAGGTCCGTCTCGACGAGGAGTCCCTCGCGTTCGTCACCGAGCACCTCGGCGACTTCGAGTCCTCGCTCCCCCGCGCGCTGTGCTGGGCCTCGGCCTGGGACATGACGCGGGACGCCGAACTCGCCACCCGTGACTACCTGTCGCTCGTCCTGTCGGGCATCGGCAAGGAGTCCGACATCGGTGTCGTGCAGTCGCTGCACCGCCAGGTGAAGCTGGCGATCGAGCTGTACGCCGACCCGGCCGCCCGCGAGACCCTGCTGACCCGCTGGACGGACGCCACGCTGGCGCACCTCCGGTCCGCCGAGCCGGGCAGCGACCACCAGCTGGCGTGGGCCCGCGCGTTCGCGGCGACGGCCCGCACTCCGGAGCAACTCGACTTGCTGGACGGCCTGTTGGAGGGCACCCAGACGATCGAGGGTCTGGCCGTCGACACCGACCTGCGCTGGTCGTTCGTCGAACGCCTCGCGTCCGTGGGCCGGTTCGACGAGTCGGAGATCGCCGGCGAGTACGAGCGGGACAAGACGGCCGCCGGTGAGCGCCACGCGGCGACCGCCCGTGCCGCCCGCCCGACGGCGGAGGCGAAGGCGGAGGCCTGGGCGCAGGTCGTCGAGTCCGACAAGCTGCCCAACGCCCTTCAGGAAGCGGTGATCTCGGGCTTCGTGCAGACGGATCAGCGTGAGCTCCTGGCGCCGTACACGGAGAAGTACTTCGCCGCCGTGAAGGAGGCGTGGGACACCCGGTCGCACGAGATCGCCCAGCAGATCGCGGTCGGTCTCTACCCGTCGATCCAGGTCTCCCAGGACACCCTGGACCGCACGGACGCCTGGCTGACGACCGCCGAGCCCAACGCGGCCCTGCGCCGTCTGGTCTCGGAGTCCCGCTCGGGCGTCGAGCGCGCCCTGAAGGCCCAGGCCGCGGACGCGACGGCGTCGTAGCCGCTCCTTCCCACGGCCCCGAGGGGCGCCCGGCACGATGCCGGGCGCCCCTTCGCGTGTGCCGCTCAGCCCGGGAACATCCCGCCGGTGACGTTGACGAACGTGCCGGTGATGCTCGCCGCGTGGTCCGAGGCGAGGAACACGGCGGTCGCGGTGATCTCCGCGAGGGTGGGGTTGCGGCGGGTCATCCGCAGGGTCGACAGCTGGTCGAGGATGCCCTGGATCGCGGCCTCGTTGAGGTCGGGATTGACCTTGCCGAGCTTCTCCACGGTGAGGGTCTCGGGGATGCCGGCGGCCCACAGTCCTACGGCGCGCACCCCGCGCGGGCCCAGCTCCATCGCCAGGTTGCGCACCAGGCTGTCGGTCGCCGCGTCGGCGGGGCCGGTGCCGCCCATCATCGGACTGCCGTGCGCGGAACCGCTGTTGAGGGTCAGGACGACTCCGGAACCGCGCTCGGCCATGCGGCGGGCGGCGGCGCGGGCGGTGATGAAGTTGGCGCGGGTGCCGTTGATCACCGGCGCGAGGAAGGCGTCGACGGGCATCTCGGTGATCGGGAGCCCCTGCACATCGCCGCGTGAGACGAGGTTGAAGGACACGTCGATGTCGCCGACGCGGGCGAGGTGCTCGGTGACGGCGCTCTCGTCGAGGGCGTCGACGACGGCCACCTCGGCGTCCTTGATGTCGGCGGCCACGGCCTCCAGCGTCTCCCGGGTGCGTCCCACGAGGTGGACGCGGGCTCCCTCGGCGGCGAAGGCGCGGGCGACCGCGCTGCCGATCGAGCCTCCGGCGCCGTAGACGACCGCGGTCTTGTCGGTGAGCAGCATGGTGGTTCTCCTTGCGGGTCGTGGGTCGTTCGAGTCGGCCATACAGACGCACGCGCGCCCCACCACTCATCGGTCACCCCTGGTCGGTCACAGCCGCAGGGGCAGTCCGAAGGCCGGGAACAGATGCGGTTCGAAGGAGGTGATCTCCACGATCCGGTCGTCGGCGTCGAAGCGGAGCACGTCGAGGACCTGGGCGCGGTAGACGGTCGTGCCGGGGCGGCGGACGTAACCCCCGGCCGCCAGCTGCCCGTTGGCGCGGGCCGGGAGGTGACGCCAATGGCCCAGGAACAGGGGCGAGTCGGCGTCGAGGCTCATGCTCAGGAACTCCACGAGCGCGTCGCGGCCGGTGAACCAGAACGGGTTCGGCGGCATGGTGAGCGTGACGTCCTCGCTGAGCAGGGTGGCGACCTCGGACAGGTCGAGGCGCTCGGCGGCGGCCATGTACCGCTTGACCAGGGCGCGTTGGTGGTCGGTGGGCTCGGTGGCCGTCCAGTCGGCGCGGCGGCCGGGGAGCCGGTCGCGCAGGGTGGGACGGGCGCGCTGCAGCGCGCTGTTGACCGAGGCCACGGTCATGTCGAGGGCCTCGCCGGTCTCCAGGGCGGTCAGCCCGAGCACGTCCCGGAGCACCAGCACCGCGCGCTGGCGCGGCGGGAGATGCTGGACGGCGGCCAGGAAGACCAGTTCGAGGGTCTCGCGGGAGACCGCGGCGGCCTCCGGCTGCTCCTCGGCGGAGGGCAACTCGTCGTCGGGGTACGGCTGGAGCCAGGTGACCCGGGCGGGCGGCTCGCCGCCGCCGTGGTTCATGCCGGGCAGCGGTTCGTAGCGCTTGGGGCGGCGGGCCGTACGGCGCTGGAAGTCCAGGCAGGCGTTGGTGGCGATGCGGTACAGCCAGGTCCGGGCGCCGGCCCGGCCCTCGAAGGTGTCCCGGGCCCGCCAGGCCCGCAGGAACGTCTCCTGCACCAGGTCCTCGGCGTCGTCGTACGACCCGGTCATGCGGTAGCAGTGGACCTGGATCTCCCGGCGGTGGGACTCGACGAGGGCCGCGAAGTCGCCCTCGTCGACGGGGACATGGAGTTCCGTCACGGGTTCCTGGGTGACGGATTCCGGGGTCTGTTCCTGCGCCGTCTCCCGGGCGGTCCGCGCCACCCGTCTCAGCCGGGCGACGGACGAGGACAGTTCCGTCACGCCGGAGTAGAAGACGGAGGGCGGCTGTGGGACCAGCTGCTCCACCTGCCGCCCGATCTCCTTGATCAGCCCGTCGACTCCGACCCCGCCGCCACCTTGCCGCTCGCGGTAGGCCTTCTGCCGGCAGGCGGCGGAACAGTACACGGAACGCCGGCCGGTACGGCCCGCGCGTGCGGTGAGCGGCTTGCCACAGCTGGGGCAGGAGTCTTCGGCCACGAGCGCCTCCGGCGTTGCGTCACGGTGTTCCCGCGTGACGCTACCTCCCGAACCGGAACAGGGGACGTACGGGGAGCGATCTGCCCGAACACCGTGGCCCCGAACGCGAGCGCCATCCCCGCCAGCTGCACCGGCGTGAGCGCCTGCCCGAGCGCGGCCCAGCCGACGACGGCCGCGGTCAGCGGGGAGAGCGGGCCGAGGAGGGTGACCTGGGTGGCGGAGAGCCGGCCGATGCCGCGGAACCAGAGCCAGTACGCGATCGCCGTGTTGGCCAGCGCGAGGTACAGGTAACCGCCGATCGCCGGGCCGTCCAGCGCGGGCGGCGCCCCCTCGACCAGGAAGGCGACCGGGGCGATCAGCAGTCCGCCCGCGGTGAGCTGCCAGCCGGTGAGGGCGAGCGGCCCGACGCCGTCGGGGCGGCCCCAGCGCTTGGTGAGCACGGTGCCGGTGGACATCGACGCGGTGGACGCGAGGGCCGCGAGCACCCCGACCGGGTCGAGCGCCCCGGCCGCCTTCAGTACGACGAGACTGACGCCGAAGGCCGCGACGGTGCCGGTGAGCACGCTCCGGGCCGTGGGCCGTTGCCCCAGCAGCAGTGCGGAGAGGCCGACCACGAAGAGCGGGCCTATCGAGCCGACGACCGCGGCCATGCCGCCGGGGAGCCGGTAGGCGGACAGGAACAGCAGCGGGAAGAAGGCACCGATGTTCAGCGCGCCGAGCACCGCCGACTTCCACCACCAGGCGCCGCGCGGCAGCACCCGGGCGAGCGCGAGCAGCACCAGACCGGCGGGCAGGGCGCGCATCAGGCCGGTGAACAGGGGGCGGTCGGGCGGGAGGAACTGGGTGGTGACGGCGTAGGTGGTGCCCCAGGAGATGGGGGCGAGGGCGGTGAGGGCCGCCGTCAGGACCGGGCGACTGGCCATGGGAGGGCACCTTCCGGAGTAGGTCGACACTGATTAGCTTACCGCTAAGCAACTTACCGTCAAGCCAGTAATCCGTGATCAACTGACCCCTGATCCACTCACTCGTGATCCACTTTCTTGCGACCGACCTGCTGACCGGCGGATACTCACCCCATGAACGACAAGGACCCCGTCGACGCGATCGTCGAACAGTGGGCGGCGGTGCGGCCCGACCTCGACACCGCCGCGATGGAGGTCTTCGGGCGGATCTTCCGGCTCGCCCGGGCCATGGGCGACCGCATGGAGAAGGCGTACGTCCCGCACGGCATCTCACGCGGCGAGTTCGACGTCCTCGCGACCCTGCGCCGGGCCGACGAGCCGTACACGCTCTCGCCGCGCGAGCTCTCCGCGACCCTGATGCTCACCACCGGCGGCATGACGGGCCGCCTCGACAAGCTGGAGCGGGCCGGTCTGCTCCGCCGCTCCCCCGACCCGCACGACCGCCGGGGTCTCCAAGTCACCCTGACGGAGAAGGGGTTGGCGCTGATAGACGCGGCGGTCGGCTCCGGGCTCGCGACCCAGACGGCGGCCCTGTCCGGCCTGGACGGCGAGGAGGCCGACCAACTGGCCGACCTGCTCAGGAAGTTGCTGGCCTCGACCGAGCGGTAGCGAACTCCCCTGGCGTTTGCGGCTGTTCAGCCGACGTGCACGACGAGCGCCGCCTCGCCCGCGGCCGGGTCGGCGGTGTCCGGGGCCGACGCCAGGTAGCCGTCCGGGCGCACCAGCGGCGCCGTACGACGGCCGCTCGCCCAGCGCTCCACGGCCAGCCGGTCCCTGCGGGCGCCCTGCGTGCCGTAGACCTTCCCGTCGTGGTCGCCCGGCGTGACGAGGACGAACCTGCCGCCGCGGGGCGACGGTGTGGAGGCGGCCGGGCAGGGCGGCGCGGAGCACCTGCCGGGACGGGCCGCAGGGCATGCCGAAGGCGTCCGCCTCACCGTGCTGGGTGAGGGGGACGCCTTCCGGAGTGCGTGAGGGTCAGGCCTTCGCGTCGACGGCCGTGCCCGTACCGGACTTCGTGCCGGACGTGACCTTCGGCGCGCGGTCCTTGGACTTGTCCAGCGCCATGACGAGGCCCGCGATGATCGCGAACAGGGCCAGCGGGATCAGGACATAGAGCCCCAGCGTCTCGGCGACGCTCAGGCCCTTGCCCGGGTCGTCACCGTCGTCGCGGGTGAGCGCGAGCGCGGGGGACGTCATGAGCAGCATCATCAGCGTCGTACCGGCAGCCAGGGCACCGGCGCGCAGGGCGTTCTTCTTGTCCACACCGCAAACGTAGCGAACGCCCGAACGGACCGCGCGCCCGGGGGTGCCGTACGGGGCGCGAAGCCCTCACGGACCCCCTTCGCCACCGTCCCCGGAACCCGGCCCCGTCCCCTCCCCGAGCCCCACCCGCAACACGTCCACCAGCGCGTGCAGCCGGGGCGAAGCGGCGAGTTCCTCCAGTGTCACCGGCCGCCCCTCCGCGTCGGCGACGGGCAGGCGCCAGTTCGGATACTGGTCCCATGTGCCGGGCAGGTTCTGCGGGCGCCGGTCGCCGATCGTGTCCGGGAGCCAGACGCCGATCATGCGGGCCGGGGTGCGCAGCAGGAAACGGTGGACGGCGTGGATCTCCGCCTCCTCCTCGGACGCGGGGCGCCCGCCGCCCCCGGGGTGTTCGTAGAGGCCGAGCCGGGCCAGCAGCGCGAGCCACTCGCTGACGTCGGTGGCGGACTCGATCCGCTCCTCCTCCACGGGCCGGGTCAGCAGGCCGAGCCGGTCGCGGAGTTCGACGTGTTCGCCGGTGAGCCGGGCCGCGGTGGGCGGCAGGTCGTGGGTGGTGGCGGTGGCGAGGCAGTCGGCCCGCCACTCCTCCGGCGCGAGCGGACGCCCGCCGCCCGCCCAGTCCCGTTCGAACCACAGCACGGACGTGCCGAGCACCCCACGCTCCTGCAAGGTCTCGCGCACACCCGGCTCCACGGTCCCGAGGTCCTCGCCGATCACCACGGACCCGGCGCGCGAGGCCTCCAGTGCGAGGACGGCGAGCATGGCCTCGGCGTCGTAGCGGACGTAGGTGCCTTCGGTGGGCGGGTGGCCCTGGGGGACCCACCACAGGCGGAACAGGCCCATGACGTGGTCGATGCGCAGGGCGCCGGCGTAGCGGAAGAGGGCGCGGAGCAGGCGGCGGTAGGGGGCGTAGCCGGACTCGGCGAGGCGATCGGGGCGCCAGGGGGGCAACCCCCAGTCCTGGCCGAGGGAGTTGAAGGCGTCGGGGGGTGCGCCGACCGACATCCCGGCGGCGAAGTAGGCCTGTTGGGCCCAGGCGTCGGCGCCGTCCGGGTGCACCCCGACCGCGAGGTCGTGCACGACGCCGATGGGCATGCCCGCGTCCCGGGCGGCCCGCTGCGCGGCGGTGAGCTGGTCGTCGGTGAGCCAGGCGAGGCGGCAGTGGAAGTCGACGCGGTCCATCAACTCGCCCCGGGCGCGGGCGGTTTCGGAGGAGCGCGGGTCGCGCAGGCCGGCCGGCCACTGGCGCCAGTTCGAGCCGTGCACCTCGGCGAGCGCGTACCAGGTGGCGTGGTCCTCCAGCGCCTCGCCCTCGCGGGCGAGGAAGTCGACGTAGGCAGCCCGTCGTCCGGGGCCGAGGGGGACCTCGCGGACGCGTTCCAGCGCCTCGCGCTTCAGCTCCCAGACGGCGTCGCGGTCGATCAACGCGCCCTTGTCCAGGACGGATTCACGCAGCCGGGCGGCCCGTTCGAGGAGCCCGCGCAACTGCTCGCGTTCGCCTTCCTCTACGTACGCGAACTCGGGGACGTCCTCGACCCGCAGATACACCGGGTCCGGGAAGCGCCGCGAGGACGGCCGGTACGGCGAGGGGTCGGTGGGCGCGCCGGGCACCGCCGCATGCAACGGGTTGACCTGCACGAACCCGGCCCCGAGCGAACGCCCGGCCCAGGCGGTCAGCTCCCCCAGGTCACCGAGGTCGCCCATGCCCCAGGAGTGCCGCGAGAGGAGGGAATACACCTGCACCATCAGTCCGTACGACCGCGCGGTGGGCGTCGGCAACCGGTCCGGGGCGATGACGAGATGGGCCTCGGCGCTGCGGCCGTCCGGTGCGGTGGCGGTCAAGTGGTGGACGCCGGGGGGGAGTTGTTCCGCGCTCGTCCGTACCTCGCCCTGCTCGGTCTCGATCTGCAGCGCGGTGCCCTCGGGCAGCGCGTCGAGCGCGGCGGGCGCGGCGCCGTGGCGGCCGACGACGGTGGGCGGCAACAGCCGTCCGGCCAGCTCCTGCCGGCGGGCGGCGAGCGCGGCGGCCGTGGCCTCCGGGGTGCTCGCGTCGACGCCGAGGGCGGCCAGTACGGCGACGACCGCGACGGCCGAGGCGGGGACCGCGCGGTCCGGTGAGGGGCTGTAGGCGGTGGCGACGCCGTGCAGTTCGGCGAGGTGCGCCAGGTCCTCGCCGAGGGTGTCGGCCGGCCGGGGTGCGGTCATCTAGGGCCTCGTCGCGTCCGGGCCGGCGAACGGGTCGGCCAGGGCGGCGAGTTCACCGCTCGTCGTCATCGGGTCGTCGAACATGCCGGGCTCGCTGGTCAGCGGGGCTGGAATGTCGGCGGACTCGCTGGTGAGCGGGGCGGCGTCGGCGAGCGGGGGCTCGCTGGTGAGGGGCTCGGCGTCGGCCAGCGGCGGTTCGCTGGTCAGCGGGGTCTCGGCCCAGGCGCCCTCGGAGTCGACGAAGAACAGGTCGGGCGTGAGGTCGGCAACCGGCTCCAGGGTGCGTTTGGAGCGGGCCGGGCGCGGAAGCGATGCCGATGCTGCGGCCACGGGGGCCTCCTTGTCGTGTCGGGCGAGCGTGGGAGATGGTCACCGCAAGCCCTACCCAGTGGACGCGACGGCAGACCTCCAGGTTGGGGTACGGGTGCCACCGCGGCCACTCCCGCCCCTCACTCCCCCCAGTTTTCCGGCTGATCACTATTCACTCAGTACATGTATCCAGTGCATACTGAGCGCCATGAGCACCCGCCACATCCTGCTGGGCCTGCTCGCCGGAGGACCGAGCCACGGCTACGACCTCAAGCGACGCCACGACGAACGTTTCCCGCAGGCCCGCCCGCTGGCGTACGGGCAGGTCTACACGACCCTGCAGCGCCTGGTCAGGGACGGCCTCGCGGAGGTCGACGGCACCGGCTCGGACGGCGGCCCGGAGCGTACGGCGTACCGCGCGACGGCGGACGGCTCGCGTGAACTCGCCCGCTGGGCAGGGGAGATCGCGCCGCCCGCGCCCTTCGTGACGAACGAGATCTTCGCCAAGGTCGTCGTCTCGATCCTCGCCGACGGCGACCCGGAGGCCTATCTGCGGGCCCAACGCGCCGCGCACATGGAGCGGATGAGGGAACTCACGGCGGTCAAGACCGCCAAGGGCACCGACCTCGCGACCGTGCTCTCGGCGGACTACGCCCTCAACCACCTTGACGCGGACCTCCGTTGGATGGCGACCACGGCGGCCCGGCTGACCACTCTGACCGCGGAGGTCGACCAAGCATGAGCGACAACGGGGGTACGGCGGCGCCGCTCCTCGCGGCCCGTGACCTCGCCAGGACGCACGGCAGGACCCGCGCGCTGACCGGCGCCTCGGCCGACCTGCACGCCGGTGAGATCCTCGCCGTCACGGGCCCCAGCGGCAGCGGAAAGTCCACCCTGCTGCACTGCCTGGCCGGGATCGTCCGCCCGGACGCGGGGACGGTGACGTACGCCGGGCAGCGGCTGGACGACCTGCCCGAGAAGCGGCTGAGCGAGCTGCGGCGCACCGAGTTCGGGGTGGTCTTCCAGTTCGGGCAGCTGATACCCGAGCTGACGGCCGTCGACAACGTCGCCCTGCCGCTGCTGCTCGCGGGCGTCTCCCGCACGGACGCCCGGGCGGCGGCCGGTGAGTGGCTGGAGCGGTTCGGGGTGCGCGGGCAGGCCGGGCTGCGGCCGGGCGAGCTGAGCGGCGGCCAGGCCCAACAGACCGCGCTGGCACGGGCGTTGGTGACCTCTCCGAAGGTCGTCTTCGCGGACGAACCGACCGGCGCGCTGGACTCCCTGGCGAGCGAGCAGGTGATGACGGCCCTGGTCACGACGGCCCGCGAGTCCGGTGCGGCGGTCCTGCTGATCACCCATGACGCACAGGTCGCGGCGTACGCGGACCGCGAGCTGCGGCTGACCGACGGGACCGTGGCGGCGGAGGTGACGGCATGAGGGCGCTGCTCACGGACCTGCGGCTGGCCTGGCTGCTCACCCGGGGTTCGGACCGCCGGGAGTGGTGGCGGGTCGGGCTCACCGCCTTCGGGGCCGCGCTGGCGACGGGGATCGGACTGGCCGTCGTGGCGCTGCTGTCGCTGGACGGGTTCTCCTCGGTGCCCTTCGGGTCGGGGCTGTTCGACTCCCCCGGCGACCGGCGGAACGTGAGCCTGGCGCTCGGGCTGCTGCTCATCCCCGTGCTCGGGTTCCTCGGGCAGTGCGCCCGGATCGGGGCGGTGCACCGGGACCGGCGGCTGGCCGCGCTGCGGCTGGCGGGGGCCGGGCCGTGGCAGGTGCGGCGGATCGCGGCGCTGGAGTCGGGGCTCGCGTGCCTGGCCGGTGCGGTGCTGGCGACGGCGGCGGTCGCCGTACCGCTGCTGCCGTACGCGACCGCCTGGGCCGGGGTCGTCGTGGTCGCCGTACCGGTGCTGGGGGCGGTCGTGAGCGCGGTGGCGCTGCGCCGGGTGGTGGCCGATCCGCTCGGACGGGTCCGGCGGGTACGGCCCGTGCGCGGACCGGGCCGGCCGGCCGGTACGGCGACCCGGCTGCTCGCGGCGACGCTGGCGGCCCTCGCGCTGACCCCGGTCTTCGGCAGCCCCGTGTCCTTCGGGCTCGGCCCGGTGACGGTCCTCGTGCTGGCCGTCCTGGTCAGCCTGATCGCGATCTGGCTCTCCGGGGCCTCGTCCCGCCAACTGGGTGAGGGCTTCGCCGCCGGCACCTCGCGCCCCGCCCTGCTGATCGCGGCGGAACGGCTGCGCGAGGACCCCTGGTCGACCGCCCGCACGCACGCGGCACTGCTGCTGGTGACGGTCGTCGGGTCGGGCTTCGCGGGCGTACGGCAGATCCTGCTCGCGGACCTGACCGAGAGGCGCCGCACGGGACACCTGGCCACGCGCATGGCGTACTACACGACCGGCATCGACCTCACGGCCGCCGCGGTCCTCGTCGCCCTCGCGCTCGCCCTGACCGCCCTCGCCGTGAGCAGCGCCGAGTCCCTCGCCGTGCGGCGCCGGGGTCTGGCCGCGCAGGCGGCGGCCGGGGTGCCGCACGCCGTACTGGCCCGCGCGCTCCTCCTGGAGACCGCGCTGCCGCTGTTCCCGGCGATCGCGGTGGCGGGCCTCGGCGGTACGGCGATCAGCTTCTGGTACGGCGCCGCCGTCTCCCGGTACACGGACGTGCCGGTGCCGTACGCGGCGCTGCTGGTGCCGGTCGGCGTGTACGCGGCCTGCGTGCTGGCGGCCGCCACGTCGCTGCCGCTGCTGCGGCGGTCGGTGCGGCCGGGCGAGCTGCGCTACGCATGACGGTCCGCCCCGGCAGCACGGGGGGCTGCCGGGGCGGACGACTCCGTACCGCCGTACCGGGGTACACAAAAGCCCGGATCGTCAGGCGGAGATGCCGTCGATCCGGGCCATCGCGTCCTCCGCGCCGTATGGCTGCAGGTACGGCAGCCAGCGCGGGTCCCTGTGACCTGTCCCGATGATGCGCCAGGCCAGGCCGGTGGGTGGGGCGGGTTTGTGGCGCAGCCGCCAGCCGATCTCGAAGAGGTGTCGGTCGGCCTTCACGTGGTTGCAGCGGCGGCAGGACGCCACCACGTTGTCCCAGACGTGCTTGCCCCCGCGGCTGCGCGGAATGACATGGTCGACGCTGGTTGCGACGCCACCGCAGTACATGCACCGGCCCCCGTCACGCGCGAAGAGCGCCCGGCGGGTAAGAGGAACGGGCCCCCGATAGGGAACCCGTACGAATCGCTTGAGCCGGACCACGCTGGGTGCGGGGACAGTGACGGTTGCGCTGTGCATAAAGGCGCCGGATTCCTCAAGGGAGACTGCCTTGTTCTCCAGGACGAGGACGAGCGCGCGGCGGAGCGGTACGACGCCGAGTGGCTCGTACGACGCGTTGAGGACCAGGACATGCGGCACGGATGCCTCCTTGTGCGTCTGCGGCACGTGGCTCGCGCCGGGACGATCTGTAGTCAGTCTCCCCTCATGCCTGGTGGAAGCGCCACCATGTCCCGGTAACGGGCTGGGAGTGTTTTCGACCACATGTGATGCGGGGCCGGGACGGGTGTCGGTCGGTCCCACCTGTTCATTCCCGGCTGAGCACAGCCTCTCCCCTGAACACGGCAACGATCCACACACGATGCCCCGATAGTGTGGTGGGCCCGCCCTCTTGGTGACCTATTCGTGACCTTGCCCCTGTCGGACCATGCCGGAGGGCGGACGCAGCACCTGGAGGTACCTGCCGTGTCCTTGTCCGCCGTCCTACTGGCCGCCGCCACGCCGTCGCCCTCTCCGAGCCCCTCGGGGACCGCGGTGACCGTGCCCACGCTCCAGGACGCCCAGGAGAGCGCGACCAACGCGGCCAGTTGGGTGGAGCAGAACTGGTCCACCTGGCTGGCGATCGGTCTCCGGGTGCTGCTGATCGTGGTCATCGCGGCGGTCCTGAGAATGACGGTGCGGCGGGCCATCACCAAGCTGATAGACCGGATGAACCGCACGGTCGAATCGGTGGACGGCACGGCGCTGGGCGGCCTCCTGGTCAACGCGGAACGCCGCCGCCAGCGCTCGCAGGCGATCGGCTCGGTACTCCGCTCGGTCGCGTCCTTCGTGATCCTGGGCACGGCCGCCCTGATGGTCCTGGCGACGTTCGAGATCAACCTGGCGCCTTTGCTGGCCTCCGCCGGTGTGGCGGGCGTGGCGATCGGTTTCGGCGCCCGGAACCTCGTCACGGACTTTCTCTCCGGCGTCTTCATGATCCTCGAGGACCAGTACGGCGTCGGCGACCAGATCGACGCGGGCGTCGCCTCCGGCGAGGTCATAGAGGTCGGCCTCCGCGTGACCAAGCTCCGCGGCGCCAACGGCGAGATCTGGTACGTCCGCAACGGCGAGGTCAAGCGCATCGGCAACCTGTCGCAGGGCTGGGCGACGGCGGGCGTGGACGTGACGGTGAAGGCCTCCGAGAACCTGGACCGCGTCAAGGCCACGCTGGACGCGGTCACGGAGCGGATGAGCAAGGAAGAGCCCTGGAACGAGCTGTTGTGGGGCCCGATCGAGGTCCTGGGCCTGGACAGCGTCCTCATCGACTCGATGGTCGTCCGCCTCTCCGCGAGGACGATGCCGGGCAAGTCGGTGAGCGTCGAACGAGAACTGCGGTGGCGGGTCAAGCGGGCCTTCGACGAGGCGAACATCCGCATCGTCGGCGGCGCGACGGCCGACCCGGTGGAGGACGCGGCAGACCCCACGGAGTCGGTCGCGGCACCGTCTGTCTACTCCAACGCGGATTCGCCCCAGGTGGCGGCCACATCCCCCATTGCTTCGCAGCGGCCTTCGGGACGGCAGTTGTAGGGGGCGTATCGGGGTGCCGGGTCGCGTGAGCGGGGTCGGATGAGCGGGGTCGGGGGCGGGCGGAACGGTTCAGCACACCCGTTCGATTGAACGGCGGCGGAATCGCAGGGCGCGAGCTGTATCGCGAGATGAACACCGGCGCGAGACTCCGCACCCCTCGTCCTCCCGGCCCCGTATCCCGTCCTGGACACGGAGGCAATCCGCTCTCCCGCATGAGCGAGAAGACCTCGGCACCCGCCCCCGGCTCACCGAACATCCGGTACGCCTCGCCCCACCTGCACCTTTACCCGTCGCGCCGAAGCCGCGATCCGGTCGCCTCCACAGGCTCGCCCCCCATTCCTCGCGACCTCCCCACCCCCCACCCCACCCGGGCCGACCTCACCGCCCCCGCAGGTAACGAGTCTGTTGCCTCGGGGGCGGTGTCTATTGACGCCCCCTTCGCCCCGGGCTTACGTTCCTCCCACCCAATTGGAAACTTTCCTAACAGTGATCACGTGACAGGCTGAGCGGTTCGAGAGTCGAGTGTTCCGAGAGTTCGAAAGGCAGGTGGCGTAGACATGGCAGGAACCTCCGGTACCCCGGGCACCGGCACCCCGGGCACCCCCCGCGTCCTGCGCGCCATGAACGACCGCGCCGCCCTGGACCTTCTCCTGGAGCACGGCCCGCTGTCCCGTACCCGGATCGGCAAGCTCACCGGCCTCTCCAAGCCGACCGCGTCCCAGCTGCTCGCCCGGCTCGAAGCGGCGGGGCTCGTGCTCGCCACCGGGACGAGCGAGGGGCGGCCGGGGCCCAACGCCCAGCTGTACGTGGTCAATCCGGGTGCCGCGTACGCCGCCGGGCTCGACGTCACGCCGGAGCGCATCCGCGCCGCCGTCGCCGACGTCACCGGCCGGACGGTGGGGGAGTTCGAGCTCGCCACACCCGGCCGACGGCCCGCCCAGCCCGTCGTGCGGCAGGTGACCGACGCCCTCGACGGTGCGGTGAAAGCCGCCGGGCTCGCCCGGGACGACGTCCACCGCCTCGTCATCGGCACCCCGGGCGCCTTCGACCCGAACACCGGCCGGCTGCGGTACGCCTCCCACCTGCCGGGCTGGCACTCCCCCGCGCTGCTCGACGAACTCGCCGCCGCGCTGCCGATGCCGGTGGAGTACGAGAACGACGTGAACCTCGTCGCCATCGCCGAGCAGCGGCTCGGCGCGGCGCGCGGGCACGGCGACTTCGTGCTGCTGTGGAACGAGGGCGGTCTCGGTGCCGCCCTGGTCCTCGGCGGCCGGCTGCACCGGGGCTGGACCGGCGGCGCGGGCGAGGTCGGCTTCCTGCCGGTGCCGGGCGCGCCCCTGGTCCGCCAGGTGACCAAGGCCAACAGCGGTGGTTACCAGGCCCTGGCCGGTTCGCAGGCCCTGCCCGGGCTCGCCAGGGAACTCGGCATCACCGAGATCCCGACGGGTCCGTACGCCGAGGTCGCCGCCGCCCTCGTCGCGACCGCCGCCGACCACACGACCGGGCCTCAGCGGCAGCTCCTGGAGATCTACGCGACCCACCTCGCGACCGGTCTCGCCTCGCTCGTGTCCGTGCTCGACCCCGAACTCGTCGTCCTCAGCGGTGGCTCGCTTGCCGCGGGCGGCGAACCTCTCCGTGCCCTGGTCCAGGCCGAGTTGGAGGAGCTGGCGGCGTCACGGCCCCGGCTCGTCGTCGGCGACGTCCACGAACACCCCGTGCTGCGCGGCGCGTTGGAGAGCGCGCTGGCAACCACCCGCGACGAGGTCTTCGACACCTCCCGCTGAACCCACGCCCCCCGACCGTCCAACTCCGGCTCCCGCAAACCGACTTCACCCACCGGCTTCCCTGAACCGACCTCGACCACCGGCTTCCCCGAACCGACCGCCCTGCCCGGCTCCCTCGGAGCGACTCCGCCCTACCCGCACCACCCGCACCACCCGCACCACCCGCACCACCCGCACCGCCAAGCTCCACCCGGCCCGTCCGGTCTAACTCCGCACCACCGCACCACCCCGGTCCGCCCGGCCCCACCCGGCGCCTCTCAACCACCCACACCACACCCCGCCCTGTCCTTGGGAGACCTCGTCATGCCCGGAATATCCCGGAAAGCGGTCATCGCGCTCGCCGCGTCCGCCTCCTTCGCCCTGCTTGCCACCGCCTGTACGGGACAGTCCTCGTCCGGTGCGTCCGACGACGCCTCGAAGGACGTGACCATCAACTTCTGGCACGCCTGGAGCGCGGCCTCCGAGCTGAGCGCCGTGAAAGCCATGGTCGCCGGGTTCGAGAAGGCGCATCCCAACATCCACGTGAACGTCGTCGGCAACATGACCGACGACAAGATCAACCAGGCGCTGCGCACGGGTGGCGGCAAGTCGCCCGACGTGATCTCGTCGTTCACCACGAACAACGTCGGCAAGTTCTGCTCGTCGGGCGCCCTGGTCGATCTCAATCCCTTCTTCAAGAAGGACGGCATCGACCCGGAGACGACGTTCCCGAAGGCGATGAACGAGTACACCCAGTTCGACGGAAACCGTTGCACCGCCCCCCTGTTGGGCGACGCGTACGGGCTCTACTACAACAAGACGGAGTTCGCGAAGGCCGGCATCACCAGCCCGCCCAAGACGTGGTCCGAGTTCGAGGCCGACGCGAAGAAGCTCACGATCAGCAAGGGCAACACGTACTCGCAGCTGGGGTTCATGCCGGACTACCACGGCTGGGAGACCACGACCGAGCACATCTTCGCGCAGTTCTCGCCGACGTACTTCGACAAGAGCGGCAAGTCGGCGCTCGCCACGGACCCCGCGTTCAAGGCCGGTTTCACGCTGCAGAAGAAGCTCGTCGACGAACTCGGCGGATTCAAGAAGCTGGAGAGCTACCGCTCGACGCTCGGTGACGAGTGGGGCGACAAGCACCCCTTCCACACCGGCCAGGTCGCGATGCAGCTGGACGGCGAGTGGCGGCTCGGCATGGCCACGGCGGCAAATCCCAAGCTGGACATCGGAGTTGCCCCGCTGCCCGTGCCGGACGACCAGGTCGCCCAGTACGGCAAGGGCTACATCACCGGCACCATCACCGGTATCGCCGCGACCAGCAAGAAGCAGAACGCGGCCTGGGAGTTCGTCAAGTACATCACCACGGACACGGACGCGGTGGTGAACTTCTCCAACGGCATCCACAACGTGCCCTCGACGCTCGCCGCCCTCAAGTCCCCGAAGCTGAAGTACGACCCGCGCTTCAAGACGTTCCTGGACATCGCGTCGAACCAGTACTCGACGACAAGTCCCGCCTCCATCAACGGCGGTGTGTATCTGACGACGATCCAGAACCTCGGCTACGACTACGAGAGCGGCAAGGTGAAGGACCTGGACTCCGCCTTGAAGAGCACCGCCAAGCAGATCGACACCGACATCGCACAGGCGAAGTAGCCCCAGCATGAGCACAGTCACCCTGGCGAAGAAGCACCGCCCGCCCGGCCTCGCCGCGAAACAGCGGAAGCAGGCGCTTCGCACCCTCGCCTTCATGTCGCCCTGGCTGATCGGCTTCGCGGTCTTCTTCGCGTACCCGCTGATCTCGACGGTCTACTTCTCGTTCATGCACTACGACGGCTTCAAGCCGCCGACGTGGGTGGGGACGAAGAACTGGACGTACGTCTTCAAGAACTATCCGTACTTCTGGCCCGCGATGCGCAACACCCTGTGGCTCGTCGTGGTGATGGTCTCGCTCCGGGTCGTGTTCGGGCTCGGCGTGGGGCTGTTGATCACCAAGATCAAGACGGCCACCGGGGTCTTCCGGACGCTGTTCTATCTGCCGTATCTCGCGCCGCCGGTCGCGGCGACGATGGCGTTCGCGTTCCTCCTCAACCCCGGTACCGGGCCCGTCAACTCGCTCCTCGAGAAGGTCGGCATCCCGGCCCCGGGCTGGTTCAACGACCCGACCTGGTCCAAGCCGGCGCTCACCCTGCTCGCCCTCTGGGGCATCGGCGACCTGATGGTCATCTTCATGGCCGCGCTGCTCGACGTACCCCAAGAGCAGTACGAGGCAGCGGAGTTGGACGGCGCGTCGGCCTGGCAGCGGTTCCGGTACGTCACGCTGCCGAACATCTCGCCGATCGTGATGTTCGCCGTGGTCACCGGCGTGATCCAGACCATGCAGTACTACACACAGCCCCTCATCGCCGGGAAGGTCGCGTCCGGTGTCATCCAGGGCGCCGGCACGCAGTTCGAGCCCGGCTACCCGGAGAAGTCCACGCTCACCCTTCCCCAGCTCGTCTACAACCTCGGCTTCCAGCGCTTCGACTACGGCTCGGCCTGCGTGGTGGCACTCGTCCTGTTCGCCCTGTCGATGGTGTTCACCGCGTTCCTGATGCGGCGCCGGGGCGGCCTCAACCTGGCAGGTGACTGAGCATGGCCCAAGTACTCGACAAGCCGGTGGAGTTGAGGGCGCCGGTGACCCCCGCCGAGCGCACCGCCCGCCGCAAGGCGTTCATGGAGTGGATCGCCGTCCACGCGCTCGGTGTCGCCGCCGCGCTCTTCTTCACGCTGCCGTTCGTGTTCGTGTTCCTGACCTCGCTGATGAGCGACAGCCAGGCCCTGAGCCGCGACCTCATCCCGCACACCTGGGAGTGGGGCAACTACAAGAAGGTCTTCGACACCCCGGGCTTCCTCACCTGGTGGAAGAACACGCTGATCTACGCCGGTCTCGGCACCGTCCTGACCGTCGTGTCGTCGATCCCGGTGGCGTACGCGCTCGCCAAGTTCCGCTTCCGGGGCCGGAATCTGTCGCTGATGCTCGTCATCTCGATGATGATGCTGCCGCCGCAGGTCGTGATCATCCCCATGTACCTGTTCTGGGCGAAGCAGTTGGACCTCTCGGGCACGCTGTGGCCGCTGATCATCCCGATGGCGTTCGGCGACGCGTTCTCCATCTTCCTGCTGCGGCAGTTCCTGATGACCATCCCGAACGAGTACCTGGACGCGGCGAAGGTCGACGGCTGCGGCGAGTTCAAGACCCTGGTGCGGGTCGTGCTGCCGATGGCCAAGCCGGGCATCGCGGCCGTGGCGCTCTTCCAGTTCTTCTACGCCTGGAACGACTACTTCGGTCCGCAGATCTACGCGTCCGAGAACCCCGGTGCCTGGACACTGAGTTACGGCCTGGAGTCGTTCAAGGGCGCGCACCACACCGACTGGAATCTCACCATGGCCGCGACCGTACTGGTCATGGCCCCCGTGATCCTCGTGTTCTTCTTCGCGCAGAAGGCGTTCGTCGAGGGTGTCACGCTCACCGGAGTGAAGGGTTAACCCCGTATGAAACTCACCGTGGTCGGCGGAGGATCGACCTACACCCCCGAACTCATCGACGGCTTCGCCCGGTTGAGGGACACCCTGCCCGTCGAGGAACTCGTCCTCGTCGACCCGGCGCCCGAACGCCTGGAGCTGGTGGGCGGGTTGGCCCGCCGTATCTTCGCCAAGCAGGGGCACCCCGGCCGGATCGTCACGACGGACGACCTGGACGCCGGTGTCGAGGGCGCGGACGCGGTGCTGCTCCAGCTCCGCGTCGGCGGCCAGGCGGCCCGTGAGCAGGACGAGACGTGGCCGCTGGAGTGCGGCTGCGTCGGCCAGGAGACCACCGGCGCGGGCGGCCTCGCCAAGGCGCTGCGGACCGTACCGGTGGTCCTGGACATCGCGGAGCGGGTCCGCAGGACCAACCCGGACGCGTGGATCATCGACTTCACCAACCCGGTGGGGATCGTCACCCGCGCCCTGCTCCAGGCCGGCCACAAGGCGGTCGGCCTGTGCAACGTGGCGATCGGTTTCCAGCGGAAGTTCGCCGGGCTCCTCGGGGTCACCCCGACCGATGTGCACCTCGACCATGTGGGCCTCAACCACCTCACCTGGGAGACCGGTGTGCGGCTGGGCGGTCCCGAGGGCGAGAACGTGCTGCCCAAGCTGCTCGGCGAACACGGCGACGCCATCGCCGCCGACCTGAGCCTGCCCCGCGTCCTCATCGACCGGCTCGGCGTGGTCCCGTCGTACTACCTGCGGTACTTCTACGCGCACGACGAGGTCGTGCGCGAACTGCACACGAAGCCGTCGCGGGCCTCCCAAGTGGCCGAGATGGAACGCGAGTTGCTGAAGATGTACGCCGACCCGGCCCTCGACGAGAAGCCCGCGCTGCTCGCCAAGCGGGGCGGGGCCTACTACTCCGAGGCCGCCGTCGACCTCGCCGCCTCGCTGCTCGGCGGGGGCGGGAGTCCGTACCAGGTGGTGAACACGTACAACAAGGGGACGCTGCCGTTCCTGCCGGACGACGCGGTGATCGAGGTGCAGGCGGCCGTCGGCGCGAAGGGGGCGACTCCCCTTGCCGTGGCGGACGTCGACCCGCTGTACGCGGGGCTGATGGCCAACGTGACGGCGTACGAGGACCTCGCTCTGGAGGCCGCGCTGCGCGGCGGCCGGGACCGGGTGTTCCGGGCGCTGCTCTCGCATCCCCTGATCGGCCAGTACGAGTACGCCGAAGCCCTGACCGACCAGCTGATCGCGCACAACCGGGAGCACCTCGCGTGGGCCTGACCGCAAGTGTCCTCGCCGTCGACGCGGGCAACAGCAAGACCGACGTCGCGGTCGTGGCGGCCGACGGGACCGTCCTCGCCACCGCCCGCGGCGGCGGGTTCCGGCCCCCGGTCGTGGGCATCGGGACGGCCGTCGACACCGTCGCCGAAGCCGTCGCCCGCGCCTTCGCGGAGGCCGGGGTGAGCGCCGTGGAGCATGTGTCGGCCTGTCTCGCCAACGCCGACTTCCCGGTGGAGGAGGAGCAGTTGGCCGCCGCGCTGCACGCGCGCGGGTGGGGCGGCAGCATCGAGGTGCGCAACGACACGTTCGCGATCCTGCGGGCGGGCATACCCGAGCCGCGCGGTGTCGCCGTGGTGTGCGGGGCCGGCATCAACTGCGTCGGCATGCGCCCCGACGGCCGCACCGCCCGCTTCCCGGCGATCGGCCGCATCTCCGGTGACTGGGGCGGCGGTTGGGGCCTGGCCGAGGAGGCCCTGTGGCACGCGGCCCGCGCCGAGGACGGCCGCGGCGGTCCCACGGCGCTGGCGCGCACGCTGCCCGCGTACTTCGGCCTGGACTCGATGTACGGCCTCATCGAGGCGCTGCATCTCGAACACGTCGAGCACCACCGGCGGCACGAGCTGACGCCGGTGCTGTTCGCGACGGCGGCGGACGGCGACCCGGTCGCCCGTTCGATCGTGGACCGGATGGCGGAGGAGGTCGTGGCCATGGCGACGGTCGCGCTGACCCGCCTGGACCTGCTCGACGAGGAGGCGCCGGTGCTGCTCGGCGGCAGCGTCCTCGCCGCCCGGCATCCCCAACTGGACGACCGTATACGAGAGTTGCTGGCCGCCAAGGCACCCAAGGCGGTGGCGACGGTCGTCACCGCGCGGCCGGTCCTCGGATCCGTCCTGCTCGGTCTGGACCATGTGGGCGCCCCGGCCGAGGCACACGCGCGGGCCAGGGCCTCCTACGAGCACTGACACCCGGGAACCGAACAGATTCCCACGGCGTATTCATGGACAGGGGGGCGGTGCGGGGCGTTGTGTGGTGCCGGAAATCCGGTGGCCGCGCTGCGATCCGATCAAGATCCAGTGAAGGCCGGTGCGGAATGTCAGTCCTGGCGGCGATACTTGCGGCGACGGGATGACCCTGGGGGAGGTCAGCAGTGACACAACCGCCGAAGAGCAGTACGGCGCCACCGGGCTCCGCCGTGCCCACAATGCCGGTGCTGCCGCCGCAGCCGGCCAGGTCCGGGGCGCCCGCGCCCCGGCGTACGCCTGACGCGGCGCCCGCGCGCCGTACGGCACTCGCCGAGGGCGTCGACCGGCTGCGCGCCGCGGCCACCACCGAGCCGGGCCGGCTGCGCGCGATCGGCGCGCTGCTGGCCGTGCTGGTGGTCGCGTTCGGCGCGGTCACCGCCTGGCAGACCGACAGCCGCGCGACGGCGGCCGACGACGTCCTCCACCACAGCCAGCCGCTCAGCTCGGACGCGGCGGACATCTACCGCTCGCTGGCCGACGCCAACACGATGGCAGCGAGCGGTTATCTGGCGGGCCTCCAGGAGACACAGGCGACCCGCGACCAGTACGAGGCGGACATCAGGACGGCCGCGGCGAAGCTCGTGACGGCCGCGGCGAACACCGACCCGGGCTCGTCGTCGGCGACGACCATCCGACAGCTCAACGAACTCCTGCCGGAGTACAAGGGGTTGGTCGAGTCGGCCCGCGCCAACAACCGGCAGGGCTTCCCGGTGGGCGGCGCCTATCTGCGGGCCGCCAACGACACCATGCAGAACAAGATGCTGCCCAAGGCCGAGGACCTGTACACGACGGAGAACCAGCGGCTGAGCGACGACTACGGGGACGCGACGCCGTACCCGTGGTTCGCGATCGCCCTCGGGCTCCTCGCGCTCGCCGGCCTGGCGTGGGCCCAGCGGCGCAACTACCAGCGGACGAACCGGGTGTTGAACCACGGCCTGGTCGCCGCCTCCGCCGCCACCGCCGTCGCCCTGCTGTGGCTGGTCGTCGGCCACACCGTCGCCCGCGCGGGCCTGAACGCCTCGTACGACCACGGCGTGCAGTCGCTGAACGTGCTGCACGACGCCCGGATCGCCTCCCTGAAGGCACGCAGCGACGAGAACCTCACGCTGGTCAGCCGGGGCGCGGAGACGAAGACACTGCCGGACAAGACGGTCGTGGACGCCTACGACTGGGGATACGACCAGGAGATAGCCAAGCTCGGCAAGGGCCTGAAGCTGGCCGACTCCCTCGCCGACGACTCCGCGGGCCGCAAGCCGGTCGCGGTCGCCAACAGCTCGATGAAGGTGTGGATCTCCCGCCACGCGAAGGTCAGCGACGACAACGAGAAGGGCCTCTACCAGCAGGCCCGTGACGGTGTCATCGGCAAGAACGGGGCGACCGGCGAGTGCTTCAAGGCCGTGGACGCCTCGCTGAACACGGCACTGCAGCACGAGACGAGCGAGTTCAGGAAGTCCGCGGGCGACGGCCTGGACGCGATGACCGGCCTCACCGTCGGGGCCGCGGTGCTCGCGGCGCTCGGCGCGGCCGGCGCGGTCCTGGGCATCGGGCGCAGGCTGTCGGAGTACCGGTGAAAGGGGGCGTGAGGATGCGAGCACGCGGTGACTTTTTTCGCCGGCTGAGCGGTGTGCGCCGACTGCGGGCCAGCCTGCGCGGCTGGGGCGGGGTGGGCGCGATGGCGCTCGTGTGCGTCCTCGCGGTCGCGTTCGTGCTGCTGCTGCCGCTGACCCAGTCGCGCGGCGAGGCGGGTGCGGACCTCGGCGGCCAGCGGACGGTCCAGGGCACCCAGGCCCGGGCCCCCGAGTGCGACGAGAGCACGGTGCAGAACCAGAGCCCGTCGCCCTCGGACGCCGACGGCACCACGATCGACGCCATCAAGTCACGCGGTGTGCTGAAGGTGGGCATCGACCAGAACAGCTACCGCTGGGGCTATCGCAACCCCAACAGCTCCTCCGGTGACCTGGAGGGCTTCGACATCGACCTGGTCACCGCCATCGCGAAGAACATCTTCGGCAGCTCGTACACCGCCAACAGCGTCCAGTTCCTGGCCATACCGACCAACCAGCGCATCCCGGCGGTCCAGGACAAGCAGGTCGACATGGTGGTCCGCACGATGACGATCACCTGCGACCGGGCCGGCCAAGTCGCCTTCTCCGCGCCGTACTTCCTCACCGGCCAGCAGGTTCTCGCCCCGAAGGCGTCGACGATCACCGGCTACGACGGGTCCCTGGCCGGCAAGCGGGTCTGCTCGGCGTCGGGTTCCACGGCGAACGACCGGCTGACCGACGACAAGGCGAGCGGCAAGCTGCCCTCCAGCGTGAAGATCCTGCCCCCGGTCGCCAACCAGCTGGACTGCCTGGTGGAGCTCCAACTCGGCCAGGCGGACGCGGTGGTGACCGACGGAGCGCTCGCCGCGAGCCAGGCCGCGCAGGACCCGACGGTGGAGCTGAAGGGCACCACCTTCACCAATGAGTACTACGGCGTGGCGATGAACAAGGACGCCACCGATCTGGTACGCCGGGTCAACCGAATACTGGAGACCTACCGCACCAGCCCCGACGGCTGGCGGGCGTCGTACACGAAATGGCTGCTGCCGACGCTGGGCAAGGATTCGGAGTCGGCCGATCCGCCGACCCCGCACTACACGTGACGGGTCATCAACTACGGCACGGCGACACGGACTTCGACGGAACACAACGCAGCGAGAGGTGATCGATGGGCGTCACGGGACCCCCCGGGCCGGTAATGGACCGGGACGAGGTGGACCGTGCGCTGGCGCGGCTCGGCGCGGAGCACGAGGCCATCGAGACCTCGCTCCTCGCCCTCCAGGACCACGCGGGCCGCAGACTCCTCGAGGGCGCCGAGCTGACGGGCACGACCAAGGAGCGGTGGGCGGCCACGGACGCGTCGATCACGCTGCTGTGGGCGTACTTCGACGCCTACACGGACGCGTTCCACGCCGCCCAGAGCATCCGGGCCCGGCGCCGCTGGTCCAGCCGTGAGGACCTGGTCGAGCTGACCGAGCTGCTGCGCGGCGAGTCCGTCACGGTCGCCGGTGCCACCGCGGCGACCGCCAACCTGCCGACGCTGACCGGTGGTTCGAGCAAGCTGAGCCACCAGTTCTCGCTGAGCGCCCTCGTCGACGAGATGAACGACCTGTACGCGAACTCGCTGGACATGGTCGTCACCTCGGACGCGGTGTGGTCGGCGCTGCCCGCCCGGATCGATTTACTGGCCGCGGAGTTGCAGCGCACCCGCCAGCTCGCCCACTCCGTCGGCGTCCGCCCGGGCGAACACCCCGCGGGCGACGACCTGGAGCGCATCACCCGCGTCCTGACCGACCTGCGCGAGCGCGTCGTCTCCGACCCGCTGGCCTTCTGGGTGCGGGCGCAAGGGAGTTCGGCCCCCGGCGGCGGCCGTCCGGACACCACGGTCTACGACCGGGAGGCGCGCGCCCTGGAGGACGTGCGGCGCGAGATCGACGCGGTGCTGACCGTCCGGCAGGACGCGGAGGCACGGCTGGTGAAACTGCGGGACGTCCTCTCGCGCGCGGACCGCACGCTCGCCGAGGCACGCACCGCGCGCGGTGAGGTCCTCGCGAAGATCGCGGCCACGGAGGTGCCGGTCGTCAGCGGCCCGCCGACGGTGCTCCAGGAGCAGCTGTCGACGGCCGCCGAGTATCGCAGACACGCTCAGTGGCACCGTCTGTCGCCGCTCCTGGAGTCCCTGGAGCAGAAGGCGGAGGACGAACTGCTGCGCGCCCGCGAGTCGTTGACGGCGGTCACCCAGCCGCTGGCGGTCCGCGCGGAGCTGCGCGGCCGTCTCGACGCGTACAAGGCGAAGGTGGCCCGGCACGGCCTCGCGGAGGACCCGCTGCTGGTCGAGCGGTACGACGCGGCCCGCCGCATGCTGTGGAGCGCCCCCTGCGACCTGCGTGTCGCCGAGCAGGCGGTGCTGCGCTACCAGCACGCGGCGGCCGAGCAGTTCAGCGCTCCGCGGGCGCGCCCGCAGGGCGGTCCCGAGGACCAGAGGGGGCCGGGCGCGTGAGTGACGAGAAAGAAGCGGGGTCGGTCATGAGCGGGACACAGCGGACGTGTCAACGGCCGGGCTGCGAGGGCTCGTACGAGGACGTCGGCGGCGGCGAGCTGTACTGCGACACGTGCGGTCTGGCGCCGGTGGTGTCGGCGACCGGGGCGATCAGTTCACCGCCCACGGGGATGGCCAGCGGCAAGGGCTCGCGCGGTTCGGGGAGCGGCAGTTCCCGTACCAGCAGCCGGAGTTCGCGTACGTCGTCGCAGTCGTCGAAGTCGCGGCGCTCGGTGTCGGGGCGGCTCTCGCGCTCCGAGTCGGGCCGCTCCACCGGCCGTTCGGTGTCGGTGCGCAGCTCCGGCTCGTCGTCCGGGACCTCCAGCCGCGGCCGGCTCGGCGTCGGTCTGGTGCAGGTGCCGGGGGTGCCGCGGCCGGACCCGCGCGAGATGGTGCTGGAGAACCCGGAGGTGCCCGAGCGGAAGCGGTTCTGCTCGCGCTCGGACTGCGGTGCTCCGGTGGGCCGGGCACGCGGCGAGAGCCCGGGGCGCACGGAGGGCTTCTGCACCAAGTGCGGCAACCCGTACTCGTTCACGCCCAAGCTGGAGACCGGCGACATCGTGCACGGCCAGTACGAGGTCGTGGGCTGTCTCGCGCACGGCGGTCTCGGCTGGGTCTATCTCGCCGTGGACCGCGCGGTCTCCGACCGCTGGGTGGTCCTCAAGGGCCTCCTCGACACCGGCGACCAGGACGCGATGGAGGCCGCGATCTCCGAGCGGCGCTTCCTCGCCGAGATCGAGCACGCCAACATCGTGCGGATCTACAACTTCGTGGAGCACCTGGACCAGCGGACGGGCTCGCTCGACGGCTACATCGTCATGGAGTACGTCGGCGGCAAGTCCCTCAAGGAGATCGCCAACGACCGCCGTACGGAAGGCGGGAAGCGCGATCCGCTGCCGGTGGAGCAGGCCTGCGCGTACGGCATCGAGGCCCTGGAGGCGCTCGGCCACCTGCACAGCCGGAACCTGCTGTACTGCGACTTCAAGGTCGACAACGCGATCCAGACCGAGGACCAGCTCAAGCTGATCGACATGGGCGCGGTGCGCAGGATGGACGACGACGAGTCGGCCATCTACGGCACGGTCGGCTACCAGGCGCCGGAGGTCGCGGAGGTCGGCCCGTCGGTGGCGAGCGACCTGTACACGGTGGCCCGCACGCTCGCGGTGATGACCTTCGACTTCCAGGGCTACACGAACGTCTTCGTGGACTCCCTGCCCGACCCGGACAACATCGAGGTCTTCCGCCGCTACGAGTCGTTCTACCGGCTCCTGGTCCGCGCCACCGACCCCGACCCGGCCCGGCGCTTCGCCTCGGCGCAGGAGATGGCCGAGCAGCTGACGGGCGTGCTGCGCGAGGTCGTCTCGCTGCAGACCGGCCGGGCCCGCCCGTCCCTGTCCACCCTGTTCGGGCCCGAACTGAAGGTCACGGACACGGAGTTGGTGCCGGTACTGGTCGGCGACGTGTCGACGCTGGGGGCGAGAGCGGCCCGCCCGCCGAAGCGCGCCCCAAGTGGCCGCCCCAGCACGGCACTTGCCGAACGGCCGCACAGCGCGCCGGCGTTGACCGGTCTCAACGGCAGCGCGCCGCGCCTGGTCAAGGAGGTCGACTCCCCCGCCGTGGCGCTCGCGCTGCCGGTGCCGCACGTCGACCCGAGCGACCCGAACGCGGGCTTCCTCGCGGGCCTGATGACGACCGCGGCGACCGAACTCCTCGGCGCGCTCGCCTCCGCTCCCTCGCCGTCCGTGGAGACCCGGCTGCGGCAGATCCGCGCCTGGCTGGAGAACAGCGACTCGTACACCGCGCTGGACGCCCTGGCGAAGCTGGAGGACGAGCGGCCCGACGACTGGCGGGTGGTCTGGTACACCGGCGTGGCCGCGCTGGCGACCCGCGACTACGAAGCGGCCGCCCTGTCGTTCGACGCGATCTACGACGCCTTCCCTGGCGAGCCCGCGCCGAAGCTGGCGCTCGGCCTGTGCGCCGAGGTGCTGGAGCAGCTGGACAACGCGGCGGAGTACTACCGCCTGGTGTGGTCGACCGACCCGAGCTATGTGAGCGCGGCCTTCGGGCTGGCCCGGGTCCAGCTCGCGACCGGCGACCGGCAGGGTGCCGTACGGACGCTGGAATCGGTGCCCGAGGCATCGATCCACTACACGGCCGCGCGCGTGGCCGCCGTACGGGCGCGGCTTCGGCAGCGGGTCGCGGCGCCCGACGACACGCCGTTCCTGGACGATCTGACCGCTGCCGCCGGACAGGTGGAAGCGCTGGAGGGATACGGTCTGGACGCGGTCAGGCGCGAGCGGTTGTCGGCCGAGGTCCTCGGCTGCGCGCTGGACTGGATACTCTCCGGAGGCCGGGGTTCCGTGCCGCTCACGCGGCGGGAGCTGCTCGGCAGCGAACTGGACGAGCGGGGACTCCGCTTCGGCCTGGAGCGTTCGTACCGCACGCTGGCCCGGCTGGCACGGGACGGCGAGGAGAGGATCGACCTGGTGGAACGTGCCAACCGTTACCGCCCCCGGACGTGGGTGTAGTTGATGTCGCAGATGCCCCAGCTCTCCGCCTGCCCGAGCTGCGAAGAGCCGCTGGAGTCGGGTGACCGCTTCTGCGGCGCCTGCGGGTACGACCTGTCCGCCGTGCCCGCGCCACCGGACGACCACCCGACGCTCACCATGAACGGCGCGGTGCCGCCCGCGCCCGAGGAGGCGGTGGACGTGGACTGGCCTGTGGTGCCGCAGCCGGAGAACTCCGAGACCCCGCCGGCGGTCCTCCTTCCGACGGACCTGCCCGGCACCGACTCCGGCGGCACCCCGCTGCCGTCCAACGCCCCGCTGCCGCCCGCCGGTTCACCGGTCGCGGCGGCGACGGGCGTACGGTTCGACCGGCCGCCGGAGCCCGACGAGTACCCCCTGCAGGCGCCGGACCCGCGGGTCGCGGCCGAGCCGCCGACCGCGGGCGAGGGCGTCAAGGTGTGCGTCGCCTGCCGCTCGGGCCGGGTGGACCCGGACGGCTACTGCGAGAACTGCGGGCACGCCCAGCCCCGCGAACGCGACCACATGGAACAGGAGTTGGGCCCGCTCGCGGCGGTCAGCGACCGCGGCCTGCGCCACCACCGCAACGAGGACGCCTTCGCCGTAGGGCAGTGTGTGCTGCCGGACGGGGCGCCCGCGCTCGTCGCCGTGGTGTGCGACGGGGTGTCGTCGGCGACGCGGCCCGACGCGGCCTCGCTGGCCGCTTCGCAGAAGGCCGGTGAGTCCTTGCTGGCCGCGCTGCCGCAGGGGACGCATCCGCAGGCGGCGATGCACGAGGCGATCATCGCGGCCTCGCACGCGGTCAACTCCCTTGCGGAGGAGCCCGCGACGGCCCGCGAGCACGCCCCGCACCAGAACGCGCCGGCCTGCACCCTGGTCGGCTCCGTCGTCACCCCGACCCTGCTGGTCGTCGGCTGGGTCGGCGACAGCCGGGCCTACTGGATCCCGGTGGACCGCAGTTCACCGCCGGCCCGGCTCACCGAGGACGACTCGTGGGCGGCCCAGATGGTCGCCGCGGGCCTGATGAGCGAGGCGGAGGCCTACGCCGACGAGCGTGCCCACGCGATCACCGGCTGGCTCGGCGCGGACGCGTACGAACTGGAGCCGCACACCGCCTCGTTCAAGCCGGACCGCCCCGGTGTGGTGGTGGTCTGCACGGACGGGCTGTGGAACTACGCGGAGTCCGCCGAGGAGATGGCCGAGATCGTCCCCGCCGACGCGGCGGTCCGTCCGCTGCACAGCGCCCAGGTGCTGGTCGGTCACGCGCTGGACGGCGGGGGCCACGACAACGTAACAGTGGCCGTCGTGCCGTTCCCGGCCCCGCCACAAGGGGCAGTATCCGGCTGAGGCCGTACAAACAGGGACGGTCGCGGACCGGAGGGGACCGGTCCGCACATAGTCATCGCCCCGTCCAGGTGGGGCACTTGAGGGGGAACAGAGCAGGCATGGCCAATTTCTCGAAGTCGAACGTGCCACAGTTCTCGGTCGACGTGTACCAGAACGAGTACCTGCCGGAGGGCGGGCGCGAGGTCAACGCGATCGTCACGGTCACCTCGACCGGCGGCGGCACCATCGGGAGCCCGGTCGCGGCGCCCCATCTGTACTCGGCGGGGCAGGGCCCGGACGCGGCCGTGGCGATCATGGTCGACTGCTCGGGTTCGATGGACTACCCGCCGACCAAGATGCGCAACGCCCGCGACGCCACGGCCGCCGCGATCGACACCCTGCGTGACGGTGTGCACTTCGCGGTGATCGGCGGCACGCATGTCGCCAAGGAGGTCTACCCGGGCGGCGGCAGACTCGCGGTCGCCGACGCGCGCACCCGCGACCAGGCCAAGCAGGCGCTGCGCAAGCTGAGCGCGGGCGGCGGTACGGCGATCGGCACCTGGCTGCGTCTCGCCGACCGGCTGCTGTCCTCGGCGGACGTCTCCATACGCCACGGCATCGTGCTGACCGACGGCCGCAACGAGCACGAGGCGCCGGAGGACCTGAAGGCCGCGCTCGACTCCTGCGCCGGACGGTTCACCTGTGACGCGCGGGGCGTCGGCACCGACTGGGAAGTGAAAGAAGTCACAGGGATCGCCTCCGCGCTGCTCGGCACCGCCGACATCGTCGCGGACCCGGCCCATCTCGCCGCCGACTTCACGCAGATGATGGAGACGGCGATGGGCAAGGAGGTCGCGGACGTCGCGCTGCGGCTGTGGACGCCGGTGGGCACGGCCATCAAGTTCGTCAAGCAAGTCGCGCCCCGGGTCGAGGAGTTGACCGACCGGCGCACCGAGGCCGGACCCCGCGCCGGGGACTACCCCACCGGTTCCTGGGGAGACGAGTCACGTGACTACCACGTGTGCGTCGAGGTCCCCGAGGCCGGCATCGGCCAGGAGATGCTGGCCGCCCGGGTCTCGCTGGTCGTCCCGCAGCCCGACGGCAGCACGCAGAACCTGGGCGCCCAGGGCCTGGTGAAGGCCGTGTGGACCGACGACATGGTGGCCTCCACGTCCATCAACCCCCAGGTCGCGCACTACACCGGCCAGGCCGAACTGGCACAGGTCATCCAACAAGGGCTCGATCTCCGCAAATCGGGAGATGTCGACGGAGCAACGGCCAAACTGGGACGGGCCGTTCAGCTCGCCAGCGTCTCCGGAAACGCGGATACTGCGAAACTGCTTGCGAAGGTGGTGGACGTGGTCGATGCCGCGGCGGGTACTGTGCGACTGAAGGCGAAGGTCGCGGAGGCCGACGAGATGACTCTCGAGACACGGTCCACAAAGACTGTTCGTGTAAAGAAGTGACATAGCAAGCACGACTCCGTGAGACCGAGAACGACCCTGTGCGAAAGGGGGACGCGCCGACATGCCGACCTGCCCGAACGGACACCAGTCGGGTTCCGACGACTGGTGCGAGGTCTGCGGTCACCGCATGGCCGGTGCCGTACCCCCGCCCCCTCCCCCGCCGCCCGGCGGCGGCTACGGCTTCCCGCCGCCCGCGCCCGGCCGCACCCCGTCCGCCGAGGCGGAGCTGTGCCCGCAGTGCCGTACGCCCCGTGAGGGCGGTGCGCCGTTCTGCGAGGAGTGCCGGTGGAACTTCCTCACGAACACGGCGACGTCGTACACCCCGGCCGCGCCGCGCCCCACGTCTCCCGGCCCGAGCCCGGCGGCCCGCTTCCAGCAGCCGCCCGGTCCCGGCGGTCCTGGCGCGGGTCCCGGTCCGTCGTACGGCGGTGACTCCTACGAGTACCAGGGGTCTCGGCCGTCACAGATGAACCGGCCAGCGGAGCCCATACCCCCCTTCGGGAGCGAACCGACGGGGCGGCCCGGAGGACCTGGTGCGCCTGGGGGTCCGAACGGGCCCGGTGGTTTCGGTGGTGGCGAACGACAGGGCGGGCCCGGTGGGCCTGGAGGTCCCGGTTCGCAAGGTTTCGGCAACGAGCGGCAGGGCGGCCCTGGTCGCCCCGGCTCGCAGGGCTTCGGCGGTGAGCGCCAGGGCGGCCCCGGTGGACCTGGTGGTTCCGGTGGTCCCGGCCCGCAGGGCTTCAGCAACGACCGGCAGGGCGGGCCCGGCGGTCCCGGTGGCCCCGGTAACCCCGGCGGTCCCGGTGCGCAGGGCTTCGGCAACGACCGGCAGGGCGGCGGCCCCGGTGGTCCGGGTGCGCAGGGCTTCGGCGGCGAGCGCCAGGGTGGCAACGCCTTCGGCGCCAACGATCCGTCCGGTCCGCCCCGGCCCCCCTTCGGCAACAACGACCCGTCCGGTCCCCCGCGACCGCCCTTCGGCAACGAGGCGTCCGGTCGGCCCGGGTCCTTCGGCAACGAGCAATCCCCGGGCGGCGGTGGCCAGTTCGGCAACGAACGCCCCGGGCAGAACGAGTTCGGCGGCGGTCGGCCCGGTGCCTTCGGTGGTGAGCGGCAGGGTCCGCCCGGACCGTTCGGCAACGACCCCTCGAACCCGCAGGGTCCCCCGAACTTCGGCGGCCCCGACCCCTCCCGGCCGGTCCCGCCGCCGCCCGGCCCGACCCCGCCCGCGGGGCCCGGCCAGACGAGCGGCGGCCCTCAGGCGTTCCAGCAGTCCGCGCCGCCGGCTCCGCCCGGGTTCCCGCAGGAGACGAACCGTCCGCAGCAGGGCGGCTCGCCCTTCGGCGGCGGTGACGACGACTGGGTGATCTCCCCGCCGACGCCCGGATCCCCGAGTGGGCCCGGTGGCCCCGGCGGTCCTGGCGGTCCCGGTCAGGGTGGTGGCTACGGCTATCCGCAGCCCGGTTCCACCCAGGCGCCGCCCGGACGGCCCGCGTATCAGCAGCAGCCGACCACCTGGCTGGCGACGATCGGGCCCGACCGTGACTACTTCATGGCGATGATGCAGCGTTCGGGGCCGGAGGCCGCGGGGCTCAATCTGCCCGCGTACTCCCCTGAGCAGCAGCGGCAGTTGACCGGGAACCAGATCACCATCGGGCGTCGGCGGCACTCCACCGGGGAGTCGCCTGACATCGATCTGTCGGTGCCGCCCGAGGACCCCGGGGTTTCGCATCAGCATGCGGTGCTGGTGCAGCAGCCGGACGGGAGCTGGGCGGTCGTCGACCAGAACTCGACGAACGGTACGACGGTGAACGGAGGCGAGGAGCCCATCCAGCCCTTCGTGCCGGTGCCGTTGCAGGACGGGGACCGGGTGCACGTGGGGGCCTGGACGACGATCACGGTGCGGCGGGGCCAGTAACCAGCCGTCTGTCTGCTCACCGGAGAGGCCAGGTGTGGGGGCTCTCCGGATCGTCCAGCCATGCCCACGCCCCGTCACCCGTGACCGTGACGCCGTAGCGCTCCCTTCCGGGTCTGCCCTCGCGCTCCCACAGGTCTCTCGCCTCCCCCGGGTCCAGGACGCCGTGGGTGAGGGTGAGCAGGAAACGGAGCAGTTCGTGGTCGCCGGGGGTGTGGGGGATCTCGCCCCGCGCGGACGGCTCGGTGCCGCGCAGAGGGACGAAGTACGCGGCCGTGTCGAGGAAGGTGCCCTCCGCGCGGGCCCGGTCGTGGACGGTGAGGGTGATCAGGCCGGTGGCGAGGGGGGCCAGGATGCGGGCGCCGGGGGTGCACTGGGGGAGCCAGGCCCGGGGGATCGTGGGCAGGGCGCAGGTGGCGATGACGCGGTCGTAGGGGGCGTGTTCGGGGGCTCCTCGGGCGCCGTCGCCGGTGAGGACGGTCGGGTGGTGGCCGGCGTCGGCGAGGTGGGCGCGGGCGGAGTCGGTGATCTCCGGGTCCAGGTCGACGGTGGTGACGTGGTCGTCGCCGAGCCGGTGGGCGAGCAGGGCCGCGTTGTAGCCGGTGCCCGCGCCGATCTCCAGGACGCGGTCGCCGTCCGTCACCCGGAGTTCGGCCAGCATCCGTGCCATCAGTGAGGGCTGGCTGCTGGAGGAGAGCAGCTCGCCGTCCCGGAGCCGGGTGGCGAGCGGGCCGTCGGTGTACACCCCGCGCAGCCAGCGTTCACGGGTGTGCGGGTCGGGGCTGTCGCGCCACAGGCGGTCCTCTCCCCGTCCGTCCGCGGAGCCGACGTAGTAGTACGGCACGAACAGGTGCCGGGGCACCGACGCGAACACCGGCCGCCACCGGGGGTCCGTGTCCCAGGCGCCGCTCAGTCCGATCTCCCGCACCAGTTCCGCCCGTGCGGAGACGGCGACGGCGTCGAGGTCCTTGTCGAGAGCGTGCGCGCTCATACGTCCACTGTCCTGCCGTACGGGCCGCGGGGCGAGTGGTCCTAGGCCTCAAGTCGTCGGCCGCCCCGTCTGAGACCATGGGGGGTGTGAACGAGATTCGGCGCGGCACGCTTCAGGAGCAGACCTTCTACGAGCAGGTCGGCGGGGAGAAGACCTTCCGTCGGCTCGTCCACCGTTTCTACGAGGGCGTCGCCGGGGACCCGCTGCTGCGGCCCATGTACCCGGAGGAGGACCTGGGCCCGGCCGAGGAGCGCTTCACCCTCTTCCTGATGCAGTACTGGGGCGGCCCGACGACGTACAGCGACAACCGCGGCCATCCGCGCCTGCGTATGCGCCACGCCCCCTTCCAGGTCGACCAGGCCGCGCACGACGCCTGGCTGAGGCACATGCGGGTCGCCGTGGACGAACTCGGGCTGTCCGAGGAGCACGAGCACACGCTGTGGAACTACCTGACGTACGCCGCCGCCTCGATGGTGAACACGGCGGGCTGACCACCGTTCACTGAGCGTCGGATTCCGGTCGTACGGCGCCGGATTCCGGTCACGATCCGATCAAGCAGTGCCCACAACCGGTTACTCGCGGCCGGTCCCCTCTGACAGCATCTCCGGGAGAGTTCCGGACTGCGGCGGGGGGCCGGGTGGGGTTCGTCCTGGTACGCGCGCGGGCGCACCGGCTGCTGCTGGCCGCCGCGCTGCTCACCGTCCTGCTGACGACGGCGGTCCTGACGACGCTCACCGCGTACTCGGGCGCGATCGGTGACGCGGCGCTCCAGCACTCCCTGAACGATCCCCGCAACGCCCCCGACACCGCCCTGATCGTCAAGGCCGATGTCCCGGCCGCCGAGAGCACGGCCGCCGAGCGCGCCGTACGGAAGGCGGCGGAGCGGACCTTCGACCAACTGCCCGTCACCGTAAGGACGTTGGTGCGCTCGGGACCGTACGCCCTGCCGCGTTCGCTCCAGCCGCCCGCAGCGCGGTCCGGGGACCCGGATCTCACCTTCTTCGGGGCGCTGGACCGGACGCAGGTGCGGCTGGTCTCGGGCCGCTTCCCGCGCGCGACGGCCTCCGGGGACATCGAGGTCGCCCTGCCCCGCACCGCCGCCGAGGGGCTCGGGGTGAAGGCGGGAAGCCGACTCGCCCTCGCCGACCGGCTCGGCGGGCCCGCGGCGCACATCCTGGTGACCGGCGTCTACCGGCCCGCCGTCGCGGGCGGCGCCTACTGGCTCCTCGACGATCTGCGCGGACGCGGCCTCAGCACGGCCGGTTTCACGACCTACGGCCCGCTGCTCGCCGATCCCTCGGCTCTCACCGGCGGCCGGCTGAGCGCCGGGACGTCCGCGTGGCTCGCGTCGGCCGACTTCTCCACGCTGACGACCGGGCGGATCGGCGCCCTGCGCGAGAGCGCCGGGGCAGGCAGCGCCGCACTGCGAACTGGCCATGCGGTGAAAGGAGTCACGGCCGCGACGACCTCGCTGCCGGACGTGCTCGACCGGCTGGACCGCTCGTTGCTCGTCTCCCGCTCCACGCTGCTGATCGTCGCGCTCCAGCTCTCGCTGCTCGCGGGCTACGCGCTGCTGCTGGTGGCGCGGCTGCTGAGCACCGAACGGGCGGGCGAGAGCCGGTTGTTGAGGGCGCGCGGGGGTTCGCGGGCGCGGCTCGCGGGGCTGTCGGCGGCGGAGGCGCTGCTGCTCGCCGTACCGGCGACGGCCCTTGCCCCGCTGCTCGCCGGACCGCTCACCCAACTCCTCGCCGGGCAGGGCGCGTTGGCCCGCATCGGGCTGCACCTGGACACTCCGGTCGGCGGCCGGTCCGGGGTCTTGCCGGTCGCGGCGGCCGTCGCCCTGGGCTGTGCGCTCGCGGTGATGCTGCCCGCGCTCACCTCGTCCTTCGAGGGCGGCCGGGCCCGCGCGGTGCCCGCTCCGCTGCGCGCGGGCGCCGACCTCGGCCTGCTGGTGGTGGCCGGGGTCGCCTACTGGCAGCTGAACCGGCAGACCTCGGGCGCCGTCAGCACCGACACCTCCGGAACGCTGGGCATCGACCCCCTGCTGGTCGCGGCCCCGGCCCTCGCCCTCCTCGCGGGCACGGTCCTGACGCTACGGCTGCTGCCGCCGGTGGCACGGCTGGCCGAGCGCCGGGCCGCCGCCGGGCGGGGCCTGCCGACGGCGCTGGCGGGCTGGCAGTTCAGCCGCCGCCCGATGCGCGGCGCCGGGCCGGTGCTGCTGCTGGTGCTCGCCCTGGCGCTGGGCATGCTCGCCATCGGGCAGAGCGCCTCGTGGAACCGCTCGCAGAGCGACCAGGCCGACTTCCAGGCCGGGGTGCCGGTGCGTGTACTGGCCGCCGGTGACGGCGGGTTGGGCCGCACGGAGGCCTACGCCGGCCTGCCCCGCGTACGGGAGGCCGCCCCCGCCCTCCGCACCTCCCAGTCCCTCTCCGGCGACCGCACGGCGACCGTGCTGGCCCTCGACACGGCCCACGCGTCGGACGCGGTACTGCTGCGCCCGGACCTGACGTCCGGGCACTCGGCCGGTGCGCTGCTGGCCGGCCTGGGACCCCGGGGAAGCACGGCGGGCAGCGAGATCCCGGCGGGAACCACCACGTTGACGCTGCGGGCGGCCATCCGCGGCACGGGCCCGAAGACCACGGCCGACGTCACGGCCACGGTCGAGGACCGCTACGGCGTCCCGTACGAGGAACCGCTCGGCCAACTCCCCACCGACGGACGGCAGTACGACCTGACGGCGGACGTCTCCGCGTCACCCGGCCCGCTGACCCTCACCGGACTCCAGCTCGACCTGCCCCAGCCCGGCGACCACTCCTCCCGACACCGGCTCACGGTCAGCGCGTTGAGCGCCACGGACGCCCGGGGAGCGGTCCGGCCGCTGCCGCTGCCCACCGCCTGGAAGGGGCGGGCCACCCCCAGCGAGTCCTACGGCGCGCGTTCCGACCCGCCCCCGCCGACGGTGACGTCGACGAAACCGCTGACCGTCGACTACGGCACGGGATACATCCCGGGCAAGGACATCTGGACGATCTCCTCCGTCACCGTGCGGCTCCAGGTCGTGCAGCCCGCGCCGCCCGAGATCACCGCCGTCGCCACCGACCGCTATCTGACCTCGGCGGGCGCGCACACCGGGCAGCGGGTGCAGATCACCCTCGGCGGCGAGAACCTGCCGGTGCGGATCGTGGCGGCGGTGCGCGGACTGCCCACGACCGGTGACGCGGGTGCGTCGAGCGCGCAGGACGGGGGCGCGCTGCTGGTCGATCTCCGGTCCGTGAACCGGGTGTTGGCGGCGCGGTTCGTCACGGGTGCCACGCCCACCGAGTGGTGGCTGCGGACGACGCCGGGCGACGCGGCGGCGGTGGCCACGGCGGTGCGGGCGCTGCCCGATGTCGATCCCACGGAGGTCGTGGTGCGGGAGGAGATCGCCCAGGACCTGCGCGACGACCCGTTCGGTGCCGGACCCGAGGCGGCGTTCGCCGCGGCGGCGCTGGTGGCGGCGGCGCTCGCGGCGGTCGGCTTCGCGGTGAGCGCGGCGGGGTCGCTGCGGGAGCGCGGCGCCGAGTTCGCCGTCCTGCGCGCGCTGGGCGCCCCGCGCCGCCAGCTGGCCCGGATGATCGCCGCGGAGCAGGGCATCCTGGTCGCGCTGGCCCTCGTGGTGGGCACGGCCCTCGGCGCCGTGCTGACCCGGGCGGTGATCCCCCTGATCGTCCTCACGGCCCAGGCGACCCGCCCGGTGCCGCGCGTCCTGGTCGAACTGCCCGTCTCACGGGTGGCGTTGCTGCTGGTGGCGGTGTCGGTGACACCGCTGCTCGTGACGGCGGCGCTGGCGCTGCGGCGGGGCGACGCGGTGGCGTCACTTCGCGAGCAGGGGGGCGAGTGAGATGGCGGACACGAAGACCGGGGACGCGGGGGATGCCGGGGGCCGAGGGGTCACCGAAGGCTCAGGCCTCCCCGTGACCGCCCCCTGGATCCGCACCCGCCTGCGCGCCTCCCCCGGTGCCGCCTGGGCGCTGGCGCTGCTCGTGGCGGTGACCGCGTGTCTGGGTGCCGCGTTCCCCCGTGCGGTGGACCGGTACGAGGACGCCGGGCTGCGGGCGGCCGTGCGACAGGCGGGCCCCGGGCAGACCTCCGTCCAACTGACCGGCCCGGCACCCGGTTTCACGCTCCCGCAGGAACAGAACGAGGCGGCTCTGTGGGGCGCCACGCTCCGTGGGCAGTACGACCGGGTCCGGCCCGTCGTCAGCCGTGCACTCGTCATCGATCCGGCCCAGTCCGCGTACGGCGTGCGCCCGGCCGACGACCCCGCCGTGCCGGACACCTGGATACCGCGCCCGAACGGCCTCCCCGCGCATGTCCACCCCGCCGTCCAGAGCGACCTCGCCGCCCACGCGACCGTGCTGCAGGGCCGGTTGCCCCGTGTCTCCGGTCGAGTCACCGTGCAGACCGCCGAGGTGGAGGCCGCCGTCACCGCGGCGACCGCCAACAGCCTGCACATCAGGGTGGGCTCGGTGATCCACGTGCCCGGCGAGGGACGCGCCGCGCTCGCCGTGCGTGTCACCGGCATCCTCACCCCGCGCGACCCCGGTGGCGCCTACTGGTCGACCCAGCCGCTGCTGCGCACCCCGACCCTGGTGGCCCTGCCGACGCCGGACCGCCCGAAGTACTGGCTCGGCGCGCTGCTGCTGGCCCAGGACGCGGCCCCGGCCCTCCTCGGCACGGACGCGGCACCGGTGCCGTTCTGGCAGTTCGCCCCCGACCCGCGCGCCCTGCACGTCCACGACCTGAACCGCCTGAAGTCCGCGGTCGCCTCGCTCGAATCGGGCCCCGGCCTCCAACTGGCCCGCACCTACACCACTCCCGACACCGACGTGAGCACCGGCCTCGACGACGTGTTCACCGGCTTCGGCCAACTCCGTTCCGGTGTGCGTCCGTTGACCGCCCTCGCGGCCTTCGGCACCGGCACGGTCGCCGTCGTCGTGCTGCTCATGGCGGGCGCCCTCAGCGCGGACCGACGCCGCACCGAACTCGCCCTGCTCCGCGCCCGGGGCGCCTCCCTGCGCGGCCTGGCCGCCCGGCTGTTCGCCGAGACGGCCGTGATCGCCGTACCGGCAGGGGCAGTCGGCCTGACGGTGGCGCTGCTGGCCGTCCCCGCGGGCCGCAGCGGCTATGCCGTCGGCGCGGCCCTCGCGGTCGTCCTCACCGCGTGCGCCGCGCTGCCGGCGCGCGCCGCGCTCACCCATCGGACCGTGCGCGTCCACGGCCCGCGCGAGGACGTGACGACCGTCCGGCCGTCCCGGCGCCGCACGGTCGCCGAACTCACCGTGCTGGTGCTGGCGGCCGGCGCGGTGGAGGCCCTGCGCAGAAGCGGCACGTCCGGCTCGGCGGGCAACCAACTGGTGTCGCTGGCACCGGTGTTGGTGGGCGTGATCGCGGCGCTGGTGCTGGTGCGCGTGTACCCGTTCCTGCTCCGCCGGCTGACCCGTCCGGCCGGCCGGCTGCGGGGCGTGGTGGCCCATCTGTCGCTGGCCCGCGCGGGCCGTACGTCCGTCTCCGCGGTCCTGCCGCTGCTGGCCCTGCTGACCGCGCTCACCACGGCCGCGTTCGGCGGCTCGGTCCTCGCGGGCGTGAGCGACGCCCGCGACCACGCGGCCCTGCTCTCCGTGGGCGCCGACGCCCGCATCGACGCGACCGCTCCCCTGCCCGCCCAACTGCCGTCCAAGGTCGGCGGATTGCCGGGCGTGCGGGGTCTCGCCGGGGTGAGCATCACCTACGACGCGAAACCCCTGGACGGCCTGGAAGAGGTCCCGCTGGTGGGCGTGGACCCCGGCTCCTACGGGGAGTTGGCGGACCGTACGGGCCTGGGAGCCTTTTCCCAGGGTCAGTTGAAACGCCCGGCGCGCTCGGATGCCGTCCTCCCGGCGCTCGCCTCGCCCTCCGTCGCGAGCGCGTACGGCACGCACCCCTTCCTCGTCCGGCTGCCCGACACCAGCGCGGTCACCGTACGGATCGTGCTCGTCCGGGACGCCACCCCGGCCCTGTCCGGCGCCGACTTCCTGGTCATCGACCGCTCCGGACTGTCCGGTACGACGGCCCGCCCGACCTCGCTGCTGGTGACCGGCGACCGGGTGAGCGGGGCCGCGCTGCGCTCGGCGGCCGGCAGTTCGGCCGGGGTGACGGTCCGCGCCGAGGAACGCGCCCGGTACGTCGACTCGCCGCTCCAGTCGGGCGCCGGGCGCATCTACACGGCGGCGGTGGCGGCGGGCGCCGGTTACGCCGTCCTGGCTCTTCTCCTCTCCCTGCTGCGCGCCGCCCCGGAACGCGCCGCGCTCCTGGCCCGGCTGCGCACGATGGGCCTCACGCGGGCCCAGGGGCGCCGTCTGCTCGTCCTGGAGTCGCTGCCGCAGGCCGTGTTGGCGGCGGCGGGCGGCGCGCTCACCGGCTGGGCGACGATCCGCCTGCTCGCCCCGGGCATCGACCTGACCTCGGTGGCGCTGGCCTCGACACAGAGCCCGCTCGGCGAGGCCCACTTGAGAACCGACCCGCTGTCGCTGACCGTCCCCGCGCTCGGGGTGCTGGTGGTGGCGGTGGGGGTCGCCGGGGTGCAGGCCTGGTGGTCCGGACGGCGGGGATCCATACGGGAGTTGAGAGCGGGGGACACGCGATGAGCCGGACCGGCACGGTGTACGTCGAGGGCAGTTGTGACCGAGGAGAGCGTCGATGACCACGAATCCCACCCTCTCCGACCTGGCCGACCGCGCCGCCGAGCACCGGGGGCGGCCCGCCTACGGTCATGACGCCCTCATCACCTGCGACCGGCTGGTCCGGATCTTCACCGCCGACGGGGTCGAGGTGCAGGCGTTGCAGGGGCTCGATCTCCTCGTCAGGGAGAGCGAGTTGATGGCGCTGGTGGGGGCCTCGGGCAGTGGCAAGTCGACGCTGATGAACATCCTGGCCGGTCTTGACACACCCACCGCCGGTGCGGCCCGGGTCGCCGGGCGGGATCTGCTGGCGATGAGCGCGAAGGACCGGCTCGCCTACCGCCGCGAGGTCGTCGGGTTCGTCTGGCAGCAGACCTCCCGCAATCTCCTCCCCTACCTGACCGCCGCTCAGAACATCGCCCTGCCCATGCAGTTGTCGGGCCGTCGCTCCGGGCGCCGGGCGAAGGCCGAACGCGCCCTGGAACTGCTGGAGTTGCTGGAGGTCGCCGACTGCCGTGACCGGCGGCCGCGCGAGATGTCGGGCGGGCAGCAGCAGCGGGTGGCGATCGGGGTGGCCCTCGCCAACGCCCCGGCCGTGCTGCTCGCCGACGAACCCACCGGCGAACTCGACTCCCACACCGCCGAACAGGTCTTCGCCGCGTTCCGCACCGCCAACGAACGGCTCGGCACCACCATCGTCATCGTCACCCACGACCAGGCGGTGGCCGGCGAGGTCCGCCGCACGGTCGCCATCCGCGACGGCCGCACCTCCACCGAGGTCCTGCGGCGCAGCCAGGTCGACGCGACGACGGGCCACGAGACGGTCGTGGCCAGGGAGTACGCGATGCTGGACCGGGCGGGGCGGCTTCAACTGCCCGCCGAATACACGGAGACGCTGGACATGCGGGACCGGGTGGCCCTGGAGCTGGAGCCGGACCACATCGGTGTCTGGCCGGACGACAGCGAGCAGGGGTGACCGGGCTCAGCGCACGCTGACGCCCAGGGCGCCGACTCCCGCTCTCCGGACGGCGATCGAGCCGTAGGGGGTGCGGAGCCTCAGCCACGCGCCCGACGAGAACAGCCCCGACTCCCCGCCGGGGCGCAGGAATCCGAGCGACTGCGCCGCGTGCACGGCACGGACCGGGAGCGGGGTCTCGCCGACCGTGCGGGACCAGATCTCCCGCCCTATGCGGTCGAGTTCGGTGCGGGTGCGGCCCTCGGGGGCCAACTCCTCGGTACGGGAACGGAATTCGGCGACTCCGGCCGAGATCATCCCGTGCAGTGCCTGCGGGCCCGGCAGTCCGGACTCCGGGGTCCAACCGCGGCGCGGGGGCAGCACCCCGGCCCACGGCGGGCCGGTCACCGCGGTCGGCACCCCGGCCGTGGCCGCCGACTCGTCGAGGGACTCCAGGAGTTCACCGGCGGAGACGGTCACGTCGAGCGTGACGTCGAGACCGTCCTCGTAGGGCTTCGCCAGGCGCACCGCGCGGATGGCGAGGACCTCGAAGGACGGCGGGCGGCCGAAGACCGCGAGGGCCGTGCCGGCCGCCTGGAGGCGGACGGCGGCGGCGCGGTCGTAGTGGATCAGCCGGGAGAGGAAGGCCGCGAGATCCGCCGCCTCCCCTTCGTCGGCGAGGTGGAGGACCGTCATGCGGCGACGGCCTCCTCCTCGTCGTCATCCCGGTATTCCTCCAGGAACTCGCGTTCCTCGGCGGTGATCCGGCGCGGTCGCTGTGCCTCGAAGTCGAAGGGCACGACGACCGTGGAGGCCCGGACGTAGATCTGGTCGCCGTCCTTCACCTCGTAGGTGATGGTGAAGGACGCCGCCCTGATCTCCGTGATCCACAGCTCGATGTCCACGGGGGTGTGCCGGTGGACGAGCTGGCGTTTGTAGTCGATCTCGTGGCGCGACACCACCGAGCCCTGCTTGAAGTCCTTCTCCGGGCGGAACAGGAAGTCGATACGGGCTTCCTCCAGGTAGCGGAGGAAGACCACGTTGTTGACGTGGCCGTACGCGTCCATGTCCGCCCAGCGCAGTGGGCAGCGGTAGATGTGGCGCAAGAAGATCAGCCCCGGGTCAGCTTCTTGTAGGTGGCACGGTGCGGACGAGCCGCGTCCGCACCAAGTCGCTCGACCTTGTTCTTCTCGTACGACTCGAAGTTGCCCTCGAACCAGTACCACTTCGACTCACCCTCGTACGCGAGGATGTGCGTCGCGACCCGGTCCAGGAACCAGCGGTCGTGGGAGATGACCACGGCCGCACCGGGGAACTCGAGCAGCGCGTTCTCCAGCGACGACAGGGTCTCCACGTCGAGGTCATTGGTGGGCTCGTCGAGGAGCAGCAGGTTGCCGCCCTCCTTGAGGGTCAGCGCCAGGTTCAGGCGGTTGCGCTCACCACCGGAGAGGACACCGGCCGGCTTCTGCTGGTCGGGGCCCTTGAAGCCGAAGGCGGACACATAGGCCCGGGACGGCATCTCGACCTGGCCGACGTTGATGTAGTCGAGCTCGTCGGAGACGACGGCCCACAGCGTCTTCTTCGGGTCGATGTTGGCGCGGCTCTGGTCGACGTAGCTGATCTTGACGGTGTCGCCGACCTTGATGGAGCCGGAGTCCGGGGTCTCGAGGCCCTGGATCATCTTGAACAGCGTGGTCTTGCCCGCGCCGTTGGGACCGATGACCCCGACGATGCCGTTGCGCGGGAGCGTGAAGCTCAGGTCGTCGATGAGGACCTTGTCGCCGAACGCCTTGGAAAGGCCCTGGACCTCGACGACGATCGAGCCCAGACGCGGGCCCGGCGGGATCTGGATCTCCTCGAAGTCCAGCTTCCGCATCTTGTCGGCCTCGGCCGCCATCTCCTCGTAACGGGCGAGGCGGGCCTTGGACTTGGTCTGACGGCCCTTGGCGTTGGAGCGAACCCACTCCAACTCCTCCTTGAGCCGCTTCTGGCGCTTCTCGTCCTTGCGGCCCTCGACCTTGAGGCGGGCGGACTTCTTGTCGAGGTACGTGGAGTAGTTGCCCTCGTAGGGGATCGCGCGGCCGCGGTCCAGTTCGAGGATCCACTCGGCGACGTTGTTCAGGAAGTAACGGTCGTGCGTCACGGCGACGACGGCGCCCGCGTACTTCGTGAGGTGCTGCTCCAGCCAGTTCACCGACTCGGCGTCGAGGTGGTTGGTGGGCTCGTCGAGGAGGAGCAGGTCCGGGGCCTCGATCAGCAGCTTGCAGAGCGCGACGCGGCGCTTCTCACCGCCGGAGAGGTTGACGACCGGCCAGTCGCCGGGCGGGCAGCCCAGCGCGTCCATGGCCTGCTCCAGCTGCCCGTCGAGGTCCCAGGCGTTGGCGTGGTCCAGGTCTTCCTGGAGCTTGCCCATCTCGTCCATCAGGGCGTCCGAGTAGTCGGTCGCCATCAGCTCGGCGACCTCGTTGAAGCGGTTGAGCTTGCCCATGATCTCGGCGGCGCCGTCCTGGACGTTCTCCAGGACCGTCTTGGTCTCGTCCAGCTCCGGCTCCTGCATGAGGATGCCGACGCTGAAACCGGGAGTCAGGAACGCGTCGCCGTTCGAGGGCTGCTCGAGCCCCGCCATGATCTTGAGAACGGTGGACTTACCGGCACCGTTCGGCCCGACCACACCGATCTTCGCGCCGGGCAGGAAGCTCAGCGTCACGTCGTCAAGGATGACCTTGTCGCCGTGCGCCTTGCGCGTCTTGCGCATGGTGTAGATGTACTCAGCCAAGAGAAACCGTCCGGCAGCTTGAAATCTGGAGTGGGCAGACCTAACCATCTTGCCTGAGGTCAAGGCTTGGGTGGTAACTCGTTTGGTCGGGGGGCTGTGAGCTGGGGCTTCCGCGGGTGCCTTGTCTCACCATCCGCAGTCGATGTCGGTCATTCCGCCCCGGACGACCGGATCGGTGCCCGAGCCGCTGATCACCAGCAGGCCGCCGTCCTGTTCCCAGTCCAGCTCGTACGTGCCCGCGGCGACGGGCCGGTAGCCGTCGTCCACCACCCAGGAGCCCGCCTCGCCCAGCGCCAGGCCGGTGCGCCCGACCGCGTACGCCTCGCCGTCGCCGATCACGAGGAACGACGTCTCCCGTACGACGGCCGTGCAGCCGCCGGGGCCCGTGGGGCGCAGCACGTAGTACCGGGCGTCCGAGATCAGGTCGTCCAGCGCTCCCCACGCGATGCCGGACACCGCCGCGACGATCAGCAGCACGGTCGCCGGCCGCAGCCATCCCGGCCGCACCACGGAGAGCAGCACGGCTTCGCTCCGGCGCCCCGCCCGGACGAAGCTCCGCCACAGGAGGAGCGCGAGCGCGAACAGCACCGCGCTCACTCCCCAGCCGGGGACCACCCGGCCGCCCACGACAAGGAGGAGATCGCTCCAGCTCGCCACGGCGCCGAGGGCCAGGCTCCCGACGCCCGCCGCCGTGAGGGCACCGGGCGACAGCTCGATGCCGGGTCGTGCACGTGCTTCGGTCATGGCGGGTACGACCTCCCGGGCCCGCCGACGGTTGCACATCGGCGTCGACGCGCTCCGGGAGTCGGGCGGGCCAGGGCCGTCAGCGCTGGTTCGGCTTGCGGTCCCGCAGGAGCATCAGGGTCGTGGCGCCGATGCCGACCAGGCCGAGGGCGAGGACCGTGATCATCGGGGTGATGCCGGAGCCGCCGGTCTCGGCGAGGTTGGTGTCGACGGTGGTGCCGCCGACCGTCGCCGGGCTCGGCTCACTGAGCGTCTGCGTCACGTCACCGCCCGCGTCGCTCTGCGTCCGGCAGTCGAGGACCCCGGCGAACCGCTTCTCGTAGCCGTTCGGCGCCGTGATCGTGAAGTCGTACGCCTGGTCCTCCTGGAGCGGGATCGTCACCGTCTCGGAGGTCCCGGCGTCGATGCCGTGCTCGACGCCCAGCAGCTCGAAGGTGAACGTCGCGTCGCCCTGGTTGGCCGCGGTGACGTCCACGCCGCCCTTGGCGCAGTCCTTCTGCGCCGACAGTGCCGGTATGGCGCCGGTCTTCGCCCAGTCCGCGCTCGCGACCGCGCCGACCGTCGACTCGCTGGAACCGGCGAGGATCTGCGTCTGGCTTCTGTTCTCGGAGGTGAAGGCCCGGCCGACGGGCACGGTGGTGGACGCCTGCACGGTCAGCTCGCCCGACCCGTCCGCCGCGTCCTCGGGCACGTCGAAGAAGACCTGGCTGCCGTTCACCGCGGAGGTGACGGCCCTGCCGTCCTTGTCGACGATCCGTACCCCGCTCGTGGCGGCGTCGGCGGGCGGTGCCACCGTCACCCCGCTCGCGTTCGTGTGCACGGTCACCGGGCCGAGCCGCTCGCCGGGGTGGCCGGAGACGGCGGGCGGGGTGAGGGTCAGCGAGGCCTGCGGCTCCGCCACGTTCCGCGCGCTCTTCTCCAGGTAGTCCGCGAGCTTCTCCGCCTGCGGGTCGACCGCGTCGACGTCGGCGCCGTCCGAGTAGCGCCAGATGGCCACCTGGGTGCCGGCCGCCGCGTCGCTCTCGGTCAGGCCCCTGGTGCCGGCCTTCGCGGAGAGCGTCGCCAGGTCGTTCACCTGCGGGTAGGAGTGCTCCAGGATCCAACGGATCCTGCCCGCGTTCTTGTTGGCGCCCAGCGAGGTCCCGCTCCACGCGGTCTCGTGGTACTTGGCGTCCCGCTGGGTGGGGTTGCGGAGGTCGACGCAGTACGTCTGCAGGGTGCCGCCGCCGTCCACGGACATCTCGAACAGGCCCGCGGAGACCTGCACATCGCTGCCGGCGCCGTCGTGGATCACGGCCGTGCCGTACGTCTTCAGCCCGCCTATCGTGGCCGTCGCCCCGCCCTGGGTCTGCGGTGTCTCGTCGGCGACGGCAGGGCCGGCGGTGGCCAGCACTCCGGCGGCGACGAGCCCGCACGCCCAGGTCGCGGCGACGAGGCGGGCGACGCCCCGGCCGCGCAGGGACAGCGCGGAGAAAACAGACAACGCAGATGACACGGAATTCCCCTTCGAGCAGGACCCGTCGACGTAGGGGGTGTGGTCCCACCAGCAGAATCAGAGCGCCGGGAACTGTGCCCGAGCCATGCCCGGCATCCTAGGGACGCGGGCGCACCGCCTTCTCCAGTCGGGTCATCGGATAACCGATCCGACTCGGAATCGTTATCCCCAAGATCGCCTGCGAGCAGGGCTTATCGACAAATCCACCGGGTCATTCGGAGCGCATTCATCGATAAGCCGCAGTTCGATCATCCGGGGGCATTCACTGACATCACGTCACCACCAGTGGCTCCGCGTGCGGTTGGTCGGAATGCTCCTGGCCCGAGAGATTCGATGAAGCGGAATCCGGTGTCGAATCCCCTTCCGCTGTCTCCCAGTTGGGCTCGGGACGGGGCGGAGAGGCCGCCGTCTCCTGCCTGTTGGCCCGGCGGAAGGCGGAGGTGCCGCGCGCCAGGTCGTGGCCGATCGCCAGGGCGTCGATGTCCGCCGAGGACCAGTTCGGCTGGCCCTCGCGCACTTCCGTCCGCACCTTGAGCCGGCCCTGGACGACGACGGGGTCGCCGACCGACAGCGACGCGGCCACGTTCGTGGCCAGTTGGCGGTTGGCCCACACCGTGAAGAAGCTGGTGTGGCCGTCCGTCCACACGCTCTTCTCGCGGTCGAAGTACCGCGCGGTCACCGCCAGCCGGAACCGCGCCGACGGTCCCGTCGCCAGGTCCCGGTAGATCGGCTGGGTCGCCACATTGCCGACCACGCAGATCGTGGTGTCGTTCATCGCTCGTCCCTCCCTGAGCCGGCCCCGCGAGGCCGGACGGAAACGCGTACGGGTCCGTCCCGTACGGCTGCAGTCAGACTGCCTCCGTCGAGCCGGACCCGCTGAGCGCTGTGCACCACCGCCCACCTGTGGAAAACCGCGTCACCCGCACGAGGGAACGACGTCCGGGGTCAACGCGCCGTCCCCCCGGCCCCGTTCAGCCGAGCCGCTTCAGCCGGTCCTCGTCAGCCGGCGCCGTTCACCCGACCCCCGCCCCCGTGACCCGCGCGTACTGCTCCCGCACCTCCCGGTACCGCAGCAGCTCCGCGGCCAGCGGGTCGAGCACCCGGGCCCGGCCGCAGCCCGCCGCCGCCTCGCGCAAGCGGCGTTCCGCGTCGAGGCCGTAGCGCCGGGCGGGACCGCGGGCCGCCAGGCGGCAGCTCCACTCGACGAGCGGGCCGCCGATGATGCCGGCCACCATCAGCAGCACCGGCACGCCCAGGTTCGGCGACATGAACCCGATGATCTGCCCCAACAGCCACAGCCCGCCGACGACTTGGAGGATCGTCATGGACGCCTGCGCCAGGACGGCGGCGGGCCACCACCCCGGACGCGGTGGCCGGCCGACCGGCAGCCCGGCCCGCGCCGCCAGCTCGTCCAGCGCCTCGGGCAGCCCCTGCGACCCGCGTACGGCCGCCTCGCGCACCGCCTGCGCCCACGGCGCCGGGAGTCCGCCGGACGCCCGGTCGGCGACGGTACGGACCGCCTGTTCGACGCGCTGGCGTGCCGTGGCCTCCTCGTCGGCCTGGGCGCGGACGGGCAGTCGGCCGGTGGTGGGTTCGCGCCGGTCGTTGTACCAGCGCCACAGCCGCAGCCAGGGGGTGCCGCAGGCACGGTTGGCGTTGCGCAGCCAGGCGCGTTCGGCCGCCTCGCCCGCCGCGGTGGCGCCCACCGAGTCCGCGAGCCGCGCGGCGAACTCGTCCCGCGCCTCCTCGCTGAGCCCGGTGCGCCGCCCGGTGGCGTAGACGGGCCGCAGTCTCCAGGCGGCCGCGTCGACATCGGCCGAAATTCGCCGTGCGGCTGCTCCACGATCCGCCACGAACTGGCCCAGAACCTCGCGCAGTTCGGGGATGCCGTCCCCGGTGAGCGCGGACAGGGAGAGCACGGTCGCGCCGGGTTCGCCGTACTCCCCCAGCGCGATGCCGTCCTCGTCCAGGAGGCGGCGAAGATCGTCGAGGACCTGGTCGGCGGCTTCCCCGGGGAGGCGGTCGATCTGGTTGAGGACGACGAACATGACCTCCGCGTGGCCCGCCATCGGCCGCAGATAGCGCTCATGGAGGATCGCGTCGGCGTACTTCTCCGGGTCGACGACCCAGATGACCGCGTCCACGAGGGCGAGTACCCGGTCCACCTGTTCGCGGTGCGCGACGGCCGCCGAGTCGTGGTCGGGCAGGTCCACCAGGACGAGCCCGCGCAGCTGGGCCTCCATCTCGGCGCTCTGCAGGGGGCGTCGGCGCAGCCGTCCCGGGATGCCGAGCCGGTCGATGAGGGTGGCCGCGCCGTCGCTCCAGCTGCACGCGATGGGCGCGGCGGTGGTGGGGCGTCGTACGCCCGTCTCCGAAATGGCCACTCCGGCGAGCGAGTTGAACAGCTGCGACTTGCCGCTGCCGGTGGCGCCGGCGATGGCGACCACGGTGTGCTGCCCGGAGAGCCTGCGCCGCGCGGCCGCCTCGTCGAGGACCCGTCCCGCCTCGGCGAGGGTGCCGCTGTCGAGCCGGGTGCGGGAGAGCCCCACGAGTTCCCGCAGGGCGTCGAGACGCGACCGCAGCGGCCCGTCGTAGGCCAACGGGGCCGGGACGTGCGGGACATGCGACGCGTGCGCCGCCTGTGCGCGGGAGGCCCGGATCTCCAGGGCGGCGGCCTGCTGCGCGGCGGTGGTCTCGTTGACCCGCCGCGCGATCAGCCCGTCGTCCCAGGAACCCGTCGCTTCCTCGGGGTCCTCCGGGTCCGCGGAGGCCTTGGACTTCGTACGGCCGGAGGTCCCGGCGTCGGACGGTGCGCGCGCGTGGTCGTCGGTGTCCTTCAGGTCGCTCGCCTCCTCCGCGTCGTCCACGGGCGGACGGTTACCGGGAGTTGCCTCCGGATCGCCCTCTCCGGGGGAGGTGTTCTCGCGGTGGTCGTCCTGGGGGGCGACCGTGTCCCCGTTGTGCTCGGCGTGGTCCATCTCGTCCGTGTGGTCCTGGTCAGTGACGGCAGTCACCGGTCACCTCTCCTTCTGCAGTACGGACAGCGCGGCGATGAGTTCGGCCTGGGGTTCGGGGTGCACGTCGAGGGCGTCGAGCGGGGCGAGCCGCCGTTCGCGCTCGGTGTGCACGACCCGGTCCAGGTGGTCGTTGAGCAGCCGTCCGGCCCGGTCCCGCAGCCGCAACGCGCCGTGGGCGCCGATCCGTTCGGCGAGTCCCTCGCCCGCGGAGCGTGCCCTGCGGCCGCCCAGCAGCGCGGTGGCGACCAGGGCGGCGACGACCTCGGCGTCGGGCGCGACGCTCCGGTCGAGGTCGCCGACCTCCTCCTCGGCGTACTCCTCCAGCTCGCGCCGCCACCGTCGTACGGCCATCCCGATGCGGTGTTCGGCGCTCTCCAGCGAGGGATCGCGTTCGGTGAGTCCGGGGGCACCGGCGGCGGGTTCGCGCCGCCAGGCGTCGTCCACGCGCTCGTCGGCGGCCGTGACGGCGCACAGCAGGAGGGCGGCGAGGCTCTCCGCGAGGGCGTCGAGCAGTTCACCGGCCGAGCAGTCGAGCGGGAAGGCGCGCCAGCGCTTCAGCGCGTCCCCGGCGAGCACGGCGCCTGCCTGCAGACGGCTCCGCACACGCGCGTGCTCGCTGTCGTACGCCCCGTCGACGGCGGCCGTGAGCCGGAGCGCGGCCGCGTACTGGGCGGCGGCGGCGCTGGCCAGTTCGGGCATCCGTGACTTGAGGGAGTCGAGGACGCCGTAGGCCGTGCGGGCCATGGACTGGTTCCGGGCGCCGGGGTCCTGGGCCTGCTGGACGAGCCAACTGCGCAGGGTGGCCACGGCGCTGGCCGGAAGCAGTCCACCACCCCAGGCGGATTCGGGCAGTTCGGGCACCGTGAAGCGCGGTACGTCGCCGAGGCCGGCCTTGGCGAGGAGGGCGCCGTACTGCCGTGAGACCTCGGAGACCACCTGGTGGGGCACCCGGTCGAGGACGGTGACCAGGGTCGCGTTGTGCTCCTTGGCCGTGCGCAGCAGATGCCAGGGCACGGCGTCGGCGTAGCGGGCGGCGGTGGTGACCATGACCCAGATGTCGGCCGCGCAGATGAGTTCGGCGGCCAGCACGCGGTTGTCGGCCACCAGGGAGTCGATGTCGGGCGCGTCCAGGAGGGCGACTCCGCGCGGGAGGCTGTCGGCGGTCTCGATCCGCAGCACGCGCATACCGTCCTCCCCGGGGAGGAGCAACTCGTCCCCCGGGTCCTGGTGGGGCACCCACACGCGGGTGAGGTCGGGCAGCACGCGCATGCCGCTGAACCAGTGATGGTCCTCCGGGTGGCAGACGAGCACCGGGGTGCGGGTCGTCGGCCGCAGCACGCCGGCCTCGCTGACCCGGCGCCCCACAAGGGAGTTGACGAGGGTCGACTTCCCCGCGCCGGTGGAGCCGCCGACGACGGCCAGCAGGGGCGCTTCGGGTTCTTTCAGGCGGGGCACCAGATAGTCGTCGAGCTGGGCGAGCAGTTCGTCGCGGTTGGCACGCGCGCGTGGAGCCCCCGCCAGGGGCAGCGGGAAGCGTGCGGCGGCGACACGGTCGCGCAGGGCGGAGAGTGCGTCGAGCAGCTGAGGCCGTACGTCCAAGGTCACCACATGTGAAGAATGCCCAATTTTGGGGGAATTCTGAAGCATATGAGCATGTCTGCGCGCCGACAGAACACAACGGACGGAAGGGATGACTGGGGCATGGGCACAGTCCAGGCATAACGAGTGCACAACACCCGTGGCGCCGGGCACCAAAAGCAATGCACGATTCGTACCTGCCTGCGATTATCAGGACCGCTTCACTGAACCTCCACATCGAGCCACGGAGGGGAAGCAACAGGGACGAGGACCCGGGAGCCCTATCCTTGTCCCCGGCAACGTCACGGACCGGCCCACACCCGGGCACACCACGACCGAGGCCACCACACCCGGCCCCCGTAGCTCAGTGGATAGAGCAGGCGCCTTCTAAGCGCTTGGCCGCAGGTTCGAGTCCTGCCGGGGGCGCACACACCTTCTGACCAGCAGGATCGGGCAGGGGGCTTTTTTATGTCCACCTCGCACAGCATGTGAGGCCAAGCGCCTCCCTGGATCCTCAGTAGCGGAGCTCCGCCTCCCACTCCTCGCGGGGCCGGCGATGCACGTCGACGAAGGCCCCGGCGACGGCTTCGGGAGCGAGGCGGGGATCGCCGCCCCCGATCTGCCCGTCGATGGTCACGGTGGTCACCTGGACCTCGCCGCCCTGCCGCTCCTCGTGCAGTGCCTGGACGTACGCGCGCAGCGCCGCCTTGCCGAGCGACAGGGAGGTGTACAGCGGCGACGGACGTACGGCGAGGGAGCCGCCCGTGAAGAGCAGCGTCCCTCGCCCCCCGTCGAGCAGCGGCAGCACGGTCCGCGCCGCGACCACCGCGCCGGTGACGTTGACCGCGAAGGTGCGGGCGAGTTGCTCGGCGTCGAGTCCGGTCGGGGTGTCCTGGACCAGCTGGGCCGCGTTGTAGACGAGCACGGAGGGTGCCCCGAGGTCGTGCGCCGCCGACCGCAGCGCGGCCTGGAGGGCGTCCGCGTCGGCGACGTCGACCTGGTAGGCGCGTGCCGTGCCGTCCGGGGTGGTCACCTCGGCGGCGAGCGCGGTCAGGCGCCCGATGTCCCGGCCGAACAGCGCGACGGGGTGCCCCTCGGCGGCGAAGGCCCGCGCGAGGGCGAGTCCGAGGCCGGGGCCGACCCCGACGATCAGAGCGGTTCCCTCGGTCATTCCGGCTCCCTTGGTCATGGTGGTTCCTCCCGATGGTTCTCAGGCCGATGCTGACCTGATCTCCCCCATGTTTCGACACGGTTTCCGATACGTCCCGGTGGATACGTAATGGTCAAGACTTGGCCCCACCCGCTTGTGGCTTCCGTCAAGGCGCCCGATCATTGGCCGAATCCCACCCCTCCCCACCCCCCGTGCCGTCCCCACTACCCTCAGGAGCCCCCGGTGGCCGCTGGTCAGATCGACTCCGGGCCGGCCGGCGCGCCGACCGCCGCCCAGACCGAGCGGGAGAAGCTGCGCAAGCACTTCGGCCGTTTCGACATCCTGTTCTTCCTCCTGTGCACGATCGTCGGCGTCGACACGATCGGCACGGTGGCCTCCTCCGGCGCCGAGGCCTTCACCTGGCTCATCGTGCTGGCCGCGGTGTTCTTCATCCCCTCCGCGCTGCTGATCGCGGAGCTCGGCGCAGCGTTTCCGGAGGAGGGCGGCCCGTACATCTGGACCAGCCGCGCCTTCGGCCGTCTCGCGGGCGCCGTCAACAACTTCCTGTACTGGATCACCAACCCGGTCTGGCTCGGCGGCACCCTGGCCGTCTCCGCCGTGACGGCGTACACGACCTTCTTCAACGACGGCAAGGACCTCAGCACTCCCGCCTTCTACGTCTTCGCCCTCGTCTTCATCTGGGTGGGCGTCCTCGCCGCGATCCTCTCCTTCGACGTCGGCAAGTGGATCCCCACCATCGGCGCCTGGAGCCGCTTCGTCCTCCTCGGCCTCTTCACGATCACCGTCGTCATCTACGGCATCAAGCACGGCCTGCACGGCTTCGGCCCCGGCGACTTCTCCCCGACCTACGTGGGCTTCGTCGGCCTGGTGCCCGTCCTGATGTTCAACTACGTCGGCTTCGAACTCCCCAACACCGCGGGCGACGAGATGACCGACGCCCAGAAGGACGTCCCCTTCGCGATCTTCCGCAGCGCCGCCCTCGCCGTCCTCCTCTACGCCCTCCCCATCCTCGGCATCCTCCTCGTCCTCCCGGTCAAGGCCATCACGGGCCTCGGCGGCTTCCTCGACGCGATCCGCCAGGTCTTCACCGTCTACGGCGGTGACGTGACCGCCGACGGCACCGTCACCAGCAGCGGCGCCGGCACGGTCCTCGGGGACATCGCCGCGGTCCTGTTCATCCTCACGGTGCTGTCCTCCGGCGTCACCTGGGTCATGGGCTCCGACCGCGCCCTCGCCGTCTCCGGCTACGACGGCGCCGCACCCCGCTTCCTCGGCGTCATCTCCAGCCGCTTCGGCACTCCGGTCCGGGTCAACATCCTCAGCGGCCTGGTCTCCACCCTGGTCCTGGTGCTGGCCCACCAGCTCACCAACGGCAGCGCGGCGAAGCTCTTCGGCGCGGTCCTCGGTCTCGCCGTGTCCACCACGCTGGTCAGCTACCTGGGCATCTTCCCGGCCCTCGCGGTCCTGCGCCGCAAGGCCCCGGACGTGCCCCGCCCCTACAAGGCGCCCTTCCCCCGCACCATCAGCACGGTCCTCACCGTCCTCATCCTGTTCGCCAGCGTGCAGTTGGTCGCGCCGGGATTCGGCGACCACTGGTTCGGCGGCGACTACGCCCCGGACGGCTGGACCCACGCCGAGCGCTGGAAGTACCTGCTGACGGAGGCCGTACCGCTGCTCGGCTTCATGCTGCTGGGCGTCCTCTTCTGGGCCCTGGGCAAGCCGACCCGCACGGCCAACTCGCTCTCGCTCAGCAAGGAGTAGCGTTCCGGACGATCACCGGGAACCTATCCAAGGAACTGCCGTGCCCCTGCGCTGCGTTGTGCTCGACGACTACCAGGACGCGGCGACCGACCTCGCCGACTGGTCGCCGCTCAAGGACCCCGTGGAGGTCGTGAGCCTGCGTGAACACCTCGGCGACGAGGGCGAGTTGGCCGCCGCCCTCGCCACCGCCGACATCGTCGTCACCCTGCGCGAACGCGTCCCCTTTCCCGCCTCCCTCTTCGCCCGCCTCCCCCGTCTGAAGCTGCTGATCGCCTCCGGCATGCGCAACACGGTCATCGACTACGCCGCCGCGCGGGCCCACGGCGTCACCGTCTGCGGCACGGCCAGCTCCTCGACCCCGCCCGTCGAACTGACCTGGGCCCTGCTGCTCGGCCTCGCCCGCGGACTCGTCGAAGAGGCCAACTCCCTGCGCGACGGCGGCCCTTGGCAGCAGACGGTCGGTGCCGACCTGCACGGCCGCACCCTGGGCCTCCTCGGCCTCGGCAGGATCGGCAGCCGCGTCGCCCAGGTGGGCCTGGCCTTCGGCATGCGCGTCACGGCCTGGAGCGAGCACCTCACGAAGGAGCGCGCGGACGAGTTCGGCGTCCAACTCGCCGCATCCAAGGAGGAGTTGCTCACGACCGCCGACTTCGTCTCGGTCCACCTCGCCCTCGGCGACCGCACCCGGGGCCTCCTCGGCCCCGCCGAACTCGCCCTCCTCAAACCGACGGCGTACCTGATCAACACCTCGCGCGCGGCGATCATCGACCAGGACGCCCTGCTCACCGCCCTGCACGAGGGCCGCATCGCGGGTGCCGGCCTCGACGTCTTCGACACCGAACCCCTCCCCGCCGACCACCCGCTCCGCACGGCCCCGCGCCTGCTCGCGACACCGCACCTCGGCTATGTCTCGCGGGCCAACTACACGACGTACTACGGCCAGGCGGTCGAGAACATCCAGGCCTACCTGGCGGGTTCACCCGTACGACAGCTGCCGTAGCGACCACGGACCGTACGACAACTGCCGTGTCGCGGACTCACCGTCACGCGGCGGTCGGCCGCCGGTAGATTCCCTCGCTCCGGCGCAGGTGGTGGAGGTCCACCAGGTAGCGCCGGAGCGTCACATGGTCGACCTCTCCGTCCTCGCACCAGGCGCGCAGCTTCTCGTTGACCGTGCGCTCGGGGTACTCGACGCCGGGTGCGAAGGTCTGCTCGGCGATGTGCTGGAGCACCACCTGCTTGCGGGTCCACTGGGCGGGGAGGCGGATGAGGCGGCCGCCCCGGACGAAGGTCCGCAGGATCATGTCGGTGTGCTCGTCGCCGGTGACCGGGCCGGTCTCGACCGGCTCGGTGTCCTCGCGGGCGAGCTTCCTGAACAGGTCGTAGTCGACGCGGAGTTCGCCGTCGTCCAGGGTCTTCACCACGCCCTGTTCGCGCAGCCGCAGAAGGGCGAGGGCCGTGCCCTTCGGGGTCAGGCCCGCCACCTCGGCGACCTGCTCGGAGGTCTCGGCGCCCAGGGCGACCGCCGCGAAGGCGCGCACCCGGTTCTGCTCGGCGAACAGACGGAACAGTTGGTCGGTTGCCATGGCCGGAGATTAGTGGACGTCCGGCCGCCCGGGGCACCGGTTTTCCGGCCGCCGAACACCCGCTCCCGGCGCTCGAAGCCGTGTTCCCCAAGAGTGATCCCCACGTTCGCGCCGTTACCAGCCATGCGCCGCCGCGTTGAACCCGAAGTGCGGTGGCGAGTCCTGCCGCCGTGCTCATCGAACCAAAGGAGAACGTGATGTCTCGCATCGCGAAGGCGGCCGTGGTCGCCCTCGGCACGGGTGCCGTGGCGCTCAGCGGCGCCGGCCTGGCCATGGCGGACGCGGGCGCGCAGGGTGCGGCCGTCGGTTCGCCCGGCGTCCTGTCGGGCAACGTCGTGCAGGTCCCGGTCCACATCCCGGTCAACGTCTGCGGCAACACGATCAGCGTGATCGGCCTGCTGAACCCGGCGTTCGGCAACACCTGCGCCAACGTGAGCGGCCACGGCAACCCCGGCCACCCCGGCCCGGGCTACGGCGGCAACGGCTACGGCCACTGACCCGACCGCACCTGCGGACGGACGTACGCGAAGAGCCCCGGCACCTCAGGCGCCGGGGCTCTTCCCGTGTCCGCGACCGGTCAGCCGTAGCGGTAGATGGCGCTGACGTCCTCCAGCTGTTCCGGTGTCACGTCCCACGGCGGCATCTTCTGCTGCCGGGCCACGATCCGCCCCTCCTGGTCGTCGCCCGCCCCCGGGGGTTTCGCCGGGAGGTAGCGGGAGCCGCGGTGCCTGCTCTGCCAGCGCGACCACTGCAGGTCGATGAAGGCGTGGTGGAGCCAGAACACGGGGTCGTTGACGGAGGCGCCGCCGAGCATCACTCCGCCGACCCATTTGTGGACCCGGTTGTGGTTGCGCCAGGACGCGCTGCCGGACCCGGTGCCCCACCCCTCGAGCCGGTTGCGGAAGCCGGTGCGGCAGGTCGAGTCCCAGGGCGAGACGTCGTAGACCGGGTCGGCGAGCGCCCCGTCGAGGTCGCGCTTCGTCGGCAGCGCGATCGGGGAGCCCGCGCGGCCCAGGTCCCGGGTGAGGTACGGCTCGTCGGTGATGTTCTCGGTGAGCTTCCACTTGCCCGCCGCGTACGCGAACGGCCCGGTCGTCACCTGGTGGTCGGAGCGCCGCCCGGTGCCGCCGAGCAGGTCCTTCGTCCAGGGCAGGGCGGTCGCCGAGCGGTCCCGCGTCCAGTCCCAGTAGGGCACGGTCACCGAGGAGTCGACCCGGCGCAGCGCCCGCTCCAGGTCGAGCAGGAACTGCCGGTGCCAGGGCAGGAAGGAGGGCGCCATGTGCGCGGAGCGCAGTCCGTACTCCCCGTCGGGCACGAAGAACTCGATGTGGGTGCGCACGAACTCGTCGTACTCGCCCCGCCGTTTGATCTCCAGGAGCGCCGCCACGAACCGTCGCTTCTCGGCGGCGGTGAGGGTGCTGACGTCCTTACGCGTGTACGCCATGGTCTCCCCCCATGTGCATCGGCGCGTCCGCCTCGCTCAACTCCCGGCCGGGGCTCAGCTCGTCGACGGCGGCCCGGGTCGCCTCCAGGGCGGTGGGGTACGAGCGGTAGTGGTCGACCATGCTCAGCCAGGTGCCGTCGGCCCGGCGCATCAGATGCAGCGGCCGCCCGTCCACGGTGACCTGCCAGCCGTCCTTCAGCACGCCGTGGATACGACGGCCCCGGTACGTCTCGTCGAAGGCGGTGTCCCCCGGGTCCTCCCCGGAGCGGGTGGGCCGCGAGGCCGCGACGACGGGCACCAGGGCCACCGCGAGCGCGGCGCCGAACACCCCGCGCAGCGCCTCCCGCCGCGTCCTGCGCACCGGCCCTGGTCTCACCGGCGTCCCGCCCACCCGCACTCCGCCGACGCTCACGCTCATGGCCCAACTCCCTCGTCCGGTACGGCTCGTTCGAGGGCCTAACCGCCCGGCACCCCGCGCGGTCACCGTCACCGCGGCAAACGGAAGGGCCCGGGTCGCACCACCCGGGCCCACATCCGTACCGGCCCCAAGGCCGCCCTCGTCCGTCCCGCGCTACGGCTCAGAGGCCGGCGCCCGTGACCAGGTCCGCGCCCGGCACGGTCTGCAGCACCGGCGCCAGGACGCCCAGCTGGGGCGCCTTCAGGTCCGGGAGGCCGAAGTTGTCGGGGTTGGGCGGGGTCAGCGGCGCGTCCAGCGCCAGGCCGGGGGCCGCCGTCCGCAGGTCGGAGGCGGGGACGCTGAGGCCGAGGTGGTCGAAGCCGTCGCCGAGGACGTGCGGCAGCGGGGCGCGCAGCTCGGCGCCGGGGAGGCCGCCGTGGACCGGGAGCTGGGGCAGCACCCGCTCGGGGATGAGGCGGCCCTCGACGTACCGCGGGCCCTCGGGCGAGCCCGGCATGGGCACCGGCACCTCTCCGCCCAGCTTGGGGAGTTCCATGCCGAGGGCGCTCTCCGCGCCCCCGAGCGGCACGGGCACGGGAACCGAGCCGAGCGCGGCGGCGGGGGTCGCGGCGGCACCGGCCGCGGCCGCGACGGCCGTGAGGACGGCGGCGATGGTTCCTCGGGTGGTCGACTTCATCTCGAGTACGGTCCCTTTCGGAATGCGGAAGCTCTGCGTGCTGACCGGGTAACGAGACCGGGGAGGACATCAGTTCAAGATTCCCCCGGGTGCCGTAGTAGTCAGCTTTCCGGAATTCCCGCCAGCGGGCCGGAACTCGTCATTCCCGCCCGCTGTCCGGTCGTCAGCCGCGCAGGCTCCGGGCGGGCAGGATGATGTGCGCGGCGGCGTTGAGGGTCTCCTCGGAGCCGGCGAACTCGGCCAGCGCCTCGGGGGTGACGGCCTTGCCCGGCTCGGCCTCGGGCCAGGGGCGGGTGGTGAACACCAGGTAGGCGAAGCCGCGTTCGCCGACCGCCGCGAGCCACTCGGGCGGCGGCACGCACTGGGCGTTGAGCTGCGGCATGTTGAGGACGGCCTGCCCGCCCTCGACGAGCATGGTGATCGGCAGGCTGGGCCGGGTGGAGCCGTCGACGACGTTGCCGCCGACCGGGAGCTGGTTGTCGGTCAGCAGCCGTTCCACGGCGGCGGTGGCGGCCTCGGGGCCGTCCGCGGCGTCGCCCAGGGTGTAGGCGAGGAGGTAGGGCATGTCCCCGTCGGGGGCCTCGCCGCTCCACGCCAGGACGACGAGGGTGCCGAGGTCGGCGACGCGGAAGGGGCGCGTTTCGCTTGAGGTTGAGGTCACCGCGCGACCTTATCGACGGGCCGGAAGAGCACCTGACGCGTTCTCACCCGTCCGGCCGATGGCGCGGTCGCCCCGCCACACGAACGAGGGACGCCTCTCGACGCCCCTCGAACAGCACCGGGGAGACTCAGCTCTGCAGGGGCAGACCGCCGAGCAGCGGGTTGTGCTGGTTCAGCGCGCCGGTCGCACCCTTGACGGTGTTGAGCGCGGAGCCCTTGTTCTCGGTGTCGAGCGCGTCCGACTGGTGCTGCAGCGGCATCACGTCGGCGGGCTGGAGCTGACCACTGGTGAGGGTGTTGACGGCGCCGGTGAGGCTGGTGGGCGTCACGTCGGCGGGGCTGTAGGCGAACGCGGGCGCGGCGGCACCGGCGAGGACGACGGACCCGGCAACGACAGCGGCAGCCTTCAGGGACTTCATCGTGTTCCTTTCTTCGGCAACTCATGTCACCAGAGCGAATTCTGTCGCCGTGTGTAACGAGTTCCTGCGTGGCCGGAAACCCCGTGCGCAGAAAATTTCTGCTGCCCACCCGAATGCGGAGTGTGTCTCATCGGCGTTTCCCATCCTCATATGAAAGGGCCGTGACACGGAAAAGACCGTCGGGCCGACCCCGGAAAGGGGACCGGCCCGACGGCCTTTGTACGACTGCTCGTGTCACACGCCGGGAACCGCGGGAACGGCCGGTACCGCCGGGAGCGAGGACGTCGACGGGAGCGACGGCAGCGCGGGCAGACCGGGCAGGCTCGGCGCGGGCAGACCGCCGCCGAGCAGCGTGGCGGCGACGACGTTGACGAGGCCCGTCACCACCCCGGTGACCGCCGGGACGACGCCGGCGACATTGCCGGAGGTGACCGCGGCGAGCAGCGTGGCGACCGCCTTCTGCAGCGAGGCGAGCGCGTCACCGGCGAGGTCGGCGGGTGCCTTGGCCTTGGCGTCGTCGGCGCTCTTGAGCGAGGGCAGCGCGGGGACCGCGGGCGCGGCGGGCACGGCGGGCGCCGCGGGGACCGCCGGGGCGGCCGGCGCCGCCGCGGTGATCTTGGCGATGGCGGCGGTGACGGCGTCGCCCAGGGACTTCGCCTTGTCGGCGGAGAGCTGGCCGTTGTCGGCCTTGAGCGCCTGGGTCAGCAGGTCGGTGACGGGGGTGAGGACGCCGCCGACGTCGCCGAGGCTCTTGACCTGGGCGAGCAGTGCGTCAGCGTTGGGGACCGGCGCGCTCGACGCGGCGTGGACGTGCTTCCGCGCCGAGTCGTTGTCGGCCGCGACGGCCGCGGGGCCGGCGATGCCGATCAGGACGGTGGCACAGAGCACGGAGGACGCGACGCGCCGTGCGGGCAGACCACGCATGGGTGTTCCTTTCGGTGGTGCTTCGGATCTTGAGCCCACCGTGAAAGCGCTCACCACCATCTGCAACCGGTCGGACGCGCCGGGTGACCGCCCGTCAGGCCCGGGTTCGACGTCGTGCCTGGTGAGGGCCATGTCAAGACCGTGGCGCCGGGCCGGAGCCGCTACCGCCCATTCGGGGCAACACGCCCCAACGCCAACCGGCCGTCCCTCCGCGGAAACCACGGGGGAACGGCCGGTCGAAGGGATGCGCGCGGACGTCAGCCGTTGACGCAGGTGTTGCCGAAGGCCGGGTTCAGCAGGCCGATGACGTTGACGGTGTTGCCGCAGACGTTGACCGGGATGTGGACCGGAACCTGGACGACGTTGCCCGACAGCACGCCCGGGGAGTGGGCAGCGGCGCCGTGCGCGTCGCTGTCGGCGGCGGCGATGCCGGCGGTGCCCGCCATGGCGGCTGCGGCAACGGAGGTCAGGACCAGGCCCTTCGCGATACGCGACATGGAGAGGTGCTCCTTGGGGTTGAAACAAACATCCGGACGGGGATGCCCGGCGCTGTGTCAACGCGCGACTCCCACAGGGGTTGTGCCGCCAATGGGGTGATGTCCCGGAGGCCGAACTTCACCATTCCGACACACTTGTCGGGTTTCGCAGGATTAATACGGATAGCCACTAGAGTTGCGCACCTCCCGAAGTACCCCTATAGCCATCACATCGCACATAGGGGCCGTACTTCCCGAAAGGGCAACGCCGGTCATGCGCAATTCCCTGGGTCCGCTGCTGCGCCGGGCGTCGACGGGCGCTCTCGCCCTCGCCACGATCTGGGCCCCGGCCGCCGCCGCGTCCGCCCCGCCCGCCCCCGAGGCCGGGCGCGTCCCGTTCGCCCAGCGCTACCACGCGCTCCAGCACGGCGGCATCGTCCGCGCGGCCAACACCTCCATCAGCTGCCGCCAGAACTCGGCCGCCTGCCCCGCCGTACGCGAGGGACAGGCGGCGGTGAACGGCGACTTCGACATGTTCTACGTCGACGTCGACAGCGACCCCAACACCTACAACTCCTCGCGCGCGGAGGTCCGGCTGCCCGAGGGCGCCCGGGCCACCTACGCGCGTCTGTACTGGGGCGGCAACCTCCGCGTCGGCGAGCAGAAGCCGCCCAAGGACGACGGGCGGGTGCTGATCGCGGAGCCCGGCGGCGACTACAAGGCGGTCCTCGCGGACACGGTCGTAGGACACCGGGTGGCGGGCGGCGCCGACGCGTTCCAGGCCTCGGCGGACGTCACCAAGCTGGTCCGCGACAGCGGTTCGGGCCTCTACACGGTGGCCCAGGTCAACACCGCGATGGGGAAGTCCGCGGCCGGCGCGTGGGGCGGCTGGACCCTGGTCGTCGCGTACGAGAAGCCGCAGGAGCCGCTGCGGCGGCTGGAGTTGTGGGACGGCTTCGACGCACTGGGCGCCCGTAACGGCGCGGAACTCCGTATGCGCGGGGTGCGTGTGCCCGCGCACGCCGGGGGACGCGCCGGCGTGGTGGCGTACAACGGGGATCGCGGCCGCACCGGGGATTCGCTCACGCTCTCGACCGGTCGTACGAACGCCATCGCGCTCGGCGACGGCGCCAACCCCCGTGACGACGTGCTGAATTCCACGATCAGCGACCCGGCGGCGGCACCCGTGGAGCGTGCGCCCGCGTATGCGAACACGCTCGGCTACGACTCCGATGTGTTCGATCTCGGCAAGGCGCTGCGTCCCGGCGGTGACCAGCTGGCCTTCCGGCTCGTTTCCCACCGGGACGCGGCGTGGTTCGGGGCGCTCTTCGTCGCCGTCGACGCCCAGCAGTGAGGCGCGTTCCCGCCCGCAGTCCCGAGCGCCACCCGTGAGCGAGGAAACCGCGCAATGCACCAGCCAGCCACCGACCCTCGACCACGGGTCCTGCACCTCGCCCAGCCCGTGGACGGCGGGGTCGCCCGTGTCGTCACGGATCTGACCCGCGCTCAGCTCGCGTCCGGCCTGCACGTCACGGTCGCCTGCCCGGCCGGCGGCACCCTCGCGGACGGGATCAGGGCGCTCGGCGCCGACGTACGGCTGTGGGAGGCCACCCGGTCGCCGGGTCCCTCGCTCGTCTCCGAGGTACGGCGGCTCGCCCGGGTGGTCGAGGAGGTGCGGCCCGACCTGGTGCACGCGCACAGCGCGAAGGCCGGACTGGCCGGGCGGCTCGCGGTGCGGGGGCGGATCCCGACCGTGTTCCAGCCGCACGCCTGGTCGTTCGAGGCGGTCGGCGGGATCACCGCCACCCTCGCGACCGGCTGGGAGCGCCGGGGTGCCCGCTGGGCCACCCGGACGGTGTGCGTGAGCGAGGCGGAGCGTACGACCGGGCTGCGGGCCGGGGTCACGGGCCGCTGGAGCGTGATCCCCAACGGCATCGACACCGAGCGCTTCCACCCGGCCGCCGTCGACACCGTACGGGCCGGGATCGAGCAGCTCGCCGGGGTCGATCCCGCGGCGCCGCTGGTGGTGTGCGTGGGGCGGCTGTGCCGGCAGAAGGGCCAGGACGTCCTGCTGACGGCGTGGGACGAGGTCCTGCGGCGGGTGCCGAAGGCGCGGCTCGTACTCGTCGGCGACGGGCCCGACCGGGACGCGCTGCGTGAACTCGCCCCGGATTCCGTGCTGTTCGCGGGAGCCGTCTCTGATCCCATGCCCTGGTACCAGGCCGCCGACCTGGTGGTGCTGGCCTCGCGCTGGGAGGGCATGGCGCTCGCCCCGCTGGAGGCGATGGCCTGCGGGCGGCCCGTCGTCGTCACCGATGTCGCCGGCGCCCGCGAGAGCCTGCCCCCGGCCCTCGCGCCCCGCTGCCTGGTCCCGGCCGAGAACCCCGCCGTGCTGTCCGGAGCCGTCGCCGAGCTGCTGCTCGACCCGCTGCTGCGCGAGTCCCTCGGCCACCAGGGACGCCGGTACGTCCAGTCCACGCACGACGTGCGGCACTCCGCCGAGGCGGTCGCGGGCGTCTACCGCGACCTCCTCGGCGGTAAACCCGTCGTGCCCACCGAGTGCAGGGAGTCCATCCACTCGTGACTGCGGAAAGCACCGTCCCCTCCCCCGGCGGACAGCCACGGGACCTCGGATTCTCGAACGTCTCGGTCATCCCCCGCCGCACCGGCGGCGGTTTCCGGTTCCCGGTCCGCCGCCCGCCCGCGCGACCGGTCTCACCGCTGCCGCTGCTGGCCGCGGACCTCGTCGCCGCCGTGGTGGGCGCCCTCGCGCTCACCGGCGGCCGGCGCAGACCGCTCCTGATCGCCCTGCTGATCGCCGCGTCGATGCTGCTGCGCCCGCACCTTCCCCGGGCCGTACCGCGCGTCCTCGACGAACTGCCCGCCGTCTGCGGCCGGATCGCCGTCGCCTGGCTCGCCCTCGGCACCCTCACCGCGGCCTACGACCCCGACCGCGCGCTGTCCCCGCGCACCCTGCTCCTCGGCTTCGCCCTGCAGACGGCGGCGAGCTGCGCGGCCCGCGGCGCGGTGCACCGGCGCCGCCGCAAGGCCCTGCGCAGCCACCCCCGCTCCGCCCTGGTGATCGGCCCGGCGACGACCGCGCAGCGCGTGGCCGCCGCCGTACTGCGCCACCCGGCGTGCGGGATCGAGCCGGTCGGCATCGTCGCCGACCACCCGGACGGCGCCGAGGGCCTGCCCGTGCTGACCACCGGCGAGGAGGTCGAACGCGCCCTCATCCAGAACGGCGTACGGGCCGTCCTCACCGTCCATCCCTCCGTACGGTCCGAACGCGGGCCCCTGCTGCGGGCGTTGGCGGAGTCGGGCTGCGCGGTCTGGGAGGTCGACGCCGACTCGCCCTCCTACGAGGTGCGCGACCAGCTCGCCGGATTCGCCTGCCGCAGGCTGGAGTTGGGCTCGCGGCGGCCGGGCAGCCTCGGCAAGCGGACCCTGGACGTGCTGGTGTCCGGGACCCTGCTTCTGCTGGTCAGCCCGCTGCTGCTGGTGTGCGCGGTGGTCCTGCGGCTCACCGACGGACCCGGGGTCGTCTTCCGCCAGGAGCGCATCGGCAAGGACGGACGCCCCTTCACCCTGCTGAAGTTCCGCACCCACCGCCCGGTCGACGAGCACGAGGCGGCCACCCGCTGGAGCGTCGCCCGCGAGCCGCAGATGAGCCGCTTCTGCCGCTTCCTGCGCGAGACCTCGCTGGACGAACTCCTCCAGCTGTGGAACGTCCTCTCCGGCGACATGAGCCTGGTCGGCCCGCGCCCCGAACGCCCTTATTTCGTCGCCCAGTTCAGTCAGACCTATCCCGGCTACGCGGCCCGTCACCGGATGCGGACCGGCATCACCGGCCTCGCCCAGATCCACGGGCTGCGCGGCGACACCTCGATCGAGGACCGCTGCCGGTTCGACAACGCGTACATCGACAACTGGTCGCTGTGGCAGGACATCTGCATCCTGGCCCGCACGGTGACCGCGCTCGTACGTCCGACCGGGAGCTGAGCCGTGAACCACCGAGTCCGCACGTTCGCGCCCGTCCTGCCGGTCATCGCCGTGATCGCCCTGCTCGGGCTGCCGCTCACCCCGGGCGAGAGCGGCGCCGGTCCGGCCGACGCGGTCTCCGGCCTGGTGGTGCTGTACTGCGCGATCCGCCTGCTGCGCGACCGCCGCCGCCCGCTGACCCCAACGGCCATGCTGGTCATGGGACTTCCGGTCCTCGGTCTGTCGATCGCCGCGATGGACGCGTCCTCACCGGGCGCGGGCCTCGGCGGCCTGGGCCGCTACCTCCAGATCTTCGTGCTGGTCCCGGCGGCGGTCGTGCTGCTGATCCGGGACCGCCGCGACTTCCGCGTCCTGGCCTGGTCGTTCGTCGCCCTCGCGGTGTGGCAGGGGGCGATCGGCGTCAAGCAGTACGTCACCGCGACCGGCGCGTCCTACCAGGGCGAGGACATCCGCGCGGTGGGCACCTTCGGCCCGACCGACGTGATGGGCATGGCGACGGTCGTGTCCTTCGGCCTGATCTGCGCCCTGGCCCTGGCGCTGGGCCGAAAGGACGCCCGCCAACGGACAGTTGCAGCAGCCTGCGCCTTCGCCCTCCTCCTCCCCCTCGCCCTCTCCTTCAGCCGCGGCGCGTGGATCGCGACGGCCGCGACCTGCGCGCTGCTCCTGGCCCTGGCGGGCCTGCGCCGCGCCCTGAAGGTGGCGGCGGCGGTGACGGCGGCGGCCGTGGTCCTCGTCGGCGGCTTCGGCGTCGGCACGTCGATGCTCCAGGAGCGGATCGACAGCATCACCCAAGTCACCGACGCCCCCGACCAGTCGGTGATCGACCGCTACACGATGTGGGCGGCGGCGACGGCGATGTGGCGCGAACACCCGCTGACCGGCGTCGGCTTGAAGGGCTTCCCCGAACACCGCGACGGCAACGCGTCGTTGGCCCTGTCCTCGGGCAGCGACACGGAGGGCGCGGGCGCCGCCTTCCTCAAACAGCCCCTGCTCTCCCCCCACAACATGTACCTCCTGGTCCTCAGCGAACAGGGCCTCCTCGGCCTCCTCACCCTGGCCGGCAGCTGGCTGGCCCTCCTGGTGTGCGCACTCCGCGGCCTCTTCCGGGTCCACCGCGCCCAACTCCCGTCCCTGGACTGCGCCCTGGTCTCCACCGGCCTCCTGATCTGGCAACTGGTCGACTTCGCCTACGCGGACATCGGCGGCCCCTCCACAGTCCTCACAGCAGTCGTCTTCGGCCTGGCGGCCTGGTGGTCCCTGGTGGGAGCGAACGAGGAGAGCCGGCCCACGGCGGCAACTCCGGTCCCCGTGAGCGCCGAAGGGGCCCTGACCCGATGACGGTGAAGCCTCCGACACCGGCCGGCACCACCCCGCTGAAGGGGCGCGGGGAACTGCGCGACCAGCCCCCACCACGCGGCACCCAACCACCCACCGACCCCACCCAGATCCCCACCCAACCCCCCTCCCCCGACCACACCCCCACCCCGGACTCCCGCGGCTTCCTCGCCAAGGCCGCCCTGATCACCGCCGCCCTCTCCCTCACCGGCTCCCTCCTGGGCCTCGCCAGAGACCAGTCCCTGGCCCGCCTCTTCGGCGCGGGCAGCGAGACGGACGCCTTCCTCGTCGCCTGGACGATCCCGGAGTTCGCCGCCACCCTCCTGATCGAGGACGGCCTCGCCTTCGCCCTGATCCCGGCGTTCAGCATGGCCCTCGCCCGCAGAGCCCAGGGCGCCCCGGGCGACCCGGTCCGCTCCCTGGTGGCCACCACGCTCCCCCGCCTGACCCTGGCCTTCATCGCGGTCTCGGCGCTGCTCATCGGCACAGCCCCCTACCTGGTGGAAGCCCTGGCTCCCGGCCTGCCGAACCCCGCGCTGGCCATCAGCTGCACCCGCCTCACCGCCACCTGCGTCCTCAGCTTCGGCCTCGCCGGCTACTGCAGCGCGGCCCTCCGAGCCCACCGCCGCTTCGTGGCCCCGGCCGCGATCTACGTGGCGTACAACATCGGCATCATCGCCGGGATGTACGCCTTCGGCGCCCGCTGGGGCGTCCGCTCGGCGGCCCTCGGCGTGGCAGCGGGCGGCTTCCTGATGGTGCTCACCCAACTCCCCTCCTTGTGGCGTCAGTTGACGAGCCACAAGCCCGCCACCCCGGACACACGCCCCGCCGAGCCCCGCCCGATGAACCTCGCCCTGATGGCCACGGTGCTGCTCTTCGCGCTGTGCCGCCAGTCCCAGGTGCTCATCGAGCGCTTCCTGGCCTCCAACCTCCCGGCAGGCGCCATCTCGCATCTGAACTACGCGCAGAAGGTCGCCCAGATGCCGATGGTGCTCTCGCTGATGCTGTGCACGGTCACCTTCCCGGTGGTCGCGCGGGCGCTCGCCGAGGGCGACACGGAGAAGGCCCGGGACCGGGTGGAGCGGGATCTCGCCCTCGCCTCCTGCCTGGTGCTGCTGGGCGCCGCCACGGTGATCGCCTGTGCCCCGCAGATCATCCAACTCCTCTTCCAGCGCGGCGCGTTCACCGCGCACGACACCGCGGCCACGGCCGGCGTGATGCGCGTGTACGCGCTCGGACTGCTCGGCCAGACCCTGGTCGGCGTCCTGGTCCGCTCGTACTTCTCGGCGGGCCGCCCCACCTGGTACCCGCTCGGCGCGATGGCCGCCGGCATCGTCGTCACCACCTGGATCGGCGCCTGGTCGGTCGATTCCTGGGGCGTCATCGGCATCACCGTCGCCAACGCCGCCGGCATCACCTTCACCGCCGTACTCCTGCTGTACGGATCGGGCCCGCGCAGCGTCCCGATCCGCACCCGGCAGGTCCTGATCGAACTGTCCCGGCCGGTGCGCGCGGCCGTGATCGCCACCATCGCGGGGGCGTTCGTCGCCCACGCGCTGCCGTCCCCGCTGCTCGGTCTCACCGTCGGCTGCACCACCGTCACCGTCGTCTTCGTCCTGCTCGGCTGGGCCCTGGGCGCCCAGGGCTTCGCACCCGCACTGGAATCCGTACGCTCCGTCACACGAAGGCTCTCGCATGGCCGCTTCCGTTGATTCCCCGACCACCGGCAGACGCGTCACGGGCCCGGTCCCGTGGGTGGCGATGTACCACTCCGTGGGCGACTGCTCCGACGACCCCTACCGCATCACGGTGTCCCCCGACCGCCTCGCACAGCAGCTGAGGTGGCTGCGCGGGCGCGGTCTGCGGGGCGTCTCCATGACCGACCTGCTCGCCGCCCGCGCCCGGGGCGAGGGCCAGGGCCTGGTCGGTCTCACCTTCGACGACGGGTACGCCGACTTCGTCGACAACGCCCTGCCGCTGCTGTCCCGTTGGGGCTGCGGTGCCACCCTCTTCGTCCTCCCCGGCAGGCTCGGCGGCGACAACGCCTGGGATCCGCAGGGCCCCCGCAAACCCCTCCTCACCGCCGACGGCATCCGCCAGGCGGCCGCCGGGGGTGTGGAGATCGGCTCGCACGGCCTCACCCACGTCGACCTCACCAAGGCGGACGACGACACCCTGCACGCCGAGGTCACCGAAAGCCGCTCACGGCTCCGGGAGTTGACCAACTCCCCCGTGGGCGGCTTCTGTTACCCCTACGGCACGATCGACTCCCGCGCGATGGACGCCGTCCGCGCGGCCGGTTACGCCTACGCCTGCGCCATCGACCCCGGCGAACTCAACGGCCCGCACGCGCTCCCCCGCGTCCACATCGGCCAGAACGACACCGCCGTACGCCTCTTCCTCAAGTACCGGCTGCACCGCCTGCGCCGCCGCCCGGTGGAGGGCCTCGCATGAAGGCGCTGCACATCATCACCGGGCTCGGCGTCGGCGGCGCCGAGCAGCAACTGCGGCTGCTGGTACGCCATTTGCCGGTCGACTGCGATGTCGTGACGCTCACCAACCCGGGCGCGGTCGCCGACGGCCTGACCGCCGACGGGGTGCGCGTCTTCCACCTCGGCATGACCGGCAACCGCGACCTCGCCGCCCTCCCCCGCCTGGTCCGCCTCATCCGCACCGGCCGCTACGACCTCGTCCACACCCACCTCTACCGCGCCTGCGTCTACGGCCGGCTCGCCGCCCGGATCGCGGGCGTGAAGGCGGTCGTCGCCACCGAACACTCCCTGGGCGACTCGCAGATGGAGGGCCGCGACCTCAGCGCCGGGGTCCGCGCCCTGTACCTCGCCAGCGAGCGGTTGGGCCGCTCCACGGTCGCCGTCTCCCCCACGGTCGCCGAACGCCTCAAGCGCTGGGGCGTACCGGGCCCGCGCATCGAGGTCGTCCCGAACGGCATCGACCTGGCCCGCTTCCGCTTCGACCCGGTCCAGCGCCTGCGCACCCGCCAACGCCTCGGCCTCCCCGAGGGCGCGTACGTCATCGGCGGCATCGGCCGCCTCGCCGCAGGCAAACGCTTCGACGTACTGATCCGCGCGTTGGCCCAACTCCCGGACGACTACTGGCTGTTGCTGGTCGGCGGCGGCACCGAGGAGAACCTCCTGCGCCGCACGGCCCACGACTACGGGGTCGCCGACCGGGTCCTGTTCACCGGCGAACGCCCCTACGTGCCGGACGGCACCCCGGGCCCCGACCTGCCTTCCCTCACCGCCGCGATGGACCTGCTCGCGTCGCCGTCCCCCGAGGAGGCCTTCGGCCTGGCGGTCGTGGAGGGACTGGCGTCCGGGCTGCCCGTGCTCTACGCGTCCTGCCCCGCCATCGAGGACCTCCCCCCGCAGGCCGCGCCCGCCGCCCGCCGGGTGCAGGGCGGCCCCGAGGTCTTCGCCCGCGCGCTGGCGGCGGCCCGCGCGCAGGGCCCGCGTCCGCGCACCGCCCCGGACGCCGCCCACCACTACTGCATCACCCGCAGCGCCGCCCACCTCATGGACGTGTACGCGGCGGTCTCCACCACGTCGCCGTCCCCCGTACCCCAGGGAGCCAGTTCCTCATGACCGAGATCCGACAGCACCTCCCCCTCAGCCGCGCGAAAGCCCTCCCGGCCTGGACCCTCCTCGCGGCCGGCGCCGTGACCGGCGGCCTGCTCGGCGGGGCGTACGGCGTCGTCAAGACCCCGACGTACACGGCCACCAGCTACGTCATCGCCGTCCCCACCGACAAGGCCGACTCCTCCACCGCGCTCGGCTTCGCGCAGGCCTACGGCCGGGTCGCCACCCAGCTCGCGGTGCTCGGGGACGCGCAGGTGTGGGCGGGCGTGCCGGTGAAGACGCTCCAGTCGAGCGTGCAGACGGCCACCTCGCCCGACGCGCCGATGGTCGCCGTCACGGCCACCTCCTCGCGCGCGGACCTCGCCGCCGACATGGCCAACGCCGTGTCCCGCTCGCTGACCGTGCACGCGAACGACGCGAAGGACTCGACCCACGTCGAACTCCAGACCTTCGCCCGCGCCATCAAGCCGGCCGGCCCCTCCTCCGCCTCGGCCGCGGTGACCGGCCTGGTCGGCGCGAGCGCGGGAGGCCTCCTCGGCGGTCTGCTGCTGCTCGTCCGCCCGCGCCGCTCCACCGACGAGACCGGCCGCCCCGCCTCCGTCCCCAGCCCGGCCACCGCGGCCGACGTCCTGTGACACCGGTGTACTCGACCGAACTCGTCACCGACGCCCAGCAGTTCGCCGAACTGGCCCCGGCCTGGGGCCGGTTGTACCAGAGGTCCGGCGCGGCGACCCCGTTCCAGTCCCACGCCTGGCTGCACTCCTGGTGGCTGTCCTACGGCCGAACGGGCCGCCTGCGCCTGCTCGTTGTCCGCGACGGCCGCGAACTCGTCGCCGCAGCACCCCTGATGCTCGTCCGGAGCCCGGTCCCCTCCCTGGTCCCGCTCGGCGGCGCGATCTCCGACTACGGCGACATCCTGCTGGACGACGAGCACGGCGACCCGGCCGTCGCCGCGCTCACCGAGGGCCTCGCGTCCGCCGCCCGCACCGCGCTGATCGACTTCCGCGAGGTACGCCCGGGCGGCGCGGTCGAGCGCGTCTACGACCGCTGGCGCGGCCCGCGCCGCCGCGTCCACGACTCGCTCTGCCTGGAGCTGCCCGCGGTGCCGATGGCCGACCTGGTCGCCCGTCTCCCCTCCTCCAAGGCCCAGCGCGTCCGCGCCAAACTCCGCAAGCTCACCGCGCTCGGCGTCGAGCGGCACGTCGTACAGCCGGACGACGTGGACGGAGCGCTGCGGCGGCTGCTGGAGCTGCACCAACTCCAGTGGCAGGGACGGAAGGTGACGACCGAGCACCTCCAGACCCGGTTCTGCGAGCACCTGGTCCGCTCGGTCGGGCCGATGGTCCGCTCCGGCGACGCCGTCGTCACCGAGTTCCGGCTCGACGAGGACGTGGTCGCCGTGGATCTGACGCTGTTGTCGCGGCGGCTCGCGGGGGGTTATCTCTACGGCGCGCATCCGCGGCTGCGGGAGCGGAAGGCGGATGTCGCGGTGATGCTGCTCGACGCGTGTGCCGAGCACACCGGCGCCGACGAGCCGCGCACACTGAGCCTGCTGCGCGGGGACGAGCCGTACAAGCACCACTGGCGGCCCGAACCGGTCGTCAACCAGCGGCTGTTGCTGGCCCGGCGGCGGACGGCGCCGCTGATGGGGGCGGTCGTCTGCGATGTCGCCGCGCGCCGGCGGGGCAAGGTGCTGGTGCGGAAGTGGAAGGAACGCGGTGGCGACGGACCGTGAGCGGCCCGCCGCCACCTCCGGTTCAGCGGTTGCGCTGCCACCAGTCGAACTTCACGCACAGCTTCCCGCCGAGCCAGTACTCCACCCAGTCGCCCAGCTCGACCGGCGAGCAGTTGGCCGGGTGCGTCGGGGTCGGCGGGGTGACGGGCTTGGTCGGCTCCGGGGTGACCGGAGTCGTCGGCGTCGTGGGGGTCGTGGGCGCGGTCGGTGTCGTGGTCGGGTCCTCGGTGCGGCCGAACAGCACCGAACGGTAGACCTTGGACGACTTCGGGTTCTGCGAGCACTGCCACACACCGTGCGGGCAGTAGTCGGTCACCGTGTTGTACAGCGGTTTGTGCTCGTCCATCCAGGCGAGCATCCGCTTCATGTACTCCGCGTTGTCCCCGTTTCGGAAGAGTCCCCATTCAGGATAGGAAATCGGCTTGCCGTGGGATTTCGCGAAGTCCACGTGTGCCTGAAGTCCGTAGGGCTCTTTCACCTGCTCGTCGAACGTCAGCCCGGAAGGCTGGTCGTACGAATCCATTCCGACGATGTCGACCGTGTCGTCCCCCGGATAGCACTCCGTCCAGGGCACGGCGTCCCGGCCGCGGCTCGGAGTGAAGTCGAACCGGAATTTCTGGCCCGGCACCGAGCGCATCGTGGTGACGATCCTGTTCCAGTACTTCTTCCAGGCCTCCGGGTCCGGCCCGCAGCGAGAGGTGTACGTGGTGCCGTTCATCTCCCAGCCGAGCACGATCACCGTGTCCGGCACCTTCAGGTCGACCAGCCGCCGGGCGAGGGCCTTGAAGTGCTGATCGAACTCGCCGGCCGCGCCCTGCTGGAGCAGCCGCCGCACCTCGAAGTCGGAGACGCCGTCCTCGTTGCGCTCCTGCATCGGCACGTTGAGCACGAGCATCCGGTCGGACTTCTCGGTCCGCCAGTCCGCCCACACGTCGAGGAGACCCGGGGCGCCCTCGATGTCGCTCCACTGGTTCCCGGGCAGGTAGGTGTGGCCGACGCGCAGCTCGGCCCCGCCCAGCCACGCGCTGAGCGCGGCCATCCGGGCCACCCCGCGCGCCCCGGAGTCGAGGAAGGCCCCGAACGCGGGGGCGTCCTTGGGCGCGGGGGTCCTGGTGGCCTCGGGCGCCTTGGTGACCTCGGGGGTCTTGGTGGCCTCGGGGGTCTTCGCCGGTTCTACGACGGCCGAAGTCGTGGGGGTGGTGGTCACGGGAGCAGGCGGATCGGTGGCCCGCGCCACCTCCGCTCCCGCCGCGAACCCGGGACCCGACGCGAAGGCCGCCGACGCGGCGACCGTAGCCGCGATGAAGGCCAGTCGGGCGGTCCGGGACCGTCGCTGCTGTGGGGCCATGTCTGCTCCTCTCTCCACTCTCGCATTCCGTTCCGACTCTTCTTTTTCTTCTACTGACACTCAGTCATATGAATATGAATTACGCCACCGCCGTTACGGCTTCCGAGTTCCCCTATCGCCCGCACGGGTGAAACGAACCGAAGGAAACAGTCCGTGTCGCTGCTTGACACCCGTGTCCCCGCAGTTCTTTTGCGGATCGACCGGAATCCCTTTCACCACGGCACGCTGGGGGCCGTGCGTTCACTGGGCCGGGCGGGAGTGGAGGTGCACGTGGTCGCCGACTCCGCCGCAAGTCCCGTGCGCAGCTCCCGCTTTGTCTGCCGGATGCATCCCCCGCCGCCGGCCGGCGCGTCGCCCGCCGAGATCGCCGGGACGCTGCGCCGGGTGGCCGCGGGGATCGCGCGTCCCGCCGTGCTGATCCCGATGGACGACGCGAGCGCCGTCGCGGTCGGCCGGCTGCGGGACGAGCTGACGCCCTCGTATCTGCTGCCGCATCAGCCCGGCGCGCTGCCCGAACGGGTCGCGGACAAGGCCGAACTGGCCGCCGTGTGCGCGGACGCGGACATCCCGCACCCGGTGACGCTGATCCCGGAGAGCCCGGCGCAGGCGGCGAGTGCCGCGTGGCAACTGGGGCTGCCGGTGGTCGCGAAGTGGAGCCGGCCCTGGCTGGTGCCGGCCGGGACCGGGCTGCGCAGCACGGTGGTCGTGCACAGCGCGCAGGAGGCGCGCGAGCTGTTTCTGCGCGCCGAGGAGGCGGGCAGCAGACTGCTGCTGCAGACGTTCCTGCCGTCCGGACACGACCGCGACTGGTTCTTCCACGGGTACGCCGACCGGTCAGGCGCCGTGCGCGGCGGCGGCACCGGCCGCAAGCAGCGCGCCTGGCCGCGCGGCGCGGGCCTGACGGCGGTGGGCCGCTGGACGCCCAACCCGCAGGTGCAGGCGCTCGCCGAACGGCTCACCGCCTCGCTCGGCTACCGGGGCATCCTCGACCTGGACTTCCGCCGCTGCGGCTCGACCGGCCGCTACCACCTGCTCGACTTCAACCCGCGGCCCGGCGCCCAGTTCCGGCTCTTCGCCGACACCGCGGGCCTGGACGTCGTCCGCGCCCTGCACCTGGACCTGACCCACCGTCCCCTGCCGGACGGGTCACCGCGCCCGGGCCGGACGTTCGTCGTCGAGAACTACGCCCCGCTCAGCGCACTGCGCCCGACCCTCGGCGGCAGCGAGCTGGCCTGGCACGCGCCGGACGACCCGGGACCCGGCCGGGCGATGTGGGGACTGTGGGCCCTGCACGTGCTGCGCAAGGTGCGCGGGCGGCTGGGCGGGACGGCTCCGGCGGCACGTCCGACCGAGGCCCGGGTGGTACGGCAGGCGAGCGAGAGCCTCGTCAACAGGCCTGTGGAAGCAGCCGAGTTGACCAAGGTGACCGAGTTGAGCGATGACGAGAAAGCGAGCAGCTGCTGATGTACGACCTGCTGGTGGTGGGCGCGGGCCCCTACGGCCTGTCCATCGCGTCCCACGCCGCGGCCGCCGGGCTGAACCTGCGCGTCTTCGGCCGGCCGATGGCGTCCTGGCGCGACCACATGCCCCGCGGCATGTTCCTCAAGTCCGAGCCCTGGGCCTCCAACCTCTCCGACCCTGAAGGCCGTTGGCCGCTCGACGTGTACTGCGCGGGCCAGGGCGTGACCTCCCGGCACGGCGAGCCGATCCCGGTCGAGATGTTCGCCGACTACGGCCTGTGGTTCGCGCGCAACGCCGTGCCCGAGGTCGACGAGCGCACGGTGGAGCGCATCGCGCCGGTGCCGGGCGGCTTCGAGGCGATCACCGACGACGGCACGGTGCTGCACGCCCGTACCGTCGCGCTCGCGGTCGGCGTCATGCCGTTCGTCGAAATCCCGTCCGCGCTAGGGGGGTTGGGCCGCACCCTCGTCTCGCACAGCAGCCACCACAGCGCGCTGGACGAGTTCCGCGGCAAGGACGTCACGGTGATCGGCGGGGGCCAGGCGGCACTGGAGACGGCCGCGCTGCTCGCCGAACAGGGCACGCGGGTACGGGTGTTGGCGCGTGCCGACGAACTGTTCTGGAACGACGTGCCGCCCGCCTGGGAGCGCCCGTGGTGGCAGTCGGCCCGCTCCCCGCACAGCGGCCTGGGCTGCGGCTGGCGCAACTGGTTCTACTCGGAACGCCCCGGCCTCTTCCACCGCCTCCCGGAGTCGACCCGGGCCAGGATCGCCGCTACGGCACTCGGCCCCGCGGGCGCCTGGTGGGTACGGGACCGGGTCGAACCGGCGGTGGAGGTGCTGCTGGGCCACGAGGTCGCGGCGGCCGACGTGGTGCCGGGCGGGGTGCGCCTGGAGACGGTGAGCCGGGAGGGCGGGACCCGCACCCTGGACACCGAACACGTCATCGCCGCAACGGGGTTCAAGGCCACGACCGGCCGACTCGGGCTGCTCTCCAGCGAGTTGAGGGGCTCCCTGGCCACGGTGGGCGACGGTTCCCCCGAAGTGGGCCGGGACTTCGAGTCCTCGCACCCAGGGCTCTTCATGGCGGGTCTGGTGACGGCCGCGGGCTTCGGCCCGGCGATGCGCTTCGTGCACGGCGCCACGTTCACGGCGGGCGCGCTGGTGCGGGGGGTCCGGCGCCGGCTGCACTCGGAGCCGCGCACGGGCATGATCCCGGCCCCGGGACGACGGGGCACTCCGAACCTCGCCCGGCGCTGAGGCACGGGCGGTGCGGGTGTGCCGGGCGGAGACGTCCGGCACCCCGCGTGCATCACCTACGGGACGCGGCTCGGCCTCGTCGGTAGAGGATCGTGCCACCCGCGATCAGCGCCGCACTCACGGCCGAACTGGCCAGCATGGCCTCGCTGCCGGTGTGCGCCAGAACGGGCGGCGGGGTGTGCTCCCCACCGGAGGGCGGAGGCGTGTGCTGCCCGCCCGCGGGAGGAGGCGGGGTGTGCTCGCCACCACCGGGAGGCGGGGTGTGGTGCCCACCGCTCGGAGGCGGCGTGTGGTGCCCACCGCCGGGAGGGGGCGTGTGGTGCCCACCACCGGGGGGCGGGGTGTGGTGGTGCCCACCGCCGGGAGGCGGGGTGTGGTGGTGCCCGCCGCCGGGAGGCGGGGTGTGGTGGTGCCCACCGCCGGGAGGCGGGGTGTGGTGGTGCCCGCCGCCGGGAGGCGGGGTGTGGTGGTGCCCACCGCCGGGAGGCGGGGTGTGGTGGTGCCCACCGCCGGGAGGCGGGGTGTGGTGGTGCCCACCGCCGGGAGGGGGCGTGTGGTGGTGTCCGCCCGTGGGCGGAGGTGTGTGGTGCGGAGGAGGCGTGTGGTGCGGAGGAGGCGTGTGGTGTCCGCCCGTGGGAGGCGGCGTCTCCTCGCAGTCGTCCGGGGTGCCGTAGCCCGAGTGGTCCCCGTGGCCGTGACCCGCGTGGTGACCGTGGCCGTAGCCGGTGTGGTCCCCGTACCCGTACCCCGAGTGATCTCCGGAGCCGTACCCCGTGTGATCCCCGTACCCGTACCCGGAGTCATCCCCGGAGCCGTACCCCGAGTCGTCTCCGGTGCCGTAGCCCGAGTCGTCGTCGGAGTCGACGTAGGAGTCGACGTAGGACTGAGCGGGCGACCGGTGCCGGCCGGTGTGGGAGGCGTGCTCGCTGTGCCGGTGGTCCTTGTCGCCGGCGCAGGAGTTGCCGAACGTCGGGTTCAGCCCGGACACCCCGTCGGCGGTGTTGCCACAGGCGTTGACCGGTACGTCGACCGGGACCTTGACGCTGTTGCCGGACAGGACGCCCGGCGAATCCGTAGCAGCGCCGCCGGCGTACGTGTCGGCCACGGCGGGGCTGCCGCACAGGGACAGAATGCTTGTCGCGGCGGCCGCCGCGACCATTCCCTTACCCAGGGTCTGTCGCAATCTCGTTGTCTTCCTGCTTGAAGTGGGAAAAGCCGGCCTTGGAAGCGGAAACTGTCCAAGGCCGGCCATGAGACAGCCGGAACGGCTGGGGTGCTACGTCGTCAGTCGTTGACGCACGTGTTGCCGAACGCCGGGTTCAGCAGGCCGATCACGTCGATCGAGTTGCCGCACACGTTGACGGGGATGTGCACGGGAACCTGGACCACGTTGCCCGAGAGGACACCCGGCGAACCGATGGCGGCACCCTCGGCACCGGCGTCGGCGAAGGCCGGGGCGGCCATACCGAGAGCCATGATCGCACCAGCGACAACAGCAGCGCTCTTCTTCATGAACGTTCCCTTCTCTGCGGTCATGCCCACCATGACCTGCAGCCTGTAAAACGAGGGATAGACGCAGGAAGAAACTCAAGAACGCGTGTCACCTGACAATTCACTCGATCGTCCGCACCGAATTGACAAGATGGACGCAGCAGAGCAGAAACGGTTCTCTTCAAGGGAAGACAGCTTTATTCAGCGGTCCGGGCGACCCGCACGGAAAATCCGGCGGGCCGCCCGGGTCACTCTCAGGCGTACGGTCGTCAGCTGCCGATGGCGCCGTTGCCCGACAGCACCGGGATGTTGTCGGCGAGGTGCGACAGCGGCTCGTCACCCTTGGCCTGGGTGGAGTTCTCGGCGCACTGCTGGTTCTGCGGGGCCGACAGGACGGGCACGTCCTGCAGGACGGTGACCGGCACCAGCACGCCCACGAGCGAGGCCGCGTTGGCCTTGACCGGCACCCCGAGGCAGAGCTTGTTCAGGGTGCCCTGGGCGAGCGACAGCTGGGGGCTCATGTTGCCGGCCGTCTTGGCGTTGCCAAAGGCCTGCTCGGCACCGTTCCCGTTGACCGTGGTGACGCCGTTGTCGTTGCCGATGGCCAGCGCCTGCGGGGCGGCCGTCGCCGAGACGCCGACGACGGAAGCCGCGACAGCCGTCGCAGCCATTGCCTTCTTGAGCATTTCTGCGGTCCTTTCCTGGCAGAGACACAATTCCTGCTCCCCCATCAACAGGGGCGGGCCGGATTGGTTGCGTGGCTTCACCCGGTTGGATTCATCTGAGCCATTGGAGTGAATCGGAGCAACCATGCGGCCCGGCGCCAGTTGTTCAGGTCGCTCCGGTGGACGGGGTTACTCCAGAAGGGACCACGCAAGTGATCAAGAAGGTTATGGCTGCTGCGGCTGTCGCCGCTTCCGTCGTCGGAGCCTCGGCTGCCGTCGCCGCCCCGGCGATGGCGATCGGTAACGACAACGGCGTCACCACGACGAACGGCAACGGCGCCGAGCAGGTCTACGGCAACCAGGCCACGTACGGCAACATGAGCCCGCAGATGGCGCTCATCCAGGGTTCGCTGAACAAGCCCTGCATCGGCCTGCCCGCCAAGGCGAACCTGGCCTCGCTGGTCGGCCTCGTGCCGGTCACCGTCGCGCAGGACGTGCCGATCCTCTCCGCGCCGCAGAACCAGCAGTGCACCGAGAACTCCACCCAGGCGAAGGGCGACGAGCCCCTGTCGCACATCCTGGACAACATCCCGGTGCTCTCGGGCAACGGCTCCGCGGGCAGCTGACCTCGCGGACGTTCACAGCGGGCCGTCGAACTCTCGGCGGCCCGTTGGTTTGTCCTTCAGAATCCTTGCCTTCCCCAGCAGGCGCCGGCCCCCGTCGAGCATCCCGCCCCGGAGCGAGCCAACTCGCCTGCAGGTAAGCCGACTTATTGCTCCATTCGGTGCAAACGCCGCAACCAAACCGGCGGGCACCCAGTTGATCATCGCGCGGCTCCGCAACGGGAGTCCGTCCTCCGAAAGGGATTGAACATGAAGAAGCTGTGGGCGACCGCGGCTGTTGCCGCCTCCATCGCCGGTGTCTCGGCTGCCGTCGCCACCCCGGCGATGGCGATCGGCAACGACGACGGTGTCACCACCACCCAGGGCAACGGCGCCGAGCAGAAGTACGGCAACCAGGAGACCAAGGGCGACATGAGCCCCCAGCTCTCCCTCGTCCAGGGCACCCTGAACAAGCCCTGTGTCGGCCTGCCCGCCAAGGTCAACGCCGCCTCGCTGGTCGGCCTCGTGCCGGTCACCGTTCTGCAGGACGTGCCGATCCTCTCGGCCCCGCAGAACCAGCAGTGCACCGAGAACTCCACCCAGGCCAAGGGCGACGAGCCGCTGTCGCACATCCTGGACAACATCCCGGTCCTGTCGGGCAACGGCGCCGTGGGCAGCTGACCCCACCAGCACCACAGGAGCGGGCCGCCGAGCACATCGGCGGCCCGCTCTTCCGTGTCGTGGCACCGACTCCGCTACGGCCGCTGCGACTTGGGCCGCGCGTAGAGGGCCTCGATGTCCTCCGCGTAGGCCGCCGTCACCACATTCCGCTTGAGTTTGAGGGACGGGGTGAGCAGGCCGTTGTCCTCGGTGAACTCGCCCTCGATCAGGGCGAAGGCGCGGATGGACTCGGCGCGGGAGACGGCCTGGTTGGCGTGGTCGACGGCCTTCTGGACGTCGGCGCGCAGGCGGGGGTCCTCGACGAGGCCGGCGAGCGGGGTGTCGGCGGGAAGCCCGCGCACCGCCAGCCAGTGGGCGAGTGCCTCGGGGTCGAGGGTGATCAGGGCGGCGACGTACGGGCGGTTGTCGCCGACGACCAGGACCTGGCCGACCGGGGCGCGGCTGCGCAGGCGGTCCTCCAGGACGGCCGGGGAGACGTTCTTGCCGCCGTTGGTGACGAGGATGTCCTTCTTGCGGCCGGTGATGGTGAGATAGCCGTCCTCGTCGAGCGCGCCCAGGTCACCGGTCGCGAACCAGTCGTCCTGCAGTACGGCGTCGGTGGCCGCCGGGTTGTTCCAGTAGGCGCCGAAGACCACCCCGCCCTTGATGAGCACCTCGCCGTCGTCGGCGATGCGGATCGCGGTGCCGGGGACCGGGAGGCCGACCGTGCCGGGGCGGGGGCGCAGGGGCGGGACGACGGTGGCTGCGGCGGTCGTCTCGGTGAGGCCGTAGCCCTCGTAGACGATGATTCCGGCGGCCGAGAAGAAGAGGTTGAGGTCGCGGTCGAGCGGGGAGCCGCCGCTGATGGCGTACCGCATGCGGCCGCCGAGTTCCTTGCGGATACGGCGGTACACCAGCAGGTCGTAGAGGGCCCACGCGGCGTAGAGGGCGGGGCCGGGGCCCTTGCCGGTGCCGAGGAACTTGTCGAGGTAGGCCGCGCCGAAGCGGACCGCGACGCGGTCGGCGCGGTCGAAGGACGCGGCGCGGCCCAGCTTCTCGGCGGTGGCGCGGCCGGTGGCGTGGATCTTCTCGAAGAGGTACGGGACGCCGACGAGGAACGTGGGCCTGAACTCCTTCAGCGCCGGGCGGAGTTCGTCGGGCTTGATGCTCGGGCAGTGGCCGACCTCGATGCGCGCCATCAGACAGGAGATCTGGAGGGTGCGGCCCATGATGTGCGCGAGCGGGAGGAAGAGGAGTGTCGAGGCGACCTGGCCGGTGACCTCCGTGAAGAGGGGGTGCAGCAGCTCGACCAGGTTGGCGGCCTCGGCGTGCAGGTTGGCGTGGGTGAGGACGCAGCCCTTGGGGCGTCCGGTGGTGCCGGAGGTGTAGCAGATCGTCGCGATCGTGTCCGGGGTGAGGGAGGCGCGGCGCTTGGTGATCTCGTCGTCCGGCAACTCCTCACCCAGGGCCGCGAGTTCGGCCATGGCTCCGGCGTCCAGCTCCCAGACGCGCGGGGGTTGGGGGTGGCGGGCCGTGGCGGTGGCGACCGTGTCGGTGTTCCCGGGGGTCTCCGTGACGACGAAGCGGGTGCCCGAGTCCCGGACGATCCACTCCACCTGCTCGGCGGAGGAGGTCGCGTAGATCGGTACCGTCTGGCCGCCGGCCGCCCAGACGGCGAAGTCGAGGACCGTCCACTCGTAGCGGGTGCGGGACATGACCGCGACCCGGCCGCCCGGTTCGAGGCCCGCTGCGATCAACCCCTTTGCCGTGGCGGTGACTTCGCGGGCGAAGGCGGTCGCGGTGACGGGGTGCCAGGTGCCGTGCCGTTCGCGGCGGAGGACCACCGTGTCGGGGGCCTCTGCCGCGTTGGTGAACGGGAGATCGGCGGTGCTGCCGGTCGTCGGGCGCGGGGCGAGCGGCGGTGTGCTCGCCTCCCGTACGACGCCCCGCTCGTCCCTGGTGAGTTCGACCCGGGTGCGGGCCGCCAGGTCGGTGCGTTGCCGCGCCCGCTTCAGGTCCTTGCGTACGCCCATGACGACTGCTCCCGGTCGACGGTGAGACGGTGGCTGGGGCGTCAACTTACTCGCAAGTAGGGGAAGGTCAATGGGGTCTGTGCGGTTCCGGTGGGTTCAGTCCGTTCGGCGTGCCTCGTCGATCGCTTCGGCGAGCTGTCGTACGTCCTTGTCCTCCGTCTCCTTCGCCAACGTGTGCGCTCGGGAGGCGAGTTCGCCGAGGCCGGGGTTGCCGGGCAGCTCGGTGGAGCGGAGGGTGTCGGCGAAGTAGGCGGCGACGGCGGTGACTTGGAGGGTGGCCGGGGCACTGTTCAGGGAGCCGTGCAGGGCGTCGGTCTCCAGTTGGCCCGATTCCTCGTGCGGGGCGCGGGTGTCCGGGTCGAGCCAGCGGACGCTCGCGGTGGCGAGGTGGCCGTCGGCGCCGGGCCTCGTGCGGACGGCGTAGAGGGCGGTGACGGTGTGGCCGGGGCCGATCTCGCCGCCGTCGACCTTGTCGTTGCGGAAGTCGTCGTCGGCGACCTTGCGGTCCTCGTAGCCGATGAGACGGAACTGCGCGACCGTCTCGGGGTCGAAGGCGACCTGGGCCTTGGCGTCGCGGGCGGTGAGGTCGATGTTCTGCGGGAGCTGGTCGACGAAGACCTTGTGGGCGTCGGCGTCGTTGGCGACGTAGGCGGTGTGGCCGTCGCCCTTGTCGGCGAGTTTCTCCATGAGGGCGTCGCCGTAGTCGCTGCCGACGCCGACCCCGAAGAGGGTGATGCCGTGGTCGCGACGTTCGTGCGCGATGCGGTCGAGGATCGAATCGGCGTTGGTGTCACCGGTGTTGGCGAGTCCGTCGGAGATGAGGACGACGCGGTTGGTGGCGCCCTTGCGGAGGCCCTCGGTGGCGGTGGCGTAACCGGTCTCGACGCCGGCGCCGAGGTTGGTGGCGGACTGGGTCTCCAACTCGTCGACGGCGTCGTGGACTTGGCCTCGGTGGCCGCCGAGGCGGGTCATCGGGAGGACGGTCTCGGCCTCGTCGCTGAAGGTGACGAGTGCGACGGAGTCGTCGTCGTGGAGGCGGTCCGTCATCTCGTCGAGGGACTTCTTGGCGAGGTCCAGGCGGCCCGTCTCGCTCATGGAGCCGGAGACGTCGATGACGAACGTCAGGGCGGCGGGCGGGCGTTCGGCGGCGGAGTCGGCGGTGCGGGTGGCGAGGCCCACGCGGACCAGGGACCAGTCGCTCTGGTCGGTGCGGGCGCCGTCGACGGTGACCGTGAAGCCGTTGCCGTCGGGGCGGTCGTAGTCCTGGCGGAAGCTGTTGACGAACTCCTCGGGACGGATCGTCGACGGGTCGGGGCGTCGGCCCTCGGCGAGGGCGCGGCGGGCGTAGCCGTAGGAGGCGGTGTCGACGTCGAGGGCGAAGGTGGAGAGGTAGTCGGGGGGCGGGGCGATCTTGTCGTCGGGGGTGCCGGTCTGTTCGCCGTCCTGCTCGCTGCCGTCGTCGCCGCCGGAGGTGACGGCGGGAGCCGGGGCGGGGAAACCGGTGCGGTCCGTCGCGTTCGAGGTGTTGGAGTCGCTGCCGCCGCCCGCGCCGCAGGCGGTGAGGAGCAGGCCGCCCGCCGCGGTGAGGGCGAGCAGGGTGGCGCGCAGGCGCCGGGGTTTCCGGGTGCGGTGGTGGGCGTACTCCTGCCCGGGTCGTGTGCGGTCGGTCTCCATCTCCCGTGCCCCCTCGGTCCGTTGACGTCGGCTTCTGCGACTGTGACGGCGGAGGGGGCGGGAATGTGCGCTACGGGGAGTTGCGGAAGCGTCTCGAAGGGGTCGCGATCAAGGGCCTTCGAGACCGGTGGGAGATCCTCCGGTGACCTAGGACACGATGTCCTTGCGGGCGAAACCCCGGAAGGCCAGGGCAAACAGCACGATGGCGTACGTAACGGAGACCGCCGTGCCCTGGATCATGCCGGACCACTCGGGGTGGGGTTGCACGGCGTCCGCCCAGGCGAACTGCCAGTGCGCGGGCAGGAAGTCGCGCCAGTGGCCGAGGGCGGTGACGGCGTCCAGGACGTTGCCCACGATGGTCAGGCCGACCGCGCCGCCGACCGCGCCGAGCGGGGCGTCGGTCTTGGTCGAGAGCCAGAACGCGAGCCCCGCGGTGACCAGTTGGGACACGAAGATGAACGCCACGACCACCAGCAGGCGCTGGGCCGCCGTGCCCGCGCCGATCGCGCCGCCGGTGGGCAGCTCCAGCGGGCCCCAGCCGTAGGCGGCGGTGCCGACGGCGAGGGCGACGACCGGGAGCAGGATCATCGCGGCCAGGCTGAGGGTCAGACCGACGACCAGCTTGGACCAGAGGAGGCGGGCTCTCGGTACTGGTGCCGCGAGCAGATAGCGCAGGGAGGACCAGCTGGCCTCCGAGGCGACCGTGTCCCCGCAGAACAGGGCGACCGGGACGACCAGGAGGAAGCCCGCCGACACGAACAGGTTCACCGCGGCGAAGTTGGCGCCGGACGCGGTGGCCGTGTCCATCAGGGTCACCTGGGAGCCGCGCTCGCCCGGGGTGCCGCCGATCGCGAAGGCCGCGACCAGGATGAAGGGCAGCGCGGCGAGGATGCCGCCCATGATCAGCGTGCGGCGCCGCTTCAACTGCCGGACCAGCTCGACCCTCAGGGGCAGGGTGCGGCCCGCCCGGTAGCCGGAGGCCACCTCTACGGGCTCGGCGAGCGTGCTCATGCGGAACCTCCGATCAGGGTGAGGAAGGCGTCTTCGAGCCGGCGGTGCGGGCCGAGGGAGGAGACCGGGACCTCCAGGCGGACCAGCTCTACGAGGAGGCGGGCGGCGGTGAGTGTTTCAGTGCCGTCGGTTGCGCGGGTGGCGTTTGCGAGGGTGCCCGAGTGTGCGGCGGCTTGTAGTTGTTCGTCTGCTGCGCCGTCGTGGCTGGGCGCGCTCTGCGGCGGAGCCGCTGATGGATGCAGCCCCGCGCCCCTTTGGGGCGCTGCCGACAGGCGTACCAGGAGGGCGCCCTCTGTTCGTATGGCCGACTCGACCCCGGGCAGGGCCGCCACTTTCTCCACCAAGGGCTCCGGGATGTCTGTTGCGAGGCCTACCAGGAGGGTGTCCTCCGCGCCGATGATCTCGGCGACCGGGCCCGTCTGGACGAGACGGCCGCGGTCCATGACCACGAGGTGGGTGCAGGACTGTTCGACCTCGGCGAGGAGGTGGCTGGAGACGATGACCGTGCGGCCCGCCGCCGCGTAGCGGATCATCACCTCGCGCATCTCCCGGATCTGCGGCGGGTCGAGGCCGTTGGTCGGTTCGTCGAGGATGAGGAGGTCGGGGAGGCCGAGCATGGCCTGGGCGATGGCGAGGCGCTGGCGCATGCCCTGGGAGTAGGTGCGGACCGCGCGGGCGAGTGCGTCGCCGAGGCCCGCGATCTCCAGGGCCTCCTCCAGGTGGGCGTCCTCGGGCGGGCGTCCGGTCGCCTGCCAGTACAGCTCCAGGTTCTCGCGGCCGGAGAGGTGCGGGAGGAAGCCCGCGCCCTCGACGAACGCGCCGACCCGGGAGAGGACGGGGGCGCCCGGGCGGATCGCGTGGCCGAAGACCCTGATCTCACCGGCGTCCGGCTTGATCAGGCCCATCAGCATGCGCAGGGTGGTCGTCTTGCCCGCGCCGTTCGGACCCAGGAGGCCGAGCACCTGGCCCTTCTCGACGCGGAAGGACAGGTCCCGCACCGCGTACCGGTCCGCCGACTTGGCGTAGCGCTTGCTCAAGTCGGTGATCTGGAGCGGGACTTCGGCCAGTTCGGGGGCGGGGGGTGCCGTGGCGGTGCGTCGGCGGCCGGTCAGCAGCAGGGCCAGCGCGATGGCCACGCCCGCGAGCGGGAGCCACCACACCCAGGACGGGAGGGTCGCCGCAGCGGTGGTGACACCGGGGGCCGTCGGCACCTTGAGGTCGCTCTTCAGGGTGACGGTGTACGTCGCCGGGGCCGCCGGTGAGGCGTATCCGAGGTCCGTCGAGGCGAGGACCAGGCGCAGGTGGTGGCCGCTCTGGACGTCGTAGTCGATGACCGGGAGGGTGATCGTGACGTCCTTGCCGGACTTGGCGCCCTCGACCCTGAGGGGGGTCACCAGCTGGGAGGGGAGCACCTGTTGGGTGCCGCTCGGGCCCACGTCGTAGACCTTGCCGAAGAGGACGGCGTCGTCGCTCGTCGACTTCACATGGACGGTGACCGTGGGCGAGCCGGTGACGCGGAGGCCGGTGGTGAGGGGGGCCGAGTCGAACGCGGCGTACTGGCCGGGGAAGTCGAGGGAGACGCCGATGCCCAGGGAGGAGAGCTGGGACAGGCCGCCGGTGCTGCCCAGGCCCGGCAGGGCCGAGATCGCGGGCGGGCTGGCGCCGGCCGGGTTGGCGAAGGACTGCTCGCGACGGCCGGTCAGGGCGAACGCGCGCGGGTCGCTCTCCAGGCCCGGGTAGGCGCTGCCGCTCGCGCCGCGCAGCAGGGCGGCGCCGTCCGTGGAATCGACGCCTCCGGTGCGGGTGACGCGGAACGCGGGCCCGGTGTCGGTGTTCTTGTCGTCCTTCAGATACCGGTCGAACCAGGACGTCACGCGTGCCTGGACGCGGCCGGTCTCCATGTCGCCGCCGTCATGGCCGCCGGCGATCCAGTCGACGTCCACGGGGGCGCCGTTCGCACGGATCGCCTTCTCCGCCGCGTCGGCCTGGCCGAGCGGGAAGAGGGAGTCCGTCTGGCCCTGGAGCAGGAGGGTCGGCACGTTGATGCGCGTCGCGACGGCCGACGGGGAGCGGGCCTCCAGGAGTGCGCGGGCCTGGGCGTCCGGCTTGCCGGACTCGGCGACGCGGTCGTACATCTGGCACAGCGTGGGCTCGAACTTGGCGCAGCCGCCGCCGGAGTTGATGAAGATGCCGGCCCAGAGCTTCTTGAAGACGTCGTTCGGGAACAGGGCGTCCGCGAGGTTCCAGTACGTGATCGCCGGGGCGATCGCGTCGACCCGGTCGTCGTAACCGGCGGCCAGGAGGGAGATCGCGCCTCCGTAGGAACCTCCCGCCATCCCCACGCGCGGGTCGCCCGGTTTGTCGAGTTCCACGTCCGGCTGCTTCGCCAGCCAGTCGATCAGCTTCGATACGTCCTTGACCTCGCCCGACGGGTCGTTCAGGCCGATCTTGCCGGTGGATTTGCCGAAGCCGCGGGCCGACCAGGTCAGTACCGCGTAGCCGTCGCCGGCCAGGTCCTCGGCTTCTTTTCGTACGTCTTCCTTGCTGCCGCCGAAGCCGTGCGCAAGGAGGACGGCCGGGCGGCGCGTCGATCCGCCTGTCGTGAAGTACGAGGTGTCGAGTTCTACCCCGTCGATCGCCATCGTCCGGTCCGTCCGGTGGACCGGGGGCTTCGTGTCGGAGGCCGCGGCCGTCCAGGTGCCTGCGGCGGCCAGTACGACGACCGCGGCGGTGGCTGCCAGCCAGCGCCGGGGGTGTTTCAGTCGTCGTAGGCCTTGCAGCCCGGGCAGTCGAAGATCCATGCGTTCAACGGTACGGGGCGTCTCTGACAGTTGGGGGAGACCCTGGGGTGAGCCGGGGATGGCTGTGTACCGCGCTGGGAGTACGGGCTCTGGGGTGGGGGGCCTGTGTGCGTTGCCGGGTGCGGGCTCGTTGGGGCTGGTCGCGCAGTTCCCCGCGCCCCTTCGGGCCTTGCCCCTTCGGGGCTTAGGCCCGCTCGGAGGCCTAGTCCTCCTCGGGGGCCTAGTTTTCCTCGGGGAGGGAGATCAGCCAGCGGGTTTCCTTGCGGGGGCGCAGGTACAGGGCCCAGTAGAGGGTTGCCGCCGTGACTATGCCGCCTGTCCAGAGGAGGTAGGTCGTTTCCTGTTGGGTCAGGATGTAGGCCAGGACCGCTATCAGGAGGATCGGCATGGCGGGCCAGAGGGGCATGCGCCAGGCGTGGGTGTGGCGGTGGTGGCCTCGGCGGGAGAGGAGGGCCGCTACCGCGACCAGCAGGTACATGCCGGTCACCGAGACGCCTGTCACGCCGTACAGGGTGTCCAGGTTGACGAAGCAGAGGATCGCGCCCGGGATGCCGACGGCGAGGGTGGCCACCCAAGGGGAGCCGAAGCGGCCCAACTTGGAGAAGAGGGTGTTGACCGGCTGGGGCCAGGCCTTGTCGCGGGAGGAGGCGAAGAGGACTCGGGAGTTCTGGATGACCATGACGATGCCGGCGTTGATGATCGCGAGGGCCACGCAGAGGCTGACGAAGGTGCCGACCGCGGAGTTGGACCACGCCGTCACCATGGTGCTGATGTCGCCGCCGGTCAGGGTCGAGAGGTCCGACGCTCCCATCGTGATCGCCACGACCGGGACCAGGATGATCACCGTCGAGATCGCGAGGGTGGCGAGGACCGTGCGGGCCACGTTGCGGCGCGGGTTCTCCAGCTCCTCGGAGAGGTAGACCGCCGTCGAGAAGCCCTGCGTGACGAACAGGGCGATGGCCAGCCCCGAGACCACCAGCATCGCCGTCACCGTGTCCGTGTGACCGTGCGGGCCCGCGACCTGCATCGAGGTGAGGCTGCCGATGCCCCGCTGGCTGTGGGTGAAGCCGAGGAGCGCCACGACTCCGGCCGCTATGACCTCCAGGACCAGGAAGATGCCCGTGATCCACGCGTTGGCGCGCAGGTCCAACAGGCCTGCCAGCGTGGCCAGGAGCATCACTCCGGCGCCGGTCATGGACGGGTTCAGGTGGGCGATCGGGGCCAGGTAGTCCGCCGTGCCCATCGCTATCACCGGCGGGACGATCATCACGACCAGGAGTGAGAGGACGAAGACCAGCCAGCCCGCGAGGCGGCCCGCCAGTGTCGACACCATCGCGTACTCGCCGCCCGCGCTGGGGATGAGGGTGCCCAGCTCCGAGTAGCAGAACGCGACGGCGATGCAGAGGACCGAGCCGATCGCGATCGTGAGGGCGGTCGCGGTGCCGAGCGAGCCGAACAGGTCGGGGACGACCACGAAGAGCGTGGACGCCGGTGTCACGCAGGACAGCGTGAGAAGGGTGCCGCCGACGATGCCGATGGAACGCTTCAGCTGCTGCGGGTTCTTGCTCTGGCTCTGGGGGCTGTCCGACGTCGCCTCGGAAACGGCGGCCCCGGCAGTGGAGAGGGTGTCGGTCACGCGCTGATGGAACATTGACGGAAACCATCACGTCAATGGGTGTTCACCTACGGAATTCGTTGATCCAGAGCGGTTTGAGTGCCCTGTTCGGCACCTGGACGCAGTACCGGTCCCGGTTCGGCTCGGTACGGGAACCGCAGCCGTCGTAGGCGAAAAAAAGGGGCCGTCCGCGATGCGGACGGCCCCTTTCGGGGTTTTTCAGTGGTTGCGCGGGAAGCCGAGGTCCACGCCGGAGGGGCCGTCGGCCGGGTCCGGCCAGCGGGTGGTGACGACCTTGCCGCGGGTGTAGAAGTGCGTGCCGTCGTTGCCGTAGATGTGGTGGTCCCCGAAGAGGGAGTCCTTCCAGCCGCCGAACGAGTGGTAGCCCACCGGGACGGGGATCGGGACGTTGACGCCGACCATGCCGGCCTCGATCTCCAGCTGGAAGCGGCGGGCGGCGCCGCCGTCGCGGGTGAAGATCGCGGTGCCGTTGCCGAACGGGGAGCTGTTGATCAGCGCCACGCCCTCGTCGTACGTGTCGACGCGCAGGACACACAGGACCGGGCCGAAGATCTCGTCCTGGTACGCCTTCGCGGTGGTCGGCACCTTGTCGAGCAGGGAGATGCCGATCCAGTGGCCGTCCTCGAAGCCCTCGACCGTGTAGCCGGTGCCGTCGAGGACGACCTCCGCGCCCTCGGCCGCCGCGCCGGTGACGTAGGACGCCACCTTGTCGCGGTGGACCTTCGTGATGAGCGGGCCCATCTCGGAGGTCGGGTCGTTGCCGGGGCCGATCTTGATCTTCTCGGCGCGCTCGCGGATCTTCGCGACCAGCTCGTCGCCGATCGAACCGACCGCGACGACGGCCGAGATGGCCATGCAGCGCTCGCCCGCCGAGCCGTAGGCCGCGCTCACGGCCGCGTCCGCCGCCGCGTCGAGGTCGGCGTCCGGGAGGACCAGCATGTGGTTCTTGGCGCCGCCCAGGGCCTGGACGCGCTTGTGGTTCGCGGCGGCCGTGGTGTGGATGTAGCGGGCGATCGGGGTCGAGCCGACGAAGGAGACGGCCTTGACGTCCGGGTGCTCCAGGAGGCGGTCCACGGCCACCTTGTCGCCGTTGACGACGTTGAAGACGCCGTCGGGCAGGCCGGCCTCCGCGAGGAGCTCGGCGATCTTCAGGGACGCCGACGGGTCCTTCTCGGACGGCTTGAGGACGAAGGTGTTGCCGGTCGCGATGGCGATCGGGAACATCCACATCGGCACCATGGCCGGGAAGTTGAACGGCGTGATGCCCGCGACGACGCCCAGCGGCTGGCGGATCGAGGAGACGTCGACGCGGCCGGCGACCTCGGTCGACAGCTCGCCCTTCAGCTGCACGGTGATCCCGCACGCCAGGTCGACGATCTCCAGGCCGCGCGCGACCTCGCCCAGCGCGTCGCTGTGCACCTTGCCGTGCTCGGCGGTGATCAGCTCGGCGATCGCGTCGCGGTTGGCGTCGAGCAGCGCGCGGAACTTGAAGAGGATCGTGGTGCGCTTGGCGAGGGACGAGGTGCCCCAGGTCGCGTAGGCGTCCTTGGCGGCGGCGACGGCCGCGTCGACCTCGTCGACGGCCGCGAAGGCGACCTTGGTGGTGACCGCGCCGGTCGCCGGGTCGGTGACCGGCCCGTAGTTGCCCGAGGCGCCTTCGACGGTCTTGCCGCCGATCCAGTGGTTGACGATCTTCGTCATGCCCAGTTGCTCCTTCACAGATGGCGGCGTCGGGTGGAGACGTGCCGTTCGTACAGCTCACGTGCCTTGACCGCGGACGATCGGGTCGCGGTCGCGGCCACAGGTACATCCCACCAGGCCTGCGCGGGAGGCGCGCCCGACACTGTGTCTGCGGTTTCGGTCTCCACGTAGACACATGTGGGAGTGTCGGCGGCCCGCGCCTCGGCGAGCGCTTCGCGCAGGTCGCTGACGGTCTTCGCGCGCAGCACCCGCATGCCGAGACTGGCCGCGTTGGCGGCGAGGTCGACGGGCAGCGGGGCCCCGGTGTAGGACCCGTCCGCAGGCGAACGGTGGCGGTACGCCGTGCCGAACCGCTCGCCGCCCACCGACTCCGACAGGCCGCCTATCGAGGCGTACCCGTGGTTCTGTATCAGCACCACCTTGATCGCGATGCCTTCCTGTACGGCGGTCACGATCTCCGTCGGCATCATCAGATACGTGCCGTCGCCGACCAGCGCCCACACCGGCCGGTCCGGAGCGGCCAGCTTCACGCCGATCGCGGCCGGGATCTCGTAGCCCATGCAGGAGTAGCCGTACTCCAGGTGGTACTGGTCGAACGACCGCGTCCGCCAGAGCTTGTGCAGATCCCCGGGGAGCGATCCGGCCGCGTTGACCAGGATGTCGGTGGCGTCGACGATCTCGTCCAGCGCGCCCAGGACCTGGGGCTGTGTCGGGCGTACGTCGGGCTCCTCCGCCTCGTAGCAGGCGTCGACGCGCTGTTCCCAACGCTCCTTGTCCTCGCGGTACTCGGCGATGTACGAGTCGGTGACCCGGTACGCGCCCTGGCCCAACTCCCCTGCCAGCGCGGCCAGTCCGCTGCGCGCGTCGGCGATCAGCGGCTGTCCGGCGAGCTTGTGGCCGTCGTGGGCACCGATGTTGAGGTTGAGGAAGCGGACGCCGGGGCGTTCGAAGAGGGTGCCGGAGGCGGTGGTGAAGTCGGTGTAGCGGGTGCCGATGCCGATCACCAGGTCGGCCAGGCGGGCGAGTTCGTCGGCGGTGGCGGTGCCGGTGTGGCCGATGCCGCCGACGTCCTGCGGGTGGTCGTGGTTCAGGGAGCCCTTGCCGGCCTGCGTGGAGGCGACCGGGATGCCGGTGGCGGCGGCGAACTCCGCGAGGGCCGCCTCCGCCCGGCTGTGGTGGACTCCGCCGCCCGCGACGATCAGCGGCCTCCTGGCCTCGCGAACCGCCCTTACCGCGGCGGCGAGTTCGGCCGGGTCGGCGGCCGGTCGCCTTACCTGCCAGGTGCGTTCGGCGAAGAACTCGTCCGGCCAGTCGTACGCCTCGGCCTGAACGTCCTGCGGGAGAGCGAGCGTCACGGCTCCGGTCTCGACCGGGTCGGCGAGCACGCGCATGGCGTTCAGGGCGGCGGGGACGAGCGCTTCCGGCCGGGTGATCCGGTCGAAGTACTTCGACACCGGGCGCAGGCAGTCGTTCACCGACACATCGCCCGCGTACGGGACTTCGAGCTGCTGGAGCACCGGGTCGGCGGGGCGGCCGGCGAAGGTGTCACCGGGGAGGAGCAGGACCGGGAGGTGGTTGACGGTCGCGAGGGCGGCGCCGGTGACGAGGTTGGTGGCGCCGGGGCCGATGGACGTCGTGACGGCGTGTGCGGCGAGGCGGTTCGACTGTCGTGCGTAGCCAACTGCCGCGTGGACCATGGACTGTTCGTTGCGGCCCTGGTGGTACGGCATCTCATCGGCGTACTCGATGAGGGCCTGGCCGAGCCCGGCCACGTTGCCGTGGCCGAAGATGCCCCAGGTCGCGCCGATCAGCCGCTGCCGGGTGCCGTCCCGCTCGGTGAACTGGGCGGCCAGGAACCGCACCAGCGCCTGCGCGACCGTGAGCCTCGTCGTCGAGGTCATCGGTAACCCTCCGTGTGCTCGGGGTGGAAGCAGATCCGCCATTCCCCCGCCGGGCCGTGCCGGTCGTCGGGCACGGGCACGGCGTCGCCGGAGCGGACCTCCGCGAGGGCATCTGCTCCGCCCTCACGGGAGGGGAATACGCACTGATGGCCGAAACCGTTCGGGCCGTCGATCCCGAAGCAGTGGATCTCCTCCAACTCGGCCTCCTCGCCCGCGCGTTGTTCGACGTCCGAAGGCGGGGACTCCCCCGCGCGAGCCTGTTCGGGCGTGGGGGCGCGGGCTGGTGCCGTCGCCGCGTCGTTCCACCGGAACCTCCGGCGCGGGGCCGTAGCGAGCGGGGAGTCGTCGCTCGCACTTCGCTCCTGCCAGGGCGAAGCGGCCTCCCGCGCCGGAGGCGATCTTGACCTGGGCGTCTCGGGGGACGTACGCGAAGTCGGTGACTCCGGCGAACACGCTTTCCCTGCCCAGGAGTTGGAACTCTTCGTCCGCAATTCGCACGGTACATCCACCGCCGAGCGGAAGCACGGTCCACTCGCTGTCACCGGTGGTGAAGTGGCGTGTCCCGCCCGGCTCCGGCTCGACGGCCGTCATGACGCGGCCCTCACAGCAGTCCTACGGCGGTGTCGACGGCGGCGGCGACATCGCCGTCCGGCGGGTAGAGCAGCGAGCGGCCGACCACCAGGCCGCGCACGGTGGGGAGTTGGAGGGCGCCGCGCCACTTCTCGTAGGCGCCGTCCTGGTCGTCGCCGACCTCGCCACCGAGAAGGACGGCGGGGAGGGTGGAGGTCTCCATGACCTGGGCCATGTCGTCCGGGTTCTCGGTGACGGGGAGTTTGAGCCAGGTGTAGGCCGAAGTGCCGCCCAGGCCCGAGGAGATGGCGATGGACTTGATGACGGCCTCGGCGGAGAGGTCGTTCCTCAGTCTGCCCTCGTCCGTGCGGCGGCTGATGAACGGCTCGACGAACAGCGGGAGTCGACGCGCGGCCATGTCGTCGATGGCACGCGCGGTGGACTCCAGGGTGGTGAGGGAGCCGGGGTCGTCGTAGTCGATGCGCAGCAGCAGTTTGCCGGCGTCGAAGCGGAGGCGCTCGATGTCCTGGGCGCGGTGGCCGGTGAAGCGGTCGTCGAGTTCGAAGCTCGCGCCCTGGAGGCCGCCGCGGTTCATCGAGCCCATGACGACCTTGCCGTCGAGGGCGCCGAGGAGTAGCAGGTCGTCGAGGATGTCGGCGGTCGCGAGGACACCGTCGACACCGGGCCGGGACAGCGCGAGGCAGAGGCGTTCGAGGAGTTCGGCGCGGTTGGCCATCGCGAACGCGCGGTCGCCGACACCGAGGGCGCCGCGGGCGGGGTGGTCGGCGGCGACGATCATCAGCCGGCCCGCGTCATTGAGCAGCGGGCGGCGGACGCGCCGGGCGGCCGCCTCGGCGATGGCCTCGGGGTGGCGGGTGCGGGTGCGGACGAGTGCGGAGATGTCCACGCGGGGGCCGGTGGAGGGGGTGGTTCCGGTGGAGGCGGAGATACCGGAGGCGGTGGCGGAACCGGTGCCGGTGGAGGGGCGGTTGCCGGTGGCGCTGCCCTCGTGGCCGGAGACGTCGTCCCCCTCGCCCTGCTCGCCGTGCGCGTGCGTCACGCCGTCCCCGCCCTCGTACTGGCCCTCGTGCTCGGCTCCTGTCACCCGACCGGCCCTCACAGGACCGCTCCGGCGGCGACCGCGCCCTCGACCTCGGTGACGGTGGGCATCGCGGAGGAGCACTCCAGGCGGGAGGCGACGATCGCGCCGGCCGCGTTGGCGTGCCGCATGATCTTCTCCAGATCCCAGCCGGAGAGCAGGCCGTGGCAGAGCGAGCCGCCGAAGGCGTCACCGGCGCCGAGTCCGTTGAGGACGGTCACGGGGAGCGGGGGCACCTCGGCGGTCGTGCCGTCGCGGTGCACGGCCAGGACGCCCTTGGGGCCCTGCTTCACCACGGCGAGTTCGACTCCGGCGTCCAGAAGGGCGCGGGCGGCGGCGTGCGGTTCGCGTACGCCGGTGGCGACCTCCACCTCGTCGAGGTTGCCGACGGCGACGGTGGTGTGGCGCAGGGCCTCCTCGTAGAAGGGGCGGGCCGCGCCCGGGTCCTTCCAGAACATCGGGCGCCAGTCGAGGTCGAAGACCGTCGTACCGGACTTCGCGCGGTGGGCGAGGGCCGCGAGCGTGGCCGTACGGCTGGGCTCCTCGCTCAGGCCCGTGCCGGTGACCCAGAAGATGCGGGCCGCGTGGATCGCGTCCAGATCCAGGTCGTGGGCGTCGATCTCCAGGTCCGGGGCCTTGGGCTGCCGGTAGAAGTACAGCGGGAAGTCGTCCGGCGGGAAGATCTCGCAGAACGTGACCGGCGTCGGGTACTCCGCGACGGGCGTGACCCAGCGGTCGTCCACGCCGAAGTCGCGCAGCGCCTCGTGCAGATAGGTGCCGAAGGGGTCGTCGCCGGTGCGCGAGACGAGGGCGACCTCGCGGCCGAGCCGGGCGGCGGCGACCGCGACGTTCGCCGCCGAGCCGCCGAGGAACTTCCCGAAGGTCGTCACCTGGGGCAGCGGTACGCCCGTCTGCAGCGGGTAGAGGTCCACCCCTAGCCGCCCCATGGTGATGAGGTCGTACGCCATCGACTTCCCTTCGCGCCCGCGCGCGGTCTCCTGAGGACCGGACGTGGAGCGGCTTCGTTTCGGCTCTCCACGGTTTGTAGTCCCGTGCCCCGAGCCCTGTCAATGTTTTGTCCAGACATTCGGACGAGACGGGGGTGGGTTGGGGGTAAGGGCTTGCACAGTGACCGCCGTGTCAGGTTGTTCGTCGGTTGCGGGTCCGTTGTGGTTGCTCGCGCAGTTCCCCGCGCCCCTTACGGGGCGCTGTCGAGCCGTAGGACGATAAGTGGATGTCTGCTGGTGTGCACGTTCGTGCCGGGCACGGGGCCGATGGGTCCTGGGAGACCGTGCTCGCTGTGCCCCATGCCCGTCTGCGGCCCGGGGTGATCAGTTATCGGGGGATGCGGCTCGACCTTGTGCGGGCGCGGGCTCGGCTGGAGGCGCCGATCGGGGCGGCGACGCTGTTGCTCGGGTTCGAGGGGTCGGTGCGGATCTCGCGGGCGGGGCGGCCCACGGCGACGCTGGGGTCCGTGTTCTGCGGTCCTACGACGACTGCGGCGCTCGGTGAACACAGCGGGCGGCTAGCGGGAGTTGAGGTGCTGCTGATGCCGTGGGCGGCGTTCACGCTGTTCGGTACGGCTCAGCACGAGCTGGCCGACCGGGTGGTGGACCCCGATGAACTCCCGCACACGCTCGGCTCCCACTGGGCCGGTCTCGGTGAACTGGCTTCCGCGCTGGCCGCGTTGCCGACCTGGGAGGCTCGATTCGGGCTGCTGGACGACGTGTTGACCCACTGGTCGGCCGCCGGTACGCCGAGTTCGGAACGGGTGGTGCGGGCCTGGTCGGAGCTGGTGCGGACCCGGGGCGCGGTGCCGGTGCCCCGGCTCGCGGACGAAGTGGGCTGGAGCGTACGGCAGTTGGAGAACCGCTTCCGGGAACAGATCGGCCTCGGCCCCAAGGCGGCGGCCCGGGTCCTGCGGTTGCAACGGGCCCGGCGCCTCCTCGCGTCCGGCCGCAGCCAGGCCGAGACGGCGGCGGTCTGCGGCTTCTACGACCAGGCGCATCTGAGTGGCGAGTTCAGGGCGATGACGGGGTGTACGCCGGGGCAGTTCATGGGGGCGCGGGTGGGTCCGGCGGTGGCGCGGTCCGGGATGCCGGCCGGGGACCGGATGACGGGCGAGGCGACGAGTCTGCTGATCACCCCGGGCCGCAGTGCGGATTTCTCCAAGACCGGCCGAGCCCGCTGATGCAGGCTGAGCGCCGGGCCGCTTGATCCCGGGCGACGCGCGCCGTCTCCCGACGGGTCACCGGCCGACGGGGGATGCGGGGGAAGCGGGCCGGACCTGACGCAGCGGGTCCGGCCCGCCGGGGGTGGGGTCGCGGGTTCGGGGCGCCCTTGATCGAGGGTGGGGCGGGGACCCGGCCTGCCTTGCCGTCCCGCTCAACACCCCGGCTCACCTCAACACCCCCGGCTCACCTCAGCGCCTCACCACACCCCCGCCCCACAAGTCAACGCGCCGCGCTCGTACGCCCGCGTGCGCCTTTGCGTCACCTGTGTCACAAAAGCACCCCTCGTGTCACACATATCGCGTGTACGCGGGTTTTGCGTCACACCCGGTCGACAGGCGCTGCCCGTCCCTCACTGTGCGTCGTTCACCCGGCACAGGCTTGTGATCGCCAGCGCAGCGCACGGCTCCCCCGACGGCCGCCCCCGGTCGACGCCGCGGCGCGCGCAGGGAGGTGCACTCATGACCGACCGACGGCTCTGGTCGTACAAGGAAATCGCGGCCCACATCCGGGTCCAGCCCGACACCGTGCGCTCGTACCGCAAGCACGGCCTGCTGCCCCCGCCCGACCACGTGGAGAGCGGCAAGCCGTACTGGTACGCGGACACCGTCCGAGCCTGGGTCGCCTCCCGGCCCGGCAACCGGGGACGCAGAGAGGACTGACCCGAGCCGACGGACGGGTCGCCCGACCGGCGGACTGACTGACGGGCTGACGCGGTGCCGGGTGCCCGGCGCCGCTCCGGTCACACCGGCGAACTCCTCGGCGAGGTCGTCCCGCACGACTGGGATCCCGAGCAAGTCACCCCCACGGTTCGATGACCGTCACCCCCGCTCCCGGTGCCGTGTCCATCGTGGTGAGGGCGGTTGGGGTGTCGGCCAGGGTGATGGTGGTGGTGGCGAGGAGGTCGGGGCGCAGTACTCCCGACCGGACCAGCTCCAGCATGGGCGGGTAGGTGTGGGCCGCCATGCCGTGGCTGCCGAGGAGTTCGAGTTCCAGGGCGATCGCTCGGGCCATGGGGACCGGGGTCGTGCCGGACGCGGAGGGCAGCAGGCCGACCTGGAGGTGGCGGCCCCGGCGGCGCAGGCCGTTCATCGAGGCGGCGCAGGTCGCCGGGGAGCCGAGGGCGTCCAGCGACAAGTGGGCGCCGCCGCTGGTCAGTTCGCGCACCGCCTCCGCCGTGTCCGGGGTGCTCGCGCCGTCCACGCACTCCGCCGCCCCGAACTTCCGTGCCAGCGCGAGTGCTTGGGGTGAGATGTCCACCGCGATGACCCGCGCTCCGGCCGCCGCCGCGATCATCACCGCCGACAGGCCCACTCCCCCGCAGCCGTGCACCGCCACCCACTCCCCCGGTGCGACCCGGCCCCGCTGCACCACCGCGCGGAACGCCGTCGCGAACCGGCAGCCCAGCGAGGCCGCCGTCGCGTAGGACATCTCGTCCGGGATCGCGACCAGGTTCACGTCGGCGTGGTCCAGGGCGACGTACTGGGCGAAGGAACCCCAGTGCGTGAAGCCGGGCTGGGTCTGGCGCTCGCACACCTGCTGGTCGCCGGCCGCGCAGGCTGCGCAGGTTCCGCAGGCGCACACGAACGGGACCGTGACGCGGTCGCCGGGGTGCCAGGCGGTCACCCTGTCGCCGACCGCCTCGACCACGCCGGCGAGTTCGTGGCCCGGTACGTGGGGCAACGTGATGTCCGGGTCGTGGCCCTGCCAACCGTGCCAGTCGCTGCGGCAGAGGCCTGTTGCCTCTACCCGGACGGTCACTCCGTGGGGTGCGGGAGCGGGGTCGGGTACGTCTCGTACCTCGGCGGGTTCACCGTATTGCTCGAACACCACCGCTTTCATTTGGGCTCCCATCGCCGTTTTCGTCTGCGGGTACATCGTGGCTGGTCGCGCTCCGCGACGGAGCCGCAGAGCGATGCGGTCCCGCGCCCCCAGGTGGGTTCTCTCCCCCCTCGCTGACACCGAACCGGTCGTGGAACCTTCGCAGCGGGGCCGGTGCCCACCACGTCGCCGTCCCGGTCAGCTTCATCACCGCCGGGACCAGCAGGCTGCGGACGATCATCGCGTCCATCAGGACCGCCAGCGCGATGCCCAGGCCCAGCATCTTGGTGTTGGTCACCCGGGAGGTGCCGATGGCGACCATCACCACCGCCAGGATCACCGCCGCCGCCGTGATCAGGCCGCCCGTGCGCTGGAGGCCGTGGCGGACCGCCTCGTGGTGGTCGCCCGTGCGGTCGTACTCCTCCTTGATGCGGGAGAGCAGGAACACGCCGTAGTCCATGGAGAGGCCGAAGGCCACGCAGAACATCAGGACCGGGAGGGTGGTCTCTATGGAACCGGGGCTGGTGAAGCCGAGGAGGCCGGAGAGGTGGCCGTCCTGAAAGACCCAGACCACCGCGCCGAACATCGCCGTGAGGCTCAGCGCGTTCAGCAGGACCGCCTGGATCGGGATCAGGACGCTGCCGGTCAGGAGGAAGACCAGGAGCAGGGTGACGATGACGATGAGGGCCGCGGCCCAGGGCAGCCGGGTGGCTATCGCGTGCTTGGAGTCGACCAGGACGGCCGCCGTGCCGGTCACCTTGGTGGTGAACGGGGCGTCCGCCGACCGCAGTTCACCGACCAGGCGCTGCGCCGCGGTGTCGACCGCCTCGCCCTTGGGCAGCACCGTGAAGTAGGCCGAGTCGCCCTTCACCAGGGGGCCGTCCACCCCGGCGACCTCGGGGAGCCGGGTGATCTCCGCCTTGTACGCCGTGTACTGCGCCGGTGTCGCCGACCCTTCGGCGAGCACTTCGAGGCCGCCGCCGGGGTTGCCCGGGAAGCCGTCCCGGATGTGCTGCTGCACGACATGGGACTCGGCGCCCGCGGGGAGTTGGCGGTCGTCCGCGGTGCCGAACTTGACGCCCAGGAAGGGCAGTCCGAGCAGGACGAGCACCGCGGCGGTGGCCAGGGCGAAGAAGGGGGCCCTGCGCATCACGAGGTTCGCCAGGCGGGCCCAGGCCGTGTCCTCCCCGGATGCCGGTGCCTGTGTCTGTGCCTGTGTCTGTGCCTGTGCCTGTGCCGGTCGGCCTCGGCGGAACAGGCGCCGTAGATCGAGGGAGTTGACGCGGTGGCCGAGCAGCAGGAGGGCCGCCGGGAGGAGGATCAGGGCGGCAGCCGCGGCCAGGAGCACCACGGCGATGCCCGCGTAGGCGAAGGAGCGCAGGAAGTACATCGGGAAGACCAGCATCGCGGCCAGGGAGACCGCGACCGTGAGGGCGGAGAACAGCACGGTGCGGCCGGCCGTGCGCAGGGTGGTGGCGATCGCCGTCAACGGCTCGGCGCCGGTGGAGAGTTCCTCGCGGAAGCGGCGGACGATGAACAGGGCATAGTCGATGGCCAGTCCGAGGCCGAGGGCCGTCGTGAGGTTCATCGCGAAGACCGAGACGTCGGTGAACTCCGTGAGTCCGCGCAGTACCGCGTTCGTCCCCAGGATCGCGACGATGCCGATGCCGAGCGGGAGCAGGGCCGCGATCGCCGAGCCGAAGACCATCACCAGCAGGAGCAGGGTCACTGGCAGGGCGATCATCTCGGCGCGGGCGAGGTCCTCCTTGATGATCGTCTGCATCTCGTGGCGCACGGCGACGATGCCGCCGACCTTCACGTGCACCGGGCCGTGCGTGCCGCGCAGGGCGGGGGCGATGCGGTCCAGGGTGTCGTTCGTCGCCTTCTCGTCGCCCGTGAGGTGGGCGGCGATCAGCGCTTCGTGACCGTCCTTCGCGCGCAGGCCGGGAGACTTGGTCCGCCAGTACGAACCGACGCCTATGACGCCCTTCTCGCTCGCCAGCCGCGCGGTGAGGCGGTCGGCCTCGGCCGCGACCGCCGGATCGTCCACCGAGGCGCTGCCCGAGTCGATGAGCAGCAGGAGATTGGGCTGCGAGGCCGGGAACTCGCGCTCCAGGGCCTTGGTCGCGTACGTCGACTGGGCCGTCGGGTCCTCCCAGCCGCCGCTGCCCAGCCGGTCGGCGACTCCGCTGCCGGCGACCACGGCGAGTGCGGTGAGCACGAGGGCGACGAACAGCGACAACCGGGGGCGCGCGGTCACGAAACGCGTCCATCCGCCGAGGCGCGGTGGGCTGTTGACTTCGGTCATCGTGCGGTGCTCCCCTTCACCTTGACCCGGCCTCCGCGCAGACAGGTGGCATGGGTCGGTTCTGTCATAGACTGGCAAACACGAGAGACCGCTCGCGTTTGCCGGACCATCAGAATGCGAGCGACCACTCGCGTTTGTCAACGCCGTTCGGAGAGCTGGGGATAACTCGTGTCCGTGGACCAGGAGAAGGCCGGCCCCCGCCGCCAGGCCCGCGGCGAGCGCCGCATCGCCCAGCTGCTGGAGGCCGCCGCGTCCGTCTTCTGCACGACGGGCTACACCGCGTCCAGCACCAACGCCATCGCGCGCGAGGCCGGCGTCTCACCGGGCACGCTGTACCAGTTCTTCCCGAACAAGGAAGCGATCGCCATCGAGCTGGGCGACCGGCTGCTGCACGAGATGCGCGACATGTACGGCGAGGCGCTCACCCCCGTCGACCCGGCGACCCCGCTGGAGGAAGCGGTCGGCGCGGTGGTCGACCGTTTCACCGCCTTCAACTGCCGGCACCCGGTGTTCTTCGCCCTGATGCACGGCCCCGACATCCCCGGCCGGCTCGCCGAGGAGCACGATGCGCTGCACGCGAACCTGCTCGCCGGGATAGAGGCGGTGATCGCGGTGTTCCTGCCCGCCGCCCCCGCAGCCGACGTCACCCGCACCGCCCGCATGTGCCTGGGCCTCTACAAGGCCGGCCTCGAACTCGTCCTCTCCCACGAGGGCGCCGAACGCGAGGCCTACGTCCGGGAGTTGAAGAACGTCCTGATCCGCTACCTGGCCCCGATGGTCGCGGAGGCGCGGAGCACGGCCTGAGGCGCGGAGCACGGCCTGAGGCGCGGAGCGCGGCCCGAGGCGCGGAGCGCGGCCCGAGGCGCGGGGTGCGGCCCGAGGCGCGGGGTGCGGCCGGAGGCGCGGGGTGCGGCCGGAGGTACGCAGCACGGCCGGGCGCGAGCCCCGCTCCCCTCGCTTGCCCGTCGCCCGTAGTCCGTCGTCCGTCGCCCGTCGCCCGTCGCCCGTCGCCCGCCCAGCCGAGTACGTCCGGGCCGGTCACGCGGACCGGCAGGGGTGCCGTCACGGCGACGGCCGTGGTCAGGACGGGTCTCCCGGACTGCGGTATGAGGCGTACCTACCATAAAGTGCCGGTAAATCTGCCCTGTAGGAGTACGAGGGGATTTGCCGTGACCTACTCTCCGCCGCCCGGCGCGCCCCGGGCCCGCATCCCCGGGCCGCAGCAGCCGCCGCCGACGTACCCCCAGATCCGCACCGGCCTGTGGAAGCACTGTCTGGGCGGCGGACTGGGACTGTGGGTGCTGACCGCGCTGGTCACGTACGCGACGAAGAACACCACCCTCCTGCCGACGCTGATCCTGCTCGGCAGCTTCCTGGTGCCGGTGACCTTCGTCCTGTGGGCGTACGAGCGGCACGGGCGCGACCTCGGCGTGAGCGTGATCCTGGGCTGCTTCCTGACCGGCGGCACGCTCGGGGTGCTGGGCGCCTCGGTCATGGAGTACTACCTGTTGCACCCCTCCTTGTGGATGTTCGTCGGCGTCGGCCTCATCGAGGAGGCCGTGAAGCTCGGGGCGCTGATGTTCGTGCTGCGCCGGCAGTCGCGGCTGCACGGGATGCGCGCGGGCCTGATCCTCGGCGCGACGGTCGGCTTCGGTTTCGCGGCCCTGGAGAGCGCCGGGTACGCCTTCAACGCGGCCGTCTCCACGAAGGGCATCGATCTGCGCGCACTCCTGGAGACCGAGATTTTGCGCGGCGTCCTCGCCCCCTTCGGGCACGGCCTGTGGACGGCGATCGCGGGTGGCGTCCTGCTCACCTACCGGCAGCTGAACGGCCGCTTCCGTTTCACCGGCCCGGTCGTCGGAACGTATCTCGGCGTCTCCTTGCTGCACGCCCTGTGGGACTCGACGCACGGCATCGCCATCTGGCTGGTGGCCCGGCTCTCGCGGACCGGCCTGGACAAGCAGCTGTTCGCCCAGGGGTACATCCCCCGGCCGACCGATCAGCAGGAGCATCTCTTCACGGCGTTCTCGGTGGGCGGGATGGTCCTCGTGGCCCTGCTCGGCATCGCCTGGGTGCGGTCGCTGGCCCGCCGCGATCCCTCTTGGAGAAATACCCCCTAGGGGTATAGTCTGGGGACAGAGTGAGCCACCGTGGGCCACTCCGACCCCACACGCCTCTACGAGGAGAACGACATGACCGCCCAGACCGACACCCAGGGTTCCGTCACCACCGTCTACAAGGTGAGCGGGATGAGCTGCGGGCACTGCGAGGGCTCCGTCTCCGGCGAGATCTCCGGACTGCCCGGTGTCAGCTCGGTGACGGCCGTCGCGTCGACCGGCGAGGTCACCGTCGTCTCCGCCGCCCCGCTCGATGACGAGACCGTCCGCGCGGCGGTCGACGAGGCGGGCTTCGAACTCGTCGGCCAGGCCTGACCGGTATCGGCGTCAGCCCGAGCAGCACCCGTACGACACTTCTGTTCTCCGACCGGGCCGTGCCGACCAGCTGATACTGGCTCCGTGCGGTCCGGTCCGATGTCTGGAGTCCGGACATGACCAGCACCACCGCGACCAGCACCACAGAGACACCCATAGCGGCGGCACCCGAAGTCGCCGCCGCCGAGGTCGAGTTGCTCATCGGCGGGATGACCTGCGCCTCCTGCGCGGCCCGCGTCGAGAAGAAGCTCAACCGCATGGACGGCGTCAGCGCCACGGTCAACTACGCGACCGAGAAGGCGAAGGTCAGCTATCCGGCGGGCATCCAGGTCGCCGACCTCATCGCGACCGTGGTCAAGACCGGGTACACCGCCGAGGAACCCGCCCCGCCGGAGCCCGAGCCGGAGACCCCCAAGGACGACGACCCCGAACTCGCCTCCCTGCGCGAGCGGTTGACCGTCTCCGCCCTCCTCGCCCTGCCCGTCGTGCTGCTCTCGATGGTCCCGGCCCTGCAGTTCGACAACTGGCAGTGGCTCGCGCTCACCCTCGCCGCGCCCGTCGTCGTCTGGGGCGGACTCCCGTTCCACAGGGCCGCGTTCACCAACGCCCGGCACGGCGCCGCGACCATGGACACCCTCGTCTCGGTCGGCACGCTGGCCGCGTTCGGCTGGTCGCTGTGGGCGCTGTTCTTCGGCGACGCGGGCATGGCCGGCATGCACGACGAGTTCCGCCTCACCGTCGCGCGCACGGACGGCGCCTCGACGATCTACCTCGAAGTGGCCGCCGGAGTCGTCGCGTTGATCCTCCTGGGCCGCTATCTGGAGGCCCGCTCCAAGAGGCGCGCCGGTGCGGCCCTGCGCGCGCTCATGCAACTGGGCGCCAAGGACGTCGCCGTGCTGCGAAACGGCCGTGAAGTACGGCTCCCGGTGGCCGAGTTGGCCGTCGGAGACCGTTTCGTCGTACGGCCCGGGGAGAAGATCGCGACCGACGGCACCGTCGTCGAGGGAGTCTCGGCGGTCGACGCGTCGATGCTGACCGGCGAGTCGGTACCGGTCGACGTGGCACCGGGTGACACCGTCACCGGCGCGACCGTGAACGCGGGCGGGCGACTGGTCGTAGCGGCGAGCCGGGTCGGTGCGGACACCCAACTCGCGCGGATGGCGCGGCTGGTGGAGGACGCGCAGAACGGCAAGGCCGAGGTGCAGCGGCTCGCGGACCGGATCTCCGGGATCTTCGTGCCGGTGGTGCTGCTGATCGCGGTCGCCACCTTCGGGGCGTGGCTCGCCGTCACCGGCGACACGGCCGCCGCGTTCACCGCGGCCGTCGCCGTGCTGATCATCGCCTGCCCGTGCGCGCTGGGCCTCGCCACCCCGACCGCCCTCATGGTCGGCACCGGCCGCGGCGCCCAGCTCGGCATCCTGATCAAGGGCCCCGAGGTCCTGGAGTCCACCCGGCGCGTCGACACGGTCGTACTCGACAAGACCGGCACGATCACCACCGGCCGCATGACCCTCCAGCAGGTCTACGTCGCCGAGGGCACCGACGAGCGGCAGCTGCTGCGCCTCGCGGGCGCTCTGGAGCACGCCTCCGAGCACCCCGTCGCACGGGCCGTCGCCGCGGGCGCCGAGGAGCGGGTCGGACCGCTGCCGTCGGCCGAGCACTTCGAGAACGTGCCGGGCCGCGGCGTCCGCGGCCGCGTGGAGGGCCGTGAGGTGGCCGTGGGGCGCCTCTACGACGATCTCCCGGAGGAGTTGACCCGCGCCCGCTCCGAGGCCGAGAGCGGCGGACGTACGGCCGTGGTGGTCGGCTGGGACGGAATCCCGCGCGGAGTCGTCGCGGTCGCCGACGCCGTCAAGGAGACCAGCGCCGAGGCCGTACGCGAGCTGCGCGCCCTCGGGCTCACCCCGGTGCTCCTGACCGGCGACAACCGCGCGGTGGCCGCGTCCGTGGCCGCCGCCGTCGGGATCGCCCCCGGGGACGTCATCGCCGAGGTGCTGCCCGAGGACAAGGTCGCCGTCGTACGACGGCTGCAGGGCGAGGGGCGGAGCGTCGCCATGGTCGGCGACGGCGTGAACGACGCCGCCGCGCTCGCCACCGCCGATCTCGGGCTCGCGATGGGCACCGGGACGGACGCGGCGATCGAGGCGAGCGATCTGACGCTGGTGCGCGGGGACCTCCGGGTGGCCGCGGACGCGATCCGGCTCTCCCGGAAGACCCTCGGCACCATCAAGGGCAATCTCGTGTGGGCTTTCGGATACAACGTGGCGGCGCTCCCGCTGGCCGCCGCGGGCATGCTGAACCCCATGATCGCCGGGGCCGCGATGGCCTTCTCGTCGGTGTTCGTGGTCACCAACAGCCTGCGACTTAGGACATTTCGCTGAAGTCCCGCAAAGTTACCGGGAGTTACGGGAAGCTGAAGTAAGAGTCCCTCTAGAGACCGACGACGGCCTCACATAAGCTCTTCACAAGGCTCGCGCATCATCCTTACGCTGGGGTCCCGACCACGACATCGGGGCTCTTGCGTACCTAACGGACATATGCAAGAGACGCAGATCACAGTGATGTGAACGTAACCATCGAAGGGGTTCGAAGGTCTAAGTTGACGATGTCAGTAAGCGTCTTGGGGGGCGCGAACTGGCATCTGAGGATGTCTTGGGGGACTTCCTCAGAGATGCGTTGCCGGGACACGTACACCGGGGAGCTTTGAGCGGCCCTCTCGACGTGCGATGTCCCGGCAGATCGCACACATCACTGGCACCACCCAGTAGTACGAGCAGTTTTGCTCGTTCTGCTCAACGAAGCCCAAGATCCATCGGGCTTCGGCACGACAGCGATTCAGGCGCTGGTTTCTCAAAGGCGCCCGGCCGGATCCCGTGGGGGGAATCCGCACCGGGACATGGGAAGGCGCCCTGTACGCCGGCCCGTGGGGGGACCGTCGGCAGGGCGCCTTCTTCCCGTTCTCTTTTTTTGAGGCTCGGTTCGCCTCCGGGGCGCCAAAGTCGGTGTCGGGAGCGCGATCGTGCTCGACCCTTCGGGCCTCCGCGCGTTCGCGCTCCCGACACCGACGCGCCCCTTCGGCTCACTCGCCGCGTAGGGCGAGGGAGTTGAAGAGGCGCGGGCTTTTCGTGGTCCGGAGTTGTTGCTGTGCTGCAGTGCCTCGCTCTCTTAGGGACGCCGGGCACTGCTGCTTTTAGGGGCGCGGGGAACTGCGCGACCAGCCCCCACCGGGCCCGCGGTGAACGAACTGCGCGGACCCAGCGGAGCGATCAGCGGCCCTCGACCGGGACGAAGTCCCGCTCGACGACGCCGGTGTAGATCTGGCGGGGGCGCCCGATACGCGAACCGGGCTCCTTGATCATCTCGTGCCACTGGGCGATCCAGCCCGGGAGGCGGCCCAGGGCGAACAGGACCGTGAACATCTCGGTCGGGAAGCCCATGGCCCGGTAGATCAGGCCGGTGTAGAAGTCGACGTTCGGGTACAGGTTGCGCGAGACGAAGTAGTCGTCCGACAGCGCGTGCTCCTCGAGCTTCAGCGCGATGTCCAGCAGCTCGTCGGACTTGCCGAGGGCCGAGAGGACGTCGTGCGCCGCCGCCTTGATGATCTTCGCGCGCGGGTCGAAGGACTTGTACACCCGGTGGCCGAAGCCCATCAGGCGGACGCCGTCCTCCTTGTTCTTCACCTTGCGGATGAAGGAGTCGACGTCGCCGCCGTTGGCCTGGATGCCTTCCAGCATCTCCAGGACGGACTGGTTGGCGCCGCCGTGCAGCGGGCCCCACAGCGCGTTGATGCCGGCCGAGATCGACGCGAACATGTTGGCCTGCGAGGAACCGACCAGGCGGACCGTGGACGTGGAGCAGTTCTGCTCGTGGTCCGCGTGCAGGATCAGCAGCTTGTCGAGCGCGGAGACGACGACCGGGTCGAGGTCGTACTCCTGCGCCGGGACCGAGAAGGTCATGCGCAGGAAGTTCTCGACGTAGCCGAGGTCGTTGCGCGGGTAGACGAACGGGTGGCCGATCGACTTCTTGTACGCGTACGCCGCGATCGTCGGGAGCTTGGCGAGCAGACGGATCGTGGAGAGGTTGCGCTGGTTCTCGTCGAACGGGTTGTGGCTGTCCTGGTAGAAGGTGGACAGCGCCGAGACGACCGACGACAGCATCGCCATCGGGTGGGCGTCGCGCGGGAAGCCCTTGTAGAAGTTCTTGACGTCCTCGTGCAGCAGGGTGTGCTGCGTGATGTCGTTCTTGAACACGGTGAGCTCGTCGACGGTCGGCAGCTCGCCGTTGATGAGCAGGTAGGCGACCTCCACGAACGTGGAGCGCTCGGCCAGCTGCTCGATCGGGTAGCCGCGGTACCGGAGGATGCCCTGCTCACCGTCGAGGTAGGTGATGGCGGATTTATAGGCGGCGGTGTTCCCGTAACCGCTGTCCAGCGTCACCAGACCGGTCTGGGCGCGGAGCTTCCCGATGTCGAAGCCCTTGTCGCCGACGGTGCTGTCGATCACCGGGTAGGTGTACTCGCCGTCGCCGTACCGCAGTACTACAGAGTTGTCGCTCACGTCATCCCTCACCGACGTTGTGCCTCTTCTTCGAGGTTGCCCTGACTGTCTCTACCATCCCCCATTTGGCGCAGGAGAGTGCACTCGGGGTCGACCATTGGGCCTATTGGCGGCACTCAGTGCCGCCAACCTGCTCATCCTGCCCCCTCCACCCCGGCATCTGGAAGTGCTGTGTGACCTTCCTGACTCATTTGATCGATCATTTTTCGTGATGAGTCGGCGCCACGGCCGGTCACGGGCCCGAGAGTCTGAAGTCCAGGGCCGTGCAGCGCCTGCCCGCCGACACCGTGCGCACCGCCTGCCCGATCGCCTTGCGCGATCCGACCAGCACGACCAGCCGCTTCGCCCGGGTCACGGCCGTATACAGCAGGTTCCGCTGCAGCATGGTCCACGCGCTCGTGGTGACCGGGATCACCACGGCCGGATATTCACTGCCCTGGGAGCGGTGGATCGTCACCGCGTACGCGTGCGACAGCTCGTCCAGTTCATCGAATTCGTACGGCACTTCCTCGTCCTCGTCCGTCAGCACCGTGAGGCGCTGGTCCACCGGGTCGAGTGAGGTGACGACGCCCACCGTGCCGTTGAAGACGCCGTTCTCGCCCTTCTCGTAGTTGTTGCGGATCTGGGTGACCTTGTCGCCGACGCGGAAGACCCGGCCGCCGAACCGCTTCTCGGGGATGTCGGGGCGGCCGGGGGTGATCGCCTGCTGGAGCAGCCCGTTCAGGTTGCCCGCGCCCGCCGGGCCCCGGTGCATGGGTGCGAGCACCTGCACGTCCCGGCGCGGGTCGAGCCCGAACTTGGCCGGAATCCGCCGCGCCGCCACGTCCACGGTGAGCCGGCCGGCCTCCTCCGTGTCGTCCTCGACGAAGAGGAAGAAGTCCTTCATGCCGTCGGTGACGGGGTGTTGGCCGGAGTTGATCCGGTGCGCGTTGGTGACGACGCCGGACTGCTGGGCCTGGCGGAACACGCGCGTGAGGCGTACGGCGGGGATCGGACCCCCGTCGGCGAGCAGATCGCGCAGCACCTCGCCGGCGCCGACGCTGGGGAGCTGGTCCACATCGCCGACGAAGAGGATGTGGGCCCCCGGAGGTACGGCTTTCACCAGCTTGTTGGCGAGGAGGAGGTCGAGCATGGAGGCCTCGTCGACCACCACCAGGTCGGCGTCCAGGGGGCGGTCCTTGTCGTACGCCGCGTCGCCGCCGGGCTTGAGTTCCAGCAGGCGGTGGACGGTCGAGGCCTCGGCGCCGGTGAGTTCGGCGAGGCGTTTCGCCGCGCGGCCGGTGGGGGCGGCGAGGACGACCTTGGCCTTCTTGGCGCGGGCCAGCTCGACGATCGAGCGCACAGTGAAGGATTTGCCGCAGCCGGGGCCGCCGGTGAGGACGGCGACCTTCTTGGTGAGGGCGAGCTTGACGGCGGCCTCCTGCTCGGCCGCGAGCTCCACGCCAGTACGTCGTTTGAGCCATCCCAATGCTTTGTCCCAGGCCACGTCGTGGAAGCCGGGCATGCGGTCCGCGTCGGTGTGGAGGAGGCGGCGGAGCTGGGCGGCGAGGGAGAGTTCGGCGCGGTGGAAGGGGACGAGATAGACGGCGGTGACGGGGTCGGGGCTGCCGTCGGGACCGGGAACCTTCTCCCGTACGACCCCGGGGTCGCCCGACTCCTCGTCCGGGAGGGCGAGTTCGGCGAGGCACTCGATGACGAGGCCGGTGTCGACCTGGAGGAGCTTGACCGCGTCGGCGATCAACCGCTCCTCGGGGAGGTAGCAGTTGCCCTGGTCGGTGGCCTGCGAAAGGGCGTACTGGAGGCCTGCCTTGACGCGCTCCGGGCTGTCGTGCGGGATGCCGACGGACTGGGCGATCTTGTCGGCGGTGAGGAAACCGATGCCCCAGACGTCGGAGGCGAGGCGGTACGGCTGGTTCTTGACCACGGAGATCGACGCGTCGCCGTACTTCTTGTAGATGCGGACCGCGATCGACGTCGACACCTCGACGGTCTGCAGGAACAGCATCACCTCCTTGATCGCCTTCTGCTCCTCCCACGCCTCGGCGATCTTCTTCGTCCGCTTGGGTCCGAGCCCGGGAACCTCGATGAGGCGTTTCGGCTCGTCCTCGATGATCTGCAGGGTGTCCAGGCCGAAGTGCTGGGTGATCCGGTCGGCGAAGACCGGGCCGATGCCCTTGACGAGGCCGGAGCCGAGGTAACGCCGGATGCCCTGGATGGTGGCCGGGAGGAGTGTCGTGTAGTTCTCCACGGTGAACTGCTTGCCGTACTGGGGGTGCGAGCCCCAACGGCCCTCCATCCGGAGGGACTCACCGGCCTGAGCGCCGAGGAGCGCCCCTACGACGGTGAGCAGATCGCCGCCGCCCCGCCCGGTGTCGACCCGGGCGACCGTGTAGCCGGTCTCGTCATTGGCGTACGTGATCCGCTCCAGGACACCTTCAAGGACGGCGAGGTGTCGCTCGCCGGTGGTCCCCGGTTTTGCCGCCTGGTTGGACATGGGTCGACGGTAGCGGGTGGGTGTGACAGGGGGGTGGGGTCAGGGGTGGGGGTGGGGTTTCAGGGCGTGGGTGAAGGTGGGGAGGCCTCGGTGGGCAGCGTGAGGGTCGCGTGGGTCGAGTCTGCGCTCGTGTGGTGCGAGCTTGCCGCGGCCTGAGATGGCGGCCCGCGCGAACTACCGCATGGGGCATTGCAGTTCGGGCTTCGAGTGGTTCGGGGAGCAGGTCACCACTGCCAGGGACAGGTACGACGGGCGTTCGAGGTAGAAGCCGAGCGAGACGTCAGCCCCTGACTCCAGCCGCTCGGCAGCGTATTTCACCAGGCGGGCCAGCGGGGCCGGGCGGCTGGTGTTGCGCTGCACCTCGGAGGTGAACCGGGGCGCGTACAGGGCGAGTTGCTCCCCGAGCCATGACGCCGCCTCCTTCGCCTCGCCCCAAGTACCCCGCACGAGCGAGCGGGGCTTGATGAGCCAGTACGCCGTTTCCAGCGGGGGAAGATCCACCGTCGGGAACTCCGCCGCCACTTCGCGGTAACGCTGGATCAGTTCCGGCTTGCTTCCGGCGGGAGGGGGCTCCGGGTGCGGGGGTCGCCGTAGGGCCTCATTGTCGAAGCTTGCCTTCGGGCCGGTCCACACATAGGCGTGGTGGTGCACGAGTTGGTCCCGTTTCGAGGTGTGTCGGCCGGGCAGCCGAGGGCGAGGGATGGGTCCGGTTGCCCGGCCGACATCGAGGGGCGGATCAGACGTTCAGGCCGAACCGCGCCGGGTCGATACCGGCCGCGCCCAACTCCTCCGTGATGAACCGCAACGGCTCCGTGCCCGGCCGCTTGCTGTCGCCCAGGGCCCACGCGTCCTCGCCGATCCGGGCCAGGATCACGCACCCCTCCGTACAGGGGCCGCCGCACGCCCTCACGAACGAGGCTCCGTCGATGTCGAGTGCGTACAGGTCAGTTCCGTTCTGCATGACTGCACCTTCCTGCTGCGCTGATCGCGGCCATGGGTGACCGCCGCCGCCTTTGTCCCGAGCGGGAGTTGATGGGAGACGGAGACCGCCTCAGCGATCGGAGCGCTTGCCACGTGCCGCGCAGCGCGGGCACCGGCAAGGGGGCCATTCCGAGGTGGCCAGGGGAGCCAGGTCGACGTCCCCGTCGAACACGGCTCGCTCGGGTTCCCAGGACCGTCCGGAGTCCCGGGAGATCCTCATCGTCATCAGGGGGCGGTCGATGGCGAAGCCGGAGCCCGTTCCTGTGCTCATGCCGCGTGTGCCTCCGCCCGGTGCCGGCGCAGTGCAACGTTCGCGTCGGACCCGGCGCTGTAGTCACCTCTGGAGCGGGCGTTCTCGCTGGTGACCGAAAGGGAGAGACAGTCCGGGCAGCCGGGCTCGGCGAAGGGCTCGGCCGATGGTTCGGCCAGGTGATAGGCCTGCGGCTTCTGGGCCATCGCTGCCTCCTCGGCTCATCCGCGTGATGAAAGGACGCTAGGAGCCGGGTCGCCTGACGCTCCACGAACTTGCATCGACTTGCACGTCAATTCGCCTGGCTGATAACGCCATTGACGCTGTATCCGCAGTTCATCGATGCTGCTGCAAGTCACAGCAAGTACTCGAACCTAGGATGCCGGCCAGGGCCGTAGAGTTCGTTGGAATCGACCCCGAAACCGACCTGGACCACTGCCCCACGGTGTGGGCGGACGCGGAAGCGCAGGAGATCTTGTTGCAGGGGTGGAAGCCGAGCACCGAGACCCGGGCTCAGTGCGAGACAAGCAGCCCGGCGCGGGGCCGGGTGCCTGACAGCGAGGCCATCGTCAGGATTCCGGCCCGGATGATCCCGATGATCAGGGAGGCGTGTGATGCAGTCGAACGCGCCCGGCTTCACTGAGCTGCTCGGCCGGTGCGAGCGGTCCGCCGTCCACCTGGAACTACGCGACTCCTATGCCTCGACGGACCGGTTCGAGGCGTGGAAGCGCGGTGAGCGGATCAACTGGGCGGACCGTGACGCCTGGTGGCACCCCTTCTATCAGTCGATCACGGACGCGGTGGCCCGCGGCATCACGATCCGTCGGGCACGGGTGGTCTCCGAGCCCGTGTCGGAGTACATCCGCTGGGAGCACTACGTCACGCAGGCCAACCTCACGGCGGGTGAGGACGTTCGGTGGCTGCCGCGACGCCGGGCCACGAACATCCCTCTTCCCGGAAACGACTTCTGGCTGTTCGACGGCGCACTGCTCCGGGTCCATCACTTCTCCGGTGACGGGGTGGTGGCCGAGGATGAGTTCACGGCGGACCCGGAGGCCGTGAAACTGTGCTCGACCGCCTTCGAGACGGTCTGGGAGCGCGCCGTACCGCATCACCTGTACAAGATCTGACGGAAAGTCAACTCCATGTCCCCGCATCCCTCTTCGAGCGTCCAGAAGGCACGCGAAGTCCTCGCCGGCCGTCTGCGTGAGATCCGGAGGGATGCAGGGATCAGCGGCCGGGAGCTGGCCGTCAGGTGTGGCTGGTCGGAGTCGAAGTCGTCCCGCATCGAGAACGCCAGGACTCCTCCCTCCGACGCGGACATCACGGCGTGGTGCCTGGCCTGCGCCGCCGAAGACCAGGCACCCGACCTGATCGCGGCGAACAGGCAGTCCGCCGATGCCCATGTGCAGTGGAGGCGACTCCAGCGCAGCGGTCTCCGGCTCCTCCAGGACTCCGTGGTCGACCTGTAACGGCAGACCAGGTGGTTCCGCGTCTACGTGTCCGACGTGGTCCCCGGCTTTCTCCAGACACCCGGATACGCCACCGCCCTCCTGTCGTCCATCGCGGACTTCCGGGGAACCCCGGACGACGTGAGTGATGCGGTGGCGGCCCGCATGAGGCGCAACGCCGTGCTGGGCAACGCCTCCCGGCGGTTCTCGTTCGTGCTGGAGGAGTCGGTGTTGCGGTACCGGCTCTGCGGCGCCGAGACCATGGCGGCGCAGCTCGGCCACCTGCTCGCGGTCATGGACCTGCAGAACGTCGCCCTGGGCATCGTCCCGTTCTCGGCGCAGCGAACCGTGTGGCCCATGCCGACCTTCACCGTCTTCGACGACACCAGGGTGCACGCGGACACCCTGGATGCCGCTTCGGCCCTCACCCAGCCGAGTCAGGTCGAGCTGTACGCCCGGGCCTTCGAACGGCTCTCGCAGGGGGCCGTGAGGGGAGCCGCGGCTCGGTCGCTGATAGCGGGGGCGTTGTCCTCGCCGGACTGAGTCGGCCTCGGGACCAACACCCGCCCCCACCCGAACCCCCTTCATCACGATCCGGTCTCAGGGTCTTGATTTACACCCGTGTAATCGATTCCAATCCTTCGTGTAATCGATTCCACGAGGAGGTGGAACGGCGATGGCGAGCATCAAGGACGTCGCCGCCGGGGCCGGGGTTTCCGTGGCCACGGTGTCGCGGGTGCTGAATGATCATCCGTCGGTCAGTGACGACGCACGTACGCGCGTGCTGGCCGCCGTGGAGGCGCTGGGGTATCGCCCGAACGCCGTCGCCCGTTCGCTGCGGACCGATCAGACCCGCACCCTCGGCCTGGTCATCAGCGACGTGCTCAACCCGTACTTCACCGAGCTGGCCCGTTCCGTCGAGGAAGAGGCCCGTGCGCTCGGGTACAGCGTGATCATCGGCAACGCCGACGAGCGGCCGGAGCTGCAGGACCACCACGTGCGGACGCTGCTGGACCGTCGTATCGACGGACTGCTCGTCTCCCCCACCGACGGCGGCTCCCCCGGCATGCTGGACGCCGCCCGCGCGGGCACCCCGATGGTGTTCGTGGACCGGTGGATCCCGGGCGTGGACGTGCCGGTCGTGCGGGCCGACGGGCGGGCCGCCATCCGGGATCTCGTCGCCCATCTGCACGGGCTCGGGCACCGCAGGCTCGCCATCATCGCCGGCCCCGCCGCCACGACCACCGGCAGTGAGCGCGTCGCCGCCTTCCGGGACGCGCTCGCCGAGTACGGGATCCCGCTCCCCGACGCCTACATCGGGCAGGGCGACTTCCAGGCCGAGAGCGGGCGGCGGGTGACCGAGGGGTTCCTCGACCTGGCCGAGCCGCCCGAGGTCGTGTTCGCCGCCGACAACCTGATGGCCCTGGGTGCCCTGGACGCCGTACGCGCGCGTGGGCTGCGGGTTCCGGAGGATCTCGCGCTGGCCGCGTTCGACGACATCCGGTGGTTCGTGCACACCGATCCGCCGATCACCGCGATCTCCCAGCCCACGGGTGAGCTGGGGCGGGCCGCCGTGCGCGCCCTGGTCGACCGGATCGAGGGGCGGGCGCCGCGGTCCGTCACCCTTCCCGCCCGGTTCGTCGTGCGCCGCTCGTGCGGCGAACCCGGTGAGCCCCAAATCTCGTCATCCCCTGTTCGAAGGAGCCAGCCGTGAGCAACCAGGACGAGTTGCTGCGCATCGAAGGCATTCGCAAGACCTTCCCCGGTGTGGTCGCGCTGGACGGCGTCGACTTCGATCTGCGCCGGGGCGAGGTCCATGTGCTGCTCGGTGAGAACGGCGCGGGCAAGAGCACTCTCATCAAGATGCTCTCCGGCGCCTACCGTCCCGACGGCGGCCGTGTCCTGGCCGGCGGCGAGGAGGTGCGCATCCACGACGCGCAGGACTCCGCGCGGCTCGGGATCGCCACCATCTACCAGGAGTTCAACCTCGTTCCCGATCTGACGGTCGCCGAGAACATCTTCCTGGGGCGGCAGCCGCGCCGGCTCGGGATGATCGACCGGAAGCGGATGGAGGCCGATGCCGCCGTGCTGCTGGAGCGGGTCGGCGTGAACGTGTCTCCCCGCGCGCGTGTCCGTGAACTCGGTATCGCCCGGCTCCAGATGGTCGAGATCGCCAAGGCCCTCAGCCTCGACACCCGGGTGCTGATCATGGACGAACCGACCGCCGTGCTCACCTCGGAAGAGGTCGAGAAGCTGTTCTCCATCGTGCGCCAACTCCGGTCGGACGGCGTGGGGATCGTCTTCATCACGCACCACCTGGAGGAGATCGCCGCCATCGGGGACCGCGTCACGGTCATCCGGGACGGCAAGAGTGTGGGGCAGGTGCCTGCCTCCACGCCCGAGGACGAGCTCGTACGGCTCATGGTCGGGCGCTCCATCGAGCAGCAGTATCCGCGTGAACGGGCCGACACCGGCGCCGCGTTGCTCTCCGTCGAGGGGCTCACCCGGGACGGTGTCTTCCACGACATCAGCTTCGAGGTGCGGGCCGGCGAGGTCGTCGGCATCGCCGGGCTCGTCGGGGCGGGTCGTACCGAAGTCGTACGGGCTGTCTTCGGGGCCGACCCGTACGACCAGGGAGCTGTCACCGTCTCCGGTGACCGCATCCCCAAGCACGACGTCAACGCGGCCATGACCGCCGGGATCGGGCTCGTGCCCGAGGACCGCAAGGGACAGGGGCTCGTCCTCGACCAGTCCGTGGAGGAGAACCTCGGGCTCGTCACCATGCGGGCCGCGACCCACGGCGGGCTCGTCGATCTCAAGGGGCAGCGCGTGGCCGCCGCGCGGATCGCGGAGCAGCTGGGCGTACGGATGGCCGGACTCGGCCAGCAGGTACGGACGTTGTCCGGCGGCAACCAGCAGAAGGTCGTCATCGGCAAGTGGCTGCTCGCCGACACCAAGGTGCTGATCCTCGACGAGCCGACCCGTGGCATCGACGTCGGCGCCAAGGTCGAGATCTACCAGCTCATCAACGAACTCACGGCCGCCGGTGCCGCCGTCCTCATGATCTCCAGCGATCTGCCCGAAGTCCTCGGCATGAGCGACCGGGTGCTGGTCATGGCCCAGGGGCGCATCGCGGGCGAACTGTCCGCCGAACAGGCCACGCAGGACTCCGTGATGGCGCTCGCCGTCAGCACACCCGGCACATCAACCGACGCGACTACCGCTGTGGAGGGCCACCGTGGCCACTGACACGCTCAAGAGCACGACGGGCGCGAGCGGCGCCTCGGGAATCCGCCGACTGCTCCTGGACAACGGGGCGTTGACCGCCCTCATCGTCCTGGTCATCGCCATGTCGGCGCTGTCCGGCGACTTTCTGACCACCGACAACCTCCTCAACGTCGGCGTCCAGGCGGCCGTGACCGCCATCCTCGCCTTCGGCGTCACCTTCGTGATCGTCTCGGCGGGCATCGACCTGTCGGTCGGTTCGGTGGCCGCCCTGTCCGCCACCGTCCTCGCGTGGAGCGCCACGCAGCACGGTGTCCCGGTCGTCCTCGCCGTGATCCTCGCGATCGCCACCGGCATCGCGGCCGGTCTCGTCAACGGCTTCCTCATCGCCTACGGCAAACTCCCTCCGTTCATCGCGACGTTGGCGATGCTGTCAGTGGCGCGCGGGCTTTCCCTGGTGATCTCGCAGGGCTCGCCGATCGCCTTCCCCGACTCGGTCTCGCACCTCGGCGACACCCTCGGCGGCTGGCTGCCGGTGCCGGTCCTGGTGATGATCGCGATGGGTCTCGTCGCGGCCTTCGTCCTCGGCCGTACGTACATCGGCCGTTCGATGTACGCCATCGGTGGCAACGAAGAGGCCGCACGGCTGTCCGGTCTGCGGGTCTCCAAGCAGAAGCTCGCGATCTACGCCCTGTCCGGTGTCTTCGCCGCCGCCGCGGGCATCGTCCTCGCCTCCCGGCTCTCCTCCGCGCAGCCGCAGGCCGCCGACGGTTACGAGCTGGACGCGATCGCCGCGGTCGTCATCGGCGGCGCCTCCCTCGCGGGCGGCACCGGCAAGGCGTCCGGCACCCTCATCGGCGCGCTGATCCTCGCGGTGCTGCGCAACGGCCTCAACCTCCTTTCCGTGTCGGCCTTCTGGCAGCAGGTCGTCATCGGTGTCGTGATCGCGCTCGCGGTCCTGCTCGACACCGTGCGGCGCAAGGCGGGCGCGACTCCCGTCTCCGGCGCGGGCGGTGGCGGCAGGGGCAAGCAGGCGACGACGTACGCGCTCGCGGCCGTCGTCACGGTCGCGATCGTGGGCGCGACCTCCTTCCTGCACAACGACTCCTCCACGTCCACGAAGCCCAAGCTCGGTCTGTCGCTCTCCACGCTCAACAACCCGTTCTTCGTGCAGATCCGGTCGGGTGCGCAGGCCGAGGCGAAGAAGCTGGGCCTGGACCTCACCGTCACGGACGCGCAGAACGACGCCTCGCAGCAGGCCAACCAGCTGCAGAACTTCACCAGTTCGAACTACGGCGCGATCATCGTCAACCCGGTGGACTCGGACGCGGCGAGCAACTCCGTGAAGGCCGCGGACAAGGCGAAGATCCCGGTCATCGCCGTCGACCGCGGCGTCAACAAGGCGGCCGTGGACACCCTCGTCGCCTCCGACAACATCGCGGGCGGTGAACTCGCCGCCAAGACCGTCGCCGAGAAGCTCGGCGGCACCGGCAAGATCGTCATCCTCCAGGGCCAGGCGGGCACGTCGGCGGCGCGTGAGCGCGCGGAGGGCTTCGCGAAGGGGCTCAAGGCCTACCCCGGCATCAAGGTCCTCGCCCAGCAGCCGGCCGACTTCGACCGCACCAAGGGCCTCGACGTGATGTCGAACCTGCTCCAGGCGCACCCCGACGTCCAGGGCGTCATCGCCGCGAACGACGAGATGGCGCTCGGCGCGATCAAGGCGCTCGGCTCCAAGGCCGGAAAGTCGGTCTCGGTGGTCGGCTTCGACGGCACCCCGGACGGTCTGACCGCCGTCAAGAAGGGCACTCTGTACGCGTCCGTGGCCCAACAGCCCAGCCAGTTGGGCAAGATCGCCGTGGACAACGCGCTGCGCGCCGCCCAGGGCAAGAAGGTGGAGACGACGGTGAAGGTGCCGGTCAAGGTCGTCACCAAGGACAACGTGGCCGGGTTCACCGGCTGACATCGACCGGCGGACACGGGCCGGCTGACACGGGCCGGATCGGCGCTCCGAGGCACCACTCCAAGTCACCACTGTGGGGAGTCAATTGATGTACGACTACGACCTCCTGGTCGTGGGATCGGCCAACGCCGATCTCGTGATCGGCGTCGAGCGGCGGCCGGGCGCCGGCGAGACGGTCCTCGGTTCCGACCTGGCCGTCCACCCGGGCGGCAAGGGTGCCAACCAGGCGGTCGCCGCCGCCCGGCTGGGAGCCCGTACGGTCCTGCTGGCCCGGGTCGGCGACGACGCGCACGGCCGGCTGCTGCTCGACTCGCAGCGGGCGGCCGGTGTCGACACGGTGGGCGTGCTGGTCAGCGGCGCGCCGACCGGGGTCGCGCTGATCACCGTGGACCCGTCGGGCGACAACAGCATCGTGGTGTCGCCCGGCGCCAACGGAAAGCTGTTCCCGGTGGACGTCCAGGCCGCCGGGTGCCTCTTCCAGGCCGCCCGGGTGGTCTCCGTACAGCTGGAGATCCCGCTGGAGACGGTCGTGGAGGTCGTACGGAATCTCGCGGAGGGCAGCCGGTTCGTGCTGAACCCGTCGCCGCCCCGGCCGCTGCCGTCCGAAGTCCTGGCCGCCTGCGACCCGTTGATCGTCAACGAGCACGAGGCGAAGGTGATCCTCGGGGACGCGCGCGCGGGCGAGCGGCCCGAGGACTGGGCGCGGGTCCTGCTGGCGAAGGGGCCGCGTTCGGTGGTCGTGACGCTCGGCGCGGAGGGCGCGCTGGTGGCCACCAAGGACGGGGTGACCCGGGTGCCGTCCGTGAAGGTGGACGCCGTGGACACCACGGGCGCGGGCGACGCGTTCACCGCGGCGCTGGCCTGGAAGCTGGGCGCGGGGCTGTCGTTGGCCGAGGCGGCGGAGTACGCGGCCCGGGTCGGCGCGGTCGCGGTGACCCGTAAGGGTGCGCAGGACTCCTTCCCCACGGCGGACGAGGTCGCCGCACTGTGAAGAAGGCAGGGATTCTCAACCGTCATCTCTCCGGCGCGCTGGCCGAGTTGGGGCACGGGGACGGGGTGCTGGTGTGCGATGCCGGGATGCCGATCCCCAAGGGGCCCCGGGTGGTGGACCTGGCGTTCCGGGCCGGGGTGCCGTCGTTCGCGGAGGTGCTGGACGGGCTGCTGGCCGAGCTGGTCGTGGAGGGTGCCACGGCGGCGAGCGAGGTGCGCGGTGCCAACCGCGCGGCCACGGCGCTGCTCGACGCCCGCTTCCCCGACGGCCTGGACCTCGTCCCGCACGAGCGCCTCAAGGAGCTGTCGGCGGACGCCCGGCTGATCGTCCGCACGGGCGAGGCGCGGCCGTACGCGAACGTGCTGCTGCGGTGCGGGGTGTTCTTCTAGGGCTCGGGGAACACCAACGGCACGTCGTAGCGGTGCTCGGCGGCGCGCAGAGCCGGGAGGAGTTTCGTGCGGAGGGTTCGGATCTCGGCGGTGTGGGCGGTGAGGAAGCCCGTGCGCAGCCGCAGGCGGGCGGGGGCCCGGACGGCCTCGACGGGGCGCATGCAGGTGGCGTAGACGCGGCCCGACTCGGCTTCCACGACGGGGAGTTCGGCTGCCGTGGCGGACTGCTGGCGGGCGTCGGCCACGGCCATGAACCCCTGCTCGTCACGGGCCTCGACGCCGTGCGCCGACAGGCAGCCGGACAGCCCTCTTGTGGCCCGGACCGTGGCGGGATCGCCGTCCACGGAGCCGAGTTCGCCGAACCAGCGCTGTTCCACCGGCAGGTAGATGCCGCTCAGTGCGGCCGCGGCCTTCGCGCCCTCGGCCCGGCAGCGGCGTACCTCCGCCGCGGTGCCGGTACGGGCCGTGGACGGGGCGGTCGCGGGAGCGGGGACCTCCGCGCTGGCGCTCAGGCCGTGCCGGGCGATGAAGTCCAGGTCGGGGAGGGCGAAGAAGCGGATGAACGCGAGGGGGATCTCGGCGGGCAGCGCGAATCCGCCCCGGCGGGCGCAGTCGGCGGCGGCCGCGCGGTCCACCTGCCGGCCGAACACGTACAGGCCCTGGGTCCACCGGGTCTCGGCCCCGGTCGCCGGCAGGACCATGCGGACGGGGTCGGCCGGCAGGGTGCGGCCGAGGCGGGCCGGGGTCACGGGTGCGGCCCGGCTGCCGGAGGGCGGGTCGGCCACGTCGGCGACCTGGGCGCCGTGAGCGGAACACGCGGTGACGAGCAGGGCGACGACCGCCGCGAGGACGGCGCGCACCGGAACCGGGCGCGGGATCATCCGGGCACTCCTCTCCTCCCGCCGACCGGGGGCACCGTCCGGCGTGGACGGCACCCCCGGCGGACACGGGACCGGGGTCAGTGGACGACCTTGACGGTGTCGCCGCCGTTCGCGGCGCTCGCCACCGTGAACAGGGTGTTGTCGGAGACGTCGGTGCACAGCAGTTCGCTGTCGACGGGGTAACTGCCGTCCGTGAGCCAGATGTAGCCCGCGGTGCAGGTGATCCACGAGCTGCTGGACGTGTGGTAGAGACGGCCGGCGTAGCCGTCGTTGGCGTAGACCGTCTTGTCGTCGGTGTAGACGAGGTTGAGGTCGCTGCAGCTGCTGGTCGACGACTTCCGGACCTGCGTGCCGACGCCCTCGTGTCCTCCGGTGGTCAGCGTGCTGGTCACACAGGCGGCCGGTGCGGCGGACGCGGCGGGCGCGAGGACCACGCAGGTGGCCGCGGCGACGAGCGCGAGTGCGCCGGCCGCGATGGCGTTCTTCATGGGTTTTCCCCCTTCGACGGTGGTCACCGGCGGGACTGGCCGTTGCTCCGCCGGTGCTTCGCCGGACACGTTGGCAGCGCGGGCCCGCCGCGCACGAGCACCTTCGAACTGGCTCGAAAGTCGCTGGCCGGGCGGCGGAGGCCGTTGCTCCTCCGGTGCGTGCGGGATCGGTGGGGCGGCCGGGACGAAGGAGGCGGGTGAGGTCCGGCGCACGAGGGGGCCGGGTGACGCGATAGCGACCGCGGGATACGGAACTACGGGGTGCCGGGTGAGACGGGCGCCGTGGGTACCGGTCTGCGGAGCAGGGCCGCACCGAGCGGGGTGAGGGTGTGCAGCACGGTGTTGCCGACGCGATGACTGGTGGTCAGGCCGGAGTCGCGCAGGACCGTGGCGTGGTGGGTCGCGGTGGCGGGCGAGACCCCCAGGCCGCGCGCCAGCTCGGAGGTGGTCGCGCCGGACGCGATGCCGCGCAGCGCCGCCGCCCGGGTCCGGCCCAGCAGCGCGGCGAGGGAGGCGTCGGCGGGGCGCACGGGGGCGGGCTGCCGCTTGTAGCGGAGGGGGTAGATCAGCACGGGCCGTAACTGCGGGTCGGCCATGGAGACCGGCGACTGCCAGCAGAAGTAGGTGGGGACCAGGCGCAGTCCGCGGCCGTCGAGATGCAGGTCCCGGTCCTCGACGTTGTCGACGTGCAGCACCGGAGGGCACCAGCGCATCGCCGGGGAGAGGCCGGAGAGCAGTCCGTCGACGCCGGTGGCGAGGACCTCGTGGGCGCGCAGTGCGCGTTCGCCGGTGAGTTCCGCGTGGATGCGGTCGTGGTGCGGGGCGACGACGGCGTCGTAGTAGGCGCGCAGGACCTTGGCCAGCTCCTCCCGCGCCGGACGTTCCACCAGGCGTGCGGCCCAGGCGGGGACGCCGCTCGAACCGCGCAGCAGGCTCAGCTCGTGGGCGACCCGGCCGGGCGGGGTGTCGACGACCGCGGCGAGCCCGCGGTCCAGGCCGTCGGCGGACTCGGCGGGGGTGAGGAAGTCGGGCAGGTAGCGCGCCCTGGGCAGCAGCGGGACCAGCAGGCGGCGTACGGCCGCGCCGAGCGGGGTGCCGACGAGGGTGGCCCGGGCTCCCTGATGCCAGTCGGCGTAGGCCCAGCGGCCCTGGGTGGTCTGCAGCCGGTGCAGGGTGCAGACGAGCTCCCAGAGCGGGTCGGGGCCGCTCGCGAGATGGAGGCGTGTCAGGTCCTGGGGAGTGAAGTGGATCCGCAGCACTGCGCTCGCCCCCGGCTCGGTCGTCCTTCGCCACAGGATGGAGCGTGGGTGACGACCGTCATGGGGGCAACCTATGGATTCAGCCGCTCCGTTGCGTCACTTCAGGCTCACACCCCGCGCGCGGGGTGCGGTGGGGCCGGACAAATTCGAGGGGGCCCGGTCCGTCGACCGTGCCCCCTCGGGTTTTCCCCTCCAGCATCAGGACCCCTCGTGATCCCCCCAGATCCCCCTCCAAGAGTCCTGATGCCAAGTAGGACCCGCGTACTGCGGGGAGGGTTGTACGACATCTTGAGAATTTTTCAAGATGGGCTCCGGGTGCCGACCAAACCGGGCGGACGTAGCGTTTCAGACATGAGCGAAGACTCGGCTACGACCTTCCAGGGCGCCGTCCTCGACGAGCTGGGCGGCGACAAGGTGCGGGAGATCGCGGGGCTGCTGGGCACGGACGAGGCGGGCGCCCGGGACGTGGTCGGTACGACCGCGTCGGCGCTGTCCGGCGAGGCGGCGGCCGTGGAGCCCGAACCGACGCCTCAGGAGGCCCCGCTGCAGGGCGTGGCCACGCTGGGCGGTTTCGCGACCGGCGGGCTCATGGCCGGGGTGCTGGCCAAGGCGTCCAGGCCGGTGGCGAACGCGGTGGCCAAGAAGACGGGGCTGCCGCCGGCGACCGTCGCCCGGGTCGTCGAGATGGTGATCCCGGTGGTGCTGACGGTGCTCACCAAGCGGGCGGCGAAGAAGAAGTAGCCCGCGCGGTACGGGTGTCGGGCAGCCGGTACGGCATACTCCTGACCTCCTGCCCCACCCCGGATCGAACGGGGTGGGGCAGGGCTCAGGGGTGTGTCAGGGGTGCGGTCGCCGTCAGCGGACGGTGACCGGGACCGCCTTGGACACGGCGGCGCCGTCCTTGACGCGCAGGACCTGGACGCCCTTCTTCTGGAACGCGTCGGTCAGCTTGTAGGCGCTGTGGTTCACCTTGGCGGTCACCGGCAGCGACTTCCAGGTCGCACCGCTCTTGACCTGCAGCGTGACCTTGCTGCCTTCCTTCAGGCCGGTGGTCCTGCCGGTGAAGGTGACCACGTCGCCGAGCTTCACGGAGGCGTGGTCGGCCTTGAGGGTGATGCCGGCCGGGGCGGGCGCGGCGACGGCGGAGGTGGCGCCGACGGCGACGAGCGCCGCGGAGGCCACGGAGACGGCGGCGATACGCACGTTCACAGTTAACTCCTTGCTGTTTTTCTCGAATTACTTCTCTTATGCAGCTCTCAGGCTTCTCTCATACAAGAAAAAGCCCGGAAGGCCGCGCTTCCGGGCTTTGTCCCGGCACCGCGGCGAGCACGATCCTATAGACACGACCTGGGCAGATGCGGTTCCGGAAGACTCCGGAAAAGCCGAATCAACAGGTCATTCACAGGAATTGCGCCCGCCGCACGGGCCGTGAACTGCATTGATAAAAAGGAGCTGTGTGAAGGTGACTCTCACATTTATCGGAGCACATGCTCCGCGAACCGCGCCGCCGTCTCCGCCAGCACCTCGCGTCCGTCCCGGGCCCACAGGCCGTCGTTGAACAGCTCGACCTCGATGGACCCGGTGTAGCCGGCGGCCTCGACGTACGACAGCCACTCCCGCATGTCGATCGCGCCGTCCCCGATCTGCCCGCGGCCGTTCAGCACGCCCTCGGGCAACGGGGTGGTCCAGTCGGCGAGTTGGAAGGTGTGGATACGGCCGCCCGCACCCGCCCGGGCGATCTGCTCGGGCGCCCGGTCGTCCCACCAGATGTGGTACGTGTCGACCGTGACCCCGACCTGCCGCGCGGGGAACCGCTCGGCGAGGTCGAGGGCCTGGGTGAGCGTCGAGACCACGCAGCGGTCGGAGGCGTACATCGGGTGCAGCGGCTCGATGGCCAGCCGTACGCCCCGCTCCTCGGCGTAGGGCCCCAGCTCGCCCAGCGCGTCGGCGATCCGCTCCCGCGCGCCGTGCAGGTCCTTGGATCCGGCGGGGAGACCGCCGGACACGAGCACCAGGGTGTCGGTGCCGAGGGTGGCGGCCTCGTCGACGGCGCGGCGGTTGTCGTCGAGGGCGCGGGCGCGCTCGGCCGGGTCGAGCGCGGTGAGGAAGCCGCCCCTGCACAACGTTGTCACCGTGAGCCCCGCGTCACGGACCAGCTTCGCGGCCGCCTCCACGCCGTACGACTGGACGGGCTCGCGCCACAGTCCGACGGCGGGGACGCCCAACTCCAGGCAGGCGTCGACCAGTTCGGGCAGGCCGAGCTGCTTGACCGTCATCTGGTTGATGGAGAAGCGGGACAGGTCGGTATTGCTCACTGGGTCACTCCGTACAGGGCGAGCAGGTTCTTCATCCGCTCCTCGGCGAGCTTCGGGTCGGGGAACAGGCCCAGTCCGTCGGCGAGTTGGTAGGCGCGGGCGAAGTGCGGGAGGGAGCGGGCCGACTGGAGTCCGCCGACCATGGTGAAGTGCGTCTGGTGGCCCGCGAGCCAGGCCAGGAACACCACGCCCGTCTTGTAGAAGCGGGTCGGCTTCTGGAAGAGATGGCGGGACAACTCGACCGTCGGATCGAGGAGTTCGCGGAAACCGGCCGTGTTCCCGGTGTCCAGGACGCGGACCGCCTCCGCCGCCAGCGGGCCGAGCGGGTCGAAGATGCCGAGCAGCGCGTGACTGAAGCCCTGCTCGTCGCCCGCGATCAGCTCGGGGTAGTTGAAGTCGTCGCCGGTGTAGCAGCGCACGCCCTGCGGCAGCCGGCGCCGGATGTCGATCTCCCGCTGAGCCTCCAGGAGCGACACCTTGATGCCGTCGACCTTGTCGGGGTGCGCGGCGATGACGTCGAGGAACGTGCCGGTGGCCGCGTCGAGGTCGGACGAACCCCAGTACCCCTCGAGTGCCGGGTCGAACATGGGGCCCAGCCAGTGCAGGACGACGGGCTCGGACGCCTGGCGCAGGAGATGGCCGTAGACCTCGAGGTAGTCCTCGGGCCCCTTCGCCACGGCCGCGAGCGCGCGGGACGCCATCAGGATGGCCTGCGCTCCCGACGCCTCGACGAGCGCCAACTGCTCCTCGTAGGCGGCCTGTACGTCGGCCAGGGACGCCGGGCCCGTGAGCTGGTCGGTGCCGACACCGCAGGCGATGCGGCCGCCGACGGCCCTGGCCTCGGCGGCACTTCGGCGGATCAGCTCGGCGGCGCCCGCCCAGTCCAGGCCCATGCCGCGCTGGGCGGTGTCCATCGCCTCGGCGACACCGAGGCCGTGCGACCACAGGTGGCGGCGGAAGGCGAGGGTGGCGTCCCAGTCGACGGCGGCGGCCGAGTCGGGGCTCGTGTCGGCGAAGGGGTCGGCGACGACGTGGGCCGCCGAGAACACCGTACGGGAGGTGAAGGGGGTGCCGGAGGTGACGGCGAGGGGTTCCTGCCGGGGCTCGTACGCCCTCAGGGCCCCGCTGCTGTCCGGGAGTTGGATGGTCACAGGGTGATCTCCGGAACGTCGAAACGGCGGCCCTCGGCGGACGACTTCAGGCCCAGCTCGGCAAGTTGGACACCCCGGGCGCCGGCCAGGAGGTCCCAGTGGTAGGGGGCGTCGGCGTAGACATGGCGGAGGAACAGCTCCCACTGCGCCTTGAAGCCGTTGTCGAACTCGGTGTTGTCCGGGACTTCCTGCCACTGGTCGCGGAAGACCTCGGTGGCGGGCAGGTCGGGATTCCAGACCGGCTTCGGGGTGGAACTCCGGTGCTGGACACGGCAGTTGCGCAACCCGGCGACAGCAGAGCCCTCGGTCCCGTCGACCTGGAACTCGACGAGTTCGTCGCGGTTGACGCGCACGGCCCAGGAGGAGTTGATCTGGGCGATGGCTCCGCTTTCGAGCTCGAAGATGCCGTAGGCGGCGTCGTCGGCGGTGGCGTCGTAGGGCTTGCCGTTCTCGTCCCAGCGCTGCGGGATGTGGGTGGTCGCGATGGCCTGGACGGACGTGACGCGGCCGAACAGCTCGTGGAGGACGTACTCCCAGTGCGGGAACATGTCGACGACGATGCCGCCGCCGTCCTCCGAGCGGTAGTTCCACGACGGGCGCTGGGCGGTCTGCCAGTCGCCCTCGAAGACCCAGTAGCCGAACTCGCCCCGGATGGACAGGATCCGGCCGAAGAAGCCGCCGTCGATGAGCCGCTTCAGCTTCAGCAGGCCCGGGAGGAACAGCTTGTCCTGGACGACGCCGTGCTTGATGCCGGCGGCGTCGGCGAGGCGGGCCAGTTCGAGGGCGCCGTCGAAGTCGGTGGCGGTCGGCTTCTCGGTGTAGATGTGCTTGCCCGCGGCGATCGCCTTCTTGAGCGCCTCCTCGCGGGCCGAGGTGACCTGGGCGTCGAAGTAGATCTCGACGGTCGGGTCGGCGAGGACCGCGTCGACGTCCGTGGAGACGTTCGCCGGGTCGAGGCCGTGCTGCTCGGCAAGCGCCTTCAGCGCGTGCTCGCGGCGGCCGACGAGGATCGGCTCCGGCCACAGCACGGTTCCGTCGCCAAGGTCTAGACCACCCTGCTCGCGCAGTGCGAGGATCGAGCGGACGAGGTGCTGTCGGTAGCCCATGCGCCCGGTCACGCCGTTCATGGCGATACGCACCGTCTTGCGTGTCACGTGTTCCCCTTCGTCCGCATGCGTCTCATCGCATGTCCCAGCGCATGTCCTGATTGCAGCAAGCGCTTTCTACATATGCAGAAGCTAGCCTTTGCCCACTGGTCTGTACAAGACCGTGATGGGGTCGAGTTGTTCGAGGGGGCGAACGACCGGGGTAGGTGGCCTTATGGTCTGCTCGGACGGGGGCTTCCTTTGAGCAGCCTGTGTACAACGGCGTACGACGATGCGCGACCGGAGGACGAACAACATGACGGTGACCCTGGCGGACGTGGCGGCCCGCGCCCAGGTCTCCCCCGCGACGGTGTCGCGCGTACTGAACGGCAACTACCCGGTCGCGGCCACCACGCGCGAGCGCGTGCTGCGGGCGGTCGACGAGCTGGACTACGTCCTGAACGGTCCCGCGAGCGCGCTCGCCGCGGCCACGTCCGACCTGGTCGGCATCCTGGTCAACGACATCGCCGACCCGTTCTTCGGGATCATGGCGAGCGCGATCCAGTCCGAGATCGGCGGGCCGGGAGGTCGTGCCGGGGGCGAACGGCTGGCGGTGGTGTGCAACACGGGCGGCTCTCCGGAACGCGAGCTGACCTATCTGACGCTGCTCCAACGACAGCGGGCGGCGGCGGTCGTGCTCACCGGTGGCGCGATGGAGAACGCGCCGCATGCGGCGGCCGTCGCGGCGAAGCTGCGGAAACTGGGCGAGGCCGGGACGCGGGTGGTCCTGTGCGGACGCCCTCCGGCGCCGGACACGGGGGCGTTCGCGCTGACCTTCGACAACCGTGGCGGCGGGCGTGAACTGACGGAACACCTGATCGGTCTCGGCCACCGCCGGCTGGGCTACATCGCGGGTCCCGAGGAGCGGACGACCACGCGGCACCGGCTGGAGGGCCACCGGGAGGCGCTGGCGACGCACGGGATCACGGAGGACCCGCGCTGGACCGTGCACGGACGCTACGACCGGCGGTCGGGTTACGAGGCCACGCTGGAGCTGCTGCGCCGGGACCCGTCCCTGACAGCTGTCGTCGCGGCGAACGACTCCGTCGCGATGGGGGCGTGCGCGGCGCTGCGCGAATCGGGACGCCGGATCCCGGACGACGTCTCCGTCGCCGGGTTCGACGATCTTCCCTTCAGCGTGGACGCGGTGCCTTCGCTTACGACGGTGCGGTTGCCGTTGTCCGAGGCGGGGGCCCGGGCGGGGCGGATCGCCATGGGGCGGGAGGAGCCGCCGCCGGGCGGGATCGCCACGGTTCGGGGGGAGTTGATGGTCCGGGGATCTTCTGGGGTACCGCGGAAGTAGCTGTCCCTGAGCCGGGTCCGAGTGCGGCCGCGGGCCACCCGCCTATCCGCCCGCCCCGATCCGGTACGTGCCCGGTGTCTGGCCCATCGTGCGGCTGAACGTGTCGATGAAGGCGCTGGTGGTGGCCCAGCCGCACCCCTGTCCCGTCTCGCTGACCGTCGCCCCTTCCGCCAGCAGGACCATCGCGTGGAAGACCCGTACGGTGGTCCGCCATTGCGGATACGTCATGCCGAACTCGGTTCGAAACAGCCGGGCCAGGGTGCGTTCGCTGACGCCGATGCGGCGGGCCAGCCAGGTGGCGGTGCGGGGTTGTCGCAGGTCGTCCGTGACCAGTGAACAGGCCTGCTGGAGAAGGGGGTTGGTGGGGGTGGGCAGCGTCAGCGGTTCCACCAGGGCGCGCCGGAGCCGGTCCCGCAGGACCGCGCGCAGGCGGCGTGACTCCTGCGGCGGAAGGTCCGGTTCGCTGCACGCGATGATCAGTTCGCGTACGAGCGCGTCCACGGCCACGACGACCGGCGTCACGGAGTCCAGCAGCACATCGTGGGCGGCGAAGCCGATGGTGTGGACGGAACTGTGCCCGTGCACCCGGTGCTGGTGCCAGATGCCCGCCGGCAGCCAGATGGCACGCGCACTGGACGCCACCCAGGACGCCTCGCCCGTCTGCACCGCCAGCACACCGGCACTGACGTAGAGCAGCTGGTGGTAGCCGTGCTGATGACGGCCGATGACATCACCCGCGAGGTGCGCGTGCGTGGTGTCCCGGGGCTCGGCCGCCACCCCGTCCACCGCTTCCGCTCCCGCTTCCGCCTGACCGTTTTCCGACATACCTCGGCAGAATAACGGAAGCGCCCCACCCGGCCGCCCTGCCAGCGTGAGAACCATGCCGCCGACATCCCCCGCCCCCTCCCCACCCGCACCGAAGACCCGCCTCACCGACAGGATGCGTGGTGTCGCGCTCGACACCCGCCCGCTCCAACACCCCGTGTTCCGGCGCCTGTTGATCGGCCAGAGCGCGGCCTACGTCGGGACGATGGTCACCGACGTCACCATCCCGGTGCAGGTGTACGGGCTGTCCCGGTCGTCACTGTTCGTGGGGCTGACGGGCGTCGCCGGCCTCGTACCGCTCGTGGTCTTCGGGCTGTACGGCGGTGCCGTCGCCGACCGCTTCGACCGCCGCACGCTCTACCTCGCCTCGGCCTCGCTGACCTGGGTCGTCACGCTCGCCCTGCTGTTCCAGGCGGTCGCCGACGTGCGTTCGGTCCCGCTCGTGCTCGGCCTCGTCGCCGTGCAGGCCGGCGCCTTCGCCGTGTCGTCCGCGGCCCGGGGCGCGATCATCCCCCGTATCGTGCCGACCCCGCTCGTGCCCGCCGCGAACACCCTGTACTTCACCGCCGGCAACGTCGGACAGGTCGCGGGACCGCTGATCGCGGGCGTCCTGATCTCCCTCCCGAACGGCTACAGCTGGGCCTACGGCGCCGACGCCCTGCTGTTCTCCCTCCTCCTCTGCTCCGCCCTGCGCCTCCCCTCGGTCAAGCCCACCGGCGAGGGAACCGCCACCACGGGCGGGCTCCGCTCGGTGCTCGACGGGCTGCGGTTCATCGGCGCCGCCCCGGTGCTCTGGATGTCCTTCGCGGTCGACATCGCGGCCATGACCCTGGCCATGCCGACCGCGCTGTTCCCGCAGGCTGCGCAGACACGCTTCGGCGGCGGGGTCGGGCTGCTGTACTCGGCCATCGCGATCGGCTCGGTCGCGGCGGGCCTGTTCAGCGGCTGGATCGGACGCGTACGCCGCCAGGGCCGGGCACTCGCCATCGCCGTCGTCGCCTGGGCCACGGCGGTCGCCCTCGCGGGCACGGTCCACCAACTCTTCGCCGCCGCAGCCCTGTTGGCGGCAGCCGGAGCGGCCGACCTGGTCAGCGCCGTCTACCGGCAGACCATCCTCCAGACCTACGCCCCCGACGCCCTGCGCGGCCGACTCCAGGGCGTCTTCACCGTCGTCGTCGCGGGCGGCCCCCGCCTCGGCGACCTCCGCGCCGGCGCCATGGCCTCCACCACCGGCCTCGGCCTCGCCTGGACGGGCAGCTCGCTGCTGTGCGTGGTCGTCGTCATCGCGGGCGCACTGCTGGTCCGCCCGTTCTGGCACTACGACGTCCCCGCCGCGCTGCCGGCGCCCTCACAGCCGTAGAGCCCCGGAGCCGCACCAACTCCCCTGCCCGGTCCTGTCCTACGATCCCTCCATGCCTCGTGCCCTCATCCTCGGCGGAACCGGACTCGTCGGACGGGCGACCGCGCTGCGGTTGCTGGGGAGCGGGTGGCAGGTCGATGTCGTCGGGCGGGACTCGGCGCGGATGCCGCCCGAACTCGCCGCCGCCGGTGCTCAGTTCATCGCGGCGGACCGGGCCGACCAGGGGCAGCTGCAGGCCGCACTCGGCGCCGGTGCCGATCTGCTCGTCGACTGTCTCTGCTTCACCGCCGCCGACGCCCGGTCGTTGCTGCCGCTCGCCGCGAACTCCGGTTCCACCGTGGTGATTTCGAGTCGCGCCGTGTATGCCGACGCGGAGGGCAACCACGTCAACTCGGATGTGCCGCCGCACTTCGCCGCGCCGATCACCGAGGACCAACCGACCCTCGCGCCGACGACCGACATCGACTACCGCTCGCGCGAGGGATACGGCGCCAACAAAGTCGCCGCCGAACAGGTCGTGTTGGAGAGCGGGTTGCCCGTCAGCGTCGTGCGGGCGTCGCAGATCCACGGGGTCGGGGCGTCCCCGGCGCGTGAATGGGCCGTCGTGAAGCGGGTGTTGGACGGGCGTACGGCCTTGCTCCTGGCCCGGCGGGGGGTCGGGGGCGTCCACACCACCGCCGCCGCGAATCTCGCCGCGCTCATCGAGACCGTCGCCCACCGGCCCGGCACCCGCGTCCTCAACTCCGCCGATCCGGACGCGCCCAGCGCGCTGGAGATCTGCCGGACCATCGCCGGGCACCTGGGCCACGAGTGGGAGGAGGTCCTGCTGGACGACACCGCGCCTGCCGGGCTCGGCCGTACGCCCTGGGACTCCCCGCATCCGATCGTCCTCGACACCTCCGCCGCCACGGCACTCGGCTACCAGGCGGCCGGTACCTACGCGGCCACGATCGCGCCCGCCCTGGACTGGCTGGTGGACGCGGCACGCGACGGCCAACCCCCCGCCGACGCCGACTACTTCGCGGAGTACTTCGACTACGCGGCCGAGGACGCGTATCTCGCGAAGCGGGTCGGGCGGCTCGGGCGATGACGGGGAGGGGCGGGCCGCCTCACGGGTGGAAGCGCCACCGGCCCTCGGAGAGGACGTCCACCTTGCCGTCCCTGACCCGGATGGCCGTGTCGTCATCGATGAAGTAGATCGGGAAGTCCGCGCGCTCGACGATGCGGTCGGCCCAGGCGTCGTCCCGTTCGGGGAAGTCCGGGGAGTACAGGTGCGGCTTGAGGTACCAGTCGAAGAGGCCGAACGGGGGCTCCACGGTCGTCGCGTCGAGCACGTGGAGGTCGGCGGTGTCCCCGATGACGTCGGCGGAGTGGCCGGTGAGATGACGGCTGAAGATCATGGATCCGGCGCTGACGCCCACGTAGATCCGGTCCTGCAGTGCTTCGAGGAAGCCGTCGGCCAGGCCGTTGCCGGTGATGCTGCGGGCGAGGTGGTAGTGGTTGCCGCCCTCGACGTAGACGACGTCGGCGTTGAGCAGCCGGTCCAGCACCAACTGCCGTGGCAGGCCGTTCAGTTCGAGGACGTCGAACTCGCGCCAGCCGAGGCCGTGCAGCCGGTTCAGGTCCGCGACGAACCATCCGTGGTCACCGGGTTCGGCGACGGATGCCGTCGGGACGTACACGACGTTCGCCGACCTGAACGGCTTTCCCAGCATGTCCCGCAGGGCGTCCCGCAGGGTGTCGTTGCGCAGGCCGCTAGCCGTCAGCAGAAGGTTCATCGGGCGAGCCAAGCACGGCCGCCGGGCCCGCGCAACGAACCCTGACGCACCACTCGCCGAGCCACTGCTCGGCGCCCCATGCCTCGTACCGTCCCACCTCGGTGAAGCCCAGTTTCGCGGCGAGGCGCATCGAGCGGGTGTTGGCGGTCTGGGTGCAGAGGACGACCGGGCTGCCGGGCAGCGCGGCGGCGAACCAGGCCAGCACCGCCCCGCACGCCTCGGCGGCGTAGCCGTGTCCCCAGGCCTCCGGCAGGAACAGGTAGCCGAGTTCGGGCTCCCCCGCGTCCGGGCGCACCTGGCTGCGGTACTCCGATCCGCGCCGGTTCAGCTCGACGGTGCCGATCATCGCTCCGTCGTGCTCGACGACGAAGACGCCGGGGCGGCGGCCGGGTGTCTCGGACATCGTGCGCTCCAGCTCGTCGCGGGGGCGCGGGCCGCCGACGTACGTGCCCACCTGCGGCGATGTGTGCAGCTCGATGAAGGCGGCGCGGTCGCGGGGCTCCGACTCACGGAGCACGAGGCGGTCGGTGCGTATCGGGGCGGGAGGCCAGGCGAGGGGGCCGAGTCCGGTCATGGCGGGCAACCTATCGCAGGCCCATGGCAATTCCGCCGCCCTGGTACTACCGTCGGAACCACCAGACCTCTGACTGAGTCAACTACCCTGAGCGAGCACCGGGGATCGATCATGACCGTCCAGGACATCCGCGCCTTCAACCGCTTCTACACAAACGTCATCGGCGCCCTCGACTACAGCCGCCACCTCTACGCCCCGTTCACCCTCACCGAGTCCCGCGTGCTGTACGAACTCGCGCACTCCCCGCGTACGGACGCCGCCGACCTCCGCGGCGAACTCTCGCTGGACGCCGGGTACTTGAGCCGGATCCTGAACCGGTTCGAGCAGGACGGGCTGATCGAGCGGGCGCCCTCGCAGCGGGATCCGCGGCGGCGGCAGGTCACGCTCACCGTGCGCGGGCGGGAGACCGCCGACCTCCTGGCCGAGCGGGCGGACGAGTCCGTCGGCGCCCTGCTCGCGACCGTGCCGGACGCCGACCGGCCGCGGCTCGCCGAGGCGCTCCGTACCGTGCGGACCCTGCTGTCGGGGTCGGACCGGGGGCGGCCGCGGCCCGAGGACGTCGTGCTGCGGGAGCCGGGGCCCGGTGACCTGGGCTGGATCGTGCAGCGGAACGCGGCGCTGTACGCCGCCGAGTACGACTTCAACGCCGACTACGAAGGGCTCGTGGCGCGGATCGTCGCCGATTTCGCCGAGGACCACGATCCGCATCTGGAGCGGGTGTGGATCGCCGAGCTGGACGGGCGGGCGGTGGGGTGCGTGATGTGCGTGCGGGACGACGCCCCGGGGACCGCACGGCTGCGGCTGCTGCTCGTCGAGCCGGACGCGCGGGGGTTGCGGATCGGGGACCAACTGGTGGGCGCGGTCGTCGAGTTCGCGCGCGGGGTCGGCTATCGCGACCTCGTGCTGTGGACCAACGACATCCTGGGTGCCGCCCGCCGTATCTACCAGCGGCACGGATTCGTCCTCTCCGCCGAGAAGCCGCACCGCTCCTTCGGCAAGGATCTCGTCGGCCAGGACTGGCGGCTCGACCTGCACCAGCGGCAGTAGTGAGCGGTGACGAGTAGGGTCCGTGGCATGAAGCTCGCGTTCTCCACCCTCGGTGTCCCCGGCCTCCCCGTGACCGACGTCCTGGACCTCGCCGTCACCCACGGTTACCACGGCGTCGAACTGCGCGCGCATCCCGAGGAGCCCGTGCACCCGGGTATCGACGCCGCCCAACGGGCCGACGTGGTCGCCGAGTTCAAGTCCGCCGGGATCGAAGTCCCGGGCCTCGCCGGGTACGCACGCGTGGCCGCGCCGGGTGACGACGACGCCGTACTCGCCGAGATCCGTGAACTGCTCGAACTGGCACGGGACTTGGGCGCACCCTTCATCCGCGTCTTCCCCGGCGCCGGCCCCGACCAGCCCGTCGAGGAGGCCGACGCCACGGCCGCGCGACGGCTCGGCACGGCCGCGGAGTGGGGCGCCGACCTGGGCGTACGCGTACTCCTGGAGACCCACGACTCACACCGCACCGGCGCGGACGCCCTGCGCATCCTCGGTCCCGTCGGCCATCGGCAGGTCGGCGCCCTGTGGGACGTGATGCACACCTGGCTCGGCGGCGAACAGCCCTCGGAGACGGTCGCCGCACTCGGCCCCTACCTCGGCTACGTCCAGGTCAAGGACATCGCCTCGGCCGATGACACCACCCCCCTGCCGCTCGGCGCGGGCGCCCTGCCACTCGCCGAATGCGTCGAGGTACTGTCCCGCCACGGCTGGGACGGCTGGCTGTGCTGGGAGTACGAGAAGCGCTGGTACGAGACAGCGGCACCCCTGCCCGGACTCCTGAGCGCGGGCCACGATCACCTGGCACGCCTGCTCAACGACTCGGCGTGACTCCGTACAAAGTCGGCGGGCGCGGTCGTAGAAGACCTGCCGGGCGGCCGTAGAAAAACAGTTCGCCCGGTTCCGAAGCCTCCCTATAGGGTCCCCCGGTGCCCCGACAACCCGCCGCTCCGCGCGCTGCCCTGCCCGTGTCCTCATGAGTCCTGGTCTCGGGCTCGGGCGGACGTTGATCGATGTTCGGCCGTTGCGGGCTTCGCCGGTGTTTCGGCGGTTGCTGGTCGGGCGGACGGTGTCGGTGCTCGGCGGGTTCATGACCCTGGTGACCGTCATGTACCAGGTCTGGGAGATGACCCACAGCACGGTCTGGACGGGTGCGGTCGGGCTGGCGAACGCGGTGCCGACGGTGGTCGTGGGGGTGTTCGCCGGGTCGTGGGTGGACCGGGGTGACCGGCGGCGCATCTTTCTCTTCAACACCGTTGCGCAGGCGGTCTGTTCGCTGCTCCTCGCCGTGCAGGGGTTCACCGGTCACGTGCCGGTGCTCGGCGTGCTCGCGCTGGTCGCCGCGCAGTCGTGCTTCGGCGCGGTGGGCGGTCCGGCGTCGGGTGTGTTCATACCCCGGCTGCTGCCGAAGGAGCAGGTGGCGGCGGGCCTGGCGCTCAACAGGGTGTCCTTCACGACCATGATGCTCATCGGCCCCGCACTCGGCGGCCTGCTGATCGGCTGGGCGGGCATCGGCGCCTGCTACCTGGTCGACGCCCTCACCTTCGTCCTCGGTTTCTACGGCGCCTTCGGCCTGCCCGCGCTGCCGCCCGAGGGCGAGCCGTCGCGGGGCGGACTGCACGGGGTTCTGGACGGGCTGCGTTTCGTGGCCGGCCACCAGGTGGTGCGCGGCGCGCTGCTCATCGACCTCGCCGCGACCGTCCTCGCCATGCCGATGAGTCTGTTCCCGCTGGTCAACTCCGAGCGCTTCGGGGGTGATCCGCGCACCCTGGGCCTGTTCCTGTCGGCGATCTCGGTCGGCGGGATCGCGGCGTCCGTGTTCTCCGGCGCGGTGACCCGGCTGGGCCGACCCGGGCCCGTGATGCTCCTCGGTGCGGGTACGTGGGGCGTGGCGCTGGCGGTGTTCGGCCTGATGACGAACCCGTGGGCGGGCCTGGCCTGCCTCGCGCTGGCCGGTGCCGCGGACTCCCTGTCCGTGATCTCCCGCAGCACGATCGTCCAGACCCACACCCCGGACGCCCTCCTGGGCCGCGTCTCCGCCGCCGAACAGATCGTCGGCCAGGCGGGCCCCAACCTCGGCAACCTCCGCGGCGGCCTGGTCGCCGGCTGGACCTCCGGCGCGACGGCCCTGGTCAGCGGCGGGGTGCTGTGCGTTCTGGCGGTGCTGGGCGTGGGGGCGGCCACGCCCGAGCTGCGGAGCGGCCGACAACACCCGCCCTAAGCCGGCCGAGCCACCAACCGCGTCGACCCGTCCAGGCACCAGTCCAGCACGGCCGGCCAGGACCCGTACCCGGCGACCAGGTCCAAGTGCCCTGCCCCCGGGATGAGTTCGGTGGGCAGGGCGAACGGGTCTCCATAAGCGACGCGGGCGTTCTCCGGGCAGTGCGGGTCGTCGTCGCCGGCGACGAGGCGGACGTCTCCGGGGAGGGTGAAGTCGGCGGCGGGCGGAGCAAATCCGGCGACCTCGGGATACTGGGCGACCACGGCACGCGAGGGCGGTCCGACCAGTAGCACCCGGTCCGCCTCGTCGCCCCGCACCTGCCCGCGGGCCACCGCGTGCAGCCAGAGCAGCGCCGACGCGCTGTGCCCGAGGACGACCCGTTCGGTGGCCCCGCTGTTGTTCAACTCGTCGAGACAGCGGGCGAGTTCACCCAGCCATACGTCCAGGTCGGGGGCGTCGGGGTCGGGCAGCTGGGGGTAGACGACGTGGTGGCCGAGGTCGCCGAGGCGGTCGGCCAGCCAGTGCTGCCAGTGGTCCTTCGGGCGGTGGTTCTGCCAACCGTGCAGGATGAGGTAGGAGTTCATGAGGCGATGGTTTCCGATCACCGGCCGATCGGTCCAACTGGGCGCGTGCGCAACCCTGTTCGCCCACGCACCCCTGTTCGCCCCGCCCCCTCATCCCGGCAACTGCCCCCGCAGCGCCTCGAACGCCTCATGGAACCCCGGGAACGTCTTCCGCACACACCCCGGGTCGTCGAACGACATCCCCGGCGCCCGCAGCCCGGCGACCGCGAAGGACATGACGATGCGGTGGTCGCCGTAGGACTTGATCTCCGTGCCCGCGAGACCCGAAGCCCCAGCCTCAGTTCCCGTCCCCGGCCGGATCTCGATCCAGTCGGGCCCCGTCTCCACCCCCACCCCCAACCGCCGGAGGTTCTCCGCACAGGCCTCCAACCGGTCGCACTCCTTCACCCGCGTGTTCCCGACGTCCTCGATACGCACCGGCCCGGAGGCGAAGGGGGCGATCGCCGCCAGCGTCGGCATGGTGTCCGAGATGTCCCGCATGTTGACGGTGAGGCCGCGCAGTTGGCCCGTCCCCCGCACCCGGGTGCCCCGCGCGTCCGTCTCCACCTCGGCGCCCATCCGCCGCAGGATGTCGACGAAGCCCAGGTCGCCCTGGAGCGCGCCCGTGCCGAGGCCCGGAACCGTGACCTCGCCGCCCGTCAGCGCCGCCGCCGCGAAGAAGTAGCTCGCGGTGGACGCGTCCGGTTCGATCCCGTAGGTGGTGGCCCGGTAGCCCCCTGGAGGGACGACGTAGACGGAGCCCTCCGTGCGGACCTCCGCCCCGAACTCCCGCATCATCGCGATCGTGATCTCGACGTACGGCGCGGAGACCAGGTCGGTGACCCTGACACGGAGACCTTTCCTGGTCAGGGGGCCGAGCAGGAGCAGGGCGGTCAGGTACTGGGAGGACTGGCCGGCGTCGAGCACCACCTCGCCGCCCTCCACGCCCGCCGCCTCGATGCGCAACGGGTGGTGGCCCTCGGCCTCCTCGTGCCGCAGGTCGACGCCCAGGTCGCGCAGCGCCTGGGTCAGCGGAAGGAGCGGGCGGCGCTGCATCTGCGGGGACGCGTCGAAGCGGAAGCTGCCGTGGCCGGCCGCCGCGAGGGTGGGCAGGAAGCGGGCGGTCGTCGCGCCGTCCCGGCAGTACACGTCCGCCTCGGCGACCGCCGGGCCGTCCGGGCGGCCGTCGATCTGCCAGGCGTCCGGGGTCCGGCCCACGCGGTAGCCGAGCCGGGTCAGGCCCTCGGCGAAACCCTCGGTGTCGTCCGAGCGGAGCGGGCGCCGGAGGGTGGTCACCCCGTCGGCGGCCGCGGCCAGGAACAGCGCGCGGGCGGTGATGGACTTGGAACCGGGGATGTCGACTACGGGCATGCCCTCATGATCGGGCGGCGGCCGTCCGCCCCGCCGGGACGTCCACGGGATGGACCGCCGCCGTTCGCCCGCCCGTTCCTGTGCGTGACCGCATCCGTCCCGTTGTGCACGGGTTCACCAACTTCCGGGAATCGGGGCGAACCGGGGAACCCGGACCGCTTCCGCTTCGTCCAAGACGCATGCTGCCGGACGAGTCTCCGCGGTACGGCGTCGGCCTCGCTGCTGGCTGCGAACGCTGACCAACCCTCTCCTCCGTACCGCGGCCGACAGCAAGCCGTCATCGGCGCGCCCCCCTCCAACTGCGCCGATGGCGGCCCCTCGGCCGATTTGCTGCGCGCTCCCTTGACTGGCGGAAACTTCCCGGATATTCGTGAAATCTTGGAAGTTTCCTTCAACGGATCACCTCCGGAAGGAGCGCACGTGCCCTCCAGACGTACCGTTCTCGCCGCGACCATGGGCGTCACCGCGTCCCTCGCGATCGGCGGCACCGCCCACGCCGACGACACGCGACTCCGCTCGCTGATCTCCCGCATGACGCTGCCCGAGAAGGTCGGCCAGCTGTTCGTGATGCGGGTCTACGGCCACTCCGCCACCGCCCCCGACCAGGCCGACATCGACGCCAACCTGAGCGAGATCGGCGTCCGCACGGCCGCCGAGCTGATCGCCAAGTACCGCGTCGGCGGCATCATCTACTTCACCTGGGCGCACAACACCCGCGACCCGCACCAGATCGCCGACCTCTCGAACGGCATCCAGAAGGCGTCCCTGAGCCAACCCCGAGGGCTGCCCGTGCTGGTCGCCACCGACCAGGAACACGGCATCGTCTGCCGTATCGGCGCCCCCGCGACCCTCTTCCCGGGCGCGATGGCGATCGGCGCCGGCGGCTCCCGCGACGACGCCCGCACCCTGGGCCGGATCTCCGGGGCCGAGCTGCGCGCGATGGGCGTCAACCAGGACTACTCCCCCGACGCCGACGTGAACGTCAACCCGGCCAACCCGGTCATCGGCGTGCGGTCCTTCGGCGCCGACCCGGACGCGGTGGCCGGCCTCGTCGCCGCCGAGGTGAAGGGGTACCAGAGCAGCCAAGTCGCCGCTACCGCCAAGCACTTCCCGGGGCACGGGGACACCGCCGTGGACAGCCACTTCGGGTTCCCCGTCATCACGCACAGCCGCGAGGTGTGGGAGGCGCTCGACGCCGTGCCCTTCCGGGCGGCCGTGAAGGCGGGCATCGACTCGATCATGACCGCCCACATCATGGTCCCGGCGCTCGACGACTCCGGCGACCCGGCCACCCTCTCCCACCCGATCCTCACCGGCATCCTGCGCGGCGAACTCGGCTACGACGGCGTCGTGATCACCGACTCGCTGGGCATGGAGGGGGTACGGCAGAAGTACGGGGACGACAGGGTGCCGGTGCTCGCCCTCAAGGCCGGGGTGGACCAGCTCCTCAACCCGCCGTCCCTTGACGTGGCCTGGAACGCGGTCCTGAAGGCGGTGCAGGGCGGGGAGTTGACGGAGGCGCGGCTCGACGAGTCGATCCTGCGGGTGCTGCGGCTGAAGGCCAGGCTGGGCCTGTTCAAGGACGCCTACGTCAGCCGGGCGGGCGTGAGCCGCACGGTCGGGACCCGGTCCCATCTCGCCGCCGCCGACCGCATCGCCGAGCGGACCACCACCCTGCTGGTCAACGAGGAGGGGCTGCTGCCGCTGTCCCGTCGTACGCACGGGAAGGTCCTGGTGGTCGGCGCCGATCCGGCCTCCCCCTCCGGTACCACGGGTCCCCCCACCGGTGTGCTCGCGGCGGCCCTCGGCGAGCTGGGGTTCACGGCGACCGCCCGGTCGACCGGTACCGATCCCTCCGCCGCGACCGTCTCGGCGGCCGTCGCCGCGGCGCGCGAGGCGGATGCGGTGGTGGTGGCGACGTACAACGTCACGGCGGGCAGTTCGCAGCGGACGCTCGTCGAGCAACTCGTCGCCACCGGGCGGCCGGTCGTGGCCGTCGCCGTCCGCAACCCCTACGATGTCGCCCAACTGCCCTCAGTGTCCGCCTACTTGGCGTCCTACTCCTGGACCGACGTCGAACTCCGGGCGGCGGCACGGGTGATCGCGGGCCGGGTCCGGCCGCGCGGGAAGCTCCCGGTGGCGGTGCAGCGCGCGGACGATCCGGCGCAGGTGCTGTATCCCGTGGGGCACGGGCTGTCGTACTAGGGGTACGTTCCCCACCCGCCCCACCCCCGGCAAGCGGCCCAAAGCCCCCCGCACGTCTGGCGTGCGCCCGCTGTCGCGGGTCACGCTGGGCGGGGCAGCCGGGGGGATCGATGCGTGAGAGATGGTGCGTGGGGGTGGGGTGCGCGGTCCTGCTCGCCGCCCTGGTGAGCGGCTGTACGTCCGCGCACGGCTCCGACGCCGGGGACAGCCGGCTCGACCCGAAGACCTCCGCCGCGCCCGTGGTCACCCAACCCTCCGCCTACGGCGCGGAGTTCCTGGCCGTCGACGAGTGCAGCTCCTTCGGCACGACGAGTTTCACCGAGGTGCCGTGCACCAGCGAGCGGGCCGCCGCGCGGGTCGTCGCCCGCCACGACGGCGAGGTGAGCGGCGGTCCCCTCTGCCCGGCGACCACCGACTTCGTGCTGCACATCAGCGCCCAGGGCCCCTCGGGCGCGGGCGGCGACGGGGTCATCCCCAAGGGCTACGCCTGCATGCGGAACCTGGAGCCGCCGCACCCCGGCGACCCGGGCGGCGGGGGCGGGCCCCGCACGATCGTCGGCGACTGCGTCTACGGCTCGGGCAGCGGGCAGGTCCGGGAGACGGCGTGCGACGGCTCGGGCACGAAGAAGCCGCAGTACAGGGTGGTCGAAGCCGTGCCCCGGCGCGCGAGTTGCCCCGCGTCGACCGCCCTGTACGTCCAGCTCGGCGGCGGGCGACCCGTGGGCTGCGCCCGGCCGGTGTAGTCGGCTGACCGTCAATGGCCGGGCGCAGCAGGGGTGTTGGTTACGGCCGGAGCGTCGGTTCGCGCTGCACGTCCTGCCGGTCGAGCTTCGCGTCGTACGGCGCGAGGGGCTTCGCCTGTGCGGTGGTGGGGGCCGGGACGCCGGCCCAGGCCAGGATGCGGGCGGTGGCCAGCGCCTTCTGGTCGGCGCTCAGGCCGGCGACGTTCGCGCCGTGGTTGAGGCCGGGCGCGGTGAAGACGTAGGAGTCCTTCGCGCCCTTGCCGACGGCGAAGCGCTCGGCGCCCCACGGGTCGTTCTGGCCGTAGACGAAGAGCATGTGGTCGGCATGGTGGCGGACCCAGCTGTCCACGTCCCGCATCGCGCCCGGCCGGAACCTCATCGGGATGGAGCGGGGGACGAAGTTGCGGGGCGGCTGGTAGCCGTAGCGGAGGTACTTCTTCTCGATGTACGGGAAGTGGATGGTGGGGGCGCCGAGTTGGGTGCCCGCCTGGTAGTAGTACGGGGTGTACGGGGCCAGGCCCTGGTCGGTGTAGAAGGAGAAGCCGGAGATCGTGTCGACCGAGGTCCAGATCTCGTCGTCGGTGGCGGTCGCCGCGTTCGCCGGGACGGTGTCGCAGTCGGAGAGCAGGCTGTACTGCCAGAAGCCCCAGACGTAGTCGAGGACGACGGCCTCGAACGCCTTGTCGAGGCTGCCGACGGTGGTGAAGGTGTAGCCGTTGTCGGCCGCGTACGCCGCGTACTTCTTCTCCAGCGGGCCCCTGCGCACCAGCGCCTCGCGCTGTACGGCGTCCAGGCGGTCGCGGCACTCCTTGGTGCCGACCTTGGTGAAGAAGCGGTCGTAGGCCGAGTCCTCGTCGTTCACCACGTCGTTGGGGGCGACGTAGGCGACGACACCGTCCATGTCACGCGGGTAGAACCGCTCGAAGTAGGTGGCCGTCATGCCGCCCTTGGAGCCGCCGGTGGCGATCCAGTTCTTGGTGTAGATCGGCTTGAGGGCCTTGAAGACGCGGTGCTGGTCGCTGGCCGCCTGCCAGATGTCGAGCTTGGACCAGTCGGCCGGCTCGGGGCGGGACGGGGTGAAGTAGCGGTATTCCAGGGAGACTTGGTTGGCGTCCGCGATGCGGGTCGGTTCGCTGCGGCTGGGTGTCGTGGAGACGTTGTAGCCGCCGGTGTAGAAGACCGTCGGGCGCGAGACGTCCTTGTGCAGCACGGTGATCCGCTGCTGGAACGTGCCCTTGGAGGGGTGCCGGTGGTCGACCGGCTGGGTGTAGTTCAGGACGAAGTAGCGGTAGCCGGTGTACGGCTTCTCCTCGACCAGGCTCATGCCGGGTATCGCCAGCAACTGGTCCTTGATGTCCGTGACGTGGGCGGTTCGGCCGGCCTGGGCGGCGGTGGCCGCTCCGGCCGTGCTCAGCGTGCCTATGAGCACGGTGAGCGCGAGCAGCCATCTGAGCGCCTTGCGCATGCATACTCCCCTGTGAGGCAGTTGTGAACGGGAAGCTAGCGGAGCAACTCCCGTCACACCAGAGGAGGTTGTGCGGCCGGGGCGCCGGCCTGCGGTTCAGCACATCCAGCCGGAGCTGACCGAGCCGCCGCCGACCGAGCCCTTCACCAGGACGCACCGGTGGCCGGCGTGCACGGTGACGGGTCCGGCCCGGCGCGTGTACCGGCCGCGGTCGACGACCGGGCGGTTGCCGCGCGCCTGCACGCTGACCGACATCGTGCGCCTGGCGCCGGCCTTCTTCGGGACGGTGTAGGCGCAGACGTAGTCCCCCCGGCGGAAGACATGGACGGTGCCGGTGGAGAAGGGCAGCGTCTCCACCTCGTGCCCGGGGCAGATCACCGCCGCCTGGGCGGTGCCGGGGGCGGCGAGCGCGAGCAGTCCGGACGTGGTGAGCACGGCCGTGCCGAGCGCCACCCGCCGTCGTAGCGCACCCATGTCCACAGTCATCCCTCCCGCACAGCAGCCGGACAGCGTACTGATGTACGGACGCAAGACGTACGTCGCATGGTTGCGCGGGGCTCAGCCGGCCGCGACCGGCTCCTCCGTCTCGGGTGCCCCGACGAAGGTGCGCCACAGTTCGGCGTAGTACCCGTCGAGCGCGAGCAGCTCGTCGTGGGTGCCGTCCTCGACGACCCGGCCGTGGTCCATCACCACGACCCGGTCCGCGCGGGCCGCGGTCGTCAGGCGGTGGGCGACGACGAGGGTGGTACGGCGGCCCGCGAGGCGGTCGGTGGCCTGGTTGACCTGGGCTTCCGTGGCCAGGTCCAGGGCCGCCGTGGCCTCGTCGAGGAGGAGGATGTCGGGGTCGACGAGTTCCGCCCGGGCCAGGGCGATCAGCTGGCGCTGGCCCGCCGAGAGGTTGCGGCCGCGCTCGGCGACCTCGTGGAGGTAGCCGCCCTCGAGCGTCGCGATCATCTCGTGGGCGCCGACCGCGCGGGACGCGGCCTCCACCTCGGCGTCGGTGGCGTCGGGGCGGCCGTAGGCGATCGCGTCGCGGACGGTGCCCTGGAAGAGGTACGCCTCCTGGGGGACGACCCCGAGGTGGTGGCGGTACGACGTGATGTCCAGGGCGCGCAGGTCGGTGCCGTCGACGGTGACCCGGCCGCCGGTCGGGTCGTAGAAGCGGGCGACCAGTTTCACGAGCGTCGACTTGCCCGCGCCGGTCTCGCCGACGAAGGCGACCGTCTGGCCGGCCGGGATGCTCAACCGCACGCCCCCGATGGCCTCTTCGTCGTCGCCGTACGCGAAGTGCACGTCCTCGAAGGCGATGTCGCCCCGCAGGGAGAGGACTTCGAGGGGTTCGTCGGCGGCCCGGGTGGACGTCGGTTCCTGGAGCAGCTCCTGGATGCGGCCGAGGGAGACGGTGGCCTGCTGGTAGCCGTCGAAGACCTGGGAGAGCTGCTGGACCGGGGCGAAGAACAGGTCGATGTAGAGGAGGTAGGCGACCAGCGCGCCGGTCGTGAGGGTCGCGTCGTCCACCCTGCCCGCGCCCGCGATCAGCACGGAGGCCGCCGCCACCGACGACAGCAGCTGGACGAAGGGGAAGTAGATCGAGATCAGCCGCTGGCCCCGGGTGCGGGCCGCGCGGTAGCTGCTGCTGCGCTCGGCGAAGCGCCGGCTGCCGTCCTGCTCGCGCCGGAACGCCTGCACGATCCGCAGCCCCGACACCGACTCCTGGAGGTCGGCGTTGACCAACGACACGCGCTCACGGGCGAGTTCGTACGCCTTCACGCTCGCCCGGCGGAAGAAGAAGGTCGCGATGATCAGCGGCGGCAGGGTCGCGAACACGACCAGGGCGAGCTGGATGTCGATGACCAGCAGGGCGACCATGATGCCGAAGAAGGTGACGACCGAGACGAACGCCGTGACCAGGCCGGTCTGGAGGAAGGACGAGAGGGCGTCGACGTCCGTCGTCATCCTCGTCATGATCCGGCCGGTCAACTCCCGCTCGTAGTAGTCGAGTCCGAGGCGCTGGAGCTGGGCGAAGATCTTCAGGCGGAGCGTGTAGAGGACCCGTTCGCCGGTACGGCCCGTCATGCGGGTCTCGCCGCGCTGGGCCGCCCACTGCACAACCACGCCCAGCAGCGCCAGAAGCGACGCCGACCAGACCGCGCCGATCGCCATCTTGCTGACGCCCTGGTCGATGCCGTGCCGGATCATGATCGGCAGGAGCAGGCTCATGCCCGCGTCCACGGCGACCAGGCCGAGGCTGATCAGCAGCGGGGCACCGAACCCGCGCAGCAGCCGGCGCAGCCCGTACGAGTCCTCGGCCCGCACCGCGCGCGCCTCGTCGATGTCCGGGACGTCGGTCGCCGGGGGCAACGCGTCGACCTGCGCGAGGAGTTCGGGCGTCGCGGGCATCCCGGACAGCGCGGTGTCCTTGGGCTCGCGGTCCCCCGTCCACAGCCGGGGCGTGACCCCGCGCTCGGCGTCGAACTCAGCGTCCAGCTCGTCGCGTACGGAGGTGTCCTCGGCCGGTGCGGCCGCCTGGGCGTGGCCGGGCGAGACGCCGCCGAGTTCGTCGGGGTCGGTGAGGAGGCGGCGGTAGAGCGCCGAGCGCTGCTGGAGTTCGTCGTGCGTGCCGATGTCGGCGAGGCGGCCACCGTCGAGGACGGCGATGCGGTCGGCGAGGTTGAGGGTGGAGCGGCGGTGCGCGATCAGCAGGGTGGTGCGGCCCTCCATGACCTGCTTCAACGCCTCGTGGATCTCGTGTTCGACGCGGGCGTCCACCGCCGAGGTCGCGTCGTCCAGGACCAGCAGGCGCGGGTCGGTGAGGATCGCGCGGGCGAGGGCGACGCGCTGGCGCTGGCCGCCGGAGAGGGTGAGGCCCTGCTCGCCGACCGCCGTGTCGTAGCCCGCGGGGAGTTCCTGGATGAACCGGTCGGCCTGGGCGGCGCGGGCGGCGGTGAGGATCTCGTCCTCGGTCGCGTCGGGGCGGCCGTAGGCGATGTTGTTGCGGACCGTGTCGGAGAAGAGGAAGGAGTCCTCGGGGACCAGGCCGATCGCGGCGCGCAGGGAGTCGAGGGTGAGCTCGCGGACGTCGTGGCCGCCGATGAGGACGGCGCCGTGGGTGACGTCGTAGAAGCGCGGGAGGAGGAGCGAGACCGTGGACTTGCCGGAGCCGGAGGAGCCGACGACGGCGAGGGTCTCGCCGGGGCGGATCTCGAAGCTGAGGCCGTTGAGGACCGGGCGCTCGTGGTCGTAGCCGAAGGACACGTCGTCGAACTCGACCGTGGCCGGGGCGTCGGCGGGGAGTTCCTTGGTGCCGTCGGTCATCGACGGCTCGGTGTCGATCAGTTCGAGGACGCGTTCGGTGCCGGCGCGGGCCTGCTGGCCGACGGTGAGGACCACGGCGAGCATGCGGACCGGGCCGACGAGCTGGGCGAGGTAGGTGGAGAAGGCGACGAACGTGCCGAGCGTGATGTGCCCGCGCACCGCGAGCCAGCCGCCGAGCGCGAGCATCGCGACCTGGCCGAGGGCGGGGACGGCCTGGAGGGCGGGGGTGTAGCGGGCGTTCTGCCGGATCGTGCGGAGGCGGCCCGCGTAGAGGCGGCGGCCGACCTCGCGGAGCTTTCCGGTCTCCTGGTCCTCCTGGCCGAAGCCCTTCACCACGCGTACGCCGCTGACGGCCCCGTCGACGACTCCCGCGACGGCGGCGGCCTGGGCCTGCGCGTACCAGGTGGAGGGGTGCAGCTTGCTGCGGCTGCGCTTGGCGATGAAGCCGAGGGCCGGGGCGACGGCCAGGGCGATCAGGGTCAGCGGGATGGACAGCCAGGCCATGATCGCCAGCGAGAGCACGAACAGGAGGACGTTCCCGATGGTCATCGGGAGCATGAAGAGCAGGCCCTGGATCAGCTGGAGGTCGCTGGTGGCGCGGCCGACGACCTGGCCGGTGGACAGCTCGTCCTGACGGCGGCCGTCGAGGCGGGTGATCGTCCCGTACATCTCGGTGCGGAGGTCGTGCTGGACGTCCAGGGCGAGGCGTCCGCCGTAGTAGCGGCGGACGTAGGCGGAGACGTAGACGAGGAGCGCGGCGACGATCAGGGCGCCGGCCCAGGGGGCCATGGAGCGGGTGTGGCCGGTGATCACGTCGTCGATGATCACCTTGGTGACCAGGGGGACGAGGGCCATGACCGCCATGCCCGCGAGGGAGGCGCCCAGGGCGAGGACGACGTCCTTGGGGTAGCGCCACGCGTATCCGGCGAGCCTTCGGGCCCAGCCTTGTGTCTCCCCCTGTTTCGCTGCCACGCGGTGCCTTCCGTTCGCCCCTGATCTGCTGGTCTTACGGAAGGCACCAACGCGGATTGAAGCGGATTTCATCCCTCCGCAACATTGCGCTTCGCGGGGGGTGCGTTTTCAGCCCCGCGCCTCTGAAGACCGGAAAGCGGGCGTTGTGCGGACCCGGAGGTAGTAGAAGCGGGTCGTCTGTACGGCGTTCTGGTTGTCGTCGCTGACCAGGAGCACCTTGTAGGCGCCCTTCTCCCTGCCCGTGATCACCATGCCCTCGATGTTGTCGAGGAGGGGGTTCGGCTGGGGCTGCTTCGCGGTCGCGCCGAGGGACGGGCAGTCGGCGATGTCGGCGAGCAGGGTCTTCTTGATCAGGCGGACCCCGGGCCGGCCGGTGAGGTGGTCGATGCCGCTGGTGTCCGTGGCGTGGCGCGGGTCGGCCAGGTAGAGGCGGACCGTGTTGCCGACGCCGCTGGTGAAGCCGCGCTCCAGGACGAGGAGCCGGCCGTCGGGCAGGGCCTGCACCTCGGGGACGCCGAGGAAGGAGGCGTCGGGCTTGTACGCGTACTGCGCGGCGAGCCTGAAGTGGTCGCCCTTGGTCCGGGTCCAGGTCTGGAAGCGGACGGCGCCCGAGGTGTCCCCGGCGATCGGGGCCTCCATCGACGCGAGGAGCGTGCGGCCGCCGGGCAGCAGGGTCAGGCCCTCGAAGGTGAGGTTCGAGGAGGCCCGCCCGGCCGGGGCGACCAGCAGCGAGGAGGGGACCGGGAGGCGGTCGAGGATCTTGCCGTCACGGGAGTAGCGGCGGATCGACGGTTCGGTCTCGGAGGTGATCAGCCGGGTGCCGTCGCGGTCGACGACCAGGCCCTCGGAGTCGAGGTCGGCGCCGTTCTCGTCGGCGAGGTGGACGACCCGCTTCGGCTGGAGCGTCTTCGCGTTCAGGTCGAACAGCGAGGAGCGGTCCTCCAGGGCGGCCAGCGAGCCGTCCCTGTCCAGCGCGAGCGCGGAGAAGTTGCCGACGAAGGTGCCGTCGTAGGTCGTCTTGTCGAGCGCGTCGGAGAAGCGGTCGATCGAGACGGACGACGAACAGGCGTTGCTGGTACGGGAGTTGGTGGTCCCGGTGCTGACGGCGGTCGCGGGCCCGGCGGCGGTGAGGCAGGTGGCCGCCGCCAGGCCGGCGGTCGCGGTCGCGAGTACGGTTCTCAGGCGCATGGGCGTCACCGTAGGTCGGACGGGTGACGCGCGGGAGACCGCGCAGTGAAGCGCTTCCCCGGAACGAGCCCTAGGCCAGGTCCTTGTGGATCGCCTTCGCGACACCCTGGATCGTGGTGATGCCGTAGCTCATCGTGCTGTTGTCCTGGGTGAGCACGGACATCATGTAGTCGTGGCCGCCGCCGCTGAAGGTGCCCAGGCTGTGGACGCGCCAGCCGTGCGTCGAGCGCTGCAGCCAGCCGTTCTTGACGTGCACGGTGACCTTCGAGGGGGCGCCGGACGGGGTGCCCCAGCGCTGCGACGAGATGACCTGGTTCATCAACTTCAGGATGTACGCGCGGGAGTTGTCGCTCAGCACCGAGTTCTTGGCGGTGACCAGCTTGAGCAGCTTCTGCTCGTCGGTCACGGTCTCCTGGGTCAGGCCCCAGTAGTTGTTCGCGCCGGGCTTGGTCTGGGTCATGCCGGCCGCGGACAGGAAGCCCTTGATCTTCGTCATGCCGAGCTGCTTCCACAGGGTGGAGGTCGCGTCGTTGTCCGACTTGGTGATCATGGCCTTGGTGAGCGTCGTCTCGCGGGACGTCAGCAGGCGGTTGTGCTTCTTCGCGTCCCACAGCAGCGTGGCGAGGACGGTGACCTTGACGGTGCTGGCCGAGTCGTAGGCGCTCGTCGCCCGCAGGGTGCAGGTGGTCTTGGTGGTCCGGTCGTAGAGGCCGACCGCGACGGTTCCCTTACGGGTCGCGAGCGCGGCGGTGATGTCCTTCTTCAACTTGGCGGCCAGCCCCGCCTTCGCGGACGTACAGCTGACCGTCGGGGTGGCCGCGGCGGCGGGCGTCGCGGTGGCCAGGACGGGTATGAGCATCCCGGCGCCCACGCCGACGGCCAGCACTCTGGCCCGGCGGGATGTCCAATAAGACTGAGTCATGCACGAGTTGACTCACAGGAAGGCATGAAAGGTTGTACGGGTTGGAGAACGGTTGTGCGACGTATTACCCCGCCCTGTGCGAATTCACAGGCAGCGGCCAGGTACGGCACAGCACCCTCCCACCCTGCTTTCGCACGATGCGTGGGTGACATCTGCCACCGATCCGCACCCCCCCACCGAACCCGCGTCCGCCGACTGGCCGCCGCCGGCGCCACCCGCCGACGCGCCGCCCGAGAAGGCGCCCCGCTGGTCGCTGCCCGTCCTGGTCGCGATCATGGTCCTGGCGGCCGTGCTGTACTCCTGGAACCTCTCCGGCTCCGGCCTGAACAGCTTCTACAGCAGCGCGATCTACAGCGGCACGCAGAACTGGAAGGCCTGGTTCTTCGGCTCGCTGGACGCCGGCAACTTCCTCACGGTCGACAAGCCGCCCTTCTCCCTGATGGTGATGGGCCTGTCGTGCCGGATCCTCGGCTTCGGCACCTGGCAGATGATGCTGCCGGAGGTCGCCGCCGCGCTCGGCACGATCTGGATCCTGCACACCTCCGTGAAGCGGTACTTCGGCCATGCGGCCGCGGCGATCGCGGCGCTGGTCCTCGCCCTCACCCCCATCACGGTCGCCATCAACCGTGACAACAACCCCGACACGATCCTCGTCCTGCTGATGGTGGCGGGCGCCGCCCTCGGCCTGCGCGCCGTGCGCACCGAGCGGCTGCTGCCGCTGCTCGGCTCCGCGGTCTGCTTCGGCTTCGCGTTCAACACCAAGCTCCTCCAGGGCTACATCGCCCTGCCCGCCGTCTTCGCCGTGTACCTCTTCGCGTCGAAGCTCGGCTGGAAGCAGAAGGTCGTCCAACTCGCCCTGGCCACGGTCGCGTTGGCGGTCTCCAGCTTCTGGTGGGCCACGGTCGTCTCCCTCGTCCCGGCCGCGGACCGCCCGTACATCGGCGGCTCGACGGACGGCACCGCCTGGGACCTGATCATGGGCTACGACGGCTTCGGCCGCGTGTTCGGCGGCGAGGGCAACGGCGGCGGGGGCGGGGGTGGCGGCGGCACGTTCGCCGGCACCGCGGGCATCGGCCGTATGTTCAACGACGTCCTCGGCGGCCAGATCTCCTGGCTGCTCCCCTTCTCGGCCATCGCCCTGATCGCCGGCCTGGTCCTGGTCGGCCGCGCCCCGCGCACCGACCCGACGCGCGCCGCGCTGGTCCTGTGGGGCGGCTGGACCCTGCTGCACTACGTCACCTTCAGCATGGCCCAGGGCACGATGCACCCGTATTACACGACCGCGCTCGCCCCGGGCATCGCGGCCCTGTGCGGTGGCGGCGGCGTCATGCTGTGGCGCGCCTTCCGCGGCGGTGACGCCCGCTGGTCGTGGGTCCTCCCGGCCGGCCTCGCGGTCACCGGGATCTGGGCGATCGTGGTGCTGCGCCGGGCCTCCGGCTGGAACACCTGGCTGTGGCCGACGATCGGCGTGCTGATGGTCCTCGCGATCGTGGGCCTGTTCGTCTTCCGCTCCGGCAACCGGACCCGCCTCCTGACGGCGTCCGTCGCGGCGGCGGTCATCGCGGCGCTCGCCGGTCCGACGGCGTACGCCGTGACCCCGGCCGCGTCCAGCGGTACGGGCGGCGGCATGGGCGGTACGAACCCGACGGCGGGTCCGTCGACCGGCGGCGGCATGGGCGGCCCCGGTGGGGGCGGCGGCCGTGGCGGCTTCGGCGGCGGGATGCGCGGCGGCGAGGGCGGCCCCGGCGGCGGTACGGCTCCGGGCGGCACCGGCACGGGCGGCGGCACCGGCAGCGGCCGGGCGAGCGGCGAGATGCCGGGCGGCGGCGAGGCTCCCGGCGGGATGACCCCGGGCGGCGGCGGTACCGGCGAGGTGCCGCAGGGCGGCCAACAGGGCGGTACCGGCGGGGAGTTGCCCGGTGGCGGTACGGCTCCTGGCGGCACGGGCGGCGAGAACGGTACGGCCCCGGGCGGCACCGGCGGTACGCGCGGCGGCTTCGGCGGCGGTGGCGGCATGGGCGGCACCACGTCCAGCGCGCTCGTCTCGTACCTGGAGAAGCACCAGGACGGCGCCAAGTGGCTGCTCGCGGTCTCCAATTCGCAGAGCGCGGGCCAGCTGATCCTCAGCACCCACAAGCCCGTCATCTCCATGTGGGGCTTCACCGGCTCCGACAAGGCGATGACCCTCGCCAAGCTCAAGGAACTGGTGAAGAAGGGCGAGCTGCACTACATCCAGCTCGGCGGCGGCGGGATGGGCGGCAACAGCGCCCTGAACACCGAGATCACCGCGTGGGTGAAGAAGAACGCGACGGCCGTGAAGGAGAGCGCGTACGACAAGAGCGCCTCCACGGAGGGGAGTTCGGGCTCGACGGGCTCGTCGTCCTCCACCACGACCACCACGTCGACGATCTACCGGCTGGACCCGTCGGACGTGAAGTGACGGCACCGACGTAGCCGAACGGCCGACTGCCCCCGACCACAAGGCCGGGGGCAGTTCCGGTGTGCCACCCCACGTTGTCGCGCTGTCAACTCGCGTAGACACAGGGCAGATTGTCGCTTCAGGTCACCGGATCGACACGTCCCGTTTATTTACTGGACCGCATGAACATGTCACGCTCCCGTTTGCCGCCCCATTCAACCCGCGTAGATGGGACACTCTTTATGCTTGGGACACGGATCCACCGCTGGAAATCGGTGGCGCTGACGACCGCCGCCGTCCTGGTCGGCTTCGCCGCGCCGACCCTGACCGCGACCCCGGCGTCGGCCACGACGACCGCGTACGACTCGACGTACTACAAGAACGCGGTCGGCAAGACGGGCACGGCCCTGAAGTCCTCGCTGCACACGATCATCAGCACCAACGTCACGAAGATCTCGTACGCGGCGGTCTGGAACGCGCTCATGGCCACCGACCAGGACCCGAACAACAGCAACAACGTGATCCTGCTGTACAGCGGTGTCTCCCGCGCCAAGTCCCTCAACGGCGGCGACGTCGGCGACTGGAACCGCGAGCACACCTGGGCCAAGTCCCACGGCGACTTCGGCGAGGTGACCGGTCCCGGCACCGATCTGCACCACCTGCGTCCCGCGGACGTCCAGGTCAACAGCATCCGCGGCAACCTGGACTTCGACAACGGCGGCAGCGCGGTCACCAACGGCGGCGGCAGCACCGTCGACTCCGACTCCTTCGCACCGCGCGCGGCGGACCGGGGCGACGTGGCCCGCATGATCCTCTACATGGCCGTGCGCTACGACGGCGGCGACGGCTTCGCCGACCTGGAGCCCAACGAGAAGGTCAACAACGGCAGCAACCCCTACATGGGCAAGCTCTCCGTCCTCAAGGCCTGGAGCGCGGCGGACCCGCCCAGCGCCTTCGAGGAGAAGCGCAACCAGGTCATCTACGACACCTACCAGCACAACCGCAACCCGTTCATCGACCACCCGGAGTGGGTCGAGGCGATCTGGTAGGAAGCGACTGCCCGGCCTGAACTCCCTCTGCTTCAGGGGGAGTTCAGTCGCTCCTGCGCTTGCCCCCGACGCGGCGGCCGTCTCCCACCCCGTGTCCGTCCATGGCGGGAAGTCCGTCAGCGCGCGGCACCGGCACCGGCGAGCGTTCGGCCGTTCGGTGGAAACCGGGGGCCTGTCGGTGCTCGTGCACGGACGGCGGCGGCGGGCGGGACGGCATCGTGGCTCCCGTCCCGGCCCACCCCCGTCCAGGAGGACTTCATGCTCGGCACCGACTTCGTCACCGGATCGCCCAACTGGCTCGACCTCGGCAGCCCCGACACCGACGCCGCCGCCGCGTTCTACGGCGCCGTCCTCGGCTGGCAGTTCGTCTCGGCCGGTCCCGACACCGGCGGCTACGGCTTCTTCCAGGTGGACGGGAAGACCGTCGCCGCCCTCGGCCCGCTCACCGAGGAAGGGGCCAAATCGGCCTGGATGATCCACTTCAGGACCGACGACATCACGGCCACCGTCCAGGCGGTCACGGCAGGCGGCGGGACCGTCCGCATGGAGCCCATGGACGTCATGGGCGAGGGCATGCTGGCCCAGGCCACCGACCCGCAGGGCGCCCAGTTCGCGCTGTGGCAGCCCGGCAGGACCGCGGGCCTGGAACTCACCTCCGCCCCCAACACCCTGCTCTGGGCGGAGCTGCACGCCCCCGACCCGGAGGCGGACATCGCCTTCTACCAGGGCCTGTTCGGCTGGCGCACCCAGGACATGCCGGCGCCCGGCATGACATACCGGGTACTGAGCACCAGCGAGGGCGACCAGCAGGACGCGTCCTTCGGCGGAGCAGCGCCCCTGAACGACGGCGAGGGCGAACTCCCGCGCTGGGTACCGTACTTCCACGCGACGGACACGGACGCCACGGTCGCGACGGCCCAGTCCAACGGCGGCTCCGTCCTCATGCCGGCGACGGACGTACCGGAGGTCGGCCGCATGGCGTGGCTCGGGGACCCGTTCGGAGCGGTGTTCGCACTGCTGACGCCGGATCCGCGGATGTGAGAGCGGGTGCGCGACGCGGACGTGTGGCGCTCGGCGCCGGAGCGTCACACGTCCGCGGGGCGGTACCCGTCACCCCACGTGCGTGGCCGCGAACATCCGCAACACAGCCGGGAGCACGACCACCGAAGGCCCAGGCGTCGCAAGGGACTTCGCGAGGTCCTCCTCCAGCGCCTCCGGTGAGGTCCGCAGCCCCCGCACCCCGAACGACTCCGCCAGCGCCACGTAGTCCGGCCGGGTCAGTTCCGTCGCCGTGGCCTCGCCGAACGCGTCCGTCATGTACTCGCGGAGGATGCCGTAGCCGCCGTCGTCGACGATGAGCCAGGTGACGTTCAGGTCGTACTGCTTGGCCGTGGCCAGCTCCGCGATGGAGTACAGGGCGCCGCCGTCCCCGGACACCGCCAGCACCGGACGGGTCGGGTCGGCCGCCGCCGCGCCCAGTGCCGCCGGGAAGCCGTAGCCGAGGCCGCCGGCGCCCTGCGCGGAGTGGAGGTGGTTGGGGCCCTTCGCGTCGAAGGCCGACCAGGCCCAGTAGGCGAGGATCGTCATGTCCCAGAAGGAGGGGGAGTTGGGCGGGAGGGCCTTCCTCACCGACGCCAACACGCTCTGTTCCAGGGTCAGTTCCTGGGCGGCGATGCGTTCCCGGACGCGGACCAGCAGTTCGGCCACCCGGGTCTCCGCCGTCGGGTCCGTCCGTTCCGTCACCGTCTCCAGGAGTGCCTGGAGTCCGTGCCACGCGTCCGCGTGGATTCCCAACGCCGGGTGGTTCGACTCCAGTTTGCCGAGGTCCGCCTCGATCTGGACGACACGGCCGCGCGGCTTGAACGTGTGGTAGTTCGAGGAGAGTTCGCCCAGACCCGAGCCGACCACCAGTACTACGTCCGCGTCCTCCAGGAAGTCCGTCGTATGGCGGTCCTCCAGCCACGACTGGAGCGACAGGGGGTGCGTCCACGGGAACGCGCCCTTGCCTCCGGGAGTCGTGACCACCGGGGCCTGGAGCCTCTCGGCCAGTTGCCGCAGCTTCTTCGACGCGTCCGCGCGGATCACTCCCCCGCCCGCGATGATCACCGGGCGGGCTGCGCGCGACAGCAAGTCCGCTGCCACGGCGGTGAGTTCGGGGCGCGGGACCAGGTCCTCCGGGGTCGCGTCCACCGCCGTCACCACCGGCAGCGACGTCTCGGCCAGCAGCACGTCCTGCGGGATCTCCACCCACACCGGGCCGTGCGGAGCCGTGAGCGCCGACTTCCACGCCTCCGCGATCGCCGACGGGATCTGCGACTGGGTGCGGACCGTGTGGACGGACTTCACCACGCCCCTGAACGAGGCGGACTGGTCCGGGAGTTCGTGGAGATAGCCGTGGCGTCCGCCGCCCAGACCCGGGGTCGGGATCTGGCTGCTGATCGCCAACACCGGGGCCGAGGCCGCCCGCGCCTCCTGGAGCGCGGCCAGTGACGTCAGCGCGCCCGGGCCCGTCGACAGGAGCAGCGGGGCCGCCTCGCCGGTGATGCGGCCGTACGCGTCCGCCGCGAACCCCGCGTTGTTCTCCACCCGCAGGCCGATGTACCGCAGGTCGGAGCGGCGCAGCGCGTCGAACATGCCGAGGGCGTGCTGCCCGGGCAGGCCGAAGACCGTCGTCGCGCCGAGGCCCGCCAGGGTCTCCACGACCAGGTCACCGCCGTTGCGCCCGGGGGGCGGGTTCAGCGCGGCGGAGATCTGCGCGGCCGTCGGGCGGAGTTCCAGGTCGTGGTCGTGCGTCACTTGCTCTCTGTCTCCCTACGAGTCGCCGAAACGGGTCGGCGAGTCACTGAACCGGGTCGGCGGCCGGCGGTCGTTCGCGCAGCGCCAACCGCCCTTCCCGCCCTACGCGTTGCGTGCCTCCGCGATCTGCCGGGACATGATCGTGATCAGGTCGTACGCGGTGTGCGACGCGGCCACCGACGTGATCTCGGCGTGGTCGTACGCCGGTGCCACCTCGACGACGTCCGCCGATACCAGGTTGCAGGATGCCAGGCCGCGCAGGATCTCCAGAAGTTCGCGGGAGGTCAGGCCGCCGGCCTCGGGCGTGCCGGTGCCGGGCGCGTGGGCCGGGTCGAGGCAGTCGATGTCGATGGAGATGTAGAGGGGCCGGTCGCCGATGCGCTGGCGCAGCTGGTCGGCGACCTCGTCGGCGCCCCGGCGGTACACGTCCGCCGACGTGACGATGCCGAAGCCCATCTTCTCGTCGTCCTTGAGGTCCTGCTTGCCGTACAGCGGGCCGCGGATGCCGACGTGGGAGAGCGCCTCCGTGTCGAGGATGCCCTCCTCGACGGCCCTGCGGAACGGGGTCCCGTGGGTGTACTCGGCCCCGAAGTACGTGTCCCAGGTGTCGAGATGGGCGTCGAAGTGCAGCAGGGCCACCGGGCCGTGCTTCTTCGCGACCGAGCGCAGCAGCGGGAGCGCGATGGTGTGGTCGCCGCCCAGGGTCATCAACCGCGCGCCGGTGTCGAGGAGTTGGTCCGCCGCCTCTTCGATGGTCTCGACGGCCTCGTTGATGTTGAACGGGTTCGCCGCGATGTCCCCGGCGTCCGCGACCTGCGCCAGCGCGAACGGGGAGGCGTCCTGCGCCGGGTTGTAGGGACGCAGCAGCCGGGACGCCTCGCGGATCGCGTTGCCGCCGAAGCGGGCGCCCGGCCGGTAGGAGACCCCGGCGTCGAAGGGCACCCCGACCACGGCGACGTCCGCGGTGCCGACCTCGTCCAGGCGCGGCAGCCGGGCGTAGGTCGCGGGGCCGGCGAACCGCGGGAAGCGCGAGGAGTCGACGGGGCCGCGGGGCGTCTCGTTGCTGGTCATGGGGACTGCCTTCTTTCCTACGCTTCGTGACGTATGGGATGGGTTACGTGCAGCTTGTGGCTGTTTGCGCGTCCGCTACGACTTTACTGGTGCGCGGCGACCGGTTCGGACGCCCGTTCGGGGGTGCCGCGGCCGGCGAGCCGGTCCCGCCAGGCGGCGAGGACGGCCGCGTCGGTCGGCGGCGTGGCGAGGGAGACGGTCACATAGGCGGCCAGAGACAGCAACAGGCCGTAGTAGACGGGCTCGTTGGCGAGGATGCCGTAGGCCGCCATCAGGCCGACGACCGCGAGGCCGCCGACGATCACCGAGGCGAGTGCGCCCTGTGCGGTGCCGCGCTTCCACAGCAGGCCGCCGAGGATGGGGACGAGGAGTCCGCCGACGAGGAGGTTGTAGGCGACGGTCAGCGCCTCCACGACGTTGTTGAGCGCGATCGCCGTGACGATCACGCCGACGCCCATGACGAGGATGAAGACCCGGTTGCCCCGCACCTCGTCGTGACCGCCCTCGTCGCCCTGGTCCCTGGCCGCTCCGCGCAGCCGCGACCAGATGTCGTTGTTGGCGACCGTGGCGCAGGCGATCAGCGCGCCGGACGACGTCGACATCACGGCGGCCAGGGCGGCGGCGAGCACCAATCCCCTTACGCCGATGGGGAGTTCGTCCTTGACGATGGTGGCGAAGGCGTCGTCCGGGCTGCCGAGGTTCGGGTAGAGGACCTTGGCCGCCGTGCCGATGACCGCGCCCGCGACGGCGTAGACGAGGCAGTAGGTGCCCGCGACCGTGCCGCCCCACCTGGCGGTCTTGTCGCTGCCCGCCGTGAACACGCGCTGCCAGATGTCCTGGCCGATGAGCATGCCGAACGTGTAGATCAGGACGTAGGTGAAGATCGTCTCGCCGCCGATGCCCAGCGGGTCGAAGTACCCGGTGGGCAGCTTCGCCTTCATCTCGCCGAAGCCGCCCGCCTTGACGACCGCGATCGGCAGCAGGAGCAGCAGCACGCCGATCGTCTTCACCACGAACTGCACCATGTCGGTGAGGGTGATGGACCACATGCCGCCGAGCGTCGAGTACGCGACGACGATCGAGCCGCCGAGGACGATCGCGAGGGTGCGGTTCATGTCGAAGAGGACGTCGAAGATCGTGGCGTAGGCGATCGTCGAGGTGACGGCCAGCATCAGGGTGTACGCCCACATGACCACGCCGGAGATCACGCCCGCGCGGCCGCCGTACCGGAGATCGAGCATCTCGGAGACGGTGTAGACCTTCAGACGGGCGATGCGGGCGGAGAAGAAGACGGAGAGGGCGAGCAGGCCGAGGCCGATGGTGAAGACCATCCAGGCGCCGGACAGCCCGTACTGGTAGCCGAGGCCTACGCCACCGATGGTGGACGCGCCGCCCAGGACGATCGCGGCCATGGTGCCGGAGTACATGACCGGGCCCAGGCGGCGGCCCGCGACCAGGAAGTCGCTCTTGGACCTGGCGCGGCGCATGCCCCACCAGCCCATGGCCAGCATGCCGGCCAGGTAGACGACGATCACGGTGTAGTCGACGGCCATACGGGGGCCTCCTTCGCGCGCTCTGGGGGGTCGTCCCCGGGGCCTGGGGGATGTCTCGGGGGGGCTTGCGCCGCGACTGACCCTAGGTGGCCGGAAAGCGGCTGCGAAGTGTACGTTTCATCCATCCGAGCCCCAGGCGATGGAGGAAACATCCACCATGCCGGACCTCACGGTTCCGCCCACACCGCCCACTCCCCCCGTGCCCCTCGGCGCCCTCCTGGCCCGCGAGGACCTGGGGCTGCGGCAGATCGCCGGGCCGTCCGACCCCGACATCGCGATCCACTGGGCGCACACCTCGGAGATGCCGGACCCGTACCCGTACCTGCTCGGCGGCGAACTGCTGCTCACCGCGGGCGTCCACATCCCGGACGCGGCCGGCTCCGGCACCTACTTCGACGACTACGTCGCCCGGATCGTCGAGGCGGGCGGGGTGGCCCTCGGCTTCGGCGTCGCACCGGTCCACGACACCGTGCCGCGCGCCCTGGTCGCCGCCTGCGACCACTACGACCTCCCCCTCCTGGAGGTCCCGCCGCCCACCCCCTTCTCCCGCGTCGCCCGCGCGGTCTGGCAGCTGATGGCCCAGGCCCGCCTCGCCGAACTCCGCCGCGTCACCGAGGCCCAGCAGAGCCTGGCGGCGGCCGCCTCCCGCCCCGACCCGCTCCCCTCGGTGCTACGCCAGCTCGCCCAACGGGTGGGCGGGCGCGCGGTGTTGTTCGGTCCTGACGGGACGGAGATCGCGGGGGCGGGGCGGGGAGCGGGGGCGGTTGGAGCGACGGGGGCGGGACGCGGAGTGCGGGCAGTGGGAGCGCCGGGGGCGGTGGCGGGAGGCAGGACGGGCTCGTCGGGTACGGGTACGGAAGGTGGGCCCGGCGCCGAGGCGAGCGGCGCGGAGGTGCGGGAGGCGTTGGCGGAGTTGGTGCGGGTGGTCCGGCCCCCGGGCGCTCCCACTTCGTCCCCTACGTCCGCCACCGCATCCTCCACGTCACCCGCCTCCACCCCCGCCTCCACGGACAGCACACCCCCGACCCGCCCCACCCCCACCTCCGCCACCGACACCGTCTCCGGCGTCCACCTCGCCGCCTACGCCCTCGGTACCGGTCAGGGTTTCGTCCTGGGGGTCGCCGCCCCGCAGCGCGCGCCCGGCGACCACACCATCGCCTCCGTCGCCGCCGTCCTGCTCTCCCTGCTCACCGGCGAACACCAGAGCCGCACGGGAGCGGACCGGTCCTCGGCGCTCGTACGGCTGCTGCTGGGCGCCCCGCCGGAGGACGTCGCGTCGCTGCTCGGCGGTGACCGGTGGCTGGTGGTGCACGCGCTGCCCGACGCCGGTACCGGCCCCGATCCCGTCGCCACCTCCGCCCTGGGCGCCGCCCTCGGTTCCGCGCTGATCGACCTGGCGCCGGAGGCCGTACGGGTCCTCGTCCCCGGCGACCGCGCACCCGCCGCGCAGCCCGGCTGGACCCTGGGGGTCAGCGCTCCCGTGGCCCCGGAGGACTGGTCCGCCGCCGACCAGCAGGCGGCCCGCGCCCTGGCCCGCGCCCGCGCGACCCGTACCCCTCTGGTCGTACACGGCGCCTCCGGCCGCGCCGGGCTCGCCGACCTGCTCCCCCACGACGCGGCCGAGGAACACGCCCGCACCCTCCTCGCACCGCTCGCCGCGCACCCCGCGCTCGTCGAGACCCTGCGCACCTGGCTCTCCCTGCACGGGAGTTGGGACCGTACGGCGGTCGCCCTCGCCGTGCACCGCAACACCGTGCGGCAGCGGATCGCCCGGTGCGCGGCGCTGCTGGAGACGGACCTCGACGATCCGGACGTACGGATGGAGCTGTGGTTCGGCCTGCGTCAGCTGTGAGTCACCCCTGAGTGATCCACATCCCAGCGTGCGGGACGCCGGGCACGCGCACAGTCCTCTGCTTCACAATGGGAACCATGCCGATATCCGGGACACCCAGCCGCGCCGAGCTCGTCGACCACCTTGTGAAGACCCGTATCGCGGGCGAGGTGGCCACGCCCCGCGAGAACAACCTCTCCCACTACCGCAAGCTCGCGAACGGCGACCGTCACTACTGGCTCGGGCTGGAGCTGGGCGACCGCTGGACGGACGAGCAGGACGTGCTCGCGGTGATGGCGGAGCGGGTGGGCGTGAACGACGATCCCGAGTACCGCTACGGCCAGGACACCATCGACCCGGAGCTGACCGTCGAGGGCCTGGACCGGATGGCGGCGCGGCTGCGCAAGGCGGCCGACGGGCAGCAGCGGGTGCTCTTCGCGACCGGCCACCCCGGCGGTCTGCTGGACGTGCACCGCGCCACGGCCGCCGCCCTGCGCACGGCGGGCTGCGAGATCGTCGTGATCCCGGAGGGGCTGCAGACGGAGGAGGGGTACGTCATGCAGTTCGCCGACGTGGCCGTCCTGGAGCACGGCGCGACGCTCTGGCACACGCACTCCGGTGAGCCGATGAAGGCGATCCTCACCGCCCTGGAGCGCGAGGGCCGCCCGCTGCCCGACCTGGTCGTCGCCGACCACGGCTGGGCGGGCTACGCGGGCCGCCACGGCGTCGACTCCGTGGGCTACGCCGACTGCAACGACCCGGCGCTCTTCCTCGCCGAGTCCGAGGGCACCGTACAGGTGGCGGTCCCCCTCGACGACCACGTCGTCAGCCCCCGGTACTACGACCCGATGACGGCGTATCTGCTGGCCGAGGCCGGTCTGTCCGCCTGAGCCGCCGGGCTCGGGTCCCCTGTCACGGCCAGGGGTTGAGCCCTTCCGCGCGGCGCTGCGCGTATCCCGGTGTCGGATCCAGGTAGACCCGGCTGACCGCCGGGAACGCCTCCCGCAGCCGCTGCTCGGCCTGTTCGCAGGCCCACTCGATCTGCGCGGCGCTCGACCGGTCCCGGAAGTCGATCTTCGCGGCCACCAGCGCCTCGCGCGGACCCTGCACGAGGGTCGTCAACTCCAGTACGGCCTCGATGTGTTCGACCCCGAGCAGCTCCTCCTTGATCCGCTCCCGCACGGCCTTGGGCAGCGGGCGGCCGATGAGGAGTTCCGCGTTCGAGCGGCCCAGCACCCAGGCGACGTAGAGCAGCAGGGCCCCGATGCACAGCGAGGCGGCGCCGTCCCAGGCGCCGGAGCCGGTGAGCTGGCCGCCGAGCAGGCCGCCCGCCGCGAGGACCAGGCCGACGAGCGCGGCGGAGTCCTCGAGTACTACGGCCTTCACGGCGGTGTCGGGGGTGTAGCGGAGGTAGCGCTTGAAGGAGGCGTCGAAGCGGGCCGCCTCGCCGCGCGCCTGGCGTACGCCCGTCCGCAGGGAGTAGCCCTCCAGGAGGAAGGCGACGCCGAGCACGATGTACGAGACGAGCGGGTCGCCGAGGTCCTCGCCGGCGACGAGGGTGTGGATGCCGTCGTAGATGGAGAAGACCGCGCCGCCGACGAAGGTGGCGACGGCGGCGAGCATCGCCCAGATGTAGCGCTCGGGGCCGTAGCCCAGGGGGTGGTCCTCGTCGGCGGGTTTGCTGCTGCGCTTGAGGGCGGTCAGCAGGAGGAGTTCGGTGACGGTGTCGGCGACGGAGTGCGCGGCCTCCGACAGCATCGCGCTGGAGCCGCTGATGACGCCGGCGACCGCCTTGGCGAGCGCGATGCCCAGGTTGGCGACGGCCGCGACGATCACGGTGACGGTGGACTCGCCGCCGCCGTCACCCTCCTCTGTTTCTGCCATGCCCTCAGTGTTCCCGAGGAACCCGGACCACGCCCTCCTGAATGACGGAGATGGCCAGTTGGCCGTCCTGCGTGTAGATCCGCGCCTGCCCGAGCCCGCGCCCGCCGGACGCCGACGGCGACTCCTGGTCGTAGAGCAGCCACTCGTCCGCCCGGAACGGCCGGTGGAACCACATGGCGTGGTCGAGGGAGGCCCCTACGACATCCCCTACGGCCCAGCCGCCCCGGCCGTGCGCGAGGAGCACGGAGTCGAGGAGGGTCATGTCGGAGACGTAGGTCGCGAGTACTACGTGGAGCAGGGGCTGGTCCACGGGTCCGTCGAGCTTGCCGTTGGTGCGGAACCACACCTGGGAGTGCGGCTCGCGCGGCGCGCCGAACCTGCCGTACGGCGGCTCCTCGACGTAGCGCAGGTCGATGGCCTCGCGGGCCTCCAGGAACCTCTCGACGATCTCGGGGGCCATGTGGTCGTAGCCGCGCAGCCGGTCCTGCGAGGTGGGCAGGGTGGCCGGGTCGGGGGCGGACGGCATGGAGGTCTGGTGGTCGAGGCCCGTCTCGGGGCGCTGGAAGGACGCGGAGAGGGCGAAGATCGGCTGCCCGTGCTGGACCGCGACGACGCGGCGCGCGGTGAAGGAGCGGCCGTCGTTCATGCGCTCGACGGTGTAGACGATCGGCGCGCCGGGGTCGCCGGGGCGCAGGAAGTACGCGTGCAGGGAGTGCGCGAGACGGTCCTCGGAGACCGTCCGGCCTGCCGCGACCAGCGCCTGGGCCGCCACCTGTCCGCCGAAGACCCGGGGGACGACGGCGGACTGCGACTGGCCGCGGAAGATGTTCTCCTCGATCTGCTCCAGATCGAGCAGGTCGAGGAGACTCTGAAGTGCCTGGCTCATGGCACCTTTTCTACGGGCCGGTAATTTCGGGGACCTTACAGGCCCATGTCCTTCGCGATGATCGTCTTCATGATCTCGCTGGTGCCGCCGTAGATGCGGTTGACGCGGTTGTCCGCGTACAGGCGGGCGATCGGGTACTCGTTCATGAAGCCGTAGCCGCCGTGCAGCTGGAGGCAGCGGTCGATCACGCGGTGGGCGACCTCGGTGGTGAACAGCTTGGCGCTGGCCGCCTCGGCGGGGGTCAGCTCACCGGCGTCCAGGGCCTCGGTCGCGCGGTCCACGACGGCCTCGGCGGCGTCCACCTCGGCCTGGCAGGCGGCCAGCTCGAACTTGGTGTTCTGGAACGCGGCGACGGGCTGGCCGAAGACCACGCGCTCCTGGACGTACTGCTTGGCGAACCGGACGGCGGCCTTGGCCTGCGCGTACGCGCCGAAGGCGATGCCCCAGCGCTCGGAGGCGAGGTTGTGGCCGAGGTAGTAGAAGCCCTTGTTCTCCTCGCCGAGGAGGTCCTCGGCCGGGACCTTCACGTCGACGAACGCCAGCTCGGCGGTGTCGGAGGTCTTCAGGCCGAGCTTGTCGAGCTTGCGGCCGACCGAGTAGCCCTCGGCCTTGGTGTCCACCACGAAGAGGGAGATGCCGTGACGGCGGTCCTCCTTGGTGGACGGGGAGGTGCGGGCGCAGACGATCATGCGGTCGGCGTGCACACCGCCGGTGATGAAGGTCTTGGCGCCGTTGAGGACGTAGTGCGTGCCGTCCTCGGAGAGCTTGGCGGTGGTCTTCATGCCCGCGAGGTCGGAGCCGGTGCCCGGCTCGGTCATCGCGATGGCCCACATCTCCTCGCCGGAGACGAACTTCGGCAGGAAGCGCTTCTTCTGCTCGTCGGTGGCGAGCAGCTTGATGTAGGGCAGGCCGAGCAGCACGTGCACACCGGAGCCGCCGAAGTTGACACCCGCGCGCGCGGTCTCCTCGTAGAGGACGGCCTCGAACTTGTACGAGTCGATGCCCGCGCCGCCGTACTCCTCGTCCACGCGGATGCCGAAGACGCCGAGCTCGGCGAGCTTGTAGTAGAAGTCGCGCGGCGCCTGGCCGGCCGCGAACCACTCGTCGTAGACGGGGACGACCTCGGCCTCGATGAAGGCCCGGAGGGTATCCCGGAACGCCTCGTGGTCCTCGTCAAACACCGTACGGCGCACCGCCGGCCCCTCTCTGCGCCTGAACCGGCGCCGCTCTCGCGGATGTGGTTGCTCGCCGTCGGGGTGCCTCAAGTAATGGCTGCGGTCCGATGGCTAAGCGCTTGCTCAGCATTGAGCGTACCGGCGGGTAGGCGGAGGCGTCCAGCGGAACGGGCACGTAACGCTCGTCACGCCCCCGCCGCCGCGAACGCCCCCCGGGCCATCCGGTGCAGCAACTCCGCCGTGGCCCCCCGCCCCGGCAACGCCCCCGGCCTCCCCAGATGCGGGGTCGAGTTCAGCAGGCCGAACACCGAGTGCACCGCCGAGCGCGCGCTGGGTTCGGCCAGGTCCGGGTACACCTCGCGGACGACCTCGACCCACAACTCGACGTACTGGCGCTGGAGTTGGCGCACCAGCTTGCGGTCGGTGTCGCGGAGGCGGTCCAGCTCGCGGTCGTGCAGGGTGATCAGGGGGCGGTCGTCGAGGGCGAAGTCGATGTGGCCCTCGATGAGCGAGTCGAGGAGCAGCTCGGAGGACGTCACGCCCTCCGCCTCGGCCAGGCGGCGCTTCGCACCCGTCAGGAGCTGGCCGCTGATGCCGACCAGCAGCTCGGCGAGCATCGCGTCCTTGCCCGGGAAGTGCCGGTACAGGCCGGGGCCGCTGATGCCGACGGCCGCGCCTATCTCGTCGACCCCGACGCCGTGGAAACCCCGCTCGGCGAAGAGCCGCGCGGCCTCCTTGAGGATCTGCTCGCGGCGGGTGGGGGCGTCGGTTCTCGTGGTCATGGAAGCAATTCTAGACAGGGAGGTTAGCGGTCGTTAACCTGAAGGAAATGGTTAACGCTCATTAACGGTCGAGAGCAGCCGATCGCTGTGCGAGGGGACCCACGACATGCACGAGGCACCGGAGCTGACGAGCGCGGCGGACCCCGCGTCGGAGGCGTGGCGGGCCAACGAGGCGGCGCACCGCGCGCTGGGCGAGGAACTGCGCCAGAAGCTGGCCGCGGCCCGGCTCGGCGGCGGCGAGCGCGCCCGGGACCGGCACACCGCGCGCGGCAAGCTGCTCCCCCGCGACCGCGTGGACACCCTCCTCGACCCGGGCTCGCCCTTCCTGGAGCTGGCCCCGCTGGCGGCCGACGGGATGTACGACGGGGCCGCCCCGGCCGCCGGTGTCATCGCCGGGATCGGGCGGGTGAGCGGGCGCGAGTGCGTGATCGTCGCCAATGACGCCACGGTCAAGGGCGGCACGTACTACCCGATGACCGTGAAGAAGCATCTGCGCGCCCAGGAGATCGCCCTCGAGAACCGCCTCCCCTGCATCTACCTCGTCGACTCCGGGGGCGCGTTCCTGCCCATGCAGGACGAGGTGTTCCCGGACCGCGAGCACTTCGGGCGGATCTTCTACAACCAGGCCCGGATGTCGGGGGCCGGGATTCCGCAGATCGCGGCCGTCCTCGGGTCGTGTACCGCCGGTGGGGCCTACGTCCCCGCCATGAGCGACGAGGCCGTCATCGTCCGTAACCAGGGGACGATCTTCCTCGGCGGGCCGCCCCTGGTGAAGGCCGCCACCGGTGAGGTCGTCACCGCCGAGGAGCTGGGCGGCGGCGACGTGCACGCACGCGTGTCGGGCGTCACCGACCACCTCGCGGAGGACGACGCGCACGCCCTGCGGATCGTCCGGAACATCGCCGCCACGCTCCCCGCGCGCGGGACCCTCCCCTGGGAGGTCACCGAGTCGGTGGAGCCGAAGGTCGACCCGTACGGCATCTACGGCGCCGTCCCGGTCGACTCCCGTACCCCCTACGACGTACGGGAGATCATCGCGCGCGTCGTCGACGGCTCGCGCTTCGCCGAGTTCAAGGCCGAGTTCGGGCAGACCCTGGTCACCGGCTTCGCCCGCATCCATGGTCACCCGGTCGGGATCGTCGCCAACAACGGCATCCTGTTCTCCGAGTCCGCCCAGAAGGGCGCCCACTTCATCGAGCTGTGCGACCAGCGCGGCATCCCCCTGGTGTTCCTGCAGAACATCTCGGGGTTCATGGTCGGCAAGGACTACGAGGCGGGCGGCATCGCCAAGCACGGCGCCAAGATGGTCACCGCCGTCGCCTGCGCGCGCGTGCCGAAGCTCACGGTGGTGGTCGGCGGCTCGTACGGCGCGGGCAACTACTCGATGTGCGGCCGGGCGTACTCCCCCCGCTTCCTGTGGATGTGGCCCGGCGCCAAGATCTCCGTGATGGGCGGCGAGCAGGCCGCGTCGGTCCTCGCGACCGTGAAGCGGGACCAGCTGGAGGGGCGCGGCGAGGAGTGGCCGGCCGAGGACGAGGAGTCCTTCAAGGCCCCGATCCGGCAGCAGTACGAGCGCCAGGGCAGCGCCTACTACGCGACCGCCCGCCTCTGGGACGACGGGGTCATCGACCCGACGGAGACCCGCCAGGTCCTGGGACTCGCCCTGACCGCCTGTGCCAACGCGCCGCTGGGAGACCCCCAGTTCGGCGTCTTCCGGATGTGATGAGGATGCCCGAGATGGTCGACACCTTCGCGATTTCCGGGGCGCCCGAGGGACCCGGGATGTTCGACACGGTCCTCGTGGCCAACCGTGGCGAGATCGCGGTCCGCGTGATCCGCACCCTGCGCTCGCTCGGTGTGCGCTCGGTGGCCGTCTTCTCCGACGCCGACGCGGACGCCCGGCACGTCCGCGAGGCCGACACGGCGGTACGGCTCGGTCCGGCCCCCGCGTCCGAGAGCTATCTGTCGGTGGAACGGCTCCTGGAGGCGGCGGCCCGCTCCGGCGCGCAGGCCGTGCACCCCGGCTACGGCTTCCTCGCGGAGAACGCGGCGTTCGCGCGCGCGTGCGCCGACGCCGGGCTCGTCTTCATCGGTCCCCCGGCCGACGCGATCGCCCTCATGGGCGACAAGATCCGCGCCAAGGAGACCGTGCAGGCGGCAGGCGTCCCGGTCGTCCCCGGCGGCCGCGACCCCGAACTCGCGGAGGCGGCCCACCAGTTGGGCGCCCCCGTCCTCCTGAAGCCGTCGGCGGGCGGCGGCGGCAAGGGCATGCGCCTGGTCCGCGACCTCACCGTCCTGGAGGAGGAGATCGCCGCCGCCCGCCGCGAGGCCCGCGCCTCCTTCGGCGACGACACCCTCCTGGTCGAGCGCTGGGTCGACCGCCCCCGCCACATCGAGATCCAGGTCCTGGCCGACACCCATGGCAACGTCGTCCACCTCGGCGAGCGCGAGTGCTCCCTCCAGCGCCGCCACCAGAAGGTCGTCGAGGAGGCCCCGAGCGTCCTCCTGGACGAGGCCACGCGCGCGGCGATGGGCGAGGCGGCGGTCCAGGCGGCCCGCTCGTGCGGGTACGCGGGCGCGGGCACCGTCGAGTTCATCGTCCCCGGCAGCGACCCGTCGTCGTACTACTTCATGGAGATGAACACCCGTCTCCAGGTCGAGCACCCGGTGACCGAGTTGGTCACCGGCCTCGACCTCGTCGAGTGGCAGCTCAGGGTGGCCGCGGGCGAGCGACTGCCCTTCGCGCAGGACGACATCACGCTCACCGGACACGCGGTGGAGGCGCGCATCTGCGCCGAGGACCCGGCCAAGGGCTTCCTCCCGTCCGGCGGCACGGTGGTCCGGCTGCACGAACCCCAGGGCGACGGCGTCCGCACCGACTCCGGCCTCTCCGAAGGCACCGAGATCGGCAGCCTCTACGACCCGATGCTCTCCAAGGTCATCGCCTACGGCCCCGACCGCGCGACCGCGCTCAGGAAGCTCCGGGCCGCCCTCGCGGACACGGTGGCCCTGGGCGTGCCGACGAACGCCGGTTTCCTGCGCCGGCTGCTGGCCCATCCGGCGGTCGTTGCGGGCGAGTTGGACACCGGACTCGTCGAGCGGGAGGCGGACGGGCTGGTGTCCGGCGAGGTGCCGGTGGAGGTCTACGCGGCCGCCGCCCTGCTGCGCCACGCGGCGCTCACGCCCGGGCGGGGCTCCGGCTGGACCGACCCGTTCGCCGCCACGGACGGCTGGCGGCTGGGCGGGGAGCGGGCCTGGACGGCGCACCCGCTCCAGGTGCCGGGCCACGACCCGGTGACCGTGCGCGTCCGCCGCACGCCCGAGGGCGGCACCGAACTGCTGCCGGACGGCGCCGGAAAGCCGCTCGACGGGTCCGGCTGGGCCGGGCCCGACGGCCGGTTCGTCGTGCGGCTCGACGGACTCGTGCACACCTTCACCGCCCTGCCGGACGGCACCTGGCTGGGCCGGGACGGGGACGCCTGGCAGGTGCGGGACCACGACCCGGTGGCCGCCTCGCTCAGCGGCGCCGACCGCTCCGGCGCCGGTTCGCTGACCGCGCCGATGCCGGGCACGGTGACCGTGGTGAAGGTCGCCGTCGGGGATCACGTGGCCGCGGGGCAGAGCCTGTTGGTGGTCGAGGCGATGAAGATGGAGCACGTCGTCTCCGCGCCGCACGCCGGCACCGTCGCCGAACTCGACGTGACACCGGGCGCGACGGTCGCCATGGACCAGGTGCTGGCGGTCGTCACCCCGGTGGAGGAGGACCAGTGACACTCCCGATGGTCGTACCCGCCCCCGGTCTGCCCGCCCGGGTGCGCATCCACGAAGTGGGCGCGCGGGACGGACTGCAGAACGAGAAGGCGACCGTCCCCACGGAGGTGAAGGCCGAGTTCGTCCGGCGGCTCGCCGACGCGGGCCTGACCCGCATCGAGGCGACCAGCTTCGTGCACCCCAAGTGGGTGCCCCAACTGGCCGACGCCGAGGAGCTGTTCCCCCTCGTGCGCGACCTGCCCGGGGTCGAACTCCCGGTGCTGGTGCCGAACGAACGCGGCCTCGACCGCGCCCTCGCGCTCGGCGCCCGCCGTATCGCCGTGTTCGCCAGCGCCACCGAGGCCTTCGCCAAGGCCAACCTGAACCGCACGGTGGACGACGCGCTGGCCATGTTCGAGCCGGTGGTGACCCGGGCGAAGGCGGCCGACGCGCACGTGCGCGGCTATCTGTCGATGTGCTTCGGCGACCCCTGGGAGGGCGCCGTCCCGATCCACCAGGTCGTCCACGTCTGCAAGTCCCTGCTGGACATGGGCTGCGACGAGTTGAGCCTCGGCGACACGATCGGCGTCGCGACTCCCGGCCATGTCCTGGAGCTGCTGTCCGCGCTCAACGAACAGGGCGTACCCACCACGGTGTTGGGCGTGCACTTCCACGACACCTACGGCCAGGCCCTCGCCAACACCCTGGCCGCCCTCCAGCACGGCGTCACCACCGTGGACGCCTCCGCGGGCGGCCTCGGCGGCTGCCCGTACGCCAAGTCCGCCACCGGCAACCTCGCCACCGAGGACCTGGTGTGGATGCTCCGGGGCCTCGGCATCGAGTCCGGAGTCGACCTCGACCGTCTCACCGCCACCAGCGTGTGGATGGCCGACCACCTGGGCCGACCCAGCCCGTCCCGCACCGTCCGCGCCCTCTCCCACAAGGACCAGTGACCGCCATGGACCACCGCCTCTCCCCCGAGCTGGAAGAACTCCGCCGTACGGTCGAGGAGTTCGCGCACGACGTCGTCGCCCCGAAGATCGGCGACTTCTACGAGCGGCACGAGTTCCCGTACGAGATCGTCCGCGAGATGGGCCGCATGGGCCTGTTCGGACTGCCGTTCCCCGAGGAGTACGGCGGGATGGGCGGCGACTACCTGGCGCTCGGCCTCGTCCTGGAGGAGCTGGCCCGGGTCGACTCGTCGGTCGCGATCACCCTGGAGGCCGGGGTGTCGCTGGGTGCGATGCCGATCCACCTCTTCGGCACCGACGCCCAGAAGGCCGAGTGGCTGCCCCGGCTCTGCTCCGGCGAGATCCTCGGCGCCTTCGGCCTGACCGAGCCGGACGGCGGCTCCGACGCGGGCGCGACCCGGACGACGGCCCGCCTGGACCCGGACACCGACGAATGGGTGATCAACGGCTCCAAGTGCTTCATCACCAACTCCGGTACGGACATCACCGGCCTGGTCACGGTCACCGCCGTCACCGGCCGCAAGCCCGACGGCAAGCCCCTCATCTCGTCGATCATCGTGCCGTCCGGGACCCCCGGCTTCACCGTCGCGGCGCCGTACTCGAAGGTCGGCTGGAATGCCTCGGACACCCGTGAGCTGTCCTTCGCGGACGTCCGCGTCCCGGCGGCCAACCTGCTGGGTGAACAGGGCCGCGGCTACGCCCAGTTCCTCCGCATCCTGGACGAGGGCCGCATCGCCATCGCGGCGCTCGCGACCGGTCTCGCGCAGGGCTGTGTCGACGAGTCGGTGAAGTACGCGAAGGAACGGCACGCGTTCGGGCGGCCGATCGGCGCGAACCAGGCCATCCAGTTCAAGATCGCCGACATGGAGATGAAGGCCCACACCTCCCGCCTCTCCTGGCGCGACGCGGCCTCCCGCCTGGTCGCCGGCGAGCCCTTCAAGAAGGAGGCGGCCCTCGCCAAGCTGTACTCCTCCACGATCGCCGTCGACAACGCCCGCGACGCCACCCAGGTCCACGGCGGCTACGGCTTCATGAACGAGTACCCGGTGGCCCGCATGTGGCGCGACTCCAAGATCCTGGAGATCGGCGAGGGCACCAGCGAGGTCCAACGGATGCTGATCGCCCGCGAGTTGGGGCTCACGGGCTGAGGCAGCGGCCTGCACGGGCTCGGCGCGTCGGGATACCCAGGTCTGCCGGCAACGGGGCCGGCCGTCGGGTGCCCGGACCGGGCGGCAGCTCCTGCCGGCCCGCCTTCGAGCCGAGGGCGGCGGTGACCCCGCCCGCTGGACACATGGTGAGGTTAGGCTAACCTACCTTCGAATTGTCCGGCGGGCGCTCCGCCCTGTTCGAAAGCAGCCATACATGTCCAACGCCCGTGCCACTCACCTCTCCCGCCGCGGCATCCTCGCCGCGGGCGGCGCCCTCGGCCTCGGTGCCGTGCTCGCAGCCTGCGGCGACGACGACGCGAAAAGCGGTGGCTCGGACAAGGGGACGACGGCCGCCAAGTCCGGCCCCTGGACCTTCAAGGACGACCGCGGCCAGACCGCGAAGACCGACAGGACCCCGGCGAACATCGTCTCGTTCATCGGTGTCGCCGCCGCGCTGCACGACTACGGCATCGAGTCGAAGGGCGTCTTCGGACCGACCAGGCTGAAGGACGGCAAGGCCGACGTCCAGGCCGGCGACCTCGACATCAGCAAGGTCACCGTCATCGGCAACGAGTGGGGCCAGTTCAACATCGAGAAGTACGCGGCCCTCTCCCCCGACGTCCTCATCACCACGATGTTCGACGCGGCCGGCACGCTCTGGTACGTCCCGGAGGAGTCGAAGAAGAAGATCCTCGCGGTGGGGGCGCCGTCCGTCGGCATCTCGGTGTACGACGTGCAGCTGCCGACGCCGTTGCAGCGGATGCTGGAGCTTGCCAAGTCCCTTGGCGCCGACACGACTTCCTCCACGATCACCGCGGCCAAGAAGCGGTTCGAGGATGCGGCGGCCCGGCTGCGCGCCGCGACCAAGGCCAAGCCGAACATCAAGGTGCTCGTGGGGTCCGCCAGCCAGGACATCTTCTACGTCTCCGGGTCCAACCTCTCCGTCGACCTGGAGTACTTCAAGGCGCTCGGGGTGAACTTCGTGGAGCCGGCCGCTTCCGCGCTCAAGGCGAGTGGTGGGTGGTACGAGAACCTGAGCTGGGAGAACGTCGACAAGTACGGGGCGGACGTCATCATGATGGACAACCGGACGTCGGCGATTCAGCCCGCGGACATCACTGAGGGCACGTGGAAGAAGCTTCCGGCTGTCAAGGCGGGGCAGGTCATCGCGCGTAATCCTGAGCCGATTCTGTCCTACGACAAGTGTGCGCCTCTGCTTGAGGATCTGGCCAAGGCGATCGAGAGTGCGAAGAAGGTCAGTTGATCTGGGGTGGTTCGCCTTGTGGGGAGCTGCGAGTCCGATGTGGCTGGTCGCGCAGTTCCCCGCGCCCCTAGGTATGCATCCCTGACGCCGACTCAGGAGTCACCCCCTATGACCACGGCCGTTGCCGCGCCCTTCCGCTTCTTTTCACTTCAGGTCTCGCGGACGGAGCGGCTTGGGCCGTCTCTGGTTCGGGTGACCTTTGCCGGGGATGATCTGGCGTACTTCTTCTCCGACGGGTGTGATCAGTCCCTGTCGTTGTTTCTTCCGCATCCCGGTCAGGTCGAGCCTGCCGTGCCCCATGAGCTCGGGGACGGGTGGTGGCAGGGGTGGCGTGAACTCCCGGACGACGTGCGGGCCGTGATGCGGTCGTACACGCTGCGGGGGCTGCGTCGCGATCCCGACGAGATCGACATCGACTTCGTGTTGCACGAGCCCGCCGGGCCCGCCTCGCGGTGGGCCTCGCGGGCCGGTGCCGGTGATCGGGTCGTGTTGCTCGGGCCGGCCGTCGCGGGCAATCGCGCGATCCGGTTCCGGCCGCCGGAGGATGCCGATCTGGTGGTGGTATGGGGGGACGAGACCGCCGTACCGGCCGCCTCGGCGATTCTCGAGGCGCTGCCCGCGGGTGTGCGTGCGCGGGTGTGGCTCGAAGTCCAACATGCCGGGGATGTCCAGGAGTTGGCCACCGACGCCGATGCCGAGGTCACCTGGCTGGTGCGGGACGACCAGGGCGTCGAGGGGTCCCCCATGGCCCTCGGCGCCCTTCGTGCTGCCCAACTCCCGCCCGCCGAGCGGCCGTACGTGTGGATCGCGGGCGAGTCCGGTCACGTGAAGGCGCTGCGGCGGCACTTCGTGGGTGAGCGGGGGATCGACCGGCGCCGGGTGACCTTTGTCGGGTACTGGCGGCGGGGGCTCAGCGAGGAGCAGTTGCGCGACGCCGGGTGACGGCGTGCGGGACCACTGATGCGTGAGTGACGGCTGTCACGGGAGCGGCGGGCTTCCAGGACGTTAAGTTAGGTTAGGCTTACCTAAGTTGATGTTGCGGAACCCCGCCGCTCACTGTCCCGCACGGACTTCCCCACCGGAGGACCCCCACATGCGCTCGCACCTGCTCAATGACACGACTGCGGAGCACTACCGCCGCTCCGTGACGGAAGGCGTGGAGCGGGTGGCGGCCAAACTCGCCACCACGGAACGACCGTTCACCGGCGTCACGGTCGACGCCCTCTCCCCCCTCATCGACCGGATCGACCTCGACCGCCCGCTGCACGACACCGGCGCGGTGCTCGACGAGCTGGACGAGGTCTACCTGCGCGACGCGATCTACTTCCACCACCCCCGCTACCTCGCCCACCTCAACTGCCCCGTCGTCATCCCGGCCGTGCTCGGCGAGGCGGTGCTCTCCGCCGTCAACTCCTCCCTGGACACCTGGGACCAGTCGGCTGGCGGCACCCTCATCGAGCGCAAGCTGATCGACTGGACGAACGAGCGGATCGGCCTCGGGCCGCACGCCGACGGGGTGTTCACCTCCGGCGGCAGCCAGTCCAACCTCCAGGCGCTGCTGCTGGCCCGCGAGGAGGCGAAGACCGACAGCCTGGCCACACTGCGCGTCTTCGCCTCCGAGGTGAGCCACTTCAGCGTGAAGAAGTCGGCGAAACTGCTGGGCCTCGGGCAGGACGCCGTGGTGTCGATACCCGTCGGCGCCGACAAGCGCATGCAGACGGTCGCGCTCGCCCGCGAACTGGAGCGCTGCAAGGAATCCGGGCTCGTCCCCATGGCCGTCGTCGCCACCGCCGGCACCACCGACTTCGGCTCCATCGACCCGCTGCCCGAAGTCGCCGCCCTGTGCGAGCAGTTCGGGGTGTGGATGCACGTCGACGCGGCCTACGGCTGCGGACTGCTCGCCTCGCTGAAGCACCGGAGCCGGATCGACGGCATCGAGCGCGCCGACTCCGTCACCGTCGACTACCACAAGTCCTTCTTCCAGCCGGTGAGTTCGTCCGCCCTGCTGGTCCGCGACGCCGACACCCTGCGCCACGCGACCTATCACGCGGAGTACCTCAACCCGCGCCGCATGGTGCAGGAGCGCATCCCCAACCAGGTCGACAAGTCCCTGCAGACCACCCGCCGCTTCGACGCGCTCAAGCTGTGGATGACGCTGCGCGTGATGGGCGCCGACGGCATCGGCCAACTCTTCGACGAGGTCTGCGAGCTGGCCGCCGAGGGCTGGAAGCTCCTTGCCGCCGACCCGCGTTTCGACGTCGTGGTCGAGCCCTCGCTCTCCACCCTCGTCTACCGCTACATCCCGGCCGCCGTCACCGACCCGGCCGAGATCGACCGCGCCAACCTGTACGCCCGCAAGGCCCTGTTCGCCTCCGGTGACGCGGTGGTCGCGGGCACGAAGGTCGCGGGCCGCCACTACCTGAAGTTCACCCTGCTCAACCCCGAGACGACGACCGACGACATCGCCGCCGTCCTCGACCTGATCGCCGGCCACGCCGAGCAGTACCTGGGAGACTCCCTTGACCGCGCTTCCTGAACCCGCCACCAAGACCTACGACTTCGTGGGCATCGGGCTCGGTCCCTTCAACCTCGGCCTCGCCTGCCTCACCGAGCCCATCGCCGAACTCGACGGCGTCTTCCTGGACTCGAAGCCCGCCTTCGAGTGGCACGCCGGCATGTTCCTCGACGGCGCCCACCTCCAGACGCCGTTCATGTCGGACCTCGTCACCCTCGCCGACCCGACCTCGCCGTACTCCTTCCTCAACTACCTGAAGGAGAAGGGGCGTCTGTACCCCTTCTACATCCGCGAGAACTTCTACCCGCTGCGCGTCGAGTACGACGACTACTGCCGCTGGGCCGCGGACAGACTCACCAACGTGCGCTTCGGCACGACGGTCTCGGAAGTGACGTACGAGGACGAGGTCTACGTCGTCCACACCGAGGCCGGTGACGAGTTCCGCGCCCGGCACCTGGTCCTGGGCACCGGCACCCCGCCGTATCTCCCGGAGGCCGTCGCGGGCCTGGGCGGCGACTTCATCCACAACTCCCGCTACATGCAGCACAAAGCGGAGCTGCAGGCCAAGGAGTCGATCACCCTGGTCGGCAGCGGGCAGTCCGCCGCCGAGATCTACTACGACCTGCTCAGCGAGATCGACGTCCACGGCTACGAGCTGAACTGGGTGACGCGCTCGCCGCGCTTCTTCCCGCTGGAGTACACGAAGCTCACACTGGAGATGACCTCCCCGGAGTACATCGACTACTTCCACGCCCTGCCGGAGCACACCCGCTACCGCCTCACGGCCGAGCAGAAGGGCCTCTTCAAGGGCATCGACGGCGACCTCGTCAACGACATCTTCGACCTGCTCTACCAGAAGAAGGTCGGCGGCGCCGTCCCCACCCGGCTGCTCACCAACTCCGCGCTGAACACCGCCACTTACCGCGACGGCGTCTACGAGCTGGGGCTGCGCCAGGAGGAGCAGGAGAAGGACTACAGCCTGCGCTCCCAGGGTCTGATCCTCGCGACCGGCTACAGGTACGCCGAGCCGGAGTTCCTCAAGCCCGTCCACGAGCGGCTGCGCTACGACGCGCGGGGCAACTTCGACATCGCCCGCAACTACTCCATCGACACCACGGGCCGCGGCGTCTTCCTCCAGAACGCCGGCGTCCACGCGCACAGCATCACGTCCCCCGACCTGGGCATGGGCGCGTACCGCAACTCGTACATCATCCGTGAGCTGCTCGGCACCGAGTACTACCCGGTCGAACAGACCATCGCGTTCCAGGAGTTCGCCGTTTGACGTCTCCCCGCCCTTAAGGGGCGGGGGCTCCCACAGCTTGCGCCATGGTCTTTCCTGCTTCGTCGCCGACAGCCCGCCCGGAGGAACTCCGTTGAGGTCTTACACCGGCTCCACAGGCCGACACCGCCAGCCCGGCGGCCAGAATGTTCTCAGCGGCATTGTGGTCCCGGTCATGGCGCGTACCGCACCCTTCGCAGGTCCAGTCCCGGACGCCGAGCGGCAGTACCTCCAGGATCAGACCGCACAGTGCACATGTCTTGCTCGACGGGAAGAAGCGATCGATCACGACGAGTTCGCGCCCGTACCAGGCACACTTGTAGTCCAACATCGACCGCAGCTCAGCCCACGACGCATCTGCGATGGCGCGTGCCAGCGTGCGATTTCTCATGAGCCCGTGGACAGGCAGATCCTCGATCACGACCAGTTGGTTCTCCCGGACGAGTCGAGTGGTCAGCTTATGCAGGTAATCACGTCGCCGATCAGCGATCCGCGCATGAATTTTCGCTACCTTTTCACGCGCCTTGGCCTGGTTCTTGGAACCCTTCTCCTTACGGGCGAGCTCCCTTTGAGCCGCAGCCAGACGAGCCGTATCCTTTTTATGGAACGTCGGGTTGGCCACCTTCTCACCCGTGGACAGAGCGATCAGGCTATTGATTCCGACATCGATCCCCACGGCACTGTTCTTGACAGGAAGAGCCCGCACTCCGGCATCCTCCACCAGGATGGACACGAACCAGCGACCGGCCGAATCACGCGAGACGGTCACAGTGCTCGGCTCCGCGCCGTCAGGCAGACGGCGCGACCATCGGATATCAAGCGGAGTATCCATTTTAGCGAGGGTCAGATGCCCGTCGCGCCACTTGAACGCCGACCGAGTGTACTCGGCGGCCGCCCGAGACCTCTTCCTCGATTTGAACCGCGGGTACTGTGCACGCTTCGTGAAGAAGTTCGTGAACGCCGCCTGCAAGTGTCTCAGCGACTGCTGGAGCGGCACACAAGACACCTCGGCCAGGAAGGCCAGATCTTCTTCCTTCTTCCATTCCGTCAACATCGAAGACGTGGCGGCGTAGGAGATCCTTCTCCCCTCTTCCGTCCACGCCCGACTACGAACGTGCAATGCCATGTTATAGACCTTGCGCACGCATCCGAACGTCCGGAGCAGCTCAACAGCCTGCTCCGCCGTCGGATAGAAGCGGTACTTGAATGCCCGCTTCACGCGCAGAGTCTCCATTTCTCAAACGCTAGCCGTCCCCTCTTCGGCATGGCACCGTTTTCATGAAAAAGCCCAAGGAGTCCCCGATGAGCGCCGTCTCCCAAGTCGGCACCTTCACCTTCCGCCCCCTCGACCCGCTCCAGGACGCCGAGTTGCTGCACCGGTGGCTCACGCATCCCAAGGCCGCGTTCTGGATGATGCAGGACGCGAAACTGGAGGACGTCGAGCGCGCGTACATGGAGATCGCGGCCGACGAGCACCAGCACGCGCTGCTCGGGTTGCAGGACGGGGTGCCCGTCTTCCTGATGGAGTACTACGACCCCCGGCACCGCGAACTGGTCGGCCTGTACGAGCCGTTGCCCGGTGACGTCGGCATGCACTTCCTGACGCCGGCCACCGAGAAGCCCGTCCACGGCTTCACCCGCGCGGTGATCACCGCCGTGCTGGCCCGGCTCTTCGAGGACCCGGCCGTCGACCGTGTCGTCGTGGAACCGGACGTGTCGAACACCGCCGTGCACGCACTGAACGAAGCGGTCGGATTCGTGCCCGAGCGTGAGATCCAGAAGCCGGAGAAGAAGGCCTTGTTGAGCTTCTGCACACGGGACCAGTTCGTGGCGGCCACGGCGGTGACCGCATGAGCCTCGCCGACGCCGTCGCCCACCTCTCCCCCGAGCGCTGGGAGAAGGCCAACCGCCTCCTGATCCGCAAGGCCCTCGCGGAGTTCGCGCACGAGCGGCTGATCACCCCCGAACCGGCGGAAGGTGACCGCGACTTGTACGTCGTCCGCAGCGATGACGGGCTGACCCGCTACCGGTTCGCCGCCACCCGGCACGCCCTCGACCACTGGCAGGTCGACGCCGACTCCATCACCCGTGACCGCGACGGAGCCGAACTCCCGCTGGCCGCACTGGACTTCCTCATCGAGCTGCAGCAGGCGCTCGGGCTGAGCGAGGAGATCCTGCCGGTCTATCTGGAGGAGATCTCCTCCACCCTCTCCGGCACCTGCTACAAGCTCACCAAGCCGCAGGTACCGGTCGCCGAGCTGGCGAGGAGCGACTTCCAGGCCATCGAGACGGGGATGACCGAGGGCCACCCCTGCTTCGTCGCCAACAACGGCCGCCTCGGCTTCGGCATCCACGAGTACCTCTCGTACGCCCCCGAGACAGCGAGCCCGGTCCGGCTGGTGTGGCTGGCCGCGCACCGCTCGCGGGCCGCGTTCACCGCGGGCGTGGGCATCGAGTACGAGTCGTTCATCCGGGCCGAGTTGGGCGCCGGGACCGTCGAGCGGTTCGGGCGGACCCTGACCGACCGGGGTCTCGACCCCGACGACTTCCTCCTCATCCCCGTCCACCCCTGGCAGTGGTGGAACAAGCTCACCGTCACCTTCGCCGCCGAGGTCGCCCGCGGCCACCTCGTGTGCCTCGGCGAGGGCGACGACGAGTACCTCGCGCAGCAGTCCATCCGGACCTTCTTCAACAAGTCGCACCCCGAGAAGCACTACGTGAAGACGGCCCTGTCGGTCATCAACATGGGCTTCATGCGCGGACTGTCGGCCGCCTACATGGAGGCGACCCCGGCGATCAACGACTGGCTCGCCCAACTCATCGACAACGACCCGGTGTTGAAGTCCACCGGCCTGTCGATCATCCGCGAGCGGGCCGCCGTCGGCTACCGGCACCTGGAGTACGAGGCCGCGACCGACCGCTACTCGCCGTACCGCAAGATGCTCGCCGCGCTGTGGCGCGAGAGCCCGGTCTCCTCGCTCCAGGAGGGCGAGTCCCTGGCGACGATGGCCTCGCTGGTGCACCTGGACCACGAGGGCGCGTCCTTCGCGGGCGCGCTGATCGAGCGGTCGGGGCTGACCCCGGTGGAGTGGCTGCGGCGGTATCTGCGAGCGTACTTCACCCCGCTGCTGCACAGCTTCTACGCCTACGACCTGGTGTTCATGCCGCACGGCGAGAACGTCATCCTCGTCCTCAAGGACGGTGTCGTCGAGCGCGCGATCTACAAGGACATCGCCGAGGAGATCGCCGTCATGGACCCGGACGCGGTGCTGCCGCCGACGGTGGAGCGGCTGCGCGTCGAGGTCCCCGAGGACAAGAAACTGCTGTCGATCTTCACCGACGTCTTCGACTGCTTCTTCCGCTTCCTCGCTGCCAACCTGGCCGGCGAGGGTGTCCTGGAGGAGGACGACTTCTGGCGTACGGTCGCCGACGTCACCCGCGAGTACCAGGACGCGGCACCCGAACTCGCCGACAGGTTCCGGCAGTACGACATGTTCGCCCCCGAGTTCTCGCTCTCCTGCCTCAACCGCCTCCAGCTGCGGAACAACAAGCAGATGGTGGACCTGGCGGACCCCTCCGGCGCGCTCCAGCTCGTCGGCACCCTGAAGAACCCCATCGCCGGGTTCTGACCCCACAGACAGGCGGGCACCCCGGGGTACGGTCCCCCGGGGTGCCCGCCCTTGTGCCGTGGCGTACAGGTCTTACGCGTCAACTAGCTCGCGGGCCACGGCACTTGGGGTGATCGGTAGTAGTCGATGCCGAGTGCGTCCCAGCGCGGGGCCTGGGCCGCGAGCCGCACCTTGTACGTGTCCCAGTCGTGCGTCGAGGCAGGCGACCAGCCCAGCTCGGCCACGCCCGGCAGCCTCGGGAAGGCCATGTAGTCGAGGTTCGCGCTGGTCACCAGCGTCTCCGACCACAGCGGTGCCTCGACGCCCCGGATCGCCGAACTCGGCACTCCGGCAAGGTAGTTGCCCGGGTTCCAGTCGTAGGACCGCTTCACCTCGACGAGGCCGGCCCAGTCCTGGCCGAGCGGGGTGGCCTCGGTGTACTTCATGTCGAGGTAGAGCCGGTCGGCGGGCGAGAGGATCAGCCCGGTGCCGTTCTTCGCGGCCTCGGCGACCTGTGCCTTCTCGGCGGCGTCGGTGTCGTCGAGTCCCCAGTACTGGGCGAGGGCGCCCTTCACGGGGTGGGCGCCGGTGATCTGGTGCCAGGCGATCACCGTCTTGCCGTACTTGGTGACGATCGGCTGCACCCGGTCCATGAACTTGACGTAGTCCTCATGGCTGGTGGACTGCGCCTCGTCGCCGCCGATGTGGAGATAGCGGCCCGGCGTGATCGCGGCCAGCTCGCGGACCACGTCGTCCACGAAGCGGTACGTGAGGTCCTTGCCGACGCACAGCGAGCTGAAGCCGACGTCGGTGCCCGTGTAGAGCGGGGGTGCGACGCCGTCGCAGTTCAGGTCGGCGTAGGAGGCGAGGGCCGCGTTCGTGTGGCCCGGCATGTCGATCTCGGGGACCACTTCGAGGTAGCGCGAGGAGGCGTAGCGGACGATCTCCTGGTAGTCGGCCTTGCTGTAGTGGCCGCCGGTGCCGCCGCCGACCTCGGTGGAGCCGCCGTAGGTCGCCAGGCGGGGCCAGGAGTTGACGGCGATGCGCCAGCCCTGGTCGTCGCTGAGGTGCAGATGCAGTTCGTTGATCTTGTAGAGGGACAACTCGTCGATGTAGCGCTTGACTTGGCCGACGGTGAAGAAGTGCCGGGAGACGTCGAGCATCGCGCCGCGGTAGGCGTAGCGCGGCGAGTCGTCGATGGTGCCGCCCGCGATCTGCCAGGGTCCGGGCTGCCGGGAGGTCTTCTCGACGGCGGCGGGCAGGAGTTGGCGCAGGGTCTGCACGCCGTGGAAGAGCCCGGCGGGCCTGCTCGCGGTGATGGTGACCCCGGCCGGGCTGCTGTTGAGCCGGTAGCCCTCGGCGCCGAACGTGCCCTTGGCGAGGCGGAGTTGGATGCCGCCCTTGCCGCGGGTGGTGACCGGCAGGCGGTAGCCGGTGGAGGGCCGCAGGATGCCCGCGAGGTACTCGCCGATCCGCCGCGACTCACGCGATTCGCCGACCCGGATGCGGGTGCCGCTGGTGATCCGGTACGGCTGTCCGGCGGGCGCGACCTTGGCGGGCGCGGGGATCACGCGGCCCAGCGGGGTGGCGGCGGCGGGCGCGGCGGGCGGTGCGGCGCCGACGACGGACACGCTCGCGGCGGCGACGAGCAGCAGCGAACCGAGAAGGCGGGTCGTTCTGTGGCGCTGTCTCACAAGGCGTCTCACGAGCGGTCCCTTCCTTTGAACTTCCTTTGAGCCCGGACAGGTACAGACCATTCTGTCGGCAGAGCGATGGAACAATCCCTCCTATGGCGGAAATCATCCAGAAGGACGGCACCTGGGTCTTCGACGGCGACGCCCTGCGGCTGACTCCCGGGCGGGACAAGAACGTCGGCCTGTTCCGCAAGACCCTGGGTGAACTCGTGGTCCCGCTGGGCGCGTTGGCGGGCGTCTCCTTCGAGCAGGGCCGCAGGTCGGGGCGGCTGAGACTGCGGCTGCGGGACGGCGCCGACCCGCTGCTGCACGCCACCGGCGGCCGGCTCACCGAGGGCGACGACCCCTATCAGCTCGGCGTCGAGTCGGACCGGTACGGCGTCGCCGAGTACTTCGTGGACGAGGTGCGCAACGCCCTGCTGCTCGACCAGGTGCCGGCCGATCCGGTGGACGAGTACCTGCTGCCGGGGCCGGCCGTGCCCCTGTCGGTGTCCGCGGGGGACGGCACGGCGAGCTTCGACGGCGAGCGCGTACGGCTGGAGTGGAACTGGAAGACCGAGGACGCCAAGTCGGCCGCCGGCGCCCGCACGTTGGCGGTGACGGACCTCGTCGGTGTGGAGTGGCGCCCGTCGGCCGGTCTGGAGAACGGCTACATCCGCTTCTCGGTGCGCAACGCGCCGACCAAGGCGCCGCCCAAGTACGACCCCAACTCCGTCGAGCTGTGGGGCTTCAAGAAGGACCCGCTGATGGCCCTGGTCGCCGCGGCCGTCCAGGCCCGCCTGCCGCACCCGGCCGCCGAAACGGACGTACGCCCTGAACAGCCCGAGCCCGCACGGCAGTTGACGGCCGCGGCGGAGGACGGCCACGACGCGCTGCTGCGGCGGCTGCGGGAGCTCGGGGAGCTGCACCGGGACGGGGTGCTCACGGACGACGAGTTCGCGATGGCCAAACAGGCGGTCCTCAAACGCATGTGAGGACCGCCTGCCGGATGAGTCGCGCCCCGCCTTCCGGGCGTGACTCGGCTTGATTCAGTGCTACTTGGCCTTACGGGCGACCGTGAAGCGGTCGACCTCGGCGCCGGTCTCGGCGATGCCGCGGACCGTCAGGGTCGTCGTACGGCCCCGCTGGGCGGGCTCGACGTCGACGCGGAGGAACGAGTAGTTGAGGTAGCGCACGCGCGACCACCCGACCGTCTCGTTGACCTTGCCGTCCTTCGTGTTGACGAAGGCGGCGACCGAGTCGACGTCGGCGACGTGACCCTCGTAGGAGTCCGGGGCGGAGAACGCGTACAGGCTGCGGCCGGCCGCGCCCGCCGTCACGTAGACGACACCCTCGGTCTCCGGGTACGCCGTGCCGCCGATCGGCAGCTTCTTGACGACCGCGTTCTTCTTGATGACGTCGGTGCGCTCGTACTGGTGGTTGTGGCCGTTGATGACCAGGTCCACCGTGTACTTCTCGAACAGCGGCACCCACTCGTTGCGCACTCCCCCCTCCGAGGAGTGCGCGGTCGAGGTGCAGTACGCGCAGTGGTGGAAGAAGATCACCACGAAGTCGATGTCGTGCGCGGCGCGGTACTTCTTGAGCTGCGCCTCCAGCCACTTGGTCTGGGTGCCGCCGGAGATGCCGAGGTTGGCCGGGATCTCGAAGGACACGTCGTTGGCGTCCAGCGAGATGACCGCCGTGTTGCCGTAGACGAAGGAGTAGACGCCCGGCAGGTTCTTCTTGTCGGGGCCGTTGTCCGGCAGGTTCCAGCGGGCGTCCTCGCCGCCGTAGCCGTTGGGCGAGTACCAGGCCTCCATGTCGTGGTTGCCGTAGGCGGGCATCCACGGCACGGACTTGGCGACCGACTCGGTCTGCGCGAGGAACTGGTCCCAGGTGCGCGAGTCGAAGCCGGCGTCGGCGGTCTGGCCGGCGCCCGCCGGGTCGGCGTAGCAGATGTCACCGGCGTGCAGGTGGAAGGCCGGGTTCTGGCCCAGGAGAAGGCTGTTGTTGGCGAGGCCGTGGTAGCCGACGCCCTCGTCGCCGAAGGCCGTGAAGGTGAACGCCTTCTTGTGGTCGGGGGCGGTGGTGAAGGTGCCCAGCGTGCCGAGCAGGTGGGCCTCGGCCGGGTCGAAGCCCGCGTGGCCGACGCCGTAGTAGTAGGTGCGCCCCGGGCGCAGGTGGGTCAGCTTGGCGTGCAGGTAGTACTGGGTGTGGTCACCGCTCGCGCCGACGCCCGCCGGGGTGTACAGCGTGCGCACCTCGGCCTCGATCTTGCGGGAGAGGTCCCAGGGGTGCGCGCCGATGCGGACGAAAGGTTTCTTGACGTTGGTCGGGACCTGCCAGGAGACCGTCACCTCCGTGCTCGGGTCGTTGCCGAAGGCGAGGTGCCGGCCGAACGGGGAGACGAGGGCCCCGTCGACCGTCGACGCGGTGGAGGTGGAGGCGTAGGTGGCGGAGGCCTGGCTGGGGACGGCCGCCTGGGCGACCGCGCCCGGTACGAACACGCCACCCGCGACGGCGCCGAGCGTGACGGCACCGCCCCTGATCATCGTGCGCCGCGAGAATCTCGCGCGCAGGTACTCGTGCTGTTCCGCCATGCTCATGCGCTCGGCGAGCTCGGCGGGTACTCCCATACGAGGAATGTCCATGGCGTCTGAAACTCGTCGACATGGGCAACGGCGCGCAAGACACAGGATGGACAGCTTACGAACAGAGCCCCATAAGACTTTCAACAGGCCGTTGCCCGATATCGGGCAGGATTCTTGCAAACCTTCCCTCGATACCCCAGGATCAACCGGGTGCACGACGAACTCGTTGATCATCTGACGCGCTCCACGACCCTCAACCGGGGCGAGGCACTGCGGGTGATCCAGGACGTGCTCGCCTACTTCGACGAGACGACCGAGGAGTACGTCCGTCGCCGCCACCGCGAGCTCCAGGCCCAGGGCCTGGTGAACGCGACGATCTTCGACCGGATCGAGGCGGACCTGAAATACCGGGCCGTGGCCCCGCCGGAGCTGACGCTCCGACAGCTGCGCCGGATCGTCTACGGCTAGGAATACCCATACATGTGCGGAATTGTCGGATACATCGGCAGGCGTGACGTTGCTCCGCTTCTGCTGGAGGGCCTGCAGCGGCTGGAGTACCGCGGCTACGACTCCGCGGGCATCGTCGTCACCACCCCGAAGACGGCCGGTCTGAAGATGGTCAAGGCCAAGGGCCGGGTCCGTGACCTGGAGGCCAAGGTCCCGGCACGCTTCAAGGGCACCACCGGAATCGCCCACACCCGCTGGGCCACGCACGGCGCCCCGTCCGATGTGAACGCCCACCCGCACATGTCCGCGGACAGCAAGGTCGCCGTCGTCCACAACGGCATCATCGACAACGCGTCCGACCTCCGGAAGAAGCTCGAGGCGGACGGCGTCCAGTTCCTCTCCGAGACCGACACCGAGGTCCTCACCCACCTCGTCGCCCGCTCGCAGCAGGAGAAGCTCGAGGACAAGGTCCGCGACGCGCTCCGCGTGATCGAGGGGACGTACGGCATCGCCGTCCTGCACGCCGACTTCCCCGACCGCATCGTGGTGGCTCGAAACGGCTCCCCGGTGGTCCTCGGGATCGGCGAGAAGGAGATGTTCGTCGCCTCGGACATCGCCGCACTGGTGACGCACACGCGCCAGATAGTGACCCTGGACGACGGCGAGATGGCCACCCTCAAGGCCGACGACTTCCGGACATACACGACCGAGGGCACCCGCACCACGTCCGAGCCGACCACCGTCGAGTGGGAGGCGGCCTCCTACGACATGGGCGGCCACGACACCTACATGCACAAGGAGATCTTCGAGCAGGCCGACGCCGTGGACCGCGTGCTGCGCGGCCGCATCGACGACCGCTTCTCCACCGTGCACCTCGGCGGCCTGAACCTGGACGCCCGCGAGGCCCGGCAGATCCGCCGCGTCAAGATCCTCGGCTGCGGCACCTCGTACCACGCGGGCATGATCGGCGCCCAGATGATCGAGGAGCTGGCCCGCATCCCCGCGGACGCCGAGCCCGCCTCCGAATTCCGGTACCGCAACGCGGTGGTCGACCCCGACACCCTCTACATCGCCGTCTCCCAGTCCGGCGAGACCTACGACGTCCTGGCGGCGGTCCAGGAGCTGAAGCGCAAGGGCGCCCGCGTCCTCGGCGTGGTCAACGTCGTCGGCTCGGCGATCGCGCGCGAGGCGGACGGCGGCATGTACGTCCACGCGGGCCCCGAGGTCTGTGTCGTCTCGACCAAGTGCTTCACCAACACCACAGTCGCCTTCGCCCTGTTGGCCCTGCACCTCGGCCGCACCCGCGACCTCTCCGTCCGCGACGGCAAGCGCATCATCGAGGGCCTGCGCAAACTCCCCTCCCAGATCACCGAGATCCTGGACCAGGAGGAGGAGATCAAGAAGCTGGCCGCCGAGTACGCCGAGGCCCGCTCCATGCTCTTCATCGGCCGGGTCCGCGGCTACCCCGTGGCACGCGAGGCCTCCCTGAAGCTCAAGGAGGTCTCCTACATCCACGCGGAGGCCTACCCCGCCTCGGAGTTGAAGCACGGCCCCCTCGCCCTGATCGAGCCGGCCCTCCCCACGGTCGCGATCGTCCCCGACGACGACCTCCTGGAGAAGAACCGCGCCGCCCTGGAGGAGATCAAGGCCCGCAGCGGCCGCATCCTCGCGGTGGCCCACCAGCACCAGGAAAAGGCCGACCAGACCATCGTCGTCCCCAAGAACGAGGACGAACTGGACCCCATCCTGATGGGCATCCCCCTCCAACTCCTCGCCTACCACACGGCGTTGGCCCTGGGCCGGGACATCGACAAGCCGAGGAACCTCGCGAAGTCGGTCACGGTCGAGTAGACACCCTTTGCCTTTAGGGGCGCGAGGAACTGCGCGACAAGCCCCCACCGGCCGCAGAGGCCGACGAAACAGAATGGCCCCCCACGTGTTGCCTCACACACGAGGGGGGCCTCCTGTTACCGGTCAGCTGGTGGCCGTCACACCCCGCCCAGCCGCCCGTCGAGGAAGCACCGTCGGCCAGTGCGCAAGCGCCGCCGTCGCCGAATACCAGGCAACAGCCCCCGCAGCGACCCCGAACCACCCCCCGACCTTCCCCAGCCCGTCATTCCCGGCGAACTGGGCAACCGCCAGCAGCACGAGCGACACGAAGAACAACCCGTAGACCCCCTGGGCGAGTTGGTCCCCACCCGCGAGCGTCACCGAGAGCGCGACGAGAGCGAACAGGACCAGGAACAACCCCGCCGCGTTGTCTGACGCGGAGCCGCCCGCCGAGACGGCCCAGGTGAACCAGAGCGCGCCGAACGCGGTGAACGCCGTACCGCTGACCGTGTCGCCGTCACGGAACGCGAGCAGTCCGACGAGGAAGAGGGCAACTCCGCCCACGTAATGGGCGACTGACACGGCGTCAGCCGTGGAGACGCCGTCGATGACCTTCGTGTACCCGAGGCCGAAGGCCAACAGGGTGATTCCCAGGGCGAGTCGGCCGGCGATCGAGACGATCGAGGTGGTGCTTCCCGCGGAGACGTCATTGTCCACGGCGGGCTCCCTTCATGCATGTGCGTTTGTGCGGTGTGACCGATATATGCCCTTCACAAGGACACAAACACCTCTGCACAGCAGGGAATTCGGAACCGACGACGCGTCAGGGAATGACGATGACCGGCCGCTGCGCCCGCTTGGCGAGCCGCCCGGCGACGGAGCCGAAGATGCGTCCGACGATGCCGTGCGTGGAGCCCACGACGATCGCGTCCGCCTCGTACTCCCGCCCCACCTCTTCGAGTTCGTGGCAGATGTCGCCGCCGCGCTCGACCAGGATCCAGGGCACTTCCGCCAGGTACTCGGCGCACGCCAGCTCCAGACCCAGCACCTCGGTGCGGTGGTCCGGCACATCGACGAAGACCGGTGGCTCGCAGCCCGCCCACACCGTGGTGGGCAGCCGGTTGGCGACATGGACGATGATCAGCCCCGAGCCCGAGCGGTGGGCCATGCCGATCGCGTAGGCGAGGGCACGCTCACTGGACATGGAGCCGTCGAAGCCGACGACCACACCGTGCTTGAAGGCGGGGTCGCAGGAATGACGTGGTTCTTCCGCCGCCAGGGGCTCGGCCGCCGTGGGATCGGCGACGGGCCGCTTGCGGTCCGCGGGTTCGAAAGATTCGTGACCGGCCATGGGTGTCTCGGCGTTTTGATCCTCTTGGGAGGGGACAACAGGATGCGGCGGAGCTGTGTCCGGGAATCATCTTCCCAACCCCATACCCCCAAGGGTACGGCGGCACTCCTCCTTAGCCCATATCCCGCACATGCTCCGGCGGAGTTCCCCGGAGCATGCACGAGGGGGCGCCCGTAACGCAATGGTTGCTGCCCCGTACAGGCGGTTTGCACAGGATTCACTTACCGACGGGGTGCCCTACAGTGACCGACGCATCGAACACGCGTTGAACCCGGCGAGCCGCCGCCCCAGGGAGCACGCCATGTCCGGACACCGCACGACGACCTCCGAGTCACACCCCGGCCCGGACACCGCGACCGATGTGGTGCGCTGGGCGGTATTCAGCTGTGTCCTCGTCCCCGTCGTCCTCCTCTGGTACGGCACCTCCCTCGCCGGCGCCACGGGTACGGCACTGGGTCTGGCGGCCGTCACCGCCGCCTGCCGGGTGCTGCTGCGCCGGTCCGAGCGGAGCACCGTACGACTGCTGGCCGAAGAACAGCCCCCGCACCGCGGCCACCGGCACCGGGCCGGGGCGGGGGCGCACAGGGGCGGGCGGCGCGCCGGGGGAAGTACACCGGTCGACTGACCGGTTTCCGCGCACGCGCCCGACGCTTTTCAGCCAACTTCCGGCCACCGCGCATCTGTTGTCCGAACCACCCCCCAACCCCCGTTCCACCTGCACCGAAAGGGTCTGGGAGGGCGTGCGCACCCTACGGGGATTGGCCACTACGACGAGGCGCACTTCCCTGCACGGCCCGCGAGTGCAACGCTTCGTGATCGAATGCTTCACGCCAAGTTGCCATGTCGACAATGTGCCGGTTGCCGAACTGGTCACCCCGGCACCACTGGACACAGTAGATTCGATCTTGACGTCTTACGGCGGGGGACTCGTGCAGGACCGAGGGGAAACGTGCAGGAGCGACACAACCGAGGAGCCGCGACCACCGAGGGGGGCTTAGCAGTATGAGCCACGACTCCACTGCCGCGCCGGAAGCCGCGGCCCGGAAGCTTTCCGGGCGACGCCGCAAGGAGATCGTCGCGGTGCTGCTGTTCAGCGGCGGCCCCATCTTCGAGAGTTCCATACCGCTGTCGGTGTTCGGAATCGACCGGCAGGACGCCGGAGTTCCGCGCTACCGCCTCCTTGTGTGCGGCGGCGAAGAAGGACCGCTGCGGACCACCGGGGGGCTGGAACTCACCACACCGCATGGCCTGGAAGCGATCTCACGGGCGGGCACCGTCGTCGTGCCGGCCTGGCGGTCGATCACCTCGCCACCGCCCGAGGAGGCGCTCGACGCGATCCGCCGCGCGCACGAAGAAGGGGCCCGCATCGTCGGCCTGTGCACCGGCGCCTTCGTGCTGGCTGCCGCGGGTCTGCTGGACGGCCGCCCGGCGACCACCCACTGGATGTACGCGCCGACGCTGGCCAAGCGCTATCCGTCGGTGCACGTCGATCCGAGAGAGCTCTTCGTCGACGACGGGGACGTCCTGACGTCGGCCGGTACGGCGGCCGGAATCGATCTCTGTCTCCACATCGTGCGGACGGACCACGGCAACGAGGCGGCCGGCGCGCTCGCCCGACGCCTGGTGGTCCCCCCGCGCCGAAGCGGCGGTCAGGAGCGCTACCTCGATCGGTCTTTACCAGAGGAGATCGGCGCCGACCCGCTCGCGGAGGTCGTCGCCTGGGCGCTGGAGCACCTCCACGAACAGTTCGACGTGGAGACGCTGGCGGCTCGCGCGTACATGAGCAGGCGTACGTTCGACCGCCGCTTCCGCTCGCTCACCGGCAGCGCTCCCCTGCAGTGGCTGATCACGCAGCGGGTGCTCCAGGCGCAGCGTCTGCTGGAGACGTCGGACTACTCGGTGGACGAGGTCGCGGGCCGTTGCGGCTTCCGCTCGCCGGTGGCTCTACGCGGCCATTTCCGGCGGCAGTTGGGCTCGTCGCCCGCCGCCTACCGGGCCGCGTACCGGGCCCGCAGGCCGCAGGGCGACAAGCAGGTGGACGCCGACGGCGCTCCCGGGCAGCCCGGCGGTCCGGCGTCGCTGGGTCCGGCTGGGCTGCCGCCCGCGCTGCACCCGGACGGTCCGGTGCCGATGCAGTCGCGGCGTACGGCGGCGAGCGCGCTGTCGGCGACGGCGTCGGCAGGGTCGGCGGAGAACGGCCGTGAGGCGTACGCGTCCAGTCGGGCGGCGAGTCTGCCCGGCCAGCGGAGCGCCACGTAGGACCGCCGCGGGTATGACGGGACTCTCCCGGAGGTCTCCCCTAGGGGGTCTCCGGGAGTTTTCGTATGGGCCCGGACCACAAGGTCACCGCACGATCGGCTCAGCCGGGCGGCCCGCACCTTAAGGTTAGACATATGAACGATCGCATGGTGTGGATCGACTGCGAGATGACCGGCCTCTCGCTGTCAGACGACGCTCTCATCGAGGTGGCCGCCCTCGTCACCGACTCCGAGCTGAACGTGCTCGGCGAAGGGGTGGACATCGTCATCCGCCCGCCGGACCAGGCGCTGGAGACGATGCCGGACGTAGTACGCCAGATGCACACCGCATCCGGGCTGCTCGACGAGCTGGCGGGCGGTACGACGCTGGCCGACGCGGAGGAGCTGGTCCTCGCGTACATCCGGGAGCACGTCAAGGAGCCGGGCAAGGCACCGCTGTGCGGCAACTCGGTCGGCACCGACCGCGGTTTCCTGCTCCGTGACATGCCGACGCTGGAGGAGTACCTCCACTACCGCATCGTGGACGTGTCCTCGGTGAAGGAGCTGGCCCGCCGCTGGTACCCCCGGGCGTACTTCAACAGCCCCGAGAAGAAGGGCAACCACCGGGCCCTCGCCGACATCCGCGAATCCATCGCCGAGCTGCGCTATTACCGCGAGGCGATCTTCGTCCCGCAGCCCGGACCCGACTCCGAGACGGCCCGCACGATCGCCGCGAAGCACGTCCTGCCCACGCCGTAAAAGGCGTGCGCGAGCACCCCTTCAGACCCTGTACACTTTTTCTCGGCCGGTCGGTAAGCCTTCGAGTGAACGACCGGGCATGGTGGGTGTAGCTCAGCTGGTAGAGCACCTGGTTGTGGTCCAGGAAGTCGCGGGTTCAAGTCCCGTCACTCACCCTGAGTAATCAGCCGGTGACTTCGGAAACGAAGTCACCGGCTGATTCGTTTTCCGGCACCGGAAAACCCGCCTACAAGGACCGCGTAAGTGGAACGAGTGCACTTTTGGGCTGAGGCAACCGAGAGGTACAGTGGGTGGTATGAGCGAGACGCCGACCACCGTACCGACGATGGGCCGCCGTGAGCGGAAGAAGGCCGCCACCCGGCAGGCGCTGGCCGATGCCGCGCTGGAGTTGTTTCTGGAGCACGGGTACGACCAGGTGAGCATCCGGGATGTCGCCGAGGCGGCGGACGTGTCGACGACGACGCTCTTCAAGCACTTCCCCAGCAAGGAGGCGCTGGTCTTCGACCTGGACGCGGACCAGGAGGCCGCGCTCGTCGCGGCGGTGCGTGAGCGGGCGCCGGGGACGTCGGTTCCGCAGGCGTTGCGCGATCATCTGTTGGGCGCGCTGTTCTTCTCCGCCGAGGGCAGTGAGCAGCTCGCCACGTTCCACCAACTCGTGCGCGGCACACCGGCGTTGACCGAGTACCACCGCCGGATGTGGATGCGCCACCAGCACGCGGTGGCGGCCGCGATCGCCGAGACCGCCGGCGCCCCCGCCGACGACCCCCGCTGCGCGGCCCTGGCCCACTTCGCCCTGGAGGCCCGCACCCTCGCCGAGTCCTCACCGGACCCGCGGGACACCCTGAACGCCGCGTTCGATCTGCTGGAGCGGGGCTGGGACGTCGTACGGCCCGGTTAGCGGTCAGGTGGTTCGGATCGGCCGCGCGTCAGCCCTTACGACGATGCCCTCGTCACCAACTCCGTTGCCAGGACGGCCTGTCGGCGCTCCGGGCCGCGAGTTGCCGCCGGGCGGCGGTCCGCGATCTCCGCGAGCAGCAGGTCGATCATCGAGCGGCCCATCTCCTCGATCGGCTGGCGGACGCTGGTGAGCGGCGGGTCCATGTGGCGGGCGATGGCCGAGTCGTCGTAGCCGACGAGGGCCACGTCGTCCGGTATGCGGCGGCCCTCCTCGCGCAGGACCTGGCGGGCGCCCGCCGCCATCACGTCCGAACCGGCGAAGACCGCGTCGACGTCGGGGCGGCGGAGGAGCAGTTCCGTCATCGCGCGGCGCCCGCCCTCCTCGGTGAAGTCGCCCGGCTGGATGAGGTGTTCGTCCACTTCGTGGCCCGCGTCGAGCAGCGCCGCGCGGTAACCGTCGACGCGGCGCTGGGCGCCGTAGACGTCGAGGCGGCCGGTGATGTGGGCGATGCGGGTGCGGCCCCGGGACAGGAGGTGTTCCACGGCCGAGCGGGCGCCGCCGTAGTTGTCCGAGTCGACGGAGGTCAGGGGCTCGGTGGCCGACCGGGGGCCGCTGATGACCGCCGGGATCTCCAGCGCGGCCAGCAGGTCGGGCAGCGGGTCGTCCGCGTGGACCGAGACGAGCAGGACACCGTCCACCCGGTGGGCGGCCAGGTACTGGGCGAGGCGCTGCCGCTCCCGGTCGCTGCCCGCGAAGATGAGCAGCAACTGCAGTTCGGTGTCGGCCAGTTGGGTGCCGACGCCCTTGAGCATGTCGGAGAAGTACGGCTCCGCGAAGAAGCGGGTCTCCGGCTCGGGGACGACCAGGGCGATCGCGTCCGTGCGGTTGGCGGCCAGCGCCCGGGCCGCCGTGTTCGGGACGTACTCCAGCTCCGCGACCGCCGCCTCGACGGCGGCGCGGGTCGCGTCGCTGACCCGGGGCGAGCCGTTGATCACCCGGGAGACCGTGCCGCGGCCCACGCCGGCACGGGCGGCGACTTCCTCCAGGGTCGGCCGTCTGCCGCCCCGGTTCCGCCCACCGCTGACCGCCATGGTCGCCGCCTTCCGTTCGCAGCTTTCAGGCCAGGAATGTAACAGCCGAGGCCCGGACGCCCCGCTTCCATCGTCCCTCGTCGACCGGGGTCCCCGCCCACCGAGCCGTGGATCGGTACGGCGGGACACGGCCGCTGTCCGGGCGGCGCCCCTCAGGCCGGGCGGCCGGGCCTCACCCGTCCTGGCCGGCGGCCGGCAGCGCGTTGCCCCGGATCACCCCGGCGTACCAGTGGGCGCTCGCCTTGGGAATGCGGCGCTGGGTGGAGTAGTCGACGTAGACGGCACCGAAGCGCTTCGAATAGCCGTAGGACCACTCGAAGTTGTCGAGCAGCGACCAGAGGAAGTAGCCGCGCACGTCGGCTCCGTCGGCGACCGCCCGGCGGACGGCGTCGAGGTGGGCGTGGAGGTAGGCGATGCGCTGCGGGTCGTTGACCAGGCCCTCGGGGGAGACGTAGTCGTCGAACGCGGCGCCGTTCTCCGTGACCATCAGCGGCAGCCCGGGGTGCGAGGCGGCCAGGTCGGTCAGGAGGGTGTACAGGCCGCTGGGGTCGATCGCCCAGTTCATCGCCGTGAGCTGGTCGTTGGCGAGGTGGAAGTCGACGTTCGAGGAGCCGGTCCACGGGGAGTGGTCGCTCGCGCCGTGGCCGTCGTTCTTGGTGGTGCCGTCGCCGGAGCCGGCCGAGACGACGGTCGGCGCGTAGTAGTTGACGCCGAGGACGTCGATGGGCCGGGAGATCTCGGCGAGGTCGCCGTCCCGCACCAGCTCCGTCCAGTCGACGAGGTGCGCGGTGTCGGCGAGCAGGTCCTCGGGGTAGGCGCCGTCGAGGAGGGGGCCGGTGAAGATCCGGTTGCCGACCGCGTCGATACGGCGGGCGGCCTCCGCGTCCTCGGGGCTGCCGGTGAGCGGGCGCACCTGGTGCAGGTTGAGGGTGATGGAGGTCTGCGCGGTGGCCGGCAGGACCTCGCGCAGCGCCCCGACCGCCTGGCCGTGGGCCAGGTTGAGGTGGTGCGCGGCGCGCAGGGTGGCCGCCGGGTCGGTGCGGCCGGGGGCGTGCACGCCGGAGCCGTAGCCCAGGAACGCGCTGCACCAGGGCTCGTTGAGGGTGGTCCACAGGCCGACGCGGTCGCCCAGGGCCCGGCCCATGATCTCGGCGTACTCGGCGAAGCGGTGCGCGGTGTCGCGCTGCGGCCAGCCGCCCGCGTCCTCCAGCTCCTGCGGCAGGTCCCAGTGGTAGAGGGTGGCGACGGGGGTGATGCCGGCCGCGAGGAGTTCGTCGGCGAGCCGGCGGTAGAAGTCGAGTCCGCGCTCCACGGCGGGCCCTCGGCCGGTGGGCTGGACCCGGGACCAGGAGATGGAGAACCGGTACGCCTTGAGGCCGAGGTCCTTCATCAGGGCCACGTCGTCGCGATACCGGTGGTAGTGGTCGGCGGCGATGTCACCGGTGTCGCCGTTGCGCACCTTCCCCGGGGTGTGGCTGAAGGTGTCCCAGATGGAAGGGGTCCGGCCGTCCTCGGCGGCGGCACCCTCGACCTGGTAGGCGGCGGTGGCCGCGCCCCAGACGAAGCCCGGGGGGAAGGAGGTGGTGACGGCCGGTTCGGCCTTGGTCTCGTGTCGTACGGCGGTCATGTGAGCGCTCCCGAAGTGGAGTGAGTAAAAGCCGGACGGTGGTCCGGCGGTGAGGGGAAGCGGACGGGGCACGGCGGCGGGCGCCCGGCCGGGTACGGCCCGCGTGCGCGGCGGGCCGTACGGGAGGGTGAACTGGGCCTGCGCGAAAGGCGGTTGGCAGCCCCGCGTCAGCCCTTGACGGCGCCCGCCATGATGCCTCCGATGATCTGCTTGCCGAAGATCACGAACACCAGGAGCAGCGGGAGGGTGCTGATCAGCGCACCGGCCATGACGATGCTCTGGTCGGGGGTGTAGGAGGCGCTGAGCTGGCCGAGCGCGACCTGGATGGTGGGGTTGTCCTGGTTCAGGGCGAGGAAGGGCCAGAAGAAGTCGTTCCAGGCCTGCACGAAGGTGAGCATCCCCAGCACCATCATCGCGGGGCGGGCGGCGGGCAGGACCACGTTCCACACGATGCGGATGTTGGTCGCGCCGTCCACCTTGGCCGCTTCGATGAGTTCGTAGGGCAGGGCCTCCAGCAGGTACTGCCGCATGAAGAAGACGCCGAAGGCACCGACGAGGGTCGGGAAGATCACCGACTCCAGTTTTCCGCCCCAGCCGATGTTCGCCATCATCATGAACAGCGGTACGACGCTGAGCTGCGGCGGGATCGTCAGGGTCGCGATGACCGCGGTCATCAGGGCGCCCCGGCCGCGGAAGCGCATCTTGGCGAAGGCGTACCCGGCGAGGGTGCAGAAGAACAGCGTGGCCGCGGTGATGGAACCGGCCACGATGACGGTGTTGACGATGGCCTTCCCCAGGTGGGCCTGGTCCCAGGCCGACTGGAGGTTGGTCCACAGCCGGCCGCCCGGCAGGAGCGGCGGCGGGCTGTCGAGGACCCGCTGCTGGTCGTGGGAGGCGGCCACCAGCGTCCAGTACAGCGGGAACACCGAGCCGAGGCCGACGATGATCAGCGCCGCGTAGGTGAACGGGCCGCCCTTGAGCTGCTGGCCCGCGCCGATCTTGAAGCGGCGGCGGCCGGCGCCGGGGGTGACGGGAAGCGGCGCCGGATCGAGGTCCGGCGCGGTGGGGGTGGTGCTGGTCGTGGTCATCGATATCGCTCCCGTCACGCCGCGCTCTTGCGCAGGACCCGGCCGACGATCAGGTTGATCAGGGCAATGAGCAGCAGCAGGACGAGCATGGCCCAGGCGACGGCCGCGGCCGGGCCCAAGTGGCCCAGTTTCCAGCCGTAGTTGAAGAGGTAGATGCTGAGCGTCTCGTACTGGTGCTCGCTGCCTCCGGTGGAGCCGAGCGTGCCGCCCTGCAGCAGCAGCGGCTCACCGAACAGCTGCATGGAACCGATGGTCGAGATGACGATCGTGAAGAGGATCGTCGGCCGCAGCGAGGGGATGGTCACCTTGCGGAACTGCTGCCAGCGCGTCGCCCCGTCGATCGAGGCCGCTTCGTACAGGTCCGTGGGCACGGCCTGCATGGCCGCGAGATAGATCAGGGTGTTGTAGCCGGTCCAGCGCCAGATCACGATGGCCGAGATGGCGAACTTGGACGACCACTCGCCGTTGCCCCAGTCGGTGTTGCCGATGCCGACGAAGTGCAGCACCCAGTTGAGCAGGCCGCCGTCGGCCCGGAAGACCAGGGCGAAGACGAGGGCCGCGGTCGCCACCGAGGTGGCGTACGGGGTGAGGATCACCGTCCGCCAGAACGTGCTGGCGCGCAGCTTGTAGTTGAGCAGGTGCGCGAGGCCCAGGGCCATGAGGAGCTGGGGAACGGTCGAAATGACGCCGATGACAAAGGTGTTGGTGACCGCGGTCCAGAACTCGGAGTCCTGGAGGATCTTCGCGAAGTTGTCCCAGCCGACCCACTCGGACTGGCTCAGGCTCGTCATCTCCACCCGGTGCATGGCTATCCAGCCCGTGTACAGCATCGGGTAGAGGCCGAAGGCACCGAAGATGAGGAAGAAGGGGGCGATGTACGCGTACGGCGACGCCTTGTCGTCGAGGCGCCACAGACGGGTGCGCCACACGCTGGGTTCTTTCGGCACGGCGCCGACGCCGCCGGGTGGCGGGGTCGGGGCGTCCCGGGTGGGGATTGTGGTTGCCACGGAGGGGGTCCTTCCCTGGATCTCGGCCGGGTACGGGCAGGGGGCGGGCGCGGGGCCGGGCACCCGGCCCGGGACACGTCGTCGCCGTCGGGTCGCCGGTCGGGCGGACACGGTGCTGCGGCGTCCGGTGAGTGTGCGCCGAACACCGCGGAAAAGACCGGCACTTGACGACCGGGGCCGCTGCGGACGACCCCCGCGCCTACGGCGGGAGCCGCCGGGCGGCCCCACGCACGCAGCGCGGTGCGGGCGGCCGCCGGGCCGCCCGCACCGCGGCCTGTGTCAGCCGATCACCTTGTCGATCGAGTCGGTCGCGGCCTTCCACGCCTTGTCGGGCTTGGTCCCCCGCTGCTCCATGTTGTTGATCTGCGTGGAGATCGTGTCCTTGATCGTGCCGTCCTTCGCGCCGAGCACGGCCTCGGGGATGGCCTTCGCCTCGTCGGCGTAGATCTGGCCGATCGGGGCGTTGTTGAAGTACGGCAGCGTCGCGTTCTTCACGCTGGCGAGGTCGTAGGCGCCCTTGTTGGACGGGAAGACACCGATCGCCTTGAACACGGCGGCCTGCTGCGCCGGAGCGGTCAGCCACTTGACCAGGTCGGTGGCCGCCTTGACGTTCTTGCCGCTCTTGGGCACGGCCAGGAAGGAACCGCCCCAGTTGCCCGCGCTGGTGCCGGGCGCACGGGCGATGTCCCACTTGCCCTTGTAGGCGTCACCGGAGTTGATGGAGATCTGGCCGGCCATCCACGCGGGGCACGCCACGGTGGCGACGGTGCCCTTGCGCAGCGCCGCCGTCCAGGCGTCGGTGAACTGGGGCAGACCCTCGGTCAGCTTCTTGGACGCGGCTTCCGCGGCCAGGTTCCAGCCCTGCTGCACGGCCGGGCTGTTCTTGTAGACGGCCTTGCCGGAAGCGTCGTAGTACTGCTCGGCCGAGGAGCTGACGACCGCGTTGTACATGGCGCTCGCGGAGTCCATGAAGTAGGTGCCCTTGGGCGCCTTCGCCTTGAACTTCTCGCCGAGCTTGAGGTAGTCCTCCCAGCCGCCGGCGACGGCCTTGGCGACCGAGTCACGGTCGCTCGGCAGGCCCGCGGCCTTGAAGAGGTCCGAGCGGTAGCACAGGGACATCGGGCCGATGTCGGTGCCGGCGCCGATGACCGAACCGTCCGACGCGGTGGCCTGCTTCTCCTTCCAGGAGACCCAGTCACTCACGTTGATCGACTTGCTCAGGTCGGTGAACTTGGCCGCCTGGGTGTCGACGACCTCCTTGATGCGGCCGACCTCGATGCCCTGCACGTCCGCGAGGCCACTGCCCGTGTTCAGCTGCTGAAGCATCTTCGGGTAGTAGTCGGCCTCGTTGGCGGTGACGTTCTCCTTCACCGTGATGTTCGGGTGCAGCTTGTGGTACTGGGCGAACAGGCCGGCTTCCTTGTAACCGAACTGCCCGTAGTCGGCCACCGTGAGAGTGATGTTCCCGTTCGAGTCCTTGGCGTCCGAGGAGCTGTCGCTGCTACAGCCGGTCAGCAACAGGGCCGAGGCTGTCAGGACCGTCGTGGTCAGGGCCGCTGCTCTGCGGCCTTGGCCGCCGCCGGTACGGGTGATGCGCATTCCACTACTCCTTGTTCCAGTGGGGAACGGGGTCTCAGGAATCGGACCGCCGAGGCTCGACGATCCGGACCTGCCCTCTCGTTTCGAGCAGCGGCCAGCCCACGGCACTGGACGTGCAGTGAAAAGGTGCTGGTCAACGGTGTGCCATGCGAGATAGAGGGACGGGCCGTTGGTGGTTTCATCCACACGGGAGGAGGCCCCCGAGATTCCGTGGGACCGCTCCCACGCGGCATGCCGGAAGACTCCTTCGTGCCGGGCCGGGTGTCAAGACTTGAAAACGGGCTTGTTGCGCAAGCGTGTTCCGTACGTCACGTGAATGTGTCGCTCCACCAGGCGTCACCGGCCGGACACGGGCCGGTCGCGCACAGGATTTACGCAGGTGATCCAAGGAGTCGCCGAGCGGGTACGGCACCGGAGCCGCCCAGCCGGGCCGCCGCCCGAATTTCTGGGCAAGAATGAGGCAAGTCCCCACTGATCGCCGGAAGGTGAACGATGAGCCCTGCCGAGCAGCCGCCCCGGCGCGCGGACGTCCGGCGCCCGACGCTCAACGCCGTGGCCGCGCTCGCCGGCGTCGGCCGCGGCACGGTCTCCCGGGTCATCAACGGCTCCCCCAAGGTGAGCGACCACGCCCGCGCGGCCGTGGAGCGGGCGATCGACGAACTCGGCTACGTCCCCAACCCGGCCGCCCGTTCGCTGGCGACCCGGCGTACCGACTCGGTCGCCGTGGTCGTCCCCGAGGGCGAGGACCGGCTCTTCTCCGAGCCCTACTTCTCGGGGATCATCCGCGGTGTCTCGGCCCAACTCGCCAGCGCTCAGATGCAGTTGCTGCTGGTCCTGACGCCGGACGAGAAGGAGTACGCGCGGCTGGCCACCTACCTGTCCGCCCACCGGGTGGACGGCGTGCTGATCCTCGCGGTCCACAGCGGCGACACCCTGCCCGATCAGCTGCACGAACTCGCCGTGCCGACCGTGCTGGCCGGGCGGCGCGGGCAGGGGGAGGCGCTGGGACACGTCCGCGCGGACAACAACGGCGGTGCCAGGATCGCCGTCGAGCACCTGCTCGCCACCGGCCGCCGGACCGTCGCCACCATCACCGGGCCCCTGGACATGGACGCCGCGCAGGCCCGACTCGACGGCTACCGCGAGGCGTTGGCGGGCACGGGCATCACCGTCGACGAGGACCTGATCGCGTACGGCGACTTCCGCGAGGAGGGCGGCCGGGCGGCCATGCGGGAGCTGCTGCGCAGACGGCCCGGCCTCGACGCCGTCTTCGCCGCGTCGGACGTGATGGCGTCGGGTGCGGTGCTGGAGCTACGCGCGTCAGGCCGGCGCGTGCCGGACGACGTCGCCGTAGTCGGCTTCGACGACTCGATCGTGGCCCGGCACATCGACCCCCCGCTGACCAGCGTCCGCCAGCCACTGGAGGAGATGGGCCGCACCATGGCAAGCATCCTGCTCGACGAAATCGCCCACCGCGGGGACGGTCACCGCCAAGTGGTCCTGCCTACGCGGTTGGTGGTGCGGGAGTCGGCGTGAGGGGGGCTTGGGGGGGGGCGGGGGCGGACTACGGCGGGGGGCGGGGCGGAGGATGCCGGGGGGCGCGGGCGAAAGCGTCGGGGGCGGACGGAAGACACCGGGCGGGGGCGGAAAGCGCCGGGCGCGGGCGGAAGACGCCGGGGGCGCGGGTGGTGCGGGTGGTGCGGGAGTTTGCCTGAGCGGTGTCCTCGCCGGTCGAGTACCGGGCGCGGGTGAAAGGCGCCGGGAGGCACGCGCGGATGACTCCGGAGTCGGGCGAATGACACCGGGGGCGTGGGTAGTGCGGGCGGCGCGCCAGTTCGCCTCAGCGGCGCCCGCGCCCGTCGAGTGCCGGGGGCGGGCGAAAGACGCCGGGGGCGTGGGTAGTGCGGGCGGTACGGGCAGCGCGGGAGTTCGCCTCAGCGGTGCCCTCACCGGACGAGTGCCTTGCGCGGGCGAAAAACGCCGGGCGGCACGAGCGGAAGACCCCGGGAGGCACCCGTGGAAGGCCCCGGCCGCAAGCGAAAAACGTCGGTTGCGCGACCCCCTTTACCCATGGGAGCGCTCCCATGCATAATGGGCGCCACTCGACCCATGGGAGCGGTTCCATGCCCGACCTGACGACCGCGGTCTTTCCCCCTGCCTTCCTCTGGGGCGCCGCGACCTCCGCCTACCAGATCGAGGGGGCGGTGCGGGAGGGCGGCCGTACGCCCTCGATCTGGGACACGTTCAGTCATACGCCGGGCCGGACGGCCGGTGGTGAGCACGGTGACATCGCTGTCGACCACTACCACCGCTACCGCGACGACGTGGCGATGATGGCGGACCTGGGTCTGACGGCGTACCGCTTCTCGGTCTCCTGGCCGCGGGTGCAGCCGACCGGCCGGGGCCCGGCGGTCCAGGTGGGCCTGGACTTCTACCGCCGCCTGGTCGACGAGTTGCTCGCGCACGACATCAAGCCCGCGCTGACCCTCTACCACTGGGATCTCCCCCAGGAGTTGGAGGACGCGGGCGGCTGGCCCGAGCGCGACACGGCGTACCGCTTCGCCGAGTACGCACAGATCGTGGGCGACGCCCTGGGCGACCGCGTGGAGCAGTGGATCACCCTCAACGAGCCCTGGTGCAGCGCCTTTCTGGGCTACGGCTCGGGCGTGCACGCACCGGGCCGTACGGACCCGGCGGCCTCCCTCAAGGCCGCGCATCACCTCAACCTGGCGCACGGACTGGCGACTTCGGCGCTGCGCACCGCGATACCGGCCCGCAGCTCGATCGCGGTGAGCCTCAACTCCTCGGTGGTCAGGCCCGCTTCACTCTCCCCGGAGGACATGGCGGCGGCCCGGAAGATCGACGACCTGGCCAACGGCGTGTTCCACGGACCGATGCTGCACGGGTCGTATCCGAAGTCACTGCTGGAGGCGACCCGGTCGGTCACCGACTGGTCGTACGTCCAGGACGGCGACCTGACGCTCATTCACCAACCGCTGGACGCACTGGGGTTGAACTACTACACCCCCACCCTGGTCGAGGCGACCGAGGCGGCCCCGGCCGGCAGCCCGCGCGCCGACGGTCACGGCCTGAGCGCGTTCTCCCCCTGGCCGGGCGCGGACGACGTGGCGTTCCTCCAGACCCCCGGCGAGCGCACGGAGATGGGCTGGACGATCGACCCGACGGGCCTCTACGACCTGATCCACCGGTACACCCGGGAGGCACCGGGCCTGCCGCTGTACGTCACGGAGAACGGCGCGGCCTACGACGACAAGCCCGACCCGGAGGGCAACGTCCACGACCCGGAGCGGATCGCCTACCTCCGCGGCCATCTGTCGGAGGTGCGGCGCGCGATCACGGACGGCGCGGACGTACGGGGCTACTACCTGTGGTCCCTGATGGACAACTTCGAGTGGGCGTACGGCTACGGGAAGCGGTTCGGCGCGGTGTACGTCGACTACGCGACGCTCGCCCGTACGCCCAAGTCGAGCGCCCGGTGGTACGGCGAGGCGGCCCGCACGGGCACGCTCCCCTCGGCGGAGGACGCCTGACCCACGGGGAAACCGGGGGACGGGGGCGAGGCGCGGCATGCCATGGGGGGCGTGCCGCGCCTCGGTGTGTCACGGAGGGGCGCCTCGGCGGGGTGCGGCCGCCCGTCCGTGAGACCGCCCTTGCCACGCGCTAAATAGAGTGATTCATTCGATCCGCAAGTGAATGGATACACGTCAAGCGCGAGGAGATGTCCGTGGCCGTCACCCTGGGCCGGGAGCCGATCACCGTCGAGCAGTTCGTCGCGGTCGCGCGGCACGGCGCCCGGGTCGAGTTCGACGCGGTCTACGTCGACCGGGTACGCAAGTCCCGCGCCCTGGTCGAGCGCTTCCTCGCCGAGAACCGCCTCGTCTACGGCGTCACCACCGGGTTCGGCGACAACGTCACGGAGGTCATCGACCCGGCGGACGCCGAGCGGCTGCAGCGGAACATCGTGCGGTCGCACGCCGTGTCGGTCGGGGAGCCGTTGCCCGTGGAGGTCGTCCGGGCCATCGCGCTGATGGAGTTGGTCGGGCTCGGGGAGGGGTTCTCCGGCATCCGGTTCGAGACGCTGGAGCTGATCCGGCGGATGCTCAACTCGGGGGTCACCCCGCACGTTCCAGGCGAGGGTTCCGTCGGCTACTTGGCCCCCGAGGCACACATGGCGCTCGTCCTCCTGGGCGAGGGCCGGGCCTGGTACGGCGACGAACTCCTGCCCGGCGCCGAGGCGTTGGCCCGGATCGGCGAGAGTCCCGCCCAACTCGCCTGCAAGGAAGGGCTGTCCCTGACGAACGGGACGCACTCGGTCACCGCGACAGCCGTACTGGCCGCCCACGACGCGGGAGTCGCGGCCACTACGGCGGACGTGGCCGCGAGCCTTTCGGTGCAGGCGCTCAAGGGGACCGTCCGCGCCTACGACGCCCGGATCCAGGAGCGGAAGCGGCACCCCGAGCAGGCGGCCGTCGCCGAGAACCTGCGGCGGCTGACCGAATCCAGCGCGATCTGCGCCGAGTTCATCGACCACCGGCTCCAGGACAGCCTGTCCCTGCGGGCCGTACCGCAGATGCACGGCGGCGCGAAGCGGGCGCTGGCGCAGGCGCGGGAGGTCGTCGTCGAGGAGCTGCACTCCGTGGGCGACAACCCGGTCATCCACCCCGAGGGCGAGGACGGGGTCGCGCTGAGCGGGGCGAACTGCGACAGCACGTACGTCGGCATCCAGGCCGACACGATGGTCAACGCGATGACGGTCCTCGCCAAGGTCTCCGAACGCCGTACCGACCGCATGGTCAACAGCAACTTCAGCGAGCTGCCCGCCTTCCTGGTCCGCGAACCGGGCCTGAACAGCGGCTACATGATCGCCCAGTACACGGCCGCCGCCCTCACCATGGAACTGCGCGGCCTGGCCGTCCCCGCCTCCGCCGACAACGTCACCACCTCCGCCAACCAGGAGGACACCGTCGGCAACGCCTACTGGGCGGCCCTGAAGGCGTACCGCGCGACCCGCAAACTCGCCTACGTCATAGCCATCGAGCTGATGTGCGCCGTCCAGGCCCTCGACCTCCTCGCCCCGCTCTCCCCCTCCCCGGCGGCGGAGGCCCTCCGGGCCCGGATCCGGGAGACCGTACCGACCGTCGACGAGGACCGCGTCTTCCACACCGACATCGAGCACATCGCCGAACTCGTGCGCAGCGGTGAGGTGTTGGCGGTCGTGGAGGGTGTGGTGGGGGCGCTGCACCGCTGACCTGCGCCTTGCCGCCGACGCCCGGCCCGCTCCACTCAGATCGTCGGCGGCGCGGTCCCCTTCGGCAAGAGGCAGGCCGGGGGCGGAAGTTCGCGGTTCGGCGGCGGGCCGGGGGGACCGGGCGGGTTCGGGGGCTTCGGCGGCCCCGGGCCGTTCTGAGCCACGCGGGGTCGACCTGCCCTCTCAATCGCCCCGCCGGATACGCCAGTTGGGCGCACCCGGAGATCTCCGGGTGCGCCCAACTCCCTTGCCCTACTGACCTACTGGAACGCGGCGAACGCCTTGGAGAACGCGTTCGCGCCCTGGACGATCGAGCTGCACGTCGCGTCCGCCGCCGGCTGCGCGCCACCGGCGCACTGCTTGTCGCGGGTCGCGGACCACATCGAAAGGCCGCCCAGGCCCTTGGACTTGGCGAAGTCGACCAGCTGGGTCGCGTCGTCGACCTTGAAGATCTCGGACGCGACGTCGTTGACGCCGATCATCGGGGTGACCGCCACGGCCTTCCAGGCGGCGCTGTCGGACAGGCCCAGCACGCTCTTGACCTGAGCCTGGGTCGCGGTCGCCGCCTGGGTGGCGTAGGTGCCCATGTCGCCGCTGTACGCGGGGCCGTAGTCCATCGCCATGATGTTGACCGTGCTGATCTTCACGCCGTTGGACTTGGCGTTGGACAGCAGGTTCACGCCGTCCTGGGTGAGGCCCTCGGGCATCACCGGGAGCGTGAAGGAGACGTCCAGGTTCGGGTGCTGCTGCTGGAGCTTCGCTATCGCCTGGGCGCGGATGGTGTTCGCCGCCGTGTTGGGCAGCGCGCCGCCCTCGATGTCGAAGTCGGCCTTGGTGAGGCCGTACGCGTCCACGACCTTGCCGTACGCCGTCGCCAGCGCGCTCGCCGAACCGCAGGTCGTCGCCAGCTCGGAGCCGGACGCGCCGCCGAAGGAGACCCGCACGTCGCCGCCCTTGGCGCGCAGCGCGCCGATCTGGGAGGCCACGCCGTCGCTCGCGAGGTCCGTCACGCCGCCCCACTTCGGGGTGCAGCCGCCGCCGTCGGTGATGAAGGCGAGGTTGTAGTTCTTCACGCCGGTCGCGGTGACGTTGGCGAGCAGGTCGAACGCCGGGTAGAGGGACGTGTCGACGTACGGGGCGAAGCCCGCGCCCGCCGCCGTGCCGGTGCCGGTGCCGGTGGTCTGGGTCGGGGAGGCGGAGGGCGCGGTGGGCGTGGGGGTGGGGGTGGAGGTCGGCTTGGCCGTGGGGGTGGCCGTCGGCGTGGACGTCTCGGTCGGGCGGCCGCTCGGCTCCGGCGTCGCGGTGCTGTCCGTCGAGCACTTGGCGTTGTCGATGAGACAGCCGGTCGGCTGGGCGGTGCCGCTGACCACGAAGCCCACGGTGACGGACTCGCCGGCCGCGAGACCGTCGGTGTCCCACTTCGGCGGCTTCACGGTGACGTGCTGTCCGCTCACGCTCGACTCGGCGTTCCACAGCGAGCTGAGCGTCGCGCCGGACGGGAGGTCGAACTCCAGCGTCCAGTCCTTCTCTCTGGCACCGGTCGTGTTGGTGACGACGTACTGCGCGGTGTACCCCGTGGACCACTCGCTGGTCCTGGTGTACGCCGCGCCGACGCTCGCCGCCTGGGCGATACCGGTCAGCATGATCGCGCCGCCACCGACCACCGCCGCGGCGACCACTCCGCCGATCACCTTGTTCCTCTTGCTGATCCTGCGCCGGTGCGTGCTCATCGCGTGCCTGCTTTCGCCGTACGGGGTGGGGGTGCGGCAGCACGCTAGCGATCCGGAACCAGGCAAAACGCCTGTTCCGGGCGGCGGTTGACGATCTTAGGGTGCGCTTAAGGAAGGGATCGGGAACGGTTAAAGGTTGAGACCAATCGGCCGCGCCGACGTCGTCGTACGGCTCCTCGATGGCCGTTGCGCTCGGGCTCGCGTCCGTCCAGCTGAATCCAGATCCGCACCTCCGTGCCGCCGAGCACCGAGGAGCCGATCCGGACGTCCCCGCCGGTCGCCTCCGCGAGCCGGCGCACGATGTCCAGCCCGAGCCCGGTCGACCCGGCGCTGCCGGAACCGCGCCCGCGGGCCATCGCCGCCTCGGGGTCGCGTATGCCGGAGCCCGCGTCCGAGACGAGCACGATCACCGCGTCCTCGCTGTTGTGCACGTCGACCGCGAAGGCCGTGCCCTCGGGGGTGTGCCGGAACACGTTGCCCAGCAGGGCGTCCAGGGCCGCGACCAGGTCGGCGCGGGCCACGGGTATGCGCACCGGCCGCTCCACCCCGGCGACCCGCACCTTGCGGCCCTCGTCCTCGGCGAGCGCGGACCAGAACCGCATCCGCTCACGCACCACCTCGGCCGCGTCGCACCCGGCACCGGGCCCGGCCGCCACGGTCTGCGGCTTGGCCTCGCGCGCGGTCCGGATGATCGTGTCGACCTCCTTCTCCAGCTGCGCGACGGCCGTCCGCGTCTGCTCGGCGGCAGGCCCCTCCCCGAGCGAGGCCGCGTTGAGCCGCAGCACGGTGAGCGGTGTGCGCAGCCGGTGCGACAGATCGGCCGCCAACTCCCTTTCATTGGCCAGCAGTTGTACGACCTGGTCGGCCATGGAGTTGAACGCCACCGCGGCCAGCCGCAGTTCGGTCGGCCCCTCCTCGGGCACCCGCGCGCCCAGCTTGCCCTCCCCCAGTTCGTGCGCGCCCTCGACCAGGCGCTGCGCGGGCTGCACCATCCGTACGCCCAGCCGGTCGGCGACCGCGACGGACCCGACGATCAGCGCGATGCCGACGCCGGCGAGCACCGCCCAGGCCGTGCCCACGCCGTTGCTCACCTCGGACTCGGGGACGTAGACCTCGACGACGGATATCTCGCCGGAGCTGAGCGCGACCGGCTGGAGCAGGACGGAGCCGCCGGGCACCTCGGTGGTGGAGGCGCGGCCCAGCTTCCGTACGGTCGCGATGTCCTTGTCGGCGGCGCGCTGCCGGCCGATGTCTACGGCCGCCTTCCCGTCCCCGGCCGGTATGTGGACGGCCATCCCGGAGTCCGCGCCCGCGGACGCGACGACCTTGTCGAGCTGGTCGCGGTCGGTGGTGATGGACAGCGCGGGGGCGACGGCGGCGGCCTCCCGCTCGGCGTTCGAGAAGGCGCGGTCGCGGGCCATCTCCTTGATGACCAGGCCGAGCGGCACGGCGAAGGCGACGACGACCATCGCCGCGATCGCCAGACAGACTCTGACCAGCGCCCACCTCATCGCAGCGGCTCCGCTCCCGGTGGCTCCAGCTTCACGCCGACCCCGCGCAGGGTGTGCAGATAGCGCGGCCGGGCCGCGGTCTCCCCCAACTTCCGGCGCAGCCACGACAGATGGACGTCGATGGTCTGGTCGTCGCCGTAGGACTGCTGCCAGACCTCGGCGAGGAGTTCCTTGCGCGGGACGACCACGCCGGGGCGGCCGGCGAGGAAGGCGAGGAGGTCGAACTCGCGGCGGGTGAGGTCGAGTCGGACGCCGTCCAGCTCGGCCTGGCGGCGCAGCGGGTCCACGGCCAGGCCGCCGACGCGGATCACCGAGGACGGGGGTGCCTCGCCGGTGCCGGCGCGGGAGCGTCGCAGCACCGCGGACATGCGGGCCGAGAGGTGGTCGACCGAGAAGGGCTTGGTGAGGTAGTCGTCCGCGCCCGCGTTCAGCAAGCGGACGATCTCCGACTCGTCGTCCCGCGCGGTGGCGATGATCACAGGGACATCGGTGATCCCGCGCAGCATCTTCAGCGCCTCGGACCCGTCCAGGTCGGGCAGTCCGAGGTCGAGAATGACCACGTCGAAACGGAAATGGGCGACCTCGCGCAGCGCCTCAAGTGCCGTACCGACACTGCGCACCGTGTGCGCCGCATCGGTCAGATGCCGGATGAGGGCCGAGCGCACGAACTGGTCGTCCTCGACCACGAGCACACTTGCCATGCGCCGCACCGTACGCCATGCGGGCGACCCGTATCCGGGCCTGTGGACAACTCCCGCCTGTGGACAACCGGTGGGACATCGACGGGACACCCGTGGGCCGCGTGAGGCAGTATGGCGGCGATGCGCAGAGGACTCGTCAACGGGCTCGTCCACGTGCTGGCTTGGTCACTGGCCACCGGCGCGGCCGTCACGCTGTCCTGGTGGGGCGTCCACACGGTCATGACCGGCACGGCCTACGACCCTCCGCGCGCCCTGCCCATCACGGCGGTCGGCGCGACCGCGCAGGAGGCGACACCACCGGCCTCGGCCACGCCGAGCCCCGAGTCGTCCCCGAGCCCGTCGAGCACTCCGACGCCGACCCGCAGCCCGAGCGCGGCCCCGACGAGGACGGCGACCACCACCAGCCCGTCCCCGACCACGTCCCCCTCCGGCCAGGTCAAGAGCTACGCCACGGACGGCGGGCGGGTGGTGCTCGATCTCGCCCCGGACTACGTGACGCTGGTGTCGGCGACGCCGGGTACGGGCTGGGCGATGCAGGTGTGGAAGACCGACTCGTGGCTCCGGGTGGAGTTCACCAAGGGCACGGACAAGGTGTCGGTGATCTGCACGTGGCACGACGGGGCACCGCGCGTGGACGTCGGCAACTACTAACCGGGATCGGTGAGTTGCGGGTACGCCCTAGCGGAACACGGACGGGGGCGGTGCGGGTGAGGCGACCGCCGCGGCGTCCGTCACCGGGACCGCGCCGCCGGTGAAGTCGGTGAGTTCCCGGCCGTGTTCGAGCCGTCCCGGGTGCGGGTCGGAGGCGGCGCGGCGGGTCAACTCGGCGACGGGCAGCGGGTGTTCGGAGGCGACGAGCACGGCGTTGCCGAACCGCTTGCCGCGCAGCACGGTCGGGTCGGCGATCAGCGCGCGTTCCGCGAACCGGGCGGCCACGGTGGCGATCTGGCCCCGGAGATGCGCGAGCGGAGGTCCGTCGGCGAGGTTGGCGGCGTAGATCCCACCGGGCTTGAGCGCGCGGCGCACCTCGTCGAGGAACTCGGTGGACGTCAGGTGGGCGGGCGTCCGGGCTCCGCTGAAGACATCGGCCACGACGAGGTCGGCCCACCCGTCGGGCACCTTCGTGAGCCCCGCGCGGGCGTCGGTGGAGCGCACCCTGATCCGCGCGTTCGGGTCCAACGGCAGCTCCCGCCGGACCAGTTGGACGAGCGCCGCGTCGAACTCGACGACCTGCTGGGTGGAACGGGGGCGGGTCGCGGCGACATACCGGGCGAGCGTGAGGGCTCCGCCGCCGAGGTGCACGGCGTGGATCGGCTTCCCGGCGGGCGCGGCGAGATCGATGACGTGCCCGAGCCTGCGCTGGTACTCGAAGGACAGATAGGCGGGGTCGTCGAGATCGACGTACGACTGCGGCGCCCCGTCGATCAGCAGCGTCCAGGCACGCGCGCGTTCCCGATCGGGTATGAGCTCGGCAAGCCCACCGTCGACGGGCTCGACGACGGCCTCGGCGGCCCCGGCACCACCGCGCCGACTGTTCCTGGACTTTCCCATTGCCTCATTATCGGCGGCCGGGGAAGGTCCGGCGCGCTCGCCCTACAAGCCCCGGCTGGCATCAGCGCCCTGAAGGGGCGCGGGGCTGTGTCGATATGCGGCTCCGCCGCGTGGGCGCGACCAGCCCCCACCGGCCCGCGGATGACCACGACCTCCCTGCGGAGCTATCGACAGCCGTCCGCCGCCTCGATCAACCGAGCCGCCTCACCCAGCGCAGCACGCAGCACCTCGGGGTCGGTAGCGAGATCGGCATCGCCAGGCGGAAGCAGCCAGTCGGAACCCTCGACAGGGGGCTCGGGGTCGGGCGCGAGCCGCAACCCCCGCCCGTTGGTCTCCGTACACGTGCTCCCCGGCAGATCCCACGCCGCCGCCGTACCCGGCGGAACCAGAAAGCCGAGGGTGTCGTCGCCGTCGTCGTGCAGCACGGGTCCGACCCCGTCGCACGCACCGCGCCGCAGGATGTCCACCGCCTCCAGCCCCTGCCGCGTCGGCACCGTCACCAGATCGCAGGCCGAGTCCGCGAACGGTGGCGCACTGCACTCCGCGCTCGGCATTCGAGGATCGACGCTCTGCCGTGACTCCATCCCGGTCTCCACCACGGAACCCCTCCTTGGACGAGCGGGTCGGGAGTCGGGTGGCTCCCGGTCCATGGAGTTCAACGCGTCGAGGCGTCAACGGCTACGGCACAAGTCCGCCGCAAAGGATGGCAGTTCATGGCAGATCGCGGATGAGATATCCGGTTTGTAGCCAAACCCTGCGTGGCGGACCGTGCACAGCAGGTACGTTCTTGCCCGCTGGAAACAGGGCGTCACTCAACAAGTCACCCTGAATCCGGCATGGTTCGACGGTTCGCACGAGAGGACCCGGCCATGGCGTCGTCAATGGTGACCCCGCCCCCGTTCCCCCAACCACCGAGACCCAATCTCGCCTTCCGGCGGCTGCGCGGACAGCGCTCACCGGCGGAGTTCGCCGCGGCCGTACGCCGGTCCGCGCGGGAGATCGGCGAGCGGGTCAGCTGCGACGCGCGCTACGTCGGCCGCGTCGAGGCCGGTGAGATCCGTTGCCCCAACTACGCGTACGAACGGGTGTTCCTGCACATGTTCCCCGGCCGCACGCTCGCCGACCTCGGCTTCGCGCCCCGCTCGTCCGTACGCGGACGCGGGGCGCGCACCGCCGAGGACACGCCCCCCGCACACCTCACGAGCCCGGCCCCCTTCGCGACTGAGGCGGCCGGGGCGGGTGAGACGCGGAGGGTGCACGAGCCGTATGACACGCAGGACCCGTACGACACGCACGAGAACCACGAGAACCACGAGGAGAGCGACGTGCTGCGTCGCGCATTCATGAGGGGCGGCACCGTCACGGTGGCCGCCGGCACGCTGGGCCCGCTCGGGCTCACCTTCGACGCCCGGGCAGCGGAACGTTCCGTCCGCCGTCCCGGCACGAGCGAGGCGGGCGCCCTGGAAGAGGCCGTCCGCAGAATCCGGCTGCTCGACGACCGGCACGGCGCCGACGGCCTCTACCGGCGCGCGGCGGCCCCGCTGCGCGCCGCGTACGCCCTGCTCGACGCGGGCACCACCCGGCAGTCCGTCGCCGAGAGACTGCACTCCGGCGCCGGTGAACTCGCCATCTCCGTGGGGTGGCTGGCCCATGACTCCGGCCGCTTCGACGACGCCCGCTCGCACTACGCGGAGGCCCTCGCCACGGCCCGGATGACCGGCGACGCCGGCCTTGAGGCACACGCCTTCTGCAATACGGCGTTCCTCGCGCGGGACGCCGGCCGGCCGCGCGAGGCGGTGCGCGCCGCGCAGGCCGCGCAGCGGGTGGGGCGGCCGCTGGGGTCCGCCCGCCTGATGTCGCTGCTCGCGCTGCGCGAGGCGGGCGGCTGGGCGGGGCTCGCCGACCGCACCGGGTGCGAGCAGGCGCTGGCCCGGGCGCAGGCGCTGTTCTCGCGGGGGCACTCGGATGCGGACCCGGAGTGGATGAGCTTCTACGGGGAGGCCGAGCTGGAGGGGCTTGAGGCGCAGTGCTGGTCCACCCTCGGTGACTGGCCTCGGGCCGCGCGGCACGCTCGGCGGGCGGCGCAGCTCCAGGACCCGCATTTCACCCGGAACATCGCGCTGTACATGGCCGAGCTCGCTGATGATCTCGCGCGGGGCGGGCGTCCTGATGAGGCGGCCACCGCGGGGATGCGGGTGCTGGATCTCCTGGATCTGGTGCAGTCGTCCCGGATCCAGACAATGTTGGCCGGGACCGCGCGGGTGTTGTTGCCCCACAAGAGGGCGTCGGGGGTGTCGACGTTCCTGGAGAGGCACTCGAATCTGCCTCGTACCGCGGCTTAGGCGCGGCGGAGGATGCGGTGTGGTTCGTCGCGGGTCCGTGGGGCTGGGCGATTGCCGCCTACGGGACCAGATGACCCACGTCGTTCCAGCTCTCGACGGCCGGGTCTCCGTAGGCCCAGCCCAGTACGGAGAGGGACGTCGGGTTGAGGCGTATCCGGGCCGCGAAGTCGATCGGCAGGCCGAGCCAGCGGGCGCCGATCGAGCGGAGGATGTGGCCGTGGGCGAAGACCAGGACGTCGCGGTCCTCGGCCCGGGCCCAGGCGACGACCTCGTCCGCGCGGGCGGTGACCTCGGCGAGGGTCTCCCCTTCGGGGACGCCGTCGCGCCAGATCAGCCAGTCGGGACGTACGGAACGGATCTCCTCCGGGGTCATGCCCTCGTAGGCGCCGTAGTCCCACTCCATGAGGGTGTCCCAGTCGGTGGCGCGGTCGCCGAAGCCGGCGAGTTCGCAGGTCTCACGCGCGCGTGCCAGCGGGCTGGTGCGGACCTCGACTCCGGGGAGGCCGTCGAAGGGGGGCCTGTGCAGTCGCTCACCGAGCACCTTGGCGCCGCGTCGGCCCTCTTCGAGGAGCGGAACGTCGGTCCTGCCGGTGTGCTTCCCGGACAGTGACCATTCGGTCTGTCCGTGCCGGGCCAACAGGATGCGCGGTGCCATGAGGGACCTTTCCGGGATACAACGGGATACGCGAGACGCGGGAGGCGGATCACTCCATCATCGCTCACCCTTGAGAAGGGCAACCCAGGGGGCGATCTCTGCGTCTTTGAGGTCCGGGGCGCCCGAAACAGGGCGCGCACATACGCCGTAAAGTGTCCCGACCGGGCTATCGGGAAGCCGGACCATGGGCAGCGCACCAGCACAGAAGGGGGAGGGCGATCGGATGCCGCAGACCGAGACACCAGGCATCGAGGCGGACCGGCGAAGCCGGCTGCGCTGGTGGACCGAGCTGCCGCTGATCCTCATGGTGTACGCCTCGTACTCGGCGGGCCGCCTGCTGGCCAGGGGCGACACGGCGAGCGCCGTCGACCACGGCCTGGCGATCCTGCGCATCGAGAAGTTCCTCCACATCAACGCCGAGCACCCGCTGAACCGCCTCTTCACGCGCGAGGCCTGGCTCGGGATACCCGCGGACTTCTGGTACGCGTCACTGCACTACCTGGTGACGCCCGCGATCCTGATCTGGCTGTTCCGGTCCCGCGCGCAGGTCTACCGCGCGGCCCGCACCTGGCTGATGACCTCCACGTTCATCGGCCTGATCGGCTTCACCCTCCTCCCTACCTGCCCGCCCCGCCTCCTCTCCCCCGGCTACGGCTTCGTGGACACGATGGCCAAGTACAGCTCGTACGGCTGGTGGGGCGGCGACGCGAGCGCCCCCCGCGGCCTCGGCGGCATGACGAACCAGTACGCGGCGATGCCGAGCCTGCACTGCGGCTGGGCCCTGTGGTGCGGAGTGATGCTCTGGCGCTACGGCGGCAACCGGCTGACCAAGGCCGTCGGGGTCGCCTATCCGCTGCTCACCGCGATCGTGGTCATGGGCACCGCGAACCACTACCTCCTCGACGCGGTCGCGGGCGTGGTCGTGATGGGTCTCGGGTTCCTGCTGGCGCCGCAGGTGATGAAGGCCGCGGACCGGATCAGGACGCGGTTCGAGGGACGCGGCTCACTCGTCGCGGCCCGCTCGCGTGACGCCGCCCGGAGCGCTTCCCGTGATGCCTCTCGCGGCTCAGAAACCTCAATTGTCAGTGGCGGATGCCAGACTTCCCCGGGTGAGCGAATTCCACGGCAGCGCGAGTCACAGCTCGGTACCGGAGCCGAGCCGGGTGCCTCCCCCACGGACGCGGGGGACGGCGCTCCGGCACCGGCTCGCTGAGCTGCGCGGCCCCGACGTCCCTGCCAAGGCGCTGGACGCCCGCGCCCTCGCGGCCCTGGCCGCGAACCCGGGCTGCAAGCGCCGCGCGATCCTGGACGGCGCGGGGGTGAACAAGGCGGTGCTGGCCGACGCGCTCGGCTCGCCGTCGGCCTTCGGACAGTCCCAGTTCGCGTTCATGCGGGGCAACGCGTTCGAGGCCAAGGTGAAGGCGGACGGCGGCGCGGAGCTGCTGCGGCTGGTGCACGAGAAGCTGGACCCGGGCGCCGAGCCGCCGACCCGCGCGCGGGTGCCCGAGCTGGCCGCGATCGGCCCCGAGGGGCGCGCGGCCCGTACGGCACTCGCGCTGCGCGAGGCCTCCGAGGCCGCCGCCTGGACCCTGCTCGACCATCCGATGCTCGCCCTGGACGTGGCGGGTTCACCCGCCTTCCTGGAGCCGGACGCGGTGGTCGTGCACCCGGACGGCAGTTGGACGGTCGTGGAGATCAAGTCCTTCCCGATGCTGGACGGTTCGGCTGACCCGGCGAAGGTAGGCGCGGCGGCCCGCCAGTCGGCGGTGTACGTGCTGGCGCTGGAGGAGGTCGCGGCGCAGCTGAAGCCCGCGCCCCGGGTCCGGCACCGCGTCCTCCTGGTCTGCCCGAAGGACTTCTCGAACCTGCCGACCGCGTCCGCCGTCGACGTCCGTAAGCAACGCGCGGTGACCGGACGCCAGTTGGCCCGCCTCACCCGCATCGAGGACATCGCCGACACCCTCCCCGAGGGCACCTGCTTCGCCCCCGACCGCCCGCCGGCCGAGCTGACCGCCGCCGTCGAGTCGGTCCCCGCGGCCTACGCCCCCGAGTGCCTGGCCGCCTGCGAGCTGGCCTTCCACTGCCGCGACCGCTCCCGCGCCTCGGGTGCGGTCACCACCCTCGGCCGCTCCCTGCGCGCCGAGCTGGGCGACCTGACGACGGTCGACGAGGTCCTGTCGGCGGCCCACGGCGAGTCCGGCGACCCGGACGACCCGGCGGTGGCCGCGCTGCGGAGGGCGGCGGAACTGCGCGCCGAGGCGCTGCGGGACGCGGCCGAGCGACAAGGGCAGGTGCCGGGGAGCGCCACCGGGCTGCGGCTCGTCGAGCCCCTGGAGAGCGTGCCGGGCGGTGGCGCGCGATGACCGCGATCCCGTACGGCCCGCACCCCCGCACCCCGTTCCCGGTCACGCACCCCGAGGGGACCCCGTGTCGCTGATCTCGACTCTCGCCCGCCTGGAGGCCGTTGACAGCGGCCGGGCCCAGCCCACCGCCACCGTCCTGCACCGGCACCTCTCCGCGCGCCCCCTCGTCCTCGTACCGCTCACCACCGCCGGTGAGGCCGGGGCGCCCCTCGGCGCGCTCGTCGGCACGGACCGGGACGCGCCGCGGCTGCTCGTCGTACCGCAGCCGCGTGACCGGGACCTCAGGTTCGCGTTCCTGGCCGAGCTCGCGGACGTGGTCCTGCCGTACATCGACACGTTCGCGGACGAGGTGGAGGCCGCCGAGCGCAACGAGACCGATCCGGAGACCGGCAAGCGGGTCAAGGTCGAGGTCGAACTGTGCGCGGACGCACCGCAGTTGATCGTGCCGAGCCGCGCGGGCGTCGAGCTGGTGCGGCTGCTGGGGCGTTCGATGCGGTTCCGCAGGACCGCCGAGCAGGACCCGGAGACCCCGCATCCCGCGCCCCCGCACGTGCCGTTGCTGGGGCGCTGGCTGACCCACTTCGGGGAGCGGGCCCGGGTCCCCGGTTCCGCGCTGCTGCTCGCGCTCACCGAGGTGCTCGGCCGGCACTGGGCCACCGGTCAATCCAGCCTGGAGGACCAGCACTTGGGCGCCCTGCTCGCCTGGATCGCCCCGCCGGACGGCGTCTCCGGCGCCGAGGCGGCACTCGACGCGGAGCTACGGCGGGACGCACAGGGCCAGTTGGTGTGCCCGCCGGCCGGGCCTGCCACGGACCCGGCGTTCGACAACAAGCTGCTCGCCCCGGCCATCGAGCGCTACGACCGCGCGCGTACCGCCCTCGCCGCCGCCGAGGACGGCCTGGAGGCGGACGACCGGCTCGGTGAACTCACCGCCGCCGAGCGGGAGATCAGGTCCCTCGTCGAGAGCAGGACCCGTCCCACCTGGGACGCGGTGTGGCACGGCATCGACCTGCTGCGGACACTGCCGGAGGGCGCGCACGCCGTCGACCGGTGGACCCGGGACCGCTGGTCGTTCACCGGCCACCGGGACCGGATCGTCGCCGGCGAGCCCCCGCAGCCGCGCCGCGACGACGCGGTCACCGCGGCCAACAAACTGGCCACGCGCGAGCGCGAACAGGCCCGCCTGGACGCCCAGGAGGCCCTGGACGACCCGCTGGTGATGGCCGGGCGGCGGCTCGCCGGGGAGGCGTTCGCGGGCGAGGTCACGGATGTCGTCATGGCGTACAGCGAGGGCAAGAGCCCCCGCCCGCGCCCGCTGGTGACCGTGCGTACGGACGACCGGCCGCATCTCGGGGAGCGGGCCAAGGTGTTCCGGTCGCTGGGCGGGAAGCCGCAGTCGGCGGAGTTCGTGGGGCACGAGGAGGACGGCGCGGTGGTGGTGCTGCGGGTCGTCGACAAGATGGGGCGCGGCAAGGAGCCGGAGACCGGTTCGCTGCCGGAGAAGGGCGACCGGATCTGCTTCACGCTCTTCGAGCACGAGCAGCGGGGCGGCGCGAAACTGCCCGACCCGGAGGAGACACCGTGGACCCACGGGGGCCCGCCGGGCGAGGAGAGTGCCGTCCAGGAGTCGGCCGACCCGGTGACCGAGGAGGACGTCCTGTGACGACCGTGTTCGACCCCGGTGCCGAGGCAGGACGCGCGACCGACGCGATCCTCCACGACACCCTGCACGGCACGGCTCGCGGAGTCGTCGTCGACTCCCCGCCCGGCGCCGGCAAGTCCACCCTCGTCGTCCGCGCGGCCCTCGAACTGGCCGACGCGGGACGCCCGTTGATGGTGGTCGCGCAGACCAACGCGCAGGTCGACGACCTCGTCGTCCGCCTCGCCGAGAAGAACGGCGAGCTGCCGGTCGGCCGTCTGCACAGCAGTGACGCGGACCCGTACGACAAGGCGCTGGACGACCTGCCGAACGTACGGAAATCGGCGAAGGCGGGCGAGCTGGCCGGGCTGCCGGTCGTCATCTCGACGGCGGCGAAGTGGGCGCACGTCACGGTGGACGAGCCGTGGCGGCACGCGATCGTCGACGAGGCGTACCAGATGCGCTCGGACTCGCTGCTGGCCGTGGCCGGGCTGTTCGAGCGGGCGCTGTTCGTGGGCGACCCGGGGCAGTTGGACCCGTTCGCGATCGTCGGCTCGGAGCAGTGGGCGGGCCTGTCCTACGACCCCTCGGCCTCGGCGGTGACGACACTCCTGGCCCACAACCCCGAACTGCCGCAGCACCGCCTGCCGGTGTCCTGGCGCCTCCCGGCGTCGGCGGCCCCGCTGGTCTCGGACGCGTTCTACCCGTACACCCGCTTCCGCAGCGGCACGGACCACGGCGACCGGCGGCTCACCTTCGGTGTCCCGTCGGACGGTTCGGGCCCGGACCAGGTCATCGACGAGGCGGCCGAGTCGGGTTGGGGCCTGCTGGAACTCCCCGCCCGCCACACCCCTCGCACGGACCCGGAGGCGGTGCGGGCGGTGGCGACGGTCGTACGACGCCTGCTGGACCGGGGCGGCGCGGCCACGTCGGAGCGCTCACCGGACCCCACGCCCCTGACCGCCGACCGCGTCGCCGTGGGCACCGCGCACCGGGACCAGGCGGCGGCGGTCCGCGCGGCGCTGGCGGAGCTGGGCGTCACGGACGTGACCGTGGACACCGCGAACCGGCTCCAGGGCCGGGAGTTCGACGTCACGGTGGTCCTCCACCCGCTCTCCGGCCGCCCCGACGCCACCGCCTTCCACCTGGAGACGGGCCGCCTCTGCGTCCTCGCCTCCCGCCACCGCCACGCCTGCATCGTCATCTGCCGAGCAGGCGTGACCGACCTCCTGGACGACCACCCGTCGACGGAGCCGGTACAGCTGGGGGTGACGGTGAAGTTCCCTGACGGTTGGGAAGCGAACCACGCCGTGCTCGCGCATCTGTCGGAACACCGGGTGGTCTGGAGACCTTGACCAGTGGCTCCTCGTGGTCCGGGTGGCCGGTGATGAATAGCGTGCCAGGCGGCTGGGCAGCAAGGAGTCGGTGTGGGAGCGGTGCCTCGGGAGTATGCCCAGGGCCACTTGCGCGGTCGGGGGACAATGGACGGTGGTCCGGCTCGTCTGGCGGGTCATTCATGACGTACGAGGAGGAGAAGACATGGCGGAGCACACGCCGCGTCGCAATGAATCGCGGCTACGCCCCGCGCCCCTGCTCTTCGAGCCCGCACAGGCGGCCGAGGACCCGGAGCACTTCTTCGACCTGGAGTCGATGGACGACCCCCGCGAGCTGCTGACGCGGGCGACGGAGCTGACCCACGCGTTCCGCGCCGCCGCCGACCGCGCGGTGGAGTTCCAGGCGATCGCGGCGGCCCAGCTCGCCGACCCGCGCCGCTTCGACCGGCTGACCACGGCGGACATCGCCGAGCGCGCCGAGTGGACCGAGGACTACGCGAAGAAGATGGTCGAGTTCGGCCGCGATCTGCTGCGCGGCAGCGAGGGCAGGGACAGCGGGGCCGTCGACCCGGTGTGACACCGGTCGACTCGTGTGACTCCCCCGGCGTCAGAAAGCATCCAGAAAGCACTTCTGGCATATGCCGGTCGGGCAAGATACTCCCTCCCGCCCCCTCCTGTCCCGATTTCCGGCAACCCACGGAGACCGGGCGGTCACGGCCGGTAGATCTATGCGGCATGAGCAGCACACAGGATGAGCCCTTCGCCGACCGCTTCGACATCTCGGGCGTCACCTCGGACGGTGCCGCCTGGCTCGCCTCCGCAGGAACGTATCCGCGCAGCACCCTCGCCCTCTGGACGGAACGCCCGGGCGCCCCGGTCGTCCTCCCCTGCGGCTCCGCCTTCGACGTCGTGAGCGCCCCGGCGGTCTTCGGCCGCCGCATGGTCGACCGCTTATGGGAGGAGGGCCCCGGCTCGGGACCGGTGGCCACCTACCGGGGCCGGATGCTCCTGTTCGCCACCCCCGGCACGGCTCAGCGACTGCCCTCGCTGCTGGGCTGGGAGGAGTGGGGCACGCACCCCGGCGAGCACAGCCGTACGGGGTCGGTCCCGCCGTTGCTGTGTCACGGCAAGGGCGACGCGGTGACCGTCCCGGCGCTGGTCGGCGGGGCCGCACCGGCACCGTTCGACGCGCGCTGGCTGGTCGCACCGGACACCCGCCGACCCTGGCTTCCCGGCGCCGAAATCCTGCTCTGGGCGGCCGTACGGGCGGCCCGGACGGCCGTGCGGATATCGATTTTTCCTCCCGCCGATCAGGATGCTAAGGTCTACGACGTCAGCAGGCGCCGCTAGCTCAGTTGGTTAGAGCAGCTGACTCTTAATCAGCGGGTCCGGGGTTCGAGTCCCTGGCGGCGCACTAGCGATTAGGTCGCTGACCTGGGCGTCCTCGGTTATCCGGGGGCGCCTTTCGCATGTCCGGGACCCGGGTGAGATGGTCCGTCAGCCACAGCTCGTACGCGGTGAGCGGGCGATCCGGACGCAGTCGTTCCGGGTGTCCGGCGGGCGGTTCCTGAAGGTCGTCGTCGGCGCACGCGGAGAGGTACGGCAGCCCGAACGCCAGCAGCAGATCGTCGAACCAATCACGGAGCGCCGCCACGCGCCGGCCCCACCATGTGCCTCCGGCTCCCCCACCCATGCCGCCCGCCTCCCCGCCCGTGTCTCGCTCACCTCCGGAAAGAATGAGCAGAAGCGCTACAGCGCGGGCTCAGGCCGACTGGAGCGGGAGGCCGCGTGCCGAGGGGCCTTCAGCTCTCCGGGCCGGGGGTGATCACCACCGTCCAGGAGCCCGCGGCGGTCCGGCCCTCGACCTCCACCTTCACGTGATCGCCGGGCACGGTGAAGCTCTCGCCGAGGGAGACGGGGGCGTCGGCGAGCGGCGGGTAGACCGAGGTCTCCCAGCAGGCCTCGGTGTGCGGGTGGGCGTCGACGACCTCGATCGGGCCGTTCCCGGAGGCCGCGCCGTCGCGCACCCGGTACACGAGGATGCCCTGCTTGCAGGCCGTGCTGTCGTTGCCGACCGGGCTGCGCGCCTCGAAGGCCAGCGCGCTGTCCGTCCCGGTGCGCACCACCGCGAGCTTGGTCCCGAGGCCGAGTCCGAACGCCGGCGATCCCGCCGTACCGCCGCCCGAGGTGCCCGGTCCTGCGGCCACGGGTTCCAGGGTCAGGCGGGTCGGCGCGGTGCCCCGTACGCAGACCACCTGGCGCGGGTCCAGCCAGCCCAGCTTCCACTTGTGCCAGGCGAACAGGTCCGGGGAGAGGCCGAACTGGCTGCCCATCAGGTCCCAGTCGCCGACGTAGGTGTCCCAGTCGCCCTTGCCGTCCACCGGCCGGTGGTAGAGGTCGGGCAGGTCGAAGACGTGGCCGGTCTCGTGGGCGAGGACGAGCCGGTCCGGCGGGTGCTTCTCGAAGACCGTGACGACGCGTCGGATGTCCGTGCCGTCGGCGCGCAGCGGGGTGTCCAGGTTGACGACCTTCGTCGCGTCCGAGTCCACGCCGGGGGCGTCCGGGTCGGCGACGAAGTAGACGATGTCGTAGCGCGAGAAGTCGACCTCGGGGTCGGAGGCGGCGAGCGCGTCGCGGAGGTACGCGGCCCTGTTCACCGGGTTCCAGTCGCGCTGTATGGCGTACGACGTCGACGGGTGCGGCATGCGGATCCAGTTCCGCAGGGGGTGCGGGCGGAGCGTGAACCTGCCGTAGGAGGCGCGTTCGTAGAAGCGGGTGGTGGCCGGGAAGTGGTCGGCGGCGAGTTCGGCGGGGGTGGTCCGCGGGGTCGCGTCCGGGAAGGAGAGGAAGACCATCACCGCGTTGAGCGGGCGGGTGGGGCGTACGTAGGCGGAGTTCCAGGTGTCCAGGCCCTCCGAGTGGTGGGCGTCGGTGCGCTTGAGGGCGCAGGGGGTGGTCGAGAACGGCTCGGCGACCGACTGGCTGGACATGATCGAGGTCGCGGCGAGGGCGGACATCGTGGTGAACACGGCGGCGGTGCCGCGCAGTCCGGGCCGGGTCCGCCACTGGGTGAGCCCCCTGAGCGCCGTACGGGAGAGCCCCTTCAGGGGGAGCTGACACGGCACGTGGACCTCCGGGAGCGGGTTCGCGGGACACCGACACCCAGCCTGTGATGGTTTGTTGGGGTACGCCCTGTTTATCTGCACCAGAAGGGTGAGGGGCGGGGCCCGGACGGCTGAGACACGCCCGGCCCGACATCCGGAAACACTCACGGAACGTCACATGTGGTCGGCCATTTGAAGAACCTGCCCAGGTGCGGGCGGAATCGATCTGCCGGAAAGGGCCGTTGTTCCGGGACACTGGACAGTGGCTGGAAGGGCCGGGGGCCAACCTCTATGATCGGCACACTTTCCTGCACGGACACGGCACGGCGGCCCCCCACCCGGTCGGCCATCCCGACGAGACCCATCCGAAGATCGAGTGCACTGCGGGAGCGAGCGGTGAGCGGAACGTCCGAAGGGCCGGCGCCCGCGGCAGACCTCATCCGGCCAGCCGTCACAGAGAGTAAGAGCGGGGCATCACCTCGCACAGATGTCACCGGGTCCGAGGGGTCCGGTTTCCCCGATCCCGGCGAGTCCCGCAGGTCGGGGACGTCCGGGGAGTCACCCGTGCGCGGACCGTCCGGCGAGCCCGGCGGGCCCTACGATCCCGTCGAATCGGGCGAGCCCCGCGGGCCGGGCGCGCCCAGCGACCCTGTCGAGTTCAGCCTCTCCCCCGAACTCATCGGCACCGCCGAGTTCCGCAACACCGGGTCGGTCGGCAAGCCGGTCGAAGCCAGCCTGTCCGCCGAACTCATCGGCACCGCCGATTTCCGCAAGCCCGGGTCGGTCAGCCTGCCGGTCGAAGCCAACCTGTCCCCCGAGCACATCGGCACCGCCGAATCCCGCAAGCCCGGGTCGGTCAGTGTGCCGGTCGAGTTCAGCCTGTCCGGCGAGCCCGGTGCGTCTGCTGGCCCCGTCGACCCCGGCGACTCCGTCAGCCCCCTTGACCCCGGCGAGTCCCTCGACCCCCTCGCCTCCCTCGACCCCCATGACTCCCCCGAAGGCGGTCGCTACGGTTCCGCCTTCTCCGCCGCGCCCCTCGCCATGGCCGTCGTCGACCGTGAAGGCCTCGTGGTCAGTGCGAACGACTCCTTCGGCGCGCTGCTCGGGAAGCCCGGGGCCGCGCTCACCGGGATGGTCGCGGCGGAGTTGATGGATCTGAAGTCGGACGCGCGGACCTGGGATGCGTATCGCGAGGTGCTGGGCGGGCGGCAGGCCAAGTTGAGTTGTACGCGGCGGGTCAAGCATCCCGATGGGCATGTGCTGTGGGTGCAGGTGAGTGCGGCACCGCTCGCCGCCGAGGAGCACGGTGTGCTGCTGTCGCTCACCGACATCAGTGCCCGCCGTGAACTCCAGGCGCGGCTGCGGCACTTGGAGATGCACGACCCGGTGACCCGGCTGCCCAACCGCACCCTGTTCTTCGAGCGGCTGTCGGCCGCGCTGGAGGCGGAGTCGTACGAACAGGGCGGCACCGGGCGGATCGGCCTGTGCTATCTGGACCTCGACGGCTTCAAGGCGGTCAACGACACCCTCGGACACCGCATCGGCGACCGGCTGTTGGCGGCCGTGGCCGAGCGGCTGACCCGGTGCGCGGACGAGGCCGGTTACGCCCGGGCGAGTTCACCGCTGGTGGCGCGGCTCGGCGGGGACGAGTTCGCGCTGCTCGTCGAGGACTCGACCGGGACCGACCAACTCGCCGATCTGGCCGAGTCGGTGCTGAAGGCGCTGCAGGCGCCGTTCGACCTGTCGGGGCAGCGGCTGTCGCTGTCGGCGTCGATCGGTGTGGTCGAGCGGCACGCGTCCGGTACGACGGCCACCGGCCTGATGCAGGCCGCCGACACGACGCTGTACTGGGCGAAGGCGGACGGCAAGTCCCGCTGGACGCTGTTCGATCCGGAGCGCAACGCGCACCGGATGACCCGCCAGGCGCTGGCCTCCACGCTCCGCCCCGCCATCGAGCGGGGTGAATTCACCCTGGAATACCAGCCGTTGGTGGGGATGGAGACCGGACGGCTGCGCGGCGTCGAGGCGTTGGTGCGCTGGAACCACCCGCAGTTCGGCATGCTGACGCCGAATCGGTTCATCGGACTGGCCGAGGAGGACGGCTCGATCGTGCAGCTCGGCCGCTGGGTCCTGGTCACCGCCTGCCGTCAGGCCAGGCGCTGGCAGCTGGACCACCCGGACGAGCCGCCGATCTTCGTGAGCGTCAACGTGGCCGTACGGCAGGTGTGGGACTCGGACCTGGTCGCGGACGTCGCCGAGACGCTGGCCGAGACCGGACTCGCCCCGCATCTGCTGCAGTTGGAGCTGACCGAGTCCGCGGTGATGGGGTCGGCGGGGCGGCCGTTGCAGGCGCTCCAGGCGCTGAGCGAGATGGGGGTGCACATCGCCATCGACGACTTCGGCACCGGCTACTCGAACCTGGCGTATCTGAGCCGGCTCCCGGTCTCCGTGCTGAAGCTGGACGGTTCCTTCGTGCGCGGCTTCCAGTACGAGGGCGAGGGCGTCGCGCCGAACCCGGCGGACGAGGTCATCGTCGAGGCGATGATCCAGCTCGCCCACCGGCTCGGGCTCTCGGTGACCGCCGAGTGCGTGGAGACCTCGGCTCAGGCGACCCGGCTGCGCCGGATCGGCTGCGACACCGGACAGGGGTGGCTGTACTCCCGCCCGGTGACGCCGGATCGTATCTCCGAACTGCTGGGGACGAAGGCCTGCAATCAGGCTTCCTGAGCTACCGTCAAACCGTAGGCGTCCGCGATCAGTTCGTACGAGCGCAGCCGCAGGTCGCCGTTGTGGGCGTGGGACGTGAGCATCAACTCGTCGGCGCCCGTGCGCTTCTGGAGGTCGTCGAGGCCCGCGCGGACCTCGTCGGCGGTGCCGTGGATCACGTTGGCGTTCCAGGAGGTGATGAACTCCCGCTCCATGGGGCTGAATTCGTACGCCTCGGCCTCTTCGGGGGTGGGCACCAGGCCGGGGCGGCCGGTGCGCAGCCGGACCATGTTGAGGGCGGCGGCCAGCACCTGGCGGCGGGCCTCCTTCTCGTCGTCGGTGGCGAGGGCGGAGACACCGATCAGGGCGTACGGCGCGTCGAGCACCGCGCTCGGGCGGAACGACTCGCGGTAGAGGTCGAGCGCCGGGATGGTGTTCTGCGCGGAGAAGTGGTGGGCGAAGGCGAACGGCAGGCCGAGCATGCCGGCGAGCCGGGCGCTGAAGCCGGAGGAGCCGAGCAGCCAGACCGGCGGGCGGTGCGGGGACTGGACGCCGCCGGGCGAGGTCGACTGGATCGGGCCGGGGACCGCGTGGATGCGGGCGTAGGGGTGGCCGGAGGGGAAGTCGTCGTCCAGGAAGCGGGTGAGTTCGGCGAGTTGCTCGGGGAAGTCGTCGGCGCCCTCGTTCAGCCGGTCGGTGCGGCGCAGGGCGGCGGCGGTGGCGCCGTCGGTGCCGGGGGCGCGGCCGAGGCCGAGGTCGACGCGGTGCGGGGCGAGCGCCTCCAGGGTGCCGAACTGCTCGGCGATGACGAGCGGCGCGTGGTTGGGGAGCATGACGCCGCCCGAGCCGAGGCGGATGCGCTCGGTGTGGGCGGCGAGGTGGGCCAGGATCACGGCCGGCGAGGAGGAGGCGACGCCCGGCATCGAGTGGTGCTCGGCGACCCAGTAGCGGTGGAAGCCGCGCGTCTCGGCGAGCTTGGCGATCCGGACGCTGGTGCGCAGCGCGTCGGTGGCGGTGCGGCCGGCGCCCACGGTCACCAGGTCCAGTACGGAGAGGGGGACGGGGGCGGTGCCCTGTGCGGTCCCCCGGATCTCGTCGGTCGTGCCCCGGACCTCGTCGTCTGCCGCCACGGTGGGTGCCTCCTGTTGTGAGCTGTGCGGTGTCCTTCTCCGCTCCGTCACCGCGTAACAGGAGGCTGTCTCCGGTTTATTCCCCGGAGCACCCCGTGACGGACCGTGCGGGTCAGCCCGCCTGCACGAGCGGCTCCTTGGTGAACAGCGCGCCCAGGTCCGGCGCGTTGACCTTGCGGTCCGCCAGCCGCAGGGCCTCCCAGACGGTGACCTGGTTGGCGGTGAGGACCGGCTTGCCGAGCTGCTTCTCCAGGTCGGGGATGTGGGCGGCCGTGTGCAGGGCCGTGTCCGGGAGGAGGACCGCCTCGGCGTCCGGGCCGTCCACCGCCCGGGCCAGGGCGAGCACCTCGTCGTAGCCCCAGGTGCCGACCTCGGCGGCGGTGATGATCCCGGAGGCGCGCACGGTGACCGGTTCCACTCCCCCGGCGAGCAGGAAGGCCGCGAACAGGGCCGCCACGTCGTCCGGGTACGTGGCCCCTACGGCGACCCGCCGCACCCCCAGTTCCTGCGCCGCGTGCACGAACGCGAAGGATGTCGACGACGCGGGCAGGCCCGCCGACCGGGCGAGGGCGCGGACCTGGCCCTGGGCGCCCTCCCAGCCGTAGACGAAGCTGCCGCTGGTGCAGGCCCAGACGACGGCCTCGGCGCCGGACATGCGGAGTTGTTCGACGCCTGCCGTCAGCCGCTCGGGGGAGCCCATCTCCAGGAGCGCGTCGACGCGGTGCGCGTCCTCGCCGATGTCCGTGTGGACCACGTCGAGGCGGACGTCGCTGCCGAGGAGCTGTTCCATGCGCGGGTAGTCGTCCTCGGCGGAGTGGCCCGGGTAGAGGAATCCGAGTGCGGTCATGACCAGCCTTCCTGGTGTTCTTCGGGCAGTACCGGACCCCGGCGGCGCGCCGATTCGTCCAGCAGCGCCTGATAGGGGCCCACCGCACGCGTACCCAGTCGGCGCAGCGCTGCCCACATCGTGACCTGGTTGGCCGATACGACCGGTATCCGCAGTTCCGCCTCCAGCTGGGGGATCACGTCGTACGTCGGGAGGTTGGTGCAGCTGATGAAGAGCGCGTCGGCCTCGCCCTTGACGGCCTGCCGGGCCATGTCGACGACATCGCGGTACGGCACCTTCCAGATGTGCCGGGTCAGGCCCATGAAGGCGCGGCCGGTGACCTCGACGCCCGCCTCGGCGAGGTACTCCTCCAGGGACTGGGTGACGGACACCGTGTACGGCGTGACCAGGGCGATACGGCGGGCGCCCAGGTCGGCGAGGGCGGCCAGCAGGGCGCCCGAGGTGGTCAGGGACGGCACCTCGCCGGCCCGGGTCATCGCCTCGCACATCGCGCGCTCCCCGGCGATCCCGCCGACGAAGCTCCCGGAGGTGCAGGCGTACGCGACGACCTCGGGGGCGATCGCGTTCAGCGTGCGGACCGCGTCGTGCAGCGTCTCGTGCTCGCTGACGAGCCGGGCCAGGTCGAGGCTGACCTCGACGGGGACGAACGGCGTCCGCGTGAGATGCAGCGAGATGTCGTCGGGGACCCAGCGCCACAACTCGCGGTCCAGCGCGAAGTCGAAGGGGGCGACGACACCGACACCGCGCTGCGGGCGGGGTCCGCCCAGGAAGGAAACATGCATGGCTACACCGGCCTCACCAAGAGAAACGGGGTGACAACGGTCCGTGCGGGCGTCCGTGTTGACGAAGGTAGGTTCGAGTGCGAGCGTGGTCAATCCGTGCATGTCAGACGGCCGCGCCCTGTACTCCCCCGCGAGAAACGGCTTCGCATGACCGCAACTCCCGCCGCCCTGCCCACCCTTCTCGTCCTGGACGCCGACCCGCTGCCGAGGCTCGGGAAGCTCACCGGCCGGGTGCGCGTCGAGCACGCCGACGCGTCGACGCTCGCCGATCGACTCCCGTCCGCCGACGTCCTGTTGGTGTGGGACTTCACCTCGCACGCGGTGCGCTCCGCCTGGCCGGGTGAGGGTCCCCGGCCGCGCTGGGTGCACACCGCGAGCGCGGGTGTGGACCACCTGATGTGCGCCGAACTCGCGGACTCCGACACGGTGGTGACGAACGCGCGGGGCGTCTTCGACCAGCCGATCGCCGAGTACGTCGCGGCCCTCGTCCTCGCGATGGCCAAGGACCTGCCCAGGACGCTGGAGCTCCAGCGGGAGCGGACCTGGCGGCACCGCGAGGCGCAGCGGGTGGCCGGGACGCGTGCGTGTGTGGTCGGCTCCGGGCCGATCGGGCGGGCGATCGTCCGTACGCTCAAGGCACTTGGGGTGACCACGGCGCTGGTCGGCCGCACCCCGCGCACCGGTGTCCACGGCCCCGGCGAGCTCGACCGGCTGATGGCCCGCGCCGACTGGGTGGTCGCGGCGGCCCCGCTGACCGACGACACCCGGGGCATGTTCGACGCCCGCCGCTTCGGCTGCATGCAGCCCTCGGCGCGCTTCATCAACGTCGGCCGGGGACAGCTCGTCGTGGAGGACGCGCTCGCCGAGGCGCTGACCAAGCACTGGATCGCGGGCGCCGCCCTGGACGTCTTCGAGGCCGAACCCCTCACCCCCGAGAGCCCGTTGTGGCAGGTCCCGGGACTGATCGTCTCCCCGCACATGAGCGGCGACACGGTCGGCTGGCGGGACGAGCTCGGGACGCAGTTCGTCGCGGCGTACGAGAGATGGGAGGCGGGAAAGCCGCTGCCGAACGTGGTCGACAAGAAGCGCGGGTACGTACCGGGGCACTGAACTCCCCACTCTGGAGGGCCGGATGACGACCGAACTCACCGAGCTGACCGCCGTGGAACTCCTGGACGGTTACCGCAGACGGGAGTTCAGTCCCGTGGAGGCGACCCGCGCGACCCTGGAACGGGCCGAGGAGATACAGCCCGCGGTGAACGCGTTCGTACGGCTCGACGCGGAGGGCGCGTTGGCACAGGCCGCCGAATCGGCCGAACGCTGGCGGCGCGGCGAACCGGCCGGGCTCCTCGACGGGGTGCCGGCCACCGTGAAGGACATCCTGCTGCAACGCGGCACACCCACCCTGCGCGGCTCCAAGACCATTGCGGAGCAGGGCAGTTGGGACGAGGACGCGCCCTCCGTGGCCCGGCTCAGGGAGCACGGCGCGGTGTTCATCGGCAAGACGACGACCCCGGAGTTCGGCTGGAAGGGCGTCACGGACTCCCCGCTGTCGGGCGTCACCCGCAACCCGCATGACCCCTCGCGCACGGCGGGCGGTTCAAGTGGCGGGAGCGCGGCGGCCGTTGCCCTCGGCGCGGGCCCGCTGTCGCTGGGCACGGACGGCGGCGGCAGTGTCCGTATCCCCGCCTCCTTCTGCGGGATCGTCGGGCTGAAGCCGACGTACGGCAGGGTGCCGCTGTATCCGGCGAGCGCGTTCGGCACGCTGTCGCACGTCGGGCCGATGGCGCGGGACGCGGCGGACGCGGCGCTGCTGCTGGACGTGATCGGTGTCCCGGACGCCCGTGACTGGTCGGGCCTGGACCGCCCGCCGGGCTCCTACCGCGAGGGCCTCGCGGACGGTGTGCAGGGTCTGCGGATCGCGTACTCGCCGTCCCTCGGCGGCCAGGTCGCGGTGCGTCCGGCGGTCGCGGCGGCGGTACGGCGGGGCGTGGAGCGGCTGGCCGCGCTCGGCGCGTACGTCGAGGAGACCGACCCCGACTTCAGCGACCCGGTGGACCCCTTCCACACCCTGTGGTTCAGCGGCGCGGCCCGGGTGACGCAGAAACTCTCCCCGCAGCAGCGGGAGTTGCTCGACCCGGGGCTGCGCGAGATCTGCGCGACGGGAGGGGGTTTCTCCGCGCTGGACTACCTGGCGGCGGTGGACGCCCGGATGGAACTCGGCCGCAGGATGGGCCTGTTCCACGAGCGCTACGACCTCCTCGTCACGCCGACGCTGCCGATCACCGCGTTCGAGGCGGGAGTCGAGGTCCCCAAGGGTTCCGGGCACCGCCGCTGGACCGGCTGGACCCCGTTCACGTACCCCTTCAACCTGACCCAGCAGCCCGCCGTCACCGTCCCCGTGGGGAACGACGGCGACGGGCTGCCGATCGGGATGCAGATCGTGGGGGCCCGGCACCGGGACGAGCTGGTGCTGCGCGCGGCGCACGCGCTGGACCGCGCCGCCTGAGCCGGGATGCCCGCGGTCGCCGCCGGACGTCACTCCGGCGGCGACCGCATCGGCATGGCTTCCTACGCGCGCCGGAAGCTGAGGCTCTCCCCCGCCGCCCCCGTCCGCCACAGGTCGTTGCACGCCTCCGCCATCTCGTCCAGGCCCTCGACCACCTGGCCCCAGACGATGCCGGGCACCCAGCCCACGTCGCCGTTGAGGAGGAGGTTGTTGCGTTCGTAGAACAGGGCCAGGTCGACGAGGGTCGTACCGGCGCGGACCTCGCGGTCGTAGCCGTAGGCCTTCGTGCCGAGTTCCGTGCCGGCGAAGGCGAAATAGCAGAGATCGCCCGGTATGGGGGTGACCGTGGGGTTCTCCAGCGGGGGTTCCGTTTCTGCGAATGGCGGGAAAAGGGCGTAGATCTCGTTGCGGGCGTACTTGGCGTGGTAGACGTCGCCGGTTAGCGGGAGTGCGTTCCAGATGGCCGCGCACGTCAGCGGGGCGCGGTCTACCAGCAGTTTTGCCCGGCAGTGGACGTTCCGCTTTGCGAGTGAGACCTCGATGAAGTGATCCGTCATGTCTTCCAGGGTGCATAACCCGGGAGCGGTCGGGTAGCTGCGCGCCCATGGCTCCACCAATTGGGAACGACAGACACACATCCGGTCACACGCCGGGTCACACCCGCCGGGCACTGCTCGCCGGGGTGGCGGCGGCAGGTGCGCTGGGCGCGGCCGGCTGCAGTCGGGTGGCCACCGCGTCGACGACGAACGGCGGTGATCTGCTCGCCCGGCTGAAGGCGCAGGGCGTCGTACGGCTCGGGATAGCGGGTGAGATCCCGTTCGGGTACATCGACAAGGACGGTCAACTGACCGGTGAGGCACCGAAGTTGGCGGAGGCGATCTTCAAGCGGCTCGGCGTCGACAAGGTGCAGCCCGTGCCCACCGAGTTCGGCTCGCTCATACCCGGCCTGAACTCGCAGCAGTTCGACGTCGTGGCCGCCGGGATGTACGTGACCCCGGAGCGCTGCGCGCAGGTCATCTTCGCCGACCCGGACTACCAGGTGCTGGACGCCTTCGTCGTCCGCAAGGGCAACCCGAAGGGGCTGCACAACTACAAGGACATCGTCGCGAAGAAGGCGAAGTTCGCCACCGGCACCGGCTACGCGCAGATCCAGCACGCCGTCGACTCCGGGTACCAGCAGAGCGACATCCTGATCGTCCCCGACCAGGTCGCGGGGCTGAACGCCGTGGAGGCAGGGCGCGTCGACGTCTTCGCCGGTACGGCGCTCACCACCCGCGCTGTCGTGCAGAAGTCCGCGAAGGCCGAGTCGACCACGCCCTTCGCCCCGCTCGTCGACGGGAAACCGCGCATCGACGGCGGCGCCTTCGCGTTCCGGCCGACCGAGACCCGGCTGCGGGACGCCTTCAACGTCGAGCTGCACAAGCTCAAGAAGAGCGGGGAGCTGTTCCGCATCCTGCGGCCCTTCGGGTTCACCAAGGCCGAGATGACGGACCTCACCGCGAAGGAGCTCTGCAGCGGATGACCTCCGGCCTTTGGGAACTCGTCCTCAAGGGGGTCTGGACCACCGTCCAACTCCTCGTGTTCAGCGGGCTGCTGGCGACCGCCGTGGCCTTCGTCGTGGGCATCGCCCGCACCCACCGGCTGTGGATCGTCCGCTTCCTCGCGGGCTTCTACACCGAGGTGTTCCGCGGCACCTCCGCCCTCGTCATGATCTTCTGGGTGTTCTTCGTCCTCCCGGTCGCCTTCGGCTGGCAGCTGGTCCCCCTGTGGGCGGGCACCCTCGCGCTCGGTCTGACCTACGGCGCGTACGGCACGGAGATCGTGCGCGGCGCCCTGAACGCGGTCGACCCGGCGCAGCAGGAGGGCGGGGTCGCGCTGAGCTTCACGCCCTGGCAGCGGATGCGGCTGATCCTGCTGCCGCAGGCGATACCCGAGATGATCCCGCCCTTCTGCAACCTGCTGATCGAACTCCTCAAGGGCACCGCCCTGGTCTCGGTCATGGGCATGGGCGATCTCACCTTCAGCGCCAACCTGGTGCGGCTCGCGCTGCAGCAGAGCGCGGAGATCTACACGTACGTCCTGCTGATCTACTTCGTGATCGCGTTCGCCCTCACCCGGCTGATGCGCGGCCTGGAGAAGAAGCTGAAGGCGGGCATCGGCAAGGGGCCCGTGAGTACTGAGACCCAGCGGGGCCGGACCGTGGGCGTCGGAGGTGGTGTCTCGTGAAGTGGGACTGGAACGCCGTGAGCGATTTCATGCCGTACTTCTGGGACGGCCTCAAGGTCACCCTGCAGATCCTGGTCCTCGGATCGCTGATCTCGTTCGTCCTCGGACTGGTGTGGGCGCTGCTGATGCGGACGCCGACGCGCTGGGTGCGCTGGCCGGTCGGGATCGTCACCGAGTTCGTCCGGGACACCCCGCTGCTGGTCCAGCTCTTCTTCCTCTTCTACGTGTTGCCCGAGTGGGGCCTGACCTTCTCCGCGCTGACCACCGGTGTCTTCGCGATCGGGCTGCACTACTCGACGTACACGATGCAGGTCTACCGCGCGGGCATCGAGGCGGTGCCCGTCGGCCAGTGGGAGGCGGCGACGGCGCTGAACCTGCCGGTGCGCAGGACCTGGACGGCCGTGATCCTGCCGCAGGCGATCCGCCGGGTGGTCCCGGCGCTCGGCAACTACGTGATCGCGATGCTCAAGGACACCCCGATCCTCATGGTGATCACCGTGCTCGAACTGATGGGCCGGGCCCGGCTGTTCTCCCAGGACCACTTCCAGTTCACCGAGCCCATCACCGTGATCGGGGTGGCCTTCATCCTCATCTCCTATCCCGCCTCCCTGCTGATCCGAGCCCTGGAGCGACGCCTTGTCCGCTGACACGCCCCTGACGAAAGAACCCGACGCCAACGCCAACCCCCCGGTGGACGGCAGCGAGTTGATCCGCCTGGACCACGTCACCAAGCGCTTCGGGTCCAACACCGTGCTCGACGACCTCGACTTCTCCGTGGAGTCCGGCAAGCACGTCACCCTGATCGGTCCCTCCGGGTCGGGCAAGACCACGATCCTGCGGCTGCTGATGACCCTGACCAAGCCGGACGAGGGCACGATCACCGTCGACGGGGAGCAGCTCTTCCCCGCGCCCGAGAAGCAGGTCCGGGAGATCCGCAAGAAGATCGGGATGGTGTTCCAGCAGTTCAATCTGTTCCCGAACATGACCGTGCTGCGCAATGTCACCGAGGCGCCGGTCACCGTCCTCGGCCTGCCCAAGGAGGAGGCCGAGGCGCGCGCCCTGGAACTGCTCGACCTGGTCGGCCTCGCCGACAAGGCCGGCGCCCGCCCGACCCAGCTCTCCGGCGGCCAGCAGCAGCGTGTCGCGATCGCGCGGGCGCTGGCGATGCGGCCGCAGATCCTCCTGCTGGACGAGGTGACCTCCGCGCTCGACCCGGAACTGGTCGCGGGCGTCCTCGACGTCCTGCGGGACATCGCCCGCACCACCGACATCACGATGCTCTGTGTGACCCACGAGATGAATTTCGCCCGGGATATTTCAGACCAAGTCCTGATGTTCGACTCGGGAAAGGTCATCGAATCGGGATCGCCGGAGCAGATCTTCGGCGATCCGGAACAAGAACGGACCCGGGAATTTCTCGGCGCCATTCTTTGACAATTATTCAACTACGTCAGGTGAGCAATCGAACACCCAAGGTCCACGTCACGGGGCATGACCGAGGCATATGCCAAAGGATTCGCGCCGCAGTTCGGAGGGTGTAGAGAGGCCCACATTCTCGCCAACAGCCGCTCCACATCGGCCGTTTGACAGCTATCGTGGAAGGGATTCGCTGTCCGGTATCACGGTCCAAAAAGCGAGCGCAGGGAGAAACACCGTGGCGCTGATGCACGAGCCGACCGCGCCTTACCACTCGGTCCAGGACGCCCTGCGCATCCTGGAGACAGTCGCCGGGCACACGACCGGTGTCACGGACACCGAACTCGCCCGCATCACCGGCCTCGGCGCCGACCGCCTGACGATACTGCTGCGGACCCTGCGCCGCGAGGGCTACGTCGAGCAGCTCACCGACGGCGCGTACATCACCGGCGAGTCCCTCAGCCGGCTCGGCTCCGCGTCGGGCCGGGAGCTGGCGGTGCGCGAGCAGATCCAGCGGACCCTGGACCGGCTGCGGGACTCGCTGGGCGCGGCGGTCTACGTCAGCCGGTACGTCGACGGCGAGGTCACGATCACCCAGTACGCGGCCGGGCCCACCACCCCGGCCGTCAACGAATGGGTCGACTTCCGCGTCTCCGCGCACGCGACCGCGCTCGGCAAGAGCCTGCTGGGGCAGCTCGATCACAACGGCCGGCGGGACCATCTCTCCCGGCACAAGATGGCCCGCCTCACCTCGCGCACGATCACCAGCGACCGGCTGCTGCTCTCCCGCCTGGAGACCCAGCCGCCGACGGTTCCCCACCTCGACCTCCAGGAGTACGCGGTGGGCACGGTCTGCGCGGCCGTACCGATCACGGCCGGCTCCTCGGTGGGCTGCCTCGCCCTCTCCCTCCCGGTCGAGCACGCCCACCGCCTGCGCCAGGCGGCCGACACCCTGAACCGCGAGGCGGGCCCGGTCCTTCTCTCCCTGGCCATCTGACGGCTGCCCCGAGGTTGGTCCGAAGCACCCCTCCGGACCAGGTAGTATTTTCTCGTCGCCCTCCGCGAGACACAGATCCAGCGGAAGGCGTGAGTCACGCGCCGCTAGCTCAGTTGGTTAGAGCAGCTGACTCTTAATCAGCGGGTCCGGGGTTCGAGTCCCTGGCGGCGCACGATGACGATGGCGAGGTAGGTCCGCGGAAAACGCGGACCTACCTCGCCATCGCTGTGTCCTCCGGGGTCAGCCGCCGATAGGCCGCTTCCCCCGGCGGCCGCCACCACACCGGATCGGCACAGGCGACCCCCTCCCGCCGCAGCCCCGCCCGGTGGATCTTGTTGGTCGCGGTCACCGGCATCCGCTCCACCACCCGCACGAAGCGGGGTGCCATCTTCGTGCCCAGATCGGGCTGGGCGAGGAGGAACTCGGCGAAGTCGAGGGGGTCGAAGCGGCCGGCGACGGTGGCCATGACCTGGTCGCCGGTGACCGGGTCCGGTACGGCGTAGACGGCCACGGCGTCGGCGCCGTCGTAGCGGGCGAGGATGTTCTCGATCATCGCGGCGGCGAGGTTCTCGCTGTCGACGCGGAGGCGGTCGTCGGTGCGGCCGGCGAAGTAGAGGTAGCCGTCGGTGTCGCGGTAGAAGAGGTCACCGGTCCAGTACCAGCCCGCCCTGCGCCGCTCCGCGTCCGCCTCGGGATTGCGCCAGTACCCCTCGAAGGGGTTGGGCCCGCGGTTCACCAACTCCCCTATCGCCGCTTCCCCGTTGAGCAGCCGCCCGGCCGAGTCGTAGTCCGCGGGCGGGCATTCGGCCCGCGTCTCCGGATCGAGTACGACGAGTCCGGGCGCCGCCCGCCCGACCGCCCCGGCCGGTGTCCCCGGCGACCACTGCACCGCGGCCCCGCCCTCCGAGGACCCGTACCCCTCCACCAGCCGCACCCCGAACCGCCGCTCGAACGCCGCCGCGTCCACCGCCCCCGCCTCCGTGCCGAACCCCATGCGCAGCGGGTTGTCCCGGTCGTCGGCGCGCTCCTCGGTGGCCAGGACGTACTGCACGGCACGGCCGACATAGGTGAAGTACGTGGCCCGGTACTCCCGTACGTCGTCCAGGAACCGCGACGCCGAGAACCGCCGCCGCAGCGCCACCCCCGCCCCGGCCACCAGCGCGGGCGCCCAGTCGGCGATCACCGCGTTGCCGTGGAACATCGGCATGCAGATGTAGTGCACGTCGTCCGGGAGCACCCCGAAGCCGTCGACCAGGGACTTCCCCGCCGCCGCCAGCCGGCCCTGGGTGCAGATCGCGGCCTTCGGGGCGCCGGTGGAACCGGAGGTGAAGTAGAGCAGGACGCGGTCGTCGGGGGTGGCCCGGCTGAAGGCGTCCGGTCGCGCGTCCGCGTAGGGGGCGAGGAGGTCGGTGTAGGGCTGAGTGTCCGTCACCAGCACGTCCACGTACGGTAGTTGCAGGCCTTCGAGGAGCGGGAGGTGGGTGTGTTCGGTGACCAGGATCCGGCATTCGGTGTGCAGGATGTCGCGGGCCAGTTCGGGGCCGCGACGGGTGGGGTTGATGCCGGCGACGGCCGCTCCCGCGAGGGCCGCCGCGCTCAACCACAGGGGGTATTCAGGGGTGTTGTCGAGCAGGACGCCGACGTGGGGCGGTGCGCCGGGCGGCAGCAGGTCGGTGAGGAGTGCGGCTCTGGCCGCGGCGCCGGCCGCCACCTGGTGATGGGTGAGCATGTGCTTCCCGCACCACAGTCCCGGGCGGTGGTCGCCCCACCGCGCCTGGACGAGTTCCGCGACGGTACGCCTCGTGGACTCCATGCAGGCGCACGGTAGTTGACGTACCGTCAGATGTGGAGGCTACGGGCTCAGGAAGTCGTCGGCCGCCGAGAACATCTCGTGGACCACGAGCATGAAGCCGATGCAGAAGGCGATGAAGACACCGAGGAACACCAGCACGCAGCCCGTGCCGGCGGCGAGTTTTCCTCGGGCCGGGGCGTGGGCGGTGGCGTGCTCGGGGTGGTCGGCCGTGTAGTGGACGGTGACGATGTCGCCCTCCAGGACCGTCCCCGGGCCGTTCGGTTCCTCGAAGCGGACGGTGCGACCCTCGGGGGTGGTGAACTCGTAGACGTGGTGCAGGGTCGTCGACACCATGGTGTCCCCGCCGCCGCTGGTCGTCGTGTACGTCCGCAGACAGCGGCCCTCGGCCGTGAGGCCGCTGTTCCAGGCGCTGCTGACCCGCCGCGAGCGGCGGACCACGGCGACCGCGCCGAACACGACCAGGGTGATCATGAGCAGAGGTATGACGTAGAACAGCGCTTCCATGGTGTCCCCCGAGGTCAGGTACCGCTTGGTGGAGGGAACCTACCCGCGGGGGACACCGGACTGTCTCAAGCAATGCTCAGAAGGTGACGTCCGAGCAGGAGTAGAACGCGTTGGCCGTGTCCGAGATCGTCCACACCGCGACGATCACGTGGTGGCCGGAGAGGCCGGACGGCAGCGTGCCGGTGTGGGAGATGGTGGACGACGAGGGGCGCTGACCGTTGTAGGGGACGGTGAGGAACGGGGTGGTGTTGAGGTCCGAGCGGGTCAGGTTGTGGTTCTGGTTCCAACCCGCCTTGGTGACGTAGTACTTGAAGTCCGTCGTGGCGTGGATCGCGGTGAACTGCCAGCGGAACGTGTACGACTGACCACCCGTCACCCTGGTCGTCGGCCACGCGGCGCCGGACGGCGCCTTCGGTGCGCTGAGCTGGGCGAAGCGGCTGATCCCGGCGTTGCAGATCTGGCCGTCGGCGGGACCTGTCCCCGGGAAGCCCTTGGGGCCCTCGACGCTCTGCGGCTCGTACTGGATGTCACCGCAGTTCGTCACCGTGCCGTTGGCGCAGAGCTTCTGCCTGCTGATGGGGAGGTCGGTGTAGCCGTGGCTGCTGGCGGCCCCGGACGAGAGCACGATGGCCCCGGCCGTGGTGAGCCCGAGCACACCGGCGTACCACTTGGTCTTTTTGCGCATGCTGCCGCTCCTGGAGAACGTGTGGGGAGTTCCGTGAGCCGTGCAGGTCTAGACCAAGTCCCAGATTATTGCCCTTACTTGACCGTGTCCATACCGCTCACGGCGCGGCTTCTCCCCGTCCCGAGCAGAAGGCGACGGTCAAGTCCTTCACCAACGCCTTGCGTTCGTAGTCGTCCAGCTCCACCAGACCCCGCATGGTCAGCCGGGTCACCGTGTCCTCCACGGAGTCGACGACCGACGTGAGCATCGTCGCCCGCTGCTGCGCGTCCAGCGTGGCGATACGGCGCCGGGTCATCGCGGCGGCGACCTCCGGGGCGTACTCCACCCGGACCGGGCGCACCGAGAACACCTCGATGCCGACCGGCGCCGCGTCCCCCGCGACCAGCCGGGTCAGCGCATCGGCGGCCAGATCGGCGGCGCCCTTCGCGCCACCACCCGGCGGCTCCACCGGCACCCGGGCCAGCGCCGCCTCCACGCACTCGCGCAGATACGTCTCGTGGTCCTCGACCCCGAGCGTGGCCCGCGCGGTGTCCCGCACCCGCCACACCACCAGCGTCACCACCCGCAGCGCGACCCCGTTCGCGTCGGCCGCCGGCATCGGCTCACCGCGCCAGTGCCGCAGCCGGACGTCGACCCGGCGGCGCAGCAGCAGCGGGTTGACCCACATGAGGCCGGTGCGCCGGACGGTCCCCCGGTAGCGGCCGAACAGACCGAGCACCCAGGCCCGTCCGGTACGGCCCCGGGCCAGCCCGCCGAAGCCGAACAGGCCGAGCGCGCCCGCCCCGGCGTACGCGGCCCACTGCGCGGGACCGAGTCCGGCACCGGCGTAGAACGGCAGGCGCAGCGCCTCCGTCGCGAGCGGGGGCAGGACGCCCGCCCACCACGAGGTGACGAGGCAGCCGGCAAGGCCGCAGGAACCGGCGAGCACGCCCGCCGCCCCCGGGAGCACCCGCGCGGGGCGTTCCGCCAGGTCGGGGTCGACCTCCGGGGCCGGGCGCGGCTTGGCCGGGATCGGGCGGCGGAAGCGGGGCTGCTCGCCGGTGCCCTGCCGGCGCGCCACGACCGCGGGCCTGAGCGGGACCGAGACGGGGTCGGGGTCGTCGCGGAACAGCAGGTGGACGGGGATCTCGGTGGTCGCCTCGTTCTGGATGAGCCGCGCGGGACGGGTCGGTCCCTCGGGCGGCCCCTCGTTCTCGGGCGTCTGTGAAGTGGTCGTCGTACTCATAGGTGCCTCCAGCCTCCGCGCCAGATGCGTCATGACAGTGCTTGGGTGTGTGGGGCTCACGAGAAGAGGCGGCGCCAGGTCTCCGGGCCCGGGTAGCCGTCCGCCGCGCCGCCGCGCCAGCCCTGGGCGCGCTGGAAGGCCTCGACGTTGCGCCGGTCCGGCTCGCCCCAGCGCGGACCCGGGCCGGTCGTGTAGTACTTGCCGAACCCCTTCTTGACCAGCTGCTTTCCCAGCTCGGTGACGTACTTGTTGTTCGCGCCGGGACGGAATGCGGCCTTGCCCGGGTAGCCGGGGACGCCGTGCGAGGACGGTGCGGGCGGGCCCGCCGCTCCCACCGGCACCGTGCCGCCGACGTTCTTGCCCTTGCCGGTGACGAGCAGTGCCCAGGTCTGCGGGCCGGGCAGGCCGTCCGCGTCCGCGCCGGTCCAGCCCTGGGCGAGCTGGAAGGCCTGGGTGGCCCGGCGGTCCGCGTCCGACCAGCGCGGGCCCGGACCCGAGGTGTAGTACGCGCCGGCGCCCCGGGCGACGAGCATCGTGCCGAGCTGGGTGACGTACTTGTTGTCGGCGCCGGGGCCGAAAGACGACGCTCCCGGATACGGCGTGGTCGTCTTGCCCGCGTCCACCGGCGTCACCGGGGGGACCCCTTCCGTACCGCCCGTCACGCCCTTGTAGCGGTAGGGGACATAGCTCTCCGAGTGGCTCCAGTACGCGTACGGGGTGGACTGGCGGCGGGCGTGCGAGGGGGTCTCCTCCAGGGCGATGTAGTAGGTGTGCGTGTAGTCGGTCCAGCCGCCGAAAATGACGACGTGCGAGCCTTTCTCGGGGTTCGCCAGATTGTGGAAGAGGAGAATGTCGCCGGGTTCCAGTTCCTCCTTGGTGATACGCACCCCGTACTGGTCGAGACTTCCGGTCCATTCGTTCCCCGGCAGCCCCCAGGCCATCGAGACGAACCCCGAGCAGTCCTGCCGGTAACCGTCGGACCAATACGCGTTCATGCTGTACGGCACCTGCGCGGCGATCCAGGTCTTGGCCCGGTTGATGATCTCCGCGCGGGTGGTCGTGGGGGCCTTGACGGCACCGGCCGGTTTGCCGCCCGGGCCGTGGAGGGGGGCTTTGCTGCCTTGCGGGGTGGCGGGTTCGTCACCGTTGTCACCTGCGGGGACGCCGGGTCGGGCGGGTGCGTGGGGGGCGGCCGCGGCCGGTGCGGTGTGCCCTGCGGTGAGCGCGGCGGACGCGGCGGCGGCGATCACGAGGGCCCGCTGGGCGGCGAGGTGACCGCCGGTGCGGCCGGCCGTGGAAGATGACAGAAGGCGTCGCCGCTGAACGCATCCGGGGCAGTCGCAATCGCTCGCGGGATCGAATTCCTCGAATACCGGAGTCTCCATGCGATGCCCCTCACACTCCAGGTGGAAATATCCGCGCTCGTGCACGTCCGCCAGTTTCTCAACTGTCTTCCGGACTCGCATGTTGACGGTCCGAATGATGTACACCGGCCCGGGCGCGGGGAGGCGGGTGGTCCGGAGCACCCTCCACCGTCCGGTAGAGTTGTGCAGGTCAGCAGGCGCCGCTAGCTCAGTTGGTTAGAGCAGCTGACTCTTAATCAGCGGGTCCGGGGTTCGAGTCCCTGGCGGCGCACAGACAGCAGGGCCCTCCGCATCGCGGGGGGCCTTTTGCGTGGCCGGCGTCTCCGGGTGCCGGCCAACATCCGTGCGGGCGGAACACAGCTCTCCCCCCGTTTGGCCGGATACCCTCTGGCCATGGCAGCCCGTGACCTGCAGGAGCGAATCAAGAAGCTCATCCTCGACCGTCGGCTGCCCTCCGGGGCCCCGCTGCCGACCGAGCCCGAGCTGATGGTGTTTCTCGGCGCGAGCCGGAACTCGGTGCGCGAGGCGCTCAAGGCGCTGCAGGCGGTGGGGATCGTCGAGATCCGGCACGGGTTCGGGACGTACGTCGGCCCGATGTCGCTCGCGCCGATGGTCGAGGGCCTCGCGTTCCGTACGGTCGTCGGGCACAACCGGGGCGAGGACAGCCTGCTCCAGCTGCTCGAACTGCGGGAGGCCGTGGAGTCGGGCCTCGTCGCACGGCTCGCGGGGCGGCTGCCCGAGCGGGACCTGGCCGAACTCGACGCGCTGGTACGGCAGATGGAGCGGGAGGCCGCCGAGGGGATCGGCCTCGCGGCCACCGACCGCGCCTTCCACGCCACGCTCTACCGGGGCCTGGACAACGCCCTGCTGAGCGAGGTCCTGGACGCGTTCTGGGACGCCTTCCACCGCGTCCACACCGACCTCGCGACCGGCCCCCAGAACCCCGAAGTCACCTGCCGCCAGCACCGGGAGATCCTCGACGCGGTCCGCTCCGGGGATGCGAAGCGTGCCGAGAACGCCATAAGAGAGCACTTCGACAACGTGCGTACGAGACTGTCCACAGCCGTGCCGCGTGATCCCCGGGCCCGCCCCGATGAACGCGTACGACCGGTGAGCCCTTCGGGGAGTTGACGCTCGCGCCCGCTTCAACGCGTGAGCGGACACCGGGGTGTTGTCCACCGGCCGTTACTCCTCGCTCCCTTTGGGTAGGTGCGCGCCGGGAGAGGGAAGGGCGGCCGTCATGGAGCACACGACCCGGGAGGGGCGGCTCGCCGCGGCTCTGGTGGAGGTCGCCGACACCCTGACGGACACCTTCGACACCGGGGACTATCTGCGGCGGCTGTCCGATCACTGCGTGGAGCTGGTGTCGGCCTGGGCCGCCGGGGTCATGCTGATCGACGCCGGTGAGCCGGTGTCGCTGGCCGCGAGCAGCCGCCGGGAGGACGTCGCCCTCGATCTGCTGGCCGCCCAGCACTCCGGCGGGCCCTGCCTGGAGAGCTACGGCTCCGGGCGCGCCGTTCCGCCGGTGTCGATCGGCGTGGCCCACGCGGCCGCCCGCTGGCCGGAGTTCACCGAGCGGGCGCTGCGGCACGGCATCGCGGCGACCTTCGCGGTGCCGGTGCGGCGGCGGGACACCCTGCTCGGCGCGCTCAACGTGTTCGTGCCGACCGTGCCCGACAAGGCGTCCGGCAGCGGGCGTTCGGAGGTGCTGGTGGCGCAGGCGCTCGCCGACGCCGCCGCGCTGGGCCTGCAGAACCAGCGTGCGTACACCCAATGCCGTTCCCTGGCCGGGCAGTTGCAGGAGGCCCTGTCGAGCCGGGTACGGATCGAGCAGGCCAAGGGGATGCTCGCCGAGCGCTGGCAGGTCGGCACCGACGAGGCGTTCGGCGCGCTGCGCGGGCATGCGCGGCGGCACCGGATTCCGCTGGACCGGGTGGCCCGGTCGGTGATCGAGGGGGCGGTGGACGACACCGGGCTGCGGCCAAGTCCTTAGACCTGGAGGGGACTTGGCGAGCAATCCGGTCGGGGTGCGAGGGGAGATCCATGCGGGCCCGGCGGATCGACAGTGACCATTGCATATGACACAGAGCAACTGGCGTGGGACATGGCGTCATTTGCCCTCTAGGCCCGGACACTCATTCGTTCTAGAGTCTTTCCCAACGGCCCCAGCCCCCGGCCAGAGTCCCTATCACTCACGGGTTTTCCCAGACCTCCCGCGCCGTTCGCCGGGTTACTCCCGCAGCCCGTGCGCGTGCGGTTGAGGACCAGCCCGGTCGGCGGCTTCAGGGGGGAGCGGGTCGTCGGCCGGGCCCGGTTGTCACAGTCCGGTGCCGGTGAGATAGGCGGAGACGATCACGTTGGCCGTGTAGCTGCGGCTGGCCCGGTCGAAGGAGCCGCCGCAGGTGATCAGCCGGAGCTCGGCGCGGCCCGACTGCCGGGTGCCGTAGGCCTGTTGGGCGTCGAAGTGGTCGCGGGTCAGGACGCGGACGTCGTCGACGGTGAACTCGGCGACCTTGCCGTCGTCGCGGATCACCCGGATCGTGCGGCCCGGGCGGAGCGTGCTGAGCTTGTAGAAGACGGCGGGGCTGGTCTCGGTGTCGACGTGCCCGACCAGCAGCGCGGTGCCCGCGGCTCCCGGCCGTACCCCGCCGCCGTACCAGCCGACCACGCCGGGCTGGTCGAACGGCGGTGGGTCGATCGCGCCCTGTGCGTCGAGCGGGCGGGCCACCACCGGCGCCTGTACGGCGAGTTGGGGGATGTCGATGCGCTGGGGCAGCGCGTTGTCACCCAACGGCTTGGCGGGGGGCGGGAGTTCGGCCTCCGGGGGCCGTCCGACGGCCGCCATGTCTCCGGTCGCGGGCGCGGATATGCCCTGCCGGATGTCGGTGAGGTCCTGCCCCCACAGCCACAGCCCGAGCAGCAGCACGGCCCAGGCGACCCCGGTGAGCAGCCGTCCGGTGCCGGAGGAGCGCCCGTGCTCGGCGGGCCTGTCGTGATCGAACATGGCGGGTCAGCCCGTCCTGCGGCTCCGGCGGGCGCTGCGCAGCGCCACGGCCGCCGCGGCGACACCGGCCAGCAGGAGACCCACCACCGTCTGCGCGGTCCCGGGACCGGCGGCCCGCACGTCCACGGCCGCCATGTGCGCCGTACCGCCACCGCCCGCGTGCACGGGGGCGACGGGCGAGGCGGGCGGCTGCTCGGAGGGCTGCGCCGTCGGGGACTGGGACGCGTTCTCCGCGACCTTGATGGCGCCCTTGACCGTCAGGCTCCCGCAGGTGATCTTCACGTCGTAGCTGCCCGGCTCCAGCGTGCTGCGGACCCGGGTCTCGCCGGCGAGGGTGCCGGACGCGCCCGCGAGTTTCGCGTCGGCGACGAAGGCGGCCGAGGCCGCGGTGCCCGTCGTACCGGCGCAGCCGCTGATCCTGAGGGAGACGTCGGCGCCGGGGGCCGGGGAGGCGGGGGTCACCGAGACTCCGCCTCCGTCCGCCGCGTACGCCGTGGGGGTGAGTGCCGCGAGGACCACCGCGGCACCGGCACAGAGAGTGACTTTCAGTGAACCCATCGTGAACCTCCAGATATCTGGAGACTCCTCCTCGCCGCCCCCGCGCGCATCCCTGACGGCGTTCCGTTGCTCCGAACGGGCGAGTCAGGGGGTGATCGGGTTCAGATGCGGTCGACCAGGTCCGCGATGGAGTCGACGACCTTGGACGGGCGGTACGGGAAGTTCTCGATCTGCTCGGGCCGGGTCAGGCCGGTGAGCACCAGGAACGTCTGCATCCCGGCCTCCATGCCGGCCAGGACGTCGGTGTCCATGCGGTCGCCGATCATCGCGCTGGTCTCGGAGTGCGCGCCGATCGCGTTCAGGCCGGTGCGCATCATCAGCGGGTTGGGCTTGCCCGCGAAGTACGGCTGCTTGCCGGTCGCCTTGGTGATCAGGGCGGCCACCGCGCCGGTCGCGGGCAGCGGGCCCTCGGTGGAGGGGCCGGTCTCGTCCGGGTTGGTGCAGATGAAACGGGCGCCCGCGTCGATCAGCCGTACGGCCTTCGTCATGGCCTCGAAGGAGTAGGTGCGGGTCTCGCCGAGGACCACGTAGTCGGGCTCGTGGTCGGTGAGGATGTAGCCGATGTCGTGCAGCGCGGTGGTCAGCCCCGCCTCGCCGATGACGTACGCCGTGCCGCCCGGGCGCTGGTCGTCCAGGAAGCGGGCGGTGGCCATCGCCGAGGTCCAGATCGACTCGACCGGCACCTCGAGGCCCATGCGGCGCAGGCGCGCGTGCAGGTCGCGCGGGGTGTAGATCGAGTTGTTGGTCAGCACCAGGAAGGGCCGGCCGGACTCCCGCAGCTTCTTGAGGAAGGCGTCGGCGCCGGGGATCGGCACACCCTCGTGGATGAGGACACCGTCCATGTCGGTGAGCCACGATTCGATGGGCTTGCGGTCTGCCATGTGCTCTGTCTCCTGGCGTTGCGTGTCTGCGGTGGGCGGGGGCGCCGGAACCGCGCCGTACCGACGCCCCCCACCCTAGTCAGGACTGGCTCAGCCGGACTCCGTCGATCACCCAGTACCAGTTGTTGCCGCCGGTGTAGCGGAAACGCAGCCTGGCCGTGGTCACGCCCGCCGGGATCTGCAGGGTGACCGTCTCGGTGCGCGAGGGCACGTCGGCGGTGTAGGTGCGGACGGAGACGGGGGCCGCACCGTCGTAGGAGACGAGGACCTCGCCCTTCTGCGGGGACTCCTGCCGGTAGTACGTGGTGTACGTGAGGGTCGCTCCACGGCCGCCGGTCACCGGGTAGGCCGGGCTGACGAGGGTGGAGTCGAAGGTGCCGGAGACCGTCTTGTCGTTCCACTCGTCGCCGTCGGCGACCGCGAAGACGTTGCGGGCGCGGACGTTGGACTCGCGGCTCTGGTCGCGCTGGGCCTGGGTCCAGAACTCGTCGGTGGTGAAGGACCAGCCGCGCCACTCGGTGACCCCGCCGGTGCCCATCGCCGAGTTGTCCACCGACCAGCCGGCCGGCGGGGTGTGGGTGAAGCCGAGGACGCTCGCGGGAATGCCGGTCTCGTCGACGCGGGCCGTCAACTTGCCGCGCAGGGCGTCGAATTCGTCCGGCTGCGGCTGCTGGAGCGGGCGCCCGTCCAGCCCCCACGCCGGGTCGATGGCGACGCCGAGGTGGGCGAGCGCGGAGACGGCGACGTCGGGCATCTTCACGTCGTACCGCACCGAACCGGCCGCCAGGGTGGGCCCGTTGGCGATCAGGAAGGTCTGCCGCTCCTGGAGCGTGGAGCCGCCGTGGCCACCCGGGTCGGTGTGGCCGTGGTCGGCGGTGACCATGATCAGCCAGTCCTCGCCGGAGTAGGTCGGCCGCGCCTTCAACGCGGCGACGATCTGGCCGAGTTGGGCGTCCGCGGTGTGGATCGCGTCCAGGTACTGCTGGGAGGCGGCGCCGTAGCTGTGGCCCGCGTGGTCGATGTTGTCGAGGTGCACGAACACCGCGTCCGGGTTGCCGTCCCGCAGCTGCGCGACCGCGCGGGAGGTGGTGCCGGTGTCGTACTCGGCGCTCGGGGTGGACACCCGGGTGTCCACCTTGGCCGAGAAGACGGTGTCGGTGATCGGCGCCCAGGATGCGACGGCGTAGGTCACGAGCTGCGGCTTCGCCGTCTCGACGCGGGTCAGGAAGTCGGGGTACCTGGTGAACTGGGCGCCGGTGAAGGCGTTGTCCTTGACGAGGTGCTTGTCGGGCCAGACCCCGGTGATGATCGTGGACCAGCCGGGCCCGGACAGGGTGGGCGCGAGCGGGTCGGCGTAGATGCTGCTGGGCGCGGTGAGCCCGGCCGCCATCAGGGCGTCCAGGTTCGGGGCGTCGGCGTCCTTGATGCGGGTGAGCAGACAGCCGTCGAGTCCTACGACCAGGACCTTGGGGGTACGGGTCGCGGCGCGGGCGAGCGCGGTGAGCGGGCCGGCGGTGGCGGCGACCGCTGCGGCGGAGACGAGGAACGTACGGCGGGACATGCGGGACGACACGGGGACCTCCGTAGGTGACGGGTGGTTCGACTGCCGGTGCCTGAAAGGACGTTGACTCAGCTGCCGGTGGCGGACTGCCAGTCCTCGACGTACGACGTCAGGTTCTTCTCGATGTCCGCCCAGTCCGGCTGGAAGACCTCGACGCCGGTCATCAGCTTGGTCAGGGCGGTCGCGTTGGCGTCGGTGGCCTTGACGTCCTGGCGGGCGCTGAAGCCGCCGCCGATCGAGCTGACCTGCTGCTGGGCCTTGGCGCCGAGCATGAAGTCGAGGAGCTTCTTGCCGTTGGCGCTGTGCGGGGCCTTGGTGACGAGACCGGCCGCGTACGGGAGGGCGAAGGTGGTGGGCTTGCCGCCCTGCTTCGCCGGGAACCAGATGCCGAGGTTCGGCATGGTCTGGGACTGGGCGTAGTTCATCTGCACATCGCCGTTGGCGACGAGGAGTTCACCCTTGTCGACCTTGGGCGCGAGCTTGCCGGTGGAGGCGGACGGGCCGACGTTGTTGGACTGCAGCTTCTTCAGATAGTCGAGCGCCGCGTCCTTGCCGCCGAAGTCGTGCATCGCCTTGATCAGTACGGCGGTTCCGTCACCGGCGACACCGGGCGTGGAGTACTGGAGCTTGTTCTTGTACTTGCCGTCGAGGAGTTCGTCCCAGGTGGTGGGCGCCTGGGTGAGCTGCTTCTTGTTGTAGACGAACCCGAAGTAGTTGTTGACGACCGACGTCCAGGTCCCGTCGGCGGCCTTGTCGGCACCGCTCACCTGGTCGGCGCCGGCCGGCGTGTACTTCTGCAACAGCCCCTTGCTGTCGGCCTGTTGGATGAACGGCGGCAGGGTGACGAGGACATCGGCCTGCGGGTTGCTCTTCTCGCGGACGGCGCGCTGCACCATCTCGCCGGAGCCGCCCTCGACGTACTTGACCTTGATGCCGGTCTGCTTCTCGAAGTCCTTGAAGATCTCGTCGTACCAGCCGTCGCCGTTCTCCCCCTTGAGCCCGTCCGCGCTGTAGACGGTGACGACCTTGGCGTCGGAGGCGGCGGAGGTGCCACCGCAGGCGGTGAGCAGCGGGGTGGCGCAGAGCGAGACGGCTACGGCGATCTTGAGCGTGGTTCTGGGCATGGCGAGGCCAACTCCTGGCGTGGTGAGGTCAGTTGAGGTGGTGCTGACGGATCAGCGGTACGCGGCCCGGGTGCGGACCCGGGAGACGACGAGCAGGACGAGCAGCGTCGCCGTCATGAGGACCACGGCGAGCGCGGACCCGGCGAACAGGGCGCCGCGGTCGGTGGCCGAGTAGATGAGGACCGGAAGCGTGGTCCAGTCGGGCGGATAGAGCATCATCGTGGCGCTCAACTCACCCATGGACAGGGCGAAGCAGAGTCCTGCGGCGGCGGTGAGCGACGGCAGCAGCAGCGGCAGCCGGATCCGCCACAGGACGTACAGCGGCCGGGCGCCGAGAGAGGCGGCGGCCTGTTCGTAGGCCGGGTCGAGCCGGACGATCGCGGCGGACACGGACTGGTAGGCGAAGGCGGTCACGAGCACGGTGTGGGCGAGGATCACGATCCACCGGGTGCCGTTGAGCAGCAGCGGCGGCTTGGAGAACGCGACGAGGACCGCCAGCCCGACCACCACCGACGGCACGGCCACCGGGAGCACGAACAGCGCGTCCATCACCCGGCGTTGCCGCTTCTTGAGCCCGGCGGCGGCGAGCGCGGCCCAGGTCCCGATGCTGAGCGCCAGCAGGCTCGCGGTGAGCGCGGTGACCAGGCTGGTGGTGAGCGCCTGGAGGGACTCGCCCCGGGTGGCGGCGGAGTAGTGGGAGGCGGTGAACCCGGAGGGCAGCACACCGGACCAGTTGGTGGCGAAGGAGGCGCCGAGGACGACGAGGAGGGGCAGCGCGAAGAGCGGCAGGAAGAGCGCGGCGAAGACCAGCCACACAGCCCACTTCGCCTTGCGGCTATGCACCAACACGACGGCTCACCACCCGGTAGAGCCCGTAAAGCCCCACAGATATAAGGACGTTGACGACGGCGACCACACACGCGCCCGGGTAGTCCGACTCCAGGATCGCCTTGCTGTAGACGAGCATGGGGAGCGTCTCGACCCCTTTGGCCCCGGTGAACAGCACGATCCCGAACTCGTTGAGACAGAGGACCAGTACGAGGCTCCCGCCGGCCGCGAGCGCGGGCAGCGCCTCCGGCAGGATCACCTGCCGGATGATCCGGGGAGCCCGCGCCCCGAGCGAACTGGCCGCCTCCAACTGCGCGGTGTCCAGCTGCGAGAACGCGGCGAGCAGCGGCCGCATCACGAACGGCGTGAAGTAGGTGATCTCCGCGAGCAGCACACCCCAGGGCGTCGCGAGGAACTGGAACGACCCGACGATGCCCGTGGTGCCGTAGATGAAGAGCAGGGCGAGCGTGATGAGGAAGGAGGGGAAGGAGAGGTAGACGTCGATGAAGCGGGCGACCGTCCTGGCTCCGGGGAAGGGCACGAACGCGATGACCAGCGCGAGCACGAACCCGAGGACCAGACACCCGATCGTCGAGACGACGGCGATCCAGACGGTGGTCCAGAGGGCGGTACGGAACAACTCCGAGGCGAAGACGTCGGAGTAGGTCTGGAGCGAGGTCCCGCCGGAGTCAGGGTGGAGGGACTGTTGGAAGACGAGGGCCAGGGGATAGAGAAAGAACAGGCCGAGGACGGCGACGGGCAGCAGGGCGATGCCCAAGGGGCGCGGGGCTGCAGGTGATGTGCGGCTACCGCCGCGTGGGCGCGACAGGCCGCCACCCGGCCGCACCCGACGAACGACCTCACTCATCGCCGACTCCAGCGGCCAGCAACACCGCGTCGTCGGGAGCGAAATGAAGAGTCACCGCATCACCATGAACAGGCGGCTTCTTCAACTCCGGCACGTCAGCCATGACCCGATGCCCATGGACACCCACGTAGAGCCGATGAGTGGCCCCCCGCCACTGCACCTCGCTCACCGTCCCGGACAGCTGGTTGGGCCCCTCCCCCAGCCCGACCAGATGCGGCCGCACACACAGCGTCGCCGGCCCCCCGGAAACAGCCCCCCGCGCCTCGACCCGCTGCTCCCCGAAGAACACCCCCCGCTCCCCCACACTCACCGGCAACAGATTCGCGCTGCCGACGAAGGAAGCCGTGAACTCGCTCTTGGGCGCCCGGTACAGCTCGCGCGGTGTCCCGCACTCCTGGAGCCGGGCCCGGTCCATGACGGCGATCCGGTCGGCCAGCGTGAGCGCCTCGACCTGGTCATGGGTGACGTAGAGGATCGACACCTCGGGCAACTCCCGGTGCAGCCGGGCGAGTTCGGCGAGCATCCCGGACCGCAGCTGCGCGTCGAGCGCGGAGAGGGGTTCGTCGAGAAGCAGCACCCCGGGCCGGATGGCCAACGCCCGTGCGATGGCCACCCGTTGCTGCTGCCCGCCGGACAACTCCCTTGGGTGGCGCCGGGCGTACTCCCCCATGCCGACCATCTCCAGCGCCTCCGCGACCCGGGTACGGATCTCCCCCCGCGGCACCTTCTGCGCCTTGAGCCCGAAGGCCACGTTGTCCTCGACGCGCAGGTGCGGGAAGAGCGCGTACTGCTGGACGACCATGCCGACACCCCGCCGGTACGGCGGCAGGTCGGTGACGTCACGGCCGCCGAGGAACACCCGCCCCGACACCGGCCGGACGAACCCCGCGACCGCCCGCAGCGCGGTGGTCTTGCCGGAGCCGGACGGTCCGAGCAGGGCCATGACCTCGCCGGGTTCGACGGTGAGGTCGAGGGCGTCGAGGACGACGGTGCCGTCGTAGGCGACGCTGACCGAGTCGAAGCGGATGCCGTTCGTCATGCGAGGACTCCGGGCAACTGTCCTACGCCGTCGAGGACATGGCCCGCACCGGCGGCCCGCAGCGCGTCCGCGTCGTGCGCGCCGGTCAGCACACCGGCGACCAGGCCGGCGCCCGCGCGGACCCCGCTGAGCATGTCGTACGAGGTGTCGCCGACGACCGCCGTCTGCCGTACGTCGTCGGCGACCGCCGTACGCAGGAAGGCGGTCAGGACCATGTCCGGGTACGGGCGTCCCCGGCCGCCGGCGTCGGCGGGGCACAGGGTGAGGTCGGCGAGGTCCCGCCAGCCGAGCGCGGCGAGGATCGCGTCCTGGGTGGCGCGGGCGAAGCCGGTCGTCAACACGACCGTACGGCCTTGGGACTTGAGGGTCTCGATGGTCTCGCGGGCACCCGGGAGGGCGGCGACCCGGCCGGCGTCGACGAGTTCGGCGTACGCCGCCTCGAAGGCCTTGTTGGCGTCCTGGGCCCTGGTCTCCTCGCCGAACAGGTGGCGGAAGACGGAGATCTTGGACTCGCCCATGGTGGCGCGGACGTAGTCGAGCATGCCGGCGGGTTCTTCGCCCAGGTGGCGGGCAGCGGCCGTGAACGCCTCCTCGACGAGACCGCCGTCGGCGACGGTGGTGCCGGCCATGTCGAGGACGACGAGACGGATGTCGGGTGTCGTGGGGTTGATGAGGGAGGTCACGGGGGTCACCAGTCCAGTTCGTTCGCGGTGGTCTCGGCGATCGCCGGGGAGCAGGTCATGCCACGGCCACCGGGACCGGTGACCAACCAGACGCCGTCGCGCACCTGTTGGCGGTGGACGACGCGGGCGGGGTCGGTGCACTGCGCGTACACACCGGCCCAGCGGCGGCGGATCTTCGGGAGCGGGCGGCCGAGGAACGACTCGACGACCTCGGCGAGGTGGTCGTAGGGGGCCTCGGTGGTGTCGAAGGCGAAGGGGTGCTCGTACTCGTGGGTGTCGCCGATGGTGAGTCCGCCGTCGGCGCGCTGCACCATGAGGAGTTGCATGGCGTGCGCGGCCGGGGTCGGCAACTGCGGCTGGTCGGCGTTGAGTCGGTCGAGGGCCTGGCCGCGGTAGGCGGGGTAGTAGCGGAAGCTGTCCGCGTCGGCGACCGAGGTGGTGAGGGGTTCGCCGAGCGGGTCGGTCTGCATCATCTGCAACCGGACGCGGCGGACCGGGAGTCCGGGCCCGGCGAGTTCGCGGACGAGCCCGCTGAGCCAGGCGCCGGTGCACAGCACGACCGCGTCGGAGGCGTGCACGTCCCCGTGGTCGTCGCGCACCGCGTGCTCGCCGATTACCTCGCGGACCTCGCGGCCCGGCAGGAAGGTGTAGTTCGGGGACTTCGACAGCTCGGCGCGCAGGGCGAGTTGGGCGGTGCGGGGTTCGACGGCCGCGTCGCGCTCGCAGTACAGGGCGGCGGTGAAGTCGCCGCGCAGGGCGGGGTTGACGGCGCGGGCCTCGGCGGGGGTGAGGAGCTTGTAGCCGCGCGCGGCCGAGTCCTCACGGGCCACGGCGGCCTCGGCGACGGCGAGTTCGCGGTCACCCCTGACCGGGGTCAGCGACCCGTTGGCCCGGAAGCCGAGACCGGGGACGCGGGCGCCTATCTCCTCCCACAACTCCCGTGCGCGCAGCGCGGTTTCGAGTTCCGCACCGCCCGCGCGGCCACTCACCCAGATCTGGCCGAAGTTGCGCAACGAAGCACCGCGAGCCTCCGCCTCGCGCTCGATCTGTACGACCTCATGGCCGCGTTCCACTGCTTGCCAGGCGTGCATGGTTCCCACCACGCCGCCTCCGACGACTGTCACTCTCACGACGGTCACGCTCCTCCGGATCCGGGAACCGGAAAGGTCCGGCTCCCAACGAAAGCGTGAACGACCCATCACGTTTGGGCTAGACCCGTTATCTACCCGTGATAATCGAGGGCGCTGCGGCAGCCCTGTTTCTCAGCCTCTGTGGTGGGTGGTGAAGGAGAAGCGGTCGCCCCGGTACAGGCCACGGACCCGTTCCAGCGGCCGGCCCTCCGTGTCCCGGGACACCCGGTGGATCAGCAGCATCGGGAGGGCGGGCGGGGTGCCGATGAGCAGGGCCTCGCGCGGGGTGGCGAGCACGGTCTCGATGCGTTCGTCGGCGTCGCCGAAGTGGATGCCGCGGGCGTTGAGGTAGCCGTAGAAGGAGGAGTCGGGCTCGAAGTCGGTGTCGAGGTGCGGGACCCGGGCGACGGAGACGTAGGTGCTCTCGAGGCCGACGCGCTCGTCGTCGGCGAGCAGGACGCGCTCCAGGTGCCAGACGGGTTCGCCCCGGGTCAGTCCGGTCTCGGCGGCGAGGGCGTCGGTGCAGGGGAAGCGGTCGAGGCTGACCAGGCTGCGGCCCGGGGTGCGCCCCTGCCGCCGTACGCCCTCGGTGTAGCTGGCCAGGGACAGCGGCTGCTCCAGCTTGGGACCCGCGACGACCGTGCCCCGGCCCTGCCGGCGCAGCCTGCCCTCCAGCACGAGTTCGCGCAGCGCCTGCCGCACGGTCTCGCGGGCGACCTCGTACCGCTCGGAGAGGTCGCGCTCGGTCGGGATCAGCCCGCCCTCCCCCAACTCGTCGAGGAGCACGGCGATTTGGGCCTTCACCGCGTAGTACTTCGGGATACGGCCGTGCTCCGGGATGCCGGAGCGGACGGGGGCGCCGGGGGCCTGGTCGTTGGGGTAGTCCACACGGAGATCGTCGCAGAAGCGACGGGGTGTCCTAGCGGCGCCTCCGGGCCACGAGCAGGGCGCCGGTGGTGACGAGCAGGACGGAGGTGGCGGCGAGGACGAGGTGTTCGGTGCCGATGCCGGTGCGGGCGAGTTCGTCGGCGAAGGAGAGGTCTCCCTCGGGGGAGGGCGACGGGGCGGCGGACGGGACGGGGCTGGCCGGGGAGGTGGCCGTGGGCGCGGTCTCCATGTCGGCGGGGTTCGCGGGTTCGACGTCGAAGCGGTAGTCGTTCGACTGGCCGACCCAGTCGCCGTCGTCGGCATGCCGTTGCACGACGGCCGCGTTGACGGTGATCTCGTTCGCCGCGGTGTCCGGGGCGAGCGCGAGCCGGACCTTCACCGTGAGGGTCTTGCCGGGGTCGACGGTGAAGCCCGGGAAGCCGTCGTCGAAGGCGCCGACGAGTTCGGCCTCGTCGGTCCGGTCGAAGTGCACCGGGTAGGGGCGGGCGCTGGTGCCGTCGTAGAAGTCGAGCCTGGGCTGGGACGGTTTCAGGGCGCGGCGCTGGTCGACGAGGACGACGACCGGGTGGATCGCGGTGCAGCGGCGGGCGGTGGTGTTGGTGAGGTCGAGATACCAGGTGCCGTAGTCGCCGCCGGCCGGGTAGGAGTCGGGGCCGTCGTGGATGCGGGTGGTGAGGGGGAAGGTGTGGGCGTCGGGGGCGGCGCAGGCGGGGACGGCCGCGGCCGCGTGGGCGGGTGGTACGGCGGCGAGGAGCAGGGGGGCGGCTGCCGCGAGGCAGAGGGACAGGGATGTGCGCAGTGGGATGCGCGATCTCAGGGGCAGTCGCATAAGCACATGAGCGTGCCGGAGGGGTGGGGTGGATCGGGGGTGACGTGCCGGGCGGGGGTCGCGAATGCCTCGAACGGGGGCGCGGGGGCGTCTGTTCGGCGGACGTGGGGTGGGGGTCGATGCGGGGGCGGGTTCTTGGGATAGGGGGGTAGGGGATACGGGGTACCCGCTAACCGTCCGCCCGTCCGAACAGCGGCCCGAGCAGCAACTGTGCCGCCCCTTCCGCGACCCCGCGCGCCCCTCCGGGGGCGACCCGTACGGGTACGGCGGCCTCGCGGGCGCCCTCGCGGCGGGCGTGTGCGTCGAGGACGGCGGCGACTCCGCGCACGAAGGGTTCCGGGTCGGCGGCGACGGTACGGCCGCCCAGCAGCACGAGGTCGATGTCGAGCAGGCCCACGAGATTCGCTGCCCCCGTACCGAGCACCCGCGCCGCTTCGTCCAGGTCGCCCCGCGCAACGGCGGCCAGGCACAGGGCCTCGATACAGCCCCGGTTCCCGCAGTCGCAGGGCGGGCCGTCCAGCTGGATGACCTGGTGCCCGAACTCCCCCGCCCCGGTCCGCGCGCCCCGGTGCACACCCCCGCCGATCACCAACCCGGCACCGAGCCCGGTCCCGAGGTGCAGATACGCGAAGGACCCACCCTCCCCGGCCACGGCCAGCCCCAACGCGGCGGCGTTCGTGTCCTTGTCCACGACCACAGGAACCCCGAGCCGCCGAGCGAGCGCATCCCGCAGGGGAAACCCGTCCCACTCGGGAAACCCGGTGACGCGGTGCAGGATGCCGTGGGCGTGATCCAGGGGTCCGGGGAGGGCGACGCCTACGCCGAGCAGATTCCGGGCCGGAGCGGGGGGCGGCGGCGGGGCGCCCTGGGCTACTGGGTCCGCGACGGCGTCCTCGGCTGACGCCGGCTCATCTTGGACCGCCGGGTCTCCGGCCGACCCCTCCGCGCCTCGGCCTAGCGGGTCCCCGACCGCATCCCCGACGATCCCCTCCGCCCCTCGCCCCGCCGAATCTCCGTCCGGCCCCGCCACCCCCGGGGCCACGGCATCCCCGACCGCCTCCCCGGCCGGTCCCGCCGCCCCCCGCACCTCCATGCCCTCGTCCGCACCCCCCACCAACCCCTCGACCTCCCGAGCCACCGCCTCCACAACCACCCCGGCCCCCGCCCCCAGATCCAGCGGCGCCCTCCGCTCCCCCACCACCTCACCCATGAGATCCACGAGCACCACCCGCAGCTCATCGCGGTCGAGATGCACCCCCACCGCGTGCCCGGCCCCCGGCACCAACCGCAGGACCGTGCGCGGCTTGCCGCCGGTGGACGCGCGGCGGCCCGCCTCCGCCGCGAGGCCGGAGTCACGCAGCCGGGCGGTGATCTTGCTGACGGCCTGCGGGGTGAGCCCGGTGCGGTCGGCGAGTTCGAGGCGGCTGATCCCGTCCGTACCGGCCGTCCGCAGCAGGTCGAGGACCAGCGCGGTGTTGTGACTGCGCAGGGCAAACAGATTCGCCCCCACGACACTCACGCCTCGCCCCGCCACCGGACCCGCACCAACGCCCCGCCCCGCCACCGAACCCCCACTCACGCCCCTGCCCGCCACCACACCGCTGCCCTTGCCCACGCCTCCGCCCGGCACCGCAACCGCACCGGCACCGGCACCGGCACCGGCACCGGCCGAGTCGCCCCCGGCCCCGGCCCCGGACCTCACCCCACCCGCACCCGCACCCGCACCCGCACCCACCGAGTCGTCCCCGGCCCCAGACCCCACCCCACCCGCGCCTTCACTCGCCGAACCGCCCCCGCTCCCAGACCTCGCCGAACCCACCCCTGACCCACTCCACGCACCGTTGTCCACACACCCATTCTCCCCACCACTTGCACTTTGGCAACAGCGTTGCGAAAGTGGAGGGCATGACTGGACGTACGACTCGCACACCCCTCCGCGTCGGCCTCGTCGGGTACGGCCTCGCCGGCTCCGTCTTCCACGCCCCGCTGATCGCCGCCACCGAGGGCCTCGCCCTCGACACGGTCGTCACCTCGAACCCGGAGCGGCAGGAACAGGCCCGCGCGGAGTTCCCGGACGTCCGCACCGTCGCGACCCCCGACGACCTGTTCGCCCACGCCGACGACCTGGATCTGATCGTCATCGCGTCCCCGAACAAGACGCACGTGGCGCTCGCGACGACGGCCCTGAAGGCCGGTCTCCCGGTCGTCGTGGACAAGCCGATCGCGGGCACCGCCGCCGAGGCCCGTGAGCTGGCCGCCCTCGCCGAGCAGCACAGCCTGCTCCTGTCGGTCTTCCAGAACCGCCGCTGGGACAACGACTTCCTGACCCTCCGCAAGCTCATCGCCGAGGGCGAGCTGGGCGACGTCTGGCGCTTCGAGTCCCGTTTCGAGCGCTGGCGCCCGCAGCCCAAGGGCGGCTGGCGCGAGTCCGGCGACCCGGCAGAGATCGGAGGTCTCCTCTACGACCTCGGCAGCCACGTCGTCGACCAGGCCCTGGCCCTCTTCGGCCCCGCCGCCTCCGTGTACGCCGAGTCGGACATCCGCCGCCCGGGCGCGGAGACGGACGACGACACGTTCTTCGCCCTGACCCACACGAACGGTGTCCGCTCCCACCTGTACGTCTCCGCGACGACCGCCCAACTGGGCCCGCGTTTCCGCGTGTTGGGCTCCAAGGCGGGCTACGTCAAGTACGGCCTCGACCCCCAGGAGGCCGACCTGCGCGACGGCAAGCGCCCGGGCACGTCGGACAGCTGGGGCCAGGAACCCGAGTCGCTCTACGGTCGTGTCGGCGCCGGCGAGTCCCCGCTCACCGGCGGTGGCCGCCCCGAGCCGACCCTCCCCAGCGACTACCCCGCGTACTACGCGGCCGTCGCCGCCGCCCTCCGCGACGGCGCCCCCAACCCGGTGACCGCCCTGGAGGCGGCCGCCACCCTCGACGTACTGGAAGCCGCGCGCCGCAGCGCCCGCGACGGAGTGACGGTGACCCTGTGACCCAGCACAAGCCCGCGATCACCCAGCGGATCGCCCCCGAGATCACCCCGACGGTGGAGGAACTCGAGGCGCAGGAACGCCGGTTGGTGTTCCAGCACTTCACCTACGACGACGCGTGGGCCCTCGGCTCGCTCCTCGTGGAACGGGCCCGCGAGAGCCAGGCCCCGGTCGCCATCGACATCCGGCGCGGCGGCCAGCAGCTCTTCCACGCGGCGCTGCCGGGCTCGGTGCCGGACAACGACGCGTGGATCGACCGCAAGCGCAAGGTGGTCGAGCGCTTCGGCGCCGCCTCCTACCTGGTGGGCACCCGCTACCGCGCGAAGGGCACCACCTTCGAGGACTCCTCGCGTCTCGACCCGGACGAGTACGCGGCGCACGGCGGGTCCTTCCCGATCAGGGTCGAGGGCGCCGGCGTGATCGGCACGGTGACGGTGAGCGGCCTGCCCCAGTTGCAGGACCACCGTTTCGTGGTGGCGGCGCTGGAGGAGTTCCTGGACGACGCCCGACGGGATTAAGCGGGACCCGACTCCGGTTGGCACTGTCCACAGGTGCAGACGGCCCGACAGCGGAGGGAACAGCAGCGATGAGCAGCGAGACACCGAGGAACCTCAAGGAGACGGTCGGACGCTACGGCATCTGGAGCGTCGGCCTGCGCAACGAGGATCCGGCCCGCCGCGGCGAACTGGCCGAAGCGGCGGCCGAGTTGGAGCAACTCGGCTTCGGCACCGTCTGGTTGGGCGGCAGCAGCGCCGCCCGGCACGCCGTACCGCTGATCGAGGCGACCTCGACGCTCACCGTCGGCACCAGCATCCAGAGCATCTGGCAGTACGACGCGGCCGAAAGCGCCGCGGACTACGCGGAGGTGGAGGCGGCCCACCCGGGCCGCTTCCTGCTCGGCCTCGGGGTGAGCCACGCGAAGCTCGCGGACCAGTACCGCCGCCCGTACTCGGCGCTCGTGGCCTACCTGGACGCCCTGGACACCGCCGGAGTCCCCGCCGACCGCCGCCTCCTGGCCGCCCTGGGCCCGAAGACCCTGGAGCTGGCCCGGGACCGCTCGGCCGGCTCGATCCCGTACCTGGTCACCCCGGAACACACCGCCAAGGCCCGCGCCATCCTGGGCGAAACCCCCTTGCTGGCACCGGAGTTGAAGGTGGTCCTGGAGACGGACCCGACCCGGGCCCGCACCGTGGCCCGCGACTACCTGGCCATGTACCTGGCCCTCCCGAACTACACCAACAACTTCCTCCGCAACGGCTTCACGGAGTCCGACCTCGCGAACGGGGGCAGCGACCGCCTGGTCGACGCGGTCTTCGCCTGGGGCGACGAGTCCTCGATCCGCACGAGGATCGACGCCTTCCTGACAGCGGGCGCGGACCACGTAGCCCTACAGATCGTGGACGGCACCTCCCGCGAAGCCCTCCCCCGAGAGCCCTGGCGCAAGCTCGCCTCGCTATTGGGGTAAGGGGCATCACCCCAGGGGCGCGGGGAACTGCGCGACCAGCCACAACGGCCGCGCACCCGCAAACCGACAGGACCCCCCACCCCTCAGGCGTCCTTGAACTCCTGCCGCTGCCTGCCCAACCCGGCGATCTCCAGCTCCACAACATCCCCGGCCCTCAGGAACGGCTTCGGCTCAGGCTGCCCAAGAGCAACCCCCGCAGGCGTCCCGGTGTTGATGACATCCCCGGGATACAGCGTCATGAACTGGCTGACGTACCGCACCACTTCAGCCACCGAGAAGATCTGCTCGGCCGTGGTCCCGTCCTGCTTCAACTCCCCGTTCACCCACAGCTTCAACGACAGCGCCTGAGGATCCGGCACCTCGTCCGCCGTCACCAGCCACGGCCCGAGCGGGTTGAACGTCTCGCAGTTCTTCCCCTTGTCCCACGTCCCGCCCCGCTCGATCTGGAACTCCCGCTCGGACACGTCGTGCGCGACGGCGTACCCGGCGACATGCGCGAGCGCCTCCTCGTGGGACTCCAGATAGCGGGCCGTACGCCCGATGACGACGGCGAGTTCGACCTCCCAGTCCGTCTTCACGGACTTACGAGGCACCAGCACGGTGTCGTTCGGCCCCACGACCGTGTCCGCGGCCTTGAAGAAGATGACCGGCTCGGCGGGCGGCTCGGCGCCGGTCTCGCGGGCATGGTCGTGGTAGTTCAGCCCGATGCACACGACCTTGCCGATCCGGGCCAGCGGCGGCCCGACCCGGAGCCCGTCGGCGTCGAGCGCGGGCAGCTCCCCGGCGTCGGCGGCGGCGCGGATCCGGCCGAGCGCGGCGGTGTCGGCGAGCAGTGGCCCGTCGATGTCCGGGACGATGCCGGACAGGTCGCGCAGGGTTCCCTCGGCGTCGAGCAGCGCGGGCCGCTCCGCTCCTGCCGTACCGACTCGCAGCAGCTTCATGTTCACCATCTCCATCGATCGCGGGCGGTCGACCGATGGGTGCAGCCATCGGAGGACTGGTCGATCCTCCAAGCTCACGGTCCAGTCCGCAATACCCGGTTCACGGACTGGACCGTAACCGCAGCCGGTCAGGTGTAGAGCACGGCCCGTTCCACGGCGCTCCAGGCCGCGCTGGTCACCACGTACAGCGCGACGGCGAGCGGTACGACGGCGACGGTGATCAGCGTGCCGTAGGAGAGGAGGGGCAGCACCTTGCCGAGGGCGCCGGTGCCGGGGCCGGCCGGGGCGACGGCCGCCGCGCGCCGGGTGCGGACGTAGGTGAAGGTCGCGACCGCGGCGACGACGAGGAACAGGCCGACGTAGACGAGCCCGGCCGGTCCGAACAGGCCGTCACCGGCGAGCGCGTCGGCCCAGTGGCCGCTGAGCGGGGCGGCGAACAGCTGGTGGGAGAGCAGGCCGCCGTCGCCGCCGCCGGAGAAGAGGCGGTAGAGCAGGAAGAACGCCGGGAGTTGGAGCAGGCTCGGCAGGAATCCGGAGAACGGGGAGACCTTCTCCTCGGCGTGCAGTTCCAGCACGGCCTTCTGCAGCTTCTCGGGCTGCTTCGCGTACCGCTTGCGCAACTCGGCTACGCGCGGCTGGAGTTGGGCCCGCGCCTGCGTTCCGCGCGCCGCGGCCCGCGACAGGGGGTGCACGAGGAGTCGTACGAGAGCGGTGAACAGGACGATCGCGGCGGCTGCGGCGGTCGCGCCGAACAACGGGTGGAGCAGGTCGGCGAGTTGCTCGACCAGGGTGGCGAAAACGGACATGGGTGAGCCCTCCGTGGGTCTCGTCGTGCCGGGAGTGGGCATGGCGACGGGACGACCCCGCGCGGAGGCGGAAAAGGCTGGTGGGAATGCCTACGCGGTGGTCGTCCGGAGGGTGTTTCCGGGGGCTCGGGGGCGCGGCCGGCCCGAGGCGTCGGGGTCGCGCTGGGGCAGGAACGCCGTACGGCGGGCCCGGTCGCGGATGGCCGTGCGGACCCGGGTGGGCGGTACGGCGGGTGCGCTGCGCGCGGTGAGGAGGGTGCAGACGGCGAGGGCGGTGCCGGTCGCGGCGAGCGCGACGGCGGCCGGGAGACCGGCGGTCTCGAGCAGCACCATCGGGAGCAGGAACAGGAGCAGCAGGGCGATCACGCGACTGCGCCTCATGGTCCGCCCCCTCCCCCAACTACCGTGCTCGTACCGTCCGTTATACCGGATCGGCCTCGATCGGCTCGAGCAGCCGCCTCGGTTCGAGGAGCGCCCGGCCGACCGGATCGGCCGGGTCCTGGTCGAGGCCGGGACCCGGGTACATGATGACATCCCCTACCGGGACGACGACAGCGCAGGTGGGGCACTCGCCGTAGGAGCCGATTTCGGTGCCGCAGTCCGCGTGCCGGAAGTACCGGCTCTGGGTCTCCTCGTACTGCTCGCGCTTCCAGCGGCCGAGCGAGCGCACCACCGGCCACAGGGCGATCCCGCGCTCGGTGATGACGTACTCGTCACGCGGCGGGGACTCCTGGTACCGGCGCTTCTCGAGGATGCCCTCGGCGGTGAGCGCCTGAAGGCGGGCGGCGAGGACGGCGCGCGGGATGCCGAGGTGGCCGAGGAAGTCGTTGTAGCGCCGTACGCCGTAGAGGGCGTCGCGGACGACGAGCAGCGTCCAGCGCTCCCCGACCACCTCCAGCGCCCGGGCCATCGAGCAGTCCTGTCCCGCGTAGTCCTTACCGAGTCCCATGCCGCCACCTTAGCCACTTTCCGACGTCAGGTTCAATGAACGAACCTACGGTGCTACGGTACCCCTCATGGATAGGTTCAATGAACGAACCCTCACAGAGGATTCCGAGACGGCCACGACGCGGCAGGCGTCGGAGACACCGGGGGCCGCCGCCCCTGGCGTGCCGCATCCCCGCGCCACCCTCGCCCTGACCAGCGCGGCCACCGCCGTCGCGCTCATGACGTACACCGCGCCGATGGTCACGCTCCCCGACATCGCCGCCGCCCTGCACACCCCGCTCTCCGCCCAGGCCTGGCTCCTGAACGGCACCCCGCTCGGGCTCGCCGCGCTGCTCCTGGTCGCCGGCAGCCTCGCCGACGACTACGGCCGCCGCCGCATCTTCCTGGCCGGCACCTTCGCGCTCGGCATCACCACCGCGCTCTCGGCGCTCACCTCCTCGACCTGGCTCTTCACCCTGACCCGCGTCGCCCAGGGCGCGTCCAGCGCGGCCCTGCTGGCCAGCAGTCTGGGCCTGATCGTGCACGCCTTCCCGACCGCACGCGGCCGCCTGCACGCGACCGGTGTCTGGGGCGCCTTCGTCAGCGGCGGCATAGCGGTCGGCCCGCTCGTCGCGGGCGCGATGCCCGACTGGCGCGTGGCCTACGGCGTCCTCGGCGCCGCCGCGCTCGTCGTGGCCGCCCTCGGCCTCCGCACCCTGTCCGAGTCCCGCGCGCCGCGCGGCGGACGCCCCGACCTCGCCGGAGCGGTCACCTTCGGACTGGCCCTGGTCGCCCTCGTCGCCGCCCTGACCCTGGGCCGGGACGGCTGGCTGCGCGCACCGGTGGGCCTGCTGCTGCTCGCGGCCGTGGTGCTGGTCGGCGTCTTCGCGCTGGTCGAGCGCAGGGGTACGACCCCGATGATCGACCTGAGCCTGCTGCGCCACCGCCCCTTCCTCGCCTCCTCGGCGAGCGGCCTGTTCACGGGCCTCGCGGTGATCGGCCTCTTCAGCTTTCTGCCGACCCTGTTGCAGCAGACGCTCGGCCTGTCCGCGATGAGCACGGCCTGGCTGTTCCTCCTCTGGTCGGGCCTGTCCTTCACCGTCGCCCTCCAGGCCCGCCGCCTCGCGGGCCGCGTCTCCTCCCGGCACCAACTCGCCCTGGGATTCGTCCTCCACGCGGCCGGCGTCCTGACGATGCTGGGCGCCCTGGACTCCGGTTCCTGGCTACGACTGCTGCCCGGACTGGTGATCGCGGGCGTCGGCAGCGGACTCCTGAACGCCGCGCTTCCGCTCCTGTCCGTCGAGTCCGTACCGGCCGCGCGGGCGGCGATGGGCTCGGGGGCGCAGCAGACGTTCCGGTACATCGGGTCCTGCGCGGGGGTCGCGCTGACCATCGCGATCGCCACGTCGGCGGGCAGTGGGCTCGCGCGCGGGGCGGACATCGCGATGGTGGTGTCGGCGGGCCTCGCGGTCCTGGCCGCGGCGAGTGTGGTGGTGCTGCGGGAGCGGGAGCGGGCGTGAACTCGCTTTTGGGATACGGGACTTGTGGCGTCCCGTGTCTCGTCGCGGCCGTTCATCTCACCGAGGCCGCTCGTCTCACCGGGGGCGCGTGGAGGTGAGCGTGCCCCAGACCACCATGCGGTACCGGGAGGTGAACTCCGGGGTGCAGGTGGTGAGGGTGACGTAGTAGCCGGGTCGGCTGTAGCCGTAGGACGGTTTGACGATCGAGCGCGGGACCGGGCGGATGACGCCGGAGTCGGCGGCGGAGGTCTGCGGGAGGATCTTGTCGACGGTGTACGTGAACGTGGCCGTGCTCGTCTCGACCTGGACGGTGTCCTTCAGCCGCAGGCTCGGCAGATACCGGAACGGCTCGCCGTGGGTGTTGCGGTGCCCGGCGAGCGCGAAGTTGCCTGCCTGGCCCGGCTGTTGGGTGCCGGGGTAGTGGCCGACGTACCCCTTGTTCAGCACGTTCTGCTTGCTGACGCCCTCGGCGATGGGGACGCGGAGGTGGAGGCGGGGGATGGTGAGGATGGCGTAGGCCTGGGAGCGGTGGGGGGCGGTGGCGGAACCGGAGCCGGAACCGGAGGACGTGGTCGAGCCGCCGGTCGTCGGGCTTCGGCGCGGTGAACTGCCCCCGGTCGAGCCGCCGTTGGCCGACGGGGTGCCGCCACTCCCCCCACCCGGTGTCGCCCATTGCCGTTCCAGGGCCTGCACTTGGTGCTCGGCGCCCTGGCGGGCCTCGCGGTTGGTCCACCAGAGCTGGTGGACGACGAGGAGCAGCAGGATCACCCCGGCGGTGACCAGGAACTCGCCGCCGGTCCACAGGGCGCGTCGGCCCAGCGCACGGCGTCGACGGCTGTGGTGCTGCACGACGGGGACCCGCATGGGCCGCACGATAAGGGCCGGTCCGCCAACTCACCAGAGTCATGGCCGCTGTTACCGGCGAAGGTACCGGCCGGCCGCCCTACCGCCCGCCCCCGTTCGATCCTTCGTACACGGGTTTTAGAAAGGGGTGTCACAACCCTCGACAACCTCACGCGGCACACCCGATGCTTCCTGATGGCACGAGCCGGGGGGATGGCCGACGCCGGTGGGACGACCGGCGGTTGAGCGAATCGGGAGTAGAGATGATCCGACGCAGAACCCTGCTGGCCGCGGCGGGCGGTGGTCTCCTCGGCACCGCCCTGGCGACCGGTACCGCACGGGCCAACGCGACGATCGCGGTCAACCCGGTGACGAAGTACGGCACTTGGGAGGGCTGGGGCACCTCGCTGGCCTGGTGGGCGAACGTCTTCGGCGCCCGGGACGACTTCGCCGACATCTTCTTCACCACCAAGTCGACGACGTACAACGGCACTTCACTACCGGGCCTGGGCCTGAACATCGCCCGGTACAACCTCGGCGCGTGCAGCTGGAACACGGTGGGCGGCGAGTCGATGGTGGCCTCGGCCAACATCCCGGCGTTCAAGCAGATCGAGGGCTACTGGCAGGACTGGAACAACGAGGACCCGACGTCCTCGGCCTGGGACTGGACGGCGGACGCGACCCAGCGGGCGATGCTGGTGAAGGCGACGGCGCGCGGGGCGACCAGCGAGCTGTTCGCCAACTCCCCCATGTGGTGGATGTGTCTGAACCACAACCCGTCGGGCGCGTCCGGCGGCGGCAACAACCTCCAGTCCTGGAACTACCGCCAGCACGCCTCCCACCTCGCGTCCGTCGCCCTCTACGCGAAGAACAACTGGGGCGTGAACTTCGCGACGGTCGAGGCCTTCAACGAACCCTCGTCGAGCTGGTGGACGGCGACGGGTACACAGGAGGGCTGCCACATGGACTCGACCGTCCAGGCGGCCGTACTCCCGTACGTCCGCAGCGAGTTGAACAGCCGCGGCCTGACGAGCACGAAGATCTCGGCGTCCGACGAGACGAGTTACGACCTCGCGCGGACGACGTGGAACTCCTTCAGCGCGACCACGAAGGGGTATGTGAACCGGGTCAACGTCCATGGCTACCAGGGCTCGGGCGGCCGTAGAGACCTCCTCTACACGGACGTGGTGACGACGGCGGGCAAGGCCCTCTGGAACTCCGAGACCGGCGACAGCGACGCCACCGGCCTGACGATGGCGAGCAACCTGCTGTACGACTTCTGCTGGCTGCACCCCACGGCGTGGACGTACTGGCAGGTCATGGACCCGTCGTCCGGCTGGGCGATGATCGCGTACGACCAGAACACGCTCGCGGCGGGCGCGGTGCAGACGAAGTACTACGTGATGGCCCAGTTCAGCCGCCACATCCGCCCCGGCATGACGATCCTGGACACGGCCGTGAGTTACGCGGCGGCGGCCTACGACGCGAGCGCCAAGCGCCTGGTGATCGTCGCGGCGAACACGGGCTCGTCGTCGACGACTCTGACCTTCGACCTCTCCAAGTTCACGACGGTGGCGGGCGGTTCGAGCGGTCTGGTCCCGCGCTGGAACACGGTGACGGGTGGCGGCGGCGATCTGTACACCGCCCACTCGGACACCTACGTGAGCGGCAAGACGGTGAGTGCGACGTTCGCGGCCGGGGCGGTGCAAACGCTGCAGATCGACGGGGTGGTGATCTGACCGCCGAACTCCGTGGCGGGGGCGGCCGGTTGGGCCTGCTCGCGCTGGCGCTCGGCGGTTTCGGCATCGGCCTGACCGAGTTCGTGATCGCCGGGCTGCTCCCCCAGGTGAGCGACGACCTGAACGTGTCCACCGCTGCCGCGGGTTGGCTGATCTCCGGCTACGCCCTGACGGTCGCGGTGGGCGCGATGGCGGTGACGGCGACGACGGCGGCCCTGCCCCAAAAGCCGGTCCTGGTAGCCCTGTTGGCGCTGTTCGTGCCGGGCAACCTGCTGTCGGCGCTGGCCCCGACGTACGGCGTGATGCTGCTGGGCCGAGTCGTGGCGGCCCTCTGCCACGGCTCGTTCTTCGGCATCGGCTCCCTCGTCGCCCGCCGCCTGGTCCCTCCCGAACGCGCCTCCCGCGCCGTCGCCACGATGTTCGCCGGCCTGACGGTGGCGAACGTCCTCGGAGTCCCCTTCGGCGCGCTCGTCGGCGAACGGTGGGGGTGGCGGGCGACGTTCTGGTCGATCACGGCGATCGGGGCGGTGGCGCTGGTGGCCGTCGCGGTTCTGGTCCCGGGATGGGCGGGAGCGAGGGGTCGCGGGGGCGAGGCGGGAGTGCGGGGTGGTGGGGCTGGATCGAGAGGCGGCCGGACGGACCTCCGTACGCAGGCGCGCGCCTTCCGCTGCACCCAGGTCTGGCTGACGCTGACGGCCACGGCCCTCGGCTACGGCGGCATGTTCGGCGCGTTCAGCTACCTCGCGTACACCTTCACGCGGGTCGCGGGGTTCTCCTCGACGGATGTGGCGTGGCTGTTGGTGGTCTACGGCTCTGGCCTGGTCGTCGGCAACATCGCGGGCGGCCGGGGCGCGGACCACAACCGTGACGCGACGCTGCTCGTGTCGCTGACGGGCCTGGCGACGACGCTGGCGGTGTTCGGGGTACTGGCGAGCAGCCGCTCGGCCTCGGTGGTCCTGGTGTTCCTCCTGGGCGTGTTCGGGTTCGCGACGGTCCCCGGGATGATCACCCGAGTGACGGACGCGGCGGGCGGCGCACCGCTGGCGGCGAGCGCGAACGTGTCCGCGTCGAATGTGGGCAACGCGGCGGGGGCGTGGGCGGGCGGCCTGGTGATCAGTGCGGGGTTCGGGTATGCGGCGCCGTTGTTCGTGGGGGCGGGGATCGTGGCGGTCGGGTTGGGGGTCATGGGGGTTGCGGCGCGGGGGGCTGTTGGGGCGAGGGGGGAGGGTCGTAGAGGCACAGGGGGCGAGGAAGTGCAGATGGGAGGAAGTACAGGGGGCGTAGAAACGAGACGGCCGTAAAACCTACGGAGACGAGGCGGCCGTAAAACTCGGGGGAACGAGACAGTCGTAGAACTCACTGGACCGAGCCGGTCGTAAAACTCAGGGAAACCCGGATGCCACCCGGTGTTCCCCACGGAGCGACCCGGTGTTCCCCGCGGAGCGGCCCGCGCCGACGCCCGCACCGCTCCCCCACCCCACCCTCACCGGCCGACCTGGGCATATCTCTGCCCTTGCCTCCATCTGCGCAGGCATCGGCAGTACCGTGTCGTTCATGCGCCCCGACACGCCCGCCGAGAACGTCGACCACCCCGCCGAAGCGGCCCGCCTCGAACGGACCGCCGCCCTGTATCCCGAGGACGCCGAGGCCCTGCTCCTGCAGGCCGCGGCCCACCTGGAACTGGCCGGCGACCGCCCCGCCGCCACCGCGCTCTACGACCGCCTGCTGTCATCGGCGGAGTCCCTGGAGACCCCGCATCTGGTACGGGCCCTCAAGGCCTCGAACCTCTGGGAGTACGGCCACGAGGCCGAGGCCAGGGCGATCATCGACGGCATCCGCGCGGGGGCCCCGCGGGACCCGGCGCCGTGGGTGATCGTCGCGGAGTCCCTGGAGTCCCACGACGAGTTGGAGGCGGCGCAGGAGACGTTCACGGAGGGCGCGACTCTGCTCCTCACGGACGTGGCCGAACCCCCGTACTCCACCCACCCGTTGCTCTTCGGGCGCCACCGCGTCCGCCGCATGCTGGGCGTCGCCCACGACGAGTGGGACACGCTGGCGGACACCCTGCACTCGACGCATGCGTCCCCGGTTTCCCTGGACGAGCTGCACGACCCGAAGCGGGTGTGGTCCCTCGGCTCCGACAACCCGGCGGAACTCGAGGCCGAGATCTCGCGACTGCGGGCGGAGCTGGGGGCATACCGGGAGGCGTTGTCCCGCCCCTTCCCCGTGGCCGTACTCCATTGGCCCGAGGGCGAGTTGGCCGAACTGGTCGCCGCGTACGAGTCCCTCACGGCGGAGTACCCGTCCCACGAGGAACACCTCGCGACGATAGAGGGTTCGCTGCGGGAGCTGGCCGCCTCCGGCACCCCGAACCTCGGCATCGTCACGGGCACGGTCCCGTCCTACGAGGCGTTCGCCGCGTCGGAGGGCGCGTCCCCGTCAGACGTCGACCTACTGCCGCAGTACGCAACGACGCTGGCCGCGCGGGGGCGGGCTGTGGTGTGGCCGCCTCAGCGGGGGGCTTCTTGTTGGTGTGGGTCGGGGCGGGCGTATGAGGAGTGTCACGGCATCTCTTAGCCAATAGGCCACTCGCCCACAGCTAAGGAAACGAGCTTGGAAGACTCCCTTTTCTCCCGTGACATCGCCGCCGCCACCAACATTGCGCAATCGAACGACCTCCGCAGTAGCGACTCAGGCCTGCAGGAGGTATTCGACTGGTTCAGATTGCGACCAGATTTCACAAGACGTTTCGGTCAAGCAGTGCGCCAGTCGATCGACGAGGTACTCGACGGCCAGCGGACGGGTCGATTCGATATTGACGACCTCGAGAAAACAGAGAAAACATATCTGGGAACCAAGGTAGAGATCATCCTCCGCTCCGAGTTTGAACTAGGGCGCGGACAGTCCATGGACTACTTCGTAATCGGCCACGAAGTGGATTCGAAGTTCACAATCGGGGAGAACTGGACGATCCCCGGGGAGGCAAATGGTCACATCTGCCTACTCACTAAGGCAAACGATCATGAAGCCTCCTACAAAGTGGGTATGCTCCGAATCCATGGCGACCTTCTGAACATCGGTAGAAACCGAGACGGAAAGGGCACCCTGTCAGCCGCGGGCAGAGCAGCCGTGAAATGGCTCACACCTGACGGAAAGCTGCCCGAGAACATCCTGCTAAGTCTGCCCGAAAGGGAAAGGCTCGCAATCTTCAACGCATCCGCCGGGCGCCGCGGCCATGGAAACGGAGGTCAGTCTCGGACAAATGAGCTATTCCGTCGCGTTCAAGGTCGCCCCGTCAACCGCAACACCGTCCTCACAGTAGCGCGCCAAGATGACAGCCCTAAGCGTGTGCGTGATGCCCGAATCCACCTTCGCCCAGAGGGCATCATGATTCTTGGCCACATGAATGAACATCCGCGGATTGCTCGCGAACTGAATCTTCCAGTTCCGGAAAAAGGATCTTGGGTAGCCGTTCGCGTAGGGGAAGTCACAGCTGCCGACACCTCGCGCCGAAGTACGCGGATCGGCGACGCGCATTACGCAGTCTGGCGAGAGGGGGACGGCAACTATGCGGCTCCTGCCGCGTACTGAATGGACAGCGCAATGAGCGAAAAGCCATCGGGGAATGCCCCGCTCACTTGGACACCTCCGGAAGGATCATGGGCTTCATCTGCTGCCCGGCGCCGCAACATGCAGGCAATCCGCAGCAGGGACACGAAGCCCGAACAGCTGATCCGCCGACTGGTACACGCACAGGGATTGCGCTACCGCGTAGCCGCCAGGCCTTTGCCACAGCTCCGGCGCACAGCCGACATGGTGTTCCGCCCTGCCAAAGTCGCAGTGTTCATCGATGGTTGCTACTGGCACGGTTGCCCAGACCATTACGTACCACCAAAAACCAACTCGGGCTACTGGTCCGACAAGGTGGCCGGGAACATGACACGCGATCGAGACACGGACCGGAAATTGAAGGACGCAGGTTGGCTCGTACTCCGCTTTTGGGAGCACGAGCCATCCGACGAGTGCGCGGCACGGATTTCGACCGAAGTACAGAAGAGGCGTGAAGCCCTTAAGAAAGAAAGCTAACGCTTGCTTCCAACGCGCTCACGATGAGCCTTCAGCACGTCGATGATCGACTTTCCGATGGCCTCGGCAACAGGAGGAGGAAAAGCATTTCCAACCTGCCGGTACTGCGCCGTTTTACCTCCGCTGAAATTCCAGTCCAGAGGAAAACCCTGAATGATCGCAGCTTGAGGAACCGTGAGCATCGGTCCTTCACTGCCGAAAAGGTCCCTGCCTTCGGTGCCGGTTGGCTTACCGCCCACTGGAGCGTTAGCCACGCCCATGCCTGACACGCCCAGGGCCTTCCACGCTTTCTTGGCTCGGCTGGGGCCGAGGTCGGCACCGCCGTGTTTTTTCGAACCACCCACGAGCGTAGGCGCTACATCCTTGCGCGCAGCTTCCTTCCACGTCTCGTAAACCTGGCGCGCAGCGGCAGCCTGAGGGCCCTGCTTAAACGGCTTGAGGCGTGCCTGCATCGTCGCTTTTAGAGCGTCGTAAACCGTAACCCGCTCGGCATTGGGTGCAGGACGTTCGTACTTTAGATCCTTCAGTACGTCTTTGCGGAAGGCTACGAGAATAGAACGGGGCCGAAGCTGAGGAACGCCGAACTGCTCTGCCTCATAGATGTTCCATCCCACGACCTCGTAACCCGGCAGCCCGTTCTCGTCTGGCTCCATATCCTGAAGCTGAGCCTGGATACGCTGCCTGTAGCCGTCAAACTTTGCATCCATCAGACCGCGCACGTTCTCGATCATGACGGCCCTCGGACGAACCTCATCCGCCAACTTCAGGATTCGCGGGAAGAGGTCCCGCTCGTCATCTTCACCCAGCTGCTTACCTGCATGAGAGAACGGGGGGCACGGAACACCACCAGCGAGCAGGTCGACTTCACCCTTGCGGTAGAGCCCTTTGCTCTTCTGCAGGCTCTCCCCGGGGTCGAACTTCACCACGTCCATGCAGAGCACGTCGCAGTGCTTACGCTCCCACTCCCATTCCGAACGTGTCCCGATGTTGTCCGACAGAGTAGTCGCCGCATGCTTGTCGATCTCGATGAGCGCGAGATGCTTGAACCCCGCAGCATGCAGACCGATGGCCTGGCCACCCGCGCCCGCGCAGATCTCAATCGATGTGTAGTAGTCCTGGTCAGTGTCGGTCATCGACCCTCCTCTTGCATGAACTCCGCTGACGTCCCGCACTGCCAGCCACTACAGAGGGTGACAGATGACACTGACATCGCGACCGACATCGCGGCCTCCGACAGTCTGCGTCATCACACACCCGACTTGAGCCACTCACGAAACGGCATCGAATGCCCGTACGATATCGCCCATGGCAAGAATCTCCTGGACCAGGGACGAACTGATGCTCGCCTGCGCGCTTGTTGCCGAGAACGGCTGGCACGAGCTGCGGCAGAACGACCCTGAGACCCTGGAGCTGTCCGACCTGCTGCGCACCCTGCCCCTGCACAGCACTGCAGCCAAATCCGATCCGAGGTTCCGCTCGCCTAACAGCGTCAGCCGCAAGACCACCGACATCGCTACGGCGCACCCTGACTACAGAGGGACAACAACGCGAGGCGGCCAGCCAACGCGAGACGTTGTCGCCGACTTCCTCCGGTACCCAGCCGAAATGGCGGCTGCCGCCAGCGCCATTCGTTCGGGCATCGCTTCCGGGGAACTGCACCGCATCAAGCCACAGCCGGAAGAAGCCGGTGACGATGAGGAGACGACCGCACGCGAAGGACAACTGCTGGCACGGTGGGCCATCTATCGCGAGCGTGACCGCGGGCTGCGGGACCGCAAGATTCAGCAAGCACGACGCCGCGGTGAGGTGATCCGGTGCGAGGTCTGCAGCTTCGACTTCACATACGCATACGGCGAGTTGGGCACCGGATATGTCGAGGTTCACCACAGGCTGCCCCTCCACGTATCCGGTCCCACGGAGACCAAGCTCGACGATCTGGCCTTCCTGTGTGCCAACTGTCACCGCATGTGCCACAAGAGCTTCCGCGGAGAATCCTGGCGCACACCCGACACCCTCCGGGCCGAGATGCAGAAGGCCTCTCGCAGAAGAATCCCTCACGCCGCCTCCGATTCAGCTTCATAGTGCATCTGAGCACGGTCGAGGATGTCATCCGGGTCATGTCCGCCAGAAGCACTCCAGTGCAGCAGATCGGCGATCAGCTCAACCGCCGACCCCGCAAGGGCCACCTCTCGCCGCCGACCCCCCAGGGGCGGGCCACTGCCTGCCTCCAAATAGTTCTCCAGCACTTCGACTGCTCGCTCAAGGCGTAGGCAAGCGCGCTCCTCCTCCACGGAGACCTCACACCAGACCGCCTTGCCCACCGCGGACACGACTGCGCCCCAGTCCACCGCGAGCGCTGCGAGCAGATGCAACCCACGACCACACTCCTCTGTGCACTCCGCCAGCCTGGGTGAAGGCAGAACAGGACTCCTGTCATGCACTTCGAGCCGCAGGCGCTCGCCTCGCCGCTCAAGGATCAAGGTCGCCGAAGTCCCCTCACCGACATGCTTGATCACGTTCGTCGCCAGTTCCGTGACGAGCAGCTCCGCCTCATCGACAGCCGTGAACATGCCCCACCGGCCAAGCTGCTTGGCAGTGGCTCTGCGCAGCAAGCGCACTTCAGCCGGCATTGCCTCGAAAGGCAGGACACAGCGGAGTCGGGGTTCGGTGGCTTTGCAACCAGACACATCCAGTCCTCTCTCCCTGTCCACGCACATGCTGCGCCCACCGTGTCCATACGGCTGCACTGCGTAGCGATCTATGGGCGAGCATGACACAGAGAACTCTCACTGTGTAACTTCTCACCAAAATCTATCGGGTGAATCTGATGGTGGGTCCACTGATCCGCTGCATAGCCTGACGGGGAACTCCGGGCCGGCCGCCCGGCACATGGCGAAGGAGCCGAATGTCCGAACGGACCACAACCCGCCGCCGCCAACTAGGCGCGACGATGCGGAAGTTGCGCGCCCGTAAGGGGATGACCCTTGAGGAGGCGGGTGGGCTCGTTGGTGTATCCAAGGCGACGGTCAGCAGGTACGAGACCCAAGCCGGGCCTGTGAAATGGCTCGTTGTAGATGCACTGTGCCGTGCGTACGGAGCAACTGAAGCCGAACGTAAGGCAGTTGTCAGCCTGGCGAAAGACGCCAAACAGCAGGGCTGGTGGAGTTCCTTCGCCGATTCCATCCCGGAGAGCATGAACCTGCTCCTCACGCTCGAAGACGAAGCCGTGCACGAGAGCCATTTCGCCTGCGTGTATGTCCCCGGTCTCCTGCAGACGCGCGCTTACAGCACAGCGCTCCAGAAGGCCAACGAAGTCCCCTTGGAGTCGGCCGAGATCGAGCGGTTGGTCGACATCCGCATGAAACGGCAGGAGATTCTCACCCGCCCGAAACCGCCGCGGCTCTGGGCGATCCTCGATGAGTCCGTGATCCGTCGCGTTGTCGGGTCACCGCAGACCATGAAGGACCAGCTTGACCGGCTGCTCGAAGCCAACGAATCGCCGCACATCACGCTTCAGGTGCTGCCCTTCTCCCAGGGAGCCCATGCTGCTGCCCTTGGCAGCTTCGTCATCATCGGCGGTACCGAACCAGCCCTCGACGTGGTCTACGTCGACTTCCACACGGGCTCCCTCTTCCTGGAAAAGGATGAGGAACTGGACAGATACAGACTTGCGTTCGAGTACCTCCGTGCACAAGCGTTGGACATGGAGGCTTCCTCCGCCATGATCCACCGTGCACGCAAGGAGCTTTAAATGCCTGTCGGTCCTCAGTCCCTCCCCAAGCCCATATGGTTCAAGTCGTCTTACAGCGGCGGTAACACCACCGAGTGCGTAGAGGCTGCCATCGTTCCGTTTGGTGTGCTTGTACGGGACTCCAAGCGGCCTGAGGAACTACACCTCGTGGTCTCGGCGAAGGCCTGGGCCGACTTCCTGACGAGAGACAGACTCGGCAGCTGATGGGCGTGGCGGGGCATCAAGGCAACCATTAATCCCGGGCCACGGCGCCGCAGGCGAAGCAAAGTTGGCCCAGTGAGCAGGGCCGCTGCGGACGGCCGCGCGGACTCCAAGCTCAACGGCCCCTCGTGGAACGCGGTCCACGATCCGGCGCGTAACGCTGCCCGCCCCTCGGGCCGTCGGCATGATGCCCTGGCCGATGAGCAGCGCGGCCGTACACGGTCCGCTACGGGAGCCGCACGATCATCTGGTCCTTCTGCTCCTTGGAGAGCAGCTTTGTCTTACCGATCGCCTTCACCACGAGCTCACGGATCTTAGCGCTGTTGAGCTCCAGCGAGCACAGGGTGTAGTGCTGCCGACCGTTCACCGTGCTCGAGGTGATGTCCAGCCCCAGCTCTCTGAGCTCCCTGATGCGGCGCTCCGTGTGGACGTCGTCCGCGTTGATAGTGCGGAGACGAGCGTTGTCAACCGGTGAGCCAATCTCCTGGTGCAGGACGGCGAATAGCTCTTCGTTGGCCTTCGTACCGTACGGGACCTTCAGATACTGCTCGGGTACATGGCCCGAAAACCTCGAGTGCATTTCAAGCTGGATCCGCGCTCGCAGTTCGTGGAACTCGACACAAGATGCCGGCAGTTGAGACCGCAGCAGCGACTGCATGGACTGTGCCAGAGCGTGCTTCGCGAACAGGTATGCGTCCAGGATCGCGGCAGGCGACTCGTCCGGCTCCTTCAAGGCTGAACTGAGCGCGTTGACCGCGAATTCAGTGTCAGGCTTCAGGCGCTGCCACACCTCAAACGCGCCCTGATTCTCTATCGCCACGCTGCACTGCCCCTCTCCTTCATTTCTGACACGTGCTCATCAAGTCCGAGACGCTACCGCAGCAGTCCAATGGGGGAAGTCAATTTCGCGCAGACCCGTACAGCAGCTGCCTGCACCGTCACCGCGAGCGCCTGTTCTCCTCTGCCTGTTGCGCCGCGAGCCCGCGCAGTACGGCCCGATCCATCTTCGGAGTGGCGTCCAGCAGTTCCATGAACCACGGCGCGATCCACGACGAGTCCCGATGCAGCCACTCACCCGGCGGCAGGACCGTACCTGGTTTCCATAGCTGTGACGGCGGCTCGGAGCTCCTAGATGCCGCTGCGATGCCGACGCTGGGCTCCCAGTCGTCGGGAACCCTCCGCCCTAGCTGGGCAGTCACGCCGATGAGCCACCACTGGAACATCCACTGGGACGGGGAGGACGAGTCGACAGCCGCACGCACGGCCGAGGATGCGAGACCCACCGACTGTAGTGCGACGAGCGCCAGTCCTTCAGGCGGGGGAAGTCGGGGGGCCGTGTCCTCGGTGACGAGCGCCTCGCCGTCCTGGACCTTCACGTCGAAGGTCTCAGACACCCGAACGATCTCAGCGTATGTGTCCTCAGCAAGTTCAACGTCCAGGAATTCCCTGATCCCGCCGTAGAAGTTCAGCTGGGTTTCGATCCTCAGCTCCGCCCCTGCCCTCCGCTTCAGCTCATCAACCAAGCTCGGCCACGGTCGTGAACTGCGAGTGCCAGAGCCGAATTCGTACCAGTCCTCTTTCGTGTCATTCGATACGAACAGCACACGGCGGCTGGATGCAGGCAACTGGCTGACGTGCTCAACCAGCTCTTCCCAAAGCAGGAAATCGCCAGCCGACCTCAGGGGCGTGTCCTTGTCGGAATCCGCGAATCCTGGAGGGATCTTGTTCGGGAAACGAAATGCGGTTGCTTCCTCCAGGCGCTTGCGCAGCACTTCATCGTCCGGCTGCTGACCGACGCCTTCTCCGTAGAGTTCCGCAACGCGCGGGAGGATCGGGTCCTCTGCATCGGCCGCGTTGAGGGCCAGGCCGTGATCAGCCTTCAGCATGTCCAGGTGGCGCTTGAACTCGTCCCGGTAGACGGACAGGTACTTGTCAACGTCTGCGTCTTTGACCAATGCATCCAAGCTGGCTATCTCTTCCGGCGCTCGGGCGTACTTGCCCAGCTGAGTGCACACGAGGTTCTTGGCCTCGACAATCGCCTTGCGCGCGGCCATGAGCTTCTTGTTCACATCTGACGCAGCGTCCGCCAGCGCCCTCTTCCGCGACTCAAGCGTGCTACGGCGGCCACGGACGAACTCGAGGCCGACCTGGTACGGCATCCACAGCCTTCCCGCGGTCTGCTCGAGTGCCGACAGGACCTCTTCCCGGGACGTCTCCGTGTACTCGTACAGGCTGAGGAGCACGTTCGTGTCAAGCACGATGATCCCGTTCTGGAAGAACGCGCTGCGCTCAGCATCCACCGCCGATGGCTGCGGCTGAAGCCATGCCGCAAACCGCTGCAGGAGTACCGGGTCGCTCATATCTGCCTCCGGCTCAGCCGTCCTCAAATCCTCGGATGATCATCCTGGCACAGGCCGCCGGTAGCCACGAAGCGCGTGCACGGCTATCGATGCCTATTTCTCGGCACAGGCAATCAACTGCCTCTGCAGTTACGCCTTCCAGACCGCAAGAGGACATCGCCTACTGCATTCCGTCGAAGTCGGCGAGAAGAGCTGTGACCCGTGCTGGTGCCTTGTCGAGGAGGAAGTCGTCGACGAACACCACGTCCGGAACGTTCCGGCCATCAGATGCGGCAGCGTTGCGAACGACACTGATGCGGGCGGACTGCAGTGACCCGTCGGCCGCCTCGAACGGGCTCTTGGCGGCGACCCAGACCCGCTCCTCGAACAGAACGGCAGGCCCGGTGCCTCCGAGGTCGTCCACGAACTCCGCATCTTCGGACGGGAAGTCCGAAGCCCAGTTCCGCAGCAGCCCCGCAGCCCGTCGGACGCGCTGATCGCTCGCGGCGCCCTTGCCCTGGAGGATGGCAAGGAGGTCACCGGCCAGCCGCCAGTCGAGCAGACTGTGGTACGCCATGTTCGTGTAGTCACGGAGACACTGGTAGCACGAGCCTCGGCAGTCGCGGCCATGCACTCCCACGGCGAAGTCGGCCAGCATCTGGTCAGCGGTGGTCATGAGCTGCTCGAAGACGTCGCGCTCAGCGAGGTGCGTGCAGTAGCCGGCACCGTTGTCCAGGGTGTCGGAGAGGAAGGCGAAAGTGCGCGCCTCGCGGCTACCGGATCCTGCTCCGTGGATGCCGGACGCGATCTCGTTGGGCTGGACTTGAAGGATTGAGCCTGCGGCGGTCCGAAGCAGAGCAGCAAGCGAGTACCAGGCGGCCCGCCTGCCTGAGCGCTCGTCCGGGAAGCCGGTGCTCTGAGGCACGGACGTGAGGTTGAGACGCAGGCCGAGAGCAGGGATCTCGCCGGCCTGAGGCCCGAGGAGGAACAGATCGGTGTGCTGGGCAGCGCCGATGGCGGTGGTCAGCGGTTCCTCACCGGCTGCGATGTCTTTCGGAAGCCATGGGAACAGCTCCGCCGCCCCGGTCTCCAGGTATGCGCCGGCCCAGCGTGCAGTCGGGGTGAGCTTCGCGAAGTTGAAGAGCCGACCGCCGTTGTCGTTGACCGCGAACCGCTGGCCCTTGCCCGCGTGGACGGCCATTCCTGCTGTCGCGATCTTCTCTGGCGCGCCACGCTCGAGATCGGCGGCCGTGCGCGGTGCCAGCGACCTCGAACGCCAGGCAAAGTTGCCATCGAAATCGCGGGCCTTGCCACCGGAGTAGAAGCCTGCCGGTTCGCGGAGTTCGATCTCCCGGTATGACCCATCAGTAGCTCCGCAGGCGCGGCAGGGCCGTTGGGGCACGTCGTCCTCCTGAACTAGAGACACTTGCACGTTGTCCGCAAGGTGTCCGCAGGCGCGGCAGATCCCGATGGGGATGGACTGTCCGAGCGGCTGGTCCACAGCTCGCGGGGACCTGCCCATCGGCTCGAACGCGACGACTCCGGTAGCAGTGTGGACCTGCCCGTCCTTCACGGTCTCCGCACCAGGTGCGAACTGCGAGATGGCAATGTCCAGAGAGCGGTCGACGACTCCGCTGGGTGGCCATGGGTACGAGTCGTAGGGGCGCTTCGTGTACAAGTACCGGGCTGACGTAGGGAATCCGAACATCGGCAGCAGGCCCGACTCTGCCAGTCGCTGGCTGAGCTCATGGTGGCCGTTGGATCGGTCTGCAATCTGTGTAACGCGGTCGACGAGCTCCGAGGCGACCCATTCCGCTGCCTCGGCCGGGGACCACACGCTTCGGGTCCGGTCGCCGAGGGCTCCAGCGAGCCTTCGAATCTCGGAATCGTGCGACTTGATCCAAGCGCCAACAGCCTCACTGACGATGTGCCAGTCGACGCAGTGCCCGAACTGGCCGTGGACGTTGCGGGTCGGGTCGAGCTCGCCGTCGCCCTCCATTACAACCTGCACTGCGTCAAAGGCTCGGCGCAGCACTTCCGCTGCAAGGACCCGCTGATAGATGTCCTTCATGTCGGTAGACAAATACGGCTGTGGGGTCGCGTCGTTGGTGATGCGCTTTGGGTCTTGGAAGTAGTACTCGTCATGGCTGCGGCCACGGCACACGGTCAGGGCGAGAGCGACCGGCGAACTGCGGCGTCCAGCGCGTCCCACACGCTGCTGGTAGTTGAACCGCGTCGGAGGCATGTTGGCCATGAGGACTGCGGACAGCGGGCCGATGTCGACACCGGCTTCCATCGTGGTGGTGACGGAGAGGACATCGAGGGTGTCTGGGAGCGCGTGCTCTTTGCCGTCAAGGAAGATGCCCTGGAAACGGGCTTGGCGGGCCTGAGCGTCGAGGCGGTCAGTCTGGCCGGTGAGTTCAGCGGTGTTGAGCCGGAAGTGCCCGAACTGCTGGCGTGCCATCCAGGCGTAATAGTCGGCGTCGGTGCTCTCGAACTGTTCGGACTCTGCAGGAAGGGGCCGTCTGCATTTCGTGCAGACGCCGACGCCCGGGTGGAGGTGACGGCGATTGCAGGTGGAGCAAGTCCAGGACACAGCAGCGCCGTGGCGCAGCGCAACGTGCTCGGGTTGGATGACGTACTTGAGGACTGCAGTCCCCCAGATCCGCTCCACCGTGGCCTGGAGGTCGTCCGGGTCCTGACCGAGGTGATCGGCCGCACTGGCCCAGAAGTCCCGGAGCTTCTTCGGCGGGTTGTCTGCAGGGCTGCGCAGACCGGCGAACCGGCGCATGTGGCCAAGGATCCGCAGGCTCGTCCGAGCGAGCGCGGCATCCGACGCCCGCTCGGCTTCGAGCGGCGCCTGGTCAGACGCAAGCGTGAGCCACCCCAGGCCGAGAGATTCGAAGTCACGCCCGGCGCTGCCGAAAAGGCCGCTGAGCAGTTCGGTGCTGAGGGATTCGCGCATGTCCTGGCGCAGCTGTTCCTGGCGCTCACTCAGGACAAGGCCGGATTCATCCCGTACTTCGCCGTTCTGGCCCTCAGGCCAGCGGAACAGCGAGGTCCAGGGCTGCGGGAGGGAGCCCTTCTGGTAGGCCGTTTGCTGGAGGGAAGCCTTCGGTCCGCCGGGGTTGGCGCCAAGCTTCACGAGGTGTTCAGCAACGGCGGCGGCATGGCTATCGAGACTGGGCACGCGGCTCAGGAGGTTGTAGAGCGCGGCCTCTTCAACTGGGTCGGGGACATCATCATCGAGGTCGTCGAGGCTCGCAGCGGCTTGAGGTTTCTGGAGCTTCTCCCACGCATCGTATGTATCCCGGTCTCGGGCCCGGAGCCGGACGCGTGCGGCTTTGGCCGTCTCTCTGTCCACCGGGTTGTCGGGTGACTTCCGGTAGAAGCCCGATACGGCGGATAGGTCAGCCACCGGGTCGCCCTGACCCGCGACCTCCTCGGCAAGGAGCAGGCGCAGCAAGTCCTGGTAGTGGCGGAGGCCTAGGCCGGCCGACAACTTGGCCGCGTCCTGCCGACTGTCGGAAAACACGACGGCCTGCCGGTTCGGGAGGAGCGAGAGAATGCCAGTGGTAAGCACCTGGTTGACCTTCTCGAAACCGGTACGCATAGACCGGACCGGGGTGCGCATGCGACGCGGGTCGCCCAAGCTGAGGTGCTCACTCCCGGCCTGCTTCAACTCCCAGTCATCGCCACACGAAGGGCACTGGGTCGGCGCCGCGGGGAGGTTGCCGGACTTGAGTCGGGTGTTTCCCCTCTTGGACGGGGGAACACTGATGTGGAAGGACCAGCCAGTGTGGTTGGTCTGGTTCCGGAGCATGCCAGTGCGCGGGTCGTATTTACTGCGCTTGAACTCGAAGCTGGCGCTCAGCACCCCTTTGTCGGACGTGCGGTCCCAGGCGGTTTTTTCCGTGGCCGGTTCATCCCTGCGCGGCCAGTAGACGATGTAGTTGGCCGCGCTCGGCCCGAGAGCAGCAGCGTCGGGAAGCGAGTCGAGGTCGGGCAGGTCGGCGAGCAGGCCGGCTTCGAAGGGCCGCCCCTTAGCGTTCTGGAATGCCGACCCGGGGGCGTATCCGCCAAGGAACGCATCCCCACAGTTCTGGCAGTAGAGGAGCTCCAGGACGCGGGCGTCGCAGCTGCACCGAGGTGTGGGTCGGGAGTACAGCTTGCCGACGGTCCTCTCGGCGCCTTCCAGGCGCGGGGCATCAGGGCAGGCAGGGTCTGAACAGGCCCACACTCCGGGAATGTTGCGGAAGAAGAGGTGTCCACGGAGCTTGGGAGTGCCGACGGCCTCCGAGCTGCGCAGCGCGGTGAGAATTCCGCGCATCGCGTCCGCCTGGATCTGAGCATCAGCGCCAGGAAAGAGACGCGCGGCGACTTCCGTGTCGAAGTCCGCGATGAGCCGGTCGCCGTCACGCAGGGCATTGACGAACGCATCGGCGGCTCCAGTGTCAACCAGGAGCCTGTCAGCCTCAGCAGGTTCGGGAGCGGCGCCGAGAGCCGCGTACGCAGGGGCATGCTCGGAGATATCGGTACGTGTGTGGGGCGGCAGCACGAGCTGGCCGCCGAGGACCTCGAACCGGTCGCGGTCAGCGCCGAAGAACTCCTGCAGGAAGTCCAGGTCGCGGGGCGCCTCAAGGGATGCCGAAGCCGCGAGGATCCGGAACTTGTCCGGCTTGTCGTCCAAGCCGAGCCGGTGGCGCAGGTTGCGCAGGAGGAAGGCGATCTCCGTGCCTGCGGTGCCCCGGTACATGTGGAGCTCGTCGACGACCAAGGTGAAGCGGGCGTCCGGGACTTCCTCAAGCCAGCGGCGTGTCTTGTCGAAGATGCCCGACTCGCGTGACCGCATCAGCATGACGTTCAGCATGCTGTAGTTCGTGATCATGATGTCCGGCGGTGCCTGGATCATGTCCCAGCGGCAGCGCATCTCCGCGCCATCGAGCCTCGGGATAAAGAACCGGCCGTCTCCGGCAGCCTTCTGAGCCTGGCGCGAGCGCTCCTCCGTCGCAGCGAACTCCTTGCGGAGCGTCTTCACGCCGGCGGTTGAGCCGAAGTCACCGGGAACCGGCGTCGCCCCGGTATACCGGCCGAAGTAGAAGCGGTGGCCTGGTCGTGATCGCGCAAGCCACGCCCGGACCTCGTCACCGTCGAGAGCCTTGCGCAGGCGCATCATCTGATCGTCGACCAGGGCATTCATCGGGTAGAGGACCAGAGCACGTACGGCAGCATGCCGGCCGGTCTCGCCTGCCCGCTGCGGCTGGTATTCACCGTCAGGGGACGCCCACCAGCGATTGGACGGCAGCGTTCCCGCCGACCAGGCCCCGGATTCACGGACGAGGTCGGCCAGGACCGGCAGCATGAACGCCTCCGTCTTGCCTGAGCCGGTACCTGCCGTGACGACGACGTCCCGCCCGTCTCGGGCCGCAGCGGTGAGGGCTCGGTGCTGGTGCTCGTAGAGCGACGGAACACCCTGCACCAGGCCTAGCTGCACCAATTCCGCGAGGTCTGGGTGGGCACCCGCTGAACGGACGGACTCCGCGATCCCTGCGTCCACAGTGGCGTATCGCGGGCGGACTTCCAGGAGGGGACGCCGCCACGCCCCGCCGTCCACGTCGAAGAGTCCCTGCCGTTCCTCTTCCAGGTGCTGGTCAGCGAGGCCGAACGGAGTGTTGTAGTAGCGAAAGAGCGCTTCTTTCAGGTGCTCGAACGACCCCAGGATGTCAACGTCCCGGCCGCTGCTGCGGGGCTGTTCCTCGACGGAGTCACTCATCGTTCTCTCCAAGGTGCTGTCCGAGCGAGTCTGCGATCTTGGTTGCTACGGTCTGGGGCACGTTGTCGTACGCCAGGTTCTCGGCATGCGCGTTAATCCGCGGCGCAAGGCCGGAGCACATGACGGCCACGCGTCTGTGCAGGTCGGGCAGGGGGTAGCCCCAGTCGACGTAAAGAGTCCCGAATCTCTCCCGCCCGCAGTCCTGCTCGGGCAGCCAGCGAAGCACATCGGCCTCCGGGTCCCGGGATTCCAGGACGGCATAAACCCCTTCCTCGTGGCTGGTCTCGTACCACTCGCCATTGCGCAGGACTTGGCATACGCGCTTGCCTTCGCGCTGCTTGAGCCGGTAAAGGCCATCGCTCAGGGGCCGGTCTGCAGGCTGGTATTCCCGGCGATCCAGGTTGTACTGCTCCAGTGGCTGCCCGAACTCCGGTTTAGACGTGCGTACTTCGAGTCCGAGAGGTGGAAGCAGGGCAGCACCTTGGAGGGCAAAGCACGACGCGTACTGGGCTCCAAGCTCGGCCGCCCACTGGGCCAGTCCAGCCTCGTCATCGAACTGGACGATCAGCGAGACAGGGAGAGGGATATCCCGAGGCGGACGCGCACTCGGCACCCGGAAAAGTTCCACCAAACCGTCTTTTACGGCCTGTTCGATTCGATCGTCGAAGGCAGCTGTCCGACTCCCGGTCAGCGCCGCCAGCCCTCGCGCCCTCGGCAGCCGCGTCAGTGCGGGCGGTGCCGCGGACCAACGCCGGTTGCGCCAGTCAATGTCCATGTGGCCGAGTGAGACAGCGTCGCGCAGCCAGCGGCCTGGGGCGCCCGGTTCGATGTCCGGGCAATGTGTGGATGCGAGCCACCACATACCCTGCTTGACGTCGGACAGCGCTCCCGCTCCCCGCTCGCTCACCCAGCGCAGCAACAGGTCTCCTGGATCAGTCATCAGGCCCCCCGCTTTCCGGCGATTACTTCCGCCGCCGCCACATAGCTGAGCCATACCGGGGTGTGCGAGCGCTCTGCAGCACTGAGCACCGCATGCGCCCAGGCGTAGTCGTCGTGAGACGGCGCCGGGGCAGGAATGTCCGCTGCTGCGGCCAGCGCCCGAACGGACCACCGGGCTGTCGTCCGGTAAACCAGCCAGACATATCCTTCCGGCACCTCGACCTCAAGGCAGGAGCCGCGGGCGTCCTCCGGCAGCCGTGTCACCATCCACGCTGGGACTGACTGCTGCTTGACTCTGCGCGCACTGCCACAGGGATCGATCAGAACGGCTTCCAGGACATCACTCCGCACAAGCTCGGTGCGCGGGAGCCTGATGCTGTCCGGTGCATAAGCACCTCGGATAACCGCCCCGGAATTGCCGACTTCGCTCAGCTCGCGCCGGGCAGTGCCGTTACAGTCATACCCGAGCATCCCAGTCCTTGGCGGAAGCCCCTCGTGCAGCCCGTCGTACAGGGTGAAGACCTGGCTGCTCTGCGCTGTGCCTACTCGGTGCTCCCCCTCGTCAAGGGGGACGAGGCACAGCGGGAAGGGAATGCGGGGATCTGCACGCAACTTCTCGGTGCGGCCGTCAAGCACGACCTCCACGCGGCCGTCCGGGGATTCACTCGCGGGCAGCAGCAGGTCCGGGCCACCGCCGCGGAGAAAGTGGCCTGCGACTCCGGAACCCACCTTGTACTCGGACGCGATGCGGAGCCCGCCGGACAAGTCGGCGTGTTGCCGGATCTGGGGCTCAAGGACGTGGGCATGGGCTCCACCGCGATCCAGAGTGCTAGTGAAGGCGCCCCCGTTGACGGCACGGACGCCTTTGAACAGCTTCCAACCCACCACCGGGGCCGCCGTCTCGCGGACCGTCCGGCCGCCAAGAGCATTGACCATGGAGCGCACTTCACCGACAGCGGAGTCTGCAGCGAGGATCCAGTGCTGTTCGCCAGGCTCGAAGTACTCGGTGCTCACCCACTCACCGAGATACGGATGCATCCGCAACAGCACTACATCCTGCGGCACCCATTCCAGAACCAATGCCTCACCTTCGAGACATATGCCGTGAGCCAACTGCTGCGGGGAAGGCCGGAGGGACTCCAGCCCTCCGTAGACGTCGCCGTACTCCTTACGAAGGGTGAATGTGCGCCCGCCAGACAGAGTGACCTCAGTCTCGGGCCTCGCTTCGACGGCCTCGGCAAGCCAGTCAAGTCGCCTTCCTCGGTCGGCGACCATGAGCCGGAGCCCAAGAGCCCTTCGCCGGTGTCCCTGCTCCGGCTCGTGAAGAGTCCCGTCCCAGTCATCGGCAAGTCGCTTGAGGAGACTTGTGATGAGAGTTTCACCGGTGTCGCCAGCGCCTGCGAGCTCCTCCATGAGCCGGGGGGACAGGTCCCGCTCCCGGCCCGCCGTCCAAACACGAAGCCGCCGCAGAAGCTCTCGGCCGGAAACCTCGGTCCGATTGCGCGGCCTCAGGCGAGTTGTGGCGAAAAAGCGAGTGAGGATCTGCCGGTCCGAACCACGGACCAGCGCCTGCGAGATGGGGAAGCCGATCTTCCAGTAGAAGTCGTCAGTGCTCACCGTGCTGGTGCCGAAGAGGCCGCCCGTGTCCTCCAGCCAGCTGTCCAGCTGGGCCCACATCTCGGCGACGTCTTCGAATGCCTTCTCCAGCTTGTTCGCGCGGTAGCCAGACAGTTGCTCGCCGAACACCTGGATCCAGCGCCCGTAAAAGTTACTCCTCAGCATCCCGTCGGATGACGCCATGCGGGTAGCAGCCAGTACAGACAGGGCGAGCACCGGAAGGCTAGGAGGCGGCTCCTCGGTCCCGTTGTTCACCCATTGCACGCACTCGCGCTGGACGTGGCTGAACAACGGTCTTTCCGGGTCGCTCCAGTTGAGTTCGCCAGCAACAGCCTGAGCCAGACCCGTCTCGATACCGTAGAACTCGGCGAGCTGCCGTTCGATCTCGTCATCCACATACAGGACGGCGCTCTGTAGCGCGTGATCCGCGCCGAAGAACTCTATAGAGAGCACTTCGTGCCATTGTCTGTACGTCGCTCTCATCAGCCTTCCCGCTCCCCCTCCGTATCCGCGCACCAAGACCCGGTACAGGGGCGCGCTCAACGGTCACTCACCGCCATGAGGGAGGGCACAGCCGTCTGTCCGCGCAACAGGTAAGCGGAGGAACGCACTTACTACGCATGCAGGGCAATCACCCTACTGCGGAAGCTACTTGCGCAACAGGCATATGCACGAGATTCGTCACCTTACGTAGCGGCACCACCACAGACAATTGAGGCTTACGGAGTGTCCGCGATGGGCGTATATCTCACGACCGGCTTCGAGGACATTGCCGGAGATGAGCTGAGTTGTGACGCCCTAGGTTCCCGAGGAGCCGACTGGCTCGGTGTCCCCCGCCACACCCTCTCTGCGCCATCCGCCCGGCGCTGTCGGAATTACGCAAGCTCGGTATCCGCGTCGTCATCGTCGGCAACCAGAGGCGTCGGGCACCTCCGCCCCACCCCTGCTACGGTCGCGTCCATGGCGCTCTCGGTCTCCACAGGTCAGGCTGTCGACCTACGCGTACAACCGGTTGACGAGGTTCTTGATCGCGTCGAGCGGTCTCTCCAAGTGGGGCTGCTCCCGGACACGATGGTGCGCAAGCGCCGATCCGTGGGGGCCAGAACAGACCGCGACACCTGGGTTCGGATCGAGCGGCGCCTGCTCGACAAGATCTCCGACCAGGGGTGGAACGGGACTGAAAGTGCCGCCCGTCTGAAGGGCATCGCCCAGCCCGAATGGCACGGATGTGTGGTCTGGCGGGCCACGGACGGGCCCGTGATGTGGCGAGCCGACGAAACCGAGCTTCTGCCAGGAGCTCCTGTCGGAAGCGCCATCCTGAGCGATGCCCCGGAGCTGCCGGATGACTGGTGGGAGGCGTTGAACGCGTCATTGGACGCACTGGCGGCCCAGAGCACGAGGCGGATCGCCACGCCGGACACGGACACCATCACCCAGGCCCTCGTCACCGAGTCCATCCGCAATGTTTTCTCCGACGATTTCGATACGACCATCGAGCAGTGGGTGCCGGCCCACGCGGACCTGAACTGGGCCAACATGACCGCTCCGGCGTTCGGTCTCTTCGACTGGGAGGACTGGGGCAGCGCGCCGCGGGGTCTGGATGCGGCCTCGCTGTGGGCGAGTTCCCTTGCTGTCCCGGCTCTGGCCGATCGTGTATGGCGCGAGCGCCGGTCCGATTTCGAGAGCCGGGACGGCAAGATGATGACGCTGTTTGCCTGCTCGAAGATCCTCGGGCCGTACGCGCACCCGGAAGACCCTCGGCTGGAACCCGCCCGGCGCATGGCCGAACAGGTCGTCAAGGAGCTTCAGACCGGCTGATTGCGTGAGCGGTCTCGCAGGAGACTCCGGTACTCCTGGACCGTTCGTTCCTCGACCTCTCCGACCAGGGCGCCGACGAGTTCGCCCAGATGGGCGGGCTCATCAGTGCCCACAGCCATAGTGCCGACCCTCGGCAGGTGATAGGCGGCTATGAACGCCGCCTGCACACGCGAGAGTTGACGTCTGTCACCGAGGAAGACGCGGGGGTCGATCCTGGCCCACACCGAGTCGCTGGTGCTGCCGCCGAAGGGGCTCATGCCCCATACTTCGCTGGGGTCCAGGTCCCACGCCTTGATGAGGGCCTCCTCGGCGTCCAGCGTTCTGACTCCGACGAGTAGGCCGGCGCGGACCATGAGGGTCGCTGGCCTCGGTACGGCCGGGCCGATCAGTCCTACCAGGGATGAGGGATCCCAGGAGGCGATGCCCCAGGCAGCGCACAGGCCCTTGCTCGTGGCGTCATCAAGGGCAGCGCACGCTTCTGCCAGCACCTCCTGGCAGTCAGGGCCGGCCTCGCGGAGCGAGTGTTCCGGGTTGTGCAGGAACACCAGATCCGGCTCCTGCCCCAGGTCACCTACCGCCTGTTCCACGGCCGCGTGCAGCCGTACGGGACCCAGGGAGTGCTCCGCCCCGCCCGGTCCCGGAAAGTAGCCCACTTTCGTGGAGACGGTGAACTTCGGCAGCAGGTCTCCGGCCGTCTGCGCCAGGACCTGGTGCGAACGGAAGCCGAGGTAGTTGGTGCTGGTGTCGAGTGCCGTGACGCCGAGGTCGAACGCCCCTGTCAGGAGCCGGCGTTCGTGACGAGACCGGTGTAGCCCGAGAACAACTCGGGGGTCAGCACCGCGCACAGCTCCTCCTTCACCAGGATCTCAGCGGCCTCCGCTACTTCGGCCCCGGCGACGGCCGCGGCCTGTTCCAACTCGACCGGCCGGCCGCTCAGCAGCAGACGCAGGGCGGGCAGGGCCTTGGCTGCGAGGGTGAGCTTCTTCCCCGAGGCCACGATGTCGACGGTCTCTCCGTGTTCCTGAATCTGGGGCGGAAAATGGGTGGTGCACACCACGGCGTCGAGCGGCCCGAGTATGTCGAGGAACGGCAGGTGCCGAGGCAGGGTCGTCGCTTGCTCGTAGGCGGCCAGGAAGTCGGGCGGCGGGCGTTCGCTGGCCAACTGGGCGGCAGCCGCGGTCAGGGCTTCGCTGCCTGTTCCCTGCCAGCGGTCGAGGTCGTGGCGGAAGATCTCGTGTTCGCGGCACCAGTCGCCCAGCCACGCGAGCCAGCTCGCCCCTGTGCGTTTGGTGATGCCGAACGTGACGTGAAGGCTGTTGCCGGAGCCGCTGCCGGTCCGTGTCGCCTGGTGCCAGTGGCCTCGGGGTATGTGCATGACGTCGCCGGTCCGCATCAGGCCGGACCAGATGATCTCGTCGCTCGGAGTGGTGTTGGGGTCGGCGTCCCGGTACATCGGGACGTTGCGGGAGGTCGCGCGGACCTCCCATTCCTTCTCACCCGCGAGCTGGACGATGACGACATCGTGGTCGTCCCAGTGCAGGGGGAAGCCGGAGGCGTCGTTCGTCGTCAGGTACGCGTTGACCTGGACTCGCTCGTGGGACCACCACTGCAGGGCCCGGCAGGCGACTTCCATGGTCGGATCGAAGACGTTGGCCTGGTCCATGATCACCGTCGCGCCTTCGCCCAGGAGCCTGCCCAGGCTGCGCATGTTGACCATGGAGATGCTCTGGCCCCGGGGACTGACGCTGTCGGTGTAGTAGATGGCCGGATGGACCTCCTCGCCCTTCTGGAAGCACCGGAACTGCGGGCGGTTCAGGCTCCTGCGCATGGCGATGTCGAGCAGGCGGTTCGGGGTCATGATGCGGGAGACGAGTGCGGGGTCGTCCATGCTCCCGTGCACGAAGTCCTTGCCCAGCTCCTCGGGTCCGCTCCATCCGAGTGTTGTCTCGATGGCGCTGATCAACTGATGTTCCATCGTTGCGTCCTCCCATGGGTTCGGCCACGTGCTTCGGACGCGGTGGGGGCAGGTACGGCCGACCGCACCGGCCCCCACCGCTTGGTACCTACTCGCTGTCGTGCAGGTTGCCGTCGCCACCCGGCCACGGCGCGTCGCCGGAACTACCCTGGTTGTCCGACCGGAGGCTGTCGTACCGGTCATGGACGGCGGTCAGTTCTGTCACCGCCACCAAGAGGCCGCTCCGGGCCGGAGGCGGTGTTGTGGGCTCTTCCACCTCGTGCTCCTTCCTTTTTGGGTTCTCCCGCCAAGGTCGGCGGGAGGTCGATGGCCGCCCCATGGCCGGGGAGTAGTGATGCCGTGGAGCGGCTGTCCTTGGGGGAGAGGTGCGGCCCTACACCCGCGAGTGGGCGGGTCTGCGACTCGTCGGCAAGACGCTCGTGTCCTCGCGCATGTTGGTCTCCAGGACGCGCTGATCCAGTTCGTACAGACATGCGCGGCAGACGTAGAAGGCCGCGTGCATGCCGCTCGACTGAACAGGCCCGATCCACGTCACCTCGACGTCGTCACGTCCGCACCACAGCCAGCACTCGCCGCGGGTCAACCACGCGTGGCGGTCCCAGAGCGCGTACTCGGTGGGTTGGCGGGTGACGGGGTCGATGTCGCGACGGGTAGGACGGAAGACCACATCGGGATCGGGCAGCGGAGTCGGTCGTAGCGAATGTCGTCCCATCACGCGACCGCCAGGGTCAGCGGCGCGGTTTCAGCCACGATTCCGTGCTTCGGCCGACGCGCGAAGAACCGGCGCAGAACGACGGCTCGTATGGCAGGCGCTGTCATAGGCAGCTCGATCTCCGCCCACACGTGCTTGCCGTGCTCAGATGGCGCCCAGGCACAACGCAAGGCGAGAAGATCGACCAGCGCCAGCCCTCTACCGCTCTCGTCTTCGTCTTGGGTCCAACTCATCTGCGGGGCTGATGAGTTGCCGTCGAGGACATCGATCATCAGGGATCCAGGTCGGTGGTAGAGCGTGACGGCGACGGGTCCCTTCCCGTGGACCACGCCATTGGTGATGAGCTCGGATGCGACCAGGCGTATGGCGTCGGCTTTCTCGTCGTCCATCGGCACGCCCCACGTACGGACCTGGTCGATGACCTTGCGCCGGGCGAAGGGCACGTCGCTTTCCGTACCGGCGAGGACGAATCGATGGACGATCGTGGACATGCGGGGACGCCTCCGAAGAGATGGAGAGCGGCTTCGTCCCCGACGGAGGACACGGGGACGAAGCCGCCGATCTGAGGAACCGTTCCCGAAGCGGACGCCCTGCGCGCGCTCCTCGTTGGACGGCTGACACTCAGTCAACGGGCCCAGCAGGCAAGGCGGAACGTTTCTAGGGGGTTCCTCATGGGGACGCCCTCCCCGTACACGGACACGCGAAGTAGCCTCCCCACTACGCCGCGAAGGGATGACGGGAGTGAAGACGTGCCAGGTGAACCGTTAGCAGTCCACCCTCTGGGCTTCCTCCGCCACATGCGCGGATGGGGCAAGGCCGAGTTCGCCCGCCTCATGCAAGCGCACGGGAGATCACTCGGAATCCCGCTCGCGACCAACCGGACGACCGTGTGGAAGTGGGAGCAGGGACAGGAGCCGGACGCAGACGCCCAGCGCGTGCTCGCCGACTTGCTGCGCGTCCCGTACGAGCAGGTCCGGGAGGAAGGATGGCCCCGGTGGCTCCCCGTCTGGGAGATCACGGGGCTCACCACACCGTGGACCGAGGCCGGTACCGTTGAAGCCTTGTCCGAACTCGTGGGAAGTGGCCGCATGGACGGCCGGGGCTTTCTCACCATCACCGGCGCCGCCCTGACGGGCCTCGCGGCGAGCTGGGCGGACGCGCCCTCCGCCTTCGCCTCAGCGCTCAACGGCGACCAGGTCACGGACACGATGGTCTCGACGATCGAGCAGCGCATCAGCACGCTCCGTACGCTCGACGACCAACTCGGAGGCTCCCGGCTCCTGGAGCAGGCACGCGGTGACCTCGCCTTGGTGACCGGTCTCCTCGGCGCCGGACGGTACACGGACAGGATTCGCGTCCGCCTCTACTCGCTGGCGGCCTGGGTGTCGCACCTGGCCGGCTGGATGGCCTACGACGCTGGCCTGCGGTCCGCCGGCCAGCACTACTACGTCGGGGCCCTGCGCAGCGCTCGAACTTCCGGAGACAACGCCTTCGGCGCCTTCATCCTCGCGGAGATGGGCGTCCAGGTCTCCGAGGCTGGACGAACCGCCGAGCGGGTCGACCTCATCTCGACCGCCATCGACAACGCACCCCAAACTCTGTCGCCGTACGCCCAGTCCTTCCTCTACCTGCACAAGGCCGAGGCACTGTCACGCGACGGCGACCACCGGAACGCCGGAACGGCGCTCAACCAAGCTGTGTCTCTCTGGGAGCACGGCTCGGCGGAGGAGAACCCGGACTGGCTCAACTGGTTCGGCGAGGCACAGTTGAAGTCGACCGAAGGCAAAGTCCTGTTGCGTTCCGGACAGGTGGAGCGCGCGACGAGTTCCCTGGAGACCTCCGTGGAGAGCGCGGCTCCTCGGGACAAGGCCGTACGCTCCAGCCGCCTGGCAGAGGCACGGCTCGCCGGCGGCGACCTGGAAGGGGCTCTGGACGCCGCGAACTACGGCGCCGGGCTCCTGGAGAGCAGTGTCAGTTCCGTACGGGCTTTGGACCGCTTGAAGGAGTTCAACGCTCGACTCGAACCGCGCAAATCCGTCTCCGCCGTCCGCGAGTTCCGCGAGCGTCTTCAGGCGCTTCCCGTCGCGGCCTGACAGTCGCCGTCTCGCACTTCGAGGGCCAACCCGCCCCGCTGGAGCAGCCGATCCAAATGCCAGGATGGACGGCATGACGACGATCGACGGCGAGGTCGAGGCTGGATTCGAACCGGTGCGTGAGGCGTTCGAGGCGAACTTCTCCCAGCACGGGGACATCGGTGCGGCGGTGTGCGTGTACCAGTACGGTCGGCCGGTGGTCGACCTGTGGGGTGGCACCGCCGATCCGGAAACCGGTCGTCCGTGGACACGACACACGCTGCAGCTGGTCTACTCGGCCACCAAGGGCGCGACCGCGACAGCGGCGCACATGCTGGCCCAGCGCGGCGTATTGGACCTGGACGCACCGGTGGCGAAGTACTGGCCGGAGTTCGCCGCGAACGGCAAGGCGGACATCCCGGTGCGATGGCTGTTGTCCCACCAGGCCGGGTTGATCGCGCTGGACCAACCGGTCCCGCTGGACGAGGCGTTGGCCTGGCACCCGATGGCGGCTGCTCTTGCCGCTCAGCGTCCCCTGTGGACGCCGGGCACGGCGCACGGGTACCACGGTCGCACCTGGGGCTGGCTGGTCGGCGAGGTGATCCGCCGCGTGTCCGGCCGGACGCCGGGCCGCTTCTTCGCCGACGAGATCGCCGCCCCTCTCGGGCTGGACTTCTTCATCGGATTGCCGGCGGATGAACGGGACCAGGTCAGCCGCATGGTGTACCAGCGGCCGGAGGTCGACCTCACCACCGTGCCCGCCGAGTCGGTTCCCGAGGGACTCCGCGAACTGGTCGCCGCCTGGCGCGACCCGAACTCGTTCAGCAACAGGGCGTACGCCGTCACCGACCCCGCCGAGATCGATTTCGACTCGCCCGCAGTGCAGGCCGCGGAACTCCCGGCCTCCAACGGCATTAGCACCGCTCGCGGGCTGGCGCGCATGTATGCCGCGCTGATTGGCGAGGTGGACGGCGTGCGCCTGCTCACCCCGGAAACCCTGGAGGCGGCGACCAAGGAGCAAGCTGGCGGGAAGGACCAAGTGATGCTGATCCCGAGCCGATTCAGCTCCGGATACATGCTGCCCACCGAAGCCAACCCCATGACCAGCCCGAGCGCTTTCGGCCACACTGGGCGGGGGGGCTCGCTCGGCTTCGCCGACCTGGAGCACGGCATTGCCTTCGGTTACGTGATGAACAACATCATCGGAGGGGCCGACGATGTGCGTGCGGCTTCGCTGGTCGACGCGGTGCGAAGGTCGCTGATGTAGAGCGACCCAGGGGAACCGCGTCCGCGTGGGTGAGGCGCACCCGGACCTGGCGTTCGCCAAGTGGGCCGCACACATTAGTCGGCGCTTCGACCTCGATGCGCTCTTCTCGAATCACGACGTCCTGATGACCGGCCGGATCGCACTCCCGGGATGCACTAGCGATGATCCGCGATCCGTTGCACAGGGTATGAGCCCGGCTCGTCGACCGTCAGCAACCGAAGGGAACGTGCAGTGACCAGTTCGATCCCATGGCAACAGCGGCTGTCCACCGGTACCGAAGACATCCAGGACGAGGTGATCGGCTGGTATCAGCAGACTCGGCACGGCAAGGCGTATGTCCCGAACATGATCTGGGGCACGCTCCAGACCGAGGCGTACGCAACCGTCATCCTGCGCCGTGTCGTCGAGTTTCTCAGAGTTCCGGACGACGTACCGGCGGGCGTGGCCAAGCGCATGGAGCGACAGCAGGTTCTGTACGACGGTGAGCACCGTTATGACGTGATCCTCGGCGAACAGGCCCTGTACACGAACGTTGGGGGCGGTGAGGTCATGGGCGAGCAGTTGGAGCGTCTTCTTCGCGAGATGGACCTCCCCTCGATCGGCCTTGGAATCCTCCCTGCCGACGCCGAGTTCGGCATCGTCCCCATGCCCGGGTTCAACATGGGTGAGGACCGCGCCCACTACGAACTCGTCTCCTGCGGCGTAGACATCACCGACGCCAGTGAACTGGCCCTCCACCACAAGGCCTTCGATGCCCTCAGCACTGCGGCGCACTACGGCGACTCGGCAAAGCGGCTGATCGACAAGGCTCTTGCCTTCTGGAGCAACGCCTGAGCGTCAACGGCACTGGCACGAGCGCCCGCCAGCGGAACCGCCCATGCCTGGTCAATATTAACCCCCAAGCCCCACTGGCCCGTTACGCACTTATTGCACAAGAGATCTTCACCATTTCCGACCTGAGTTCATATGATGCGGAGATCAACAGGCCCGGCCAAGGAGAGACTTGGGCGGGCCTCTCAGGTTCCTGTGGGGGGTTTCATGCGTACACGTGTTGCGGCTGCCGCCGTTGTCTCCAGTGCCGTCGCCCTGTCCGCGCTCGCACTTCCGGTCGCCGCCCAGGCGGCGGAGCGTCCGGGTGCGGCGGCGGGGCTGACTTCCTTTGCCGCGAAGACCGTTGGACCCAGAGACTCACTGGGCAACACCAAGTTCTCGCACGCCGTGATCAACGGCGGCAAGGACATCGTCCTCGGCACCACCGGCACGAAATCCGTCACCGTCACATACACCGCCAAGGACGCGAACGGCGTCGCTCTCACCGAGGCCTTCCTGTGGCAGGGCACGGACAGTTCGACCACGGCCGGAATCACCGGTGGGCTCGGTACGGACGACGACCCCGCCTGCACGGAGACGGCGACCCAGGGCACGTACACCTGCAAGGCCGTCTTCAACATCCACCCCGCCACCGACATGAAGAACAACGGCGTGGCCGGAACGTGGAAGCTGTTCCTGGGCGCCTGGGACCTGTACGCGAACGCCAGTTACAACGACGACGTCGCCACCGCCTCGATCAAGAAGGCCTCCACGCTGACCGCCAACGCCACGCCGGAGCCGGTCAAGAAGGGCAAGACCATCACGGTCACGGGCAAGCTCGCCCGCGCCAACTGGTCGACGGGCAAGTACGCGGGCTACGTGTCCCAGCCCGTGAAGCTCCAGTTCCGCAAGAAGAGCAGCAGCACCTACACCACCCTCAAGACGGTCAAGACCAACAGCACTGGCGTCCTGAAGACCACCACGAAGGCCACAGTCGACGGTTACTACCGCTACGTCTTCGCGGGCACGACCACCACCGCCACGGCCACAGCACCCGGCGACTTCGTCGACGTCCGGTAAGCGACGGTCCGACAACACCAGACGCCAGCACCGCATGCCAGCACTCCGGTGCCGGGTCGCCCCCATCACGGCGCCCGGCACCGCACCATTTCTCGCCCCCGGTATCGCCGAGTAAGAGATCTACATGAACCCCCAAACCCCCCTCCCCACACCCCCACCCCCTGTGTACCGTCCTCCCGTGCGCTGACCGGTGATCACTCAACTACCGTTCTACGCGCGAAGATTCACCGCACACAGACAGATCCACTGCCGCACCCGCACCCCTGTTCACTCCACCCCCACTCATGGAATCCCCCCACTCCACGGAGGTTCACCGGATGCTCAAGCTTGGCAAGTTCACGTCACGCCGCAGGTTCACCACCGCCCTCACCGTGCTCGGCATGGTGGCCACAGGCGCCGCCGTACAAGCCGCCACCGTCACCCCCGCCCACGCGGCCACCACCCACCGTGTCCTGTTCGACGACGGCCACGCCGAAGAGGCCGGGAACGCGGACTGGATCATCTCCACCAGCAAGCCCGACCCGCTCGCCCAGGACTCCTCCCCCTCCTCCGACAAGGACTGGACCGGCGCGCTCTCCTCGTGGGGTATCGCGCTGCAAAAGACCGGTGACTACAGCCTCAAGACGGCGACCAGCGCGCTCACTTACGGCGGCTCCTCGGCCACCGATCTCTCCAAGTTCGACACGCTCGTGCTGCCCGAGCCGAACATCAAGTTCACGACCGCCGAGAAGACCGCGATCATGACGTTCGTCAAGAACGGCGGCGGGCTGTTCATGATCTCCGACCACACCGGTTCGGACCGCAACAACGACGGCTACGACGCGGTCCAGATCCTCAACGACCTGATGACCAACAACACCGTCGACTCGACCGACCCGTTCGGCCTCTCCATCGACTCGCTGAACATCACCTCCGGCTACCCGGCCGCGATCACCGACAGCAGCAACCCCGTCCTGCACGGCTCCTTCGGCACGGTCACCAAGAGCCTCATCGCCAACGGCACGACGGCCACGATCAAGCCCGCCGACAACTCCGCCGCCAAGGGCCTGCTCTACCGCTCCGGTTACTCCGGCAACACCGGCGCCTTCTTCGCCACGAGCACCTTCGGCAGCGGCAAGGTCGCGTTCTGGGGCGACAGTTCACCGATCGACGACGGCACCGGCCAGTCCGGCAACACCCTCTACGACGGCTGGAACGACACCGGCGCCACCAACGCCGCCCTCGCCCTCAACGCCACGGAATGGCTCTCCTCGTAAGCCGTAAGCCGTAGGGCCACTGAGGCTGACATGCAGCCGCGCGTTAGCCTCAGTGGCGATATCCGATCAGCCCCGTTCGTCGGTTCCAGGAGGCACGTCATGGCCAAGATCCCCAGCATTCCCAGCTCCGTGATCGCGGCGAGCGGGCTTGTCGGTGGCTACGGCGTGGCCCGCTGGACCCGGAAGCGCCAGCTAGGCGGAGTCGTCCTCGCCGCAGCCGGGGCCACCGCCGCCAACCAGTGGCGCCAGCAGGCCGGCGGCAAGGCGGCCGGCGCACTCACCGTCACCTACATCGCCGCCTTCGCCGGATCCCACCCCTTGGCCAAGAAGGTCGGCGCCTGGCCCGCGGTCTTCGGTGTCGCCGGCGCCGTAGCCCTCGCGTCCTGGGCGGTAGCCGACCGGAAGGCGTGACGGCCGTCAGCCGCGTACGGCGCGAAGGCGTCGTGTCGGGGGGTGTCCGCCCGCAGCGGTCGGCGCTCAGCACCGCCGCACTCTCAAGAAACCTTGCCGCGCCGATCCGAGGACGGACACCCCCCGGCGCGGCGCCGCCCCCCAACGCACCGCAGGCGAACCACGACGCTCCCGCGCCCGACGACGCCTCAGCCCCGATGTCCCAGCACGTTCACCACGCGCCCACCCGGATCCCGCACGAAGAACCGCCGCACTCCCCACTCCTCGTCCCGCAGCTCCCGCACGACCTCCGCACCGGACGCCACCACCTCGGCCCACACCGCGTCCACGTCCTCGACCTCCACACTCAGGTCGGGAACGACAGGCGCGGTGCGTTCCTCCGTGAGGAAGCTGATCTGGGCGGTGGGATTCGAAGGAGACGCCAGGGTCATGACCCACCCCTGGTTCATGACCTCCTCGAAGCCCAGCAGGCCGTAGAAGTCGGCGTTCGTGCTCATCGAGTCCTTGTCGTCCTCCGCCACTTGGAAGTCGGGGACGATCCTGCGGATGGTCATGGGGTACGGCTCCTCACGATCGATGCCCGGCGGCACACAACAGGCCGTCGTTCGAGTCTTCCTCACGCGGCCGGAACCAGCGTCCCACCCCGGCCACGACCAGCGTGCCCGCCGCGATCACCAGCGTCGCGGACGCCCACGCCAGCGGCCGTTCCGCCTCGAACGACACGTACATCAGCACGGCCGGCCCCACCGCCACCACCAGCAACGGCCAGGCCAGATCGTCCCGGTGCCCGAAGTAGCCCGCCAGGACCACCAGGATCACCGCGAGCACCGCACCGGCCCCACCGTGCGCCCCGTCCGACGCCGGGACCGCCCCCGACGGAACGCAGAGGGCGTACGCCGCCGTAGCGAGGACGGCGCCGAGTGTGCGGGTCAGCCAGCGTTCCGGCCAGGGGCGCGTGCGCAGGGGGCTCAGCAACTTCTCGGTCATACGCACGAGATTCGCCCGTGGGGCCGGACACCAACAGAGTACGAGTACTCAGATACCGAAGCTCAAGACGTCGACGGCGCCGCAGCCCCCGCCCCGGGGCCCGCCCCGGGACCCGCCCCCACCCCATCCACCGCGGTCAACGGCTTGGCCACATCCTCCAACGACCGCCCCTCCGCCCGAACAGCCAACACCGCCGCCACCAGCCCGGCCACACACATCAACGCGGCCCCGATCTGGAACGCGAGCACCGTGTCCCCGACCTTCCCCGTGTTCGTGAGATCCGCGAACAGCAGCGGCCCACTGATCCCGCCTGCCGCCGTACCCAGCGCGTAGAAGAAGGCGATCGACATCGCCCGGGTCTCCATGGGGAAGATCTCCGAGACCGTCAGATAGGCGCTGGACGCACCCGCGGAAGCGAAGAACAGCACCGCACACCAGCAGGCCGTCAGCGTCGTCGCGCTCAGCGACCCCCGGTCGAACAGCCAGGCCGTGCCGAACAGCAGCAGCCCCGAGAGCAGATACGTCGACGAGATCATCACCCGGCGCCCGACCGTGTCGAAGAGCTTGCCGAGCAGCAGCGGCCCGAGGAAGTTGCCGACCGCGATGACCGCGAAGTAGTAACCGGTGTTGCCCGTAGGCACGTCGAAGAACTTCGTGAGGATCGCGCCGAAGCCGAAGGTGATCGCGTTGTAGAGGAACGCCTGCCCGATGAAGAGGGAGAAGCCGAGCGTGGCGCGCTTGGGGTAGTCGTGGAAGATCGTGCGGGCGATCTCCGCGAAGGAGACGCTCTTGCGCTGGTGGATGGTGATCTCGCCCTCGGCGGGCGGCAGTTCGTGCCCCTGTTCGGCCTCGATGCGGCGCTCGATCGACGTGACGACCTCGTCCGCCTCCCGGTCCCGGCCGTGGATGAGCAGCCAGCGTGGACTCTCCGGCACATGGCGTCGTACGAGAAGGATGACGAGAGCCAGCACGGCGCCCAGCGCGAAGGTCAGCCGCCACCCCACGTCCGCCGCGAAGATGTTGGTGTTCAGCGCGACGATCGACAACAACGACCCTCCCACCGCGCCCACCCAGAAACTGCCGTTGATGATCAGGTCCACGCGCCCCCGGCAGTACGCCGGGATCAGCTCGTCGATCGCGGAGTTGATCGCCGCGTACTCGCCGCCGATGCCGAAGCCGGTGAGGAAGCGGAACGTGAAGAACCACCAGGTCGAGAAGGAGGCCGCGGTGAGGGCGGTCGCCGCGAGGTACACGATCAGCGTGATCATGAAGAGCTTTTTACGGCCGTAGCGGTCGGTGAGGTGGCCCCAGAACAGGGCACCCACGCACGCACCCGCCACATACAGCGCCGCCGCGATACCGGTGACCTGCCCGGAGCTGATCGGCAGACCGCTGCCGGGCTCGGAGAGGCGGCCCGCGATGTTGCCGACGACCGTGACCTCCAGGCCGTCGAGGATCCACACGGTGCCGAGGCCGATGACGATCGTCCAGTGCCAGCGGGACCACGGGAGGCGGTCCAGGCGGGAGGGGATGGACGAGGTGATCGTCCTGCCTCCGCCGCCCCCTGGCGGGGTTTCGGCACTCGCACTCGCACTGGCCATCGGGTTCCTCCTCGTCGAGCGAACCCCCTCCGGGTGCCCCCGGAAATCGACCCTTACACCCGCATCTACACCCCCGCCAGCCGGGTCACCGTGTAGATCAACAAGCCCACCAGCGATCCCACCACCGTGCCATTGATCCGGATGAACTGCAGGTCGCGGCCGATGTTCGCCTCGATCTTCCGGGTGGTGTGCTCGGCGTCCCAGCCGGCCACGGTGTCGGTGATCAGGGAGGTGATCTCCTTGCGGTAGGTCGTCACGACGTACACCGCCGCGCCCTCGACCCAGCCGTCGACCTTCGCCTGGAGCTTCGGTTCCACGGCCATCCGCGCGCCCAGCGACAGCAGCGAGGCCCGCACCCGCAGCCGCAGCTCACTGCGCTCGTCCTCGGCGGCCGACACGATCATCGAGCGGACGGACGTCCAGGCGCTGGCGATCAGGTCCTGGACCTCGCCGCGGCCGAGGACCTCGCCCTTGAGACGCTCCACGCGCGCGCGGGTCTCCGTGTCGGACTGGAGGTCGGCGGCGAAGTCGCCGAGGAAGCGGTCCAGGGCGCCGCGGGCCGGGTGGGAGGGCATGTCGCGCATCTCGGTGACGAAGCGGAGCAGCTCCTTGTAGACGCGCTCGCCGATGCGCTTGTCGACGAATCTCGGGGTCCAGCCGGGGGCGCCGCCCTCGACGGCGTCCATGACCTGGTCGTCGTGCAGGACCAGCCAGTCGTGCGCGCGGGCGACGATCAGGTCGACGACCCGCTTGTGGCCGCCGTCGGCGACGATCCGCTCCAGGGTCTTGCCGATGCCCGGGGCGATCTCCTGGGCGTCGGCGCGGCGGGTGATCGCCTCACCGACGATCGCCTGGACGTCCGAGTCCCGCAGGACCGTGAGAGCGCCCCGGAGGGCTGCCGACAGCTCGGCCGTGACGCGGTCCGCGTGGTCGGGGTCGGCGAGCCAGGTGCCGAGGCGGCTGCCGATGCCGACCGCGCGCAGCCGCTGTCGTACGACCTCCTCGGAGAGGAAGTTCTCGCCGACGAACTCGCCGAGGGAGACGCCCAGTTGGTCCTTCTTGGTGGGGATGATCGCGGTGTGCGGGATGGGCAGGCCCAGCGGGTGGCGGAAGAGGGCCGTGACCGCGAACCAGTCGGCCATCGCGCCGACCATGCCGGCCTCGGCCGCCGCCGCGACATAGCCCGCCCAGGGTCCAGCGCCCGAGTGCGACGCCCATTTCGCCAGGACGTAGACGACGGCCACGAAGAGCAGCAGTGCCAGCGCGGTCAGCTTCATGCGGCGGACGCCGCGCTGTCTCTCCTGGTCGGCGGCGCTGAACGTGGTCATCGTGCGGCGGGACCCGTCCTTCTCGGTGGCCGACCCCAGCCCCGCCTCCGCCCCCGCTTCTGTCCGGTCCATCCGCTCCACCCGTTCGCCCGTACCGTACACATTGTCCCTTCCTGTCCGACTCCCGGAACTGGACAGGAGTTCCCGTTGTCACCCGATCGGGCAAAATGGCAGGGTCCTGCCATTCACCCGAGGAGCTCAGTACCGCGTGACCAAGCGTCGTGGTTATGCCCTGCTGTCCGCGATCATCACCCTGATCGCGGTCCTTTCCGCCTGCATATACCTCGGGGCCGCCGCGGGCGACGGAACCCGCGACGACGGGAAGAGCTCCCCGGGCTCGCGCTCCGGCGGCTCCGCGGCCCCCGCCTCGGCCGGCACCTGGGTGGGTGCCTGGGCCGCCGCCCCCGTGGCCGGTGAGACCGGCACGGAGAACACCGGTACGGCGGGCCGCTCGGTGCGCAACATCGTCCACACCAGCGCGGGCGGCGCGGGCGCCCGGATCACCCTGTCCAACCTCTACGGCCGTACCCCGCTCGGCGTCACCCACGCCTCGATCGCCCTCGCCGCCGCCCACAACAGCTCCGCCGCGGCCCCGGGCACCATGCGGCGGCTGACCTTCGGCGGCGCGACCTCGGTCACCATCCCGGCCGGGCAGCAGACACTCAGCGACGCCGTCCGCCTCCAAGTCCCCTCGGGCGCCGACCTGTTGGTCACCACCTACTCCCCCACCGCGGCGGGGCCGGTCACCTACCACCCGTACGCACGGCAGATCTCCTATCTCGCCGCCGGGGACCACGCCGAGGACGCGACCGGCGCGCCGTACCGTGAACGCACGGCGATCTGGCGGTACCTGACGTCGGTGGACGTGCTGAGCGACCAGGCGAACGGCACGGTCGTCGCGTTCGGCGACTCGATAACCGACGGGTCCACCTCGACCGAGAGCGCCAACCGCCGCTGGCCGGACGCCTTTTCGCGGCGGCTGCGCGCGGCCGTCGCCGCCGGGCAGGACGTGCCCCGCTACAGCGTCGTCAACGAGGGCATCAGCGGCAACCGGGTCCTCGTGAGCCTCGACGGCCGGCCCGCCGCCAACCAGAGCGGCCTCACCCGCTTCACCCGTGATGTGCTGGGCCGCCCGAACGTCAAGGTCGTCGTCGTCGACCTCGGCATCAACGACGTCCTGCACGACGCCCCCGCCGACCGGATCGTCACCGGCCTGCGCACCCTGGTCGGCCAGGCCCACGCCCGCGGCATCAAGGTCGTCGGCGCCACCCTGACACCCTTCGGCGGCTACTTCCGCAGCACGGCGGCCCGCAACGCGGTCCGCCAGCAGGTCAACGCGGCGATCAGGAGCGGCACGGTCTACGACGCCGTCGTCGACTTCGACAAGGCGCTGCGCGACCCGTACGACCCGCGCAGATACGCCTCGGAGTACGACTCGGGCGACCATCTCCACCCCGGCGACCGGGGGTACCGGAAGATGGCGGCCACGATCGACCTCGCGGACCTCAGGGGCGCGGTGCCCGCCCAGCTGTAGCCCGGGCCCCTCGCGGAAAAACCTCAGTCCCAGTCCCGGTGCCTGCGCTCACGCCGGTCCCGGTGCCGCTCGCGCCGCTCCTCGTGCCGCTCCCTGCGCTCCTCGTGGCGGCGGCGGATCGCGTCGCGGTGCTCCTCCATCGCCTCGCGGTGGGCGTCGTGCAGGCCGGACAGGGCGTCGCGGTGGGAGCCGTAGAGCTCCCTGGCGGAGGAGCCGCGGTCCAGTTTCTGCTGGCGGCGCTCCTCCTTGAGGCGCTGCCGCTCGGCCCGGGTCACCTTGCGTTCGATGCCGACACCGCCCCAGAAGGCGAAGCCGGTCACGATCACGCGCGGCGCGCCCGGATCGCCCGGCACGCCCTCCTCGCTGTGGTCGAAGGCGCCCATGATGCCGATGCCGCGGACGACGACCTCGACGCCGGGCGGCACGACGACCTGCGCTCCGCCCATGATCGCGATGCAGTTGATCTCGACCTCGCGGTCCGCGAAGTTCGCCTCGCGCAGGTCGATCTCGCCGCCGCCGAAGAAGGAGAAGCAGGTGAAGCGCTTCGGGACAGTCCACCGCCCCTTGCGCTGGAACCCGGACAGGATGGCCACCGCGCCGGTCGACGAGCCCTCGCCGCCGACGATCCGCCCGGCCCAACTCCCGCCGTCCACCGGCTCCTTGACCATGTTCACCCGCGGCGGGGCGACCCCGGGGGCGGGCAGGTCCTGGGTGATGGGGGTGAGTTCGCCGTACGTCCGCGCCTTGTAGGTCGCCTCCAGTCGCTCCTCGAACTCCTCCATGTCGAGGCGGCCTTCCGCGACGGCGTCGCGCAGCACCTCGGCGACTCGCTCACGGTCGGCGTCGGATGCGCGGAGCTCCGGGACTGCGTCGTCGGTCATACGGAGCAGCCTACGAGCTGACTCCGCGCAGGGCCATGAGGGAAAGCGAGCCCGCCGCCCCCCGTCCTACGACACCGCTTTCTCGGCCTGCTCCGACGGGGGTTTGGGGGTGCCCCCCATTGAGTACAGCATCTTCGCGATGACCGCCTCGATGTCCGGCTCCCGCACCGACAGGTCGACCATCGGGTACTCGGCCGCGATCCGCGCGACCAGCGGAGCCGCCGACTCCGACGCGGGGAACGCCAGCCACTGCCGCGGGCCCTCCACCTTCACGACCCGCGCGTCCGGCACCTCGATGGGCGGCAACTCCCGCTCCAGGTCCACCACAAGGGTCCGCTCGCTCTCCCCCGCCTCGTGCAGCCCGGCGAGGGGGCCGTCGTACATCAGGCGGCCGTGGTCGATGACCATGACGCGGGAGCACAGCTGCTCGATGTCCTGGAGGTCATGGGTGGTGAGCAGGACCGTGGTGCCCTGCTCGGCGTTCAAGTCCCGCAGGAACTCACGGACCTTGGCCTTGGAGATGACGTCCAGGCCGATGGTCGGCTCGTCGAGGTAGAGCACCTCGGGGTCGTGCAGCAGAGCCGCCGCGATGTCACCGCGCATCCGCTGGCCGAGGGAGAGTTGGCGTACGGGGACGTCCAACAGGGCGCCCAGTTCGAGGAGTTCGACACAGCGGTCGAGGTTCTCGGCGTAACGGGCGTCCGGGATGCGGTACATGCGGTGCATCAGCTTGTACGAGTCGATCAGCGGGAGGTCCCACCACAGGGTGGTCCGCTGGCCGAAGACCACGCCGATGCGGTGCGCGAGCCGGGTGCGCTCGCGGGACGGGTCGATGCCGGCGACCCGCAGCCGGCCCCCGCTCGGGGTGAGGATGCCGGTGAGCATCTTGATGGTGGTCGACTTCCCGGCGCCGTTCGGACCGATGTAGCCGACCATCTCGCCGCGTGCCACGGCGAAGGAGATGGAGTCGACGGCCCGCACCTGCCGCCGCTCCCGTTTCATGAACCCGGTCTTCTTGCGCACGTCGAAGACCTTCTCGACGCGGTCGAGGTGAATGAAATGCTCGTCCACGATCCTCAACTCCCGGTGCTTCGGTACGACTTGAGCCCGGCCCGCCAGGCGAGACCGGCCAGCGCACAGCAGGCGAACGCGACCAGCGGCGACGCGAAGGCCGCGCCCGCCGGCAGGTCCAGCGGATACGGCCGCCCCAACACGTAGGAGGCGGGCACCCAGTTGACGAAAGCGAGCGGCAGCATGAAGGTCACGCCCCGCACGAAGTCCTTGCCGAACACGGCCGGCGGATACGACAGCAGGGTGTTGCCGCCGTAGGTGAACGCGTTCTGCACCTCGGCCGCGTCCTGCGCCAGGATCTGGAAGGCCGCGCCCGCCACGAACAGCGCCCCGAAGATCGCCGCCCCGCAGAGCAGCATCACCGGCACCAACAACACCCTCTCGACAGTCCAGTCGACGTCGATGTGGAGAAGCGCGTACCCGAGGACCAGGGTGCCCTGGGTGATCCGGCCCAGACGGCGCAGCGCGAAACGGTCGGCGCCGATCTGGGCCAGCACCGGCGCGGGGCGTACCAGGAGGGTGTCGAAGGAGCCGTCGCGGATGCGGGCGCCGAGGACGTCCATCGAGCCGAGGACCAGATCGGAGAGGCCGAACGCGGTCGACGACAGGCCGTACAGGAAGGCGACTTCGGGCAGCGACCAGCCGCCGAGCGAGCCGACCTGGGAGAACATCAGCAGGATGGTGACGAAGTCGAGGCCGGTCACCAGCAGGTTGCCGACGACGGTGATGACGAAGGACGTGCGATAGGCCATGCTCGACCGGATCCACATCCCGGCGATGAGGCCGTAGGCCCGCAACCCCTCGCGCCAGCGCGGCAGTTCACCCGTCCGGTGCTCACTCGCGCGGATCGTCTCAGCCACCCTGCACCACCACTCTCCGCGTCGCCGCCGACTGCATCAGCCGCCCCGCCGCGAGCAGCACCACCGCCCAGGTCGCCTGGAACGCGTACGCGTGGAGCGGGTCGGTCTTTCCCATCAGCACGTCCGCGGGCATCTGGAGCTGCGCCGCCCAGGGCAGCGCCTGCACGAACGTGCCGAGGCCGCCGGGGAAGGCGTTCAGCGGGAGCACCATGCCCGAGCAGAAGATCCCCAGGATCATCATGGCCTGGTTGACGCCGGTGCCGTCCAGCAGCCAGAACACGCTCAGCGCCGCGAGATAGCGGATGCCGAAGCTGACGGCCATCGCGAGCAGCAGCGCCACCAGGAGGGCCAGCCAGGACCTCACGTCCGTGGGAAGTGCCATCGGGAAGAACAGCGCGCCGAACGCGAACGGGATCACGCCCCGGCCGATCAGCTGGAACAGGGCCCGGCCGAAGTCGCTTGCCAGCCACCAGAGTTGGAGATCGGCCGGCCGGTACAGGTCGACGGCGATGTCGCCCGTGCGGATGCGGTCCATCAGGTCCTTCTCGAACCCGCCGCCCTGGATCGCCAGCGTCGCGTACAGACACTGCCCGAGCCACACGTAGGTGACGGCCTGTGCCTGGTCGTAGCCACCGAGATGCGGGCGCTCGTCCCACAGCGCCAGGTACGTGTAGACGAGGACGACACCGAAGACGGTGTTGGTGAAGACCCCGGCGAGCGTCGCCGCCCGGTAGGTCGCGTACCGCCTGAAACCCCCCGCCGCGACGGCCGCGTACAACCGCCCAGCGCCCACAGAAACCACCCTCCGTCCCCTCTTGACACCGAAGCGCAGGAGCCTAGTGCGCAGGTGGTGACGCACGCCACGCATTTTCCGGGCAAGTGCGTGCCGATGGGAGGGAACGGAACGCATGGTGCGAGAGTCTTCGTCTGGGGGCGCAGAAGCGCACAAGGCCGTACAGGAACGTACGAGGCCGTACGGGACCGTACGACGCGAAACAGGAGTCCGTGCACGACATGAGCGACCAGCCGCAGCCGCAGCAGCCGAACCAGGGCTGGGCACCGAGAGAGCCGGAAGCGGCCGCCACCCCCGAGGCCCCCGCGGCGCCCGGCGGTGAGAAGCCGAAGAAGGCCAAGCGGCCCAAGCGCACCGGGTGGCGCCGGGCCGTCCCGACCTGGCGGATGACGCTCGGCGGGGTCGTCGTGCTCGTCGCGCTGCTGATCGGCGCGTTCTACCTCGGCTACTCGCTGGTCAAGATCCCGCCGGCCAACGCGCTCGCCATGAAGCAGTCCAACGTGTACCTCTACGCAGACGGCTCCCAGCTCGCCCGCGACGGCGAGGTCAACCGCGAGAACGTGGGCCTCGCCCAGGTCTCCAAGAACGCCCAGCACGCCGTACTCGCCGCCGAGGACCGGGACTTCTACACCGAGTCCGCCGTCGACCCCAAGGCGATGGTCCGCGCCGCGTGGAACACCGCGACCGGCAAGGGCACCCAGTCCGGCTCGACGATCACCCAGCAGTACGTCAAGAACTACTACCTGGGCCAGGAACAGACCGTCACCCGAAAGGTGAAGGAGTTCTTCATCTCGATCAAGCTGGACCGCGAGGAGTCCAAGGACGAGATCCTGGAGGGCTACCTCAACACCAGCTACTTCGGCCGCAACGCCTACGGCATCCAGGCCGCAGCCCAGGCCTACTACGGCAAGGACGCCGCCGACCTCGACGCGGGCCGCGGCGCCTACCTCGCCGCGCTGCTGAACGCGCCGAGCGAGTACGACGTCGTCGCGCATCCGGAGAACAAGGCCGCGGCGCTGGCCCGTTGGAACTACGTCCTCGACGGCATGGTCAAGAAGGGCTGGCTCACCCAGGCCGAGCGCACCGGCATGAAGTTCCCCATGCCGAAGGAGGCCACGGCCTCAACGAGCATGTCCGGACAGCGTGGTTACATCGTCGGCGCGATCAAGGACTACCTCACCACCAACAAGATCATCGACGCGGACACCCTCGAAGCGGGCGGCTACCGCATCACGACGACCCTGCAGAAGAGCAAGCAGGACGCCTTCGTCAAGTCCGTCGACGACCAACTCATGTCGAAGCTCGACAAGAAGAGCCGCAAGGTCGACAACTACGTACGCGCGGGCGGCGCTTCGGTCGACCCCAAGACCGGCAGGATCGTCGCGATGTACGGCGGCATCGACTACGTGAAGCAGTACACGAACGGCGCGACCCGCGGCGACTTCCAGGTCGGCTCCACCTTCAAGCCGTTCGTCCTCACCTCCGCGATCCAGAACGACTCGCAGACCCAGGACGGCCAGACCATCACGCCCAACACCTACTACGACGGCACCAACAAGCGCCCCGTGGAAGGCTGGAACGGCGGCTCGTACGCCCCGGAGAACGAGGACGAGGTCTCCTACGGCGACATCACCGTCCGCACCGCGACCGACAAGTCCGTCAACTCGGTGTACGCGCAGATGGCGGTCGACGTGGGCCCCACGAAGGTCAAGCAGACCGCCGTCGGCCTCGGCATCCCGTCCGACACCCCCGACCTGACCGCCACCCCGTCGATCGCGCTCGGCCCGTCCACCGCGAGCGTCCTCGACATGGCGGAGGCCTACGCCACCATCGCCAACCACGGTGAGCGGCACACGTACACGATGATCTCGAAGATCACCAAGGACGGCACGGACGAGATCAAGCTGCCGGCGAACAAGACGACCCGCGCGGTGAGCCGCGAGGCCGCCGACACCACCACCTCGGTCCTGCAGAGCGTCGTCGACAACGGCACCGCCACCGCCGCCCAGGGCGCCGACCGCCCCGCCGCCGGCAAGACCGGCACGGCCGAGGAGGACACGGCGGCCTGGTTCGCGGGCTACACTCCCGACCTCGCCACCGTCGTCTCCGTCATGGGCCAGGACCCCACCACCGCCGCCCACAAGTCGCTCTACGGCGCGATGGGCCTCGAACGCGTCAACGGCGGCGGGGCGCCCGCCGAGATCTGGGCCCAGTTCACCAAGTCCGCCCTCAAGGGCACCGAGGCGAGCGACTTCGACCTCCAGCTCCAGGACGGCGCCGAGACCGTCGCACCCCCGAGCCAGCAGCCCAGCTCGCCGGCGACCACCGGCGACCAGAACAACGGCGGCACGACCACCACCGGCGGCCAGGGCGACCAGGGCCAGACCCAGGGCCAGACCGACGGCGGTACGACGACCACCGGCGGCGACACCACCACGACCGGCGGCACCACCGGCACCACCACCGACGGCACCACCGGCACGGGCGGCACCGCCACCGACGGCGGCACCACGACCACCGGCGGCACGACGGGCACGACCACGGACGGCGGGACCACCGCGACCGGCGGCACGACGGGCACCACGACGGACGGCGGGACGACCGGGGACACCACGGGCGGCACGACGACGGCCGGGCCACAGAGCACCACCGGCCGGAAAAAGGAGTAAGCGCGGGTCTCCGGTCTCAGTGACCGGAGGTCGCCTTCAGCCCCACCACGGCGACCAGCAGCAGACACACGAAGAAGATCCGGGCGGCGGTGGCAGGCTCCCCCAGCACCACCATGCCGAGCACCGCCGCCCCCGCCGCACCGATCCCGACCCACACGCCGTAGGCGGTACCGATGGGGAGCGACTTCGCGGCATACGACAGCAGCAGCATGCTGGCGACGATCCCGGCGCCGGTGAACACGCTGGGGACGAGCCGGGTGAACCCGTCGGTGTACTTCATCCCGATCGACCAGCCGACTTCGAGCAGACCGGCGACGACAAGCAGAACCCAGGCCATGAGAGGCACCTCCGAGGCACGTGTGTGACTGACGGCAGTGCGTCGTCTTTGCGTGTCTCCCGGTACGGCGCGTCTCGTCGGGCTGCTTCCCAACGTAGCAAAGGAACGGCAAAAGGGGCTGGTGACGATGGTCACCAGCCCCTTCGACGCTCGCTTCCTACAGGTACAGCCCGGTCGAGTCCTCGGACCCCTCGAACCGGTCCGCGGCCACCGCGTGCAGATCCCGCTCCCGCATCAGGACGTAGGCCACCCCGCGCACCTCGACCTCCGCACGGTCCTCCGGGTCGTACAACACCCGGTCACCGGGCTCCACCGTCCGCACGTTCTGCCCTACGGCGACCACGTCGGCCCAGGCCAGCCGGCGCCCCACCGCCGCCGTCGCGGGAATCAGGATCCCGCCACCCGAACGCCGCTCGCCCTCGCTCTTGTCCTGACGCACCAGCACACGGTCGTGCAGCATCCGGATGGGCAGCTTGTCGTTCTGGGTGCTCTGCTCGTCTCTCTTGGCGCTCACGCCCACGAACCTACCTGTCCAAGGCCCGTCCGTACGCGGCCGGGTGGCCCCGGAACCGGCCCCGTCCCGCCGCCGCGTCAGCGCCTGCGACGCCGGGAGCCGAGGACGAACAGGCCGACGACACCGACGGCGACCAGCGCGACCGGGACGATCCGCTCGATCCGCGGGGCGCCCTCCTCGTCCACGAACTGGCCCCTGACATCGCTCACGACGCGGTTGACACCGACGTACGCCCTGCCGAGGGTGTGGTCGATGTTCGACGCGACCTTGGCCTTCGCGTCGCCCACGATCGTCTTCGGGTGCACCCGCACCCCGATCTCGTCGAGCGTGTCGGCCAGGACATCGCGGCGGCGCTTGATGTCCGCCTCGATCTGCGCCGGCGTTCTGGTGTCCGGCGTGTTCGACGTGTCCGTCACCGTACGGCCTCCGAAGTCTGCTGGTACTTGTGCCGCACAGTCTGTCAGCTCTCGGGCGGAGTGCACTGTCAGCACCCCCGGTTACGCTAGCGCGATGAGTGAACGACTCCAGCCCGGGGACGTTGCCCCCGCCTTCACGCTGCCCGACGCCGACGGCCACGAGGTGTCCCTCGCCGACCACAAGGGCCGCAAGGTCATCGTCTACTTCTACCCGGCGGCCCTGACCCCCGGCTGCACCAAGCAGGCCTGCGACTTCACGGACAACCTGGAGCTGCTGACGGGCGCCGGCTACGACGTCATCGGCATCTCCCCCGACAAGCCGGAGAAGCTCGCCAAGTTCCGCGAGAAGGAGAACCTCAAGGTCACCCTCCTCGCGGACCCCGACAAGAAGGTCCTCGACGCGTACGCGGCCTTCGGCGAGAAGAAGAACTACGGCAAGACGTACATGGGCGTGATCCGCTCCACGGTCATCGTCGACGAGGCCGGCAAGGTCGAGCACGCGCTGTACAACGTGCGGGCGACGGGTCACGTGGCAAAGATCATCAAGGACCTGGGCATCTGAGACGCCGGGCCGCTAGCGCTCCACCGCCCCGCCGTACCTGAACGAGATCCACACATCGGGAGGCAGGCCGACCCGCCCGGGCACCGGCCTGCGCTCCTCGCCCCACGCCCCCGGAGCCAGCTCCTCACCCACCCGCCGCCAGAACGCCACGGCCCCCGGATTGACGTCCTGGAACGCGACCTCCCAGTCCCCCGGATACCGCGCGACGACATCCCGCACGGCCCGCATCCCGACCCCACCCCGCCGGGCACCCCGCACGACGAAGAAACTGTTGAGAATCCGGGTGGGCCCTCCGATCCCCCGCACGAACGCGAACCCGACGGGATGCACACCACTCAGGAAGAGATACGGCGCCCAGTCACCGGCTTCCCGGGAGCCCCCTGCTCCCCCGGCCTCCCCGGAATCCCCGAACGCCGCGGCCACCCGCTCACTGCGGAACGTCCCGTCCGGGTGGGGCAGTTGAGACACCCCGCCGTTCCTGAACTCCGACAAGTCCCACGAAAAAGGTCATGAAAAAAACCTCCCGGGCGGACAAGGGTCCGTGCCTGGAAGGCTTTGGCGGGTTGGAGCATATCAACTGCCTTGCGGCGCGCGGGCGTGACTGTCCGACAAGCGGTTCGTTACTCCGTACGAGGCCACGAACGTGTGGTCGACAACGGAGAGGTGACATGCGTGTACGGCAAGGAACAGCTCGCCCCGATCGTCGCGCAGGCCCGCAACTGGGCCGATCTGATGAGGCGGCTCGGGTTGAAGGCAAGTGGAGGACAACGGCGTGTCCTCCAGGAGAAGGTGGCGGGGCACGGGCTCGACACGAGCCACTTCGTCAAGCGCAGCCCGTGGAGCAGATACCCGGACTCGGCCATCGCCGAAGCCGCCGCCTCGTCCTCCTCGCTGAGGGAGGTGGCGCTGAAGCTCGGTGCCGCTCCTGCCACCGGGACGCTGTCGCACATTCGGCGTCGCATTCACTCGGCCGGCATCGACGTCAGCCACTTTCCCGGCATCGGCAGATCCGAACTGGACCTGCCCTTCACCACTGAGGAACTCAAGGCGGCTGCCGAAACGGCGACCAGTGTGCGCGGCGTGGCTCGCGCCCTGGGGGTCCCGGACGACAGCCGCTCGCGTGCGACCCTGCACCGCATGCTGCGCGCCCAGTGCATCGGCATGGAGCACTTCTCCCATCAGCGCATATCGCTTCCCGAGGGCAGGCTCCGCGACCTCGTCCGACAGTCCACGAGCTATGCGGACGTCCTGCGCGGTCTCGGCCTGGACGTCAACGACACCAATCACCGGCGTGTCCGGCGCGCGGCGGCTCGCCTCGGCCTGGACACGAGCCACTTCAAGCGCAGGTCATGGGCGCGGCCGGAACCCCCCGCCCCCAAGCCCCTCGCTCACCGCGTCCTGGTCGTCCTGCCCTCTCACGCGGGACGGACCAACAGGTCCCAGCTGCACCGGGCCCTGACCGAGATCGGGGTGCCGTACGCGTGCGAAACCTGCGGCAACGCGGGTGAGTGGCTGGGGCGCCCGATCACCTTGCAGATCGACCATGTCAACGGAGACTGGCGCGACAACCGCCGGGAGAACCTGCGGTACCTCTGCCCCAACTGTCATGCGTTGACGGAGACCTGGTGCCGCCAGAAGCAGAGGGCGCCCCTCGTCGCACCACTTGGTCTGCCCTTAGACTGAACGCCACGGTCGAGCGTGATGACCGTTTTGGGCGGCCGTGATGGAATTGGCAGTCATGCTGGGTTTAGGTCCCAGTGGGTTAACGCCCGTGTGGGTTCGAATCCCACCGGCCGCACCGACCACGTCGTCGAAGGCCCGGCTCGCGTGTTCCGTGAGCCGGGCCTTCGACGTGTCTCAGCCCAGCAACTCCCGCACCACCGGCACCAGCGCCCGGAACGCCTTCCCCCGGTGGCTGATCGCGTTCTTCTCCGGTGCCGTGAGTTCCGCGCAGGTTCGTGTGTCGCCCTCGGGCTGGAGGATCGGGTCGTAGCCGAAGCCGTTGGTGCCTGTCGGGGTGTGGCGGAGGGTGCCTCGTAGCTGGCCCTCGACGACTCGTTCCGTGCCGTCGGGCAAGGCCAGCGCCGCCGCGCACGCGAAGTGGGCTGCGCGGTGTTCGTCCGCGATGTCCGACAGCTGGGCCAGGAGCAGGTTCAGGTTGGCCTGGTCGTCGCCGTGGGTGCCGGACCAGCGGGCCGAGAAGATGCCGGGGGCGCCGTTCAGTACGTCGACGCAGAGGCCGGAGTCGTCGGCGACCGCCGGGAGGCCGGTCGCCCGGGCGAGAGCGTGGGCTTTCAGGAGGGCGTTCTCCGCGAAGGTGATGCCTGTTTCCTTGACGTCCGGGATGTCGGGGTACTCCTCCGCGCCGACGAGCTCGTGGGGCAGGCCCGCGTCGGTGAGGATCGACCTCAGTTCGGTGATTTTCCCGGCGTTCCGGGTGGCGAGGATCAGGCGTGTCATGCCGTCCAGTATCCCGGCCGCGCCCGCGCCCACGACAGCCCGGGCTCCGCAGCACGCCGTGGGCCGCACGCCTCGCCTACGACATGCCAACCGCCGCCGCACACCCCAGCACCTCAACACCCGCCGCACACCCACGAAATCCGACGCCCGCCGGACAACACCCCGACACCAGCCACCAGACACACGCCACGGCTACCGCATCCCGACCGCCGCCGCACACCCCCGGCGCCCCAACAACCCGCCGCACACCCACGAAATCCGACGCCCGCCGGACGGCACCCCGACACCAGCCACCAGACGCACCCCACGGCTACCGCATCCCGACCGCCGCCGCACACCCCCGGCACCTCAACACCCGCCGCACACCTCGGCACCGGCCACACGCCCACGTCAGCCCAACCGCCGCCCCACGCCCCCGTCGCCTCAACAACCCGCCGCACACCCCGGCACCTCAACACCCGCCGCACACCCCTGCGCCGGCCGCACGCCCCCGGCATCCGACGCCCACGTCAGCCCAGCCGCCGTCGCACGCCCACGTCAGCCCAACCGCCGCCGACCACCCACGCCGGCCCAACCCCGCCGCAGACGCCGCAGACCCCCAACCCCCCTACGACGTACACACCTTCGTCAACTCCCCCGCCGCATCCGTCACCGGGCTGATGTCAGGCGTGTTGTCGCCGTTGTTCACTGCCGTGCGGACGTTGTCGACGGCCTCGCGGAGGTGGTCGACCGCCTTGTTGACGTCGGCGTTGTCCGTCTTGTCGCCGATCTTGTCGAGGTCCTTCTCGATGGAGTTGAGGGACGCGTCGGTCTGGGTGGGGTCGTTCGCCGCGTTCTCCACGGCCTGTTGGAGGCCGGTGACGCTGTCGGCGATGGTGTCGGCGGTCTGGACGCAGTCGATGGCCTTGTCGACGGCGTCGCAGCCGGTGGTGAGGCCGGCGGTCAGGCCGATCACGGCCGCGCCGGCGGCTATGGCGATCCGGCGACGGCTGCTGCGGCTTCGTCGGCTTGCGGCCATGGTTTCGGTGCCTCCCCATGGGGTGGCCTCGGCGGCCGGCCCCGTTTCCGTTCCGTATGCGTAGGGACGCGGGGGCGGGCCACCGGGTTGCCCCGGCGGCCCGCCTCTCTTGGTACGCCCTTTACCTGTCCGATCCAGCTTCTTACTTCTCCAGCAAGGCCTCAAGTGCCTTTCGCTGTACGGCGGCCAGGTCGTCGCAGCCGGCGACCGCGAGGTCGAGGAGGGCGTTGAGCTCGTCGCGGGCGAAGGGCTCGGCCTCGGCGGTGCCCTGGACCTCGACGAAGCGGCCGTCGCCGGTGCAGACGACGTTCATGTCGGTCTCGGCGCGGACGTCCTCCTCGTAGCAGAGGTCCAGGAGCGGGACTCCGCCGACGATGCCGACGGAGACCGCGGAGACCGTGCCGGTGAGGGGCTGGCGGCCGGCCTTGACGAGCTTCTTGCCCTGGGCCCAGGTGATCGCGTCGGCGAGCGCGACGTACGCGCCGGTGATGGCGGCCGTACGGGTGCCGCCGTCGGCCTGGAGGACGTCGCAGTCGAGGACGATGGTGTTCTCGCCGAGGGCCTTGTAGTCGATGACGGCGCGCAGCGAGCGGCCGATGAGGCGGCTGATCTCGTGGGTGCGGCCGCCGATCTTGCCGCGGACGGATTCGCGGTCGCCGCGGGTGTTGGTGGCGCGGGGCAGCATGGAGTACTCCGCGGTGACCCAGCCCTCGCCGCTGCCCTTGCGCCAGCGGGGGACGCCTTCGGTGACGGAGGCGGTGCAGAAGACCTTCGTGTCGCCGAAGGAGACGAGGACGGAGCCCTCGGCGTGCTTGCTCCAGCCGCGTTCGATGGTGACGGGGCGGAGCTGTTCGGGGGTGCGGCCGTCGATTCGAGACATGGCGAAGAGCCTAGTCGTAGGACCGGGTCGGGCAGGCGGGAAGGGCCTGCGGAGAGGCGTGCGGAAGGGGCTCCTCCCGCGTCGGGAGGAGCCCCTTCAGTAGGCGAAGCCGGGGATGGTCCCCGTGCTTCACATCATGTCTTCGATGTCCGCCGCGATCGGGTCCGCGTCCGTGCCGATGACGACCTGGATGGCCGTGCCCATCTTGACGACGCCGTGGGCGCCGGCGGCCTTCAGGGCGGCGTCGTCGACGAGGGCGGGGTCCTTCACCTCGGTGCGCAGGCGGGTGATGCAGCCCTCGACCTCTTCGATGTTGTCGATGCCGCCCAGCCCCGCAACGATCTTCTCAGCCTTGGTGGCCATGTTGTTCTCTCCCTGATCCGAACCGCTTTGTCGCAGTAACCCACAGTTGGCCCAGCTTCGCGAGCGGTCATGTCGTGCGTGCCGAATGATGGTGAACGATCACGTCGCCAACTGGTCTACACCACATTACCGAGAGGCGTCCATGAGTGCCGACAGTGCCGCCACCCGTCCTGGGCGCAGCTATTGGAGCACCCTGTTCCAGGGCCTCCAGAAGATGGGCCGCAGCCTCCAACTGCCCATCGCCGTCCTGCCGGCCGCCGGCATCCTCAACCGGCTCGGGCAGCCGGACGTGTTCGGGGACGACGGCCTGGGGTGGACCAATGTCTCGAAGGTGATGGCGGGTGCGGGCGGCGCGCTGCTGGACGGGCAGCTCGGGCTGCCGCTGCTGTTCTGTGTGGGTGTCGCGATCGGGATGGCGAAGAAGTCGGACGGGTCGACGGCGCTGGCCGGGCTGGTCGGCTTCCTCGTCTACTACAACGTGCTGCGGCAGTTCCCGAAGGACTGCACGGGCGGTACGAACGTGGTGCCCGGCATCGGCTGCCAGGCCGCCGATCACTCGGTCTCGGCGTTCACGTACCAGAATCCCGGGGTGTTCGGCGGGATCGTGCTGGGGCTGCTGACCGCGTTCTTCTGGGTGCGCTTCCACCGTACGAAGCTGGTGGACTGGCTCGGCTTCTTCAACGGGCGGCGGCTGGTGCCGATCATCATGTCGTTCGTGGCGATCGCGGTCGCGGCGGTGGCGCTGTGGGTGTGGCCGCCGATCGGCACCGGTCTTGAGCACTTCAGCGACTGGCTGAGCGCGCGGGGTGCGCTGGGCGCGGGCGTGTTCGGGCTCGCCAACCGGGCGTTGCTGGTCGTGGGGCTGCATCAGTTCCTGAACGTGCCCATCTGGTTCCAGTTCGGCAGCTATACGAAGCCGGACGGGACGGTGGTGCACGGTGACATCAACATGTTCCTGGCGGGCGACCCGAACGCGGGGCAGTTCACGTCGGGCTTCTTCCCCATCATGATGTTCGCGCTGCCGGCGGCGGCGCTCGCGATCGCACACTGCGCACGGCCGGACCGGCGCAAGGAGGTGAGCGGGCTGATGCTGTCGGTGGCGCTCACGTCGTTCGTGACCGGTATCACCGAGCCCATCGAGTACTCGTTCCTGTTCATCGCGCCGGTCCTGTACGCGATCCACGCGGTGCTGACCGGGGTGTCGATGGCGGTGACGTGGGGGCTCGGGGTGCACGACGGTTTCAGCTTCTCGGCGGGGCTGATCGACTACGCGATCAACTGGAACCTGGCGACGAAGCCGTGGGCGATCATTCCGATCGGGCTGTGCTTCGCGGCGGTGTACTACGTCGTCTTCCGGTTCGCGATCACGAAGTTCGATCTGAAGACGCCGGGCCGGGAGCCGGAGGGCGAGCGCGAGGACGTCACCAAGGCGTGACCAACAGCCTTACGGCGTAGGCGAGTTGGGCCCCGGGACCAGTGGTCCCGGGGCCCTCTTTCATGCGTGCCGGGGTGTCCGTCCGCGGGTGTGTCGCCGTGTACGTGGCGTAGTGATCCGGTCGCAGATTCAGCGGGTTCCTTTATGCGGACTTCATCTGCTACAACAGGTCTACACCACTGAGTGGTGTAGACCACCACCCGATGGAGGAAGTCCATGAGCACTGCCACCGCGCCAACGGCGGCACCCACAAAGAAGTGGGGATCCGGCCTGTTCCAGGGCCTGCAGAAGATCGGTCGCAGCCTACAGCTGCCGATCGCTGTGCTTCCGGCGGCGGGCATCCTGCTCCGGTTCGGCCAGGCCGACATCCACGACAAGCTGAACCTCCCGGACAAGGTGACGGCCGTCTTCGCCACCGCCGGTGGCGCGATATTCGACAACCTGCCGCTGCTGTTCTGCATAGGTGTCGCGATCGGCTTCGCCAAGAAGTCCGACGGCTCCACCGCCCTCGCGGCGCTCGTCGGCTTCCTCGTCTACAGCAATGTGCTCAAGGCCTTCCCCGTCACCGACGCGCAGATCCTGAAGGGCGCCGACGTACCGGCGACCTACAACAACCCCGGTGTCCTCGGCGGCATCATCATGGGGCTGCTCTCCGCGGTGCTGTGGCAGCGGTTCCACCGGACCAAGCTGGTCGACTGGCTCGGCTTCTTCAACGGCCGCCGTCTCGTCCCGATCATCATGGCCTTCGTCGGCACGATCATGGGTGTCTTCTTCGGCCTCATCTGGAAGCCGATCGGCGAGGGCATCTCGAACTTCGGTGAGTGGATCACCGGTCTCGGCGCCTTCGGTGCCGGTCTGTTCGGTCTGATCAACCGCGGTCTGATCCCGGTCGGCATGCACCAGTTCGTCAACTCGGTGGCCTGGTTCCAGATCGGCGACTACAAGAACTCCGCCGGTACGGTCGTCCACGGTGACCTGACCCGCTTCTTCGCCGGTGACCCGTCCGCCGGACAGTTCATGTCGGGCTTCTTCCCCATCATGATGTTCGGCCTCCCGGCCGCCGCGCTCGCCATCGCGCACACCGCCCGCCCGGAGCGCCGCAAGGCCGTCACCGGCATGATGATCTCGCTCGCCCTGACGTCCTTCGTGACCGGTGTGACCGAGCCCATCGAGTTCTCGTTCATGTTCATCGCCCCGGTCCTCTACGCGATCCACGCGGTGCTGACCGCCCTGTCCATGGCGATCACCTGGGCCCTCGGCGTCCACGCCGGCTTCACCTTCTCCGCGGGCTTCATCGACTACGCCCTCAACTGGAACCTCGCCACCAAGCCCTGGCTGATCATCCCGATCGGTCTGGTCTTCGGCGCGGTCTACTACTTCGTCTTCCGCTTCGCGATCACCAAGTGGAACCTCCCCACCCCGGGCCGCGAGCCCGAGGAGGAGGTCGAGGACCTCACCAAGGCGTGACCCTCGCGGCCTGAGCCCGGCGTGACGAAGGCCCCCGGCACCGAAAGGTGCCGGGGGCCTTCGCCTGCGTGGAGCTAGATGTCGTACGACACTCTCGGCGCCGCCAGTTCCACCGGGCCCGCGTAGGCCTGCCGTGCGTCGGCCAGGTTGGTCTGGGGGTCGGTCCACGGGGGGATGTGGGTCAGCACCAGGCGCCTGACCCCCGCCCTGGTCGCCGTCTCGCCCGCCTCGCGGCCGTTGAGGTGGAGGTCGGGGATGCTCTCCTTGCCGTGGGTGAACGCGGCCTCGCACAGGAACAGGTCGGTGTCCCGGGCGAGTTCGTCGAGGGACTCGCTGACGCCCGTGTCGCCGGAGTACGTCAGGGACCGCCCGCCGTGCTCGACGCGGATGCCGTACGCCTCGACGGGGTGGCGGACCCGCTCGGTGTGCACGGTGAAGGGGCCGACGTCGAACGTGGACGGCTTCACCGTGTGGAAGTCGAAGACCTCGCTCATCGAGGAGGCGGTGGGGGTGTCGGCGTAGGCCGTGGTCAGACGGTGTTCGGTGCCCTCGGGGCCGTAGACCGGGATGGGGTCGCAACGGCCGCCGTCGTGGCGGTAGTAGCGCGCGACGAAGTACGCGCACATGTCGATGCAGTGGTCGGCGTGCAGATGGCTGAGGAAGATCGCGTCGAGGTCGTAGAGACCGCAGTGGCGCTGCAGCTCGCCAAGGGCGCCGTTGCCCATGTCGAGGAGCAGCCGGAAGCCGTCGGCCTCTACGAGGTAGCTCGAACAGGCCGATTCCGCGGACGGGAACGACCCCGAGCAGCCGACGACGGTGAGCTTCATAAAGCAGAAACCTCCGCTGGCGGGAACTTCTGGAGTGGGGTGACGGGGGTCGTGCGGTCCGTCGAGCGTAAGGCGCAAAAGGGCCGGTCGCTCCTCCGCCAAGGGCTGTTGTGGGGCAACTCACCTGTGGTGTCACCGGTTCGGCTGGAACCGGGGCGTGTGGGGTGTGTGGTGGGGCGCGCGGCGTTGTTTGCGCGCCGGTACGGTCGTTCGTATGAACACGTACTGGTGGCTCGGGCTCGCGGCGGTGGTGTTGCTGGCACTGGTCGCGACGCTGGTTGACGGGTGGGGGCGGTCGTCCCGGCGGGGGCGGGGGGACCGGCCTCGGCCCGCGGAGATCTGGTGGGCGAACGTGCCCTATGAGGATCAACCCGGGGCGGCGAAGGACCGGCCCTGTCTGGTGTTGGCGGTGCGGGGGCGGAAGGTCACCGTCGCGAAGATCACCAGTAAGCAGCATGAGGGGCGGGGCGGGGTGATTCCCTTGCCGCCAGGCGCCGTTGACGATGCCCGGGGGCGGGCCAGCTATCTGGAGACCGACGAGCTGCGGAAGGTGTCGGTGTCCGAGTTCCGGCGGAGGGTGGGGGTGGTGGACCCGGTCCTTTGGGATCAGGTCCGTCACCTCAGCAATTGAGGGGTCTCGTTCAGCCCCGCGCCCCTGAAAACATCACCTCACGCCCAGAGTTGGCCCTGGAGGGTGGCGATGGCCTCTTCTGTCGTGGCTGCTGTGTAGACGCCTGTCGACAGGTACTTCCAACCGCCGTCCGCCACCACGAAGGCGATGTCCGCGGGCTCGCCCGCCGCTACGGCTTTCCTGCCCACGCCGATGGCCGCGTGCAGGGCCGCGCCGGTGGAGACGCCGGCGAAGATGCCCTCCTGCTGGAGGAGTTCCCGGGTCCGGGTGACCGCGTCGGCCGAGCCGACCGAGAAGCGGGTGGTCAGGACCGAGGCGTCGTAGAGCTCGGGGACGAAGCCCTCGTCGAGGTTGCGGAGGCCGTAGACCAGGTCGTCGTAGCGGGGTTCGGCGGCGACGATCTTCACGTCCGGCTTGTGTTCGCGGAGGTAGCGGCCGACGCCCATGAGCGTGCCCGTGGTGCCGAGGCCCGCGACGAAGTGGGTGATCGACGGGAGGTCGGTGAGGATCTCCGGGCCCGTCGTCGCGTAGTGGGCGCCCGCGTTGTCCGGGTTGCCGTACTGGTAGAGCATCACCCAGTCCGGGTGTTCGGCGGCGAGTTCCTTCGCCACGCGGACGGCCGTGTTGGAGCCGCCTGCCGCGGGGCTGGGGATGATCTCGGCGCCCCACATGTTGAGCAGGTCACGGCGTTCCTGCGAGGTGTTCTCGGGCATCACGCAGACCATGCGGTAGCCCTTGAGCTTCGCGGCCATCGCGAGGGAGATGCCGGTGTTGCCCGAGGTCGGCTCCAGGATGGTGCAGCCGGGGGTGAGGCGGCCATCCTTCTCCGCCTGTTCGATCATGTGCAGGGCCGGGCGGTCCTTGACCGAGCCGGTCGGGTTGCGGTCCTCCAGCTTGGCCCAGATGCGGACGTCGGTGGACGGCGAGAGCCGCGGCAGGCGCACCAGAGGGGTGTTGCCCACCGCGGCCAGCGGGGAGTCGTAACGCATCGACGATCAGGCCATGCCGCCGGCGACGGCCGGCAGGATCGTGACGTTGTCGCCGTCCGACAGCTTGGTGTTGATGCCGTCGAGGAAGCGGACGTCCTCGTCGTTCAGGTACACGTTGACGAAGCGGCGCAGTTCGCCGCCGTCCACGATGCGGGCCTGGATGCCCGCGTGCCGGGTCTCGAGGTCGGCGAAGAGCGCGGCGAGGTTCTCACCGGCACCCTCGACGGCCTTCTGACCGTCGGTGTAGGTGCGGAGGATGGTGGGGATGCGGACCTCGATGGCCATGGCAGGGGGCTCCTGTTCGGAAGCGGAAGGGTCTGGTCTCGGTGGGCGCGCAGCCCGGGCATGGGCGCGCCGCGGCGCACGGCCGTACGGCGACAGCGCGGGGGTCAACAGATGGCGCTGTTCGACCTGCACAGGTCGACGTGCAGCCGCGCCACGAGCAGCGTGCCCGGCGCCTTGTCGCTCACGTCGAGAAGAACCATGGGCTCATCGTATCGATTCCCTGTCCGGTCCCCGGTAGGGGATCTCACGCTTCGGACGGATTTCATCCGGAGTACGAGATCAGGACCGGATCAGTACGACTCCACCACCTTGACGTCCTCCTCCGTGACCACGCCTTCCAGGATCTGGTACGAGCGGAACTGGAAGGGGCCCGCCTCGTCGGTGTCGGCGGTGGAGACGAGGACGTAGTGGGCGCCGGGTTCGTTGGCGTAGGCGATGTCGGTGCGGGAGGGGTAGGCCTCGGTCGCGGTGTGGGAGTGGTAGATGATCACCGGCTCCTCGTCGCGGTCGTCCAGGTCGCGGTAGAGCTTGAGCAGGTCCTGCGAGTCGAACTCGTAGAACGTGGGTGAGCGGGCCGCGTTCAGCATCGGGACGAAGCGCTCGGGGCGGCCCTCGCCCACCGGGCCCGCGACGACTCCGCACGCCTCGTCGGGGTGGTCCGCGCGCGCGTGGGCGACGATCTGGTCGAAGAGGGCCTGGGTGATGGTCAGGGTCGGCATGGTCGTCAGGATAAGCAGAAGGGCCGCCCCGTACCGAGTGGTGGTACGGGGCGGCCCACATGGTGGGCTGAGCGGTCAGCCGACCTTCTCGAGCTCCGGGTCGCGGCGGTCGGTGATCCGCGGGTTGCGGGACTTGAGGACGAACCAGCCCGCGGCCAGGGCGACGGTCCAGCCGGCCATGACGTAGAGACAGACCCGGGAGTCGGGGTCGTAGGCGATGAGGCCGGTGACGAAGAGGAGGAAGGCGATGGCGATCCAGCTGCACTTCGCGCCGCCGGGGGCCGGGAAGGGCGAGGCCGGGAGGCGGCCCGCGTCGACGGCTCGGCGGTAGAGGACGTGGCTGATCAGGATCATCAGCCAGGTCCAGATGCCGGCGGCGGTGGCCACCGAGGTGACGTAGCCGAACGCCTTCTCCGGGACGACGTAGTTGAGGACGACGCCGATGCCCATGCAGGCGACGGAGACGGTGATGCCGGTCGCCGGGGTCTTCGAGGCGGACAGCCTGCTGAAGACCTTCGGGGCCTCGCCGTTGTCCGCGAGGGTGCGGAGCATACGGCCCGTGGAGTACATGCCCGAGTTGCAGGACGACAGGGCCGCGGTGAGGACCACGAAGTTGACGATTCCGGCGCCCGCCGGGATGCCGATCTTCGCGAACGCCTCGACGAACGGGCTGACGCCGGGGGCGAATTCGGTCCACTTCACGACGCAGAGGATGACGGTGAGGGCGCCGACGTAGAAGAGGGCGATGCGCCAGGGGAGGGTGTTGATCGCCTTGGGGAGGGTCTTCTCCGGGTTCTCGGACTCGCCCGCGGTGACGCCGACCAGCTCGACGGCGAGGTAGGCGAACATCACGCCCTGGAGGGTCATCAGGGAGGAGCCGATGCCCTTGGGGAAGAAGCCGTCGAACTGCCAGAGGTTCGCCACGGAGGCGGTGTCACCGGCGCTGCTGAAGCCGAAGGTGAGGACGCCGAGGCCGATCACGATCATGCCGATCAGCGCGGTGACCTTGACCATCGAGAACCAGAACTCGATCTCACCGAACAGCTTCACCGAGATCAGGTTGGCCACGAAGAGGATGACCAGGAAGGCGAGTGCGGTCACCCACTGGGAGACGGCGGGGAACCAGTAGTTGACGTAGATGGCGGCGGCCGTGAGTTCGGCCATGCCGGTGACCACCCACATCAGCCAGTACGTCCAGGCGGTGAAGTAGCCGAAGAACGGGCCGAGGAACTCGCGCGAGTACTCCGCGAAGGAGCCCGACACCGGGCGGTACAGGAGCAGTTCGCCCAGTGCCCGCATGATGAAGAAGATGATCACGCCCGCGAGGGCGTACATGACGATGAGGCTGGGTCCGGCCTTGGCGATGTTCGCCCCGGCTCCCAGGAAGAGGCCGACGCCGACGGCGCCGCCGATCGCGATCATCTGGACCTGACGGCTGCCGAGCCCGCGCTCGTACCCCTCCTCGGGGGTGTTGTCCGTCTCGACCTGAGCGGAGGTCATGTGTGGTGCGCCTTTCTCCGAATCCCCCCGTGAACTGGAGCTGCCCGGCCGAGGTCCGTCGGCCGTACGGCGAACCCGGCGGGACATGGGTGGCGTCCGCCGGGCGGTCGTGAAGATCTATCACGGTCGTGCCGGAGATCATCGGCGGAGTTTGTGGCGCACGCCACAGGAAGAAGCGGACAAAAAGGCGCGACGGTCGGCATTCCCGGCCGTCGCGGTGACCTCATCGTTATGCGGATTTGAGCGTCCGCTGAGCGAACACGGAACCGTCACATATCGCGGTACGAGGCCGGACGTATCACCGCATAAGGGTCGAGATGAGGGTCTCCTGAAGCCCGCCCAGCCAGAGGTACGCCATCACCATCGGCTTGCGCGGGTCCTCGTCCGGGAGCCGGTAGAGGTCGTCGGTGTCGTCCTCGTCGGTGATGTCGAGGCGTGAACCGATCGCCAGGCGCAGGTCGTTGAGCGCGCCGAGCCACTGCCGGGACTCCTCGGCGGTGAGCTTGAGGATCGCGCCGCCGTCACCCCCGGGGGTCAGCGCGTCCAGGGTGCGGACCACCGCGAGGGCGTTCTCGCGCTTGCCCGCGCGCAGGTCGTTCTCGGTGAAGCGGCGGAACTCGGCGGAGTGCGCCATCCGTTCCTCCGCGTCCTGCGGGGAGTCGGGGGCCTGCTCCGGGTCGGTGTAGGCGTCCGGGAACAGGCGCCGGAGCACCGGGTCGGCGGGCGGCTCGCTCGGGCCCTCGGCGAAGAGTTCCGCGAGGGGGTCGTCGGAGGCGTCCTCGCCCGGTCCCGGGCCGATCAGCTCCAGGAGCTGCACGGCCAGGGAGCGGATGATGGAGATCTCGACGTCGTCGAGCGCGACGGCCGCGCCGCCGCCGTGGAGCGGTTCGAAGTGTCCTGGCATCGGGATGGGTCGCTACTTCCGGTCCTGCTGGAGGGTGGCCCACAGACCGTAGCCGTGCATCGCCTGCACGTCGCGCTCCATCTCCTCGCGGCTTCCGCTGGAGACGACCGCGCGGCCCTTGTGGTGGACGTCCATCATGAGCTTGGTGGCCTTGTCCTTGGAGTAGCCGAAGTAGGTCTGGAAGACGTACGCGACATAGCTCATGAGGTTGACCGGGTCGTTGTGCACGATCGTGACCCAGGGGACGTCCGGCTCGGGTACGGCGAAGACCTCCTCCGCCGACTCGGTGCGTTCGATCTCCAGGGGTGCGGGTGACGTCACACGGCCCATGCTGCCACCACAAGGGGGCCCCCGCACAAATGGACCCCACAAATCGTCAGAGTGACGAGATGGGAGTACGATCCATCGTCATGCGGCACACACCGGGGGACAGCCCCCGGACCCCCGGCGGACCTGGGGGCACCCTGAAAATCACGACCAGGAGAGTTCAGTGGACGTAGCGGACCTTGGGCTGCCGGTGGACGTTCCCTCGACGGCGCTCTTCACCGACCACTACGAGCTGACGATGCTGCAGGCCGCCCTCAAGGCGGGCACGGCCGACCGGCGTTCGGTCTTCGAGGTCTTCACCCGGCGGCTGCCCGAAGGGCGGCGCTACGGCGTCGTCGCGGGCACCGGACGCGTCCTGGACGCGGTGGAGAACTTCCGGTTCGACGCGGACGTCCTCGGCTTCCTGCGCGAGCACGACGTCGTCAACGAGGAGACCCTGGAGTGGCTCGCCGCCTACCGCTTCAGCGGTGACGTCTGGGGCTACCCGGAGGGCGAGGTGTACTTCCCGGGCTCGCCGATCATGCGCGTCGAGGGCTCGTTCGCCGAGTGTGTGCTCCTGGAGACGGTGATCCTCTCCATCCTCAACCACGACTCCGCGATCGCGGCCGCCGCCTCCCGCATGGCCTCCGCCGCAGGCGACCGCCCGCTCATCGAGATGGGCGCCCGCCGCACCCACGAGCTGGCCGCCGTCGCCGCCTCCCGCGCCGCCTACGTCGGCGGCTTCGCCACCACCTCGGACCTCGCGGCCGGCTTCCGCTACGGCATCCCGACCGTCGGCACCTCCGCGCACGCCTTCACCCTGCTCCACGACAACGAACGCGACGCGTTCCAGGCCCAGGTGGACTCGCTCGGCCGGAACACCACCCTGCTCGTCGACACGTACGACGTCACCGAGGCCGTCCGTACGGCGGTCGAGGTCGCCGGGCCCGAACTCGGCGCCGTCCGCATCGACTCCGGCGACCTGCTGCTCGTCGCGCACCGGGTGCGGCAGCAGCTGGACGAGCTGGGCGCCGTCAACACCAAGATCGTGGTGACCTCCGACCTCGACGAGTACGCCATCGCCTCGCTGGCGGCGGCGCCCGTGGACGCGTACGGCGTCGGCACCCAGCTGGTGACCGGCTCCGGGCACCCGACCTGCTCGATGGTCTACAAGCTGGTCGCCCGCGCCGAGTCCGCCGACCCGAAGGCGCCGCTCGTGCCGGTGGCGAAGAAGTCCAGCGGGGGCAAGACGTCGATCGGCGGGCGCAAGTGGGCCGCGCGGCGCCTGGACGGCGACGGGTACGCCGAGGCCGAGGTCATCGGCACCGGACCGGTCCCGCCGGAGCTCGCCGACCGGCAGCTGCTCGTCGAGCTGGTCAAGGGCGGCGAGGTCGTCTCCCGCGAACCGCTGGACGTCGTACGCGACCGGCACGCCGTCGCCCGCGCCAACCTGCCGTTGTCGGCGACGCAGCTGTCGCGCGGGGAGGCCGTGATTCCGACGGAGTACGTGCAGCTGCGGTCGGGTAGTTAAGACCCGCACGAAAATCAGGGGTGCGCCCTCCCGCAGTACCGCCGAAGTCTCTAGGCTCGAATCTCACACCGTCGGAGGACACCACCATGCGCCGCGCCTTGATCGTCGTTGACGTGCAGAACGACTTCTGCGAGGGAGGCAGCCTCGCGGTGTCCGGGGGCGCGGATGTGGCCGCCGCCGTGACCGAGCTGATCGGGCAGGCGCCCGCCGGGTACCGGCACGTCGTGGCCACCCGTGATCACCACATCGCGCCGGGCGGGCACTTCGCCGACAACCCCGACTACGTGCACTCGTGGCCCGCGCACTGTGTCGCGGGCACGGAGGGGGTCGGGTTCCACCCGAACTTCGCGCCCGCGGTGGCCTCCGGGGCGATCGACGCGGTGTTCGACAAGGGGGCGTACGCGGCGGCGTACAGCGGGTTCGAGGGGCGGGACGAGAACGGGGTCTCGCTCGGGGAGTGGTTGCGGGCGCGGGAGATCTCCGAGGTGGATGTGGTCGGGATCGCCACCGATCACTGTGTGAAGGCGACGGCGCTCGATGCGGTGCGGGAGGGGTTCCGTACGCAGGTGCTGCTCGACCTCACGGCCGGCGTGGCCAAGGAGACCACCGACCGAGCCCTGGAGGAACTGCGCTCGGCCGGCGTCGAACTAACCGGCAAACCCGTCGTCTAGCCGTTCTTCGACTCACCGCCGGTGGGGGCTGGTCGCGCAGTTCCCCGCGCCCCTGAGGGGCGCGTACAGCACCGGGAGATTCCAACCCGCAGCGACCATCGCGGCGCCAGCCGCGCCTAAAGGGGCGCGGGGAACTGCGCGACAAGCCCCCACCGGGCCCGCACCCAAAACTCAACCCCGCTTTTCAGGGGCGCGGGGAACGGCGCGACCAGCCCCCACCGGCCCGCACGCACGCAACCGCTCACGCCGAGGCAGCCGGGCGGCGGAGGAGCGCCTTGATCGGGTGCCACAGTTCCTGTGGCAGTTCGCGGCCCGGGATCACGACAGCGTTGTCAGGCGGAGGGGCCGCACGCCATATCAGCCCATCGGGGTGGTGCAGGACGGCCGTGATCTCGTCCGGCGTGGGCGGCTCCGCGTTGCCCCGCAGGTAGACGGCCCGCATCCCGAGGTTGCGGAGCCGCGTCAGCGCCCGGGCCCGGTTGCGGGCGTGCACGAGCACGCGGACGCAGCCGTCACCCTGGGCGCTGGGTCTGGGCAGGTTCAACGCCACCACCACGCTGCCGGTCGGCAGCTTGCAGAAACCTCCTGCGGACAATGCGGTCACACCCCCTGGCGGGTCGGATTCGAAGTCGGTGTCAATAAGCCAAGCACAGGACGCACCTAAACACGTATCGGCGGCGACCCGCCAGGGGGTCACCGCCGACACCTTTCTGACCTGCGCTTTTACCGACTACTTCGTCGAGGGGCCCACCTGGACGCTCACCGTCGAGCCGTCGTGCGGCTGCTTGACGATCTTGATCCGGGTGTTGGTGTCAGTGATCTTGACACCGGCTGTCGGGTTCGACGTGTCGTAGTAGGTCGACCGGCCGTCGTCGAAGACGGGCACGCCGGGCTGCGACTTCACCTTGGTCGCGACGTCGGCGTTGTGCAGCGTCATCCCGTCCGTCCGGTCGAGGCTGAACGGCGAGTCGTAGGCCTGCACGCGGTTGCGCATCAGCGTGCCGTCGGACCACTTCAGCTGCGCCGGGTGGGAGTCGATCGGGAGGATCAGACCCGTGCCGGGGTGCTCGCTGGTGTTGTCGTCCGCCTGCGAGGTGTCCCACTTCCAGATCAACAGGCCGTTCTGGTAGGCGTAGTGCTCCACCCAGTCCGGACGGGTCGTCGAGAAGCCGAAGTTGTACGGGCCGACCTTCAACACCTTGTCGTACGACACGTATTGACGGTTCTCGGCGATGTAGTACTGCGGGTAGTCGGCCGTGAAGGACGCCCCGATGCGCGAGAAGCCGTCGGCGGTCCAGGCCGGGTCCGCGGTCTCGGCGTTGTCGGAGAAGAGGGTCGCGCCGTCGGCGGTCACCGTGATCTCGTCGGCCGCGAAGCCCTTCTGGGCGACCCCGCTGTCCGTCTGGTAGCGGAAGCGGACGTCGATCTTCTGGCCCGCGTAGGCGTCCAGCGGGTACGTCAGCTTCTGGTACGCCGCCGCCGTGCCGGTGAGCGCCGGGTTGCCGCTGCCGTCACGCGGGATGGCGGAGCCGTCGGCCAGCTTGCCGTCGATCGGGGTCCAGCTGGTGCCGCCGTTCGTGGACACCTCGGTGTAGAGGAAGTCGTAGTCGGCCTCGATGTCGTAGAAGCCGTCCAGGGTGAGGGCGGCGGACGACTTGCCCGTCAAGTCCACTGAGCGGGACAGGGTGTTGCTGAGGCTGTTGCCGCTGCCGCTCCACCACTGCGTGGCGCCCTGTGCCGGGGTGACGACGTCGGTGGTGACGGCCTTCTGGGGCAACTTCACCACGAGCGCCTGGGGGTTCTTCGTGTTGTACTCCGCGACGCCCAGCGTGTGCTTGGACTTGGCGCCGGCCTTGGCGGTGTCGTAGTCCAGCCAGCCCAGTTGGAGCTTGTCCCAGGCGTTCATGTCGCCGGGGAGGTCGCCGATGGCCTCCTTGCCGGTGCCGAGCCAGGAGCCGGACGACATCAGCGTCCAGAAGCCGGTGGAGTTCTCGCCGCCCGCGGTGTCGTACTCGTCGGGCAGGCCGAGGTCGTGGCCGTACTCGTGGGCGTAGACGCCGAGTCCGCCGTTCTCCGGCTGGATGGTGTAGTCGCCGACCCAGATGCCGCTGTCGCCGACCTGGGTGCCGCCGAGCTTGTTGGTGTCCGGTCCGGTGGAGCCGGCGTCGGTGCCGAAGGCGTACCAGCGGTGGGCCCAGATCGCGTCCGCGCCCTGGGCGCCGCCGCCGGCGGACTCGTCCTCACCGGCGTGCACGATCTGGAAGTGGTCGATGTAGCCGTCGGGCTCGTTGAAGTTGCCGTCGCCGTCGTAGTCGTAGCGGTCCCACTGGTCGAACTGGGCCAGCTCGGTGTGGATCTCGGCGGCCGTGTCGCCCGCGGCCTCGCGCTGGGCGACCCAGGCGTTGACGCCGTCCTGGACCGCGTACCAGGCGCCGGTGGAGGCGTCGTTGGAGCCGTAACGGGCCTCGTTGTAGGGGACCTTGACCCAGTCGGTGACCTCGCCGTCGACCGAGTAGCGGCCCGAGGACTGCTTCTCGTAGTACTTCTTGAGCGACTCGGTCTTCTTGCCGGTGCCGAAGTACAGGTCCTGGAAGTGGGCCTGGTTGTAATCCGCCTGCCAGGCCGTGGAGTTGTCCTTCTTGCGGTCGGGCGCGGCTATCTGGTTGTGCAGCGGGCCGACGGTGCCGCCGTAGCGCGGGTCGACCTTGTCGCCGAACTCGACCAGGATCGTGAAGATCTTGTCGGTCTTCTCCCGGCTCAGCTCGACGTACTTGCTCTTGCCGCCCTTGCTCTTGAGCTGGACGACCTGCGAGCCGTTGCGGTCCTTGACCGACGCCTTGCCGGATATGACCTGGTTCAGGGCCTCTTGGCGCTGCGCGTCCTGCGTCTTGCTCAGCGGGCCGTCGAGGTCGTGCTCCTTCTGTGCGACCGGTGCCGGGTCGTGCCGGTCCACAGTGGCGGGCTTGGCCGAGGTGTTGGCCTCCGCCACGGCGAACGTCGAGAACGTGGCGGTGGCCGCCGCGAGGGCCACGCCCACCGCGGCCGCTCTGAACGTCCAGGGTCTGCTGGTCACTTGAGGTCCTCCCCTGCGCACCCGACCGCGCGGAAGGGGGGTCCTGGAAGTCATGGAAGGTCCGCGCGCGGTGTACGCGTGATAGTCAAGTGCCGTTATTTGACTAGAGGTTTACGGGAAAAGACAGACCTTGACTTGAGCAGGACAAGTGCACTATGCGAAGCCGGGGTCCGCTTTACGGACACGCACGGCCGACTCGGGTCTCGCTCAACGGGCGCGTACATCCGTCCACTTGGTGGACGGTATGACTCCGTGCGCCCCCCATGCACCGGAGCTGTGTGTTAGGTCATGCTTACTGCACGTTCCACTCGGGCATGCAGGCGAATAGAGTCGACTGGCGGAACGTCCGGAACCGGCGGAAAACCAGGCCGACATCGTAGTCGCACCCCCCTTTCACAGCTCCCCTCCATTCCCTAACGAGGACTCGATTGCCATGCCTCGTCCGACTGCCGCACAGCTCGCCTACGGTTCATGCACCGTGATCTTCTCGACGCTCGCCATGCTGCTGCTGTCACAGACGAACTCGGGTCTGGGGATCGCGGTCATCGCATGCGCGGCGCTCGCCCTCGGACTGCTCGTCTCCCTGACGGTGGCGCAGCCGAAGACCAGGGCCGCGGCGGCGGCCCAGGCCGCCGGGCGGACCGCGACAACCCCCTCCGTGCCCCAGCCGCGGGTCCCGGTGTCGGTACGGCGGGAGACCGTCTCCGCCGCCGTCTCCGCCGCGGAGCCGGTACGGGAGCGGAGCACTCCCTAGACCAAGCCCAGGGCCATGTGCCGCCACCGCCACGCGAATCGGCGGGTCCGCAGAGACACGGACCCGCCGATTCGCTGTGCGCACACCGGAGTTGCGCCGCCGTTCACGTCACCGCGTGCTGACCACCACGGTCTTGGCGGCCTTGTCGTGCAGCCCCTGCTTGTACGGCTTGTCGAAGAAGCTCCAGCCGCCGCAGATCGCCGTCCAGATGCAGGCGCAGCAGAACGCGAACGGGATCCACAGCACCGCCGCCCGAATCAGGTTGGTCTGCACGGAGGGCGTCGAGCCGTTGTCGAGGTTGGCGACCCGCAGCCCCATCCACTTCTTGCCCAGCGTCTGCCCTGACTTGGCCGTCATCACGGTGTCGTAGCCGATGTAGAGCACGGCCGCGGTGAGCGACTGCCCGAGGGACTTGGCGTAGGACACGTGGTCGGAGTTGACGTCGTACTCGTGCACTCCGAAGGCCCACGTCAGCAGCCATACGACGATCCCGACGAGGATCAAGTCGATGATCCGGGCGAGGGTGCGCCGGCCGCTCTCGGCGAGCGGGGGCATGCCGGCCAGCGGGTCGGTGGGGTAGGAGCCGCCGCCGTAGGGGTCACCGCCACCGCCACCGTACGGAGGCGGCTGGTTCCCGTAGGACTGGTCGTACGGTGAGCCCGATCCCTGGCCAGGAGGGGGCTGCTTCCTGAACGGGTCGTCTTCCGGCGGCTGCTGGCCGGAGCCCGGAGGCGGTTCGGTGCTCATGGCCCGAGTCGACCGCGAACCGTCCGGCTCCGCATCCGGCGAGCGGCCGTCCGGGGTACGGATTCAGGTACCCCGGATGCGGTAGGCCCTTATGCCGCTACGAACGTATGTGCTGCCTTGTCGTGCCAGCACTGACGCCAGGGCCGGTCGAACAGGCACCAGGCGACGCCGACGACCCCGATACCGAGCAGCCCCGTGACGCTGTACACCAGCCAGCGGCGCAGCGCCCCGCCGAACGTGGGCGGCTGGTGGCTCTCGATGCCGCGCACCTCGATCCCGCACAGCTTCTTGCCGAGGGTGCGGCCCCACTTGGCGGTGGGGAGCGCTTCGTAGAGGACGCCGAAGAGGAGGAGCACGGCGAGGACGATGCCCAGGTAGAGGGTCGTGGTGCCGTCCAGCAGCCACACGGTCTCGGTCCGGCCGGAGAGCTTGGCCGCGTCGATCTTCCCGTCGATATGGTCGACGGCCCTGGTGCCCAGCGGTACGGCGGCGGCCGCGGTGACCGCGCCGAGCACGACGCTGTCGATCAGCCGGGCGGCCAGCCGCCTGCCGAGCCCCGCGGGCCGCGCCGCCGACTGCCGCCGGGCCGCCGCCTGGAACACGTCCTCCACGGGCGGCTTCCAGGGCGCCACGGGCCCGTCCTCGTCCCCCGCGAGCCGATGCACCTGCTGCGCCCAGGACGGCTGCCCGCCCCCGACACCGGGGGCCATCGGAGTCGATACGGCGGCCCCCTGCGGCTGCGCGGGACCGGCCTGCTGCGGGACACCGGGCGCGGACTGCTGGGGCCCGGAGAGGGCCGTAGGAGCGGCGGAGGCGGGTGCCCCGGTGCCGGTGCCCGCCTGGCCCGCCTGCGCCTGCGCGGCCCGGGCCGCGGCGGCTTTTCCGGCGCCGAAGCCGGGGCCGGAAGGATCGCCGGAGGGGGCGCTGCCGGCACCCGGGTTGGGCGGGCCGAAGCCCCCGGCGGCGGGTTCGTTGCTCACGGGACCCTGCGCGGCGAAACCCCCTGCCCCCGCGCCCTGTTGCGGCATGCGCGGGGTCGGGCGGCGGAACGTGGTCGTGCCCTCGTCGGCGACCGGGGGCGAGCTGTCCGCGCTCCCGGCGGCCGGGCGGCGGAACACGAAGGTGCCGGGGTTCGGCGGTTCCTCAGGGGAGCTCGGTGCCGGGCCGTCCTGGCCGGGGATGTCCGCGGGGACTCTCGGGTCCGCGCCCGCTCTCGGGTCCGGGGCGCCCCAGGAGATACGGCGGTCCTGGTCGGCGCTGAAGCCGGACTGGTGGGCGCGGTCCGCGCCCCAGGCCGCCGCCGGTTCGGGGCGGCTGCCGTGCTGGGCGTCCGCCGGGTTGACGGGCGCCGGGTCCTCGTCGAAGAAGTGCGGGCCCGTCTCCTCGACGGACTGGCCCGGCGCGGCGAGCGGCCGTCCGTCCGACGGCGCCGGTCGGCTGGTGCCGGGCACCCAGGCCGCGCCGTTCCAGTACCGGACATATCCAGGAATGGACGGGTCCGGGTAGTACCCCTCGCGGGGCCTGTCGTCGCCGGGTGCCGGGGTTGGGGCGCTCATGTCCGTCGTCCCGTATCTGCTCGGAGGTCAAATGGGGGTGTCCACATCTATCAGACCCGCACGACCAGCACTGCCCGTCCCGCCGGACCCACCCCGATCCGGGCAAGCTCGTGCACGGAGTCCACACGCCCCGAAGCCCCGCGAAGCCTTCGTGACCCGGCGCGCAAAAAAAGATTCCCGAAGTCGCGTAATGCTCGCGCCCGCACGCCCTCTCCACTCGTACGGACCCACCGCGGGGCCCGGTCAGCGAGAGGAGACACACGCCATGCACACAGTCGTGGAGCGGGAGTTGGAGCTCAAACTCATCCTGTCCCCGGAGCGGAGCATTCCGGTCCCGGCCCGGCTCAGCTACCGCACCGATGATCCCTACGCCGTCCACATCGCCTTCCACATCACCTCCGAGCAGCCCGTGAACTGGACGTTCGCCCGCGAACTCCTCGTCGAGGGCGTGTTCCGGCCGTGCGGGCACGGGGACGTGCGGGTGTGGCCGACGAAGGTGGAGGGACGCAGTGTCGTCCTGATGGCGCTGAGCTCACCCGACGGCGACGCCCTCCTGGAGGCCCCGGCCGCCCAGGTGTCGGCCTGGCTGGAGCGCACCCTCCGGGTGGTCCCCCCGGGCTCTGAGGCGGAGCAGCTCGGCATCGACGACGGCCTGGCCGAGCTGCTCGCACCGACCCCGGCCGACGACCTGTGGCTGCGCGACCCGTGGCCGTCGGACGAGTCGAAGGACGGGGAGTGAGCCGTCGGCAGGAGCGTCAGAACAGCTTGCCCGGGTTGAGGAGGCCCAGCGGGTCGAAGGCCGTCTTCACCGCCCGCTGCATCTCCACGCCCACCGGGCCGAGTTCGCGGGCCAGCCACTCCTTCTTGAGGACCCCGACGCCGTGTTCGCCGGTGATGGTGCCGCCGAGTTCCAGGCCGAGCGCCATGATCTCGTCGAAGGACTCACGGGCGCGCCGGGACTCGTCGGCGTCCTGCGCGTCGAAGCAGACGGTGGGGTGCGTGTTGCCGTCGCCCGCGTGCGCGCAGACGCCGATGGTCAGCCCGTACTTCGCGCCGATCCGCTCCACCCCTTCGAGCATCTCGCCGAGCCGCGACCGGGGCACGCACACGTCGTCGATCATCGTCGTGCCCTTGACCGCCTCCAGCGCCGTGAGCGACAACCGCCGCGCCTGGAGCAGCAGTTCGGACTCGGCGGCGTCCTCGGCGGGCACCACCTGGGTGGCTCCGGCCGCCTCGCAGAGCGCTCCCACGGCGGCCAGGTCGGCGGCCGGGTCCGCCGTGTCGAAGGCCGCGAGCAGCAGCGCCTCGGTCGTCTCCGGCAGCCCCATGTGGGCGAGGTCGTTGACGGCCTTGACGGTCGTACGGTCCATCAGTTCGAGGAGGGACGGCACGTGCCCGCCGGCCATGATCCGGCACACGGCGTCGCACGCGGCGGCCGCGGAGGCGAACTCGGCGGCCAGGACGAGCTGTTGGGGCGGCTGCGGCTTCAGCGCCAGGACCGCCTTCACGACGATCCCGAGCGAGCCCTCCGACCCGACGAACAGCCGGGTCAGGTCGTACCCGGCGACCCCCTTCGCCGTCCGCCGGCCGGTGCTCATCAGCCGCCCGTCGGCGAGGACGACGTCCAGGCCGAGGACGTACTCGGCCGTCACCCCGTACTTCACGCAGCACAGCCCGCCGGACGCGGTGCCGATGTTGCCGCCGATCGTGCACGTCTCCCAGCTGGAGGGGTCCGGCGGGTAGTAGAGGCCGTGTTCGTTGACCGCGCGGGAGAGCGCCGCGTTGACGACGCCCGGCTCGACGACCGCGATGCGGTCGACCGGGCTGATCTCCAGGATGCGGTCCATCCTGACGAGGGACAGCACGATGCAGCCCTCGGAGGCGTTCGCCGCGCCCGACAGGCCGGTGCGGGCGCCCTGCGGGACGACCGGGAGGCGCAGTTCGGTGGCGACCCGCATGACGTGCTGGACCTGCTCGACCGTGCGCGGCAGCACCACCACCGCGGGGGTGCCGGACGGGCAGAAGCTCGCCATGTCGTTGGCGTACGAGACCGTGACGTCCGGATCCGTGAGGACGGCCTCGGCGGGCAGCCCGGCCAGCAGCCGGTCGAGAAGGGTTCCGGTGTCCTGGTCGCGAGGCGCTTCGATACGGCTCATGATCACAGCGTCGCACTCGCGGCCATCGGTGTGAACCCCGTCCGCGCGCGGCTTTGGGTGCCGGGATGTGGTCGTCGTACTGACGCAGAGTGAGCGCCATGGAGAACGAACAGCGGAGTCCGGGTACGTCCCTGGTGGCGGAACCGCGGCAGCGCCGCTCCCCCGTTCTGCGGCGGGTGCTGATCGGCGCGGTCGCCGGGTGCGCGGTGCTCGGCGGGCTGCTGTGGCTGCTGCCCGAGGAGCCGCGCCCGGCGCCGCCGCCCGCGCCGGGTCCCAAGGCGCAGGCGCTGACCGCGGTGACCGCCGGGGTGCCGGCCGCGCTGCCCGACCTGGCCGCGCTGATCGGCGACCGCGAGACGCGGGTACGGGTCCGTCCGAGGGACGCCCGGTCGTGGGCGGTGCTCGGCTCGGCCTATGTGGAGCAGGGGCGGCGGACCGGGGACACCCTGTACTACCCGAAGGCCGAGGAGGCGCTGCGTACCGCGCTGAAGGTGCGGGCGCGGGGCAACGACGCGAACGCCGTGGCGATGGACGGCCTGGCCGCCCTGGCGAACGAGCGGCGGGACTTCCGGGCGGCGCGCACCTGGGGCGAGGCCGCGGTGAAGGCGGCGCCGCGCCGCTGGACGACGTATCCGCTGCTGATCGACGCGTACACCGGCCTAGGCGACTACAAGGCGACCCGGCGCACGCTCGACAGACTGCTGGAGCTGCACACCGGGCCGGCCGTGATGGCGCGGGCCGCCGCCGTCTACCGCGACCGGGGCTGGCGCGAGGACGCCGCCGCCCAGCTCGCCGACGCGGCGGCGAAGGCCACGGCCCCCGCCGAACAGGCCGCCTGGCTGCAGCGCTCCGGCGAGCTGGCCTGGGAACGCGGGGACCGGGAGGTCGCGCTGCGGCACTTCGAGGCGGCCGTACGGCTCGACCCCGACCAGCGCGAGGCGCTCGCCGGTGAGGGCCGCGCGCTCGCCGCCCTGGGCCGCACCTCGGAGGCCCTCAACGCCTACCAGGTCGCCCTCGCCAAACAGCCGACCCCTCAATACGCCCTGGAACTGGGCGAGTTGTACGAGTCGCTCGGTCTCGCGCAGGCCGCCCGCGTGCAGTACGACACGCTGCGCGCCCTCGCCGCCAAGGACGCGGCGGCCGGTGTCGACGACGAACTCGTCCTCGGCGTCTTCGAGGCGGACCACGGCGACGCGCACGACGCCGTGCGGCGGCTGCGGGCCGAGTGGACCCGGCAGCCGGGCATCCCGGTCGCCGACGCGCTGGGGTGGGCGCTGCACCGGGCCGGGCAGGACGAGGAGGCCCTGAAGTTCGCGTCGGTGGCGACGGACCGGGTGCACGGCGGCGGGGTGCGGGACGCGCTGTACATGTTCCACCGGGGCATGATCGAGCGGGAGTCGGAGAAGTTCGCGTCCGCGCGCCGCCATCTCCAGGAGGCGCTGCAGATCAACCCGTACTTCTCGCCGCTGCGGGTGCCGCTGGCGCAGGCGGCGCTGACGGCGCTGGGCGAGCCGGCGAACGAGCCGCTGCCCTCCGACAGGTCGGGCTGAGCTGCCGGGGCTACGGCTTGGAGCAGAGCGAGAACAGGCGCGCTCCCGTCGCCCCCGACGCGAACCCCATGTACAGCCGGGTGCCGGGCTTCCTGCGGACGGCGAGACCCTCCGGTTCGCGGTGGGTGAGGGTGTAGCCGGCCTCCGTGCGGGAGCGCTGGACGAGCGCGCCGGTGCGGATGTCGAGGCAGGAGACGTAGGTGTTGCCGTGCTTCGCGGGCGGGTTGCTCGTGGAGTCGTAGGCGGAGCCGGCGAGTTGGTAGAGGAAGTCACCGTCGAGGGCATAGCCCTGGAACGGGACCGCCGGGTCCGGGTGGGCGCCGGTCTGGGCGAGGTCGGCGACGGGAGCGGAGTAGTCGCGGGCGACGAAGGCGTCCAAGTCCCAGACGCGGTACCGGGGTCGGTTGGCCAGGCGGTAGCGGATCGCTATGCGCTTCGAGGCCATGCAGACCGTCGGCTGGTTGTTGGTGGAGTGCGCGACGGGCTTGCGGATCGCCACGTCGGCGGCGGTGCGGGTGGCGCCGTTCGCGAAGTGGAAGCGGGTGACGGCCTGGCCGTAGGCGCCGCCCGAACCGGCCTTCGCGGCGGCCTCGGTCCAGATCCAGACGTCGCCGTCGGCGGTGTTCTGGACGCCCATGCTGACGCCGTGGCCGAAGCCCTGGAGGTGCATGTGTCCTAGCGCCTTGCCCGTGTAGTCGAGCTGGTTGAGGCAGAGGTTGCCGGCGTCGGCGCCGCCCGTCCTCAACTGCAGGACGTACAGGCGCTGATGGACCTCGTCGAAGGCGAACGACTGGAGGACCGTGGGCTCGTGCAGCGTGCCCTTCTGCCACAGGCGGCGCACCGCCGGTGTGGACAGATTGATCGGCGCGACGGCCACGGTCCTCCCAAGTCCCTTGCGGGACCTGCGTGTTACAGGTTGCCCCGCTTCTCCTGCTCCCGCTCGATCGCCTCGAACAGCGCCTTGAAGTTGCCCTTGCCGAAGCCCATCGAGCCGTGCCGCTCGATGAGTTCGAAGAACACCGTAGGACGGTCCTGGACCGGCTTGGTGAAGATCTGGAGAAGGTACCCGTCCTCGTCGCGGTCGGCGAGGATCTTCAGCTCGCGGAGGGTGTCGACGGGGACGCGGGTGTCGCCGACCCACTCGCCGAGGGTGTCGTAGTAGGAGTCGGGGGTGTCCAGGAAGCGCACCCCGGCCGCGCGCATGGTGCGTACCGTCTGCACGATGTCGTTGGTGTTCAGCGCGATGTGCTGGACGCCCGCGCCGCCGTAGAACTCCAGGTACTCGTCGATCTGCGACTTCTTCTTCGCGACGGCGGGCTCGTTGATCGGGAACTTGACCTTGAGGGTGCCGTCGGCGACGACCTTCGACATCAGGGCGCTGTACTCGGTCGCGATGTCGTCGCCCACGAACTCCTTCATGTTCGTGAAGCCCATGACCTTGTTGTAGAAGCCGACCCACTCGTTCATGTGGCCGAGTTCGACGTTGCCGACGCAGTGGTCGACGGCCTGGAAGGTGCGGTGGGCGGGGGCCTCGACCAGCGGCTCGGCGGGGGCGAAGCCGGGGAGGTAGGGGCCGTCGTAGCCGGTGCGCTCGACGAGGGTGTGGCGGGTCTCGCCGTAGGTGGCGATCGCGGCGAGGACGACCGTGCCGTGCTCGTCCTTGACCTCGTGCGGCTCGACGAGGGAGCGGGCGCCGTGCTCGACGGCGTACGCGTGGGCGGCGCGCGCGTCCGGCACCTCGATGGCGAGGTCGACGACACCGTCGCCGTGCTCGGCCACATGGCGGGTGAGGAACTCGCCCCACGGGGTGGCGGGCTTGATGACGGAGGTGAAGACGAAACGGGCGGAGCCGTTGGTGAGGACGTACGAGGCGGTCTCGCGGCTGCCGTTCTCCGGTCCGGAGTAGGCGACCAGCGTCATGCCGAAGGCCGTGGAGTAGTAGTGCGCGGCCTGCTTGGCGTTGCCCACGGCGAAGACGACCGCGTCCATTCCCTTGACCGGGAAGGGGTCGGCCTGCCGGGCGGTGTCGGGAGTGTGGTGTGTGGTCTGCGTCATGTCCGCAGGCTCCCCCGCCCTGGCAAGGTGCGCAATAGTTTGCGTATCCGCTGGGCAGTCTGTTCAGCGGTACGACCGTTTCGGCGGGCTTTCTGTACAGGATGACCACCCTCGGAGGCGGGCCATGGGGATCGATCGACTGGACGGCCGGATCATCGTGCTGCTGGCCGAGGAGCCGCGCATCGGGGTGCTGGAGATGTCCCGGCGGCTGGGGGTGGCCCGGGGCACGGTGCAGGCACGGCTGGACCGCCTTCAGTCGAATGGAGTCATCCGGGGATTCGGCCCGCAGGTCGATCCGGCGGCGCTCGGCTACCCGGTCACGGCGTTCGCGACGCTGGAGATCCGGCAGGGCCAAGGCCCGGACGTCCGGGCCCACTTGACGACGGTCCCCGAGGTCCTCGAACTGCACACCACCACCGGCAGCGGCGACATGCTGTGCCGCCTGGTCGCCCGCTCGAACGCCGATCTCCAACGGGTCATCGACCGGGTTGTCGGTTTTGATGGCATTGTCCGGGCCGCCACCGCGATCGTGATGGAGAACCCCGTTCCGCTGCGGATCATCCCGCTGGTGGAACAGGCGGCGGAAGACCGGGAGAGGACGACCTGGCCGACGTAGGGGTGTGGGCATGTGAGCTTCTGGGAGTACGTGGGCAACCGGCACCAGCAACTGCTCACCGACGCCTATCAGCACGCCAGCGCGGTCTTCCAGTGCATGGTCGTGGCCACGCTGATCGGGGTGGTGATCGGGGTCGTCACGTATCGGAGCGAGTGGGCGGGCAACCTCGCCACCACGACCACGTCGACCATTCTGACCATTCCGTCGCTCGCCATGATCGGTCTGCTCATTCCGATCGTGGGGCTCGGCGTTCCGCCCACGGTGATCGCTCTGACGCTCTACGGCCTCCTGCCGATCGTCCGTAACTCGATCGTGGGCCTGCGCGGGGTCGACCCGTCACTGGTCGACGCGGCGAAGGGCATCGGGATGTCCCGGCTGATGCAGCTCGTGCGGGTCGAACTGCCGCTGGCCTGGCCGCCGATCCTCACCGGCATCCGGGTCTCCACCCAGATGCTGATGGGCATCGCGGCCATCGCGGCGTACGCCTCCGGGCCCGGCCTCGGCAACGAGATCTTCCGCGGCATCGGATCGCTGGGCAGCAAGAACGCCCTCAACCAGGTGCTCGCGGGCACGCTCGGGATCATCATCCTGGCGCTGCTGTTCGACGCCGCCTACGTCCTTCTCGGACGGCTGACCATTCCCAGGGGGATCCGTGCCTGAGCCAGCAGCCACCACGACCTCCGGTGCCTCCATCGAACTGGAGAACCTGACCAAGAAGTACCCGGGCACCCCGCAGCCGGCGGTCGAGAACGTCAACATGGAGATCAAGGCGGGCGAACTCGTCGTCTTCGTCGGGCCGTCCGGCTGCGGCAAGTCGACCACGCTCAAGATGATCAACCGGCTGATCGAACCCACCGGCGGCCGCATCCGCATCGACGGCGAGGACGTCACCGACATCGACCCGGTGCGGCTGCGCCGCAAGGTCGGCTACGCGATCCAGTCGAGCGGGCTCTTCCCGCACATGACCGTCGCCCAGAACATCGCGCTGGTCCCGAGGATGATCGGCTGGTCCAAGTCCCGGATCAGGGACCGGGTGGAGGAGATGCTCGACCTGGTCGGCCTCGACGCCGGCGAGTTCCAGGGCCGCTATCCGCGCCAGCTCTCCGGCGGACAGCAGCAACGCGTGGGCGTGGCACGGGCGTTGGCGGCCGATCCACCGGTCCTGCTGATGGACGAGCCGTTCGGCGCGGTCGACCCGATCACCCGCGACCACCTCCAGGACGAGCTGATCAGGCTCCAGCACGAACTGCACAAGACGATCGTCTTCGTCACCCACGACTTCGACGAGGCGATCAAACTGGGCGACCGGATCGCGGTGCTGCGCGAACGCTCGCACATCGCGCAGTTCGACACCCCGGAGGCGATCCTCACCAACCCGGCGGACGACTTCGTGTCCGGGTTCGTGGGCGCCGGTGCGGCCCTGAAGCGGCTGAACCTGACCCGCGTACGGGACGTGGAGATCACCGACTATCCGACGGTCACCGTCGACGACCCGCTCCAGGACATCTTCGACCGGCTCCGCGAGAGCGGCACCAACGAGATCCTGCTGCTCGACAAGCGCGGCCGGCCCTACAAGTGGCTGCGGCGCGGCGACATGATGCGCGCCAAGGGCTCGCTCGCCCGGGCGGGCACGCTGGTCAGCGACACGGTGACCCGGGACGCGACGCTCCGGGACGCGCTGGAGGCGGTGCTCACGGACAACGCGGGCCGGGTCGCGGTCACCGGGCGGCGCGGCGAGTACACCGGGGTCGTCGACATGGAGACGCTGATGAACTCCGTGCACGAACTCCTGGAGGCCGACCGGCTGGAGGCGATGGAGGCCCAGCACGAGCTGGAGGAGGCCCGGGCCCTCCAGACGCACGCCGAGCAGGAGGGCGCCGGAGGGGAGGAGCCGGCGTGACCACCACCCCCGAACTGGAGGAAGAGGAGACGCCGGCAGCCGCGCCGCCGACTCCCCCGAAACGCCGTATCACCTGGCAGAAGCTGACGATCCTGCCCGCGTTCCTGGTGGCGGTCCTGCTGGCGACCTGGCTGTGGTTCAACCAGGCCCACCTGGACTCCATTTCGGAGAACGCCCTCTCCAACGGCCAGGTCGGCAAGGCCCTGTGGCAGCACGTGCAACTCACCGTGATCTCCACGTTCTTCGTGCTGATCATCGCGATCCCGCTGGGCATCCTGCTGACCCGCGGATCGTTCAGGAAAGCGGCCCCGGTCGCGATGACCTTCGCCAACATGGGCCAGGCCACTCCGGCCATCGGCCTGTTGGCCCTGCTGGTGATCTGGCTCGGCACCGGCGAGAAGGCGGCCCTGATCGGCATCATCATCTACGCCGTCCTGCCGGTCCTGTCCAACACCATCGCGGGCCTGAAGGCCAACGACCCGACGCTCCTCGAAGCCGCCCGGGGCATCGGCATGTCCCAACTCGGCGTCCTGGCAAAGGTGGAGCTGCCCCTCGCGGTCCCGTTGATCCTGGCCGGCGTCCGAACGGCCCTGGTCCTCAACGTCGGTACGGCCACCCTGGCGACCTTCGGCGGGGGCGGCGGCCTGGGCGTCCTGATCACCACCGGCATCACCACCCAGCGGATGCCCGTCCTGGTCCTCGGCTCGATCCTCACCGTCAGCCTCGCCCTGCTGGTGGACTGGCTGGCCTCCCTCGCCGAACTCCTGCTCCGCCCAAGGGGATTGGAGGCCGGAGCATGAAACCCACCTGTCTCCTCCTCGCCGGGACCCTGGTCGTCGTCGCCGGCTGCGGACTGACCAGCGGCTCCCCCATGGTCGACGACGTCAGCCCCGGCACGGTCGGCCGCGGCGAGCCCCTCAAGGGCGCCCATCTCACCGTCACCTCGAAGGAGTTCACCGAGCAGCTGATCCTCGGCGCGATGATGGGCATCGCCTTCGAGGCGGCCGGCGCGGACGTCCTCGACCGGACCGGCATCCAGGGCTCCATCGGAGCGCGGGAGGCCGTCAAGTCCGGTGACGCGGACGGGATGTACGAGTACACCGGCACCGCGTGGATCACCTACCTCGGCAACAGCAAGCCGATCACCGACCCGCTGAAGCAGTGGCAGGCGGTACGGGACGCGGACCTCAAGAACGGCATCACCTGGCTGCCGCCGTCCGCCCTCAACAACACCTACGCCCTCGCCATGAACCAGGCCAACTTCAAGAAGTACGGCACGAGGACGCTCTCCGAGGTGGCCGCGCTCGCGAAGAAGAACCCGGGCGCGGTGACGCTGTGCGTGGAGAGCGAGTTCGCCAACCGCGCGGACGGCCTGCCGGGCATGGAGAAGGCGTACGGCATGAACCTCCCCGCGAAGAACATCACGCAGATGGACACCGGGATCATCTACACCCAGGTGAAGAAGGGGAGTTGCACCTACGGCGAGGTCTTCACCACCGACGGCCGCATCAAGTCGATGAACCTCGCGGTGATGGCCGACAACAAGAAGTTCTTCCCCAACTACAACGCGGCGCCCGAGATCAACACGAAGGCGCTGAAGAAGTGGCCGGCCATCGCGAAGGTCCTGGACCCGGTGACGAAGAAGCTGAACAACACGGTGGCGCGGACGCTGAACGCGAAGGTGGACGTCGACGGGGAGGATCCGCATCAGGTGGCGCTGGACTGGATGAAGGCGGAGGGGTTGGTCAAGTAGGGGTGGTGGGGGGCGAGTCACAAAGGGTTAGTTGCAAAGAAGTGGTTGCAAGGACTTCTTTGCAACGGTAGCTTTGTGGGCATGCAGGAGCACGGAGAACGGAAACGACGCCACCTCGACGCCCGCTCGCTGCGCGGCCTGGCACACCCGCTGCGGATGCAGCTGCTGGACGCGCTGCGGAACAGCGGCCCGGCCACGGCGTCCCAACTGGGCGCCAGGCTGGGCGAGTCCAGCGGCGCCACCAGCTACCACCTGCGCCAGCTCGCCGCGCACGGGTTCGTCGAGGACGCCCCCGAGCACGGCAAGGGCCGGGAGCGGTGGTGGCAGGCGGTGGACCAGGGAATCGTCTTCGACACCGACGCGTTCGAGGACGCCGGGCCCGAAGTCCGGGGACTGGCCGAGGTGTTCCTGCACGAGGTCGCGAACACCCACTCCCGCGAGCTGATCACCTGGCTCAACGGCCGTGGCAACTGGGCCGAACCCTGGTCCCGCGCCTCCGACATGAGCGACGCGACGCTACGGCTGACACCCGACCTGGCCGCCGAACTCATCGGCAGGATGCGCGACCTGATCGACGACTACCGAAGCCGTGTCCCCGACAAGGACACCCCGGAATCCGAGCAAGTGCGCGTCCACACCCACCTGTTCCCCATCGAGACGGACTGAGAGGCACAGCCATGTATCCGCACAGCCAGCTCGCACAGCAGCACATCGCCGAACTCCACGCCCAGGCCGACGCCCACCGTCTCGCCGCCGACGCCAAACCGCCGCGCGAACTCCGTACGCGCCTCGGCTGGACGCTCGTAGAACTCGGTCTGCGGCTCGCCTCGGCGCCCGCCGGGACGAAGCCGGCGCTGGTCTAGCAGCTCGGTACCGAACCCTTACCCGTCTCCAGCGCCTCCAGGGCGGACACCGCGCCCTTCAACGAGGTCACCGGAACCAGTCGTAGCCCCTTGGGGAGTTCCGACTTGGCGTCCGAGCACTCCGCCCTCGGCACCAGGAACACCGTCGCACCGTCCCGTCGCGCGGCCTGGGTCTTGAGGGCCACTCCCCCGACCGCGCCGACCGTCCCGTCCGTGCCGATCGTCCCCGTACCGGCGATGGTGCGGCCGCCCGTGAGGTCGCCGCCGCTGCCATTGCCGTCGAGCTTGTCGATGATGCCCAGGGTGAACAGCAGGCCCGCGCTGGGGCCGCCGACGTCCGCGAGCTTCAGCGTGACCTTGACCTTCTTGTCGCTGAGGTGCAGATAGTCGAGCGCGGCGGTGGTCGCGTCGTTCTGCGACTCCTGCATCTGCTCGGTGTTGTGCTGCTCGATCTCCTTGACGCTGTTGCCGCTGGGGTAGACCGAGTCGCGGGGCATGACCGCCCGGTCGGTGCGGAACCAGCTGTCGATCACGTCGCTCAGCGAGACGTGCTGATCGGGTCCGGTCGCCTCGATCGTCGTCATGCGCAGCTGACCGCTCGTCTTCCGCACCGGCGCCCCGGCGATGGTGATCACCGGGGTGCCCTTGTTCTCGCCGAGGACGTTCGCGGTCAGACCGGGCTGTGCCAGCGAGAACGGCAGCGGCGCCAGACCCGCGGTGGCGAGCAGGGCCACGACGGGCAGGGCGCAGACGGCTACGGCCTGGGGGCGCGTGAGGCGAGAGAGGAGCACGGGATCAATCTAACGCGACGGTCAGTACCGGCCGGGAGCCGGTCAGGTCAGCTCCGGTCCGGTCATGGCGCGAGGGGTCGCTCGCAGACCGGGAGCCGGTCAGCTCCGGTCCGGTCCGGTCATGGCGCGAGGGGTCGCTCGCAGACCGGGAGCCGGTCAGCTCCGGTCCGGTCCGGTCATGGCGCGAGGGGGCGCTCGCGGGCCGGGAGCCGGTCAGGTCGCAGGGGGGCCGGCGCGTGTATCGCCCTCCCCCCTGCCCACCTCGATTCAGCGCAGCGCCTCCGCGACCTCGCGGGCCGCGTCGACCACCCTCGGCCCGACCCGCTCCGGTACCGCGTCCGCCAGCATCACGACGCCGACGCTGCCCTCGACGCCGGTGACGCCCAGCAGGGGAGCGGCCGCGCCGCTCGCTCCGGCCTCCAACTCGCCGTGCGTCAGGGTGTATCCGGGTTCGTCGGCGGCCTGGTGCCGGGCGGCGAGGATCGCGCGGCCCGCGGCTCCCCGGTCCAGGGGGTGGCGGAAGCCGGCGCGGTAGGCCACGTGGTAGTCCGTCCAGGTCGGCTCGACCACGGCGACGGCGAGGGCGTCCGCGCCGTCGACCAGGGTGAGGTGAGCGGTGGCCCCGATGTCCTCGGCCAGCGAGCGCAGCGCGGGGAGCGCTGCTTCCCGTACCAGGGGATGCACCTGGCGGCCGAGCCGCAGCACGCCGAGTCCCACGCGGGCCCGGCCGCCCAGGTCACGGCGTACGAGGGCGTGCTGTTCGAGGGTGGCGAGCAGCCGGTACACGACGGTCCGGTTGACGCCCAGTTTGTTGGACAGTTCGGTGACGGTCAGCCCGTGGTCCGTATCGGCCAGCAGTTTGAGGACGCGCAGTCCTCGGTCGAGCGTCTGGGAGGTCTCCGCGGTCACGACGCCCACTCCTTAAGTGGTGAGGTCGGCGGCTCCTCAGCGACGGATGCGTCACCGAGTCCCGTCAGTGACGCGCTTCAGAGGCCGCCGATCGGCGAGGCGGCCCGGCGTGTCCGGGCCCAGTCGCTTCACGGCTGCGCTCCGCGGCGGCGCTGCCACGGGGCGTGTGCGTAGCGGGACACTAGCGAAGCCGGTTCGCTGAGCGGAAGTCTCCGTCCAGAATCCGGGCACCGGCTGGTACGGACCGGTACCCCTTCATGTCGATATGTCTTGACCTGCGGATCAACCCTGCGCAGATTCCGCACAGATGTGCTGAACGGCCGACGGAATCCGTACGGATCTGCTGAGGGGATCACTTCATGCGCGTGGCCCACTCCTGGACCTTCGCGATGCGCTGCCGCAGTTGCCCGGCCGTGGCCTCGGCGCTCGGCGGACCGCCGCAGGTGCGGCGCAGCTCGGTGTGGATGACACCGTGCGGTTTGCCGGTCTGGTGGACGTACGCGGAGACCATGGTGTTGAGCGACTTCCGCAGCTCCATCATCTCCTTGTGGGAGACGACGGGCCGCCGCTCGGCGGGCAGTTCGAGGAGGTCGGCCTCCTCGTCCGGCTTCTTGCGGCTGTGCGCGATCTGCCGGGCCTGCCGCTTCTGGAGCAGCATCTGCACCTGGTCGGGTTCGAGCAGGCCCGGGATGCCGAGGTAGTCCTGCTCCTCCTCGCTCCCCGGGTGCGCCTGCATGCCGAACTCGGCGCCGTCGTAGAGGACACGGTCGAAGACGGCCTCGGACTCCAGCGCCTCGAAGGAGAACTGCTCCTGCTCGCCGGTGTCCTCGTCCTCCTCCCTGTTCGCCTCCTCCATCTCCTTCTCGGACTCGGCGTACGGGTCCTCCTCGCCCTCCTTCTTCGGCTTGTCGAGGGCGTGGTCCCGCTCCACCTCCATCTCGTTGGCGAAGGTGAGGAGGTCGGGGACGGTCGGCAGGAACACGGACGCGGTCTCGCCGCGCCGCCGGGACCGCACGAAACGGCCGACGGCCTGGGCGAAGAAGAGCGGGGTGGAGATGGTGGTGGCGTACACGCCGACGGCGAGCCGCGGCACGTCGACGCCCTCGGACACCATGCGGACGGCGACCATCCACCGGTCGTTGCTCGCCGCGAAGTCGTCGATGCGCTTGGAGGCACCGGTGTCGTCCGACAGCACGACGGTCGCCTTGGAGCCGGTGATCTCGCGGATCAGCTTGGCGTAGGCGCGCGCCGAGTCCTGGTCGGAGGCGATGACGAGGGCGCCGGCGTCGGGGATGCCCTTCCTGACCTCGGTCAGCCGCTGGTCGGCGGCGCGCAGCACGCTCGGCATCCACTCGCCGCGCGCGTCCAGCGCCGTACGCCAGGCCTGGCTGATCGCGTCCTTCGTCATCGGCTCGCCGAGCCGCGCGGCGATCTCGTCACCGGCCTTGGTCCGCCAGCGCATGTTGCCGCTGTAGGAAAGGAAGATGACGGGCCGGACGACGCCGTCGGAGAGCGCGGACCCGTAGCCGTAGGTGTAGTCGGCGGAGGACCGCCGGATCCCGTCGTTCCCCTCCTCGTACGTGACGAAGGGGATGGGGTTGGTGTCCGACCGGAACGGCGTACCGGTGAGCGCGAGCCGGCGCGTGGCCGGCTCGAAGGCCTCCAGGCACGCCTCGCCCCAGGACTTGGAGTCACCGGCGTGGTGGATCTCGTCGAGGATGACGAGGGTCTTGCGCTGCTCGACGCGGTTGCGGTGCAGCATCGGCCGTACGCCGACACCCGCGTACGTGACCGCGACGCCCTGGTAGTCCTTGCCGATCGGTCCCGCGCTGTACTCGGGGTCCAGCTTGATCCCTATGCGCGCGGCCGCCTCCGCCCACTGCTTCTTCAGGTGCTCGGTCGGCGCGACCACGGTCACCTGCTGCACGACGTGGTGGTGCAGCAGCCAGGAGGCGAGGGTGAGCGCGAAGGTCGTCTTGCCGGCACCGGGGGTCGCGACCGCGAGGAAGTCCCGCGGCTGCTCCTGGACATACCTCTCCATGGCCCCCTGCTGCCAGGCCCGCAGCTTGCTCGCGGTGCCCCAGGGGGCGCGGCCGGGGAAGGCCGGGGAGAGGTGATGGGAGGAGGCGGAAGCGGACGAGGAGGCGGCGGTAGTAGTCACGGTCTCCGGGTTCGTGGGTAGGGCTGCTCGGCTACGTATGACAACCGGGCCACCCTACCGGCGGCCCGGCGGTGTCAACGCGCGGACGACGCCGGGGTGGCGGGGGTGGGACTGACGTCACACCGGCTGTCCGGCGAGACCGCGCAGCGCCTCCGCGATCACCCCCACGTCGCCCTCCTCCCCCGAGGCCACGTCGATGACCAGGTCGTATGCCCTGTCCTGGTCCACCCCGGCGAGATCGACCCCGTTCACGGCGAGGAAGGCCGCGGCGGCGAGCCACGCGGTGCGTTTGTTGCCGTCGACGAGGGGGTGGTTCGTGGCGAGGGCGTGCAGCAGCGCGGCGGCCTGCTCGTACAGGTCCATGTAGGCCGCCGTCCCGAACATCCGAGCCCGCGGCCGATGCACCGCCGAGGCGAACAGCCCCGGCTCCCGCACCTCGGGCACCCGCCCGCCGAACGCGATCCGCGCGATGTCGACGACTTCCCCGACGGTGAGATGCCGGCGGTCGGTGGGCCCGGTGTTGTCCGGGTCGGTGGCCGTGATGCCGTCCGGGTCGGTGGGGGTGATGTCGTCCGGGTTCGTGGCCGTGATGCCGTCCGGGTCGGTGACCGTGGTGTCGTCCGGGCCGGAGGCACCGGTGTCGTCCGGGCCCGAGGCGGCCTCGATGTCGTCCGGGTCGGTGGACCCGGTGTCGGTCGAGCCGGAGGCGGCCGTGATGCCGTCCGGGCCCGAGGCACCGGTGTCGTCCGGGCCGGTGGCCGTGATGTCGTCCGGATCGGTGGACCCGGTGTCGGTCGAGCCGGAGGCGGCCGTGATGCCATCCGGGCCCGAGGCACCGGTGTCGTCCGGGCCCGAGGCGGCCTCGATGTCGTCCGTCATTCGCCGAGCCTCCTCAACAATTCGGCGTGCGCGACGGCAAGCCGCTCGGCAGCCGCCCGCACCGGGGCGCCCGCTTCCTCCAGATACCTGGCTACGGCGTCCCGCGCGAGGGCCTCCGGCGGTCGGCCGGTGGCGTCGGCCAGGTCGTCGAGGGCCTGCTGGAGGGCGGGGTCGAGACCTGGCTGGGGCTGGTCAGGGTGCTGGGAGGTCGGCTGGGGCATGGGGTGAGGGTATGGGGAGGGCTCACCGGCGGGCGACGGGATATCGCGGGAAGGCCGGCCTACGGCTCAGCGCTCCTCCCGGTCATCCTTCAACGGCACCGCACCGCACCGGACCGCACCGAGCGCCGCCACGCGAGGTCACCGCGATTCCGTCCGCACCCGGGTCGCCACCCACGCCCCCGCCAGCGCCACGACCGCCATCGGCAGGAACACCGCGGCGAAGGCGGCCGGATGGGACCCGGTGCCGCTCGCGGAGCCGACCGTGTGCCCGACCGTGCCGCCGCCCAGCGCGCCGAACGCGGCCCCGCCGATGGAGAGCAGCACGGCGTTCGAGAGTCCGTCGGAGATCTGCAGCGCGGCCGAGTTGGTGCCGGCCTCCGCCGGGGCGGACAGCTGGAGGAGCAGCACGCTGGTCGACGAGGTCACCAGCCCCATCCCGAAACACCCGAACGCCCACGCGACGGCGACGATCCACACGGGCACGGAAGGGATGAGGACGCTCGGCGCCCCGGCGATCGCGGCGGCCACCAGCACCATCCCGAAGGTCATCAGCCGTTCCCGGTACGGTTCGAGCCCCGCCCGGGACTGCACCCACGACCCGACCGCCCAGGTCCCGCCGCCCGCCGCGAGCGAGAACCCGGCCAGCGTCGGCGACAGCCCCCGCTGCGTGACGAGCATCAAGGGCACGAAGGACTCCGCCGAGATGAACGACCCCGCGGCCACCCCGCGCAACAGCACGACGGAGGGCAGCCCGCGCGCCGCCCGGTACGTCCCGCGCGGCAGCAGCCCGAGCACGGCGGGCACGAGCAGCGCGACACCGGCGACGGCCGGGATGAGCGAGACCCACCGCAGATCCTGGGCGGCGTACTGCACGAGCCCGGCGCCGAGCGAGATCCCCAGAGCGAGCCGGATACGGCGCCTGTCGAACGGCACGGGTGACGCACCCGGCGAGGACACGGGCCCGGCCGCCCGCCGCCGTATCTGCGGCAGCGCGAGGGCCAGCGGGAACACCACGAGCACCGGAATCCCGACGAACACCCATCGCCACCCCAGCTGCTCGGTCACCGCCCCGGAGGCCAACGGCCCGACGATGGACGGCACGACCCAACCGGCGGCGAACGCGGCCATGATGGCGGGCCGCAACCTCTCGGAGTACGCCCGCCCGACAACGACATACAGGGCGACGATGACCAGCCCACCCCCGAGCCCCTGCACGGCCCGCCCCAGGATGAACACCCACATGGCCTGAGCGGTCCCGGCCACCACCAGCCCCGCCGCGAACGCCCCGATCCCGGTGGTCAACGCCCCGAGCGGCCCCCGCCGGTCCGACCACTGCCCGGCGAACACCATCCCGAACAGACTGGTCGTGAAGTACCCGGAGAACGCGAACGCGTACAGCGACACCCCGCCCAGCTCCCGAGCGGCGACCGGCATCGCCGTCCCCACCGCCGTCGCCTCGAAGGCGATCAGCAGCACGACGGACACGATCCCCACACTGAGCGCCCGATGCGACCGCCCCAACACGGAGTCATGACACTCATCGGCCAGGTCGGAGGCGGTGTGCGTGACATCGGCGTCACGGGGTTCGAGGACGGTCATGCCGGCCAGCGTAAGGTCCACAGCCCGGTTTGACCCCTGTCGGAAGTCGGCCCCCACCTGAGACCTTGGTCGTACGACCGACCCACCAGCGGACCCCATTCATGAACGGCGTATGGCAGTCCCGTTGCACCGCCCCCGGCCCCCTTGTCCGGCCCCACCCCCCGGCCCTACGGTCAACTCACCAAACACGGCCGTGTGCCCGAGTGGTTCAGGGACTCGCCTGCAAAGCGAGTTACGCGGGTTCGATTCCCGCCACGGCCTCCAGCGCCTGACCAGGCAAAGAAAAGGGCGGCACCCCTTCGGGAGTGCCGCCCTTTTGGTCGTCCGTCTCAGTTCCCGTCTCAGTTGCCCGGTCGAGCGCAGGCTCGGCTTGTGACAACCGTTCCGTCCTACCTCCATCTCACGAAGGCATCGTTATCGGTGCCGGAGAGGCGTGGTGTCATCGGGTCGGCATAACCGGGCAGACGGATCTCCGTCCCCTCAGTCAGGGCGGCGAGGAGGTCTCGAAACATGTGCGAAAGGCTGTCCCACACCTTCACCGGGCCTTCCGTGTCCCCGGCGTGCAGCCCGTAGAGGACGTTCCCGAACCGGTCTCCACCACGGTGGTCGACAATGAGCTTGCCTCCGGTGACATCCGTGGCGATCGGAACCCACCGGACGTGGAACAAATACCCGTACACGCCGTCATAGACGTCCCGCAGGCATGGGTCTTCCGCCTCGTTCTCGTCAATCCATCCAGCGATCGCTTCCTCCAGCGATCGTTGACCGGCACTCATTCCATCGGCTCCGTGCAGGATGAACCCGCCGGGGATGATGACGCCGGGACCGTCATGGCCCTTAGCGGTGACCCCGTCGTGACGACCCAACCACTCCGCCAGATGTGCGTGCAGAGGGAACCGCCGGTCAGAGATGGCGTCGATATCGTCCTGCGCTGCGGGTGGGTTCAGGGCGGCGTAGTCCGCGGGCGCGTTGGCCTCCAGCCACGCATCGAGACTGGCGAGGACAGCGCTGAGGTCGTCGGTCATATGACGACTCTATGAATCGGCTGCAAAGCGAGTTACGCGGGTTCGATTCCCGCCACGGCCTCCAGTAGAGCAACCTCCCCTGGCGTCCAACCGTCTTCTCGGGCGTGGAGATGGCCAAGTTGGATGTCGTGGTGACATGGGTCGACGCGCGCGGTGCGTTGCCTTCCAGTGGTACGCCTGTCGCGGCCGCGATCACCGGGCGGTATCCGGTGGACGGTGATGCCGGGTCCGATAGCGCGCTGGGTGAGGAGTTCTGGCTGGTGCGGCCGATGTACTTCGCGACGCTGCACTTCGGTGAGGACGGGACGGAGTACCGGGACTGCTTCGTCGACTCCGACGGGGTCGTCCGGCTGCCCTACGGCCTCGACAGTGCCGAGACCGTGACCCACTGGGCCGAACTGCCCACCCTGCCGGGCGGGTTGACGGCCCGCGCGGTCCTCGGGGAGGGCGTACCGGCGGCCCTCCACAGCGCGTGGAGCGCTCAGCCTCGTACCTGACTCATCTCCGCGCCCGCCACAGATCCCGCAACAGCGCGATCTCCGCCATGTGGTGGATGAACTCCAGGTTGGCCCCCGCCACCACGTCGATGTACGGGTCGTCGGGGTCCGAGCCGTACGGGTACTGGGAGAAGCCGACCTCGTTCAGCTGGTCCTCCGTGACCGTGGCGACGGCTGCTCGCCAGCGGTCGATCACCGGCCAGAAGGTGGCTAGGGTCTGGGTGGCAGACGGGGTGAAGTCGACCATCTGCTTGGGGTCCTGAGTGCGGGTGCCGAACGTCCACTCCCACGCCCCCGCGAACTGGAAGTGCAGGTGCCCCAGGCGCCACGCGATCGTCGTGATCGGGGTTGTGTCGGGCTCCGGTTCGCCCTCGTGGGCGAGGATCTGCTCGACACGTTCGACGGTCACACTCCAGTCGTCGGCGATCTTGTCGACGGTCATGCCGTCGGCGGCCTGGCGGGCCACCTCCGCGTACTCGCTCGCCGGGATGTCCGCAGCTCCGAGGTCGAGCACCCAATCCCCCGGTCCGAACGCCCTCGGTGTCACGGCCTCGCTGCGGCGGCGGAGCGACCAGCAGTCGGGGGCCGGCTCCCACAGGTACTCCTCGTCGCCGAGTCCCGTCAGGCGGACCTGGGCCATCTCCCGGGCCTTGTCGAACTGCTCCAGGAGCACGCTCAGGCGGTCGGTCCGTGTGGTCCCGGTGTCCATGTCTGGTTCCCCTCGCCCGTGCGCCGTCCCGCGACGCGCACCCCACCACGGTCACGTGGAAGGTAGCCGCTCGTCTCACTCGACCGCGAACGAATTCCCCGGTCGACTGGATGCCCTTCAGGGCACCGGCGCGGCCCAGGGGGCGGTGGGATTCACCGACGGCCGGCCGCGGCCGTCACAGCACCCCGCCCGCCTCGTCCTGGAACGCCTCCGTCCAGTAGTGGCCGCCGTCCGACCGGGCGCGTGTCCCCGTCGGGTCCACCTTCGACAGGGTCTGGAGCATCGTCGTCGCCAACTGGTCGTACGCCTCCGCCGTCAGCTCGCCCGACAGGTCCGCGTCGATCGCCTTCTCGCGGTGGAGCAGCCACAGGGTGAAGGCGAGGGTCGAGACGTCCGTGTTGAGCGGAGCCAGGGTCGCCTCCGGCTCGCTCCAGGTGAGGATCTCGCCCGTCGCGCCGTCCACCACCAGGCTGTTGTCCTCCAGGAGGTAACCGAGGCGGATCAACTCATCCGCGCGGGCCGGGAGTTCATCGGCGGGCTCGTCCTCGTAGAACTCGGTCAGCGTGGGGAGCGGGACGTCCGTGTCCAGCTGGAAGAGGAACGCGTCCTCGGGCAGGCCCGTCTCGCGGAGGAAGCGGCGGGTCGGCTCGTGGGTGAGGGTGGCGGGGAAGTCGACCTCCTCGAAGCGGGCGACCGTGCCCTGGCCGAACTCCTGGTCCAGCAGGCGGGCCGGGATGTCCAGGGTCAGGCCCGATGTCGTGCCGGGGCCCGCGACGAGCGCGAGGGGGCGGATGAGGGCCGCCGCCTTCCAGAACGGGGGCACCTCGCCGTCCGTCTCCGACTCGAACACCGCGAGCAGCTGGCGGGACGCCTCCGCCGCGGTCTTCGTGCCGTGCCGGCCCTCGTAGGACGCGAACTGGCCGCGCAGGTAGGTGAGTTCGTCGGTCGTCGTGGTGAAGCGGGTCAGCGTCTCGATCGACGGGGCCAGCGGGTCGGCCTCCATCAGGTCCGGGCGGTCGTGGAAGAAGTACGTCGTCGCGATCTCGCCCGTCTCGCCGTCCAGCAGGATCGACTCCGCCTCGCCGCCGTCGGGTCCCCGGAGCGCGCCTATCACCAGCTGGTCCCGGAGCTCCTCGGCCAGCGGGTCGGGGTCCCCCAGCGAGTCCGCCACCGTCCGCAGGCCCGCCCTGCGCAGCTCCTCGAACGTCAACAGGCCGCTGTCGCCCGGCAGTCCGGGACCGGTCAGCCAGCGGCGCGTGGACGCGTGCGTGACGTACGGATCGAGGTCGTCCTCGGTCAACGTGATCGTGATCGCCGTGGAACCGGCGTCGGTCCTGCTCATCGTTCCCCCGTGCATGAAACTTCCCCCGTGCGGCCTCGGTGTCCCGCTGGCGTCCCCACTGCCCAGAACACTACGCGGCACCACTGACAACGGCCCTGACCAGCCCGAACGCCCGGAAATGCGATCCGCTGCCGCGTCCGGCCGGAAACCCCTGTCCCTCTCAGGACGCTCACACCACCCGTGAACGTTCCCGTCCCTCGATGATCGCGTCCACCGTCTCCCCCACCGTCAGCGCGGAGCTGTCCAGCCACAGCCCGATGCGCGGGGTCTGCGTCCGCAGCCCGCGGTCCAGGTCCTCGACCGTCCACGCGCCGTAGCCGGTCTTCGCCCGGCCCGCCTCCCGTGCCGTCACGGCCGCCGGGTCCGGCGCGAGGACGATCACGTGCAGGGGCCGGGTGCGAATCAGGTCGACGTAGGCCGTCAACTCCTCGCCCAGCACCACGTCCTGGACGACCGCCGTGAACCCGGCCTCCGCGTAGGCGTCCGCCGTCGCCGCCGCCAGCCGGTACCGCAGGCGGAGTTGGGCCTCCCCCTCGCCGCCCACGCCGGGGACGTACTCCTCACGGCCGGACACGATCATCCGGCGGAAGACGTCACCCCGGACGTGCGCGGCCCTCGGCAGCCGTTCCGCCAGCGCCTGGGCGACCGTCGACTTGCCCGCGGCCATGACGCCGGTGATGAGGACGACCCCGTCGAGCACCGACTCGTACCCGCCGCTCAGTGGCCGTACTGGCCGTACTGGTCGGTGGTCGCCGTCACCACCGCCGCCTGCGGGCGGATCGGGAGGCGGTTGACGGGGCGGCCGGTCGCGGCGCGTACGGCGGAGGCGATCGCCGCCGGGGACGTGACCACCGGGACCGCGCTGACCGCCTTCGCCCCGAAGGGGGCGACCACGTCACGCTCCTCGACGAGTTTCACGATCCGGATGTCGGGGGTGTCCAGGGCGGTGGGCAGGGCGTAGCCGGTGAGGTCGGGGTGGCGGATCAGCCCGCGCGCGGTGCGCAGGTTCTCCGTCAGCGCGATGCCGACGCCCTGGGTGACGCCGCCCTCGATACGGGCGACCAGCTGGGTCGGGTTCAGGATGCGGCCGACGTCCTGGGCGAGGGCCAGTTCGACGACCCGGACCGAGCCCAGTTCGATGTCGACGTCGACGACCGCGCGGATCGCGCAGAAGGCGAGCCCTACGAAGGCGTCGCCCTGGCCCGCCTCGTCCAGGGGCTCGGTCGGGTGCGGGCGGCACTGGGCGGTGGCCCACAGTTCCTTGCCGTCCATGGCCTCCGTGACGGTCGTCGAGAGGACGCCGTCGTAGGAGGTGATCTTGCCGTCGGTGATCTGGAGCAGCTCGGTGGACATCCCGAACTTGTGCGCCAGGGGCTGGAGGAGCTGGGTGCGGACCATCTTCGCGGCGCGTTCGACGGCGCCGCCTGACACCCAGGTATGACGTCCGCGGCAACCAGGGCCCGCGGGCGGCTGATCGGTGTCCACGGGGGCGACGTGCACCTCGTCGATGCCGAGGGTCTCCTGGACGATCTGCCGGGCCAGCGTGGTGAAGCCCTGGCCGGTCTCGACGGCCGCGCACAGGACGGTCGCGATGCCGTCGTGGACCTTCACGGTGGCCGTGGAGACCTCGTCCGCGCCCTCGGCGCCGAGCATGTGCACCATGCCGAGGCCGTAGCCGACGCCCCGGCGCACCGCGCCCGGTTCGCCCGCGCCCTCGGGGCCGCCGGGCAGCAGCCACTCGTCCTCGGGGGTGTCCTTGGGGAGCTGCGGCAGCGGGAAGTCCCGTACGGCCTGCAGGAGTTCGGCGACCGGTGCGGGGCAGGTCACCGTCTGGCCGGTCGGCAGGACGTCCCCGGTGGCCATGGCGTTGCGCAGGCGCAGCTCGGCCGGGTCCATGGCGAGCTTCTTGGCGAGCTTGTCCATCTGCGCCTCGTAGGCGGCGCAGACCTGCATGGCGCCCTCGCCCCGGACGTGTCCGGAGGGCGGGTTGTTGGTGCGGACGGCCCAGCCCTCGATGAAGGCGTTCGGGACGACGTAGGGGCCGCAGGCGAAGGAGACGGCGGCGGCCAGGGCCTCCGAGGAGGTGTCGGCGTAGGCGCCCGCGTCGAGCAGCACCTGGGCCTCGACCTTGACCAGCCTGCCGTCCTCGTCCGCGTGGTGGCGGTAGCGCAGGAGCGTGGGGTGGCGGTGGGTGTGGCCGAGGAAGGACTCCTCGCGCGTGGCGGTGAGTTTGACCGGGCAGCCGGTCTTCAGCGCGAGCAGTCCGAGCGGGAGTTGGAAGCCCTGGTCCTCGCGGTCGGCGGTGGCCCCGGGGACGCCGGTGACGACGACCTTCACGCGGTCGGGCTCCAGGCCGTAGCAGGCGGCGGCCGTGTCGCGGTCGGTGTGCGGGTCCGTGGAGGCGATGTACAGCTCGACGCCGCCGTCCGGGCGGGGCACGGCGAGACCGGCCTCGGCGCCGATGGGGGCGGGGTCCTGGCGGCCGATGCGGTACAGGCCCTCGACGACGATCTCGCCGGCCGCGTCCGGGTCGCCGTGGCGCAGCGGGATGTGCCGGATCAGGTTGCCGTCGGGGTGCAGCGGTTCGGCCTCGAAGGCCTGCTCGGGGTCGGTCACCGGGTCGAGCACCTCGTACTCGACCATGATGGCCGCGGCGGCCATGCGCGCGGTGTCGGGGTGGTCGGCGGCGACCGCGGCGATGGGCTCCCCGTGGTGGCGCACGACGTCGGAGGCGAACACCGGGCGGTCGGCGGTGCCCCGGCCGTAGCGGTCGCGGCCCGGGACGTCCTCGTGGGTGATGACGGCGCGTACGCCGGGCATGTCGCGCGCGTGGGACGTGTCGACGGACACGATGCGCGCGTGCGGGTGCGGCGAGCGCAGGACGGCCGCCCAGAGGAGGCCCTCGGCCCACAGGTCGGCCGCGTACGGGAAGGTGCCCTCGGTCTTGGCGCGGGCGTCGGCGGCCGGGAGCGAGGCGCCCAGGCCGTGGCCCGGCAGCTCCGGGGCGGGCGCGGCCTCCGTGGTCGCGATGGCGGCTTCGTTGCTCACGCCTGGCCTCCGTCCTGGCCGTACACCTGGTCCTGCGTGCGCGGGGACTCGAAAGCCGACTGGTGGACGCCACCGCCCCCGGGACCCGCCTGGTGGGGAATACGCGCCTCGTCACCGTCCGACTCAGGTTCGGCGGCGGCGGCGTGCGCCTCACGTTCGGCGACGACTTCCTGTACGGCGTCCAGGACGCCCCGGTAGCCGGAGCAGCGGCACAGGTTGCCGCACAGGGCCTGGCGGGCCTCCAGTTCGGTGGGCGCGGGGTTGCCCTCCAGGAGGTCGTGCACGGTCATCGCCATGCCGGGCACGCAGAAGCCGCACTGCACGGCACCGCACTTGGCGAGCGCCCGCTGCACGTCGGAGGGCTGTCCCTCGACGGCGAGTCCCTCGACCGTACGGACCTCGGAGCCTGCGGCGGTCACCGCGGGCACCAGGCAGGAGGCGACGAGGCGTCCGTCGACCTGGACGTTGCAGGCGCCGCACTCGCCCTGTGAGCAGCCGTCCTTGGCGCCGGCGAGGCCGAGGCGTTCGCGCAGCACGTAGAGCAGCGACTCGCCGATCCAGGCGTCGGTGACGGGCCGGTCGGCGCCGTTGACGCGCAACACGTAGGAGGCGAGCGGGTGTTCCTCGCCGGGGATCTTCGGGGCGGGTTCGGCGGCCTCGTCCGGCGCGTGGGGCTCGACGGCCGTCACGGGCGCCTCAGCGGCCTCCGGGGCGTCGTCGGCACCCTCGGCCGCATCGGTGGCCGCGGAGGTCTCAGCGGGCCCCTCAGCGGCTTCCTCGGCCCCTTCGGCGTCGTCGCCCGCCGGGTCGGTCTCGTGGGCCGACTGGGCGTCCGCGGCGGCGAGTTCGGCCGCGCTGTCGTCGTGGCGGTCGGCGCGCGCGTCGCCGTAGGGCTCGGCGGGGGCGTCGGTCCGGGTGTGCGCGTACGGGTCGCCGGGTTCGGCGTACGGCTGCCGGGTCGCCTCGGCGGGCGGGCGGGTGGCGGCCTGCGCGGACACCTCGCCGGTGGTGTGCGTGCCGGACCGGTCGGCCGGGTGCTCCGGGCCGCGTCCGTCGGTGTGCTCGCCGGGCCGCTCGACGACTCCGGTGTCCGACGCCTGCTGCGCCCAGTTCTGGCCCGCGCCGTCCGTCGCCCAGGGCGCGGGCGCGCCGCCGGGGAGGGTGGCGGGCGGGGTGCCGCCCCACTGCTCGACCAGGGCCGACGTGGTGAACTCGCCCGATTCGTCCGGGAGATCACCGCCGGCCACCGGGATCGACCACTCGCCGGTCACGTCGCGGCCGGGAGCTGCGCCCGCGTCCGGCGCGTTGGTGTCCTGGAAGGTCCACTGGCCGGTGGACCCTGGGCGGTACGAGAACTGGTCCCCGCCGGCCGTGCCCTGGTGCGGTACGGCGTTCGGGTCGGGCCACTGAACGCCCTCGGCGGGCACCGCCCAGGACCCGCTCGACGACGGGTCGGCATCCGGGGCGGCCTCTATGGGCGGCGGCACATAGCCGTGGCCCGGGGCGGCCAGGAGGGCGTCGATGCCGCCTTCGGGGAGTTTCACGAAGGCCGTGGCGCCGTCGTCGTAGTCGCCCTGGGGCAGCGGGTCCCAGCGTCCGCCGCCCTGAGGGGTGCCCTCTCCGTGCTGGTCGTCGGTCACGACAGCGCCCTCCCGAGTGCTCGTCGGGCCAGTGCGGCGACGGTGCGCCGCAGGTGCAGTACGGCGGGCGGCAGTTGTTCCACGGAGCCGTCCTCGGCCGGTACCGGGTCGGGGATGCAGGCCGCGGCGACGTACTCCCCGAAGGCGCTCAGGGCCTCGGGGACGATCGTGCGGCTGTTGTCCCAGTCGATCAGCCGGGCCACCCACTGCTCGGCGTCCAGCGGTCTGAGGGGCATCGGCGCTATGGCTCCGACGGCGCACCTGACCCCGCGCCTGGCGGGGTCGAGGACGACCGCGACGGACGCGACCGAGCGCCCGGGGCCGGTCCTGCCGGTGGCCTTCAGGAAGACCTGCGGGGCGTGCAGCAGGGGCACGCGCACGAAGCCGATGAGTTCGCCGCCGCGGAGCATCTCCACGCCGGCCAGCAGGTGCGACACCGGGATCTCCCGGCGCGCTCCGCCCTGGCCCGCGATGATGAGCGTCGCCTCCAGGGCGGCCAGTACGGGCAGCGTGTCCCCGGTGGGCGCGGCCGAGGCGATGTTGCCGCCCAGGGTGCCCGCGTTGCGGATCTGCGGCGGTCCGGCGGCGCGAGCGGAGGCGGCGAGCGCCGGGATGAGCGCGGCGAAGTCGGGGCGGCCCATGCGGGCGTGCGTGAGACCGGCGCCGAGCAGCGCGTGGCCGTCCTGGTACTGCCAGCCCCGGATCTCGCTGATCCGGCCGAGACCGACCAGCGCGCTGGGCCTGAGCTGGCCCGAGTTGACGGCCGCCATGAGGTCGGTGCCGCCGGCCACGGGAACGGCCGTGGGCAGGGCCGTGAGCGCCGCCACGGCCTCGTCCAGCGTCGTGGGCAGCGTGACGGCCTGCCCCGCCTGCGGTGCGTGCGTGGTCAAACCGGCTGCCCCTTCCCGCTGCCCCACCTGGTCCCGCCTGTTGCTGCCGTACGGTACGTGCTGACAGGGCGGACGTGGCAACTCTGGCACATCTTCGCAAGACCCGAACGCGGGGGTCCGCTAGGAGGCATTCGCCCGTCTCATCAGGGAGATGGTCCGTTTTCGTACGGCATCACCGGTACGCGCGAATTGCCTCTCATCGGTGACTCTCGGGGTCTTTTTCCCTTCCGTGTTCCTGGCGTTCGCCGGGGCTCCTAGGCGTTCGGGGGCGGGCCGTCCTTGGGGCGTCCGAGGACTCCGGGGCGGCGCTGCCACGGCAGGGGTCCGGTGGGCGGACGGTAGGCGACCCCCAGGGCGTCGAGGCGCGGGTAGTGGGCGGCCATCCGGCGCTCGAAGTCGGCGAAGTCCCGTTCCGCGGGCGCCGGGAGGGCACTCCAGGCGACCTCGGCGAAGGCCGCGAGCCGGGGGAACGTCTGGTAGTCCACGCGCGCGTGATCCTCCATCACCTCGGTCCACACGTTGGCCTGCGCGCCCAGCACATGACCGGCCTCGGCCTCGGTGAGCTGCTCGGGAACCGGCTCGAAGCGGTAGACGTCCTCCAGGGTGCGCACATGGGCGATCGGCACCGGTTCGTCCTCTCCGGGGGCCTGCCGCCAGTCCAAGTACACGTGCTGTTCAGGGCACATGACGACGTCGTGGCCCGAGCGGGCGGCGGTGACCCCGCCCTCGTAGCCGCGCCATGACGACACGACAGCGCCGTCGGCGAGCCCGCCCTCCAGGATCTCGTCCCAGCCGACGAGCCTTCTCCCGCGCGCGGAGAGCCACTTGTCGAAGTGTCCGATGAACCACGACTGCAACTCGTCCTCGTCGGCGAGCCCGAGTTCCGCGATGCGCGCCTGCGCGGTCGCCGACTGCTTCCACTGGTCCTTGGGGCATTCGTCGCCGCCGACGTGAATGAACTCCCCCGGGAACAGCTCCAGGAGTTCCTCGAACACCCCCTCGTAGAACCGCAGGGTGTTGTCAGTGGGAGCCAGTACGTTGGGGTTGATCCCCCAGGTGTCCCAGACGGAGAGGGAGTTGGTGTCGATGACGTCGGTGTTGCCGAGTTCCGGATACGCGGCGATGGCGGCCTGCGAGTGTCCCGGTACGTCGATTTCCGGGACCACGGTGATATGCCGCTCGGCGGCGTAGGCGACGATCTCGCGGATGTCGTCCTGGGTGTAGTAGCCGCCGTGGGGCTTGTCGTCCCAGAGCGGTGAGGCACGGTGGCCGAATTTCGTGCGCGCCCGCCAGGACCCGATCTCGGTCAGCTTCGGGTACCGCTCGATCTGTACGCGCCAGCCCTGGTCGTCCGTCAAGTGGAAGTGGAAGACGTTGAGTTTGTGCGCGGCCATCAGATCCAGGTAGCGCAGGACGCCTTCCTTGGGCATGAAGTGCCGGGCGACGTCGAGCATGAGGCCGCGCCAGGGGAAGCGGGGGGCGTCGTCGATGGCCTGGCCCGGTACGCCGTAGGTCATGTCGGGGCGGACGGGAGCGCGCCGGAAGGCGGCGGGGCCGAGGAGTTGACGCAGCGTCTGGGCGCCCCAGAACACGCCGGCCGGGCTGCCGCCCGCGATCACGACACCCCAGGTCGCGGTCACCTCCAGGCGGTACGCCTCCGCCGGCAGGGTGCCGTCGAGGCGCAGCGCGACCGTGTTGCCGCCGCCCTCCTCGCCGGGCGGCAGCGGCAGTCCGAGGGCCGCCCCGAGCGTGGACCGCAGCCAGCGCTGGGTGCCCTCGGTGCCGGGCTCGCCCCACAGCGCGGTGTCCGCCTCGAAAGAGAAACCGCACCGGGTGGGGCCCTCAACGGCCGTCGGCGCCGGAATCAGTTCCGTCTCTGAAGTCACGTCAGTCACGTCAGTCCTTAACCGCTCCGCCCAGCCCCGAGACCAGACGTCGCTGTACGAGTACGAAGAACACCAGCACTGGAATCGTCATCACCGTGGAGGCCGCCATGACGCCTCCCCAGTCCGGGTCGTCCGGCTTGTAGAAGACAAGGAGGGCCATCGGCAGGGTCGACTGGGAGGTGTCGCTGATGATGAAGGACTTGGCGAACAGGAAGTCGTTCCAGGCCGAGATGAACGAAAACACGCTCGTGGCCACCAGCCCCGGGAAGACGAGCGGGAAAAGGATCTGCCACAGGAATCGTGTCCTGCTCGCCCCGTCGATGTACGCGGCCTCCTCCAGCGCGTCCGGGACCGCTTTCACGAACCCCCGCAGCATCCAGATCGCGAACGGCAGCGAGAACGCGATCTGGGGCAGGATCAGCGACCCCAGCGTGTTCAGCAGCCCGAGCCCCCGCATGGTGAAGAACAGGGGGATCGTCAGCGCTTCCACGGGCACCATCTGGGCCACCAGGAACATGATCAGGAGGGTGGTCCTGAAGCGGAACCGGAATCGCGTCACGGCCGTCGCGGCGAGAAAGGCGATCAGCGCCGAGACGATGACCACCGAGCACGCCACGACAAGGCTGTTGACGAAGTAACGGCCGAATTCCTGCTGCCCGAACACCCGCCGGAACGAGTCCAGAGAGGGCGCCAGCGTCCACGGCCGGGGCTCGCTGGACTCGATCTCCCCGGCCGGTTTGAAGGCGCTGAGCACCATCCAATAGAGGGGGAAGGCGACGACGACCGCGATCAGCAGCGCCGAGGCCTCGGCGGCGAGCCGCCAGGGACGTCGTACAAGACCGCGAAGCAGAGTCACAGCTCCTCCCCCTGCCTGCGCAGCAGGCGCAGATAGACCAGCGTGACGGCGAGCAGCATCAGCAGCATGACGACGCCGATCGCCGAGCCGAGGCTGTACTTCGAGGACGCGAACGCCTGTTGGTAGGCGTACACGTTCAGCACGAGGTTCTGGCCCGCGATGCCGCCGCCGTTGGTCATGACGTAGATCTGGGTGAAGACCTTGAAGTCCCAGATGACGGACTGGATGGTGACGACGGTCAGGATCGGCCGCAGCATCGGCGTCAGGATGGACCGCCAGATCCGCCACTGCGAGGCCCCGTCCAGAGCGGCGGCCTCCAGCACCTCGGAGGGCACGGCGCGGATCCCGGCGTAGACCGTCACCATCACGAACGGGAAGGAGCACCAGACCACTTCGAGCAGCACGAGGAAGAACGCGCTCAGCCGCCCGTACGTCCACGAGTGGTCCCCGAGCCCCAGAATCCGGTTCACCGGCCCGAAGTCGGGATCGAAGAGCAGCAACCACACGGTCGACCCGGTGACGGCCGGCGTGGCCCAGGCCCCCAACGCGGCCAGCATCAGGACCAGTCGAGGCACCGCACGCACCCGAGTGAGCAGCACGGCCAGCGCACACCCGACGGCAAGCGTCGAGACGACACAGGCCCCCGCGAACACCACGGTGGCCACCAGCACTTGCCAGAATTGACTGTCCGAAAACAGCGCGGAGTAGTTCCCGAACCCCTCGAAAGTCGTCGGCTCCCCACCACTGACCTGAGCCTGCGTGTACTGGAAGAACGAGATCAGCCCAAGCTGATAGATCGGGTAGACCAGCAACCCACCAAGGACGACAAGAGCCGGGGCAAGATACAACCAGGGCACACCCCAACTCCCCTGGGGGCGCGGGGAACTGCGCGACAAGCCACGACGTCGCAGCACCCGCGAACGCTCCACAACAACCGAGCTATTAGGCGTCATCCGCTCAACCCGCGGAGCTGAAGGCCGCGTTCATCTTCTTCGCCGCATCCCCGGAAGCCGCGGCCACACTCTTCTTCCCGCTGATGACTTCCTGCAGCATCGTCGGCAGCACCAACGAGGAGTCGATCTCCGACCACCCCGGCGACGCGGGCACGAACTTCGTCCCCGCGGCCAGCGTCTGGACGAACGGCTTCTCGAACGGCACCTTCGCCGCGGCGGCGTCCCGGACGTCGGTGAACGTGGGCAGGAACCCCATCGCGTCGAACATCGACGCCTGCGTCTTCTTCGAGGTGAGCTGCTCCAACAGATCCACCGCGAGCGTGCGGTGCGAAGTGCTCTTCAGGACACCGATGTTGTTGCCCCCGGCGAAGGCGGGAGCGACCGACCCGGACGCGACCCCGGGCAGCGGAACGACCGCGTACTTGCCCTTGACCTTGCCCGCCTCGACCGCGGTGTGGCTGAAGTCGCCCCCGATCGCCATCCCGGCCTTGCCCGCCGCGAACGCGGTGATCGTGTCGTTGCCGCCCATCACCGCACACTTGGCGGCGGGACAGTTGTCGCTGGTGAACAGCGAGGTGTACGCCTTGATGCCCTTCTGGGCGGCGGCGCTGTTAATGCCGGAGGTGTACGAACCCCCGCCGGCCGTGGCGAGTTCGCCGCCGTTGGCCCAGACGAAGGGCATCGCGCCGTAGGTGTACGCGCCGCCGACGACAAGGCCGTAGAGGTCGGACTTCGCCTTGTGGATCTTCCGGGCGGTGGACGCCAACTCGGCCATGGTCTTGGGCGGTTGGAGGCCCAGGTCCTTGAAGACGTCGGTGCGGTAGTACAGGGCGCGGACGCCGACGTAGAACGGGGAGCCGTACAGCTTGCCGCCGACCGTGACGGACTGCTTCGCGGTCGGGTCGGTGTCCTTCGCCTCGCTCCAGGCGCCGAACTCCTTGGTGACGTCGAGGAGTCCGCCGTCCTTCACATAGCCGGCGGTGTCGGTGTTGCCGTACTCCATGACGTCGGGCGCGGACTTCGGGTCGTTGAAGGCGGCCTTGACGCGCTGGGCGCGGGTGTCGATGGGGATGTACTCGACGTCGACCTTGGTGCCCTTGTGGGCCTTCTCGAAGTCGGCGACCACGGAGTCGACGACCTTGGCCTTCGGGTCGTTGCCGACCTCCTGGAAGAGCCACACCCGCAGGGTGCCGCTCTGGTCGTCCTTCTCCGAGGACGAGTTGTCGGAGGTCTGGGGCGCGCAGCCGGCGACGACGGCGGCGGCCGCGACGAGGACGGCGAATCTGGGGGCGAGCTTCATGGAGCGTTCCTCCGTGCGTGCGTTGCAACATATGCAATGGGCGTTTCGCTCTGCACAACACCACGGAGATTAAGGAGTAGATGAACGCGGCCACAAGAGGTCTCAACCACTTCGTGACACGCGAAAGGCCGCCGAAACACGCAAAAGGCCCCCGGGGCACGCCGAAGCGCACCCCGAGGGCCTCAGAAACCGAGAGCCTCGGAACCGACCGCAGTCAGACCGGCCGAACGGCTACTTGTCGCCGCCCTTGCCCTTGTCGCCGTCCCCGCCCGAGCCCATGGACTCGTAGATCTCCTTGCACATGGGACACACCGGGTACTTCTTCGGGTCGCGGCCCGGCACCCAGACCTTCCCGCACAACGCCACCACGGGAGTGCCGTCGAGGGCGCTCGCCATGATCTTGTCCTTCTGGACGTAATGGGCGAAGCGCTCATGGTCCCCGTCGCCGTGCGACACCTGGGGCGTCGGCTCTACGAGGGTCCCCGTACCAGTCCCGCGCTCGGGCTCAAGAGTGCTCATAGTGCCAAGGGTACTGAAGGCCACCGTCATCAGTTCCGCGAAGGGCCCCTCAGTTCAGGGAAGGGTCGTCCGGATACGTCGCCACCATCGCCAGCTCACTGCGCTGGCGGCGCAGCACCTCGCGCCAGAGTCTCTCCGGGGACGGCGAGGACACGTCACCGGGCTCCGACTCGACGACGTACCAGGCGCCCTCCACCAGTTCGTTCTCCAGCTGGCCCGGACCCCAACCCGCGTACCCGGCGAAGATCCGCAGCGAGCCGAGCGCCGAGGCGAGCAGCTCCGGCGGGGCCTCCAGGTCGACGAGTCCGATCGCGCCGTGCACGCGACGCCAGCCGAGCGGGGCGCGTTCGCCGGCCGCGCCGCCCGGGATGACGGCGACGCCGAGGGCCGAGTCGAGCTGGACCGGGCCGCCCTGGAAGACGACGCCCGGTTCGCCGGCGAGGTCGCCCCAGCCCTCCAGGATGTCGCCGACGTCCACAGGGGTCGGGCGGTTGAGGACGACACCGAGGGAGCCCTCCTCGTCGTGGTCGAGAAGGAGCACCACCGCGCGGTCGAAGTTCGGGTCCGCCAGGGCGGGTGTTGCCACGAGCAACCGCCCTGTGAGCGAGGACACCTCGGTCATGCCTGACATGATCCCGCATCTTCCCCGTGATGGGGGAGGCAATGCGGGTACCTGAGTGAACGCAGCTCAGGGCGCACCGAAGCGTCCTCCGCGCACACCCCCGTCCCGTGACCCCATGTGCCCGATTGGGAACGGTTCGTGTTGTGACACAGCTATGACGTAGCTGGGTGCTCCTTGGGCTTTCAGGAGGGGGGTGGGCGGCCATTACGCTTACGTCTTCGGCCCCTGCCCAACTCCACGGAACGCGAGATTCATGACCGTCAACGGCTCAGACGACGTACTGCTTGTCCATGGCGGAACCCCGCTCGAGGGCGAGATCCGTGTCCGTGGTGCGAAGAACCTCGTACCCAAGGCCATGGTCGCCGCCCTGCTGGGCAGTGAGCCAAGTCGACTGCGCAACGTTCCGGACATCCGTGACGTTCGTGTCGTACGCGGACTCCTGCAACTGCACGGGGTGACGGTCCGTCCGGGTGAGGAGCCGGGCGAGCTGGTGCTCGACCCGTCGCACGTGGAGAGCGCCAACGTCGCCGACATCGATGCCCACGCGGGCTCGTCGCGCATCCCGATCCTGTTCTGCGGTCCGCTGCTGCACCGGCTCGGGCACGCGTTCATCCCCGGGCTCGGCGGCTGCGACATCGGCGGCCGGCCGATCGACTTCCACTTCGAGGTGCTGCGGCAGTTCGGCGCGAAGATCGAGAAGCGGGCGGACGGCCAGTACCTGGAGGCTCCGCAGCGGCTGCGGGGCACGAAGATCAAGCTGCCGTACCCGTCCGTCGGCGCGACCGAGCAGGTGCTGCTGACCGCGGTGCTCGCGGAGGGCGTCACCGAACTCGCCAACGCGGCGGTGGAACCGGAGATCGAGGACCTCATCTGCGTACTGCAGAAGATGGGCGCGATCATCGCCATGGACACCGACCGGACGATCCGCATCACCGGTGTGGACACGCTCAGCGGCTACAACCACGCGGCCCTCCCGGACCGCCTGGAGGCCGCGTCCTGGGCGTCCGCGGCGCTGGCGACCGAGGGAAACATCTACGTCAAGGGCGCGCAGCAGCGCTCTATGATGACGTTCCTCAACACCTACCGGAAGGTGGGCGGTGCCTTCGCGATCGACGACGAGGGCATCCGCTTCTGGCACCCCGGTGGCCAGTTGAAGTCCATCGCGCTCGAGACGGACGTGCACCCCGGCTTCCAGACGGACTGGCAGCAGCCCCTGGTCGTCGCCCTCACGCAGGCCACCGGCCTCTCGATCATCCACGAGACGGTCTACGAGTCCCGCCTCGGCTTCACCTCCGCGCTCAACCAGATGGGCGCGCACATCCAGCTCTACCGCGAGTGCCTCGGCGGCTCCAACTGCCGCTTCGGCCAGCGCAACTTCCTCCACTCGGCGGTCGTCTCGGGCCCCACCCGCCTCCAGGGCGCCGACCTGGTCATCCCCGACCTCCGCGGCGGCTTCTCGTACCTGATCGCCGCCCTCGCGGCTCAGGGCACGTCCCGCGTCCACGGCATCGACCTCATCAACCGCGGCTACGAGAACTTCATGGAGAAGCTCGTCGAGCTCGGAGCAAAGGTCGAACTGCCGGGCAAGGCGCTCGGCTAGCAGTAGTCGTACGGCCGAACTGCCGGGCAAGGCGCTCGGCCAGCAGGAGTCGTACGTACGTCGATGGGGCGGCCACCCGGACTGGGTGGCCGCCCCATCGGCGTTGTGCTCAGTGCCCCAAAGGGGCGCGGGGAACTGCGCGACCAGCCACGGCGATTCCGTCAGCCGAAGTGCGGCCCGCAGTTACCCGGCGCTCGAAGCGGAGCGCTTACTTGCCCTTGGCGGCTTCCTTGAGCTTGCTGCCCGCGGACACCTTGACGCTGTAACCGGCGGGGATGTTGATCGGGTCGCCGGTCTGCGGGTTGCGCGCGGTGCGAGCGGCACGGTGGGTGCGCTCGAAGGTCAGGAAGCCGGGAATGGTGACCTTCTCGTCGCCCTTGGAGACGATCTCGCCGACGGTCTCGGCGAACGCGGCCAGAACGGCGTCGGCGTCCTTGCGGGTGACCTCGGCACGGTCGGCCAGCGCGGCCACCAGCTCACTGCGGTTCATGTTGTTACTCCCGTGTTCTTCTTGCCGTTTGAGGCGTGCCACGCGGCGGAGCCGCATATCGGGCACGGTGAAGCCGATGCTGCCAGGGTCCTCGGTGAGTCCCCGGACCCGGGTCCGTCGTCCAGACCCTCGCGCCCGAAGACGCATCCTGCCCCTACCTGCGGCGGGAAAGCCAATCCGGCACCCGTAGGAGTCGCGAGAACACCCGTGGGAGTCACACGAAAAGCGCCACGCCCTCTGTGTGGTGACGCTCCGTCGGCTCCCGGCAGCGAGGGCCGGGCCTGGAGAGGCCCGAAGCCTGGCCGCCACGATAAACGGCCGCCGAAGGCCCCGGGTTCCGCGACGCGCCGGTGTACGAGCGGCCGTGGCGATCCTCACAGCCGCCGGGCACCCGCCGATCGAGGCGCTACGACAGCGTCTACGACACGGAGGGCGTCGTCGAGGCCGCCGCCACCCCCGCCGCCTTCGCCGCGTCACGCACCGCGCCCGCGACCGCTCCGGCGACCTTGTCGTTGAAGACGCTGGGGATGATGTAGTTCGCGTTCAGCTCGTCCTCGGTCACCACGTTCGCGAGTGCGGTCGCGGCGGCGAGCATCATCTCGGTGTTGACGGTGCGGGACTGCGCGTCCAGCAGACCGCGGAAGACACCCGGGAAGACCAGCACGTTGTTGATCTGGTTCGGGAAGTCCGAGCGGCCCGTGGCCACGACGGCCGCCGTCTGACGGGCGATCGTCGGGTCGACCTCGGGGTCCGGGTTCGCGAGCGCGAACACGATCGCGCCCTCGGCCATCGCGGCCACGTCGTCGCCGTCGAGGACGTTCGGGGCGGAGACGCCCACGAAGACGTCGGCGCCGCGCACGGCCTCCTTCAGGGTGCCGGTGAGGCCGTCGGGGTTGGTGTTGTCGGCGATCCAGCGCAGCGGCGAGTCCGGCTTGGCGTCGACCAGGTCCTCGCGGCCGGCGTGCACGACACCGTGGATGTCGGCGACGACCGCGTTCTTGACACCGGCGGCGAGCAGCAGCTTGAGGATGGCCGTACCGGCCGCGCCCGCGCCGGACATGACGACCCGGATGTCCCCGATGCCCTTGCCGGCGACCCGCAGCGCGTTCGTCAGCGCGGCGAGGACGACGATCGCGGTGCCGTGCTGGTCGTCGTGGAAGACGGGGATGTCGAGGGCCTCACGCAGCCGGGCCTCGATCTCGAAGCAGCGCGGCGCGGAGATGTCCTCCAGGTTGATGCCGGCGAAGCCCGGGGCGATGGCCTTGACGATCGCGACGATCTCGTCGGTGTCCTGGGTGTCCAGGCACAGCGGCCAGGCGTCGATGCCGGCGAACCGCTTGAACAGGGCGGCCTTGCCCTCCATGACCGGCAGCGCGGCCTTGGGGCCGATGTTGCCGAGGCCGAGCACGGCGGAGCCGTCGGTGACGACCGCGACGGAGTTGCGCTTGATGGTGAGGCGGCGCGCGTCCTCGGGGTTCTCCGCGATGGCCATGCACACGCGGGCGACGCCCGGGGTGTAGATCATGGAGAGGTCGTCACGGTTGCGGATCGGGTGCTTGGACTGCATCTCGATCTTGCCGCCGAGGTGCATGAGGAACGTACGGTCGGAGACCTTGCCCAGGGTGACGCCCTCGATGCCGCGCAGCTGCTGGACGATCTCGTCGGCGTGGGCCGTCGAGGACGCCGCGATGGTGACGTCGATCCGGAGCTTCTCGTGGCCGGAGGCGGTCACGTCGAGGCCGGTCACCGAGCCTCCGTTGGACTCCACGGCCGTGGTGATCTGGGAGACCGCCGTTCCGCTCGCGGGCACCTCCAGACGGACCGTGATCGAGTAGGAGACGCTGGGCGCCGTAGCCATGGCCGACTTCCTCTGCTTTCACCGTTGAGCTGGGTACGCGTAAGAGCTGATACGCGCTCCGATGGTCGCACCTACTGCCCGGTAGGCGTTAGCCGCCCCCGATTGCGAACGTTTTGTTCGCGAGAAAAAGAGGCCCCCGTCACTTTTCCCGTGACGGGGGCCTCTCTCACGATCAGTGACACCGACCCGCCATGCTCGCCTCGCGGCAAGTGGTCGCTCGTAGCGACGAAGGTTGGGCCCGGGGGCTTGGATCGGGCCGGTGTCACATCAAGGCTAACAAACAGATCCCGTAAGACCATTCCCATCCCGAGAGTTCATAGAAAGCGGCTCTCGGCCGGGACCTCAGTCGCGGAGCAGATCCGGCACCCCGTTCGCGTCCGGCTCGTCCCGCTCGGCGGAGACGACGGTGAGCTGCTGGGTCGCGCGGGTGAGGGCGACGTAGAGGACCCGCAGTCCGGCGGGTGACTCGTCGGCGATCTCCGCGGGCGAGACGACCACGGTCGCGTCGTACTCGAGACCCTTGGCCTCCAGGCTGCCGAGGGCGACGACCCGGTCCCCGAGGCCGGTGAGCCAACGGCGGGCCTCCTCGCGGCGGTTCATCGCGACGACCACGCCGACCGTGCCGTCGACCCGGTCGAGCAGCCGCGCGGCCTCGGCGCGGACGGACTCGGCGAGCGAGTTCCGTACGACGGCACTGTGCTCGTTGCCCGTAGCCACGAAACGCGGCTTCACGCCGGTCGAGCGGACCGCCGACGGGGACGCGGAGCCGGGCATCGCCAGCGCCAGGACCTTCGCCGCCAGCTCCGCGATCTCGGCGGGGTTGCGGTAGTTGACGGTGAGGGTGAAGCGGCGGCGGGGCCGGGAACCGAGGGCCTCGTCGCGGGCCTCGGCCGCCTCGTCGGGGTCGGACCAGGAGGACTGGGCCGGATCTCCCACGACCGTCCAGGTGGCCTGCCGGCCGCGGCGGCCGACCATGCGCCACTGCATCGGGGTGAGGTCCTGGGCCTCGTCGACGATGACGTGCGCGTACTCGGTGCGCTCCTGGGCGAGCCGCTCGGCGCGTTCGCGCTGCGACTCCTCGCGTACGGGCATCAGCTCCTCGAGACCGGTGAGCTGGTCCAGCGGGTCCAGGTCGCGCCGCTTGCGGGGGCGGGCCGGGGTGCCGAGGATCGCCTGGAGTTCGTCGAGGATCGCCACGTCGTGGACGGAGAGTCCCTCGCGCTTGAGGGCGCGGGAGACCCTGCGGACCTCGCCGGGGTTGAGGATGCGCCGGGCCCAGCGGCCGAGTCTGCGTTCGTCGGACATCGACTCCAGGACGGCGCGCGGGGTGAGTTCGGGCCACCAGGCGTCGAGGAACGCGATGAAGTCGTCCTCGCTCGCGATGTCCTCGTCGAAGGAGGAGCGCAGTTCGGCGGCGAGTTCGGGGTCCGTGTGCCGGCCCGCCGAACCGGAGCGCTCCCACAGGGCGTCGAGGAGCAGCTTGCGGGCGCGCGGCCGCAGCATGTTGACGGGGGCCGTGCCGCTGAGCGCGCTCTGCCGGACGCGCTCCAGGTCGGCGGCCTCCAGTTCGAGGCGCCGCCCGAAGGCGACGACCCGCAGCCGGTCCGGCGCGTCGCTCGACTCCAGGGCGCCGCGCGCGGCCTTCCGCAGTACGCGGAGCATGCGGTACGAGCCCTTCGCGCGGGCCACGGCCGGGGAGTCGTAGAGGGTGGCCTCGGCGCCGTCGACGAGCGAACCGATCGCCCGGATCGCGACCTGGCCCTCCTCGCCGAGGGACGGCAGGACGCCCTCGGTGTACGCGACCAGCAGCGGGGTCGGCGAGACGATGAGGATGCCGCCCGCGTAGCGGCGCCGGTCCTGGTAGAGCAGGTAGGCGGCGCGGTGCAGGGCGACGGCGGTCTTGCCGGTCCCCGGGCCGCCCTCGACGTAGGTCACCGAGGCGGCCGGGGCGCGGATCACCAGGTCCTGCTCGGCCTGGATGGACGCCACGATGTCGCGCATGGTGTGGCTGCGGGCCTGGCCGAGGGCGGCCATCAGCGCGCCGTCGCCGATGACGGCCAGCTGCTCGCCGTCGAGGAAAGCGCTCAACTCGGGCCGCATCAGGTCGTCCTCGACCCCGAGCACCCGCCGCCCCTTGGACCGGATGACCCGGCGCCGTACGACCCGCCCCGGGTCGACCGGCGTGGACCGGTAGAAGGGCGCGGCGGCGGGCGCCCGCCAGTCGATGACCAGCGGCGCGTACTCGGAATCGAGCACTCCGATCCGCCCGATGTGCAGCGTCTCGGCGATGTCGGCGGTCTGGTCCTCCCGCACGGCGCCTTCGGCAGGCTCTACGGCGGTGTAGGCGCCGTCGGGTCCCTTCTTGCCGTCCTTGCCGGGCAGGAGGTCGATCCGCCCGAAAAGGAAGTCCTCGAACTCGTTGTTGAGCCGGTTGAGGTGGATACCGGCGCGGAACACCTGCGCGTCCCGCTCGGCGAGCGCGCCGGGTGTGCCGACCTGGCCGCGCTTGGCCGCGTCGTTCATGAGGAACTCGGCCTCGTGGATCTTCTCCTCAAGCCGCCGGTACACCCGGTCCAGGTGTGCCTGTTCGACGCTGATCTCCCGGTCCCGTAGCGAATCCTGGGCGGATTTGTCGGACACCGTGTCGAGCGCGGTCTCCTGTTGAGCCTGTGCGGCCACCGGGCCCCCTTCTGACGTGCTGGGCAGCCGTCAACCGTACGCGAAAAAAGGCCTCGGTAGTGAGGGGCCTGCCCGGTGGATCTTGACAAAAGCGCGGGGCCCGGCACGCGTACCTTCCGCGTGCCGGGCCCCACACACCACAACCTGCCGGTTGTCCTGGTGCTTACGCGTCCACTGCCACGAGCTTCTTGCCGTCGAAGGTCATGACCTCGAAGTGGTCGATCTCGTTCGGCGTGAAGGCCGCTCCGCCCTGGGCGTAGAGCGGGTTCTTGGCCTCCGTCTTGGTGGCGTTCGCGATGCCGTAACCCCAGGCCGGGACCGACCAGGAGCTCATCGTCTCGCGCTCGCCGTTCTTGCCGACCGCGATCAGGGAGCACTTCAGCGGGCCCTTGACGTTCTTGAGCTCCACGACCCCGAGCGTGCCCCAGTCCTTCTTGGACATCGCCACGGTCGCGGTGACCTTGGTGCTCGCGTCCGTCGCCGTGACCTTGTCGGACAAAGTGTCGAAGGTGGTCTTGGCGGGCGACGCGACGGTGCCGCTGCTTCCCGAGCTGTCGCCGCCGTTGGCCGCGATCACGGCCAGCGGTCCCGCGATGATCAGGGCCGCCGCGGCGGCGATCATGTAGAAACTGCGCCGCCGCTTCAGCGCCCGCCGTTCACCGACGTCGTCGACCAGCCGCTCCACCAGCCGTGGACTGGGTTTCGCGGACAGGGACTCGCCGATCGCGGGAGTGCCGGAACCCGGCAGATCCGCGAGCGCCGCCAGCATCGGTTCCATCCCGGCCAGCTCGTCGAGCTGCTGTGCGCACCATTCACAGGTGGCGAGATGGGCCTCGAAAGCGGTTGCTTCGGCGTCGTCGAGAATCCCGAGGGCGTAGGCGCCGACGGTCTCATGTTCGTTCGAGCCCTGAGATCCCTGCATGGAACCAGGACTACCCGTTCCGTATCCCCCGTAAATGCTCATGCCGTCACCCCCCGCTCCTCCAGAGCAAGCTTCATCGATCGAAGGGCGTAGAACACCCTTGAGCGCACCGTGCCACTGGGGATGCCAAGCGTCTCGGCCGCCTCATTGACGGTACGCCCCTTGAAGTACGTCTCGACGAGCACCTCCCGGTGGGCCGGGGTCAGGTCGTCCAGCGCGTCCGACAGTGTCATCAGCCACAACGCCTTGTCGATCTCGTCCTCCGCGGGGATGACCTCCAGCGGCGACGGGTCCACCTCCTGCGGCCGGGCCTGCCGGCTGCGGTGACCGTCGATGACGATGCGCCGTGCCACCGTCACAAGCCAGGGTCGTACCGATCCGGTCGCCCGGTTGAGCTGGCCGGCGTTCTTCCAGGCCCGGATGAGCGTCTCCTGCACCACGTCCTCGGCACGCTGCCGGTCTCCGGCGACGAGCCGCAACACATAGGCGAGCAAGGGTCCGGCGTGCTCCCGGTACAGAGCACGCATCAGCTCCTCATCAGGTTCCGAGGACTGGGACATGCGATGTCGGGCCCTCGGTGCGTGTTCATTGGCCACGACGGAATCCTTGCGCACGCCCACCTCCGGTGTCCGGGGGTTCCCCCAGTCGGTCGCTCATGGAGAGGTACGCGGAGGGGTGGGCGGATGTTCAACGTGAGGCGACAGTTTTCTCCGGAGTGACGTGACGAGCTGGACATGGGTGCACATTCCCACCCTACGATCTTTACATTTCCACCACATGGGCAAGATCACCGGGGCTGCCCGCACCGCCCCGGAGTGAAACGCACTGTTGTCGAAATCACTTCGCCAATTGACGTTCCCTCACTTCACAGAAGCCGCATAAGGGATTCTCAGGCTCGCGCGAGCGCCGCCCGCCGCCGATGCCGGGCCACTCGCTCCCGATTCCCGCACACCTCGCTGGAGCACCAGCGGCGCCGGCGCCCCCGGGACGAGTCGAGATAGACGATCGGGCAGTTGTCCCCTTCGCACTCCCGCAGCGAGGCCCGGGCGACGGGATCGGTGAGCAGCTCGACGGCGTCCCTCGCGATCACCGCGAGCAACGCGTCACACCCCGGGGACCCGTCCAACTGCCGCACCAGGACGCCCTCTTCATCGCGTACGGCACGGGGTGCGGGGGTCGCGGCGCGGGCGAGGTCGTTGACGCGGGCGAGGGCGAGGTCGTAGGGCCGGGCGTCGGAACCGGTGCTTCTCCGTACCAACTGCCCGATCTGCCCCCGCAGTTCACGGAAGCCGACCAGCCAGGCGGAGTCGACGTGGGCGAGCGGGGTGGCCGCCGGGACGAGCCCCGACCGGATGATCCACGCGCGCAAGGGCTCCGGTGCGTCGAGCCGTTCCTCGGGGTGCGTGGTCGCGAGGAGATCCAGGCAGATCCGCCCGGCGTCGAAACGCAGCTCGTACGGGGCCATGGTCGAACCCAGTGCCATGTGCCTGTCACCGCCTAGGGAGTACCCCGGTCGTCGGTCGTCAGGAATCGGTGCGTGCCGTTCGGTGCGTGCCATGAGGAGGGGATCGCGGGTATTCCGTCCCCTCTCCCTACAGTGCCTGCCCACTGACGCGGCCGGAACCCCTCGCACCGGCCGCGCGTGCGGATCGGCCGGGGCATCGGCATGGACGGTCGCGTATGCGGGCGCGCGTCTCGGCGATGTTCGGCGGGGCGGGCGGTCCGTTGACTGGAGGGCATGACACAGAAACAGGGCACAAGCGGCACGGGTTGGGTACTGGGCGCGGCCACCGTCGCGATGGGACTGGTCGCCGGGGTCTTCTACATCTTCGCCTGCGCGATCATGCCGGCGTTGGCGCGCTGCGACGACCGCGAGTTCGTCGAGGTGATGCGCAACATCAACGACGTCATCCAGAACCCGGTGTTCTTCCTGAGCTTCATGGGGGCGTTGGTGCTGAGCGGGGTCGCGGCTTGGCAGTCGCGCGGGACACCGTACCGGGGGTGGGTGTGGGCGGGGTTGGTGGCGTACGGATTGGCGTTCCTGGTGACCGTCACCTTCAACATTCCGCTGAACAACGGGCTTGCGGATACGGCGGATGCGGGGGTGGCGAGGGAGCGGTTCGAGGGGGCCTGGGTGGGGTGGAATGTGGTGCGGGCCGGGTTGTCGACGGTGGGGGTGGGGTGCTTGGTGCGGGGGGTTGTGGTTTATGGGGGGTTTCGGCGCGGGGTGCGCTGAGGGGTCCGAGGTGGGGGTGGGTGGGGTGAGGTGTTCGGCACAGGGCAGGGCGTTCAGCGCAGGTCGGCCATTCTCAGCCCGTCCGGCGTTTGAGGACGAGGTCCTTTCGGGGCCGATCGGGGGTCTGGGGGCGGAGCCCCCGGCTACGTCCGCATCAACACCCTGCCCAGACCGACCCCGCGTCACCCGCCGGCGTACTTCGTGTCGGCCACCGGATCCAGCGCCAACCGATAACCCCGCTTCACCACCGTCTGGATCAGCTTCGGAGAACCAAGGGCCGTACGCAGCCGAGCCATCGCCGTCTCCACGGCATGCTCGTCCCGCCCGGCACCAGGAAGCGCCCGCAGCAGCTCCGCCCGGGCCACCACCCACCCCGGCCGACGGGACAGCGCCCTGAGCAACGACATCCCGGCCGGCGGCACGGGCCGTAGCGCTCCGTCCACCAGCACCGCATGCCCCCGGATCTCCACCCGGTGCCCGGCGACGGGCAGGGTACGGGCCCGCCCGGGAAGCTCCTGGCAGAGCAGCTGGACGAGCGGGCCGAGGCGGAAGCGCTCGGGCTGGACCGTGCCGATGCCGTGGTTCTGGAGCGGCAGCGCGGTGACGGGCCCGACGCACGCCGGGAGGACGTCGTGGTGCAGGGCGGCGAGGAGTTCGGGCAGCAGCCCGCGCGTCTCGGCCCGGGACAGCAGCGACGCGGCGGCCGGCGCGCTGGTGAACGTCAGCGCGTCGAGGCCCCGCGAGACCGTCGCGTCGAGCAGCCGGTCCAGCGGGGCGATGTCCTCCGGCGGCATCCACCGGTACACCGGAACGACGACGACCTCCGCTCCCCCGGCCCGCAACGCCTCCACGAACCCGGGCAACGGCTCACCGTGCAGCTGAAGGGCGACCCGCCGCCCCTCGACCCCCTCCTCCAGCAACCGGTCGAGCACCTCCGCCATGGACTCGGACGACGGCGACCACTCCTCCGTCAGCCCGGCCGCCCGCACCGCCCCCTTGACCTTGGGCCCCCGGGCGAGCAGTTCCACCCCGCGCAGCCGTTCGAGGAGCGCCTCCCCCAGTCCCCACCCGTCGGCCGCCTCGATCCACCCCCGGAATCCGATGGCGGTCGTGGCGACGACGACATCCGGCGCCTGCTCGATCAACTCCTTGGTCGCGGCGAGCAGTTCACTGTCGTCGGCGAGCGGCACGATGCGCAGCGCGGGCGCGTGCACGACCACCGCACCGCGCCGCTGGAGCAACGCCCCCAGCTCGTCCGCACGGCGCGCGGCGGTGACGCCCACGGTGAACCCGGAGAGGGGCCCGTGCTGCGCGCGATCCGGTCGCTGCGGTTCCTCGTACATGGCTCTCGTCCCGAACGTAGTCGTACATGCGGCCGTCGATGCGGTGGTGGGTGCGGTGGTGGGCGGTACCTACATGCCGACCGAGCCTGTCAACGGCGCATGACAGGCTCGGTTCGGCTCTATGTCGCCGGTGTTACGTCACACCTCCGCGTAGCTGAGCTGCGCCTTCGCCTCCGATGCGGAAGCTTTGGCCTGAGCCTGGGCGGTGGGGCGGCGAAGGTATACGGCCCACGTCACCGCGAAGCAGAGGCCGTAGAAGACGAGGAAGGCGACGAACGCGCCCGTCCCGGAGCCGGAGGAGAGGAACGACTGCCGGAACGCGAGGTTGATGCCGACCCCGCCGAGCGCGCCGACCGCCCCGATGAGCCCCATGGAGGCACCGGAGAGCCGGCGCCCGTAGGCCGCGGCCGCATCCCCCACGAGCCCCTTCGCGAGGGCCTTGGTCTGGAATATCCCGGGGATCATCTTGTACGTCGACCCGTTGCCGAGCCCGCTGAGCACGAACAGGACGACGAACACCGTCACGAACAGCGGCAGCGACTTCTCCATGCTGGCGACGACCAGGATCGCGGTGGCGGCGGCCATGGCGACGAAGTTCCACAGGGTGATCCGGGCGCCGCCGTAGCGGTCGGCGAGCCAGCCGCCGACGGGACGGATGAGCGAGCCGAGCAGCGGGCCGATGAAGGTGAGATACGCGGCCTGGAGCGGCGTACGCCCGAACTGCACCTGGAGTACCTGCCCGAACGCGAACGCGTACCCGATGAACGACCCGAACGTGCCGATGTACAGGAACGCCATGATCCAGGTGTGCCGGTCGCGCGCGGCGTCCTTGGCGGCGCCGGTGTCGTTCTTCACGGAGGTGAGGTTGTCCATGAAGAGCGCGGCGAGGACGGCGGCGAGGAGGATGAGCGGGATGTAGATCCCGAGCAGCACGCGCGGCCCGCCACCGGCACCGATGATGGCAAGGGCGACCAGCTGGATGACGGGCACTCCGATGTTGCCGCCCCCGGCGTTGAGCCCGAGGGCCCACCCCTTCTTCCGCAGCGGGAAGAAGGCGTTGATGTTGGTCATGGAGGAGGCGAAGTTGCCGCCGCCGATGCCGGCCAGCAGGCCGATCCAGAGGAACGTGTCGAACGACGTCCCCGGCTTCATCACGGCGAACGCGGCGACGGTCGGCACCAGGAGCAGACCGGCCGAGACGATCGTCCAGTTCCGCCCGCCGAAGACGGCCACCGCGAAGGTGTACGGCACCCGGACGACCGCGCCGACCAGCGTGACCATCGAGGTCAGCAGGAACTTGTCGGCCGGCGTCAGCCCGTACTCCGGGCCCATGAACAGCACCAGCACGGACCACAGCGTCCAGATCGAGAACCCGATGTGCTCCGAGAGCACGGAGAACACGAGGTTCCGCCGGGCGACCTTCTCCCCGGTCTCCCCCCAGAACGTCTCGTCCTCGGGATCCCAGTGCTCGATCCACTTCCCAGCGGCTGTCATGACGCCTCCACGGTGCGCTACGGGGTAACGAGCAGCGATACGTCCCCGAAGGTAGGGAGACAGCGTTTCCACCCTGTGCCGACGAGTCACCACAAGGGAACGTTGCTCTCACGAGCGGGGATGGAGGGCGGTGAGGTGGGAGGCGGCGGGCGGGAGTTGAGGCCGCCCACCCCTCAAGCCCCCCTCCGCCGACTCCCCCCACCACTGACCCCGTTGGGCCACAGCCTCGGCCTCCGCTTCGCGGCGATGTCCTCGATCCATCCGAAGGCGAGGATCGCCACCGCGATCAGCGGCCAGATCATCAGGAACATCAGGAACGTGTCCGCCTTGTCGAGGAAGGACGTTGCCGCGTCGCTCTCCATGAAGGGGAGGTTGTAGAGCTGGTCGATGATCGGGACCGTGGCCATGATGAGGAGGTTGTGCCACAGGTAGATCGTGACGGCGCGGTTGTTGGAGAGGGTGACCAGCTTGTCCCAGCGGGCCAGCCGGCCCGGCAGTGTCTGCCAGGACGGGGCGTACTGGAGCAGGATCACCACGATGCCGAAGGACCAGGTCGCCTGGGCGAGCGGGATGTCGTTCAGGTCCCAGCCGTCGGGGCCGAGATGACCTGAGGCCCACCACAGGCCGAAGCCCATGATCAGGGTCGCGCCGGACACCGCGAGGTAGCGCGGGACCTGCTTCAGTACGCCCTCGTGGTGGGCGAAGCCGAGGACCCAGCAGCCGCCGTACACCGCGAAGTCGGAGACCGCGTTGCCCGTCTCGCCGGGGATCGTCACCAGGCCCGTGCCCACGACCGCCGTCAGGGCCAAGGGGGCGAGGAGCGTCGCCCAGGGGATCCTGCGGAACGCCCACAGGAGCAACGGTGACGCGATCACGAACCACAGGTACGCCCGCAGGTACCAGAGCGGGCCCGCCGCCTGGTCCGCCCACGAGCTCTCCAACAGGCCCGACTCCGACCCCAGATGCTCGGGATACGGCGGTGCGCCGACCGGCACGATGTAGTCGAGGATCTTCGCCGCACCCCACCAAGTGCCGCCCATGTCGGGGTCCTTGAGCGGGTTCCAGCCCATCCCGAACATCATCACCAGCACCACCGCGCCGAACGCCCAGAGCGGGGGCAGCAGTCGGCGCAGCCGGCCCCTGATCACACCGAGCGAGGGACGGTTCAGGGAGCGCGCCATCAGGGACCCCGCCAGCGCGAACATCACGCCCATCGACGGGAACAGCACCGACAGCCACGCCCAGCCGAAGAGGTGGTAGACCACCACGCGGACGAGGGCGATCGAGCGGAGGAGGTCCAGGTAGCGGTCCCGGCCGCCGCCCCCCTTGGCCTTCGCCGGCGCGGGCGCGGACTCCGGTTCCTGCGCGCGCTGTTGGGGAATCCCGTACGCCGGCGTCGACTCGGGACCGGACCCCGGCCCCTGGTTCGTCCCGGTCGTGTATCCGTGTGTCATGCCACCGACCTCCGGTCGCTACGGCTGCCGCGCTGGGCCGGCACCGGTCCGCCCGGCGCCTCCACGACCCCGGTCCGCCGCAGCTTCTGCCAGCGCAGGCGGCCTCCGGTGAGTGCGGTGATCCAGGACTGGAGCAGGACGACGTACATGAGTTGGCGGTAGAGGATCTGCTGCAGGGGCAGCGAGACCAGGTGGGTCATGCGCTCGCGGTCGAGGCGGAAGGCGTACGCCGCGCAGAACGCCTGGATCGCGAGGACGCCCAGCCAGGCGAGGAACGTCTTCTCCGTCGGGCCGAACACCAGGCCGTAGAGCAGGAACACGTCGATCAGCGGGGCCAGGATGGGGGCGACCACCATGAAGAGGGCCACCAGCGGGAGGCCCACCCTGCCGAAGCGGCCGGACGGGCCCCGGTCGAGCAGGGCGCCCCGGTGCTTCCAGATCGCCTGCATCGTGCCGTACGACCAGCGGTAGCGCTGCGACCAGAGCTGCTGGACCGTCTCCGGTGCCTCGGTCCAGGCCCGCGCCTTCTCGGCGTAGACCACGCGCCAGCCGTCGCGGTGCATCGCCATCGTGATGTCGGTGTCCTCGGCGAGGGTGTCGTCGCTCATGCCGCCGACCCGCTCCAGCGCGCTGCGCCGGAACGCCCCGACCGCGCCCGGGATGGTGGGCATGCAGCGCAGGATGTCGTACATCCGGCGGTCGAGGTTGAAGCCCATCACGTACTCGATGTGCTGCCAGGCGCCGATGAGGGAATCGCGGTTGCCGACCTTGGCGTTGCCCGCGACCGCGCCGACGCGCGGGTCGCCGAAGGGCTGCACCAGCTCGCGCACAGTGGCCGGTTCGAAGACCGTGTCGCCGTCCATCATGACGATGAGGTCGTGACTGGCGTTCGCCAGACCGCGGTTGAGCGCGGCGGGCTTGCCCGCGTTGACCTGGCGTACGACCCGCACGTTCGGCAGGTTCATCGCCTCGACGATTCTCGCCGTGCCGTCGGCCGAGCCGTCGTCGACGACGATCACCTCGACCGGATGCTCGCTCAGCATGAGTGAACGGACCGTGTTCTCGATGCACTTGGCCTCGTTGTACGCCGGCACGAGCACCGTGACCGGTTCGGTGACCGGTGGCCCCCAGGCGAAGCCCTTGCGGCGCACCCGGCGGGCGTGGATCGCGGAGAGCAGCAGCATCATCGCGAAGCGGGCGATGACGAGCGAGCCGGTGATGGCGAGGCCGACCACCAGGACGTCCATGATGCTGTCCGAGGCCTGGACCAGGAAGATCCACGCCTTGCCCTTCCACAGGTCGACGCCGGTCACCGGGGTGAGCGCGCTGCCCGCGCCGAGCGCCTCGGTGAGGTTGTCGAACGTGTAGCCCTTGGCCTGCATCTCCGGCAGGAACTTGTCGAGCGCCTGCACGGTCTGGTGCCGGTCGCCGCCGGAGTCGTGCATGAGGACGATCGCGCCCTTGCCCGCGCGCGGGGTGGCGTTGCTGATGATCTTCGCGACGCCGGGCTTCTGCCAGTCCTCGCTGTCCGTGTTGTTGACGACGGTGATGTAGCCGCGGGTGCCGATGTACTGGGTCACCGGCCAGGACAGGTTGTCCATCGCGTCGGCGGACGACGAGTACGGCGGCCGGAACAGCGAGGTCCGGATGCCGGCCGCGCCGGTGATCGCCAGCTGGGTCTGGGACAGCTCCCAGTCGATGCGCTTCTTGGACTGGAAGGAGAGGTCGGGGTGGCTGAAGGTGTGCACACCGACCTCGTTGCCCTCGTCGACGATGCGTTTGACCAGGTCCGGGTAGCGCGAGGTCATGGTGCCGGTGACGAAGAAGACGGCGTGCGCGTGGTGCTTCTTCAGCACGTCCAGGACCTTGGGCGTCCAGGTCGGGTCGGGGCCGTCGTCGAAGGTCAGGACGATGTCGTGGTTCGGCACGTTCAGGCTGGTCGTACGGCCGCTGCGGGTGTCGATGACCGGGCCGCCGTCGAGGATCTTGTCCGGGACCTTGTTGGTCGCGGCCTCGGGGCGGATGCGGTGGTCGGCGAGGATCTCGCTGTGGACGTAGCCGCGCAGCATCAGCATCGCCAGCAGGGCGACGAGGAGCAGCATCGGCAGCAGGAACCGCATGGACAGGCGGCGCCGTCGAGGAGCGCGCGGGGTGCGCGCCGCACCTCGTTTCGGGCGCGGGGCGCGCGCCTCGGGCCCACTCGGACGTGAGGCGCGCTCCCCCGCTCCGCCCGGGTGCGAGCTGTGTGCCCCACCTCCGCCCGGGCGTGCGGCGTGCGCCCCGCCTCCTCCGCTCACGGGTGAGGCGGGTGCCCCGGCTCCGGCCGGGGACCGGGGATACGCCCCGTCCCCGCCCGGCGGCGGGACAGGCACCCCGCCCCCACCCGGGCGTGCGGCGTGTGCGCCAACTCCGTTCGTGGCAGCCGGAGTTGCTCCGTGACGGCCGCCCGGGGCCGGGTTCGTGGCCTTGGGGCGGCGGTTGTGCGATGCCATCAGACGATGTGCTCCGGGGTCTTGGACGGGGCCGGTGCCTGTTCGGACGGCGCGGCCGGCCCCTGCGCCACGGGCGACGGGCTGCTCGGGGCGTCGGCCACCGTGCCGGTGCCCGCCGTCGGGCTCGGGGTCGATGACGGCTCGGACGGCGGGCTCGAACTGGGCACCGTCGTCGGATCGGGCGAGGACGAGACCGGCAGCGAAGGCTGTACGACCGGGTTGCTCGCGCTCCCGCCGCCCGGCGTCGAGGCGCTCCTGCTGGTGGACGGCCGCGGCGACGCGGAGGTGCTCGCCTTGGCACCGGGCTTGGCGGACGCGCCGGCCGAACCGCTGACACTCGCGCCGGGCGAGGGCGTCGTACCGTCGCTCGCCGTCGGGATGTTGCCGGGCGCGACACTGTCACCGGCCCCGGACGGGTGGCCCGACTCGGCGGGCAGCGGCGAGGTGTCGACCTTGCCCGCGGGCGCGTCGTCCTTCTGCCCCGGCACCGGCAGCCACGGCGCGTCCGAACTCCCGGACAGCAGCGTGATGACGATGACGACGGCGTAGACCGCGCACGCGATGCCGATGGCCATACCGATCCTGCGGTACCTACGGCTGCGACGGCCGGACTCGTCGACGAACACGGGCCCGTCGGAACCCTCCTGGCCCGCACCGGCACCGCCCCTGCCACCGGAGTCCGCCTGCGGGGCGGTCCCGTCGAGCTGGACGGTCACTTCGTCGGGGTCGGCCGCGGCGGACGCGGTCCCCGCCAACGCGGCGGACGCCGCGGAAGCGCCCCAGGGATCGGCGAGTATCCCGGCACCCGCGCCGGACATCTGCCGGCCGGCGGGCGGCTCGGGCCACCCGGTCCGTATACGGGGACCGTCCTTCGCCGTACGAGGACGATCCTTCGCCGTTCGCGGCCCGTCCTTGGCGGCATGACGGCCGCCCTCCAGGACCTCTGATCCTCCACTCGCTCCAGTTGCTCCAGTCACCGGAACCCCTTGGGCCTCTCCACCTATGACCGGTACTTCTCTGGTCGCGGATGCAGCTTGGGGCCATTCCGGTTGGGCGTCTTCTCGCCACTTTTCCATGCGCACGCACATCCCCCCACGGGACTGTTCCGGGTGCGCAAACGACCCTGAGCACACGCCGCCGAACCAGGCCCCCACCCGGTCCGCGCGCCCCCCTTACCACACCGTGCTCAGGCCCTGAAGGTAGCGCACGGCGACCTCTTCATGTGGCGGGATGCGTCAATTTCTCCTTTTTAGCATGTCCACGTCGATGGCTGGAATCCATCCGTTAACCGGCCGACGCAGCCAGCCGCACGCGTTGCCGATCTCCGCCGCAGCACGTCTAAGCGCATCGAATCCGGTGTGCACCAGCCCCTTTCGCCACACGAGCGACACGGCGGACAACGGCACCGGGTCCACCAGTGGCCGCACCACGGTCCGGGGCGTGGCCGGAAAATCCACCACGGCGAGAATCGGCGTCCCCGTCCTCGCCATGACCCGTTCGAACTCCTCTTCGCCTACGGCCATGGGCGCGGGCGGCGCGACCGAGATCCCGCGTCCCTCGAACAGTCGGCGCGCGAGATCCGTCCACTCCGGCGTACGGGGATTCCCGGCACCGGCGTACACGACCTCCCCCGCGAGCGCGGCCAGGGGCACCTCGTCGAGCGCGGCCAGCCGATGCCCCTCGGGCAGCACGACCGCCATCGGCTCGTACCGCACCAACTGATGCCTGAGCCCGGCCCGCACCCCCGCCTCCAGCCCACCGAACCGCCCGAACGACACATCGAGCCGCCCGGCGATCAACTCCCCCGCCGCACCGCCCAGTCCACTCTCGTACCGGACCATCAGCTCCTGCTCCGGGACGAGTTCACGAGCACGTTGCAACACCCGCCGCCCGGTCCCCAACCCCGGCGTATTCAGATCGACGAGAAGAGGCCGAGCCCCCGCTCCCCGAAACGCGGCGAGCAACTCCTCCTGCGCGCCGAGCACCCGCCGCGCATACGGCACCAACCGCTCACCGTCCGCCGTGAGCGCCACCTGCCGAGTGCTCCGCACGAACAACTCCACCCCCAACTCCCGCTCCAACCGCCGCACATCACGACTGAGCGCCTGCTGGGCGACGTAGAGGCGGGCGGCGGCCCGGGTGAAGTGCAGCTCTTCGGCCACGGCGAGAAAGGCGCGCAGAAGCCGGGGTTCGAGGGAGTCTGGCATCCGGCGAACCTACAACGAGGGTGCGTGAATCGACGCGGACCAGGTGTTGGACCCGGTGATCCACTCCGGGCGACGGTTACGGCATGCCACAACCGCCCACCACCGGCCGCCCCCACCCCACCTACCGCCACCTCTTCACCCTCCCCGGCACCCGGGCCTTCACCGCCGGAAACCTCATCGCCCGCCTCCCCGCGGGCATGTTGAGCGTGAGCGCGGTCGTGATGATCGCCGGTTCAAGGGGTTCGTACGCCCTGGCAGGCGCCGTCACGGCAACCGGCCTGGCGGCGACAGCGCTGGCGGGCCCCTGGACGGCGAGGCTGACCGACCGCCACGGCCAGTCCCGAACAGCGATACCGGCAACGGCAGTCGCGGTCCTCGGCTCCCTGTCCCTGATCCTCTGCGTGCACTACGACGCCCCCGACTGGACCCTGTTCGCCGCCTACGCCGCCACCGCGACCACCCCCAACACCGGCGGCATGTCCCGCGCCCGCTGGGCTCACCTCCTGGCCGACGACCCGGACTCCCTCCACACGGCGAACTCCTTCGAGCAGGCGGCCGACGAACTGTGCTTCATGCTGGGCCCGGTCCTGGCGACCCTGCTCTGCGGCACGCTCTTCCCGGAGGCGGGCACGTTGACGGGGGCGGTGCTGCTCCTGACCGGCATCCTGATCTTCACGGCCCAGCGCAAGACGGAGCCCCCACCGAGCCCGACGCCAAAGGGCAGTTCGCCCCTCCGCGCCCCCGGCGTCCCCGCTCTCCTCGCCGGGTTTCTGGCGACCGGCGCGGTGTTCGGTTCGATGGAGGTCGCCACGCTCGCGTACACGGACGCGACCGGTCACCAGGCAGTGGGCGGCGCGGTGTTGGCGCTCCAGGCAGCCGGTTCCTGCACGGCGGGCCTGCTGTACGGCAGGCTGAAACCGAGGGGCTCCGCTGAACGCCTCATACAGCGGTGCCTGTTGGCGATGAGCATCGCGATGTCCCTCCCCCTGCTGGCGGCGAGCACGTTCGACTCCCTGCCGGCACTGGCGGTCGCCCTGCTCCTGGCCGGCACGGCGACGGCCCCGACGATGGTCACGGCGATGACCCTGCTCCAACAGCGCGCCCCGGAAGGCCGGTTGAACGAGTCCATGAGCCTGGCGGTGACGGGCTTGCTGACGGGAATCGCCTGCGGCTCCGCGACAGCGGGCTGGACAACGGACCACACCTCACCGACGACAGCCTTCTGGCTACCGGTCGCGGCAGCAACCACAGCCCTCCTTGCGGGCGCCCGCAACCCAACCCCTTGAGGGCAACCCACCCAGGGGCGCGACCCACAACCCCATCGAACCGCTTGCGCCAATCTCCGCCCAACCCATTGACGCCCCCACAGCCCCTACATACCTTCCTCCATCGAAGCGCTTCGACAGACCTCGTCGAATCGATTCGACTCCCTCCGATCCCCCCTGGAGGCACTGGATGCTGACGACACACCGGCGAGCAACGACAGCCGCACTGATCCTCACCGGATCCCTGCTCCTCACCTCCTGCGGCGGCAGTTCGGACAACGGCTCTTCGGACGGCAAGACCCTCAAGCTCTGGCACTACGAGGGCCCCGACAGCGCGATGGGCGTCGCGTGGAACGAGGCGATCAAGGAGTTCGAGGCCCAACACCCGGGCGTGAAGGTGAAGTTCGAGGAGAAGGGCTTCGAGCAGATCCAGAAGACCGCCCCGATGGTCCTGAACTCCTCCGACGCCCCGGACATCATGGAGTACAACAAGGGCAACGCGACGGCGGGCCTGCTCTCGAAACAGGGCCTGCTCACCGACCTCACCGCCGAGGCGACGAAACGCGGCTGGGACAAGAAGATCCCGTCGAGCGTGGGCACGACGGACGTCTACAACACCGACGGAGTGATGGGCTCCGGCAAGTGGTACGGCGTCACCGACTACGGCGAGTACACGATGGTCTACTACAACAAGGCCCTCTTCAAGAAGTACAAGATCGCCGAACCGAAGACGTTCGACGAACTGACCACCGCACTGGGCGAGTTCAAGGCGAAGGGCGTCACCCCCCTCGCCAACGCCGGCGCCGAGTACGTCGCCCAGCAGTACCTGTACCAGCTCGCCCTGTCGAAGGCGGACCGCGCCTGGGTCGACAAGTACGAGCTGTACAAGGGCAAGACGGACTTCCACGACCCGGCCTGGACGTACGCGGCGACCACCTTCGCCGACTGGGTCAAGAAGGGCTACATCGCCAAGACCTCCAGCGGCACCAAGGCCGAGGACGCCGGAGTCTCCTGGATCCAGGGCAAGGCCCCGATCCTGTTCTCCGGCAGCTGGTGGTACGGCCGCTTCCAGACGGAGGCCAAGTTCGACTGGGACACGACGCTGTGGCCCGGCTCGAACCTCACCCTCGGCTCCGGCGGCAACATCTGGGTCGTCCCCAAGGGCGCCAAGAACAAGCAACTCGCCTACGACTTCATCGACATCACCCTGTCGAAGAAGATCCAGAACCTGATGGGCAACAAGGGCGGCATCCCGGTCGCGGCCGACACCTCGGCGATCACCGACCCCAAGTCGAAGCAGCTGATCGCCAACTTCAACACCGTCTCCGCCCGCGACGGCCTCGCCTTCTACCCGGACTGGCCGGTCCCCGGCTTCTACGACGTCCTCGTCTCCGAGACCCAGAAGCTGATCACGAACAGCGAGAAGCCGGACGCCTATCTGAGCAACCTGCAGAAGGCGTACGACAAGGGCGTCCCGTCGACATGACGGTCACCGCCGAGAAGGACGGCCGGGTGCTCGACCAGCGTGACGCCGCGCGGCACCCGGCCCGTCGCCCGCGCAACTCCTACGCCCTGTTCCTGCTCCCCGGCGCCCTCGCGGCCCTGGCCGTGATCGTCGTCCCGTTCCTGATGAACACGGCCGTGAGCTTCACGAGTTGGCAGGGTGTCGGCGACCCGAAGTGGACGGGCCTCGCCAACTACCGTGATCTGCTGGACGATTCGGAGTTCTGGGCGTCGTTCCGGCACAGCCTGTTCATGGTCGTGGCGATGGCGGCCGTACCGACGGTCGTCGGACTCGTCCTGGCCGCCGCCCTGTTCGACTACGTCGCCAAGCACTTCGGCACCCGTGTCGCCGCGATCCTCCGCGCCTGCTTCTACCTCCCCCAGGTACTGCCGATCGCGGTCGCCGGCATCGTCTGGAGCTGGATCCTCGCCCCCGACAACGGCTCCCTCAACGCCCTCTTGAAAGCCTTGGGGTTGGGCTCCTGGCAGCAGGACTGGCTGGGCGATCCGGACATCGCGCTCTACAGCGTCATGGGCGTCATGGTCTGGGTCCAACTCGGCTTCCCGCTCGTGGTGTTCATGGCCGGGCTGCAACGCGTCGACCCCCAGCTGTACGAGGCGGCCGAGCTGGACGGCGCGGGCTGGTGGCGCCGCTTCTGGCACATCACGCTGCCGCAGATCCGCCCGGAGATCTACGTCGTCCTCACGTGGTGCACGATCGCCGCGCTCAAGGTGTTCGGCGCGGTGTACGTCCTCACGAAGGGCGGACCCGGCGGCGCGACCGACGTGCCGTCCTACTTCTCCTTCACCACGTTCTTCGAGAAGACCCAGGTCGGCTACGGAGCCGCGATATCAACGGTGTTGACGGTGATCATCCTGGTGCTCTCGCTCGCCTTCCTGAAACTCCAGACCCGCGCGGAGGAAGGTGACCGCGCATGACGACCGCCCTGCGCCGCTACCCGGTCCTGATCGCCCTGTGCATCGCGGCCCTCTTCATGGTCGTGCCGTTCCTGATCGTCCTGGTCAACGCCGTGAAGTCACCGGCCGAGTACTCCGAACACGGCCCCCTGAGCCTCCCCCAGGGCCTCTACCTGGACGGCCTCAAGGACTTCTGGCAGCGCGTCGACTTCGGGCAGAAACTCGTCAACTCGGCGGTGATCAGCGGCTCGGTGGCCGTCCTGGCGGCCGTCCTGTCCGTCCTCAACGCGTACGCGATCGGCATCGGCCGGATCAAGGGCCGCACCTGGGTGCTGGCGTTCTTCGTCCTCGCCAACATGCTGCCGCAGGAGGCGCTGGTCTACCCGCTCTACTACCTGAGCAAGCAAGTCGGCCTGTACGACACGAGGTTGAGCGTCATCATCGTCTTCACGGTGATCCAGGCGGCGTTCGGCACGTATCTCCTCTCGTCCGTGCTCGGCCAGTTCCCCCGCGAGATCATCGAGGCCGCCCGGATCGACGGCGCCACCAAGTGGCAGGTGCTGTGGCGGATCGTGGTCCCCGTCAGCCGCCCCACGATCGGCGTGCTGCTGGTCTTCTTCTTCATCTGGACCTGGAACGAGTTCCTGCTCCCCCTGGTCATGCTGATCTCCAACGACAACCAGACCGTGTCGGTGGCCCTCGGCGTCCTCCAGGGCCAGCGCCTGATGGACGCCACGATGACCAACGCGGCCGCCCTGCTGGGTGTGTTGCCCGCCATCGTCTTCTTCCTCGTCTTCCAGCGGACCCTCACGCGCGGCATCGCCGTGGGTGCCGTCAAGTAGTAAGGGGACCCCCACATGAAGTTCACCGACGGCTACTGGCTGCTGCGCGAGGGCGTCACCGCCGCCCACCCGGTCGAGGTCCTCGATGTCACCGCCCCGGAAGGCGCGTTGGAGATCCACGCGCCGACCATGCCGATCCGCCACCGCGGCGACCTGCTGAAGGGACCGGTCGTGACGATCAGCGCCCACGCCCCGCTGCCCGACGTCATCGGCGTCACCTTCACCCACTTCGAGGGCGAACAGCCGCGCGGCCCCCGGTTCGACGTGCACAGCGAGGTCCGGGGGTCTGGGGGATGTCCCCCAGAACGGCACAGCGGAGTCCAGACGTCCTACGACGACGAGCACGCGACCCTCACCTCCGGCGCGCTCTCCGTCCAGGTCGCCCGCACCGGCCCCTGGCACGTCGACTTCCTCGCGCACGGCCGGGTCCTCACCGGCAGCGGCCCCAAGGGCATGGGCATCATGCGCGACGCGACCGGCGCCCACTACCTCCGCGAGCAGCTCGGGCTCCAAGTGGGCACGTCCGTCTACGGACTTGGCGAGCGCTTCGGCCCGCTCGTCAAGAACGGCCAGGTCGTCGACATGTGGAACGCCGACGGCGGCACCGCCACCGAGCAGGCCTACAAGAACATCCCCTTCTACCTCACCGACGCGGGCTACGGCGTCTTCGTCGACCACCCCGGCCGGGTCTCCTTCGAGGTCGGCTCGGAGGCCGTGTCCCGGGTGCAGTTCAGCGTGGAGAGCCAGCAGTTGACGTACTACGTCATCTACGGCCCGACCCCGAAGGACATCCTCCGCAAGTACTCCGCCCTCACCGGCCGCCCCGCGCTCCCGCCCGCCTGGTCGTTCGGGCTGTGGCTGTCCACGTCGTTCACCACCTCGTACGACGAGGAGACGGTGACGTCGTTCATCGAGGGCATGCGGGAGCGCGAACTCCCGCTGTCCGTCTTCCACTTCGACTGCTTCTGGATGCGCGAGTTCAACTGGTGCGACTTCGAGTGGGACCCGAGGGTCTTCCCCGACCCGGAGGGCATGCTCGCCAGGCTCAAGGAACGCGGCCTGCACATCTGCGTCTGGATCAACCCGTACATCGCGCAGCGCTCCCCTCTCTTCGCCGAGGGCAAGGCGCTCGGACATCTCCTCCGCCGGCCTGACGGCAGCGTGTGGCAGTGGGATCTGTGGCAACCGGGCATGGCCCTGGTCGACTTCACCAGTCCGGCCGCCCGTGACTGGTACGCCGGAAAGCTGGAGGCGCTCCTCGCGCAGGGTGTCGACTGCTTCAAGACCGACTTCGGCGAGCGGGTCCCCGTCGACGTCGCCTACGCGGACGGCGCGGACCCCGAGCGGATGCACAACTACTACACCTACCTCTACAACCGCACCGTCTTCGACGTCCTGCGCAAACACCGGGGCGAGGGCGAGGCGGTCGTCTTCGCCCGCTCGGCCACAACGGGCAGCCAGAAGTACCCCGTTCACTGGGGCGGCGACTGCGAGGCGACGTACGAGTCGATGGCCGAGTCCCTGCGCGGCGGCCTCTCGCTGGGCCTGTCCGGGTTCGGCTACTGGAGCCACGACATCGGCGGCTTCGAGGGCACCCCGACCCCCGCCCTCTTCAAACGCTGGCTGGCCTTCGGCCTGTTGTCCTCCCACAGCCGCCTGCACGGCAGCTCGTCGTACCGCGTCCCGTGGCTCTTCGACGAGGAATCCGTCGACGTGCTGCGGCAGTTCACCCGCCTGAAGCTGAGCCTCATGCCGTACCTCTACGAGACCGCGCGCACCGCCTCCGCCGAGGGCGTCCCGATGATGCGGGCGATGGTCCTGGAGTTCCCGGACGACCCCGGGTGCGCGCACCTGGAACGGCAGTACATGCTCGGGAGCGATCTGCTGGTCGCGCCCGTCTTCAGCGACGACGGCGACGTCTCGTACTACGTCCCCGAGGGCACCTGGACCCACTACCTCACCGGCCGCACGGTCACCGGACCGCGCTGGGTGCGCGAGCGGCACGGCTTCGACAGCGTGCCCCTGATGGTGCGGCCGGGCGCGGTGATCCCGGTGGGCGCGGTGGCCGACCGGCCGGACTACGACCACGCCGACGGCGTCACCCTGCGGGCCTACGACCTGGGGCGGGGCGCGCAGGTGACGGTGTCGGTCGGCGAGGTGACCTTCACCGTCGTACGGGAGGGGGACACGCTCCGGGCGTCCTGCAGCGATCCCACCCTGTCGTGGGCGCTGGCCGCCGGGGACAGGACGCGGTCGGGCAGCGGGTTCCTCACCCTGGAGCTGGGCTGATGGTGAAGATCACGGACGTGGCCCGGCACGCCGGCGTCTCCCCGAGCACCGTGTCGTACGCCCTGAGCGGCAAGCGGCCGATCTCCGAGGAGACCCGGCTGCGCGTCGAGGCGTCCATCCGCGAGCTGGGCTACCGGCCGCACGCCGGTGCCCGCGCCCTGGCCAGCAGCCGGTCGAACGTGCTGGCCCTGGTGATCCCCTTACGGACCGGCATCCATGTCCCGGTCGTCATGCAGTTCGCGGTGTCCGTGGTGACCACCGCCCGCCGCCACGACCACGACGTCCTGCTGCTCACCCAGGAGGAGGGCGAGGAGGGCCTGCGCCGGGTCGCGGACACGGCACTCGTCGACGCGATGATCGTGATGGACGTCCAACTCGACGATCCCCGGCTGCCGTTGCTGCGGTCCCTGGACCGGCCGTCGGTGATGATCGGCTTCCCCGCCGAGGCGGACGGACTGACCTGCATCGACCTCGACTTCAAGGCGGCGGGTGAGCTGTGCGTGGAACGGCTCGCGGGCCTTGGGCACCGGGTCGTCGCCCTCGTCGGATCGCCGCCCGAGGTGTACGTCCGCGGAACCGCCTTCGCCCAGCGGGTCGTTCAGGGTTTCACGGCCGCCGCCGACCGCAACGGCCTCTCCTCCTCCGTCCACCCCTGCGAGGCGGCACCGGGCGCCGCCGTGGCCGTAGCGGAGCAACTGCTGCGGGAACAGCCCGCGTTGACCGGGGTGGTCGTCCACAACGAACCCCTTGTGGAACCCCTCGTCGACGCCTTCGAGCAGCTCGGGCTGCGGGTTCCCGGGGATCTGTCGATCACCGCGATCTGCCCCGACGAGCTCGCCGAGTCGGTACGGGTCCCGGTCACGTCCGTCGCGCTGCCCACCGCCGAACTCGGTTCCAGGGCCGTCGAGTTGCTGATGAAGAAGCTGGACGGCGAGGCCGTGCCCGACGCGACCCTGCTGGCGCCCCGGCTGATGGAGCGCGCGAGCACGGCACCGCGCAACGCGCCCTGAGATCACCACCGTTGGTGCAAGGCCCTATGTGAAGGAGCCGCGACATGAAAGGCACGAGAAGAAGACACAGCACCAGAAGACACAGCACCACGCTCGTCGTCGCCTTCGCCCTGATCGCCGGCCTGGGAGCGACGGTCCCGGCGACGGCCGACACCCCGTACCCCTTCCGCGACCCGACCCTCCCCGTGAGCCGGCGCGTCGACGACCTGCTCGGCCGGCTGACCCTCGACGAGAAGATCTCCCTTCTCCACCAGTACGAGCCCGCGATCCCGCGCCTCGGCATCCAGTCCTTCCGCACCGGCACCGAGGCCCTGCACGGCGTCGCCTGGCTCGGCAAGGCCACCGTCTTCCCGCAGGCCGTCGGACTCGCCTCGACCTGGGACCCGGCGCTGATGCGGCAGGTCGGCTCGGCGGTCGGCGACGAGGCCCGCGGCTTCCAGCAACAGCGCCCGGACGGCTGGGGGTTGAACCTCTGGGCCCCGGTGGTCAACCTCCTCCGCGACCCGCGCTGGGGCCGCAACGAGGAGGGCTACAGCGAGGACCCGGAACTCACCGGCGCCCTCTCGACGGCCTACGGCGAGGGCCTGACCGGCGGCGACCCGGACCACCTCAAGACGGCCCCCACCCTCAAGCACTACCTCGGCTACAACAACGAGGTCGACCGCGCGACCACGTCCTCCGATCTCCGCCCCCGGGTGGAGAAGGAGTACGACGAGGCCGCGTTCAGACCGGCGATCGAGGCGGACGCGGCCACGGGCGTGATGACGTCGTACAACCTCGTCAACGGCCGCCCCAGCACGGTGAATCCGGACCTGAACGACGTCGTGCGGAAGTGGACCGACCAGAGCCTGCTCAACGTCACCGACGCCTTCGCCCCCGGCAACCTCGTCACCCCGCAGCAGTACTACCCGAGCGTCACGGAAGGCGACGCGGCCGCGCTGAAGGCCGGGGTGGACAGCTTCACGGACAACAGCGCCGACCCCGGCCCGACGACGGCGGCGATCAACTCGGCCTTGCAACAAGGCTTGTTGAAGGTCTCGGACGTGGACAAGGCGGTGTCGGACATCCTCTCCGTCCGCGTCCGGCTCGGTGAGTTCGACCCGGGCGGCGGCAGATACGGCTCGATCGACGCGTCCGTCATCAACAGTCCCGCGCACCAGCGGCTGGCGCGCAAGGCGGCGGCCGAGGGCACGGTCCTGCTGAAGAACAACGGGGCGCTGCCGCTGAGGAGTTCGGGCAAGGACGTCGCCGTCGTCGGCCCGCTCGCCGACACCCTCTACACGGACTGGTACTCGGGCACGCTCCCCTACGCGGTCACCCCCGCGCAGGGCATCGCCACGAAGCTCGGCACCGGCGTCACGACCAGCGAGGGCGTCGACCGCATCGCGCTGCGCGACACGACGACCGGCAAGTACGTCACGGCAGGCACCGGCGACACCGGCGCACCCTTGCAGGAGACCGCCAACACCCCCACGACGGCAGCCCAGTTCGACGCCTTCGACTGGGGCTCCGGCATCGTCACCCTGCGCTCGGCCGCCAACGGGAAGTACGTCGGCTACAACTGGTCGAACTTCGTCAACGACCAGACGCAGCCCAACGGTTGGTACGTACAGCAGCAGTTCAGGCTGGAACAGCAGGACGACGGCACGTACTTGCTGAAGTACGCGGGCTACGAGACGTCGGAGTCCTGGTGGTCGAACCCCCTCTACCTCGGCCCGTCCGACGCGAACGGCACTCTGGGCCTGGTGTCGAAGGACCAGGCCGCCCACTACGCGAAGGACGTCGTCCGCAGCGGCGTCGCCGACGCGGTGGCGGCGGTCAGGGGCAAGGGCACGGCGGTCGTCGTCATCGGCTCCATGCCGTCGATCAACGGCCGCGAGGCCCACGACCGCACCGACCTGTCCCTCGCCCCGAGCCAGGATGCCCTGGTCAAGGCGGTCCGCGCGGCCAACCCGAAGACGGTGGTCGTGGTCGAGAACAGCTACCCGACTACACTCGGCGCCCTGCAGAAGGAGGTTCCCGCCCTCCTCTGGACCTCCCACGCGGGCCAGGAGACGGGCAACGCGCTGGCGGACGTCCTCTACGGCGACGTGAACCCGTCCGGCCGCCTCAGCCAGACCTGGTACCGCTCGGAGTCGGACCTCCCGTCGATCCTCGACTACGACATCATCAAGTCCGACCGTACTTATCAGTACTTCCGGGGCACCCCGCTCTACCCCTTCGGCTACGGCCTCTCGTACACGACCTTCCGCTACGGCACCCTGAAAGCCGTCGCCGGCGGCTACGAACTCCCGGTGACGAACACCGGCACCCGGTCGGGCGACGAGGTCGTACAGCTCTACACACACCAGCGGACATCCCGCGACAAAGAACCCCTGAAACAATTGAAGGCCTTCCAACGGGTCTCACTGAAACCGGGCGAGACAAAGAAAGTCCATTTGAAAGTCCAGCGGAAAGACCTCGCCCACTGGGATGTCACCCGCTCGACATGGACGGTGGAAAGCGGCACGTACGACGTCCTGGCCGGAGCGTCGTCGGCGGACATCCGCGCCCGGACGACCTGGCGCGTCCACGGCGAGACCATCCCGCCCCGGAACCTGGCCCGGACGACCCGCGCCGAGAACTTCGACGACTACTCCGGCATTCACCTCGTGGACGAGTCCAAGGCGCGCGGCACTGCGGTGGGCGCGGCCGCGGACGGGGCGTGGCTGAAGTTCGCGGACGCGCAATGGGGCACGGGGGCACGGACGTTCACGGCCCGGGTGGCGAGCACGGGCGCCGGCACGGTCGAGGTCCGGCTGGGTTCTCCGACCGGCAGGCTCGTCGGTACGGCACACACGGGCGGGACGGGATCGTCGTACGACTACGAGACGGTGACCGCCGACCTCGCGGGTGCGGCGAAGGGACGGACGGACGTGTATCTGGTCCTGAGTGACGGGCTGCGCATGGCCACCTTCGCCGTCCGGTGACAGGAAAAAGCCCCCGCTGCCGAAGCAGCGGGGGCTTTACCCACATGGGATGAGTGGAGATGGCGGGAATCGAACCCGCGTCCACCGGTGCAGAAGCAGGGCTTCTCCGTGTGCAGTTCGCTGTGATTTTCTCGGCCCCGGCGATCACGCGAACAAGTCGCCGACGGGCCCAGTCACTGTTTGATTTCCCATCGAACCCCGTGACCGGGCTCGATGGTTTAGTTCCCTAGATTATGCCAGGGTCCGGGTCGGGAACACTCCCGGGCTGACACCCTTTTAGGGTCCTTCAGTCGCTGTTATTAGGCAGCGAGGGCGAAGGACTGGGAATCGCTCTTGGAATTGGCGATTATTGGTTGCGACATATGGTTTACGAGATCATTGCCGCTTCCTCGACACGCTTCACCTGCTTCGACAGCCGCTGTCGAAACCGATCATCCCCATGTTGTTTTTTCAAGCCCTCCGGAGAGGGATGCGCACCCGCTGTGGGGTGCTGTTGCCATCGTACGTGACCAACGCGCGCCGAGGCCACCGTATTCCCGGCGACGGCCCGCACGAAGGACCGCTACTCGCCGCGCTGCTTGCGCTTGGCCGCCGCGATCGCGCGGTCCGACTCCCGGCGGTCCTGCTTCTCGCGCAGGGTCTGCCGCTTGTCGTACTCCTTCTTGCCTCGGGCGAGGGCGATCTCGGCCTTCGCCCGGCCGTTGCTGAAGTACAGGGCCAGGGGCACGATCGTGTGACCCGTCTCCTGGGTCTTGGCCTCCAGCTTGTCGATCTCCTCGCGGTGCAGGAGCAGCTTGCGCTTGCGGCGCACCGAGTGGTTGGTCCAGGTGCCCTGGTGGTACTCGGGGATGTGGGCGTTGTGCAGCCACGCCTCGCCCCCGTCGATCTGGACGAAGCCGTCGGTCAGCGAGGTCCGGCCCTCACGCAGCGACTTGACCTCGGTGCCGGAGAGCACGAGCCCGGCCTCGTAGGTGTCGATGATCGCGTAGTCGTGCCGGGCCTTCTTGTTCTGGGCGACGATCTTGCGCTTGCCGCCCTTCTCGCCGTCCCTGGCCTTGCCGCCGGCGGCCCCACCGCCCTGCTTGGGCTGGGACTCCTTGGGTACGTACATTCCCTTGCTCATAGTGCTGCCATTTTCGCACTACCAGGGGGTCCGAGGGAAAGGCGATTACCCAGGGCGCCGAAAGGCGGCTAGGAAGCGTCCCCGAGGCCGCTCAACACCGTCTCGGCGCGCTCCACGGCGGCCTGTCCCTGGGCGGTGACGTCGAGGTCGGGGGTGATGCCCCGGCCGTCGACGGTGCGGCCGGAGGGGGTGCGGTAGTGGCCGACGGTCAGTTCGGCGACGACGCCGTCGGGGAGTTTGCTCGGCATCTGGACCGAGCCCTTGCCGAAGGTCCTGGAGCCCACGACGACCGCGCGGCCGCGGTCCTGGAGGGCGCCGGTGAGCATCTCGGCCGCACTCATCGTGCCGCCGTCGACCAGCGCGACCAGCGGTCTGGTGGTGTCGCCGCCCGCGGTCGCGTGCAGGGCGCGCTGCCGGCCGTCGACGTCGTACGTGGCGACGAGGCCGCCGTCGAGGAACGCGGAGGCGGTGGTGACGGCCTCGGTGACCAGGCCGCCGGAGTTGCCGCGCAGGTCGAGGATGAACGAGGAGTCGGCGGGGGCCTGCCGTACGGCGGTGCGGACGAGGTCGCCGACGCCCTTGGTGAACGCGGCGATCTTGATGACGGTGACATCGCCCGTGAGCCTGCGGACGCTCACCGAGTCGGTGGAGAGGCGGGCGCGCCGCACGGTCTCCCGCCACGCGTGCGTGCCGCGCTCCAGGCCGAGGGTGACGGCGGTGCCGGCGGCGGCGTCCTGGGCGTCGCCCCGTAGTAAGGAGACGACCTCGGTGACGGGCCTGCCGTCGACGTTCTCGCCGTCGACGCTGCGCAGCCGGTCGCCCCTGCGGACGCCCGCGACGGCGGCGGGCGACCCGGACTGCACACGGGTCACCTCGATCCGGCCGTCCCGCTCGCGCCGGGCCCAGAGCCCGACGCCGGTGTACTGGCCGTCGAGGGCCTCCTCGAACTCCTCGTACTCCCCCTGGGAGTACACGGCGCCCCACCGGTCCCCGCTGCGGCTGACGGCCCGCTCGGCGGCCTCCATGGGCGACTTGCCGTCCGCCTTGGCCTCGGCGGCGGCCTTCGCGACCTCTTCGGTACGCCCCATCGGCGCCGAACCCGCCGTACCGGAGGCCGATTTCCGGTCGGCCGCCCCGGGTTCGTCGAACGATCCGGCCGCCGCCCCGGCGACCAGCACGCTCGCGAACACCAATGTCAGGGCGGCCCCGCGGCGAATGCGGCGGGGCTGACAGAACAGGTCACGACCTGACATGGCGGTGAGTCTAGGACAACGCGAAGGGCCGCACGGGCGGTTGCCCGTACGGCCCTCTTGGCATGTGTCACACCTTGAGGTACTTGCGCAGCGCGAAAAACGCTGCCAGCGCAGGCATCAGGAGGCTCGTCGCGAGGATCAGCGGAAGCTTCGTCAACACGGCGTCCCAGCCGATGAAGTTGATCAGATTCAGCTTGTGGGAGAGGTCGAGGCCGTGGTCGATGATGAAGTACCGGGCGACGACCAGGAATCCGCAGGCGACCGTGCCGCCGATGAGGCCGGCGACCGCGGCCTCCATGATGAACGGGGCCTGGATGTAGAAGCCGGAGGCGCCGACCAGGCGCATGATGCCGGTCTCGCGGCGGCGGCTGAACGCCGAGACGCGCACGGTGTTGACGATCAGCATCAGGGCGACGACCAGCATGAGGGCCATGACCGCGCGGGCCGCCCAGTTCATGCCGTTCAGGAGGCCGAAGAGGTTGTCCAGGATGCCCTTCTGGTCCTGCACCGACTGGACGCCGTCACGGCCGTCGAAGGCGGTCGCGATGACCTGGTACTTCTCCGGGTCCTTGAGCTTGATGCGGTACGACTCCTGCATCTGGTCCGGCGTCAGCGAACTGGCCAGCGGGGAGTCGCCGAACTGCTGCTTGTAGTGCTTGTACGCCTCGTCCTGCGACTCGTACGTGACCTTCTCGACGACCGACATCTTGCCGAGGTCGGACTGGATCTGCTTCTTCTGGTCGTCGGTCACCGCGCCCTTGGCGCAGTTGGGGTCGGACTCGGCGTCGCTCTTGTTGCAGAGGAAGATCGAGACGTTGACCTTGTCGTACCAGTAGCCCTTCATCGTGGTCACCTGATCGCTCATCAGGAGCGAGCCGCCGAAGAGGGCCAGGGACAGGGCTACGGAGACGACGACCGCGAAGGTCATCGTCAGGTTGCGACGGAGACCGACACCGATCTCGGAGAGTACGAACTGGGCGCGCATGGCGGCTTCTTCAGGCCTTTCCGTGGACGGACATCAGACGGCGGTCGGCCGGCGGTCAGTGCTGGTAGCCGTAGACGCCGCGTGCCTGGTCACGGACGAGGCGGCCCTTCTCCAGCTCGATGACGCGCTTGCGCATCTGGTCCACGATGTTCTGGTCGTGCGTCGCCATCACCACGGTGGTGCCCGTCCGGTTGATCCGGTCGAGGAGCTTCATGATGCCGACGGAGGTCTGCGGGTCGAGGTTGCCGGTGGGCTCGTCGGCGATGAGGAGCTTGGGGCGGTTCACGAAGGCTCTCGCGATGGCCACGCGCTGCTGCTCACCACCGGACAGCTCGCCCGGCATCCGGTCCTCCTTGCCGCCGAGCCCGACGAGGTCGAGCACCTGGGGCACGGACTTGCGGATCTCGCCCTTGGACTTGCCGATGACCTCCTGCGCGAAGGCCACGTTCTCGGCGACCGTCTTGTTGGGCAGCAGGCGGAAGTCCTGGAAGACGGTCCCCAGCTGGCGGCGCATCTGCGGCACCTTCCAGTTGGAGATGCGGGCGAGGTCCTTGCCCAGCACGTGCACCTGGCCCTGGCTGCACCGCTCCTCGCGGAGGACCAGCCTCAGGAAGGTGGACTTTCCGGAGCCGGAGGACCCGACGAGGAACACGAACTCGCCCTTCTCCACTTCCAGGGAGACGTCCCTGAGAGCGGGGCGGGTCTGCTTGGGGTAGACCTTGGAGACATTGTCGAATCGGATCACGGGTGCACCACGGGTAGCCGGGGGTAGGTGAGCGTGACCATACGCGACCCGGGTGTGCCCGCGCAGTCGGCGTCCGGGGTTGCGCGAGGCTTGCACGTTTTGTCGCGGATTTGAAGGGCTGGAACGCACAGGGTCGGGGCAGGATAAGGCGGGCCGCGCCGAATCCCGCGGAACCTGGCACAGTGGAGGGGGAACGTTCTAGTTTCCCTGGGCGTTGTGTCCGTGGAAGCCGGTGCAAGGAGGGCGAGCGCATGACGTACGACCGGTTGGTGTGCGCGAACTGCGCGGCGCCCGTGAACGAGGGCCGCTGTCCCGTCTGCCGCGCGAACCGCGAGCGGCTGCAGCAGGAGAACAACCCGTGGGGGAATCTGAACCCCATGGCGCTGATCGCCCTGCTCGCGGTACTGATCGCGGCGCTGGCACTGGTGGCGCACCAGACCGCCTGAGCCACACATCAAGAGCACGCACGAAGGGCCCGGAGCCGATGCTCCGGGCCCTTCGTCGTACGACGTGCGTACGGTCCGTACGGGGACGGCTACCGTCAGGCGACCGTGCCGCCGCGGTTGCCCGCGAGGCGCGGGAGCACGCGGAAGGCGATGCCGCCGGCGATCATCGTCGCGGCGCCGATCAGCAGGAACGCGGTCTGGCCCGCACCGGTCTCGGCGAGCTCACCGCCGCTGCCCTGGGCCGTGGTGTCGGAACCGGTGTCGGTGAGCGCGGAGGTGCCCGCCTCCTGGGCGGAGGAGCCGCCGTCGGGGTCGTTGTTGTTGCCGCCGGTGGAGCCGGAGCCGGAGCCGCTGGTGCTGCCGTCCGTCGGGCTGTCGGTGGGGCCGTCCGTCGGCTCGGTGGGGTTGCCGGTGGGCTCGGTCGGCTCGTCGCTGGGAGGCGTCGAGGTGGGCGGCTGCGAGGACGGCGGCTCGGAGCTCGGGGGCTCGCTGGTCGGCGAGTTCGGGGCGGTCGGGAGGCCGCTGTCGGTCGGGGTCGGGGAGTCGGTCCCGTCGCCGGGGGTGTCCCCGTCGTCGGCGGTGACGCTCACGTTCACGCCCAGGTCGAGCGCCGAGGCGGCACCCGCGGCGGTCAGCGAGGCACCGCCGGCGATGATCGCGCCGGCCGCTATGCGTGCGACACGGATCCGCGTCTTCTTGGTCATCAGTCTGCTACCCCCAGTAGCTCGTCGTCAGTGTGGTGCGTCGATGTCCGGAACCGTGATCGACGGGGGGTGGCGGCTGGCGAAAGCTCTGCTCCCCCGGTTCACATGCGCCCCGGAGACACGCATGCCGAGCTTCACCCTTCCCAGTTTTCACAGCAACGTCAAGGCCGTTGCGAGCGCAATGTCCACCTAAGGGTTCTTTGCTGGGAGATGGAACCTGTGAGTGTGATGTAAAACCCAGACATCCGGTTAACGCGAAAGGCAACTACCGCCCGGTGGACGGCAGTTGCCTTGTCGACAAAGTCACGGGCGAACCGTGCGCGGGACTACTTCTCCTGCTGCTTGCGCCAGCGAATTCCGGCCTCGAGGAAGCCGTCGATCTCGCCGTTGAACACGGCCTCGGGGTTGCCGACCTCGAACTCCGTACGCAGGTCCTTGACCATCTGGTACGGGTGCAGGACGTACGAACGCATCTGGTTGCCCCAGGAGTTGCCGCCGTCGCCCTTGAGGGCGTCCATCCGGGCCTGCTCCTCCTGGCGGCGGCGCTCCAGCAGCTTGGCCTGGAGCACGTTCATCGCGCTGGCCTTGTTCTGGATCTGGGAGCGCTCGTTCTGGCAGGAGACGACGATGCCGGTGGGGAGGTGGGTCAGACGCACCGCGGAGTCGGTGGTATTGACGCCCTGGCCGCCGGGGCCGGAGGAGCGGTACACGTCGACGCGCAGCTCGGACTCGTCGATCTCGATGTGGTCGGTCTGCTCGACCACCGGGAGGATCTCGACGCCGGCGAACGAGGTCTGGCGGCGGCCCTGGTTGTCGAAGGGCGAGATCCGGACGAGGCGGTGGGTGCCCTGCTCGACGGAGAGCGTGCCGTAGGCGTACGGCACGTGCACGGCGAAGGTGGTCGACTTGATGCCGGCCTCTTCGGCGTACGACGTCTCGTAGAGCTCCGTCTTGTAGCCGTGGCGCTCGGCCCAGCGGAGGTACATGCGCTGGAGCTTCTCCGCGAAGTCGGAGGCGTCGACGCCGCCGGCCTCGGCGCGGATGGTGACGACGGCCTCGCGGGAGTCGTACTCGCCGGAGAGGAGGGTGCGGACCTCCATCTCGTCCAGCGCCTTCTTGACGGCGGCCAGTTCGTTCTCCGCCTCGGCGCGGGTGTCCGGGTCGTCCTCCTCCTCGGCCATCTCGAAGAGGACCGAGAGGTCGTCGATCCGGCCGCGGAGGGCCTCGGTCTTGCGGATCTCGGCCTGGAGGTGGCTCAGCTTGCTGGTGACCTTCTGCGCCGCCTCCGGGTCGTCCCACAGGGAGGGCGCTGCCGCCTGCTCCTCAAGGACGACGACTTCCGCCCTCAGCGTGTCCAGGTCCAGGACGGCCTCGATCGACTCCATGGTCGAGGAGAGGGACTTGAGCTCTTCGGATACATCGACGACTGCCACGCCTCCAGCGTAACGGCTCCGCCAAGCGGGCAGCGCCGGGCCTGAACCCGGGCTCCGTTCCCCCGGCACCGGGGCAGTCGTCCCCGGGGGCTCCGCCCCCGGACCCCCGGACCCTTGCCCACCCACCACCCGTCTCGGTGGGCTGGGAAGTGCCGAAGAACCCTTACGGCGAAGCCGGTGCCGAGTTCTTCGTGTCCGGCTGGTCGCCGCTGGAGTCGCCGGACGTCGCCGCCCAGGTGCCGACGCCGACCGCGGCCACCAGCACCACTCCCGCCGCCGCCAGCGTCAGCCGCCGGCGCCGGGTGGTGGCGCGGTGCCGGGCGGAGCCGGGGCGTGGGGCGCCCGCGGGGCGGGGCGCGCGGGCCGTGCCGAGGGGGCCGCCCGCCAGTTCGTCGGGGGCCGGGACCCGCATCGACGTGTGGGTGTCGCGGTTGGAGTCGGCGGGCTTGGCGCCCGGTACGAGGGGGACGGCGCCGCGTCGTACCCGCTCGCTGCGCGCGGGCGCGGCCGCCGGCGCCTCCTCCTGCTCCGCCTCCTCCTGCTCGGTGTCGGGCTCGTCGACGTCCAGCGGGGGCATCCCGGCCAGCAGGGGGAGCTGTTCGCGGAGGCGGGCGGCGAGTTCGGAGGCGCGCAGGCGGGAGGCGGGGGCCTTGGCCAGGCACTGGACCATCAGCTGCCACAGCTCGTCGGGGATCCCGGGCAGCGGTACGACGGTCTCGGTGACGTGCCGTCGTAGCACCGCACCGGGGTGACCGCCCCCGAACGGCGTGAATCCGGCGAGGAGTTCGTACAGGACCGTCGCCAGGGCGTAGATGTCGACGGCGGCCCGAGGGGGCAGTCCCTCGACGATCTCGGGGGCGAGGTAGTCGGGCGTGCCGATGATCTTCGTGGCGCGGGTGCGGCGCGGGGAGTCGATGAGCTTGGCGACCCCGAAGTCCGTCAGCAGGGCGGGGTGCGCGCCGCCGGGGCCGAGCGGGCCCTGCATGTCGAGGAGGACGTTCTCCGGTTTGACGTCACGGTGGACGACGCCGGCCGCGTGGGCCGCGGCGAGCCCGTCCGCGATGTCGGCGACGATCGCGACGGCGGCCTCCGGGGAGAGCCGGCGTTCCCGGTCGAGGCGGGTGCGCAGATCCGTGCCCCGGACCAGGTCCATGACGAGCGCGAGGTCGTTGCCGTCGACCACGAGGTCCCGTACGGACACGATGTTCGGGTGCTCCAGGCCGAGCAGGGCCGTGCGCTCCTGCACGAAGCGGCCGACGAGCTCCTGGTCGGACGCGAGGTCCTCGCGCAGCAGCTTGACGGCGACGGGCCCCTCGGGACCCTCACCCAGCCACACCGTGCCGGCGCTGCCCCGCCCCAGGATCTGGTTGGCGGTGTACCGGCTGCCGATCTTCCGTGCCAAGACTGCTCCTACCGACGCGTGTGTCGCTAAAACTACGCGTCGGATGAGCCAACCTTCACCGCCGAGGCAGAAATCACCCACTGGGTGTCGACAAATCCCCAACCCGACGTCCGACAAGGGCGATTCGGGGGTCTGCCACCGGTCGCCGGATCGCCGGATCGCGTCGAGGGTCAGTTGCCGGTCGCGGAACTCAGGTCCTTGACCCAGCCGCTGATCTGTCCGACCACGTGGCTGATCTCGTGCCAGTAGCTCCGGCCCGTGCCGATCCAGTCCTGGAGCGGGGTCAGTTCCCACACCAGCCAGCCCGCGACGAACAGCAGGACGACCGTGAACAGGCAGCCCTTGAGGCAGCCGAGTCCGGGGATCTTCATCGGGTTGGCGCTGCGCTGCCGGGGCTGGCGCGGCTCGCGGGCCGGCTCCGGAGCCCGCTGGGGCTGCTGCCGGCTCGGCGGGGCGTACTGCTGCGGCTGGTGCTGCTGCGGATAGCCGTAGCCCTGCTGCGGTTGCTGCCGCTGCGAGGGGCGTTGCTGCGGGCGCTGCTGGGCGGCCTGGCGGGGTTGCTGCTGGGGCTGCTGCGGGCGGGAGACCTGGCGCTGGGGGCGCCGGCGCAGCGGGTCCTCGCCGGGGTCGAGGTAGGGCTGGTACTGGGTCTGTTCGTTGCGGTCGCGGGCGGCGCGCAGCTGGTTCTGCCAGGGGTGCGGCTGCTCGGGGCCGCCGCCGGACTGGTTCTGCTGGCCGTACTGCCCGGCCTGGTTCTGCGGCATGACCGTGGTCGGGTCGGCCGCGCCGCGGTTGGGCATCACGGTGGTCGGGTCGGCGGCGCCGGCGGGACCACTGGTGTGCGGGAGGACGCTGGTCGCCGCGTTCGGGTCGAAGGCGCCCGCTCCGTGGGAGAGGACCTGCGTCGGGTCGGCCGCGCCGGGGACCGTCGGTACGGCGGCGGGCGGCGGGTCGGGGGCAAGGAGCATCGCGACGCTCTCGGCGGCGGCGATCTGCGCGGAGTTCGCGTGCACGCCGACGCCCTCGGCGACGACACGCAGGGCGCGGGCGAGGTTCTCCGCGCTGGGCCGCTCCTCCGGGTTCTTGCGCAGGCAGCGCTCGATGACCGTCCACAGCGGGTCGGGGACCGTCGAGGGGCGGCGGGGTTCGGCGCTGAGGTGCTGGTGGAGGACTTCGAGGGCCGAGCCGCCGGAGAACGGCGGGCGCCCGGTGACCAGCTCGTACATCAGGATGCCGGCGCCGTAGATGTCCACGGCGGAGGTCTGCGGGCGGCCCTCGGCGGACTCCGGCGCGATGTACGCGGGCGTGCCGACGAATTCCTGGGTGCGGGTCAGGCCCGGCGAGTCGGCGAGGCGGGCGATGCCGAAGTCGGTGAGCAGCGGGTACATCTGGCCGCCGCCCTGCTTCAGCAGGACGTTCGCCGGCTTCAGGTCGCGGTGGACGACGCCGTCGGCGTGGCTCGCGGCCAGCGCGTCGGCGATCTGCGCGGTGAGCAGTGCGGCGCCGACGGGGCTGAAGGGGCCGTTCTCGCGGAGGTAGTGGTGCAGGTCGGGGCCCTCGACGAGGTCCATGACGAGCGCCAGGAGATCACCCTCGACGACGAGATCGCGGACCCGGACGATGTTCGGGTGGGTCAGGCGCAGCAGCACCGACCGCTCGCGCAGGAACCGCATCACGATGTCGGGATCGCTCGCGAGTTCCTCCTTGAGGACCTTGATCGCGACGGTCTCGCCGGGCTGGCCCTGGACGGCCGCCTCGGCGCCCGCGGTCTCCCGCTGGCGGGCCCGCCAGACGGTGCCCGTGGCGCCGCGTCCGAGCGGCTCCTCGAGCAGGTACTTGCTGCCTACCGGCCGCACGTCTGCGCTCCCTGCTGCTTGCCTGTGTTCCGGTCCACTGTAGTGCCGCCCCTCTTGCGGCTACCTACGTAAGCATCGCCGTACATGTTCGAAGGAAAGACGCTCTCCCCGGTCTCCCGGTTGCCCCAATGGTCACCGAAGGCGGACATGACCGGTCTCACCCGATCACCGGTGCGGCACTGGTCAGGCACTTTTGGGGACAGAGCTGACCAATCAAGATCACTTGCCACCGGGGCCCGGGCGCGTTGTCAGTGGCAGGTGCGAGGATGCGTGCAGTACTGGCCGATTGCTCGCGCGGGGTGGGGGAAATTCCGTGCCAGGGCAGAAGGGACCGCTGACGGCGATGCAGATCCGGCTGACCGTCGTAGACCCGCTGGGGCCGCCCGCGCAGCCGCGGGGCCGCTCCGCGAGTTGCGATGTGCTGGTCACCGCGCCCGCCGGCACGGCCCTGGCCGCGGTGGCGTCCGCGCTGGCCTCGGCGGTGTCCGCCGACGCGGCCGCGCCGCAGTCCGAGCGGAGCCGCGAGTCGGGTGCCCCGATCGTGTTGTTCGCGGGCGTGGAGCGCCTCGACACCCAGCGCTGCACCCTCGGCGAGCCGCCGCTGACGGACGGCGCGGTGCTGTCCCTGGGCGCCCCCGCCGAGCCGGAGGCCCATCCCGAGCTGGACGACGCCCCGACCCAGCTGCACGTGGTCGCGGGCCCGGACGCGGGCGGGGTGCACCTGCTGCACGGCGGCCAGATCCACATCGGCCGCTCGGCCGACGCCGACGTGCCCCTGGACGACCCGGACGTGTCCCGGCTGCACTGCGCGGTGACGGTCGACCCCGGAGGCCGCGTCTCGGTCGCCGACCTGGGCTCGACGAACGGCACGACCCTGGCGGGCACGCGCGTGGGCACCCGGCCCGTGCGATTCGCCCCGGGCGCGTTGCTCCGCATCGGTGAGTCGGCCCTGCGGCTGACCCCGTCCGGCGGCCCGGGAGCGCGCGCGGAGACGGCCCCCGACGGCGAGGGCCACGTGCGCGTGTCGCCCGGCACGTCGACCGCCCCCCGCAGCGAACCCCTGGTGGTGCCGGGCCAGGGCAGCGCCCCGAGCATCGAGCACCGCGCCGCGCACGACGGCGACACCCACGCGGGCCGCTTCGGCGTGTTCGGCGAGGCGCTGGAGGACGGCGCCTCCGAAGAAGCGTTCGCCGCGCGTACGACGACCTCCCGCATCCCCGGTGAGGACGACACCGACGTCGACAGCAGCCGCAAGGGCACTCCGCTCCATGGCACCGACGTGCCGCAGGGCGTGCGCAGGCGCGGCGGCATCGGCAAGTGGGCCCGCCGCCTGACGGGCGGCCGCGGCGAGTCGACGTCCGAGGACCCCGAGTCGTCGTACGACGAGGAGGGCGCCGACGAGAGCGTGCCGCCCCCGCCTGTCGTCCTCCAGCAGCCGGACACCTGGCCCGATCCGGCGGCCCTCCTGCTCACTGCCCTGGGCCCGGGCCCCCGCCTGTGGGAGCGCGCCCCCGGCCATCCCGAGGCGCTCACGGTCCGGCTCGGCACCGCGGACCGGGCGACACCGGACGGCTCGGCGCTGCTGCCCGCGGTGCCGGTGACCTCCGGGCTCCGCGAGGTCGGCGCTCTGGGCCTGGCCGGTCCGCGCGCGCGGCTCTCGGGCCTGGCCCGCGCGGTGGTGGCCCAGCTCGCCGCGCTGCACTCCCCCGACGCCCTGGAGATCGTGCTGATCAGCACGGACCGCGCGCGGACGGTGGCCGAGCGCACCGCCGAGTGGTCCTGGCTCGGCTGGCTGCCGCATCTGCGCCCCGGGCACGGCCAGGACTGCCGCCTGCTGCTGGCCTACGACCGCGAACAGGCGACGGCCCGCACGGACGAGCTCCTCCGCCGGCTTGAGGACCACGCGACGGACACGCGCGGTGCGAGCCGGCCGAGCGTGACCTCGGGTGCGTACGGCACCGCCGGCCGCCGCGCTCCCGGCATCGGCGCGCAACGCGGCTCGACGGAGGGGCAGTCGGGTCTCGCATCCCAACAGGGCTCCGCAGAAGGCCAGTTGGGGTCATCCACCGCACGGCACACGGTCGACGACCGTGATCGGCGCGGGGCCACGACCCCCACGTACAACATCACCGACGAAGCCCACCACCACCGCTCCGGCAGTTCCGGTCATCCCACGCCGGGCCCCCTCGCCCCGCACGCCGCCGACGACCCGGCCTCCGGCGCCACCCGCCCCCGCGCGTCCGACACCCGGCACCCGGGCACGGCGACGGCGTACTCCGGGCACTCCGCCGACGACACCGCCGACGCCCTGCGCGGCGCCGCCCACCGGCCCGCCTGGGCGCGGGACGAGGAGGGTGACGCGGACGGGTTCGTCGGGCCGTACACCGTGCTCGTGGTGGACGGTGACCCCGGTGGGGCCGATGTCCGCGAGGCGGTGGCGCGGCTGGCCCATGACGGGCCCCGGGCCGGTATCCACGTGGTGTGCCTCGCCGAGACGGAGCCTGCCTCGCCCGCGTCGCCCGTGACGGACACGTACGAGGCGGCCTGCGCGGCGGCACCGACGTTCCGCGAGTGCGGGGCGGTCGCGCTGCTGAGCGGCGATGTCGCCACGGCGCTGCGGCTGCTGCGGGTCGCACGCGGCGGCACGGGAGGGACGCGCTCCGCACCAGCACGGCCCGGTGCGGCCGACGTGACACGCCCCGGTACGGGAACGGGCCGCACCGGCACGGACACCGCACGCCCCGACACCGCATCACCCCGTACGGAGTCGTCCGGCCCCGGCGCGTCCGACGTCGACCCCACCGGCCCCGGCCCCGTGGGCAACGGCACGATCGCCGCCGTGGACGCCGTCTCCCTCGCGTGGGCCGAGCGGTTCGCGCGGGCGCTCGCGCCGCTGCGGGCGGACGGTCCCGCGAGCGAGCGGCACGCGCGTGTGTCCGCGCCGTTGCCCCAGTCGGCGCGCCTGCTGGACGAGTTGGGGCTGGCCCGGGCCACCCCGGCCTCGCTGCTGGCGCGTTGGGCGGACGCCGGTGACGACAAGGACGCGCTCGGCGGGCGGGCCTGGGCGGTGCTCGGGGCCGGGCCGCGCGGGCCGGTCTCCGCGGACCTCGCCACCGAGGGACCGCATCTGCTGATCGAGGGCCCTCCGGGCAGCGGGCGTACGGAGTTGCTACGGGCGGTCGTCGCGTCGCTGGCCGCCGCCGAGCGTCCGGACCGGCTCGGCATCGTGCTGATGGACGGCCGGGACAGCGTGGGCGCCGCGGGCACCCCCTCGGGGGGAGGCGGTCACGGCGAGGGCCTGCGCGTCTGCACCGACGTACCGCACGTGACCACGCATCTCACCGCCAACGACCCGGTCCGCATGCGGGAGTTCGCGCAGTCGCTGAGCGCGGAGCTGAAGCGGCGGGCCGAGTTGCTGGGCCGGGTCGGCTTCGGCGAGTGGCACTCGCGGCACGAGGGGTCGGGGCGGATCATCGCCCAGCGCGGCACGTCGGGTGCCGGGGACCTGGACTCGCCGCCGAGTTCGACGATCCGGCTGCGCCCGTCGGCGGCTGCGCGTCAACAGATGGAGGCGGCACCGCCGTTGCCCCGTCTGGTGGTGGTCGTGGACGATCTGGACGCGCTGGTGAAGCCCCCGCTCGGCTCCCCCGGGCGCCCTGCCGCCGGGTCGGTGATACGCGCGCTGGAGGCGGTGGTCCGCGAGGGCGAGCGGCTCGGCGTGCACCTGGTGGCGGCGGCCGCCGTGGAGGCCCGTACGTGCGAGACGGAGCCCGCCCGGCACATCACGCTGCGGGTCGCCCTCGACGCGGTCACGCAGGGGCCGGACGAACCGGCGCCGGGGCGTGGGCGGTTGGTGCTGGCGGACGGCCGGAGCACGCCGTTCCAGGGTGGCCGGGTGACGGGCCGTATCCCGCGCACGGCGACGCTCCGTCCGACGGTGGTGCCTCTGGAGTGGCAGCGCATGGGCGATCCCCCGGCCCGCCGCCCGGTCCGTGAACTCGGTAACGGGCCCACGGACTTGGCGCTTCTGGCCAGCGCGCTGGAGCGGGCGACGCGCTCGGTGTCGGCGGCGGAGGTGCCCTCGCTCCTCTGATCGTTCACAGCCCGCGCACACAACCCCACGTCACGACCCAATCACGATCGCGTACTTGACACCGGACGCCATCTTGCCGGGTTCAGGTACCGGGCGTAGACCAGTGCGCACGGAAGCGTTCGAGCGTTCGACGAGGAACGAAGAACGGGGCAGTGATGCGCAGCACGATCAGCACACATCGGACACGCAGGACCGTACGTACAGCGGCGGTTGTCGCCGCGGGAGCGCTGACGCTCTCGCTCGCCGCGTGTGGAGGCGGCAGCGACAAGAAGAGCGACAACGGCACATCGAGCAGTCCCTCGGAGTCCGCGGGCACGGTCGCCCTCCCGAAGCTGAACGGCGCGACCCTCGAAGTGGCCGCGGTGTGGACGGGTGCCGAGCAGAAGAACTTCAAGGCGGTCCTCTCGGAGTTCGAGAAGCGCACGGGGGCGAAGGTCACCTTCGTGCCCGCGCAGGACCCGATCATCAACTTCCTCGGCTCGAAGATCGCGGGCGGCCAGCCGCCGGACGTCGCGATGCTCCCGCAGCCCGGCGCCATCAAGCAGGCCGTCGACAAGAAGTGGGCCAAGCCCCTCGGCGCCGACGCCCTGAAGGAGCTGCAGAAGAACTACTCGCAGGGCTGGCAGGACATCGGCAAGGTCGGCGGCAAGCAGTACGGCGTGTACTACAAGGCGGCCAACAAGTCGCTGATCTGGTACAACGCCAAGGTCTTCGAGAACGCGGGCGCCAAGGAGCCCAAGACCTGGGCGGAGTTGCTGACGACCGCGCAGACGATCTACGACTCCGGGGTGACCCCGTTCTCCATCGCGGGCGCGGACGGCTGGCCGCTCACCGACTGGTTCGAGAACGTCTATCTGTCCCAGGCGGGGCCGGAGAAGTACGACCAGCTCGCCCAGCACAAGATCAAGTGGACGGACCCGTCCGTCAAGCAGGCGCTGACGACGCTGGCGCAGATCTGGGGCAAGAAGGCCTACATCGCGGGCGGTCAGAACGGCGCGCTGCAGACCGAGTTCCCCGCGTCCGTCACCCAGACCTTCAACGGCGGCGACCAGCCGAAGTCCGCGATGGTCTACGAGGGCGACTTCGTGCAGGTCAACATCGGTGAGACCAAGGCGAAGGTGGGCACCGACGCGAAGGTGTTCCCGTTCCCGACGGTGGGTTCGACCGCGCCCGTGGTCTCCGGCGGCGACGCGGCCGTCATCCTGAAGGACTCCAAGGCGGCGCAGGCGCTGGCCACGTTCCTCGCCTCACCGGACGCGGCGACGATCCAGGCGAAGCTCGGCGGCTATCTCTCGCCGAACAAGAACGTGCCGGACTCGGCGTACCCGAACGCGGTGCAGCAGACCATCGCCAAGGCGCTCGTCGCGGCCGGTGACGACTTCCGCTTCGACATGTCGGACCAGGCCCCGCAGTCCTTCGGCGGTACGCCCGGCAAGGGCGAGTGGAAGGACCTCCAGGACTTCCTGAAGAACCCGACCGATGTCGCGGGCGCGCAGGCGCAGTTGGAGAAGGACGCGGCGGCGGCGTACGCGAGCGGGAGCTGATCCGGCGATGACCGGACACGGCATCGAGGGGTTGGGTCGGCGATGACGTCGGCCGCGGCGGCGGAGGTCCCTCCGGCCCCCGCCGCGCCCCGCAAGCGCAAGAGCGTGACCGGCACCCGCAGGACCGTGGCAGTGCTGTTCCTGCTGCCCGCCCTGGTGCTGCTCGGCGCGCTCGTGGTCTACCCGATCGGGTACTCGCTGGTCCGCAGCTTCGGCAACCAGGCCGGTGACGGTTTCGCCGGCTTCGACAACTACAAGGCCCTGTTCACCGACGACGGCATCCGCACCGCCCTGAAGAACAACATCATCTGGGTGATCTTCGCGCCGACGGTGGCCACCGCCCTCGGTCTGATCTTCGCGGTGCTGACCGAACGGGTGCGCTGGGGAACGGCGTTCAAGCTGGTCGTCTTCATGCCGATGGCGATCTCGATGCTGGCCGCCGGCATCATCTTCCGCCTCGTCTACGACCAGGACCCGCACAAGGGGGTCGCCAACGCGGTCTGGGTCGGCGTCCACGACACGTTCGCCTCGTCGTCGGCGTTCCCGAACGCCCACCCGGGCCGCGAGTCGCCGCTGAAGGCGGACCACGGCGGCTTCATCACCAGTACGACGGTCCGCGCGGGCCGGACCGTCGCGCTCCCCCTGGTCGGTGTCGCCCCGGACCAGATGCCCGACGGCGCGAAGAAGGCCGCGGCCGCGCAGGCCGAGCCGGGGAAGATCACCGGCACGACCTGGCAGGACTTCACCCGCGGCAAGGGTGTCGGCAAGCTCGGCGGGGTCGACCCGTCCGAGCTGGGCTACGGCGGGATGAAGATCGAGGCGGTGAAGGACGGAAAGGTGGTCGCCTCGACCAAGGCCGCGGGCGACGGCACCTTCACGCTGCCCGCCAAGGCCGACGGGGCCCAACTCCGGCTCCCGGCGGGCAACTTCAAGCAGCCGTACAACGGAGTGGAGTGGCTGGGCCCGTCGTTGGTGACGCCGGCCATCATCGGGTCGTACGTGTGGATGTGGGCCGGGTTCGCGATGGTGCTGATCGCGGCCGGACTCGCGGGTGTGCCACGGGAGTTGCTGGAGGCGGCGCGGGTCGACGGGGCCAATGAGTGGCAGGTGTTCCGGCGGGTCACGGTGCCGCTGCTGGCGCCGGTGCTCGCGGTCGTCGCCGTCACGCTGATGATCAACGTGCTGAAGATCTTCGACCTGGTCTTCATCATCGCCCCGGGCTCCTCCCAGGACGACGCGAACGTGCTGGCCCTGGAGCTGTACCGGAAGGGCTTCTCGGAGGACCAGCCGGGGATCGCCAGCGCGATCTCGGTGTTCCTGCTGCTGCTGGTGATCCCGGTGATGCTCTTCAACGTACGGCGACTGCGGCGGGAGGTGCGGCGATGACCACGGATGCCGGAAGTCTCGGTAGGACAAGGCCTGTTGAGGTCGTCAAGGCGCGGGAGTCGCTCGGCTCACGGCTCGCGGCGGCGGCGAGCGGGGGTCTGGTCCGGGTGTTCCTGATCGTCGTCGGCCTGTTCTGGCTGGTGCCGACGATCGGGCTGCTGCTGTCCTCGCTGCGCAGTCCGGAGGACATGAGCGCGAGCGGCTGGTGGAAGGTCTTCAGCCAGCCGTCCCAACTCACCTTCCACAGCTACAAGACGCTGCTGGAGAACAGCGACATCACCAACTCGCTGTGGAACACCGTCCTGATCACCGTCCCGGCGACGCTCCTGGTCGTGGTGATCGGCGCGCTCGCGGGCTACGCGTTCGCGTGGATGGAGTTCCCGGGCCGCGACTGGTGGTTCCTGGGCGTGGTCAGCCTGTTGGTGGTGCCGGTGCAGGTCGCGCTGATCCCGATCGCCGAACTCTTCGGAAAGATAGGCCTGTTCGGGACCATCTTCGGGGTGATCCTCTTCCATGTGGGATACGGGCTGCCGTTCGCGGTGTTCCTGCTGCGGAACTTCTTCGCGGAGATCCCGCGCGAACTCCTGGAGGCGGCCCGGCTGGACGGCGCCGGTGAACTGCGGCTGTTCGCACGGGTCGTGATGCCGCTGGGCGGGCCCGCGATCGCGAGCCTTGGCATCTTCCAGTTCCTGTGGGTGTGGAACGACATGCTGGTCGCGCTGGTGTTCACCAAGTCGAGCACGCAGCCGATCACGGTCGCACTCCAGACGCAGGTACGCCAGTTCGGCAACAACATCGACGTGCTGGCGCCCGGTGCGTTCATCTCCATGGTGATCCCGCTGGCCGTGTTCTTCGCGTTCCAGCGGCAGTTCGTGTCCGGTGTGATGGCGGGCGCGGTCAAATAGCCGCAAACGGAACATAGTTCGAGGGGGTGGGCCGTCACCGGCCCGCCCCTTCGTGTTCACCGCACGTCCCCCGTATGCCGTACGCGCCGTAACCAAGTCACTCCATCGGCCGTTCCCGGGCAGAACGCCCGCGCCGACCGACCCATGGATGTCCCTTGCCCAGGTTCAGTGTCATTGTCCCCGCGTACAAGGTCCAGGCGTACCTGCACGAATGCCTGGAATCGGTGCTCTCCCAGTCGTATCCCGATCTGGAGCTGATCGCGGTCGACGACTGCTCGCCGGACGCCTGCGGCGCGATCATCGACGAGTTCGCGGCCCGCGACGCCCGAGTGCGTGCCGTCCATCTCCCCGAGAACCAGGGCCTGGGGCGTGCCCGCAACGCCGGCCTGGAAGAGGCGACCGGCGACTACCTCGTCTTCCTCGACAGCGACGACACCCTCACGCCCGACGCGCTGCGCGCGATCGCCGACCGCATCAAGGAGACCGGCGAGCCGGACGTCCTGGTCTTCGACTACGCGCGCACCTTCTGGTCGGGCGAGGCCCGCCGCAACAAGGTCGCCGCCCAGCTCACCGAACAGGGCCCGGCGCCCTTCCGCCTGGAGGACCGCCCCGGGCTCCTCCGGGTCATCATGGTGGCCTGGAACAAGGCGTACCGACGGGAGTTCGTCGAGCGCGAGGGCTTCGCCTTCCCGCCCGGCTACTACGAGGACACCCCGTGGACCTACCCGGTCCTGATGGCGGCGGAGACGATCGCGACCCTCGACCGGGTCTGCGTCCACTACCGCCAGCGCCGCCAGGGCAACATCCTCGGCACCACCAGCCGCAAGCACTTCGACGTCTTCGAACAGTACGACCGTGTCTTCGAGTTCGTCGCCGCGCGACCCGAACTCGCCCAGTGGCGGCCGGTGTTGTTCCGCCGCATGGTCGACCACCTGGCGACGGTGTTCACCAAGCCCGACCGTCTCCCGCGCGGCACGCGTGCCGAGTTCCTGCGCAAGGCCCGTGCGCACTACCGCCGTTACCGCATCCCCGGCACCCCGGTCCCGCCGCGCACCCGGCTGCGCCACACGCTCGTCCACTTCGGCGTCCACCGCACGTTCCGGGCCCTCCAGGCGGCGATGAGCTGGCGCCGGCGGACGGTCAAGCTCGCCGCGAAGGCGCTGCGCGCGGTCAGGGCGGCGGCCCTCCAGTTCCACTACCGGGTCCAACTCCGGCTCCCGCTGCGGAATCGCGCGGTGTTCGCCGCCTACTGGGGGCGGGGCCACAGCTGCAACCCGGGCGCGCTGGAGACCGCGTTCCGCGCCCACGCCCCGCACATCCGCACCGCGTGGATCGCCCGCCCCGAGCACCACCACACGATCCCGGCCGCGACGCGCAGACTGCGCCCCAACACGGCTGCCTACTGGACCGCGTTGGCCCGCTCCAAGTACCTGGTGAACAACGTCAACTTCGACCGGCGGCTGGTCAAGCGCCCCGGCCAGGTCATGATCCAGACCCAACACGGCACGCCTCTCAAGCACATGGGCCTCGACCTCCAGGAACGCCCCGCCGCGGCACGGGACATGGACTTCGCCGAGCTCCTCAGGGGCGTCGACAAGTGGGACCACGTGCTGTCCCCCAACCGCCACACCACCCTGACCTGGGAGCGCGTCTATCCCGGCAGCTACACCACGCTCGCCTACGGCTATCCCCGCAACGACGTGTTCCAGCAGGCGACTTCGGCCGACGTGACCCGGCTGCGCGAGTCACTCGGCATTCCGCAGGACGCCATCGCCCTGCTCTACGCCCCGACCCACCGCGACTACCGCCGCACCCAGCGCGCCCACCTCGACCTCGACCGCGTCCTGCGCCGCCTCGGCCCGCGCCATGTCGTGCTGGCCCGCGCCCACTACTGGCACGAGGGCCCGCTCGCGCCCGCGTCCGGCGGCCGGATCATCGACGTCACCGACCACCCGAGCGTCGAGTCGCTCTGCCTGGCCTCGGACGCGCTGGTCACCGACTACTCGTCCCTGATGTTCGACTACGCCAACCTCGACCGCCCGATCGTCATCCACGCCGACGACTGGGAGGCCTACGAGGCGGCCCGCGGCACCTATTTCGACCTGCGCGCCTTCCCGCCGGGCGCGGTCGCCCGCAGCGAGGACGAGCTGATCGACATCTTCGCCACCGACCACTGGCGCGGCTCCCGCTCAACCCAGCTGCGCACCGCGTTCCGCGAGCGCTTCTGCCCCTACGACGACGGCCGCGCCGCCGAACGCGTCGTACGCCACGTGGTGTTGGGCGAGACCGACCTCCCGCCGGTCGTGCCGCTGGCCGAACGCCACCCGGTGCCGTCCGCCGCCGCGGGCCTCACGCGCTCCCCGCTCGCCACCGTGCCGCAGCCCACGGCGTCCCTGCCCGTCACCGACCGACTCTGAACGCCGTTCCCACCCAGGGGAGTCCGCATGCCCTCGAGCCCGTCCCGCCCGACCCCGACCCGCCCGTCCACCTGGCGCCCGACCGGACGCCCCCGAGCCCGTCGCGCGCACTGACCCGGTCCCTCCGTACCACTGGAGAAAGAACAGAATGCCCCGCTTCAGCATCATCGTCCCGTCCCACGGGGTCGCCGGCCGGCTGTCCCTGGCCCTGGACTCGGTCCTCGCCCAGTCCTACGGCGACTTCGAGCTGATCCCGGTCTGCGACGGCCCCGGCTCCCCCGCCGCCGACGTCGCCGCCGATCACGCCGGGCAGGACTCCCGGGTGGCGCCGGTCAACTCACCGCCGTCCGCCGGGCTCAGCGGGGCCCGCACCACCGGTCTCCGCGCGGCGACCGGCGCCTACGTCCTGTTCCTGGACGGCGACGACACCCTCGCCCCGGGAGCCCTGGCCGCGCTCGACGCCCGGCTCACGCAGACCGGTGACGTCGACGTCCTGTACTTCGAGCACGAGCGCACCCCGTGGTGGGAGGGCGAGCCCACCAACCCGGCCGCCCCGCTGCTCGCGAAGACCCCGGCCGGCGCCTTCTCCCCCTCCCAGGCACCGCAGTTGACGGGTATTCAGCTCCCGGCGTGGAGCGCCGCCTACCGCCGCGCCTTCCTCGCCGAGCACCGACTGACCTTCCCCGAGGGCCGGTTCACCGACCTCGGCTGGGGCGGCCGGGTCACCGTCGCCGCCGAGCGGGTCGCGGTCCTGCGCTCGGTCGTCGTACGGCACCTGCTGCGCAGACAGGGCAGCCGGCTCAATCTGCCCGGCGAGCACCACCACCAGCTGCTGGACCAGGTGGAGTTGGTGCTCACGGCGGCGCAGGGGCTGGCTCCCGAGCGGTCGCACGCGCTGTTCGAGCAGCTCTTCGCCGTGGTGCTCAAGACCGCCTCGCGGCCCGAGCGGCTTCCCTCCGGGCACCGCGCGTTCTTCCGCCGCGCGGGACGGCTCCACCGCGCGCACCGGCCCGCCGGCTTCCGGGTGCCGGGCGGGAGTCTGGGGGTGCAGCACCGGCTGCTGGCGTCGGGGGCGTACACGGCGTTCAAGGCGCTGCGCGGCGCCAACCGGTCGGCATCGGGCGCGGCCGAGAGGGTCCCGCGCCCCCGGATGCTGCGTACCCGGCTGCGCTACGCCCGTGACCTGCGCCGACCGCTCGACCCCAACCTGGCCGTGTACTGCGCCTATTGGGGCCGGGGCTACGCGTGCAGCCCGGCCGCGATCGAGGCCAAGGCGCGTCAGCTCGCCCCGCACATCCGCTCGGTGTTCCTGGTCGAGCCGGACGCGGTGGACGCCGTGCCGAAGGGCGTCGAGCACGCCGTCATCGGCAGCCGGAAGTACTGGGAGGTGCTGGCGCGCGCCAAGTACCTCGTGAACAACGCCAACTTCGCCGAGGGCGTCGTCAAGCGGCCCGGCAGCGTGCACGTCCAGACGCAGCACGGGACCCCGCTGAAGAAGATGGGCGTGGACCAGTCGACGTACCCGGTGGTGGCCGCGGCGACCGGCAGCTTCGCCAAGCTGCTGGGCCGGGTGGACCGCTGGGACTACAACATCTCCTCCAACCGGCACTCCACCCAGATGTGGGAGCGCGCCTTCCCCGGCTCGTACGAGGCCCTGGAGTACGGCTATCCGCGCAACGACGTGTTCTACACGGCGACCGCCGAAGAAGTGGCCCGGGTGCGGCGGGAGTTGGGGGTGCCGGAGGGCAAGACGGCCGTCCTGTACGCGCCCACCCACCGCGACTACCAGACCGGCTTCGACACCGGGCTCGACCTGGAGGCGTTCTGCGCGGCGGCCGGTGAGGACGTGGTCGTGCTGCTGCGCGCCCACTACTTCTACGACCAGGGCCGGGCGAAGAGCAGCGGCCGGATCATCGACGTGACCGGGCACCGCTCCTCCGAGGACGTCTGCCTGGCCGCCGACGCGCTGGTCACCGACTACTCGTCGATCATGTTCGACTACGCCAACCTCGACCGACCGATCGTCGTGTACGCCGACGACTGGGAGGTCTACCGGGAGACGCGGGGCGTCTACTTCGACCTCATGGCGGCGCCCCCGGGCCCGGTCGCCCGGACGCCCGAGGAGCTGGCGGCGGTGTTCCGCGACAGCTCGTACGCGGGGGCGGAGTCCACGGCGCTGCGGGCCGCATTCCGGTCCCGTTTCTGCGACTTCGACGACGGACGGGCCGCCGAGCGGGTCGTACGCCGGGTGTTCCTCGGCGAGCCGCCGGAGACCGTGCCGCCCGTGATCCCGCTCGCGGAGCGCGTCCCGGCCCCCGCCGCCACCTTCGTAAGGAGCTGAACCCGAAGTGCCCCGCTTCAGCGTCATCGTCCCCGTCTTCAAGGTGCAGGGCTTTCTGCGCGAGTGCCTCGACTCGGTTCTGGAGCAGTCCTACCGGGACATCGAGGTGATCGCCGTGAACGACTGCTCGCCCGACGGGTGCGGCGCGATCCTCGACGAGTACGCGGCCCGCGACCCGCGCGTCCAGGTGCTGCACCTCCCGCAGAACGTCGGCCTCGGCCGTGCCCGCAACGCCGGACTGCCCCTGGCCACCGGCGACTTCCTCTTCTTCCTCGACAGCGACGACACCCTCACCCCGGGCGCGCTGCGTGCGATGGCCGACCGGCTCGACGCGAGCGGCGACCCGGACGTCCTGGTCTTCGACTACGCGCGCACCTACTGGTGGGGCGGCACCCGGCGCAACGTCCTCGCGCATCTCCTCGCGGAGGTCGACGGCACCTTCACGGTCGCCGAACACCCCGAGATCCTCGACCTGTTGATGGTCGTGTGGAACAAGGTGTACCGCCGGGAGTTCGTCCACAAGCACGCCTTCGAGTTCCCGCCGGGCTACTACGAGGACACGCCCTGGACGTTCCCGGTGATGCTCAGCGCCGAGCGGATCGCCACCCTCGACCGGATCTGCCTCAACTACCGGCAGCGGCGCCAGGGCAACATCCTGTCCACCACCAGCCGCAAGCACTTCGACATCCACGACCAGTACGAGCGGGTCTTCGCCTTCGTCGACTCCCGCCCCGAGCTGGCGAGTTGGCTGCCCTACCTGCACCGCAAGATGGGCGAGCACTGTCTCGACATCCTCGCCAAGCCGGACCGGCTCCCCCCGTCCGACAAGGCCGAGTTCTTCCGCCGTACGGCCGAGCTGTTCGCCAAGCACAAGCCGGCGGGCGTGAAGGTCGACGCCGACGTCCGTTCCCTGGAGGGCAGTTACGCGCTGTACCGGGTGCGGCGGCAGGCGGGGCGTGCCGGGCGGCAGCTGGAACGCCGGGCGGTGCAGGCCCGCAAGGCGGCGGCCGGGCGGGTCAAGGGCGGCTGGGCCGCGCTGCACGCGCGCCGGTCGCTGGACCCCGGCCTGGTGATGTACTCGGCGTTCTCGCACCGCGGGGTGCTGGGCGACCCGGCCGCCGTCTACTACAAGGCGAAGGAGATCGCCCCGCAGCTCCGGGGCGTGTGGGTCGTACAGGACGCGGAACAGGCCGCGTTGCTGCCCCCGGATGTCGAGCACGTCCTCCTCAACACCCTGCGGTACCGCCAACTCACCGCGCGGGCCACGTACTTCGTGAACAACGTCAACTGGCCCGGCACCCTCACCAAGCGCCCCGGCAGCATCCACATCCACACCCACCAGGGCACGCCGCTCAAGTACATGGCGGCCGACCTCCTCGACAAGCCCGGCGCCCGCCACGGCGTCGACGTGCCGCAGATGCTGCGCCGCGCCGACCGCTGGGACCACAGCCTCGTCGCCAACCGGCACTCCGAGCTGGTGTGGGAGCGGGCGTACCCGTGCCACTTCGCGTCGGCGCGGACGGGCAGCCCCCGCAATGACGTCCTCGTGGGCGCAACTCAGGAAGCGGGCGCGGCAGTTCGGGAGCGGCTCGGCATCCCCGCCGACCACACCGTCGTGCTGTACGCGCCGACCCGCCGCGAGTACGTCCGCGGCGGGCACGTCGACCGCCTCGACCTGGCCCGGTTCGCCGAGGACCTCGGCCCGGAGCACACCCTCGTCGTACGGCTGCACCCGTCCCTCGCGACCGGGCCCGCGCGCGGGATGGGGCTCGCGGACCTGCACCGGCGCGGGGTCCTGATCGACGCCACCGACGAACCCGCCGTGGAGGACGTCATGTTGGCGTCCGACGCGCTGGTCACCGACTACTCGGCCCTGATGTTCGACTACGCCAACCTGGACCGGCCGATCGTGCTGCACGCCGACGACCGGGAGGCGTACGCGGCCAGCCGGGGCACCTACTTCGACGTCACCGCCGCGCCACCGGGTCATGTGTCGGGCTCCTACCGGGAGTTGGCGTGGCTGTTCGCGTCGGGTGCGTGGCGGGACGGGGACTCGACGCGGCTGCGGGGTGAATTCCGTTCGCGGTACTGCGAGTTCGAGGACGGGAGGGCAGCCGAGAGGGTCGTACGGACGCTGCTTCTGGGGGAGACCGACTGGCTGCCGCAGGCCGGGGCCGGTGCGCGGGTTCCCTCTCCGGTCAGCGGGCGCGACCAGGTGGCGTCGTCATGAGGCCGCGCACGTGGGTGCTGGTGCTGGCCGCCGTGTTCGCTGTGCTCCAACTCGCCAATGTCACCGGCCGGGCGACCCCCGACACGAAGAACTACCTGTCGTACGCGCTGAGTCTGCGCGGTGAGAGCACACGCGAGGCGGCGGCCGTCGCCATCGACTACTCTTGTGCGAGCAAGGGCGCGACCGCGCGGCGCGACCAGAGCGTCAACCCGCTGACCTTCCACGGCAAGGACCCCGCCGCGCGGGTCGCGAAGAAGTGCCGGGACGCGGAGTGGCGGGGCGTGGACGCGCGGCTGCGGGCCGGGCAGACGGGCGGGTTCATCGCGCCGTTCTCGTCGGAACGCTTCATGCGGATCTTCGAAGTGCGGCCCGGATACCCGGTGTTCCTGGTCCCGTTCGTCACGCTGCTCGGGCCGGTCTGGGGGATGTGGTCGGCGAGTGTCGTCCTCACCGTGCTGGGTGGCGTCCTCGTCTTCCTGATCCTGCGCACGCTGTCCGTGTCGGTGCCGTTCGCGCTCACCGGGCAGGCGCTCTACTACGTCCTGCCGTGCGGGACGACCTCGATGCGGCCGATGACCGAGGGGCTGATGACGGCCCTGACGCTGGCGGCGGTGTGGGGGTGCGCGCTGGTCCTGAAGGGCCGCCGTACGCGGGCCGGACTCGCCCTGGTCGGCGGCTCGTTGGTGCTCCTCTTCGCGGTGAAGCACTCGCAGGCCCTGTTCCTCGGGTTGTGCCTGGCCGGTGCCGGCGCGCTGGTCGCCGTAGGACGGTGGCGGCGCGGGCGGGCTCCGGGGCGGGCGTTGCTCGCGGTCGCCGGGTTCGGGGCGACGGCCGCGCTGGGCACGCTCGTTCTGGCGAGCGCGCTGCACTATCCGACCCAGACCGACAGCCTCCAGGACCTGCTGACCGACCACTACGCCTACCCGGACCGGACCCGGCTGTGGCCCGAATTCCTGCACCTGGAGGCGAACTTCTGGCTGGAGTGGACGCGGCAGCAGCTGTGGCAGCCGATGCTCGCGGCGGCGCTCGGCGCGGGGGTGTGGGGTGCTGCGCGGCGGCCGGCGTTCGGGGTGTTCCTGACCGGGGCCGCGTTCACGGGGATTCTCACGCAGGCCGCGCATCCCGACATCAGCGTGTGGGGTGGGCGGTTGATCGTGCTGGTGTGGCTCCTGCCCGTGGTGGGCGTGCCGTTGCTGCTGGAGAGCGTGGTGCGGGGCAAGGCCGTCACCGCTGCGCCGGTGCCGACTGCCCTGCCGGAGCAGGGACTTGGGGAGCACGCTCACTCCGTACGGTGAACCGCAACCCCGGCGACGAGGTGTTCAGCGCTCGTCGCCGGGGTCGTGGAGGCATCGCGGTGCGTACTCGACGTGACTACTCGATGACGAGGTCGACCTCGATGTTGCCGCGGGTCGCGTTCGAGTAGGGGCAGACCTGGTGGGCGGTCTCGACCAGCTTGCGGCCGGTCGCCTCGTCCACGGTGTCGGGGAGCTCGATGCGCAGGGTCACCTTGAGGCCGAAGCCCTCGCCCTGCTTGCCGATGCCGACCTCGGCGGTCACGGCGGCGTCGCTGACGTCCACCTTGGCCTGGCGGCCCACGACACCCAGCGCGCTGCCGAAACAGGCGGCGTAACCGGCGGCGAACAGCTGCTCAGGGTTGGTGCCCTGGCCGTTGCCGCCCATCTCGGTCGGAATGCCGAGCTGAAGGTCGATCTTGCCGTCGTTGCTGACCGCGCGGCCGTCGCGGCCGTGGGTGGCGGTGGCTACGGCGGTGTAGATCGCGTCCATGGAAACCATCCCTCTCGGAGTCTTTGCGGGGGTGACCGGCCCGGGTGCCCGGACCGCCTCACGGCCATAAGTAGAGCACACAATTCAATTGCGCACAACTAAATGGCCCACTCGCGCTATCCTGGGGTCATGACTCCCACGCCGACCACCGACTGGCTCCGCCTCGACCAGCAGATCTGCTTCTCCCTGAACGCCGCGTCGCGCGCCTTCGGCGGCGTGTACCGCGTGATCCTCAAGGACCTCGGGCTCACGTACCCGCAGTACCTGGTGATGCTGGTGCTGTGGGAGCACGGCGAGCTGCCCGTCAAGAAGCTCGGCGAACACCTGCGACTCGACTCCGGCACGCTGTCCCCGCTGCTCAAGCGGCTGGAGACGGCCGGTCTCGTACGGCGTGAGCGCAGCGTCCGTGACGAGCGGTCGGTGGAGGTGGGGCTCACCGACGAGGGCGTCGCGCTGCGCGAGCGGGCGGTCGAGGTGCCTCGGCGGATCCTCGGGGCGACCGGCTTCGACCTCGACGAGATCCGCGCGCTGCGGGAGCGGCTCGACCTGCTCACCGGGGCGTTGGACGCGGCGGCGGCGGAGCAGGCGTAGGGGGCGGTGGAGCGGGCGTGGCGGCTGACGCGGGCGGCCACATGAGCGTCGGCGTGTCCTGCGGGGGCATCCTGCGGAGGTAGAGGGCGAGCTTCACGCGGCCGTGCACGTACTCCTGCCGGCGCGCGAACTCCCCGTCCACGACGTCGAGTTTGACCCGGTCGGTCGGGTCGCCCGGCACCCAGCGCGACGGCAGGAGATTCGACTGCGCGACGATCCACACCCGGTCCACCCCGGCGAGCCGCGCCCGCAACTCCCCCGGCCCCACCTCACGCCCGCTCAGCGTCCCCGACCTCGCCCCCGACTCCCCCGACGCCAGATCCCTGGCCCCGACGAACGCCCCCGGATACGCCGACGCCGTCACCCGCCAGAACGACGGCAGGAACAACACCGGGTCCCCCGGCCGCACTTCACGCCCCACGAGCGCGGCGACAGCGGCGAGATTCTCGGGGCGGCGGTCCGCGGAACGGTCGTTCCGGTAGGCGGGGATGCCGTGCAGGAAGGGGACGGCCACGGCCAGGACGCCGGCGAGGGTCAGGAGGTGGGGGCGGAGCGAGCGGAGTCGGTGGAGGCGGAGAGTTCGGTGGGGTCGGCGGGGTGAGCGGTGAACGGGCCTGGTGGGGTGGGCAGTTGGGGGCTCGGGGACTGCGTGGCCGATGTCCAGTGGGGGGCGGTTTCCGGCTCGGGCCGGGGTTCCGGTTCCCGTCGTACGGTCGATTCCGGTTCCGCCTCCGCCTCCACCTCCGCCTCCACTTGTACGGTCACCCCCCGCCCCGCGCCCAGCCCCAGCCCCACTCCCGCTCACCGCACCGACCAGCTTCCGCCGCCTGCCGACCTCGGCCACCGCCCGTTCGGCCTCCGCACCACGGCCGGCCGGCACCCCCCGCCCTTCCAGCCACAGCCACCGCAGCGCCCCCGCCACCCGGTCCGCGCCCGCCGCCACCAGCAGCGGCGCCCCGGCCAGCGCGTACAGCACGTACCGCTCGTGGAACAGCGGGCGGAACTGGGAGACGGAGAGCAGGATCACCGGTGGCAGGAGGAGCAGCGGCAGGGCGACCGACGTGAGGCGGCCGGCGCCGAGGCCGATGAGGATCAGGGCGATCGAGGTCCAGAAGACGACGCCGGTCGGGGTGACGGCGAGGAAGTCGCGGGCGAGGCGTTCGGTCGTGTCCCAGTCCGGCACCCGCAGCCAGGCCACCTGGGCCGACTGCCGTTCGGACACCCAGACCAGCGGGATCAGGACACCCCCGGCGACTCCGACCGCACGGATCCAGCCGCGCCACACCGCCCGGCGCACCCGCGCCGCCGCCAGCGTCACCGCGTGCGCGCAGAGCACCAGCACCGCGAACTCGTGCAGCAGAAAGGTCACGGCGAGGACCGCGCCGTACGGCCACCAGGACCGCCCCTCCAACGCCCGCACCAGGAACAGCGTCGCCGCGGCGACACCGGCCGCGACGAGGGCGTAGGAGCGGCCCTCCTGCGCGTAGTGGCCGGTCAGCGGGGTGATCGCGTAGAGGAGGCCGGCCCAGAGGCCGACGCGGGGGCGGGCCAGGCGGGTGCCGAGGGCCGCGACGAGGCCCGCCGTGGCCGCCGCGCCGCACAGGGAGGGCAGGCGGAGGACGACCTCGCCGGGGTGGACGGTGAGGACGGCGTGCATGAGGAGGTAGTACAGGCCGTGCACCGCGTCGACGCCGTGCAGCAGGTGCCAGATCTGCGGCACCGTGCGCCGCCCGACCATGAAGGTGACGCCCTCGTCGCCCCACATGCCGCCGCGGTCGAGCCCCCACAGCCCCAGCGCGAGCATGACGGCCACCGGCACGGCCACGGCCACGGACTCCGTCCTCGTCCACCGGAATCGCCGCTTGTTCTCGTCCTCGCCCTGGCTGTCCACCTGGCTGATTTTGTACCGTTAGCAAGCTCTTACCGACGATTGACGGTGTATTAGCATTCCTGCGGCATTCACCCGGCTTACGATCCGACGTGATGAACGCCGTCCGCAGACACCGTCTCCTCGCCCTGACCCTCTCCTGGCTCGCCACCCGCGCGGGGATGCTGCTCCTCCTCGCGTACAACGGCCTCCCCCTGCTCGGCCACGGCGGGGTCGCGCGGGAGGTGTGGCGCCTGTACCTCCACTGGTACGGCGTCCTGTCCCACGGCGCGTTCCCGGCGCACGACCCGCTGTGGCAGTACCCGCCGGGCGCCGGGCCCGTCCTCCTGTCGCCCGCGCTGCTGCCCGACCTGACGTACTTCCAGGCGTTCGTCGTCCTCACCCTCGCGACGGACGCCCTGATCACCGCGGTCCTGGCCCGCGCGGGCACCCGCCCGGGACACAGCCTGCGCGGCGCCACGTACTGGATCGCCTGCCTCCCCCTCCTCCTCCACATGCCCCTCGTCCGCTACGACGTGCAGGTCACGGCGTTCGCCGTCATCTCCCTGTTGACGCTGTCGCGCTCCACGCGCGTGTGCGGCGCGTTCGCGGCGCTGGGCGCGCTGGTGAAGGTGTGGCCCGCGCTGGTGCTGCTGGGGATGCCGAGGGGGCGGACGACACGGTCGGTGTGGACGTGGGCGGCGGGGACGGGAGCCCTGTCACTCGTGTCTCTCGTGCTCTTGTTCAACAATCCTTTCGCCTTCCTGCGCCAACAGGGCGGCCGGGGCGTACAGATCGAGTCGCTCGGGGGCACGGCCCTCGGTCTCGCGACCCATGTCGGCTGGCCGGGGCAGGTGCACTACCGGTACGGCGCGATGGAGTTCACGGGGCCGTACGTCTCCTCCGTCGCCGACGCGTCCCTCGCGCTCACGGCGGTCGCCTTCGGGCTGCTTCTGCTGTGGCGGATCCGGGCCCGCCGCTGGACCGACGCGACGCCCTACGACGCCGCGCTGAGCGCCGTCCTGCTGTTCACCGTGACCAGCCGGGTGATCAGCCCCCAGTACATGATCTGGCTGCTCGGCCTGGCCGCCGTCTGCCTGACCTCGCGGCACACCACCCAGCGCGCGGTGGCCGCGCTGATCGTGGCGGCGACGGCGGTCAGCTCCGTCGAGTTCCCCGTCCTGTACGTCGACGTCATCCACTCCACGTGGACGGGCTGCGGCCTCATGGTCGTACGCAATGGTCTGCTGGCCGCCGCGGCCGTCCTCTCGTTCGTCCGTCTGTGGCGGTCGACGAGGCCGCTCCGGGCGACACGGCACACGCGCGTGCAGTCGCCCGGCCCCTACGGAGAGTCCCAGCCGCTGACCTCGGCGCACTCCGGTGCCTGATTGACTGAGGGGCGCAGAGGACGCACCACCACGGATCGAGTGACGGAGGGGACGGCCGCACATGACCTGGCTGATCACCGGCGGCGCCGGCTACATCGGGGCGCATGTCGTGAGGGCGATGACCGAGGCGGGCGAACAGGCCGTCGTCTACGACGACCTGTCCACCGGCATCGCCGAGCGCGTGCCCGACGGCGTGCCCCTGGTGGTGGGTTCGACCCTGGACGCGGAACGGGTGGCCCGCACCCTCGCCGACCAGGACGTCACCGGAGTCGTCCATCTGGCGGCGAAGAAGCAGGTCGGCGAGTCGGTCGACCTGCCGTTGCACTACTACAGGGAGAACGTCGAGGGCCTGCGCGTCCTCCTGGAGGCGGTCACCACGGCCGGCGTCCCGTCGTTCGTGTTCTCGTCCTCGGCGGCCGTCTACGGCATGCCGGACGTCGAGCTGGTCACCGAGGAGACGCCCTGCGTCCCGATGTCGCCGTACGGCGAGACCAAGCTCGCGGGTGAGTGGCTGGTCCGCGCGACCGGCAGGGCGACCGGCCTGTCCACGGCCTCCCTGCGCTACTTCAACGTGGCAGGGGCAGCCGCCCCCGACCTCGCCGACACCGGCGTCTTCAACCTCATCCCCATGGTCTTCGAGAAGCTCACCGAGGACGCGCCCCCGCGCATCTTCGGCGACGACTACGCCACCCCGGACGGCACCTGCGTCCGCGACTACATCCACGTCGTCGACCTGGCCGAGGCCCACGTCGCCGCCGCCCGCGCCCTCCAGGCCTCCCCCGGCCGCTCGCTGACCCTCAACATCGGCCGCGGGGAAGGCGTTTCGGTCCGCGAGATGATCGACCGCATCAACGCGATCACCGGCTACGACCGCCCCCCGACCGTCCACCCGCGCCGCCCCGGCGACCCGGCGCGTGTCGTCGCCTCCGCCGACCGCATCACCACCGAACTGGGCTGGAAGGCCAAGCACGACGTCCAGGACATGATCGCGTCGGCGTGGGAGGGATGGGTGCGGCTGCACCCGGGGGCCGCACGATCCTGATGGACAGCCCCTCCAGGAAGGAACGCGCCCTGGGCGCCGTCCTAGGCTCCGCCGTGGGCGACGCGCTCGGCGCGCCCTTCGAGTTCGGCCCCGAGGGCGCCTTCACCGCCCGCTTCCCGGTGCCCGGCCAGGGCGGGGAGATGTGCGGGGGCGGCGGCTGGGACCCGGGCGAGGCGACCGACGACACGCAGATGGCCGTACTCGTCGCGGAGTCCCTGCTGGAGTGCGGCGGGCTCCGGCTCCCGGACATGTTCGCGCGGTTCAGGCGCTGGGCCACCGCGGACCCGAAGGACATCGGCCTGCAGACCGAGGCCGTGCTGACCAGCGGCGACCCCTGGGACCTGGCCGCCGCCCTGCACTTCCGGACGAGCCAACGGGGCGCCGGGAACGGTGCGTTGATGCGTGCCGCGCCCTCCGCCTTGTACTTCGCGCGCGCGGGACGCGAGGCCACGACGGACGCCGCCCGCCGCATCGCCGCGCTCACCCACGGAGACCGCGCGGCCTGGGAAGGCACCGCCGTCCTCCACGAGTTGATCCGCGTCGCACTGGACGGCGAGGACCCGCTGAACGCCGTCGAGGAGACCCTCCGCGCCGTCCACCCCGACCACCGGGAGCGCTACGCCGTCGTCCTCGCCCCCGACTGGCACCCCGACCGGGCCACCGAATTCAACGGCGCCGTCTGGCCCTGCCTCGCCTCCGCCGTCTGGTCCCTGCGGACGACCTCCTCCTACGAGGACGCCCTGCGCGCCGCGATCGACCTCGGCGGCGACACGGACACCGTCGCGGCGGTCACGGGCGGCCTCGCCGGGGCGGTGTACGGGAGCGCGGCGATCCCGGAGCGCTGGAGCGGGGCCGTGCATGTGCCGCTGCCGGGGTTCGGGGGGCGGGTGCTGCGGGCTGCCGAACTGGGGGAACTGGCACGGCGGTTGGACGACCCGGGCCACGTGGACGGCGGAGGCGGCTGACTCGCCGGTCGGGGAGCCGACGGGCAGGGCGGAGCCCTACAGCGCTTTGAGCCCCTCCGTCGTCGCCCGGGCCAGCGCTCCCAGGTAGCCCTTCGGGAGCTTCGGGCTGCGGATGACCACGGCACGCCAGTACAGGGGGCCGGAGATCAGGTCCAGCGCCAGGTCCTCATCCATGCCGGGGCGGATCTCGCCACGCCGTTCCGCGGCCGCGAGGATCTTGCTGGCGACGCCCTCCTGGCCCTCGCGCAGCGCCTTCTGCATGGCGTCGGCGATCTCGGGGTTGCGGGCGGCCTCGGCCTGGAGGTCCGGGATGATCTGCGACGCGACGGGGTGCCGCAGCGCGCGTGACGTGACCTCGTACAGCATCCGGAGGTCACCCTCCAGCGAACCGGTGTCCGGCGTCGGCAGCCCCATCACCGCGACCGCCGACACGACGTCCAGCACCAGGTGCAGCTTCGAACGCCAGCGGCGGTACACCGCCGTCTTGCCGACCCCCGCGCGCCGCGCGATCCCCTCGATCGACATCCGGGCATACCCGACCGCCGCCAGCTCCTCGAAGACCGCCGCCCGGATGGCTTCGGTCACATCCTCGCGGAGTACGGCCGCCCCGGCTGGGGTGCGGCGGCGCTGACGTGTTGTGGGCTCGTCGGCGTTCGTCGTCATAGCCCAAGCATAGGGGCGTTGCGACGAAACGGTTGCGTTCCGACGATGAGTGCGGCGCGTCGGGACGCAACCGGCCCGTCGCCGCAACGCCACCGACCGTATCGACGCAACAGGCCCGTCCCGGCCCAAAACCTAACGGCGCCATCACATCCGTCACGACGAAACGGTTGCGTTCCGACGCCGAATCGGCCTACGCTCACGTTGCGACGATACGGTCCCGTCCCGACGTAAGAGAACGTAAAGAGAAGCGTAAGGAAACGCCGGGCAACGGAACACGGCAGCCGGACGCGCACCCCCTCCCCCCGAGCGAAAGCAGCGGATGTGAGCCAGGTCCTCCACACACCGCCCCATTCGCCGGCTCCGGCCGACGAAGACGACCTCGCGGCGCTCGCCGCACGCCACGGCCTCACGGTCAGCGGCGCCCGCCCCTCGCTGCCCGAGTACGTCCGGCAGTTGTGGGAGCGCCGCCACTTCATCACCGCGTTCGCCACCGCCAAGCTGACCGCGCAGTACAGCCAGGCGAAGCTGGGTCAGATCTGGCAGGTGATGACGCCGCTGTTGAACGCGGCGGTGTACTACTTCATCTTCGGCATCCTGCTGGGCACGAAGCGCGGTGTCCCGGACTACATCCCGTTCCTGGTGACGGGCGTGTTCATCTGGACGTTCACGCAGAGCTCGATCATGGCGGGCACCCGGGCGATCTCCGGGAACCTCGGCCTGGTCAGGGCGCTGCACTTCCCGCGGGCCGCGCTGCCGATCTCGTTCGCGCTGCAGCAGCTCCAGCAGCTGCTGTTCTCGATGGCCGCCCTGGTCGTCATCCTGCTCTGCTTCGGCGTGCCGATCAGCTTCTCCTGGCTGATGGCGGTCCCGGTGCTGTTCCTGCAGTTCACGTTCAACGCGGGCGTCTCGATGATCATGGCCCGGATGGGCGCGAAGACGCCGGACATCGCGCAGCTGATGCCGTTCGTGCTGCGCACCTGGATGTACGTCTCCGGCGTCATGTGGAGCATCGACAAGCTGACCAGCAAGGACCACCTGCCGCACCTCGTGACGCTGGCCCTGGAGACCAACCCGGCGGCCGTCTACATCGACCTGATGCGCTACTCGCTGATCGACAGCTTCCACTCCAGCCAGCTCCCCCCGCACGTGTGGCCGGCGGCGACCGCCTGGGCGCTGATCGCCGGGGTCGGCGGCTTCATCTACTTCTGGAAGGCTGAGGAGACGTACGGCCGTGGCTGAGCAGACCATCGAGTACCACACCGAGCGGACCCGCGTGGCCGCCGACAGCACCGTCCCCACCGTCGTCTGCGACGGCGTGGACATCGTCTACCGGGTCAACGGGACCGGCGCCGGACGCGGCTCCGCGACCGCCGCCCTGAACCGCATGATGCGCCGCGAGAAGACCGAGAAGGCGGCGGGCGTCCGCAAGGTGCACGCGGTCAAGAAGGTGTCGTTCGTCGCCTACAAGGGCGAGGCGATCGGCCTGATCGGCACCAACGGTTCCGGCAAGTCCACCCTGCTCAAGGCGGTCGCGGGCCTGCTCCCGGTCGAGAACGGCCGTATCTACACCCACGGCCAGCCCTCCCTCCTCGGCGTCAACGCGGCCCTCATGGGCGACCTGACCGGCGAGCGCAACGTGTACCTCGGCGGCCTGGCCATGGGCATGTCCCGCGAGCAGGTCAAGGAGCGCTACCAGGGCATCGTCGACTTCTCCGGGATCAACGAGAAGGGCGACTTCATCACCCTCCCGATGCGGACGTACTCCTCGGGCATGGGCGCGCGACTGCGGTTCTCCATCGCCGCCGCCAAGGACCACGACGTCCTCCTGATCGACGAGGCGCTGGCGACGGGCGACCGGTCGTTCCAGCGGCGTTCGGAGGAGCGGATCCGCGAGCTGCGCCAGCACGCGGGCACGGTGTTCCTGGTCAGCCACAACAACAAGTCGATCCGCGACACCTGCGACCGCGTGCTGTGGCTGGAGCGCGGCGAGCTGCGGATGGACGGGCCGACGGAGGAAGTGCTGGAGGCGTACGAGGCCTTCACGGGCGGCGCCGACAAGCCCAAGGCCGCGGCTCCCGCGCCGGCGGCGGGCAAGGTCGCCTGAGACCGCGGGACGGCCGTCAGAGGTCCTCGTCCTGGAACACCCATGTGCGGTAGACCAGGAAGCGGAACGCCGACGCGAGCACGATCGACAGGGCCTTCACGACGTTCGCCTCGAGCGGACCGTGGAGGCCCAGTCCGTGGTAGCCGACGTAGAAGAGGCCGCTCTCCATGAGGACGCCGAGGCCGCTGAAGACGAAGAACAGGGCGATCCTGCGGGCGCCGGGGGCCTCGCGGTCGCGGTAGGTGTAGTAGCGGAAGCCGAGGTAGTTGGCGCCCATCGCGACGCAGCTGGCCAGGACCGTCGCGAGCATCGCGGGCCAGCGCAGGCCGTGCAGCAGGGCGTTGAAGACCGCGAAGTTGACCAGGACGCCGGTGCCGCCGACGATCCCGAACTTGACGACTTCCAGGACGACTTTCCGCACCGGGCGGGCGGGCTCGGTCACGCGTTCCTCGGCGAGGTTCAGAATCACGCCACCAGGCTTAGCCGGGCAGAGTAAGCGCTCCTCTCGAATCGCCTTCGATTACCCCTAAGGCACTCCGTGAAAAGGGCGCCCCGAGCCGTCCGGGCCCGGGGCGCCCTCATCGTCGTAGCGACTTCTCAAGAAGGGTCGCGGCAGCTACGACCCAGGTACTACGAGTGCGTCCTCAGCAGGGTGCGCATGGTGCGCATCGCCACCGACAGGTTGGCGAGGTCGAAGGTCTCCGAGCCCTGGATCTCGTCCAGGGTCGTGCGGGCCCGGCCCAGGATCGCCGCGTTCTTCTCCTGCCAGGTGGCGAAGCGCTGTTCCGGCGTCGAGGTGCCGTTGCCCGCCGCGAGGATGTCGGCGGTCAGGGCCGCGTGGGCCGCGTACAGGTCCTCGCGGATGGAGGCGCGGGCCATGGACTGCCAGCGGTCCGCGCGGGGCAACTCGATGATCCGGTCCATGAGTTGGGTGATGTGCAGGCGGTCGGCGAGGTCGTAGTAGACCTCGGCGACGTCCATCGGGTCCTTGCCGGTGCGGTCGGCCACCGAGACGATGTCGAGCGCCGGGAAGGCGGACGAGAACCCGGCCACGCGCGTGGCGAGTTCGGCCGGGACGCCGGCGCCGGTCAGCTCGTCGTAGATCTCCTGGTACCAGTCCAGGTCCGCGCCGCGCAGCAGCTTGGGGAGCTGGGACCAGACCTGCTCGACGCGCTCGCCGAAGAACTCGACGGTCTCGGCGAGCTGGAGCGGCTGCGGCCGGTTGTTGAGCAGCCAGCGGGTGCCGCGCTCGCACAGGCGGCGCGAGTGCAGCCTGATGCGGGTCTGGACGGGCGCCTCGACGGTGTTGTCGAGCGCCTCGACGCCGTCCCACACCTCGGCGGCGTGGAAGATCGCGCGGGCCGCGGTCTGCGCCCTGACGATCTCCTCCAGGGACGCACCGGTCTCCTCCCGGAGGCGGTGCAGGAAGCTCGTACCGCCGGTGTTGACCGTGTCGTTGACCAGGACCGTGGTGACGATCTCGCGGTGCAGCGCGTGGGTGTCGATCTGCTCGGCGAACTTCTCGCGCAGCGCGCTCGGGAAGTAGGCGTGCAGCAGGGTGCGCAGGTACGGGTCGTCGGGGAGCGTGGTGTGGAGCAGCTCGTCCGAGACCGTGATCTTCGTGTACGCCAGGAGGACGGCCGTCTCGGGACCGGTCAGGCCCTGTCCCTGGGCGAGCCGTTCGCGGATCTGGCGGTCGGTGGGCAGGAACTCCAGGGCCCGGTCGAGGTGGCCCTCGCGGACCAGGGTGCGCATGAAGCGCTGCTGGGCGTGGAGCATGTCCTTGGACTGGGCGAGCGCGTTGGCGATCGCGGTGTTCTGCGCGTAGTTGTTGCGCAGGACGAGCGCGCCGACCTCGTCGGTCATCTCGGCGAGGATCTTGTTGCGCTGCTTGACGGTCATGTCGCCGTCGGTGACCAGGCCGTTGAGCAGGATCTTGATGTTCACCTCGTGGTCGGAGGTGTCCACGCCCGCGCTGTTGTCGATCGCGTCCGTGTTGATCTTGCCGCCCTGCTGGGCGAACTCGATCCGGCCGAGCTGGGTCAGGCCCAGGTTGCCGCCCTCGCCGACGACCTTGACGCGCAGGTCGGCGCCGTCGACGCGGATCGCGTCGTTGGCCTTGTCGCCGACGTCCGCGTGGGACTCGGTGCTGGCCTTGACGTACGTGCCGATGCCGCCGTTCCACAGGAGGTCGACCCGCGACTTGAGGATCGCCTTCATGAGGTCGGCCGGCGTCATCTTGGCGACCTTGTCCTCGATGCCGAGGGCCTCGCGGACGTGCGCGTTGACGGGGATCGCCTTGGCCGTACGGGGGAAGACGCCACCGCCGGCCGACAGCAGGTCGGTGTTGTAGTCGGCCCAGCTGGAGCGCGGCAGCTCGAACATGCGGCGGCGCTCGGCGTACGAGACGGCCGCGTCCGGGGTCGGGTCCAGGAAGATGTGCCGGTGGTCGAAGGCGGCGACCAGGCGGATGTGCTCGCTGAGCAGCATGCCGTTGCCGAACACGTCACCGGACATGTCACCGACACCGACGACCGTGAAGTCCTCGCTCTGGGTGTCGACGCCCAGCTCCCGGAAGTGCCGCTTGACGGACTCCCAGGCACCGCGCGCGGTGATGCCCATCTTCTTGTGGTCGTAGCCTGCCGAGCCGCCGGAGGCGAAGGCGTCGCCCAGCCAGAAGTTGTAGCTCTCGGCGACTCCGTTGGCGATGTCCGAGAACGTCGCGGTGCCCTTGTCGGCGGCGACCACCAGGTAGGTGTCGTCCTCGTCGTGCCGGACGACGTCCGCCGGGGGGACGACCTCGCCGGCCACCAGGTTGTCGGTGATGTCGAGCAGGGCCGAGATGAACATCTTGTAGCTGGCGATGCCCTCGGCGAGCCACGCGTCCCGGTCCACGCTCGGGTCGGGCAGCTGCTTGGCGACGAAGCCGCCCTTGGCGCCGACCGGCACGATGACGGTGTTCTTCACCATCTGCGCCTTGACCAGGCCGAGGATCTCGGTACGGAAGTCCTCGCGCCGGTCCGACCAGCGCAGGCCACCACGCGCGACCTTGCCGAAGCGCAGGTGCACGCCCTCGACGCGCGGCGAGTACACCCAGATCTCGAACGCCGGACGCGGCGCCGGCAGGTCCGGGATGGCCTGCGGGTCGAACTTCATCGAGACGTACGCGTGCGCGTGCCCGCCGCGTGCCTCCTGGAAGAAGTTGGTGCGCAGGGTCGCCTTGATGACGGTCAGGAAGGAGCGCAGGATGCGGTCCTCGTCGAGGCTCGCGACCTGGTCGAGCGCCGCGTCGACCTCTTCGAGGAGGGCGTCGACGATCTCGCGCCCGGCGCGCTGCCGGTCCGGCGACATCCGCGCCTCGAACAGGGAGACGAGCAGCCGGGTGGTGTGGACGTTGTTGCGGAGGGTGTCCTCCATGTAGTCCTGGCTGAAGGTCGAACCGGCCTGCCGGAGGTACTTCGCGTACGCCCGCAGCACCATCGCCTGGCGCCAGTCGATCCCGGCGCTCAGCACCAGCGCGTTGAAGCCGTCGTTCTCGGCCTGCCCGGTCCAGGTGGCGGCGAAGGCCTCCTGGAACCGCTCGCGCGCGTCGTCGCCGAGGTGGTCCCCGCCGCCGTTCTGCGACTTGGGCATGCGCAGCCCGAAGTCGTAGATCCACGCCGTCGTACGGTCCGAGCAGCGCAGTTCGTACGGCCGCTCGTCGACGACCTCGACGCCGAGGCGGCTGAGGACCGGCAGCACGGCGGAGAGGGAGACCGAGGCGCCCTTGCGGTAGATCTTGAAGCGGCGCTCTTCGGGGGCGGCGCCCACCGGCTCGTAGAGGCTGAGCGCGAAGCCCTGCTCCTCGGTGAGCGCTTCGAGGTGGACCAGGTCGGCAACGGCGGCGCGCGGGGAGTGGTCCGCCTTGTAGCCCTCGGGGAAGGCGTTGCCGTAGCGGCGCACGAGTTCGGCCGCGCGCTCCTCGCCGCACTCGGCGTTCAGCGCCTCGCCGAAACCGTCCGCCCAGGAGCGGGCCGCCTCGACCAGGCGGGCCTCGATGCGGTCCTTGTCGGCGTCGGACAGCTGCGGCAGTTCGGTGCCCTGCGGGACGCGGACCACGAAGTGCAGCCGGGAGAGGATCGACTCGGTGTTCCAGGCGGTGAAGTCGACGCTGATGCCGTCGAGCTCTTCCTTGAGGATGTCGATGATCCGCAGGCGTACGCCCGTGGTGTAGCGGTCGCGCGGCAGGTAGACGAGGGCCGAGTAGTAGCGGCCGTACTCGTCCTGGCGCAGGTACAGGCGCAGCCGGCGGCGCTCCTGGAGGTAGAGCACGGACGTGACGATGGAGCGGAGTTCGTCGACCGGGGTCTGGAACAGCTCGTCGCGCGGGTACGTCTCCAGGATCTGCAGCAGGTCGCGGCCGTCGTGGCTGTTGGGCGAGAAGCCGGCGCCTTCGAGCACCTCGTCGACCGTGCGCCGGATCACGGGAACCCGGCGGACGGACTCGGTGTAGGCGGCGGACGAGAACAGGCCCAGGAAGCGGCGCTCGCCGACGACCTCGCCGTTCTCGTCGAACTTCTTCACGCCCACGTAGTCGAGGTACGACGGACGGTGCACCGTGGAACGACTGTTGGCCTTCGTCAGCACGAGGAGCTTGTGCTCGCGGGCCTTGGCCCGGGCGTCGGCCGGGAGCCGCTCGAAGGACGGGCTCACCGGGTGGCTGTCCTCGCCGGCGTGCTGCGGGTCGGAGCGCAGGATGCCGAGGCCGGTGCCGGGGACGGCGGCCAGCGAGTCGTCCTCGCGCAGCTGGTACTCGCGGTAGCCGAGGAAGGTGAAGTGGTCGGCGGCCAGCCAGCGCAGCAGCTGACGGGCCTCCTCGACGTCGCTGGAGGGCAGGTCGGAGGCGGTCGGCTCGGTGGGCAGCTCGTCGGCCATGCGCAGCGCCGAGTCCCGCATCTTCTCCCAGTCCTCGACGGCCTCACGGACGTCGGACAGGACGCGCAGCAGGTCGGCGGTGATCTGCTTCAGGTCGGCGCGGTCGGTCTCGCGGTCGATCTGGACGTGGATCCAGGACTCGGTGTACGCGTCGTGCGGCAGCTCGCCGGCGGGCGGGGTGGTGAGCACCTCGATGAGCTTGCCGGTGAGGTCGCGGCGGACGATCACCTGCGGGTGGATGACGACGTGGATGCCGCGGCCCTGGCGGGTCAGCTCGTTGGTCACCGAGTCCACGAGGAAGGGCATGTCGTCGGTGACGACCTCGACGACGGTGTGGCTGCACGTCCAGCCGTTCTCCTCGACCGTCGGGGTGTGGACCCGTACGTTCGCCGTGCCCTGGGGTCGGGTCTCGGCCAGCCGGTAGTGGGAGAAGGCGGCACCGAAGACGTCGACCGGGTCGCGGTCCGCGAGGTCCTCGGGGGCGGTGTGCAGGTAGTAGCGCTGGAGGAACGCGAGCACGGTCTCCTGGTCCGGAGTGCTCTCGTCCGTCTTCCCGGTGGGTAGGTGCCCCCCGACCGGGCTGTTCTCAGCTACCCGAGCAGCCCTCTCGAGCAACTCGGCCTTTGCTTCGTCCAGCTTGGTCTGCATTGTCCTCTGGCTCCTGTCGCGCGCCGTTGCGTGACGTAGAAGGAAGTACGGTCTCTTCCCCTGCGGCTCGACGCCACGGCCCGGGTTCTCCGGTCTGCTCAGACGCTATGCCGCAAGGTGAGATGAGCGGTGGGTTATCAGCCATTTTCGGCACCCCCGTCGGGTGTGACGCTGCTCTCGGTCGAGCCGCTACCCGGGGTGTGCACGGCGTCCTGGGAGCGTTTGGAGCTCCGTCCCGCCCGCGTGGGCCCGTCATCGGGCAGGCCCTGGGAGGACCAGCGACCGCCGCCCGGTCACGGATGTATTCCGTGGTCGCCGGGCGCGGAGCAGGGGCGACGATGCCCCCGCGAAATATCGCGCTGATCACGCCACAAGGCTATCGCTCCTCACCGGGGGCTCGTCATGAGCCGGTTGTGTACAAAACAGAGGGTGGAACTTTGACGTTATGCACAGGGGCGCAAGGAGTGAAATCGTCGTATTCACGGGCAGTCGGGACGGTGACGGTCTCCGAGCCTCGCGGCCTCTTGGCAAGGACGCCGGGGCGCGGCACGTTGCCCATGACGGCCGACGCGGACGCCCGACGCGGACGCGTGTCACGACCACGGCCCCACAGCCACGGCCATCGAGGAGCGCACCGACATGACAGCGAAGATCCTCATCGTCACCGGCGACGCAGCGGAGTCGCTGGAGGTCCTCTACCCCTACCAGCGCCTGCGCGAGGAGGGGTACGAGGTCCACATCGCCGCCCCCGAGCGCAAGAAGCTCCAGTTCGTCGTCCATGACTTCGAACCCGGCTTCGACACGTACACCGAGAAGCCCGGCTACACCTGGCCCGCCGATCTCGCCTTCTCCGAGGTCGATCCCGGGCAGTACGCGGCCCTCGTCATCCCCGGTGGGCGGGCCCCCGAGTACCTCCGCAACGATCCCGAACTCCGCAAGATCCTCAAGTCCTTCTTCGACACGGACAAGCCCGTGGCCCAGATCTGCCACGGCCCCCTGCTCACCGCCGCGATCGACGGCCTGCGCGGCCGGCGCGTCACGGCGTACCCCGCGCTCGAACTCGACATGCAGTCCGCCGGCGCGACCTTCCAGGACGCGGAGACGGTCGTCGACGGCACGCTGGTCTCCGCTCGCGCGTGGCCGGATCACTCCAGCTGGATGCGGGAGTTTTTGACGGTGCTGCGGGCGAAGGCTCCGGTCACGTGAGGCGGTCGGCCGGGTGACGGGCAGCGCGGTGCCTGCTGAGTACGGCTCGTCGTGAGCCGGTGTTCTTCAGGCGCCGCGGCGCGTCACGCCGCCAGCCGCTCCGCCTCCGCGACGGCCTCCGCCAGGGAGTCCACCACCGGTACGCCCACGACCTCGAGGCTGGCCCGGCTGTGCGAGCCGCCGGTGTAGAGCACGGCCCGCGCCCCCACGTGCAGGGCGGCCACCGCGTCGTCGGCCGCGTCGCCGATCACGACGGTGCGCGCGGGGTCCACGCCGGTCAGCGCGCCGAGGTGCCGCACCATGTGCTCGGCCTTGCTGCCGCCGGAGGGCCCGGTGCGCCCGTCGACCCGTATGAAGTGCGGCTCGATCCCGAACTCCCGCACCAGCGGGACCAGTTCGTCATGGCCGTACATGCTGAGGATCGACTGGCTGCGACCCGCCGTGCGCCACCCCGCGAGCAGGTCCGCCGCGCCCTCGGTGAGGCCGCAGACGACGCGGTGCTCCGTGTAGTACCGGTGGAAGGTGCCGTCCATGACCTCCCACTCGGCGTCGGTGGGCAGCCGGCCCAGCAGCCGCTCGTAGAACTTGGGCACCGGCACGCAGTACAGCGTCCGGTACTCCTCCATCGTGATCGGCGTCAGCCCCAGCTCGGCGAACGCCGCGTTCGTCGCCCCGATGATCGCGTCATTGTCGTGGAACAGCGTGCCGTTCCAGTCCCAGACGATGTGCGCGCTTCCTTGCATCCCCATGCCAAAAACGTACCCGCCGCCACTGACAATCATGAGAACCGCAGGTCAACGGCCATAAACCGGCGCGGGACAGGCTCAGTCGGCCAGCCCGACGAGGTTCGGGATCTCCTGCGTCGCGTACCAGAGCAGCTCGTGGTCCTCGGCGCCGTCCACGACGAACTGCGCGTCGTCGTCCCCGTGATCGGCCGCCGCGAGCGCGTCGGCGGCGGCGCTCACATCGGCCTCCGCGTCGTCGAGATCCACGTGCACGGCAGCCGCCTTGGCCAGCGCCACGGTTCCGGTCACCCGGACCTCGCCGAGCGCCGCCGGGTCGAGCCCGCGGTCGGGGTCGCCCTGCGCGGTGCCGTCGGGCACGTCGACGGCGACCACGACCCGGCGCCGGGGCACGTCGGGGTGGACCGCGAGCAGCCGCAGCGAGGCGAGGGCGGCCCGGTTCAGCGCCGCGTACTCCAGCTCCTCGATGTCGTCGGAGAGGTACCACTCGCGCAGCGCGGGCGTCACGGCGTAGGCGACGAAGGGTCCCGTCCCCAGCTCACCCGTCTTGTACGCCTCGGCGAGACCGGGGAGGGTCAGGGGGACGTAGACGCGCATGGCTGGCCGCTTTCGTAGTCGGAGTGCCTCGGGGAGGACCGTTCCGCGGACGGTGCCGCGTCTCCTGGAGGACCTTCAGGATACGTGCGCGTGTCCCCTATCGAGTCCCCACCCACCCCCTCGGAACCGTCCACCTCACGCCCGGAATTCACCCTGGGCACCCCCGCGGTGATGGGCTCGCAGGCCCGTGAATCACCCGGATAAGCGAACGTTCCGGCCCCTCCGACCCGCGCCGCCACGTCCTTGCCACCTCGACCCGGGGCCCCGTACAAGATCCCCCACCAGAAGTTACTTCCCGGTACATCCCGGGCCGATCCAACGGGGACCCCCATGCACAAGGTCATGACCAGGACCGCCCAGCACACCCCGACCCGCCCCCCGACCCGCCGCGACCCCCGTCGCCCCGGCACGGGCACGCCGCGCGGCCAGGGCGGGGGCACGTCCCGTACGGCGCCGGTGGCCGAGGGGCCCGAGAACACGGTGACGGGAAGGCGGGCGGGCACTCCGGCCACGGGGTCGGGCACTCGCGCTGACGGCCTGAGCACGGGAGCACCCGGTAGCGGCCCCGGCCGGGGCACAGGACGCACCGCCCCGGGAGACGGCCGCCCGGCGGCCGCGCCGGCACGAGGAGCCCGTACGGCCCCCGGGAACGGCCGCGGGGCGGCAACGGCGGCCCGTGGGGCTCGTACGGCCGCCGAGGCTGCGACGGTCCGGGACGCGGCCTCTACGGCTCCCCCGCAGGCGGCAGGCCAGGGCACCCACCAGTCCTCACGTCATGACGGACCCCATACCGTGCCCGCCCAGGCCCCTCAGGTCGCCACCCGCCCCCGCGTCCCCCAGCCCCGCCCCACCGACGTCTTCGCCGACCGCCTCCTCGCCGTGCTGAGCGGTCAGCGGCCCGTCCACTGGATGCTCCGGCACACCGCAGGCCCCGCCTACGACGAGCTGATCCGCCTGGCCGAACACGGCCCCCTGCGCGCCACCCGCGGCGTCCGCCCGGTCGTCCGGGACATCGGCTACTACGTCGCCCGCCCCGGCGCCGTGGAGGCCTTCGCCCGCATCGGCGCCGGTGACGAGGTACGCGCCATGGCCTTCCGGCTGGAACAGGGCGCCGACCTCCGCTGGCGCTGCACCGCGGTCGAACTGGGCGGCCCCCGCGCCCCGCACCGGGACGACGACTGACAGCGCCTCCGGGCACGCACACCAAAGGGCCCGCCGACGACTGCCGGCAGGCCCCGGGCATGCGGTCGAAGAGCCTGCGCCGGCCGGTGACACGCCCTGGAGACCTGACGCCGACCGACCACGCCCCGCGGGCACGCACGCCGAAGGGCCGGGCACCCTCACGATGCCCGGCCCTTCACACAGCCTCTTCGCGGACCGCGGCCCGACAGGCTCAGCCCCTCACATGGGCCCGCCCGTCACCGACCGGACCCACACTCCGGGGGCCACCCGTCACAGCCCACCGCTCACCGCGGCGGAGCGACCGTCACTTCTTGCGGCGGCTGCTCCGGCGACCCTGCTTGCGGCGCTCCGCGCGCGTGAGGCCGTCCGCCTCGGAGCGCACGGGCTCGTCGTCGCTGGTGAAGTCGCCCTCGACGATGCCACCCTCGCCGTCCACGGTCGGCGCCGAGAAGTGCAGCCGGTCCGGCCGCTGCGGGGCGTCGAGGCCCTTGGCGCGGATCTCGGGGCGGCCGTTCGCCTGCGCGGGCACCGTGTCCTCCTTGTCGAGGGACGGCTTGTCGTCCTCCAGGGGGACTTCCTCGACCTGCTGCTCGACCTGGACCTCCAGGTTGAACAGGTAGCCGGCGGACTCCTCCTTGATGCCGTCCATCATCGCGGTGAACATGTCGAAGCCCTCGCGCTGGTACTCGACCAGGGGGTCCTTCTGGGCCATCGCGCGCAGGCCGATGCCCTCCTGGAGGTAGTCCATCTCGTAGAGGTGCTCGCGCCACTTGCGGTCCAGGACCGACAGCACGACGCGGCGCTCCAGCTCACGCATGATCTCGGAGCCGAGCTGCTCCTCGCGCTCCTTGTACTGCTCGTGGATGTCGTCCTTGATGGACTCGGAGATGAACTCGGCGGTCAGACCGGCCCGGTCCCCGGCCGCCTCCTCCAGCTCCTCCACGGTGACCTTCACCGGGTAGAGCTGCTTGAACGCGCCCCACAGCCGGTCGAGGTCCCAGTCCTCCGGGAAGCCCTCGGCGGTCTCCGCGGTGATGTACGCGTCGATCGTGTCGTCCATGAAGTGCACGACCTGCTCCTGCAGGTCCTCGCCCTCCAGGACACGGCGGCGCTCGCCGTAGATGACCTCGCGCTGGCGGTTGAGGACCTCGTCGTACTTGAGGACGTTCTTGCGGGTCTCGAAGTTCTGCTGCTCGACCTGCGACTGGGCGGACGCGATCGCGCGCGTGACCATCTTGTTCTCGATCGGCACGTCGTCCGGGACGTTCGCCATCGACATCACGCGCTCGACCATCTGGGCCTTGAACAGCCGCATCAGGTCGTCGCCGAGGGAGAGGTAGAAGCGGGACTCGCCCGGGTCGCCCTGACGGCCGGAACGACCGCGCAGCTGGTTGTCGATACGACGCGACTCGTGCCGCTCGGTGCCGAGGACGTAGAGGCCGCCGAGGTCCTTGACCTCTTCGAACTCGTCCTTGACCGCCTGCTCGGCCCTCTCCAGGGCGGCGGGCAGGGCGTGGGCCCACTCCTCGATGTGCTCCTCGGGGTCGAGGCCCTGCTGGCGCAGCTCCGCCTCGGCGAGGTCGTCGGGGTTGCCGCCGAGCTTGATGTCCGTACCGCGGCCGGCCATGTTGGTGGCGACGGTGACGGCGCCCTTGCGGCCGGCCTGGGCGATGATCGGCGCCTCACGGTCGTGCTGCTTCGCGTTCAGCACTTCGTGCTGGATGCCGCGCTTGGCGAGCTGCTGCGAGAGGTACTCGGACTTCTCGACCGACGTCGTACCGACGAGGATCGGCTGGCCCTTCTCGTGCTTCTCGGCGATGTCGTCGACGACCGCCTCGAACTTCGCGACCTCGGTGCGGTAGATCAGGTCGGACTGGTCCTTGCGGACCATCGGCCGGTTGGTCGGGATCGGGACGACGCCGAGCTTGTAGATCTGGTGGAACTCGGCGGCCTCGGTCATCGCCGTACCGGTCATGCCCGAGAGGTTGCTGTAGAGGCGGAAGAAGTTCTGCAGGGTGATCGTGGCAAGGGTCTGGTTCTCGTCCTTGATGTCCACCCCTTCCTTCGCCTCGATCGCCTGGTGCATGCCCTCGTTGTAGCGGCGGCCGGCGAGGATACGGCCGGTGTGCTCGTCGACGATCATGACCTCGCCGTCGATGACGACGTAGTCCTTGTCCTTCTTGAAGAGCTCCTTCGCCTTGATGGCGTTGTTCAGGTAGCCCACCAGAGGGGTGTTCACCGACTCGTAGAGGTTGTCGATGCCCAGCCAGTCCTCGACCTTGCTGACACCGGCCTCGTGGATGGCGACCGTGCGCTTCTTCTCGTCGACGTCGTAGTCGCCCGTCTCCTCAAGGCCCTTGAGGGAGTTGCCGGCCTCGCCCTTCTTCAGGCGGGTGACGAGCTTGGCGAAGTCGCCGTACCACTTGGTGGCCTGGTCGGCCGGGCCGGAGATGATCAGCGGTGTACGGGCCTCGTCGATGAGGATCGAGTCGACCTCGTCGACGATCGCGAAGTTGTGGCCGCGCTGCACCAGTTCGTCCTGCGACCACGCCATGTTGTCGCGCAGGTAGTCGAAGCCGAACTCGTTGTTCGTGCCGTACGTGATGTCGCACGCGTACTGCTCGCGGCGCTGGGCCGGGGTCATGTTGGCCAGGATGCAGCCGACCTCGAGGCCCAGGAACTTGTGGATGCGCCCCATCATCTCGGAGTCGCGCTCGGCCAGGTAGTCGTTGACCGTGATGATGTGGACGCCGTCTCCGGAGAGGGCGTTCAGATACGCGGGCAGGGTGCCGACCAGGGTCTTGCCCTCGCCGGTCTTCATCTCGGCGACGTAGCCGAGGTGCAGGGCCGCGCCGCCCATCATCTGCACGTCGTAGTGACGCTGGCCGAGGACGCGCTTGGCGGCCTCGCGCACGGTGGCGAACGCCTCGGGGAGCAGGTCGTTCAGGGTCTCACCATCGGCGTAGCGCTGCTTGTACTCCTCGGTGAGGGCCTTCAGCTCGGCGTCGGAGAGGTCGACGAAGTCCTCTTCGATGGAGTTGACCTGGTCCGCGATGCGGTGCAGCTTGCGCAGGATCTTGCCTTCGCCTGCACGCATGATCTTCGAGAGGACGGACACGGGGGTTGGTCTCCTTGCCGGTCGGGCCTGGGACGGTCGGTTTCCAATGACATGACTGAGCAACGGCCATCGTATGCGAGGACCCCGCCACGCCGGGAGCCTGCCGGGGACGCCGACCGTCCACTCCTTCAAATCTGCTTCAAAGGGGACAACGGCCGGGGGTCGCCGATGGTGCCGCGTCGCTCCGAGGAATTGCGCGAAATGTGATCACCCGCTCACGCAGCGCAAAAGTATGGCGTCCTCGTGCGCCCCCGAGCAGAATCGGCCGATGGAACCCGTCACGCTCACGACCGACCGTCTCCTCCTGCGCAGCGTCGGCCCGCAGGACACCGACGTCGTGTATTCCGCGGCCCAGGACCCCGAGATCCAGCGCTGGACGACGATCCCCTCGCCCTATCTCCTGGAGCACGCGCGGAGTTTCACCGAACAACTGGTCCCGGAGGGCTGGGAGAACGGTTCGATGTTCACCTTCGGCGTCTTTCTCCCCGAAGGGGAGTTGGTGGGCATGCTCGCGATCACGATGCGCTCCCTGGGCGTCGGCGAGGTCGGCTTCTGGGCCACGAAGGAGCACCGCGGCAACGGCTACATCACCGAGGCCACCGTCGCCGTCTCCCGCTGGGCCTTCACCCGCCTGTCGATCGACCGCGTGGAGTGGCGCGCGGAGGTCGGCAACAAGGGCTCCCGCGCGGTCGCCGAACACGCCGGCTTCACCGTCGAGGGCACCCTCCGCTCCGCGATCAACAACAAGGGCGTACGACGGGACTGCTGGGTCGGCTCCCTGCTCCCGTCGGACCAGGGCCTGCCGTCGACGGCGCCGTACCTGCCGACCCAGCCGTAGGGAACGAATCCCCGGCTCAGCCGGCGCTGTCAGTGCCACCGTCTATCGTGCGGAGACATGACGAGTGCCCCGCGCCCCACGACCGACCTGTCGGCAGCCGACGCCCGCCGCATCGCCCTGCGTGCCCAGGGTTTCCTCGGCGCCCCGGACCGCCGCGGGGGCGTGCGCGGCGTGCTCCGCCATCTCGGCGCGGTCCAGCTCGACACCATCTCGGTCCTCGCCCGCTCCCACGAACTCATCCCGTACGCCCGCCTCGGCGCCGTCCCCCGCAAGACGGTGGAGGACGCGTACTGGACGACCACACCCGCCGGCGCGTCTCCGGCACGCCCCCACGCCTTCGAGTACTGGTCGCACGCCGCGTGCATCCTCCCCGTGGAGGAGTGGCCGCACTTCGCCTTCCGTCGCCGCGCCTACCGCGCCCGCCCGCACTGGAACCACGACCTCCCGGACGGCACCTACGACCAGGTCATCAAGCAGCTCCACACCGAAGGCCCCCTCACCTCGACGGAGTTGGGCGGCGCCAAGCGCACCAGCGAGTGGTGGGACTGGTCCGGCGCCAAGGTCGCCGTCGAGCGCGCGCTCATGTATGGCGAGGTGGTCTGCGTGGAGCGCCGCGGCTGGAAGCGGGTGTACGACCTCGCCGAGCGCGCGATCCCGCAGGACCTGCTGCACGACGAACTGGATGACACGGAGTGCCTCCGCCGCCTGGTCGCCCTCGCGGGCCGGTCGCTGGGCGTCGGCACGCGCGCGGACATCGCGGACTACCACCGCCTCAAGGGCGAGCAGGTCGACGCGGTGATCGCCGACTCGGGTCTGGTCCCGGTCACGGTCGAGGGCTGGTCCAAGCCCGCCTGGGCGGACCCGGCGACCCTGGCGACACCCCCGCGCGGCCGCCACCGCACCACGCTCCTGTCCCCGTTCGACTCCCTCGTCTGGGAGCGGGCCCGCACGGAGCGCATCTTCGGCTTCGCCCACCGCCTCGAGGCCTACGTCCCCAAACCGAAGCGCATCCACGGCTACTTCGCGATGCCGGTGCTCGCCGGCGGCCGGCTGGTCGGACGCGTCGACCCCGCGCGCGAGGGCCGCACCCTGGTGGCCAAGCAGGTCACCCTGGACGGCGCCAAGGCCGTCCCGTCCGTGGCCCAGGCCCTGGTCGAGGCCGCGAGCTGGGTGGACTGCACGGACGTACGCGTGGAGCGGGTCGACGCCCCGGAGCTGCGCGCTCCCCTCGCCAGGGAACTCGTCCGTCTCCTGGCGTGAGCGACCGGCGATCCCCCTGGGAGAGCAGCGGATCCCCTTGAGGGATCAGCGGATCTCGAGGATCTTCTCCCGCATCGCGTAGACCACCGCCTCCATCCTGGAGTGCAGCTGCAGCTTCTCCAGGATGTTGCGCACATGGTTCTTCACGGTGTTCTCGGAGATGAACAACTGCTTGGCGATATCACGGTTGTTCATACCGGTGGCGACGAGTTTGAGGACCTCCAGCTCACGGTCGGTGAGCCGGGGCGCGGGCACCAGCCGGCGCTCGTCGGTGCGCTGGATCATCGACTTGAACTCGGTGAGGAGTTTCGACGCCATGGAGGGGCTGATCTGCGACTGCCCGTCGGCCACGGCGCGAATGGCGGTGGCCACCTCGTCGGTCGAGATCTCCTTGAGGAGATAACCCGTCGCGCCCGCCTTGATGGCGTCGTAGAGATCGGCCTCTTCGTCGCTGATCGTGAGCATGATGATTTTCGCGCTGGGCGCCACCTCCTTGATGGAGGTGCACGCCTCGATCCCGCCCCGCTTGGGCATCCGTACGTCCATCAGGACGATGTCGGGGAGCAGATCGGCGGCCTTGTCCACGGCCTCGGCGCCGTCACCGGCCTCGCCGACGACCTGGATGTCCTCCTCGGCGGCCAGCACGATCTCCAGGCCGCGCCGGAAGAGGGCGTGGTCGTCCACGACCAGGACTCTGATCGGCTCCTTGCGTGTCGAGCCCGCTTCCGGGTCCATGCCGACGACGCCGCCGTCGGCATCCCCGACATGCATCGGTCCGAAGCTGTCCGCCATCGTTCCTCCCCCTGAAGGCTCTGGCCTGTGGTCCTGCGCCATCGCCAACCCAAGGCAGCGGCCCACCGGTTGGGCCCTGTACGGCCATGATTCCATGCCCGGACGACAGTGCGGTCACGGAGCGGGGCGCGAAGTGGTCGCACACCGGTGCCCCTGGGGGCGCACACGCGCTCCAGGGGCACCGGCTCACCTCTCGGCCGGGTGGCTCAGCCGCCCAGCGTGCCGCCCGCCGCGGGCGGTTGCGCCTGCGTGACCATCGGGTCCGTGCTCAGGTGGATGACGCCGTAGTCGTAGGCGTGACGTCGGTAGACGACGCTCGGTTCCTTGGTCTCGGAGTCGACGAACAGGTAGAAGTCGTGTCCGACCAGTTCCATCTCGTAGAGCGCCTGGTCGAGAGACATCGGAGAGGCGACGTGGGTCTTCTCGCGGACGACCAGGGGACCTTCGCCCTTGACCTCCAGCGAACCGATCTTCTTGGTGGGCACACCGTCCGACTGCTCGTCCGGGACGGCTTGGCCGTTGCCGTTGAGCGTCGCGGCGCCCGGGACGTGGTCGGGGACCTCGGCGGCCGTGAGCCGACGGGCACCGCGGCGCGTGTTGCGCTTGTCGTGCTGCTTGCGCAGCCGGGCGTCCAGCTTCTCCGCCGCGAGGTCGAGCGCCGCGTACGGATCGTTGGCCGATGCCTCCGCCCGGATCACCGGACCGCGGGAGCGGAGCGTGATCTCCACTCGGTCACAGCGGTCGGCCTGTCGGGGGTTCGGCTCCTTGGACACCTCCACGTCGAGGCTGATCACCTTGCCGTCGAGCTTCTGGATCTTCTCCAGCTTCAGCTTCTCGGCCACGTGCTTGCGGAACCGCTCGGGCACCTCTGTCTTGCGGCCCTTGACGACGATGTCCACGCAGAACTCCGTTCCCGGATCGCTCCGCTTCGCTGCGGAGCGTCTCCCTTTCGCACCAGGCTCCGGTCACCCCGGAACCTCGGACTCGGTGACTTCCACCTCCTCCTCCCCCATGGGCAAGATCTCCACCCCATGGCGGCGAGTGATTGCAGAAAACCCGCAGCACGGCATTCGGATACGAGAGGCGCGGCCTGCGCCTTTCTCTCACAACCGAACATATCTCGCCCGGACGGATGTCGTCACCCTCTACTGCCGCGTACCTCCGTTCAGGTGAATTGCCCCTGTCATTACCTGCAACGACACAAGATCGCAGTCAGTTCCGGTTTATTTCGAAGGAATCTGGCGAAGCCGCGATCACTGCCGCGCAGATCAGGTCATCGGGGCCGTTCACACCCACGAATCCCGGTGCACTGAGTGCCATGTTCCTCCCGTTCTCCATTGATCTCTCGCTGTGTTCTTCTCTGCCTTCCCTGGACGCACGCGCATACACAGCGTCAGTCGCGCCAACTTCACCGCGGCACACGATCGCCTCCCGAACGGCCCGCGCCGCCTCCCGCAAGGTGGCCCCCGTCGTCATCAGGTCGTCGACGAGCACCACCCGCCCTCCGGCGAGCAGCCCGGCACCGCCCGCGACCACCTCCAGCGCCCCGGCGAGATTCTCCAGCCGCTGCCGGGAGTTGAGCCCCGACTGATCGGCCACCCACCGCCCCTGCCGCAACACGGCGACCACCCGGGCCGGCGTCCCGGTCCGCCGCAACTCCCCCGCCGCCGCGAGCGCGATCCGCCGCGCCGGATCATGCCCCCGAGCCCGCACGGCCGCCCGCGCGGAGGGCACGGGGACGAGGAGGAGGGGCGGCTGGGCTGGGCTTCGGGGGTTAGGGGGGCGGACGTCCGGGTGCCCGTCCGGGTGCCGTCCGGTTTGCGTCTGGCGACGTTCCCCGCGGGCTTGCTCGGTCTGGATTCGGGCGTGATCTGGATGGGGGCCGACCTGGGCTTGGCGATGTCCTGTCCCAGCCTGCGAGGTTTCCGCGCCGTGAGCCTGTCCTGCCACCGGTTGCCGTAGCTGCTGGGCCCTCCCCCACCCCACCCCTCCCCCCTCCCGCACCCCCACCCGCACCGCCCCCGCCAACGCCGCACCCAGCGGCCCCGCAAGAGCCAGCGCGCCTCGTTCCTTGTGGGCGAGGAGCATCGAGCGCACCTCGTCCGCGTACGGAGCCGTCGCGTACGTCGCCGGTAGCCCTGACGGCTCGGGCATCGGTCGCACCCGGCTCGGTACGGCCCCGGTCAGGGCGGCACGGCACTCCGGGCAGAGCACCGTGCGAGGCCTTCCGCAGCCTCCGCACTCGGCCGGCAGCACCAGATCCGTGAGGTCCCGCCACCACCCCCGCATGTCCACCACTGTGCCAACGCCTCCGTCGACCGGCCACCCCTGTGGACAACGGCCTGTGGACAACTCCACGCGACCGTCGACAGCCGTCACCCGTACGAGTGCGAGCCCGCCCCGGAACACGCGAACGGCCGCCTCCACCGAGCCTCAGCCCGACCGGAGACGGCCGCTCTCAGTCCGCTTTCAGTCCGTCGACTCAATGCCCCGACGCCTCGAACACCGGCGCACCTCAATCACCTCGGCGCATCACCTGGACACATCAGGGCCTCACCCCGGATAGACCGGCGCCGACCCCGTCTTGACCACCTTCTGCCACTGCGCCCCGCTGGGCAGCCGTACGATCCCGTCCTCCGAGTAGGCGACCAGCGGCAGCTTGTCGTCCTCGGACGCGGCGATCTCCTTGACCCCGGTCAGGGCGGCGGGCGCCGGGCCCTCCGGTGTGGAGCCGTCGACCTGGACGTACCGCATCTGCAGGACGCCTTCGTGTTCGCGGCCCACCACCACGAGCCGGCTGTCCCCGGCCCACGACATGGCCGTGATCTCCTCCAGGTCCGGGGTGACGGACCGCAGTTCGAGGACCGAGACCACCGGCGGCTCGCTGCTCGTCCCGCCCCGCTGGATCCGCCCGATGAGCAGGGACCGCTTGCCGTCCTTCTCCACGACGAGCGCGATCCGTACCCCGTCGGCGGCGACGCGTACCGACTCGATACGGCCGTCGAGCCCCGGTGCCTCCACCGTTATGGGCTGTCCGGCGCCCTTCTGCAGCAGGAGCAGCCGGGGGTTCGCCTGGTCCCGGTCGGCCACCCAGAGGTCGCCCTGCGCGTCCCAGCTGGGCGGCGTAAGCCGGTCGTCCTCGGTCTTGCCCTGGCTGGTCAGCACGGGGTCTCCGAGCGACGCACCGGACACCATCGAGCCGACGTAGAGCGACTTCCCGTCGAGGCCGACGCCGGCCCCGGTCTCCTCGTCGCGCGAGATCGCCACCGACCGCAGCTGCTTGACGCCCTCGCCCAGTGCGCCCGGCACCGGATCGGCGTGCGCACCGCCCGCGCCGGGCATCCGTACCACCCGGTGCTTGTCGTCGAGGAAGTACAGGTACTCGGGACGGTTCACGGCACCGTGTGCCGCGAGGCCCTCCGCGCTCTCCTCGGAGTAGACGCACAACTGCGCGCCGTTGGCGGCCTGCAGCTCGACCTCGTCCACCGTGGGGGTCATGGTCTGGAGGGTGTAGAGGATCTGGGTGGCCATCTCGTTGCACCGGGCGAGACCGACCCGGGAGGCCGTCTGGTTCAACGGGACCGTCAGCTTGTTCTGGTCGTCGGGTGTCAGCGAGGTGACGCCCTTGCGGAGCGTCGTCCCGGTGGGGAAGCTCGACCTGACCACGGGCCCGAGCCAGCTGGTCGGCCCGTTGAGCAGCGACCGCACCATCTGTGTCACGGGGTCGACCCGCCGCCGTACGAACACGGGGTCGGCGACCGCGATCGGCTGCGAGCTGGTGCCGGCCGAGGTGTTCGACGCGAAGTAGTACTTGTTGACCGACATGTAGTTGCGCTGGAAGTCCGACTCGCCCATGACGACACCCTGCGGCAGCTCGTCGATGCGCCACTGGCCGCTCTTCGCGTCCTTCGTGAGGTGGACGGACTTGCTGTACTGCCCGTCCGCCGGGGAGTACGCCTGTTGCGCGTCCACGGTGGCGACCCGGTTGCCGGTCAGCGTGTACGTGAAGGTGTCGGTGTCCTCCCGGCCTGCCGGGGCGCGCAGGGCCATCGTGCTCGGGCCGTCGGCGAGGACCGTGGTGGACAGCTCCGGCTGCCAGCCGCGCGCGGCCTTGGCGGTCAGGTACATGCGGGCTGTCTTGAAGTTCGGGTCGTCGCTGGTCAGTGCCTCCAGGAAGCCCTGCACGATCTCGCCCTGCGACGCGTCCTCCCGGGGTGGCATCGCGAAAACGCGCACCTGGGTGTCCTGTCGGGGCGTCGACTCGACCCCCCGGAGATCCCCGCTGTCGGGCATCGAGGCGCATCCCGCCAGTACGACGACGCCACACGCGGCGTACGCCATCGCGCGTCCCTGTCTCCGCCGGGCGCCCGCCGCGCGGTCAGCGCCCACGAGATGCCTCCCCCTGCTTGGTCGTGTTCTCCGGCGCGGCGGCCGGGTCCGTGCTGCCCGCGGCCTCGCTCCGCCCCGGTTCCGCGGCCGGCCGGTCGTCCTGGCGCCGGGTGCCGCCGGTGGGCCGGGGCACCACGCGCGCGCCGTTGCCGGGCAGCGCCGTCGGGTCCGCCGTCGCGGTCGTGGTGTTCCTCGGGGCTATCGGGGTCCGGCCGGATATCGGCGCCCCCTGGTCACCCATCGGCTGCACCGGGACCGTCGCGCGCTTGTCCCCGCCCCCGCTCGGCAGACCGGCCTCATTAAGTCCACGATTACGGCGTGAGTCCTTGGGCTCCAGGGGTATCGGCGAGCCCCGCAGCGGTTCGTCGGCGGTGCGCGGCAGCGTCAGCCGGAACTGTGAGCCGCCGCCCGGCTCGCCCCACGCCTGCAGCCAGCCGCCGTGCAGTCGCGCGTCCTCCAGGGCGATGGACAGCCCCAGACCCGTACCGCCGGTGGTACGCGCGCGTGCCGGGTCGGCGCGCCAGAAGCGGCTGAACACCCGGGTCGCCTCGCCGGGCTTGAGCCCCACCCCGTAGTCGCGCACCGCGATGGCGACCGCACCGCCCGCGGTGGCGAGCTTAACTATGACGTCCTTGCCGTCGCCGTGCTCCACGGCGTTGACGACGAGGTTGCGCAGCACGCGCTCGACCCGCCGGGCGTCGGCCTCGGCGACCACGGGCTGCTGGTCGCCGACGACGCGTATCCGCGTGCCCTTGCGCTCGGCGAGCGGTTCAGCGCCGCTCAGGACCCGTCGTACGACCTCTCTGAGGTCTATCGGCTCGGCCTCCAGGGCCGCCGCGCCGGCGTCGAAGCGGCTGATCTCCAGCAGGTCCGCGAGCAGCGTCTCGAACCGGTCCAGCTGGTCGGCCAGGAGTTCGGCCGACCGTGCGGTCATCGGATCGAAGTCCACGCGCGCGTCGTGGATGACATCCGCCGCCATCCGTACGGTCGTCAGCGGCGTCCGCAGCTCGTGCGACACGTCGGACACGAACCGCCGCTGCATCCGCGACAGGTCCTCCAGCTGCTGGATCTTCAGCTGGAGGTTCTGGGCCATCTTGTTGAAGGCCTCGCCGAGGCGCGCGATGTCGTCCTCACCGGTGACCTTCATGCGCTCCTGGAGGCGCCCTGCGGACAGCCGCTCGGCGATCCCGGCGGCCATCCGCACCGGCGTGACGACCTGCCGTACGACGAGCCAGGCGATGGCTCCCAGGAGTACGACGACGAAGAGTCCGGCCGTGGCGAGGGTCCCCTTGACCAGGCTGAGCGACTTCTCCTCCTGGGTGAGCGGGAAGAGGTAGTACAGCTGGTAGGGATCGCCGTTCGGGTCGTTGACCTGCTTGCCCACGACGAGCGCCGGCTGGGATTCCTTGCCGTTGCTGTAGATGATCCGGGTGTAGCTCTGGGCGGCGGTCGTACGGTCGTTGACCCGCGCGCGCAGGTCCTCGGGGACGCTGGCGGACGGGTCGACGTAGCCGGAGCCGCGCGGGCTGCGTCCGCCGCCGCTGTCCATGCCGGCGGGCAGGGTCACCACGTCGAAGGCGCCCTGGCCGCCGCTGGAGAGCGACGACACGAGGTCGCTCATCCACTGGATGACGTTCTGGGAGGAGTTGCCTCCAGTGGCGGAGCCGTCGTCGGCGGTCCCGGTGGCCGCTTCGTCGGCCCGCTGCTTGGCCACGGCGAAGCCGCCCGTCGCCTGGCTCTGGGAGGCCTTCACCTTGGCGTCGAGCAGGCCGTTGCGCACCTGGCCGATGACGACGAAGCCGAGCAGCAGGACGACGCCCAGGGACATCAGCAGGGTGGTGACGACGACCTTGAGCTGGATGTTGCGCCGCCACAGCCGCATGACGGGCAGCAGCGGCCGGCGGACCCAGCGCATGAACAGGCGCAGGACCGGGCTGCCCTGGACCCCGCCCTGCAGCAGCCCGCCCTCCAGCAGGCGCCCCCAGCGGGAGCCCGCCGCCTTCCGGCCGACAGGCCGCCCCGCACGAGCCCCGGACCCCCCGGGCGCCGAAGCGGCACTGTCCCTGGACATGTCAGCTCGGTCCCGCCTTGTAACCGACACCTCGGACGGTCACCACGATCTCCGGCCGCTCCGGGTCCTTCTCGACCTTGGAACGCAGCCGCTGGACATGCACGTTGACCAGCCGGGTGTCCGCCGCGTGCCGGTAGCCCCAGACCTGCTCCAGGAGCACCTCACGCGTGAACACCTGCCACGGTTTACGGGCCAGCGCGACCAGCAGGTCGAACTCCAGCGGGGTCAGGGCGATGGACTGCCCGTCCCGCTTCACGGAGTGACCGGCCACGTCGATGACCAGGTCGCCTATGGCGAGCTGCTCGGGCGCGGGCTCCTCAGACCTCCGCAGCCGGGCCCGGATCCGGGCGACCAGCTCCTTCGGCTTGAACGGCTTCACGATGTAGTCGTCCGCGCCCGACTCCAGGCCCACCACGACGTCGACGGTGTCGCTCTTCGCCGTGAGCATCACGATCGGTACCCCGGACTCCGCCCTGATCAGGCGGCACACCTCGATACCGTCCCGTCCGGGCAGCATCAGGTCCAGGAGCACCAGGTCGGGCTTGCTCTCACGGAAAGCGGCCAGCGCCTTGTCGCCGTCGGCTACGAAAGACGGCTCAAAACCTTCACCACGCAACACAATGCCGAGCATCTCGGCCAGTGCGGTGTCGTCATCGACGACAAGGACTCGTCCCTTCATAAACGACATCATCCCATTAACTAAATCGTTACCTGTCGTGACCTGTCACACAGCTCTGCCAGCGCCTCCGCCGTCACGGGCGAAACAGCGCCTTCTTCGGTGACGATCGCCGTCACCAGCTCGGGAGGCGTCACGTCGAACGCCGGGTTGTAGGCCTGGGTTCCCAGCGGTGCCACCGGAATCCCGCCTCCCGCTCCCGACACCGTCACTTGGGGTGATGTGATCTCCGTCACTTCGAAGCCCGGGCGCTGCTCCACCTCGATGGACGCTCCGTCCGGCGTGTCCGGATCGACCGTCGTCACCGGCGCCACCACGATGAACGGCACATGGTGGTACCGGGCGAGCACGGCGAGCGGATAGCTCCCCACCTTGTTCGCCACCGAACCGTCGGCGGCGATCCGGTCCGCCCCGATCAGCACCGCATCCACCTCCCCGGCCGCGAACAAAGAGCCCGCCGCGTTGTCCGTGAGCAAGGTGTACGCCATTCCGTTGCGTGCCGCCTCATACGCCGTCAGGCGAGCACCTTGCAGCAACGGACGCGTTTCGTCCACCCACAGCCGCCTCAGCCGCCCGTCCCGGTGCGCCGCGAGCGCCACCGCGAAGGCCGTGCCCTCGCCGCCGGAGACCAGCGCCCCGGTGTTGCAGTGCGTCAGGATCCGGTGCCCGCCGCCGGGCAGCAGCTCGTCCAGCAGGGCCAGCCCGTGCGCGGCCATCCGCGCGCTGGCCTCGGCGTCCTCCTGGTGCAGCCGCCGCGCCGCGGCCAACGCGGCCGCCGCCGCCCGCTCGGCGCCACCCCCCTCGGCGAGCGCGGCCCGGTGCGCGGTCTGAGCCCTGCGGACGCCCAGGGAGAGGTTCACCGCGGTGGGCCGGGCGCCCGCCAGCGCGATCGCGGCCTCGTCCACGTCGAAGCCCCGCGCGGCGGCGAGCGCGACGCCGTACGCCCCCGCGATGCCGAGCAGCGGTGCCCCGCGCACCGCCAGTGAGCGGATCGCCTCCACCAGGGCGGACGCGTCCGTGCAGACCAGCTCGACCTCCTCGGCCGGCAGTCTCGTCTGGTCGAGCAGGACCAGCACAGGACCCTCGGGAGGTTCGTCCCATCGGATCGCGGGTATGTCGGTCGGCCGGCCGTCCTCGCCGGATTGCGCGTACTGATCAGCCATGCGGTCAGTCTGCCCCGTATCCGGCGGACAATTGAAGGTGTGCAGCCCATACCGCGGCCGGTCACCGCTCGACCACCCCATGGCACGATGGCTGCCAACCTGCCGCCGCGCCCGCGGACGGGCACCGTGAAGGAGCGACGATGAACGACACTCCGGGCTGGGCCTCGCCCGGATCCGCCCCGCCCGACGGGCCCGAGCCCGGCGCGTCCGGTACCACCGAGCCGGCCGACGGCTCCGGTCCCGCACAGCCCGCGGACCAGCCGGGCCCCGGCCCGCAGTGGTCCAAGGAGCAGCCCCCGGCCGCCCAGTGGTCCGCGCCCACCGGCGCCCCCGGCCAGGACCAGGCCCCACCGCCCCCACCACCGGGTCCGGGCTGGGGCGGCGGCCGGCCCGGCGGCCCCGGCGGTCCTGGGGGATACGGCGGTTACGGCGGCCCCGGAGGCTACGGCCCTCCCGGCGGCTGGGGAGCCGGCTGGGGCGGCCCGCCGCCCGCGGCCAAGCCCGGTGTCATCCCGCTCCGCCCACTCGGCGTGGGCGAGATCCTCGACGGCGCCGTCTCCACCATGCGCACCTACTGGCGCACGGTCCTGGGCGTCTCGCTCAGCGTCGCCGTCGTCATGCAGACCATCGTCGTCCTCGTCCAGGGCTTCGCCTTCAGCGACCTCTCCAGCACCAACGCCCTCGACGACCCCAACGCCAGCGCCTCCGAAGTGACCCGCGCCATGAGCGAGGCCTTCCTCAGCACCGGCGTCGTCTACCTGGTCGTCCTCATCGGCACCGTCATCGCCACCGCCCTGCTCACCTCGGTCACCAGCCGCGCCGTGCTCGGCAAGCCGGTCACCGCCGGAGAGGCCTGGCGCGACGCCCGCCCCCAGGTGCTCAAGCTGTTCGGCCTGATCTGCCTGCTGCTCCTCATGGCCGTCGTCCTGATCGGCGTCCCCACCGTGCCCGGCATCATCGTGGCGCTCGTCGGCTCGGAGGGCGCGGGCATCGCGCTCGCCGTCATCGGCGGCCTCGCCGGCTGCGTCGTCACCCTGTGGCTGGCGATCCGCTTCTCCCTCGCCTCGCCCGCGCTGATGCTGGAGAAGCAGGGCATCATCAAGTCGATGACCCGCTCCGCGAAGCTGGTCCGCGGCTCCTGGTGGCGCATCTTCGGCATCCAGCTGCTCGCCCAGATCATCGCGAGCATCCTGTCGTCGATCCTCGTCATCCCGTTCGCCTTCATCGCCGGGCTGTTCAGCGGCGACGGCATCAGCGGACTCGTCGACGGCACCGGCGACCTCGGCTGGACGTTCCTCATCATCAGCGGCCTCGGCTCGGTGATCGGCCGCATGATCGCGTTCCCGATCACGGCGGGCGTCACCGTGCTCCTGTACATCGACCAGCGCATCCGCCGCGAGGCCCTCGACCTCGACCTGGCCCGCGCGGCCGGCGTCCCGGACCAGGGCACCGCCGCCCCCGGCCCCACTCCCGGGAGCTGATGCGGTGAGCCTGGCGGGGGGAGTTCTCACAGCGGTATCCACGGCGCCGCCGCGCGCCGCCGAGTCGGTCACGGGGGCGCTGCTGCGCGCCCACGGCACGGTCGTCCGGTTCTCGGCCCTCTCGGGCGACGAGCCGCCGGTGACGACCCCGCGCGACCCCGCGCGGGAAGCGGCCCGGCGTGAACTGTCCAAGCAGATGTACCACCAGAACGACCCCAGCCTGGTGCAGCGGGCCCTGGACGCCATCTGGAACTGGATCGACAAACTGTTCAGCAGGGCATCCGAGGCCGCACCCGGCGGCACGCTCGGCCTGCTCGTCGTCGTCCTGGCCGTCCTCGTCGTCGGCGCCGCCCTGTGGTGGCGCCTCGGCACCCCGCGCCGCCAACCCGGCTCCGCCGCCGCCCTGTTCGAGGACGGCCCCCGCAGCGCCGCCGAACACCGCTCGGCCGCCGAGGCACACGCGGCCCAGGGACACTGGAACCCCGCCGTGCAGGAACGCATGCGCGCCATCGTCCGCGCCCTGGAGGAACGGGCCCTGCTCGACGCCCGCCCCGGCCGCACAGCCGACGAGGCCGTCGCGGAAGCCGGCCGCGCACTGCCCTCGCACACCGCCGAACTCCGCGCCGCCGCCGCCCACTTCGACGACGTGACATACGGCGGACGCGGCGCGAGCGAGCAGTCGTACCGCCGCATCGCCGAACTCGACCGCGAACTGGAGCGGACCAGGCCCGTCCTCACGAGCAGCGCCCACAGCACGGCCCACCACACCAGCCAGGGGGCCGCCGAATGACCGCGGAGGCCACGCTTCCCGCCACCTCGGCCTCGCCGACCGCCCGCCAGGTGTGGACCCGCACGCGGGGCATCGTCCTCGCCCTCGTGATCCTCCTGGCCGCCGCCGTCGCCATCGCCGCGATCCGCTCCGACGCCCGGCACGGCGACCTCGACCCGCGCTCCGCCGACCCCTACGGCAGCCGCGCCGTCGCCGAACTCCTCGGCGACCGGGGCGTGTCCACGCGCGTGGTCACCACCCTGGCCCAGGCCCGCGCCGCGGCCGGCCCGGACACCACCCTCCTGGTCGCCGTCCCCGACCTGCTGACCGACCGTCAGCAGTCCGGCCTGCACTCGGCGTTCGCCGACTCCGGCAGCCGTACGGTCCTCGTCGCCCCCGGTCCCGCGTCCCTGCCCCGGCTCGCCCCCGAGGTCACCGCGGACCCCGGACCCGCCCTCACCTCGACGCTCTCCCCCGACTGCTTCCTGCCCGCCGCCCGGCGCGCAGGCGACGCGGAGACCGGCGACTACCGGTACACGACCACCGCCGACAACGCCGACGAGTGCTACCCCAGTGACGGCCGATCGACCCTGCTCCGCCTCCCGGACGCGTCCAGGGGCGGCGACACCGTCGTCATCGGCTCGCCCGACATCCTCTTCAACAAGCGTCTCGACAAGCAGGGCAACGCCTCGCTCGCCGTCCAACTCCTCGGCTCCCGCCCCCATCTGGTCTGGTACCTCCCCTCCCTGACCGACGCCTCGGCCACCGACTCCGGCAGCCAGAGCTTCTTCGACCTGCTCCCCTCGGGCTGGCTCTGGGGCACCCTGCAGCTGTTCATCGCCGCTGCCGTGGCCGCCCTGTGGCGGGCACGCCGACTCGGCCCCCTGGTGCCCGAAAAACTCCCCGTGGCGATCCGCGCCTCCGAGACCGTCGAAGGCCGCGCCCGCCTCTACCGCAAGGCCAACGCCCGCGACCGCGCGGCCAACGCCCTGCGCTCCACCACCCGCACCCGCCTCGCCCTCCTCACCGGCGTCCCCGTCTCCCAGGCGCACGCGCCCGAAGCCCTGCTCCCCGCGCTCTCCGCCCACCTCCACGGCGACGGACAGACCCTGCACGCCCTCCTCTTCGGCCCGCCGCCCAGCGACGACGCGGCCCTCATCGCACTTGCCGACCAACTCGACGCCCTCGAAAGAGAGGTACGCCGTTCATGATGGATCCGACCACTGACAACGCCGGGACCATGGGGGACGCGGGCACCGCCCGGGCCTCCCTCGAATCCCTGCGAGCCGAGATCGCCAAAGCCGTGGTCGGCCAGGACCCCGCCGTGACCGGTCTCGTCGTCGCCCTCCTCTGCCGCGGACACGTTCTCCTAGAAGGAGTCCCCGGGGTCGCCAAAACGTTGCTCGTCCGCGCCCTCGCATCCGCGCTCGAACTCGACACCAAGCGCATCCAGTTCACCCCGGACCTGATGCCGAGCGACGTCACCGGCTCCCTGGTCTACGACACCCGCTCCGCCGAGTTCCGCTTCCAGCCCGGCCCGGTCTTCACCAACCTGCTCCTCGCGGACGAGATCAACCGCACCCCTCCGAAGACCCAGTCGTCCCTCCTGGAGGCCATGGAGGAACGCCAGGTCACGGTCGACGGCACCCCGCGCCCGCTCCCCGACCCGTTCCTGGTCGCCGCGACGCAGAACCCCGTCGAGTACGAGGGCACGTACCCCCTCCCCGAGGCCCAACTCGACCGCTTCCTCCTCAAACTGACGATCCCTCTGCCCTCCCGCCAGGACGAGATCGACGTCCTCACCCGCCACTCCGAGGGCTTCAACCCGCGCGACCTGCACGCCGCCGGCCTGCGCCCCGTCGCAGGCCCCGCCGACCTCGAAGCAGCCCGCGCGGCCGTCGCCAAGACGACGATCTCCCCCGAGATCACCGCCTACGTGGTCGACATCTGCCGCGCCACCCGCGAGTCGCCGTCCCTCACGCTCGGCGTGTCCCCGCGCGGCGCCACCGCCCTCCTGGCCACCTCGCGCGCGTGGGCCTGGCTCACCGGCCGCGACTACGTCATCCCGGACGACGTGAAGGCCCTCGCGCTCCCCACCCTCCGCCACCGCGTACAACTGCGCCCCGAGGCCGAGATGGAGGGCGTGACGGCGGACTCCGTCATCAACGCGATCCTCGCCCACGTGCCGGTCCCCCGCTGATGGCCCTCACCGGACGCGCCGCCCTCCTCGCAGCCATGGGCTCCCTCCCCGTAGGCATCTGGGAACCCAGCTGGACGGGCATCCTCGCCGTCAACGCCCCCCTGGCACTGGCCTGCGCCTGCGACTTCGCCCTGGCCGCCCCGGTCCGCCACCTGAGCCTCACCCGCTCGGGCGACACCTCCGTACGCCTGGGCGAAACCGCCGACGTCACCTTGACGGTCACCAACCCGTCCCGCCGCCCGCTCCGCGCCCGCATCCGCGACGCCTGGCCCCCCAGCAGCTGGCTCCCCGGCACCGAATTCACCGCCTCCCGCCACCGCCTGACGGTCCCGCCGGGCGAACGCCGCCGCCTCACCACCCGCCTACGCCCCACCCGCCGCGGCGACCGCCACGCAGACCGAGTGACCATCCGTTCCTACGGCCCCCTCGGCCTCCTCACCCGCCAGGGCACCCACGCGGTCCCCTGGGCGGTACGCGTCCTGCCCCCCTTCACCAGCCGCAAGCACCTCCCGTCCAAACTCGCCCGTCTGCGCGAACTCGACGGCCGCACCAGCGTCCTGACCCGCGGTGTGGGCACGGAGTTCGACAGCCTGCGCGAATACGTCCCCGGCGACGACACCCGTTCCATCGACTGGCGCGCCACCGCCCGCCAGACATCGGTCGCGGTACGCACCTGGCGCCCCGAACGCGACCGCCACATCCTCCTGGTCCTCGACACCGGCCGCACCTCAGCGGGCCGCGTCGGCGACGCCCCCCGGCTCGACGCCTCCATGGACGCGGCCCTGCTCCTGGCAGCCCTGGCATCCCGCGCCGGCGACCGCGTGGACCTCCTCGCCTACGACCGCCGGGTCCGCACCCTCGTCCAGGGCCGCACGGCCCGTGACGTACTCCCGTCCCTGGTCAACGCCATGGCGACACTCGAACCCGAACTCGTCGAGACAGACGCCCGAGGCCTGGCAGCCACCGCGATCCGTACGGCCCCCCGCCGCTCCCTGATCGTCCTGCTGACCAGCCTCGACGCGGCCCCCGTCGAAGAGGGCCTGCTCCCCGTACTCGCCCAACTCACCCAGCGCCACACGGTTCTGGTGGCATCCGTAGCGGATCCCCACATCGCCCGCATGGCCACATCCCGCGGAAACACGGAGGCGGTCTACGAGGCCGCAGCCGCCGCCCGCGCCCAGACCGAACGCGACCGCACCGCGGAAAAACTCCGCCGCCACGGCGTCACCGTCGTCGACGCGACACCGGACGACCTCGCGCCGGCATTGGCGGACGCGTATCTGGCCCTGAAGAGCGCGGGACGTCTGTAATCAAGGGCCCTGCTTGGAAAGCAGAGCCCATTACGGAACCCCTTAAACACAGAAAACCCCCGTACCGAATTAACGGTACGGGGGTTTTCGCAATATTTGTTCGGCGGCGTCCTACTCTCCCACAGGGTCCCCCCTGCAGTACCATCGGCGCTGTAAGGCTTAGCTTCCGGGTTCGGAATGTAACCGGGCGTTTCCCTCACGCTATGACCACCGAAACACTATGAAACAGACAACCGCACCATCACCGTGACCATGGCAATGGGGTTGTTCGTGGTTTCAGAACCAACACAGTGGACGCGAGCAACTGAGGACAAGCCCTCGGCCTATTAGTACCGGTCACCTCCACCCATTACTGGGCTTCCAGATCCGGCCTATCAACCCAGTCGTCTACTGGGAGCCTTAACCCCTCAAGGGGGTGGGAACACTCATCTCGAAGCAGGCTTCCCGCTTAGATGCTTTCAGCGGTTATCCCTCCCGAACGTAGCCAACCAGCCATGCCCTTGGCAGAACAACTGGCACACCAGAGGTTCGTCCGTCCCGGTCCTCTCGTACTAGGGACAGCCCTTCTCAATGTTCCTGCGCGCGCAGCGGATAGGGACCGAACTGTCTCACGACGTTCTAAACCCAGCTCGCGTACCGCTTTAATGGGCGAACAGCCCAACCCTTGGGACCGACTCCAGCCCCAGGATGCGACGAGCCGACATCGAGGTGCCAAACCATCCCGTCGATATGGACTCTTGGGGAAGATCAGCCTGTTATCCCCGGGGTACCTTTTATCCGTTGAGCGACGGCGCTTCCACAAGCCACCGCCGGATCACTAGTCCCGACTTTCGTCCCTGCTCGACCCGTCGGTCTCACAGTCAAGCTCCCTTGTGCACTTACACTCAACACCTGATTGCCAACCAGGCTGAGGGAACCTTTGGGCGCCTCCGTTACTCTTTAGGAGGCAACCGCCCCAGTTAAACTACCCATCAGACACTGTCCCTGATCCGGATCACGGACCCAGGTTAGACATCCAGCACGACCAGACTGGTATTTCAACGACGACTCCACCCACACTGGCGTGTGAGCTTCACAGTCTCCCAGCTATCCTACACAAGCCGAACCGAACACCAATATCAAACTGTAGTAAAGGTCCCGGGGTCTTTCCGTCCTGCTGCGCGAAACGAGCATCTTTACTCGTAGTGCAATTTCACCGGGCCTATGGTTGAGACAGTCGAGAAGTCGTTACGCCATTCGTGCAGGTCGGAACTTACCCGACAAGGAATTTCGCTACCTTAGGATGGTTATAGTTACCACCGCCGTTTACTGGCGCTTAAGTTCTCAGCTTCGCCACCCCGAAGAGTGACTAACCGGTCCCCTTAACGTTCCAGCACCGGGCAGGCGTCAGTCCGTATACATCGCCTTACGGCTTCGCACGGACCTGTGTTTTTAGTAAACAGTCGCTTCTCGCTGGTCTCTGCGGCCACCCCCAGCTCATGAAGTAAATTCAATCACCGGTGATGGCCCCCCTTCTCCCGAAGTTACGGGGGCATTTTGCCGAGTTCCTTAACCATAGTTCACCCGAACGCCTCGGTATTCTCTACCTGACCACCTGAGTCGGTTTAGGGTACGGGCCGCCATGAAACTCGCTAGAGGCTTTTCTCGACAGCATAGGATCATCCACTTCACCACAATCGGCTCGGCATCAGGTCTCAGACTTAATGAATGGCGGATTTGCCTACCACTCGTCCTACACCCTTACCCCGGGACAACCACCGCCCGGGATGGACTACCTTCCTGCGTCACCCCATCACTCACCTACTAACCGCTTGGGCCGGCGGCTCCACCACTTTCCATTCCCCGAAGGGTCCGGAACGGCTTCACGGCCTTAGCATCACGATGCTCGATGTTTGACGCTTCACAGCGGGTACCGGAATATCAACCGGTTATCCATCGACTACGCCTGTCGGCCTCGCCTTAGGTCCCGACTTACCCTGGGCAGATCAGCTTGACCCAGGAACCCTTAGTCAATCGGCGCACACGTTTCTCACGTGTGTATCGCTACTCATGCCTGCATTCTCACTCGTGAACCGTCCACCACTAGCTTCCGCTGCAGCTTCACCCGGCACACGACGCTCCCCTACCCATCCCAGCACCCGTTGGGGCTTATTGCTGGAATGACACGACTTCGGCGGTACGCTTGAGCCCCGCTACATTGTCGGCGCGGAATCACTAGACCAGTGAGCTATTACGCACTCTTTCAAGGGTGGCTGCTTCTAAGCCAACCTCCTGGTTGTCTCTGCGACTCCACATCCTTTCCCACTTAGCGTACGCTTAGGGGCCTTAGTCGATGCTCTGGGCTGTTTCCCTCTCGACCATGGAGCTTATCCCCCACAGTCTCACTGCCGTGCTCTCACTTACCGGCATTCGGAGTTTGGCTAAGGTCAGTAACCCGGTAGGGCCCATCGCCTATCCAGTGCTCTACCTCCGGCAAGAAACACACGACGCTGCACCTAAATGCATTTCGGGGAGAACCAGCTATCACGGAGTTTGATTGGCCTTTCACCCCTAACCACAGGTCATCCCCCAGGTTTTCAACCCTGGTGGGTTCGGTCCTCCACGAAGTCTTACCTCCGCTTCAACCTGCCCATGGCTAGATCACTCCGCTTCGGGTCTTGAGCGCGCTACTAAATCGCCCTATTCGGACTCGCTTTCGCTACGGCTTCCCCACACGGGTTAACCTCGCAACACACCGCAAACTCGCAGGCTCATTCTTCAAAAGGCACGCAGTCACGACGTTGCATGCAAGCATGCAACGCGACGCTCCCACGGCTTGTAGGCACACGGTTTCAGGTACTATTTCACTCCGCTCCCGCGGTACTTTTCACCATTCCCTCACGGTACTATCCGCTATCGGTCACCAGGGAATATTTAGGCTTAGCGGGTGGTCCCGCCAGATTCACACGGGATTTCTCGGGCCCCGTGCTACTTGGGTGTCTCTCAAACGAGCCGTTGACGTTTCGACTACGGGGGTCTTACCCTCTACGCCGGACCTTTCGCATGTCCTTCGCCTACATCAACGGTTTCTGACTCGTCTCACAGCCGGCAGACTGTGAAAGAGAGATCCCACAACCCCGTATACGCAACCCCTGCCGGGTCTCACACGCATACGGTTTGGCCTCATCCGGTTTCGCTCGCCACTACTCCCGGAATCACGGTTGTTTTCTCTTCCTGCGGGTACTGAGATGTTTCACTTCCCCGCGTTCCCTCCACTTGCCCTATGTGTTCAGGCAAGGGTGACAGCCCATGACGACTGCCGGGTTTCCCCATTCGGAAACCCCCGGATCAAAGCCTGGTTGACGACTCCCCGGGGACTATCGTGGCCTCCCACGTCCTTCATCGGTTCCTGGTGCCAAGGCATCCACCGTGCGCCCTTAAAAACTTGGCCACAGATGCTCGCGTCCACTGTGCAGTTCTCAAACAACGACCAACCACCCGTCACACACCACTCACGCGATGTTTTACCGGGGTCGGCACTGAAGGCAGCTGGTAACAGCCGTACCTTCAGACACCCAACAGCGTGCCCGACACTACCGTCACTCGTGATCAGCTTTCCACGCTCCGAAGAGCAGTACTTGCAGCCCGAGATGACAGGCAGTGCCGAATAATCAACGTTCCACCCTTGAGCAACCACCGCAGAACATTCGCCTGCGTTATGGCCGTGGACCACCAAGCAAGCTTGGCGGCCTAGATGCTCCTTAGAAAGGAGGTGATCCAGCCGCACCTTCCGGTACGGCTACCTTGTTACGACTTCGTCCCAATCGCCAGTCCCACCTTCGACAGCTCCCTCCCACAAGGGGTTGGGCCACCGGCTTCGGGTGTTACCGACTTTCGTGACGTGACGGGCGGTGTGTACAAGGCCCGGGAACGTATTCACCGCAGCAATGCTGATCTGCGATTACTAGCAACTCCGACTTCATGGGGTCGAGTTGCAGACCCCAATCCGAACTGAGACCGGCTTTTTGAGATTCGCTCCACCTCACGGTATCGCAGCTCATTGTACCGGCCATTGTAGCACGTGTGCAGCCCAAGACATAAGGGGCATGATGACTTGACGTCGTCCCCACCTTCCTCCGAGTTGACCCCGGCGGTCTCCTGTGAGTCCCCGTCACCCCGAAGGGCACGCTGGCAACACAGGACAAGGGTTGCGCTCGTTGCGGGACTTAACCCAACATCTCACGACACGAGCTGACGACAGCCATGCACCACCTGTACACCGACCACAAGGGGGGCACTATCTCTAATGCTTTCCGGTGTATGTCAAGCCTTGGTAAGGTTCTTCGCGTTGCGTCGAATTAAGCCACATGCTCCGCTGCTTGTGCGGGCCCCCGTCAATTCCTTTGAGTTTTAGCCTTGCGGCCGTACTCCCCAGGCGGGGAACTTAATGCGTTAGCTGCGGCACCGACGACGTGGAATGTCGCCAACACCTAGTTCCCACCGTTTACGGCGTGGACTACCAGGGTATCTAATCCTGTTCGCTCCCCACGCTTTCGCTCCTCAGCGTCAGTAATGGCCCAGAGATCCGCCTTCGCCACCGGTGTTCCTCCTGATATCTGCGCATTTCACCGCTACACCAGGAATTCCGATCTCCCCTACCACACTCTAGCTAGCCCGTATCGAATGCAGACCCGGGGTTAAGCCCCGGGCTTTCACACCCGACGTGACAAGCCGCCTACGAGCTCTTTACGCCCAATAATTCCGGACAACGCTTGCGCCCTACGTATTACCGCGGCTGCTGGCACGTAGTTAGCCGGCGCTTCTTCTGCAGGTACCGTCACTTTCGCTTCTTCCCTGCTGAAAGAGGTTTACAACCCGAAGGCCGTCATCCCTCACGCGGCGTCGCTGCATCAGGCTTTCGCCCATTGTGCAATATTCCCCACTGCTGCCTCCCGTAGGAGTCTGGGCCGTGTCTCAGTCCCAGTGTGGCCGGTCGCCCTCTCAGGCCGGCTACCCGTCGTCGCCTTGGTGAGCCATTACCTCACCAACAAGCTGATAGGCCGCGGGCTCATCCTGCACCGCCGGAGCTTTTAACCACAGACCATGAGGCCCGAAGTGTTATCCGGTATTAGACCCCGTTTCCAGGGCTTGTCCCAGAGTGCAGGGCAGATTGCCCACGTGTTACTCACCCGTTCGCCACTAATCCCCACCGAAGTGGTTCATCGTTCGACTTGCATGTGTTAAGCACGCCGCCAGCGTTCGTCCTGAGCCAGGATCAAACTCTCCGTGAATGTGTACCGGTAATCCGGTGATACATCACGAGAGCGGAACAGCCAGGCGGAATAAGCCCGACCGTTCACAGCGTCCTCGCTGTGTATTTTCTTCAAAGGAACCTCGCCCCAACCGTGATGGCTGGAGACGGGGTATCAACATATCTGGCGTTGATTTTTGGCACGCTGTTGAGTTCTCAAGGAACGGACGCTTCCTTTGTACTCACCCTCTCGGGCTTTCCTCCGGGCTTTTCCCTTCGGTCTTGCGTTTCCGACTCTATCAGACCGTTTCCGGTTCCGATTTCCTCGGTGCTTTCCAGGTTTCCGCTTCCGCGTTTCCCTTTCCGGCGGTTCCGACTTTATCAGAAGTTCCGGACCGGATTGACCGGCCGTTCTTTTCCGATTCATCGGCAGTGCGGCTTCTCCGAAATCGAAGTTTCTAGAAGCAGACAGACACTCACTGTCGCCGACCGGACCAGATCCAGTTCTAGGCAACTGTTCGAATCTACCTCCCCGACCGGTCCGTGTCAACGGCTCCTGTGGGGCGAAGAGGAGACTAGCAGCTCAGCGGGAGTGACCGCACATCAGGCGGCGGTGGGCACCTCGGAGCTGCGCTCGGCCTCCTCGACGTCGCCCGTGTCACCGGCGCGTACGGCGCGACCGCCCAGGACGTAGACGTACGTCAGGAACGCTGCTTCGGCGAGGATGCCGATGCCGATGCGGGCCCAGGTGGGCAGGCCTGACGGGGTGACGAAGCCTTCGATGGCGCCCGAGATGAACAGGACCAGGGCCAGGCCGATGGCCATGCCCACGGCTGCTCGGCCTTCTTCGGCCAGGGCGGTGCGCCGGGATCGTGGGCCGGGGTCGATGAGGGTCCACCCCAGGCGCATCCCGGTGCCGGCCGCCACGAAGACCGCCGTGAGTTCGAGCAGGCCGTGCGGGAGGACCAGGCCGAGGAACGTGTCGAGCCGGCCCGCCGACGACATCAGGCCGATGCCTATTCCCAGGTTGAGCATGTTCTGGAAGAGGATCCAGAGGACGGGCAGGCCCAGGAAGACGCCCAGGACCAGGCACATCGCGGCGGCCTCTGCGTTGTTCGTCCAGACCTGCGCCGCGAAGGCCGCCGCCGGGTGACTGGAGTAGTAGGTCTCGTACTCGCCACCGGGGCGGGTGAGTTCGCGGAGCTGACTCGGGGCCGCGATGGAGGACTGCACCTCCGGGTGGGTGCCTATCCACCAGCCCAGGAGGATCGCCACCACGGTCGACAGCAACGCCGTAGGCACCCACCAATGGCGTGCTCTGTAGACCGCGGCCGGGAAGCTGTGTCCCAGGAAGCGTGTGACATCGCGCCAGGAGGCTCGACGGGTTCCTGTCACGGCACTACGCGCGCGTGCCACCAGTTGGCTGAGCCGGCCGGTGAGCTGGGGGTCCGGGGCGCTCGACTGGATCAGGGAGAGATGGGTCGCCGTGCGCTGGTACAGCGCGACGAGTTCGTCGGCTTCGGATCCGTTGAGGCGGCGCCTGCGGCGGAGCAGTGCGTCGAGGCGGTCCCACTCGGCTCGGTGGGCCGAGACGAAGACGTCGAGGTCCATCTGGTTGCCTGCTCCTCGGCTGCTCGTCGACCGCTGGTCCGGGGATCAGCTTGTCGTACTGGGGCACGATGTGCCCTCAGCTTGGCAGACTGGCTGTTCCAGGGGCAGGGCAGGGGAAGGGCGGCAGGCGTGAGTGAGCTGGTGACGGGCGAGGCGGTGGCGCTGGAGTTGCGCCCCGCGAGACTGCCCAGCAGGGCGCTGGCGGTGTTGCTCGATCTGATCGTGGCCATCGCCGCCTACACCGGCGTCACTGTGGTGCTGGTGTTCTCCACGGGCTCCTTGGACGACGCCGCGCAGGTCGCGCTGTCGATCGCTGCCTTCGTGCTGGTGCTGGTCGGCGGGCCCATAGCGGTGGAGACGCTGAGCCACGGGCGCTCGCTGGGGAAGCTGGCGTTCGGGCTGCGCGTGGTGCGGGACGACGGTGGGCCGATCCGGTTCCGGCACGCGTTGGTGCGCGGTGCGATCGGGGTGATCGAGATCCTGATGACGTTCGGTGTGGTCGCCTGTATCGCCTCCCTCGTCTCGGCGCGCGGCCGACGGCTCGGCGATGTGTTCGCGGGCACTCTGGTCGTACGGGAAAGGGTGTCCGCCGGGCAGACGGCGTTCGTGCCTCCGCCGCCGCCGTGGCTGACGGGGCGTTTCTCGGAGCTCGATCTGTCCGCCGTTCCCGACGGGCTGTGGCTGGCGATCCGGCAGTACCTGACGCGGATGCACCAGTTGGATCCGCAGGTCGGCTGGGCCATGGCCGAGCGGCTCTCGGCGGACCTCGTGGCGCGTACGGGCGCTCCGGCTCCGCAGGGGGTGCCGCCGGCCGCGTATCTGGCGGCGGTGGTGCAGGAGCGGCAGGCGCGGGACGTGCGGCGGACCTTCGGGAACGGCGCGGGCGCACCCGGCGGCGGGTTCAGGCCCGGGGCCGGTGTGCCGGGGGCCTTCGGCCACGCGGCGCTCCAGCCGTCACCGGCTCCTCAGCAGTCGTACGGCGCCACTCCCCCGGTCTGGCGTGCCCCTGCCGCAGCTGCGGAAGCCGGTCAGGCCGCGCCCAGCCCCGAGCCGCCGGCGCCGCAGAACCCGGCGCCCGCCGAGCCCCGTCCCTCCACCGGGTTCGCGCCGCCCGCCTGACGCGGCTCAGCCGCGTCCCCGGCAACCGGCTCGGATCGTCGCCGTTCAGTCGAAGACGGACGGCGGCGACTCCAGTTCCTCCAGTTCGATGCCCGGCGCCGCGAGGACCACGTCCCCCGCGATGTGCACGGCGTGCTGTTCGCCCGTGTCCAGGGCTGTGACCTGGTATTCGTCCACGGTCAGAGGGCCGTTGTCAGTGCCGTGTGTTTCTCTTTTCAGCAAGGCCCAGGACTGGTCCACGGTGCGGGGGGCGAGGACCGGTTCCGTGAGGCTGACCAAGCGGACGCGGGTCGCGGACGTGGAAGGGGTGAGGCGCAGGAGACGGGTGGTGGCGATGAGGAACGCAGGGGAGGTGCCGGTGAAGGCGTGCGCGCGGACATTGCCTTCGGTGGCATCGGCGCCGGTGGGGTCGGTGCGGACCCAGGTGACGCCGTCGAGAGCGGCGCCGCGCACCTGCCAGCTCGCCGCCTGGAGCTCCAGCCGGATGGGGCGGCCGAGTTCGTCGAGCGTGAGGTCGACGGAGCCGCTGTGATCGCCGGAGGGGGCGGTGAGCTGGGAGACATAGCGCCAGCCGGACGGGCCGGGGGCGCACTGGAAATGTTCGTCGGCGAGGGGGGTGTGATCGTGCGGATCGTGGAGCGAATAACGGCCGCGGGGCATCGGGGTCCTGGGTCTTGACGGGCCGGTCCGGCCAACGGAACCAAAGGGGCAGGCCCCCGGCACGGGGGTGCGGGGGCCTGCCTCGGAGGATCTGCTGCTGAGTACCAGCCGCTGAGGCCGCGTCAGTGCACGGACGCGGACACAGCGGGCGGGGTCACAGCCGGCGGGGTCGCCGGCTCAGTAGCGGTAGTGGTCCGACTTGTACGGGCCCTCGACCTCTACGCCGATGTACGACGCCTGATCGGGGCGGAGCGTGGTCAGCTTCACGCCGAGCGCGTCCAGGTGGAGGCGGGCGACCTTCTCGTCGAGGTGCTTGGGCAGCACGTAGACGTCGGTCGGGTACTCCTCGGGCTTGGTGAACAGCTCGATCTGGGCCAGGGTCTGGTCCGCGAAGGAGTTGGACATCACGAACGAGGGGTGGCCGGTGGCGTTGCCCAGGTTCAGCAGGCGGCCCTCGGACAGCACGATGAGGACCTTGCCGTCGGGGAACGTCCAGGTGTGGACCTGCGGCTTGACCTCGTCCTTGACGATGCCCGGGATCTGCGCAAGGCCGGCCATGTCGATCTCGTTGTCGAAGTGGCCGATGTTGCCGACGATCGCCTGGTGCTTCATCTTGGCCATGTCCGCGGCCATGATGATGTCCTTGTTGCCGGTCGTGGTGACGAAGATGTCGGCCTTGTCGACGACCTCGTCCAGCGTCGTGACCTGGTAGCCGTCCATCGCCGCCTGCAGCGCGCAGATCGGGTCGATCTCGGTGATGATCACGCGGGCGCCCTGTCCGCGCAGGGACTCCGCGCAGCCCTTGCCCACGTCGCCGTAGCCGCAGACGACCGCGGTCTTGCCGCCGATGAGGACGTCGGTGGCGCGGTTGATGCCGTCGATCAGGGAGTGGCGGCAGCCGTACTTGTTGTCGAACTTCGACTTGGTGACGGCGTCGTTCACGTTGATCGCCGGGAACAGGAGGGTGCCGTCACGGTGCATCTCGTAGAGACGGTGCACGCCGGTCGTGGTCTCCTCCGTCACGCCGCGGATCTCCGAGGCGAGCTGGGTCCACTTCTGCGAGCCGTCGGAGATGGTGCGCTGCAGGACCTGGAGGACGACGCGGTGCTCGTCGGACTCGGCGGTGTCGAGGGAGGGGACCTTGCCGGCCTTCTCGTACTCGACGCCCTTGTGGACGAGCATCGTGGCGTCGCCGCCGTCGTCCAGGATCATGTTCGGGCCGCCGGTGGGGGTGTTCGGCCAGGTCAGCGCCTGCTCCGTGCACCACCAGTACTCCTCCAGGGTCTCGCCCTTCCAGGCGAAGACCGGGATGCCCTGGGGGTTCTCGGGCGTACCGTTCGGGCCGACGGCGATGGCGGCGGCCGCGTGGTCCTGGGTGGAGAAGATGTTGCAGGACACCCAGCGGACCTCGGCGCCGAGGGCGACCAGGGTCTCGATCAGGACGGCGGTCTGCACGGTCATGTGCAGCGAGCCCATGATCCGGGCGCCGGCCAGCGGCTGGGCCTCGGCGAACTCGCGGCGGATGGACATCAGGCCGGGCATCTCGTGCTCGGCGAGGGTGATCTCCTTGCGGCCGAACTCGGCCAGGGAGAGATCGGCGACCTTGAAGTCCTGTCGGTTGTCGACAGTCGTCATGGAGAGGTGCTCCTCGGGGTTGGGGCGAGGTGGGAACGGCTGGTCTGCGCGGCGGCGGACACAGGGGTGCCCGGAGGAGGGCACAGGAATGCCCGCGTACGCGCAGCGCAGTCCGTCGGAGGCCCTCTCTCCCTCGGCCGGTCCGCGGTGGGACCGCCCGACCGCCATCAGCAGCGACGTCTGGCTCCCACCCAAGCTACACCGGTGGACCCGGCCGCCCCCAGCCCGCCTCCGGACGGATCCGGCCGAACTCGAGCGGACGTCAGGTGTCGGATCGGGTTTCCGGGGGAGCTGCGACAGGGTGCCCGAAAGCGGTGGGAGGAGCGGAGTGGACGACGGCGACCTGGGACTTCCGTGTCTTTGAGTCGGGCGTCGGATGTTGCAGGATGCACGGTGATCAGGAGTCTCTGGTCGATCTTGCGGGACGCCCGGGACGGCGTTCCGCGCGACGAAGGTGTTAGGAGAACGACGTGACGAGTACGGCCGGCCCTCCCCCCACGGGCCGCGGCGAAGGCGAGTCGCAGCGGTTGAAGCTGCTCGCGGTGACCGCGTGCCCGACCGGCATCGCCCACACGTACATGGCCGCGGAGAAGCTCGCGCAGGCCGCCGCGAGCCGCGGCATCGACATGAAGGTGGAGACGCAGGGTTCGATCGGGGCTGAAAACGTCCTGGATGACAACGATGTCAGCACCGCGGACGGAGTGATCGTCGCCGCGGACAAGGACGTGGACCTGAGCCGTTTCGCCGGCAAGCGAGTCCTCGTGGTCGGGGTCGCCGAGGGCATCCGGCATCCCGAGCGGCTGATCGAGCAGGTGCGGTCGGCGCCCGTGCACACGGCGGGCGGTACGGCCGCGGCGGCTGCGGCGCCGGGCGGCAAGGAGCGGAGCGTCGCGTACAAGGCGCTGATGAACGGGGTCAGTTACATGATCCCGTTCGTCGTGGTCGGCGGGCTGCTGATCGCTATCTCGCTGTCGCTCGGCGGCCACCCGGACCCCTCCGGCGGCCTGGTCATCCCGAAGGACTCCTTCTGGATGGACGTGAACAACATCGGCGTGATCGGTTTCACGCTGATGGTGCCGATCCTGTCCGGCTACATCGCCTACGCGATCGGCGACCGCCCCGCGCTCGTGCCGGGCATGATCGGCGGCTGGATCGCCAACACCGGTTCGCTGTACGACTCGAAGGCGGGTGCCGGGTTCATCGGGGCGATCGTGACCGGGTTCCTCGCCGGGTATCTGGTGCTGTGGATCAAGAAGGTCAGGGTCCCGAAGTTCGTCCAGCCGATCATGCCGATCATCGTGATCCCGATCGTGGCGACGACTGCGCTCGGACTGTTCTTCATCTACGTCATCGGGAAACCGATCTCCTGGGTGTTCGAGCACCTCACCAGCTGGCTCGGCGGGATGACCGGCACCAGCGCGATCCTGCTCGGCACGATCCTGGGGCTGATGATCGCGTTCGACATGGGCGGGCCGGTCAACAAGACGGCGTTCCTGTTCGGCGCGGGGCTCATCGCGACCGGCAACCAGTCCGTCATGGGCATGTGCGCCGCCGCGATCCCGGTGATGCCGCTCGGCCAGGGCCTGGCCACGCTGATACGGCAACGCCTCTACACCGAGCAGGAGCGGGAGACCGGTCTGGCCTCGCTGTTCATGGGCTGCTTCGGCATCTCCGAGGGCGCGATCCCCTTCGCGGCGGCACGGCCCGCGCAGGTCATCCCCGCCAACATGCTGGGCGGCGCGGTGGCCGGTGCGGTCGCCGGGCTCGCCGGGGTGAAGGACGCGGTGCCGCACGGCGGACCGATCGTGGCGGTGCTGGGCGCGGTGAGCGGCGTACCGATGTTCTTCGTCGCGGTCGCGATCGGTACGGCGGTCACGGCGGTGACGACGGTCGCGCTGGTCGACGTGAGCGAGCGGAAGCGGCGCGGGGAGGCTGCGGGGCACGTTGTCGGTATGGGCGAACCCGAGCCTGCGTTGGTCGGGGCGGGGGTCGGGTCCGGAGTGCCGGGCGCCGGGGTCGTCGTAGCGGAACGGGTTTCGCGTGGGGGCGCGGCTGCGGGCGGTGTGATCGGTACGGGCGGGTCGGGCAGGTCAAGTGCGGGGGCTGCGGCTGCCGTTGGGGCCAGGGTCGACGATGACTCGGCCGACTCGGGTCTGGTCGACTCCGGTTCGGCCAACTCGGGCTTGGCGAACGGTGACTTGAGCAAGGCCGATCTGGGCAGCGCCGACTCGGCCGATGTCCGCTCGACCAACTCCGGCTCGACCAACTCCGGCTCGACCAACTCCGGCTCGACCAACTCCGGCTCGGCCAACTCCGGCTCGGCCAACTCCGGCTCGGCGGGCGCCGAAAGCGCCCCCGGTGCCGATTCCGGTTCCGGTTCCAGGTCCGGTAACGAGTCCGATTCCGCTTCCGGCTCCCCCGCCGTGAGTCCCGCCCCGGAGGCCCACCCCGGAATTTCCCCGGAGGCTCTCCCTGATGGTGTCCCCGAAGTCCTCTCCGGCTATCTCACCGAGCAGACCGTCAAGGTGCGGCTCGACGCTGGCGGCAAGGAGGCTGTGATCCGGGAGATGGCCGGTCTCCTGGCGCGGACCGGGAAGGTCGTGGACGTCGAGGAGTTGGTGGCTACCGCGTTGCGGCGGGAGGCGCAGGGGACGACCGGGCTCGGGGAGGAGATCGCGATTCCGCATGCCAAGACGGATGCGGTGAGTGCGCCCGTGGTCGGGTTCGCGCGGTCGGTGGAGGGGGTCGAGTGGGGCTCCCTGGACGGTACGAAGGCCCGGTTGGTGTTCATGATCGCCGTGCCTGAGGCGGCGGCCGGGGACGAGCATCTGCGGATTCTGGCGCTGCTGTCACGGAAGTTGATGGATGCCGGGTTCAGGGAGCGGCTGTCGGCGGCCGAGGACGCGTCGGCGGTACTCGGTGTGCTGAGCGAGGTCGGTTAGGGCCTGTCCGACGGATCCGGGAGCGGACGCCGAGCCCGGCACGCGCAGTTGCGGCGATGACCCGGGTCGGCGATTGCCTGCGACCTGGTCCGCGGACGGGTCCCGGCCGGTGCGGGTCCGCGCCTCTCGTGGGGCGCGGACCCGCACCGACCGTTCATGGACGCCCGTTACCCTCGCCCCCGCGGAAGTGCCGCATGGGGAGGGAAACGATGTCGGGCAAGGGGCGGGGACTGGGGGTCGCGGCGGTCGTGGTGGGGCTGTTGGGGGTGGTGTTGGCGGTCGGCGCGTTCGCGTACGGGCGGAGTTCCTACGGCAGTTCCACCATCAGCAGTCAGAGCATGGCGCCGACGTACAAGCCGGGTGACCGGATCATCTACGAGCAGGTCGACGGCGGTGACGTGCACCGCGGTGACGTCGTGCTGTTCTCGGCGCCGGACCGCTACGGGTTCAGCGCGAGCGTGATGCAGCGGGTCGTCGGGGTGGGGGGCGACCGGGTGGTGTGCTGCACGGGTTCGGGCACGGCCGCGCGGATCACCGTGAACGGCAAGCCGCTGGCGGAGCCCTATGTGAAGCAGGGCGATGTGGACGGCGTGCACAAGACGTACGACGTGACGGTCCCGAAGGGCCGGCTGTTCCTGCTCGGCGACAACCGGGCGAACTCGATGGACTCGCGTTTCTTCGCGAGCGACCACGACGGCACGGTGGCCGAGTCCGCCGTCCGGGGCCGGGTGACCGGCGACCGTGCGGTCGCTTCCGGTCTCGGGGTGGCCGTCATCGGCGGGGTCCTGCTGGCCCTGGTCGGGATCGGCCTGGGCATCGCCGCGTTCGTCGTACGGCGGCGGCAGCGGGTGGTGCCGGTGGCGCCGTGGCCCGTGCAGCGGGTCTAGCCGGGGCGGTGGCGGGGCCCGTCGGAGGTCTCGGCGGGCCCTGCTGCCGTGGTGGCGAAGGGAGTCAGTGCTCGGCGGGGTGCTGGGCCGGGCCTCCGGGGGTGGCTTCGCGGTCCGGGCCCTTGGTGGCTTCGGACTCGCTGTAGATGTCGGGTTCGAGGTAGATGACCCGGGCGATCGGGACGGCCTCGCGGATGCGGGCTTCGGCGGCGTTGATCGCGGTGGCGACCTCGGCGGCCGTGTCGTCGTGCTGGACGGCGATCTTGGCTGCGACGAGCAGTTCCTCGGGGCCGAGGTGGAGCGTGCGCATGTGGATGATGCCGGTGACGGTGTGGCCGTCGACGACGGCGGCCTCGATCTTCTGGACGTCCTCGATGCCGGCGGACTCGCCGAGCAGCAGGGACTTCGTCTCGGCGGCCAGGACGAGTGCGATCAGGATGAGCAGGATGCCGATGCAGAGGGTGCCGATGCCGTCCCAGACGCCGTCGCCGGTGAGCAGGGCCAGGCCGACGCCGCCGAGCGCGAGGACCAGGCCGATGAGCGCGCCGAAGTCCTCCAGGAGGACGACCGGCAGTTCGGGGGCCTTGGCGCGGCGGATGAACTGGGACCAGGAGTGCGTGCCCCGCAGTTCGTTCGACTCCTTGATGGCCGTGCGGAACGAGAAGCCCTCGGCGATGATCGCGAAGAGCAGGACGCCCACCGGCCAGTACCAGTGCTCCAGTTCGTGCGGGTGCTTGATCTTCTCGTAGCCCTCGTAGACGGCGAACATGCCGCCGACGGAGAAGAGGACGATGGAGACGAGGAAGGCGTAGATGTACCTCTCGCGGCCGTAGCCGAAGGGGTGTTGGGGGGTGGCCTCGCGCTGGGCCTTCTTGCCGCCGATCAGGAGCAGTGCCTGGTTGCCCGAGTCGGCGAGGGAGTGGACGCCCTCGGCGAGCATCGAGGACGAGCCGCTGAAGGCGAACGCGACGAACTTCGATGCCGCGATCGCGAGGTTGGCGCCGAGTGCCGCCACGATCGCCCTGGTGCCGCCTGACGCGCTCATGTGTTCGCGGTGTCCCTTCGCCTTCGTACGTCTACATCGGACGTCTGCCCCGGATGGGCCGTCCGACGTCTTTGCCCGCCCTTTGCCGGTGAGTCATTCTTGCAGCCCCGCCCGGCGACGGCTCGTCAGGTATCCACAGGCCCGGTCATACGATCACAGTGGCCCGGAAGACCGTGCCCACGCCGGACACCTCGGCCTGGTCGCCCGCCGGGACGAACACCGACTGGCCGGGGCCGAGCTCGAACTCCCCCGCCTTCACCGAACCGGCCGTGCACAGCAGGATCTGCGGGGTGTCGAGGGTGAGGTCGTGGGCGCCGGTGCCCTCGGGGAGGACGTACCGGGACAGCCGGAACTCGTCGATGGGGGTCTCGTAGACCTCCTCGCCGTCCGGGGACGCCTCGGGGCGCAGCACTCCGGGGTCGCTCGCCTCGAAGTCGACGATGCGTAGGAGTTCGGGGACGTCGACGTGCTTGGGGGTGAGGCCGCAGCGCAGGACGTTGTCGGAGTTGGCCATGATCTCGACGCCGAGGCCGTTGAGGTAGGCGTGCGGGATGCCGGCGCCGAGGAACAGGGCCTCGCCGGGCTGAAGTCGGACGTGGTTCAGGAGCATGGCCGCGATCACGCCGGGGTCGCCCGGGTAGTGGTGGGCGATGTCGGCGTAGGGCTCGTACTCGCCGCCGAGGCGGGTGCAGGCGGTCGCCGCCGCGGTGACCGTGTGGCGCATCTCCTCGGGGTCGGCGGTGAGGATCGCCGTGAGGACCTCGCGCAGGGCGGCTTCCTCGGGGTGTGCGTGGAGGAGGTCGACGTAGGGCTTCAGGGAGTCGACGCCGAGGCCGGCGAGCAGGTCGGCGGCGCGCAGCGGGTCGCGGAAGCCGCACAGGCCGTCGAACTCCGTGAGCGCGCAGATCAGTTCGGGCTTGTGGTTGGCGTCCTTGTAGTTGCGGTGCGGGGCGTCCACGGGGATGCCCCGGCGCTCCTCGTCGGCGTAACCCTCCCTGGCCTGCTCCAGGTTGGGGTGCACCTGGAGGGAGAGGGGGGCGCCGGCGGCGAGGATCTTCAGCAGGAAGGGCAGCCGGGGGCCGAACTTGGCGACCGCCTTGCCGCCCAACTCCCGCTCCGGGGCCGCCTCGATGACCTCGACGAGCGTCCCGCGCGCGGTGCGCGAGGGTGCGCCCGGGTGGGCGCCCATCCACATCTCCGCCTGCGGTTCACCGCTGGGCTCGACGCCGAGCAGCTTGGGGATGGCGGTGGTGGAACCCCATGCGTAGGGGCGGACGGTGTTGTCGAGGCGGTCCATGCGGGTCTCTACCGGTTCTCTCTGCGTACGACGTGGGGATGACGTGGATTCGCGCCACGTACGTCGGTGTGCGGCGGCCAGGGCTTCGACGACAAGATCAGGCGCCCGAGGCGAGCGCCAGGTAAACGGCGGCGAAATCCGTCATGGCGATCAGCTCCGCGAGGGTCTCCAGCTCGCCGCCCTCCTCCGGCTCCAGCTCGCTGATCGGCGTGTCGTGGCTGAGGGCCAGGTCACGGGCGGTGGGCGCGGCGGTGAGGCCGCCGATCGGGCGGTCCCGGAGCAGCACCACGCGTGCGTGCAGCGCGGGTGCCTCCTCGACGCGGTCGCGGAAGAAGTCGTCGGGGTCGGCGCTCGCGGCGAGCGGTCCCGCCAGGAGGGCGTTGTGCTCGGCGAGCGCCTCGGGCAGTTCGGAGACGAGCGCGGGGCGGCCGGCCAACTCCGCGAGCGCGGCGGCGAATCGGCGGCCCGCGGGACCGGCCGAGGTGCCCTCCGTCCAGATCACCGGGAGCGAGTCGGCGAGTTCGGAGGCCAGGGTCTTCGCCGGGTTGCTGTACGTCGCGACGGCGGGCCCGCAGCGCTCGGCGACCTGGTCGAGCCGGTCGGCGACCTTCTCCAGTGCCTCCGGGGGCGCGCTGAGCAGCCCGGTGCGGTCCAGGATCGCGAGCAGCGGGGTGAGCAGCGCCCAGAGGACTCCGGGGGCGGAGGCGGCCAGGGGCTCGTCGTGTTCGTACGGTGCGGTCGCCATCGGTACGAAGAGGCCGTGGGCGCCGTCCACCGCCTCGGTGAGGGGGCTGCGGCCGGGTGCCACGGCGACGACGGTGCAGCCGCGGCGGTAGGCCTGCTCGGCGAGGAGGGACAGGCCGGGTTCGCTGCCGTCCGGGGTGGTGATCAGCAGGAGGTCCACGGAGCCCGCCCAGCCCGGGAGTTCCCAGCGCAGGGCGCCGGCCGCGGGGGCGACGCCGGTGGGCGCGAGGCGGGTGACGGGGCTGCTGGCGCCTGCAAGGGTGCCGAGCAGGTCGGCGACGCAGGTCGCGGCGGCGCCGGGGCCCGCGATCAGGATGGCGCGGGGGCGGCCGTCCGGTTTCAGGTCGTGGACGCCTGCCTCGGCGGCGTGCCGGGCGGCGGTGCGCACCCTCGCACCGGCTTCGGCGGCACCGCGGAGCAGGGCCCGTCGGTCGGCCTCGGCCAGTGCCTCAGGGGTGTCGAGCAGCGATTCGTCGAGCATGGGCGGCAGCCTCCGAACGCGTCGTCGTCGGTTACGCGGGGTGGCGGGCCTCGTCGACGAGGAGGACGGGGATGCCGTCCCGGACGGGATAGGCCAGGCCGCAGTCCTCGCCGGTGCAGATCAGCTCGGTGTCCTGCTCCTTGAGGGGGGCGTGGCAGGCCGGGCAGGCCAGGATCTCCAGGAGGCCGGCTTCGAGCGGCATGGGTTTCCCTCCGAGGGCGAGTGTCTACGACGGCTTGCGGATGTGCCTGGTCAGGTTACCGCCGGTGGTGAGTGAGCGCGGGGGTTGGGGCACCGGCCCGGAACAGCGACCGGTGCCGAGAACGCGCCGTCCGCCGTCACCCCCTGATGATGCCCAGCACCTCGTCCCGCACCTTCGTCATCGTCGCCTCGTCCCGTGCCTCCGCGTTCAGCCGGAGCAGGGGTTCCGTGTTGGACGGGCGGACGTTGAACCACCAGTCGGCGGAGGAGACGGTGAGGCCGTCGAGATCGTCCAGGGTCAGGTCGGACTGGTTCCCGTAGGCGGCGCGGATCGCGGCGAGGCGGGCCTGCTGGTCGTCGACCGTGGAGTTGATCTCGCCGGAGCCCACGTAGCGGTCGTACTGGGCCACGAGCGCGGAGAGCGGGCCGTCCTGGCCGCCGAGCGCGGCGAGGACGTGGAGGGCGGCCAGCATGCCCGTGTCGGCGTTCCAGAAGTCCTTGAAGTAGTAGTGCGCGGAGTGCTCGCCGCCGAAGATCGCGCCGGCCTTCGCCATCTCGGCCTTGATGAAGGAGTGGCCCACGCGCGTGCGGACCGGTGTGCCGCCGTTCTCCTCGACGACCTCGGGGACCGACCAGGAGGTGATCAGGTTGTGGATGATCACGCCCGTGCCGCCGTTCCTCGCCAGCTCGCGGGAGGCCACCAGGGCGGTGATCGCGGACGGGGAGACCGAGTCGCCGTGCTCGTCGACCACGAAGCAACGGTCCGCGTCGCCGTCGAAGGCGATGCCGAGGTCGGCGCCCTCCTCGCGGACGCGGGCCTGGAGGTCGACGATGTTGGCCGGGTCGAGCGGGTTGGCCTCGTGGTTCGGGAACGTGCCGTCCAGCTCGAAGTACATCGGGACCAGGGTGAGCGGCAGGCCGGCGAAGACCGTCGGGACGGTGTGGCCGCCCATGCCGTTGCCCGCGTCGACGACGACCTTCAGGGGGCGGATCGAGGTCAGGTCGACGAGGCCGCGGAGGTGCGCCGCGTAGTCCTCCAACGTGTCCCGCCGGGTGATCGTTCCCGTAGGTCCCGCGGCCTCCGGGGCGCCCGAGTCCAGCCAGGACTCGACGAGTTGGCGGATCTCGGCGAGGCCGGTGTCCTGGCCGACGGGGGCGGCGCCCGCGCGGCACATCTTGATGCCGTTGTACTTCGCGGGGTTGTGCGAGGCCGTGAACATGGCGCCCGGGAGGTCGAACGCGCCCGACGCGTAGTACAGCTGGTCCGTCGAGCACAGGCCGATCTCGGTCACGTCGACGCCGCGCGCCGCCGCCCCGCGCGCGAAGGCCGCGGACAGGCCCGGGGACGAGGGCCGCATGTCATGTCCGGTCACGATCGCGCTCGCGCCGGTCACCTGGACGAAGGCCGCTCCGAACAGCTCGGCCAACGACTCGTCCCACTGGTCCGGGACGACGCCCCGTACGTCGTACGCCTTCACGAGCTGTGACAGATCAGCAGACACGGCCAACCCTCCAGAAAGTTCCATCGGTCGCCCCAAACTACCCGTCGGCACCCACATCACGACGCGCGGTAACCGAGCCGTCCACAGACTCTTACCTGCGATCCAGGCGGCGGTGTCGGCGAGTTGGGGAGGGAATCGTTGAACGAACGCTTCGCGGAACATCGGCATCGTTGAACGAACGCAGCGCTGTACGACCTGAACGAGGGGATCGTTGAACGAACTCGCGGACCGGCGCGGTCAGTTGTCCGGGGAGCGCAGGACCCGCAGGTGGCCGCGGCGGGCGACCTCCATGGGGTCCGCCGTGCGGGCGCCGCCTCCGCCGCCGGCCTCGGCCGTGCGTTCCTGGGGGCGGGCCGCCTCGCGGACGGCGTTGGCGAGCGCCTCCAGGTCGTCGCCGCTCGGGCGGGCCGGAGCGGAGCTGTCGAGGAGGCGGACGACTTCCCAGCCACGGGGCGCGGTGAGGCGCTCGGAGTGCTCGGCGCACAGGTCGTAGCAGTGGGGTTCGGCGTAGGTGGCGAGCGGGCCGAGGACCGCGGTCGAGTCGGCGTAGACGTACGTCAGCGTCGCGACGGCGGGGCGGCCGCAAGCGGTGCGCGAACAGCGACGTACAGGGCTCACGACGTTGGACGGTACCGCACTCTTGAGCGGGCCGCGACGACTCTCCCCCAGGTCACCCCACCGTGTCGGTCTGTGAGACGCCCCACACACCCCATCGGCAACACACCCCTGACCTGCGCGGACACCCCCTCTCGGGATCTCGAACGGGGTCGGACCCGGTCACCACTCGGCACAAACACCGTCAATTGCCTTGAGAGCGACGGTCTTGGAGACATACGGAATCGAGCCCAACCTTGGCTGGAATGGTCATCCGGCGACATGCCCCACAGAGCGTCCGACGGCGGGTGGAGTCGGGCGGGCGGACCCGGCGGGGACTACGCTTCACCAGTGATGGACACCCCCGTACCGCCCCCTGCCGCAGGCCCTGGGCCCCGCCGCCGCGACCGCCACGGCCGGGGCATGCGCGGCCCGATCGCACCGCCGCAGGTCCCGCTCGCCGCGAGCCGGGCCGAGGCGTTCGCCGATCTGGTGCAGGACTCCGTGGAGCGCCTGGAGCGACGCTGGCCGCAGTTGGCCGACATCGATTTCCTGGTCCTGGAAGTCCCTCGACTGGGTGGTGCGGGCGAGGGCTGGAACGACGAGTCGGTGCCCCTGGGGGGCACGATCGCCGCCCGCGAGGGGCAGCCCGCGCGCGTGGTGATCTACCGGCGCCCGGTCGAGATCCGCACGAAGGGGCGCGACGAACGGGCCGCCCTCGTCCACGAGATCGTCGTGGAGCAGGTCGCCGAACTGCTGGGGCTCACCCCGGAGACGGTCGATCCGCGCTACGGGGAGGACTAGCCTCCCCGCGCGCGTGTGCCCCGCGCCGCTACTTCTGCAGCACCGACAGGTCCTCGTCCGTCTCGGGCACCGACACCGTCCCCCGGTCGTCGGGGAGCGTCTGGATGGTGAAGCCCGGTACGCCCTCCTCGGTCGCCGACAGTGTGCGGGCCGCGTACACCGGGCCGCCGGACTGCGGTTCGAGGGTCAGGGCGTAGGTGCCCTTCAGGCCTGCGGGGACCGGGAGTTCGACGTCCTCGGTGGTGCCGGCCTTGATCGTGTACGTCTTCGAGAGGGGCGTACCGCCACCGCTGCCCGCGGACGCGGTGACCTTGACCGTGGCGGTGCGGGTGGGGGCGACCAGGGACAGCGTGGAGCCCTTGGCGCTGTTGTCGGCGGACGTGGCGCGCTTGCCGACCGGGCTGGTCGCCGGGATGAACGCCGTCTCCTGCTTGCTGCCCTTGCCGCGCACGACCTTCAGGGCGGCGACGATCGGCACGGACTGGTCGGTCGGGGTCAGGACCAGGGAGCCCGGGTCGCCGCGGGTGACGTCGCCGAGGTCGACGGCGGTCGTCATGCCCGCCTTGACGTGCACGGTCTCGTGTCCGGCCGGCGTGATCATCCCCGTGGGCGAGGAGAGCCGCACCTTCAGGTCGGCGTCCGCGTCGCCCGGCGTGAAGGCGATCAGCCGCACGGACGTGGCGTCCTTCGGGATGCCCGGCATGACCAGGCTGCCCGCGGGGTCGGTGGACGCGGCCAGCCAGTCGCCGCCGAGCTTGGAGTCGAGGGCCTGCACGGACGCGCCGACCCGGCCGCTGCGCACGCTCACGTGCACCGTCAGGTCGGTCTCCTGGTCGTCGGTGAGCGTGGACAGCAAGATCGGCTCGCTGGCGTGCGGCTCGACCGTGATGCCCTCCCCCACCGTCGACTTGAGGTCGCCGTCCTTGCCGTAGAGCTGGATGTCGACGACGGCGGCGGAGTCGTCCGGGTTGGTGAGGTGCACGTAGTCGGTGCGGCCGGCGGCGGTGCTGGCGCCCGGGAACCAGAACTCGGTGTCCGGGGCGGTGCAGTTGACGCCCTGGAGGCCGCGGCCGTTGCCCGCGGCGACCTCGGTGGTCTGCTGGACGGTCCAGCCCGGCGCGTACTTGCCCTCGGCGGTGCCGAGCAGGGCGGGCGCGTCGGCGCCGGACTTGTCGCCGGTGGCCGGGGTGCCGGGGGCCTTGGGCTCGAGGACGGGCTTGGCGGGCTTCTTCTTGCTGCTGGTGCCGTCGCCCGACTCCTCGGCGGCGGACTGGAGTTCGGCCTTGCCGCTGCTGTCCGTGCCCTCTGTGACGGGCGTGAAGGACGTGTACGACGTGTCGGCGAGGTCGGAGGTGCTCGGCGCCGGGCAGAGCAGGCTGGTGCGCTCCACGGGCAGCACAGCGGCCGCCTTGGAGCCGCCGGCGCCGGACGCGGCCGGTGCCTTCATCTCGGCGAACCCGGTGACGGCGGCGAGCGCGACCACGCCGGCGAGGAGGGAGAGGGCGGGGCGGTTCACTGCTGGCTCCCGTCGGGGCGCTCATTGCCGTGCGGATGCTGCTGCTGGGCGGGGTCGTAGTTCGGGTCGTACGCGGGGTCGTAGTTCGGGTCGTAGCCCTGGTTCTGGTCGTAACCCTGGTCGTACGTCGGGTCGTAGGCCGGGGCCTGGGGCTGCTCGCCGTAGGCGTACGGGTCGTACTGGCCGCCCTGGTAGGGGTCCGCCTGGTACGGCTGGTCGTAGCCGCCCGCCGGGTACTGCTGCTGGTCGGCCTGGTACTGCTCGGCGCCGTAGGTGCCGTACTCGGCGCCCGCGTAGCTCGCCGCGTCCCACTCGCCGTAGGACTGCTGCTGCGGGATCGCGGCGACGGCTTCCTCCTCCGGAGGAGGTGTGGCGCCCGCGGCGAACGCGTCGAACTGCCCGGTGTCAGCGGGGTCGTCGGTCTGGTCGGTGGACTCGGCCTCGGCCTCGGCCTGGGCGCGCAGGCGGCGGGCCCTGCGGCCCTCGCCGGCGACGGCCTGGGCCGGGATCAGCTCCTCCTCGGGGAGGTCGTCGTCGACGTCACGGCGGCGGCCCGGGAGGGCGAGCACGACCAGGACGAGGGCGAGCGCGCCCTGGGCCCACAGCCAGGCGGTGTGCCCGATCGGGTCGTCGTAGGTGACGTCCAACCTGCCGCCGGAGTCGGGGAGTCGGAAGCCCTGGGCCCAGCCGTCGACCGTGGTACGGGTGAGCGGCTTGCCGTCCAGGGTGGCCGTCCAGCCCGCGGCGGCGGAGTCGGCCAGGCGCAGCACGCGGCCGGTGGCGCCGGACGGGATCGTGGTGTGGATGTCGACGGGTCCGGCGGCGACGGGCTCGGGGGCGGCGGAACCGGCGACGATCGCCGCGCGGGAGACCTGCGCGTTGACCCGCCACAGGGCGCTGCCGTCGGCCTGGCTGAGCCTGCTGAGGCCCGGGGTGGCGTCCAGGACACGGCTGACCTCGCGGGGCGCGCCCTTGTGGACGAGGACGTAGCGCACGGCGAAGCCGCCGAGTTCGTCGGCCTGGTCGGCGCCGGAGCCGGCGACGAGGTTGGCGACGACCTTGTCCAGCTTGGTGTTCTCGCCGTCGGCGGCGGCGAACTCGCCGTCTCCCATGCGGGCGCCGGAGCCGCGCACCAGCATGTAGCCCACGTGCGCGGCGGAGTCGCTGTCCAGGACCAGCGTGCGGGCCTGGTCCCGGGTGCCGCTCTCCTCGGCGACGAACGCGGGCACCTGGGTGGGGTCGTGGCGCTCCAGGGGGCCGTCGGCGCCGCGGATCATCCAGCCGGCGGCGACGAGCAGCGGGCCCGCGGCCGAGGCGAAGGCGATCAGCACGGCGACCGGCTGGCGCCAGCCGAAGCTCTGCTCGGCGACACGCGCGCGTGCCCCGTCGGCGCCGAGCGCGGCGGCGGCGAGGAGGGCGAGGCCGTAGACGAGGGTCGCGGGGCCGGCCCAGGTGGAGCTGTTGGACAGGACGGCGAAGACGAGGCCCACCAGGGCGACGCCCCAGGCGGTCCGGATGCCGAACTGGCGCTCGCTGCGCAGCAGGGCGGCGAGCGCGGCCAGGACGATGCCGATGAGCATCAGGCCGCTGACCGTGCCGGGGCCGCCCGGGCTGGCGCCGAGCAGGTCGAGCGGGGACGCGGACCCGGAGCCGAACTCGAGACCGGCCTGCTGGAAGAAGCCGAACGGGAGCAGCGTCAGCGACCAGGGCGCCAGGACCAGCAGGGGGGTGCCGAACTGGGCCAGGAAGCGCGGGCCGTAGCCGACGAGGTCGCCGCGGCGCACGGCCAGCAGCGCGATGCCCAGGAGCAGCGTGATGGGCCAGATGATCGGCGTGAAGGCGGTGGTGATCGTCAGGAGCAGGGCGTACGCCCAGGTGGCGCGCCAGCTGCCGCGGGCTCCGGAGGAGTGGGTGAGGCCGCTGGCCGCGATGCCCGCGCGGGCCATCAGCGGGAGCAGCACGGCGAGGACGGCGGTGCCGATGCGGCCGCCCGCGAGGGCGCCGGTGGCGGCGGGCAGGAAGGCGTAGACGACGGCCGCCCACGCGCGCAGGAGCCGGGACTCGACGAGCGGGCGGGACGCGAAGTAGGCGGTGAACCCGGCGAGCGGGACCGAGGCGACCAGCAGGACGGTGACCGCGACGCCGGTCGAGCCGAAGAGCAGCGAGGAGAGCATCGCGACGAGCGCGAGGTACGGCGGCGCGGACGGGGTGCCGCCGGCGCCGACCGGGTGCCAGGAGTCCAGGAAGCGGGACCACAGCTCGCTGGAGTCGCCCGGGGCGGGCAGCATCGCGCCGCCGGTGAGGGCGCCGCCGCCGAGCAGGTCGCGGCAGGCGACGAGCGAGACGAGCAGCAGGACCAGGAAGAGCACCGGGCCGGGCTTGCGGGCGATGCGCTTCACGCGCGCGAACTGCTCGATCTCCAGGAAGTCCGCGTCGTCGCCGCCGGGCCCTGACTCGACGGCGCCGCCATGCCGGCCGGCTCCGGAGGTGATCTCGGGGTCGGAGGTGTCGACGAAGCTTCCGGCGACCTGCTCGAAGGTGGCCCTGACGGTCGCGCCGGGCGGCGGGAACAGGGGCCGCAGTTCGGCCTTGTCGATCTGGGCTCCGGCGCGCCTGCGCCGTCCGGCGAGGATCCGCTCGGGGCGCAGCAGGGTGCCCAGGAGGCCGCGGATCTCGTCGAGTGCCTGTCCGGGGACCTTGCCGACGAGGTTGGCGACGGTCCGCAGGACGGTGCCGACGACGACCCTGAAGAGGACCCAGGGCAGCACGGCCGTACGGCTGTTGACGAGCAGGGTGTAGACCGCGCCGGCCTTGTCGACCTTGTGCGGGGAGGCGACGGTGCGGCCCGCGCAGTCGACCGCGCGGCGCTCGCGGGAGGCCGCCTCGGCGTGCCGTACGACCGCCTCGGGGGCGACCAGGACGCGGTGGCCGGCGGCGGTGGCGCGCCAGCAGAGGTCGACGTCGTCACGCATCAGGGGCAACCGGCGGTCGAAGCCGCCGAGTTCGTCGAAGACGTCGCGCCGGATCAGCATGCCCGCGGTGGACACGGACAGCACGGGCCGTACGTGGTCGTGCTGGCCCTGGTCCTGTTCGCGGCGGTCGAGGCCGGTCCAGCGGCGGCCGGAGTGGGCGATGGTGACGCCGACCTCCAGCAGCTGCCGCCGGTCGTACCAGCCGCGCAGCTTGGGGCCTACGACGGCGACGTCCTCGCGGCCCAGTTCGTACTCCTGGTCCACGACCCGCAGCAGCTGGGCCAGGGCGTCGGGCTCCGGTGCGGAGTCGTCGTGCAGCAGCCACAGCCACTGGACGGGTTCGCCGTGCGGGAGTTCGGGGAGGTCGTAGGCGTCGTCGCGCCAGCTGCGCGTGACGGGGTCCCAGCCGCTGGGGCGCTTGAGGTACGGCAGCTCGTCCGGAGTCAGCAGGGGCGACGTGCGGTTGGCCTCCTCGACGGCCTGGCCGAAGCCGGTGCGCCGGGCGAGGTGGAGCACGCGGTCGGCGCCGAGGGCGTCGGTGACCAGCTGGGCGGACTCGTCGGCGCTGCCGGTGTCGGCGGCCATGACGCTCTGCACGGGGCGCTCCTGGCCGAGCAGCCCGGCGAGCGCGTCGGGCAGCCAGCGGGCGCCGTCGTGGGAGACGAGCACCGCGGTCACCACGTGACGCGGGAACTCAGGAGTGGCAGCGTCGTGTTGGCCTGCCGTGTGGCTGTGCACGGACATCGAGGTACGGGCCCCGGTTCGATGGACTGCGGTGGACGACCGCGTCCCGAGGGGACAGCGATACGTCTCGGACGAGCGCCCACACTATCGGCTGGGCATGACGACGGCCCGCCGCCTGTGGATAACCCAGCTGCGACGGGCCGTTCGGTACGTCCCGAGGTATGTCCCGAGGTGTGCCGCCGCGCTTCAGACGGCGGCCTTCTTGAGCCGACGGCGCTCCCGCTCGGAGAGACCGCCCCAGATGCCGAAGCGTTCGTCGTTGGCGAGGGCGTACTCGAGGCATTCGGAGCGGACCTCGCAGGCGAGGCAGACCTTCTTGGCCTCGCGGGTGGAGCCGCCCTTCTCGGGGAAGAAGGACTCGGGGTCGGTCTGGGCGCACAGCGCGCGCTCCTGCCAGCCGAGTTCCTCGTCCGCGTCGTCGACCAGCAGTTGCTGCACCAGCTCGGTCATGTGCGCCCCTCGTCCGTCTTTCGCGTCCCCGTGATGTGGCCGCCGTTACCGATGTCGGCTAAACGACACGAGTGAAATTACAAGTGTGCTGCTCCGGGCGAGTCAAGCCGAGATCTGCTATTGGGCCCCTTATTCACTCTGCGGAACCAAGGCCTAGCGGAAAGTGTTCAAATCGGCATAAACCTTGACAAGCCGAGGAGACCCCCCGAGCGCCTCCTACCCCGAGATGGAGTCTGTACGGGGGAGGACGCCCAGGAGTTCGATCTCGTTCCACTGGGGTGTGTGCGCCCGGTTGTGCGCCATGTGTCCCGGTAGACGCCTGAACAAACCTTTCAGCGCGGAGATGAACCGGATGAGGTGAAACCTGTCCCACATCCCGGGCGTCGAGTTGACACCGCTGGTGTGAACCGCTGTCCTTGTGGGCATGCTCGCGAACTCGGCACTCACCACGACCCGCTCCGCCGGGTCCCTCGGTGCTGCCCACGCTCGCTGTAGCTGTTGTTGCTGTTCCGGCTGTTGAGCCCACGCGCTCCGGCCCTGCCTGCTCTCTTCATCTGGTGACACCCAGCCCCCGCCGTTGCTTACTTACGCCGAGGAACCACCGCACCCCCATGAACAGCGACAGCGACCTCCAGATCGCCGGCGACATCCTCGAAGTCCCGCACCTCCTCCAGCCGCCGCGCGAACACCCGGCCACCGTGGCCGAGTTCGTCGGCCTGGCGCGCTCCGTCGCCGCCGACCGCGCCCAGTGGGAACACCTCGTCGAGTACGACGCGACGACCCGCTGGTACCACCGGCTGAGCACCGGACCCGGCTACGAGGTGTGGCTGCTGTCCTGGGTGCCCGGACAGGGCAGCGGACTGCACGACCACGGCCGCTCCTCCGGTGTGCTGACCGTCCTGGACGGCACGCTGACCGAGCGCACCGAGCGGGGCACGCGCGCGCTGGGGGCGGGCGCGCAGCGGGTGTTCGCGCCGGGGTACGTCCACGAGGTCGTCAACGACACCCTCGAACCGGCCATAAGCCTGCACGTCTACTTCCCGGGCCTGACCGAGATGCCGATGCACACGGCGTGCGCGGCGCGCGCCGGGTCCGACCCGGTGGACGCGGTGACCGCCTGACGCGATGCGGCCACTGCCTGCCGCGTTGTCGGACCCGCCTGCAAGACTTGTCCCCATGCGCATTGTGGTTCTGGCAGGCGGTATCGGTGGTGCCCGGTTCCTGCGCGGTCTCAAGCAGGCCGTGCCGGACGCGGACATCACGGTGATCGGCAACACGGGGGACGACATCCACCTGTTCGGGCTGAAGGTCTGCCCGGACCTCGACACGGTGATGTACACACTCGGCGGCGGTATCAACGAGGAGCAGGGCTGGGGCCGGGCCGACGAGACCTTCCACCTCAAGGAAGAACTCGGGGCCTACGGCGTCGGGCCCGAGTGGTTCGGACTCGGCGACCGGGACTTCGCCACGCACATCGTGCGGACCCAGATGATCGGCGCCGGGTTCCCGCTCAGCGCGGTCACCGAGGCACTGTGCGACCGGTGGAAGCCCGGGGTGCGGCTGATCCCCATGACGGACGACCGCGTCGAGACGCATGTCGCCGTCCAGGTGGACGGCGAGCGCAAGGTGATCCACTTCCAGGAGTACTGGGTCCGGCTCCGCGCGTCGGTCGCCGCCGAGGCCGTCGTACCCGTGGGGGCCGAGCAGGCCAAGCCCGCGCCCGGGGTCCTGGAGGCGATCGCGGAGGCGGACGTCATCCTCTTCCCGCCGTCCAACCCGGTCGTCTCCGTGGGCACCATCCTCGCGGTGCCCGGCATCCGGGAGGTGATCGCCGAGGCCGGGGTGCCCGTGGTCGGCCTCTCCCCCATCGTCGGGGACGCGCCCGTGCGCGGGATGGCCGACAAGGTGCTCGCCGCGGTGGGCGTCGAGTCCACGGCCACGGCGGTCGCCGAGCACTACGGCTCGGGGCTGCTCGACGGCTGGCTCGTCGACACCGTGGACGCCGCCGCCGTACCGGACGTCGAGGCGGCCGGGATCCGCTGCCGGGCCGTGCCGCTGATGATGACCGACACCGAGGCGACCGCGCGGATGGCCCGGGAGGCGCTGGCGCTGGCCGAGGAGGTGCGGGCGGCATGAGCGAGGTGGCGCCCGCGGAGGGGTACCGGGTGTGGGCCGTGCCCGGGATGCCCGAGGTGGTGGGCGGGGACGACCTGGCCAAGCTGATCGCCGCGGCCGAGCCCGGGCTCGTCGACGGGGACGTGCTCCTCGTTACCTCGAAGATCGTGTCCAAGGCCGAGGGGCGGATCGTCGAGGCGGCCGACCGGGAGGCCGCGATCGACGCCGAGACCGTACGGGTCGTGGCGCGGCGCGGAACCCTGCGGATCGTGGAGAACCGGCAGGGGCTGATCATGGCCGCCGCCGGTGTCGACGCCTCCAACACCCCGGCCGGGACCGTGCTGTTGCTGCCCGAGGACCCGGACGCGTCCGCGCGCGCGATCCGCGACGGGCTGCGGGACGCGCTCGGCGTCACCATCGGCGTCGTCGTCACCGACACCTTCGGGCGACCCTGGCGCACGGGGCTCACGGACGTCGCGATCGGCGCCGCGGGGGTGCGCGTGCTGGACGATCTGCGCGGGGGCACGGATGCCTACGGCAATCCGCTCAGCGCGACGGTCGTGGCCACGGCCGACGAACTCGCCGCCGCCGGTGACCTCGTCAAGGGCAAGGCCGCCGGGCTGCCCGTCGCCGTGGTGCGGGGGCTGCCGCACGTCGTCGCCGCCGAGGACGACGGGGTCGGGGCGCGGGCCATGGTGCGGGGCGGGCGGGACGACATGTTCCGGCTCGGGACGTCCGAGGCGGTACGGGAGGCGGTGACCCAGCGTCGTACCGTGCGGGCCTTCACCGATGAGCCCGTCGACCCCGGTGCCGTACGACGGGCCGTCGCCGCCGCTGTGACCGCGCCGGCGCCGCATCACACGACGCCGTGGCGGTTCGTGCTGCTGGAGTCCGCCGAGTCGCGGACCTCGTTGCTCGACGCGATGCGGGACGCGTGGATCGCGGATCTGCGGCGGGACGGGAAGTCCGAGGAGTCCATCGCGAAGCGGGTGCGGCGGGGGGATGTGCTGCGGGGGGCGCCGTATCTCGTGGTGCCGTGTCTCGTCATGGACGGGTCGCACACGTATGGGGATGTGCGGCGGGACGGGGCGGAGCGGGAGATGTTCGTGGTGGCCGCGGGGGCGGGGGTGCAGAACTTTCTCGTGGCGCTGGCCGGGGAGCGGTTGGGGTCGGCGTGGGTTTCCTCGACGATGTTCTGCCGGGATGTCGTGCGGGATGTACTGGGGCTGCCGTCGGGGTGGGATCCGATGGGGGCGGTGGCTGTGGGGCATGCGGCGGCTTCGCCTGCGGCTCGGGCCGGGCGGGATCCGGGGGCGTTTATCGAGGTGCGGTGAGTCGGCGTTGGGGGTGGGGGTGGGCTTGGACTCGGGTGCGGGTGCGGGTGCGGGTCGTGTGTGGCTGGTCGCGCAGTTCCCCGCGCCCCTAGGGGGCGCTTGCGCCTAGGCTCCTAGGACCTTCAGGTACCTCACATCACCACTGGAAGCTTGCTGTGGCTGGACGTTTTGATCCTCGGGCCACTCGTACGACTGTGCGAGGCGGGGAAGTTGTCGTGCCCAGAGGTGTGCCTCGGCAGGGTTCTGGGGGTGGGCTGGTTCGGGAGTGGGTGCCTGGTGGGGTGCTCGATCTTGGGCTGGTGTTGGGGCCGCTGCGGCGGGGGCCCGGGGATCCCACGTTCCGGGCCACGGCGGACGGGGCCGTGTGGCGGGCCAGTCTCACGCCGGTCGGGCCGGGGACCCTGCGGGTGTCCGCGCACGGGGGTGCGGTGCGCGGGGAGGCCTGGGGGCCGGGGGCGAAGTGGTTGTTGGAACGGTTGCCGGAGATGCTGGGCGCCGCGGACGACCCTGACGCGTTCGTGCCCCGGCACCGGTTGCTGGCGGTCACTCGGCATCGGCGGCCTGGGTTGCGGTTGACGCGGACCGGGCTGGTGCTGGAGTCGTTGATTCCGTCGGTGCTGGAGCAGAAGGTGACCACCGACGAGGCGTATCGGGCCTGGCGGTTGCTGGTACGGAAGTTCGGGGTGCCGGCGCCCGGGCCCGTGGACGGGCGGATGTGGGTGATGCCGGCGCCGCGCGCGTGGGCGTTGATTCCGTCGTGGGAGTGGCATCGGGCCGGGGTCGACGACAAGCGGGCGTCCACGATTCTGCGTGCCGTACGGGTCGCTGCGCGGCTGGAGCAGGCGGGGGCGATGTCCGCGGAGGATGCGCGGGCTCGGTTGGAGGTCGTGCCGGGGGTGGGGGTGTGGACGTCCGCGGAGACCGTGCAGCGGAGTCATGGGGCGGCGGATGCGGTGACCGTGGGGGATCTGCATCTGCCGGGGATCGTGGGGTGGGCGTTGGCCGGGGATCGGGACGCGGATGACTCGGTGATGTTGTCGTTGCTGGAGCCGTATGCGGGGCAGCGGCATCGGGCGGCGCGGTTGATCTTGTTGAGCGGGCGTACGCCGGCTCGGCGGGCGCCGAAGATGCCTCGGGGTGACATCGGGGCGTTGTGAGGTTCCGGGGGCGTTGGTTGCCCGGGGTTTCGCTTGGCGGGGGTGGGCTTCGGTAGCCGGGGGCTGTTAGCCGGGGGGCTTCGGTTGCCGTCCCTGGGGGCTCCGCCCCCAGACCCCCAGGCCCTATGCCCACCCACCGCCCGTTCCGGTTGGCCAAGAAGTGCCGTACTACCGACTCGGTGGGCCCCGATGTACACCGACGCCCGACTCGGTGGACCGAGAAGCCCACGACCACCCGACTCGGCACGCCAAGAAGCGCACCGGTACCGAGTCGGTGGGCAACGGAGCGCCGCACCACCGCCCCGCTACGCCCAGAAGCCCCCCAGCCCCCCCAGGGCCCCCGCGCCCCCCCCCACCCCCCTCACTGATCAGAAGAAAACCGCACCGCCCCCGCCGGAATCCGCGCATCGCACCAGACCCTCATCCCGTCGCGGAGCTCATTGTCGGCGCCGATGATCGCGCCGTCGCCGATCACCGTGCCGGTGAGGACGGAGCGTTCGCCTACGCGGGCTCGGGTGCCGATGAGGGAGTCGGTGATGACCGCGCCGGGTTCGATGACCGCGCCGGGGAGGATGGTGGAGCCGAAGACTCTCGCGCCCTCGGCGACGAACGCGCCCTCGCCGACCACCGTGCCGCCGGTCAGTTTGGCGTCGGCGGCGACGCGGGCCGTGGGGAGGACCAGGCGGTCTCCGCAGCGGCCGGGGATCGCGGGGGACGGGGCTCGGCCGAGGACCAGGTCGGCGGAGCCTCGGACGAAGGCGGCCGGGGTGCCCAGGTCCAGCCAGTACGTCGAGTCGACCAGGCCCTGGAGGTGGGCTCCCGCCGAGAGGAGGCCGGGGAAGGTCTCGCGTTCCACCGAGACCGGGCGGCCCGTCGGGATCGTGTCGATGACCGAGCGGCGGAAGACGTACGCGCCCGCGTTGATCTGGTCGGTGACGATCTCCTCGGGGGTCTGGGGCTTCTCCAGGAAGGCCAGGACGCGGCCCGTCTCGTCCGTGGGGACCAGCCCGTACGCGCGCGGGTCCGTCACCTTCGTGAGGTGGAGGGAGACGTCCGCGCCCGTCGTCTCGTGGGTGTCGACCAGGGCCCGGATGTTCAGGCCGGTGAGGATGTCGCCGTTGAAGATCAGGACCGGGTCCTCGGGTCCTGAGTGGAGCCGCGAGGCCACGTTGCGGATCGCGCCGCCCGTCCCGAGGGGCTCGTCCTCCGTGACGTATTCGATGTGGAGGCCCAGGGACGAACCGTCACCGAAGTGCGGTTCGAACACCTCCGCCAGATAGGAAGTGGCCAGGACGATGTGGTCAACGCCCGCCGCTCTCGCCCGCGCCAGCTGATGCGTGAGGAACGGCACCCCCGCCGCCCTGACCATCGGCTTCGGGGTGTGCACCGTGAGCGGGCGCAACCGGGTGCCCTTGCCGCCGACCAGGAGGATCGCTTCTGTCACCTGTCGTCTCTGCTTCCTGCCGGGACCGGCCGAACTGTTTTTTCGGCCGGCCAGTGTATGCGGACCGTGCACCTGTACCTGTACGTGTACCTGTTCCGCAGACCCTTCCCCGGCACCCCCTGCCCCGGTCAGCGGCCCTGGTACCGGGCCGATGTGGAGCGGGCCGAGCCGAGCTTGCCGTAGAGCTGCCGTCCTGGGCACTCCGTGGCGAACCCGTCCCGATGTCCGGAGATCACATTGAGTCGTACGTTCTTTCCTTTTCGGTAGAGATTGCCACCCCCGGACTTCAGGTATGTCTTGCCGCGCGGATTGGCGCCGGAGAGTCCGAGCTTCCACGCGGTGAGACGGGCGATGGCGGTCACTGCCGCCGAGGACGGTTTGGCGCTGCCGAAGGTTCCGAGGACCGCGATCCCCGTGCTGTTGGTGTTGAAACCGAGCGTGTGGGCGCCCAGGACCGCCTTCGCCACTCCGCCTGCCCGGCCCTCGTAGATGGTCCCGCACTTGTCGATGAGGAAGTTGTAGCCGATGTCACGCCAGCCGCTGCTCTTGACGTGGTAGCGGTAGATACCGCGAATGACCGAAGGCGCTTGCGAGCAGCGGTAGTTGTTGCCCGTGGCGGTGTGGTGCACGAAGGCCGCCTTGACCTGCTTCGTGTACACGAACCCCTTCTCCCGCAGCTTCTCGTCGGCGCCCCAGCCGTGCCGGGTGACGATGCGCGGGCGCGGCCCGATGTACGGCTGCGCCTTGTGACCCAGGTCGACGAGTTCCCGTTCGGTGGCCTGCTTGGTCAGGGCCGGGAGTTCGGTGGCGGCCTCGGGGGCGGTGGCGGCTCTGTTCCTGGTCGACGGCGCGCCCGCGAGCGGGGGGTCCGCGGCGCCCGGGTCGACCAGTTCCAGGTGCAGGCCGGTGGGGAGTTGGGCCGGTTGTTCGTCCGGCTTCCCCACGGTCCGTGTCGCCACCCTGTCCGCTCTCACGCGTACGTCCACTCCGTCCGAGTCGCCCACCCAGAGCGGGGCGGTGGAGCCGCGGACGTGGCCGGAGGCGCGTTCGGCGGTGCCGGGGTCGGCGCCGTGGTCGTCGTTGTGGGTGTCGACGTCCTGCCAGCCGGACCAGGTGCCGGTGGCGGTGGCCCGGGTGCGGACCTGGACGCTGCCGCGCAGTGCGGTGTCGGGGTCGTCCCAGATGACGCCGACGAGGGAGAAGCGGTGCACGTCGCCGCGGGTCAGGCCCTGTTCGGGGGCGGCGCCGAAGGTGCGGTCGCTGGTGCGGGGGGCGAGGGGCAGCGACTGGGTGCTGCCGGGGAGGGCCGGTTCGGCGGTCGTCGACGCGGATCTCGCGCCGCTCGTCGACTGCGTCGCGGGGGCCGGTGCCGGTGCCGCGGACGGTGCCGCGGACGCGGGCAGGGTGAGCGGGAGGGCCAGTGCGGCCGCGCAGGTGACGCCGATCGAGGAAGCAAGGAATCCACGCATGCCCCTGATCCTGGACATAGTCATACATATCTGTCTATCCGGGAATTGACGGACCGTCGGCTGCGGTTCGCCCGAACCGGTGGTCCGGCGTCCGGTGCGGGGGTTGGCTCCGGCGGCCGTCCCCGTACGCTTGCGCGGGTGAACGCCATCGATCGCACCCCTGCCGACCTGCTGCGTTCCGCGCTCGCCGCGGATCCCGGCCGTCCCCTGGTGACCTTCTACGACGACGCCACGGGGGAACGGGTCGAATTGTCCGTGGCCACCTTCGCCAATTGGGTGGCCAAGACCGCGAATCTCCTGCAAGGGGATCTCGGGGCGGGGCCCGGTGACCGGGTCTCCGTGTTGTTGCCGGCGCACTGGCAGACGGCGGTGTGGCTGCTGGCGTGTTCGTCGGTCGGGGTTGTCGCCGACGTGGGGGGTGACCCGGGCCGCGCCGACGTGGTGGTGAGTGGACCCGAGTCGTTGGAGGCGGCTCGGGCGTGTGGTGGGGAGCGGGTCGCGCTGGCGCTGCGGCCGCTCGGGGGGAGGTTTCCACAGACTCCGGTCGGATTTGTGGACTATGCCGTCGAGGTGCCGGGGCAGGGGGATCGGTTTGTGCCGTTCTCGCCTGTCGACCCTGGGGAGCCGGCGTTGGTTGTCGGTGGGCTTGAGCTGACCGGGGCGCAGGTTGTCGAGCGGGCCCTGGGTGACGGGGATGCGGGGGGTCGGGTGCTGTCGGGGCTGCCGTACGACACCTGGGAGGGGCTGAGCGCGGGGCTGTTCGGGCCGCTCGCCTCTGGGGGGTCTGTGGTGCTGTGCCGGAATCTTGGTCAGGCGAGTGAGGAAACGCTGGCCAAGCGGGTGGAGAGTGAGCGGGTGACTGTTTCTCGCCGCTGAGGGGGTGGCGGGGGTTGTCTGCCGAGTGCGGGCCGGTGGGGGCTGGTCGCGCCCACGCGGCGGAGCCGCACATCGATACAGCCCCGCGCCCCTGAAAAGCGGTCGGCACCCGGAGCGCCGGCCAGTCGCCAGGGACCTCACCGCTCACCCGAATGGGTCAGCAACGGCCGCCTCCCCACCCCATCCACGCCATGGTCGTAAGAGCAGAACCACACGCAGAGGCACACGCAGGACCACACGCTCTTACGACCATGAGGGGTGGAACCGCACGTGTTGGACGACACCGCAGGAGGCGTTCTCGGGCCGGGGGCAGGAGCCTCCGCGTCCGGGGCGGGGCTCATACGGCGGCGGCGTCGGCGGTGGGTGCGGTGGGGGGCGGGCGGGGTCGCCGTGCTGCTGGTGGGGGCCGCCGGGGTCGGCTGGGGGATCTACGCGAAGCTCGACTCGAACATCACGCCCGACAACGCCGCCGCCGCGGAACTCGCCCGGTACGAGAAGGAGCGGCCCACCGCGTTGGTGAAGGGGGCGCAGAACATCCTGCTGATCGGGTCCGACTCGCGGTCGGGGAACGGGAACGCCAAGTACGGGCGGGACTCGGGGACCGAGCGGTCGGACACGACGATCCTGCTGCACCTGGCGGCCGACCGGCGCAGCGCGACCGCCGTGTCGTTGCCGCGGGACCTGATGGTGGACGTGCCGGGGTGTCTGCGGCCGGACGGGACGCGGACCGAGCCGATGTTCGCGATGTTCAACTACGCGTTCCAGGTGGGGGGTTCGGGGTGCACGATCCGGACCGTGGAGAAGCTGACGAACGTGCGGATCGACCATCACATGGTGGTGGACTTCCATGGGTTCAAGGACATGGTCGACGCGGTTGACGGAGTGCAGGTCTGTCTCAGGAGTCCCATTCGGGACAAGGCCGCCCGGCTGAAGCTGCCCGCGGGGCGGGTCACGCTCGACGGGGAGCAGGCGCTCGGGTACGTGCGGGCGCGGAAGTCGCTGGGGAACGGCAGTGACACCGACCGGATGGACCGTCAGCAGGGGTTCCTGGGCGCGCTCGTCAACAAGGTGCGGAGCGACGACGTGCTGTTCAATCCGGCGAAGCTGTATCCCGTGCTGGACGCCGCCACGTCGTCGCTGACGACCGATCCGGAGCTGGCATCCCTGCGCGGTCTGTACGAACTGGTGCGCGGCTTGCGGAACATCCCCACCGAACATGTGCAATTCCTCACCGTTCCACGGGAGTCGTACATCTACAACGCCAATCGCGACCAGCTCGTGGAGCCCGAGGCCGAAAAGCTGTTCGCGCTGCTGCGGGCGGACCGGCCCGTCGCGGTGACGCGTGCGGACCCGACGGAGGATCCGCAGGATTCCGCCACAAACGCCCGTATTACGGCGCCGGGTTCGGGGGCCACGCCCGCGCCGACGTTCCGCGGGAACACCGCCGCCGAGGACACCTGCGGGTAAAGCGATTACCAAGTCGACGAACTTTTGTTCCGAAAAATAGGACGGATTGACCGGTTGTAGGGACGTGGAATTTGTCACCGCAGTCACTTGCCGCTCAACTGGACGGATAGTGTGAGCGACCCGGTGTGCTTGCGCACCGGTTGTACGAGACCCGAGCGCCTGGAGGGGGAAGGCGCCGCGTGGCCCCGACGGAGGATTCGGTAAACCGTGGACGCGCAAGGCCGTGGGCGGGCGGACAACATCGACCCCGCAGACCAGTGGGTACTCAATCCGAACACTGGTGAATACGAACTGCGACTGACTCCTTCCACACCGCAGTCAGCGGTGCCGGGGCCCCGTAGAGCCACTGCGCAGAACCGCAGTGTGGCGGCGCCGGAGCGGGAGACGGTCCCGAAGAGTCCGGGGCGTGAGGTGCCGCCGCCCCGCAGACGGCGGGGCGCGCCCGAGGAGCCACCGGCCCGGCGCGGTCGCCGCCCGGTGAAGAAGAAGGCCAAGACCAAGAAGGTCCTGATGTGGACCGGCGGCGGGCTGGCCTTCGTGCTGGTCGCCGTCTCCGCGGCCGGGTACCTCTACATCAAGCACCTCAACGACAACATCACGGCCGTCTCCGACGACGGCGCGAGCACCGGTGGCTTCAGCAAGGGCAAGGCCATCAACCTGCTGGTGATCGGCACCGACAAGCGCACCGGCGCGGGCAACGAGGGCTACGGCGACGCCGGCAGCGTCGGCCACGCGGACACCACGATCCTGCTGCACGTCTCCAAGGACCGGTCGAACGCGACGGCGCTGAGCATCCCCCGCGACCTGATCACCGACGTCCCGGACTGTCCCACTACCCAGTCGGACGGCTCGTCGAAGGTCATCCCAGGGACGACGAGCGTCCGCTTCAACACGAGCCTCGGGCAGGACGGCCGGACGCCGAGCTGCACCGTGCGCACGGTCACCGAGCTGACCGGGATCCAGCCCGACGACTTCATGGTGGCCGACTTCAACGCGGTGAAGACGCTGACGGACGCGGTCGGCGGGGTCGAGGTCTGCCTCGCCAAGGACATCGACGACTCGGACTCGCATCTCAAGCTGTCCAAGGGCACGCACAACATCTCGGGCGAGCAGGCGCTGGCGTTCGTCCGCACCCGGCACTCGGTCGGCTTCGGCGGTGACCTGAGCCGGATCACGCTCCAGCAGCAGTTCCTGAGCGCGCTGATGCGGAAGCTGAAGTCCAACTCCACGCTGACCAGCCCCTCGAAGATGCTGAAGCTGGCGGAGACCGGCACCAAGGCGCTGACCGTCGACGACAACCTCGACTCCATCGGCAAGCTGAAGGACCTCGGTCTGGAGCTGGGCAAGCTCAACCCGAAGAACCTGACCTTCACCACCGTGCCGGTCGTCGACAACCCGGCGGAGAAGACCCCGGTGACGGTCGTCCTCAACAACTCGACCGCCCCGCAGGTCTTCTCGCTGATCAAGAGCGACACCTCGTTCACCGCCGTCAAGAAGCAGGCCGCGAAGGAGAAGGCCGCCGTGGCCGCCCGCCTCAAGGGCACCAAGTCCGCCGCCTCCGCGGTGCGGGTGCGGATCCTCAACGGAGGGGCCGACGCCGGCAGCGCACAGGAAACTCTCACGTGGCTGCAGAATGATGAGGGCGTGCTCAAGTCCGAGAACGCGGGCAACGCTCCGGCGAACCTCGCGAAGACGACCCTCGAGTACGCGCCCGACCAGGCGGACCAGGCACGCAGGCTCGCCGACATCATGGGTCTCTCGGGGTCCGCGTTGAAGCCGGGCAAGAGTGTGCAGAACTCCCAGGGGCTCCCGGCGATGACGCTGACCCTGGGCAAGGACTTCAAGGGAGCCGGCGTCCCGCTCACCTCGACCGCGGGTTCGACGCCGGAGGGGGTACAGAAGTCCACGGCGGACAAGGTTGAGTGCGCCAAGTAAGTGACCACACGGGTCCGTTCCGCGTCTAACAGGGCGCGGGGCGGACCCGTGTGTCAGGGCGCGGGGTGGGAGGGGTGGGGACGTGACGCAGAGCAGCGTGCGTGGGGAGGTGCCGGCCGTCGAGGACACGATGTCGCTCACGCCGGCGGACAGGAAGAGACGGGCGGCGGGGAAGGGCGCGTCGGACGGGGACGGGGGCAGACGCAAAGGGCGTAGACGACGGGCGTTGCGCTGGTCGGCGATTGTGCTCGCGGTGGTCATACTCGGGACGGCCGGCGCCGGATACCTGTACTACGAGCACCTCAACCACAACATAAAGAAAGACCCCCTGAACATCGGGGACGAGAAGGACAGGGCGGCCGAGTCCCGGGCGAACGCGGCCGGGCAGAAGCCGCTGAACATCCTGCTGATCGGTTCGGACGCGCGGGACTCCGCGGAGAACCAGAAACTCGGCGGCGCGAAGGACACGTTCGACACCGCGCCCCGCGCCGACGTACAGATGCTGCTGCATCTCTCGGCGGACCGTTCCAACATGTCGGTGGTGAGCATGCCGCGCGACACCCTGACGGACATCCCCAAGTGCACGGACCCGAAGACGGGCAGGACGTACGCGGCCGAGACCCACGTCATCACGAACGACTCGCTGGGCCGTGGGGGACCCGGCTGCACGGTGGCGACCTGGGAGAAGCTGACCGACATCCACATCGACCACTTCATGATGGTCGACTTCGCGGGTGTCGTGTCGATGGCGGACGCGATCGGCGGGGTGCCGGTCTGCGTGGACGCCAACATCTACTCGCACACCTCCGCGGGCAAGGGCTCCGGCCTGAAGCTGAAGAAGGGCACGACGTCCGTGAAGGGCCAACAGGCCCTGCAGTGGCTGCGCACCCGCTACGGCTTCGAGGACGACACGGACATCGCGCGGACCAAGGCGCAGCACCAGTACATGAACTCGATGGTCCGGCAGCTGCGCGAGAACGCGACGCTGAGCAACCCGACGAAGCTGCGCAGCCTCGCGGAGACGGCCACGAAGGCAATCACGGTCGACGACGGCCTGGGGACGGTCGCCAAGCTGTACGACCTGAGCAAGGAACTGAAGAAGGTCCCGACGAACCGCATCACCATGACGACGATGCCGTGGGAGTACGCGGGCAACAGCGGCCGGGTGGTGCCCAGGCCGGCCGACGCCCAGCAGCTGTTCCGGCTGGTCCGCGAGGACATCGCGCTGGACGGCAAGGACAGGAAGAAGGCCGCGGCGGCGAAGGCGTCCACCGATCCGGCCGCCGCCGACGACAAGATCGCCGTCCAGGTGGAGAACGGCACCCGCACCGACTCGACGGGCGCGGTCCGCGGGCGGGCGACCTCGGTGGCGGACCTCCTCGTCGGCAAGGGCTTCAAGGAGGCGGTGGCCGACTCCTCGACGACCCCCAGCGAGGCCAAGACGGTGATCCGCTATCCGAGCGCCGACCTGGAGGGCGACGCCCAGCGGGTCGCCAAGGCCCTCGGTATCCCGACGAGCGCGGTGAAGAAGTCCACGAGCGTCTCGGGGATCACCCTGGTCGTCGGCGCGGACTGGACCAGCGGCACGAAGTACAAGGCCGCGTCGGCGGACGACAAGACGCCGACGTCGGCGGACGCCCTCAACGGCTCGGACACCACGGCCTGTATGCACGTCGACCCGAACTACGTCTGGTAGTCCGGGTCGTCGCGTGCGGCGGTGCTCGGCTCAGCTGCTGCTGGACGGGCTGAGCACCGCGGGGCGCCGGGACGCGATCACCCTGCGCGCAAGGGACTTGGGGCTGGTGAGGAAGCCGTAGCCCCAGGACATGTGCATGGTGGCGAGGGCCACCGGGATCTGGAGGCGGGCCTTGAGCGAGAGGCCCTTGCCCGCGGGGAGCGAGCCGAGAGCGATCGCCGCGAGGTAGCCGCCGGGGACCAGGAAGCCCCAGGGGGTCAGGACCGCGCCCACCACGATGCCGGCCGCGATCGCGCAGACGGCGGTCGGCGGGGCGAGGTAGCGGAGGTTGATGGAGCCCTCGTGGTAGCGGGCGACGACGTGCCGCCAGCGGCCGTAGTCCTTGTACTGCTTGGCGAGCGCCTTCACCGACGGGCGGGGGCGGTACGAGACCCGCAGCTCCGGTGAGAACCAGATCAGGCCACCGGCCTCGCGGATGCGGAAGTTCAGCTCCCAGTCCTGGGCGCGGATGAACTCCTCGTTGTAGCCGCCCTGTTGCTCCAGGGCCTCGCGGCGGAACACCCCGAGGTAGACCGTCTCGGCGGTGCCCGCTTCGCCTCCCGTGTGGAAGGCCGCGTTGCCCACGCCGATCTTCGAGGTCATCGCGGCGGCGACCGCGTCCTCCCAGGCGTTCTCGCCCTCGGCGTGCATGATGCCGCCGACGTTCTGCGCGCCGGTCTCCTCCAGGAGGCGTACGGCGGTGGCGATGTAGTTCGGCGAGAGGATGCCGTGGCCGTCGACGCGGACGACGACCGGGTGGCGGGAGGCCTTGATCGCGGCGTTGAGGGCGGCGGGCGTGCGGCCGGTCGGGTTCGGGACGGTGTGCACGCGCGGGTCTTCCGATACGAGCTGGGCCGCGATCTCGTCCGTGCGGTCCTTCGAGGGACCGAGGGCGATCACGACCTCCATCTCGCCGGCGTACTCCTGCGCGAGGATCGCTTGGACGGCTCCGCGCAGATGCCGCTCCTCGTCGAGGACGGGCATGATCACAGAAACGGCGGGGAGTCGCACGTCGGGAATGGCGTTCATAGGGGGCTCACGTTACCGCGAACGGGGGACACGGACGCGCCCCGCCCGGGCGTCTGCGGTGGTATCAGATCGTATCGGCCTACGGTGCTCAAGATCCCACGTACGGCCCTCGCGGAGGTGTCCCCCATGCCCACGCCGCCCCGCCGCTCCCCCGCCGCCCGTCCACCGCAGCGGCGCCCACGGCCCCCCGTACGACCGAAGAAGAAGCCGCGCTGGGCCATGCGGGCGGCGACCACGCTGTCCGTGGTCGTGCTCGCCTCCGCCGGGATCGGGCACGCGGTCGTCACCAGCCTCGACGCGGACATCGCCCGCGTCGACCCCTTCAAGGACATGAAGAACCGCCCGCGCGCGGGCCACGGCATGAACGTCCTGCTCGTCGGCACCGACGGCCGCGACAAGATCACCGAGGCGGAGCGGCGCCAGTACCACCTGGGTGGCGCGCCCTGCCACTGCACCGACACCATCATGATCGTGCACATCTCGGAGGACCGGGAGCACGCCAGTGTCGTCAGCCTCCCCCGCGACTCCTACGCCGAGACGCCCCCGCACACCGACCAGACCACCGGCGAGCAGCACGGCCCGCACCCCGTCAAGCTCAACGCGGCGTACGCGGAGGGCGGCCCCAACCTCACCGTGCGGACCGTCGAGTCCATGACCCACGTGAAGATCGACCACTATCTGGAGGTCGACTTCACCAGCTTCATGAAGACGGTCGACGTCCTGGGCGGCGTCAGGATCTGCACCGCCGAGCCGCTGAAGGACTCGTACACGGGTCTCGACCTGCCCGCGGGCACGCACACCCTGATGGGCGGGCAGGCCCTCCAGTACGTCCGCTCGCGGCACGTCGACGGGGCCTCCGACCTCGGCCGGATGAAGCGCCAGCAGCGGTTCCTGGCGGCGCTGATCGACCAGGCCACCTCGTCCGGGGTGCTGCTGAACCCGCTGAAGTTCCGTGACGTGACCCGCGCGGTGCTCGGCTCGGTCCGCGCGGACAAGGGCTTCGGCACGGACGAACTGCTCGACCTGGGGCGGGCGATGCGCAACTTCTCCCCGTCCTCGTCCGAGTTCACCACGGTCCCGATCGGGCAGATGGGCTTCGTCGTGAAGGGCATCGGCTCCACCCTGAAATGGGACCAGGCGAAGGCGGCGAAGCTCTTCCAGGCCCTGCGCGACGACAAGCCCCTCGCGGTGCGCAAGCCGGCCCGCGCCAACGCCGTGAAGGTGGACGTGGCCCCGCAGCAGATCCAGGTCCAGGTCGAGAACGGCACGGCGACCGGCGGTCTCGGCAAGCGCGTGGACGCGGCGCTGGCGGCGACCGGCTTCCGTACGACGCATCTGCCGACGAGCGCGGCCGACCACGCCGTACGACGCACGGTGGTGGCCTACGACCCCCGCTGGGACCGTTCCGCGAAGTCGCTCGCGGCGGCGTTGCCCGGGAGCGAGCTGCGCGCGGTGAAGGGGCAGGGGCCGGTGCTGAAGGTGATCGCCGGGAGTGACTTCAAGCAGGTCACGCGGGTGCGGGCGACGGATGTGCAGCAGGGCGAGTTCGGGGTGGTGACCGGGGACGAGGTGGGGTGTTCGTGACGAGCCGGGGTCTTCTTGAAGAAACGGTGTCTTCTTGAAGAAGTGGGGCGTTTGTAACAGCGCCCAGGGGCCGATCTCAGTCGTCGAGGCCCTCCGCGGCCCGCTTCTCGCGCAGTTCCATGATCGCGCGGCGGCGGGCCAGGCGGTGGGTGCGGCGGATCTGGGCCTCCTGGTAGCGGCGCTCGTCGCGCTCCGTCTCGGGCAGGACCGGGGGCACCGCGCGGGGCTTGCCGTCGGCGTCCACGGCGGCGAAGACGAGGTACGCGGAGCCGACCTGGGTGGCCGGGGTCGACTCGTTCCACCGCTCGGCCAGGACGCGTACGCCGACCTCCATGGAGCTCCGGCCGGTCCAGTTGACCTGCGCCTTCACATGGACGAGGTCGCCGACGCGGACCGGTTCCAGGAACGCCATCTCGTCCATCGACGCGGTCACGGCCGGACCACCGCTGTGCCGGCCGGCGACGGCGCCCGCCGCGTCGTCGACGAGCTTCATGATGACGCCGCCGTGCACGGTCCCCAGAAGGTTCGTGTCCGCGTTGGTCATGATGTGGCTGAGGGTGGTCCGGGAGGCGGACGTCGGCTTGCCCGGCAGGTCTGTCATGGTCCTCACCTTATGCCGGGGCGACATCTGCGGACTTTGTGTTGGCTTCGCAACAGCAGTGACCTGATTTTCCTACGACCCTTGTAAAGGGCATGCCCGCAACCTGCACACTGGGCCCCATGAACGATTGGCCCGAGGCATGGTCCGGCGACGACCGCGGCAATCAGTACGGACGCGGCAGCGCGAACGCACAGCCGGAAAGCGCACGTGTGATGCGCCAGGTACGACGCGGCCCGCAGGCCCCGCCGTACGGCGCCGGAGTCCCGCCGCAGCCGTCGTACACGGGCGGCCAGGGCTATGACGAGGGCCAGAACGGCTACGGCCAGGGCGGCTACGACAACAACGGGTACGACGGCTACAACACCGGCCAGGTCTACGGCGGTGGCGGCTCCGGCGGTCCCGAGGGGCCGGACGGCGGGCGCGGTCCGCGGCGCGCGCCGAACTGGCGCCGGCGGATCAAGTGGACCGCGATCACCGTGGTCACCGTGCTGATCGTCACGACCGTGGGCACGTACTTCTGGGCCGACTCCAAGCTGAACCGCGACGTCGACCTGTCGAAGGTGATCGACCGGCCGGAGGCGGGCGACGGCACGAACTACCTGATCGTCGGGTCCGACAGCCGCGAGGGGCTGAGCGCGGCCGAGAAGAAGAAGCTGCACACCGGCTCCGCCGAGGGCAAGCGCACCGACTCGATGATGATCCTGCACGTGGGCGACAGCGGCGACACCCTGATCTCGCTGCCCCGCGACTCGAACGTGACGATCCCGTCGTACGTCGGCTCGACCTCGGGCAAGACGTACCAGAACACGGGCCGGCAGACGAAGCTGAACGCCGCGTACGCGGAGGACGGCCCGACGCTGCTCGTGCGGACCGTCGAGTACAACATGGGCCTGCACATCGACCACTACGTCGAGATCGGCTTCAACGGCTTCGCGGACATCGTGGACGCGGTCGGCGGGGTGACCATCGACATCGACAAGGGCTTCAAGGACTCGTACTCGGGCGCGAACTTCAAGGCGGGCAAGCAGACGCTGAACGGCGAGGAGGCCCTGGCCTTCGTCCGCACCCGGCACGCGTTCGCCGCGTCCGACCTCCAGCGCACGAAGAACCAGCAGAAGTTCCTCTCTGCCCTGGCCCACCAGGTCGCCACCCCGGGCACCCTCCTGAACCCCTTCAAGCTCTACCCGACCCTGGGCGCGGGCCTCGACTCCCTCTCGGTCGACAAGGGCATGTCCCTCTGGGACCTGGCCTCCATGTTCTGGGCCATGAAGGGCGTCAGCGGCGGCGACGGCACCTCCATGAACATGCCCATCTCCGGCTCCACCGGCGGCAACCTCGTCTGGGACAAGGCGAAGGTGAAAACCCTGGTGAACGAACTGAACAACGACCAGAAGGTGACGGTCTCGGGGAACTGACCCGACCGGCGGCACGACGAAGGGGGCCCTTCTCCAAGGGCCCCCTTCGTCACGTCAACTGCCCTGCCGCTACGGCAGGTTGCGCGCCATCACGATGCGCTGGACCTGGTTCGTGCCCTCGTAGATCTGGGTGATCTTGGCGTCGCGCATCATGCGTTCGACCGGGTAGTCGCGGGTGTAGCCGTAGCCGCCGAGGAGTTGGACGGCGTCGACCGTGACCTCCATGGCGACGTCCGAGGCGAAGCACTTGGCGGCGGCGCCCTGGAAGGTGAGGTTCTTGTCGCCGCGTTCGGAGGCGGCGGCGGCCTGGTAGGTGAGGGCGCGGGCGGCCTCGATCTTCATGGCCATGTCGGCGAGCATGAACTGGATGCCCTGGAAGTCGGCGATCGGCTTGCCGAACTGCTTGCGCTCCTTGACGTAGCCCTTGGCGTAGTCGAGGGCGCCCTGGGCGATGCCGAGGGCCTGCGCCGCGATGGTGATGCGGGTGTGGTCCAGGGTCTTCATCGCGGTGGCGAAGCCGGTGCCCTCGGCGCCGATCATGCGGTCGGCGGGGATGCGGACGTTGTCGAGGTAGACCTCGCGGGTCGGGGAGCCCTTGATGCCGAGCTTCTTCTCCGGGGCGCCGAAGGAGACGCCCTCGTCGGACTTCTCGACGACGAAGGCGCTGATGCCCTTGCTGCGCTTCTCGGGGTCGGTCACGGCCATCACCGTGTAGTACTCGCTCACGCCCGCGTTGGTGATCCAGCGCTTCACGCCGTTCAGGACGTAGTGGTCGCCGTCGCGGACCGCCTTCGTCTTCATGCCGGCCGCGTCCGAGCCCGCGTCCGGCTCGGAGAGGGCGTACGAGAACATCGCGTCGCCCTTGGCGAGCGGGGTCATGTACCGCTTCTTCAGGTCCTCGGAACCCGAGAGGATCACCGGGAGCGAGCCCAGCTTGTTCACCGCGGGGATGAGGGAGGAGGACGCGCAGACGCGGGCCACCTCCTCGATCACGATCACCGTGGCCAGCGCGTCCGCGCCCGTGCCGCCGTACTCCTCGGGCACGTGGACCGCGTGCAGGTCGTTCGCGACGAGGGCGTCCAGGGCCTCCTGCGGGAAGCGGGACTCCTCGTCCACCGCGGCGGCGTAGGGCGCGATCTTCGCCTCGGCCAGTGAGCGGATCGCGTCGCGGAGCATGTCGTGCTCCTCCGACGGGCGGTACAGGTCGAAGTCAGCCGATCCGGCCAAGGTCTCTCACGCTCCAAGGACGCTGTGATCACAGTGCTAATTACCGTTAAGTAACCCAAATTTTAGGGGCCCGCCCACGGGAGGGATACGTGAGCTTGGCGACAGGGGGAAAGGTGCCCGGTGAGAGCGCCGGTTATGCTCGGGCGCGCATCGCCCCCATCCCCCTTCTGGAGCACTCATGGCCCTCAAGATCACCGTGATCGGCACCGGCTATCTCGGCGCCACGCACGCCGCGGCCATGGCCGAGCTGGGCTACGAGGTGCTGGGTCTTGACGTCGTCCCCGAGAAGATCGAGATGCTCAAGCGGGGCGAGGTCCCGATGTACGAACCGGGGCTCGAGGAACTGCTGCGCAAGCACGTCGCCGGGATCGAGGGCTCCACCGGGCGGCTGCGCTTCACCATGGACTGGGCCGAGGTCGCGGAGTTCGGCGACGTCCACTTCATGTGCACGAACACCCCGCAGAAGCACGGGGAGTACGCCTGCGACATGTCGTACGTCGACCGGGCCTTCGAGCTGCTCGCCCCGCACCTCACGCGCCCCGCGCTGGTCGTCGGCAAGTCCACCGTCCCCGTCGGCTCGGCGGACCGGCTCGCCGCCTACCTCGCCGCGCACGCGCCCGCCGGCGAGGACGCCGAGCTGGCCTGGAACCCGGAGTTCCTGCGCGAGGGCTTCGCCGTCGAGGACACGCTGCACCCCGACCGGATCGTCGTCGGCGTCCGCAGCGAGCGGGCCGAGCGGTTGCTGCGCGAGGTGTACGCCGGGCCGGTCGCGGACGGCTCGCCGTTCGTCGTGACGGACTTCCCGACCGCCGAGCTGGTGAAGACCGCCGCGAACTCCTTCCTCGCGACGAAGATCTCCTTCATCAACGCGATGGCCGAGGTCTGCGAGGCCGCGGACGGCGACGTCGTGAAGCTGGCGGAGGCGATCGGGCACGACGAGCGGATCGGCAAGAAGTTCCTGCGGGCCGGGATCGGCTTCGGCGGGGGCTGCCTCCCGAAGGACATCCGGGCGTTCATGGCGCGCGCCGGCGAACTGGGCGCCGACCAGGCGCTGACCTTCCTCCGCGAGATCGACTCGATCAACATGCGCCGCCGCGGCCAGATGGTCGAGATGACCCGCGAGGCGCTCGGCGGCGGCTCCTTCCTCGGCAAGCGGGTCGCCGTGCTCGGCGCGACCTTCAAGCCCGACTCCGACGACGTCCGCGACTCCCCCGCGCTCAACGTCGCCGGCCAGATCCACCTCCAGGGCGGCCAGGTCACCGTCTACGACCCGAAGGGCATGGCCAACGCCCGCCGCCTCTTCCCGACCCTCGGCTACGCCGACACCGCCGTGGAGGCCGTGCGCGGAGCGGACGTCGTCCTGCACCTGACGGAGTGGCGCGAGTTCCGCGACCTGGACCCGGCGTCCCTCGGCGACGCGGTACGCGCCCGCGTGGTCCTGGACGGCCGCAACGCCCTCGATCCCGCGCTGTGGCGAAAGGCGGGCTGGACGTTCCGGGCGATGGGGCGGCCCACCGCGTAGCGCGCGGCCGGGCGGACGACGTCGGTCCGGCCGAGGCTCAGTCGGCCGGACCGACGTCTGGCTGCATTCTGCACCACTGGACTGCGCGGGGCGCAGTGACCGCTCAAGTCGCCTTCCGCCAGGGCGACTTGGCCGGGTAACGGGGCATCTCCGCGAGGTCCGTCCGCTCCGGCACCGACGTCCCTTCGCGAGCGGGAGACTCGGCCCTGCATCGGCACAACCACGCGAAACCCGCCCGGCCCTGCATCGACACAACCACGCCAAGCCCGCCCGGCCCGCCCTCACCACATCACCGCAGCGCCTACCGGGCCCGACGCCGGCGCATCCTCGCGAGCCCTGCTCGCCGCGCACCCGCACGCTCCCGCAGGCCGCACCCGCTACTTGGCCCGATACCGCCGCATCTTCGCCCGTGCCCCGCAGACCGCCATCGAGCACCAGCGCCCCCGCCCCGCCGGACTGCGGTCGTAGTACGCCCAGTGACACGTGGGCGCCTCGCACGCCTTGAGGCGGAGCCAGGTGCCCGAGACGAGGGACTGGGCGATCGCCGATGCCACCCGGGAGAGCAGGGGGGCCTCGGCGGCGGGTCGGAGGCTCGCCGTGCCGTCGGCGGGGTCGATCGCGATCAACAGCGGTGCCCGCGACAGGAGTTCGCCCAGCGGGGTGGTCTCGCGGTGCGCGGGGTGGCCCGCGTGGGCGAGGAGGGTGGCGCGTAGGGACTCGCGGAGTTCGCGGGCGGCCGGTAGCTCCGGCTCCGTGAGGCCGAAGGGGGCGCGGCCCGCCGCCGTGTCGAGTTCGTCGGTGTCCGTCTCGATGTCCAGGGTGTTGACCAGGGCCTCGATCAGGGCCAGGTCTCCGGGTGCGGGGACTCTCTCGCTCATGTCGGCGACCACTTCATGCTTGCGACGTTACCCCCGATACGGGAGCATGCAGTAACCGCCGTTACCGGCTCATGCCGTCAATGGGTAACAAGGAGGAGTCCGTCATGACCGACCCCGACCCCCACCCCGACCCCCACCCCGGCACCGCTCCCACCCTCACTCCCACTCCCGGCCCCGCTCCCGCCCCCATCGCGGAACTCGGCGCCGTAGTCCTCGACTGCCCCGACCCCCGCGCCCTCGCCGCCTTCTACGCCGGAATCCTGGGCGGCACCCCCGCAGAGGACGACGAGGGCACCTGGTTCGACCTGGAGCTCCCCGGTGGACGGGCGCTCGCGTTCCAGGAGGCACCCGGACACGAGCCGCCGGAGTGGCCGGCGCCCGGCGGCTCCGGCTTCCAGCAGTTCCATCTCGACCTGACCGTCACGGACCTGGACGAGGCCGAGAAGGGCGTCCTCGCGCTCGGCGCGAGACCGCTGGACACCGACGACCGGGCCCGCACCTGGCGTGTGTACGCCGACCCGGCGGGGCACCCGTTCTGCCTCTGCGCCTGCTGACGAACACCGGCGCCGTCGACATCGCCCCGAGCACCAGAGACCCCGGCACCAGAGCCCGACACATGAGCCCGACACCTGAGACCCCGACACCAGAGAGGTCCCCTTGACTGCCGTCGCCCGTTTCCGTTCCACCGTGATCGACTGCCCCGACCCCGTCGCCCTCGCCGAGTTCTACGCCCGCATCCTCGGCGGCACACCCCACGTCGCCCACGACGAGTGGGTCGTGCTCGACATCCCGGACGGCCCCCGGATCGCCTTCCAGCGGGTGGCGGACTACACCCCGCCGGAGTGGCCGCGCGCGGACCGGCCGCAGCAGTTCCATCTCGACTTCGACTCCGGGACCACCTGGGCGGAGCTGGAGGTCGCGGAGGCCAAGGCCCTGGCGCTCGGCGCGCGCCCCCTGCACCAGGAGGACAAGGAGGACTTCCGGGTGTACGCCGACCCGGCGGGGCACCCCTTCTGCCTCTGCCGGATCGACCACCCGTAGAACCCGCGGAACTTCAAGAACCGCCCGCTACCCGTCCAGCTCCGCGATCTTCGCCGTCGACGGCTCCCGGCGCTGCTGCGCCGCCCGCGCGGTGAAGTCGCCGCTGCGCAGGACGCGTTGGACGTTGCCCCAGCTGAGCAGCGCGAGGTCGGGCTCGGACCAGCCGCGGTGGAGGAGTTCGGCGATGAGGTTCGGGTAGCAGGACGCGTCGGCGAGGTCCTGCGGGTGGGCCGTACCGGCGTCGTACGTGCCGGACAGGGCGACGCACTCGCGGCCCGCGACCTCGTGGACGTGGTCGAGGTGGTCGGCGACGTCCCGGACGGACGGCCCGGTCTGCTCGGCGGTGAGCGGCACCATGCACAGGCCCTTGGCGGCGCCGACCGCGGCGAGGAGTTCGTCGGAGAGGTTGGCCGGGTGCGGGCGCAGCGTGCGGGCGGCGGAGCGGGTGAACAGCACCGGCGCCTTCGAGACCGCGAGGGCACGGCGGATCGTGCCGTCGGAGGCGCCGGAGAGGTCCGCGAGCACGCCGAGCCGGTTCATCTCGCGGACGACCTCCTCGCCGAACCGGGTCAGCCCGGCCTCGCTCGCCCAGGACACCCCGGACAGCGTGAGGACGCGCAGCCCGAGCACGTGCAGGGAGCGCAGGATGCCCAGCGAGTCGCCGAGCGCGGCGGCTCCGGCGGGGCCGAGCAGCACGGCGATACGGCCGCAGTTGCGCACGTCGGTGGTCTCGCCGGCGGTGTGCGCGAGCCGCAGCCCCTCGGGGTGGGCGCGGACCACCGTGTTCACGAGGTCGAGCTGCTCCAGGGTGGCGCCGACGGCCCGGTCCCCGGCGAGCCCCTCGGGCAGGTGCAGCGACCAGAACAGCGCGCCCACGTGCCCCTCCCGCAGCCGGGGAACGTCGGTGTCCACGGAACTCTCCCCCAGCTCCAGGTCGAACCACGGCAGGTGCCGCAGCGCCCAGGGCAGCCCGCTGTAGCCGTCCGCGACGGGGTGCGCGGCGAGGATGGCGTGCGCGCGGTCCAGCGGGGCGGCGGCCGGGTCGGAGACGGGGTCGTACGGTTCCGCGGTGTCCGGCGGGAAGGGCCCGCCGGGGAAGGGCTCGTGGACCAAGTCGTCGAGCTCGCCGACCTCGGTCGTCGCGTGCAGTTGGTCCTGGAGGTCGGCCATGGCGGGCTCCGTACGTCGTTACGGCAGTACGGTCACCGTCGCACGCCCGCAGGGCGGCTACCTGGTGGGCGGGGCGTTCGGGGTACGGGGCCCGGTCAGCGCTCCCGCGCCGCGTCGATGACCCCGTCCAGGGTGTCCCGGGAGCGGCGCAGGTCGGCGATCATCCGGTCGATGCGGTCGCGCTCCTCGGTGAGGTCGGCGACGAGTCTCGGGGTGGCGACCTCGGAGGGGCCGCCGTCCGCGTCCCGCATGCACGGCAGCAGGCTCGCGATCCGGGGGCTGTGCAGTCCGGCCGCGTACAGCTCCTGGATGAGGACGACCCGGTCGACGGCCGCGTCGGGGTAGTCCCGGTGTCCGCCGGCCGTCCGCCCGGCCGCGAGCAGCCCCTGGGCCTCGTAGTAGCGCAGCGACCGCTCGCTCACACCGGTCCGCCGGGCCAGTTCACCGATCCTCAACTCCGCCTCCGCACAAGCGACTTCCGACCCCGGGGGACTTGAACCTGACGCTGATGTCAGCTTCTACGGTACGGCCATGACGCACCCGACGGACCTTTTCGCGGCCGCCCGCCTCGGCCCCCTGACTCTCCCCAACCGCCTCGTGATGGCCCCGCTGACCCGCAACCGGGCGGCCCCGGACGGCACGCCGGGCGCCCTCATGGCGGCCTACTACGCGCAGCGGGCGAGCGCCGGTCTCATCGTCGCGGAGGCCGCGACGCCGAACGCGGAAGGGCAGACGTACCCGAACATCACCGCGATCCACACCCCGGCCCACGTGACCGGCTGGCGGCGGGTGACGGACGCCGTGCGGGATGCGGGCGGCGGGCCGATGTTCCTCCAACTCCAGCACGGGGGGCGGGTGGGGCACCCCGCGACCAGCGGTCTGACGCCGGTCGCGCCGTCGCCGGTCGCGCTCCCCGGCACGATCTTCACCCCGGCCGGCCACCGACCCACGGTCGTGCCACGTGAGTTGACGGCCGCTCAGATCCGTTCCACCGTCGCCGACTTCGCGAGGGCCGCCCGCAACGCGCTCGACGCGGGCTTCGCGGGCGTCGAAGTCCACTCCGCCAACGGCCACTTGCTGCACCAGTTCCTGGCCCGGGGCACCAACCACCGCACCGACGCCTACGGCGGCCCGGTGACCCGGCGGATCCGTTTCGTGGTGGAGGTGGTGGGGGCCGTGGCGGCCGAGATCGGCGCCGACCGGGTGGGCGTACGCGTCTCCCCCGGCAGCACGGTCAACGGCATCGAGGAGGGCGACACGGAGGCCATCCACCGCACGCTCGCCGAGGCCCTCGCGCCACTCGGCCTGGCCTATCTGCACCTGGTGCGCGCCGACCCCGAGGAACCCCTGTTCCACCGGATCCGCGCCGCCTGGCCGGGCCCGCTGATCGCCAACCCGGTGCTGCCGGAGACCTTCACGGCGGAGGACGTGCACCGCGCCGCCGCCCGGCTCTTGGACACGGGCGCCGACCTGATCGCCCTGGGCCGGCCGTTCCTCGCCAACCCCGACCTCGTCGAGCGGCTGCGCCTCGGGGCACCGCTCAACCAGGTGCGGGACCGCTACATGATGTACGTGGGCGGGGCGACCGGTTACACCGACTACCCCGCCCTGGGTGACCTGCCCGGTCAGCCGTCCAGCGACTCGATCGTCGCGTTCGACGGCCCCCGCGTCCCCTGAAGGTCCCGGGCCACGTCCTCCGCCGCGCCCAGCACGCGTACCGCGTTCTGCCAGGTCAGCTTGGCGAGGTCGGTGGTGGACCAGCCGCGGTCGAGCAGTTCCGCGATGAGGTTCGGGTAGCCGGAGACGTCGTTGAGACCGTCCGGGGTGAAGGCCGTGCCGTCGTAGTCGCCGCCGATGCCGATGTGGTCGACGCCCGCGACCTCACGCATGTGGTCGAGGTGGTCGGCGACCGTGGAGACCGTGGCGACGGGGCGCGGGTGGAGTTCCTCGAAGGCGCGGTGCACCTTCATCGCCTCCTCCGTGGTCTCCAGGTGGTGCAGGCCGTGCGCGCGCATGTTGTCGTCGGCCGCGGCCGTCCAGTCCACGGCGGCCTGGAGCACGAACTTCGGCACGAACGTCACCATCGCCATGCCGCCGTTGCCGGCCAGCCGCTCCAGCACGTCGTCCGGGACGTTGCGCGGGTGGTCGCACACCGCCCGCGCGGAGGAGTGGGAGAAGATCACCGGGGCGGTCGACGTGTCCAGCGCGGCGCGCATCGTCGTGGCCGCCACGTGCGAGAGGTCGACGAGCATGCCCTCGCGGTTCATCTCCCGCACGACCTCCCGGCCGAACGCCGACAGCCCGCCCACACCCGGCTCGTCCGTCGCCGAGTCCGCCCACGGCACGTTGTCGTTGTGCGTGAGCGTCATGTAGCGGACGCCGAGCGCGTACAACCCCCGCAGCGTGCCGAGGGAGTTGGCGATCGAGTGCCCGCCCTCCGCACCCATGAGGGAGGCGATACGGCCCTCCGCGCGCGCCGCCTCCATGTCCGCGGCGGTCAGCGCGGGCGCCAGGTCCTGCGGGTAGCGGGCGAGCAACTGCCGTACGCAGTCGATCTGTTCGAGGGTCATCGACACCGGGTCGGGCAGGTCCGAGCGGACGTACACCGACCAGTACTGCGCACCGACGCCGCCCTCGCGCAGCCGCGGGATGTCGGTGTGCAGGTGCGCGTTCTGCGCCACGGCGATGTCGCGGGCGTCGAGGTCGTAGGTGACCTGCTTGCGCAGCGCCCAGGGCAGGTCGTTGTGCCCGTCGACGACGGGGAACTCGCGGAGCAGGTCCCGGGCCCGGTCCAGTGACGTCATCGCCGTCACTTCCCGAAGCCGAAGCCGCTGGCGCCGCCGCCCTCGACCTTGGCGCGCAGCCGCTTGCCCTTCTCGGCCGCCTGGTCGTTCAGCTCCTGCTGGAACTCCCGCATGCGGACGAGGAGTTCGTCGTCGTGCGTGGCCAGGATGCGGGCCGCGAGCAGACCCGCGTTGCGCGCGCCGGCGACCGAGACGGTGGCGACGGGGACCCCGGCCGGCATCTGCACGATGGACAGCAGCGAGTCCATGCCGTCCAGGTACTTCAGCGGCACGGGCACGCCGATCACCGGCAGCGGGGTCACCGAGGCAAGCATCCCGGGGAGGTGGGCGGCGCCGCCCGCGCCCGCGATGATCACCTTGAGGCCGCGGCCGTCGGCACGCTCCCCGTACGTGATCATCTCGCGGGGCATGCGGTGCGCGGAGACGACGTCGACCTCGTACGCGATCTCGAACTCGTCGAGGGCCTTCGCGGCGCCCTCCATGACGGGCCAGTCGGAGTCCGACCCCATGACGATTCCTACGACGGGTCCTGCGGCGGAGCTCATTCGGTGATCGTGCCTCTCAGATAGCCGGCTGCGTGACGGGCGCGGTCCAGGACGTCGTCCAGGTCGTCGCCGTAGGTGTTGACGTGGCCCACCTTGCGGCCGGGCTTCACGTCCTTGCCGTACATGTGGATCTTCAGCTGGGGGTCCCGGGCCATGCAGTGCAGATACGCGGAGTACATGTCCGGGTAGTCGCCGCCGAGAACGTTACACATCACGGTCCAGGGGGCCCGGGCGCGCGGATCGCCCAGCGGGAGGTCGAGGACCGCGCGGACGTGGTTCGCGAACTGGCTGGTGATCGCGCCGTCCTGGGTCCAGTGACCGGAGTTGTGCGGGCGCATCGCGAGTTCGTTGACGAGGATGCGGCCGTCGCGGGTCTGGAACAGCTCGACGGCGAGATGGCCGACGACCCCGAGTTCCTTGGCGATGCGCAGCGCCATCTCCTCGGCGTGCAGCGCGAGGTCCTCGTCCAGGTCGGGGGCGGGTGCGATGACCGTGTCGCAGACGCCGTTGACCTGCTGGGACTCGACCACCGGGTAGGCGACGGCCTGCCCGTGCGGGGAGCGGACGACGTTCGCCGCCAGCTCGCGCACGAAGTCGACCTTCTCCTCCGCGAGGACGGGCACGCCGGCGCGGAACGGGTCGGCGGCCTCCTCCGGGGAGTCGACCACCCAGACGCCCTTGCCGTCGTAGCCGCCGCGGACGGTCTTGAGGACGACGGGGAAGCCGTCCCCTTCCGCGGCGAACGCGACGACGTCCGCGGGGTCGCTCACGAGCCGGTGCCGTGGGCACGGCACACCGATCTCGACGAGCTTCGCCCGCATCACGCCCTTGTCCTGGGCGTGCACGAGCGCGTCCGGGCCGGGGCGCACGGGGATGCCGTCCGCCTCCAGGGCGCGCAGATGCTCGGTGGGTACGTGTTCGTGATCGAAGGTGATCACATCGCAGCCCCGCGCGAAGTCACGCAGCGTGTCGAGGTCGCGGTAGTCGCCGATGACGACATCGCCGACGACCTGCGCCGCGGAATCCTGAGGGGTGTCACTGAGGAGCTTGAACTTGATGCCGAGCGGGATGCCCGCCTCGTGTGTCATACGAGCGAGCTGCCCCCCGCCGACCATGCCGACTACCGGGAACGTCACCCCCTCAGGGTATCGGTCACGCCAGGGCGGCCTGATTTCCGTCCCTCTTACCGTTCTTTTCCGGGTCTCTTCCCGACCTGTGAGCGGCTTCACGGGCGCCGGGGGAAAGCGGTGGTTAGCATGGCTGGGTCGAGAATCCGAGAAGACGGGGGCCTGCACAACCATGGAGCCTGGTTCCGAAGGGCCTTTCAAGCGGCTCGCCCGCGAGGTCGCCAAGTTCGGCGCGGTGGGCGTGGTGGGCACCGTGGTGAACTTCGCGGTCTCCAACCTGCTGTGGCATCTGACCAGCCTGCAGGCCGTGCGCGCCAACGTGATCGCGACGATCGTCGCCATCGGGTGCAACTACGTCGGCTTCCGCTACTTCACCTACCGTGACCGCGACAAGAGCGCCCGCACCAAGGAACTCAGCCTGTTCCTGGCGTTCAGCCTGGTCGGCCTGGTCATCGAGAACGGCATCCTGTTCGCCGCGATCTACGGCTTCGGCTGGGACAGCTCGCTCCAGCGCAACATCTTCAAGGTGCTCGGCATCGGCATCGCGACGCTGTTCCGCTTCTGGTCGTACCGCAGCTGGGTGTTCAAGGCGCTGCCGGTTCAGGACGAGATCCTCGCGGAGTCGGATCCTGCTCCCGCCGCCCCGAAGCCGCTGCCCCGCCCCAAGCAGCACGTGAGCTGAACCACTCTCTCCGCGCCCCTCCGCCGCCTTAGCGGACCGTGGGCTCGTCGTCGTCCACCGGCACCCGCTTCGTCGGCGCCGTACGCGACAGGAACAGCCCGAACACCGGCGGCTGCGCCTGGAGCATCTCCAGCCGCCCGCCGTCCGCCTCCGCGAGGTCCCGCGCGACGGCCAGCCCGATCCCCGTGGAGTTGCGGCCGCTGATCGTGCGCTCGAAGATGCGGGCGCCCAGGTCGGTCGGCACCCCGGGCCCCTCGTCCGTGACCTCCACGACGGCCTGGTTGCCGGTGACGCGGGTGCGCAGGGCGACCGTGCCGCCGCCGTGCATCAGGGAGTTCTCGATCAGCGCGGCCAGCACCTGCGCGACGGCGCCCGGGGTGCCGACGGCCTGGAGATGCCGCTTGCCCGAGCTGACGATCGCGCGCCCGGCACTGCGGTAGGCGGGCCGCCACTCGGCGAGCTGCTGCTGGATGACCTCGTCGAGGTCGAAGGAGACGGCGGAGCCGGTACGGGGGTCACGCGCGTTCGTCAGCAGGCGCTCCACGACATCGGTGAGCCGCTCGACCTGCGTCAGCGCGATCGTGGCCTCCTCCTTCACCGTGTCCGGGTCGTCGGTGAGGGTGATCTCCTCAAGCCGCATGGACAACGCGGTCAGCGGCGTACGCAGCTGGTGCGAGGCATCGGCGGCCAGCCGCCGCTCGGCGGTGAGCATGCGGGCGATGCGCTCGGCGGAGGAGTCGAGGACGTCGGCGACCCGGTCCAGCTCCGGGACGCTGTACCGCTTGTGCCGGGGCCGCGGGTCACCCGAGCCGAGCCGCTCCGCGGTCTCCGCGAGGTCGGTGAGCGGCGAGGCGAGCCGGTTGGCCTGCCGTACGGCGAGCAGGACGGCGGCGACCACGGCGAGCAGGGCGACGGCGCCGATGATGAGCAGGGTCCGCCCGACCTCACGGGTGACGGTCGAGCGGGGCTCCTCGACGGTGACGGTCTCGCCCTCCTCGCCCTTGGCGGTGGAGCGGATGACGTCACCGGCCGCCTTGGTGCCCACCTCGATCACCGGGTCGCCCGGGATGCGGATCACGGCGTACCGGTCCTCCGTGACCTGCGTGCGCAGCACCTCGGAGTCGACGATCTCCGCCCCGAGGATCCGGCTGTCCACGATGCTGGCCAGCCGGAGCGCCTCGGAATCCACGCGCTCTTGAGCACTGTTGCTGATGGTGCGTGTCTCCACGATGACGAGGGACACACCAAAGACAGCGATCACGACGAGCACGACGGCAAGCGTGGACTGAATAAGACGACGACGCACGGCACTCTCCGAGAAACGGCGACTTCAGCGCCCCAAAGGGGCGCGAGGCTGTAGTCGATAGGGGGCTCCGCCGCGTGTGCGCGACCAGCCACGAACCACGGCCAGTCGCACACACCACACCAAGCACCCACGGCGATGTCGCGCGTAGACCGGCCTAGCTCTTCTCGAACCGGAACCCGACACCCCGCACGGTGGCGATGTACCGGGGGTTGGCCGCGTCGTCACCGAGCTTCTTCCGCAGCCAGGAGATGTGCATGTCGAGGGTCTTGGTCGACGACCACCACGTCGTGTCCCACACCTCGCGCATCAACTGGTCCCGGGTCACCACCCGCCCGGCGTCCCGCACCAGAACCCGCAGCAGGTCGAACTCCTTGGCGGTGAGCTGGAGTTCCTCGTCACCCATCCACGCCCGGTGCGACTCGACGTCGATCCGGACGCCGTGCGTGGCGGGCGGCTGCGCGGGCTCGGCGGCGCCGCGCCGGAGCAGGGCCCGGACGCGGGCGAGCAGTTCGGCGAGCCGGAAGGGTTTGGTGACGTAGTCGTCGGCGCCCGCGTCGAGGCCGACGACGGTGTCCACCTCGTCGGCGCGCGCGGTCAGGATGAGGATCGGGACGGTGTGGCCCTCGGCGCGCAGTCGGCGGGCCACTTCCAGGCCGTCCATGCCGGGCAGGCCCAGGTCCAGGACACACAGGTCGATGCCGCCCTGGATGCCGGCGTCGAGCGCTGTGGGTCCGTCCTCGCGCACCTCGACCTCGTAACCTTCCCGGCGCAGAGCGCGGGCCAGCGGCTCCGAGATGGACGCGTCGTCCTCGGCGAGCAGTACACGGGTCATGAGGTGATGGTAGTCCGCCTCGGACAGCGCCAGAGGTGTGATCGTCATTGGCGATTTCTTACCCTGGGGCCGACCGGACGCGACGAGGTGAAGATCGTGCCGCGAACCTATGGCAATGGGGTGTGGTGCGGGGTCACGCCTTCGAAAGTGCGACTCTGGTTCCATCAAATCCTGTGATCGATGTCTCAAGTCCTTCCATTTCAGGCAGTGTCCTGTCGTATGGTGACCTGAACGCCTGTAGCAACTCCGGGGACCTTTGGTGGCTGTTTGACACTGAAGGTCTCTTTTGTGTGCGGGCCGGCAGTCGTCGGCCTTGAAAGGAATGACCTGTGGCCGGGCTCCGACGCACTCCGTGCGCGGGGCGTGGATCCCGGTGGTCGCCGTCCTCCATCCCGTGATCCGGGACGGAGTCCCCGTGGGCGTGGGGACGGACGGGTCGGACCCGGCCGGTGCCGGCCGCCCACACCGGGCGCGCATCCGCTCACGCAGCGCGTCCCGACCAGCAAGGAACAACCATGGCGTCCAGCCTGACGAAGGACTCGGTGACTCCGGGCACCCCCGGTTCCGAGAAGACCTTCTTCGGCCACCCCCGCGGACTGGCCACTCTCTTCATGACCGAGATGTGGGAGCGGTTCTCCTACTACGGCATGAGGGCCCTGCTCCCCCTGTACCTGGTCGCCCCCGGCGGCCTGCACCTGAGCGCGGCCACCGCCACCGCGATCTACTCGGTGTACCTGTCCCTCGTGTACCTGCTGGCCCTGCCCGGCGGCTGGTTCGCCGACCGGGTGCTCGGCCCCCGCAGGACGGTCGCCGTCGCGGGCATGATCATCATGCTCGGCCACCTCACGCTCGCCCTGCCCTCCTCCGGCACGTTCTTCGCGGGCCTCGGCCTGGTGGCGATCGGCTCAGGTCTCCTGAAGGCCAACATCTCCACGATGGTCGGCCACCTCTACGAGGGCCCGGACGACCCGCGCCGTGACGGCGGCTTCACGCTCTTCTACATCGGGATCAACGTCGGCGCGTTCGCCGCGCCGCTGGTCATCGGCACGGTCGGCGAGAACGTCAACTGGCACCTCGGCTTCGCGCTCGCCGCGGTCGGCATGGCCCTCGGCCTCGCCCAGTACCTGCTCGGCACCCGCCACCTCAGCTCCCGCTCGGACGTGGTCCCCACACCGCTGTCCGCCGAGGAGAAGAAGGCCACGCTGCGCAAGTCGGGTCTCTGGGCCGCCGCGGCCATCGTGTTCTACGCGATCGTCGGCGCCTCCGGCCACTACACCCTGAACTGGCTGCTGGTCCCGATCACCGTCGCCGGTCTGGTCATCCCGGTGATGGTCATCGCCCGCATCAAGCGCGACAAGACCCTCGACCGCGCGGACCAGTCGAAGATGTCCGCGTACATCTGGTTCTTCGTCGCCGCCGCCGTGTTCTGGATGATCTACGACCAGGGCGGCTCGACGGTGTCCCTGTTCGCCGACTCCTCGGCGAAGAACACTGTGTTCGGCTGGGAGTTCCCGGTCTCCTGGTACCAGTCGGTCAACCCGGTCCTCATCATGGCCCTCGCCCCGGTCTTCGCCTGGGCCTGGCTGGCCCTGGCCCGCCGCGGCAAGGAGCCGAGCACGGCGACGAAGTTCGCGATGGGCCTGATCCTGGTCGGCGCGTCCTTCTTCCTCTTCCTGGCCCCGCTCGCGATCGCCGACGGCGGTCACAAGGCGGCGGCGATGTGGCTGGTGGCGATCTACTTCGTCCAGACGGTGGGCGAGCTGACCCTCTCCCCCGTGGGCCTCTCGGTCACCACGAAGATGGCCCCCGCGAAGTACGCCTCCCAGATGATGGGCGTGTGGTTCCTCGCGGTGACGGCGGGCGACGCGACGACGGGCCTGCTGTCCATCGCCGGCGTCGACCTCAACAAGACGGGCATCGTCACCCTCCAGGCGGCCCTGGCGGTCCTCGCGGGCGCGGCGGTGTGGATGTACCGCAAGCGGGTCCGAGAGCTCATGGGCGACGTCCACTGAGGCAGTCCGCTCCACGACGACTCACCGAAAGGGCCGTCACATCCCCCGGGATGTGACGGCCCTTTCCTCTCGACCGGTGTCGTGCTTCCACGATGACTCGGTCAGCGCAGCCGCCTCCGCCCCGGCATGAACGTGAAGACCGCCACGCCCAGCAGGATCGCCGTACCGGAGACCAGGCCGAGGGCCTTGAGGCCGCCGTGGCTGCTGGAGCCCGTCTCCGCCAGGCCTCCGGAGGTCGACGTCGACGTGGACCCGGACGTGCCGCCGGACGTGGAGGAGCCGCCGGACGCGCCGCTCGCCTGCTCGGTGGTGTCGAGCGTCAGGGAGACCAGCGACTTCGTGGGCGTGCAAGTCGTGGTCGTACCCAGGGCGTTGACCGTGAGGACGCCGGGCGACAGGGTCGACGAACCACTCGCGCCGGGCTTGTACGTGCCCGTCAGGTCCGGGATCTTGATGGGGTCCCCGGACTTGATGGGGCTGGAGTTCGTCGGGCCCTCCACATGCACCGTGCCCTTGTCGGCGCCGCCCAGGACCACCTCCATCGACGGCTTCACGGAGTCCGCCGGGATGTCCGCGGGACTGTCCATCACCGAGCCGTTGAACTTCACGGTGAGGGCGTAACTCCCGCCGTCCTTCGAGGCGTTGATCTGCACGGGCGAGGTCGCGTTCTTGTCGCCGATGGGCGTCTTGCACGCGTAGGGGACGTCGACCTCCTTGCCGGTGAAGTCGGTCTGGCCTGTCCCGGTGCCGTCGCTCGGCGAGGCCGACGGGGACGCGGACGTCGAGTCACTGGGCGACGCGGATTCCGACGGCGACGCCGAGGACGACGTCGAGTCCGACGGGGTCGGGGAGCCGCTCGGCGAACCGCCGTCCCCCGCCGTCACGTCGATCGTCGCCGACGTCGGCACCGTCGCCGTCGGCGTGCACACGGTGTTCGTCCCGTACGCGTTGACCGTGTACGCGCCCGGGGCCAGCGTCACCGTCCCGGCCGTCGTCAGCTTCAGTGTGCCCTTCATGTCGGACAGCACCATGTCGCCGCCCTTGGGGATCGCCGGGTTGGTGCGCGTCCCCGTCATCGCCACGTCGGCGGTCTGCGCGCCGGCCGCCTTCAGCGTCCCGGTCGGCAGCACGGAGTCGGCGGGCAGGTCGATGATGTCGGGGTTCTTGGACGCGGCCTGCGTGAACTTCCAGACCACGTCGACGGTGTCGCCGACCTTCGCCGTCGCGGGCGCGGTGACCTCGACCTTGGTGGTGCCGTCGATCGGGTCGGCGACCCCCGCGGGCGGCACGCAGTGGGTGGCGTAGGACACCTCGGCGGCCTGCGCGGTCCCGGCGGTCAGGCCGAGCGCGAGACCCGCGCCGCCGAGGACCAGCGCGAACGCCGCCGCGCCCGCCCTCCGTACACCGCCCCCGCCGCTGTTTCTGCATCCGCCTTCGGCGGCCGGTATGACTCTCCTTCGCTTGCTCACGTAAGTCCCTTCCTGGTGGGAGTCGTCGGACTCGTCGGGCTGTCGTCGTGCGGTGCGGAGAGTCGACCGGCCGTGCCCGGATCGGAGTCCGGGGTGAACCACGGCAGGGTCGAGGTCGTGGGGGCGTCCTCCCGCGAGGGGGCCGCCGTGCCGAACTTCGGCATGCGCAGGGTGACTTGGGCGGGCATGTGCAGGGCCCGGTGCCGGGGCGGTCCCGTGCTGCGGGCCGCCTTGCGGGGGCGCAGCCGGTCCACCACGGCCATCCCGACGCGGAACACCGCCGCCGGCACGACCACACAGAGCAGGACCCAGAACAGGGTCACGCCCCAGGGACGGCCGACTCCCCACGGCTGTTCGGCGAGGACCCGGCCGCCGTACTTCATCGAGACGGTGTAGTCGCCGTGCGCCCCGGCCGCGAGGTCGACGGGGAGTTTGATCTCCGCCTTTCCGCCGGGCGCGATCGTGCCGTCGAACTGCTGGTCGTCCCACTGCGGCGCGAACACCCCGTGGGAGGTGCCGACTTGGAAGACAGGGTTCTTGACGGGGGACGAGCCCGCGTTGCCGACGGTGAAGACCAGCGTGCGGGAGGGTGGCGCCCCGAACCAGGTCAGCAGGCCGCTCGAACCGTCCAGCCGGGTGTCCGACAGGACCGAGAGGCGTCCGGCGGCGGGCTCCGCGGGGAGTGGTTCGACCGCGTGTCCTGCCACCTGGAAGACCGTGTCCGCGGACGCGCTCGCCCCCGTCACCGTCGCCACGTGCACCACGCACGGGCACGGCACCGGCGGCTCCGACACCGGCAGCTTCCTGCTGAAGACGCCCTTGGCGTCCGTCGTCACGGCCCGACCGTCCGCGTTGGCACAGGAGTTGGTGCCGCCGACCACCCCGCGCGCGGGCGTCGCCTGCCCGCAGATCAGCACCATCAGCAGGGCGTGCGCCCGCCACCCGCTCCCGGAGACGGTGATCGAACCGCCCGTCCCCGCCTGCGACGTGGAGAGCTTCACACCCGGCCCGCCCGCCGCCGCGGCCGGCGTCGCCCCCGCCAACGGCAGCAGGAGCAGCGCGAGCACCGCCACCAGCGCCGGGATCCGCACCTTGCCGCTCACATCACCGCTCCCGTCAACCCGGCTTCCGTACGCGGCTCTTCGGCCACCTCGTCGTCCCTGCGGCGCCGCTGCCGCCGTACGAGAAGCAGCGCGCCCCCGGCCACCGCCGCACCGCCGGTTCCCGCCACCGCGCCCCACGGCACGAACCGTGTCGACGTGTCCGCCGTGTCGTGGGCGCCGCCCGCCGCCGTGACCGTGAGGCGCAGGTCGACCGCGTCCAGGGTGGGGTGGCCCGGCCAGGGTTCGGTGAGCTTCAGGCGTGCGCCCGGCGGGAGTCGGACCGGGAGGGTGCGGGGGGCGCGGTCGAGGCGGGTGCCGAGGACGCCGGTGGCGTGGACGGCGAGGGTCGGGGTGAGGGGGGTGGTGCCGCGGTTGACCAGTTCGTAGGCGATGCGGTCGCCGTGGACCGTGACGTGTTCGACGGTCAGCGCCGACAACTCCGGTCCCCGCACCCGGAGTCGAAGCCGTACCGTCGCCTCCCGGCCGTTCGTGTCACGCGCGACGATCGTGGCGGCGCGGTCGCCGGGGGTGGCGGTCGCCGGGACGTTCACCGTGAACGGGACGTCGGCGCGGGTGCGGGCGGGGACCCTGACTCCTGTGTCGGCGAAGGTGACCGGGACGCCGGTGGCGCGCAGCCGGACGGTGACCGGACGGGTGGTGGGGTTGGTCACGGACACCGTGTCCTGGAGGGTCGTGCCGGGCTCGCCCTCGGCGTAGAACGTCGGCCGTCCGCCGCCCGCGGGCGCAACGGTCCATCCCCCGGCGGCCGTTGCGGTCGGCGCGGCCGCCAGGAGGGCGAGGAGGGACAGACACAGGACGCGGGCGGTCGACGACAGCATGGGCGGCTCCAGCGGGCGTACGGGGGGCTGTCAGCGGCGGGCGCGGGCCGTCTGGTTGCGCCGGGTCAGCCACAGGGTGCCCGCCGCGCCCGCGAGCAGGACCGTGCCGCCGAGCGTGCCGAGCGCGATGACCGAGTCGTCGGGTCCGGTCTTCGGGAGGGTGCCGCTGGAGTCCGTACCGGTGCCGCTCCCCGTCGAACCGGTGGAGCCGGTGGACCCGCTGGAGCCACCCGATGAGCCGCCCGTTCCGGTGACGTCCAGCGTGAGCGACGGTCCGGGACTGTTGGTCGGGGTGCACGTCGTCGTCGTACCGAGGGCCTTGATGGTGAGGACGGCCGCCGTGAACGTGACCTTGCCGGACGCCTTCGGGGTGTACGTACCCGTCAAGTCGTTGATCTTGATGGGGGTGTTGGCGGGAATCGCCGCCTCGTTCGCCGGCCCCGACACCGAGACCGTGCCGCTGTCCGCGCCGCCCACCTTGATGGTGGCGCTCGGGCTCATCGCCCCCTTGCCGAGCTCGACGGGGCTGGAGGAGACGCCCTTCTGCCAGGACATGGTGAGCTTGTAGCCGCTGCCGCTCTTGACACCCTTGATGTCGATCGGCGAGACGGCGGTCTTGACGCCGATGGGCGTCTGGCACTTGTAGTTGACGTCGACCACGTCGGCCCGGGCTGCGGGGGCGGCCATGAATACCGCCGAGCCGGCCAGGGCCGCGACAGACGCGAGCGCTGCGGTTCGTTTCTGGTACGACACGGTCCCCTCATTCCTGACGGCACATCAGATCGGCCGTCAAGGTACGCCCGGGCCCGTGAGGAGGGAAGACAAGACGCACGCCGGAGTTGTGACGATCCGGCGTGCGCGAGGGGAGAACCGAGTGGAGGGGGTGACCGGAGGTAACCCGAGGTGGGTGGGTGGAGGACCCCCGGTTGGGAGGGTGGTGGACCAGGTCAGGGGGCGGGGAGGGGCACGATCCGGGCTAGGCCGGCGCGCCCAGTTCCGCCCATACCGTCTTGCCGGTGACGCCCGGGGCGCGGACGACCCCCCAGTCCAGGCACAGCCGCTGCACGATGAACATGCCGTGGCCGCCTGGGCGGCCCGCGCGGTGCGGGGTTCTGGGGGCGGGCTGGCCGGTGCCGCGGTCGGAGACCTCGACACGGATCACCTTGTTGTCGCACGAGATCCACATCTCGTCCGGCCCCTCGGCGTGCAGACAGGCGTTGGTGACCAGCTCGGAGACGACGAGGAGCACGTCCTCGGCGGCGGCGCGCCGGTCGGCGCCCTCGGCGGGCAGCCAGCCCCAGGCGTACAGCGCCTGGCGGGCGAAGTCGCGGGCCAGTGGGACGACCCCGCTCTCACCCGCGAAACTGAGTCTGCGGGTGTCCCGGCCGACGGCCGGTTCGGCGTCCCCGACGGACGGCACGGCAGCGCCTCCGGCGGGCGCCTCCGCAGCGCCACCGGGCTCCGGGCGGTCGCCCGGCGGGTAGGGCCGGGTGGTGCTCATCAGCGCTTCACCTCACCGATTCACCGGTTCACAATTCAAGAGTCGGTACGTGTTCAAGAGTCACTACGTGGATCACGAGCGTTTTGGTCGCTCTGGTTCTCGACAGGCTCAGATGTTCTCCTGCCCGAGCGAACCGGCAAAACACCCCTTACTCGGCACGGAAGCCGAGGCACGGGTAATCCACCGGGCGCACGGGGGAGGAAAGGGGCTCAGCCCGACTCGTCGGCGAGGGCCGCCCCGAGGGTGTCGTGGACGGTGAAGACCGCATCCGCCCCTGTGATCTCGAAGACGCGCGCCACCGCGGGCATCATCCCCGCGAGATGCACTCCACCACCTGCGGCTTCCGCCTTGAGGCGCGCGCCGAGCAGCACGTTGAGGCCCGTGGAGTCGCAGAACTCCAGTCGTGAGCAGTCCACGACGAGCCGTGCGTACCCATGGGCTAGCAGGTCCTCCAGCGGTTCGCGCAACAAATCGGCGGTGTGGTGATCCAACTCACCCGCCGGCGTCACGACGGCGCTGAGGCCCTGTTTCCGCACCTCGACCAGAAGCCGGCCAGACTGTGCGCTGCCGACCGTCCCGCGGTCCATGCCGTCTCTCTCTCCCGAGGTCGTGGCTGTTGACGTTCGCCCTGGAACACTACGCCTTCCTCACACTCTCTGACACCCGAACAATCGCCCATAAACAGACATATAGGGGCACAGTGCACTTGCGGCGAGCTCCGGAAAACGGGTAGGGCTAGTACAGACAAGTATTTGGACATTCGATACGACCGAATCGTGCGAGACGACCGAATACCGATGGATACGACCGATATGACCGACACGACCGGCTTTGGAGGCGCCGCACTCCGCAGTGCACGCACCGGCTTCGGCAGCCATATGCCGAGAACGATGGAGGACACCATGTCACCCCGGCTCGACGCATCGCCTACCCACGCAGCGACGTCGACACCCCCACCGGCTCAACTGGATCCCACTGCCATCGAGGGGCTCCCCGAGATCCCCCCGTACGACCAGGTCGGCGCGGTCGACGCACGGGCACTCTCCAAGACCCTCTTCGAGCGGCTCGAATCGCTCGAGGAAGGCACGCACGAATACTCGTACGTCCGTAACACGCTGGTCGAGCTCAATCTCGCGCTGGTCAAGTTCGCCGCCTCCCGCTTCCGCTCGCGCAGCGAGCCGATGGAGGACATCATCCAGGTCGGCACCATCGGCCTGATCAAGGCGATCGACCGTTTCGAACTCAGCCGCGGTGTCGAGTTCCCCACTTTCGCGATGCCAACCATCGTCGGGGAGATCAAGCGCTTCTTCCGTGACACCTCGTGGTCCGTGCGCGTCCCGCGCCGGCTCCAGGAGCTGCGGCTGGACCTCGCCAAGGCCGGCGACGAACTGGCCCAGCAGCTCGACCGCGCCCCCACCGTGGGCGAACTGGCGGAGCGCCTGAAGATCTCGAAGGACGAGGTCGTCGAGGGCATGGCGGCGTCGAACGCCTACACGGCGAGCTCCCTCGACGCTCAGCCCGAGGAGGACGACTCCGAGGGTGCCCTCGCGGACCGCATCGGCTACGAGGACCACGGGCTCGAAGGCATCGAGTACGTCGAGTCGTTGAAGCCCCTGATCGCCGAACTCCCGTCCCGGGACCGGCAGATCCTCTCCCTGCGCTTCGTGGCCAACATGACGCAGTCGGAGATCGGCGACGAACTGGGCATCTCGCAGATGCACGTGTCGCGGCTGCTGTCGCGCACCCTGGTGAAGCTGCGGAAGGGACTCACGGTCGAGGAGTAGTCCCCGACCCGCTCTCCCCGGGAGCCCGCCTCCCCTGCCTGTGCTGAGCGCGGCGCGCATGTGCGTGCGCCGCGCTCAGGCCGTTCCCGCGGGCGTACGGCAGCGTCGGCGGCCTACTCCACCGTCACCGACTTCGCCAGGTTCCGCGGCTGGTCCACCTCGTTGCCCCTGGCCGTCGCCAGCTCGCAGGCGAACACCTGCAACGGCACGGTCGCGACGAGCGGTTGGAGCAGCGTCGGGATGACCGGGATCCGGATCAGATGGTCCGCGTACGGCACGACCGTCTCGTCGCCCTCCTCCGCGATCACGATCGTCATCGCGCCCCGGGCCCGGATCTCCTGGATGTTGGACACGATCTTGTCGTGCAGGACGGACCGCCCGCGCGGCGACGGCACGACCACGACGACCGGCATGCCCTCCTCGATCAGGGCGATCGGCCCGTGCTTCAGCTCGCCCGCCGCGAAGCCCTCGGCGTGCATGTACGCCAACTCCTTGAGTTTCAGGGCGCCTTCGAGAGCGACGGGGTAACCGACGTGCCGCCCCAGGAACAGCACGGTGTTCTTGGAGGCGACCGACCGCGCCAACTCCCGTACCGGCTCCATGGTTTCGAGCACCCGCTCGACCTCACCGGAGATCTGCGACAGGTCCCGGATGACGGCCTGGATCTCGTCCCCCCACTTGGTGCCGCGGACCTGGCCGAGATACAGCGCCACCAGGTAGCACGCGACCAGCTGCGTCAGGAACGCCTTCGTCGACGCCACGGCGACCTCGGGCCCGGCGTGCGTGTACAGCACCGCGTCCGACTCGCGGGGGATCGTCGACCCGTTGGTGTTGCAGATGGCCAGGACCTTCGAGCCCTGCTCGCGGGCGTGCCGCAGCGCCATCAGGGTGTCCATCGTCTCGCCGGACTGGGAGATGGCGATCACCAGCGAGCGGGCGCCGAGGATCGGGTCCCGGTACCGGAACTCGCTGGCCAGCTCCACCTCGCAGGGGATCCGCGTCCAGTGCTCGATGGCGTACTTGGCGATCAGGCCCGCGTGGAAGGCCGTACCGCAGGCCACGATGACGACCTTGTCGATCTCCCTCAACTCATGCACGGGGATGCGGACTTCGTCCAGGGTGAGCAGGCCCGCCGCGTCGATCCGGCCCAGCAGCGTGTCGGCGACCGCCTTCGGCTGCTCGGCGATCTCCTTGAGCATGAAGTAGTCGTAGCCGCCCTTCTCGGCGGCGGAGGCGTCCCAGTCGACGTGGTACGAGCGGACCTCGGCCGGAGCGCCGTCGAACCCGGTGACGGTCACCCCGTCCCGGCGCAGCTCGACGACCTGGTCCTGGCCCAGCTCGATCGCGGAGCGGGTGTGGGCGATGAACGCGGCGACGTCGGAGGCGAGAAAGGCCTCGCCCTCGCCGACCCCGACCACCAGCGGCGAGTTGCGCCGCGCGCCCACGACCACGTCCGGCTCGTCCGCGTGCACCGCGACCAGGGTGAAGGCGCCCTCCAGCCGCCGGCACACCTGCCGCATCGCCTCCGCGAGGTCCGCGCACGCCGAGAACTCCTCGGCCAGCAGATGCGCGACCACCTCGGTGTCCGTGTCGGAGGCGAGGTCGTGCCCGCGCTCGGCCAGCTCGGCGCGCAGCGAGGCGAAGTTCTCGATGATGCCGTTGTGGACGACGGCGACCCGGCCCGCGTTGTCGAGATGCGGGTGGGCGTTCGTGTCGGTCGGTCCGCCGTGCGTGGCCCAGCGCGTGTGCCCGATGCCGGTCGACCCGGCGGGAAGCGGGCGGTCGACCAGCTCCTTCTCCAGATTGACGAGTTTCCCGGCCCTCTTCGCCGCCGCCAGCCCGCCGTCCGCGAGCACGGCGACCCCCGACGAGTCGTAGCCCCGGTACTCCAGCCGCTTCAGCCCGGCCATCACGACATCGAGCGCCGACTGCGACCCCACGTATCCCACGATTCCGCACATGCGCCGCAGCCTAGGCGCCGAACCCCGCCCGAACACGGCACTTCGTGCCCGATTTCGGAAATTACGGCCCTGATCGGCAGGGGATGCCGCCGACGGTGTTCCGCACCACGCCCCGGCCACCCGGCCCACCCTCCACGTGACGCACCCCACCCACCACCCCGTTCAAACTCCGTTAACAATGGACTGGTGATCTCTCCGGTCTCCCCGATGCCCCGGAGCGCCCACCGGCACAAGCCGGAGGCGACTCCCTACGTCGACCTCACCCGAGCCGAGTGGAGCGCGCTGCGCGACAAGACGCCGCTGCCGCTCACCGCCGAGGAGGTCGAGAAGCTGCGTGGCCTCGGTGATGTCATCGACCTCGACGAGGTGCGTGACATCTACCTCCCGCTGTCCAGACTCCTCAATCTCTACGTCGGTGCCACGGACGCGCTCAGAGGCGCCCTGAACACCTTCCTGGGCGAGCAGGGGTCCCAGTCCGGCACGCCGTTCGTCATAGGCGTCGCCGGCTCCGTCGCCGTAGGGAAGTCGACCGTCGCCCGGCTCCTCCAGGCGCTGCTCTCCCGCTGGCCCGAGCACCCCCGCGTCGAGCTGGTCACCACCGACGGATTCCTGCTGCCCACCCGGGAGTTGGAGGCCCGCGGGCTGATGTCGCGGAAGGGGTTCCCGGAGTCGTACGACCGCCGGGCGCTCACCCGTTTCGTCGCCGACATCAAGGCCGGCAAGGACGAGGTCACCGCGCCCGTCTACTCCCACCTCATCTACGACATCGTCCCCGACCAGCGGCTCACCGTCCGCCGCCCGGACATCCTGATCGTCGAGGGGCTCAACGTGCTGCAGCCCGCGCTGCCGGGCAAGGACGGCCGTACGCGCGTCGGGCTCGCCGACTACTTCGACTTCAGCGTGTACGTCGACGCGAGCGCCGAGGACATCGAGCGCTGGTACCTGAACCGGTTCCGCAAGCTGCGCGCCACCGCGTTCCAGAACCCGGACTCGTACTTCCGCAAGTACACCCAGGTCTCCGAGGAGGAGGCCGTCGACTACGCCCGCACCCTCTGGCGCACCATCAACAAGCCCAACCTGGTCGAGAACATCGCCCCCACCCGGGGCCGCGCCACCCTCGTCATCCGCAAGGGCACCGACCACAAGGTCCAGCGGCTGAGCCTGCGCAAGCTGTAGCCCGGCGGCGGGCGCCTGTTAGAAAGGCGTCATGCTGCATCTGCGCCTGATCACCCCCGCCGACCGGACCGACGACGTGGTCCGGCTGATCGAGTCGACGGTCGGCACGACGCATCTCGTCGTCCTGTCCGGCGTCGCCCGCGACCCCGTCGGCGATGTCGTGATGTGCGACGTCGCCCGCGAGGCCGGTGACGAACTCATCGGCGCGCTAAGGGAGTCGGGGCTGGACCGCACCGGTTCCATCGCCGTCGACGACATCGGCCTGTCGCTGTCGGAGCGGGCGGACCGGGCCGAGGAGGACGCGCCCGGCGAGGGTGCCGACGCCGTGCTGTGGGAGCACCTCGCGGACGCCACGCACGAGGAGTCGACACTCAACGTCACCTACGTCGCGTTCCTGGCCGTCGCCACGATGCTCGCGGCCTGCGGTGTGATGCTGGACAACGCGATCCTGATCGTGGGCGCGATGGCCGTGGGACCGGAGTTCGGGCCGCTCGCCGGGATCTCCACGGCGCTGGTGCGGAGGGCTCCGCAGCTGGTGTGGCGGTCGCTGTGGGCGCTGCTCGCCGGGTTCGCCGCGGCCATGGTGCTGACGGCGGGCTTCAGCTGGCTGCTGGACGCCCTCGGGCTGTTCGAGAAGTCGATGGTGGAGGCGGCCCGGCCCAACACCGCCTTCATCTGGAAGCCCGACTGGATGTCCTTCGTCGTGGCCTTCCTGGCCGGCATCGCGGGCACGCTGTCCCTCACCTCGGCCAAGTCCGGCGCGCTGATCGGTGTCGCGATCTCGGTGACGACCGTCCCGGCCGCCGCGAACGCCGCCGTAGCCTTCAGCTACCGCGACTACTCCCAGACGTGGGGCTCCAGTTGGCAGCTCCTCGCCAACCTCGGCGGGATCGTCGCGGCGGGCACGCTCACTCTGCTGGCGCAGAAAGCCTTCTGGGCCTGGCAGCGCGAGCGCACCCCCGCGCAACTCACCTAGCCGAGCGCGGACTTCACGGCGTCCGCCAACCGCCCGGCCACCGACCGCGCCTGGTCGATGTCGGCGGCCTCCACCATCACCCGCACCAGCGGCTCGGTACCGGACGGACGCAGCAACACCCGTCCCGTGGACCCGAGTTCACGCTCCGCCTCGGCGACCGCGGCCGCCAGGTCCGCGGAGGTGCCGACCCGGGTGCGGTCCACGTCGGGCACGTTGATGAGGACCTGCGGCAGCCGCGTCATCACGGACGCGAGGTCCTTGAGCGTACGGCCCGTGTCGGCGACCCGCGCCGCCAGCATCAGGCCGGTCAGCGTGCCGTCGCCGGTGGTCGCGTGGTCCAGGATGATGACGTGGCCGGACTGCTCGCCGCCCAGCGCGTAGCCGTGCTCCTTCATCTCCTCCAGGACGTAGCGGTCGCCGACCGCGGTCTGGACGAGCGTCAGGCCCTCGCGCTCCATGGCCAGTTTGAAGCCCAGGTTCGACATGACGGTCGCGACGACGGTGTCGGAGCGCAGTGCGGAACGCTCCCGCATCGCCAGCGCGATCACGGCCATGATCTGGTCCCCGTCGACCTCTTCACCGGTGTGGTCCACGGCCAGGCAGCGGTCGGCGTCACCGTCGTGCGCGATGCCGAAGTCCGCGCCGTGCTCGACGACGGCCGCCTTGAGGAGACCCAGGTGGGTCGAGCCGCAGCCGTCGTTGATGTTCAGCCCCGTGGGGTCCGCGCCGATCGTGACGACCTCGGCACCGGCCCGCGAGAACGCCTCCGGGGAGACCCGGGAAGCGGCGCCGTGCGCCTCGTCGAGGACGATCTTCAGCCCGTCGAGCCGGTTCGGGAGCACGCCGATGAGGTGGGCGACGTACTGGTCGAAGCCCTCGCTGTAGTGCCGGACCCGGCCCACGCCCGCACCGGTCGGGCGGTCCCAGGGGGCGCCCGTGCGGTGCTCGTCGTAGATCTTCTCGATCCGGTCCTCCAGCTCGTCGTCGAGCTTGTGCCCGCCGCGGGCGAGGAACTTCACGCCGTTGTCCGGCATGGCGTTGTGGCTCGCGGAGAGCATCACGCCGAGGTCGGCGCCCAGCACGCCGGTGAGATACGCCACCGCGGGGGTGGGCAGCACGCCGACGAGCAGCACGTCCACGCCGGCGCTGGCCAGGCCCGCGACCACGGCGGCCTCCAGGAACTCCCCGGACGCGCGCGGGTCCCGCCCGACCACGGCCGTCGCCCGGTGGCCGGCGAAGGTGCCCGCCTCGGCGAGCACGTGCGCCGCGGCGACGGAGAGGCCGAGCGCCATCTCGGCCGTCAGATCCGCGTTGGCGACACCGCGCACGCCGTCCGTGCCGAAGAGTCGTCCCACTTGTCCTCCTGAGGAAGGCGAAAGTTCTGCAAGGCGAAAGTCCTGCATTCCAGGCACACGATGCCTGGTCATCCGATCACACAAGCCTTTGAGCGTCTTGTGCCGTTATACGCCCCCGGCTGTGATAAACGAACGCCCCGACGGCACAAGTGGCGTGCCGCCGGGGCGTTCGGAGTACTGGGGCCTGTCCGGCGGATCATGTCGCGGACGCGTGGCTTGGCACGCACCCCGGAATCCGAAGGGAATGAATCCGGGTCCAGCGCGACCTGATCCGCCGGGCAGGCCCCCAGCAGGCGAAAATTAACGCTTGCTGTACTGCGGGGCCTTGCGGGCCTTCTTGAGACCGGCCTTCTTGCGCTCGACCGCGCGGTCGTCGCGGCGGAGGTAACCGGCCTTCTTGAGGGCGCCGCGGTTGTTGTCCACGTCGGCCTCGTTCAGGGCGCGGGCCACGCCGAGGCGCAGGGCACCGGCCTGACCGGAGACGCCGCCACCCGAGATGCGGGCGATGACGTCGTAGCGGCCGTCCAGCTCGAGCACCTTGAAGGGCTCGTTGACTTCCTGCTGGTGGACCTTGTTCGGGAAGTAGTCCTCGAGCGTGCGCCCGTTGACCTTCCACTTGCCGGTGCCGGGCACGATGCGAACGCGCGCGATGGCGTTCTTGCGACGGCCCAGGCCGGCGGCCGGCTGCGGGTCGCCGAAGCGGCCGGCGAGCGACTCCGACGTGTACTCACCCTCGACGGGGACGTCGGACTCGGTGGTGTAGCTCTCGATGTCGACGAGCTCGGTCTCGGTCTCTTCGACCGGCTGCTCAACGGTGGTCTCGGCCACGGTTCTCCTCAGATTCTTTTCTGTCTTAGGGGGTGTGTGGCCGGAACTACTGCGCGACCTGGGTGATCTCGAACGGCACCGGCTGCTGGGCAGCGTGCGGGTGCTGGTCGCCCGAGTAGACCTTCAGCTTGCTGATCATCTGACGGCCCAGGGTGTTCTTGGGGATCATGCCCTTGATGGCCTTCTCGACGGCCTTCTCGGGGTTCTTCGCCAGCAGCTCGTCGTAACGGACGGAGCGCAGACCACCCGGGTAACCGGAGTGGCGGTACGCCAGCTTCTGGGTCTTCTTGTTGCCGGACAGGTGAACCTTGTCGGCGTTGATGATGATGACGAAGTCGCCCATGTCCATGTGCGGGGCATAGGTCGGCTTGTGCTTGCCGCGGAGGAGGTTCGCAGCAGTGGTAGCCAGACGGCCGAGGACGATGTCCTGGGCGTCGATGACGTGCCACTGGCGAGTCACATCGCCGGGCTTGGGGCTGTACGTACGCACTTCGCAGCCTTCTTCTTCAGTGGATGGGTGCTGACACATGGCATCACTGAAGCGATCGTGCAGCTGGGGACGACAATGGCCGGGGTCGAAGCCCGTATGCCGCCCACTGGTAACTGCTCCAGGGAACCTACGTAAGGGCCTCTCGTCCACCAGGGACCAAGCCGATACGCATAACAAACCGTAAGAGTACCCGCGCCGCCCCGGACGGGTCAAAACGCGTGGGACGGACCCCCGTTCGCAGCACACAGCGACCGCGAAAACACTTACCGTGACTTCCCCAACGTCAGTCGCCACAGGCCTCATTGAGGCGCACCGGTACCCCCGTCACCCCGTCTAGGATGCGACCCATGAGCTTCGGACAGGGGGGACCCCAGTCCCAGTGGGATCCCTGGAAACCCAATTCGCAGCAGCCGTGGGGCGGCAACGTCGACGAGCAGACCCCGGACTGGGCCGCGCTCGCCGAGGCGTCGGAGACGCGTAACAGACGCAAGCGCCTGCTGTTCATAGGCGGCGGCGCGCTCGCGACGATGGCCGTCGGGACGGCCGTGGCCATGGCCGTGATCTCGGCGAACGGCGACGACAGCGCGTCCGGCAAGCCCACGAACCTGCCCGCGAGCGCGTCCCTGCCCACCGGCGCCACCTCGCCGTCCTTCGCGCCGACCAGCGCGCCCCCGCCGCTGGACCCGAAGGAGTTCATCTCCAGCAAGGCGAAGGACACGGCACCGCTCAGCCCCACGACCCTGTTCCCGGGCACCCAGCTGACGGTCGCCTCGACGGTGTACAAGAAGGGCCCGACGGCCGACACCACGAACTGCGCGTCGGTCTCCGCGGGCACCCTCCCCAAGGTCCTCACCGCGAACGGCTGCACCCGCCTCATGCGGGTCACGTACGTCAAGGGGAACATCGCGGTCACGGTCGGCGTCGCCCTCTTCGACACCGAGGCCCAGGCGACGAAGGTCAAGGGCCAGGCGGATACCAAGAGCGTCGTCAAGTCCCTCTCCGGCAAGGGCGTCAAGCCGTTCTGCGACGGCGCCATCTGCCGCACGACCACCAACTCCTACGGCCGCTACGCCTACTTCACGATCGCCGGCTTCGACAACGGCAAGGACGTGACGGCGAAGGACACCGCGGTCTTCACGATCGGCGACGACCTCGGCAAGTTCGCCTTCGACCAGATCCACGCCCGCGGCGAGACCCAGGCCTCGGCGGCGGCACAGTAACGAGCGAAGCGCCGACGGAAGTTGGCGCCCGACCGGCTCCTCAGTGCAGCGTGCCCCGCACCCGCCGGGCCAGCAACTGCCGCTCCGCGAGCCCCTCGTCCGCCGGATAGGCGACCTCCTCCAGGGTCAGCCCGAGCGGCCGTACGACATGCACGGCGCTGTCCCGGACGCCCGCGTCCAGCACCTTCCGCGGCCACTCGGCGCCCCGGTGCCCGTCGCCGACGAACAGCAACGCGCCGACCATGGACCGCACTTGGTTGTGGCAGAAGGCGTCGGCACGCACCTCGATCTCGATGACACCGTCATCGCGGCGCCGCACCCCGAAGTCGAAGATCTCCCGCACGGTCGACGCGCCCTCGCGCTTCTTCGCGTAGGCGGCGAAGTCATGCTCCCCGACAAGGGACTTGGCGGCGGCGTCCATCACGTCGACGTCCAACTCCCAGTCGTGCCACAGCACATGGTTCCGCAGCAGCGGGTCCACGCCACCGGGCCGGTCCCCCACCCGGTACACGTAACGCCGCCACAGGGCCGCGAACCGCGCGTTGAAGCCCTCGGCGGCCTCCGTGACGCCCCACACCCGCACGTCCTTGGGCAGCCGCCCGGCAAGCCGCTTCAGCAGCTTCTCGCGGTGCTCCTGCCACACCTCCCCCGGCAGATCGACATGCGCCACCTGCCCCCGGGCATGCACCCCGGCGTCGGTCCGCCCGGCCACGGTCAGGTCGTACGCCGCCTCCCCCGACCGCGTCACCGTCCGCAGCGCCTCCTCGACCTCCCCCTGCACGGTCCGCCGCCCGCCGGCCTGCTTGGCCCACCCGGAGAACAGGGTCCCGTCGTAGGAGAGATCGAGCCGTACGCGTACGAACCCAGCCTCTAGGTCATCACTCACACCGAGATCCTTTCACCTACACAAAAGCGGGCCCGCCCCTCGAAAGGAACGGACCCGCCACACGCCCTGCTGTTGCTTTTAGGGGCGCGGGGAACTGCGCGACCAGCCACGACGGACCGGCAGCCAAAAACGGTGTTACGCGTCCTTGGCCTCTTCGTCAGCCTCAACCGGCTTGGCGTCCTCAACGACCTCAACCGGAGCCGCAGCCTCGGCGTCCTTCGCGGCACGCTTGGTGGCGGCCTCGGCCTCACCCGTCGCAGCCTGTGCAACAGTCAGCGCCTCGACCAGCTCGATGACAGCCATGGGCGCGTTGTCGCCACGACGGTTACCGATCTTGGTGATACGGGTGTAACCACCGGGACGGTTCTCGTAGCGCGGGCCGATCTCGGTGAAGAGCGTGTGGACGACGCTCTTGTCCGTGATCACCTGAAGCACCTGACGGCGGTTGTGAAGGTCGCCCTTCTTGCCCTTGGTGATCAGACGCTCGGCGTACGGCCGCAGCTTGCGGGCCTTCGCCTCGGTGGTGGTGATACGGCCGTGCTCGAAGAGCGACTTCGCGAGGTTCGCGAGGAGCAGCTTCTCGTGCGCGGCGCTGCCGCCCAGACGGGCACCCTTGGTGGGCTTCGGCATGGTCTTTCTCCTCAGTGTCTGCCCCGGCCGTATCAGGTACCGAGGTCAGTGTCCGAGCGGGCGATTGCCCGTCGGAGATCCGGGAGCAGCCCCGAAGGGCCGCTCCCGGAAGGGGCGCGGGGCGGTGTAGCGCTCCCGCACCCGAAAATCGATCAGTACTGCTCGGTCTCGACGAACCCGGCGTCCACGTCGTCGTCCGCGCCGAACGCGTCCGCCGCGGCCGTCGGGTCGAATCCGGGCGGGCTGTCCTTCAGGGCCAGGCCCATGCCGGCCAGCTTCGCCTTGACCTCGTCGATGGACTTCGCACCGAAGTTGCGGATGTCCAGGAGGTCGGCCTCGGAACGCGCCACGAGCTCACCCACGGAGTGGATGCCCTCGCGCTTGAGGCAGTTGTAGGAGCGGACCGTGAGCTCCAGCTCCTCGATCGGCAGAGCGAGGTCGGCGGCAAGGGCGGCGTCCGTCGGGGACGGGCCCATGTCGATGCCCTCGGCGTCGATGTTCAGCTCGCGGGCGAGACCGAACAGCTCGACCAGGGTCTTGCCGGCCGACGCCATGGCGTCACGGGGACGCATGGCCTGCTTCGTCTCGACGTCGACGATGAGCTTGTCGAAGTCGGTCCGCTGCTCGACACGCGTGGCCTCGACCTTGTACGTGACCTTCAGCACGGGGCTGTAGATGGAGTCGACCGGAATACGGCCGATCTCCTGGCCCACCTGCTTGTTCTGCACGGCGGAGACGTAACCGCGGCCACGCTCGACCGTGAGCTCCATCTCCAGCTTGCCCTTGCCGTTGAGCGTGGCGAGGACGAGGTCGGGGTTGTGCACCTCGACACCGGCCGGGGGCGCGATGTCGGCGGCGGTGACCAGACCCGGGCCCTGCTTGCGCAGGTACATCACGACCGGCTCGTCGTGCTCCGAGGAGACGACCAGCTGCTTGATGTTGAGGATCAGGTCGGTGACGTCCTCCTTGACGCCCGGCACGGTGGTGAACTCGTGCAGGACACCGTCGATCCGGATGCTGGTGACAGCAGCGCCGGGGATCGAGGAGAGGAGCGTACGACGGAGGGAGTTGCCGAGGGTGTAGCCGAAGCCCGGCTCCAGCGGCTCGATGACGAACCGGGAGCGGAACTCGTCGACGACCTCTTCGGTCAACGAGGGGCGCTGAGCAATCAGCATGTTCGATCCTTCTGTCATGGGCGCCCGCTATTTGACGCCCTTGCCACCGGGTGTCAGCCCGGCGTTGATACAGCTACAAGGGTACGGGCGGCACGACCCTTACGAGCCGTACCGCCCGAAACCTCAGGCGAACCGTGCGTCAGACGCGGCGGCGCTTCGGCGGACGGCAGCCGTTGTGCGGGGTGGGGGTGACGTCCTGGATGGAGCCGACCTCGAGGCCAGTGGCCTGGAGGGAGCGGATCGCGGTCTCGCGACCGGAGCCCGGGCCCTTCACGAAGACGTCAACCTTGCGCATGCCGTGCTCCTGCGCGCGACGGGCGGCCGACTCGGCGGCCATCTGCGCGGCGAAGGGGGTGGACTTGCGCGAGCCCTTGAAGCCGACGTGGCCGGCGGAGGCCCAGGAGATCACGTTGCCCGAGGGGTCCGTGATCGAGACGATCGTGTTGTTGAACGTGCTCTTGATGTGCGCGTGGCCGTGAGCGACGTTCTTCTTTTCCTTGCGGCGCACCTTCTTGGCAGCGCCCTGACGACCCTTGGGGGGCATCTATTACTCCTACGGGGAGGTGGTCGGTCCTACAGCGAAGACCGCTGGTGAAGCGTTGTCCGCTGCGGACTACTTCTTGCCCGGCTTCTTCTTGCCGGCGATGGCGCGACGCGGACCCTTGCGGGTACGAGCGTTCGTGCTGGTGCGCTGACCGCGGACGGGCAGACCACGACGGTGACGGAGACCCTGGTAGCAGCCGATCTCCACCTTGCGGCGGATGTCGGCCTGGATCTCGCGACGGAGGTCACCCTCGGTCTTGATGTTGGCGTCGACGTACTCACGAATCGCGACGAGCTGCTCTTCCGAGAGGTCGCGAACGCGGGTGTTGGGGTCGATGCCGGTCTCGGCCAGCGTCAGCTGGGAAAGGGTCCGACCAATGCCGAACACGTAGGTGAGGGCGACCTCCACACGCTTTTCGCGCGGGATGTCGACACCGGAAACGCGTGCCATTCAATGGCTCCAGTTGATCTTCGGAGGTCTTCCGCAGAACCGGCTCCCAGCCGCCGGCCTCTTCCGCGGAAGATTTGGTACGGCGTGGGTCCCCAGCCTCCGAGCCGGGGGTGTCGGGCGCCTACTACGCCCGGGTCCTGCGTATGAACATGTACTGCTCGCGTCGCGCGAAACTCTGCGAAAGATGCAGAGGGAAGGTCCTGCGTCAGCCCTGGCGCTGCTTGTGGCGCGGGTTCTCGCAAATGACCATGACCCGACCGTGACGGCGGATCACCCTGCACTTGTCGCAGATCTTCTTGACGCTCGGCTTGACCTTCATTGGTGAGGTTCTCCGGGTCAGTTGCCTTCGGCGCCGCTTGCGCGGAACCTGGGCAAGATCTACTTGTAGCGGTAGACGATCCGGCCACGCGTCAGGTCGTACGGAGACAGCTCCACCACGACCCGGTCGTCAGGGAGGATGCGGATGTAGTGCATACGCATCTTGCCGCTGATGTGTGCCAGGACCTGGTGGCCGTTCTGGAGCTCCACCTTGAACATGGCGTTCGGGAGAGACTCGACGACAGTGCCTTCGATCTCGATGGCACCTTGCTTCTTGGCCACGCTTCGCCCTTCGAATCGACTACCTTGATCGACTCAGTGCGTCCCCTTGCGGGGTGCATGCGGACATGCGGCTGCACGAGAGCCGACGAGTCAGTCTACGTCAGGCCACTCGGAAAGACGAATCGAGGAAGGATGCCCCAGAGCGGAGATCACTAAGCACGCGGAGGCTTTTTTGGGGGCGCGAGGAACCGCGCGACCAGCCCCCACCGGCGCGCGGACGACGAACTACGCGAGCGGATCCGGCGCGGCCGTGATCCCGTACTCGGCCAGCTTCGCCTTGCCCCCGTCAGGAGCCGTCAGCACGAGCGGCCCCTCCTCCGTGAGAGCGATCGAGTGCTCCCAGTGCGAGGACCACGTCCCGTCGGTCGTGATGACCGTCCAGTCGTCGGAGAGCACCTCGGTCTTCGGGGTCCCCAAGGACACCATCGGCTCGATCGCGAGACAGAACCCGGGAATCAGCTTGGGCCCCTTGCCCCGCCGCTTCTCCACGTAGTTCAGCAGGTGCGGGTCCATGTGCATCTCGGTACCGATGCCGTGACCGCCGTAGTCCTCGACGATCCCGTACTTCCCGCCGCCCGGCTTCGGCTGCCGGCGGATGTACGTCTCGATGGCACGGGAGATGTCGACGAGGCGGTTGCCGACCTTCATCGCGGCGATCCCGGCCCACATCGACTCCTCGGTCACCCGGGACAGCTCGATGAGCTCCGGGGAGTGGCCGGAGCCGACGAACGCGGTGTACGCCGCGTCCCCGTGCCAGCCGTCGATGATCGCGCCGCAGTCGATGGAGATGATGTCGCCGTCCTTCAGGACGACGTCCTCGGAGGGGATGCCGTGGACGACGACCTCGTTGACCGAGGTGCAGATCGTCGCGGGGAAGCCGCCGTAGCCGAGGAAGTTCGGCTTCGCGTTGTGGTCCGCGAGGACCTTGCGGGCCACCTCGTCCAGGTCCTTCGTGCTCGCTCCGGGTACGGCCGCCTCACGCGTGGCCGCGTGGATCGCGGCGACGACCAGCCCCGCCTCGCGCATCTTGGAGATCTGCTCGGGGGTCTTGATCTGCACCATGGGGGCCTGCGCTCTCCGTCTTCCGCGTCCTACCGGTGATGTATCTGTACAACAGTACGGCCGCGGCACCCCTGCGGGCACCGCGGCCGGATCTGCCTGACGACTACTTGTCGCCCTCGTCCTCGCGCTTCAGCGCGTCGAGCGCCCGCTCCGTGACCTCGTCCACCGGACCCAGCGCGGAGATCGTGACCACCAGGCCCTGGGCCTTGTAGTAGTCGATGATCGGCTCGGTCTGCGTGTGGTAGACCTCGAGGCGCGTACGGACCGTGTCCTCGGAGTCGTCGTCACGCTGGTACAGCTCGCCGCCGCAGACGTCACAGACGCCGTCCTGCTGCGGGGGGCTGTAGGTCACGTGGAAGACATGGCTGGAGTCCTTGCGGCAGATGCGGCGGCCGGCGATGCGCCGGACCACCTCGTCCTCCGGGACCTCCAGGTCCAGGACCGCGTCCAGCTTGATGCCCTCGGTCTTCAGCAGCTCGTCCAGCGCCTCGGCCTGCGACACATTGCGCGGAAACCCGTCCAGGAGAAAGCCGTTGACCGCGTCCGGCTGCTCCATGCGGTCCTTGGCCATCGCGATGGTGACCTCGTCCGGGACCAGGTTGCCCGCGTCCATGTAGGACTTCGCCAGTTTGCCGAGTTCCGTGGCCTGACTGATGTTGGCACGGAAGAGGTCGCCCGTGGAGATGTGCGGGATGTGCAGCGTCTTGGCGAGACGCACAGCCTGCGTTCCCTTACCGGCACCCGGCGGCCCGACGAGGACGATTCGCATCAGCGGAGGAACCCTTCGTAATTGCGCTGCTGGAGCTGGCTCTCGATCTGCTTCACCGTCTCCAGACCCACACCCACGATGATCAGGATGCTGGTGCCACCGAACGGGAAGTTCTGGCTTGCCCCGAAGCCAACCAACGCCATCGTCGGGACGAGAGCGATCAGACCCAAGTACAGCGAACCCGGCCAGGTGATCCGGTTGAGTACGTAACTCAGGTACTCAGCGGTCGGTCGGCCAGCCCGGATGCCCGGGATGAAGCCACCATACTTCTTCATGTTGTCCGCTACTTCCTCGGGGTTGAACGAGATCGCCACGTAGAAGAACGCGAAGAAAACGATCAGGAGGAAGTACGCGGTGATGTAGATCGGGTGGTCACCCTTGGTCAGGTTCTGCGTCACCCAGGTCTTCCAGGCGGCGTCGCCGCTCGAGAACTGCGCGACCAGAGCCGGGATGTAGAGCAGCGACGACGCGAAGATGACGGGAATCACACCCGCCTGATTGACCTTCAGCGGGATGTAGGTCGACGTACCGCCGTAGGAACGGCGGCCGATCATGCGCTTCGCGTACTGCACGGGGATGCGGCGCTGGGCCTGTTCGACGAAGACCACCAGGCCGACCATCACCAGGCCGACGAGGATGACGGTGCCGAACTCGATCCAGCCGCCGGCCAGCGTGCCCTGCTTCTTGATGGTCCACAGCGCGGACGGGAAGGTGGCCGCGATCGAGATGAACATCAGGATCGACATGCCGTTGCCGATGCCGCGGTCGGTGATGAGCTCGCCGAGCCACATCACGACGCCGGTGCCGGCGGTCATGGTGACGACCATGGTGATGGTCGTGAAGATGGCGCGGTCGGGGACGATGCTCGTCGCGACCGTGCAGCCGGAGAAGAGGGCGCCGCTGCGGGCGGTGGCCACCAGGCCGGTGCCCTGAAGGATCGCGAGCGCGACGGTCAGATAGCGCGTGTACTGAGTGATCTTCGCCGTACCGGCCTGGCCCTCTTTCTTGAGGGCTTCCAGACGCGGGATCACCACGGTCAGCAGCTGCAGAATGATGCTTGCCGTGATGTACGGCATGATGCCGAGCGCGAAGACCGTGATCTGCAGCAGCGCACCGCCGGAGAACATGTTGACGAGACCGAAGAGGCCCTGGTTGCCGGAGGCCTCGGTCACACACTGCTGTACGGCCGTGTAGTTGACGCCGGGGATCGGAACGTGGGTACCGACCCGGTAGACCACGATGATGCCGAGCGTGAAGAGCAGCTTCTTGCGCAGGTCGGGCGTCCTGAACGCCCGGGCGAACGCGGTGAGCACGGTGCCTCCTGCGACCCCCGCGCGCGTGCGTCAAGGGTGACGGTCTTGAGGTTCGACGAATAAGAACAGTGCAGGCCACCTTACCGGCGACACTGCCCCCGTGGAACGACCAACCGGGGATACCCCGTTATGGGGTATCCCCGGTCGGGATCGCTTATGTCATCGCGCTCAGACGAGCTCGGTGACGGTACCGCCCGCGGCGGTGATCTTCTCCTTGGCGGAACCGGAGACGGCGTCCACCGTCACCTGCAGCGCCACGGAGATCTCGCCCTGGCCGAGCACCTTGACGAGGCTGTTCTTGCGAACGGCACCCTTGGCGACGAGACCCTCGACGGTGACCTCGCCACCGTCGGGGTACAGCGCGCCCAGCTTGTCGAGGTTCACGACCTGGAACTCGGTCTTGAACGGGTTACGGAAACCCTTCAGCTTCGGGAGACGCATGTGGAGGGGCATCTGGCCACCCTCGAAGCGCTCCGGAACCTGGTAACGGGCCTTCGTACCCTTGGTTCCACGACCGGCCGTCTTACCCTTCGACGCCTCACCACGACCCACACGGGTCTTGGCGGTCTTGGCGCCCGGGGCGGGACGGAGGTTGTGGATCTTGAGCGGGTTGTTCTCCGCCATGATCAGTCGACCTCCTCAACCGTCACGAGGTGGCGGACGGTGTGCACCATTCCGCGGAACTCGGGGCGGTCCTCCTTGACGACCACGGTGTTGATCCCCTTGAGACCAAGGGACCGCAGCGTGTCACGGTGGTTCTGCTTGCTGCCGATGTACGACTTCGTCTGCGTGACCTTGAGGCGAGCCATTACGCACCCGCCCCGGCACGTGCACGAAGGAGAGCCGCGGGGGCGACGTCCTCGAGGGGCAGACCGCGGCGGGCCGCGATCTCCTCGGGACGCTGCAGGCCCTTGAGGGCCGCCACGGTCGCGTGCACGATGTTGATCGCGTTGGACGAGCCGAGCGACTTCGACAGGATGTCGTGAACGCCGGCGCACTCGAGCACTGCACGCACCGGGCCACCGGCGATAACGCCGGTACCGGGGGAGGCAGGCTTGAGCAGGACGACGCCCGCGGCCTTCTCGCCCGTGATCGGGTGCGGGATGGTGCCCTGGATACGGGGGACCTTGAAGAAGTGCTTCTTGGCCTCTTCAACACCCTTGGCGATCGCGGCCGGCACCTCCTTGGCCTTGCCGTAACCGACACCGACGGTGCCGTCACCATCGCCCACCACGACGAGCGCGGTGAAGCTGAAGCGACGACCACCCTTGACAACCTTGGCGACGCGGTTGATCGCGACTACGCGCTCAACGTACGCGGTCTTCTCGGCGGCAGCAGCGCCGCCGTCACGGCCCTTCCGGTCCCGCCGCTCGCCGCCACCGGCACCGCTTCCACGGCGCTGGGGTCCAGCCATTGGATTACCTCTCTCTTTCCGCTAGCTACGGAAGCGACTAGAACTTCAGTCCGGCTTCGCGGGCGGCGTCCGCCAGGGCGGCGATGCGCCCCGCGTACTGATTGCCGCCACGGTCGAATACGACAGCCTCGACACCGGCGGCCTTGGCGCGCTCGGCGACCAGGGCGCCGACCGACTTGGCCTGCGCGGACTTGTCGCTCTCGCCGCCGCGGATCGAGGTGTCCAGGGTCGACGCCGACGCCAGGGTGTGACCCTTGATGTCGTCGATGACCTGGGCCACGATGTGGCGGTTGGAGCGGGTCACGACCAGGCGCGGACGCTCAGCCGTACCGGAAATGTGCTTCCGGATGCGGATGTGACGACGCTTGATGGCAGCACGCTTGTAAGCGTCGCCCTTAGCGATCTTCGTACCGTATGCCATGGCTTACTTACCCGCCTTTCCGACCTTGCGCCGGATGACTTCGCCCTCGTACTTGACGCCCTTGGCCTTGTACGGGTCGGGCTTGCGCAGCTTGCGGATGTTCGCCGCAACCTCGCCGACCTTCTGCTTGTCGATGCCCTCGACCGAGAAGTGCGTCGGGTTCTCGACCTTGAACGAGATGCCCTCGGGCGCCTCGACGGTGATCGAGTGGCTGTAGCCGAGCGCGAACTCGAGGTTCGAGCCCTTGGCCGCGACGCGGTAACCGACACCACTGATTTCGAGCTTCTTCACGTAACCCTCGGTCACGCCGGTGATCATGTTCGCCACCAGCGTGCGGGACAGGCCGTGCAGGGCCTTGTTCTGACGCTCGTCGTTGGGGCGGGTGACGCTGAGCGCGCCGTCCTCACCCTTGGCGATGTCGATCGGCGCTGCGACGGTGTGGGTCAGCGAGCCCTTGGGGCCCTTGACCGAGACCGTACGGCCGTCGATGGTGACGTCCACGCCGGCGGGAACCGTGATGGGGAGCTTGCCAATACGCGACATAGCTTCTTCCGTTTCCCTTCCGCTACCAGACGTAGGCGAGAACTTCTCCGCCTACGCCCTTCTTGCCGGCCTGCTTGTCGGTGAGGAGACCGTGCGACGTGGAGATGATCGCCACGCCGAGGCCACCGAGCACCTTGGGCAGGGAGGTGGACTTCGCGTACACCCGGAGACCGGGCTTGGAGATCCGCTTGATGCCCGCGATGGAGCGCTCACGGTTCGGGCCGAACTTCAGCTCGAGAACGAGGCTCTTGCCGACCTCGGCGTCCTCGACCTTCCAGCCCGTGATGAAGCCCTCCTGCTGGAGGATCTCCGCGATGTGCGACTTGATCTTCGATGCCGGCATCGTCACTGAGTCGTGGTATGCCGAGTTCGCGTTCCGCAGACGCGTAAGCATGTCTGCGATCGGATCAGTCATGGTCATGAATTGGCCTTCGGCCTCTCTCGCCGGGGTTTCCAGGTGCCCATCCCTCTCCTCGATCCGAGACGAGGCGGGTGCGGTGCGGTGGACCTACGGCGTAGTAAGTCGTCTGGGCGTCAGGCGCCCAACCCTCCTAGCCTAAGCCATGGAGAGGTGGGCACCTGACCGAGCCCTTTACTTACCGAGAGCTTCGGGAGTCCGGAAGTACCGGACTACCAGGAGCTCTTGGTCACGCCCGGCAGCTCGCCACGGTGAGCCATCTCACGAAGGCACACGCGGCAGAGGCCGAACTTGCGGTACACGGAGTGCGGGCGGCCGCAGCGCTGGCAGCGGGTGTAGCCACGCACACCGAACTTGGGCTTACGAGCAGCCTTGGCAATCAGAGCCTTCTTCGCCATCTCGCTTACGCCTCCTTGAAGGGGAAGCCGAGGTGACGGAGAAGGCTACGGCCTTCGGCGTCGTTGGTCGCCGTGGTCACCACGGTGATGTCCATACCCCGGACGCGGTCGATCTTGTCCTGGTCGATCTCGTGGAACATGACCTGCTCGGTGAGACCGAAGGTGTAGTTGCCACGACCGTCGAACTGCTTGGGAGACAGACCACGGAAGTCGCGGATGCGCGGAAGCGCGAGCGACAGGGTGCGGTCCAGGAACTCCCACATGCGGTCGCCACGGAGCGTGACGTGGGCACCGATCGGCTGACCCTCGCGCAGCTTGAACTGCGCGATGGACTTGCGGGCCTTGGTGATGGCCGGCTTCTGACCGGTGATCGTGGTCAGGTCACGGACGGCACCGTCCATGAGCTTGGAGTCACGGGCGGCGTCGCCGACACCCATGTTCACCACGATCTTGACGAGGCCGGGGATCTGCATGACGTTCTCGTAGGAGAACTCCTCACGCAGCTTGCCCGCGATCTCCTCGCGGTACTTCGTCTTGAGACGCGGAGTGGTGGTGGTAGTCATCAGATGTCCTCACCCGTCCGCTTGGCAACGCGAACCTTGTTGCCCTCGTCGTCGAAGCGGTAGCCGACACGCGTGACGACCTTGTTGCCGTCCTTCTCAACGACCAGCTGGACGTTGGAGACGTGGATCGGCGCCTCGGTCGTGACGATGCCACCGGCCTGCGAACCCTTGGCGGTGGGGCCTGCCTTGGTGTGCTTCTTGACCCGGTTCACACCCTCGACCAGGACGCGCTCGTCGCGCGGGTAAGCGGCAATGACCTTGCCCTGCTTGCCCTTGTCCTTGCCGGTGATGACCTGAACCGTGTCACCCTTCTTGATCTTCATGCTTACAGCACCTCCGGAGCCAGCGAGATGATCTTCATGAACTTCTTCTCGCGCAGCTCGCGCCCGACCGGGCCGAAGATGCGGGTGCCGCGAGGGTCGCCGTCGTTCTTCAGAATGACGGCGGCGTTCTCGTCGAAGCGGATGTACGAGCCGTCCGGACGGCGGCGCTCCTTGACGGTGCGAACGATGACGGCCTTGACGACGTCACCCTTCTTCACGTTGCCACCGGGGATCGCGTCCTTGACGGTGGCGACGATGACGTCACCGATGCCCGCGTAGCGGCGACCGGAGCCACCGAGCACACGGATGCAAAGGATTTCCTTCGCACCAGTGTTGTCGGCGACGCGCAGTCGCGACTCCTGCTGGATCACGTCTATCTCCTGTTTGTCTGCCGGTTCCCGGGGCGGCTGCGCAACTTACACACCCGCCCCGAGCCTGGCGGAACTGTCCTGCGGGGTTAGCCCCGCAGGAATTACTTGGCCTTCTCGAGGATCTCGACGATGCGCCAGCGCTTCGTCGCGGACAGCGGACGCGTCTCCATGAGGAGGACGCGGTCGCCGACGCCTGCGGCGTTCTGCTCGTCGTGGGCCTTGAGCTTGTTCGTACGGCGGATGACCTTGCCGTACAGCGCGTGCTTCACGCGGTCCTCGACGGCGACGACGACGGTCTTGTCCATCTTGTCGCTGACGACGAGACCCTCACGGGTCTTGCGGAAACCGCGGTCGGTCTTCTGCTCGGTCACGTTGCTCTCAGTCATCAGGCGCTCTCCACCGTCTCGATGCCCAGCTCGCGCTCACGCATCAGGGTGTAGATCCGCGCGATGTCCTTACGGACGGCCTTGAGCCGACCGTGGTTCTCGAGCTGACCGGTCGCCGCCTGGAAGCGGAGGTTGAACAGCTCTTCCTTGGCTTCGCGGAGCTTCGCGAGAAGCTCCTCGTCACCCAGTTCGCGCAGCTCGGACGCCTTGGTACCGGCCGACATCACGCTTCACCTGCCTCGCGCTTGACGATCCGGCACTTCATCGGCAGCTTGTGGGCTGCGCGAGTGAGGGCCTCACGGGCGATCTTCTCGTTGGGGTAGGACAGCTCGAACATGACCCGGCCCGGGTGCACGTTCGCGATCCACCACTCGGGAGAACCCTTACCGGAACCCATGCGGGTCTCGGCAGGCTTCTTCGTGAGCGGGCGGTCCGGGTAGATGTTGATCCAGACCTTGCCGCCACGCTTGATGTGGCGGGTCATCGCGATACGGGCGGCCTCGATCTGGCGGTTCGTCACGTACGCCGGCGTGAGGGCCTGAATGCCGTACTCGCCGAACGAAACCTGCGTACCGCCCTTGGCCTGACCACGACGCTTGGGGTGGTGCTGCTTGCGGTGCTTGACCCTACGGGGGATCAGCATTTCGGTCAGGCCTCCGTTCCGCCAGTAGAAGAGGGCGCAGCCTCGGCCGGAGCGGCAGCGGCGGGAGCCTCGGCCTTGGGGGCCTCGGCAGCCGGCGCGGACTGCTGCTGCGGCTTGCGGCCACGGCCGCCACGCTCGCCACCGCGGCCACCGCCGCGGGCCGGGCGGTCGCCGCCCGCGCCGCCACCACGCGCCGGGCGGTTACCCGCACGGGCAGCGGCGTTCTCGGCGCGGACCTCGGCGATGTTCTTGACGTCGCCCTTGTAGATCCAGACCTTCACACCGATACGGCCGAAGGTCGTCTTGGCCTCGAAGAAGCCGTAGTCCACGTTCGCGCGGAGCGTGTGCAGGGGCACGCGGCCCTCGCGGTAGAACTCCGAGCGGGACATCTCGGCGCCGCCGAGGCGACCGCCGCACTGGATCTTGATGCCCTTGGCGCCGGCCTTCATCGCCGACTGCATGCTCTTACGCATGGCGCGGCGGAAGGAGACGCGGGAGGAGAGCTGCTCGGCGACGGCCTGCGCGACCAGCTGGGCATCCGTCTCGGGGTTCTTGACCTCGAGGATGTTCAGCTGGACCTGCTTGCCCGTGAGCTTCTCGAGGTCGCCGCGGATGCGGTCGGCCTCGGCGCCACGGCGGCCGATGACGATGCCCGGACGAGCGGTGTGGATGTCCACACGCACGCGGTCACGGGTGCGCTCGATCTCCACCTTCGAGATGCCGGCGCGCTCCATGCCGGACGTCATCATCCGACGGATGGCGACGTCTTCCTTGACGTAGTCCTTGTACAGCTTGTCGGCGTACCACCGGGACTTGAAGTCCGTGGTGATGCCGAGCCGGAACCCGTGCGGGTTAACCTTCTGGCCCATTACCGGGTTCCTTCCTTGCTGCTGACGACCACGGTGATGTGGCTGGTCCGCTTGCGGATCCGGTAGGCACGGCCCTGGGCACGCGGCCGGAACCGCTTCAGGGTCGGACCCTCGTCGACGTACGCCTCGGAAATGAAGAGGCTGTCGGCGTCGGTGTGGTCGTAGTTGTGCGCGGCGTTGGCAATGGCGCTGTCCAGCACCTTGCCGACCGGCACGCTCGCGGCCTGCGGGGCGAAACGCAGGACCGCCTGAGCCTCCGTGGCGTCCATGCCACGGATGAGGTCCACCACTCGGCGGGCCTTCATGGGCGTGACGCGGATGTACCGCGCCTGGGCCCTGGCTTCCATGGTTGTCCCTTCAGTGTTTGTCATGGTCGTTCACCCCGCGCTAGCGGCGCTTCGACTTCCGGTCGTCCTTGACGTGACCCCGGAAGGTGCGCGTCGGCGAGAACTCGCCGAGCTTGTGGCCGACCATCGACTCGGTGACAAACACCGGGATGTGGGTCTTGCCGTTGTGCACCGCGATCGTGTGGCCGAGCATGGCCGGGACGATCATCGAGCGGCGGGACCAGGTCTTGATGACGTTCTTGGAACCGGCCTCGTTCTGTACGTCCACCTTCTTGATGAGGTGGCCGTCGACGAAGGGCCCCTTCTTGAGACTGCGCGGCATCTAAACCCGCTCCTAGCGCTTCTTGTTCGTCTTGCGGCGGCGGACGATGTACTTGCTCGATGCCTTCTTCGGCGAGCGAGTACGACCCTCCTTCTGACCCCACGGCGAGACCGGGTGGCGACCACCGGAGGTCTTGCCCTCACCACCACCGTGCGGGTGGTCGACCGGGTTCATCGCAACACCGCGGACGGACGGGCGGACGCCCAGCCAACGCTTGCGGCCTGCCTTGCCCCAGTTGATGTTGCTCTGCTCGGCGTTGCCGACCTCGCCGACCGTGGCGCGGCAGCGCTGGTCGACCAGGCGGATCTCACCGGAAGGCATACGAAGGTGGGCCATCGAGCCCTCCTTCGCGAGCAGCTGCACCGAGGCACCGGCGGAGCGGGCGAACTTGGCGCCGCCACCGGGACGGAGCTCGATCGCGTGGATCGTGGTACCGACCGGGATGTTGCGGAGCGCCAGGTTGTTGCCCGGCTTGATGTCGGCCCCGGGACCGTTCTCGACGCGGTCGCCCTGCGACAGGTTGCGGGGGGCGAGGATGTAGCGCTTCTCGCCGTCCGCGTAGTGCAGCAGCGCGATGCGCGCGGTGCGGTTGGGGTCGTACTCGATGTGCGCGACCTTCGCCGGCACGCCGTCCTTGTCATGGCGACGGAAGTCGATGACTCGGTAGGCGCGCTTGTGTCCGCCACCCTGGTGGCGAACGGTCACACGACCGGAATTGTTACGGCCGCCCTTGCTGTGCAGCGGGCGAACCAGCGACTTCTCCGGCGTGGACCGCGTGACCTCGACGAAGTCGGCGACGCTGGAGCCACGGCGGCCCGGCGTAGTCGGCTTGTACTTGCGGATTCCCATTGTCTCTCAGTCCTCGGAACTTTCCCGATTATCTGGACGCTCCGACCCGCTTACGCGGACGGACCGCCGAAGATGTCGATACGGTCGCCCTCAGCGAGGGTCACGATCGCGCGCTTGGAGCCCGCGCGCTGACCGAAACCGGTCTTGGTGCGCTTGCGCTTGCCCTGGCGGTTGATCGTGTTGACCCCGGTGACCTTGACCGAGAAGACCGCCTGGACGGCCTGCTTGATCTGGGTCTTGTTGGCGCCCGGGGCCACGATGAAGGTGTACTTGCCCTCGTCGAGGAGCGCGTAGCTCTTCTCCGAGACGACCGGCTTCAGCAGCACGTCACGGGGGTCCGTGAACGACTTGCTGATCGGCGTCTCGACGGTGTTCTTGCCCTCGGCCTCGTGACGCTTCGCCTTGGCGACGCGCGCGGCCTTGGCGGCCTTGGCCGCCTTGGAGGCAATACTCGGGTGACGCGTAGCCATCAGGCTTCGCTCCCTTCGGTGTCAGCGGCCTGGGGGCCAGACACGAAGGACTCGAAAGCGGCCTGGGTGAAGACCACGTCGTCCGAGACGAGAACGTCGTACGTGTTCAGCTGGCCCGGCTCCAGGATGTGGACCTGGGGCAGGTTGCGCGCGGAAAGCAGCGCGGCCTCGTCGGAGCGCTCGATGACCAGGAGCACGTTCTTGCGCTCGCTGACCTTGCCGAGGAAGCTCTTGGCGGCCTTGGTGGAGGGGGTCTCGCCCTCGATCACGCCGGTGACGACGTGGATACGAGCGTTGCGGGCCCGGTCGGTGAGGGCGTGACGCAGGGCCGCGGCCTTCATCTTCTTCGGGGTCCGCTGCGAGTAGTCGCGCGGCGTCGGGCCGTGCACGACGCCACCGCCGGCGAACTGCGGGGCGCGGGTCGAACCCTGACGGGCGCGGCCGGTGCCCTTCTGGCGGTACGGCTTCTTACCACCACCGCGGACCTCGCCACGACGCTTGACCTTGTGCGTGCCCTGACGGGCGGCGGCCAGCTGCGCGACGACGACCTGGTGAAGCAGCGGGATGCTGATCTTCTCGACGTCGAAGATCTCGGCCGGGAGCTCTACAGTCCCGGCTGTGTCGCCGGAGGGCGACAGAATGTCAATGGTGCTCATAGTCCTCAGGCCCCCTTGGCCGCGGTACGGACCAGGACGAGGCCGCCGTTCGGACCCGGGATGGCTCCCTTGATGAGGAGCAGTCCCTTCTCCGCGTCAACAGCGTGAACGGTCAGGTTCTGGGTGGTGACCCGCTCGTTGCCCATGCGGCCCGCCATGCGGACGCCCTTGAACACACGGCCCGGGGTGGCACAGCCACCGATGGAGCCGGGAGAGCGGTGCTTGCGCTGGACACCGTGACCGGCGCCGAGGCCACGGAAGTTGTGGCGCTTCATGACACCGGCGAAGCCCTTGCCCTTGCTCTTGCCGGTCACGTCGACCTTGACGCCGGCCTCGAACACCTCAGCGGTGATCTCCTGGCCGAGCGTGTACTCGGAGGCGCCCGCGGTGCGGATCTCGACGAGGTGGCGACGCGGCGTGACATCGGCCTTGGCGAAGTGGCCCTTGAGGGGCTTGTTCACCTTGCGCGGGTCGATCTCGCCGAAGGCGATCTGGACCGACTCGTAGCCGTCACTGTCGTTCGTACGGACCTGGGTCACGACGTTCGGGCCGGCCTTGACGACGGTGACCGGAACAACACGGTTGTTCTCGTCCCACACCTGCGTCATGCCGAGCTTCTCGCCCAGGATGCCCTTGATCTGCTTAGCCATCTTCAGCTCACCGGCCCCTAGAGCTTGATCTCGATGTCGACACCGGCCGGGAGGTCGAGTCGCATCAGAGAGTCAACGGTCTTGGGGGTGGGGTCGAGGATGTCGATCAGGCGCTTGTGCGTGCGCATCTCGAAGTGCTCGCGCGAGTCCTTGTACTTGTGCGGCGACTTGATGACGCAGTACACGTTCTTCTCAGTGGGCAGCGGCACCGGGCCCGCGACCGACGCACCAGTGCGCGTCACCGTCTCGACGATCTTCTTCGCCGAGGAGTCGATGACCTCGTGGTCGTAGGCCTTGAGCCGGATGCGGATCTTCTGTCCCGCCATGGCTACTCAGTAGTCCTGTCTCTAGTAACGCTCTGCACCCCGGTGTGCCCTTCTGCTCTCTTCGATTCCTCCGACCCACGCGGTCGGGTGTGTCGCGCTCTCACCGACACAGAAGTCCCATAACGGAACTTCCCTACTGGGAAAGCACGGCCCTTCCGGAACCGCAAGCCGAGGGCGAAGAAGCCCACCGGGTGCCTGGCCGGCGCCGCACTGACACTTCCCGAAAGATTCCCGTACGTCCGTCCCAGCGCTGCCGTGAGGCAGTTGGGACGACGAGTACCGTGGGACTCGCTTCCGGTCCTCCCGACGGGAGGCGCGCAGCATCAACACTCGACCGAGCAACTCCGACAGTCTGCCATATGGCGCAGGCGGCTGGCCAATCGGGGCGTAGAGATTACCCCCGGAGTGACGTAGGTCAAACACACGCTCCCGCGACCCCCGCCCACCGGGGGTTTTCCTCACCCCGATGCACGGGTGTGCCGGATGGCCGGGACAGTGACCCGACGGCCACGGTGATGAGGCACACAGATGTGCGCAGCCGCACCACGGGGAGAACAGAACGTGCGTATCACCACCGCGTCCACAGCCGCCGCCCTGACGTTGCTCCTGACCGCGGGGCTCGCGGCCCCGGCCACGGCCTCCGGTGGCGGGGGCCGCCCCTCGACCGAAGGCCTGTGGCGGATGGACGGCTACGGCACGGTCGTCGCCGTCACCCACGGGACGTACCAGGAGTACCAGACCACCGCCGTGAGCTGCCTCAAGGGGGATACGGCCCGGCGGACGGGCCCGGGGACGTACACGGTGAAGGGCGACGTCCTGACGGTCACGCCGGGCAGGGACGCGAACCACGCGTCGGTGGCGACGGCGAGCTCGGCGGGCCACAAACAACTCCACCGCATCGAGTCCCTGCCGCCGGCCTGCACAACCCACCTGCCGCCTGACCCGCTGACCTCCTTCGACGTCTTCTGGCAGTCCTTCGAGGAGAACTACCCCTTCTTCGCGGCGAAGGGCGTCGACTGGCGTGCGGTGCGGGCCGAGTACCGCCCGCGGGTCCACGCGGACACGAGCAGGGCGGAACTGTTCGACATCTTCAGCGCGATGGTGCGCCCGCTGCACGACGCGCACGTCGCGGTCCAGGACGGCGGCGACCTGTTCGGCACGGGCCGCCCCGGCACGGAGCTGCCGAGCCCCCAACTGGGCGCCAGGACAAAGAAGTTCATCGAACAGCACGACCTGGCGGGGGCGCCGTACCACCAGGACTTCGCCAACGGCCGCATCACGTACGCGGACCTACGCGGCGCCGACCACCTGGGCTACCTCCGCATCTCGGGCTTCAGCGGCTACCTCCCCCAGGAGGGAGCGTCGTACGAGTCCCAACTGGCCGCCCTGACCAAGGCGTTGGACACGATCCTCACCCCGGCCCGGGTGGGCCGACTGCACGGCCTGATCATCGACCTCCGCGTCAACGGCGGCGGCTCCGACGCCATGGGCCTCCACATCGCGTCCCGCCTGACGGACACCCCGTACATCGCGTACACGAAGCGCGCCCGCAACGACCCGAGGGACCCGTCCCACCACACCCACCCCGAACAGATCCCGGTACGCCCGTCGGCATCCCCCCACTACACGGGCCCGCTCGCCATCCTGACCGGCGGCTCGACGGTCAGCGCAGGCGAGACCTTCACCCAGGCCCTGATGAACCGCCCCGGCCACACCCTCCGCATCGGCCAACCCACCCAAGGCGTCTTCTCGGACATCCTGACCCGCACCCTCCCCAACGACATGGCCGCCTGGCTCCCGAACGAGGAGTTCCTCACCGACTCCGGCCAGACGTTCGACGGAACGGGGATCCCACCGGAGGTACGGGTCCCGGTGTTCACGGAGGAGGAGTTCGCGGCGGGGCGGGATTCCGGGTTTTCGGTGGGGGTGCGGATGCTGAGCCACGGCGGGTTCACGGGGCCAGCCGGTCACCTGCATCCCAGCGTCTTGAGGGTCGCCGGAAAGTAGGCCCGCATGAACCTCTCGATGTCCTTGCGGTGGGTCTGGTCCGTGAGGGGGATCTGGGGGACTTGGAGGGTGAGGGTGAAGTAGTTGCCGCCGGTGGTTTTGCACCGCTCGATCGAGATAGCTCCGTCGGTGCCGCCGATCGACTTGTAGCCAAGGTCGAAACTCCGCGGTTCCGTGACCCGTGAGATGGACCCGGCGCCCGTCGCCAAGTACATCAGGTCCGTTGCCGTGTCGTCCCACGAGAAACGGAACTCGAGCACAGGATCACGGTCCGACAGAAGGACGCAGGGAGCTGTGATCGCTTCGGACCGATCGACTCGGTTGTACTCGTGAAACGCGTTCGTGGACGCCACAAGCCGACGCGTGAGAGCGGGGTCGACGGGAGTCCCGCAAATCGCCTTCGGAACCTCGTGATGCGTGGAAGTACTGCACGACAACGCGAGGATGGACAACAACAACACGATCAGGAACCGGAGAGCTTTCACGTGGCTCGTTCTCCGGACATTCCAGTGGCATGCGCCATCCCGTCTCGGGCGGATCTGCCGATCTCCTCCTTGGGGTTGTAGTACGGATCGCCACCCGCCTGATGAACCTTCTTCCACTCACCCGCGAGAGCCATCAGTTGGCCGTTCCTCCTGCTGTACGCCTGAACGTTCTCGTCCGCCTGCTTGCTGTCCAACCGCCGCTGCTCATCAGCCAGCCACTGATCCGTCACGTAGTCGAACCCCGTCTGGATATCGCCACTGGCCACGGGGATAAAACTGATCGCCTTGTCGAAGAACGGCTTGGTCTCGAACTCGGCGACCTTTGGGTCGCCCGCAGCCTGTACCCGGGCCTCCTCCAGGAAGCCGACGGTTCGGCCGGCGCGGGTCAAGGACGCGGGTGAGTTGGAGTGGTCGTGGTGGATGTCCGACACCAGGGACTGGTTCATCCCGCCGTTCAGCACCCCGTACGCGCCCTCGTCCTTGGACACCTGCTTCGCGACCTCGAAGAGCCGATGCTGGTCCAAGGGTGAATGGGCGACGTCGACCTCGCTCATGGCCGCATGCACAGTCCCCCCGTGATTGACCAGAATGTTCGCCATCGGCCGCCGCAACGAAGCCGGGAACTCATCCCCGCTGTCCGACAAATACGTGAGCGCCGACTTGAACACCGCGTCATGCGTGGCCCGGTCCCCATGCCGCACCCCACCCGGATCCGCAGGATCGATCCCCGTGGCCCCCGCCTGCAACGCCGCCCCGAATCCGACCCGGTCGTCCCCGTCCAGCCGGGGCACATAGTGACCGCCCTTGGAGACCCCCTCGTCATTCAGGGTGACATTCCAGTCGCGGTCCTTCATCAGGTACTTCATGTGGGCGTCGGAATGCAGATAACGCGCGGCCTCCGCAGGGTCACGGCTCATGATGCCGAGCATGCCGTCGACGGGGTCGTTGGCGAACCAACCTCCACCCGCCCCGGCATACGTACCCTTCACCCGCCAGATCCCGGGATGCTTCTTCTCCGCCGCGATCATGTCCCCGGTCAGGTCCTCGACCATCCCCGAGGAGTAGCCGTGGCCCTGCCGCATCAGCGTGACCAGTGACTGATAGCCGACCGCCTTGTCCAGGTGGAGACCCTGCGCATCCGTGGCGTAGTGCTCGACACCCGCGTGCCGCATCCCCGCACGCCACTTCCGGTACCACGCCGACCTCGTGTCCTTCGTCGCCGTGGCGAGCGCGTTCGCCAGGCCCGTCTCGATCGCCGAGCAGGAGCCGGCCCCCGCCCCGCACTGGACGTGGATGCGGTCGTTCAGTTCGTTGGCGAGCTTGAGCGTGCCGGTGGGGCCCAGGTCGTCCAGGACCATCCTGGAGAATCGCTCGTCCTCGGCGTTGTCCCGGAACGACCTCTCCAGCTCGGCGAGTTGAGAGGCCGACAGGTCGCCTCCCCCGCTCAGCTTCCGCAGATACCCCTCCGCCTCCACCGCCTCGTACACCTCGACGTCGCCGACCGCCCTGCCGTTGAACCCCCGCCCACCGGCGAGCAGTTCGGAGTCGACCACCACCCCCGCCAACGCGACCCGGACCCCCTCGTCCGCGTCCGTCACATCCCGCACCGCCTTGGTGATCCGGTCCTGCCACGGCTCTGCGGCCCTGGGGTCACCGGGGGTGTCCGGCCGGTCCGAACTCGGGCTCACCACACCGGAGTCGGAGACCTGCATGCCGGCCCGGACGGCGTCCCACCGGGCCGCCACCACCCGGCCCCGTAACTCCACGAAACGCTCGTGCGCGTCCCGCAGCAGCGAGGCGATCCCCTTGGCCTCCGTCTGCGCGTACTGGAACTCCTTCAGCGTGATGTCGAAGCGGGCGTTCGCCGCGTCGGCGCTGAGCCCCGTCCACGACGTACCCATCGAGATGCCGTGCACATCCCGCCGGTACGCCGTCTCCTGTTTCTCGAACTCGCCCGCCATGCCGTCCCAGCGCTCGGCCGCGGTGGTCAGCGCGGCGAGGTCGGTGGTCATGATCTCGTGATACGTCGGCATGCGCCCGGTTGCCCCAAAAGTCCCTGTGATGACAGCAGTTCGGAAGGCCGGCTCCTCAAAACGTGTCCAACGACGACCGCTCCCGCACCGCCGACCCCACCGCCAGATCCGTACTCGTCAGCACCGCGTTCCCGCTCCGCAACGCGTCCTTCTCCGCACCGAGCCGGTCCATCAGGTTCCGCACCTGGTCCGCCCACGCCCCGTGCGCCTTCTTCAGCGCGGCCGAAGTCACCCACCCTTCCCCGTCCTTCGCGGCGAACTCCCGTACAGCGGAGCCGTGTTCGTCGTCCGCCCACCGCCCAGCCGCCCGCGTACCGGGCTCGATGTGATCCTCGATCGACCGTGCCGCCGCACGCTTCTCACCCGGCGAGGACGCCAGCTTCCTGGGCGCCGAGACGCCCGGTTCGCTCGGCACACCCGACACGCTCGACACACTCGGCCCGCCCAATGAGGTCTCCTCGCTACATCCGCCGACTCTCCAACGGCCCCAGATACAGCGCCGGCAGACCCCCCGTGTCGATCACGAGCCGCTGCAGCACCACCGTCGGATCCACCATCCAGAACTTCAACCGGTGGACCCCGGCCTTCGTCACGGAGTGTTTCGTCGCCGTCGCGTTGACGTTGTCGGAGGTGTTGCGGGCCCACACGTCGTTCAACAGCCCGTCATCTGCGCCGATGTTGATGTCGACGGTCTGGATCGGACCGTCGTCGAGGGAGACGCCGTAGCGCAGCCCGCCCGTCGGCAACGCAGGGTTACGAGGGGACAGGTACGCCCACACCGTCACCTCGCCCCCGGAAACACCGGAAACACCGGAAGCCCCGGAAGCCCCGGAAGCCCCGGAAGTCAGGGACGCCCTGGAAGCCAGGGACGCCCCGGAAACACCTGCTTCCCCAGCCGCCCCGGCCCCCGCCGTCAGCAGACTCACCTCGTACTCCAGCCGAGGCGCCCCCACCCCACCCGGCGTCTGCCGGGGCAGCGTCACGGGCCACGGTGTCATCCCCGCCCCGGTCCGCCCGATGCCCTCGACACGGCGCCACCCGCCGACCGCCCGGTCGTAGTGCTCCCCGTCGATCGCCACGTACCCGCCCGCCTCGACGAACCCCCGCAGCCCCCGCGCCTCCCGTCCCGACGGCCGCTCGGCGACGCACCCGACCGTCACCGATCCCCCGGCGCCGGTCACCGTCAGCTCCCCCTCGGCCCGGCCGACTGGCACCTTCGCCCAGTCCACCCGCACCTCGACCCGTACCTGCCGCCCGACCCGCCCGCGCGGCCGGTCCACCACCAACCACGGCGCCGACACGTCGATCCGGTAATCGAAGGCCGTACGACCCCGGTTGAACACCTCGACGAACTGCTGCGGCCGCGTCTGATACGGGCTGAAGGCCGGGAGTACGGCCGCACCCGTCCCGCCGGGCCACGCCGCCTCCGCACCGTCCACCGCCACCCCCAACCCCGCCGCCCCCGGCACCGCGATCCGCCGCACCGCAGGGAACAGCACATCCGGCAGCGCCACGTTGTCCTTCTCCGGCTGCTGCCACCCGGCGTTGGGCCCGTACCGCTCCACATCCCCGTAGTCGATGTGCGGCTGGGTCTGGAAACCCCGCCATTTGCCGTTCGCCACCGCCGAGTTGAAGCGGTCGGCGAGCGCGAAGTCCGTCTTCAGGCCCGTCTCCGCTGCCTCCGCGAGGTCGTTGGTCGCGGCCCGGCCCTGGGCCGCGTACAGCAGGTTCGTGAACTCGGCCGCGCGCAGCCCGTAGAGGTTGGCGGTGGCCTGGACCTCGTAGCCGACGAGTTCGAACCACGCGTCCCGTACCCGGGCCGGCAGCCGTCGGCCGATCCGTTCGGCCCGGCGGCCCAGCTCTCGCCACTCCTCGGTGACCCGCTCCAACTCCCGGTGTCCGAAGGCGAAGGGGGTCTGCTGGTCGTCGTAGACCACGCGGCCGTCGACGAGGGTGATGCGGCGGTTCAGCAGCTCCGGTTTGCGGCGCGCTTGCAGCTGTCCGTACGTCGACAGGACCGAGGCGATCTCCTCGGCCTGGCCCGCGCCGAAGTTCTGCCGTGCGTACCGGAGTTCCCAGGCCGGGAGGTCGTCGGCGTCCCAAGCAGCCGGGTTCCAGGCGTAGTCGAGGAAGAACTCGGTCGGCAGTTCGTTGCCCTTCAGGTCGCCGACGTTGGCCACCCACAGCCCGTGGTTCCCGTAGGCGTGTGCCGCGTGCAGCTGCTCCCACACGTTCCGCAGGTTCGCCGTGTCCACCCACTTGTAGTTCCGCCCGGCGCCCACGTAGTCGAAGTGGTAGTACAGGCCGAAGCCGCCGGCCCGGTCGCCGTCCCCTGCATCCGGATGCTTACGGATGTTCCCCCAGTTGTCGTCCGTGAGGACCACCGTGACGTCGTCCGGCGCCCTCAACCCCCGGTCCCAGTACCGCTGCACCTCCTTGTACAGCGTCCACACCTGCGGGGTCTCCGCCGCCGGCCGGCCCGTCACCTCCTCGATGATCTGCCGTTGCGCCGCGATGATCTCCCGCATCAGCTCGATGCCGTCGCCGTCGGGGAGGCTGGTGTCACCGTTCCCGCGCATGCCGAGCGTGACGACACCCTCGAAGCCCTGGTCGACCATCCGCTGGATTCCGGCCCGCCAATAGGCGCGTATCGCCGGGGAGTTGAGGCGGTACGACCACTCCCCCGTCCCGCCGTACGGATCGTGGCCCGGGGTCACGATCGCGCCGGAGGAGTCCCGGACGGCGGCCACGGCGTGCCGGTTCCACTCCTCGATGCCCCGCATCATGGGCGCCTCGTGCGACGTGCCCATGACAATCCCGTACTCCGAGGCCCGCCGGTGGTTCTCCGGGTCGTCCTCCGCGAACGCCCGGCCCCACACCGCCGGCCAGAGGTAGTTCCCCTTCAGCCGCAGCAGCGCCTCGAAGATCTTGCCGTAGAAGTCCGCGGTGAAGCCGCCCGGATACCCCGGCGCCTTGCCGGGACCGAAGTACTCCGGCGCCCAGGTCCCCAGCGCCGGGTTCTCGTCGTTGATGAAGAAGCCGCGGTACTTCACCGCCGGCGTCCCCTGCGAGTACCGCCCCGGCCGCACCCACACCTCGTCGCGGTGCGTCGGCGGCACGTCGTCCCACCAGTGCCAGGGCGAGACCCCGATGCCGTACGAGACGTCGTAGGCACCGAAGATCGTGCCGCGCGGATCGCTCCCCGCGATGACGAACGCCCGCTCCACCCCCGGCAGCGGCCGTTCGACCACCGTCTGCAGCGAGGTCTCCCAGCGGCCCCGCACCCCGGACACGTCCAGTTTCCCGGTGGCGACCAGGCCGTCGATCAGCGCGCTGCGCCCGATCGTGCCGACCAGCACCACGTCACGCTCCCGCGCGAGCACGCCGCCGGGGCGTACGCCGGTGACGCGTTCGATGTCGGCCCTCAGGTCCGCTGCGACCCGTACGACTCCGGGGTGATCGTCGGGGTCCACCACGACCGGGGCCCCGACCAGGGGGAAGGCGCCCGCAGTACGCGAGAAGGAGAGGTACGGGCCCGCCTCCAGGGGCCTCGACGCCGGCGAAATCGCCCCGGACGACAGCACCGGTACCGCGGCAACTCCCGCCCCCAGAACGGCTCTTCGACTGACGGACGCAGCCATGGCACACCCCTCCACACCTCATTTGGTCAGCGGCATGACAAATGGTGGGGCGGGTGGAGGGAGGGGACAACGGGTCGTACCCGACGAATAGTTTCGTAACAGCAAAGAGGCCCGTACGACCGAAGTCGTACGGGCCTCTTCGAGACCTACCGATCAGAGACCGGTCGGATCAGCCAAGACTACTTGTTGATCTTGGTGACCTGGCCGGCGCCCACCGTGCGACCACCCTCACGGATGGCGAACTTCAGGCCCTCTTCCATGGCGACGGGCTGGATGAGCGAAACCGTCATCTCAGTGTTGTCGCCCGGCATGACCATCTCGGTGCCCTCGGGGAGGGTCACGACGCCGGTCACGTCCGTGGTGCGGAAGTAGAACTGGGGACGGTAGTTGTTGAAGAACGGCGTGTGACGGCCACCCTCGTCCTTGGACAGGATGTACGCCTGGGCCTCGAACTCCGTGTGCGGGGTGACCGAGCCGGGCTTGATGATGACCTGGCCGCGCTCGACGTCCTCGCGCTTGATGCCACGGAGGAGCAGGCCGACGTTCTCGCCAGCCTGGCCCTCGTCGAGCAGCTTGCGGAACATCTCGATGCCGGTGACCGTGGTGGTGGTCTTCTCCTGCTTGATGCCGATGATGTCAACGGTCTCGTTGACCTTCAGGACACCACGCTCGATACGGCCGGTGACGACCGTACCGCGACCGGTGATCGTGAAGACGTCCTCGACGGGCATGAGGAACGGCTTGTCGACGTCACGCTCGGGGGTCGGGATCGACTCGTCGACGGCGGCCATCAGGTCGAGGACCGTCTGGCCCCACTCCTTGTCGCCCTCGAGAGCCTTGAGCGCCGAGACCTTGACGACCGGAAGGTCGTCGCCCGGGAACTCGTACTCGGAGAGGAGCTCACGGACCTCGAGCTCGACGAGCTCCAGGATCTCCTCGTCGTCCACCATGTCGGCCTTGTTCAGGGCGACGACGATGTACGGAACGCCGACCTGGCGGGCCAGGAGCACGTGCTCCTTGGTCTGCGGCATCGGGCCGTCGGTGGCGGCGACAACGAGGATCGCGCCGTCCATCTGCGCGGCACCCGTGATCATGTTCTTGATGTAGTCCGCGTGACCGGGGCAGTCGACGTGGGCGTAGTGACGCGTCTCGGTCTGGTACTCGACGTGCGCGATCGAGATCGTGATACCGCGCTGGCGCTCCTCAGGAGCCTTGTCGATCTGGTCGAAGGCCGAGGCCTCGTTCAGGTCCGGGTACGCGTCGTGCAGCACCTTGGTAATGGCGGCCGTGAGGGTCGTCTTACCGTGGTCGATGTGACCGATGGTGCCGATGTTGACGTGCGGCTTAGTCCGCTCGAACTTCGCCTTCGCCACTGGGTCCTCCTGTGGAGTGGTTCTGGTACGCCTTACTCATCGGCGCCAGGTGATCTTTGCTGGGATGCCGCCCGCCGGGGTTCTGGTCCCGGGTTCCGGGGACGATCTCTCGTCCCGCTGCCGGTCTTCGGACCCCGGCGGTCGGTGTCAAGCCTAAAGCGTGCAAACGGTGTGTGTTACTCGCCCTTGGCCTTCGCGATGATCTCCTCGGCGACGTTCCGGGGAACCTCGGCGTAGGAGTCGAACTGCATCGAGTAGCTTGCGCGACCCGAGGTCTTGCTGCGGAGGTCGCCGACGTAGCCGAACATCTCCGAGAGGGGCACGAGGCCCTTCACGACGCGTGCACCGGCACGCTCCTCCATGGCCTGGATCTGGCCACGGCGGGAGTTGATGTCGCCGATGACGTCACCCATGTAGTCCTCGGGCGTGGTGACCTCGACGGCCATCATCGGCTCAAGGAGCACGGGAGAAGCCTTGCGCGCGGCCTCCTTGAAGGCCTGCGAACCGGCGATCTTGAACGCGAGCTCGGAGGAGTCGACCTCGTGGTAGGCACCGTCGAGCAGCGTGATGCGGACACCCGTCATCTCGTACCCGGCGAGGATGCCGAACTGCATGGCCTCCTGCGCACCGGCGTCCACCGACGGGATGTACTCCCGCGGGATACGGCCACCGGTGACCTTGTTCACGAACTCGTACGCCGGACCGTCGGCCTCGGTGATGGGCTCGATCGCGATCTGCACCTTGGCGAACTGACCGGTACCACCGGTCTGCTTCTTGTGGGTGTAGTCCACGCGCTCGACGGCCTTGCGGATCGTCTCACGGTATGCGACCTGCGGCTTACCGACGTTGGCCTCGACCTTGAACTCACGGCGCATACGGTCGACCAGCACCTCGAGGTGCAGCTCGCCCATACCGCCGATGATGGTCTGGCCGGTCTCCTCGTCCGAGTGGACCTGGAAGGAGGGGTCCTCCTCCGCGAGACGCTGGATGGCTACACCCAGCTTCTCCTGGTCACCCTTGGACTTGGGCTCGATGGCGACCTGAATGACCGGCGCCGGGAAGTCCATGGACTCCAGGATGACCGGGTTCTTGTCGTCGGACAGCGTCTCACCGGTGGTGGTCTGCTTCAGGCCCATGACGGCGACGATGTCGCCGGCGCCCACCGACTCGATCTCCTCACGCTTGTTCGCGTGCATGCGGTAGATCTTGCCGATGCGCTCCTTCTTGCCCTTGACCGAGTTCAGCACAGCCGAACCCGCCTCGAGGCGGCCCGAGTAGACCCGGACGAAGGTGAGCTTGCCCAGGTGCGGGTCGCTCATGATCTTGAACGCGAGCGCGGACAGCGGCTCGTCCACGGACGGCTTGCGCTTGACGACGACCTCGGGGTCCTTGACGTCGTGGCCCTCGATGGCCTCGACGTCCAGGGGGGTCGGCAGGTAGCGCACGACCGCGTCGAGCAGGGGCTGGACGCCCTTGTTCTTGAACGCGGTGCCACAGAACACCGGGGTGACCGTGACGCCCTTGGACTTGCCGGACGCGATGGTGACGCGACGGATCGCGGCGTACAGCTGCTCCTCGGTGGGCTCGACGCCCTCCAGGAACAGCTCCATGATCTCGTCGTCGTTCTCGGCGACGGCCTCGACCAGCTTGCCGCGGTACTCCTCGGCGGCCTCGGCGTGCGTGGCCGGGATGTCGACGACGTCGTACATCTCGCCCTTCGCCGCCTCGGCGGACCACACGAGCGCCTTCATGCGGACCAGGTCCACAACGCCCTTGAAGTCCATCTCGGCACCGATCGGCAGCTGCATGATCAGCGGAACCGCACCGAGGCGGTCCTTGATCATGTCGACGCAGCGGTGGAACTCCGCGCCGGTCCGGTCGAGCTTGTTCACGAAGCAGATGCGCGGCACGCCGTAACGGTCGGCCTGACGCCACACCGTCTCGGACTGCGGCTCAACGCCCGCGACACCGTCGAACACCGTGACGGCACCGTCGAGGACGCGCAGCGAACGCTCCACCTCGACGGTGAAGTCGACGTGCCCCGGGGTGTCGATGATGTTGATGGTGTAGTCGTCGTCCTCGAGCGGCCAGTGACAGGTGGTGGCAGCAGAGGTGATCGTGATGCCACGCTCCTGCTCCTGCTCCATCCAGTCCATGGTGGCAGCGCCGTCGTGGACTTCACCGATCTTGTAGCTGACGCCGGTGTAGAAGAGGATCCGCTCAGTGGTGGTCGTCTTGCCCGCGTCGATGTGGGCCATGATCCCGATGTTGCGGACCTTGGCCAGGTCAAGTGAAGTGGTAGCCATAAGGCTTCAGTCTTCTCTCGGTCTCGATGGGGTCTGCGACTACCAGCGGTAGTGCGCGAAGGCCTTGTTGGACTCGGCCATCTTGTGGGTGTCCTCGCGCTTCTTGACGGCCGCACCGAGGCCGTTCGAAGCGTCGAGAAGCTCGTTGAGCAGACGCTCGGTCATGGTCTTCTCGCGACGGGCGCGGGAGTAACCGACCAGCCAGCGCAGCGCGAGCGTGTTGGCGCGACCGGGCTTGACCTCGATCGGGACCTGGTACGTCGCACCGCCGACTCGGCGGGACTTGACCTCAAGCGTGGGCTTGATGTTCTCCAGCGCGCGCTTCAGCGTGATGACCGGGTCGTTGCTGGTCTTCTCGCGCAGGCCCTCCATGGCGCCGTACACGATGCGCTCGGCGGTGGAGCGCTTGCCGTTCAGCAGCACCTTGTTGATCAGGGAGGTGACAAGAGGAGAACCGTAGACCGGGTCGATGATGACCGGGCGCTTCGGGGCGGGGCCCTTACGAGGCATTTTCTACTTCTCCTTCTTGGCGCCGTAGCGGCTGCGGGCCTGCTTGCGGTTCTTCACACCCTGGGTGTCAAGCGAACCGCGGATGATCTTGTAGCGAACACCGGGCAGGTCCTTCACACGGCCGCCGCGCACGAGCACGATGGAGTGCTCCTGCAGGTTGTGTCCCTCACCCGGAATGTAAGCGGTGACCTCGATCCCGCTGGTCAGACGCACACGCGCGACCTTACGCAGGGCCGAGTTCGGCTTCTTCGGGGTGGTCGTGAACACACGCGTGCAGACGCCACGACGCTGAGGGGAACCCTCGAGTGCGGGCGTCTTGTTCTTCTCGACCTTGTCCTGCCGGCCCTTCCGGACCAGCTGCTGGATCGTAGGCACTACTTCTCCGGTTTCTGTGTGCCGATGGTGAAGCTAACCTGGAACGTCGCCGACCCACGCGGTCGGGTGTGTCGAATCCCGCAGACTTTCGCCGGTGAGCAAAAGGGGCGCAGATTGCGGTGGCCAGTGTCGGCTCCCTTAGTGCGGTTCAAGGCACGCACGAGAGCCAGGGCACACCCCAGGCACAAGGTCTGAGCGTACCTACCTCATTCGCTGCGGTCAAAACAAATGGGTGGCACCCACGGCTCGGCACGGGACATGCCGAAGCCGGACCCCCTCAGCGATCTTCGATTCTACGGCGCCCGCCCCTCACGGGGAGCTGGCGGTGGCCACGATCAGGAGCAGCAGCATCAGGGTCCAGCCGGTGAGCGCGAGCCAGCCGAAGACCAGTCCGGTCAGCGCGAATCCGTCGCCGCCCTCGTCGGTCCTGCGTATCTCCGCGCGGGCGGTGTGGCCGAGGATCACCGCGGGGATGCCGGTGAGGCCCATCGTCGGCACGGTGAGCAGCCCGCAGACCAGGGAGCCGACCGCCTTGCCGTTGGTCGGCTGGACCGGGGGCGGCAGGAACGTCGGCGGCACCGGGCGGAACCCGGCCTGCGGCCCCTGGAAGACGGGCACCGCCAGCGGACCCTGGGGCAGATCGGCGACCAGGAGCATCAACTCGCCCACGGTCCGGGAGTCGTAGGCCCGCGCGACCCGCTTCTCCAGCTCGTCCTCACGCAGCCGCCCCTCGGCGAAACCGGCCCGGAGCACGTCCACCGTCCGCTCCCGGTCGGCGGTCGCGGCCAGCATCGACGCCCCGCTCTGCCCCTGCCAGGGCTGCGGCGACCCCTGCCCCTGTCCCTGCCACGGTGTCGGGTACGACACAGAGCACCTCCCCCGGCGCCGGAGACCGAATGCCTTCATCATGCTCCAACGCACAGAAAACGGCACCGGTTCCCTCCGGGGGTATATAGGGGGCCGCCCCCGGTTTCCCTATAGAGCGGAGCGGGGGCGGCGGTAGGGGGAGCGGGGGTCGGTAAGGGGAGCGGGCGGTAGAGGGAGCGAGGGCGGCGGTAAGGGGGCGGGGGTCGGTAAGGGGAGCGGGGGGCGGTAAGCGGAGGGGGCGGTAGAGGGAGCGAGGGCGGCGTTAGGGGGAGCGGGGGGCAGAGGGAGCGGGAGCGGCGGTAAGAGGGGGCCGGGGGCCGTAAGGGCGGGGTCGGCCGTCAGGGCGCGGCGGCGGCCGGCCTTGAGCGGGTACGCCGAGGGCCGTCGGCGGCGCGTTCTGTTTCTACGGCGAACACGCCCGCCGACGCCGGAACAGCCGGGCCCGCCCTGACTGACCCCCCGGAGTCAGGCACCCGAGCCCGACCGGCTTGCGAGTGCTGGCGGCCGCGCACCCGGCCTCACCGGCCGGGGTCAGGTGCCCGAGCTGGATCGGCTTGCGGGTGGCGACGGGAGCAACCCCGGGGGCCCCTGAAAGGCCCGGCGACAGCCGTCCCTCACCGGGTGCGTCGGATGCCGCCGGCCGCGCGCTCCGCGGCGAACACGTCCTCCAGGCGGAACAGTTGGGCCCGGCCCGCCTTCGCGGCCGGGGTCAGGTGTCCGAGTTGGACCCACTTGCGGATGGTGGCGGGGGCGACTCCCGCCTCCTGTGCGGCGAGCGGGCCGGGGATCAGTGTCGGCATCGCGCTCCTGGTGGACGTCGTCATCGGTTCCATTCCCCCTCGTCCCAGGTGTGCCGGTAGGCCGGGTCGTCGTGGCAGCCGCAGTCCGGCTCCGGGCAGCGGCAGGCCGGGTTCACGCAGAGCACCGCGCCCCGGTCGGGGAAGGCCCGTAGCGAGACGGAGTCGCACCAGGGGCAGCGGCCCGACACCCGTACGACGGTCTCGGTGTCCCCCAGCGCCCGCGCGCAGCGCCGCGCCATCCGCCGCGTCTCGTCCCGCACATGCGCCGCGAGTACGGCGTCGGCGGCCACCGCGTCGAGCAGCCCGGCGATCCGCCGCAGCCGCTCGGGCACGGGCACCCGCCGCGCCCGGGGAAGCCCGAGCCGCTCGCGCACGGCCTCCTCCAGTTCTACGACGCCGTCGGTGATGTCCCGGATCGTGTCGGAGATGTGCAGGCGCAGCGGGGCCGCGCTGTGGCCGGGGGCGACGAGTCCGTGCCGTTGTTCCTGGAGGAGGGCCTCGGCGCGCTCCTCGCGGAGCCGGTCGGCGAGGTCGGGCGGGGGCGGGGCGGGGGCTCGGTGGGTGGGGGCGGCGCGGCCGGGGGCGAGTTCGACGGTGAGTTCGGGGAACTGCTGGAGCAGCATGCCGATCCAGAGGGCGGCGTGCGTGGTCGGGTCCGCCGCGGCGGACGCCGGACTCCGGTCAGGCAAGGGAGCCTCCCCGCGCAGCCGGCGCCGCCGACATGATCGGGAGGAGGTGCGCGGGGATCTCGACCGGGCGCCCGGAGCGGTAGAGCCGGCCGCCGCAGACGCCGTCGAACCAGTTGTCGGCCGGGGCGACGATCCGTTCGCACTTCCGCCGTACCGGGCAGCGGGCGCAGGCCCGCAGCACGGGGGCGGCCTCCTTGATCTTCTTCGAGAAGACGGCCCTGGGCGAGAACCCGGCGCAGGCGGCGGCGCTCTGCCAGCCGGCGGGTTCGTCGTAGGGGCGCGGTGGCGGGCAGGAGTCGGTGGACATGGGGCCTCCCTGTCGGACGGGTGTGGCACAGGCGTTTGGCACGTGCCATCCGGTCGTCCAGGTTTACAGATTGCGCGCGCGCCCGCAACGTAAACTCTGGTCACTCACCTCACAGCCGTGACGACAATCCGTCACGAAACCGGCCCCCACACCCCCATCTCCACCGAACCTCCGCCTAATTGGACGGATTTTCCTCAGTGGTTGCACGCGAGCACGTAATTCCGTGCGCGCAAGCAAGCTAAACTCGCTGCCATCCAAAGGAAGCGAGCACACAGATGACCAGCCAGGATCTGGACGCGTTCGCCGCGTGGGTCGAGGACCTGATGCGCGACCGCGGCTACGACATCGACAGCCCGCGCGGCGGCGGCAAGTCCCGGATAGCGGACGAGGCGGGCGTCCACCGGGCCGCCGTCACCCGCCTGCTGCAGCGCCAGAGCATGCCGGACCTCGAGACCACCCGCAGGCTCGCCCGCGTGCTGGGCGTGCCGGTCCGCGACATGCTCATCCGCTCCGGCCGGCTCACCGCGGAGGAACTCGCCGATCCGCACGACTACTTGGCCTCCCCCGCGCCCAGTGCCGAGTTCGGCCGCCGCCCCACGCTGGAGGAGGTCGCCGACCTGCTGGGGGTGCCTGCCGACCGGCGGGAGATGTTCGTGCGGGTGGTCGAGCAGTTCCTGCCGAACGAGGCGCCGGGGGCGGAGCACGCGGATCACGAGGGCGCCCGCATGCTGGTGACCGACTGACCGGCCGACGCCCGGTTTCCGCGTCGGCGGTCCCTGTTTCGCGGTAGAGGGAACTGGTCCCTCCCTCCCCGCGCCCCAAGCTTCTCCCCCACCCCCACCCCCGCCCCGCCCAGCACTCCCCCTCGGCTCCCGAGCCCCTCCCCCACCCCAGGTCTCCGCTTCCCCACCGGCCCTCGTTTTTAGTTGCGTGCGCGCACGCTCGTCTGTCACAGTTGGTGCAGCGGCGGAGCTGCGCCCGCAGGTCGGCTGCTCAGTGCCTCGTCGCGTCCCGCACGCTCTCCCGAAGCTGCCCCGAGGTGACCCGGCATGACCACACCCACTCCACCGAGCGCCTTCCCGGACGTCGAGGCGATGATCGTCGACATCCTGAAGGACGACCCCCGGCTCTCCGGCGCCATCGTCGCCGTACAGGCGCCGACCGGCTTCGACGGCACGGCCGCGTCCGTGTTCGTCAACCGGCGCGGCGGCGCCTGGGTCGGCGAGCGCCATGTCGACCAGCCGCTGATCGAGCTGGAGGTGTACGGCCCGACCAAGCAGGCCGCGCACGTCCTGGCCAACGACGCCCGGCAGGCCGTACTCGCGATGGCGAACAACAAGTACGGCACGAACCTCGTCACCGAGGTCGAGGAGCAGGACGGCCCCCGCTGGCTGCCCGACTACCTCTACTCCGCGGCCAACCGCTACGTCACGGTGATGAAGGTGTACGTGGACGTCTACTGATCCCCTCCCCTGATCCCCCGGACGCTCCACGCCCCACAGACCGAAGGCCCCGCCACCCCCCGGCGGGGCCTTCTTCGTACCCGGACCTCCCGAGTACGACCGCTCCACATCTCAACTCACCCGGAAAACAAGGAGATTCACCATGGCAGGAACCAACTCCTCCGAGATCCGCATCGCCGGTGTCGGCCGCCTCTACGTCGCCCCGGCCGACACGGCCGTACCGTCGACGTTCTCCGCCGACGGCGCGACCGACTGGTCGACCTGGAAGAACCTCGGGTTCACCTCCGGCGACGGCGTCACCTTCAGCAAGAAGGACAAGCTGGAGCCGGTCGACGTGTGGCAGGCCGTCAGCCCGGTGCACTTCGTGTACTCGGACCGCGACCTGACCCTGAAGTTCTCGCTGATGCAGTTCAACGAGGAAACGCTGCCGTTCTTCATGGGCGGCGGCGGGGTCGACGCGGTGACCGGTTCGACCGGCGTCTACCAGTACGACATCGCCGACCGCCCGTTCGCCGATGTCCGCGCCCTCGGGCTGGAGTTCACGGATGTGCGGGCGAGCGACGGCTCGACCGTGACGTACCGCTTCGGCATCCCGCGCGGCCAGGTCACCGCGTCGGACGACATCAAGCTGGCCCGCAAGTCGGCGGCGCAGCTCGGCATCACGTTCAGCGCGATGTCCGCGGCCGACGGTTCGCCGCTGGCCAGCTTCGTGATGAAGGACGCCGCGTACGCCGCGTCCTGACCCACCGGGGTGGGACGGGCAGCCTCGCCCGTCCCACCCCGGCTCCCCCAACTCGCTTATTCCTGAACCCAGTTAGGAGCCCTCATCACCATGACCCGTTTCGACGTCAACGCGGCCCGCGCCCAGCGGCTCGAAGCCCTCGGCCGTACCTGGTCGTTCGAACTCGACACCGAGAGCTACACCCTGCCCACCGAGCTGACCCGGGCCACCGCCAAGGCGCTGCGCAAGCTCGACGACAACGACGTGGACGGGCTGCTCCGACTCCTGCTGGGCGAGAAGCAGTTCACCCGCTTCGAGCAGCACGAGGTCACGATGCAGGACATCGCCGCCATCCTGGAGGCCTACGGCAAGGAGACCGGGCTCGGCCTGGGGGAAGGCTGAGCCTCGTCGGGTTCGTCGACGAACACGCCGAGGCCCTCGAGGCGGACCTGCTCCGCTACTACGGCATCGATCTGCTCGACTGGCACCGTGACCGGCTCTCCGCGCGCCGACTCACCGTGCTCATACGGCAGTTGCCGCATGACAGCGCCCTCAACCGGGAGCTGCACGGCGAGGCAGCCGACTGGTCGGTGACCGACCATCTGCTGGCCGCCGCCGTGGACCATCTCGCCGCCGCCAACTGGATGTTCGCCTCCGTCAACTCGGAGGAGGGCGACCATCCAGACCCCCCGGCACCGGTACCACGCCCGTCGTACGACGACGGCACGGAGACCGGGGGCGGGGAGGCGCCGGACGAAAGCGAGCCGGAGAAGACGGCAGCGGCGGCGGACGCGACGCCGTCGACGGTCCAACTGGCCCGCTTCTTCGGCTGATCGGAGCGGCGGCGCCCTCGCCGAGGGTGCCCGCCGCCTCCCGTCACCCGGCCGGGTCCTCCACGGGCCCCGGCTCCTCGTCCCGCCGCCGTCCGGGGGCCCGCCCCTCCAACTCATCAGCGAGGGCACGGGCCTTGGCGGAGAGGAGGGGACGCTTCTCGCTCCGGTCGCCGGCGGAGGAGGGGGACGGGGACGCGTCGGACGACTCCGTCGCTCTACGTCCCTTGTCGCGTCCGGCACCGGCGTTGAGCGGGGGCACGCTGGGCCGCCCGTTGCGCCGTACGACCGGACGCCGTTCGGTGGGTGCGGGCCGCTTCTCGCGGACGTCACGGGCGGAGACGAGGATGTCGGCCTCGGTCTCCGCCGGGGACTCGTCCTCCGTCACCACCTCCGGAACGGGCAGGGGCGCCCCGTCCGCGAGGGACCGCTCCCGTTCCCCGCGCTCCTCTACTCGCGTCAACTCGGAGGGCGGCCGCAGCAGTTGGACATAGGGAAGCTGAATGACCTCACCACCGCTGCCGCTCCCGTACTCACGTGGTGCGCGGCGCGGGCGGCGCCCGGTGCGGGCGTCCTCCTGCCCCTGGAGGTAGGCGGCGGTGATGCGCTGCTCGTACGCCCGCCGGACAGCGGGGAGTTGCTCGTCGACCACATCGGCCCAACCCGCGCTGTAGGCGGCCAGTTCCCGCCGGTCGAGTTCGGCGCGGGGAAGGATGACGAGGTCGTCGGGGGCGTAGCCGAGCCGTAGGACGAGTTCGGACAGTCGGGCGATGAGGTGAGGGAGATCGGGGGCTTGTTCGAGCCAGTCGATCACATGCGTCTGCCGCGCGTTGCTCGCGTTCCCATCCACCCCGTAGGCCTTGCTCTCGTCCCTGCCCCACCGCGCCCCCCAGCGCGAGGACGGCCGCCCTGTCGCCGCCCACCGTCGTACACAGGCCCCCAAATGCCGCACCGGGCCTGGTCATTCACCTTTCATTCACCGACGGGAGAACGGCCGGATCCTACTTCACCGAGCCGGCACAACTGCCACCGCACCCCGTATCACCGCAGGTCCGGAGCGCCGAGCGGGCGACGGGGTTCGGCAAACACGAAACGCCACCATGAGATTACTCGTACACTAGTTCGAACAGACGCTTCGAACGCCTCAGGAGCGCCACCTGTACCACCAGCCCAGCGGACAGACCGGAAAGCAGGCCGACATGGCGACTGGCACGAGCAACTCCCCGCACCAGCCGATCGACACCTACGCCCACCTCGCCCACCTCCTGCGCTCCCCCGCGCCGAACCGCGAGGCCCTGCTCGACCGGCTGTACGAGGAGTTGCTCACGCGCGAGTCACGGGCGTACGCGGCGGGTTGGACGGACGCGCTGACCGAGGCGGGACGGGGGCGGGGCGGCCGGCCGTGAGCACCGGTCACCGCCTCACACGGTGAATGTGCACCAGACCTGCTTCTCGTCGAACCCGGTGCGATGCCATCCCCACCGCCGCGCCAACGCCTCGACGAGCCGCAGCCCCCGTCCGCCCTCGTCCAACAGGTCCGCGCACGCGGGCAGTTCGGGCGCCAGCGCAGGCGCGTGGTCGGTCACCATCACCCGCAGAAACGGCGGAGCGAACTCCCGCCCGGTCCCGAGTGCCAGCTCCAACCCGGCGAGCCCACCGCCGTGCCGTACGGCATTGGTGCACAGCTCCCCCACCGCGAGCTCGACGGAGCCGGCCAACTCGCCCAGTTTCCAGTGCTCCTGGAGCCAGACGCGGGTGCGGTGCCGGGCCTCGGCGACGGGGCGGAGGGGGTCGAGGGCGGAGGTGTCCCAACCGACGCGGGTGGGGGTGGTGTCGAAGGGAGGGTGGTCCATCGTTCACCTCGCGGGGAGTCGATGAGTGGGGTGCGCCTCACCGTAGCGGCGATTTACAACAGGTGAGACCAAATTGGCTCCAACAGGTTGAGTTTTGTTGTTCGATGGACTGGCCCGACGCCGCTGGGCACACTGTGCGCGAGCGAGGAGAGGACGACATGGCACCGAGGCAGACCCCGACAGTCCGGCAACGCCGTTTCGGCGCCGAGCTACGACGGTTGCGGGAGGCCACCGGCATGTCCGCGCCGCGAGCCGCCGAACTCCTCGGCACGGACCGCACCACGATCTCCAACACGGAAGCGGGCCGGTTCGGCATCAGCGAGCAGCGCCTGCGACGCCTGGCAGCGATCTACGAGTGCGACGACCCGACGCTGATCGACGCGCTGGCCTCGATGACGGGCGGCCGCAGCGGCGGCTGGTGGGACGAGTACCGGGGCAAGGTGCCGCCGGACTTCCTGGACCTGGCCGAACTGGAGCACCACGCGGCGTCGCTACGCACGCTTCAGACTGCCCATCTGCCAGGCATGTTCCAGGTCGAGGATCACGCACGTGCCCTCTTCGACCTGTTCATCCCGGCGCTGCCGCGCCTCGAAGTGGAACTGCGCATCGCCCAACGCCTCGCCCGCCACGCGGTGATCACCAAGGAGCCCTCGGTGCCCTACCAGGGCGTGATTCACGAGACCGCGCTCCGCATGCAGGTGGGCGGCCGGCAGGTGGCCCGCGCCCAGCTCAACCATCTGCTCTCGGAGAGCGAGCGAGACAACGTCACCCTCCTCGTGATCCCGTTCAGCGCGGGCGGGTTCCCCATGGCAGGCGACTCCGTGCTCTACGTGGCGGCCGACAGTCCCCACCTGGACACGGTCCAGGTGGACTCACCCACCGGAGCCGTCTTCTTCGACGCTCCCGCCCAACTGGCCAACTTCCGGCGCCGTATGGACGCGGTCGAACAAGTAGCGTTGAATCGCAGCCAGTCGAGGGACGCCATCCTCGACATCATCAAAGAGCTGTAAGAGGAAGAGCCGCCGTGCCCGAGTTGAAGTGGACCAAGTCCTCGTACTCCGAGGCCTCCGCCAACAACTGCGTCGAGATAGCAACCACCGGCCCCCTCATCGCGCTCCGCGACTCGAAACAGCCGGAACTGCCGTGGGCCACGGTGAGCCGAAGGGCGTGGGCGGAGTTCGCGGGGGCCGTGGGGTCAGGGCTGCTGCGTACGGAGGCGTAGCTCGGCGCTGAACGCCCGCCGCTCATCTCCAGGCTCGCTTCCGCCCCGTCCGCCTCAGCCGAGGGGAGTCCGGCTGCGCCAGCGTCGGACCGCCCGCCTGACCTTCCTGGAGACGGACCAACGCGTCACGGCGGGCCAGCCGTTGACCTTGACGATGACGAAGTTCTCCGGGTCCCCGGGCTCTCGGCCCAGGGTGTCCACCACCCCTAGCCGCGCCGACCGCTCCACCGATGCCTCGGCTCCGATGAAGACCCAGAACACCGGATAGCGTGCCGCGCGCTTCATCGTCGCCATGAACTCCGCGCCGTCCTCCGGCTCCTCCGTCAGCACGACGAACACGACGGTGTGGTCCCGCAGATTCGCCGACGCATCGAGGACAGATTCCAGCGTCGGACTAAGCCGGAACGGCTGACCGCTGCGGATTTTCCCGCTCTCCTTCAAGCGCTGCAAGCCATTGTCGCGCTTCACACCGCGTAGCCGCGCGGTCGGCGAACCGCGGTCGAGCCAGTCGTCGACCCAGGCGTCGAGCCCCGCCGGCTCCGGAAGGGGAATCCTGATCGGTCTGCCGGCGCAGAACCAGATGCCTGCCGCCAGTCCGCCGAACTCGGACTCGGCCAGCGGCACGGCAAACCGAACGCTCTCCAACACCACATTGGGGACGAATCCGCCCTGGATATCCACGACTACCGCAGCGTCCACATCTTCCCCTTTTTAAGCCACGTTCTCGGCCACTCCGCAGATGATCGCATCGCGCATTACCGGGATTCAAGCCCTTCAGGAGAAGAAGAGTTAAACACAGAAGAGAGGCACACACATGTCAGGTCCCTCGGGCGGTAGCGCCGAACACTCCCTGGACTGGGGCAAGGACGTCCCTTCCCTGAGCAACGTCCTCCAGGCCTATTTCCGAAAAGACGAAGCCAAGACGCTCACCATGAAGGTGACGGCGATCAATCACTCGCTTGACTACGTGAAAATCGGTCTCGCTGCGGTGGCCACGGGACTCACTCTCGTCAAGGTCGACTTCACTCTCTTCAAAGTGGACGAGAAAGGGATCAGCTGGCTGGGAAACTCCCTCTACGCCTTTCCCTGGACCAAGCCCGACAACGACTGGTGGCGCAGGGTCATGCCCGACAAGATCGTCAGGAAACTGGAGACAGAGGACCAGGAAAAGAAGAACAAGGAACAGGAACAGAAGCAGGAGATGATGCGGAGGCTGGCGCAGGAGAAGCAACAGATACGCAACTGGGCGAAGGGGACCTTCTATAAAGCCGCTCAGGGCCAGGACCTGCACAGCGATGTCCGATTGGCCCAGCGGACAGCCGACGAAGCAAAAAGCGGCGTGGACGACCTTCGCAGCAGGCTGCGAGCGGCCGGAAGCGCCGGAAAACCGCAGGCACCAAAACCCAGGGACAGTACGGCTAAAAATCTCGTCGCATTGACGGGCTCCGTCAACACGCTGAGCCAGGCCTTGGCGGGCATCTAAAAGCAATGGACTGGGCCAGTTCATATGCACCTCGACCGCGAAAGGACCAGAGAACAGATGTCCCTCGTTCAGGCACTCAGCAGATCATCGACCGGACTCAAGAACTTCCAGACCCAGGCGGGCACGGCCGGTACCGCCGTCAAAGGCGTCGGTGACAAGGCGAAGTCCGGTGAAGGTCAGCTCAAGCAGTTCAAGACCGCCGCCCAGGGCTCCGGAAAGGAGCTGAAAGACCTCAAGACCGCCTCCGACCGGGCCGAGGTGTCCCTCGCCAAGGCCGGCAAGACGGGCTCGAGCGCCGGTGTCAATCTCGGCAAGTACGAATCCGGTGCGGGCAAAGCGGCCACCGGCCAGGACAAGATGAACAAGTCGATGAAGGGCAACTTCTTCGGCATGCTCATGAGCCTGCTCCAGCCACTCATCTCAAAGGTCATCGACATGGTGACCAACTCCAAGACCATGCAGAAGGTCCTGAAGCAGGCCTTCGAGGTCATCAAGGCCGTGATCAGCAGCGTCATGAAGGCCATCGAGCCGATCATGAAGAACGCCGGCAAGCTGATCAAGTCGGTGTGGAGCGGGATCAAGACGGCGATCACGAACATCGTGAAGGCCGTCGCCACGGTGATCAAGACCTACGTCAACGTATGGAAGTCGATCATCACCGGCGTCCTGAAGGCGATCGGTACGGTCGTCTCCGGCGTCTGGAAGGGCATCAAGGCCGTCATCTCGCCGGTCGTCAGCTGGGTCAAGTCGGCGATCCCGGACGCCTTCCGGGCCGTGAAGGACCGGCTGTCCAGCATCTGGGGCGGGCTCAAGGGCATCGCCGGCCAGGCATTCAACGGCATCAAGGGCGCGGTCCGTGACCCGATCAACGCCGTCATCGGGCTCATCAACCGCGCGATCGGCGCCCTCAACGGCATCCACGTCTCCATCCCCGGCTGGGTCCCGATGGTCGGCGGCAAGACCTTCGGCGTCAGCCTGCCGAGGATCCCCGCGCTGGCCTCCGGCGGTGTCGTGATGCCCCGTTCCGGCGGTGTCCCGGCGCTCCTGGCCGAGGCCGGTGAGGCGGAGGCCGTCCTGCCGCTCAGCAAGCTCGACCGGCTGCTCAAGGCCGCGGCCTCGCGCGGGCAGGCGTACGCCGGGATGTCCGGCGCGGACGGCAGCGCGCTGCACATCGAGAACTACTACGCCGCCCAGACCAGCACCCCGCAGAGCACCGCCGACGCGCTGATGTTCCTGGCGAAGGCGCGCGGATGAGCAGCGCGGCCGCGCCGCTCGGCAATCCCCTCGCCGGTGCCGTCCCCGCCCTGCGTTCCTTCCGGACCAGGGTCGACCAGGCCCAGTCCGGAGTACGGTCCTTCGCCCAGCGCGTCACCGGCGCCGCCGCCGACCTCGACCGCGTCGCCGCACCCGCGGCCCAGGGCGCCACCGCCGTACAGCAGATCAAGACGAACGCGGACACCGCGGCCCGTTCCGTCACCAGGACCGGGCAGACCTCGACCACCGCGGCCTCCGGCATCAAGTCGACCGCCACCAGGATCAGTTCGGCCAAGAAGGCCCTCGGCAGGCTCAGCACCGGCCTGGGCGGTGTCTTCGCCGTCGTCGGGACTCTCATCGCCGCGTCCGGTGTCCTGGGCGGTCTCCTCGACACCTTCGGTACGGCCATGACCATCGGCTCCGGCGTGATGATCATCATCAACGCCGTCACCCGAGCCAACCCCCTCGGCTTCGTCGCCGGCATCCTGCTCCCCCTGGCCGGCTGGCTGCTGGACATCGCGCTGAACTCCGAGACCGGCCAGCGGCTGATGGACCAACTGGCCACGCTGATCCTGAAGTACGTCCAGAGCTACCTCACGATCCTCGGCCCGGTGCTGAAGCTGATCGCGAGCGCGGTGAACACGTACGTCACCGGCTACCTCACCCTGATTGCCACCACCCTCTCCGTCCTCGGCACGGTCATCGGCACCGGCTTCGCCGTCCTCAAGGCGCTGACCACCGGTGACACCCGCGCCCTGAGCGGCAAGGTGTCCGCGATCTGGAGCGGCCTCAAGAACGCCGTCAAGCCGGTCCTGAACTGGATCACCAAGGACATCCCGGCCGGCTTCACCCGGATCAAGAACGCCACCGCCAACACCCTGCGTGCGATGGGCCGGTTCGTCACCACCGGTGCCCAGACCGTCGCCGGGGTCGTGAAGGGTCCGATCGAGGGCCTGGTCGCCTTCGCGAACTGGGTGATCGACGGCCTGAACAAGCTCAGCTTCAGCATCCTCGGCAAGAAGTTCGGCGTGCACCTCAGCAAGATCCCGATGCTCGCGGAGGGCGGCATCGCCATCCCCGGCGCCCGCACCGGCAAGGTCCTCTCCCTCACGGCCCTGGACCGCCAACGCGCCCTCGCCGCCCGCACCCGCTCCCCCCGGCACGCCCAACCCATCCACCACATAAGCGAGTTCCACGAAACCCACGGCACCGGCGCCCACGGCACAGCCACCGACCTCCTCTTCCTGACCAAGGCCCACGCAGGCGCCCGCGCATAGCCCACAACCATGCAGCCCCGCCCCAGCCACACCCCCCAGGGGCGCGGGGCCGTATCCATCTGCGGCCCCGCCGCGCGGGCGTGACCACATCCCAGCGCAACCTCTCAACCCCGCCCCAGCCACACCCCCTAGGGGCGCGGGGAACTGCGCGACCAGCCACAACGCGCCTGCAGCCGACGAACAACCCCCGGCGAAGCCATCACGCCCCCCGTCTCTCCTTACCCCACCCACCCCAGCGAGGTGACGCCCCATGGCCGATCTCACGACCACCCCCTCCGCCACAACAACCGACGACATCCCCCCCGGCACCCTCATCACCCGAGACGGCCAACTCCAGTGGGCGGGCCTGCTGCTCGGCCCCGGTACGCCGTACGAGATCGGCAGTGACGGACTCACCGGGTGGGAGGACCTGCCGGACTACGACACGACAGACGCCGATCACCCCACCGCACACGGCGCCTGGCCCGGCGCGCGCTACGCCAAACCCCGCAAGGTCGGCGGCTCGGTATGGACCGTGCCCCCGAGCGACGACACCGCGTCCTCGCTCACCGCGATGCGCGCCCTCCGCCAGGCCCTGCTGCTCGGCGACTCCGAACGCTGGCTCGCGGTACGGCTGCACGGCGAGACCCTGGCCATCCGCGCCCGGGTGAGCCAGCGCGTACTGGCCGCCGACCGGACGTACACGACACAGGGCGTCTCCAAGTCGTCCGTGCAGTGGTACGCCACCGACCCGCGCCGCTACACCGTCGACGAGCAGACGGCCGTCACCGGCGCCCCGCAGCCGGAGAGCGGCCTCACCTGGCCGCTGACCTGGCCGCTGTACTGGGGCCAGGCGTCGTCCACGGGAGACGTCGGCGCCGACAACTCCGGTTCGGCGCCCACGCATCCGATCCTCACGTTCACCGGCCCCTGCACCAACCCGACCGTCACCGACCGCACTTCGGGCCGGCGGCTGCGCTACGAGATCGGACTCGCCGCCGGCGACGAACTCGTCGTGGACACGGCGGCCGGCACGGTCACCCTCAACTCCACCGCCTCCCGGCGTCACACCGCGGCGGCGGACAGCAGCCCCGAGGAGCTCTTCGCCTTCGAACCGGGCCGCGCCGAGCTGGCGTTCCGCCCCGACACCTACGACACGGGCGCGCAGCTCTCGGTGCGCTGGCGCTCGGCGGAGTGGTGATCGCATGACGGTCAGAGCGGCCTGGCTCACGCCGGGCGACCAGACCCGTGAGGACACCCGCCTCACCCTCTCCGGCCTGCTCACCATCAACGCGAGCACGGCCGACAACGTCCCCCTGAAGGCACGCGGCGGCATTGTCCCCGGCGGTTTCGCGCTCACCGGCGCCACCGGGACGATGACGTTCACGATCGGCACCGGCCGCGCCTTCGTCCAGAGCGCCCGCATCCTCCAGGGCACCTACCCGGTCGCGGTGACCGACCCCGAGACCCTGACCGTGCCGGACGGCGACGCCCAGTACGGCCGCATCGACCTGGTCGAACTCGCCGTACTGGACGACGACTACGACGGCACGGGCTCAACCACCGCGCTGGTACGGCTGGTTCAGGGCACCCCGGCGGCCATCCCGGTCGCCCCCGCCACCCCGAACGGCAACGCCATCCCCCTCTACCGGATAGCGGTCCCGGCCGGCGCCTCGGCGGGGAACGGCGGCCTGTCGTGGACCACGGCGGTCACCAACCTCCGTTACTCCACGGCCGCGTTGGGCGGGATCGTCCCGGCGTCGGGCTTCGACGGCGCCTATCCCGGGCAGTACCGCGACACCCCGGGCACGTTCCAGCGGTGGGACGGCTCGGCCTGGGTGTCGTACCCGAAGGCGGTGGGCGGTATCGCCCCCGTCGGGGCGCTGACGACGGGCAGTTACGCCGGCCAGTACCAGGAGAACGCGGCCGGTCTCCTCCAGCGCTGGGACGGCTCCAACTGGCAGTACGCGGAGGGCCGTTCGAAGATCCTGCTGAGCGTGGAGCAGACCACCGGCCAGTCCGTCACCTCCGGCCCCTGGACGCAGATCACCCTCCAGACGACGGACGTCGACGACGCCACCGGCTGGTCGGGGTCCAACACCTACACCGTGCCGAGGGCGGGCTGGTGGCGGGTGGGCTGCACCCTCACCTGGTTCAACGAGTCGGCGACCGGCTCACGCGGCGCACGCATCTACCAGAACGGCGCCGGAGTCCCCCGCGCCACCTGGCTGATCGGAGCCGGCCCGGGCGCGACCAGCGTCACCGGCACGGCCCTCCTGAAGTGCGCGGCGGGCGACAAGCTCGCGCTCTACGGCCTCCAGAACTCCGGCACCACCCTCACCACCCTCGGCGGCTCGGGCTACGCCACCAACTTCACCGCGGAGTGGCTCCGCACCTGAACCACCGCGCGCCCAGGGCCAGTTGACCCGCCGGGGAGCGATCGGGACGGCCCGCGCACCCGCAGCCCCACCACACACCCCATCCACCACAGGAGCCCCGTACATGAACCTCCGCAGCGCATGGGTGGCCGAGACCGGCCAGACCCGCGAGGACACCCGTCTGACCCAGCTCGGCGCGACCACCCCCGTCAACCCCCTGGAGGTCCGCTCCGGCATCCTCCCGGGTTCCTACGACGGCCTCTACCGCATGTCCGGCTTCTGGCTGGAGGGCGCGGCGGGCGCCATGTCGGCGACCGTCCACGAGGGCCGTGCCGTCATCGCGGCGGGCGCCACCCAGGGCGCCTACCCGGTCACCCTCCCCGAGCCGTCCGCCCTGACCTTCACCGACGGCAACGCCACCAACCCCCGTATCGACCTGGTCGTCCTCCGGATCTACGACTCGCTCTACGACAACTCCGGCCAGACGAAGGCGGCCCTGGAGATCATCAAGGGCACCCCGGCCGCCGCCCCCGTCGCCCCGGTGATCCCCGGCATCGGCCTCGCGCTCTACCAGGTCAAGGTCGCCGCGGGCATCAGCGCGGGCAAGGGCGGCATCACCTGGAGCACCGACGTCACCGACCTGCGCACCCCCGTCGTGGCGGTCGGCGGCATCCTCCCCGCGTACGGCGAGACCGGCAACGGCGCCTACCCGGGCCAGTTCCGCGACTCCGGCGGCGCGCTGCAGCGGTGGGACGGCTCGGCCTGGGTGTCGTACCCGAGCGCCCTGGGCGGTATCGCCCCGGCCGGCGCGGTCACCACCGCGAGCTACACCGGCCAGTACCGCGACACCTCCGCCGGAGTGCTGCAGCGCTGGAACGGCACGGCCTGGGTGAACTACCTGCCCTCGCCGACCTGGACGGACTACACCCCGGTGTGGGGCGCCGAGACCGGCGCCGCGCCCGTGATCGGCAACGGCACGCTGGCGGGGTCATACGCGAAGCTCGGGACGGTCGTGCACGTGCGGATCTATCTGAAGATCGGCTCGACGACCAACCTGACCGCCCAGGACGCGAACGCGAACTGGACGTTCCGGCTGCCGTTCGCGCCGAACGGCACGGCGTGGAAGCTCGACGGCCGGGTGCTGAGCGCGGAGGCCTACGACTCCTCGGCGCTGCTGTTCTACCAGGGCAGCGGCCTGCTCGCGTCGACCAGCGGTGTCGGCTACGTCCGCTCGATTCGCGACACCTCCGCCACCAGCACCGGCATCTGGGACAAGTCGCTGCCCTACGCGTGGGCGGTCGGTGACGTGCTGTCCATCCACGGCACGTACGAGTCCGCGTCGTGACGGTTCGTTACGGGTGGCTGTCCCCGGACGGCCAGACGCGGGCGGACACCCGCCACACCGCCCTCGGCGCCACCACTCCGGCCGGCCCGCTGCAGAGCCGCTCGGGCATCCTGCCGGGCACCGACGACGGCCAGTTCCGGATCGGCGGCCTGGGCATGGCCGGCACGACGGGCACGATGACGGCTGTCGTCCACCCCGGCAGGGCCGTCGTCCAGGGCGCCGGCACCCGGGGCGCCTACCCGGTCGCCCTCGACGAGGACGTCACGGTGTCGTTCGCCCCGGGCGACGCCCAGTACGGCCGCGTCGACCTGGTCGTCCTGCGGATCTACGACGACGAGGCGGACGGCTCCGGCCGCAGCGAGGCCGCCGTCGAGACCGTCCAGGGCACCCCGGCCGCCGTGCCCGCCGCACCGGCCGCCCCCGGCCTGGCGCTGCCGCTGTTCCAGGTCGCGGTCCCGGCCGGGACGAGCGCGGGCACGGGCGGCATCCCCTGGGCCACCGCCATCACCGACCTGCGGACCACGCTGGTATCGGTGGGCGGCATCCTCCCGGCCTACAACAACGCCACGGTGGCGGGGAGTTACCGCGGCCAGTACCAGGACAACGAGGGCGACGGCACCCTCCAGCGGTGGAGCGGCACGGCCTGGGTGCCGTATCCGAAGGCCCTCGGCGGGATCGCCCCGGCGGGCGTGCTCACCACCGGCGGCTACCCCGGCCAGTACCGCGACACCGCGGCCGGTCAACTCCAGCGCTGGAACGGCAGTTCCTGGCAACCGGCCGTGCCGGGACCGGCGTTCACGCAGTCCCTGGACGCCGGCTCGACCACCTCGACGACATACACGGCGACGCTCGCGGGCACCGCCGTGACGTCCCTGACGCTCAACTTCACCGCGCCCCCGTCCGGTTCGGTGATCATCGGCATCGGCGCCCGCGTCTACACGGCGGGCAGCGAGACCGCGACCGCCCACCTGTCCCCCCAGGTCACGCTGGGTCCGACGGTGATCTGGGCGCCGGACGACGAGCGGGCGGCCTCCGGCTCGGGCGCGGTCAGCAAGTCGGTCTCGACCCAGCTGCGGCTCAACTCCCTGTCCCCGGGCGCCACTTGCACGGTCACCGCGATGCACCGGTCGACCTCGGCGAGCGTCACCTGCTGGTTCGACACCATCCACCTGCGCGTGGACCCGATCTCCTGACACTCCCTCAACTCCTCACCCTTTGATTGGAGTTCGACCATGGCCGTTCGCTCCGGCTGGCTGTCCCCGGACAGCCAGTCCCGCGAGGACACCCGGCTCGTCTCGCTCGGTGCTCTCACCCCGACCTCACCCGTCGCCACCCGCTCCGGCATCCTCCCGGGCTCCCCCGACGGCCAGTTCCGCATCACCGGCTTCACCCTGACCGGCACCGCGAGCAGCATGAGCGCCTCGGTCAGCCCCGGCCGCGCGGTCGTCCAGTCCACCGACGCCCGCGGCGCCTACCCGGTCGCCCTCACCGAATACCTGAACGTCACCTTCGCCGACGGCGACGCCCTCTACGGCCGGATCGACCTGCTCGTCCTGCGGATCTACGACGACCTCTACGACGGCTCGGGCCGCAGCGAGGCCGTCGTGGAGATCGTCAAGGGCACCCCCGCGGCCACCCCGGCGATCCCGGCCACCCCCGACCTCTCGATCCCGCTCTACCAGATCGCCGTACCGAAGAACACGAGCGCGGGCACCGGCGGCATCACCTGGGCCACCGCCCTCACCGGCGTCCGCAACGCGACGGTCGGCCTCGGCGGCATCCTCCCGGTCACCACCGACACCGCGAACGGCGCCTACCCGGGCCAATACCGGGACGCGGGCGGCCAGTTGCAGCGCTGGAACGGCACCGCCTGGACCGACTACCCGGTGCTGCCGACCTGGCAGAGCTGGACCCCGACCTGGACCACCAACACCGGTTCGGCGACCCCGGCCTTCGGGAACGCCTCGGTGAGCGGCCGGTACGTGAAGTTCGGGACGACCGTGCACCTGAACTTCCAGATCACGTTCGGCAGCACCACCAACTTCGGCAGCAGCCCCACCACGAACGACAGTTGGCGCTTCTCGCTGCCGGTCGCCGCGGCCTCGACCCGGCTGTCCATCGGCTTCGCCGAGATGGCCGCGGGCACCGCGGGCAACCGCGCGGCGGCCCGTCTCTACCTCTCCACCACCGGTGCCTTCGAGCTGATCACCTCCTCGGGCCAGCCCAGCGCCACCACCTTCACCTATGTCGGCGGGGTGGACTCCCTCACCCCGTGGACCTGGGCGAACGGCCACACCGTCACCGGCTCCGCCACCTACGAGGCCGCCGTATGACCACCGTCAACACGCCCTACCGGGCGATCTTCTGCGACCTGCGCACCGACAACACCATCGACATCCTGCCGCTGCGCGATGTCACCGTCGACGACTACATCGGCAAGGCCGGCTCGCTCTCGGGCACCATCCCCGTCCCGGACGCGGCGATGGCCGCCCGGGTCCGCCGCATCGAGGAGGGCCGCACCTCGGTCTACCTCCAGCGCGGCAGCGACCTGTGGTGGGGCGGCATCGTCTGGACGAGCACCCTCCAGAGCGACGACCAGGGCGTCCTCACCCTCGGCGTCCAGGCGGCGACCTTCGAGTCGTACGCGGGAAGACGCCTGATCCGGGCGACCACACCGGAGTACGACGAGGACTACCAACTCTCGCTCAACGGCGACCAGTTGGACGTGGCCCGCGCCCTGTGGACCGACCTCCAGACCGCGCTGCCCGGTGGCGACATCGGCGTCACCTACGGCACCGAGACCTCCGGCGTGACCCGCTCGGCGAGCTACCGCGACGGCGACGAGACGGTCTACCTCGACGCGCTGGACGCCCTGGCCGCGCTGGAGAACGGCTTCGAGCACTACATCTCGGTCTACACGGACCCGACGACCGGCGCCCGGGTGCGCCGGCTCCGGCTCGGCAGCCCGAAGATCCTCACCGGCGCCACCGACCTGGTGATGGACCGCCCGGGCACGATCCTGGCGTACTCCTTCCCCCGCGACGCCACCCGCGGCGGCACCACCGACCGGGCCCGGGGCGCCTCCACCAACAGCGACCAGGCGAGCGAGTCCCGCCCGCTCTGCTCGACGGTCGCGGTGGCCAACGACCTGATCGGACAAGCGGGTTACCCCCGCATCGACCTGACCTCGGACCACAACGACATCACCGACACGGCCACCCTCACCGCCCTCGCCCGCACCGAACTGGCCGCCGCGACCGGCGCGGTGGTGATCCCCGAGATCAGCGTCCGCCTCGACGACCTGGTCCCGTCCGCGCTGATCGGCCGCACGGTCCGCATCCGGATCACCGACGAGTGGTACGCCGAGGGCCTCGACACCCGCTACCGGATCATCGGCGTCAAGGTCAGCCCCGCCCAGCGCGGCCGCCCCGACACCGCCGACCTCTACCTGGAGGAGGTCTGATGCCCCAGCTCCCCGAAGACATCATCGACCGGCTCACCCAGATGGAGCGCCGCATCCAGCAGCTCTCCACCGCCGTCAACACCCGCCCCGCCCTCAACACCGTCTCCGGCGGCACCCTGGAGGTCGGCCCGGCCACCGGCTCCCCGATCTTCAAGGTCGGCAAGTGGCCCGGCACCAGCGAGTACCGCATGGAACTCCGCCGGCAGACCGGCACCCGCGCCATCAGCATGTACAACGGCGACGGCACCGCCACCTCCGCACAGCCCCTGCGCATCTACGACATCGCCGAGCGCGAGCTGATCTCGGACGACGTCGCCACCGGCGGTCTCGCCCGGCCCTGGCTGAACCTGCTGCCGCCGCAGGACGCGGCCGTCACCCGCTGGCCGCAGACCACGGCGACCTCGATGACGACCATCGCGATGTCCTACAACGTCGTCTGGCAGCCAAGAATGCGGCTCCTCATGAACACCCGTGCCAGCTCCGGCGCCACCGGCTCCGTCCAGCTCCTCGTCAACGGCGCCCAGTGGGGCACCGTCGTCGCCGCCGGCGCGGACTTCGACCAGTCGGGCCCGGTCGCCTCCGACTTCTCCGCGGCCTACGGCGGCCTGCTCAAGGTCGAGGTCCAGGCCCAGGTCACCAGCGCCTCCGGCACCGTCTACGTCAACCCCGTACTGATGTACGGCCGCCAGACCTGAGGAAGGACAACCCATGGACATCGACCCCACCCAGCCCTGGGGCCTCGCCATCGACTTCGCGGGCCGCGCCACCATCACCGAGGCCGGCCACACGGTCTACATCAACGTCTCCGACTCCAGCTACAACACCGTCATCGCCCCCGACTCGGTCACCGGCCTCTACTCCCCGGTCACCGTCACCGCCCAGTTCACCGAGTCCGGCCCCAACGCCGCCACCCTCCGCGGCAGCGGCCGCGTCACCGTCCTCCCGATCGGCACCAACCCGGTGGTCCCCGACCCCACGGCCCCCCAACAGGCCGTAGCCGCGGCCCTCGCCAACTTCGTGGACAACACGGCCGCATACACGGCCCTCTGCGCCAAGTGGACCCCACCGGAGACGGACCCGGGAGACGGAAACGGCGACACCGAACCAACGGCAACGGCGACCCCCTAGGGGCGCGAGGCTGCCCCGAACATGCGGCTACCGCCGCGCGGCCGCGACCAGCCTTTTCATCCCGCTCACCCCAACCCCCTAAGGGGCGCGGAGCTGCCCAAACATGCGGCTACCGCCGCGCGGACGCACCCAGCCCTCTCACTCCGCCCCACCCCAACCCCTAGGGGCGCGGGGAACTGCGCGACCAGCCCCCACCCACTCGCACACCGCACACAACCCGAGCCCCCACCCCCGGCCCGGGTTTTTTCATGCCCACCCGCCGACCAAGAAGGCACCCCATGGCCACACCCCTCTCCCCGGACACCCTGATCGCAGCCCTGAAAGCCGAGGGCATCACCGTCGTCGAACACCCCGGCTGGCGCGCCAACAACCGCAACACCAAGGGCAGTTGGGGCCCAGTGAACGGCGTCGTCATCCACCACACCGTCACCTCCGGCACCACCCCCTCCGTCAACCTCTGCTACAACGGCGACTCAGTACTCCCCGGCCCCCTCTGCCACGGAGTCATCGCCAAGGACGGCACAGTCCACCTCGTGGGCAACGGCCGGGCCAACCACGCGGGCAGCGGCGACGGCGACGTACTGAAGGCCGTCATCGCCCAGAGCCCCACCCTCCCCGCCCCGAACCAGAACAACACGGACGGCAACGTCCACTTCTACGGCTTCGAGTGCGTCAACCTCGGCGACGGCAAGGACCCCTGGCCCGCGGTCCAACTCGACGCGATGGTCCGGGCCTCCGCCGCCCTCTGCCGAGCACACGGCTGGAACGCCCACTCGGTGATCGGCCACAAGGAGTGGACGAACACCAAGATCGACCCGCGGGGTTTCGCGATGGCCGACTTCCGCACCCGCGTGGCCACCCGCCTCGGCACCAAGGTCACCCCGCCCGCCAAGCCGACCTACCAGCCCTTCCCGGGCGCGGACTGGTTCAAGAAGAACCCCAGGTCCGCGATCGTCACCGCGATGGGCAAGCGCCTGGTCGCCGTCGGCTGCTCGGCGTACACCGCGGGCCCCGGCCCCCAGTGGACCACCGTCGACAAGGCCTCCTACGCCAAGTGGCAGCGCAAGCTCGGCTACACCGGCACCGCAGCCGACGGCTGGCCCGGCGCCACCTCCTGGGCCGCGCTGAAGGTCCCGTACAGCTCCTGAGAAAGGAAGCCCCATGTCAGAGGCCGCCAAGCGAACCCTCCGCACCGTAGTCCAGACCGCTGTCGGCCTGTGTGTCCTTCTTCCTACGGTCGTCGACGCCGCCGGTGTCGCCGAGACGATCCCGTGGGTGGCCGGCGCCCTGGCCGTCGCCGCCGGCGTCACCAGGGTCATGGCCCTGCCCGCCGTACAGGCCCTGTTGCCCGAGTGGCTGCGAACGGGGGACGCCGATGAACGACACTGATCCGAACGACGCGATCACCGTCGCCCTCGAACTGGAGCGGCTGCGCGGCTCGTTGGAGGCCGGGTTCGCCCGGGTCGACGGCTCGCTCGCGCTACTGGTCCAGCGCAGCGACCAGACCGACAAGCAACTCGCCGACCACGAGCGGCGGTTGGACACCCTGGAGCGATCCCGCTGGCCACTGGCGAGCATCGGCGCGCTGGCCGCCGTAGCGACGGTCGTGGTCACCGCGCTCGAAATCACCGCGCGCTGAGACAACGCCGAAGGGCGGCCACCCCGTACGAAACGGAGTGACCGCCCTTCAGTTCAACTCAGCCTGCTCGCTTACTGGTTGTACGGACCGTAGTCGTAGTCCTCCAGCGGAACGGCCTGGCCGGAGCCCGTGCCGAACGGCGAGTAGTCGATGTCGTCGTAGCCGACGGCCGAGTACATCGCGGCCTTGGCTTCCTCGGTCGGCTCGACCCGGATGTTGCGGTAGCGGGACAGGCCCGTACCGGCCGGGATGAGCTTACCGATGATGACGTTCTCCTTGAGGCCGATCAGGGAGTCGGACTTGGCGTTGATCGCCGCGTCCGTCAGGACCCTGGTCGTCTCCTGGAAGGACGCCGCCGACAGCCAGGACTCCGTGGCCAGCGAGGCCTTGGTGATACCCATGAGCTGCGGACGACCGGAGGCCGGGTGACCGCCCTCCTGCACCACACGACGGTTCTCCTGCTCGAAGCGGGAGCGCTCGACCAGCTCGCCGGGCAGCAGCTCGGCGTCGCCGGACTCGATGATCGTCACACGGCGGAGCATCTGCCGGATGATGATCTCGATGTGCTTGTCGTGGATCGACACACCCTGCGAGTTGTACACCTTCTGGACCTCGCCGACCAGGTGGACCTGGACGGCACGCTGACCCAGGATGCGCAGCACGTCGTGCGGGTTGGTGGCACCCACGGTGAGCTTCTGGCCCACCTCGACGTGCTCGCCCTCGCTGACCAGAAGACGGGCACGCTTCGAGATCGGGAACGCCGTCTCGTCGCTGCCGTCGTCCGGGGTGACGACGATCTTCTTGGTCTTCTCGGTCTCCTCGATCCGCACGCGGCCCTGGGCCTCGGAGATCGGGGCGACACCCTTCGGCGTACGAGCCTCGAAGAGCTCGACGACACGGGGCAGACCCTGGGTGATGTCGTCACCGGCCACACCACCGGTGTGGAAGGTACGCATCGTCAGCTGGGTACCGGGCTCACCGATGGACTGGGCGGCGATGATGCCGACCGCCTCACCGATGTCGACCAGCTTGCCGGTGGCCAGCGAGCGGCCGTAGCACATGGCGCAGGTGCCGACGGCGGACTCGCAGGTCAGGACCGAGCGGGTCTTGACCGTCTCGATGCCGTGCTTGACCAGCTCGTCGATGAGGACGTCGCCGAGGTCGGTGTTGGCCGGGGCCAGCACCTTGCCGTCGACGGTGATGTCCTCGGCCAGCGCACGGGCGTACACGCTGGTCTCGACGTTGTCGGCCTTGCGCAGGACGCCGTCCGCGCCACGCTCCGCGATGTGCAGCTTGAGGCCGCGGTCGGTGCCGCAGTCCTCCTCGCGGATGATGACGTCCTGGGAGACGTCGACCAGACGACGGGTGAGGTAACCCGAGTCGGCGGTACGCAGAGCGGTGTCGGCCAGACCCTTACGGGCACCGTGGGTGGAGATGAAGTACTCCAGCACGGACAGACCTTCACGGAAGGACGCCTTGATGGGACGGGGAATCGTCTCGTTCTTGGCGTTCGACACCAGACCGCGCATACCGGCGATCTGACGCATCTGCATCATGTTTCCTCGGGCACCCGAGTCGACCATCATGAAGATGGGGTTGGTCTTCGGGAAGTTCGCGTTCATCGCCTCGGCGACCTCGTTGGTCGCCTTGGTCCAGATCGCGATGAGCTCCTGCGTACGCTCTTCCTTGGTGATCAGACCGCGCTCGTACTGCTTCTGGACCTTCTCGTCCTGCGCCTCGTAGCCCTTGACGATCTCCTTCTTCGCCTCGGGAACGACGACGTCGGAGATGGCCACGGTGACACCGGAACGGGTCGCCCAGAAGAAGCCGGCCGCCTTCAGGTTGTCGAGCGTCGCCGCCACGATGACCTTGGGGTAGCGCTCGGCCAGGTCGTTGACGATCTCGGAGAGCTGCTTCTTGCCCACCGAGTAGTCGACGAACGGGTAGTCCTCGGGCAGCAGCTCGTTGAAGAGCGCGCGGCCCAGGGTCGTCCGGAGACGGAAGGTGTCACCCTGCTGCCACTCGGGCTCGCCCTCCTCGCGGACCGGCGGCACCCAGCCACGCGGCGGAATGGTGCCCACCGGGAAGCGGATGTCGACGGCCGACTGGAGCGCCAGCTCGCCGGCGTCGAACGCCATCGTCGCCTCGGCCGTGGAGCCGAACGCGCGGCCCTCGCCCTTGACGTCGCGGAGCTCGCCGTCGGTGGTGAGGAAGAACAGACCGAGGACCATGTCCTGGGTCGGCATCGTCACCGGACGGCCGTCGGCGGGCTTCAGGATGTTGTTCGAGGACAGCATCAGGATGCGGGCCTCGGCCTGCGCCTCCGCGGAGAGCGGCAGGTGCACGGCCATCTGGTCACCGTCGAAGTCCGCGTTGAACGCGGTGCAGACGAGCGGGTGGATCTGGATGGCCTTGCCCTCGACCAGCTGCGGCTCGAAGGCCTGGATGCCGAGGCGGTGCAGCGTGGGCGCACGGTTCAGCAGGACCGGGTGCTCCGCGATGACCTCTTCGAGGACGTCGTAGACCACCGTGCGGCCGCGCTCGACCATGCGCTTCGCCGACTTGATGTTCTGCGCGTGGTTCAGGTCGACCAGGCGCTTCATCACGAACGGCTTGAAGAGCTCCAGCGCCATGGCCTTCGGCAGACCGCACTGGTGCAGCTTCAGCTGCGGACCGACGACGATCACGGAACGCGCGGAGTAGTCCACGCGCTTGCCGAGCAGGTTCTGACGGAAGCGACCCTGCTTGCCCTTGAGCATGTCGGACAGCGACTTCAGCGGACGGTTGCCGGGGCCCGTCACCGGGCGGCCACGACGGCCGTTGTCGAAGAGCGCGTCGACGGCCTCCTGGAGCATGCGCTTCTCGTTGTTCACGATGATCTCGGGGGCACCGAGGTCGAGAAGGCGCTTCAGGCGGTTGTTGCGGTTGATCACACGGCGGTACAGGTCGTTCAGGTCGGAGGTCGCGAAGCGGCCACCGTCCAGCTGCACCATCGGGCGGAGGTCCGGCGGGATGACCGGGACGCAGTCGAGGACCATGCCCTTGGGGCTGTTGGAGGTCTGCAGGAACGCGGACACGACCTTGAGCCGCTTCAGCGCACGGGTCTTCTTCTGGCCCTTGCCGGTGCGGATGATCTCGCGGAGGCGCTCGGCCTCTTCGTCCAGGTCGAAGGACTCCAGGCGCTTCTGCAGCGCCGCGGCACCCATCGAACCGTCGAAGTACGTGCCGAAGCGGTCACGCAGCTCGCGGTAGAGCAGCTCGTCGCCCTCGAGGTCCTGGACCTTGAGGTTCTTGAACCGGGTCCACACCTCGTCCAGGCGGTCGATCTCGCGCTGCGCACGGTCGCGCAGCTGCTTCATCTCGCGCTCGGCACCTTCGCGCACCTTGCGGCGCACGTCGGCCTTGGCACCCTCGGCCTCGAGCTCGGCCAGGTCGGTCTCGAGCTTCTTGGCGCGGGCCTCGAGGTCGGAGTCACGCCGGTTCTCGACCTGCTGACGCTCCACGGAGACGTGCGCCTCCAGCGAGGGCAGGTCACGCGTGCGGCGCTCTTCGTCGACGAACGTGATCATGTACGCCGCGAAGTAGATGACCTTCTCGAGGTCCTTCGGGGCGAGGTCGAGCAGGTATCCCAGACGGGACGGGACACCCTTGAAGTACCAGATGTGGGTGACGGGCGCGGCCAGTTCGATGTGGCCCATCCGCTCACGGCGCACCTTGGCGCGGGTCACCTCGACGCCGCAGCGCTCACAGATGATGCCCTTGAAGCGGACGCGCTTGTACTTGCCGCAGTAGCACTCCCAGTCCCGGGTCGGACCGAAGATCTTCTCGCAGAAGAGTCCGTCCTTTTCGGGCTTGAGCGTGCGGTAGTTGATGGTCTCGGGCTTCTTGACCTCGCCGTGGCTCCACTGACGGATGTCGTCAGCGGTTGCCAGACCGATCCGGAGCTCATCGAAGAAGTTGACGTCGAGCACTATGCGTCAATCCCTCTCAGGGTTGTAAGTCTTGGGGTCTGATACGGGGGTCCTGGGGCCGGAGACCTGCGTGGCGCAGGTCTCCGGACTCCCGTCAGACCTCTTCGACGCTGCTCGGCTCGCGCCGGGACAGGTCGATGCCGAGCTCCTCCGCTGCGCGGAAGACATCCTCGTCGGTGTCACGCATCTCGATGGACATACCGTCACTGGACAGCACCTCCACGTTCAGGCAGAGCGACTGCATCTCCTTGATGAGCACCTTGAAGGACTCGGGGATGCCGGGCTCGGGGATGTTCTCGCCCTTGACGATGGCCTCATAGACCTTCACGCGGCCGGTCACGTCGTCGGACTTGATCGTCAGCAGCTCCTGGAGGGCGTAAGCGGCGCCATAAGCCTCAAGCGCCCACACCTCCATCTCGCCGAAGCGCTGACCACCGAACTGCGCCTTACCACCCAGCGGCTGCTGGGTGATCATCGAGTACGGACCGGTCGAACGGGCGTGCAGCTTGTCGTCGACCAGGTGGTGCAGCTTCAGGATGTACATGTAGCCGATCGAGATCGGCTCCGGGAACGGCTCGCCGGAGCGGCCGTCGAACAGGTTGGCCTTGCCGGAGGCCTGGACCAGCCGGTCCCCGTCGCGGTTCGGGATCGTGGCCTCGAAGAGACCGGAGATCTCGTCCTCGCGGGCACCGTCGAAGACCGGGGTCGCGACGTTGGTACCCGGCGCGACCTGGTCGGCGCCGATGACCTGCAGGCGGCGCGCCCATTCCTCGCTGAGCCCGGAGACGTCCCAGCCGCGGCTGGCGAGCCAGCCGAGGTGGATCTCCAGGACCTGTCCCGGGTTCATTCGGGACGGGACACCCAGCGGGTTCAGGATGATGTCGACCGGAGTCCCGTCCTCGAGGAACGGCATGTCCTCGATGGGCAGGATCTTGGAGATGACACCCTTGTTGCCGTGCCGGCCGGCCAGCTTGTCGCCGTCGGTGATCTTGCGCTTCTGCGCAACATACACCCGGACCAACTGGTTGACGCCGGGCGGCAGTTCGTCGCCCTCCTCGCGGTCGAAGACGCGGACGCCGATGACCTTGCCGATCTCGCCGTGCGGCACCTTCAGCGAGGTGTCGCGCACCTCGCGCGCCTTCTCACCGAAGATCGCGCGGAGCAGGCGCTCCTCGGGGGTCAGCTCGGTCTCACCCTTGGGCGTGACCTTGCCGACGAGGATGTCACCGGCGACGACCTCGGCACCGATCCGGATGATGCCGCGCTCGTCGAGGTCGGCGAGGACCTCCTCGGAGACGTTCGGGATGTCCCGGGTGATCTCCTCGGGGCCCAGCTTGGTGTCACGGGCGTCGACCTCGTGCTCCTCGATGTGGATCGAGGAGAGGACGTCGTCCTGCACGAGGCGCTGCGACAGGATGATCGCGTCCTCGTAGTTGTGACCCTCCCAGGGCATGAACGCCACGAGCAGGTTCTTGCCGAGCGCCATCTCGCCGAACTCGGTCGCGGGACCGTCGGCCAGCACCTGGCCGGCGATGACCCGGGCGCCCTCGTCCACGACAACCTTCTGGTTGACGGAGGTGCCCTGGTTCGAGCGGGAGAACTTGGCGAGGCGGTACGTGGTGTACGTGCCGTCGTCGTTGGCGGTGGTGATGTAGTCCGCGGAGACCTCCTGGACCACACCGTCCTTCTCCGACTTCAGGACGTCACCGGCGTCGACCGCACAGCGGTACTCCATGCCGGTGCCGACCAGCGGCGCCTCGGACTTGATGAGCGGCACCGCCTGACGCATCATGTTCGCGCCCATGAGGGCACGGTTGGCGTCGTCGTGCTCCAGGAAGGGGATCATCGCGGTCGCGACGGACACCATCTGGCGCGGGGAGACGTCCATGTAGTCGACGTCGTCACCGGGGACGTAGTCGACCTCTCCGCCACGGCGGCGGACCAGGACGCGGGTCTCCTCGAACCGGAAGTCGTCCCCGAGCGGCGCGTTGGCCTGCGCGATGACGAATCGGTCCTCTTCGTCGGCGGTCAGGTAGTCGACCTCGTCGGTGACGACACCGTCGGTGACCCGGCGGTACGGCGTCTCGACGAAACCGAACGCGTTGACCCGGCCGTAGGAGGCGAGCGAGCCGATCAGGCCGATGTTCGGGCCTTCAGGGGTCTCGATCGGGCACATGCGGCCGTAGTGCGAGGGGTGCACGTCACGGACCTCGAAGCCGGCCCGCTCACGGGAGAGACCACCCGGGCCAAGAGCCGACAGACGGCGCTTGTGGGTGAGACCCGACAGCGGGTTGTTCTGGTCCATGAACTGCGACAGCTGGCTGGTGCCGAAGAACTCCTTGATGGAGGCGACGACCGGCCGGATGTTGATCAGGGTCTGCGGCGTGATCGCCTCGACGTCCTGGGTGGTCATCCGCTCGCGGACGACGCGCTCCATACGCGCCAGGCCCGTACGGACCTGGTTCTGGATGAGCTCGCCGACGTTGCGCAGACGGCGGTTGCCGAAGTGGTCGATGTCGTCGGTCTCGACGACGATCGTCGTGCCGTTGTCGCCAACGGTCTCGGTCTCACCGGCGTGCAGCTTCACCAGGTACTTGATCGACGAGATGATGTCCTCGACGGTCAGCACACCGGCGTCGAGCGGGGCTTCGCCGCCCAGCTTCTTGTTGACCTTGTAGCGGCCGACCTTGGCGAGGTCGTAGCGCTTCGGGTTGAAGTAGAGGTTCTCCAGAAGCGTCTGCGCGGCCTCGCGGGTCGGGGGCTCGCCCGGACGCAGCTTGCGGTAGATGTCGAGGAGCGCGTCGTCCTGGCCCTGGGTGTGGTCCTTCTCCAGGGTGGCGCGCATGGACTCGTACTCGCCGAACTCCTCGAGGATCTGCTCGGTCGTCCAACCGAGAGCCTTGAGCAGGACGGTGACGGACTGCTTGCGCTTGCGGTCGATGCGGACACCGACCATGTCGCGCTTGTCGATCTCCATCTCCAGCCAGGCACCCCGGGAGGGGATCACCTTGGCGGAGAAGATGTCCTTGTCGGACGTCTTGTCGATCGAGGAGTCGAAGTAGACGCCCGGCGAGCGGACCAGCTGCGACACGACGACACGCTCGGTGCCGTTGATGACGAAGGTGCCCTTGTTGGTCATGAGCGGGAAGTCGCCCATGAAGACCGTCTGGGACTTGATCTCGCCGGTCTCGTTGTTGGTGAACTCAGCGGTTACGAAGAGCGGGGCGGCGTACGTGAAGTCGCGCTCCTTGCACTCGTCGATGCTGTTCTTGGGAGGTTCGAAACGGTGGTCGCGGAAGGTCAGCGACATCGACCCGGAGAAGTCCTCGATCGGAGAGATCTCCTCGAAGATCTCCTCCAGACCGGACTTGGTGGGGACGTCCTGACCCGACTCCAGAGCCGCCTCGACCCGACTCTGCCAGGCGGTGTTGCCGAGCAGCCAGTCGAAGCTCTCGGTCTGCAACGCGAGCAGGTTGGGAACCTCGAGGGGCTCCTTGATCTTTGCAAAGGAGATGCGCAGCGGGGCGGTGCTGGCGCCGTTGTTCATATTCGCGGTCGAGGCAGTGCGCGAGGCGGCCAAGAGGGGGTCCTTCCGAGGGCTCGGACTCACTACGCGCGTACCGGCCCCTCGCAGGGGCAAGGAGACACGGACTTCCTGAGACGGCCCGGAAAGGCCAGGTCAGAGATGGTCCGGTCATCGATGCTCAAGTGAGGGCATGCCCCTGGTGACGGGCAGGGAGCAGCTAACAGGCAGCGCAAAGGGTCAGTGTAGCCACTCGGCGCACTGATGTCCAGCCCCGCTTTTTTGAGACCCTCGTCGTGCTCAACACCCTCGGCAAGCTCACGTCCTCAACGCGTTGATACTGCCCTCTTCGCCGCCGATCCATGCCTCGGATTCGGATCGTTGTGACGACGCGTCCTGAGAATTGCGCGCTGCGTGCGGTTCGTCAAGGCCTCCATGGCCCACCCCACATGCCACCAGGGCCGCCCGGAGGCACGAAGAAGATCACCATACTCCGGGAACCCCTGATCGCAAGGCTGCCGCTCACCCGACCCAGGAACGCCGAAGAGCGACCACCCAGATGGATGATCGCTCTTCGGGGGTGAGGCGTTACAAGGTCCTTGGGACCCCGTTCACGGCCTCGAAGGTGTTACTTGACCTCGACCGAGGCGCCGGCGCCCTTGAGGGACTCGGCGGCCTTCTCGGCGGCGTCCTTGGCGACCTTCTCGAGGACCGGCTTCGGAGCGCCGTCCACGAGGTCCTTGGCCTCCTTGAGACCCAGCGAGGTCAGCTCACGCACGACCTTGATGACCTGGATCTTCTTCTCGCCGGCGCCGGTGAGGATGACGTCGAACTCGTCCTGCTCCTCAGCGACCTCGGCGGCGGCGGCCGGGCCGGCCGGGGCAGCGGCGACCGCGGCGGCGGCGGTGACGTCGAACTTCTCCTCGAACGCCTTCACGAACTCGGAAAGCTGGATGAGGGTCATGGTCTCGAACTCGGCGAGCAGTTCGTCCTGGGTGAGAGCCACGATGGCTTCCTTCCACTAATTTCGGCTGGTGCCGGTGTGTACATGTCTGGCGGGCGTACGTTCGGCCCGCTACGACCGTTGCCGTGCGGCGCGAGGCCTCAGGCGGCGGTCATGCTGCGAGCCGAATTACTCGGCACCGCCCTGCTCTTCTTGCTTGGCGCGAAGGGCGTCCACCGTGCGGACGAGCTTCGACGGGAGCGCCTGGAAGAGCTGCGCAGCCTGCGTCTGCTTGCCCTTGAAGGCACCCGCCAGCTTGGAGAGCAGAACCTCGCGGGACTCGAGGTCCGCGAGCTTCTTGATCTCGTCGGCGGACAGCGCCTTGCCGTCAAGGACACCGCCCTTGATGACGAGGTTCGGGTTGTCCTTGGCGAAGTCACGAAGACCCTTCGCCGACTCCACCGGGTCACCGGTGATGAAGGCGACCGCCGTCGGACCGTTGAACAGGTCGTCGAGCGTGTTGATCCCGGCCTCGTTGGCCGCAATCTTGGTCAGCGTGTTCTTCACCACGGCGTACTGGGCGTTCTCACCGAGCGAACGACGCAGCGTCTTGAGCTGCGCCACGGTGAGACCCCGGTACTCGGTCAGCACGGCGGCGTTCGAGTCGCGGAACTGTCCCGCGAGCTCGGCTACCGCGGCAGCCTTGTCGGGCCTTGCCATAGAGCGTCGGCCTCCTTCCGGGTGATGAGGACCGCTCAGAAGGGGCTGGGACAGAGAAAACGCCCCGGCGCAGGCGCACGGGGCGTAGCTCGACCGGAAAAGCATTCCCGGGAGCACATCCAGTTCACCTGCGCGGGTCGTCCACTGTTCAGCGGATCCTTCGGTCACCACACCCTTGAGAGGCACGGCAACGACCAGCGGTCTTTGGCTTCTGGAGCAGAGTACGTGAACGCCGCAGGCTCAAGCAAATCCGCCCGTACGGCTCAGCCCTGGGCGCTCTTCATGAGCTCGGCGAGGTCGGTCGTGTCCTTCGCGGGCGGGGCGGTGACCGTCACCGGCTGGTTCAGGTCGAGGAAGGTGACCGTCATGTCCAGCGGGCCCTTGTCTCCCTGGCCGCGCATCCGGAACCGCTTGGCGTGCTTCTCGCCGTCGACCCACATGTCCATGGTGATCGCGTCGACGCCCATCTTCTCGTACTGCTCGACGCTCCTCTCGCGCCGCTCCCCGGTGGCCTTGTCCTCGCTCTTGGCGGCGGCCCTGACGTCGGCGAGGGTGACCCTGCCGGCGTAATGGGTGGTGCGCACGCCGTCGACGGTCTCGGTGCCGACCTTCTTCACGTCCTTGGCGCCGGCGAGGAAGGCGGTCTCGGCGGCCGGGTTCTTGTCGGCCTCGGCGGCGCCCGCCGCGTTGGCCGTCAGGTCGTTGCCCACGCCTCCGAGGGCGGACATGTCGAGCTTCACCCAGCTCTTGCCGCCCAGTTCCTTCGCCGTCTCGGGGCCGCCGTTGATGTAGAGCGCCTTGCCGACGATGCGCAGCTGGACCGTCCCGCCGGACGTGGACGAGGTCATCTTCATGCTCATGGCCTGCGGCTCGGTGGTCATCGCGGCCTCGGCCCTGATGGTCCCCTCGCCCGGCATCTCGCCGGCCATCCGGTAGCGGAGGGACGTGATGTCCTCCGTCTTCTTCGCCGCGGCGGCGACGGCCGCGGCGGGCGCCATGTCCGGCGACCGGTCCGCGGCGACCTTCGAGCAGCCGACCGCTCCCCCGGCGAGGAGCAGGGCGGCGAGCCCGGCACCGGTGGCCCCGCGGCGCGTGGAACGACGTACGGAAGACTGCATGTGTTTCCCCCAGGGAACAGAACGCGACGGCCGCGAGGGACCCCTGGGACACAGGGAACGCATGGCCGATGCACAGCGAGAGCCGTGAGCCTAACCCCGGGCGGTGCGGGAGGTCTTCCGAATTCCCGTGGGCCCGGCCGGAGTTGGGCCCCGCTCAGGAGCTCGTGCCGGACCCCGTCGCCGTGTCACCGCTGCCCGGGGTCATGCCCTGCTTCTTCAGCAGAGCCGTGAAGTCCTCGGTGTCGCTCGCCGGGGGCACCGTCGCGTCGGCCTTCACGCCGTAGTCGCTGTAGAACGCGGTCTGGGTGTACTGGCCCGACGACATCTGGCCCTTCTCGGTCTTCTTGACCAGGAGGTCCTGGGCGTTGATCCAGATGTCGACGTGCTCGGTGGTGACGCCGGCCGCGGTGAGCTGCTTCCTCATGGCGGCGAGCTGGCTCGCGGTGAGGTTCGAGTTCTTGGCGGCGAGGTCCGCGACGTCGACCGTGCCCGCGTAGTGCGTGGTCTGTTGGCCGCGGACCGACTCCGTGCCGACCTTCGTGACGTCACCGGAGGCGAGCAGGAGCTTCACCGACTGGTTCGGCGTCGTGTTCTGTATCTGGTCCTTGAGGTACGCGCCGGAGCTGCCGCCGAGCTTGGCCAGGTCGTCGTAGTCGTACTTGATCCAGTGCTTGCCGTCGGCCTGCTGGGCGAACTTCTCGCCCATCTTGGCGTAGTACGCGTCCGGCAGATAGCGGGCCTCCATCGACGTGCTGCCCGCCGCGCGCATCGTGTCGGCCAGGGTGCCGCCGGTGTACGTCATCGTCAGGGTGCCGGTGAGGCCGTCGGCCCAGCCCAGGTTCCCCTTGGCGTCCATGGACATCAGGGAGCCCATCACGGTGGACGACTCGACCTTCGCGGAGTCCGCCTTGTCGGTGGACTGCTCGGCGCTGCGCAGGGCCGCGATGGGGCTCACCCGGGTCGCGCCCTTGCCGAGGGCCTTGTCGTCCTTGCCTGAGCCCCCGGAGGAGCCCGAGGAACCACAGGCGGCCACCGAGGCCAGCGCGGTCGCCACCGCGATCGAGAGTCCCACCCGGCGCACGGTCGTGCTCTTCATTGGTCCCCACCCCTATGCGATTGCTGTGCCTGCCAAGAACGCTAGCGCAGGGCACTGACACCCCGTCCGAAAAGAGGACGAGCCCCGCAACCCGAAGGTTGCGGGGCTCGTCCGATGCTGACGCGCGCTGGACGCGGCTACCGGGGTGAGCGCGAGGCTCAGACGGCGGCCGGGTCCTCCTCGACGAGGAGGTTGCGGGTGCGGTTCGGGTCGACCGGAATGCCGGGGCCGATCGTGGTGCTGATCGCGGCCTTCTTGATGTAGCGACCCTTGGCGGCGGACGGCTTCAGACGGAGGATCTCGTCCAGGGCCGCGCCGTAGTTCTCCACCAGCTTGGTGTCGTCGAAGGACGACTTGCCGATGATGAAGTGCAGGTTCGAGTGCTTGTCGACGCGGAACTCGATCTTTCCGCCCTTGATCTCGTTGACGGCCTTCGCCACGTCCGGCGTCACGGTGCCGGTCTTGGGGTTCGGCATGAGACCACGGGGACCGAGCACGCGGCCGAGGCGGCCGACCTTGCCCATGAGGTCCGGGGTGGCGACGACGGCGTCGAAGTCCAGCCGGCCCTTCGCCACCTCGTCGATGAGTTCGTCGGAACCGACGATGTCGGCGCCTGCGGCAGTCGCGGCCTCGGCACGGTCACCGGTCGCGAAGACCAGGACCCGGGCGGTCTTGCCGGTGCCGTGCGGGAGGTTCACGGTGCCGCGGACCATCTGGTCGGCCTTGCGCGGGTCGACACCCAGACGGAAGGCGACCTCGACGGTGCCGTCGAACTTGGAGGTGGAGGTCTCCTTGGCGAGACGCACGGCCTCGAGCGGGGCGTAGAGCTTCTCCCGGTCGATCTTGGCGTCTGCAGCGCGGAGAGACTTGCTGCGCTTGCTCACTACTGCTCCTGTGTGTGTTCTGAGGAGTCGTGGTGTGGGCCGAGCAGGCCCTGCCACGGTCTTTCCTACGGGGTGAAGGTCAGCCCTCGACGGTGATGCCCATGGAACGGGCGGTGCCGGCGATGATCTTCGACGCGGCGTCCAGGTCGTTGGCGTTCAGGTCGGGAAGCTTGGTCGTGGCGATCTCGCGGACCTGCGCCTGGGTGATCTTGGCGACCTTGGTCTTGTGCGGCTCGCCGGAGCCCTTCTCGACACCTGCGGCCTTGAGGATCATCTTCGCGGCCGGCGGAGTCTTGGTGATGAAGGTGAAGGAGCGGTCTTCGTAGACCGTGATCTCCACCGGGATCACCCAGCCACGCTGCGACTCGGTGGCCGCGTTGTAGGCCTTGCAGAACTCCATGATGTTGACGCCGTGCTGACCCAGCGCGGGGCCGACCGGCGGGGCCGGGTTCGCCGCACCGGCGTTGATCTGGAGCTTGATGAGCCCCGTGACCTTCTTCTTCTTGGGAGGCATTGCTCTCTCCGGGTCCTAGTGAGAGTGTTCGGCCCCTGTCCGGTTAATCCGGATGGAGGCATACCGCACAACGATAACGGGTATCTATGCGCGGCTAAAAACCGAGCAGGTCAGAGAGGCTTTTGACAGCCCGTCTGACCTGCTCGGAAGACGTGGGTCCAGGAAGAACTAGTTCTTCTGGATCTGGTCGAAGGAGAGCTCCACCGGCGTCTCGCGGCCGAAGATCTCGACGAGACCCTTGACCTTCTTCGAGTCGGCGTTGATCTCGTTGATCGTCGCCTGCAGCGTCGCGAACGGACCGTCGGTGACGGTGACCGAGTCGCCGACCTCGAAGTCCAGCACCTGGACCTCGACCTTGCGCTGCGGAACCGGCTTGCCCTCGGCCTCGGCGGCCTCACGCGCGGCCTTCTCCTCGGCCTCCGGGGCGAGCATCTTGACGATCTCGTCCAGGGTCAGCGGGTACGGGTCGTAGGCGTTGCCCACGAAGCCGGTGACGCCGGGGGTGTTGCGGACGACGCCCCAGGACTCGTTCGTCAGGTCCATGCGGACCAGGACGTAGCCCGGGAGCTTGTTCTGCTTGATGGTCTTGCGGTCGCCGTTCTTGATCTGGACGACCTCTTCCTGCGGCACCTCGGCCGCGAAGATGTAGTCCTCGACGTTCAGCGAGACGGCGCGCTGCTCCAGGTTGGTCTTCACGCGGTTCTCGTAACCGGCGTACGTGTGGATGACGTACCACTCGCCGGGAAGGAGACGCAGTTCCTCGCGCAGGGCGACAACGGGGTCGACGGGCTCGGCCGGCTCGGCCTCTTCCTCGTCGTCCTCGGCCGCGGTCTCGTCGTCGAGGTCCTCGGCCGCTTCCTCGTCCTCGTCCTCGACGTGCACGGCGGCTTCCTCGGCGGGCTCGCCCGCGTCGGCGTCTGCAGCCTCGACCTCGTCCAGCTCCTCGTCCGCGCCCTCGACGATGTCGAGTTCGTCTTCCACGGACTCGTCCGGCTCGACGGCCTCGTTCAGGTTCGGGTCAGACACGTGGCTGCTTCTTCCTGGATACATGGGGGTGGAACACGCGAAAGGGGCGCCGGTCAGGGCGCCCTTCGCTTCCGGCCTCAGCCGAAGACGTACTTCGCGGCGTGATTGAGTCCATAGTCAATCACGGTCACCAGACCGATCATGATGACGACGAAGACGATCACGACGGTCGTGTACGTCGTCAGCTGGTTGCGCGTCGGCCAGACGACCTTGCGGAGCTCCGCGACGATCTGGCGGTAGAAGATGCCGAGGCGCTTCAGCGGGCCCTTCTTGGCGCGCTTTCCACCCTTGCGGGGCTTCTTCTTGGACTCCGACACCTCGTCCTGGGCATCAGGCATGTCGATGGAGCCCACGGCGTCCGCCATTCATCCTCACCTGTTCCCGGGTCGTGGCCGTGCCGCGCCCGGTCTGAGCCGCACGGCGGTGCATTGCTGTACGTACATGCGCTGCGCACACATCCTGGTGAAGGTGTGTGTAGCAGGGCCGGAGGGACTTGAACCCCCAACCGCCGGTTTTGGAGACCGGTGCTCTACCAATTGAGCTACGACCCTTTGTGACGTCCCCAACGTACCGCATCCGCCCGGGTGCTCGGTGTGCACCCAGTGGGGCGCGGCTGTTGAAGGCCAACGAGCTAGGAGTGTACGTGCTCCGGCGCCGGTCGTCGAACAGAAAGTGCCTGTACGGGGATTGCCGGAGGAAGATCACCCAGGCCGGGGCGGGAATCCGGACGGTTGTTCAGTGCCTTCCCCATCCTGTTCAGTCTGTGAAACCGGTGTGCCGGGCGGGTTTCCGGTCTGAAACGATGGGCCCCATGAGCGCCTCAACCCCTCCCACCGAGCGCCGGGTCTCCGCCCGAGTCGGCGCGATCTCCGAGTCCGCCACCCTCGCCGTGGACGCCAAGGCCAAGGCCCTCAAGGCCGCCGGACGTCCGGTGATCGGCTTCGGCGCGGGTGAACCGGACTTCCCGACCCCGGACTACGTCGTCCAGGCCGCCATCGAGGCCTGCTCGAACCCCAAGTACCACCGCTACACCCCGGCCGGCGGTCTCCCGGAGCTGAAGTCCGCGATCGCGGCGAAGACGCTGCGCGACTCGGGCTACGAGGTGGACGCCTCGCAGATCCTCGTCACCAACGGCGGCAAGCAGGCGATCTACGAGGCCTTCGCAGCGATCCTCGACCCGGGCGACGAGGTCATCGTCCCGGCGCCGTACTGGACGACGTACCCGGAGTCGATCCGCCTCGCGGGCGGTGTCCCCGTGGACGTCGTCGCCGACGAGACGACCGGCTACCGCGTCACCGTCGAGCAGCTGGAGGCGGCCCGCACGGAGAACACCAAGGTCGTCCTCTTCGTCTCGCCGTCGAACCCGACCGGCGCCGTCTACAGCGAGGCCGAGGCCGAGGCGATCGGCCGCTGGGCCGTCGAGCACGGCCTGTGGGTCATGACGGACGAGATCTACGAGCACCTCGTCTACGGCGACGCCAAGTTCACCTCGCTGCCCGCGATCCTCCCGGAGCTGCGCGACAAGTGCATCGTGGTCAACGGTGTCGCCAAGACGTACGCCATGACCGGCTGGCGGGTGGGCTGGATCATCGGCCCCAAGGACGTCGTCAAGGCCGCGACGAACCTCCAGTCGCACGCCACCTCGAACGTGTCGAACGTGGCCCAGGTCGCCGCGCTGGCCGCCGTCTCCGGTGACCTGAAGGCCGTCGCGGAGATGCGCGAGGCCTTCGACCGCCGCCGCAGGACGATCGTGCGGATGCTCAACGAGATCGACGGCGTGCTCTGCCCGGAGCCCGAGGGCGCGTTCTACGCCTACCCGTCGGTCAAGGCGCTGCTCGGCAAGGAGATCCGCGGCAAGCGCCCGCAGAACTCGGTCGAGCTGGCCGCGCTGATCCTGGAGGAGGCCGAGGTCGCGGTCGTCCCGGGCGAGGCCTTCGGGACCCCCGGCTACCTGCGGCTGTCGTACGCCCTGGGTGACGAGGACCTCGTCGAGGGCGTCAGCCGTATCCAGAAGCTGCTGGCCGAGGCCACGGACTGAGTTTTCGTACCTCCACGCGTGCGTGCGGGCCGTTTCCCCTCCCGGGGAGGCGGCCCGCTGCTTTGTGCGAGCAAGACCACGATCGAGGAAAGTGGTACCGGGACGGCGGAAACGTACGGCAGGATTCCCAGATGGAGCGTGTACGTGATGTCTCTGAACTGCCGAAAGCCCATCTGCACCTGCACTTCACCGGGTCGATGCGGCCGACCACCGTGCTGGAGCTGGCCGACAAGTACGGTGTGCGCCTGCCCGACGCCCTCACCGAGGCGCTGACCAGCGGGGAGCCGCCGAAGCTGAGGGCGACGGACGAGCGGGGCTGGTTCCGTTTCCAGCGGCTGTACGACGCGGCGCGGTCGTGTCTGCGGGAGCCCGAGGACATCCAGCGGCTGGTGCGCGAGGCCGCCGAGGAGGACGTCAGGGACGGCTCGGGCTGGCTGGAGATCCAGGTCGACCCGACGTCGTACGCCCCACGCCTGGGCGGGCTGATCCCGGCGCTCGAGGTCATTCTGGACGCGGTGGAGACGACCTCCCGGGAGACCGGGCTCGGGATGCGGGTCCTGGTGGCCGCGAACCGGATGAAGCACCCCTTGGACGCGCGGACGCTGGCCCGGCTGGCCGTGCGGTACGCGGACCAGGGTGTGGTCGGTTTCGGGCTCTCGAACGACGAACGCCGCGGTATGGCACGGGACTTCGACCGGGCCTTCGCGATCGCCCAGGAGGGCGGTCTGCTGTCGGCGCCGCACGGCGGTGAGCTGGCGGGCCCGGCCTCGGTGCGGGACTGCCTGGACGACCTGCACGCGACCCGCATCGGCCACGGCGTGCGCGCGGCGGAGGATCCGCGGCTGCTGAAGCGGCTCGCCGACCGGGGCATCACCTGCGAGGTCTGCCCGGCGTCGAACGTGGCCCTGGGTGTCTACGAGAAGCCCGAGGACGTGCCCCTGAGGACCCTCTTCGAAGCGGGCGTCCCCCTCGCGCTCGGCGCCGACGACCCGCTCCTGTTCGGCTCCCGGCTGGCCGCCCAGTACGAGATCGCCCGCCGGTACCACGGGTTCTCGGACCGCGAACTCGCCGAACTGGCACGGCAGTCGGTCCGCGGCTCGGCCGCCCCGGAGGACATGAAGACCAAGCTGCTCTCGGGCATCGACGACTGGCTCAGTGCCCCGGTCGCCTGAAGTGGGCGTAGGGCGGATACGGCTTGAAACAGATCAGGACCTCGTGAGGATGGCCGCCGCCGCGCGTGGGCTCCAGCTCGTGCTGCAGGCCTGCCATGTACGCCGACTGTCCCTTGGCGACCCCCTTGTGCCGCGGCCCCCAGCCGGCCGCGTAGGCGAAGGCGGTGGCGGCCGACGCGAGGACGTCACGGTCACCGATGAGGAAGTACGTACGCGCGTGCGTGGTGTGCCGCAACAGTCCGCGGTCGTACGGCCGCTCCCGCCACGCGCGCGCGTGGCGCTCGGTTCGTGCCTCGTCCGTGCGCACGGTGAGCGGCCTCCCGCGCCCCAACGACCGCCGCAGCCCGGGCCACTTGGAGGGCCGTAGCCCCGCCTCCTGGTGGGCCACCACCAGATCGACCAGCTCCCCGCACCCCTCGTCGGGCGGCACGCTCTCGCGCAGGGGGATGTGCACGATGGTGTGCCGCGAGGAGGCCGCGAACGAGAACAGGCCCGCGAGCCGGTTCAGCCCGTCGTGGTCCCCCATGAGCATCCCGAACGGCGCCTGGTCGCGCAGCGAGGTGTGGCGCAGGGGTTGTCCGGGCTGGACGATCCGGTGTTCGTGCGGGCCGGTCCGGGGTCTGAACTCGCGGAGTCTCAGCTCCATATGGGGTGCCTCATGGGGCAAGGGTCCCGGTCAGGCGGGGTCCCCGGCAACGGAGATTCCGCCCAGCAGGGTCAGGGCCAGGCGGGGCGCGAACTCGTCCACGGGCGGGCGGGCGCCGGTCTCCGCGGCCTCGTAGGCGAACGCGCGCTGTGCGCAGGCGCCCAGGAGGAGGGACGCGGCCGCGAACGTGTCGGCGTCGGGGCGGACGCGGCCGGCGGCCTGTTCGGCGCGCAGATAGGCGTCCAGGGCCTCGATCGGCTTGTGCGGGCCGGAGCCGAGCTGCCGCAGTGCCTCGTCGTGGCGCCGCTTGAGCTGGGTCTCGGCGTACAGGGAGGCCGCGATCGGGAAGCTCTGCTCGTAGAAGAGGGCCGCCTGGCGGGCGATCTCGGTGAGGTTGTCCTCCAGGGAGTGCTGTCCGGGCTCGGCGGCCAGGCTGCGCAGGAGCGGGGTCAGCTGGGGCAGCCGTTCCGCGAGGACGCGGATGAACAGCTCCTCCTTGCTCGCGAAGTACTTGTAGAGCGCGGCTTCCGAGCAGCCCGCCGCCTTCGCGATCTCCTTGGTGGTCGCCCTGGCCAGGCCGACGGTGAGCATCAGCGCGTGGGCGGCGTCGAGGATGCGGACCCGGGCGGGCTTCAGGGTTTCCATGACCGGTCCGTTCGGGCTTGACGGGTGGGTGAGTGCTTACCCACCCTAGAGGCAGGCAGGGGTGAGTGAATACTCACCCACCTTGCGAAGGAGCAGGAGTGCGCCATGAAGCTCACCGTTTTCGGTGCCACCGGAGGCATCGGTCAGGAGATCGTCCGCCAGGGGCTGGCCTCGGGCCACGAGGTCACGGCGGTCGTACGGGACCCGGCGCGGCTGACCGTGCGGGGCGCGGGCCTTGAGGTGGTCCGCGCGGACCTCACCGACCCGGAGGTGGTACGCCCGGCGGTCGCGGGCCGGGACGCGGTCCTGTCCGGGCTCGGCGCGCGCAGCCGCAAGGAGGCGGGCGTCGCAAGCCGGCTCACACGGACGGTGCTGACGGCCATGGAGGCGGAGGGGGTGCGCCGGATCCTGGTGGTGAGCGCCGGTCCCATCGGCCCGGACCCGGCGGGCGCCGGACTCCTCGACCGCACCGCGCGCGGGCTGATCTCGGCCCTCCTGAAGGACGCCTACGACGACCTGCGGGCCATGGAGACGGCCCTCGCCGCCAGCGCCACGGACTGGACGAGCGTCCGCCCGCCGCGCCTGCAGAACAAGCCGGTGACCGGCACCTACCGCACGGTGGTCGGCGGTTTCCCGGACAAGGGCCGCTTCATCGGCCGCGCCGACGTCGCCCACGCGATGCTGACGATGACCGACGATCCCGGAACGGTGAAACAGGGCGTGGGGCTGGCCTACTGAGGCCGACCGGGCGGGGTCCGCCTACCGGCCGTCGAGGCTGACGCCGACTGTCACTGGTTCGTTGACGAGCGTGATCCCGAAGGTGTCGTGGACACCGGCGACGACTTCGCGCGCGAGGCCGAGCAGGTCCTCGGTGGTCGCCTCGCCGCGGTTGGTGAGGGCGAGGGTGTGCTTGGTGGAGATACGGGCGGGCCCGCTGCCGTACCCCTTGGTGAAGCCCGCCTTGTCGATCAGCCAGGCGGCGGAGGTCTTGGTGTGCCCTTCCCCCGACGGGTACGCGGGCGGCTCCGCGCCCTCCCCGAGGCGCTCCTTCACGCGCGCGTGGAACGCGGTGAACTCATCGTCCGTAAGGATCGGGTTGGTGAAGAAGGAACCCGCCGACCAGGTGTCGTGGTCCTCGGGGTCCAGGACCATGCCCTTGCCTGCGCGCAGCGCGAGGACGGTCTCACGCGCGCGGGCGAGCGGCACGCGGTCGCCGGGCTCGACACCGAGGACGCGGGCCGTCTCGGCGTACTTGACCGGCGCAGACAGCCCGTCCGCGTCCTCCAACCGGAACCGGACCCGCAGCACCACATAGCGCTCGGGGTCGGCCTTGAAGCGGCTGTGCCGGTACGAGAAGGCGCACTCCTCGTTCGTGAGGGTGACCGTCTGCCGGGTCCTGCGGTCGTAGGCGACGACCTCGGTGATGGTGGCGGAGACCTCCTGGCCGTACGCCCCCACGTTCTGGATCGGGGTCGCGCCTGCCGACCCGGGGATCCCGGCGAGGCACTCGACCCCGGCGAGCCCGGCTTCGACGGTCCGTGCGACGGCGTCGGTCCACACCTCGCCGGCCGCCAGCTCCAGCCGCGTGCCGTCGAGCACGAAACCGCGGGTGGCGATCCGCAGGGCGATGCCCTCGAACCCCTTGTCCCCGATGACGAGGTTCGACCCGCCCCCGATGACCAGCAACGGCGTCCCGGAGTCGTCGGCCTCGCGCACGACGTCGATCACCTCGGCGTCGGTGGCCGCGGTGATCAACCGGGTCGCGGGACCGCCCAACCGGAAGGTGGTCAGGGGGGCGAGGGGAGCATCGTGGAGTTCCTGCACGCGCCCAAGACTACGAGACGGGACTGACAACACCGGGGTGGCGGGGTGGGAGCTTCGTTCCCTGGGCACTCCGTCCGGCACGTGTCACGCCTCCGTCGCCACGCACGCGTGGAGCCCCGCCGATGTCGGCGGGGCTCCACGCGTGCGTGCCAGGGTGTCCGGCTCAGCGACCGGCGTTCTCCAGCACCGAGTCGGAGTCAGCGGACCCGGCCGACTCGTCGGACTCCGAGGACGCCACCGCCGCGAGCTGTGCCGCCCGGCGTCGGGTCGGTATGAACAGGGTCGCGACTCCGGCGAGGGCGACCACCGCCGCGCCGGTGACCAGGGCGGGCTTCAGGCCGTCGACGAAGGTCTGTGCGGTCTGGTAGCCGCCCTGGGAGGAGAAGATCGACGCCATGACGGCGATGCCGAGCGCGCCGCCGACCTCGCGGAGCGCGTTGTTGGCGCCGGAGGCGATGCCCTGCTCCTGGGGACGGACGCTGGACATGACCAGGTTGGAGGCCGGCGCGAAGAACAGGGCCATGCCGATGCCGCTGAGGATCAGGCCGGGCAGCTGGGCGGCGTAGGAGACGTCGGTGGTGACCACGTAGGCCATGTAGCCGAGACCGGCCGCCTGGAGGAAGAGGCCCGCGGCGACGACCGGGCGGCCGCCGATACGGTCGGAGAGGATGCCGGCGATGGGGGCGACGAGCATGGGCATGCCGGTCCAGGGGAGCATCCGCAGGCCCGCCTCGGTGGGCGAGTAGCCGAGGACGCCCTGCATGTACTGGCTGAGCAGGAAGATCGACCCGAACATCCCGAGGAACATCAGCAGGCTCGCCGCGTTGATCCCGGAGAAGGCGCGGGAGCGGAACAGCCGCATCGGAAGCATGGGGTTCTTGGCGTTGACGCTGTAGATGACGAACCCGGCGAAGAGCGCGCTCCCGGCGAACAGTCCGGTGAGGACGAGCGAGCTGGTCCAGCCGTCGGCGGGCCCGCGGACCAGGCCGTAGACGATGCCGAAGAGGCCGCTGCTGGCGAGGAGGGTGCCGGGGAAGTCGAGGGGGGCGCCGGTGCCGTGGGACTCGGAGAGGCGCAGGCGGGCGAGCGGGATCAGGGCCAGGCCGAGGGGGACGTTCAGCCAGAAGATCCAGTGCCAGGAGATGTGCTCGGTGAGGCTGCCGCCGATGAGGGGTCCCGAGGCGACGGCGAGTCCGTTCACCGCGCCCCATATGCCGTACGCCATCCCGCGCTTGGCGACGGGCACGGCCGCCGTCAGCAGGGTCAGTGTCAGCGGCATCATGATCGCCGCGCCGACGCCCTGGACCGCGCGGGCCGCGATGAGGGACTCGATGCCGGGGGCCATGGCCGCGGCGGCGGAGGCGCCGGTGAAGACGGTGATGCCGATGAGGAAGAGCCGGCGGCGGCCGAACCGGTCGCCGAGCGCCGCGCCGAACATCAGCAGGACGGCGAAGGTGAGCGTGTAGGCGCTCACGGTCCACTCCAGGTCGCCCAGGGCGCCCCCGAGGTCCTTGCGGATGGACGGCAGGGCGGTGGTGACGACGAGGTTGTCCAGGGCCGCCATGAAGCCGGCGACGCTGGTGATGACGAGGGCCCAGACCATTCCCCCGCGCCGTGCGGTTGGCTGTGACATCGCTCCCCCAAAGGGTGCTCGTACCGATGATTAGTTATCGATGACTAACTTTGCCGCGCAGCAAAAGGCGCAGAATCCGCCCTTTGCCGATGCGTGCTACTTCTCCAGCCGGCCAGTGATCCGCGCCGACGGGTAGAGCCCTTCCCAGACCCGGTGCTGGGGTGGAAAACCCATGGCCGCCAGGGTGTTGATCAGCATTCCGTACGCGAGGAAGGTCGTGGTCTGGTCGACATCCGCCCCCAGGGGCACATGCACGACGTCCCAGAGCCGCATCCAGCCCTTCCGCACGGCCTCGCCGAACTCGTGGTCGCCCTCCGCCTCGGCGGCGGCCACCGTGATGTACGTCTGCATCTGCATCTGCAGCTTCTCGGGGTTCTCCGTGATGAGCTGCACATAACCGTTGGCCATGGCATGCAGGGCCTCTTCGCCCTCCAGCCCCTTGGACGACTCCTCCAGGACCTGGCACACGTCCTCGACACACCTGATCGAGGCCGCCGCGAAGATCGCCTTCTTGCCCGGGAAGAGCCGGAAGAGATAGGGCTGCGAGACCCCGACCCGCTTGGCGATCGCCTCGGTGGAGGTGCCGTAGTACCCCCGCTGCGCGAACTCGGCGATCGCCGCGCGGATGACGCTCTCGCGCCTCTCTTCTGCGCTCATCCTGACCATGCGAGAAAGTTAGTACTCAATCACTAACTAAGTCAAGAGGGGGCGCGGGGCCGGATGTACGGGTGCCGTGGGTGCCGCGGGTCCGGGTGGACGGGTAAGGGGTGCCCGCCATTGCCGGCACCCCTTACCTCGACCGACGGTCAACCGGTCAACCGGTCACGCCAGTCGCACGACCGCCCGTGACATCCCCAGCACCTTCTGGCCCGCGCTCATCGCCACCAGGTCCACGCGGACCGTGTTGTCGTCGAGCTTGGCGGCGACCTTGGCGCTGACCTCGACGGTCGCTCCCTGGTCGTCGTTCGGGACGACGACGGGCTTGGTGAAGCGGACGCCGTACTCGACGACCGCGCCCGGGTCGCCGGTCCAGTCGGTGACCACGCGGACCGCCTCGGCCATGGTGAACATGCCGTGCGCGATGACGTCCGGGAGCCCGACCTCCTTGGCGAACTTCTCGTTCCAGTGGATCGGGTTGAAGTCCCCGGAGGCGCCCGCGTACTGGACGAGGGCGGCGCGGGTCACGGGGAAGGCCTGGGCCGGCAGTTCGGTGCCGACCTCGACGTCGTCGTACGCGATCTTCGCCGTCATGTCAGTTCTCCTCCGCCGCGCGGGCCACGAGCTTTGTCCAGGCGGTCACGACGTGCTCGCCCGCCTCGTCGTGGACCTCGCCGCGGATGTCCAGGATGTCGTTGCCCGCCATCGACTTGATCGCCTCGATCGTGGAGGTGACCGTGAGCCGGTCGCCGGCGCGCACGGGGCGGACGTAGACGAACTTCTGGTCGCCGTGCACGACGCGGCTGTAGTCGAGGCCGAGCTGCGGGTCCTGGACGACCTGTCCCGCGGCCTTGAACGTGATGGAGAAGACAAAGGTCGGCGGGGCGATCACATCGGGGTGACCGAGCGTCTTGGCGGCCTCCGGGTCCGTGTAGGCGGGGTTGGTGTCACCCACCGCCTCCGCGAACTCGCGGATCTTCTCCCGGCCCACCTCGTAGGGGTCGGTGGGCGGGTAGGTCCGCCCCACGAAGGACTGGTCGAGCGCCATGCCCCGGTACCTCCTGATGTTCCTGCTGCGGTGTGGAGAACGACGCGAGGCCGCCCCCAGACTTCGGGGACGGCCTCGTGTACGAGCCTGATTCTTATCGCGTTTCGCGGTGCGCGGTGTGCGCATTGCAACGCGGGCAGTGCTTCTTCATCTCCAGTCGGTCCGGGTTGTTACGCCGGTTCTTCTTGGTGATGTAGTTCCGCTCCTTGCACTCCACGCAGGCCAGCGTGATCTTCGGGCGGACGTCGGTGGCAGCCACAGGAGTGCTCCTTGACGAACGGATGGGACTATGAACGCATAACAGAGTAGCCGATCGAAGGACCGACCCCGCAATCGGCTACTGTCAGTAGCGGTGACCGGACTTGAACCGGTGACACAGCGATTATGAGCCGCTTGCTCTACCGACTGAGCTACACCGCTGTGATGCGATCAGTTCCCATCTTGCGACGGGAACCTTTCACACCAGAGCCCCAATACGGAATCGAACCGTAGACCTTCTCCTTACCATGGAGACGCTCTACCGACTGAGCTATTGGGGCGAGCGATGAAGACATTACACGCTCGGCGACCGTTCGCCCAAATCCGTTTCGCGGCCCCGCTCCAGCCGCTTCCACGGCCCTCCCAGGGGCCTCAGGAGCCCCTCTCGTACGGGGGACCACACCGGTACGACTATTGCGCTCCTCCCGGCCATGAGTGGATCACCGCCCTAGGCTCGACTCACTCTGCGTGATCTTGCGCCCCTTTGCGCAGCCCCGAGCCCTGAGCCCCGCAGCCCCGAGCCCCTGGAGCGCGATGCCCGACAGCCAGCCCCAGCCGTCCCACTCGTCGTCGGGTTCCTCAGGCTCGTCGGGACCGGCCGACCCGGCCGCCCTCCTGCTCTGCGGGGCCCGCCTGACCGACGGCAGGACCGTGGACGTACGGCTGGGCGGCGGGCGCATCGAGGCGGTCGGCACGGCCGGCAGCCTGGCGACGGACGCCACGCGCGCGTGCGGCGCGCGCGTCGACCTCAGCGGCTATCTCCTCCTCCCGGCCCCCGCCGAACCGCACACGCACAGTGACACCGCCCTGTCGGCCGAGCACGGCGGACCGGTCTCCTACGACCCCGAGGACGTCCAGCGCCGCGCCACCGAGGCCGCGCTGCTCCAACTCGGCCACGGGGCCACCGCGCAGCGGGCACACGTGCGCGTGGGGGACGTCCAGGGACTGAGCGCGCTGGCCGCCGTCCTGCAGGCGCGGCGGGCGCTGCGGGGGCTGGCGGAGCTGACGGCGGTGGCGATGCCCCGGCTGCTGACCGGGGTGGCGGGGGCTGACGGGCTCGCGATGCTGCGGGACGCGCTGAAAATGGGTGCCTCCGTAGTGGGCGGTTGTCCAGATCTGGACCCCGATCCGACGGGGTACGTGGAGGCGGTCCTGGAGGTCGCGTCCGAGCACGGCTGCCCGGTCGACCTGCACACGGACGCGGCCGACCCGACCCGGCTGGCCCGGCTGGCGGCGGTCGCGGGCGGCATGCGCCCCGGGGTGACGCTCGGCCCGTGCGGCGGCCTGGGGCGGCTGCCCGCGGACACGGTCACCCGGATCGCGGACCAACTGGCCGCCGCCGACGTCACGGTGGTGTGCCTGCCGCAGGGCGGCTGCGGCGGCGTCGACCGCCGGGGCACGGCTCCCGTACGGCTGCTGCGCACGGCCGGCGTCCAGGTGGCGGCGGGCAGCGGCGCCCTGCGGGACGTGTCCAACCCGGTGGGCCGCGGGGACCCGTTGGAGGCGGCCTATCTGCTGGCCTCCCGGCACGGGATGCGGCCCGAGGACGCCTACGACACGGTGAGTTCGTCGGCGCGCGCGGCGCTCGGCCTCCCCGAGGTGCGGGTCGAGGCGGGATTTCCGGCCGAACTGCTCGCGGTGCGCGGCGACCGGCTCGCGGGCGCGCTGTCGTTGGCGTACAGCCGGATCGTGGTGCACCGGGGGCGCGTGGTGGCACGGACGAGTGCGGTGCGGGAGTACTGCAACACGGCGGCGGGCTCGGAGTTGGGGCTGCCCCGGCAGGGACGGGGCGAGTTGTCGTGAGCCGCGGCCGCTGCGCCGGGGCGTACGCCTGAGGCGCCAGGGCTCGGCTTCGCGCGCCGGGCGCGTCCGGCGCGGGTGTGCGCTGCTGGGACGCGGCTGAAGTCATGCGGCGCGTGCGGCCGTCCGGGCGTACGGTCGAAGGCATGCGCATTGTCATCGCTGGAGGTCATGGTCAGATCGCGCTGCGGCTGGAGCGCCTGCTCGCCGCGCGCGGTGACGAAGTCGCGGGCATCATCCGCAACGCAGGACAGGGCGACGATCTACGGGCGGCCGGCGCCGAACCGCTCGTGCTCGACCTGGAGTCGGCCTCGGTCGAGGAGGTCGCGGCGCGGCTGCGGGGCGCGGACGCGGCGGTCTTCGCGGCGGGCGCGGGCCCGAACAGCGGCACGGAACGCAAGGACACGGTGGACCGGGGTTCGGCGGTGCTGTTCGCCGACGCGGCGGTCCTGGCGGGCGTACGACGTCATGTCGTCGTGTCCTCGATGGGCGCGGATCCGACGCACACCGGGGACGGCGTCTTCGACGTGTATCTGCGGGCCAAGGGTGAGGCCGACGCGTATGTGCGCGGCCTGGACGCCCTGGACTGGACGATTCTGCGGCCCGGTTCGCTCACGAACGACGCCGGCACGGGGCTCGTCCGCCTGGAGGCCCACACCGGGCGCGGCTCGGTCCCTCGGGACGATGTGGCCGCCGTACTCGCGGAATTGGTGGAGACGCCCGCCACGGCCGGGCTGACGCTGGAGCTGGTCAGTGGGTCCGCGCCGGTGTCGGTGGCGGTGAAGTCGGTGGCCGGGAACTGACGGAGGGTCCGGTCACGGGGTTCGCCGCCGGGCGGTGCCCCGGCGGCTAGAAGAGCGGCATCTGGCCGGGGAACTCCGGGACCACGTAGCCGTCCAACGCTGGCTGTGCCGCCCCGAGTTCCGCCTGGCGGCGGGACCCGGGGCAGGACACGAGGTCGCCGGTCTCCCGGGCCCCGGGCGGGTCGTGGCGGGCGAACCGTCCGGCCACGACGGCGATTTCACGACGGCACTCGGGGCAGCTTCTGCGGCGTGACGACATGGAATCAGTCTGCCCCGCCGCAGGCCGGGTCGGCTGTCGAGGCTCGCTCGGGCGCGCTCAGCTGTGGGCGACGGTCAGGCCGTAGAACGCGACGCGGGCGCCCTTGGTGGTGCTGTCCGAGGACGACTGGTTGTACGAACCGGCCTTGAAGTACTGCTTGTAGGCGTTGAAGGACGACGGGATGGCGTAGTGCGTGGTGCTCCCGTTGACCGTCAGGTTGATGGTGTTGCCGCCCGAGACTCCGATCGTGTAGCTCCACGTCTTGCCGACCGACACGTTGCCGACGGTGTGCAGGGTCTGGCCGCCGGAGGGCGAGTTCTCGGTGCCGAGGACGATGTCGCCGCTGGAGCGGTAGTACAGCTCCAGCAGTGGCTTGGTGGAGCTGCCGCCGCTGCCGAGGTGGATCTGGCCGACGCAGACGTTCGACGTGACGGAGACGACCCGCAGCGTCGCCTTCATCGTGTGGGTGCCGCTGAGCGACCAGTCGGCGGCGCTGCCGCTGCGGTTCATCTCGCGCAGCTCTGAGCGGGCGTAGTTCGAGTTGGGGGTGGTGACGCCCTTCTCCGGCGCCCAGAAGGTCATCGCTCCGTCGCGGGTGTCCGTGTAGAAGTACGAGTCCTGGAAGCCGTTGGCCCCCTGGAGCCGCGACGAGGAGATCGTCGTGGGCGAGCCGGGGGAACCGACCGGCTCCTGGAGCTGCCAGACCGACAGGTCGAAGTTGCCGCCGGGTGCGACGGAGGGGTCGGCCTGGGGGGAGGCGACGACACCGGTACTGCCCGACGCGGCGGGGGCCGTCAGGGCGAGGCCGCCGGTCACGGCGACGACGGTGGCCAGGGAGGTGAGCAGCGTACGCATGCGCATGGGGGGTGCCTTCCTGTCTGCTCTGTGGACTCGGTTGGCGGAGCGCCAGTTCATGTGTGTGAACTTTGTGTTTCAACATGAACACGGTGTCGCGACAGTAGGGCTGTGGCACGGGCACGTCAAGGTTGGCGGCAGAGCAAAAGGGGCCGCGGGAATGCCTCTGGAACGCCTCGGGAGAACCTCGGGGAGACATCGGGAACGACGAAAGGGTCTGTGATCAGCATTGCTGCTGATCACAGACCCTTTCGATCATGTGGCGGCGCCAGGGTTCGAACCTGGGTAGGCTAAGCCGGCAGATTTACAGTCTGCTCCCTTTGGCCACTCGGGCACACCGCCGGGGATGCTGCCCCTCGCACCGCTTTTCGGCGGTGCTCCGTGGCAACGACGTAAACGATACCCGATGCCCAGGGGTGCTTCGCCACCCGATTGACCGGCGCTCGGAGGGGAGGGGGTGGCTAGGCTTATGCGGATGCGGCCCGGGGCCTGCGCCGGGCTCGGCGGCTGCCCCGACGCACGCCGATACGCAGTGACACGCATCGATACGCACCCCGATACAAGGAGCCACAGGACATGGCCGACTCCAGTTTCGACATCGTCTCGAAGGTCGAGCGGCAGGAGGTCGACAACGCCCTCAACCAGGCCGCCAAGGAGATCTCCCAGCGCTACGACTTCAAGGGCGTGGGTGCCTCGATCGCCTGGAACGCCGAGAAGATCCTCATGGAGGCGAACTCCGAGGAGCGGGTCAAGGCGATCCTCGACGTCTTCCAGTCCAAGCTGATCAAGCGCGGCATCTCGCTGAAGGCGCTGGACGCCGGTGAGCCGCAGCTCTCCGGCAAGGAGTACAAGATCTTCGCGTCGATCGAGGAGGGCATCTCCCAGGACAACGCGAAGAAGGTGGCGAAGATCATTCGCGACGAGGGTCCCAAGGGCGTGAAGGCCCAGGTGCAGGGCGACGAGCTGCGCGTCAGCTCCAAGAGCCGCGACGACCTCCAGGCCGTGCAGGCCCTGCTCAAGGGCAAGGACTTCGACTTCGCGCTGCAGTTCGTGAACTACCGGTAGAACCACGCCTCCCGCGCCCATCGCGCGCGGGGCACGGGGATACGCGGAAGGGTGGGCGCCTGTCGGTGCCCGCCCTTTTCGTCTGCCTGCTACGGCCCGGGGGCGCCCATTTCGGATGGCTGCTACGGCTCGGAAGGCGCCGACTTCGGATGGCGGCTACGGCTCGGAAGGCGCCCTTTCGGCTGGCGGCGGGGGCTTTGGCATCGGCGGCTGCTGGCGCGGGCGGCACGATGGAGGTCCCCCGCGCGAGGTCGTTCAGGGGGGCGAGTCGGCGACCGACGACAACGCCGCCGAAGGTTCCCGCGCCTTAAGACAGTGCGCCGAGGGTCTCCCACGCCTTGAGACCGTGAGCGAGGACGTGGCGCACCCCGCGTCCGCGACAAGAGCCGCCGGACAGGTCCTAGTTGCGTGAGTTGCCGAACAGGATGCGGTAGATGATCAGGAGGACGAGCGCGCCGCCTATCGCCGAGGCCCAGGTGGCGCCGTCGTAGAAGTTCTTCGCGACCGGGTGGTCCAGCCAACGGGCCGATATCCAGCCGCCGATGAACGCGCCGGCGACGCCGATGATCGTCGTGCCGATGAAGCCGCCCGGATCGCGTCCCGGCAGCAGGAATTTGGCGATGGCTCCGGCCAACAGTCCCAGGATGATCCAGCTGATGATGCCCATGCCGTGAACCTGCCCTCTCCCGCTGTGCTTGCACTGATCCGGAGCTGTGAATTCCGTCCGTCCAGGCTGTGTTCGTCGTCCGTGCGCACGGCCTGTCGGCGCCATGTTCGGCCGCGCTGATGAACAGGACGTCACGGGTGCGTGTGGTGGTTGCAGGCATCGGTGGCCTGCGACGATCCCTCAGGACGCCGGTGCGGTCGTGCGTATGCGGAAGTCGGGCCACGGGGTCGGTTCGGGGGCGTCGACGCGGTCCGCGTACCAGCCCGTGTCGTCGAGCCAGGAGCGCAGCCAGTCGGCGAGGCTGGGCGCGTCGACGTACCAGGCGTGGTCGGCCTCGTCGGCGTTCGGCTCGTAGAGGAGGACCGTCGCCTGCGGGGAACGGCAGTCCACGCACGCGTACATCGCGCAGCCCCAGTGGGAGATCGGCAGGACACCCTCGGGCCAGGGCCAGTCGGGGTCCTTGTCGGCGCTCGCGCGGTTGGCGAGGTACTGGGTGACGGCGGCGGGCTCGCCGGCCGGTGGGTTGTCGAGAAGGGGCAGCAGGCCGTACTCCGGGCCGAATCCGCCGTCTCCTATCCGTGTGTAGAGCGCGGCGAGCAGTGGCGGCAGGCGGAAGCCCAGGGCAGCCTCGGCGCGGGTCACCGTGGCCTCGTCCACGGGGGCGGGGAGTGAAGTCCAGCCCCACGGGCGGGTGTTGCGGGCCTCGGCGGCCACCCGGGTCAGCAGTCGCTGCTCGTTCTCGGTCATGGCTTCATGGTGCCGCGTGCCACTGACAGTCGGGCCGGGCTGTGGACAACCCGGTGACTGTGGAAAACGTGCTGGTCCTGCGCCTCGGCGGGCGGCGTGTGCGATGCGGTGCGGTGCGGTGCGGTGCGGTGACGGGTGGTCAGGCCAGGCAGACGTCGACATGCCGTTCGGCGAGGAGGGCGAGGATCTCCTCGAACGTCGGTGCGTGCGGAGCAGGGCCGAGGCAGGCGCGGGCGACGTCGGCGTCGTGCCAGACGAGGGTGAAGGGCGGGGCGGCTCCCCAGTTGCCGCGCAGGCAGTCGTTCAAGGCGTCCATGCCCCGACCGAAGTAGCCGGCGGGGCCGTTGACCGCCTCGCCCAGGGCGCAGAAGAAGCCGGGCGGGTCGGTGACGTGGCTGCCGTCGAGGTGGTAGGTGGTGCCCGGCGGGCGGTCCGGGGCGGTGTGGGGGTGGTTCGCCAGGGCCGTGGAAAGCCAGAACCGGCGGCCCGCGGCGTCGCAGCCGGCCCAGCGGTTCAGCTCGGAGGGGCGGCCCTCGCTCCAGAGGTCCCACACCTCCCGGGCCGCGAGCGGTGGCCGTTCCGACCACGGGTCGAGGGTGAGGTCGACCAGGCCCGGGCCGCGCGCGGACGGGATCCAGGCCCGTAACTCGCCCTCGGCTGCGGCCTGTACGGGCCGGCCGGACGAGTCGACGCGGACCACCTTGACGTGGCCCAGGTCCTCTTCCCCGGCGTCCAGTGCCGCCCGCAGCGCACCGCGCGGGGAGCAGCCCACCAGGCGCAGCGGGGGCTCCAGTTGTTCGGGGCGGTCCTCCTGGACGTGGGCCAAGTCCCGGCAGCCGCCCCAGGGTTCGCCGTTTGCGCCCCGTAACCGGTAGCCCGGGGACAGGGGCGGGCACTGCGGATAGTCGCGGGAGTTGTCGTCGGACCGGCTGCCCTCGACGGTGACATCCCTCAGCGACAGGTCACGCGCGCACGGGCGGTCGCCCAGGACGTGGACGTCCTCCAGCCACCATTCGCCCACTCCCCCGCCGCGCTTGTCGAGGGTCTCCAGGGTGAGCCGGCCGAGCGGCGCCGGACCGTCGGCACGCGCGCGTGCGAGGGCTGTCCGCAGGGCGCCCTCGGGTGTGCAGCCGAGGAGTTCGTTCGTCTCCCGCACGGGTGGGGGCGGGTCGGCGAAGAGGTCGTCGGCGTCCTGGCACAGGGCCCAGGTCTGCTCGTAGCCGTCCTCGCCGGCCGTCTCGGCTCCTTCGTCGTACGACAGCAGGACGTACTTCAGCGCCCCCACTGCGGCCCGCCGTCAGCGTGCGGCGAACGGCTGGTCCGTGGACACGATTTCGCGGCCCAGGGGGAACAGCGAGACGGGGATCAGCTTGAAGTTGGCGATGCCGAACGGGATGCCGATGATCGTGATGCACATGGCGATACCGGTGACGATGTGCGCGAGGGCCAGCCACCAGCCCGCGAGGACCAGCCACAGGACGTTGCCCACGCAGGAGGGGGCGCCCGCGTCCCGGCGCTCGACCGTCGTGTACCCGAAGGGCCACAGGGCGTAGACGCCGATACGGAAGGCGGCGATCCCGAAGGGGATGCCGATGATGGTGATGCACAGCAGCGCGCCCGCGAGCAGGTACCCGAGGAACAGCCAGAAGCCGCTCAGGACGAGCCAAATGACGTTCAGGATGGTTTTCACTGAGGGCGACCTGCCATCTTCTCGAGCCGGGCGATGCGCTCCGCCATCGGCGGGTGTGTCGAGAACATCTTGGAGAGTCCCTGGCCTGGGCGGAAGGGGTTCGCGATCATCATGTGGCTCGCGGTCTCGATGCGCGGCTCCGGGGGCAGCGGGAGCTGTTTGGTGCCCGCGTCGAGCTTGCGCAGGGCGCTCGCGAGGGCGAGGGGGTCTCCGGTGAGCTGGGCGCCCGAGGCGTCGGCCTCGTACTCCCTGGAGCGGCTGATGGCCAGTTGGATGAGGCTGGCCGCGAGGGGACCCAGGATCATGATCATCAGCATGCCCAGGATGCCGGGGCCGTCGTCGTCGTTCGAGCGGCCGATCGGGATCAGCCAGGCGAAGTTGACCAGGAACATGATCACCGAGGCGAGGGCGCCGGCGACCGACGAGATGAGGATGTCCCGGTTGTAGACGTGGCTCAGCTCGTGGCCGATGACTCCGCGCAGCTCGCGCTCGTCCAGGATGCGCAGGATGCCTTCGGTGCAGCACACCGCGGCGTTGCGCGGGTTGCGGCCCGTCGCGAAGGCGTTGGGGGCCTCCGTGGGCGAGATGTACAGGCGGGGCATGGGCTGGCGGGCCTGGGTGGAGAGGTCGCGGACCATCCGGTACAGGGCCGGGGCCTCGAACTCGCTCACCGGGCGGGCGCGCATCGCGCGTAGCGCCAGTTTGTCGCTGTTCCAGTACGCGTAGGCGTTCGTGCCCAGCGCGATCACGACCGCTACGACGAGGCCCGTGCGGCCGAAGAAGCTGCCGATGACGATGATGAGTGCCGACAGTCCCCCGAGGAGAACTGCGGTCCTGAGCCCGTTGTGCCGGCGGTGCACGGTACGCCCTCCAAATCGTGCAGCAGGGGAACCCTTTGCTTGCTGATCTCTGATGCCACTGGTCTCGTGGTGCACGTCCAGTGGACCCTTCCGCACTGGTCAACGCCAGGCGAGGGCCACTAGTTCCCTTGTGCGTGCGGCGCCGGGCGTGGGCCGTCCGGGTGAGGACGGTGGTATGTGCCGGTGGCTCAGGTGGTATGTGCCGGTGGCTCAGAAGAGCCCGGTGTCGGCGAAGCGCAGGACCAACTGGGGTGCTCCCGAGAGGGCGATCCCGAGGGCTCCGGTGAGGGCGATCGCGGCGGTGAGGGGTGCGGGGACGCGGTACTTGGTGTGCTCGCCCTCGGGGGCGCGGAACAACAGGGCCGTCCACTGGAGGTAGTAGAAGAGCGCGACCACCACGTTGACGGCCATGACGACCGCGAGCCAGCCCAGGCCCGCGTCGACGGCCGCCGAGAAGACGGTCACCTTCGCGAAGAGCCCGATGATCCCCGGCGGCAGTCCGGCCAGGCACAGCAGGAAGAACGCCAGGAGCAGCGCGGCCAGCGGGTTCGACGCGTACAGGCCGCGGTAGTCGCTGATCCGGTTGAGTGCCCTGCTACGGCCCACCAGCGCGGCCACGGCGAAGGCGCCGAGGTTCACGGCGGCGTACATGAGGGCGTAGGCGACGGTGGAGCCGATCGACTTCTGGGCGTCCTTGGAGTACGCGGCGGCGGCGATCGGCACCAGGAGGTAGCCGGCCTGGCCGACGGAGGACCAGGCGAGGAGCCGTACCGCGCTGTACGCGCGCGTGGCCTGTTGGCGCAGGGCGCCCAGGTTGCCGACCGTCATGGTGAGGGCGGCCAGGGCGGCGAGTGCCGGGCCCCACACGTCGGCGTACGACGGGAAGGCGACGACGGTGACGAGGATCAGGCCGGAGAAGCCGACCGCCTTGCCGACGACCGACAGGTAGGCGGCGATCGGGAGGGGCGCTCCTACGTACGTGTCGGGCACCCAGAAGTGGAAGGGGACGGCGGCCGTCTTGAAGGCGAAGCCGACGAGGGTGAGGACGACGCCGGTCTGGGCGAGGGTGTGGAACTGGCCGTCGACGTGCTGGATGCGGTCGGCGATCCGGGTGAGGTACAGGGTGCCTGTGGTGGCGTACACGAAGCTGACGCCCATCAGGCTGACCGCGGTCGCGGTGACCGAGGACAGGAAGAACTTGAGGGCCGCCTCGGCGGACTTCCTGTCGCCGTGCCGGATGCCGACGAGGGCGAAGGCGGGCAGGGAGGCCACCTCCAGGGCGACGATCAGGGTCGCGAGATCGCGGGAGGCGGGCAGCAGAGCGGCGCCCGCGGCGGAGGACAGCAGCAGGAACCAGTACTCCCCTTCGGGGAGTCCCCTGTCGGCGTCCTTCAGGGTGGTGATCGACAGAAGGGCTGCCAGGAGGGCGCCGCCGAGCACCAGGAACTGGATGACCAGGGTGAAGCGGTCCGCCGTGTAGCTGCAGGCGGTCGCGTCGCCGGAGAGGCAGAAGGTGGCGCGGTCGCCGTCCAGGAGGGGCAGCAGCATCAGGGCGGAGGCGGCCAGGCCCGCGACCGACACCCAGCCCAGGAGCGCTTTTCTGGCCTCCGGGAGGAACAGATCGGCGACGAGGACCACCAGGCCGACGACCGCCGTGAGGGTGGGCGGTGCGATCGCGAGCCAGTCGACGGACTGGACCATCGACTCCGCGAGAGGCTGGGCCGGGGCGCTCATCGGGTGCCTCCTGAGAGGAGCTGCTGCACGGCCGGGTCGGTCAGGCCGAGGAGTGCCTTCGGCCACAGGCCGGCGGCGACGGTGAGGACGACGAGCGGGGTCCACGCGGCGAACTCGTACGTCTGGACGTCGGCGAGCTTCGGGGCCTCCTGCGCCACGGCGCCCATGCAGACGCGGCGGACCACGGCGAGCATGTACGCGGCCGTCAGGAGGGTGCCGAAGGCCGCGATCGCCATGAAGGTGAGGAACGCGGGCCGGCTCAGGTCGGCGGCGGGCTTGAACGCGCCGAACAGGGCCAGCATCTCGCCCCAGAATCCGGCGAGTCCGGGCAGTCCTAGCGAGGCGACGGCGGCGAACGCGAGCAGGCCGCCGAGGCGCGGTGCCTTGCCGTAGAGGGCCGCGCCGGTCTCCTCCGCGAGGGTGTCGAGGTCGGTGGTGCCCGTGCGGTCCTTGAGGGCGCCGACGAGGAAGAACAGCAGGCCGGTGATGAGGCCGTGGGCGATGTTGGCGAACAGCGCGCCGTTCACGCCGGTCGGCGTCATCGTCGAGATGCCGAGCAGGACGAAGCCCATGTGGCCGACGGAGGAGTACGCGATGAGGCGCTTGAGGTCGCCCTTCGCACCCCGTTTCGCGAGGGCGAGGCAGGCCAGGGAGCCGTAGACGATGCCGACGACGGCGAAGGCGGCGAGGTACGGCGCGAAGGTGTGCATGCCGTCGGGGGCGACCGGCAGCAGGATGCGGACGAACCCGTACGTGCCCATCTTCAGCAGCACGCCGGCCAGCAGGACCGAGCCGACGGTCGGGGCGGCGGTGTGGGCGTCGGGCAGCCAGCTGTGCAGGGGCCACATCGGGGTCTTGACCGCGAGCCCGATCCCGATCGCCAGAACGGCGATGACCTGCACGGATGTGGTCAGCGACCGGCCGTTGTCAGTGGCGAGTGCCACCATGTCGAATGTGCCCGCTTTGATCCCGATCAGGAGCAGGCCGAGCAGCATGACGACGGAGCCGAGCAGCGTGAAGAGGATGAACTTCCAGGCGGCCTGGGTCCGTTGGGCGCCGCCCCAGCGGGCGATGAGGAAGTACATCGGGATCAGGACGGTCTCGAAGGCGAGGAAGAAGAGGATCAGGTCGAGGACGGCGAAGGTGGCGAGGGTGCCGGACTCCAGGACGAGGATCAGGGCGACGAACGCCTTCGGGGACGGGTCAGCGGCCCGCGGCGTCAGCCGCTGATGTTGCTGCTTGAAGTAGGAGTAGAGCGCGCAGAGGAAGGTCAGCAGCGCGGTCAGGACCAGGAGGGGGAGGGAGATGCCGTCGATGCCGAGGTGGATGCGCACGTCGAGTGCGGGGATCCAGCTGATGTCGGTCGTGGCCTGCATCTTCGACGGATGGTCGTGGTCGAAGCCGAGCGCGAGGACGATCGCGGCGATGAGGATCACGCCGGTCACCGTCACGCCGTGCCGCAGTACGGCCTGCTCGGGCGACTTCCCCTTCAGCCCGGGCGGGGCCGGCAGCAGGGCCGCGACGGCGCCGAGGAGCGGGCCGACGACGATGAACGCCAGAAGGACCTGCATCACGGACTCGTTGATATCGATCACGCCTGCTCACGCTCCCGTGGCGACGAGGAGGACGGCGACCGTCAGGACGACGGTGCCGGCGAGCAGCGCGCTCACATAGGTCTGCAGATTGCCGGTCTGGGCGCGCCTGACGGCGGCTCCGAGGAGGCGGGGCAGGGTGCCCGCGCCGCGTACGTAGGTGTCGACGACCTCGCGGTCGAGGAACCGGACGAGATCCGCCGCCGCCAGCACGGGGCGGACGAACAGCGCCCCGTAGACGGCGTCCAGGTGGAAGCCGGTGACCGCGTGGCGGTGCAGCGGGCCGAGCAGGAGACGGCCCGGGTCCGCCGGGTCGGGTGCCGAGGCGACATCTCCGTAGGCGGGCGTGTGGCTCGCGATGGCCTCGGCCTCGACGAGTCCCGCGTCGCCCTCCGGGTGGGCGGCGACCGCGCCCAGGGGCGCGCCGGCCGCGAACGCGGTGGTCTGGCGCCAGGCGCCGTAGGTGACGACGACACCGACGAGGGCCACGCCCGTGCCGAGCACCGAGGTGGTGAGCGTCGGGGTGAGGTCGCGGCCGTCGAACCAGTCGGGGAGCACGCGGTAGGCGAGTCCGCCGAGGGCGAGGGACGGGACGGCGAGCACCCACAGCACGGCGTTCATCGCCACCGGCTGCCTGCCGTGGTCGGGGGCTTCGGCTCCCTTGCCGTGGAAGGCGAGCAGCCACAGGCGCGTCGCGTACGCGGCGGTGAGGAGGGCCGCGAGCAGACCGGCGCCGAGGACGATCCAGCCCGCGGCGCCGGGGATGTGCGCGGTGTCTCCGGTGGCCGCGTGTTCGGCGGCACCGAGGACGGACTCCTTGGAGAAGAACCCGCTGAAGGGCGGGATCGCGGCGAGCGCGAGGAGCGCCACGGTCATCGTCCAGAAGGCGTCGGGTACGCGGGCGCGGACATTGCCCATACGGGACATGGCCGCGAGCGAGTTGGTGCCGGTGGCGTGGATGACGACACCGGCCGCGAGGAACAGCAGCGCCTTGAAGGCGCCGTGGGACAGGAGGTGGAAGACGGCGGCACCGCGGTCGCCGACGGCGAGGGCGCCGGTCATGTAGCCGAGCTGGCCGATCGTCGAATAGGCGAGGACGCGTTTGATGTCGTCCTGGGCGAGCGCGGCGAGGCCGGACCCGGCCATCGTCACGGCGGCCATGACGGCGAGGACGACCATCGCGGCCGAGGAGGCCTCGAAGACCGGGAGGAGCCGGGCGACGAAGTACACACCGGCGGCGACCATCGTCGCGGCGTGGATCAGCGCGGAGACGGGGGTCGGGCCCGCCATCGCGTCGGGGAGCCACGTGTGCAGCGGGAACTGCGCCGACTTGCCCGCCACGCCGGCCAGGAGCAGCAGCGCGATCAGCGTCGGGTGGTGCAGCCCGCCGTGCGCGACGGTGTCCAGGACCTTGGTGATGCGGAAGGACCCGGCGTCGGTGGCGAGCGCGAACAGGCCGATCAGGAAGGGGACATCGCCGAGTTTGGTGACGAGGAAGGCCTTGATGGAGGCGGCGCGGGCCTCCGGGGTCTCCCAGTAGTGGCCGACGAGGAAGTAGGAGCAGATGCCCATGACTTCCCAGCCGACCAGCAGCACGATCAGGTCACCGGAGTAGACGACGAGGAGCATCGCGGAGGTGAAGAGGGAGACGAGGGCGGCGTACGACGGATAGCGCGGGTCGTCGCGCAGATAGCCCGTCGAGTAGATCTGCACACAGGTGGCGACGAAGGCGACGAGTACGGCGACGAGGGCGGCGAAGCCGTCGATGTGCAGGGCGAGTTCGATCGGGACCGAGCCGGTCGGCGTGAGCTCGGTGGCGGCGTCGACGGCCGCGTCACCGCCCTGGCCTACGGCGACGACCGCGGCCAGCGCGAGCGCGGCGAGCGACGGCAGGACGGCGAGCGGGCGGACGAACCCGGGGGCGGTACGGCCCAGGAGCAGGCCGGCCGCGGCTCCGAGGAACGGGAGGAGGGGGACGAGGACGGCGAGGGTGGTCGTGGTCACGCGGTGGCCTCAGCCTTCTTGGCCGTGGGGGGCTGGGGGCCGGTGTCGTTGCCGCTGTCGTTGTCGCCGCCGTTGTCGTCCGGGCCGTGGTTTCCGTTCGGGCCGTCAGGTCCGTCCGGGCCGCCGGTCTCGTGGCCCTCGGCCGTGTCGCGGAGCTTGTCGATGTCCGAGGTGCCGCGGGCGCGGTAGACGGCGAGGACGATCGCAAGGCCGATGCCGATCTCCGCGGCGGCGATGGCGATGGTGAACAGGGTCAGCGCCTGGCCGGAGTGCAGCTTCTCCTCGGCGGTCCGGCTGAGCCAGACGTCGAAGGCGACGAGATTCAGGTTCACGGCGTTGAGCATCAGCTCGACCGACATGAGGACGAGGATCGCGTTGCGGCGGGCGAGGACGCCGTAGATGCCGGTGCAGAAGAGGAGGGCGGCGAGCACGGCGGGATAGACGAGGTGCATCAGCGGGCTCCCTTCTGCTCGGTCGGATCGTTGCCTTGAGGCGGGCTATTTCGCTCGAACGTGTGATTACGGGAATCCGGGACGGATGGGGAACTACCGGTCGGCGGTCGGGAGTTCACAGGGGGAGAGCTCGACTCGGCCTTCGCCTTGCGGGATAGGACGATCGCGCCGACCAGTGCGGCGAGGAGGAGGACGGAGAGGGCCTCGAAGGGGAGGACCCAGTGCTGGAACAGGCTCGCGCCGGTCACCGCGGTCGAGCTGGCGGCCGGACCGTCCAGGTCCATCCAGGTCGCGCGGAAGGCGTCGACGACGACCCAGACCAGGGCCGCCGCGGCGGCGCCGGCCACGGCGAGGGCGGCCCAGCGGTTGCCGGAGTCGGCGTCCGGGGAGCGGCCGATGGGGGCCTTGGTGAGCATCAGCCCGAAGAGAAGGAGGACGACGACGGAACCGACATAGATGAGGACCTGCACCCAGGCGATGAACTCGGCGGTGAGCAGGAGGTATTCGACGGCCACTCCCCCGAGGGCCACCACGAGCCACAGGGCGGCGTGCACCAGCTGCCTGGTGGTGACGGTGACGAGGGCCGCGCCGAAGGTGACCAGGCCGACGAGGAGGAAGGCGATCTCGACGCCGGTCGGGGAGAGGAAGCCGTGCGGGTGGCCGGTGGCGGCGGTGGCGGTGGCCGTGACGGTTGCGGCGAGGGTCATGACTGGCCCTCCGGCGGGTCGGCGGGGTCGACGACGGGCTTCGGGTGCGTGGCCTCGGCCGGGTTGGGCTGCGCGGACTCGGCGGGCTCGGGGGGCTCAGCGGGCGGGGCCTGCGTGGGCTTGGGGTGCGTGGCCTCGGTGACCGCTGCGGCTTGCGTGGGCTCTACGGACTCCCCGGCTCGCGTAGCCTCCGCGGCTTGCGCAGCCTGTGCTGCTTCCGCGGCTTGCGCTGCCTGTGTCGCCGCCAGCTTCTCGGCGGTTTTGCGGGCGGCGGCGATCTCCTTGGGTTCCTCGGCGGCGGGGTCGAGGGCGGGTGGGGCCGGGACCGTCCACATCCACTCGCGGAGCTTGTCGCGTTCGTGGGTGAGTTCGTGGATGTCGGTCTCGGCGTACTCGAACTCCGGGGACCAGAACAGCGCGTCGAAAGGACAGACCTCGATGCAGATACCGCAGTACATGCACAGGGAGAAGTCGATGGCGAAGCGGTCGAGGACGTTGCGGCTGCGCTCGCGACCACCAGGGGCCGCGGCCGGGATCGTCTCCTTGTGGGAGTCGATGTAGATGCACCAGTCGGGGCACTCGCGGGCGCAGAGCATGCAGACCGTGCAGTTCTCCTCGAACAGGCCGATGACTCCGCGGGTGCGGGGCGGGAGATCGGGCTGGGTGTCCGGGTACTGCTCGGTGACGGTCTTCTTCGTCATCGTGCGGAGGGTGACGGCCAGGCCCTTGGCCAGACCGGAGCCCGGGATCGGGGCCATCAGAGGAACACCACCTTCACGACGCCGGTGAGGGCGATCTGAGCGAGGGAGAGGGGGACGAGGAGGGTCCAGGAGAGTTTCTGGAGCTGGTCCTCGCGCAGGCGGGGATAGGTGACGCGGAGCCAGATGACGACGAAGGCGAGGATCGCGGTCTTCACCAGGGTCCACACCCAGCCGAGGCCGTCCGCGCCCCAGGGGCCGTGCCAGCCGCCCAGGAAGAGGACGGTGGTCAGGCCGCACAGGACGACGATTCCGGCGTACTCGGCGAGGAGGAAGAGGGCGAAGCGGAGACCGGTGTATTCGGTGTAGGCGCCGAAGATGATCTCGGAGTCGGCGACGGGCATGTCGAAGGGGGGCCGTTGGAGTTCGGCGAGGCCGGCGATGAAGAACACGATCGCGCCGACGATCTGCCAGGGCAGCCACCACCAGTGGAAGGCGTCGAGGATGCCGGGGAGGGAGACCGTGCCGGCCGCCATCGCCACGGAGGCGGCGGTGAGCAGCATGGGGAGTTCGTAGGCGAGGAGTTGTGCGGCGGTGCGGAGGCCGCCGAGGAGAGAGAACTTGTTGGCGGAGGCCCAGCCGGCCATGAGTGAGCCGAGGACGCTGACGCCCATCACCGCGAGGACGAAGAAGATGCCCGCGTCCAGGACCTGACCGACCGCGCCCTCGCCCGGGCCGATCGGGATGGCGAGGAGGACGAGGAGGTACGGGAGGAGGGCGACGGCTGGGGCGAGTTGGAAGACACGGCGGTCCGCTTCCGCCGGGACGATGTCTTCCTTCTGGGCGAACTTCACGCCGTCGGCGACGAGTTGGGCCCAGCCGTGGAAGCCGCCAGCGTACATCGGGCCGAGGCGGCCCTGCATGTGGGCCATCACCTTGTGCTCGGTCTGACCGACGATCAGGGGGAAGGTGAGGAAGACGACGAAGACGATCAGGAGTCGCAGGGCGACGTCTAGCGCGTCGTTCACTGCGGGCCTCCTGTGGGGGTGTCGGGGGTTGAGTCTTCGGGGGTTTTGGGTTCGGGGGCACCCGTGGCCGGTTCGGGGGCCGGTGAATCCGACCTGGGTGTGGGAGAGTCCGGCTCGGTTGCGGGCGGGTCGGCTTCGGTCGGCGATCCGTCGGCCGGCTCCTTGGCGGGGCTCGGCTTCGGCTCGGACTCGGGCTTGGCTTCGGACACCGGCGCGGGTCCGGGCTCCGGCTCGGCTTCGGATACCGGTGCGGGTCCGGGCTCCGGCTTGGCTTCAGATACCGGCGCGGTTCCGGATTCCGGCTCGGCTTCGGATTCCGGCGCAGGTCCGGATTCCGGCTCGGCTTCGGATACCGGCGCAGGTCCGGATTCCGGCTTCGCTTTGGACACCGGCGCAGGCTTAGTCGCGAGGTCGCGCTCCGACACCGGCGCGGGCAGGGCCTCAGCCTCGGGCTCGCGCTCCGACACCGGCGCCGACTCCGCCTCGGGCTCTGCCTCCCGCCCCGGCTCCGGCTCCGTGAAGGCTGGGCGGGCGTTGTGCCACGGGGCGTCCGTGCTGCGGGGTGCGGTGGGGGGCTTGGCGGTGCTGCCCTGCCGTGTCGATGGCGAGGCCTGTGACGGTTCTGCGCCGGGTGTTGATTCCGGTTCCACCGCAGGTGTCTGTGCCTGTGCGCTTGCCTGTTGCGATGCCGAACCTTCACTCGCGCTGCGGGAGCGGCGAGGGGGTGTCGAGCCTGTCCCCTGTTGGCTCGCCGAGCCTTCCGAGGCGCTGCGGGTGCGGCGGGGCGCGGCCGGGGTTCCCGAACCCTGTTCCGCGCGGTCGGCACCGGTCACCTGGCCTTGGTTCCGGCCCTGGCTCACCGAACCCTCGCTCGCGCTGCGCGCCCGGCGCGGTCCCGCAGGCCTCACCGCAGGGGCGTGACCACCCTCGGCCGACTCCCCCTGACCCTGACCCTGGCCCTGGGTCTGATCCTGGCCCTGGGTCTGATCCTGGCCCTGGGTCTGATCCTGGCCCTGGGTCTGATCCTGGCCCTGGCCCTGGCCCTCGGCCGATGGCACCGCGCTCTCACCCGCCGGCGTTGCCCTCTCAGCCGACGGCACTTCACTCCCAGCTGGCGGCACTTCACTCCCAGCCGACGGCACCGCACCGGCGCCCGGCGGCACTGCCTTCCCGGCCGACGGCACCACACCGTCACCCGACGGCACCGCGCCCTCGGCCGTACCGCCCCCAGCTGTACCCCCCTGGCTAGCCGACCCCTCCGAAGCCGAACGGGCGCGCCGTGCAGGGCGATCGCCGGCTCCACGCGCCGGGGTGTCACCCGCCGTACGGGCCGGAGTCTCACGCCCCGGGCGGGCCGGGCGCTCGGCCGCCGCGCGTCCCGCGCCCCGCGCGGGGCGGGCCGGGGCTGCGGGGAGTTGGCCCTTCAGTGGGCCCCACTCGTTCGGGTCGGGGACGCCTGGGGGGAGCATCTGGCGGCGTTTGGGGGCGCCGTGGTCCGACTCACCCGGTTCCTTCGCGCCGGGCCAGGCCTTGGCGACGCGGGCGGCGAGGACGAAGTCCTTGCGGAGGGGGTGGCCTTCGAAGGTTTCCGGGAGGAGGAGGTGGTCCAGTCCCGGGTGGCCCTCGAAGTCGACGCCGAACATCTCGTGGGTCTCGCGCTCGTGCCAGGCGGCGCCCGCGTAGATGTCGACGGCGCTGGGGAGTACCGGGGTCTCGTGCGGGACCGTCGTACGGACGAGGAGTCGGCGTACCGGTGACAGGACGACGACATGGGCGGCGACGCGGAAGCCGGTGCCGGGTTCGTCGACCGCGCTCAGCCAGTCGAAGTAGGTGCAGCCCAGGTCGTCGCGGGCGGTGCGGAGGGCGGCGAGCCAGGTGGTGGGGGGTACGTCGACGGTGAGGAGTGCGTACGACTCCTCGGCCGTGGCCTCCGTACCGAACAGTTCCTCAACCGGGGCAGGCAGCCAGCCGACGGCGGTCATCGGACATCCCCCGAGCCTGACTCCGGCCCAGCCTCCGACGCCGAACCGGTCCCCGGACCAGACCCGGCCCCCGGACCAGACCCGGCCCCCGGACCAGACCCGGCCCCCGGCCCAGACCCCGACTCCGAACCGGACCCCGGCCCAGACCCGACCCCCGGCCCAGACTCCGAACCGGACCCGGACACCGATCCAGCCTCTCGCCCCGACCCCGACCCCGAATCAGAAGCCGAGCCGGAGTCAGAAGCCGAGCCGGAATCACCACCAGAACCAGAACCCGCACCAGAACCCGCGCCGGCCCCCGCATCCGAACCCGTGCCCGCACCGGTACCCGCGCCGGCGCCAACCCCCGCATCGGCACCGGAGCCCGCACCGGAACCCGCACCCGCAGAACCCCCACCAACCCCCGCCGGAGACCCCACCCCCGGCGCCGCGACCAACCCGCTCTGCAGCGCAGCCGTAGAAGGCCGGGCCGCGCTCACTCCGTACCGCTCCCCGAGCGACTCCCGAGCGATCTTCTCCTGGAGTTTGAGGATGCCCTGGAGGAGCGCTTCGGGGCGGGGCGGGCAGCCGGGGACGTAGACGTCGACCGGGATGATCTGGTCGACGCCCTTGGTGACCGAGTAGGAGTCCCAGTACGGGCCGCCGCAGTTGCTGCACGCGCCGAAGGAGATGACGTACTTGGGCTCGGGCATCTGCTCGTAGAGGCGTTTCACGGCGGGGGCCATCTTGTCCGTGACCGTGCCGGAGACGACCATCAGGTCGGCCTGGCGCGGGCCCGGCGCGAAGGGGATCACGCCGAGGCGGATGAAGTCGTGGCGGGCCATGGACGCGGCGATGAACTCGATCGCGCAGCAGGCGAGGCCGAAGTTGAAGACCCAGAGGGAGTACCGGCGGCCCCAGTTGAGGACGACCTTCATGGGTTCGGGGGCGAGGCGGGCGAGGGCGCCCAGGCGTTTCGGCTCGGGGAGGTACACCGGCTGAACCGGCTGCCCGTCGGAGTCCGGTGTCGTCACGTCCATGCCAGGACGCCCTTCTTGTATGCGTACAGCAGGCCCACGGCCAGGAAGCCGAGGAAGATGAACATCTCGACGAGGGTGGTCGCGCCGTAGCCGGGCGCGGCGAAGACCGTCGCCCAGGGGAAGAGGAAGATCGAGTCGACGGCGAAGACGACGTACAGGAACGCGTAGACGTAGTACCGGACTTGGGTGTGGGCCCAGCCCTCGCCGACCGGGTCGACACCGCACTCGTACGTCAGGAGTTTCTCGGGGGTCGGGACCACCGGGCGCAGCAGGCGGCCCGCGCCGAAGGCCACGGCGACGAAGAGCACGCCGACGACGGCGAGCAGTCCGACGACGGAGTAGGACCGGAAGTAGTCCGCCGCGACGACGACCCCAGCCGGCTCCCGCACGGCCGACGACAAGGTTCCTGGCAGGGACTCCCGCACGGCCGACGACACAGTCCGCGGCACGGAATCCCGCAAGGTCGCCGACATGGACCCCGGCAAGGACTCCCGCACAGCCGCCGACAAGGCCCCCTGCACCATCTCCCGCACGTCCGACCCCTCCTCCGCCCGATACCCGTACCCGCGCCGATGCCCGCGCTGCCCCGGTGACGCATGTGACCGCTGTGTTCGACGATCCGTACGCACGGGAGTCTAGGCCCTGTTAAAGGGACCGTAAGCAGTACGTCGTGCCCGGGGATCCACCGGAGACGCCAGGGAATGTGCCGTGGGAGAAGCCGTTCGAGGCTCCACGCGTGCCGGCACGGGAGGCCGCGTCGGAGATACACCGAAGACACCCCCGAAGATCCGTCGGAGACGCATGGTGGGGTTTTCCCCAGGAGACCCGGGCGGCGGACCTCATGGCGCCGGGGCGCGCGAGGCGGCACGCTGGCCCATATGACCGTACGCATCCCCTACGCCGACCCGGCGGCACCCGGTGGCGAGCTCGACGAGCCGTTGCCGCCGGCCCGCTTCGCCTACGACCGGCACACCTGGAAGGAGATCGCGCATCTCCTGGCCAATCTGCCGATATCGGTGTTCGGCTTCGTCTATGTGGCGACGACGCTGTTCCTCAGCGCCGGGCTGACCATCACCGTGGTCGGATTCCCGCTGCTCGCGCTGGCGTTGATGGGCGCGCGGCTGATCGGGAAGTTCGAGCGGGGCCGGGCCCGGCGGCTGCTCGGGGTGCGGATCGACGAGCCGAGCCCGTTGCCGTGGCGCAAGGGCGGCGGGCTCGTGCAACGGGTGTGGATGGCGCTGAAGGACCCGGTGGCCTGGCGGACGGTGCTGTACGACGGGATGCGGCTGCCGTGGGGCATCGTCACCTTCACCGTCACGCTGACCTCGCTGTTCGTGCTGTGGCCCGTGCTGCCGTTCATCGCGCGCGGGCTGGCCAACGTGGACCGTGCGATGGTCCGCGGCCTCCTCTCCCCCTCCGACGAGCTGGAACGCCGTATCGCCGAACTGGAGTCGGACCGCGGTGTCGTGGTCGACACGGCGGCGGCGGATCTGCGGCGCATCGAGCGCGACCTGCACGACGGCGCGCAGGCCCGGCTGGTCAATCTGGCGATGGGGCTGGGGCTGGCCAAGGAGAAGCTGCTGGAGGGCCAGGCCGACGAGCATGTCGCCGCGATGGTCGACGAGGCGCACGGTGAAGTGAAGCTGGCGCTGCAGGAGTTGAGGGATCTGGCGCGCGGCATCCACCCGGCGGTGCTGACCGACCGCGGCCTCGACGCCGCCCTGTCCTCCGTCGCCTCGCGCTGCACGGTGCCGGTGAAGGTGACCGCCGACATCGGCGAGCGCCCGGCCGCGGCGATCGAGGGCATCGCGTACTTCACCGTCTCCGAGCTGCTGCAGAACATCAGCAAGCACAGCGGCGCCCGTACGGCGTCGGTGGACGTCTGGCGGTCCGACGACCGGCTGCTGATCCAGGTCTGGGACGACGGCCGCGGCGGCGCCAGCCTCGACGGCGGCACCGGCATGCGCGGCCTCGCGGAGCGGCTGGGCGCGGTCGACGGCCTGTTCGTCCTCGACTCCCCGCCCGGCGGTCCCACGACCGTCACCGCGGAACTCCCCTGGCGCGAACGCACCGCCAACGAGGCCGGCAGCCAGCGCTAGCGCCCCCTTCTGCCCACACCGAAGACCCCGTCACGGACCTCGTCACCGACCCCGTCACCCCGACCGTTCCGGCACGCGCGGCCCCGCCGCCCGCACCGGCGCGGTCGACGGCATGTCCGACATCTGTCACCGGCGGGCGGCGACAGGTGGTCACGGGGTAGGGAAAACCCCCCGCCCGGGACGCCGACGGACTCCATGGTTCCCGGGCCGCCCTTCGACCAGTCTGGAGATAGGACAGCACGGCTGCGGATACGAGTAGAACGGGACGACACCGATGGCCACGGAGTACGGGCAGGGGTACGGAATGCACGGGACGGTCGCCGACGAGCGGACGCGGCGCCGGCTGCCGACCGTGCTGCGCGCACCGGTCGAGGCACGCAGCTGGCGGGAGCTGGGCTATGTCCTGCTGAGCCTGCCCATCAGCATTCTGCTCTTCACCTACGCCGTCACGATGGTGTCGCTGGGCGCGGGCCTGCTGATCACGTTCCTCGGGGTGCCGGTCCTGGCGGGCGCGCTGGCCGGCTGCCGCGGTTTCGGCGCGCTGGAGCGGGCGCGGGCCCGCGGGCTGCTCGGCCTGGACGTCGCCGACCCCGAGCCGCTGCGCCTGAAGAAGAACGGCCCGATGGCGTGGATGGGCGCGGTCCTCAAGAGCGGCACGTCCTGGCGCCACCTGCTGTACGCGGTGCTGCACTTCCCCTGGGCGGTCTTCTCCTTCGTCGTCGCCCTCAGCTTCTGGTCGTACGGCTGGGCCCTCCTGACGTACCCGCTGTGGTTCTGGGTCTTCCCGGTCTACGCCGGCCAGGGCGGCCTGCAGCTCTACGGCGACCAGCACCACCAGATCTACCTGGACAACCCCTTCGAGATCACCGTCACCGCGCTGATCGGACTGCTGTTCACGCTGGCCACGCCGTGGATCGTGCGGGCGCTGACGATGGTGGACCGGGTGATGGTGCGGGGGCTGCTCGGACCGTCGACGCTGGCGACGCGGGTCGTGGAGCTGGAGTCGGACCGGGGTGTCGTGGTCGACACGGCGGCGGCGGATCTGCGGCGGATCGAGCGCGACCTGCACGACGGGGCGCAGGCCCGGCTGGTGGCGCTGGCGATGGATCTGGGGCTGGCGAAGGAGAAGCTGACGGAGGACCCGGAGGCGGCGGCGCGGATGGTGGGCGAGGCGCACGGTGAGGTGAAGACGGCGCTGCAGGAGCTGCGGGATCTGGCGCGGGGGATCCACCCGGCCGTGCTGACCGACCGGGGGCTCGACGCGGCCCTCTCCTCCGTGGCCTCGCGGTGCACGGTGCCGGTGCAGGTGGAGGTGGATCTGCCCTCGCGGCCGGCTGCGGCGATCGAGGGGATCGCGTACTTCACCGTCTCCGAGCTGCTGCAGAACGTGAGCAAGCACGCGCAGGCGACGTGGGTCGCCGTGGATGTGTGGCGGGTGGAGAACCGGCTGATGCTGCAGGTCGTGGACAACGGGGTCGGCGGGGCGGATGCCTCCGGCGGTTCCGGGCTTGCCGGTCTTGCCGGGCGGCTGGACGCGGTGGACGGGATTCTGGTGGTGGACTCACCGGTGGGCGGGCCCACCCGGATCACGGCGGAGCTGCCCTGGCGGGGTTGAGAGCGTGAGGGGTTGACGGGGGTGGCCCGGCTGTCCTGCCCTCCGGGGCTCCGCCCCCAGACCCCAATCCGCCCCCAGGAACCCCGTCGGCCCTGAAGGGGCCTCGTCCCCACACGCCGGACGGGCTGGATCCCCGCCCCCTCCCCACACCCCCCGATTCCCTCCCCCGCCCGCACTTCGGCGTGAACCCTGGAATGCTGGACCTGTTCTGTGGACGGACGCGGGTCGACGTGGGCCGGGCAGGGTGGCAATGGGGGGCCGAACATCGTGGAGGACAGGGTGCAGGTGGTCATCGCCGAGGATTCAGTGCTGCTCAGGGAGGGCCTGACCCGGTTGCTGACCGACCGCGGGCACGACGTGGTGGCCGGGGTGGGTGACGGGGTCGCGCTGGTGAAGACGATCACCGAGCTGGCGGCGCAGGGCGCGCTGCCGGACGTGGTCGTGGCCGACGTACGGATGCCGCCGACGCACACAGACGAGGGTGTGCGGGCCGCGGTGGAGCTGCGCAAGGCGCATCCCGGTCTCGGCGTGCTGGTGCTGTCGCAGTACGTGGAGGAGCGCTACGCCACCGAACTGCTGGCCGGTTCCACGCACGGCGTCGGCTATCTGCTGAAGGACCGGGTGGCCGAGGTGCGGGAGTTCGTGGACGCCGTGGTGCGGGTCGCGTCGGGGGGTACCGCGCTGGACCCCGAGGTCGTCGCGCAGTTGCTCGGGCGCAGCCGTAAGCAGGACGTGCTGGCGGGACTGACCCCCCGTGAGCGCGAGGTGCTGGGGCTGATGGCCGAGGGACGCACGAACTCCGCGATAGCCCGGCAGCTCGTGGTGAGCGACGGCGCGGTCGAGAAGCACGTCAGCAACATCTTCCTGAAGCTGGGACTGTCACCGAGTGACGGGGATCACCGGCGTGTTCTGGCCGTCCTCACGTACCTCAACTCCTGACGAACTGACACTGTGTCAGCCGCCAGGTCGCCGACCGGCGGTTGTTCATCGCCGTCAGTCCACTGTCAGTCCACCGTCAGTGGGTTTCGAGAACCGGACAATGCACGGGAGCGTCGTCGAGCGAAGTGCCGGGGGGCAGGAAATCATGACAAGTCAGGGCGCCAGGCCGTCTCAAAACAGCGTCCATCATGCGAACGGCCGCAGGAAGGCGACCCTTACAGACGTAGGGTTGATCCTGGGAGGGTCGGCCGTACGACCATGCCCGGACAGCGTCCTCGAAGAGGAGGTCCAGTTCAGTGACCAGCCAGGTCAGTAGCCCAGCGGAGCAGGCCGACGGAGCCGACAGCACGTTGGTAGGGGAACAACGCAAACCGGCGGGGGTGAAGGACGTCCAACGCCTGGACCGGGTCATCATCCGGTTCGCCGGTGACTCGGGTGACGGTATGCAGCTCACCGGCGACCGCTTCACCTCGGAGACGGCGTCCTTCGGGAACGACCTCTCCACACTGCCGAACTTCCCGGCCGAAATCCGCGCCCCCGCAGGCACCCTGCCGGGGGTTTCGTCGTTCCAGCTGCATTTCGCCGACCACGACATCCTGACCCCGGGCGACGCGCCGAACGTTCTGGTCGCGATGAACCCGGCCGCACTGAAGGCGAACATCGGTGATGTTCCGCGCGGTGCGGAGATCATCGTCAACACCGACGAGTTCACCAAGAGGGCGCTGCAGAAGGTGGGTTACTCCGCCTCGCCGCTCGACGACGGCTCACTGGACGGCTACAGCCTGCACCCCGTCCCCCTCACCACCCTCACCGTCGAGGCGCTCAAGGACTTCGGCCTCACCCGCAAGGAGGCCGAGCGCAGCAAGAACATGTTCGCGCTGGGCCTGCTGTCGTGGATGTACCACCGGCCGACCGAGGGCACCGAGAAGTTTCTCAAGACCAAGTTCGCGAAGAAGCCCGACATCGCGGCCGCCAACATCGCCGCGTTCAGGGCGGGTTGGAACTTCGGCGAGACGACGGAGGACTTCGCGGTCTCCTACGAGGTCGCCCCGGCCGCCACCGCGTTCCCGACCGGCACCTACCGCAACATCTCCGGGAACCTGGCCCTGTCCTACGGCCTGGTCGCCGCGTCCCGGCAGGCGGACCTCCCGCTGTTCCTGGGCTCGTACCCGATCACCCCGGCCTCGGACATCCTGCACGAGCTGAGCCGGCACAAGAACTTCGGCGTCCGCACCTTCCAGGCCGAGGACGAGATCGCGGGCATCGGGGCGGCCCTCGGGGCGGCCTTCGGGGGTTCTCTCGCCGTCACGACCACGTCCGGCCCGGGTGTCGCGCTGAAGAGCGAGACCATCGGACTCGCCGTGTCGATGGAACTCCCGCTGCTCGTCCTGGACATCCAGCGCGGCGGGCCCTCCACCGGGCTGCCGACCAAGACCGAGCAGGCCGACCTGCTCCAGGCGATGTTCGGGCGCAACGGCGAGGCGCCGGTCCCGATCGTCGCCCCGTGCACCCCGGCCGACTGCTTCGACGCGGCGATCGAGGCCGCGCGGATCGCGCTCACCTACCGCACCCCGGTGATGCTCCTCTCGGACGGCTACCTGGCCAACGGCTCCGAGCCCTGGCGCATCCCCGACATCGACGAACTCCCGGACCTCACCGTCCAGTTCGCCCAGGGCCCGAACCACACCCTGGACGACGGCAGCGAGGTCTTCTGGCCGTACAAACGCGACCCGCAGACCCTGGCCCGCCCGTGGGCCATCCCCGGCACCCCCGGCCTCGAACACCGCATCGGCGGCATCGAGAAGCAGGACGGCACCGGCAACATCTCCTACGACCCCGCCAACCACGACTTCATGGTCCGCACCCGCCAGGCCAAGATCGACGGGATCGACGTACCGGATCTGGACGTCGACGACCCGCACGAGGCACGCACGCTGGTCCTCGGCTGGGGTTCGACGTTCGGCCCGATCACGGCGGCGGTACGGCGGCTGCGCGCGTCCGGCGAGTCCATCGCACAGGCGCATCTGCGCCACCTCAACCCCTTCCCGCGGAACCTCGGCGCGGTCCTCAAGCGCTACGACCGGGTGGTGATCCCCGAGATGAACCTCGGTCAGCTCGCCACCCTGGTGCGGGCGAAGTACCTGGTGGACGCGCACTCGTACAACCAGGTGAACGGCATGCCGTTCAAGGCTGAGCAGCTCGCCACGGCTCTCAAGGAGGCCATCGATGGCTGAGACGTCCACGGAAGGCACGGGCACGATCGAGGCACTTTCGCTCGTCCCCAAGGCCGAGGCAGTGCAGTCCATGAAGGACTTCAAGTCCGATCAGGAAGTGCGCTGGTGCCCCGGCTGCGGTGACTACGCGATCCTCGCGGCGGTGCAGGGTTTCATGCCGGAACTGGGCCTCGCCAAGGAGAACATCGTCTTCGTCTCCGGCATCGGCTGCTCCTCCCGCTTCCCGTACTACATGAACACGTACGGCATGCACTCGATCCACGGCCGCGCCCCCGCGATCGCGACCGGACTGGCCGCGTCCCGGCGGGACCTGAGCGTCTGGGTGGTCACGGGCGACGGCGACGCGCTGTCGATCGGCGGCAACCACCTGATCCACGCCCTGCGCCGGAACGTCAACCTGAAGATCCTCCTCTTCAACAACCGGATCTACGGTCTGACGAAGGGTCAGTACTCGCCGACCTCCGAGGTCGGGAAGATCACCAAGTCGACGCCGATGGGCTCCCTGGACGCGCCCTTCAACCCGGTGTCGCTGGCGATCGGCGCGGAGGCGTCCTTCGTGGCCCGGACGATCGACTCGGACCGCAAGCACCTCACCCAGGTGCTGCGCGAGGCCGCCGCCCACCCCGGCACGGCCCTCGTGGAGATCTACCAGAACTGCAACATCTTCAACGACGGCGCCTTCGACGCCCTGAAGGACCGCCGGCAGGCCGAGGAGGCGGTGATCCGGCTGGAGCACGGGCAGCCGATCCGCTTCGGCGCCGACGGCGCGCGGGGGGTCGTACGGGATGCGGCGACCGGTGATCTGAAGGTGGTCGACGTGACGCCGGCGAACGAGGCCGAGATCCTGGTCCACGACGCCCACGCGACCTCCCCGACCACGGCGTTCGCGCTGTCCCGGCTGGCCGACCCGGACACCCTGCACCACACCCCGATCGGGGTGCTGCGGTCGGTGGAGCGGCCGGTCTACGACACGCAGATGGCCGACCAGCTCGACACGGCGATCGTGCAGAACGGCAAGGGCGACCTGGCCGCGCTGCTGGCGGGCGGGGACACCTGGACGGTCGTGGGCTGACCGTCACGGCCGCACGGAAGGGGCGGGCCCGGGCACCTCGGCGGCGCCGGCCCGCCCCTTCGCCGTGTCGTAGGCCTCCCGCGCCGCCAGCACCTTCTCCAGCCGGTCCTGGGTCCACCGGGCCAGGCCCCGCACCTGTTCGGCGGCCTCGCGGCCCAGGTCGGTGAGGGAGTAGTCGACGCGCGGCGGGATCACCGGCTTGGCGTCGCGGTGGACCAGGCCGTCCCGCTCCAGGGTCTGCAGGGTCTGGGCGAGCATCTTCTCGCTCACCTGCCGCACCTCGCCGATCGCGCGGCGGAGTTCGCTGAAACGGTAGGGGCGGTCGAGGAGCTCGATGAGGACGAGCACGCCCCAGCGGGACGTGACGTGCTCCATGACCAGGCGGTGCGGACACATCGCCTCGGCCTCGGCGGTGACACGGCTGCTGGACACCTCTGCGCTTACTGCCATGCCAGTACCTTACTTCAAAGTGGGTACTTTCCAAGAGTTAGCGCCGCCCCTAGGGTTAGTGCCACGCACCGCATCCCCTCCAAGGAGTCATCACCATGAGCATCGTCGTCACCGGAGCCACCGGACACCTCGGCCGCCACGTAGTGGAGCAGTTGCTCGAGAAGGTTCCGGCCGACCGGATCACCGCCGTCGTCCGCACCCCGGAGAAGGCCGCCGACTTCGCGGAGCGCGGCGTGAAGATCGCCGTCGCGGACTACAACAACCCCGAGACCTTCGGCAGCCTCTTCGCCGCGGGCGACAAGGTGCTGCTGATCTCCGGCAACGAGTTCGACAAGGGCCGCGTCGGCCAGCACCAGGTCGTCATCGACGCCGCGAAGGCCGCCGGCGTCGCCCTCCTCGCCTACACCAGCGCGCCGGGCACCCTCACCGCCGCCCTGGCCGACGACCACCGCGGCACCGAGCAGGCGCTGCTCGCGTCCGGAGTGCCCTACGCCCTGCTCCGCAACGGCTGGTACAACGAGAACTACACCGAGAACCTCGCCCCCGTGCTGGAGCACGACGCCGTCGTGGCCGCCGCGGGTGACGGCCGGATCTCCACCGCCTCGCGCGCCGACTACGCCGCTGCCGCCGTCGCCGTGCTGACCGGCGAGGGCCACGAGAACCAGACGTACGAGCTGGGCGGCGACGAGGCGTGGAGCTTCGCCGAGTACGCGGCCGAGCTGAGCCGCCAGACCGGCAAGGAGATCGCCTACAACAGCGTGCCCGGCGAGACGCTCGTCGGCATCCTCACCGGCGCCGGTCTGCCCGAGCCGTTCGCCGCGATCCTCGCCGGTGTCGACGCGTCCATCGCGAAGGGCGAACTGGTCGTCTCCAGCGGCGACCTGTCCCGGCTTTCGGGCCGCCCGACCACGCCGATCAGCGAGTCGATCGCCCTCGCGCTGAAGGGCTGACCCGCCTCCCGGCCGTCTCACCGCCACGGGCCGCGTCATGACCGTATGGCGATACGGGCATGACAGCCGGGCCCGCTCGGCGCTACCTTCGTGCTGGCCGCGCCGACGCGGCCGAGCGGGGCACGTGCGAAGGAGGGGCCCGTGAGCGGGAGGCCGAAGGGCGACCAGCACCACATAGGACTGCTGAACGGTTTCGCTGCCTACGGCATGTGGGGCCTGGTCCCGCTGTTCTGGCCGCTGCTGAAGCCCGCCGGCGCCGCCGAGATCCTCGCCCACCGCATGGTGTGGTCGCTCGCCTTCGTCGCCGTGGCGCTCCTGGTGATCCGGCGCTGGGCCTGGGCCGGTGAACTCCTGCGCCAGCCGCGCAAGCTGGGCCTCGTGACGATCGCCGCGGCCTTCATCACCGTCAACTGGGGCGTCTACATCTGGGCCGTGAACAGCGGCCACGTCGTCGAGGCCTCCCTCGGCTACTTCATCAACCCCCTCGTCACCATCGCGATGGGCGTCCTCCTCCTGAAGGAACGGCTGCGCCCCGCGCAGTGGGCCGCGGTCGGCGTCGGCCTCGCCGCCGTCCTCGTCCTGGCCGTCGGCTACGGCCAGCCGCCGTGGATCTCCCTCACGCTCGCGTTCTCCTTCGCCACGTACGGCCTGGTGAAGAAGAAGGTCAACCTCGGCGGCATCGAGTCACTGGCCGCGGAGACCGCGATCCAGTTCTTCCCCGCGCTCGCCTACCTGCTGTGGCTCAACGCCAACGGCACCCTGACCTTCGCCCAGGAGGGCGCGGGCCACGCCACCCTTCTCGCCTCCACCGGCATCGTCACCGCCCTCCCCCTCGTCTGCTTCGGCGCGGCGGCGATCCGGGTCCCGCTGTCGACCCTGGGCCTGCTCCAGTACCTGGCACCGGTCTTCCAGTTCCTGCTGGGCATCCTGTACTTCCACGAGTCGATGCCCCCCGCCCGCTGGGCGGGCTTCGCCCTGGTGTGGCTGGCCCTGGCCCTGCTGACGACGGACGCATGGCGAACGGCCCGACGCGACAGGGCCACGGCGGCGGCGCTACGACGGAACAGCGCGGCCACGACTCCCACGACCCCGGCGGACACGGTCGAGGCGTAGCCCCGCGGGAGCGCCGCGCCGGTGCCAGAGTGAGGGCCATGACACTGACGCCCGAACCGGCCGCGCCCACCACGCCCCTCCACTGGAAACTGGTCATCGACGCGGCGGACCCGCACGCCCAGGCGGACTTCTGGGCCGCCGCGCTCCACTACGAGGCCGAGGACAACAGCGCCCTGGTCCAACAGCTCCTGGAAATGGGCGCGTTGCCCGCTGCGGCGACCGTCCACTTCCACGGCCGCCCCGCCTTCCGCGACCTGATGGCCGTACGGCATCCCGACGACCCCTACGACAAGCAGCGCGGCACCGGCCTCGGCCGCCGCATCCTCTTCCAGCGCGTACCGGAGTCGAAGACGGTCAAGAACCGCCTGCACCTCGACCTGCACCCCGGCCCGGAGCGGCGCGAGGCCGAGGTGGAGCGGCTGACCGGGCTCGGCGCGAGCCTGCTGCGGCGGGTGTCGGAGCCGGCCGGGACGTGGGTGGTGATGACGGACCCCGAGGGCAACGAGTTCTGCGTCGCCTAGGGGCTCAGTCGCCGGCCTTGCGGGCGCGTTCGGTGAGACGGCCCATGCGGGCGCGGGCGGACTCCAGTTCCTCTATGTCGTCGGCCGCGGGGCCGTCCTCCGCCGCGAGTCCGGTCCACAGGTCGATCAGGTCACGGCCGAGGGCAAGGCCCTGCTCCGGGTCGCGCACGGCACGCCAGGCCGTGGCCGCGCTCTGGACGTTGCCGTAGGCCGACTCCGCGTCGTGGGCGCGGTGGCGGATCCGGGCGAGGTCCAGGGAGAGGTGGAAGGAGCGGAGCGGGTCACCGGCCAAGTAGGCGATGTAGGCGGCGAGTTCACGCAGCCGGAGGGCTTCGGGATGTTCCGCGCCGAGCGCGCCGACAGCGTCCGTGACGGTCCGCTCCGCGAGCGCGGCGGCCTCCTCGATACGGCCTGCCTTGACCGCGTCGTTGATCCGCACCATCGGCTCGACCAGGAACTGCGTACCGGCTCCGTCGGTCGTCACCGGGTCGTCCCCCAGCACGGCCTCGGCGACGGCGTCGAAGCCGCGGGCCGGGGTGGGCTTGGGATCGGGTTCGGGGGCGGTGAGGACGAGGTCGGGGATGGGGGCGGGGGCGGGGGTTTTTGCCGGAATGGGGGCGGGTGGCTTGGGCTCATTGCGAAGTGCGGGTGGGGTCTCCGGCGACGCATCCATCGTCGGGGGCGGCCCGAAGGCTCCCGTAGGTGGCTGGACCTGGCCGAGGGAGGTGTCGTTCCGGGCCGACTCCGGTACGGCGTGCAGCGGGAACGTAGGTGCCGACTCCCCGGCGGACTCGGGCACGGCGCGCAACGGGAAGGTGGGAACCACGCCCTCCGCCGCCTCGGCCTCCGGTACCGCACGCAGCCGATGGGTAGCCGGGTCACCGCTCGGCCGCCGATCCTCGGGTTTGGGCGTCACACCGACGACGGGCGGAAGCTGAGGCGGAGCCCCAGCGGCCGCCAGATCAGCCGAACCACTACCGCCACCACCACTACCGCCGCCCCCGCCCATAGCCCGGGGCTCGGCCGAGAAGTGGCTGGAGCCGTCGGGATCGATCTGGAGGGGCACGACGTACCCGATGCGCGCGTCGTGGATGGTCGCGTGGACGGGATGACCGGTGGCCGTGGCGATGCGATGGAGGTGACTCAGGACCGCCTGCTGGATCTCCTCGCCGGCGGCCACCGCGACCGGCACTCCGCCGATCGACGCGCCTCCGGCGCCGGGGCCGTCAACAGGTACGCGTACCTCGAAAGGTGACGCTGCGGGTGCCAAGCGTGCGGCTCGCTTCTGCTCCCGCTTCTTCTCGCGGCTGAGTCGAGTCATGGGTTCCCTCACTCGCATGCGTCGGGGAGTCGGGCACGAACTCCCCAGCGTCAAGATCCGTTCCTACGCGTACTGTTGAGTTTCTCCGCTCCCTTCCGGTTCTCAGGTCACCGCGACGTCACAGCCTCGTCCCAGGAGTTCCCGACGAGTCGCGCACCCCTGGAAACACCACGAGGATCGGCGGGGTCACGAGGGAGGAGCTCGGTGATGCAGACAGGTGGACGGCAGGGCCCGGAGATCTGGCTCCGCGGACCGGTGTCACTGGACGACGGCCCGCACGCGGGGGCACCGGAAACACCCGAGCGCCCGTCCAGTATCCCCACCGGCATCCCCACCCACATCCCCGCCTCCCCCCGCCGCTTCTCCTGGGTGGCCACCCACGGCGGCACCGGCGTCACCACCCTCGCCACCGTCTACGGCGGCCAGGACTGCGGCCGCGACTGGCCGACCCCGGAGGACCCGCCGTCGATCCTGCTGGTGGCCCGCACCCACGCGGCGGGCCTGGCCGCGGTGACCCGCGCCCTGGAGCTCTTCCGCCGCGGCGAGGCCCCACCCGGCCTGGACCTGGACGCCGTGGTCCTGGTCGCGGACGCGCCCGGCCGACTCCCCCGCCAGCTGGCCCAGTACATCAAGTCCATCGAATCGGTGATCGACGTCTACCGAGTCCCCTGGGTCCCCTCCTGGCGCCTGGGCGACCTGACGGGCCCCCCACCCCGAGAAACAGACCCCTTGTCCCGCCTGACAGGCACAACCCGCCCCCCTCGCTGAATCCCCTCCCCCTGAACGGGACGGCCCCACGCACCGACCGGCACCCGCCAACGAAACGGAAGCGGGTCGTGGCGGTACGGCGCAGCCCGCCGCGTACCCGGCACCAACCCCGCCGACCCCTCTCAACAAACGCCAGGGCCCGACCGGCGGCGGGCTCGCCGTACCGCCACGACCCCGCCCCACAACGCACCAGCGCGCCCACCCGCACCCATGACCCCGCCGACCCCGAACCCCCCAGGGGCGCGGGGAACTGCGTGCCCAGCCCCCACGCACCCGCACCCGCCCAACAACCCCAAACCCCCCATGGACAGATGCTTGCGTGCGCATATAATGCACACAGCTACAATCGCCGCACGCCGCATACCCCTGGGGGACCCATGACCCGCCGCTTCCTCTTCGTCCTCGGCAGCGCCCGCCTGAACGGCAACACCGAACTCCTCGCCCGCAGGGCAGCCGAACAACTCCCTCCCGACACGGAGCAGGAGTGGATACGCCTCGCCGACCACCCCCTCCCCGACTTCCTCGACATCCGCCACGACGGCACCGCCGGCCCAGTCGGCACCGTCGGCCCAGTCCAGCCCGACGAGAACGCCACGATCCGCCAACTCCTGGACGCCACCCTCGCCGCGACGGACATCGTGATCGCCTCGCCGGTGTACTGGTACTCCCTCTCCGGCCTCACCAAGCGCTACCTGGACTACTGGTCCGACTGGCTCCGCGTCCCCGGTGCCGACTTCAAGGCGACGATGGCAGGCCGCACCCTCTGGGGCGTCTCGGCCCTCGCCGACGACCAGCCCGTGGTGGCGGACCCGCTGATCGGCACGCTCAACAACTCGGCCGCGTACCTGAAGATGCGCTTCGGCGGAGTCCTCCTCGGCAACGGCAGCGCCCCCGGAGACGTACTCAAGGACACCGAGGCCCTCACCCAGGCGAAGACGTTCTTCACCCAGGAGCCCCCGCTCGCCCGCTTCCCCTTCGAAAACGCAACCGCGTAACCACGCAACCGCCTAACCACGTGACCGCGTAACCGCGCAGCCCCCTACGCCGTGATGTCCTTCGCCGTGAACCGCGCCCACGCAGCCGACCCGAACACCGCCGCGTACAACGCCTGAAGCCCCAGGTTCTTCACCAGATCGTCCCAGTACACCGGTTCACGCATGAGGTCGGCGAAGGACAGCCAGTAGTGGGAGAAGAAGTACGGCTGGAGCGCGTGCAGTTGAGGAATCTGATCAAGAATCTGCACGGTGATCAGCAACCCCACGGTGGTCGCCATCGCCGCGATCCCACTGCTGGTCATGGTCGAGACGAACAACCCCAGCGCCGCGATCCCGACAAGAGACGCGGCCACGACCAGCGCGATCAACAGCGCCCGCCCCAGCCCCTCCGCGAAGCTGATCTGCGTACCGGAGATGGTCGTCAGATCCCCCAGGGGAAACAACAACGCGCCCACGGTCAACGCCGACAGCGCCACGACAAGCGTCGCCACCACACAAAACGCCATCACCGTCGCGTACTTGGTGAGCAGCAACCGAGTCCGCCCGGCGGGAGCCACCAGCAGATACCGCAAGGTCCCCCCACTGGCCTCCCCGGCGATCGCGTCACCGGCGACAACCCCGATGGCCATGGGCAAAAAGAAGGGAAGCGTCGCAGCCAGCGCGGTGAACACCAGGAACAACCCGTTGTTGGTGATCTCGGCGATGAACGCGGGCCCCCCACCACCATTCCCGCGCCCGACGGACGACCCGTCCCGCGTCTCCACCTTGACCGCGATCCCGACCAGGATCGGCACCGCGGCCAGCACCCCGAGCAACGCCAGCGTGCGCCACCGCCGGAACGTGGTCACCAGCTCGCTGCGCAGCAGCCCGAACGTCCACATCAACCGCGGTGCCCGTACGGCGAGTTCAGCCTGCGACATCGAAGCCCTCCCCCGTGAGCGCCACGAACGCGTCCTCCAGGGAGGCCCGTTCGACCCCGAACCCCCGCACCCGCACCCCGGCGGTCACCAACGCCTTGTTCACCTCGGCGAGTTCACGATCGGGCGGCTCCGCGGTCACCCGCTCGTCGGCCACGGCCACATCGGCCAGCCCCAGTTCCTTCAGCACCCGCGCCGCGTCCCCCGTGTCGGGCGTCGCCACGAATAGCCGCCCCCGGGTCCCCGCGGCCAGCTCGGTCACGGAGCCCTGGGTGATCAGCCGGCCCTGAGCCATCACGGCCGCGTGCGTGCAGACCTGCTCGATCTCGTCGAGGAGGTGGGAGGAGAGGAAGACGGTCGTCCCGTCGGACGCCAACTCCCGGATCAGGGACCGGATTTCACGCATCCCCTGCGGGTCGAGCCCGTTGGTCGGCTCGTCCAGGACGAGCAGTTGCCGGGGCTGGAGCAGAGCGGACGCGAGCCCCAGCCGCTGCTTCATCCCCAGCGAGTACGCCTTCGCCTTCTTCCCGGACGCGGCCGTGAGCCCCACCCGGTCCAGCGCGGCGGCGACGCGGGCGCGCCGGGTGCGCGGGTCGGCGGTCGGGTCGGCGGCGTCGTAGCGAAGCAGGTTGTCGCGGCCGGAGAGGAAGCCGTAGAGGGCGGGGCCCTCGATCAGGGCGCCGACGTGCGGCAGGACCGTGCGGACGGATCTCGGCATGGGGCGGCCCAGGACGCGGGCCGTGCCGGAGGTGGGCTCGATGAGGCCCATCAGCATGCGGATGGTGGTGGTCTTGCCGGAGCCGTTGGGACCGAGGAAGCCGAAGACGCTGCCCGCCGGGACGGTCAGATCGAGACCGTCCACGGCGAGCTGCCCGCCGCGGAAGCGCTTGGTGAGCCCGCGGGTGGCGATGACACCGCCGCCCGCGACTCCGTATTCCTGCACCTCAGCGGACGGTTCGCCCATCGGCTCCCTCAATTCCTCGTCCCCCTACGGCAGTTGGTCGACCGCCGGTGTCACTTCGCCGCATCGGCCGCCTTCACCAGCGCGCTCTTGGTGACCGCGCCGACGTAGACCTTGCCGTCGTCGGTGACCAGGGCGTTGACCAGGCGGGTCGAGAAGACCGTGCCCTTGCCGAAGTCGCCCTTGACCTGGTCGCCGAGCGAGCCGAGGAAGCCGCCGAGGTCGCCGCCGCCGGCCGAGGAGCCGGTCGGGATGCCCTGGCCGCCGGTGTCGAAGGTGGCGATGGAGTTCCAGCCCTTGCCGATGACGGTGGGCTCGTCGGCGCCCTTGCCGAGGCCCTTGTCCGCCTTGCCGTTGTCACCGAAGGGGGCCGCGTGGTCCGGGGTCGCCTTCGTGGCGCCGTCCTCCGTGGTGACCTTCGCGCCCTTGGGCGTCTTGAAGTCGAAGGTCGAGGCGGCCGGCTTGGCGAGGCTGAGCTGGGTGAAGCCGACGTCGACGACGGCCGCGCCGCCGCTCGCCGGGGTGAGCGTGAACTTGAGCGGCAGGCCCGTCTTGGAGTCCACCGCGACGCTGATCGTGCCGACCGTCGTGCCGGACTGCTTGGGCTTGATCAGCAGCTTGTAGGCGTCGCGGCCCGCGACGTGCTCGGTGCCGTCGACCGTGACCGAGGTGGTGTCGTCGACCGACTTCAGCGCCTCGTCGGTGAGGCCCTTGGGCGTGGCCCGGGTCTCGTCGCTCTTGGCGCCACCGGCGGCGGTCGTGCCGTGGTAGACCTCGTTCGACTTGCTGTCGTAGCCCCAGACGTCCTTGCCGTTGTGGATGAGGCTGTACTCCGCCGCGTTCTCCAGCAGGGAGACCTTCTGCCGGTCGGGGCCGTCGGCCGCGACGCGCAGGGTGTGGGTGCCGGTGGCCAGCTCGGTGAGCTTGGCGGACGGGTCGGCCGAGGAGCCGTCGCCGGACTTCGTAGCCCCGGACAGCATGCTGCTCTCCAGGCCGCCGAGGTCGGGCAGGCCGAGGTCCGTGCTGATCTTCACGGTGCCGGACAGCTGCTGGACGTCCGACTTGGCGATCTTGTCGAGGAGCTGCTGCGCGGTGACCTTGGGGAGATTCGGGTCGCCGGAGTCGGCGAGCGCCGGGACCAGTCCGATGGTCGCCGCCGCCACCCCCACCACGGTGACCGGGACGATGTACCGCGCCGCCCTGCGCCGCCCGGACCGGAGGTCCTCGACCTCGCCGGCGTCCGTGCTGTCGTCGGTTTCGTACGGTGCCATGTCTGCCTTACCTCCGTCGTCGGCGGCGGCCGGTCCGTCCTGTACTCGTCCCATGGTCGTCCCACCCTGAGCCGCCATTCTCACCCGAATCGGTGAGGAGTGGTGTTTTCCGTGTTCTCCATCTGACCAAATCCGTCACCCGTAAGCGTCAGACCGGGGAGGCAACTCCACGTACTCCTGCGGTATGACACCCGGAGCCGCCAACTCCCCCGACCCGTAAGGGTTCCCCGCAGCACGAGGTGAACACGCCGCGGGCACCGCATCGGAGCACGGCGGGGCCGCAGCAACCGGACCCGCGTCCTCCGCCAAGTGATGCGCGTCACATCGAGTCGCATACCACTCAAATACGTACAAATAGGTGGCATCACACCGCGCCGACCCACCACGCGGACCATCGCATCGACCAAAGGGGTCGCCATGCACGCCACCAAGCACCTCACCGGATACGCGGCCACGGGCGTCGCGGTCCTCACCCTCACGCTCGCCGGCTGCGGAAGCGGCGGCGGCAGCGCGAGCGGCGCCTCGCACGCGACGCCCGCCGCGGCCACCACCGGGACGACCCTCATGACCGCGAAGGTCGCCAAGCTCGGCACGGTCGTGACCGACAGCAAGGGGTACGTCCTCTACCGCTTCGACGCGGACTCGGTGCACCCCACGAAGGTCAGCTGCTACGGCACCTGCGCCGTGGTCTGGCCCGCGGCGACCGTCAAGGGTTCCGTGACCGTGAAGGGCATCCACAAGAACCTCGTCTCCACGGTCAAGCGCACCGGCGGGGGCTCACAGCTCACGCTGGCCGGGTGGCCCCTGTACCGCTACGACAAGGACACCAAGCCGAAGCAGGCCCACGGCCAGGGCGTGGACGGCACCTGGTGGGCGGTGACGCCCAGCGGAGCGAAGGCCGTGACGAACGCCGCCTCCGGCATGGGAGGCGGCTACTGAACGGGCCTCAGCCCGCCCGGTGCACCACCGCGTCGCACATCTCCAGGAGGGCGACCTTCGCGTCGCACTCCGGGAGCGGGGCGAGAGCCGAGCGGGCGTCCTCCGCGTACCGCACGGTGTCGCGGCGGGCCTGCTCCAGGGCCGGGTGGGCGCGCAGCCGGGTGAGGGCCTCGGCGTGCCGGGCGTCGTCCGTGAGGTCGGAGTCGAGCAACTCGCACAGGGCGATGTCCTCGGCGAGACCGAGCCGGTCGGCCCGCTCGCGCAGGCGCAGCACCGGCAGCGTGGGGATGCCCTCGCGCAGGTCGGTGCCCGGGGTCTTGCCGGACTCGTGGCCGTCGGAGGCGATGTCCAGGACGTCGTCGGCGAGCTGGAAGGCGACGCCGAGCCGCTCGCCGTACTGGGTGAGGACGTCCACGACGGTGTCGTCGCAGCCGGACATCATCGCGCCGAAGCGGCAGGCGACCGCGACCAGGGAGCCGGTCTTGCCGCCGAGCACGTCGAGGTAGTGCTCGACCGGGTCGCGCCCGTCGGACGGTCCCGCGGTCTCCAGGATCTGGCCGGTGACGAGCCGTTCGAACGCCTCGGCCTGCACGCGGACCGCCTCGGGGCCGAGGTCGGCCAGGGTGTGCGAGGCGCGCGCGAAGAGGAAGTCGCCGGTGAGGACCGCGAGCGAGTTGCCCCAGCGGGTGTTGGCGCTCTCCACCCCGCGGCGTACGGCCGCCTCGTCCATGACGTCGTCGTGGTACAGCGTGGCGAGGTGGGTCAGCTCGACGACGACCGCCGAGGGCACGACACCCGGCGCGTACGGGTCGCCGAACTGGGCGGCGAGCATCACGAGGAGCGGCCTGAACCGCTTCCCGCCCGCGCGCACGAGGTGCTGGGCGGCCTCCGTGATGAAGGGGACCTCGCTCTTGGTGGCTTCGAGCAGACCCTCCTCGACTGCCGCCAATCCGGCCTGGACATCGGCTTCCAGAGCCTGGTCCCGCACGCTCAGCCCGAACGGCCCGACGACGGTCACGAGGGGTCTCCTGTCTGCTGGTGTCCCTGGGCGGTCACACGGTTTGTCGATAGGTCGCTGCCATCACTCAAGTCAGCGTATCCGGTCGGCTTTCGATCACCCATGCCGCCCACCCGTCCAGCACGGGCGGTATCGGATCACGACCGGTATGTTTTTGATCACCTGATAAGAACGGATATTTATCGACTTACGCGGAAGTAGTGGATGGTGTCTCGAACCGCGCTCGAAGCCCAGCCCGACAACGAACCGCCGCCCGAGGACGACCACGCCTTCTTCGGCCAGCCCAGGGGCCTGCTCACGCTCTCCGGGCTCGAGGTCTGGGAGCGGTTCTCGTTCCTCGGCATGCAGGCCATCCTCGTCCTCTACTTCGCGGATACCGTCGCGCACGGCGGCATGGGCATGTCGTCCGGAACGGCCGCATCCGTGTCGGCAGCCTACGGAACGCTGGTCTATCTCGTCTCGGTCGCGGGCGGCTGGCTCGCCGACCGCATCCTCGGCTCGTACCGCGCGGTGCTCTGGGGCGGCATCCTCATCGCCTGCGGGCACTACGCGATGGCGGTGCCCACCCCCACGATGACCTGGGTCGGCCTCGGCCTGATCAGCGCCGGGACCGGCCTGCTCAAGCCCAACGTGGCCACCATGGTCGGCAAGCTCTACCGCACCGACGACGAACGCAGGGACGCCGGTTTCGCGCTCTACTACATGGCGATCAACATCGGCGCCTTCGCGGGCCCGCTGATCACCGGCTGGCTCGGCGACCACAAGGGCTGGCACTGGGGCTTCTCCGCCGCCGCGGTCGGCATGACCTTCGGACTGATCCAGTACGTCGCCGGCCGCCGTCACCTGGCCGGCCGCAGGAACACCGCCGAGTTCGCGCTCGCCCCGGACGCCATGCGCCGCGCGGTCCGGCTGATCGTCGTGGGGATCCTGGTCGCCGCCGTGCTGGCGACCGGACTGGCCTTGGCCGGCTGGCTCACGATGGGCCGCTTCGTCGACCTCCTCACCGTCATCTCCGTCATCGCGCCGGTCGTGTACTTCGCGGTGATGTTCATGAGCCCCCGGGTGAGCCCCGAGGAGCGCGGCCGGCTGCGCCCGTACATCGTGCTGTTCCTGGCCTCCACGGTCTTCAACTTCATCCTGTTCCAGGCGTATTCGACGATGATGCTGCTGGCCGCCTCGAACGCCGAGACCACCATCCTCGGCTTCGACTTCCCCGCCAGCTGGTACGCAAGCGCGCTCGGCGCCTTCGAGGTCGGGCTCGCACCCGTGGTCGCCGCGCTCTGGGTCCGCATGGGCCGCAGCCAGCCGCACGCCTCCAACAAGATCGCGATCGGCGTCGTGCTCGGCGGCCTGTCCTTCCTGCTGATGGTCCTGCCGACCAGCGGGCACACCGGCGACGCCTACCGCATGTCGGCCTGGTGGATCGTCGGCTCCTACTTCCTGCTCGGCCTCGGCGACATCCTCCTGGAGACCTCCGGCATGTCCGCCACCACCAAGCTCGCCCCGGCCGCCTTCTCCAGCCAGACCATGTCCCTCTGGTTCCTGTCCCTCGCCCTCGCCAACGGCATCCAGGCCCAGACCGTGAAGCTCTACGACGACGTCTCCAAACCGGCCTACTTCGGCGTCAACGGCGCGATCGCGGTGGCCGCTGGCCTCGCCGTGATGGCCGCCGCGCCCTGGCTGCGCCGCACCATGCACCCGGTCCACTGAACCTGCGGGGTCCCCTCATGCGCATCCGTACGTCCTTCCCCCACGAGACGACCCACGAGGACATCCGCATCCCCCTCGCGGACGGAACCCGGCTCTACGCGCGCGTGTGGCGCCCGGTGACGGACGAACCCGTCCCCGCGCTCCTGGAGTACCTCCCGTACCGCCTGACCGACTGGACCGCGCCCCGCGACGCGCAGCGCCACCCCTGGTACGCGGGCCACGGCTACGCCTCCGTCCGCGTCGACGTGCGCGGGCACGGCAACAGCGAGGGCCTGCCCGGCGACGAGTACGACGCGCAGGAACTCGCCGACGGCGTCGAGGTCGTCAACTGGCTCGCCGCGCAGCCCTGGTGCACCGGCAAGGTCGGCATGTTCGGCATCTCCTGGGGCGGCTTCAACTCCCTCCAGATCGCCGCCCTGGCCCCCGAGCCGCTGAAGGCGATCGTCACCGTCTGCTCCACGGACGACCGCTACGACAACGACGTGCACTACATGGGCGGTTCGGCCCTCGCCGTCGACCTGCACGCCTGGGCGGCCACCATGCTCGCCTTCGTCGCCCGCCCGCCGGACCCCGAGTACGCGGGCCTCGTCTGGCGCGACATGTGGCTGGGCCGCCTGGCGGAGATCGACCCGTTCATCCACACCTGGCTCGCCCACCAACTCCGCGACGACTACTGGAAGCACGGCAGCGTCTGCGAGGACTACGGCGCGATCGACGCGGCCGTCCTCGCGGTCGGCGGCTGGCACGACCCGTACCGCGACACGGTCATCCGGCTCGTCGAACACCTCCCGCCGGACCGCGTACGCGGCCTCATCGGCCCCTGGTCGCACCAGTACCCGGACCGCGGCCTCCCGCCCGGCCCCGCGATCGGCTTCCTCCAGGAGACCCTCCGCTGGTGGGACCACTGGTTGAAGGACAAGGACACCGGCGTCCTGACCGACCCCCTCCTCCGGGCCTACGTCAGCGACTCGCATCCCCCGGCCACGGTCTACGACACCCTCCCGGGCCGCTGGGTCGGCGAGCCCGCGTGGCCCTCGCCGCACGTGAAGACGACGACGTACGGCCTCCGGGGCGCCCCCGTGGTCGTCCGCTCCCCCATGCACACCGGGGTGGACGCGGGCCGGTTCTTCCCCTTCGGGAACGACGCCGACCTGCCGCCGGACCAGCGGGACGAGGACGCGCGGTCGGCGTGCTTCGAGTTCGAGGTGCCGGCCGAGACGTGGGTGCTGGGGCGACCGAGGGTACGGCTGCGGCTGACCTGCGAGGTGCCGCGCGGGCAGGTGATCGCCCGGCTCTGCGACGTCGCCCCCGACGGCTCCTCGACCCTGGTCACCCGGGGCGTGCTCAACCTGTCGGCGCGGCACGGGCGGGACCGGGCGGTGCCGTGGACGCCGGGGACCACCGAGGACGTCACCTTCGAGCTGAACGGCATCGGGCACGCGTTCCCGCCCGGGCACCGCATCCGGCTCGCGGTGTCGTCGGCGTACTGGCCGTGGATCTGGCCGCAGCCGGAGTCCGCGGCGGGCTTCACCCTGGACCCCGAGGGCAGCGCGCTCGAACTCCCGGTGCGGGAGCAGGAGTTGACGGACGACATCCACTTCGACGAACCCGAGGAGGCCGAGCCGCTCGGGGTCAACTACCCGGCCACGCTGGACGAACCGCGGCCCGAGCGACTGATCGTGCGGGATGTGGCGAAGGGCGAGTGGCGGCTCGAGGTCGACCCCCGGTACGGCGGCACGCGGGTGTATCCCGACGGGCTGGAGTTCACCGAGGACGCGCTGGAGACGTACACGATCGACGAGTCCGATCCGCTGTCCGCGCGCACCCTCTCGGAATGGTCGATCCGGCTGCACCGGCCGGAGCTCGGCTGGGACACGAGCGTGCGGACCCGGTCGGAGATCACCTGCGACGAAACGGACTTTCTTACCTCAAATGAGGTCATCTGCACCGAGGGTGGAGAAGTGATCTTCCATCGCACCTGGGAGAAAAGGATTCCGAGAACTGCCAGTTGAGGTTGAATGCCCGATTTGCCGTTCTTAATCCTCTCGTGAGTTGGGTCACGCGTTTCTGTGCGCGACCTGTGTCCCGGTCTGCCCGCGTTTCCCCTTGCGGCGATTGACAGTTGACCCTTGGCTCCTGCAAAGGATCAAGCGCCCCATACGCCTCAGACCAAGGTCAATAGGGGTTAGGTGTGATTCCGCCACTTGTTCCGGACATGTGCTCTCGCATAGTTTCCCGGCCTGTCGAGCGGAACGCCGAATCCTGCCGCCGCCCGGCATCCCAGTCACGAACTTCTCGCACGGCAGGAGCGGGGGAACCAGGTAAGTCGCCGGACCGGTCATCGCGACCGGGACGGCTAGGGGTTAAGTCACGTCCGCAAGGGCGCGGCCGGGCACCTCCCAGCCCGAACCCGACAGCTCACCTCGCAGGCGACGGAGAGGAACCTCGTCATGCCTGCAACCGCTCAGTCCCGCCGTGCCCGCCTCGTCCGCCGTGCCGTCATCGCCGGCACCGGTGCGGCGATCCTGGCCCTGCCCGTCGTCGGTGCGACCACCGCGTCCGCGGCCACCACGTCGACCACCGCCGCCTCCACCACGCTCGCCGGGTACCCCAACACCCTTGACGGGTGGATCCGGGAGTCGCTCGCGATCATGGCGCAGAAGGGGATTCCGGGTACGTACAACGGGATCTACCGGAACGTGATCCGTGAGTCGTCCGGCAACCAGTACGCGATCAACAACTGGGACTCCAACGCGGCGGCCGGTACGCCGTCGAAGGGGCTGCTCCAGGTGATCGACCCGACGTTCAACGCGTATCACGTGGCCGGGACTTCGTTCGACCCGTACGACCCGGTCGCGAACATCACCGCTGCCTGCAACTACGCGGCGGCCGTGTACGGGTCCATCGACAACGTGTACGGCGCTTACTAGAAAACAGCCGCAAAGAGAAACAGCCCCGCGCCCCTGAATGTGCCCCTGCGGGGCCATTCAGGGCTCAGCCGAGCAGTCTCTCCAGCACCACCGCGATGCCGTCGTCCTCGTTCGAGGACGTCACCTCGTCCGCCACCGCCTTGAGTTCGGGGTGGGCGTTGGCCATCGCCACCCCGTGCGCCGCCCAGTCGAACATCGGGATGTCGTTCGGCATGTCGCCGAAGGCGATGGTGTCGGAGGGGGTCAGGCCCAAGTGGCGGGCGGCCAGGGCCAGTCCCGTCGCCTTGGTGATGCCGAGTGGCTGGAGTTCGACGGTGCCGGGGCCCGACATGGTGACCGAGGCCAGCGAACCGACCACCGAGCGGGCCGTGGCCGCCAACTCGTCGTCCGCCAGGTCCGGGTGACGGAGCAACACCTTGCTGATGGGCTCGCACCAGAGGTCGTCCCGCCGGCCCACCCGCACCGAGGGAAGCGTGGGGTGCGGCATCAGGTAGCCGGGCTCGATGAGCGTGAGGCCGTCGACACCGTCCTGGTCGACCGCCGCGTACACCTGGCCCACTTCCGCCTCGATCTTCCCGAGCGCCGTCTCCGCCAACTCCCGGTCCAGGGTGACCGACCAGAGCAGACGGTCCGCGCCGGCGTCGTACAACTGCGCGCCCTGTCCGCACACCGCGAGCCCCTTGGAGCCGAGGTCGTCCAGCAGGGGCCGCACCCTCGGCGCGGGCCTGCCGGTGACGACGAGATGCCGGGCACCGGCCGCCGCCACCCGCGCGAGCACGGCGAGGGACCGGTCGGAGAGCGTGTCGTCACCGCGCAGCAGCGTCCCGTCCAGGTCGGTGGCGATCAGTGCATATGCGAGGGGTGCGGCCATGATCAGAGAATACGGATGGAAAGCCCCCCCGACTCGACACGAACCGGACGGCTCCTGCCTTCACATGCGTTGACCCGAGTTCCGGTTGGTTTGACAATTACGGCCGTTATGCCGACTCCCGTACCACCAGTTCCGTAGGCAGAATCACGCCGGCCGTGTCCTCGCCGGCGATCTGAGCCAGGAGCATGCGGACCATTTCGGCGCTGATGCGGTCGTAGGGCTGGCGCATGGTGGTGAGGGCCGGGGTGATGGAGGTGGCCGCGGCCGAGTCGTCGAAGCCTCCGACAGCGATGTCATCCGGGACCGAACGGCCCGATTTCTGGAGGGTGTTGACCACTCCGAGGGCCATCAGGTCCGAGGCCACGAAGACCGCGTCTATGTCCGGGGCCTGGGCGAGGAGGCGCCGTGCCGCTTCCTCGCCGCCCGTGCGGCGGTAGTCGCCCTCGACCACGAGGGTCGGGTCGTGCGGGAGGCCTGCCTCGGTGAGGACGTCCCTGTAACCCGCCAGGCGGTCGGGGCCGCCGGGGGCGTCCAGTGGGCCGGTGACCATGGCGATGCGACGGCGGCCTCGGGCGATGAGGTGGCGGACCATTTCCTGGGCGCCGTCGCGGTCGGCCGCTGCCACGTAGCTGTACTTGGAGGCCGTGCCGAGGGGTTTGCCGCAGGCCACCAACGGGATGCCCGCGGACCGGAGTTCGGCCGCCACCGGGTCGCCGCTGTGGTTGGAGACGAGGAGGACGCCGTCGACGTGGCCCGAGGTGATGTACCGCGTGAGGCGGCGGCGGTCGTCCTTCGACGACGCCAGCATCAGGAGCAGCGGGATGTCGTGGCGAGCCAGGTGTTCGGTGCAACCCCGCAGCAGGACATTGAAGTTGGGGTCCTCGAAGAACTTCTCCTGCGGCTCGGTGAGGAGGAACGCCACCGAGTCCGAGCGGCCGGTGCTCAGGGAGCGGGCGTGCCGGTTGACGACGTAGCCCGTCTTCCTGATCGCCGTCTCCACCGCGGTGCGGGCGGCCGGTGAGACGTAGTGGCCGCCGTTCAGGAACCGGGAGACCGTGCCCCGGGAGACCCCTGCCTCCCGGGCCACGTCGTGGATGGTGGGCGGCTTGCGGCGGCCGTTCGGACTGGTGGTCATGGTCCTCGTTCTGCCCGTTCGGGTGCGGTGGGGGGAGATACGGCTCAGCGCTGACACCTCGGGACGCACACCTCAGGCCTTGACCGATCCGCTCAGCAGGTCCAGGGACCAGAAGCGCTGGATCACCAGGAACAGCGCGATCAGGGGGAGGATCGCGAGGAAGCAGCCCATGATGACCAGGGTGTAGAGGGCGGGTTGGGAGGCGCCCTGGTTGAGCAGGGTGTAAAGGCCCAGCGTGAGCGGGAACTTGGTGTCGTCGGCGAGCATCACGTACGGCAGCAGGAAGTTGTTCCAGATGCCGACGAACTGGAAGAGGAACACCGTGATGAGCCCGGGCATCATCATCGGCACCGCAATCCGCGAGAAGATCCGCCACTCGCTCGCGCCGTCCATGCGGGCTGCCTCGAGGAGTTCGCTGGGGACGGACGCGGCCGCGTAGATGCGGACGAGGTAGACGCCGTAGGGGGAGAGGATCGACGGGAGGAGCATCGACCAGTACGAGTCGGCCAGGCCGAGCTTCGACAGGAGCAGGTACTGCGGGACGGTCAGCACGATGCTGGGGACGAGGACGCCTGCCAGCATCAGCTTGAAGACGAACTCCCGTCCCCTGAACGCGAATCGGCCGAGCGCGTAGCCGCCGGCGGCCGAGACCGCGGCGGAGAGGAGGGCGCCGCCGCCCGCGTAGAAGAGGGAGTTGACCATCCACTGCCAGTAGATGCCGTCGCGGTACGAGCTGAGCTGTTTGAGGTTGTCGAGGAAGCCGGTGCCGGGGGCGAAGGTGAACGTGGAGAAGAGTTCGCCGCGGCCCTTGCTGGCGGCGATGACGACCCAGATCACGGGGATCAGGCAGTACAGCGAGCCGAGGATCAGCACGAGGGTGGGCACCCACGCGGTGCGCTTCCGCCGGAGGAGGCCCGGGCGGGCGTCGGTGGCGGTGAGGGTGAGGGGGGTCATGCCCGGTCCTCCCGGGTGTAGCGGTCGGAGACACGCAGCAGGGTGAAGGAGAGCGCGAAGGTCGCCAGGGCCAGCACCACGGCGGTGGCGGAGGCGCCGTAGATGTCCGACCTGAGGAAGGCGGCGTCGTAGATGGCCATCAGCGGACTCCAGGAGCTGGAGAGGCCGTTGGTCAGCGGCTTGAGGGCCATGGGCTCGGTGAAGACCTGGAGCGTGGCGATGACCGAGAAGAAGAACGTGAGCACGAGGGACGGCATCACGATCGGGATCTTGATCCGCAGGGCGATCTTCAGGTCGGAGGCGCCGTCGATGCGGGCGGCCTCGTAGATCTCCTGGGGGATCGAGCGCAGCGCGGTGTAGATGACGATCATGTTGAAGCCGGTGCCGCCCCAGACCGCGATGTTCGCGAAGGAGAGGTACAGGTTGCCGCCGTCGAACAGGTCGGGCTGCGGGAGGCCGAACTCGCGGAGCAGGTAGTAGAAGGGGCTGACCGTCGGGAGGTAGAGGAAGCCCCACATCAGGGCGGCGATGATGCCGGGGACGGCGTACGGCAGGAAGATCGCGAGGCGGGCGAACTTGGCGCTGCGGGCCTGCGGGGTGTCCAGCATCAGCGCGAAGACCAGGGCGAGACCGAGCATGGTGGGGATGACGATCAGGCCGTAGCCGAAGGCACGCAGGACGCTGTGGCCGAACTCGGAGTCCTCGAGGACGGCGGTGTAGTTGCCGAGGCCGTTCCAGACCTGCCGGCGGGCGCCCTTGCCGAGGCCGATGCCCTTGACCTGGACCTTGTGGAGGCTGAGCCACACCGCGTAGCCGATGGGGACGACGGTGAAGGCGGCGAACAGGAGCACGGCCGGTACGAGGAACCAGTACGGCGCGCTGCGGCCACGACGGCGGACGCGCTGGGGGCGGACGGGTGTGGCGGTGCCGTCCGCCAAGGGCCCGGCCGACAGCCGGTCGGAGCCCTTGAGCGGCGTGCTGGTCATGCCTCGGTCACCTTGAAGCCCTGCTTCTTCATGTCACTGAAGGTCTTCGCCTGCATGGTGGCGAGCGCGGTGTCGAACTGCGCGGCCTTCTTCGCCTTGGTGGCGGTGCCGAACGCGTCGCTGAAGGTGTCGTAGGCGACCTGGACGTTCGGGCCCCAGGCGGACGCGGCCGTGGTGGCGGCGATCTTGGCGGCCGTGTCGTAGAAGTCGGTCTGGTTCGGGAAGAACTCGGGGGTGGTGAGCACCGAGCCGGACTGGCCCTTGGTGGCCGCCGGGTAGATGCCGGCCTCCTTGACCAGGGCGGCGAGCGCCTCGGGGTCGGTGTTCAGCCAGTGCGCGAACTTGGTCGCGGCCTCGGCGTGCTGGGAGTCGGTGGAGACGCCGGTGGAGGAGCCGCCCCAGCTGCCGGTGACGTCCTCGCCCGCGCTCCACTGCGGCAGCGGGGCCATGCGCCACTTGCCCTTGGTGTCGGGGGCCGAGCTGACCAGGACTCCGGGCGCCCACACCGCGGAGACCCAGCCGAGGTGGGTGCCCTTGTTCAGCGCGTTGTTCCAAGCCGGCGTGTACATCGGCTGGTTGTCGATCGCGCCTTCCTGGACGAGGCCGCCCCAGAAGTCGGTGACCTTCTTCGTGGCCGCGTCGTCGATGCCGACGGTCCACTTGCCGCCGCTCTCCACGGTCCACCACTTGGCACCGGCCTGCTGCGCCAACCCGGCGAACAATCCGGGGTCGTTGGAGGAGAACGTCGTCAAGTAGGCGTTCGGCAGGGCCTTCTTGGCGGCGCGGGCGGTCTTCGCGAAGTCGTCCCAGGTCGCCGGGACGGTCAGATTGTGCTGCTTGAACAGGTCCTCGCGGTAGAAGAACATCAGCGGCCCGGAGTCCTGCGGTATCGCGTACACCGCGTCGGTGCCGAGCGTGACCATCGCCCAAAGTCCCTCGGCGAACTCGGACTTGGCGGACTTCGCGTACTTCGAGATGTCCGCGAGCACGTCGTTGGAGACCAGCGTGGGCAGCGACTGGTACTCGACCTGGATGAGGTCGGGGGCGTTGCCCGCCTTCTTCGCGGTGATCAGCTTGGAGACGATGTCCTTGCCGGCGGCCTGCTTGGAGACGGTGACCGTGATGTCCGGGTTCTTCTTGTTCCAGATCGCGGCGACCTTGTCCATGTTCGGCGCCCAGGACCAGTAGGTCAGCTTGACGGGCCCGCTGCTCTTGCCGGAGTCGTCGTCGGAACCGCCGCAGGCGGCGAGGGTGCCCGTGAGGCCTACGGCTGCCGCCCCGGCAAGGATGCTGCGCCTGCTGAACTGGTGGCGGTGGATCGACATCTTCATCTCCCCTGACTGAGTGCGAGCCGGTCACCGGCTCTGTGACCGTGCACAGTAGAGAATTGTTTCGGACCCTTGTCAATGGATGAACCCTGGGGTTACCTACTTGTTGCTGACGGATGGACGCCGCAACCATTCATGTGCACGATCACAGAATCAGCAGCTTTTCAGTCGTCTCAGTCGCCGATTCCCCGGGAGTGAACCCATGCCGTCCCCCGCCCCGCACGACCGTCTGCCGCTCGCCTTCGGTGGTGACTACAACCCCGAGCAGTGGCCGCAGGAGGTCTGGGAGGAGGACGTACGGCTGATGCGGGAGGCCGGTGTCACGGCCGTCTCCCTCGGCGTCTTCTCCTGGGCCCGACTGGAGCCGCGCCCCGGCGTGTACGACTGGGCGTGGCTGGACACGGTGATGGGCCTGCTGCACGAATCCGGGATCTCCGTGAACCTCGGCACGCCCACCGTCGTACCGCCGGCGTGGTTCTACCGCGCACACCCCGACGCGCTGCCCGTGACCCGCGAGGGCGTGCGCCTCGCCTTCGGCTCGCGGGGCGCGATCTGCCACTCCAACCCCGCTTACCGGGCGGCGGCGGCCACGATCACGACGGCGCTGGCCGAGCGCTACGGCGACCACCCGGCGGTGGTGCTGTGGCACGTCCACAACGAGTACGGCGCCCCGGTGCTCGCCTGCTACTGCGATGTGTGCGCGGCGGCCTTCCGGGACTGGCTGCGCGAGCGCCACGACACCCTCGACGCCCTCAACCACGCCTGGGGAACGGCCTTTTGGGGCCAGCAGTACGGCGACTGGGAGGAGATCACCCCGCCGCGCGCGACGCCGTCCGTATGCAATCCCACCCAGCAGCTGGACTACCGCCGCTTCGCCGACGCGCAGGCCCGCGCCAACTTCACCGCCGAGCGGGACATCCTGCACCGCCTCTCCCCCGGCGTCCCCGTCACCACCAACTTCATGGTCGCGCCGAGCCAGGGCCAGGGCGTCGACTACTGGGCCTGGGCGAAGGAGGTCGACCTCGTCACCAACGACCACTACCTGATGACCGACGGCCGCCGTACGCACGTGAACCTGGCGCTGGCCGCCGATCTGACGCGCTCGGTGGCGGGCGGCGGCCCGTGGCTGCTGCTGGAGCACGCCACGTCCGGGGTCAACTGGCAGCCGTACAACCCCGCGAAGCGTCCCGGTGAGATGGCGCGCAACTCGCTCGGGCATGTGGCACGCGGTTCCGAGGGGGCGATGTTCTTCCAGTGGCGGCAGTCGCAGTCGGGCGCGGAGAAGTTCCACACCGCGATGCTGGCGAACTCCGGTACGGACAACCGGGGTTGGCGCGAGGTCACCGAACTCGGGCGCAGAGTCTCCGAGTTGAGCCGGGCCGGGCTGCGCGGCACCCGGACGCGCGGTGACGTGGCGATGGTGTGGTCCTGGGACTCCTGGTGGGCGCAGAGCCTGGAGTGGCGGCCGAGCCAGGACCTGGACGCGCGCGAGCGGCTGGACTCGTTCTACGAGGCCCTGTACGACCGGCATTTGACGGTGGACTTCGTGCCGCCGACGGGGCTGGGTGACCTGGACCCGGAGCGGTATCCGCTGCTGGTGGTACCGCAGTTGTACGCGGCGCCGATCGGGGTGGGCGCCGAGCTGGAGCGGTACGTCTCGCGGGGCGGGACCCTGCTGGTCTCCTTCTTCTCCGGGATCGTCGACGAGAACGACACGCTGCATCCGGGCGCGTATCCGGGGGCGCTGCGGGATGTACTCGGCCTGACCGTCGAGGAGTTCGACCCGCTGCTGCCGGGCGAGACGGTGTCCGTCCGGGCGGCGGACGGCGCGTCCTACACGGCGGATCTGTGGTCGGAGGCCGTGGTGCCGGGCGACGGCTGCGAGGTCCTGGCCCGGTTCGAGGGCGGGCGCAGGTCGGGCGGACCGGCGCTGACGCGGCGCGCGGTCGGGTCGGGGGCGGCGTGGTATCTGGCCACCCGGCTCACCGGCGACGACCTGGCCGCCGTGGTGGACCTCGCCCTCGCGGACGCCGGGGTCACGCCGACCGGGCTGCCGCGCGATGTCGAACTCGTCGTACGGGAAGGCGAGTCGGGGACGTTTCGCTTCGCGGTGAACCACACCGGGGGCGAGGTGAAGGTGGTGCTGCCGGACGGGAGTCGGGCGGCGGTTCCGGCGGGCGGGGTGGAGGTGTTCCGGGACCCGCGCTGACCAACTGGCCCGCAGGGCGGCGGTGTTCCGCCCGGACTCACCAACGCCCCCGTGGCGGGGCTCAGTTACTTCTATTGCTACTTCCAGTGAAGGGGAACTTCGTGATGCGCAGACGCAGTGTTCTTACGGCGGCGGGGGCGGCGGCACTCGCGGTGCCGGTGTTGGGCGCGACGCCGGCGGTGGCGAGCACCAGTACCGGTACGTCGACCGGGAGTTCGAGCGGGGGTTCGTCCGGTGGCGGGTCGGACCGGCGTCGGCTGGAGGTCCGGGGGATGGACATCTCGTCGCTCCCCAAGGACGAGGCGCGCGGGGCGGTCTACCGCCGGGCGGACGGCCGCCGGGACGACCCGATCCGCATCCTGGCCGACGCGGGCATCACGCACGCCCGCCTCAAGGTGTGGGTGAACCCGGCCGACGGCTACAACAACAAGAGGCACATCCTGCCGCTGGCCAAGCGGTTGCGCCGGGCGGGCATCGGGATCTGGGTCGACTTCCACTACTCCGACACCTGGGCCGACCCGTCCCACCAGACCAAGCCGGCGGCCTGGGCGGACCTCGACGTGGCGGGCCTGACGCGGGCGGTCTACGACCACACCGCCGACGTCCTGGGCGCGCTGCGCCGCCAGGGCACCCCGGCCGACCTGGTCCAGATCGGCAACGAGATCAACGGCGGCCTGCTCTGGCCCACCGGCAAGAACTGGGGTGACGACGCCGGGGGTTGGGGCAACCTGACGACCTTCCTCAAGGCGGGCCTGAACGCCGCCCACGACACCACTCCGCGCATCCGCACGCTGCTCCACATCGCCTCCGGCGGCGACAACGGCACGTCCCGCTGGTGGTACGACAACGTGGTCGCCGACGGCGTCGACTTCGACGTCATCGCCCAGTCCTACTACCCCTTCTGGCACGGCACCCCGGATGCCGCGGCCGCCAACCTGGCCGACCTGGTGACCCGTTACGACAAGCCGGTCCTGATCGCCGAGACGGCGTACCCGTTCACGCTGCAGAGCGAGGACGCCACGAACGACATCATGTACGACCCCTCCCAACTGACCCCGGGCTACCCGGCGACCCCGGCGGGCCAGGCGGCCTGGCTGCGCACGGTGGCGGACCTGATGGCGAACGTGCCTGGAGGCAAGGGCCTGGGCTACTGCTACTGGGAGGGCGTGTGGACGTACCGCCCGGGCGACGGCTGGGACCCGGCGGACCCGACGTCCGGCAACGCGTGGGAGAACCTGGCGCTGTTCGACTTCCGGGACCGGGCGCTGCCGGGGCTGAAGACGCTTGGGGGATACCGGGGTTGAGAGCGCTTGGGGGGTACCGGGGTTGAGGACGCCGGGGCCCCGCCGAAAGGTGTGACACTTCCCGCTGAGGTGTCACACTTTCCGCACGCCCCCGGGAGCGCCCCGCATGTCCACGGAGCTGATCTGACGCATGGGCACGACCACCCCGTACATCGGCCTCGTCGGCATCCCGTCCGGTCAGGTCACCCTCTCCGACCGTCGCACGGAACGCAGTTGGACCGTCGACCTCGCTCCCTTCCGGCTCGGTGCCCTCCCGTCACGCGGGAGCAGTACGCCCAGGTGACCGGGGAGCGGCCGAGCACCGCGCGGGGCAGTGAGCGGCTCCCGGTGGAGACCGTGTCGTGGCGGGATGCCGTGGTGTTCTGCAACTCCCTCTCTCGGCAGGAGGAGTTGACGCCCTTCTACGGCTTCGACGACCAGGGCGAGGTCGTCGTGTCGGAGCCGTCCGCCGACGGGTACCGGCTGCCCACCGAGGCCGAGTGGGAGTACGCGTGCCGGGCCGGGACCGGTGGGCCCCGGTACGGGCCGCTCGACGACATCGCCTGGTACCGCGGCAACTCCGGGGAACGGCCGCATGAACCGGGCGGCCTGCTGCCCAACCCGTGGGGGCTGCACGACATGCTGGGCAATGTGTGGGAGTGGTGCTGGGACCTCTACGACCCCGAGGTCTACGGCACCTATCGCGTGCTGCGGGGCGGCGGATGGTTCGACGAGCACTGGAGCTGCCGTGCCTCCGTGCGCCGCCGAAGCCATCCCACCTTCCGCGTGGACGACGTGGGGTTCCGTGTCGCCCGGTCCCTGACCGACTGAGCCGAGGTCTTCAACTGCGGCTGTTGCACAGCCAGTTGAGCACCGGGCCGGTCAGCTACCCGTGCGCCGCCGCCAGATGCTTCACCAGCCGCGGTGACGCGAACTCCGTGCCGCACACGAACCGCATCACCGGTCCGAACGACGACGCGGACGGGAGGCCGGTGAAGTAGACACCCGGGACGGACGAGACGTAGCCGGCGCCGAGTTTCGGGGTGCCGCGGCTCACCGCGAGCTGGGTGCGGAGTTCGTGGCCCAGGAAGTCCATCGCCGCGATGTCGACGCGGTAGCCCGTCGCGGCGATGACGTGGTCGGCGGTGAGTTGCTCGGTGCCGCCGCCCGGGGTCGCGACGGTGAGCGTCGGGCCGGAGTTCGCCGGGCCGGCCTCCGCCCGTACGATCCGATCGACCTCGCTGACCTGCACCTTCCCCTCGAACCGCTCGCGCAGCCACCACGCGCCGAGCGGGCCGAGCACCCGGCGGACCAGGTAGTGCCGGGTCTGCGTGGGGAGGTAGCGGTACGGGTGGGGGTAGTAGCTCAGGGCCCAGAGCGACCAGGCGCGGCCGAAGGGCGACTCGGGGCGCAGCCTGGGCTGGTCCCACGGCGGGGCGCCGAACGCCACCCGGCCGTGTCCGCGCGAGACGATCCGGACCTGCGCACCCGCCTCGGCCGCCAACACCGCTGTCTCCAGGGCGGATTGACCGGCGCCGACGACGATCAGCTCCTTGCCCTTGAAGCCGCTCAGGTCGTGGTGCTGGGAACTGTGCGAGACGGGGGCGGTGGGTGCGGGTCCGTCGATCGCGGCGGCCGCCAGCTCCGGCGGGAGGTGGGCGAGGCCGGAGAGGCCGGTCGCGACCACGACCGCCCGTGCCGTGAACAACTCCCCCGAGTCCAGCTTGAGTTCGAAGCCGCCGCCCTTCTTCCGGTCGACGGAGACGACCCGTACCCGCTCCAGCTCGGGCACCAGCTTCTGCTGGAACCACTCGCCGTAGCCGATGAAGGTCTCCACCGGGATGATGTCCTCGTCGGTGACCAGGCGCGGGATGCCGGCCGCGTCGCAGTAGTCGACGAGGTTGTGGCCGGGCTGCGGGGCGTCGAGGTTGGAGGCGACCGGGGTCGACTTCAGGAGCATGCCGGCGGGCATGTGGTCGCGCCAGCTGACCATGGGCTCGCCGAAGACACGGACCGGAATACCGCGCGCCCGCAGATGGGCGGCGGTGGACAGGCCGAACGGGCCGGCGCCGATGACTGCTACCGGTTGAATCACGAAGTCCCTCCCCAGGACGTCAATTCGTCACTTCGCGCTGGAGCCGCTCGCCTGAGCCGCACCCGCTGGAACCGCCGGTGCCGCTGGAGCCGGTGCCCGCAGCTGGAGTCACTGCTGCTGGAGTCACTGCCTGAACTGCCGCTGGAGTCCGACTGCCTGAACTACAGCTTGGTGCCGCTGCCGCGCCGGTTGGTGCGCCACAGCTGGTACAGATGCCGCGCGCCCGGCCGCACGAAGCGGGCCAGCATCGTGAAGAACGGCCGCAGGTCGTCACCCGCGAACCAGGCCAGCTCCGTCCCGCTCGCCCGCGCCGGCGCGTGCGGCGTCGTATAGCCGCTGCGGCGGTAGGCGAGGAGCGCGGGCAGGTCGATGTTCTCCACGATGTACCGGTGGCCGGCGCGCTGTTCGCCCTCGGGGACGGGGCGGCCGGTCAGGTCGAGGTGCATGGCGCGGACGACGTCCACCCCCGACTCGTTCTCGAAGAGCCGGAACTGGGCGCCCATGCGGGGGTTGAAGTCGAGCAGTTTGTACCGGCCGTCGCGCCGGTCGAAGCGCAGGTCGAGGTCGATGACGCCGGTGAAGCCGATCTGTTTGATGAAACGTGCGGCGATGTCCGCGAGTTCCGGATTGTCGACCACGTACGCGTTCGCCGTCATCCCCGCGTGCGGCGGCCAGGAGCGCACCTTGACGCCGGTGAACATCGCGAGCGGCGTGGAGTCCTGGTCGAAGTAGGCGTGCACGATCCAGTCCTCGGCCTCCTCTCTCGGCAGGTACTCCTGGAGGATCACCCCGGGCTGCTCGCCCCAGTCCCGGGCGAGCGTCAACAGCCCCTCGCGGGTGGCGATCCGCGTCGTCCCGTTCACGGCCGGCCGGGAGCGTCGTACGAACGCCTCCCTGTTCTTGGCCACGACCGGGAAGCGGGCCTTCTCCGCGAAGTCGACGATGTCGTCGTACGACTGCGGGAAGGCGGCCGTGGGACTCGGGATGCCGTGTTCGGCACAGAGTTCGTGCAGGCCCTGTTTGCTCGCGAGGTGTCGCGGCAACTTCGGTTCCACACGCGGGAAGAGGAAGCGGGAGCCGAGCACGTCCTGGTGCTCGGCGATCAGGACCGCGGCCTCCTCGTCCGTCGGGATGAGGACGGTGGGCCGGCCGATGCGGCGCCCGATGCGCAGCAGTCCCTCCACCAGTCGCGCGGGCTCCTCCGTGCCGGTCGTCGGCCAGACGAACGCGCGCTCCAGATAGCGGGACGCGGCCGCCGGTGTGTAACGGTCCTCCGTGATCGCATACATCGGCACGCCGAGCCGCCCCAGACTCCGGATCGCGCCCACCCCGCCGTGATGCAGCGGATAGTCGCCGAACTTGACGATGAGGCCCGGCACTTCGCGGTCCGCCTCGAAAGGCACGCCGCTGAAGCGCTTGGCCACGGGTCCCCCCACGTGTCCCCCCTACGGACCGGACCCACCCCGTCCGTGTCCCCCAAAGGACGCTAAGCCGGAATTGCCCCCTCCGACAAGACCTATCCGGACATTGCGAACTCTTTAGACACTGCCGGTGGGCGCAACTCACCCGTAACGTGTGGCGCGGCCACATGCGAGTACGTACGAGAGTGAGGCAGCACCCATGCCCCCCTTCGATCTTCCCGAGGGCGACCCCTTCGGCCCGCACAACCTTCCCTACGGCGTCTTCTCGCCCGTCGGTTCGGACGAGCGGACCGTCGGCGTCCGGCTCGGCGACCACGTCCTCGACGCGGGCGCGGCGGCGGAGGCCCTCGGCTCGCCGTACGTCTCCCTCCTCGCGCACCCGACCCTGGGTCCGCTGCTCGCCGCGGGCCACACGGCCTGGTCGGACGTGCGGCGCGCGCTGACGGCGTGGGTGACGGTCCCGTCCCACCAGGAGACGATCACCCCCTATCTCCACCCCCTCTCGTCGGTGACCCTGCACCTCCCCTTCGAGGTCGCGGACTACGTCGACTTCTACGCCTCCGAGAACCACGCCCGGAACGTCGGCCGCATCTTCCGCCCCGACGCCCCCGACACGCTGACCCCCAACTGGAAGCACCTGCCGATCGGTTACCACGGCCGTGCCGGCACGGTCGTCGTCTCGGGCACGGATGTCGTCCGTCCGTCCGGACAGCGCAAGTCCCCCGCCGACCCCGCGCCCGTCTTCGGCCCGTCCGTCCGCCTGGACATCGAGGCCGAGGTCGGCTTCGTGGTGGGCGCGCCGTCGACCATGGGCACACCGGTGCCGCTCGCCGACTTCCGCGAGCACGTGTTCGGCCTGTGCCTCCTCAACGACTGGTCGGCACGCGACATCCAGGCCTGGGAGTACGTCCCTCTCGGCCCGTTCCTCGGCAAGTCCTTCGCCACGTCGGTGTCGGCGTGGATCACCCCGCTGGACGCGCTGGAGGACTCCCGGGTCGCCCCGCCCGAGCGCACCCACGAACTCCTCCCCTACCTGGACGACTCGGCCGAGGAACCCGGCGGCTACGACCTCCGCATCACCGTCGCGATCAACGGCCACACGGTGTCCGAGCCGCCGTTCTCCACCATGTACTGGACGGCCGCCCAGCAGCTCGCCCAGATGACGGCCAACGGCGCGTCCCTCCGCACCGGCGACCTCTACGGCTCCGGCACGGTCAGCGGCCCGCTCGAACGCGAGCGCGGCTCCCTGCTGGAACTCACCTGGAACGGCAGCGACCCCCTCGAACTCCCGGACGGCAAGCGGACGTTCCTGGAAGACGGCGACGAGGTGACCCTGTCGGCCTGGGCCCCGGGCGCGGACGGAACACGGGTGGGGTTGGGCGAGGTCACCGGGCGGGTGGTGGGTCGGGGGTGAGGTGGCGGGGGTGGCGTTAGCGGGGGCTGGGTGCGGCCGGTGACCGCGGGCGAGGGCGTCCGGTGGTCGCACGGCCGGGCGCGGTCGGTGGTTGCTGTACACCTGACGCCGGTCGCCCGTGCAGTCATACTGACGGCGGGCGACGCAATTGCCGTGTGCCCGCCCCCGGGTACAGCCGCACCCGCGCCTTCCGTTCCATCCGCACCTCCCGTTCTTTCCGCGCATCCCGCGCACCCCGCACCTTCCGTTCCTTCCGCTGACCAGGATCCGGAGCCCGTGGCATGACTGTCTGCCTGCTCCTGCTGAGCGTCGTCGCCCTCTCGGCCGCCGTGCCGGCTCCGCGTGCGCTGACCCGGGCCGCGTGGCCCGAGCGGGAACCCGTGGTCGGCCTGTGGGTGTGGCAGTGCCTGGTCGCAACGGTCCTGCTGTGCTGTCTCGCCGCCCTGGTCCTGGGCGCGGCCGCCGTCTTCCACACGGTCCGCGACCATGTCTTCGCCCCGGCCCCGCCCGCCGTGACCGCGGCCTACGACCTCTCCGCCGCCCCGGCCTGGGCCGTCGCCCTCACGCTGTCACTGGCCTGCGGGGCCGCCTGGACGACGGCGATGCTGGCCCGCGAACTCGCCGAGGCGCGACGCCGGCGCGGCCAGGCCCGGGCGCATCTGCGGGAACGCGCCCCCGACCTCCCGGCCGGGCTGCCCGCGGCGCGCGGACCCCTGCTGGTGCTGGAGGACGAGTACCCAGACGCCTGGTGGATGCCCGGCCACCCGCCCCAACTGGTCGTCACCACAGGCGCGTTGCACCGCCTCACCGGCCACCAGCTGGACGCGGTCCTCACCCACGAGCGCGGTCACGCCCGGGCCCACCACGACTGGCTGCTCCACCTCTCGACCGCGCTGGCCTCCGGCTTTCCGCATGTCCCGCTGTTCGCCCACTTCTGCGACCAGACCCACCGGCTGGTCGAACTGGCCGCGGACGACACCGCCTCGCGCCGGTGCGGCCACCTGACGACGGCACTGGCCCTCATCGAACTGAACAACCACCGAGGCGTCCTCTCCTGCGCCTCCAGCCACCGCCTCCTCGGCGAACGCGTCGACCGCCTCCTGGACCCCCGCCCCCGCCTGGGCCGCCGCCACCGCGCCCTGACCACCACGGTCGCGACACTGGTCCCCTTGCTGCCCCTGCTGATCGTGTTCGCCCCTGGGCTTACGGCACTGGGGTGAGAGCGGGGGGTCTAGGGCGCCGGGTCCAGAGCGCCGGGTCGAGGGCGCCGGGTGAGGGCCCTGGGCCGGACACCCCGAACTCACACCCTGGGCCCACTGCCCCTGCACCGACGCCCAGCCCGGCCCCCGCACTCCAGTCCCGGCCCTTTCACCCCGTTGCCGGTCTCCGCACTCCAGCCCCGGCCCCTGCTCCCAGCCCCCCTACATCCAGTCCTCCGGCTCCGGCTCCGCATCCATCTCCGGCCAGTAGTCCGCCCCGGGGTCGACATCCCTCGCCGCGCGCCCAGTTGCGGACGCCGCCGCCTGCACCGGCACCGCGGCCCCGGCTCCAGCCCCAGTCGGTGTCGCCCCCTCCGGCGCCTCCCCCAGCGCCGCCAGCACCCCGATCACGCCCTCCCCGTACGTCGCCAGCTTCTTCTCGCCCACGCCGCTGATCTCGCCGAGCTGTCCCACCGAGGTCGGCCATACCGTCGTGATCTCCCGCAACGTCGCGTCGTGGAAGATGACGTACGCCGGAACTCCCTGTTCACGAGCCTGTTCCGCACGCCACGCACGCAGCGCCTCGAAGGCCGGCTGCAAGGACTCCGGCAACTCCACCGCCGCCGCCTTGGCCTTGCGCTCGCCGCGGCCCGAGGACGACCCCGAGCGCGAGGAACCCGCCGGCTTCTTCGGCTCCTTGCGTAGCGGCACTTCCCGCTCCCGCCGCAGCACTGTCCCGCTCGCCTCGGTGAGGACCAGCGTGCCGTACTCCCCCTCGACCGCGAGCAGCCCCTGCGCCAGCAACTGCCGCACGACACCCCGCCATTCACCCTCGGCGAGATCCTCGCCGATGCCGAACACGGACAGCTGGTCGTGGTCGAACTGGATCACCTTGGCCGTGCGGCGCCCCATGAGGATGTCGACGATCTGCACGGCGCCGAACTTCTGGCCCCGCTCCCGCTGGAGCCGCACCACCGTCGACAGCACCTTCTGCGCGGCGACCGTGCCGTCCCATGTCTCCGGCGGGATCAGGCAGGTGTCGCAGTTTCCGCAGCCCGCCGCGTCCGGGTCCTGCCCGAAGTAGGCAAGGAGTTGGCCACGCCGGCACTGCGCGGTCTCGCAGAGCGCGAGCATGGCCTCCAGGTGGGCGGCGGCCCGACGGCGGAACGCCTCGTCGCCCTCGCTGGACTGGATCATCTTGCGCTGCTGTATGACGTCGTTCAGGCCGTACGCCATCCACGCGGTGGAGGGCAGCCCGTCACGCCCGGCACGGCCCGTCTCCTGGTAGTAGCCCTCCACCGACTTGGGCAGGTCGAGGTGGGCGACGAACCGTACGTCCGGCTTGTCGATGCCCATGCCGAAAGCGATGGTCGCGACGACGACCAGGCCCTCCTCGCGCAGGAACCGCGACTGGTGCGCCGCGCGGGTGCCCGAGTCCAGGCCCGCGTGGTACGGCACCGCCTCGATGCCGTTGCGCGACAGGAACTCGGCGGTGGTGTCGACGGACTTGCGCGAGAGGCAGTACACGATGCCCGCGTCGCCCGCGTGCTCCTCGCGCAGGAAGCTCAGCAACTGCTTCTTGGGGTCGGCCTTCGGCACGATCCGGTACTGGATGTTGGGCCGGTCGAAGCTCGCCACGAAGTGCCGGGCGCTCGGCATGTTCAGCCGCTGGGTGATCTCCTTGTGCGTCGCGTCCGTGGCCGTCGCCGTGAGCGCGATCCGCGGGACGTCCGGCCACCGCTCGCCGAGTACCGAGAGGGAGAGGTAGTCCGGGCGGAAGTCGTGACCCCAGGACGACACACAGTGCGCCTCGTCGATCGCGAACACCGAGATCTTGCCGCGCGAGAGCAGGTCCAGCGTGTTGTCGAGCCGCAGCCGCTCCGGCGCGAGGTAGATCAGGTCCAGCTCGCCCGCGAGGAACTCCGCCTCGACCACACGCCGCTCGTCGAAGTCCTGCGTCGAGTTCATGAACCCGGCGCGCACGCCGAGCGCCCGCAGCGCGTCCACCTGGTCCTGCATCAGCGCGATCAGCGGGGAGACGACCACTCCCGTACCAGGTCTGACCAGGGACGGGATCTGGTAGCAGAGCGACTTGCCGCCGCCGGTCGGCATGAGGACGACGGCGTCACCGCCCGCCACCACATGCTCGATGACCGCTTCCTGCTCGCCCCGGAAGCTGTCGTAGCCGAAGACGCGGTGGAGTGTGGCCAGTGCCTCGCTCTCGCCGTGTGTCGCCGGCGTCCGTACTTCGGTCGTCACAACCGTCCCGCCCATCCCGTGCATCGCTCGTCCCCCGTACGTCGTCCCTCGACCACTGCGTCCACGATAGGGCTCCGCGCTGACACCGTCGGAGTTATCCACAGGCTGGTGACGGTGGCGCGGGCGACCCGGCGGCGGTGGTGGGTACGGTCCGGCGGCGGTGACCGGCTGTGGTCAGTCGAATGGCTCCCGTCACATGGCGCGACAGATCCGGCCGGAACAAGCTGCTGGGGCGGGACCGCGGAGGCCCGCCACGCCCAGAACGGACGGCGCGCCGTGCGTGCGGACGCCTCCCGAAGCCAAGGAGCCCCCACCATGTCCCCTCGGTCCCTGCAGGGTGCCGTCAAGGCCGCCGCCGCGATGGCGACCGCCGCGGCCTTCGCGCTGACCGCCGCCCCGGCCCACGCCGCGTCCTACCCCGACCCGTCGGTGTGGACCCAGCTGAGCAAGACGACCCAGGCCACCTCCAAGTACGGGTACGAGGGGTTCGCGGCGGCCGGCGGCTACGCGCGCACCGACACCTGCGTCGCCGACCCGACCTCGGGCGGCATGGGCTACCACTACGTCAACCCGGCGAACATCGGCTCGGTCGACCCGCAGAAGCCCGCGGCCCTCGTCTACGCGGACGGGTTCACCAACGAATACACGGGCACGTCCAGCGGCGGCGCGCGCAAGCTGGTCGCGGTGGAGTGGGTCGTGAAGGACTCGGGGCAGACCGCGCCGACGCTGTTCGGGCAGACCTTCCAGAAGGATCAGCTCCCCGGCTACTTCACCCTGCACGCCTGGCTCTACAAGCCCAACTCGGCGGGCCTGTTCGCCGCGTGGAACCCCGAGGTCGTCTGCCCGGCGGTCTGACCGCACACGCGAAGGCCCCGGCTCCCACGAAGGGAACCGGGGCCTTCGGTCTGTGCTCAGCGCACGAACACGCCGGCCTGGTTGGCCAGGTCCAGGAAGTACTGCGGGGCCACACCGAGGACGAGCGTGGCCGCCACGGCCACCCCGATCGTCGCCATGGTCAGCGGGGACGGGACCGCGACGGTGGGACCGTCCGGCCGCGGCTCGCTGAAGAACATGAGCACGATCACGCGGATGTAGAAGAACGCCGCGATGGCCGACGACAGCACACCGACCACGACCAGCGGGGCCGCGCCACCGGACGCCGCCGCCTTGAACACGGCGAACTTCCCGGCGAAGCCCGCCGTCAGCGGAATGCCCGCGAAGGACAGCAGGAACACCGCGAACACGGCCGCGACCAGCGGTGACCTGCGTCCGAGCCCCGCCCACTTCGACAGGTGCGTCGCCTCGCCGCCCGCGTCCCGGACGAGCGTGACGACCGCGAAGGCGCCGATCGTCACGAACGAGTAGGCACCCAGGTAGAACAGCACGGACGAGACGCCGTCCCGGGTGGTCGCGATGACACCCGCGAGGATGAAGCCCGCGTGGGCGATCGACGAGTACGCCAGGAGCCGCTTGATGTCGGTCTGGGTGATCGCGACGATCGCGCCGCCCAGCATCGTGATGATCGCCACGCCCCACATGACGGGCCGCCAGTCCCAGCGCAGGCCCGGCAGCACGACGTAGAGCAGCCGGAGCAGTGCTCCGAAGGCGGCCACCTTGGTGGCGGCGGCCATGAAGCCGGTGACCGGGGTGGGCGCGCCCTGGTAGACGTCGGGCGTCCACATGTGGAACGGCACCGCGCCGACCTTGAACAGCAGCCCCATGACGATCATCGCGCCGCCGATGAGCAGCAGCGCGTCGTTGCCCATGGTGTCCGCGAGGGCGGGGTTGATGTTGGTGATGGAGCCGTCGACGACCTGGGAGATCGTGGAGTACGACATCGAGCCCGCGTAGCCGTAGAGCAGCGCGATGCCGAACAGGGTGAACGCGGAGGCGAAGGCGCCCAGGAGGAAGTACTTGACCGCGGCCTCCTGCGACAGGAGCCGCTTGCGGCGGGCCAGGGCGCACAGGAGGTAGAGCGGGAGCGAGAACACTTCCAGGGCGACGAACAGGGTCAACAGGTCGTTGGCCGACGGGAAGACGAGCATTCCGGCGACCGCGAAGAGCAGGAGCGGGAACACCTCCGTGGTGGTGAACCCGGCCTTGACGGCGGCCTTCTCGCTGTCGCTGCCCGGTACGGACGCGGCCTGCGCGGCGAACGAGTCGACCCGGCTGCCGTGCGCCTCCGGGTCGAGCCTGCGCTCGGCGAAGGTGAACAGGCCGACCAGTCCGGAGAGCAGGATCACGCCCTGGAGGAACAGGGAGGGCCCGTCGACGGCGATCGCGCCCATGGCCGCGATGTGCGCCTTGGTGGTGCCGTACCCGTCCGCCGCGAGCGCCACGACCGCCGCGAAGGCGGCACACAGCGCTACGGCGGACACGAACACCTGGGTGTAGTAACGGGACTTGCGCGGGACGAACGCTTCGACCAGCACCCCGATGAGGGCCGCGCCGAGGATGATCAAGGTGGGCGACAATTGCCCGTACTCGATCTTCGGCGCGTCGATCTTCGAGATCGGGTCGGCCGCGGTTGCCGCCGTTGTCCACAGGCTGTGGACGGCTGTTGCGCTCACTTGGCCGCCTCCACCGAGGGCTTGGGATCCTTCTTGTGTACGTCGGACAGGGTCTGCTTGACCGACGGGTTCACGATGTCCGTGACGGGCTTCGGGTAGACGCCCAGGAAGATCAGCAGCACGATCAGCGGGGCGACCACCAGTAGTTCACGCGGGCGCAGGTCCGGCATCGAGGCGACCTCGGGCTTGACCGGGCCGGTCATCGTCCGCTGGTAGAGGACCAGGGTGTACAGCGCGGCGAGGACGATGCCGAGGGTGGCGATGATCCCGATCGCGGGGTAGCGCGAGAACGTGCCGACCAGGACCAGGAACTCGCTCACGAAGGGCGCGAGTCCGGGCAGCGACAGTGTGGCCAGACCACCGATCAGGAAGGTGCCGGCGAGCACCGGGGCGACTTTCTGCACCCCTCCGTAGTCGGCGATCAGACGCGAGCCGCGCCGCGAGATCAGGAAGCCGGCGACGAGCATCAACGCGGCCGTGGAGATGCCGTGGTTGACCATGTAGAGCGTCGCGCCGGACTGCCCCTGGCTGGTCATCGCGAAGATGCCCAGGATGATGAACCCGAAGTGCGAGATCGACGCGTACGCCACCAGCCGCTTGATGTCCCGCTGCCCGACCGCGAGCAGTGCGCCGTAGATGATGCTGATCACGGCGAGGACGAGGATCACGGGCGTGGCCCACTTGCTGGCCTCCGGGAACAGCTGGAGGCAGAAGCGGAGCATCGCGAAGGTGCCGACCTTGTCGACGACCGCCGTGATCAGTACGGCGACCGGGGCCGTGGCCTCGCCCATCGCGTTCGGCAGCCAGGTGTGCAGCGGCCACAGGGGCGCCTTCACCGCGAAGGCGAAGAAGAAGCCCAGGAACAGCCAGCGTTCGGTGTTGGTCGCCATGTGCAGCGAGCCGTTGGCCCGCGCCTGCGCGATCTCCGCGAGCGAGAAGTTTCCGGCCACCACGTAGAGACCGATCACCGCCGCCAGCATGATGAGGCCGCCGACCAGGTTGTAGAGCAGGAACTTGACGGCCGCGTACGACCGTTGGGTGGCCGCCGCCTCGTCGCCGTGCTCGTGGGCCCGGTCCCCGAAGCCGCCGATGAGGAAGTACATCGGGATCAGCATGGCTTCGAAGAAGATGTAGAAGAGGAAGACGTCGGTGGCCTCGAAGGAGATGATCACCATCGCCTCCACCGCAAGGATGAGGGCGAAGAAGCCCTGGGTGGGCCGCCAGCGCTTGTTGCCGGTCTCCAGGGGGTCGGCGTCGTGCCAGCCGGCCAGGATCACGAACGGGATCAGCAGGGCGGTGAGCGCGAGGAGCGCGACCGCGATGCCGTCCACACCCAGTTCGTAGCGGACCCCGAAGGCGGCGATCCAGGCGTGGGACTCGGTGAGTTGGTAGCGGGCGCCGCCCGGGTCGAAGCGCACCAGGACCGTGACGGCCAGCGCGAGCGTCGCCAGCGAGACCAGCAGCGCCAGCCATTTCGCGGCGGTGCGCCGGGCGGCCGGGACGGCGGCCGTGGCCACCGCCCCGAGGGCCGGAAGCGCCGCCGTCGCTGTCAGGAGGGGAAAGGACATCGGTATCAGACCGCCCTCATCAGCAGGGTCGCGGCGACGAGGATGGCCGCACCGCCGAACATCGAGACCGCGTACGACCGCGCATAGCCGTTCTGCAGCTTGCGCAGCCTTCCGGAGAGGCCGCCCATGGAGGCCGCCGTGCCGTTGACGACGCCGTCGACCAGGGTGTGGTCGACGTAGACCAGGGAGCGGGTGAGGTGCTCGCCGCCGCGCACCAGGACGACGTGGTTGAAGTCGTCCTGGAGGAGGTCGCGGCGGGCGGCCCGGGTGAGCAGCGAGCCGCGCGGGGCGACGGCAGGGACCGGCTTGCGGCCGTACTGCGCCCAGGCGATCGCGACGCCGACGATCAGGACCACCATGGTGGCCAGGGTGACCGTCAGGGCGCTGACCGGGGAGTTGCCCTCCTCGTGGCCGGTGATGGGCTCCAGCCAGTGCAGGAAGCGGTTCCCGATCCCGAAGAAGGCGCCCGCGCCGACCGAGCCGATCGCCAGGACCATCATGGGGATGGTCATGGTCTTCGGGGACTCGTGCGGGTGCGGCTCGTTGCCGTTCTCGTCGGGCTGCCAGCGCTTCTCCCCGAAGAAGGTCATCAGCATCACGCGCGTCATGTAGTACGCCGTGATGGCCGCGCCCAGCAGGGCCGCGCCGCCGAGGATCCAGCCCTCGGTGCCGCCCTTGGCGAAGGCCGCCTCGATGATCTTGTCCTTGGAGAAGAAGCCGGACAGGCCCGGGAAGCCGATGATGGCGAGGTAGCCGAGGCCGAAGGTGACGAACGTGATCGGCATGTACGAGCGGAGGCCGCCGTACTTGCGCATGTCGACCTCGTCGTTCATCCCGTGCATCACGGAACCGGCGCCGAGGAAGAGCCCGGCCTTGAAGAAGCCGTGCGTCACCAGGTGCATGATCGCGAAGACGTAGCCGATGGGGCCGAGTCCCGCGGCGAGCACCATGTAGCCGATCTGCGACATGGTCGAGCCGGCGAGGGCCTTCTTGATGTCGTCCTTCGCGCAACCGACGATCGCACCGAACAGGAGCGTGACGGCGCCTACGACGGTGACCACCAGCTGTGCGTCCGGCGCGCCGTTGAAGATCGCTCCGGAGCGGACGATCAGGTACACGCCGGCGGTCACCATGGTCGCCGCGTGGATGAGGGCCGAGACCGGGGTCGGGCCCTCCATCGCGTCGCCGAGCCAGGACTGCAGCGGGACCTGGGCGGACTTGCCGCAGGCCGCGAGGAGCAGCATCAGGGCGATGCCCGTGAGCTTGCCCTCGGAGGCGTCACCGACGTGGCTGAGGACCGGCCCGAAGGCGAACGTCCCGAACGTGGTGAACATCAGCATGATGGCGATCGACAGGCCCATGTCGCCGACCCGGTTGACCAGGAAGGCCTTCTTCGCGGCGGTGGCCGCGCTGGGCTTGTGCTGCCAGAAGCCGATCAGCAGGTAGGAGGCGAGACCGACGCCTTCCCAACCGACGTACAGCAGCAGGTAGTTGTCGGCGAGGACGAGGATCAGCATCGCCGCGAGGAACAGGTTCAGATAGCCGAAGAAGCGGCGCTTGCGCTCGTCGTGCTCCATGTACCCGATCGAGTACAGGTGGATCAGCGAGCCGACGCCGGTGATCAGCAGGACGAAGGTCATCGACAGCTGGTCGAGGCGGAAGGCGACGTCCGCCTGGAAGCCCTCGACGGGGACCCAGGTCCACAGGTGCTGCATGAGCGTCCGGTGCTCGGCGCTCTTCCCCAGCAGGTCGGTGAAGAGGACGACACCGATCACGAAGGAGGCGGCCGCGAGGATCGTGCCGATCCAGTGGCCGACGGCGTCGAGCCGTCGGCCGCCGCACAGCAGTACGGCCGCTCCGAGCAGAGGCGCCGCTACCAGCAGCGCAATCAGGTTCTCCACGATTCAGCGACCCCTCAGAGCTTCATCAGGCTGGCGTCGTCGACCGAGGCCGAGTGGCGGGAACGGAACAGCGACACGATGATCGCGAGCCCGACCACGACCTCCGCGGCGGCGACGACCATCGTGAAGAAGGCGATGACCTGACCGTCGAGATTGCCGTGCATCCGGGAGAAGGTGACGAACGCGAGGTTGCAGGCGTTGAGCATCAGCTCGATGCACATGAACACGACGATCGCGTTCCGCCTGATCAGCACTCCGGTGGCGCCGATCGTGAACAACAGGGCGGAGAGATAGAGGTAGTTGACGGGGTTCACTTCGACGCCTCCTCGGTCCGCTTGAGGTTCGCCGGCTCGATCTCGGTGCGCTCCAGGCGCTCCTCGGCGCGCTGCTCCAGGGCCCGCAGATCGTCGAGCGCCTCGCTGGACACGTCACGGATCTGGCCGCGGTCACGGAGCGTCTTGCTGACCGTGAGCTCGGACGGGGTGCCGTCGGGCAGCAGGCCCGCGATGTCCACCGCGTTGTGCCGGGCGTAGACGCCCGGGGCGGGGAGCGGCGGGACGTGCTTGCCCTCGCGGACGCGCTGCTCGGACAGCTCGCGCTGGGTCTTGGGCCGCTCGGTGCGCTCGCGGTGCGTGAGCACCATGGCGCCGACGGCGGCCGTGATCAGCAGGGCGCCGGTGATCTCGAAGGCGAACACGTACTTCGTGAAGATGAGGGCGGCCAGGCCCTCCACGTTGCCGTTGGCGTTGGCCGTGCTCAGGCCGCCGAACTGGGTGAGCGAGGCGTTGCCGATGCCCGCGAAGAGCAGGATGCCGAAGCCGAGCCCACAGAGAAGGGCCAGCCAGCGCTGGCCCTTGATGGTCTCCGTGAGGGAGTCGGCGGCCGTGACGCCGACCAGCATCACCACGAAGAGGAACAGCATCATGATCGCGCCGGTGTAGACGACGATCTGCACGATGCCCAGGAAGTAGGCGCCGTTGGCGAGGTAGAAGACCGCCAGGATGATCATGGTCCCGGCGAGGGAGAGCGCGCTGTGCACGGCCCTCCGCATGAGGACGGTGGACAGGGCGCCGATCACCGCGACCGTGCCGAGGACCCAGAACTGGAAGGCCTCTCCGGTGGAGGTGGAGTAGGCGGCGGCTGCGAGCTGCGTGCTCATGCCTCCACCTCCTCTTCCTTTTCCTTGGGCTTCTCGCCCTTGGAGACGGCGACCTGGGGCACCGTGCCGGGGGCGGCCTCCGTCACCAGGCCCCGGTAGTAGTCCTGTTCGTCCATCCCCGGGTAGATGGCGTGCGGGCTGTCGACCATGGTCTCTTCGAGGCCGGCCAGCAGCTGTTCCTTGGTGTAGATGAGGTTGGCGCGGCTGCTGTCCGCCAGCTCGAACTCGTTGGTCATCGTCAGCGCGCGCGTGGGGCACGCCTCGATGCACAGGCCACACAGGATGCAGCGGGCGTAGTTGATCTGGTAGACGCGGCCGTACCGCTCGCCCGGCGAGTAGCGCTCCTCGTCGGTGTTGTCGGCGCCCTCCACATAGATGGCGTCGGCGGGGCAGGCCCAGGCGCACAGCTCGCAGCCGACGCACTTCTCCAGGCCGTCCGGATGGCGGTTGAGCTGGTGCCGTCCGTGGAACCGGGGGGCGGTGGTCTTCTCCTGCTCCGGGTACTGCTCGGTCAGCCGCTTCTTGAACATGGCCTTGAAGGTCACGCCGAAGCCGGCCACGGGGTTCTGGAAGCCAGGCTTCGTCTGCCCGGTCTCCTTTGGCTCCTCAGCCATCGGACGCCTCCTTTCCATCCAGGGATCCGTCACTGCCAGTGTCCGGCCCACCACTGACAATCAACTCCCGCTCGCGGCGCGAGGGGCGCCGCGGCACCGGAGGCAACTCCTGTCCCGGCAGCGGCGGTACGGGGAATCCGCCCGCCATCGCGTCGAACCCGGCGGGTTCCTCGGCCAGTTGCGCGTCGTCCTTGGCCTTCTGGCGGAACATGTCCGCGATGAAGGACAGCAACAGCAGGACGAGCACACCGCCGCCGACGTAGAGGGCGATGTCGGCGAAGTCGTAGTTCTCGTTCTTCAGGGTCCGTACGGTCGCGACGAGCATCAGCCAGACCACGGAGACCGGGATGAGGACCTTCCAGCCGAGCTTCATCAACTGGTCGTAGCGCACGCGCGGGAGGGTGCCGCGGAGCCAGATGAAGAAGAACAGCAGCAGCTGGACCTTGATGACGAACCAGAGCATCGGCCACCAGCCGTGGTTCGCGCCCTCCCAGAAGGAGCTGATCGGCCACGGGGCCCGCCAGCCGCCCAGGAAGAGCGTGGTCGACACCGCGGAGACCGTCACCATGTTCACGTACTCGGCGAGCATGAAGAGCGCGAACTTGATGGACGAGTACTCGGTGTTGAAGCCGCCGACCAGGTCGCCCTCGGACTCCGGCATGTCGAAGGGGGCGCGGTTGGTCTCCCCGACCATCGTGATGATGTAGATGATGAAGGAGACCGGCAGCAGGATGATGTACCAGCGGTCGTGCTGTTGTTCAACGATCGTCGACGTCGACATCGACCCGGAGTAGAGGAACACCGAGGCGAACGCGGCGCCCATCGCGATCTCGTAGGAGATCATCTGCGCGCAGGACCGCAGCCCGCCGAGCAGCGGGTACGTGGAGCCGGAGCTCCAGCCGGCGAGGACGATGCCGTAGATGCCGACCGAGGCGACCGCGAGGATGTAGAGCATCGCGATCGGCAGGTCGGTGAGCTGCATCGTGGTGCGGTGGCCGAAGATCGACACCTCGTTGTCGGCGGGCCCGAAGGGGATCACCGCGATCGCCATGAAGGCCGGGATGGCCGCGATGACCGGCGCGATGATGTAGATCAGCTTGTCCGCGCGCTTGACGATCAGGTCTTCCTTGAGCATCAGCTTCACGCCGTCGGCGAGCGACTGGAGCATGCCCCAGGGGCCGTGGCGGTTGGGGCCGATGCGCAGCTGCATCCAGGCGACGACCTTGCGTTCCCAGACGATCGAGAACAGCACGGTGATCATCAGGAAGGCGAAGCAGAACACCGCCTTGACGACGACCAGCCACCAGGGGTCGCGGCCGAACATCGAGAGGTCTTCGGCAGCGAGGTACGGGTACGGGCTCATGCCTCCACCTCCTTGGGGGCTTCGGCGGCGGGCGTGGCCGGGCCGATGCGGACGAGTGCGCCGGGCAGCGCCCCGGTGTCGGAGGCGACGCCCCCGCCGACGGAGTTCAGCGGGAGCCAGACCACCCGGTCGGGCATCTCGGTGATCCGCAGCGGGAGTTCGACGGTTCCGGCGCCGCCGGTCACGGCCAGCGCGTCGCCGTCCTTGACGCCCGCCTCGGCGGCCGTGGCGGCCGACACGCGCGCGTGGGCGGCGTGCCGGGTGCCGGCGAGCGCGTCGTCGCCCTCCTGGAGCGCGCCCTGGTCGAGCAGCAGCCGGTGCCCGGCGAGCACGGCCTCCCCGGCGGCCGGCCGGGGCAGCACGCCCGCGGTCTCCAGCGGATCGCTGGCCCGCGGCCCGTCCCAGGCACCGAGCCGGTCCAACTCCGCGCGCGCGGTGCGCAGATCGGGCAGCCCCAGGTGTACGTCCATGGCGTCGGCCAGCATCTGCAGGACGCGGGCGTCGGTGGGGGCGAGGGTGCGGGTCATCTGGTCGGGCTTGAGCGCCGCGTCGAAGAAGCGGACCCGGCCCTCCCAGTTGAGGAAGGTGCCCGCCTTCTCGGCGACCGCCGCGACCGGGAACACCACGTCGGCGTGTTCGGTGACCTCACTGGGCCGCAGTTCGAGCGACACCAGGAAGCCCACTTCGTGCAGGGCCGCACGCGTGCGTGCCGGGTCGGGCAGATCGCCCGCCTCCACACCGGCGACGACCAGCGCCCGCAGTTCACCGCCGGCGGCGGCCTCGACGATCTGACCGGCATCGCGGCCGTAGCGGTGCGGGAGTTCGGCGACGCCCCAGGCGACGGCGACCTCCTCACGCGCGCGTGGGTCGGTGGCCGGACGGCCGCCCGGCAGCAGCGACGGCAGCGCACCCGCCTCGATCGCCCCGCGTTCCCCGGCCCGGCGCGGAATCCACACCAGCTGGGACCCGGTCGCGAACGCGGCCCGTACGGCGGCGGTCAGTCCCCCGGCGACGGCGGCAAGCCGCTCGCCGACGACGATCACCGCGCCCTCGGAGCGCAGCGCCTCCGAAGCACTCGCGCCGTCATTCTCAAGGCCGACGCCGCTCGCGAGCGCGTCCAGCCACTCGGTCTCGGTGCCCGGAGCGGCCGGCAGCAGCGTGCCGCCCGCCTTCTCCAGACCCCGCGTGGCGTGGGTCGCGAGCGAGAACACCCGCTGCCCGTGCTTCCGCGCGGCCTTGCGCAGCCGCAGGAAGACGCCGGGCGCCTCCTCCTCGGACTCGAACCCGACCAGCAGGACGGCGGGCGCCTTCTCCAGGGAGGTGTACGTGACGCCGTTGCCGTCGAGATCCCGGCCGCGGCCCGCGACCCGGGCGGCCAGGAAGTCGGCCTCCTCGCTGCTGTGCACACGCGCGCGGAAGTCGATGTCGTTGGTGTCGAGCGCCACGCGCGCGAACTTGCTGTACGCGTAGGCGTCCTCGATGGTGAGGCGCCCGCCGGTCAGCACACCGGTGCGGCCCCGCGCGGCCGACAGCCCCTGGGCGGCGGCCTCCAGGGCCTCCGGCCAGGACGCGGGCTCCAGGACCCCGTCCGCGTTCCGCACGAGGGGCGTCTGCAGCCGGTCGCGCTGCTGCGCGTACCGGAAGGCGAAACGCCCCTTGTCGCAGACCCACTCCTCGTTGACCTCGGGGTCCACGGCGGCCAGGCGCCGCATGACCTTGCCGCGCCGGTGGTCGGTGCGGGTCGCGCAGCCCCCGGCACAGTGCTCGCACACCGACGGCGTGGAGACCAGGTCGAAGGGACGCGAGCGGAATCGGTACGCCGCCGAGGTCAGCGCGCCCACCGGGCAGATCTGGATGGTGTTCCCGGAGAAGTACGACTCGAAGGGGTCGCCCTCACCGGTGCCGATCTGCTGGAGCGCGCCCCGCTCGACCATCTCGATCATCGGGTCGCCCGCGATCTGGCTCGAGAAGCGGGTGCAGCGCGCGCACAGCACGCACCGCTCGCGGTCCAGGAGTACCTGGGTGGAGATCGGGACCGGCTTCTCGTAGGTCCGCTTCCGGCCCTCGAAGCGGGACTCGGCGTTGCCGTGGGACATCGCCTGGTTCTGCAGGGGGCACTCGCCGCCCTTGTCGCAGACCGGGCAGTCCAGCGGGTGGTTGATGAGCAGCAGCTCCATCACACCGTGCTGCGACTTCTCCGCGACCGGCGAGGTGAGCTGGGTCTTGACGACCATGCCGTCCGTGCACGTGATCGTGCAGGACGCCATCGGCTTGCGCTGGCCCTCGACCTCGACGATGCACTGGCGGCAGGCGCCGACCGGGTCGAGGAGGGGATGGTCGCAGAACCGGGGGACCTCGATGCCGAGTTGCTCGGCGGCGCGGATGACCAGGGTGCCCTTGGGCACGCTGATCTCGGCGCCGTCGATCGTCAGCGAGACGAGATCCTCGGGCGGGACCGCCGCTTCGCCCCCTCCGGAGGGGGCGTTCGTGGTCACCGTCATGCGTTCACCTCCGTGCGGTCGGCCCAGGCCGTGGACTTGGCCGGGTCGAAGGGACAGCCCCGGCCCGTGATGTGCTGCTCGTACTCCTCGCGGAAGTACTTGAGCGAGGAGAAGATCGGCGAGGCGGCGCCGTCGCCGAGGGCGCAGAAGGACTTGCCGTTGATGTTGTCGGCGATGTCGTTCAGCTTGTCGAGGTCGGACATGACGCCCTTGCCGGCCTCGATGTCGCGCAGCAACTGCACGAGCCAGTACGTCCCTTCACGGCACGGTGTGCACTTGCCGCAGGACTCGTGGGCGTAGAACTCGGTCCAGCGGGTGACGGCACGCACCACGCAGGTCGTCTCGTCGAAACATTGCAGAGCCTTGGTGCCGAGCATGGAACCCGCGGCACCGACTCCTTCGTAGTCAAGAGGGACGTCGAGGTGCTCGTCGGTGAACATCGGCGTGGAAGACCCGCCCGGCGTCCAGAACTTGAGGCGGTGTCCGGCCCGCATCCCGCCGCTCATGTCGAGCAGCTGGCGGAGGGTGATGCCGAGCGGCGCCTCGTACTGACCGGGAGTGGTGACATGGCCGCTGAGCGAGTAGAGCGTGAAGCCCGGAGACTTCTCGCTGCCCATCGACCTGAACCATTCCTTGCCTTTTTGCAGAATGGCGGGAACTGACGCGATCGACTCGACGTTATTCACCACAGTCGGGCATGCATAGAGGCCCGCGACCGCAGGGAAAGGGGGACGGAGCCGCGGTTGACCACGGCGGCCTTCGAGCGAGTCGAGCAGCGCGGTCTCCTCGCCACAGATGTACGCGCCCGCACCCGCGTGCACGGTGAGCTGGAGATCGAGTCCGCTGCCCAGGATGTTCTCGCCGAGGAAGCCGGCCGCGTAGGCCTCGCGCACGGCCTCGTGCAACCGCCGCAATACGGGGACGACTTCACCACGCAGATAGATGAAGGCATGAGACGACCTGATGGCGTAACACGCGATGACAATGCCCTCGATGAGGCTATGCGGGTTGGCGAACAGGAGCGGGATGTCCTTGCACGTCCCGGGCTCCGACTCGTCGGCGTTGACAACTAGATAGTGCGGTTTTCCATCCCCTTGGGGAATGAATTGCCATTTCATTCCGGTGGGGAAGCCGGCGCCACCGCGACCGCGCAGACCGGAGTCCTTCACATACGCGATGAGGTCGTCCGGCGACATCGCGAGCGCCTTGCGGAGCCCCTCGTATCCCTCGTGCCTCCGGTACGTGTCCAGAGTCCAGGACTCGTCCTCGTCCCAGAAGGCCGACAGCACGGGTGCGAGCAGCTTCTCGGGGCTGTGGTCTTTCAGTTCGGGTGCCAAGGTCATCACTCCCCCTCCTCGGCGACAGGCCCCGCCGGGTGGGCGGGGTCGGAGGCCGACGTGTCCTGCGGCGCATCGTGCGAACTGAGGTGCTCGGTCGTCGGCGACTCGTCCTGCGGAGCACCCGAGCCCCGCGGATGGACCACGCGCGCGGGTGCGGTCTCTCCCCTGGCCAGGCGGAGGCCCACCAGTGACGCGGGTCCCGCACCGCCGCTCGCCTCGACGGCCCCTGGCCGCTCGTCGGGGAAGCCGGCGAGAATCCGCGCGGTCTCCTTGAAGGTGCACATCGGCGCCCCGCGCGTGGGCTCCACCGGAGCGCCCGCGCGCAGGTCGTCGACGAGACGCCGGGCGCTGGCGGGGGTCTGGTTGTCGAAGAACTCCCAGTTGACCATCACGACCGGCGCGAAGTCGCAGGCCGCGTTGCACTCGATGTGCTCCAGGGTGACCTTGCCGTCGTCGGTGGTCTCACCGTTGCCGACGCCCAGGTGCTCCTGGAGCGATTCGAAGATCGCGTCGCCGCCCATCACCGCGCACAGGGTGTTGGTGCAGACCCCGACCTGGTAGTCACCGCTCGGCCGGCGCCGGTACATGGAGTAGAAGGTCGCCACGGCGGCGACCTCGGCCGTCGTCAGCTGCAGCAGGTCCGCGCAGAACTGCTGTCCTGTGCGCGTGACATGACCCTCCTCCGCCTGCACGAGATGCAGCAACGGCAGGAGGGCCGAGCGGGAGTCCGGGTAGCGGGCGATGATCTCCCGCCCGTCGGCCTCCAGCCGGGCCCGGACGTCGTCCGGGTAGGCGGGCGCGGGCAGTTGGGGCATGCCCAGACTGACGCCCTGCTCCGAAGAACTGGTGGTCACCGGTCGACGCCTCCCATCACGGGGTCGATGGACGCGACGGCGACGATGACGTCGGCGACCTGGCCGCCCTCGCACATCGCCGCCATGGCCTGAAGGTTGGTGAAGGACGGGTCCCTGAAGTGGACCCGGTAGGGGCGGGTGCCTCCGTCGGACACGGCGTGCACCCCGAGTTCGCCCTTGGGCGACTCGACCGCCGCGTACGCCTGTCCCGGCGGCACGCGGAAGCCTTCGGTCACCAGCTTGAAGTGGTGGATCAGGGCCTCCATGGAGGTGCCCATGATCTGCTTGATGTGGTCGAGCGAGTTGCCCAACCCGTCCGGCCCGAGCGCGAGTTGGGCGGGCCAGGCGATCTTCTTGTCGGCGACCATGACCGGGCCGGGCTGCAGCCGGTCCAGGCACTGCTCGACGATCCGGAGCGACTGGCGCATCTCCTCGAGGCGGATGAGGAAGCGGCCGTAGGAGTCGCAGGTGTCGGCGGTCGGGATGTCGAAGTCGTACGTCTCGTAGTCGCAGTACGGCTGCGCCTTGCGCAGGTCGTGCGGCAGGCCGGTGGAGCGCAGGATCGGGCCGGTGGCGCCGAGGGCCATGCAGCCGGCCAGGTCGAGGTAACCGACGTCCTGCATACGGGCCTTGAAGATGGGGTTCCCGGTGGCGAGCTTGTCGTACTCGGGGAGGTTCTTCTTCATCTTCTTGACGAACTCGCGGACCTGGTCCACCGCGCCGGGCGGCAGGTCCTGGGCGAGTCCGCCGGGGCGGATGTACGCGTGGTTCATCCGCAGGCCCGTGATGAGCTCGTAGATGTCGAGAATCATTTCACGATCGCGGAATCCGTAGATCATGATCGTGGTGGCGCCGAGCTCCATGCCGCCGGTGGCGATGCACACCAGGTGGGAGGACATCCGGTTCAGCTCCATCAGGAGCACCCGGATGATCTTCGCCCGCTCGGTGATCTGCTCCTCGACGCCGAGGAGTTTCTCGACGGCGAGACAGTAGGCGGTCTCGTTGAAGAAGGACGTCAGGTAGTCCATGCGCGTCACGAACGTGGTGCCCTGCGTCCACGTGCGGTACTCGAGGTTCTTCTCGATCCCGGTGTGGAGGTAGCCGATGCCGCAGCGGGCCTCGGTGACCGTCTCGCCGTCGATCTCCAGGATGAGCCGGAGCACTCCGTGCGTGGAGGGGTGCTGGGGCCCCATGTTGACGACGATGCGCTCGTCGTCGGCCTTGGCCGCGGACTGGACGACCTCGTCCCAGTCGCCACCGGTGACCGTATATACGGTCCCCTCGGTGGTCTCGCGCGCCGAGGCGGCGGATGCGGATGCTGACTGCGTGCTCACGAGTACGACCTCCGCTGGTCCGGAGCCGGGATCTGGGCGCCCTTGTACTCGACGGCGATGCCGCCGAGGGGGTAGTCCTTGCGCTGCGGGTGGCCCTGCCAGTCGTCCGGCATCATGATCCGCGTCAGGGCCGGGTGACCGTCGAAGACGATCCCGAAGAAGTCGTACGTCTCGCGCTCGTGCCAGTCGTTGGTCGGATAGACCGTGACCAGGGACGGGATGTGCGGATCGCTGTCCGGGGCGCTGACTTCGAGGCGGATCAGCCGGTTGTGGGTGATCGAGCGCAGGTGGTAGACGGCGTGCAGCTCGCGGCCCTTGTCGTGCAGGTAGTGCACCGCGCTGACGCCGGTGCAGAGCTCGAAGCGCAGGGCCGGGTCGTCGCGCAGGGTCTGGGCGACGCGCACCAGGTGCTCGCGTTCGATGTGGAAGGTGACCTCGTCGCGGTCGACGACCGTCTTCTCGATCGCGTTGCCGGGCAGCAGGCCCTGTTCCTCCAGGGCGCCCTCCAGCTCGTCGGCGACCTCGTCGAACCAGCCGCCGTAGGGTCGGCTCGCGGCCCCCGGGAGGCGGACCGAGCGGACCAGGCCGCCGTAGCCGGAGGTGTCGCCGCCGTTGTTGGCGCCGAACATGCCGCGCTGGACGCGGATCTCCTCACCGCCGTCGCCGCGCTGGCCGGGGAGGTTGGAGGCACCCAGGTCCTTCTCCGGGTTGACTCCGTTGGTGCCGTTCGCGTCACTCACCGCAGCAGGCCCTTCATCTCGATGGTGGGCAGTGCCTTGAGCGCCGCCTCCTCCGCCTCACGGGCCGCCTCCTCGGCGTTCACGCCGAGCTTGGAGGACTGGATCTTCTGGTGGAGCTTGAGGATCGCGTCCATGAGCATCTCGGGCCGTGGCGGGCAGCCCGGGAGGTAGATGTCGACCGGGACGATGTGGTCGACGCCCTGCACGATCGCGTAGTTGTTGAACATGCCGCCCGACGAGGCGCACACGCCCATGGAGATGACCCACTTGGGGTTCGGCATCTGGTCGTAGACCTGCCGCAGCACCGGCGCCATCTTCTGGCTGACCCGGCCCGCGACGATCATCAGGTCCGCCTGGCGGGGAGATCCGCGGAAGACCTCCATGCCGAAGCGCGCCAGGTCGTAGCGTCCGGCGCCGGTCGTCATCATCTCGATGGCGCAGCAGGCGAGGCCGAACGTCGCCGGGAAGACGGATGCCTTGCGCACCCAGCCCGCGGCCTGCTCGACGGTCGTCAGCAGGAAACCGCTCGGCAGCTTTTCTTCGAGTCCCATGGTCTAAGGCCCCTCAGTCCCATTCCAGGCCGCCGCGCCGCCATACGTACGCGTACGCGACGAAGACGGTGAGCACGAAGAGCAGCATCTCCACGAGCCCGAAAACACCCAGGGCGTCGAAGGTGACGGCCCAGGGGTAGAGGAAGACGATCTCGATGTCGAAGACGATGAAGAGCATCGCCGTCAGGTAGTACTTGATGGGGAAGCGCCCGCCGCCGGCCGGCGTGGGGGTCGGCTCGATGCCGCACTCGTACGCTTCGAGCTTGGCCCGGTTGTACCGCTTCGGACCGATCAGCGTGGCCATGACCACGGAGAAGATCGCAAAGCCTGCCCCGAGGGCTCCCAGTACGAGGATGGGCGCATACGCGTTCACCGCTCCTCGCTCCTCTCAGTCGGCACTGACTGCTGGCGATGGCATCGGGTCCGCTTCCGGCTCACGTGTCCCTCAACCCCCGTTCGTCCCAACGAAGATCGCGAACATGTGAAGCAGGTCACAAGCCCAACTGCCTCGCATCTTATGCCCGGCGCTCTGTGATCTGCGACACGGGGTATTGCACAAGCTTTGTGATCTCCACCACCTGACGAACGATCATCAAGCCGGATGAGCGGTGATCTTCGCACGCGAAGCGTCCGAGTGATCACGAGAGGTGACATTCATGCTCGTCACCGCAGGCAGAGGGGGTCGTCTCCATATCAAGAGGGTTCTCTTGCATGCAAATTGGAGTTGGACGCGGCGGCTTGATAGTGGAAGCGCGTTCACACATCAGGGGGAGGTCCGCGGCACGGTGTGGACGCGTGCACGCGTTCACGAAGTCACCCGCCGGCGGTACCCACGCAGGACGCACGCATTCCGGTAACCGTTCCGTGACCTCCGCCACACTCATGAGAGGCCCATGAGAGCGGGGCTTGGCCACCTGTCCCAACAGGTGGTAAGCAGCGGGCAATTCGGGCGTACCGACGAAAGACCGTGATCACGGGCCTGATCGCCCAGGTCCGCAATGTCCGTTACGGCGTCAATAAGGAACGACACACCCGGGGTTGATGAGGCCCATTGAACAATTGTGGCGCAGCACACGTTTCTTGAAGGTATGGAGGAGCCCCTGATACCGGTTGGTCTCATGTCCCACACCGCTCACATACGCAGCCACCGGAAACCCCGCCGCAGCGCGACGACGAACATCGCCGTGCGGGCCGGAGTTGCCGGTGGCGTTCTCAGCATGGCGGCGGCGGGTGCAGCCTCGGCCAACGCTGCCGAGACGACACAGACCCTGCAACTGCCCACCCTGACCGCCGACCTGGCCACCCAGGTCGCCCAGTCCGCCGAGGCCACGCAGCAGGCCGCGGCGAACTACCAGCTGCAGGCGGAGCGCGACACGGCCGCCGCGAATGCCGCGAAGCAGGCGAAGGCGGACCTCGCCGACGCCAAGAAGAAGGCGGAGGCCAAGAAGAAGGCGGCCCAGGAGGCCGCTCGCAAGGCCGCTGCGGAGCGCGCGGCCTCGCGCAGCTCCGAGCGGACCACCCTGTCCGCGGCGACGACCACAAGCGCCTCCACGAGCACCAGCTCGTCGACGGCGACCGGTTCGGCCGCGGCCATCGTGTCCTTCGTGAAGGCGCAGATCGGCAAGTCGTACGTCCTGGGCGCCACCGGCCCCAGTGCCTACGACTGTTCGGGACTCGTCGGCGCCGCCTTCAAGCAGGTCGGCATCAGCCTGCCGCGTGTCTCCCAGGACCAGTCGACCGCCGGTACTCAGGTCTCCCTGAGCAACCTGCAGGCCGGCGACATCCTGTACTGGGGAAGCGCGGGCAGCGCGTACCACGTGGCGGTGTACGTGGGCGACGGCATGTTCGTCGGCGCGCAGAACCCCTCCACCGGCATCGTGGAGCGGCCGCTGTCCTACGACATGCCGACCGGTGCGGTGCGGGTGCTCTGAGCCCGCGCACGACGCCGTGAGCATGGGACCGCTGCCGCTCGGGGGCAGCGGTCCCCTCGGCGTTCCTTCCGGTCACCCCGGACCCACGGGGCGTTCCCACTACCGGAGTTCGCCGCTTCCCTGACAGGCTTTCTTCTCCTGTTCGGCTAACCAGTACGCCGGACGTCAAACCGGAGGAGAGCAATCCATGCCACGTGTCTTCGTCCAGGGCAGCCCCGTCGACTCCTATCCCCGGCCCGCGCCCGACGCCCGCCGCGGTTCCGTGCGACGCGTCACCGAGGTCGGCGAGGAGGTCCTGCACCGCCCGTCCCGGGACGTCACCGAGTTCGGGCCCGACCTCGCCGCGCTCATCGACGACATGTTCCTCACCATGTACGTCGCCGACGGAGCCGGCCTCGCGGCCAACCAAGTGGGCGTGGATCTGCGCCTGTTCGTGTACGACTGCCCCGATGACGATGGTGTCCGACATGTCGGGCACATCGTCAACCCGGTCCTCGACCCGCTCGACCCGGCCGGGCGCCGGCTGCTCGACGAGGGCGAGGGCTGCCTGTCGGTGCCGGGCGCCCTGATGGACGTACCGCGTCCGGACCGGGCCGTGGTGCGCGGGCTCGACAAGGACGGCGCCCCGCTCGTCATCGAGGGCACGGGGTACTTCGCGCGTTGCCTCGCCCATGAGACCGACCACGTCAACGGCCGGGTGTACCTGGACCGGCTCTCCAAGCGGGACCGCAAGGAGGCGCTGCGGCAGATGGCGGACCGGCGCGACGAGGTGTTCGCCCGCCGGGCCGCCAAGACAGCCGCACTCAGCGGCTGATCCCACCCGAGCCGTGGGGCCGGGCCCGAAGACCCGCCCCACGGCTGCCGCTACGCCTTGGGCGCCACCTTGCTCAGGCCGTTGATGATGCGGTCCATCGCGTCGCCGCCCGTCGGGTCGGTGAGGTTGGCCAGCATCTTCAGGGTGAACTTCATCAGCAGCGGGTGCGTCAGGCCGCGCTGGGCCGCGATCTTCATGACCTTCGGGTTGCCGATGAGCTTCACGAAGGCGCGGCCCAGCGTGTAGTAGCCGCCGTAGGTGTCCTTGAGGACCTGCGGGTAGCGCTGCAGGGCCAGTTCACGCTGGGACGGGGTGGCGCGGGCGTGGGCCTGGACGATGACGTCGGCGGCGATCTGGCCGGACTCCATGGCGTAGGCGATGCCCTCGCCGTTGAAGGGGTTCACCAGGCCGCCGGCGTCGCCGACCAGCAACAACCCCTTCGTGTAGTGGGGTTGACGGTTGAAGGCCATCGGGAGGGCGGCGCCGCGGATCGGGCCGGTCATGTTTTCGGGGGTGTACCCCCAGTCCTCGGGCATGGACGCGCACCACGCCTTCAGCACCTCGCGCCAGTCGAGCTCCTTGAAGGAGTCGGAGGTGTTGAGGACGCCGAGGCCGACGTTCGAGGTGCCGTCGCCCATGCCGAAGATCCAGCCGTAGCCGGGCAGCAGGCGGTCCTCGGCGCCGCGGCGGTCCCACAGCTCCAGCCAGGACTCCAGGTAGTCGTCCTCGTGGCGGGGCGAGGTGAAGTACGTCCGTACGGCCACGCCCATCGGGCGGTCCTCGCGGCGGTGCAGGCCCATCGCGAGGGAGAGGCGGGTGGAGTTGCCGTCGGCGGCGACCACCAGGGGCGCGTGGAAGGTGACTTCGCGTTTCTCCTCGCCGAGCTTGGCGTGGACGCCGGTGATCCGGCCGGTGCGCTCGTCGAGGATCGGGGCGCCGACGTTGCAGCGCTCGTAGAGGCGGGCGCCTGCCTTCTGGGCGTTGTGCGCGAGCTGCTCGTCGAAGTCGTCGCGCTTGCGGACGAGGCCGTAGTCGGGGAAGGAGGCGAGGTCGGGCCAGTCCAACTGGAGGCGTACACCGCCGCCGATGATCCGCAGGCCCTTGTTGCGCAGCCAGCCGGCCTCCTCGGAGATGTCGATGCCCATGCCCACGAGCTGCTTGGTGGCGCGCGGGGTGAGGCCGTCGCCGCAGACCTTCTCGCGCGGGAACTCGGTCTTCTCCAGCAGGAGGACGTCGAGTCCGGACTTGGCGAGGTGGTAGGCGGTGGCGGAGCCGGCTGGCCCCGCGCCGACGACGATCACATCGGCGGTGTTTTCGGAGAGGGGCTCGGTCACGGCGGGATCTCCCCAAGTTCGGAATCTGCGTGCCGACGGGCACTGGACATGGGCAGTCTATTCAGCGCCACTGATCACCAGGCTGAAGGGCTGCCCCGTGAACCGAGCTCTCCCCGCAGTACGGCTGCGTGTCCCCACCGACGAGGACGCCGTCGCCTGGCACCGGGCCTTCGACCACCCCGATGTCATGGAGTTCCACGGCGGCCGGACCGCGGAGCTGTCCGTCTACGAGGAGTTGACCGCCCGCCAGCGCCGGCACGACGCGGAACGCGGTTTCTGCCTGTGGACGATGCTCGACGACACGGACCGCGTCATCGGCTTCACCGGCGCGCAGCCGTGGCCGCACGAGTGGGGTCCGAAGGGCGAGATCGAGATCGGGTGGCGGCTGGGACGGGAGTTCTGGGGCCGGGGGTATGCCACGGCGGCCGCGGAGACGACCCTGGAGCGGGTGCGGGCGGCCGGGGTGCCGAGCGTGGTGGCGATGGTCCTGGCCCGCAACACGCGGTCGATCGCGGTGACCCGGCGGTTGGGCATGGAGCTCGTCGAGGTTTTCACCACGCCCACGCGCGAGGAGGAGGGCCACTGCTACCGGCTCGAACTGTGACTCTAGGTAACCGTCCGCTACAGAACGACACTTGACGCTTCCGGTCGGGACCGGACCGGGGTTACCCTTCCGGTACCGCTGGGGGTGACATCTGTGCGCATAACACTCAAAACACCCGAAGTGCGCGTGCCGCGGCTCGTCGGCCTGATGGCCGTGGACGCGCGCGAGACGGCCCGGTCGCGCGGGCTGCTCATCAACTCTCCGGACCGCCCCGACTTCCACCTCGTCGTCGTCGACTACGTCGTACGGCAGTACCCGCAGCCCGACGCCGAGGTGCCGCGGGACTCCGTGGTCTACGTCTGGTGCGACTTCGGCGAGGGCGACGGCGGGGGCGGCATACGCGAGCCGCGCATCCCCCGGCCGCCGGGCGGCGGAATGCAGCGCGAACTGGACGAACCGCCGGGCGACCCGTACTTCGAGGTGCTCAGGTAGCTGCTCAGGTAGCAGGGGATCAGCCGGCCGATCCCCCGCGCGGGCCCCGAGGCTGTGCTCAGGACCCGGACGAGAAGCCGCCCTCAGGCCTGCTTGAAACCGCGGTGCAGGGCCACGATCCCGCCGCTCAGGTTGCGGTACGCGACCTTCGACCAGCCGGCCTTGCGCAGCCGCTCGGCCAGTGCGGGCTGGTCGGGCCAGGCGCGGATGGACTCGGCGAGGTAGACGTACGCGTCGGGGTTCGAGGAGACCGCGCGGGCGACCGGCGGCAGCGCGCGCATCAGGTACTCGGTGTAGACCGTGCGGAACGGCGCCCAGGTCGGGTGCGAGAACTCGCAGATCACCACCCGGCCGCCGGGCTTGGTCACCCGGTACAGCTCACGCAGCGCGGTGTCGGTGTCCTGCACGTTGCGCAGTCCGAAGGAGATGGTCACGGCGTCGAACGTGTCGTCCTTGAACGGCAGCTTGGTCGCGTCGCCGGCCGTGAGCGGCAGCCAGGGGTGGCGCTTCTTGCCGACCTGGAGCATGCCGAGGGAGAAGTCGCAGGGCACGACGTAAGCGCCGCTGCGGGCGAAGGGGAGGGACGAGGTGGCCGTACCGGCCGCGAGGTCCAGGATCTTCTGCGCGGGGCGGGCGTCGACCGCCTTCGTGACCTCCTTGCGCCATCGGCGGTCCTGGCCGAGCGACAGCACGTCGTTGGTGAGGTCGTACCGTTCCGCCACGTCGTCGAACATCGAGGCGACTTCGTGCGGCTGCTTGTCCAGGGATGCGCGGGTCACCGGCCCATTGTGGCAGCACGGGCCGGGCATCCCGAAGGCGCCCGGCCCGTAGCCCACCGACTTCCGCACCGCCTATGACGGCAGGAGTCTCGGTTTCCTCTTCCCGGCCACGTCCTCCACCCAGCCGCACAGCAGGACGAACACGGCGATCAGAAGCCAGCCGATGCCGAACATGAACCACTGGCTGCCCAGCGGCAGCCACTTCTCGAAGGCGGGCACCTTCCAGAACTGGTCGGTCAGCGGCACCGCGAGCACCAGCGCGATCTCGTGCCAGAGGTAGATGGTCACGGCCCGCGCGTTGAAGATCGTGACGATCCGGTCGAGCCGCTTGAAGCGGGTCAGCCAGGCGAAGTCGATGGTGAAGTAGGCCTTGGCCCACATCAGCAGCATGACGTAACCGGCCGACCAGTAGGTCTGGGCGAGCGGGCTCTCGTCCAGGTCGTAGGTGCCCCCAGCCTCGGCCTGGTGCGTGAAGGCGTACCAGCCGCCGAAGACGATCGCGGCGACCGACAGCGTGACCACCAGGAAGGGCTTCAGCTTCCGGAGCACGCCGTCGCGGTGGGCGAAGCCGAGGATCCAGCAGAAGAGGTACGTCGACAGGTCCCAGAGCGCGTTGCCGAAGCGGTTGTCCGGGCCCGCCCACACGAACTTCAGGACGACGATCGGCACCAGGGTCAGCAGCAGGACCGGGATCGGCGCCTTGCGGAAGATCCACAGCAGCACCGGCGAGAGCATCACGAACCACAGATACGTCCGCAGGTACCAGAGGATCTCCCAGGCCTGCGTGCCCCAGGCGTTGCCCGGCGGATCGCCGACGGGCACGATCCAGAAGACGATCTGCCAGCCCGGCATCCAGTCGTGGATCATCATCGCGACGAGCACGAAGAAACCCCAGAACCAGAACGGCGGCAGCAGCCTCCGCATCCGGCTCCTGACCACCTTGAACGCGGGCCGCTCCAGCGACTTCGCCATCAGCGTCCCGGCCAGCCCGAACATGATCCCCATCGAGGGGAACACCATCCCGCACCAGGCCCACCCGAAGGTGTGGTAGGTCACGACCCGGATCAGCGCGACGGCCCGCAGCGTGTCGAAGTACCGGTCCCGGCCCGCCTTTTGGGGCGCGGGCGCGGGCGCGGACTCCTCCACGCCCTCTTCCACGGCCTCCTCGGCGACCGGCTCCGGCCCGGGCACCAGCTCCGGCTCCGGCTCCGGCTCTACGACCGGGAGGGGCGCCGTCGCGTACGGCGACTGCCCGTGATCGGCGTACTGCTGCTGCTCGTACGGCTGTTGGACGTACTGCTGGGGCTGGCCGTACTGCTGCGGATGACCGAACCCCTGGTAGCCGTACGGCTGTTGGGGCTGCTGGGGCTGGCCGTAGCCGCCGCCGTAGCCCTGCTGCTGTTCCCAGCTCATCAGCTCGCCCCCGCCGGGGTGCCGACCTCGCCGGTGCGCTTGAGTTTCTGCCAGCGCAGCCGGCCGCCGGTCAGGGCGGTGATGCTGGAGTGGATGAGGACGAGGTACATCATCTGGCGGTAGGCCAGTTGCTGGAGCGGCATCATCAGCAGATAGCGGTACTTCTCCCGGTCCAGCCTGAACGCGTAGGCCGCGCACAGGAGTTGGATGCCGAGCACCGCGAACCACATCGCGAGGGACGCCCAGAAGTCGACGAAGATCATCGAGTAGACGGTGAAGACGTCGATCAGCGGGGCGAAGACCGGCGTGATGATCTGGAAGATGACCACGAGAGGCATGCCGACCCGGCCGAAGCGGCCCGAAGGACCCTTGTCCGTAAGGGACTTGCGGTGCTTCCACAGTGCCTGCATGGTGCCGTAGGACCAGCGGTAGCGCTGCGACCAGAGCTGCTTGAGGGAGGCGGGGGCCTCGGTCCAGGCCTTGGCGTGCTCCTGGTAGACGACCCGCCAGCCCTCGCGGTGCATGGCGATGGTGATGTCGGTGTCCTCGGCGAGGGTGTCCTCGCTCATGCCGCCGACCTGGAGCACCGCCTCGCGGCGGAACGCGCCGATCGCGCCCGGGATGGTGGGCATGCAGCGCAGCAGGTCGTACATGCGGCGGTCGAGGTTGAAGCCCATCACGTACTCGATGTGCTGCCAGGCGCCGATGACGGTGTTGCGGTTGCCGACCTTGGCGTTGCCCGCGACCGCGCCGACCTCGGGGTCGGCGAAGGGCTGCACGAGGTGCCGTACGGTGTCGGGCTCGAAGACGGTGTCGCCGTCCATCATCACGACGATGTCGTAACTCGCGCTGCGCACACCGTTGTTGAGGGCGGCGGGCTTGCCCGCGTTCTCCTGGCGGATGACCCGGACGTTCGTCATGCCGAAGGAGCGGGCCGCCTCGCGGGCGATCTCGGAGGTGCCGTCCGAGGAGCCGTCGTCGACGACGATGACCTCGATCGGATGGGTGCTCTTCGCCAGCGACTCAAGGGTGTTGGCGATGCACTCCTTCTCGTTGTACGCCGGGACGATGACGGTCACCGGGCGGGTGACGGTCGGCCCCCAGCTGAACCTGCGTTTGTTGCGCTGTCTGTAATGGCGCCGGGCGAGGATCAGCATCATCCCGAAGCGGCTCATCACGGCGATGCCGACGACCGTGAGGCCGGCCGCGAGTCCCGGCACCACCCACTCCGCGACGGTGACGGCGTAGATGAGCGCCTTGCCCTCGTAGAGGGTCATGCCGGTGGCCTCGCGGTGGGCGCCCTGGAGGACCGAGATCCCGTTCCTGGAGCCGTTGCGGCCCGCTCCCCCGGTGCCGCCGCCCGCCGTGCCCGCGCCGCCGACGGCCGAGTCGACCGGGGCCGAGGACGGCTTGGCGCCGGCCTCGACCGTGCCGGTGCTCGTCCCCGCGGCCGTGCCCGCGCCCGCTCCCGCACCCGCGCCGGTCCCGCTCGCCCGCTGGGCGGCGGCGTTCTTGGCGATGGCGCCGCTCACGGTGGTGAAGGTGTAGCCCTTCGCCTTCATCTTCTCGATGTACTGGGGCAGCGCCTTCATGGTCTGCGAGCGCACACCACCGGCGTCGTGGAACAGCACCGAGGAACCCGAAGTCCCGGACGGCGTCGCCCACTTGATGATCTTCGCGACACCGGGCTGCTTCCAGTCGTCGCTGTCGGTGTCGACGAAGACGCTGGTGTAGCCGGACGCGCCGAGCTTCTTGTAGACGGGGTAGCTGTAGTTGTCGATCGCGTCCGTCTCCGAGGAGTACGGCGCGCGGAACAGCGTGGTGGTGATCCCGGCCGCGCCCGCGAGCGCGAGCTGCGTCTGCTCCATCTCCCGCTTGATGCGGGCGTCGCTCTGGTACGAGAGGTCGACGTGGGTGAAGGTGTGGATGCCGACCTCGTTGCCCTGCGCGACCATCTGCTTCACGATGCTCGGGTAGCGCGAGACCATCGAGCCCACCAGGAAGAACGTGCCCGGCACGTCGTACTTCTTGAGGATCTTCAGGACCGTCGGCGTGTACGTGGGGTTCGGGCCGTCGTCGAAGGTGAGGACGATGGTCTTCTTCGGGATGGTCTGGGTGACCGGCTTGCCGTCGCGGAAGGTCAGGATCGGGCCGCCGTTGAGGACCTTGTCCGGCACCTTGCCGGCGCTCGCGCCGTCCCGGACGCGTTCGTCGCCGCCGACTTCCGCGCGCAGGTAGCCGTCGAGCAGCATCACACAGGTGAGACCGAGCAGAAGCAGCAGGGCGAGGATCACTCGGGGTCGCTGGAGCGCGGCGGCCTTGCCGGCCGCGCGCTCCATCCGGGTGGGGGCGCGTCGGCGCCCGCGCGAAGGAGTCGTCGTAGTCATGGCTGCGGTGGTGCTCCGGTCAGTGTGCGGTGGCTGAGGAGGACGGGGCCGCACCCGTGGGGGTGCCCGAGGGGATGTCGGTCGGGGCGCCGGTCGGAGCACCGGAGGGCGCTACGCCGCCTCTGCCGCCGTCGGGGCCGTAGCCGCCGCCGGGAGCCGAACCGGCCTGGCCGCCGCCGAACGGCAGCAGCGAGGAGGGGTTGAGCGAGATGCCCCAGCCCATGAACGCCATGCCGAGTACGAACGCGTACCCGAGGCAGACGGCGCCCATGAGGAGGCCGATCCGGCGCAGCACCTTTGACCGGCGGCCGGAGTTGTCAACGAACACGGGCCCTTCTGCGGACCCGTTGCCGGCTTTGCGGCGGCGACCCCGCACAGGGGCGGGGTTTTCGATGGCGGACTCGGATTGCATTCCCCGGATATTAGGCGGGCTTTATGTGACCGAAACTCTGTTTCTCTTGTGAGCCTGCCCAGAGAAACGACGCAACCTGTGCCTTCTCTTAGAGAACCCAGGAAATGCCTTATGAACGGCCGGTGTCGGTAGTGTCCTCAATACTCCGCTTCGCCGCCCGACTTGACCGTTTCGTTCACCGATACCCGTGGGTTACCTATGGTTTTTCTGTCTTCGTAAGACACAGCCCCATGTGCTTCATTTAGGCTTCGGAAACCGACTCTGTTTCCATCCTGAGACAGAAATCACCGTCCCGAGACGGAAAGGGTGCATGCTCAATGAGGAGTTTCCTGAAACCGGCGGCCGGGCTCACCTGCTTGTTTGCCCTCGCGGTCACCGGATGCTCCTCGAGCTCCGACGACTCGTCGGGTTCGGCCCCCGAGGCCAGCGGCAGCGCCGCCTCGACACCGTCGGCGTCCGCCTCGTCGGGCTCTTCGGGCTCCTCGTCGGGCACGGCCTACGCGCCGTACGTCAGCGCCACGACCGCCTCCGGCATGGACGGGGCGGGGTCCGCGTCGACGTACAACCTGTCCTTCGCCATCGCCAAGGGGAGCACCTGTACGCCGGAGTGGAACGGTACGACCGCGATCGACGACTCGGCGGTGAAGTCCCGGATCTCGGCGCTGAAGACCTCCGGGGCGAGTGTCCGGGTCTCCTTCGGCGGGGCGTCCGGCAAGGAGTTGGCGCAGACGTGTACGAGTGCGTCGGCGCTCGCGAAGGCGTACGGGGAGGCGTTGGACGCGGCGGGTTCCACCCAGGCCGACTTCGACATCGAGGGTGACGCGCTCACCGACTCGACGTCGGTCGCCCTGCGCTCCAAGGCGATAGCCCTGCTCCAGAAGGAACGCAGCGGCCTGAAGGTCTCCTTCACGCTGCCCGTGATGCCGTCCGGGCTCGACTCCGACAGTCTCGCGCTGCTGGAGTCCGCCAACGACAACGCGGTCGCCGTCTCCACGGTCAACATCATGACGATGAACTACGGGGAGTCGTACACGGGGGACATGGGCGGCTACGCGATCACGTCGGCGACGGCCGCGCACACGCAGTTGAAGAAGGTGTTCGGGTTGTCGGACGCGGGGGCGTGGGAGGGGATGGCGCTCACGTCGATGCTCGGGGTGAACGACGTCTCCGGGGAGACGTTCTCCCTCTCGGACGCGGCTCAGGTGCGGGCGTTCGCCGAGGCGAAGGGGGTTGCGTGGGTGTCCATGTGGTCGACGTTCCGGGATCAGCAGTGTGAGAGCGGGTCGTCCGATGACGATGCGGCGACCGACTGCAGCGGGGTGACGCAGACGGCCGGCGCGTTCGGGGAGGCGTTTGCGGGGTGACCTGGTGCGGTGTCGGGTGCCGGTCCGTTGTGGCTGGTCGCGCAGTTCCTCGCGCCCCTGAAAAGAAGGGAGTTGCGCTGAGCGGTGCTGGTCGCGGCCACGCGGCGGAGCCGCACAATGACACAGCCCCGCGCCCCTGAAAAGAAGGGGGTTGCGCTGAGCGGTGCCGGTCGCGGCCACGCGGCGGAGCCGCACAATGGCACAGCCCCGCGCCCCTAAAGAAGGGCACTTCCCTTAGCGGCGTCTGTGGACCAGGCGTCCCGCGCACACCGTTGCGATGCACTCGCCGGTCTTGTCGAAGACGGCCAGGTCGGCGCGGGCCGTCTCCCGGAGTGTCGGCGTGTGAGCACTGGGCAGGACCGCCACGTCGTTCCGGGCGGCTGCCGCGCGGAGTTCCGGGGAGTCGGCGTACTGCTCCAGTACCGCCACCGCACCCAGTTTCAGTACCGCGTGGATGCGTTCGCGTGGGCTCGGGGCGTCCGGGAGGGGGCCCTCGTGGATGCGGGCCGGGACCAGGGTGCCCGGCCAACTCCGCAGCCGCGCACCCGGAAAGCGCCCCTGGACCTCCGCCAGCGTCCCCACGGCCACCACCCGCGCACCCTCGACAGCGACGGCACCGCCCTCGTCCGCCGTGTGAATCGTCAGCACAGCGGGCCTAGTTGGCCGACAGGAGCTTCAACTCGGGGTGGGCCGTGCCGCCTTCGATGGCCGTGGAGGAGATGTGGGACATCACGCGCTCGTCGACCGGGTCGTTGGCCGGGTCGTCGTGGACGACGATGTGCTCGTAGGTGGTGGTCCGCTGGGCGGGGACGCGGCCCGCCTTGCGGATGAGGTCGATGATCTCCATGCGGTTGGAGCGGTGCTTGGCACCGGCGGAGGAGACGACGTTCTCCTCCAGCATGATCGAACCGAGGTCGTCCGCGCCGTAGTGCAGGGAGAGTTGGCCGACCTCCTTGCCGGTGGTGAGCCAACTGCCCTGGATGTGGGCGACGTTGTCCATGAAGAGGCGCGCGATGGCGATCATCCGCAGGTACTCGAAGAGCGTGGCCTGCGTGCGGCCCTTCAGGTGGTTGTTCTCGGGCTGGTAGGTGTACGGGATGAACGCGCGGAAGCCGCCCGTGCGGTCCTGTACGTCGCGGATCATCCGCAGGTGCTCGATGCGCTCGGCGTTGGTCTCGCCGGTGCCCATGAGCATCGTCGACGTGGACTCGACGCCCAGGTTGTGCGCCGCCTCCATGATCTCCAGCCAGCGCTCGCCGGACTCCTTGAGCGGGGCGATCGCCTTGCGGGGGCGGGCGGGGAGCAGTTCGGCGCCGGCGCCGGCGAAGGAGTCGAGCCCGGCCGCGTGGATGCGGGTGATGGCCTCCTCGACCGACACCCCGCTGATCCGGGCCATGTGCTCGACCTCGGACGCGCCGAGGGAGTGGATGACCAGCTCGGGGTACGCGCCCTTGATCGCGGCGAAGTGCTGCTCGTAGTACTCGACGCCGAAGTCGGGGTGGTGGCCGCCCTGGAACATGATCTGCGTGCCGCCGAGTTCGACGGTCTCCGCGCACCGGCGCAGGATGTCGTCGAGGTCACGCGTCCAGCCCTTGGCGGTGTCCTTGGGCGCGGCGTAGAAGGCGCAGAACTTGCACGCGGTGACGCACACGTTCGTGTAGTTGATGTTCCGCTCGATGATGTACGTCGCGATGTGCTCCGTACCCGCGTACCGCCGCTTGCGTACGGCGTCGGCGGCGGCGCCGAGCGCGTGCAGCGGGGCGTCGCGGTAGAGGTCGAGCGCCTCTTCGGGGGTGATGCGCCCGCCCTCGGCGGCACGGTCGAGGACGGACTGAAGCTCGGCCTTCTCGGTCACCGGGAGGTCCCTTTCGTCAAGGGTTGCGGACGGACAGATGGTGCTGACGGACCTTGTCAGCCTACGCCAGCGGTTTTCCCGCCCGGACCTCAGGCCGTGTACGCGCCGACCAGCAGCCCGAGGAGAGCACCGGCCAGCAGAAACGGACCAAAGGGGACGATGGTGGGTCCTCGCCGGGCCAGGAAGCGCTCGTGGACCACCCGGACGACACCCTCGTAGACCGCCCTGATCAGGAACCCGGCGAAGGCCCCGAGCATCACCGTCGGCCACCCGTACCACCCGAGTACCACGCCCGCGCCGACCGCGAGCTTCACCTCGCCGAGCCCCAGTCCGCCGCCTCCGGGGTCTATTCGGGTCAACCCGTAGTACCCGGCGCCGAGCGCGAGGCCGCCCAGCAGCGCGGTCGTCCAGTGTCCGGTGTGCTCGGGCACGAGGGTGACGAGGCCGAGGAGGGCGAGGGCGGCGCCCGCGAGGGGAAGCCCGGCCGCGGGTGCCGCCACCACGGCGGGCGCGAGGAGCAGCCACACCGCCAGTTCGGGCCGGGTGCCGGTGGCGGCGGCGAGCGCGACGCACACCAGCACGACGAGGAGCGCGGTGCCGACTCCGCGCCGGCCGATCCGGGCCACGACCGCTCCGGCTCCCGCGCCCCACAACCCGGCGACGGCGATGAGGAGTTGGTCGTAGTCCACGCGGTCGCTACTTGACCTTGGACATCCGCGCGGTCGGCGAGCCCTCGGCCGAGCTGTCCGACACGTACTTCAGGTCGTCGCCCACGGGGGTGAGGGTGACGGTGTGGGCGGCCTGGTTGCACACGTCCCGGTTCGTCTTCGCCCCCGCGGCCGCCGCCACGAGCCGCGTCTTCGTCACCTGCTTCAGGGTCAGCACGTCGTCGCAGACCCCGCCGAGCTGGTCGGTCTGCCGCAGCACCCCCAACTGCTCCCCTACGGCCGCCTTGCGCACCGTCAGCCGGAAGGTCCCGTCCGGGAGGGTGCCGCCGAGGGCGGTGCCGTCGCCCTGCCAGGTGCCGAGGTAGGCGGCGGGCACGGAACCGAGCGGGGTGCCCGCGGCCGGGCTGGACGCGCTCGGGGTGGAGGCGCTCGGTGTGGAGGCGGCCGAGTTGTCGTGGCCCTTGTCGCCCGGCTGGATGACGTACAGGAGGACCGGCACCAGGGTCACCACGGCGAGCGCACCGGCGACGGCGAGCGCCACGGTGCAGCCGACCCGGCGCCCGCGCCCCTCGGGTCCCGGAGTGGCGGTGGCGGCGACGGAGAAGGAGACCTTCCCCGGGCGGTGACCTGACGCCGTGTCGTGCGGGACCGCGTCCCGCGGTTCGGGCACGAAACCGGCCGTTCCCGGAAGGGAGTTGGGCATCACCGGTGCGGGCCCGAACGCCCCGGCCCCCACTCCCCCGACCGAAGGACTGCTGAACCCGACCGGCCCCGAGTGCACCCCCTCGGCCACCCCGGCGGCCTCAAGATTCAGCAGCTGTACGGCACTTCGGCTGACCTGCTCGACCAGCGCCCCCGGCAGCCACCCGCCCGCGACCAGCCGAGCCGCCCCGTCCGGAGCGAGCCACCGGGACACCTCACCCGGAGTCGGCCGCCGGGAGGGGTCCTTGGCCAGGCAGGCGCTCGCCAGGTCCCGCAACTCCCCGTCCATCGCGCCCAGTTCGGGTTCCTCGTGGACGACCTTGTAGAGGAGGGCGGCGGAGGAGTCGCCGGGGAAGGGGGAGGTGCCGGTGGCCGCGTACGCCAGCACCGCGCCCAGCGAGAAGACGTCGGAGGCGCCCGTAGCGCCCTTGCCGAGGATCTGCTCGGGGGCCATGTAGCCGGGTGAGCCGACGGAGACGCCGGTGGAGGTGAGGGAGGCGGTGCCGTCCGTGGCGCGGGCGATGCCGAAGTCGATGAGGAGCGGTCCGTCGAGGGTGAGCAGCACGTTGGACGGCTTCACGTCCCGGTGCACGAGCCCCAACTCGTGGACGGCCGTGAGCGCTTCGGCCAGCCCCGCGCCCAGCGCCCGTACGGTCGCGGTGGGCAGCGGCCCGCCGTCGGCGACGGCGGCGGACAGGGAGGGCCCGGCGGCGTAGGCCGTGGCGACCCAGGGCACGGCGGCCTCCGGGTCGGCGTCCAGCACGGGGGCGGTCCAGGCGCCGCCCACCCGGCGGGCGGCGTCGACCTCGCGGCGGAAACGGGCGCGGAACTCCTCGTCGAGCGCGAAGTGCGGATGCACGATCTTCACCGCGACCGTGCGGCCGCCCGCGCTGCGCCCGAGGTAGACCCGGCCCATCCCGCCGGAGCCCAGCCGGCCGAGCAGCCGGTAGGGCCCCACCACCGTGGGTTCGTCGTCTCCGAGCGGCTGCATGCCGTCCACCCCTCCCCCGTACGACTTCCAGCAGGGTAGTGCGCACACCCCGCCGGTGATTACGGCTGGAGCAGATCCACGTTCACGTCCGCCGGGAAACCGGTCGTGGGACCGACCCGGCGGGCGAACTCGGCGACCGCGGCCAACTGGTGGGCGCCGAAGCGGAAGTCGAGAGTGGTGAAGTACCGCTCCAGGACCTCCTCGTCGAACTCCTCCCAGCGGGCGGCCTGTTCGGCGACCTTGCCGACCTCTTCGAGGGAGAGGTTGCGGGAGGCGAGGAAGGCCTCGTGGACCTTGCGGGTGATGACCGGCTCGCGCTCCAGGTAGTCGCGGCGGGCGGCCCACACGGCGAAGACGAACGGCAGCCCGGTCCACTCCTTCCAGAGCGTGCCGAGGTCGTGCACCTCCAGGCCGAAGCGGGGCCCGTCGAGCAGGTTGGCGCGCAGGGCCGCGTCACCGATGAGGACGGCGGCCTCGGCCTCCTGCATCATCAGGCTCAGGTCGGGCGGGCAGGTGTAGTAGTCGGGCTGGACGCCGTAGCGCTCGGCGAGCAGCAGCTGCGCGAGGCGTACGGAGGTCCGGGAGGTCGAGCCGAGGGCGACCCGGCGGCCGTCCAGCTGGTCCAGCGGAACCTGCGAGACGATCACGCAGGACATCACCGGGCCGTCGCAGCCGACGGCGATGTCGGGGAAGGCGACCAGGTCGTCCGCGTTGCGGAGGAACTCGACGAGCGTGATGGGCCCGATGTCGAGGTCGCCCTGCACCAGCTGCTCGCTGAGCTTCTCGGGGGTGTCCTTGGTCAGCTCGAAGTCGAGAAGCGTGCCTGTTCTCGCGAGCCCCCAGTACAGAGGCAGGCAGTTCAGGAACTGAATGTGGCCGACGCGCGGCCGGGTGCGAGAATTGTCCACAACGTGAGGCTAGACCTCATGCGGTACGCTCCATACTTCGGCCCCACAGTCAAGCCTTTGGCGATCTTCAAACGTCCGGGTGATGTGATCTTGGCCTCTATTGCTTTCGGCTGCCCGCGTGCTAGGCTCGCCGCAAGTTGCAGTTTGGTTTCCCTTGCAGTACAGAGCCTGCGGAGCATGTAACCGCGGGCTCTAGTCGTTTTCAGACGTATGCAGTAGTGCGGGACTTTGTTTTCACACTTAGCAGGGTTCTGGAGCAGGGCAACCCTTTGGGCCCAAGGAGGGCTTATGGCTACCGGAACCGTGAAGTGGTTCAACGCCGAAAAGGGCTTTGGCTTCATCGCCCAAGAAGGCGGAGGCCCCGACGTCTTCGTTCACTACTCCGCGATCAACGCGAGCGGCTTCCGCTCGCTGGAGGAGAACCAGCAGGTCTCCTTCGACGTGACCCAGGGTCCGAAGGGCCCGCAGGCGGAGAACGTCACCCCCGTCTGAGTCACCTGATCGCAGTCCTTCGGTCTCGGAGCCTGGTGCTTTGATCCGGAACAGATAAGCAAGACCCAAGGAGCCCCGTGCCGCAAGGCGACGGGGCTCCTGCCTTTGCCCCCGGCGGTCGGGCGGGGGTGTCGACGCCGGGGGCCCGGGTGGTACAGGGCGTACCACCCGGTGGGGGCCGGGGTGCGGGACCATGGGGGCATGGAGCAACTCGGTGCCGCGCTGCGGGCGTGGCGGGACCGGCTGGATCCCGCGACGGTGGGTTTCGCGCACGGCTCACCCCGGCGGGTGCCCGGTCTGCGGCGGGCCGAGCTGGCGACGCTGGCCGGGATCTCCGTCGAGTACGTGGTCCGGCTGGAGCAGGGGCGGGTGGCGACACCCTCGGCACAGGTCTGCTCGGCCCTGGCCCGCGCCCTGCACCTGTCCGACGACGAGCACGCCCACCTGCTGCGCATGGCAGGGCACGCGGCGGACCCCACCCGGGTGCCGCGCCTGATCCCGGGAAGCCTGTACCGCATCACGGACCAGCTCTCCGCCAACCCACTGGCGATCTACGACGCCACCTGGCAGCTGCTGCACTGGAACCCGCTGTTCGCGGCGACCTTCGGCGACCCCACGGTCGACGGCGCGGGCGAACGCAACGTCCTGGTCCGGCAGTTCCTGGCCGAGCTGCCCCGGGTCCGGCAGACGGCGGCCGAGCGGGCGGAGTTCGAGGAGTCCCTCGTCGCCGACCTGCGCGGCACGACGAGCCGCTACCCCGACGATCCGGACCTCCCGGCACTCGTGGCGAGGCTGAACCTCAGCCCGCGGTTCCGCGAGCTGTGGAACCGCCGGGCGGTGGGCGGTCACCAGAGCGCGTACAAACTCGTCGAGCACCCGGACGTCGGGGAGATCGCCCTGACCTCCGACATCCTCACCACCCAGGACACGAACCTCCGCCTCGTGGTGAACACCCCGCAGCCGGGCACCGACGCCCGCGGCAAGCTCGAACTCCTCGCGGCCATAGGGGTCCAGAGGATGTCCCCGCAGAAATGAAGTCCCCCCTTCCGCCCCGCCAGGTCGACCGGCCCGCCGGGTGGTACGCGCCGTACCAGGAAGACCCGTAGCTCCCGCGAACGCTCCCCCGCGCTCACTCTCGAGTGGTGAACGGCGCACGACGGCGCTGTTCGGAACCATCAGGAGCCGGCATGACCACCACCTTCATCACCGGGGCCAACAAGTCCCTCGGATTCGAGACCGCCCGCCGCCTCGTCGACGCGGGCCACACCGTCCTCCTCGGCGCCCGCGACCCCGAGCGCGGGCGGGCCGCGGCCGCGTCGATCGGCGCCCGGTTCGTGCGGATCGACGTCACCGACGACGCCTGGGTACGGGCCGCCGCCGCGGACGTCGCCGCGCACGAGGGGACCGTCGACGTCCTGGTCAACAACGCCGGCGTCCTCGGCAGGATCGGCCCCGTCGACGAGTACACCGCCGCCGACGTCAGCGCCGTGCTCGACGTGAACGTCGTCGGGATCGTGCGGGTCACCCACGCCTTCCTCCCGCTGCTGCGCAGGTCGTCGAACCCCGTCATCGTCAACGTCTCCAGCGGGATGGGCTCCTTCGGCATGACCCAGGACCCGGCGCGCATCGAGTCGCAGTACGCCCTGCCCCTCTACAGCGCCTCGAAGGCCGCGGTCACCATGCTCACCACCCAGTACGCCAGGGAACTCAAGGGCGTGAAGGTCAACGCCGCCGACCCCGGCCAGACCGCGACCGACTTCACCGGCGGCCTCGGCCACACCGTCGCCGAGGGCGCGGACTCCATCGTGACCCTCGCGACGATCGGCCCGGGCGGCCCGACGGGCCGGTTCATCGACCGCACGGGGAACCTGCCGTGGTGAACCTGCCCTGAACCGGGGGCGGGTGTCAGTGGCAGGGCGGGTGTCAGTGCCCGTCGATAAGGTCCCCGGTCATGACGTCGACGCCCTCCCCCTCCCCCCGGACCGACTTCGTGTCGAACACCCGGATCTTCTACGACGCGATCGCCGAGGACTACGCCGAGATGTTCGCCGGGAAGCACACGGCGAACCCGTTGGACCGTGCGCTGCTGGCCGGCTTCGCCGAGTTGGTGACCCGGGGCGGCGGCGGGGAGGTGGCGGATCTCGGGTGCGGGCCGGGGCGGGTGACGGCCCACCTCGCGTCCCTCGGGCTGTCGGTCTTCGGCCTCGACCTGTCCGAGCCGATGCTCACGATCGCGCGGCGCGAGAACCCCGGGCTGCGGTTCCGGCAGGGCTCGATGCTGGAACTGGACGTCCCGGACGGGGAGTTGGCGGCGGCGGTCTCCTGGTACTCGTCCATCCACACGCCTGTGGACCAACTCCCGTCCTTGTTCAGGGAGTTCCACCGCGTCCTGACACCCGGCGCCCACCTCCTCCTCGCCTTCCAGGCCGGCGACCAGCCCCTCACCCTGAACCAGCCCTTCGGCCACCCGGTGACCCTGGACTTCGAACGCCGCGACCCGGACCGGATGGCCGAACTGCTGGAGTCGGCGGGATTCACCCTCCGGCTGCGGACACTCCGCGCCCCGGACGAGGAGATCGGGGACACGGCACCGCAGGCGTTTCTGATCGGGCGTAAGGGGGTGGGGGTGGCTGGGGGCTAGGGGTGGGCGGGCGGGGTCATGTTCCGGTCGGGTGCTCCTGCATCCAGCGGCGGGCGCCGACCTCGCTCGGGTATTCGCGGACGGTGGTCCAGGAGGCGAGCCAGCCGACCAGGTACGCGGCGAGGGCCGGCAGGACGGGAACCAGGAGCAGGATCATCCAGCGGCCGGCGAAGGCACGGCCGGGAGCCTGCCGGTTGTGGTCGCGCTTCGACTGGACGGCCTGCGCGGGAGTGGGCGGGTCCAGCAGGGCCTTGCGGTGCTCCCCGCGCTGCGTCCACCATCCCCAGACCAGGGCCCCGCAGGACGCGACCACGGTCGCCCAGTTCCACACGGTACGAACGGTCGGCGACCACTCGCTGGTGAAGCCCCGGTAGAGGCCGATCGCGAACACGCTGACCACGCCCATCAGGACGATCAGGAAAACGGTGGTGCGGACCCGGCACAGCCAGTAGAGCGCGCCGCGCTCGTACCAGGTTCTGCCGAGCTTCGGCAGCGCCGGGATCTGGGCGGGCGTACCGGGAGCCGAGGCCTCAGAAGATGCTCGTGACGCCATGCCAGATGTCCTTCCCCAGTCGCTTGACGTCGTCACCGGTCTCCGTGGCCACATGGCCCGCACCGGTCAGCACGCCGCCGACCACACCGTGGTCGTGAATGTCCTCGCGCCAGTGCTCGTGGAACGTGTGGTCGAGGACGTCCGTGGCGACGATCGTCGCACCGACTCCCACCAACGCCACGCCCACCGCCCCCTCGACCGGCGCGGCCGCCACCGCCAGCGCGCCCACGGCCACGCCCCCGACCGCCACTCCGACGTCCACCGTCACCGAGTGCTGCCACGACCACCCCTTGTCGTGGTCGTCCTTCGCCTCCACCAGCCCGCACGCGGCGGCCGCGGCGACATCGATGACGGGAACCTCCTTGAGGAACTCCGGGAGCGCCTCAAGACCCTTGCCCAGCCGCAACGCGTCTGCCGCGTCGGCGAGTTTGACGTTCAGGAGGCGGTCGTAGGGGAGCTTGCTGCTGCCGACGTCGGCGCGGGCGATGGCCTCCTCCAGGGAGTCGACCTTCATGACCGCGTCACGGTAGGCGCCCTTGGCGGGGAGGTCCTTGGGGAGTGAACGGCCCGCCTTCTGGTACGCCTTGCGTTCCGCGCGGAGTTCCTTCTTCGCCGTCTGCTCCGCCGACTTGGCGTCGTCCAGCTCGGCGCGCGCCTTCTTGCCGCCGGCCCGCGCGTCCTCCGCGTCGTAGGCGTACAGACCGCGCAGCGCGTCCGCGATGGTGATCTTGTCGCCGGTCGACACCGGCGCGGTGACCTGGGCGTACAGTCCGCGCAGCTTGTCCGCGGCGACCAGGCGGGCGTGCTGGGCGGTGTGCATGACCTGCCGGCGGACCGTGTCGTACTCGGTCATCGCGGAGATCGTCTTCTGGTCCGCCGCGCTGGGCGGGTTCGCCGTGACCATGGGCACGGGCACGCCCTTGGCGCCCATGGGCACGCCTTTGCCGGTGGCGACGTGCTCCGCGTTCTGCAGTGCCGTCTCGCAGGTGGACAGCGCGTCGGCGAGGGTGCCGAGGATGTCCCCGGCCTCGAAGACCAGGCTGGCGAAGGCGCCCGCCGTCAGCGCGTCCTCGCTCCACTTCGCGCGGAACTCCTCCGCCGCGTCGCCCTTCCAGCCCGCGTCGTCGACGAGCGACTCGACGGCGGTGGTGACCGGGCGGACGACGTCGTCGAGCTGGTCCTTGGCGTTCTTGTACGTGGTGGCCATCGTGTGCAGTCCGCCGATGTCGCCGCCGACCCAGCTGTCGCCCATCAGTCCTCTCCCACCATCAGGTCCTCGAACACACCGTGGACGTCGACGTCGTGCCGGTGGAACGAGTCGCGCGCGTACGCGACCTTGTCGCCGTGGTCGTCCAGCCGGTCCGCGAAGCCGGTGTGCAGGCCGAGGATGAGATGGGCGACCTCCTTGATGGCGTCGTCGAGGCCGGCGTCGCCGCCGCTCACGAGGGGCGGGGAGACCTGGGGTTCGAGCTTGCGGTAGTCGGTGGCCTGGTCGTGGAAGGTCGTGGCCATCGACGTCAGGTCGCTCAGTACCGCCTTGAAGTCGGCCGACATCAGCGCACCTCCCGCGTGTAGGCGGCCAGGTCGGCGGGCCGCCAGTTGGGCCGCCCCCGGGCGACCTTCGGATCGAGGACGACGGTGCCTCCGCGCTCGCTCAACGCCTCGGCGAGCGGCCCGATCGAGGTGCCGACCCAGGGCTGGGCCTCGCCGAACGCGGCGACGAGCTTCTCCAGGGTGCTGAAGGCGTAGACCGCGGTGTGATGCGCCGGATGGTCGAACAGCTCGTAGACGACGAACGGCACCCGGACCGGCCGCCCGCCCTCGTCCACGGCGTCGACGTACCGCGGATGCGCCGGCACGAACACCGCCGTCTCGTACGCCGGCACCCCCGGCCTCGGCCCCGGCCTCCCCGTCGCCCCCGCCCGCGCCACCGGCGTGGCCTCCGCGAGGTCGAGCAGGCTGGAGCGGCGCGGTGCCGGCGGAGCGGGTGTCGCCGGTGCCCCCTGTGTGTAGTCAAGAAGGCGTGACCGGTTCGGCTCCCCCACCGCCGTCTCCTCTTTCCCGCGAGTCGTCGTCGTCACCGTGGACGTTTACGCGCCATCACAGTAGCGACGCGACCCGCGCCCAAATCCGGCTATGTCCCGCCTACGAACCCGTTGCATGCGCAATGCATACGGCCGCTTGGGTCCGGCCTGGGCATCCCTTGACCGGGGGATGACCAGGTCCGCGCCGAGCCCACCCCGAACAGGCCTAGTTCGCGTACAGCTTCTCGATGTCCTGTGCGAAGTCCCGCATGATGACCTCCCGCCGCAGCTTCATCGACGGGGTCAGCTGTTCCGCCGCCTCCGTGAAGGCGACCGGCAGGACGCTGAAGCGGCGGATGGACTCGGGCCGGGAGACCAGTTTGTTGGCCTCGTCGACGGCCCGTTGCAGGACGGCGAGCAACTCCTCGTCGTCGACCAGGAGTTCGGCCGGTACCGGATGCTTGCCGTTCATCTGGCGCCAGTGGGTGATCCCGTCGGGGTCGAGGGTGATGAGGGCGGCGACGTAGGGGCGGCGGTCGCCGACGACCATGCACTGGGCGATCAGCGGGTGGGAGCGGAGCCAGTTCTCCAGCGGGGCCGGGGCCACGTTCTTGCCGCCCGCGGTGATCAGGATCTCCTTCTTGCGCCCGGTGATGGTGAGGTAGCCCTCGTCGTCGAGGCGGCCGATGTCGCCGGTCGCGAACCAGCCGTCCTGGGACGCGGGGATCACCCCGTCGCCGTGTGGGTCCCAGTAGCCGCGGAAGACCTGACCGCCGGAGAGCAGGATCTCGCCGTCCGACGCGATCCGCACCCGCGTGCCGGGCATCGGCCAGCCCACCGTCCCCAGCCGGGGTTTGAGCGGTGGGGTGCAGGTCGCCGCCGCCGTGGTCTCGGTGAGGCCGTAGCCCTCGAAGATCTCGATGCCCGCGCCGGCGTAGAACGCGGCGAGGCGCCGGCCGAGCGGGGAGCCGCCGCAGATGACGTAACGGAGCTTGCCGCCGAGGGCGTTGCGGATCTTGCGGTAGACCAGCGGGTCGTAGAAGGCGCGGGCCGTCCTCAACGGGCGGGTCGGGCCCGGCCCCTTGCCGGACTGGCGGGCCTCCAGGGCCTCGCCGTAGCGGCGGGCGACGCTCGTCGCGCGGTCGAAGACCTTGCCGCGGCCGCCCTTCTCCGCCTTCGCCCGGGCGTTGTTGAAGACCTTCTCCAGCATGTACGGGATGGCCAGCAGGAAGGTCGGCTGGAAACTCGCCAGGTCGGCGAGCAGGTCCTCGGACTTGAGGCTCGCCGCGTGGCCGAGGCGGACCCGGGCGCGGATGCAGGCGACGGCGACCATGCGGCCGAAGACATGGGAGTAGGGGAGGAAGAGGAGCGTGGAGGGCTCTTCGTCCCCCTTGCCCTTGAAGACGCCGTAGAGGAGTTCGATCGCGTTGTCGATCTCCGCGAGGAAGTTGCCGTGGGTGATCGCGCAGCCCTTGGGGCGGCCCGTGGTGCCCGAGGTGTAGATGACGGTGGCGAGCGTGTCGGGCAGCAACACCCCACGCCGTACGGCGACTTCCTGGTCCGGGACGGTCCGGCCCAGCTCGGCCAGCCGGTCCAGGTGGCCCTTCTCGAAGACCCACATGTGCCGCAGGTCGGGCAGCCGGGGCGTCTCCGGTCCCAGCGCGGCGGCCTGCGCGACCGTCTCGGCGGCCATCGCCACCGCGCCCGAGTCCTGGAGGATCCACCGGATCTGGAAGAGCGAGGAGGTCGGGTACACCGGCACGGTCACCAGTCCGGCCGCCCACGCGGCGAAGTCGAGGAGCGTCCACTCGTACGACGTCCGCGCCATGACCGCGATCCGGTCGCCGGGTGAAAGTCCCTCCGCGATCAGCCCCTTGGCGACGGCCTGCACCTGTTCGGCGAACTCCGTCGCCGTCACGTCACGCCAGTTCCCGTCCTCGTCCTGCCTGCTGAGGACCAGATGCTCGGGCGCGGCCGCCGCGTTCTCGAACGGCAGGTCCGCGAGCGACCCGTGGGTCGGCGGCGGCACCATCGGCGGTACGGCGACCTCCCGCACCACGCCGTCCAGCCGCCGGATCTCGGGCTCGACGAGCACGGGCGCGCCGTCGTAGTCGTAGCCGGACGGATAGACGAGGGACATGGCAGCTCCTGTGGCGTGCAGCTTGTACCGCTCTGCTGCATTAGGTACGCATGGTGCGTACCGAGGTGTTCATCCCGGCCAGCGGCCGGGGGTGTTACCCCGGGTTAGGTCGAAGATCGTACGGCCCCCTCGTGGGGAGTTCGTGCGGTTTCGGGGGTGGTACGGAGCCGGGCCTGTGCAACCTCGGCGGGTCCGCGAGGCTTTGTCTGCCGTACGCCGACCCTGCGTCACCTCTGCGTCCGCCCCGCGTCCGCCATGGGCCGCCGGGCTCGCCCCACTTGGACTTACCTGCGGTAACCTTACTGCGAAGTAAGCCGAAAAGAGCCGCCCAGGACGCCACCCGGGAGTGGGACATGGCCGACCTCCACCCGACCCTCACCGACACCCCCGCGCTCACCCCGCTCCTCCTCCGCGGCGCCCTCCTCTCCCCCTTCAAGAGGCCCCGCCCAAACGCCGCGTTCCCCCGCACCCGCCTGGTCCTGCCCGGCGTCCGCGTGAACCTTGCCAAGCTCGCCGCCTACGAACGCGTCTGCGGCTTCGCCACCGGCGACGACGCCCTCCCCCTCACCTACCCGCACGTCCTCGGCTTCCCGCTGGCCATGCGCCTGATGAGCTGCCGCGCCTTCCCGCTCCCCCTGCTCGGCCTGGTCCACACATCGGTGGAGATCACCCGGCACCGAGCGGTACCGGCCACCGGCGACCACGAACTCACGGTCTACGTGGACGAGTTGGCCCCGCACCGACGCGGCACGGAGGCGACGGTCACCACGGAGATGCGGGCGGGCGGCACGGGCGACGGCGCGGGCACGGTCGTATGGGAGTCGCGGAGCACGTACCTCGCCCGGCACCACCGCGCCGGCACACGGGAGACGGGAGAGACGGGGAAGGCGGGCGACGTACGGGAAGCGCGGAAGCCCCTGCCCACCCTCGCCGAGTGGCGCCTCGCCGAGGACGTCGGCCGGCGCTACGGCGCCGCCTCCGGGGACCGCAACCCCATCCACCTCTCCCCCCTCACCGCCCGCCTCTTCGGCTTCCCCCGCGCCATCGCCCACGGCATGTGGACGGCCGCCCGGTGCCTCGCGGCGCACGGCACGCCCGAAGCGGCGTACGTACGGGCCGAGTTCAGGGCGCCGGTGCTGTTGCCGGGAGTGGTGGAGTACGCGGCGGAAAGCGGCCGTTTCCAGCTGCGGAGCGGCGAGCGCACGCACGTGGACGGGGTCGTCCGACCGCTGCCTTTATGAGCCGTGCGAGATGTGTGAGCCGTACGAAGTGCGTGAGTCGTGCGAAGTGCGTGAGCCCTACGAAGTACGGGCGCCGGTGAACGCTACGGCGTCCACGACCGCCCCTCCATCAGCTGTCCGAGGCCCGCCCACGCGAAGTTCATCAGGGTCGCCGCCGCCTGCTTGGCGGTGACGCCCGGGGTCGCGTTCGACCAGGCCGCGAGGGACTCGGCGGCGCCGACCAGGGCCTCGGCGAGACCGGCGACCTCGCGGTCGGCGAGGTCGGGGTCGCGGTGCGCCTCGCGGGCGGCGACCGCTATCAACTGGGTGACGAACACGACGAGTTCGGCACGCATCGCGGCCACCTCGGCGGCGAAGGGCTCACCGTGGGTGCGGGCCTGGAGGTGCAACACGGCCCAGCCGTCCGGGTGGTGCGCGGTGTGGGTGAAGAACGCCCGCAGCCCGTCCCAGAGTTGACGGTCGGCGGGTGCCCCGGTGTCCACCCCGGCCCGCACCGCCTCGGTGAGCGCCTCGCCCTCGCGCCGGATGCACGCGGTGAACAGGTCTTCCTTCGAGTTCAGGTAGAGATACACCAACGGCTTGGAGACACCGGCGAGTTCGGCGATCTCGTCCATCGACGCGGCCATGTACCCGCGCTGCCCGAAGGTCCGCACGGCGGCGTCGAGCATCTGCTGCTCCCGGACCGCCCGCGGCATCCGTTTGGTCTTCACGGCACCCATGGGGCAAGGGTAGTTGGACCAGACCGCACGGCTGCCGACAGAACTTCTAGGAAGCCTGGCCCTGCGGGTGCGACGCCGGCTGGGCCGCAGGCTGGGCCGCGTCCGCCGTCTCGTCCTCCTGGCTGCGGTTCGCGTCCAGGTTGGCCTTCATCCGGTCGACCCGCTCGACGATCTGCACCGAGGCCCGGTCCCGCACCCCGCGCAGCACCACGAAGCTGATCGGCGCCGAGATCACCAGGGCCAGCAGCACGATCCACATGCCGTTGGACTCGCCGAAACCGCGCGGGAAGACGCCGAGATAGACGAGGCCCCAGACGACGCCGAGGCAGCCCGCGAAGACCCCGAGGCGCCACAGTGTGTAGCGGAACATCTCAATCCACTCTTCCGTAACGAACAGACTCAACCGAACAGACGTGACCGAACGGTCCTACTCAGTGAAGCACGCGCCCCCGCTGATCTTCGGGCGGGGTCGGCGGCTCACAGCAGGGGCAGCAGCATGAAGATGTCGTCCCGGTCGTCCCCGGGGGCCACGCGGATCGCGGCGGGCACCCGGCCGACCTCCTTGTAGCCGCAGGAGCCGTAGAACCGCTCCAGGCCGTGGCCGCCCCGGCAGGTGAGGCGGATCGCCTCGATGCCGTCGAGGCCGCGGGCCGCTTCCTCGGCGGCGGCGAGGAGGTCGCGGCCGTAGCCCTTGCCCTGGTGGCGGGGGTGGACCATCACCGTGTAGAGCCACAGCCAGTGCAGCATCAGGCGGTGCGTGTTGAAGGAGAGGAACACGGTCGCGGCGACCGTGCCCGTCTCGTCCCGGCCCACCAGCAGCCTGGTGCGGCCCTCCGCCATGGCGACGAAGTGCCGGACCAGTTCGGGCCGTATCTCGTCCGCCGTCACCGGTGGGACGAAGCCCACCGAGCCCCCCGCGTTGGAGACGTCCGCCCAGAGGGTGAGGATCTCCTCGCGGAGAGCAGGGGTTATCGCGGGGTCCAGCTCGAAGGTCAGTGACATGGTGCCGTGTTCGTCTCAGAAGGGGGTCGTCACACCCGCATCGGCTGCGGGGACTCGCGCCGCGCCGGGTCCGGGCCGTCGTACTCGCGGATGATCTCGTAGCGCGTGTTCCGCTCGACCGGCTGGAAACCGGCGTCGCGGATCAGGTCGAGGAGGTCGTCGCGGGTGAGCTTGTTCGGGGTGCCGTAGTTGTCGGCGTCGTGCGTGATCTTGTACTCGACGACCGAGCCGTCCATGTCGTCCGCGCCGTGCTGGAGGGCGAGTTGGGCCGTCTGCACACCGTGCATGACCCAGAAGACCTTGACGTGCGGAACGTTGTCGAAGAGCAGCCGCGAGACCGCGAAGGTCTTCAACGCCTCTGCGCCGGTGGCCATCTGGGTCCGCGCCTGGAGGCGGTTGCGGACCTTGCCGTCCTTCATGTCGACGAAGTCGTGCTGGTAGCGCAGCGGGATGAAGACCTGGAACCCGCCGGTCTCGTCCTGGAGTTCACGCAGCCGCAGCACGTGGTCCACGCGGTGGCGCGGCTCCTCGATGTGGCCGTAGAGCATGGTGCACGGGGTCTTGAGGCCCTTCTCGTGCGCCAGGCGGTGGATGCGCGACCAGTCCTCCCAGTGCGTGCGGTGGTCCACGATGTGCTGGCGGACCTCCCAGTCGAAGATCTCCGCGCCGCCGCCGGTGAGGGACTCCAGCCCGGCCTCGATCAGCTCGTCGAGGATCTCGCTCGCACTCAGCCCGGAGATGGTCTCGAAGTGGTGGATCTCCGTGGCCGTGAAGGCCTTCAGGGAGACCTCCGGGAGGGCCTTCTTCAGCTCGCTCAGCGAGCGGGGGTAGTAGCGCCAGGGGAGGTTCGGGTGCAGGCCGTTGACGATGTGCAGCTCGGTGAGGTTCTCGCCCTGCATCGCCTTCGCGAGCCGGACGGCCTCCTCGATGCGCATCGTGTACGCGTCCTTCTCGCCCGGCTTGCGCTGGAACGAGCAGTAGGCGCAGGACGCGGTGCACACGTTGGTCATGTTCAGGTGGCGGTTGACGTTGAAGTGGACGACATCGCCGTTCTTCCGCGTCCGCACCTCGTGCGCGAGTCCGCCCAGCCAGGCCAGGTCGTCCGACTCGTACAGCGCGATGCCGTCCTCACGGGACAGCCGCTCACCGGAGCGGACCTTCTGCTCCAGCTCGCGCTTGAGCCCGACATCCATGCCCATACCTCTTCCTACGACAGTCTCGATAAACCGTACGCCTATACCGTCAGACCTCTTCGGGCAGCTCTCCGACCCGGTTCTCCCACTTCGTGGAGAGCACGATCGTGGTGCGGGTCCTGGAGACCCCCTTCGTCCCGCTGAGCCGCCGGATGGTCTTCTCCAGGCCGTCCACGTCGGGTGCCCGCACCTTGAGCATGAACGAGTCCTCGCCCGCGATGAACCAGCAGTCCTCGATCTCGCTGAGGTCCTTCAGCCGGCGCGCCACGTCCTCGTGGTCTGCGGCGTCGGAGAGCGAGATGCCGATCAGGGCGATCACGCCGAGACCGAGGGAGGCCGAGTCGACGGTCGCGCGGTAACCGGTGATGACCCCGGCCGCCTCCAGCCGGTTGATGCGGTCGGTGACACTGGGTCCCGACAGGCCGACGAGGCGCCCCAGCTCCGCGTAGGAGGCCCGGCCGTTCTCTCTCAGGGCCTGGATGAGCTGCCTGTCCACCGCGTCCATGCGATCGATTGCCTTCCGATTCGTACCAGTGAATAGATGAGGTGCCGTACGTCAGGTGGCGGTGCGGGAACCCCCGAGGTCGCCCTTCCACCGCCGGTACAGCCCGTGCGGGACGCCCGCCGAGTCCAGCACCCGACCGGCGACGAAGTCCACCAGGTCCTGGATGTGGGTGGCCCCGGCGTAGAACCCGGGCGAGGCGGGCACCACGGCCGCGCCCAGGTCGTCCAGGGTCACGAGGTGCCGCAGCGTCTGCCCGTTCAACGGCGTCTCGCGTACGGCGACCACCAGCTTGCGCCCCTCTTTCAGGGTCACGCTGGCCGCCCGCTGCAACAGGTCCTTGCTCAGCCCGAGGGCGATCCCGGCGACACACGCGGTGGACGCGGGCACGACGATCATCCCCTTCGCGGGGTACGACCCCGAGGACGGCCCCGCCGCGAGGTCGCCCGCGCTCCAGTGCCGTACCGCGTCGATGGCGGGCTGGAAGGTGCCGGGCTTGCCGTCGGCGCCGCGGGCCAGCCATTCCCGCAGGTCGTCCTGCCAGTGCGCGTCCCGGTAGGAGATCCCCGTCTCGTCCAGGAGCGTCAGCCGGGACGCGCGGGACACCACGAGGTCGACGCTCTCGCCGGCGTCGAGGAGCGCACGCAGGACGGCGGCCGCGTATGGGGTGCCGGAAGCGCCGGACACCCCTACGATCCAAGGCGTACGCGGCGTCTCTCCTGGCTTGACTGGGTTCACGACACCGAGCCTAGCTGGCGTCGCGGGGCGGGAACCGGCCAAGGGTGCCGGTGCGTTCTTCGGTGGGGACGAGTCAGTCGTGGGGGTGCCATGTCCGGTGCGGAGTTGGAGTGGTCGCAGGGCGACCGCGCGAAGGCCGCGGCCAAGCTGATGGTGGGCTGGGTCGCGCTGTTGTGGCTGCTCGAAGTGGTGGACGTGATCAGCGGCCACGCCCTCGACAGCCTGGGGATCGTCCCGCGTGAGCCGTCCGAGCTGATCGACGTCGTCCCGGCCGCGTTCATCCACTTCGGCTTCGCGCATGTCGCCGCGAACAGCGTGCCGTTGCTGGTGTTCGGCTTTCTCGCCGCGCTGGGCGGCATCCGGCGGTTCGCCGCGATCAGCGCGCTGATCATCGTCGCGGACGGCCTCGGGGTGTGGCTCATGTCCCCGGCCCACACGAACACGGCGGGCGCGTCGGGCCTGATCTTCGGCCTCTTCGGCTTCCTGCTGGTGAGCGGTTTCGCGGAGCGCCGGCCGCTGGGCATCGTCGTAGGCCTGCTGATCGGCGCGGTGTGGGGTGGCTCGATCCTCTTCGGGCTCGCACCGACCCAGTCCGGCGTGAGCTGGCAGGCCCACCTGATCGGGCTGATGGCGGGGGTGGGCGCGGCGTTCGCGTTCCGCCGCGCGCCCACTCCGCGGACTTCGCTCACCGCCGCCTAGACGGTGAGCCGGGTCCCTCGGACGGCGAGCCGGGACTCTCAGACGGTCAGCCCGCGTACCAGCAGGTCCAGCAGCGCGCACACGAACAGTGCGATGCCGATGAACCCGTTGACGCTGAAGAACGCCCGGTTGAGGCGGGACAGGTCGTGGGGCCGGACGATCGAGTGCTCGTACACGAACGCGCCCGCGACGATGAGCAGGCCGAACCAGAAGAAGGCACCGGCGCCGGTCGCCGCGCCGTACCAGGCGAGCAGCGCGGTCGTGATCGTGTGGCAGACGCGGGCGCCCCAGATGGACGCCGGGATGCCGAAGCGGGCCGGCACCGACATGACGCCGATCTCGCGGTCGGTCTCGATGTCCTGGCAGGCGTAGATCAGATCGAAGCCGCCGATCCAGATGCCGACGGCGAGACCGAGGATCACCGCGTCCCAGGACCACTCGCCGGAGATCGCCAGCCAGCCGCCGACCGGGCCCATGGCCTGGGCGAGACCGAGGATGGCCTGCGGGAAGTTCGTGAACCGCTTGCCGTAGGGATAGACCACCATCGGGATCACCGCGATGGGCGCCAGCGCCAGGCAGAGCGGGTTGAGGAGCGCCGCCGAGCCCAGGAAGACGACGAGGGCGACGAGCGCGCCCGTCCACGCGTGCTTCACCGACATCGCGCCGGTGACCAGTTCGCGGTGCGCGGTGCGCGGGTTACGGGCGTCGATCTCGCGGTCGATGATCCGGTTGACCGCCATCGCGAAGGTCCGCAGGCCCACCATGCAGATGGTGACCAGCAGCAGCCGTCCCCAGTGGATGTTCTTGTCCCACTGGAACATCGCGGTCAGCGCCGCGATGTAGGCGAAGGGCAGGGCGAAGACGGAGTGCTCGATCATGACGAGACGTAGGAACGCCTTGGTGCGCCCCGGCTGCGGGATCGCGGCTGATGCGCTGCTCACGAAAGTCCGTACTCCTTCCACCGGCGGTCGACCTTCGCCGCCGTCTCCGGGTCGGACAGCACCATCTCGGGCCAGCCGCCGTCCCGCGTGTAGCCCTCCTCGGGCCACTTCCTCGTCGCGTCGATCCCCGCCTTGCCGCCCCAGAACTGCTGGTAGGAGGCGTGGTCGAGATGATCGACGGGTCCTTCCACGACCGAGAGGTCGCGGGCGTAGTCCGTGTTGCCGAGGGCCCGCCACGCGACCTCGTGCAGATCGTGGACGTCGCAGTCGGAGTCGACGACCACGATCAGCTTGGTCAGGGACATCATGTGCGCACCCCAGACCGCGTGCATCACCTTCTGGGCGTGCTTCGGGTACTTCTTGTCGATGGAGACGATCGCGCAGTTGTGGAAGCCGCCCGCTTCGGGCAGGTGGTAGTCCACGATGTCCGGCACGATGATCTTGAGCAGCGGCAGGAAGAACCGCTCCGTCGCCCGTCCCAGGGGTCCGTCCTCCGTCGGAGGCCGGCCTACGACGATCGACTGGAGCAACGGCCGCTTCCGCATCGTCACGCAGTCGATGGTCAGCGCGGGGAAGGGTTCCTGCGGGGTGTAGAACCCGGTGTGGTCGCCGAACGGCCCCTCCGGCAGCATCTCGCCGGGCTCCAGCCACCCCTCGATGACGACCTCGGCCTGCGCCGGCACCTGCAGCGGCACGGTCTTGCAGTCGACCATCTCGATCCGCCTGCCCGCGATGAACCCGGCGAAGAGGTACTCGTCGATGTCACCGGGCAGGGGCGCGGTGGAGGCGTAGGTCACGGCGGGCGGACATCCGAAGGCGATGGCGACCGGCAGCCGCTCCCCGCGCCTCGCGGCGACCTGGTAGTGGTTCCGGCTGTCCTTGTGGATCTGCCAGTGCATGCCGATGGTGCGCTTGTCGTGGCGCTGGAGGCGGTAGAGCCCGAGATTGCGGATCCCGCTCTCCGGGTCCTTGGTGTGCGTGAGCCCGAGGTTGAAGAAGGACCCGCCGTCCTGCGGCCAGGTGAAGAGCGCGGGCAGCATGTCGAGGTCGACGTCGTCGCCCGTGAGCACCACCTCCTGCACCGGTGCTTCCTTGACCTTCTTCGGCGGTACGTGGGTCATCGAGCCGAGCTTCCCGAAGGCGTCCCGGACGCCCACGAAGCCCTGCGGCAGCTCGGGCCGCAGCAGCCCGCCGATCTTGTCGGAGATGTCGCCGTACGACTTCAGCCCCAGCGCCTTCAGCAGCCGCCGGTCGGTCCCGAAGACGTTCATGGCGAGGGGCATCGAGGACCCCTTCACCTTCTCGAAGAGGAGCGCGGGTCCACCGGTCTTCTGGACCCGGTCGACGATCTCCCCGACCTCCAGATAGGGGTCCACCTCGGCCTTGATGCGCTTGAGGTCTCCCTCGCGCTCCAGTGCCCTGAGCAGGGAGCGAAGATCGTCGTAAGCCATGTGTCCAAGTATCGGTCACCCGCTAACCTGGCCCCGTCACCGGGGCCGTCCCAGCACTCAGGAGAATCTCGCCGCCATGCTCAGGTATCTGCCGTTCCTGCTGGTCCTGGCTCTGTGGATCTACGCCTTCGTGGACTGCCTGAACACGCCCGAGGAGGATGTGCGGGGCATGCCGAAGCTGGCGTGGGTGTTCGTGATCCTGCTCTTCGGCGAGGTGCTCGTCGGCCCGGTCGCGTGGCTGATCGCGGGCCGGGCGCGCCGCACCGGCGCCGAGGCGGCGGCCGCGCCGGGTCAGTGGATCGCGCCGGACGACAACCCCGAGTTCCTGAAGTCCCTGAACAAGGACGACCTCAAGGACGACCCCAAGGCGGAGTGACGCGGGGCGACACGTGCAGGTTGTACGCCGGTGAGCGCCCCGAAGCGGACAATGCGCCTCTGGGCCCGGACCGGCAGGAACCGGACACTTACCTCGCATGACGACTGCTCCCGCCGACTCCGCCGGCACCCTCGCCCCCGCATACGGTGACAAGGTCATCGCCGTCGAGACGGCCGGCGCCGAGCCCATCCCCGACGCCGAACGCCACGGCAGCCCGCTCCAGTTGCTCTGGACCTGGGCCTCCCCGAACATCGAGTTCGCGACCGTCTACATCGGCGTGATCTCGGTCCTCTTCTTCGGCCTGTCGTTCTGGCAGGCGACCGCGGCGATCGTCCTGGGCACGGCCCTCGGCGCGATCACGCAGGGCTTCCTCTCCCTGGACGGCCCGCGCTTCGGCGTCCCGCAGATGGTCATCGGCCGCTTCTCCTTCGGCTTCCGCGGCAACATCGTCCCCTCGGCGGCCAACGGCCTGGTGGCGGGCGTCGGTTGGTTCGCGGTGAACAGCGTGAGCGCGGCCTTCGCACTCAACACCCTGACGGGCCTACGCCCTCTCCCGTCCCTGCTGCTGGTCGTGGTCGCCGAGATCCTGATCGGCTTCATAGGCCACAACTTCGTGCACACCTTCGAGAAGTACGCGTTCCCGGCGCTGGCCCTGATCTTCCTGCTGGCCGGGGTGTGGACGTTCAAGGACGCGCACCTCGGCGGGGGCGGCACGGGCGGCGGAGTGGGCGGCTTCCTGCTGGCGTTCAGCGCGGCGTGGGGTTACGCGGCGGGCTGGAACCCGTACGCCACGGACTACGCGCGCTATCTCCCCCGTACGGCGAACAAGGTCAGGACGGTGCTGTACCCGGCGCTTGGCCTGTTCGTGTCGGTGACGTTCGTGGCGGTGATGGGAGCGGCCTCGGCAACGCTGATCGCCCCCAAGGACGCGACCCCCACGGCGGCCTTCACCGGCCATCTCCCGTCCTGGCTCGGCAACTTGGTCCTGATCGCGATCATCCTGGGCGCCGTCTCCGCCAACGCCCTGAACGTCTACTCCGGCGCGATCTCCCTCACCGCGCTCGGCCTGAAACTCCCCGCGTGGCTCAACCGCGGCGTCCTGGTGGTGGTCTCGGGCGTGGCCGGTACGGCGGCGGCCTGGGCGTCCCTGTCCGACGCGGGTTCGGCGTACGAGGCGTTCCTGCTGGTGATCGCGTACTGGGTGGCGCCGTGGCTGGGCGTGGTGCTGGTGGAGCGCTGGTTCCAGTCGAGGTCCACGACCACAACAGCGGACCTGGCCCCCCGCCTGACCGACCCCGTCTTCACCAACTGGCCGGGCCTGGCAGCCCTGTTGATCGGCATCGCGATCTCGGTCCCCCTCTTCTCCAACCAGGAGGACTACGTCGGCTACGTCCCGGAACACTGGCCGTCCTTCGGCGACAGCACGCCGATCGTGGGCTTCGTACTGAGCGCGGTGCTGTACGTGACGTTCACCCGCATCGCGGGCCGGACCTCGACGCCGGCGTCGGCTCAGGCCGGGGCCTGACGACCGTAGAACCCGACGGTCCGGTCCCACTCCTCCCGCAGCCGCTTCTCCATGAAGCCCTCCAGCAGGCCGCCGACGCCGAAGACCTTCGCCTCGTAGGTGAGTTCAAGGCCGAGGCGGCTTCGGGTGCCGCCGGCGTCCTCGGCCCGCAGGCTCCCCTCGTGACGGATCTTGTCGGCGAGGCTGCTCGGCGTGACCCGCCAGGTCCACAACCGGTCGGCCTTCTCGAAGGTGCCGTCCTCGATCTCGCCGAAGGTCCCGCCGAACAACTTGGCCACCGGCTCGGGCAGTTGGACCCCCCGCTGGAACCGGGTGCGCCGCACGACCCGCTCCTCGCTCTCCCGCTGCGCCACCATGTCGTAGCTCCTGTACGTCAACTCGCCCTTGTACAGGTCGTCTTCACGCACCGGGGCGAAGAACCACCCGAAGAACTCCTCGGGAGCCCCGGCCACCTCACAACTCAGCGAGAACTTCATATACGCAAAGTATCAGTACGACCACTCGCTGTAATCACTCTTCAACGTACGCCGGACCACCCGAAGTTGACGCCCGGAGCAGCGGGCGCCCGGGTCAGGAGGGCGGCGGGGGTGCGGCGAGGACGCAGAACTCGTGGCCCTCCGGGTCGGACAGGCACGTCCACGGGGCGTCGCCCTGGCCGAGGTCGAGGTCGGTCGCGCCGAGCGCGCGCAGCCTCTCCGCCTCGGCCGCCTTGTCGTCGGCCGGGTAGGGCAACAGGTCCAGGTGGACGCGGTCCGGGGCGGTCTTCGGGGTCGGTACGCGGAGGAACTCCAGGTACGGGCCGACACCCTGGGCGGAGCGCAACGACGCCTGGTCCGGGGTCAGTTCGAGCAGGGTCCAGTGCGTCGCCCCGGTCCAGAAGCGTGCCATCGCCCCCGGGTCCACGCAGTCGACGACCACCGCGGCGATCGGACCGGTGTCGCGGTAGATCTCCCGGGGTTCCAGGACGCAGAACTCGTTGCCCTCCGGGTCGGCGAGGACGGTCCACGGGACGTCGCCCTGGCCCACGTCGGCCGGCGTCGCGCCGAGGGAGCGCAGGCGGGCGACCAGCTCCGCCTGATGAGCCGCGGAGGTGGTGGCGAGGTCGAGGTGGAGGCGGTTCTTGGCCGGTGTCTTGGGGTGCGGGACGGGGACGACGTCGATGCCCAGGCCGACCGGCTCCGGCCAGACGCGGCCGCCCGCGGGGCCCGCGTATGTCGTCACGCCCGGGCTGAAGGCGGTCCAGCCGAGGGCCTCCGCCCAGAACCGGCCCACCGCCGGGGCGTCGACGGCCTTGATGTTCACCTGGACGGGACGCAGTGCCATGCCGGCGATCCTATGCGCGGCCCGCGCGGGCCGCCGGGCCCGGCCGGCGTCAAGTCCGGACCGCCGGACACGGACACATCCGACCTTCGTCCGTGAACACCGGGACGCCGCGCCGCTGTTGCACTCCGCCAGGACCGACCAGCGGAACATGAGACCCGACGTGACGGCGAGCGAAGGGGCCTACGCCACCGTCCTCAGACCCCGCACCTGCGCCGCTCCCGTCCCCCGCACCACCCGGTGCGCGCACGCCGCCGCCAGCAGCTCGCCCAGCAGGTCCGGGTCGTCTATCTCCAGGCCGAGGAGGGACTCGATGCGTTCCAGGCGCTGGTAGAGGGACTGGCGGCCGATGTGCAGCAGGGCCGCCGTCCGCGTCGGCGAGCAGCCGTGCCGTAGATGGACTTCGAGGGTGCGGACGAGGTCGCTGGGGTGGGCCGCCTCCCAGGACAGGAGGGGGCCCAGGGCGTGCTGGACCAGGCGGGCGAGGCGGTCGCGGTTGGTGTCGATGCCGCCGCGCGTCAGCTCGCGTTCCAGGGCCAGGGAGCGCGCCGAGGTCACCAACGGGCCCTCGGGGGCGGCCGGTTCGGCCGCCGGGACGGTCAGCGCCAGCTCCAGTGTCGTACGGGCCGCCCGCAAGGTGTCGCTCCAGCGCAGCCACCCGCTGCCCGCCTCGACCGCGTGCCCCACCGCGACCGTCAGGCCGGGGTCGGCGGCCGTACGGAAGGCCTCCTGGACGGTGCGGACGGGGTCGCCGGAGACGGATGCCGGGAGCGCGAGCAGGGCCAGGACGTCGGCCGGGAACGCCGCCCGCAGGACGCTCGCGCCGCCGAGCAGTCGTACCGCCCGGTCCACGGCCGTCAGTTCCCGCGCGCCGTGGACGGAGACGCCGATCAGACGGGCGCCGGGGCCGGGGTGGAAGCCGGCCAGGGCGGACCTCGCCTCGACCTCCGGCTGGTTCAGTGCGGCGCGGTCCGCGAGGTCGGCCAGGAGGGCGGCCGTGTGGTCGTCGCCCCACGGGCGGACCACCGAACGGCCGGACAGGCCGCGGGCCACGATCGCCCGGTTGGCCGCCTCGGTGATGCGTACGAAGGGGACGACCCGGTGCAGGGCCAGCAGGGGCAGGTTCAGGCGGCGGGCCTCGTCCGTGACCTCGGGCGGCATGGTCGGCAGGGAGCGGCCGATCTCCACCGCCAGGCCGGACGCGCCCCGGGCCGCCAGCTCGCGGACGTAGCGGCGGCGGATCTCGGCGTCGGTGTCGGTGAGGCCGAAGCCGTTGGTGAGGAGGAGTTCGCCGCCGTCGAGGAAGTTCGCGCCCTCGTAGACCTCGCTGGAGTGGACCCAGCGCACGGGGCGGTCGAGGGCGCTCTCCCCGGCGAGGAGTTCGGGCTCGGTGGCGCGGACCGGGTCGAGGGCCAGGACCTCACGGAGGGTGAGTGCGGGCACGGGAACCTCCAGGGGCGCTGACAGTTCGTCCGGCTAAGGGTTGCGGGGAGAGTACTTTCCGCACGTTGCCCTGGTGTTTCGGCCACTGGAGAGTGGGAGCCATGAACCGCATCGATCAGGCACAGGCACGGACCTGGCTCGCCACCGCCGTCGCGGAGGCCCGCGCCGGGCTCGCCGAGGGCGGCATCCCGATCGGCGCCGCGCTCTACGGCGCCGACGGCACCCTGCTGGGGCGCGGCCACAACCGGCGCGTCCAGGACGACGACCCCTCGATGCACGCGGAGACGGCCGCGTTCCGGTCGGCGGGGCGGCAGCGGTCGTACCGGGGCACGACGATGGTGACGACCCTCTCCCCCTGCTGGTACTGCTCCGGGCTGGTGCGGCAGTTCGGCATCTCGCGGGTCGTCGTCGGCGAGGCCGCCACCTTCCACGGCGGCCACGACTGGCTCGCCGGGCACGGCGTGGAGATCGTCCTCCTCGACGACCCCGAATGCACCTCTCTGATGCGCGACTTCATCAAGAACAACCCGGAACTGTGGAACGAGGACATCGGTGACTGAGCCCCAGACCCAGAGCGAGCCCCGCATCCCGACCATCGATCTCGGGCCCTGGATCTCCGGTGACGAGCGGACGCGGCAGGACATCGCCCGTACCGTCGACGACGCCCTGCAGACCGCCGGGTTCCTGCTCGTCACCGGGCACGGGGTCGCCCCGGGTCTGCGGTCCCGGATCCGGGAGGCCTCCCGCGCTTTCTTCCGGCTTCCCGCCGAGGTGAAGGCGGCCTACTCCGCCAAGGTCGGTGGGCGGGGGTGGCTCGGGCCCGGGGCCGAGGCCAACGGGTATGCGGAGGGGACCGAGACGCCGCCCGATCTGAAGGAGTCGCTGACCTTCGCCACGCACCGGCCCTTCGAGGACCCGGTGGTCAACGCGGAGTGGTACGCGCCCAACGTGTGGCCGGCGGAGATCCCCGGGCTCCGGGCGCTCTGCGAGGAGTACCTCGACCGGATGGGCGAGCTGGAGAAGCAGCTGCTGGCGCTGCTCGGGGTCGCGCTCGGGGTCGAACCCGACTTCTTCTCACGGCACATGGACCATCCGACCTACGGCTTCAACATCAACTGGTACCCGGGCGTCGAGGTCGTCGGGGAGCCGGAGCCGGGGCAGTTCCGGATCGGGCCGCACACCGACTTCGGGACGGTGACGATCCTCGACCGGCAGGCCGGGAAGGGCGGACTGCAGGTCTTCACCGATGAGGGCGGCTGGGAGGACGCGCCGTTCGATCCCGCGGCGTTCACCATCAACATCGGCGATCTGATGGCCCGTTGGACCGGCGACCGGTGGCGGTCCGGACGGCACCGGGTGCTGCCGCCGCCCGCCGACTCGCCCGCCGAGGAGCTGATGTCGCTCGTGTACTTCGGCGAGTGTACCCCGGGCACGCTCGTCGAGTCGGTGCCCGCGCCCGTCGGACGCGTGGCCTACGACGCCGTCGACTCGCATGTCTACCTGCGGGAGAAGCTGGACTCGATCACCGTCGACTGACGGCCGGCGCCTTCACCTGTCACCTATGTCCACTGTTCCGATATTTTCGTAACCCAACGGACACCACGCGATCTAGTACGAAACAACTCCCCCTATTTACCCTGGTGTTGATAGACAGGGTGCCGGACGACCGCTCAGGGGGAGATGCGGTGGGAAGAGGGCTGCATGGACGCGCGGCGCTGTTCGAGGCACAGCCGCCCGGTCTCGCCTCGCGCCTGACCGGCCTGCGCCCGTACGAGCTGCTCACCTCGCCGTACGAACACCCGGAACCGCCCTTCGTGGTGCTCGCGGGCGCGCGCGGACTCGGCAAGAGCATGGCGCTGGCCGAGCTGCGGACCGCGTACCGCGGGCACACACCGGTCGCGCTGATCGACTGCGAGGCCGACCGGCTGGCCCGGCTGCCGGACGGGCGGCCCGCCGCGACCTGGTCGCCGGTGTGGCAGGCGCTGGAGACCGTCGCGGAGCAGTTGCGGGAGCCGGTGGTGCGGGGCGCGGGGAACATCGACTTCCCGCGGCTGGAAGCCGGACTCCTCGCCGTGTGCGCGACCGGCTGGGGCTCGCGGGACGAGGACAGCGCCCGCGAGGAGGCCCGCCGCATCCTGCTGCTGAGCGACCCGGCGCGACGCTGGGCGACGATCGCGCAGGGCTGGGCCGGCAAGGTCGCGTCCCGGCTGATCGCCAATCTGTCGGGTACGGGGCCGGTGGGCCAGGCCGTCATCGAGGCGACCCTGGACACCCTCTTCGACCTGGTGTGGACGCCGAACGGGCTGCTGAAGGCGGGCGCCGACTGGTACAGCGCCTATCCGGGTGCGAGCGGTGACGCCAAGCGCGGGCTGATCGAGATCGCCCGGGACTTCCGCGCCGACGGCACCTCCCGCGCGGACGCCGAACGCTGGCTGCTGCGCGCCCTGCTGGCCGATCTGACGGACACCTACCGGCGCCGGTGGGAGCGGATGCGCCGGGTCGGACGGCCGCTCGTGCTGGTCGACAACGTGCAGTCGGGTCCCGGTCCCGGGCTGATGAAGGCCGTACTGAAGGAGCGTGCCGACGGCACCGGGGACCAGGTGGTGTTCATCGCCGGGCTGCGCGGTCACCGCCATCCCGATCTGCCGGACGCCGTACGGCATCCGCTGCCGGAGGTGGCGCGGGCGAGCGGGTGGGTGCCGGGGGCCTCGCCGTCGTCGCGGGCGCTGGTGGTGACCTTGCCGCCGCTGACGCCGGAGGAGGCGCGGCGCGTCATCGCCGACGTGTGCGTCACGGACGACGCCGCGCGGGTCGAGGTGCCGCCCCAACTGCCGTACGCCATCCACCGATTGACGGCCGGCAGCCCGCTGGGGGCGGCGGTGCTGGGACAGGCCGTACGGCAGAACCGGCCCGTGGGCGCGGTCAGTCCGGGCGAGCTGCTGACCGCCGGGCTGAAGCCTGACGGGGACGCGGAGCACGAACAGCGGCCCGTGTACCGGGAGTTGCTCGACCGGTTGGTGCCGCCCGGGCTCGCGGAGGAGCTGGCCGTCCTCGCCACCGCGCACGACGGCGACTCGGCACGGGCACTGGCCGAGGCCCGGCTCGGGGACAGTTTCGGGGCGGCCGGGGTGAACCGGCTGCGCACCCAGCTCACCGCGGAGGGATTGCCCCCGGCCGAGGGCTACTTCGTCGGCGACCCCTTCCTGCGCACCCTGCTCCTGCTCCGCCTGCACCTCGACGACGCCGACCACGGCCGCTGGCGTGCCGTGCACCGCTCCCTGCTCACGCACTACGAGGGCCTGCCCGGCAACCCCGACACCCCGGCCCGCGCCCGCTACCGGCTGCACCACGAACTCGCCCTGGGCGACACGGCGGACGCGGTCGCGTACCTGCGGAACACCTTCCGCGCCATCACGCCGTACGCGTGGCTGGAGACGCTGCTGTTCGTCACCGCCGCGCCCTACTACCACGCGCACGATCCGCACGGCCGGGACATCGGCGCGCCCGGCGACCACCGCAAGGCGGTCGCGCTGGCCCGCACGGACGCCGCCGAGGAGCCCCCGGAGGGCGTGGACGCGGCGCTTCATCTGACGGTACGGCGGCTGCTGCACGCGGTGTGGCAGGTGACGGATCCGCTGGTGCTGCCGGACGCGGAGGTCGCGGGCCGGATGCACTTCGATCTGGAGCAGCTGTCGAACATCTGGCCCGCGGGCAGCGAACCGCTGTGGCGGGCCGCCCAGCAGTGGCCCGAACAGGCCCTGGCCGGGCGCCCGTTGGGGGTGCCGGGCGGCGACGACCGGGACGGGGGTCCGCGATGAGGCCATGGCTGCGTGAAGTGGTCCAGCGGATCAGGACCATCCCGATCTACCGCTACACGGCCCTCGTGGTCGCCGCCGCGCTGGTCTTCGGGCTCGTCGTGCTGACCCGTGCGCTGCTGCACGACGACCGCTCGTGCGCGGCCGGGGTGGCGCGGCCCGAGGACAGCGGTGAGTGCGTGGGGGTGTCGACCTCCGCGTTCGACTTCGGGCAGCGGCAGTTCGCCGACACCATCAGCGCGGTGGCCCGCGAGAACAGCAAGCTGAAGCCGGGCACGTATGTCACCGTCGCGCTCTTCGAGCCGTTCACCGCGACCGACGCCGACACCATGAACGACGTACGGCACGAGCTGCAGGGCGCCTATCTCGCGCAGTACCACTCCAACCACGACGACAACGGCGAGACCCCGCGCATCCGGCTCGTCCTCGCCAACCCCGGCGCCTCGGGCGCCTATTGGGAGCGGACGGTCGACCGGATAGTGAGGATGACGACGACGTCCGACCGGCTGCGCGCGGTCACCGGCATAGGGACCAGCACCGACAACAACAAGAAGGCCGTGGCGAAGCTGACCCGGCTCGGCGTCCCCGTGATCGGCACCTCCATCACCGCCGACGACCTCGCCAACGGGCAGCGGGGCAAGGACCCTTACCCCGGCCTGGCCCGCGTCGCCCCCACCAACACGGACGAGGCGCGCGCCCTCGCGTCCTTCGCCAAGGTGACGGCGGACCGGGCGCTGCTGGTCTACGACAAGCCCGGCGACCCGTACACGAAGACGCTCCAACAGGCCTTCTCCACGCTGCTGAAGGGCTCGCCGTACGGCTCGTGGCCGTTCACCCCGCCCGCCGACCGCAGCCAGGAGGGCAGCACGCCCAACACCTTCCGGCAGATCACCGACCTGATCTGCGACACGGACACCAGGCTGGACACCGTGTTCTTCGCCGGACGGCACACCCAACTCCGGCAGTTCATCAACGCGTTGGGCCGGCGCGGCTGCCAGTCCCGTTCGTTCACGGTGCTCACCGGCGACGAGGGCTCGTACCTCACCGGCGACAGGAAGCTCGACCGCAGCGCCCTCCAGCACGGCGTCGCCGTCCGCTACACCTCTCTCGCCCACCCGGACGCGTGGGTCGAAAAGCCTCCGGCCACAGGTGGTTCGGCACAGGGCACCAAGGAGCTCGACCAGCTGCTGACCGCCGCGAAGACCCGCAAGGTCGGCCCGATCGGCGCGGTCTCCCTCGACGACGGCCAGGCGATCATCGCCTACGACGCGATGCGCCTCGCCGTCCACGGCGTCCGCGAGGCCACCCCCGACCAGCAGAAGATCCCGCCGCTGGCCGACGTCGGCCTCCAATGGCCGCAGGTGAAGGGCTCGTTGCGGGTGAACGGCGTGAGCGGCTGGATCTGCCTGGACGTCCACGGCAACCCGTACGACAAGGCCGTACCGATCGTGGAACTCACCCCGCAGGGCGGCTCCCGCTTCGTGAAGATCGCCTGGCCGGAGGACAGGCCGCCCTCGAAGAAATGCCTGCCTCCGGCCTGAACACCCTTGTCCGCTACGGCCGTTCGCCCGCCTTGTCGACGACGGCCCGGCGCAGGACGGCCGTGTTCGCCGTGACCGTGCCCTTCTTCACCCCGGCGTTGTCCTTGGTGGCCACCTCGCGTTCGCCCAGGAACTCGTGGGTCTTCGCGTCGAAGATCCACTCGTCCCGGAGGGGGTTGTCGGGGTCGGTGCGGGCGATGGCGACACCCGGGCGCCCGGCGGCGTCCCGCACGCCCTCGACCGTCGTCACCCCGGGGATCCGGGCCACCGCACGGAACAGCGCCGCGCTCTGCTTCGGCGGCACGATCGCGTCGCGGAGGAGATCGCCGACCAGCACGAACATCGCCTGGTTCTTCTCCTGGCCGCTGTACTTCGGGGCGGTCCCGGCGAGGTACGCGTACATCGCGTCGGCGTCGGTGGGCAGCGTCTTCACGTGGTTGTAGAAGGACGAGACCTCCCAGCCGACCTTGCCCGGCTTCACGTCCGGCGGGACGGAGTGCGCCCCGAGGCCCGCCTCCCGCACCATGCCGGTGTGCAGACCGTCCACCGACATCCACACCTCCTGCCGGTGCGGCGGATCGACCTGTGTCCTCATCCCCTCCCCTGAGTGCGTGTACGACACCCGGCTCTCCACGTACACGAACTGGTCGTCGCGGACGGTGCCGTAGGACTTCTCGTGCTCGGCCGCCAGCGCGATGTCCTCCAGGAGCGCGACGGTCGACCTGCTCGGCGGGCGCGTGGGCGTACCCGGGTCGGAGGACGGCAGGACCACGAAGGTGACGGCGGCGGCGGTGGCGACGGCCGCGGCGGCGAGCGCGGGGCGCAGCCACTTCCTCGGCCGGTCAGCCGGCGCGGCGTCTTCGTGCCGGATCTCGGTCATCAGATGCTCCTTGAGGAGTCGGTGACGGCCCGGCGGAAGGTCTCTCTCGGGGAGTTCCGGGAGCTGGTTCATCGCTTGTCCTCCCTCAGGGGCCCGACCGCACTGCCGCGGTCACCTTTCATCTGTCCGTCCCCCAGGGGGAGTTCCCTACTTTTGACATGTTTCGCGAGCTTTGCGCGCGCCCGCGAGAGGCGTGACCGTACGGTGCCCACGGGCACCCCGAGCGCCTCTGCGGCGGCCCGGTAGTCGAGGCCGGACCACACGCACAGGGCGAGGACCTCGCGCTCGGCGCGGCGCAGGGTGGTCAACGCGGTGCGGACGAGGGCGAGTTCGGCGGTGTCGTCGAGGCGGGCGGCGACCTCGTCGGCGAAATCCCGCTCGGCCTCGTCCCGGGGCAGCCGGGACACGGCCGCCGCGTGCCTTCGGGCGGCGCGGCGGGTGTTGCGCGTGACGTTGGTGGCGATGCCCAGCAGCCAGGGCCGCGGCGAGCCGCCCTCCTCGTCGAGTCTGCCGCGCAGCCGCCAGGCGTCCAGGAAGGTCAGCGACACGATGTCCTCGGCCTGCGCCCAGTCCCCCGTGAGCCGGAAGGCGTGGTTGTAGACGGAGCGTGCATACGCGTCGAAGAGCTCACCGAAGGCGTCGTGGTCCCCCGCGCGGATCCGTCTCCTCAGTTGCAGATTCGTCTCCACACCCCTCTACCTGTCCGTACGGCGAAGGCCGGTTCCGGTGACCCACGTCACACGGAACCGGCCTTGGCCGTACGGGAGTTGCGGCTTACACGCCGGCGTAGGAGTGCTTGCCGCCGACGAAGATGTTGACGCCGTAGTAGTTGAACAGCCAGCAGCCGAAGGCGATCAGGGCCAGGTAGGCGGCCTTGCGGCCCTTCCAGCCTGCGGTGGCGCGGGCGTGCAGGTAGCAGGCGTAGGCGACCCAGGTGATGAACGCCCAGGTCTCCTTCGGGTCCCAGCCCCAGTAGCGGCCCCACGCGGACTCGGCCCAGATCGCGCCCGCGATGATCGTGAACGTCCACAGCGGGAAGACGGCCGCGTTGACGCGGTAGGAGAACTTGTCGAGGCTCGCCGAGGCGGGCAGCCGCTCCATCACGGAGGTGGCGAAGGCGCCGGGCCGGCCGCCGTTGGCCAGCTTGTTCTCGTAGCTGTCCTTGAAGAGGTAGAGCAGCGTGCCGACGGCGCCGACGTAGAAGACCGCGCCGCAGATGATCGCCGTCGAGACGTGGATGTACAGCCAGTACGAGTGGAGCGCGGGAACCAATTGATCGCTGGCGGTGTACAAGACAGTGACGGCGATGCCGAGATCGAGGAGGACCGTCGTGACCAGGAACAGGCCGAGCCAGCGCACGTTCTTCTTGAGCAGCAGCAGCGTGAGGTACACACCGACGGCGACCGTGGAGAAGGTGATGTTGAACTCGTACATGTTGCCCCAGGGCGCCCGCTCCACCGAGGCCGCGCGGGCGATGACGCCGCTCAGCTCCACGAGGAACGCGAGCACCGTCAGGGACACGGCGATACGGCCGTAGAGGTCGCCCTGCTCGTCGCCGCCGTGCGCGCCGGGACCGTCCGGGACGTCGCGCGAGCCGGACGCGGCGCGGACGACGACCTTCGGCCGCTCCAGGACGGCGGTGCCGCCGGCGTTCTGCACGGTGACGGCGGGCGCGGCCGCCTTCTTCGCGGCGGTGCCGGTCAGCGCGGCGGCCGTGCGGCCGATCTTGCTGCGGCTGCCGAAGGTCCATTCGGCGATGTACGCCAAGAAGGCCAGGGTGTAGACGGCCATCGCGGAGTAGATCAGCGTGTTGCTGAGGTTGGCCAGGTGCTCGTTGGTGGCAGCGGCCAGATTGGTCACGGAGGCGAATTCGGTTGCGGCGGCGAGAGTCACTTCTCAGCCCCTTCGGCGGGTACGGGCGGTTCGACGCCGGAGTCGGAGTCGTGGGTGTCGGCGTCGGAGGCGGGGGTCTTCGGGTCGTCGTCGGACGTCGGGTCGTCGTCGGTCTTCGTGGGGGCCCGGTCGTGCACGAGCGCGGCCAGGTCGCCGAGTTCCTCGGGGAGTTTCGCGGACTCGCTGCGGCCGAGCCCGGCCATCTCGACGACGGTGACACCGTCGTCGCCGGTCCTCGCCCGCACCCAGACGCGGCGGCGCTGGATGAACAGGGAGCCGGCCAGACCGACGATCGCGGTGAGCGCGCCGGCCAGGGCCCAGGTGGTGCCGGGCTGCTGGACGACCTGGAAGCCCGCCCACTCCTTGACCTGCTTGTCGAAGGTGATCGACCCGGCGCCGTTCGGCAGCTTCATCGTCTCGCCGGGCAGCAGCTGGGACTTGAGGATGGCGCCCTTGGCGGTCTTGAACTGCTTCAGGTTCTTGGTGTCCAGCTGGTACACGTTCTGCGGGATGCCCGAGTTGACGCCCAGGTCACCGTGGTAGCCGGTCACGTTGAGCACCGGGTAGTCGAGCCCGGGGTACTGGGAGAACATCGTGCCGCTGCCCTTGGCGTAGGTCGGCACGAACAGGGCCGCGAAGCCGAGCTGTTCGGCGACGCCCTGGGCGTTCTTGTAGCCGTCGAGGACCTTGATCGCGCCCTGCGAGGTGACGTTGGAGTCGATCGGCAGCATCGGCACGGCCTGGTGGAAGACCACGTTGCCCTTGCCGTCCCGGACCGTGACGACCGGGGCGTAGCCGTGACTGACGAGGTAGACCTTCGAGTCGCCGATCTCCAGCGGCTCGTTGACCTTGATGGTGTGCTTCTCCGCCTTGCCGTAGGCGCCGAGGCTGTAGGTGATGTCGGCCTGGTAGGTGCGCGGGGTGCCGCGGTTGGGGCCGGTGCGCTCGTAGGTGCCGACGAAGTTCTTCAGATTGAAGCTGAAGGGCACGAGGTCGTCGTCGCTGAAGAGGTTCCCGGACTTGAAGTCGTCGTACTGGGTGAGGGTGTTGGAGAAGCCGTCGCCCTCGACGACCAGCTTGTCGCCCTCGGACTTGAAGAGCTGGCCCCAGGCGAAGGCGATCAGCATCACGATCAGCGCGAGGTGGAAGAGCAGGTTGCCGGTCTCGCGGAGGTAGCCCTTCTCGGCGGCGACGGCGTCCCCGGCGATGTGGGCGCGGAAGCGGCGCTTCTTCAGGGTGGCGAGGGCGACCTCGCGGACCTGCTCGGGCTCGGCGACGGTGCGCCACGTGGCGTACGCGGGAAGCCTGTTGAGGCGCTTGGGGGCGCCCGGCGGGCGGCCGCGGAGCTGGCCGACGAACTGCCAGGTGCGCGGGATGATGCAGCCGATGAGGGAGACGAACAGCAGGACGTAGATCGCGCCGAACCAGGCGGAGCCGTAGACGTGGAAGAGGCCGAGCTTCTGGTAGATCGGGCCGAGCGTCTTGTGCGCGTCCTGGAACTCGGAGACCTTCAGCGCGTCGGTGCCGGACTGCGGGATCAGCGAGCCGGGGACCGCGCCGAGCGACAGCAGGAACAGCAGCATCAGCGCGACGCGCATCGAGGTCAGCTGGCGCCAGAACCAGCGCGCCCAGCCGAGCACCTCACGACCGGTCCAGACGAGCCAGCCGGTCGGGCCGGGGGCGCGGTTGCCGCCGAAGGAGCCCGGCATGGCCCTCTCGACGGGTGCCGTGGAGAGCTGGGAGCCGGCGGCGCCGAGGTCCTGGTCGTCGGCGGAGGAGTCGGCCCGGGGCGTCTCGGCCGGCGAGTCGGCGGTCGTCTTGCTCATCGATCAGATCCCTACAGTGAAGCCGTCGGACCAGCCCTGCATGTCCTGCACCAGCGCGTCCCAGGCACCGGTGAGCAGCAGCACGCCGGTCACGATCATCATGGTGCCGCCCACGCGCATCACCCAGACGTAGTGGCGCTTGACCCAGCCGAAGGCTCCGAGGGCCTTGCGGAACGCGACCGCGGTGAGGACGAAGGGGACACCCAGGCCGAGACAGTACGCGACGGTCAGTATGGCGCCTCGACCGGCACTCGACTGGTCCATCGAGAGAGCCTGCACGGACGCGAGGGTCGGACCGATGCACGGGGTCCAGCCGATCCCGAAGAGCGCGCCGAGCAGCGGTGCCCCTATGAGCCCGGTCGTCGGCCGCCTGTGGAAGCGGAACTCACGCTGGGTCAGCCAGGGCATCATCCCCATGAAGAACACGCCCATGAGGATCATGAGCACGCCCAGCACCTTGGTCAGGACGCCCTTGTTCTCCTGGAGCGTCTGCCCGAAGAAGCCGAACAGGGCCCCGCCGGAGACGAACACGACGGTGAAGCCCAGGACGAAGAGGGAAGCGCCCGCGACCATCCGGCCGCGCCGGGCGTCGCCGAGGTCGGTGCCGGTGACTCCCGTGACGTAGGAGAGGTAGCCGGGGACGAGCGGCAGGACGCACGGGGAGAAGAAGGAGACGAGTCCGCCGAGGACCGCGATCGGCAGCGCGAGCAGCAAAGCTCCGCTGCGGACGGTGGTGTTGGGGTCGGTGACCGCCGCAAGCAGCACGTCAGCTCACTTCTCCGCGATGACCGGGTCGAGCATCTCGCGGAGCTTGTCCTCGCTGAGTGCCTGGAGTGCGCGGGCCGCGATCCTGCCGTCCCGGTCGATGACGATCGTGGAGGGGATGGCCTGCGGGTTGAGGGTGCCCTTCTTGAAGCGGAGCATCAGCCGGCCCGTCGGGTCGTAGAGACTCGGGTACGGGACGGCGTACTTCTTCTCGAAGGCGACGGCCGGTCCGGTGCTGGTGTCGCGGGTGTTGAGGCCGACGAACTGGACGTCCTTGCCCGAGGTGGCCTTGGCGACCTGGACGAGGTTGTCCGCCTCGGCGCGGCACGGGGAGCACCAGGAGCCCCACACGTTGACGACGAGGACCTTGCCCTTGTAGTCGGCGGTGTCGAGCGTCTTGCCGTCGATGGTCTTGCCGGACAGGTCGGGGGCGGCCTGGCGGTCGCCCTTCTTGACGGTCGCGATGCCGTCGGAGCCGGTGATGAAGTTGGTGTTGCCCGAGCCTCCGGAGGTGCCTCCGGAGCTGCACGCGGACAGCACCAACGCGGCGACGGCGACACCGGCGGTCGACAGGACGGCGCGGCTACGGGCGCGACTGGCGGCACTCATGTGAAAAGTTTCGCATGCCCGTTCTGAGGATCTTGCGCGCCCCCCTCAACGGCGTACGGCGGGCGGAAACCCGCATTTCAGGCGGCGTTCCCGGTGGCGCTGGAAGAGCTGCTGGGGCTCGCGGCCAGGAAGGACTTCCAGCCGCCGGCCGGGGCCTGGCCGACGTCGAGGCCGCGCAGCTTGGCGAGCACCTCGGGCTTCTGGACGTCGATCCAGTCGGTGAACTGCCTGAAGGAGACGAGGCGCACGTCCTCACCCTTCTCCTTCAACTGGGCGATGTGCTTGAAGGCCTGCTCGACGGCGTCCATGTAGATGCCGCCGTTCCAGTGCTCGAAGTGGTTGCCGATGAAGAAGGGGGCGCGGTTCGTCTCGTACGCCCGCTGGAAGCCGGAGATGTAGGCCTGCGCGGCCTGGGTACGCCAGCCCGGGTAGTTGTAGGCGGGCGCGTTGGTGGAGTTGACCGACTGGTTGGCCAGCATGTTGTAGTCCATCGAGAGGACCTCGAAGCTGTGCCCGGGGAAGGGGACGGCCTGCAGGGGGTAGTCCCAGACGCCGTTGCGCTTCACGGGCCAGACCTGACGGCCGCCGGGCGAGGAGGCGTCGTAGCGCCAGCCCAGCGAGCGGGCGGTGGGGAGCAGGTTGTCCTGGCCCAGCAGGCAGGGGGTGCGGCCGCCGACGAGCTCCTTCTCGTAGTCGAAGGGCAGGGACGGCAGGTCGTGCCAGCCGGTGTTGGTGCGCCAGTCCTTGACGAAGGACTTGGCCTGGTCGATCTCGCTGCGCCACTGCTGGGGCGTCCAGTTGGCGACCGTGCCGTGGCCGGAGCAGAAGTGGCCGTTGAAGTGGGTGCCTATCTCGTGGCCCTCGAGCCAGGCGCGGCGCACGTTGGTGAGCGTTGCTTTGACGTGCTCGTCGGTGAGGTAGCCGATGTCGGAGGCGCCGCGCGCGTTGTTCGGCGGGTTGTACAGGCGCTTCTTCGACTCGGGCAGCAGATAGAGGCCGGAGAGGAAGAAGGTCATGCTCGCGCCGTGCTGCTTGGCGAGGTCGAGGAAGCGGGGGAACAGGCCGTTGCCCACCTCGCCCGCGCCGTCCCAGGAGAAGATCACGAACTGCGGCGGGGTCTGGCCCGGCTCCAGCGGCACCGGCTTGGCGGGCTGCTTGGGCTGCGCGCCGGTGAAGGACGTGGAGCCGTCACCGATGGGCTTGGCGCGCGGCTCCATGGACTTGGTGGGGCTGCCGCCGGAGTGTCCCTTGCCCGAACCGCCGGAGGGGCTCGGCTTGTCCGAGCCGAGCGTCCCGCACCCCGCGAGTCCTACGGCCGCCGCGGCGCCCGCACCGACTCCGAGCGCGCCCCGTCGAGTGAGACTCCGCATTGCTTCCCCATCCGTCGCGTCCTCTGTGGTCTACCTGTGAGAGGACGCGACGGACAAGAAAGTTCGCCAAGAACGATGTGGGTTGCGAAACAAATGTCACAGAGCTGTCACCAGACCTGCCCCTGACGAGTGATCAACCGGTCCTTTTCAGGCGCCGAACGCCTTGTCCTTCCCCTTGACCGGCTTGGCGCCGGCGAGGAGATGGGCCGGGACGAGATCGCGGGCCGGCTCGGTGTAGCCGACGGACACGATCTTGTCGCCGCGGTAGGTGAACGTCGTCAGGGAGGCGAGGGTGCACTGCCGCTTGCGCGGGTCGTGCCACAGCCGCCGCCGCTCGACGTACGACCGCACGATCCAGATCGGCAGCTGATGGCTGACCAGCACCGCCTCGTGGCCGCGCGCGGCGTCCTTGGCGGCGTCCAGCGCGCCCATCATGCGGACGACCTGGTCGACGTAGGGCTCACCCCACGACGGCTTGAACGGGTTGACCAGGTACTTCCAGTTGTCCGGCTTCTTCAGCGCGCCGTCGCCGACGCCGAAGGTCTTGCCCTGGAAGACGTTCTCGGCCTCGATGAGCCGCCCGTCGGTCCCGAGGTCGAGGCCGTGCGCCTTGGCGATCGGGGTGGCGGTCTCCTGCGCGCGCTCCAGCGGGGAGGCCACGACGTGGGTGACATCGCGGGAGGAGAGGTGCTCGGCGACCCGGTCGGCCATCTGCCGCCCCAGCTCGGAGAGGTGGTAGCCGGGAAGACGGCCGTAGAGGACGCCGTCGGGGTTGGCGACCTCCCCGTGCCGCATCACGTGGACGACGGTGATGTCACTGCTGCTCATTCGGTGGCCTCCGCCGCCGCTCGGGCCGCCGCCGGGAGGGCGTCGGCGATCCGCTGGATGGCCCGTTCGTCGTGGGCCGTGGACACGAACCAGGACTCGAAGGACGAGGGCGGCAGATAGACGCCGTTCGCCAGCATCGAGTGGAAGAACGCGGTGAAGCGGTACGACTCCTGCGCCTTGGCGTCCTCGTAGTTGCGCACGCTCCGGTCGGTGAAGAACACGGAGAACATGTTGGAGGCCTGCTGGATCCGGTGCGCGACACCTTCCTTGGTGAGCGCCTCGGTGACCAGGGCCTGGATCTGCGCGGACACGGCGTCGATCGTGTCGTAGGCCGCGTCGTCGAGGAGGCGCAGCTGGGCGAGGCCCGCGGCGGTGGCGACGGGGTTCCCGGAGAGGGTGCCGGCCTGGTAGACGGGCCCGGCGGGGGCGAGGTGCGCCATGATGTCGGCGCGCCCGCCGAACGCGGCGGCGGGGAAGCCGCCGCCCATGACCTTCCCAAAGGTCATGAGGTCCGGTACGACCCCGTCGATCCCGAACCAACCGGCCCTGCTGGTGCGGAACCCGGTCATGACCTCGTCGGAGATGAAGAGGGCACCGTTCTTCCGGCAGGCGTCCTTGAGGCCCTGGTTGAACCCGGCGACGGGCGGCACGACACCCATGTTCCCGGGCGAGGCCTCGGTGATGACGCAGGCGATCTCACCGGGGTGCCGGTGGAAGGCCTCGTTGACCGCTTCGAGGTCGTTGTACGGCAGCACGATCGTGTCGCCGGCCTGGGCGCCGGTGACGCCGGGGGTGTCGGGCAGCGCGAAGGTGGCGACACCGGAACCGGCGGCGGCGAGCAGCGCGTCGACGTGACCGTGGTAACACCCGGCGAACTTGATGACCTTGGGCCGGCCCGTGAACCCGCGGGCCAGCCGGATGGCGGACATCGTGGCCTCGGTCCCGCTGCTCACGAGCCGCACCTGCTGCACGGGCTCGACGCGGGCGACGATCTCCTCGGCGAGCGCGACCTCGCCCTCACCGGGGGTGCCGAAGGAGGTGCCGCGCGAGACGGCGTCGTGGACGGCGGCGATCACGTCGGGCTGCGAGTGCCCGAGGATCATCGGGCCCCAGGAGCAGACGAGGTCGACGTACTCGCGCCCGTCCGCGTCCGTCAGATAGGGGCCGGTGCCGGACACCATGAAGCGGGGCGTGCCGCCGACGGCGCGGAAGGCGCGCACCGGGGAGTTCACGCCGCCCGGGGTGACGACCGCCGCGCGGTCGAAGAGACCCTGCGAGACGGGTGCGTCGTAGGGATACGGCAGGGCGTGCGGCGCCCCGCCCGCCCCTCCGCTGGGCGTTTCGCTGGGCGTTCCGCTGGACGTTTCGGTCATGACCTGCGACTTCTCCGGCTTCTCGGACTTCTCGGATGACTGGGGGTCCGGTGACTCAGTGACCTCCTCAGGGTAGGCGGCGGGAGAGCGGGCAGGGGCCCCCACCCGTCTGCGAGACTGGCACCTGATACACACAAGGACACACAGCTCATGCGGGCGCCGGTGTTCAGGGCTTGCGCAGATCCTGCGGACAGGTGTTTCAGCGCACGTTTCGGCGGGCGGCCGTGGGGGAGGTCACTGACACGATGATCGGGTTGCGCGGCGAGGGCCACGCGTCCTGGAAAAGCAGTCGGGTGGAGATATGCATCGCGGTGGCGGACTGGGCGAGGGGACTGACGACCTGGGTCCTCGGCGTGCCCGGCGGGGGAAGCACCGGCGCGACGCGGAGGAGGCCGCCGAGGCGGCACGGCAGAGTGGTCCCGGATCCGGTGGGTCCGGTGGATCCCATGTGGGTTCGGATGAGTCGGATCGCGACGAGCGCCGTATCGAACGTCGGATCGATCAGTTGCGGGCGGGGAGCAGGAATGGTGGTCGGGTGGGGGTGACCTACAAATACTTCGGCGCGCCCGACGGCGCGACCGCGGCCCGCGTCCCGATCTCGATGCGCCCCGAGGAACTCGGCGGCGACGAGCTCGGGATGAACGGCATGTTCACCAAGATCAAGCCGGAGACGATGGCCGCGATGGTCCTCACCGGCATCGAGGGCGTCCCGCTCAACAAGGTGCCCCCGCTGGAACTGGTGGTCCTCCACCCCGACTACGCCGTCGTCAAACTCCCGATGACGGTCGTCGACCCCCTGCGCGGAATCGGCGAGGAGGCGGTGGGCGCGGCGGCGTTCATCTGGTCGACGGTGCCGGACCGGGGTGGGCCTCGGGATGCGTTCAACGTGTACCAACTGCTGCATGAGTGGCAGGACTTCAGCCACCGGCTGCATGAGGCGGGGCATCAGCCCTATTGCCTTGTTTGGCCTTGAGGCGGGGGTCCGGCCTTGAGCTGCAGGTTCGGCCTTGAGGTGCGGGTTCGGCGTTGATGTGAGGTCACGTGAGGTGACGTGACGTCGGGTTAGGGGCGGGGTCTTCGGGCCTCGCCTTTTTCGTGTTCGGGGGGGGTGGGCGTCGGGCCTCGCTTTTCCGCGCCGAGGGGTCTTCGGGCGGCCAGGGTGCGTGGGGTTCGGTGGGGGCGCTGATGTGCCTGGGCCCTCCGGCCTACAACCGGGTGGTGAGGAGTTCCAGCGCCTCCTCCCAGCGGTAACGGTCGGCTCCGCCGCCGGCTTTCGGCCGGTGTGGCTCGTACGTGCCGATCAGGATGTCCATCTCGCGTAGCCGCTCCAGACTTTGGCGGTACGCGGGGTGGGCGGCCTGGGCGGAGTTGAGGTACGGCATAACCGCTGTGGGGATTCCCATGCCGTACGCGTCGCAGAGGATGCCCAGGGCAAGGTTGTCGGAGAGTCCGGCGGCCCATTTGTTGATGGTGTTGAAGGTGGCGGGGGCTACGGCGATGGCGTCTGCGGGGCGGGTCGGGCGAGGTTGGTCCGGGGTTCGCCAGGCCGAGCGGAGGGGGTGGCCGGTCTGGGCCTCGATCGCCTCCGGGTCGAGGAAGCCGAGTGCTTGTGGGGTGGTGACGACGCCTACGTCCCAGCGCCGTTGCTGTGCCGCGGTGATCAACTTGCCTACGTCGGGGGCGACTCCGGCGGCACAGACGACGATCTGGAGGAACGGCTGGTCGGACTGACTACTCACGCGTGGTCTCCAAGGAGGTGTGCTTCTCGTCCCGCAGTCAGTCTGGTCTCCAGTTCACTCGGGCCGGATTCGCCCAACGCCCAGAGACTGCTGATCCGTTGGGCCCACGACCAGAGCCAGTCGCCTGCATCCACAGGGGTGTGGACGGGCACAACGTGGATGCCATGGGCGGCGAACGGCTGGTGGTCGAGGTAGCGCAGGCCGCCGGTGCCACACAGATAATGGGTGCTGCCGGTGGCTACGGCGAGGTCGGCCAATCGCTCGGACCGGCCCTGACGGGTCGGGATGGCGCTGCTTTCCCACACTTCGCCATTCCAGCCGAGAGCGGTGAGCAGGGCGAGGGTCGATGTCCTCGCAAGGTCCGCCACACGGTCCGTGTTCTCGAACCGATCGAGAACCGCGTCCAGGACCTCACTCACCGCAGGCCAGTAGCGACCACGACCGTAGTACTGGCGAATCAGCAGGCTGACCGTTCGGCGAGACCGGCGTGGCTCGACAAGCAACGCCTGGTTGATGAGCGTCGGGCGTCCGTTGGGCAGGTGTGTGGGAAGCGTGAGCCACTGTTGCCTGCTCGGGTCGTCGAGGGCCGCGAGCCGGCTGCGGTGCTGGTAGTCCCGGCGCGCGAACTGAACATCGTCAAGGACGATCCACCGGTCGGCGGCGAACAGCTTGGCCAGTGTGGACAGTCGAGGAAGAAAGTTCGGCTGGTGAATCGCGCACACCCCGCCGCTCGCCCCGAGTCGACGTGCGTCAGCTGTTGATGAGTCGGCTGTCGAAGCCGACGCCCAGGAGGCGCTCGTAAGCATCATGCACATCCCCCGGTACGTTCTGCTCGACGGCGAAGCCGAGCTTCGGGTACTCGATCACCCGTTGCAGGTCCCCGACGAGCATGTCGACGACGAGCTTTTCGTCGCCGATGGACTTGATGTAGTCGTCCAACTCCAGAGGCTCGGAGGCGCAGACCACCTCGGCCTCGGGCCACAGCTTGCGGCAGGTCGCGTACGAGCGGCGTTCCATGTACGGCTTGGAGATCAGCAGCAACGACTCCACCTCCACGCCCGCCTCGGCCAGCAACTCCCGGGAGAAAGTGATGTTCTGGCCGGTGTTCGCCGCCTTCGACTCGACCATGATCGCCTCGTCCGGCACGCCCAGGCTCAGCGCGTGCTCGCGGTAGTGGACGGCCTCGCCGCGCGGGAAGCGGGCGCGGGTGGTGGGGCTGTTTCCGCCGCTGAACACGACGACGGGGAAGAGGCCGGCGCGGTAGAGGTCGGCGGCTGTGGTGGCGACGCCGAGGTCGTGGCTGCCCAGGCCGATCGCCGCCGAGCAGGGCCGCAGCTCGTGTCCCATCTGGTGGTAGTTCCAGATCAACGTCGCGTCGTGGAACTGCTCGTCGGTGATCTGGCGCTGATGGTGCTGCGGCACTGGCACTCCCTGGCTCATCCCTGCTGGCCCTTTCGGATGCCCTCGATGCTGCGCAACTGGTGGCTCAGCCCAAACTGCTGGGCCACCTGTGCCGCCTGGTCGAGGACGGACAGCCCATCATTCCGGGTCGCCGCATCTGACAGAAGGATGTGCCCGTACGCGGTGTCCAACCGCACTCGCTGCATCGGGGAGTCGACCGTGCCGGTGGTGCGCGCGATGTCGATGTAGTGCAGGGCTTGCTTCAGGTCGCCGGCGCCGCGCTGGGCCAGGGCGAGTTTCTGGTGTGCCACGGACCAGTCCTCCGGCTCGCCGAGTTCCTCGAACTCGCGAGTGGCAGCAGCCATGACGTTGGTGGCGTACTCGTTGTTGCCCTCCTTGCTCAGAGCCGTGCCGATCCACAACCGGGCTCGGGCTCGGTCCCGTCGGCTGAGCCGCTGGTCGGCGGCGAGTTGCTCGTACCATCGAGCGGAGACATCAAGCTGACCTGACATCTCCTGCACGACGGCGAGGGACAGCTCGATCTGGGCGACCCGGCGCGGGATGGCGAGCTCGGAGAACATGTCACGCGCGGTCAGGTAGGACTGTCGAGCGGACAACGGGCCGAGGATCGCGCCCTGGTCTCGTTGCACATCACCGAGCAGGACAAGCGAACGCCCGTACAGATAAAGGCCCTTGTCATCCAGGCCGTGCGCGTCACGGCTCGCCAGCCAGCGGTTCAACAAGGTGGCGGCAAAGGGGAAGTCCTGGCGGCTGACGCAGACCACGGCGCGCTCGATGTCCTCGGTCCAGGTCTCGTAGTCCGCCGGCCGCACGCTCTTCCGCTCCGGGAACAGCACCGCCTCGAACCGGGCATGGGCAGCAGCGTCGGCACGAGCGAGCGCGGTGTCGAGGATCGCCTGGGTATCAGGCCGGGGCTGGGTTTCGGCTCCCAGGCTCTCCCACTTGGCCACCGTACGCAGCGCGACACCCAGGTGCTCGGCGAAAGCCCGCATGCTCATTCGCAGAGCAGCGCGCAGAACGCTCGCTTCCCGGCCCGTCCACTGCCGCACGCCGACCACGGATTACCTCCCTCCGTCACGTATGGAAGCACTCTCGGTGACGACGTGGGGCGGGAAGTGCAACGGAAGTACAACAGCAGGTCATTTCAAGGCCGTTCACGCCGACCGACGCTGTGGACATGGACGACGAACTCATCACGGAACGCCGACGCGTCGCCTTTCCGCAGGTCTTCGGCTACCTACGACACGTCACCGGCGGCCTGGTCCGCCATGCGGCGCTCGTCGACTGCCTCACCGACTACTGCCGCCGACACGAACTGGCCCTCTGCGGCGTCTTCACCGACCGCGACGCCACGGTGGCCATCCACTCCCCCGCCTTCATCGGGCTGGTCGACACCCTCGAACTACCCGACACCTACGGCGCCGTGGTCCCCGCCCTCAGCCACCTCGGCCCCAGGGGCATCGGCACCGAACGCAAGCGGCAGATAGGGCGAACGGGCGGCCGTCTGATCGTGGTCCGCTCCTTCAAGCCGACCACGGAGTCCGCGCTTTCCGTCGGCACGAGCCCCAACCTCCGGCCGCAGGGGGACACATGATCTCCGTACGCGACGCGCTGCGCAGCGCACCCATGGTCAGCGACGTGCCCGGACTGCGTCTGCTGAAGGTCGGCGACGGCTGGGACCTCGTGCGCACCTCTGCCGAGACCGGTCTCCTGGCCCTAGCCCGCCTTCGCGGCACCGGTGCGCCGATCGGCCCGGTGCTCCACGACGGCCCCAACCAGCGCCTCTACTACGCCATCGCAAACGGCACCGCCGCCACCTGGGGCGACCTCCCGGTTCGGCACCTCTCCACCAACTCCTGGCTCGTGGCACCCGGCGCGGAGCGGCTCGACGACTGGTTCGGCGGCTGGTGCGAGCTACCGGACGACGACACCCTCACCGACGCGGACGCCCTCCGCACCGCGCTCCAACACCCGTACGTCGCCGGTGCCCAGAAAGAAGCACGCTCTGACGCCGGTATCTAGGGCCGGGCGCCTCCCACCAGACCCGGCAATACGTACTTCCGTCCGACCTGACCGCAAGGGGACATCCGTGACGCCCCACCTCGTTTCACCTAACACCGTCCTCGCCAACGCCCTTCTCCAACCCGAGGACGTCCTGACCCCACGCATCCTGGCCACGCCACCCGAGCAGATCGTGCTCGTCGTCGGCACGCAGATCAACGGCGCCCCGCATATCGGCACCTCGCTCGTCCAGGCGCTCTCCTTCGCCATGGCGGCCCGCCTGCGAGACCGCTTCGGCATCCCTACCGAGGTCCTCTTCAGCGCCCTCGACAACGCCCCGTACGAACTGGTCACGGACCCGGCCAGCGGCCACCGCTACCAACGCGCCTATGCCCAGGCCCTCGGCAACCAGGCCCTGACCGACCTAGTCGCCGCCCTGTACCAACCCCTGTTCACGGCTCTCTCCCGACGGCTGGGCATCCCCCACCGCATCGAGACCTACACCCAGCAACAGGCCGACGAACACTTCCGCCGCACCTGGCTGCGACTACTGCCCCGACTCGACGCCGCCCGCTGGTGGCTCGCCCCCTCCACCGGCACCCCACACCTTCGAGTCCCCTGCCCGCACCCCGGCTGCGGCTGGTCCGAGAAGCACACCGAACGCACGCGCGTGCACCTCACCGACCGAGAAGGTGCCGACGTCGATGCCGTCTGCCTCCACCACGGCCCCTACCAGGTCACCATCACGCCTACCGCCGGCGCCTACCTCGACTTGGCCACCCTGTACCGCAACCTCGTCAAGGAACTCGCCCTCACCAGCACGGGGGTAGGTGGAACTCTGCACGTCATGGTCAAGGGCGGCGACTGGGTCTTCGGCTCCCTCCTCGTCGACGAAGCCCTCCAAGCCGTCGGTCTGACCCGCGCCCAACTCCCCGCCCGCCTGTTCTGCCCGCAGATCGTCACCGACACCGGCGCGAAACTCTCCAAGTCCCTCATCCGCGAGGGCCACGTCCCCTTGCCCGGGGGCGCCGACGACTGGATGCTCGACACCCGACGATGGCCTGGCACCGGCTCCGAATATGCCGATCAACTGCTGGCTACCGCCGAAACGCTGCTGTCCGACCCCCGGCACTTCTTCCGCTCGTACTCCGCAGCCGAGATCGGCCGCCTGATCACCGCACCAGCCCCCAGGAGCCTTCCCTCCCCATGAGCAACACCACCCCGCACGTCCGCGAACTCAACCTCTACCGCCAGTACTTCGACCTCGTCGCCGCCGGCACCAAGACCATCGAGGTACGGGTCAAATACCCACACCTCGCCGGCCTGGCGGCCGGTGACGTCATCCGGTTCCGCATCAAGGGCACGGACGAGACCTGCGAGGTCGAGGTCAGGCGCGTGACTGAGTACCCCGACTTCGGCACCCTGCTCGACGGCGAAGGCCCCTCGAACGTCAACCCCACGGCCACCCGCGACGAGCAGCTCGCCAGCATCCGGGCCATCTACCCACCGGATAAGGAAGCCCTCGGCACTCTGGCCATCGAAATCCGGCTTCTCGACTGACCCGTCGACCGCCGCAGGCGTTTTATGCGCGGCCCAACCACGATGGAGACCGCCTCCAGCGGATGGAATCCAGCCGAAAGGTCCCAAGTCGCCTTCAGCCGGCCCGACGCGCTGTCACACTGCTCCGCAGGACGAGCAGCTCGTCCATGTTGACCTTGGGGGAGGGTTAGCGGTGGCGCAGATCCGTAAGGGGCATTACCGGGCAGCCACGTACGTCAGGCCGACAGTGGTCTCGGGGCGGGCGAAGAAGCCGTCGACTTGGGTCATCGTGACTCTGGCGATCGTGGCCATCGCCCTCTGGAACACGGTCTTCGGAAGCGACTCGGACAAGCCCAGTACAACACCCCAGCAGACAAGCCAAACTGCCCAGGTATCGCAGGCCCCATAGGCGCCCGAGGCTAACGCGGCTTTGAGCGCCCGATGCGGCCGGTCAGCCTCCGCCAGGCGGCTCCTCTCGTTGTAGCAGGCTCCGTAATCTGGCCATCTGACGGTTGCACAGCGCCCATGGCACTTGGCTGCTCTGCCCGAAGTCTCGTCCAGGCCACATGCCATTGCTTCACCTGTTCGTCCGGCACACCACAAGCGGACAAGAAGGCCGGTACAGCCGTCCATGTCCTGGGCAGGGTCTCGCGATTGAGCAGTGTCCTGACGCTGCCCTCCGAGATCCGCCCACCCGACCGTTGGCTGACCGCCTTCTGAGTCAAGCCAGAGGTTTCGCGAACCTCCCGGAGCCTGGCAATGAACCCTTCGGCAGTACGGACACCGTCTGGCGCAGGCCAAGCTCGACGGACCGAGTCAGAGCCAACCGAGGCGCCGATAGGGAGTCCCGGCAGGAAGGCTCGGTTCCGTCCAAGTGCTAGGCGGGCACTGGTATTCCTGTTGCGAGCTTGTGGCATGGGACGCGCCTTCGCGCCGAGCGAGAGTCGCAGATGCCGGTAGACGGCATCGAGCTCCAGCAACTCCGGCCCACCAGGTATGCCTAGGCGAAGAACTTCCAGAAGCTCTCCGGTGAAGGCCGTATACGTCTCACCGGGCGGAGCAAGGGCGTAGCTCGTCTCCGACGCTGCCGCCAAGAGGTAGCTTCCTTCGACGGATGCTTGATCCGCCAGTCCCGGTGTGCCAGCCATCGTCCCCAAGGCCAGGCCGCCAAAGCAGCAGTCCAACACGAGCACATGTCGGTCTGCGGGACCTGCCAGAACGGCCTGGCGCAACCAGTCGTAGGGTAGCGCCGAACCCACCCACCCCTGACGGGACTTGGGCAACGCGAGTTGCAAGGCGTTCTGCAGGTCGATCAACCCGTGTCCGGCGTAGTACACGAGCAGCGTGTCGTGGGCCTGCTCTACAGCGGATCGGAGCTCCGCCATCACTTCATCGTTGGATGCCGGGTTCGACACAACCACACAGTTCTGCGGTGCCAGCCCCCAAGAGCTAGGAAGAGAAAGGGCTTCTGCAAGTGCTGTGAGGTTGTTGGCGACAGCCGGAAGCTGTTCCAGGTGATCGAATTGGCTGGAGCCGATCAGGACGGCTCGTGATGCTCCTGGGTCAGGCAGCACGCTCACTCGCCCTGTCCCTCCCCGCTCTGCCCCTCGCTGAGGATCCGGATCACGCGCTCCACTTCCTCGTCGCTGCAGTTCGTGAGCGAGACCGTGGTGTCGTCACGGCTGATCGTGATCTGTGGGGTCTGCGGTCGCGTCCGTTTCCATGCCACGACGGCCATCACGAATGAGGCCGCGCTCCACCCGTTCTCGGTCACCAGCTGGATCACTTCGGCAGCAGAGCCCATGTGCCCTGGCTGGAGTGATCCTTCCTGCAGTTCCAGAGTGGCCGATCGGCGCGTAACGGCGTCACTCCGTAGCCATGCGTGGAGGGAGCGCAACTCACCCGCACCGTGTTCCATACGCAGATCAACGCGCACAAGGTCCCCCTGTCCCCGTTCCAACTGTCCTGCTTGGCGCCTGCGATCCCATCGTCGACCAAAGTCACAGTCCACGAGAGACATTCGCACGAACGGTGCGCGATTCCATCCCGATCACCGGTGGCTCTGCTGTGCAGACGCCCCGTGAACGGGTTCAACACACAGGGGGGTGAGAAACGCCGGTAACACACGAGAACTCCGGAGAGGCGTCTTCCCGGACCAGGCACGCTGTGGCCGACGTATCCGCAGGTCCCAGTTCCACCGAGGGATAATTCCTCAACAGTGGAATCCCGGCGGCCTCCAGATCCGCCGCCGCATCCCGCTCCCGGACCTCCAGCTCCTCCTCCGACAGCAGTCGGCGCTCTGCGGCGATCACCTGTCCGCCAGCATCGAAGGCAATGCCGACCTCCCACACCTCCGGCAACCGGTCCGGTTCCAGCTCGCTGCACCCCAACTTGCGCGCCGTAGTGCGCATCCAACCGACCTCATAACATGACATATCAGGCCACACTGCCGCAACGGATCTCACTCCGCCTCGTGAGAATGCGCCCTCCCAGAATGCAACGCAGAAAAAATCTCCGGTCGTGTCATGAGAATGGGCCTGCCACGCCTCTTCAGACATATACGGCCTCGGCCCTGGACCGCAGGGTGGGATGGCCACTGACTTTGAGGAGGAGCTCCGTGGAGATCGCGGGTGCGTTGCTGTCCATCGTCGTCGTCCTGGCTCCGAGCCTGAAGGGGTGGGTGGACAGCGTGTCCTACCGCAATCGGACGCAGGCCCGAGCGGCTCTGCTTCAGGCCCGGCGCGGGCGAGGGGATGATGGCAACAGCGGAGAGCAGGTCCGGAAGCGGGGGAAGAGCCGTGGCTGAGCAACCCGACGACGTATCGGAGGGAACCCTGGGAGCTCTGTACCGGGATCACCGTGGGAAAATGGAAGGGTTTGCTCGCCGCCTGCTGGCCGAGGAGCGGCTTCCGGAGTCCGTGCTGTCCGCCGAGGATGTGGTGCAGACCGCATTCGCCAAGGCTCTGCGCACCCCTGAACAGATCCGTGAGCCCCGTGCCTACCTCTACACCGTAATCCGCAGCGATGTACGGGCCTCAAGCCGGCAGAACCGACGGCGAGCGGCCCTGACCGCCATACCCGTCGGGCAGGCGCGATCGGCGGACATGCACGTCGCGGATTTCAGTGACCTGGTCGCGAATCGTGTGGCCGTGTACAAAGCCTTGTACGACCTGCCTCGTCAACAGCGGACTGCCGTGTGGGCGACCAAGGCGTTGGAGTACACGCACGCCGAGACGGCCGAGGCCATGAAGAAGAAGCCGGGGACGGTCGCCACCCATGTCGTTCGCGCGGTGGCAGCGCTCCGGGTCCACCTGACCGCTCTGCTCGTGGCGGGCATCATGGTGTTCTCTCTCGCAGGCAGCCGCTTCCTCAGGACGATGCAGCCTCCAGGGGGCAGCCCACACGCCCGACTTCCTCAGGTCCCGTCAGCCTCGACGTGGATCTACCTGGCCGGAGCCTGCCTGCTCGTACTCGGCCTAGCCAGCTGGGCGTTGAGGCTGTGGACGCGGCGCCGACGAGCCATCGAGGAGGGAGGAACGTTCGCACCGCGCCCCATCATGGACCGGATCCGAGATTCATTCTCGGGTAGTCAGTACAGCCGACCGGTACGGCGAAATCCGCGGCGCCAGACGTCGGTGTCCGAGGGCGATCTTCCCGAGGAGGAACTCCCGTACGGTGTCGTGCGCACACGGACACGCCTACCGGACTGGTAGTCACGAGTAACGCACTTGCCCCGAGGGCACATGAGCCTGGGAAACGGCGTCGACCAGTGAGAACAGTCGAGAGTCGTTTCCGCAGTTCAACCCTGTGCATTTTAGAATCCCCAGGTCACCACCTCGCCCCTCCCATTCGCTGCGCGAGTCACAGGGGCCTTGCACCTGCCGTGGAGGACACGGGGCGTGACTGTTTCTCCGATGCCCCCCACCCCGAGCAGGTCTAACGCGTCTGCATGGGACAAGGTGCAAGGCCACTGCTGGCTCCGAGCTATGCAAGGTCCGACGACCGCTGCTGTAGCTCGCTCTAGGGACCACCGCGAATACGCCGAAGCCCAGCCTGCGGGAACCGTGGAGTCGGCTTGGACGTCTGTGGAGCGTGAGCACCCGGGCATAAGGGGAGGCATCGTGCGGGTCCAGGTCAGTGTTGAAGGCGCGGATGAACGTGCGAAGGAAGCCGAGTTGAGGTCGCTGCACGGTTGGCTCCAATCGGACCGGCAGACGAGGAGTCTGACGGTCCCGAAGTTAGAGGCATTGGACTCGCTGGTACCGGGAGCGCAAGGGCCGGTGATCGACGTCCTGTCGCTTGTGCTCGGTTCGACCTTCAACGCTGCTTCCTTGGCAATGAGCCTCATCAGCTGGCGCGCCACGCGACCGCGTCAGCCCATCCTGACGGTTCGCCGACCTGACGGAACAACCGTCGAGATCAATACCGGCTCGTTGGCGGAGGCACGCGTCCTTCTCGAACAGCTCGGGCTCGAGTAGACGCGGCCGAGCTGTGGACCGCCTTCCCTGCCCTGAACGTTCACGGGCCGTGCTCATCGGTGCCAGCAGCTACTCCCATCTGGATGATCTGCCCGCCGTGCAGGCCAATGTACCCGCGCTAAGGGCGCTGCTATGTGGGCCCAACGCGCCGTTCCAAACAGAGAATTGTGCCGCCTTGGTCGACCCGGCCACCACCGTCGAGGTCTCGCAGGCCGTGCAGAAGGCGGCACGCGAGGCGACCGACACCCTGCTGGTCTACTACGCGGGGCACGGGCTCCTCGACGACAGGGGGGATCTACACCTGGCCCTCCCACAGAGCGACAACGCCTCCGTCTACGACACGGCTGTCCCCTACGACTGGATCAGGCGCCCCATCGAGTCCACCGGGGCAGCCCGCCGTGTCGTAATCCTTGACTGTTGCTACGGTGCGCGGGCGTTCGGTGTGCAGTCCGAGTCCGTCATCGACCTTGCAGAGGTGGACGGCACCTATGTGATGGCAGCCGCGAGAGAAACCGCCGTAGCGCTCTCTCCGCCCGGGGAGACCTTCACGGCCTTCACCGCGGAACTCATCGAGACCTTGAGCGGGGGCGTTCCGGGCGCGGGTGAGCTACTCGACCTCAATGTCATCTTCCGCCATGTACGGGGACGATTGAAGGCCCGGAGTCGGCCCACGCCTCTGGACCTGGACCGCAACGGCCTGGGCGCCACCCCTTTCATCCGCAACCGCGCCTATGTGCCAGCCGCGCCCTCGGCGGACGCCCAGCACGACATGCTGCACGTCCTGGAGTCAACGCCGCGTACCGCGACGGTCTCCCAGTTGGTGACGTGGGTGGGTCTGCTGAGCCATCAACGCTCGGCCACCGCGGGCGATCTCGTCCGTACGGCTCTGCAGGTACGAGCGGTCGCCGAAGTCGCCACATTCTTGGCCGCCCTCTTCGACGCCGGCCATCGCGCCCCAGCCGAGGCAGCACTGCCGACTCTGCTGCTGACCCGACCCGTGGAGGAGACGGCGCATCTGTTGGACCTGCTCCAAGCGATGAAAGCGGACGAGTGCCTTGTCAGTGTGTTGCAGCTCTCAGTTCGATTGCAGCCGACACAGCAAGCCGTTCAGCTGGCTGCGGCTCTGCGCCAGATGGGCCTCGCCGAACACGCACTCGCGCTACTCACAGGATTCGCACTGACCAGGGATGCGACAGAGGCAGTCGAGTTGATGCAGCAGCTGGCTCACGGCGAGCTGGCCTGTTCATTCTCCGAGGTGGCTCGGGCCGTCGCTGAGCGCCGTACGGCCTCCGACGTCACGGCCTTGTTCCTGCCTCTACTCACGGACGCCATACCGGATACCTCGAACCTCCTCTCCCAGGTCGTCGCAGAGAGACGTACTGCGATCGACGCTGCCGAGATGATCTCCGATCTGGTGCGAGAAGGGTACGAACACGAAGCACGGCAGATCTTCGCAGTCTGCATGAGCCAACGCGGACCTCAGTACCTGGCCGAGCTAGTCGCAGCCTTGCAAGCGAACCAACTGGCTGACGCCGCCGCCACGGCCCGACTCCTGGCGGTGCGGCAATGGCCTGCAGAGGACATCTCCCAGTTCGTCGCGCATCTTCTGGCGGTCGGCCAGCATCAACACGCCCTAGAGGCTGCCGTGGACACCGCGCGGGAGCGGACGGTCGAGGAGTTCGCCTCGATCACCTCGCACCTCACCGAACTGATCGCCGATCAGGCCATGGAAGCGCTTCTGGACGATGCGGCCCGAGCGTGTTCGCCCAGTCAGGCGGCCTACCTGGTAACTAAGCTGGACGCCGCTGGCCAGGACGGACCGGCAGACCGGATCTTCCGGCTCAGCCTTCACCGGCCCATAGGTCACGCAGCCGAGATGCTCCGGCACTTGGACCAGGCAGGATCACAATTTCTCAGCGACGCCGAGCTGTCCGGACTGTGGCAGACGCGCCCACCCAGCGACCTCGCCCGGCTCGCTGTGGCGCTTGAGCGATTGCTTCCACACAAGTCACAACTATTGCTCAGCATCGCCGAGCGCCCTGTCCACCAGGTGGCCACGATGGTCGACAGTCTGGAGAAAGCAGAGGGCAACTCACTGTCCAACAAGGTACTAAGGGCGGTTGCCGCCGACTGGGGTATGGCTGCGCAGGCGCAGCTCGTCATCGCGCTGGAGGAACGTTCACAGACCGGTTGCGCCCGGTACCTGGAGGAACGTGCCTCCAGCGCGAGGGGCTTCACCGAAGCCCTGCGCACTGCGCGCGACCAGGCCAAGCCTGCGGAACCCTGGTGGCCGTGGTGGCCACGACAACGGTTCGCATACCAACCATCACAGCACACGCATGTGATGTATCGGGTCAAACCTGAGGAAACCGTCAATGACATTGCAAGACGCTACGGCGTACGCCAAGCAGGCATCCTCGAAGAGAATGACCTCCGGGCCCCGTACACGATCTACGCTGGACAGGAGCTGAGTATTCCCCTGCTGTCCGATCGCAGGCGCTTCATGGTTCCGCCTTTCCCTCGGCGCCTTGCACCAGGCCGCGTCCATGCTGACGTCGAGCAACTGCAGAAGCTACTGAAGCGGGCCGGATATCTCGACCAACTCGTAGCCGAGAGCGATCATTACGGCCCCAAGACCTCCCAGGCGGTAGCCAGGCTCAACCGGGAGCATTTACTGGGCCGACCTCCATCCCTAGACAACGACCCCCGAATCACACGCAAGGGCTGGGACATCCTGCACCGCCTCGCAAAAGGGCGGTGATGCAAAGGGTTGCCTGCTCCCACACTCTCCCTCCTGGCTGTAGACACAGACACTTGGGAGATCTGGTGACACATGCCTCCAAGAATCTCCATTCACCCATAGTCATTCAGAGTCCGTGAGTTGGGCGAGCAACGCCACCATCGCAGTGGCGGCCACCAAGGCCGCCCCGACTTCCGGCGCATGCAAGGTCAGGACGGTGACGAGAACTCCGACCAGCAGGAGGACTACGAGGCGCACGCTGATCTGTTCCATGAGGATCTGCCTTCCGTGTGGCACCGACTGGGTTATGCATCCAGCGTGAGCGCTTCCCGGACGGCTCTGACGGCTCAAGACGATCGCTGACAGCATCGGCCAAGAACAGCCGCCGAATGACAGGCGTGACAGATCCTGACGGCCGTGGGTGCAGGCATCAACACGCCTGATTTACAGGGTCTGACTCAGAAGCACCAGGAGGGGGAGAGCTAATGGCCGCTCAGCCGTGGAAAAGACCCGATCTGGCTGACCAGCCTGATCTGAAGAAGCTGAACGACGAGCTCCACGACCTGAGGCTGGACGCGGGACTCCCATCAGCACGGACTATTCGCGAGAGGGTCGGGAAGGACGCTCAGGACTACTGGATCGTGAATCACCAGGCAGCGTTAGACACGTTCCAGAAGCCAGACCTGCCGCCGTGGGGCCGCCTTGAGGTAATCGTCCGTGTCCTGGCAGAAGCCGCTCGACACGGCGACGTAGACGGCGAAGTTGATCGTTTCAAGGGCCTGTGGAAGCAGGTCGTCAGGGAAACCGTCGCCCAAGCTTCAGTACACCCTCCGGCAGATACCACAGCGTCTGCCGGAGATGATGACGTGAATGACGCGACTGTTCCCTCCAAGGACTTGCCGAAGCAGGGCGCCGAGGGGGCCGAGGGCGCAAGCAGGCGGGCAGCAGCAGAGCCACCAGCCAGCACGGAGACGCCGACCAGCGCCGGCCAAGACTCTCCGCAGTTCAACTACGCGCATGAGTCCTTAAAGGGACTGGTCCTCAACGCGGCGCAGGCCCTGTGGTACGACAAGGAGGCATTGCGGGTGTTCCTAGGCGTAGTGCGCCGTAGTGAAGGCTTCGTCAGGATGGCTGATGCTGCGGAGGAGCAACGGCCAGCAAACGCGACGTTCTACGGAGTGAAGAGCAGAGAGTTCGAGGTGGGCCACTCACCTGCGCGGCTGGAGTTGGTCACGCTGCATCGCCGCCTCGACGAACAAAGACGGAAGCGCAAGTGGTCCTTCACTGCCATGGAGGAGCAGACGGGGATCTCATCGGATGCGTGGATCCGCTGGTACACCCACGGTGAGCTGCCCGAGCGAGAGGCACTTGTCGCCTTCTCCCACGTGGCGAGCCTGACGCAAGAAGATCACGTCCTGTTGCTCGGCCTGTGGGACGCGGCCCATGACGCGTTGGAGGTACAGAAACGCTCTGCCTCTTTGCCGTCCAGCATCAGCTTCGATGAAGCGTGGACCATGCGCGACCCTGCAGCACCGAGGTTGTGGGCACTTGCTGGTGTCGGGGGTGATGACCTGGCTGCATACGGCCCTGATCTGACCTCCGGTACGGCTCCCGCGTTCGTTGTGGCCGGGCCGGCAAAGTCAGGCCGCTCCACGGCACTGGTGAACATCGCACGCTCTTTGCTCGCATCTGGCACCCGGCTCGCCTTAGCCACGCCCAAGCCGTCGCCTCTCCGGGAGTTGGCTGATCAGGATGGCGTAGTGGCTTGCTTCGATCAAGACAACATCGGGCACGACGAACTCGCGGAGGCTCTTTCAGTGGCGTCCGCTGAAGAGCCGGTCGTTGTCGTGATGGACGACGCAGAGGTCTTGGGCAAGTGCCAGGCCCAGCGTGTGCTGCGGAACCTGTTAGAACACGGCTTCGATGAGGGTACGGCGCTGGTCCTGGCCGGCGATGAAGACAAGCTCGAGCCGAGCTATCCCTGGCTGGGCAAAGTGAAGAGAGCCCACCGCGGTCTCCTGCTGTCTCCTCAGGTGCGGCACGCCGGCGATTGGATCGGCATCAGGACCGGAGACTCCGTTATCGGCAGCCCCGTCACTCCTGGCCGAGGCTGGCTCCACCTTGGGGACGGCAAACTTATGACAGTGACCGTGCCGCAGTGAGGCTGCTATCTGATTGGGTGGCGCCCTCTCCTCGTGGCCCACGTCGGCTGGGCCTTCGGTGTCGTAGGCAGTGCGGGTGCGGTGGACGACGAGGACGCGGGGCGAGGTAGAGAATCCCGACCTCAATGGGTGTAAGCATCCAGTACGGATCCTTCGTCCCCAAGGTGGTGTCGCTTCTTCGTGGCTGGCGTAGACGGCGCCGAAACCAAGGCTGAGTTCGGCGCTGTCAGCGACTTTCATCGCAGCGATTCGGCGGACATCGGGGCTGCGGCTGGATCAGACCCCATCTGCACCGTCTCTGGTGGCAACGACCAACCCAGCCCCGAGCTCTGTCACTGGCTGGTCCACCACCCCCACAAAAGGCCCGCCACTGTCCTTAGCGCGACACCGGCCATCCACCGCACAACGAGCGCGGCCATCCGCCGCCGCAGCCTGGGCGTGTGCCACACGTACCGCGCCTTACGCCAGAGAATGCGCATTGCCTGTCCCATCCATGGACTCGACCAACCAAGCGACCGGTCACACGTCACCTGACCTGTTCGGATCGGGGTTCGGCGAGAAGCAACTTCCGCCGAACTGCAGGTATGTGGTGGTCAGACAGGTACGGAATAGGGTTCATAGAAGGTTCGGAACGAACGGGGAATTGGCATGGTGGACATTCCGGCGGCAGCATCGCGCCTGGCCGATGAACTGAGGGCAAGCCGGCGAGCATCCGGGCTCTCGTTCGGTCAGATCATCCAGCAGGGCATGCGGCAGTCTCCGCCCGTCGCCCTAACCAAGAGCACTCTCAGCGCGTGGTTCAGCGCCCAAAGTGTTCCGCGGGCCGGACGCCCTTTCGTATTCCTGACCGAACTTCTCGAAAGCCGCGCCGGTTCGAAGCCCGGGCCACAGTCTCGCGCTCGGTGGGAAAACCTACGCCGAGCGGCCGAGCAAAGCAGGACCCCAGCTCGCCTCAACGGTGCAGCGCCCGCGACCCGCGCTCAGAAGGAGTATCGCGATAAACCCCGCAACGCAGGGCTCCTGCGCGTAGGTCTGGTCCCGGACACAGCCGATGTACTCGTCGAGCGGGAACATCGTGATGCCCTGGCACACGCTCTGGACAGCCCTGAGGACAGCGACGGCGAGGACGCAGCTGACACAGCCGTTAGAGGGCGCGTCATCACAGGAACCGGAGGGGTCGGCAAATCCTGCCTGGCCGCCGACTACTGCCGTCGTGTCACCGAGGGGGCAGACGGTGGAGTGGACGTGCTGATGTGGGTGACGGCGAACACTACGCCTGCCGTAACCGGTGCCTATGCCCAGGCAGCCCGCGATCTCGAGCTGGTGGACAGCGGCGAGAACACCACTTATGCCGCTGAGCAATTCCTCAACTGGCTCCGTGTAACCGATCGCAGTTGGCTCATCGTTCTCGACGACGTGCACTCCCCCGGCGCGCTGGAGGGACTGTGGGCGCCTCGGCGCACCGCCGGTCGCGGCAGCGTCATCATCACCACGCGCAGCCGCGAGAGAGATCTCGTCATAGCAAGTGGTCATCCGTTCCTGTCTGTTGGCGTCTTCACTCCCAAGGAGTCCTTCACTCATCTGCGCAACACACTGCAACGGGCCGAACCCGCCGACCCCAGTACGGACGCGGAGCTGGCGGGACTCGCCAATGATCTCGGCCATCTCCCACTGGCGCTGTCGCGGGCAGCCGCATACCTCGACTACAACACCTCGTGCAGCATCACCCGTTACCGACATCTGCTCGCGGACCGTCGACTCACCCTCGAACGACTGATCCCTGCCGTGCGCGGCAGTGTTGCGACAAGCTCACTGGCAGCGCTGTGGGACATCTCCGTCGACCAGGCCGACCAGCACACCGGCATGCTGGCCCGGCCCATGCTCGAACTGGCCGCCGTCCTCGACGGGACTACCGGCATTCCCTCCCCTCTGTTCACCAGCGACGCCGCCCTCGATTGGCTGACCGAGCGCAGCAGAACAGACCTACCCGTCGACGAGTTCGAGGCCGAGCACACCCTGGCGACGCTGGACCGACTTCACCTCATCGATCACACCCCGGGCGAGGGCTGTGATGACACATGGCTGGTCCGCGTGCACCAACTCATCCAGCGTGCCGTGCGCGAGCAGCGACCTCCTGGTTCATCACCAGACATCCGGGCACAGCGCAGGAACACTGTCCTGCCGGCGGCTGCCCGCGCCCTACTTGAAATCTGGCCCGACACCGCCCACGACCAGGACTACGCACAGCGGCTGCGGGCCAGCGCCCGCTCGCTGGCCACCCATGATGAGGACGGTGAGAGCCACCCCCTGTGGCAGGACGACACCGCATACACCCTCCTGTTCCGGCTGGGCACGAGTGCAGGTGAATCCGGCGACATCTCCTGGGCACGCGCCCATTTCGACGCGCTCTGCTCCCTCGCTCACCGGCACCTTGGAGCCGACCACCCGCGCACGCTTGTCGCCCGCGGCGAGCTGTCCAGCTGGCAAAGCCGAGCCGGGGATCATGCCGGAGCAGTCGAGACCCTGGAGAGTCTTGAGGCGGACCACGTCCGGTTGTTCGGCGACGAGGCCCCCGAGACACTCGTGACTCGTCACAACCTTGCAGTCGTGCGGGGTGAGACGGGCGACACACATGGCACCGTAGCCGCCCTCACAACGATTCTCGCTGTCCGGCGGCGCAACGAAGCCGACCGTGGCGCGATACTCGCCACTCTCCACAACCTTGCTTACTGGAAGGGCGTCGCGGGTGACGCAGCAGGGGCTGTTGCCGCCTACCGCGAGCTGATTCCAGTCATGGAAGAGGAGTTCGGTACCGACGCCGACGGCACCCTGACCGCACGCCACAACTTGGCCCGGTGGCAGGGTGAGGCAGGCAACCCCGCCGAGGCCGTGAGCTTGCTAGAAGCGCTGCTACCCGACCAGACACGAGCGCTCGGGCCTCGGCATCTGCGCACCTTGACCACCCGGCAGAGCCTTGCCCGCTGGCGGGGAGAAGCGGGCGAGACAGACAAAGCCACCGACGGATATCAGGGGCTGATCTCCGACATGGGTGAAGTCCTGGGCACAGACCATCCTGAGCTGCTCGCATCCCGCCACAACCTCGCCCATTTGCAGGCAAGAATCGATCCGACCGCCGCGGCAGAAGACCTCGCCGCCGTCATCGCCGACAGAACCCGAGTACTTGGCCCTCACCACCCAGACACACTCACCTCCCGACATAGCCACGCCCTGTTCCTGGGCTGGGCGGGAAAGCCCCATAAGGCTGTACAAGCGCTGGAGCGAGTCCTCCGCGATCAGCGACTCCATCTCGTGCCTGAAGACTCAGGCATTCTCAGCACCCGTCATAGCCTCGCCGTCATGCGTGGCTTTGCAGGAGCACCCCAGGCAGCCATCTCCGCACTGCAAGAGCTCCTCCCCGATCAGGAACGCGTCCTGGGCCCCGGACACCTCCGAACCCTGGCGACCTTCGACGGCCTTGGCCACTGGCAGGCCGCAACGGGCGACGCACAGACGGCAAGCGACACCTACCAGGCCCTGCTGACCCACATCGAACGCCACCTCGGCCCTGATCACGTAGCCACATTGTCGGTACTAGACAAGCTCGCCATGTGGCGCGGACGCGCTGGCCACCCCAGGGAAGCCGTCCGTGTCCTCACCCGGATGCTCACCGACACACGACGCCTCGTAGACCCTGCTCATCCCATCGTCCCCACCATCAGGAACAACATCGCCTATTGGCTGAATGAGGCCGACATTGCGGAACAGCGCCACCGACGCTGAGACACAACCACAGGATCCGGAAGCCAAGGGGATTTCCTGGTTGGTATGGCTGTCGCCGTTCAGGGTTGGCAACGCTTTCGTGTGGTCGAGCATCCCTCAGCAGTTGATGTATCGCACGTTCCTGGGGTCGGCCTAAGCGAACAAGGAGAGCGCCGACGGCAGCATCCGCTCCATCAAGCTGGACTGAACCACGGTCCCCCGATCAGGCTGACCGACGGCCCGGCCAAGCGTACGTACCGCGCGGGCGACCGGCTATCGAAGGGGAACGCGACGATCATACGAAGGCGCTCCTCCGCAAGCAGGGAGTGTTCACGCGCAACTCGACGACGCGAAGACCCTTTGCTAAGCCCCTCATCGACGCACTGCGCTAGACGAACGGTTCGTCGGACTCCCGCGTCGACCTCCACCGCGCACCTGCAGATCTGCTTTCGGAGCCGACGGCATGCGCTGTCGGCCTGCTCACTCGGAGGAGCAGGGGATGCCGGGTGGCACCGCCACCTCGACCCCAACACCCCCTTCCCAGAACACGCGTTCGAAGTGAAGGATGGGGGCGATCGCGTGTCAGTTCGGCACGTCGCTCGTTAGGCAGCGCAGTCGGAGCGCCGAGTGAGCAAGCGCTGATGGCCCTTGTCCGCTCGCTACGGGAGGGGACTCATGGGCGATCGCAGCTCGATCGAGTGGACTGAGGCGACGTGGAATCCCACCACAGGATGCGACCGAATCTCCCCCGGGTGTGACAACTGCTACGCCCTGGCGTTATCCAGGCGCCTAAAAGCGATGGGGGCTGCCAAGTACCAGGCTGATGGGGACCCCAGGACATCCGGACCGGGCTTCGGCCTCACCGTCCACTCGGATGCGCTGTCCATCCCGCGCCACTGGAAGGCCCCACGCATGGTCTTCGTCAATTCCATGAGCGACCTCTTCCACGCCAAGGTTCCCCTGGACTTCGTTCGCCAGGTCTTCCAGGTGATCGCCGAGACGCCACAGCACACCTACCAGCTACTGACGAAGAGAGCGCGCAGGCTCCGACGAGTGGCAAACGAGCTCGACTGGCCGCCCAACCTGTGGATGGGAGTCTCCGTCGAAAACGCAGATCATCTGGATCGCGTCGACGACCTGCGACAAGTTCCCGCCGCAGTGCGCTTCTTGTCCTGCGAGCCATTGCTCGGCCCACTGCCCGGTTTGCGCCTGGACGGCATCGGCTGGATCATCGCCGGCGGGGAATCCGGACCCCACCATCGTCCAGTGCAAGAAGAGTGGCTGGTGCAGATCCGCGACGCTTGCAGCAACGCCGATGTGCCGTTCTTCTTCAAACAATGGGGCGGCCGTACCCCCAAGTCCGGGGGCCGCGAGCTGGACGGGGCGACCTGGAGCGAGATGCCTCCCCGACTGCCTGTGGCAGCACAGTAACGGCCAAAGTCCAGCAGGCGCCGTACGCACTCTGGTGACATGAGGCGACCGTGTGTGACCCTCTCCCCAGCAAGGCCGACAGAAGTGGGGGAGCGGTCATGGCCGTGCCGAAGGCTGCCGTGTGGGAACGCGATCCGCACACAGCCGCAAAACATGACTTACTCAGGAAGTACTTGGAAGCGTGGGCACCGATTCTGCTGTCGCGGAACGACTTGATCAGCTACGCAGAAGGTTTCGCCGGGGCGGGGATCTACAAGCACGGTGAGCCCGGTTCTCCGGTCATCGCCTACGACGTCTTCACCGGCGCTCTGCACAGGTACCCGAAGCGCATGCGCATGATCCTCATGGAAGAGGACCCACGGCGGGTTGAGGAATTGGAGCGCCAGATGGCGCTCGTCCGATCCAGGCACACGGACGACGTCACCGAACGAGTAGCCGTCGACATACGGCACGGGGACTATCACCCGTCACTCCTACAGAAGCTGCGCAGCATCGGCTCGTTAGGAAAACCACTCTTCGTCCTTCTGGACAGCTTCGGTGGACCCGATATCCCGTACTCGCTGCTACACGAGCTGGGTCGCTACCGCAGCACCGAAGTGATGGTGACCTTCGAGCCCAGCTTCCTTACCCGGTTCGCACAGAACCACGACGGCCACCGCCAACGTGGCGACGAAGCTTTCGGCAGCCAGGACTGGCAGGCCGTCTTCCAGCAGCCTTCCCCACTCAAGTTCGCGTTCTTGCGGGAGCAGTACCGGGACACTCTTCGCCGGGCCGGCTTCTCGCACACGCTGTACTTCGAGATGGTCGACGAGGGCAGCAGGAAGCTCTATCTGAACCGCCCCGGTTCGAATGGAGACTCGATTTCATGAAAGGATCGGGTCATGGCACGACCTTCCCGTTACCCGCTTGAGCTCCGCCGTCGCGCGGTGCGCATGGTCGCCGAGGTAGGCGACGACTACCCGAACGAGACGGCCGCCCTGCAGGCGGTGGCCGAGAAGCTCGGCATCGGCTCCCGCGAGACGCTGCGGAACTGGGTGAAGCAGCACGAGATCGACGGGGGCCAGCGTCCGGGAACGACGACGGAGGAGTCCGCCCAGCTCAAGGCGTTGAAGAAGGAGAACGCCGAACTGAAGCGGGCCAACGAGATCCTGAAGGCCGCGGCGAGTTTCTTCGCGGCCGAGCTCGACCGGCCACACACACGCTCGTAGCGTTCATCGACGAGCACCGGGACCGCTTCGGCGGCGTCGAGCCCATCTGCAGGACGCTCACCGAGCACGACTGCAAGATCGCCCCTTCCACCTACTACGCCCACAAGAAACGCCTCGAAGCCCCCTCCGCCCGTTCCGTGCGCGACGAGGAACTCAAAGAGCGCATCCAAGAGGTCCACACGTCCAACTACCGCGTCTACGGGGCCCGCAAGATCTGGCGCGAACTGAACCGGCAGGGACATGCCGTGGCCCGCTGCACCGTCGAGCGCCTCATGCGCGAACTCGGCATCACCGGCGCCGTCCGCGGCAGGAAGGTGATCACCACGCTGCCCGGCGGCCAGGCCGAACGGGCGCCGGACCTGCTGGACCGAGACTTCGTCGCCGACGCCCCCAACCGCTGCTGGGTCGCGGACTTCACCCACGTGAAGACCTGGGCCGGAGTCGTCTACGTCGCCTTCGTCGTGGACACGTTCTCCCGCCGGATCGTCGGCTGGTCCGCGGCCACCGTGAAGGAAACGGTCTTCGTCCTGGACGCCCTGCAGATGGCCGTGTGGCAACGCGACCGCGACCAACACCCAGTTCAGCCAGGCGAGTTGATCCACCACTCGGATGCCGGGTCGCAATATACGAGTTTCCGGCTCGCCGAGCATCTGGACGCCGCCGGCATCGCCGCCTCGATCGGATCGGTCGGCGACGCCTACGACAATGCCCTGATGGAGAGCACGATCGGCCTGTTCAAGACCGAGCTGATCAAGCCCAGACGGCCCTGGAAGTCTCTCTCCCAGGTCGAGTTGGCCACTGCGGAATGGGTCGACTGGTACAACCACCGCCGACTCCACGGTGAGATAGGGCACGTTCCGCCCGTCGAGTACGAAGCCAACCACTACATGGAACCCACGAAACCCCAGGTCACAACCATAATCTGAGATCTCTACCGAACCCGGGGCGGTTCAACCTAATCTTCGGCACCCAGCACGAAAGGGGGCTGGAGAAGATGAAGGACGCCATGTGGACGGTCGATCCTTCATACGGCGTCCGCTACCGCGACCCCAAAGACACGCAACAACAGATGCTGGAGCTCGAACTCGAACCGGATACGGCCCCACTACGGCGGATCTTGCATGACTTCATAGCGGCGTCTCCCGAGGGACGCGTTGTGTCCGAGCTCCAGCGATACACCCTCCTGGAAACCGTCTACAGGCCCTCCCAAGTGATCAAGCTCGTGCGGCAGATGCGCGACGCTGGTGGCGTGGCAACGGAACCTCGTGCCATCAACGCCAGGACACGGGTGACCCTGGCGACGACCCCACCCAACACCAGCTCGGCGGCGGAGCAAGGCGCACTCTGGTGAGGGGGCAGTCCCGAGGGCACATCCAGGGCACATGAGCCTGGGAAACGGCGTGGATCGGTGAGAACTACGGAGAGGTGTTCTCCCTGGTCAGCACACATTACGCCGAGAAACCCCAGGTCATCCCCCCGCCGCTCCCATTCGCTGCACGAGTGGCAGGACTTCAGCCACCGGCTGCACGAGGCGGGGCATCAGCCTTATTGCCTTGTTTGGCCTTGAGGCGGGGGTCCGGCCTTGAGCTGCGGGTTCGGCCTTGAGGTGCGGGTTCGGCGTTGACGTGAGGTGACGTGACGTCGGGTTAGGGGCGGGGTCTTCGGGCCTCGCCTTTTTCGTGCGGGGCCGTGAGCGGTGGACGGCTGTACTCCGCGGCGGAACCGGGCACCAAGACCACCGAGGTGCGGGTGAAGTTCCCGCACCTCTCCGGCATCCGGGGGCGTTCCGGTGCTGACTCCCCTCCCTGAACCCCCGTCACCCCACAGCCACCACAACCCCCTCCGGCGCCGAAACCTCCACCGCCCCCTCCCCCGTCACCGTCACATCCAGCCGCCCCCCACCAACCCGAAGCCCCTTCACGCTCAGCGGCCCGTAGTCGCGAGCAAACGCAGGAGCCACAGTCACCGTCCCTCCCGGCACATCCGCGGTGAGCCCCAGGCCGGCCTGCAGCACGAGCACCGAAGCCGCCGCCGCCCAGGCCTGCGGGCGGCAGGACGCGGGGTAGGGGGCGGGCGCGGGTCCCGCCTCCGTGCCGTGCCCCGCGAAGAGTTCCGGCAGGCGGGATGCGAAGGCCGTCGAGGCCGTCAGCAGACCGGCGGCCAGGGACGCGGCCTCCGCCGGGAAACCGGCCCGCGCCAGGCCGTGTATCGCGATCGCGGTGTCGTGCGGCCAGATCGAACCGACGTGGTAGCCGTAGGGGTTGTAGCCCACCCCGGCGCTGCTGTACGTGCGCAGTCCGTGGCCGGAGTCGAGGTCGGGGGCGGCGAGGCGGGCGGCCAGGAGGGCGCTCTCCTCCGCGTTGAGCAGGCCCGTGCCGAGGAGGTGGCCGAAGCCGGAGGTGACCGAGTCGACCGGCCTGCCGTCGCCGTCCAGGGCGACCGCCGGGAACGGGCCCTTCTCGTCCCGTACCCAGAACCGTTCGCGGAAGCGGGTGGCGAGCCGGTCCGCCCACTCCTCCCACGCGTCCGCGCCCGGGCGGCCGAACGCCCGGAGCAGGGCCGCCCCGGCGCGGGCCGCCTCGTAGGCGTACGCCTGGACCTCGCACAGCGCGATCGGCGGATGGGCGCGGCGGCCGTCGCGGTAGCGGATGGAGTCGTCGGAGTCCTTCCAGCCCTGGTTGGACAGGCCGTGCCCGTCGGTCTGGTCCACGTACTTGAGGAAACCGTCGGCACCCGCCGCGTCCCCCATCCACGCGAGGGCCGCCTCGGCGTGCGGCAGCAGTTCCGCCACCTCGGCCGGTGCCATCCCCCAGCGCCAGGCATCGTGCAGCAGGGTGATCCACAACGGAGTCGCGTCGACCGTGCCGTAGTACACCGGCGGGAGGGACCGGCCGCCCCCCAACTGCAGTGTGGCGCGGCGTACTTCGTGCAGGATCTTGCCGGGCTGCTCCTCCGTCGCCGGGTCGGTGACGGTGCCCTGGCGGCGGGCGAGCGTGCGCAGGGTGCCGGCGGCGAGATCGGTGCCGAGCGGGAGGAGCATGCGGGCGGCCCAGAGCGCGTCGCGGCCGAACAGGGTCAGGAACCAAGGGGCGCCCGCCGCCAGGAACTGGTCCGGGCGAGCCGGGTCCGGCGACTGCGGGTCCGTCAGGCGGAGGCGGTCCAGGTCGGCCAGGGACTGGGCCAGCCACTGGTCGAGGTGACGGTCCGCACTCTTCAACACCGCTGCACCCCAACGGAGTTGACCCGCCGGCGGAGCCGGGAACTGGTCCCCGTCCGCGTACGACGCCGTACAGGTCAGCGTCACGCTCCACGACGCCCCGGGCTCCAACTCCACGTCGTAGGAGTAGGAGAGGTCTTGGGATGCGTCGCGGGGAGCGTTGGGTGATGCGTCGCGGGACGCGGTATGGGCTGCGTTGGGGGACGCGGTGTCGGCTGCCGTGCGAGATGCGTCGCGGGATGCCTCGTAGTGCCGCCGGTCGTCCATCCACGTCCGGACCGTGTTCGGTGCCGGTACCGCCGTCAGTCGTACGGTGAAGTCGTCCGCGGTCCAGGTCACCGTGCCGGTTTCCGCGTCCGCCGTCCTCGGCCGGGTCTCCTCGACGGGGCGTCCCGACTTGACCTGTTCCATGGTCGCGAGGTCGGTTCCGGCGGTCAGGGTGAAGCGGAAGCGGACGTGTTCGCCGCCCGCGTTCGTGATCTCGAAGGTCTCCTCGAAGCGGCCGTCGGCCGTGGTCCTGCGGCGGTGCAGGGCGACCGCCGGGTCCGGGGTGACCTCGCCGAGGCCGCGCAGGATCGACCGGAAGTCCGCGTGGTCCGCGCCGCGCGGGCCGCCCTGGACCGGGGCCAGGGCGATGCCCTCGGCCGTCGCGGTGAGCCGGGACAGGGCCCTGCGGTCACCGTGGTAGAAGCCGTCCGCACCCCCGCTGAGCTGCCCGTCCGTGCGTGAGATGGCGAGGCTCGGCGCGTGCAGGGTGACGACCGCGTCGTGCAGGAACGGCTGCAGGCCCTCGGCGGCGGACGGGGGCGGAGCGACCGAGCCGTCGGTGTCCTGGGTCTTGACAGTGGTGTCCAAGGAAGTAGAACCTCTCAGCGTTGGATCGTTCAAAAGACACTAAGTCAGACGTCAGAGCGATGACAACGGCTTTGGAACGCTAAAACCGAGACAACATCTCCTCAGCAAGTCGGAGAGCCGCATGCCCCGCTCCAGCAGAAGCACCTCGGCCAAGGGTGGTCAGGTGACCCTCACGATGGTCGCCGCCCGCGCCGGGGTCTCCCCGCAGACCGTGTCGAACGCGATCAACTCGCCGGCCATGCTGCGGCCCGAGACCCTGGAGCGGGTGAGCCGCGTCATCGAGGAGATGGGGTACCGCCCCAGCCGCGCCGCGCAGACGCTCCGCACCCGCTCCAGCAGACTCATCGGCTACGGCGTCCAGCCCGGGCCGGCCAGTTCCCCGGTCCTGGACCGCTTCCTGCACGCGCTGTCGCAGGCCGCCGACGAGGCGGGGTACCGGATCCTGCTGTTCGCGGCGCCGCCCGGACTGCCGTCCCTGGACGGCTACGAGGAACTCCTCGACCAGCACGAGGTCGACGGCTTCGTGCTCAGCGGCACCGAGCACGGCGACCCGCGTCAGGCGTGGCTTGCCAAGCGGGACGTGCCGTTCGTCGGCTTCGGGCGGATGTGGTCGGGGCGGCAGATCGGTGACTGGGTCGACGTCGACGGCGCCTCGGGCACGGACGCCGCGGTCGAGCATCTGGTCTCCCTCGGGCATCGCCGGATCGCGTTCCTGGGCTGGGAGCGCGGTTCCTCCGCCGCCGGTGACGACCGTGCCGAGGGCTGGCTGCGGGCGATGCGGCGGCACGGTCTGCCGACCCGGGGGCGGCGTGCGCAGTCCGTGAACGAGATCGACGCGGCCCGCACCGCCGTACGGCCGCTCCTGGACGGGGGCGCGACCGCGGTGATCGCGGCGAGCGACATGCTCGCGCTCGGCTGCTACCAGACCCTGCGCGAACGCGGCGCGGCCCCCGGCCGTGACGTGGCCGTCGTCGGCTTCGACGACTCCCCCACCGCCGGACTGCTCTTCCCCGCCCTGACCTCCGTGGCCCAGCCTCTGGAGGAGGTCGGCCGAGAGTGCGTACGCCTGCTCCTCGCCAGGATCGGGGCGCCGGACGCGGCACCTGAACGGCTGCTGCTGGAGCCGTCGTTGGTGGTGCGGGACAGCGCGCAGGCGGTGCGGGGCGGGGCGGCCGGCGGTAGACCGACGGGCACCGGTCCGGTCAACGGCGGCTCGGGGGAAGGCAGTTCAGGCAGCGGCGGGGCAGGCAGCGGGTCGGCGCAGAGCAGCGCCCCAGGCAGCGACTCGGCAGTCGGCGACGCCCCGAGCGACAGCGCGCCGGGCAGCGGATCGGCGTCGAGCGGATCGGCGAGCGGCAGCGTGCCCGGCAGCAGCTCAGCGGACAACAACAGTCCGGCGCACGGCAGTTCAGCAAGCAGCAGCCCTGCGGGCAGCAGCGCAGCCGGCAGCGGATCGGCGCAGAGCAGCGCCCCAGCCAGCGGCGGGGCAGGCAGCAACGCCCCCAGCGACAGCGCGTCGGGCAGCGGATCGGCGTCGAGCGGATCGGCGAGCAGCAGCACGCCCGGCAGCAGTTCAGCGCACGGCAGTTCAGCGAGCGGCAGCTCTAACGGAAGCAGCGCAACAAGGGGCGGATCGGCGCACACCAGCGCCCCAGGCAGCGACTCGGCAGTCGGCGACGCCCCGAGCGGCAGCGCGTCCGCGGAATCCGCCTTAGCCGAATAGCAACTCCCAAGCCGAGCAGCGAACCGCCACCACCGCGGCCTTCGCGCGCACCTCAGCCGGATACCGGGCAGCGCCCCACACCCACTCGCCACCAGCGCGCCCCCTCAACTCGCCTCACCCCAGACCCACTTCACCCCGCTTCTCCTCAACTCGCCCCACCTCCTCGACTCGCCTCACCCCAGACCCACTTCACCCCATCCCCCTAACCCGCCTCACCCCAGCCCCACTTCACCCCACACCCCCCTCAACTCCCGCCACCCCAGCCCCACTTCACCCCACCCCCTCCTCCCCCACCCCCGGACCCGCGCCCCCAAGCCGTCCGGGTGGAGCCGCCCGCATCATCCGTAACCCTCGGAGGAATTTCATGGTCAACCGTCCGGCCGTCACGGCCCTCGTGTCCTGTGTGGTGCTGCTGGCCGGCACCGGCTGTTCGTCGGATTTCGGCGGTGGCAAGACCGCGCAGGACAGCAGCTCGAAGCAGCATCTGACCGTGCTGATCGCCAGTTCCGGTGACGCGGAGACGAAGGCCGTCAAGGACGCGGCGGCCGCGTACGCGAAGGAGTCCGGCAACACGGTGACCGTGGATGTCGCCAAGGACATCAACCAGCAGCTGGCGCAGTCCTTCGCGGGGCACAAGCCGCCGGACGCGTTCTACGTCAACTCCGACCAGTTCGCCAACTACGCGAAGGCCGGCTCCCTTTACCCGTACGGCGACAAGGTCGAGGACGTGGGCGACTTCTCCGCGCAGCTGCGGACCTCGTTCACGTACGACGGGAAGCTGGTGTGTCTGCCGAAGGACAACTCCACGCTCGGGCTCGCCATCAACACCGATCTGTGGAAGAAGGCCGGGCTGACCGACAAGGACTACCCGACCACCTGGGCCCAGTTGAAGACGGTCGCCGCGAAGCTGACCAAGGGCAAGGTCACCGGCCTGGTCGTCAACGGGGAGTGGGCGCGGCTGGGCGTGTTCATGAGGGAGGCGGGTGGGTGGATCACCGACGCCGGTCAGACGAAGATGACCGCCGACAGCGCCCAGAACGTCGAGGCGCTCACCTACGTACGGTCCCTGCTCGCGTCCGGTGCGCTGAAGTTCGCCAAGCAGGTCGACACCAACTGGGGCGGTGAGGCCCTCGGCACCGGCAAGGCCGCGATGACCGTCGAGGGCAACTGGCTCAGCGGCGGCATGCAGGCCGACTACCCGAACGTGAAGTACGCGGTGGTGCCGCTGCCCGCGGGCCCGTCCGGCAAGGGCACGCTCGCCTTCAGCCAGTGCTGGGGCGTGGCCAAGGACAGCGCGCACCGGGCGGCGGCCGTGGATCTGGTGAAGTACCTGACGACCAGCGCACAGCAGGTGAAGAACGCCGCCGCGTTCGGTGTGATGCCCTCCCGCACCAGCGCCCAGGCCGAGTACGTGAAGCAGAATCCTTCCGCCAAGGCATGGGTGGACGGCAGCGCCTACGCGCAGGGCCCGGTGACCATCGCCGGTTTCGACAAGGTCCTCACGCAGTTCAACACCGAGCTCGCGGCGCTGGCCACCACCGACCCGAAGAAGATCCTCGCCGACCTGCAGAGCAACGGCGAACAGGCCCTCACGAAGGGCGACTGACCCGCCATGTCTCCCCGTGACACCGCCGCCGCGGTGACAGGCGGCACCCCCCTGACGGCCGACTCGCCGGGCGCACCTGACACGCCCGGCGGGTCCGGCCCGGCCGCGGCGCCCCGCGCCAGGAACACCCCGCGTGCGGGGCGCCGCGCCGAACGGACCTGGGGCTGGCTGTTTGTCAGCCCGATGGTGATCGTGCTGGGCCTCTTCCTGGTGCTGCCGATCCTGATGGCCCTGTGGGTCAGCATGCTGCACTGGGACGGGCAGTCCAACCCGTTCAGCGGGCAGGCCAAGTTCGTCGGCCTCGACAACTACCGTTCCCTGCTCACCGAGAACGGCCTCGACCGCACCCTGTTCGCGACCGCGCTGCGCAACAACTTCTACTACGTCGTGCTGACCGTGCCGCTGCAGACGGTCCTGGCGCTGAGCCTGGCGCTGATCGTCAACCAGCGGATGCTGCGCGGCCGTAGCGCGCTGCGGACCGTCTTCTTCTTTCCGTCGGTGACCAGTTCCATCGCGGTCTCCACGGTCTTCCTCTTCCTGTTCCAGGGCAGTGGAGCGGTCAACACCCTGTTGTCCTGGCTGGGGTTGAAGGGGCCGAACTGGTTCAACGACCCGCGCGGGGTCCTCTCGCTGCTGCTGGGCGGGCTCGGTCTCGTCGACCCCGAGCATCCCTCGGGGGCGCTGGCCCACCACGCGTTCATGGGGCTGTCCTGGTTCGACTGGCTGTCCGGGCCGTCCGTCGCGATGTGCACGATCATCCTGCTCGCCGTGTGGACGACCTCCGGCACCTTCATGCTGATCTTCCTCGCGGCCCTGCAGAACATCCCCCGGGAACTGGAGGAGTCGGCCGCCATCGAGGGCGTCAACCGCTTCCAGATGCTGCGCCATGTGACGCTGCCCGCGCTGCGGCCGGTCCTGTTCCTCGTCCTCACCCTCGGCATGATCAGCACCTGGCAGGTCTTCGACCAGGTGTACGTCATGGGTCAGGGCGCCCCCGGCAACACCACCCTCACCCCGGCCTATCTGTCGTACTCGACGGCCTTCGACGACGCCAACTACGGGCAGGGCGCGGCCATCGCGTTCCTGCTGCTCGCCCTGATCCTGACCATGACCGCCCTGCAACGTCTCGCGCTGCGCGAGCGCGGCGGGCGCCGCCTCCGGAGGAAGCGATGACCGCCAAGTCCACGCCGGTGCGGACCGAGGCCCGGGGGCGGGGGCAGGGGCTGCCCGTGCTCGGCCGTTTCCCGCTCGCCCTGCGGATCCTCGGGTACACGCTGGTCACGGCCGTGGGGCTGCTGTATCTGATGCCGTTCGTGATCCAGCTCGTGACCGGGTTCAAGACGGACCCGGACGCGGCGGCGCATCCGCTCGGGCTGATCCCCACCACGCCGACGACCGCCGCCTACCAGCGGCTGTTCGGGCTCGGCCAGGCCGGTGAGGGGGTGCCGTTCCTGCGCTGGCTGGGCAACTCGACGTTCATCGCGGTGGTGGTCACCGCCGGGCGGGTGCTGTTCGACTCGATGGCCGGCTACGCGCTCGCCCGGCTCCGCTTCCCCGGCCGCACCCTGCTGTTCGGCTTCGTCCTCGCCGTGATGGCGGTGCCCGGGGTGGCCCTGCTGATCCCGCGGTTCCTGGTCCTCAACACGCTCGGGCTGTTCGACACCTACACCGGCATGATCCTGCCGATCATGGTGGACGCGGCCGGGATCTTCATCATGAAGCAGTTCTTCGAGGCGATCCCCCGCGAGGTGGAGGAGGCGGCGCGGGTCGACGGCGCCGGTGTCTTCCGTATCTTCTGGTCGATCGTGCTGCCCATGGCCCGGCCGGCCCTGCTCACCCTGACGATCCTGTCCTTCCAGGGCTCGTGGAACGAGTTCACGCACTTCCTGGTCGCGACCCAGTCGAGCCAGTACGAGACCCTCACCACCGGTCTCGCCCGGCTGGTCTCCGGCGGCCTCGGCGGCGGCACCCAGTACCCGCTGAAGCTGGCGGCGGCGCTGCTGTCGACCCTTCCGGTCGCCGCCCTGTTCTTCTGCTTCCAGCGCTACTTCGTGCAGGACGCGAACGCCGGGGCGGTCAAGGAGTAGCGGGTGGCGGGACGGGCGGCACCGTTTGTACAGTGCGGCCCTGAGCCCGACAGCCGGCATGCCAGGATGATGATCTGACAGCCACTCACCAAGACGGAGCCTGGCCCCATGACCTCTCCCAGCGGAGACGGCAGTGGCGCGCAGCCACTGATCATCGACACCAGCAAGCCCCACCCGGCCCGGATGTACGACTACTTCCTCGGCGGCAAGGACCACTACGAGGTCGACCGGGAGGCCGCCGAGCAGTTCATCAAGGCGGCACCGGAGGTGCGGGAAGGGGTCCGGGCGAACCGGCGCTTCATGCACCGGGCCGTCCAGCACGTCGTCGCCGAGGGCGGGGTGCGCCAGATCCTCGACATCGGCACCGGCCTGCCCACCGAGCCGAACGTGCACCAGATCGCGCACGCCATCGCCCCGGACACCCGGATCGTCTACGTCGACAACGACCCGATCGTCAGCACCCACTCGATGGCCCTCATGGAGGACACCGACACCTCCGTCATCCTGGCCGACCTGCGCGACCCCCGCTCGATCCTCGACCACCCCGAGGTCCGCAAGGCCATCGACTTCGACCAGCCGATCGCGGTGCTCCTGGTCGCCGTCGTGCACTTCCTGTCCGACGAGGGCGATCCCTACGGCATCGTCGCCACCCTGCGCGACGCCCTGCCGACCGGTTCCTACCTCGTCCTCTCGCACGCCACCGGCGACGTCCACGAGGACGGCCGGCACGACGCGGCCTCCGTCTACAACCGGGCCACCGCCACCCTCAACCTCCGCAGCCACGCCCAAGTCCTGGACTTCTTCGGCGACTTCACCCTCGTCGACCCGGGCCTGGTCCGCGTCACGCACTGGCGCCCGGAGGAGACCCCGGCACCGGGCGCCGCACCGATCGGGATCTACGGCGGAGTGGCCCGCAAGGACAACTAGCCCCCGGCGTACGGCAGTTGGCCACCCAGCCCGCCCGGACCGCGCAACCTGCCGTGGTCCGGGCGGAGTCGGACACCCCGCCGCGCACCAGGCCGTCCCCCGGGTGAGGGTGGTGCCAGCTGCACCCCGGACCGGGCAGCCCACCCCCTCGTGGCGGAAGCCCGCCGACGGCATCGTTGATCCCGCAAGGCCAAGGTCGACGACTCCGCCGGAAGGACCCCCCTGCCATGTCCCACACCGCCGTCTCCCTCACGAAGAACGCCCGCACCACCCGGCCGTCCGCCACCCGGCGAACCCCGAGCGCCACGCCCCGCGTCATGCCCCTCTGGCAGGCGATGGCCCAGCTGTTCACCCCGGCCGACGGCACCACAAGCCCGTGAAATCCCCAGCCGTCGGCCTCTGTTGAGCGGTGCCGCGCCGGACCCCCTGTCCGGCACAGCGTCGGGAAAGCGCCTCGAAAGCCGGGCCCCGGGAGTCACCCCGCGTGCACCTCGCGTTCACGCCCCCCGCGAAGCATGCGGCTCATGAGACGTGTCACCCCCGCCCTGGTCCTGGGCATCACCGCGCTGCTGGCCACCCCCTTCGCCGCCCAGGCCGCCCCCGGCGGCGGCGACGCCCACACCGACAGCTTCGGCACGAAGGCCGTGTACCAGCCGGAGCAGAACTCCCGCTCGTACCAGAAGGTCCCGGCCGGCTTCACCCCCGTCTTCACCGAGAACGTGTCCCGGCACGGTTCCCGTTCCGCGACCGACAGCTCGGACGGCGACCTGATCCTCGCGCTCCTCGACAAGGCCCAGGCCGAGGGCCAACTCACCGTGAAGGGACGGGAGTTCGGGCCGAAGGCCAAGGCCCTCGAAGCCGCCATGAGCACCATCGGGTACGGGAACCTCAGCGCGCGCGGCAAGGAGGAGATCCACGACACCGCCGTACGCATGGCGAAGCGGCTGCCGACCCTCTTCGCGTCGATCGCGAAGAAGAAGGAGCCCATCGACGTCGTCAGCTCGGGTCAGGGCCGCGCGGTCGACAGCGCCAACCTCTACGGCGCCGCCCTCGCCCAGACCGACCCCGACCTGACCTCCCTGATCGGCACCACCCGTACCGACAAGGACCTCCTGTACTTCCACAAGGCCGACGGGGGTGCCGCGTACCGCGACTACATCGCCAACGACCAGCGGCTCGCCACCACCCTGAAGACCCTCACCGACCAGCCGAAGACGCACCGCGCCGCCCGTGACGTACTGAGGAAGCTGTTCAAGCCGGCGTTCGTGGACCGGATCACGGCGGGCGAGTTCGCGTCGATCGGCACCGACGTCGAGGCCGCCACCGCCGTCTACAACCTGTACGCCATCGCCCCCGCGATGAGCGAGGAGAGCCCGGGCGGCAAGGGCTGGGGCATGGACCGGTACATCTCGGCGGCCGACGCCGACTGGTTCGGGTACGTCTCCGACACCGAGGACTTCTACGAGAAGGGGCCGGGCTTCGCGGACAGCGACATCACGTACAAGATGGCCGGCGTCCTGCTCGACGACTTCTTCAAGAAGGCCGAGGCCGAGCGCGACGGCACCAGCGACCTGGGCGCCGAACTCCGCTTCACGCACGCCGAGGAGATCATCCCGCTGGCCGCGCTGATGGGCCTCCCGGGCAGCACCCGGGGCGTCACCGCCAAGCACCCGTACACCTACGCCACCAACTCCTGGCGCGGCGCGGACGTCGCCCCCCTCGGCTCCAACATCCAGTGGGACGTCTTCCGCAAGGGCAGCACCTACCTCGTCCGCATGCTCTACAACGAGAAGGAGACCGCGTTCAAGGCGGGCTGCCGTCCCGTCTCCAAGGGCAGCAAGTTCTACGACCTGAACGAACTGGAGCGCTGCTTCGGCCGGACGTCCTCCAACGGCTGACCGGGCGACCGGCCGACTCCCGCCCCGGGCACGTCAGTTCCGCAGGCCCGGCCGCGTGCCCCGGGGCCCGGGCCGCGGTTCCGCCACGCCGCCGACCGTGAAGCCGATCACCGAGCCGCCGCCGTCCCGCCGTAGCGCGAAGGGCGCTCCGCCGTGGGCGAGGGCGACCTCGCGGACGATGGAGAGGCCGAGGCCGGAGCCGGGGAGGGAGCGGGCGTCGGCGGCGCGGTAGAAGCGGTCGAAGATGCGGAAGAGGTCGGTCTCGGAGACGCCGGGGCCCCGGTCGAGGACTTCGACGCGGACCGTGCCGGGGCGGGCCGGGCCGGAGACCGCGATCTCGATCGGGGTCTGGCCCGCGCGGTCGAACTTGGCCGCGTTCTCCACGAGGTTGGAGATCGCGCGCTGGAGCATGCCGGGTCGGCCGTCGGTCGTCGTGTCGCCGCTCGCGCGGACGGTGATGTCCCGGCCGGTGCGACGGCGGGCTAGGCCCGCGACGTCCTCCGCGATGTCGGCGAGGTCGACCTGCTGCGGCGGCTCGGTGTCGGACTGCCCGGCCGCCAGATCCACCAACTCGTTGACCAGATCGGTGAGTTCGCGGGCCTCCTGGGAGAGGTCGGCGACCAGTTCCTCGCGCGTGGCGGGCGGCAGCTCGTCGATCCGCCGCAGCAGCGAGATGTTCGTACGCAGCGAGGTCAGCGGGGTGCGGAGCTCGTGGCCCGCGTCCTGGATCAGCCGGCGCTGGTCCTCCTCCGACTGCGCGAGCCGGCCCAGCATCCGGTCGAAGGCGCGGCCCAGGCGGCCCACCTCGTCGTAGCCCGTGACGGGGACCTGCACGCCGAGGCGGCGGGTGCGGGCCACGTCCTCGGCGGCGGCGGTCAGCACGATCAGCCGGCGCGTGATGCGCCGCGCCAGCCACCAGCCGCACAGCCCGGCCAGCACCACCACGGCCGCCATCAGCACGAACGTCCGCTGCTGCAGGGCCCGCAGCAGATCCTCCGTGTCGCTGAACTCCTGCGCGACCTGCACCGCGCCCCGCCCGGCACCGAGCGAGACGGTCGCGATGCGGTACACGTCCTCGCCGACGGCGACGTCCTTGTGCTCCGCCGTCTTCCCGGCGATCCGATCGCCCGCGATCGCCCGGTCGTCGCCGGTGACGGGCAGCGCGGGGCTGCCGCTGTCGAGGACCCCGCCGTCCGGGCCGAGCACCTGCACGTCCGTGCGGGCCGGGCGCACGATGTCGTGGCCGGGAGCGGAGGACGAGAAGTCGTCCGGGGTCATCTGGTGCGTGCGCACCTCGTCCTGGAGATCCTGGACGACCTGGTCGAACACGGACTCCTGGTCGACGCGGACCAGCCGGGCCGCCGCGCCGTACGACAGCACGCCGACGAGCAGGGTGACGGCCGCGGTCACCGCCGCGAAGGACACCACGAACGTGGTGCGCAGCGAGACGAGCCTGGGTCGCCTGGTGGCCACGAACCGCCGCAGGCGGCCCACTCAGTCCTCCCGCAGCACGTAACCCACGCCGCGCACCGTGTGGATCAGCTGCGGCGCGCCGGGCTCGTCGAGCTTGCGGCGCAGGTAGCCGACGTAGACGGCGAGGTTCTTGGAGCCGGGGCCGAAGTCGTAGCCCCAGATGCGGTCGTAGATCGTGGAGTGGTCCAGGACGATGCCCGCGTTGCGGACGAGGAGTTCCAGGAGCTCGAACTCGGTCCGGGTCAGCTCCAGTTCACGCTCGTCGCGCCAGACGCGGCGGGCCTGGAGGTCCATGCGGAGACCGGCCGCGGAGATCTGCTTGTCGGAGGACATCGTCGTGTGCGGGTCGTCCCGGAGTACGTCGGGGAGGACACCGGACGCTCCGGACGGGGCGGGGGTTCCGGGGACGCCGTTCGCCGCGACCGGGCTGGTGCGGCGGAGGAGGGCGCGGAGCCTGGCGAAGACCTCTTCCACGTCGAAGGGCTTCACGACGTAGTCGTCGGCGCCCGCATCGAGACCGGCGATCCGGTCGGCCGTCTCGACCAGGGCGGTGAGCATGAGGATCGGGGTGCGGTCGCCCTCCGCGCGCAGCACCCGGCAGACCTGGAGGCCGTCGATGCCGGGCATCATGACGTCGAGGAGCAGGACGTCCGGCGGAGTGCGGTGCGCCTGCGCGAGCGCCTCGACACCGTCGGCGACCGCGGTCACCTGGTAGCCCTCCAGGGTCAGGGCCCGCTCCAGGGCATGACGGATGGCGCGGTCGTCTTCAGCGAGCAGCACAGTCTGGGGCACGTCACCCAGTGTGCCAAGGCCTCCGGCGGTGGGGCGGTGGGGGCGGGTCTACGATCACCCTTTTTACCTGGCTCTCACCGAGGTGGGCGCAACCTGGGCTTTGCTCCTACCGTCTTCTCACGGTCGGGTGGGCGGGGGCTGGGTGGAGCTCGGCCCGAGTTCGGGGCGGGCGTACCTGGGGGCTGCGCCCCCAGACCCCCGTCGGCTCTGAAGGGGCCTTGTCCTCAAACGCCGGACGGGCTGATTTTCGCCGGCCGGGGTGGAAGGGCGTGGCCCCAATGGATGGGCCGGAGGGGCGGATGGTGTGCCCTCGCGCTCACACACCGGATCAGCTGTGGCCCCAGCGGGTGGGTGGGGGATCGGGATGGCGTGCGCCAGTCCTCAAACGCCGGACGGGCTGATGTTCAGCGCCGCCAGTTGGTCCGCGAACGGTACGACCGCCGGCCCGTCCGCCGGGTGGGTCGCCGACAGGCCCTGCATCAGGGTGGCCAGCTCTCCCGCCGCTCGGTCGATGCGTTCCGGGAGGCCTTCCGCACCCCAGTCCTCCGAGGCGGCGTAGACCGCGGTGGGGAGGACGACCGCTCGGAGGTAGGCGAAGAGGGGGCGGAGGGCGTGGTCCAGGACGAGGGAGTGGCGGGCGCTGCCGCCCGTCGCCGCGATGAGGACCGGCTTGCCGACCAGGGCGTCCTTCTCCAACACGTCGAAGAAGGACTTGAACAGTCCGCTGTACGACGCCGAGAACACCGGGGTGACGGCGATCAGGCCGTCCGCCTCCGTCACCGCGGTCAGCGCTGCCGCGAGCTTCTTGCCGGGGAAGCCGTTGGTGAGGTTGTGGGCTATCTCGACCGCGAGGTCGCGCAGCTCCACGACCTGTATCTCCGCCGGGACGCGGTCCGCCGTGGCGGTGGCCAGGCGGTCGGCCAGGAGGCGGGTGGACGAGGGAACGCTCAGCCCCGCCGAGACGACTACGAGCTTCATACGACGCTCACCTCTTCAGCGGACTCGGTGGACTTGGCGGACTTGGCGGACTTGAGGGACTCGTGGGTCGGCGCGTCCGGCACGTCCGCCGGGCGGTTCGCCTCGAACTCCTTGCGCAGGACCGGTACGACCTCCTCGCCGAGCAGGTCGAGCTGCTCCAGGACCGTCTTGAGCGGCAGCCCGGCGTGGTCCAGCAGGAACAGCTGGCGCTGGTAGTCACCGGCGTACTCCCGGAACGCGAGCGTCTTCTCGATGACCTCCTCCGGGGAGCCGACCGTCAGCGGGGTCTGGTCGGTGAAGTCCTCCAGGGAGGGCCCGTGGCCGTAGACCGGGGCGTTGTCGAAGTACGGGCGGAACTCGCGGACCGCGTCCTGGGAGTTCTTCCGCATGAAGACCTGCCCACCCAGCCCGACGATCGCCTGCTCCGGCGTGCCGTGGCCGTAGTGCGCGTAGCGCTCCCGGTACAGCTCGACCATCCGCTTGGTGTGGTCGGCCGGCCAGAAGATGTTGTTGTGGAAGAACCCGTCGCCGTAGAAGGCCGCCTGCTCGGCGATCTCGGGGCTGCGGATCGAACCGTGCCAGACGAACGGCGGTACGTCGTCCAGCGGACGCGGTGTCGACGTGAAGCCCTGGAGCGGGGAGCGGAACTTGCCCTCCCAGTTCACGACGTCCTCGCGCCACAGCCGGCGGAGCAGGGCGTAGTTCTCGATCGCGAGGTTGATGCCCTGGCGGATGTCCTGGCCGAACCACGGGTACACCGGGCCGGTGTTGCCGCGGCCCATCATCAGGTCCACGCGGCCGTCGGCCAGGTGCTGGAGCATCGCGAAGTCCTCCGCGATCTTCACCGGGTCGTTGGTGGTGATGAGCGTGGTGGAGGTGGAGAGGATCAGCTTCTCCGTCTGCGCCGCGATGTACCCGAGCATCGTGGTGGGCGACGACGGCACGAACGGCGGGTTGTGGTGCTCCCCGGTCGCGAAGACGTCGAGCCCGACCTCCTCGGCCTTCAGCGCGATGGCGACCATGGCCTTGATGCGCTCCCGCTCGGTCGGCGTCCGTCCGGTGGTCGGGTCCGGCGTGACATCCCCGACACTGAAGATCCCGAACTGCATGGTCGTTCACCCTCCAGGTTGTTGACTATTCAACTATACCCTCCAACGGCTGCCTTGGCGCACATATTCCGGCGGGGTGCGGGGTGTGGGCGTGGGGTGGGGGCGTGGGGTGGAGGGTGGATGGCGGTGCGGGGAGCGGGTGGGGTGGGGTTGGTGGCGGCGGCTGGGGTGGCTCGCGCGGGGCGGATGCAGGTGCCTGGGCCGACCCGGGCGGGCTCGAGGCCGGTACGCGGGAGCGGGCCGCGCGGGCTCGATGCCAGTGCGCGGGAGCGGGCCGCGCGGGGCTGACGCCGGTGCTGGGAGCGGTCCGAGTGGGGCTGACGCGGTGCTGGGAGCGGTCCGGGTGGGATCGGTGCCCGTGCCTGGGTCGGCCCTCGCGGGGCGGATACCGGTGCCGGGACAGGCGGGCGCTGGCCCGATGCCGCCTTCTGGGCGGGTCCGCCCCGGGTGTTCCGGCCGCCCCGGCACCCCCTCCCACCCCCACCCCCATCACCTCCCACCCGTTGTCAGTGGCGCGTCCTACGATCGCTTCATGGCCGCGCCGGACCGTGACACCCGAGGGATCGTCGACCCCGCCGAGCTCCTCGCGCGCGTGCGCTTCCGTCGTCCCGAGCCCGCCGAGCCCCTCCGCCCGTACATCGAGCACTACTGGCTCATCGACTGGGACCTGACCGAGCCCTACGTCTCTCATGTCGTCCCGCACCCGGCCGTGCACATCGTTTTCCAGCGGCTCGCCGGCGAGGACGCCTTCGTCGAGGTCGCGGGCATCCCGCACGGCCTCTTCGCCCAGAAACTGGAGGGGCGGGGACGGGTCTGCGGCATCAAGTTCCGGCCCGGCGCCTTCCGTTCGGTCGCGCCGGAGCGCCCGGTGTCGGAGTGGACGGGACGACGGGTCCGGCAACCCGAGGTGTTCCCCGACACCGACCCCGCCACGGTCCTGGACCCCGCCGACGAGACCGCCCGCGTCGCCGCGCTCGACGCCTTCCTGCTCGCCCTCGGCCCCCGCCCCGACCCGCAGGCCGAACTCGCGGCCACCCTGGTCGACCGCATCCGCACCGACCGCACGATCCGCCGCGTGACCGACTTCGCCCGCGCGGAGGGCCTCTCCGTACGGCTGCTGCAACGCCTCTTCGCCGGCTACGTCGGCGTCGGCCCGAAGTGGGTCATCCTGCGCTACCGCATCCACGACGCCCTGGAGCGAGCGGGAGTCGACGAGCCCGTGGACTGGGCGACCCTGGCCGCCGACCTCGGCTACGCCGACCAGGCCCACCTGATCCGCGACTTCACAGCCACGGTCGGCGTGACCCCGACGACATACGCCCAGGGCGCACGGGGCGCAGAGGGGACACGCTGACACCGGTTCCCTGAAGCCGGGTTCCCTGGCAAAGAAGTACGAACTGGGCAGACCTGCTGAGCCCCCCTGTCGAATACACGCAAGGACAACCCACCCAAGGGGCGCGGGGAACTGCGCGACCAGCCACATCGCACCCGCAGCCGTCTCCGAACGCAAGCCCCCGTTCTCTTAGGCGAACGCAACACACCGACGCCCCTGACCCCGCCCCCCCAAATCCGCTTGACCACCCCCCACCCCCTCCCCGATATTTATCTGCGTGACACAGACACTGCACGACACAAACAAAACAGCCGACGAACCCCCCGACCCCAAAACCCCACCCCTCCCCACCCCCACCCCCACCCGCTGGGCAATCCTCGCCATCGTCCTCGCCGCCGACGTCCTCGACCTCCTCGACTCGACGATCACCAACATCGCCGCCCCGACCATCGCAAGAGACCTCGGTGGCGGCCCCGCCCTCGTCCAGTGGCTCGGCGCCTCCTACGCCCTCGCCCTCGGCGTCCTCCTCGTCCCCGGCGGCCGGCTCGGCGACCGGTACGGACGGCGGCGGGTCTTCCTCATCGGACTCGCGGGGTTCGTCGCCGCCTCCCTGGCCTGCGGGCTCGCACCCGGCCCCGCCTTCCTGGTCGTCGCCCGGCTCGCGCAGGGCGCCTTCGGAGCGCTGCTCATCCCCCAGGGCTTCGGCATCCTCGGCGCGACCTGGCCGCGTGAGCGGATCGGCCAGGCATTCAGCCTGTTCGGGCCGGTGATGGGGCTGTCGGCCGTCGGCGGGCCGATCCTCGCGGGGTTCCTGATGGACGCCGATCTCGGCGGCCTCGGCTGGCGCCCCATGTTCCTCATCAACCTCCTCCTCGGCGGCGCCGCCCTCCTCGCCGCCCTCCGCCTCCTCCCCCACGACACCGGCGACGGCACCGCCCCCGTCGACGGCCCGGGCTCCGCCCTCATCGCGGGCGCCATGCTCGGCCTGCTCGGCGGGATCATCTACGGCTCCGCGCACGGCTGGACCGGACCCGCCCCCGCCCTCCTGCTCCTCGGCCTCGTCCTCTTCGCCGGGTTCTGCCACCGCCAGCGCACCGCGCCCGACCCCCTCATCCGCCCCTCACTCCTCCACAACCGCGGCTTCACCGCCGGTCTCCTCCTCGGAGTCGTCGCCTTCGCCGCCGTCGCCGGGCTCCTCTACGTCATCTCCCTCTACCTCCAGCAAGGCCTCGGCCGCTCCCCCGCGGGCACCGCGCTCGGCCTGATCCCGCTCTCCGCCGGCATCGTCGTCGCGTCGATCGCCTGCTACCGCCTCATCCACCGCCACGGCCGCCGCCTCGCCGCCGCGGGTCTCGTGATCATCCTCGCGGGCTGCGGCCACCTCGCTGCCCTTGTCGCCAACTCCGGTACAGGAGTGGGCAGTTGGGCGCTCGTCCCGCCTCTCCTCCTCGTCGGCCTCGGCATGGGCACCTGCTTCGGCACCGTCTACGACGTCACCATCGGCGACATCGAACCGGCCGAAGCCGGCAGCGCCAGCGGCTCGCTCAACGCCGTGCAGCAACTGGCCAACGCGACGGGCGCAGCGGCCGTGACCACCGTGTATTTCGCGGCAGTCGGCGCCGGGGCGGCCCACGCGCTGCTCGTCAGCCTCGGTGTCGTCGGCGCGGCCGTCGCCCTGTGCCTGTGTCTCGTACGGCTGCTGCCGCGCGCGGCGCCGGCGGAGCAGGGGCACTGAGCGCCGACGCGTCCGCCCGCCCGCTGGTAGCTTTCGCAGCGGCCGGACGACAGCGGGAAGAGAGCACGGTGAACCGAACCCAGACCCTGACCCGTTGGTTCACCCAGGACAACAACCCCATCCAGGTCTTCGGGACCGTCGCCGCGATCGTCGTCGGCGCGATCGCGGTGCGCCCGATCGGCACCTCCGGCACCGGGCTCGCGGTGCTGTGTCTGCTCGTCCTGGTCTCGCTGATGACGTGCACCCGGCTCATCCCCGAGGGGCGGCTGTCCCCGCGCGCGCAGCTCACGGTGCTGTGCGTCTGGTCGCTCGGGGCCGCCGCACTGCTGGCTCTCGACCACTCCGGGGCGTCGGCCCTGTTCGCGTACTTCGTCACCGGGCACGCCGGGTACCGCCTCGACAGCCGCCTTTCGCTTCCCTTCGCCGCGTGCACCAGCGCCCTGTGCGCGGGGGTGCTGCTCGTGCCATGGGGCGGCCACCACACGTCATGGATCGTGGGCGCCTTCACCGGGGTCAGCGTGCTGGTCGGCATCTCCAACCGCGCCCACACCGAGGCACTGCGCTCCGCGCGGGCCGCCGCCGAGCAGGCGGAGCTGGCCGCGCGGGCCGAGGCACGGGCCGAGACGCTCGCCGAGCGGGCCCGGATAGCCCGGGACGTGCACGACGTACTGGCCCACTCGCTGGCCGGGGTGAACATGCAACTGGAGGTCACCGACGCCCTGTTGGAGTCCGGTGACATCGGGCGGGCCCGGGAGGCGGCCCAGCGGGCGCAGAGCCTGGTGCGCTCGGGGCTGACCGAGGTGCAGCGCACGGTCGGGGACCTGCGCGAGGAGGCGCTGCCGCTGGTGGAGACGCTGCGGTCCATGCTCGACTCCGCGACCGACGCCGGTACCCTGACCGTCGACGGGCCGCCGCGTGAACTGCCCGTCCGCCGCACCCAGGTGATCGTGCGCTGCGCCCAGGAGGCGCTGACCAACGCGCACAAGTACGCGCCCGGCGCCCCGGTCCGTATGCGCCTGGAGTACCTGGAACAGCGGGAGGGGCTCCCGGAGGAGACCGTCCTCGAGGTGGTCAACTCCGCGCCGCCGGAGGGTTCTCGGCCCTTGGCGGGAGCCGGGAGCGGCATGGGACTTGTCGGGATGCGCGAGCGCCTCGACCTGGTGGGCGGCACGGTCTCGGCCGGGCCGATCGTGGACGGCGACGACGCAGGAGGATGGCGAGTGCGCGTGGTGATCCCGGCATGAGCGACGAGCAGCAGGGGCAGGGAGAGGGCCGGCGCGAGCAGCAGGCGCTGGTCCGGGTGGTCGTCGCCGACGACCAGACCGCCGTGCGCGAGGCGCTGGCGACCGTACTCGATCTGCAGCCCGGCGTGGAGGTCGTCGCCACGGCCAAGGACGGCGGGGAGGCCGTGCGGGCCGCCGAGGAGCACTCGCCCGACGTGATCCTCATGGATCTCAACATGCCGCGCATGGACGGGGTCGAGGCCACCCGGCTGGTCTCCGAGCGCTTCCCCGGGGTCGCCGTCGTGGTGCTCACCACCTTCGCCGACGAGGAGTACATCCTCGCCGCGCTCGGTGCCGGTGCCCGCGGCTACCTCACCAAGGAGTCCGGTCGGCAGGACATCACCCGCGCGGTGCGGGCCGCGGCGGCCGGGCAGTCCGTGCTCGACCCCGCCGTACGGGACCGGCTCGTCGCCGCCGCCGCGCGGGGCGGGGTCCCCGCCGAGCGGCCGGGCAGCGGGCTCGCCCCGGACCTCACCCCCCGGGAGATCGAGGTCCTCACCCTGATCGGCGAGGGCCTGACCAACCGGGGCATCGCGGAGCGGCTGGTGGTCAGTGAGGCCACGGTGAAGACCCATATCAACAACCTCTTCTCCAAGGCTCAGCTGCGGGACCGGGCGCATGCCGTGAAGTACGCGTTCACCCACGGACTGGTGAAGACCCAGGGGTGAGGGTCCCGGCCGGTGCCAGGAGGCGGACGCGGGCCAGCAGCAGGAACACCCGGGTGAGGACCATGGCCAGCGCCATGATGACGAAGAACGGTGCGATGGCGTCCTGCGCTATGTGGTGGTCCAGCATGAACGTGCCGAGGTGGTCGCGGAACCAGGTGTTGTGCTCGGCGAGGTAGATGAAGGCGACGCGCAGGGCGACCACCGCCGTCCAGATCGCCACGAAGCCCGCACCGCACCGCACCGGGTGTGCACCTTGCCGGTGCCCGGGTCCCGCTCCACGCCGGTCGTGAGCGTCGCGACAAGACCGCAGGCCAGGCCGATCGCGGCGCCCACCAGATAGACGACCACGTCGGCGTGCTGGCCGGGCATTCCCTTCAGGTAGAAGTAGCCCACCGCGGACACCGTGCCGATCGGCATCAGCACCTTGTGCAGGTCGTACTTCCGGCGTCCGTACTGCGTCAGCATCATCACCGCGAAGATGCCCCCGCTGATCGTCAGCGCCTGCTCCATGTCCGTCATGACGTCGCACTCCTCGGTCTCCGGCGGTGGGTCCGCCGCGCGTTTTCCTGAGCACGACTCTTCCGCCGGAGCCGGAAAAGCTCCCGGACCCACGGGTGGAATTCCGGGTGGAGATCGCAGGTGGAGCCGTCCCCTAGGGGGCCCTCGGGGGCGGCCCGCCGTGCGGCGACCGCCCCCCCTGAACCCGCCCCTCCGGCTCAGCGTTTGAGCGTGAACGTGAAGTCGCCGGTGAGCCTGGCGTCCAGCCGGACCCCCAACACGAGACTCCCCTCCGTGATCAGCCTCCCGACCTCGGCCCGCGACAGACCGCAGCCCTCGGCGATCAGCCGCACCGGCCGGACGGGTATCCGCGCCCCGAACCGCACCGCGACGTCGATCACCTCGCGGTCCGGGTGGCCGGTTCCGCCGGTGTCGAGACGCCAGGCGCCGGCCCAGTCGAGGGCGATGCGGTTGCGCCGCCGCAGCACCGGGTCCTGGAGCAACTGGGCTGCCAGGACAGGGTCGTTGGCGTGCAGCCGGTCCAGGAGTTCGGAGGGCACGGAGCGCACGTTCGCCCGCTCCAGGACCGTCAGTTTCGTGGTCGCCCCGCAGCCGGCGCAGAGCGCGAGGAGCCAGGCGTCGATGAGTTTGTGATGGGCGTTGACACGGAACTTGCCGTGCGCCCGGAAGCGTTCGGACGCGCACGCGTGGCAACGGCGGAGGACGAGCGGAAGGCGTGTGGGCATGACAAACCAGGTCGCGAGCACAGAAGGACACCGGTTCCAGTGAGAAGACCGCAGCGGAAAGAGGCGCGGCGCACAGACGCGACGCGCGACAGATCAGCACTCGGGAGGTCTCACACGGTGTACAACGAAACGTCCTTGCCCAGACGACGGGATGCGGCAGCACGCTAACGGCGCACGACGGCTCCGCTCAACGGGTTTTCGGCGCCCCCGGCGCTACACGTCCCCCGCCCGCAGCCGCGCGATCTGCTGCCCGCTGAACTCCACCGTCCGCCTCATGTGCCCGACGATCACGGCGAGTTCGGCGTCGTCGAGGTCGTCGAAGAGGGTGAACCAGCCGCCCCCGAGCCGGTTCCACATGCGCCCGAACTCGGCGATCTTCTCCGGCACGGTCGCCACCAGCACCCGCCGCCGGTCCTCCGAGTCCCGCTCACGGACCACGTAACCGGCCCGCTCCAGCCGGTCCACGAGCCGCGTCGCCGACCCCGTCGTCAGCCCGGTCAGCTCGGCGACCCGGCCCGTGGTCACGGGCCCGGCCTCCAGGGTGAGCAGGTTCAGACACTGCAGATCGGTGGGGTGCAGCCCGAGCCGGTCGGCGACGGCCTGGTTGAACAGGGCGTACGACGCCATGTACCGGCGCGATACGGAGGACAACTCGTCCAGCAGCCGCGCCCGCGCGTTCCCGGACATGTCGCACCCCTCGTCGCCTGTGCCGTTCCGCACGTGCCGTCCGTGCCGTGCGGAGATCGAGATCGTACGACGTGCTCGCGGGCGTGGCTCCGCGGTCCTACGGGTGTGGCTCAGAAGTAGTAGGTGTCACCGGTGTCCAGGACTAGCACCCGCTGCTGGTCGTTGGCCCGGTTCGAGTCCACCGTGCCCCCACCCCACAGCGTGTCCAGCTCCAGCAGCACCTCGGCGGACGCCTCCCGCAGCCGTACCCGCAGGTCGATCCGTTCGCCCACGCCGTCCGCGGCGAGCGCCCCCGTCCGGCAGACGACCACCTGCTCCCCCGACCGCGCGCACCCCTCCGGCAGCGTCTGCGCGTCCGCGAGCGGCTTCGACCAGCGCAGCCGTACGGTCGCGTCGGGCACCGCGGACGGGCCGTGGTTGCGCGGGGTGAACCGGACGTCGACCCGGCCGGCCGTCATCGCGGCGGAGCCGTGATACGCGAGATCCGCCTCCGGACCCGGGACGTCCGGATGCCCCGGGGCCGCGCCCGTCACCGCCAGCGCGGCACCCCCGACAGCGAGAGTCCGTAGTACCCCTAGTACCCGCATGCGATCCGCTCCTCAGTACGCCGCGCCCTTGCACCACGCCACCGTGGTCGTACGGATGTATCCCACGCGGAGCGGGCGACAGGCGCCGTCCATCAGGTGACACCCGCGTGATCTGATGGCGCCCATGCTCGTGCTCCGCTCCGCAGCCCTCTTCGTCGTCGCGGCCGTCTTCGAGATCGGCGGCGCCTGGCTGGTCTGGCAGGGGGTCCGCGAACACCGCGGCTGGCTCTGGATCGGCGGCGGCATCATGGCCCTCGGCGTCTACGGCTTCGTCGCCACCTTCCAGCCCGACGCCCACTTCGGCCGCATCCTCGCGGCCTACGGCGGGATCTTCGTCGCCGGTTCACTGGCCTGGGGCGCGGTCGCCGACGGCTACCGGCCCGACCGCTGGGACATCACCGGCGCCCTGATCTGCCTGGCCGGGATGGCCGTGATCATGTGGGCGCCCAGGGGGAACTGACCCCGAACCGGGCCCGCCTATCCTGGACGGAGTCGTACGTACGATCCCGTCGAACCGTCACCAGGAGCAGCCCATGGCCACCGCCGCACCGTCCGCCGCCTCCCGTATCGCGGTCGTCACCGGGGCGAGCGGCGGCATCGGCGCCGCCACGGCCCGGCAGCTCGCCTCCGCCGGGTACCGCGTCGTCGTCACCGCCCGCCGCAAGGACCGTATCGAGGCGCTCGCCGAGGAGATCAACGCCAACGGCGGCCAGGCCACGGCCTACGCCCTCGACGTCACCGACCGGGCCGCCGTCGACGAGTTCGCGACCGCCTTCAAGACCATCGGCGTCCTCGTCAACAACGCGGGCGGCGCGCTCGGCGCCGACCCGGTCGCCACCGGCGACCCCGCCGACTGGCGCACGATGTACGAGACGAACGTCCTCGGCACCCTGAACATCACCCAGGCCCTGCTCCCCGCCCTCACCGCGAGCGGCGACGGCACGGTCGTGGTCGTCTCCTCCACGGCGGGCCACGGCACCTACGAGGGCGGCGCGGGCTATGTCGCCGCCAAGCACGGCTCGCACGTCCTCGCCGAGACGCTGCGGCTGGAGATCGTCGGCACCCCCGTGCGGGTCATCGAGGTCGCGCCCGGCATGGTCAAGACGGACGAGTTCGCGCTGACCCGCTTCGGCGGCGACGCGGAGAAGGCGGCGAAGGTCTACGCGGGCGTCGCCGAGCCCCTCACCGCCGACGACGTGGCCGACACCATCACCTGGGCGGTCACCCGCCCCAGCCACGTCAACATCGACCTCCTCGTCGTCCGCCCCCGCGCCCAGGCCTCGAACACCAAGGTCCACCGGGAGCTGTGATGTCCGGCGACGCGGACCTCCCGGACGGCCCCGACAACTCCCAAGAGGCCCTGGACAAGCGCAGGTTGGCCGAGGAGACCAGGAACGAACGCAAGGTCTGGTACTTCCTCGGCTACTTCCTCTTCGGCATCCACGTCGTCGCGTTCGTGATGATCTACGCGGTGACCCACGCCCCGAACAAGTAGGGGCTGCTCGAGGAGGAGGCCGAGAGCCTGGAGGCCGTCGCCGTAGACCTTGGTGATCGCGGTGGCGCTTTTCATTCCGAATCGCACGCGGTAAGGCCCGAATTCAGTTCAGGGACTTGATGATGCGATCGATTCGCGCCGCGGCCTTCTCCGCGGTGCCCTTGATGTAGAAACCGTCGACGGCCGCATAGGTGACGTGGTCGAAATTCCACCTGTCGGGCATGTTCTTCGCGCCGCCCTCGAACATCGACATGACGAACGTGCTGGAGAAGGACGAGTTCTCGCGGATCGTGTTCGCGGTCGACGTGGACAACTCCGGCTCCACGCCCGCGAAGACGCCCTTGCCGACCTGGAAGACCCAGAGCGGCACCTGAGCGGTCCCGGTGGGGGTGAAGGTGACCTTCTTGGTGGGCCCGCTGGCTTGCGGACCCGTGACCTGGGTCGTGGTGATGGCGTCGGTGACGAGACGCACGACGACGCCCGTGCCGCTCTCGTACCTGCCGATCCCCTGCGCCACCCGCACGATCTCGTCGCCGAACCGCTCGCCCTGCGCGGTCAGCAGCGCGAATCCGGCGTCGTGCAGATCGACGCCGTAGGTCCAGCCCTTGTCCTTGTCGATCGTGTACCGCTTCGACCGGTACGCAGGGAACTGGTCGCCGCACGCGCCGACGAGCCAGAAGCCGACGGCGCCGGGGTACTGGCTCTCGACGTGCGCCACGGCCGCGCCGGCGAGGTCGGCGGAGATCGGGAGGGTGCCGTCGGCCACGACGGAGTCCTGCATCACGCAGGACTGCACGTTGTAGTTGGCCAGGACGGCGATCGGGTTGCCGTCGAGGTCGTTGAAGCGGGCGACGTAGACGCCCTTGTCGGAGGGCAGTTGCTCGTTCACGCCGAGCCAATAGCCGTCCGCGGTCAGGACGTTGCGGTTCACGTTGACGTCAACTCGACCGGAGCCGTAGCCGACCTCGGCGTCCTGGAGGTTCTTCACGGCGTCGGCGACGGCGGACCTGGTGGCGGCGACGATGTTCTGGACGTACGCGGCGGCACCGGCGGAGGACGAACTCGCCTGCACATGCGGCGCGGAGAAGCAGTGCGTGACGGTGACCATGATGTTCGCGGCGGCCACACCGGTCGCCGCGGTGATCGCGTCCCGCATCAGCGCGACCGCCTCCGCGCTGATCGAGGTCAGGTCCAGCACGGCCAGCACGATCCGCCGCGCACCGGACTCCACCAGCAGCACACGGACGTTGAGGTCGTCGTGCACGGCGGTGAAGTTGTCCAGCGGCAGCAGCGAGGCAGCGGGCGTGAAGGCGGCCTTCCCGACACCGACCTTCAGCCCACCGGAGGCCTTCGTCGCGGCCTGCGCGGAAGCGGCCGTACCGAGGGCGCTCGCCGCGAGGGCGGTAACAGCCCCGGCCGCCACCACGGCCCGCCGGCTCAACTCACCCTGATTCTCCTGCTGTTCACGCATGTGCTGTCCTCCGAGACGCCGCGGGTGGGGGTGGGATCAACTCCCGCGCAGCATCACAGTGAAATTCGGGGCCAGCAATGAGGGTCGCGTGCAATCAATGCTTTCACGAATGGAATATGCAGTTGACGTGCACCGGCTCCCGAATTCACAGCGATCTCAGAGGAATTTCAGAGCTCCGGCCGCCTTTCGGCGCTCTTGTGGAGTTCCGAAAGTCAGCCCTTCACACACACGACCTGCTTCAACTTCGCCACGACCTCGACGAGGTCCCGCTGCTGATCGATGACCTGCTCGATCGGCTTGTAGGCGCCCGGAATCTCGTCCACGACACCGGAGTCCTTACGGCACTCCACGCCCCGCGTCTGCTCCTCCAGGTCCTTCGTCGAGAAGCGGCGCTTGGCCGCGGTGCGGCTCATGCGCCGACCCGCGCCGTGCGACGCGGAGTTGAAGGACTTCTCGTTGCCGAGGCCCTTCACGATGTACGAACCGGTGCCCATCGAGCCGGGGATGATCCCGTACTCGCCGGAGCCGGCGCGGATCGCTCCCTTACGGGTGACCAGCAGGTCGACGCCCTCGTACCGCTCCTCGCTCACGTAGTTGTGATGGCACGAGATCTCCGCGTCGAAGACCGGCTTCGCCTTCTTGAACTCCTTGCGGATCACGTCCTTCAGGAGCGCCATCATGATCGTGCGGTTGTACTTCGCGTACTCCTGCGCCCAGAACAGGTCGTTGCGGTACGCCGCCATCTGCGGGGTGTCCGCGATGAAGACGGCGAGGTCGCGGTCGACCAGGCCCTGGTTGTGCGGGAGCTTCTGCGCCGTACCGATGTGGTGCTCCGCGAGTTCCTTGCCGATGTTCCGGGATCCGGAGTGGAGCATGAGCCAGACCGAACCGTCGCCATCTATGCACACTTCTGTAAAGTGATTTCCGGATCCGAGCGTTCCCATCTGCTTTTGTGCACGTTCCTGACGGAACTTCACCGCATCGGCAACCCCGTCGAACCGCCCCCAGAAGTCGTCCCACCCGCCGGTGGCCAGCCCGTAGAACCGCCCCGGCTCGACCGGGCTGTCATGCATCCCCCGCCCCACCGGAATCGCCTGCTCGATCTTCGACCGCAGCCGCGACAGATCGCCGGGAAGATCGTTCGCCGTGAGTGACGTCTTCACCGCGGACATCCCGCAGCCGATGTCGACCCCCACCGCCGCCGGGCACACCGCGCCCCGCATCGCGATGACCGAGCCGACCGTCGCGCCCTTGCCGTAGTGCACGTCCGGCATGACGGCGAGGCCCTTGATCCACGGCAGGGTCGCGACGTTGCGCAGCTGCTGGAGCGCGCCCTCCTCGACGGACGCCGGGTCGGTCCACATACGGATCGGAACCTTCGCGCCCGGCATCTCCACGTACGACATATCGTCCTCATTCCCCCGGAGTTCACCAAAAGTCATACATCGCAAAACCGGCGCCAAGGTCAACGAATGGGACAGCGGACCGGCATCCACGGCTGTGCGTGCGATAGACATTGTCTCCAGGGGGTCCCCTGGTGCGGCAAGCGATTAACCAGCGGGGACACTGGCAGACCCTGGATCGTTCAAGGGGTCGAGGGACACCGAGGACAACCGACGCACACCCGACACCCCGTCGAGAGGAGCCCGACCGTGCAGCGGAAGGCGTACGTACCCGGCACCGCCGCACTCCTCGTGGCGCTGCTGGCCGGCTGCACGAGCGGCGCGACCGACAGCGGTACGACGGACGACGCGAACCCGGGCGAGGCCGGCTCGACGACTGCGGTGGCCCAGCCGGGCAAGTACCGCACGCTTCCCGAGCCCTGCGGCGCGGTCGGTCAGGACGCGCTGGACTCCCTGCTCCCCGGTATCCAGCAGATCACCGACCCGGAGCAGCGCGAGGCGGCGTACGCGGGCGACGCGACGCTGACGTACGACACGGACCGCAAGGTCGGCTGCCGCTGGAAGGTGGAGTCGACGGAGGCGACCGACCATCTGCTGGTCGACTTCGAGCGGGTGGTGTCGTACGACAACGCGGTGAGCGACGACAGCCAGGCGCAGACGATCTTCGGGACGAAGGAGACGGCGGCGGATCTTCCGGAGCCGTCGGCGAGCGCGACCACGTCGGAGTCGGGGTCCGAGGCGGACACCGCGACCCCGTCGGACTCGGCGTCCGCCTCCACCACCCCGTCGTCGTCCTCGTCGGCCTCGGCCTCTTCCTCGTCGTCCCCCTCCGCCTCCTCCTCGTCCTCCGCCGCCGCTCTCCAGCCCCGCGTGCTCTCCGGCCTGGGAGACGAGGCGTTCCTTGACGACGCGTTGAGCAGCTCCGGTTCGACGGCTCAACAGCGCACGGTGACTGTGGTGTTTCGCACGTCCAACGTCATCGTGACCGTCGAGTACGAGGAGCAGCCGGCGACGGTCGGCGTCGTGCCGGACAGCCAGAAGATGCAGGACAGGGCGCGGAAACTGGCCGCGCGACTGGCCGACTCACTGAACGGTTAGGGCGTTCACGGGTGCCGTCCGGGGGGTCCCGCAAAGGCCGTGAACCGGGACCGCACAGGTGACTCACCGCGTACCGTGGCCCCTCGGACCCGATCCGACGGCAGGAACCACGAGCGTCATGAGTGAAGGAACCATGCATCAACCAGCACAGCGAGACCGGAGTGACCAGCAGCGGGCGAAGCGTCTGAGCCGCGTCCTTGTCTGCGCGGCGGCCGTTCCGGTGATGCTGATCGCGGCCGGCTGCTCCTCGGACTCCGGCTCCGCCGACGGCGCGAGCAAGGACACGGCAGGTCCCGGTGCGACGACGTCCGCCGACGCGACCGCCGCGCCGACGGTGCAGGCGGCGGCGTACAAGAAGCTGCCGGAGCCGTGTGCGGTGCTGTCGAAGAAGACGTTGACCGATCTGGTGCCGAAGGGCGCCACGTCGGGCAAGGAGGGCACGTCGAGCGACACGGCGTCGCGGGGCAGCTGCTCCTGGACGAGCCTGGACAACAAGGGCGTCAAGGGCTCGCAGTTCCGCTGGCTGAACGTGTCGTTGCTGCGGTTCGACTCCTCGCAGACGCAGGGCGAGGGCGACAAGCTGGCCGCGTCGTACTACGCGAAGCAGGTGCAGGCGGCGCAGGCGGTCACCGGCGCGAAGAACAGCAAGTCGGAGCCGGTCGCGGGTGCGGGCGACGAGGCGACGGCGGTGCGCTACGACCTGAAGAAGAAGGAAGGCGCCTTCAAGCAGCAGACGGTGGTGGCGCGCGTCGAGAACGTGGTCGTCACGATCGACTACAACGGCGCGGGCCTCGCGGGCGACAAGGCGCCGAGCGCGGACACGCTGACGAAGGCGGCGGAGAAGGCCGTGAAGGAGGCCGTGGCGGCGGTCTCGTCGGCCAACGGCGCGGGCGGAGGCGCTGGTTCGGGCTCCGGTTCGGGCGGCGCGGGCAGCACGCCCTCGAAGTCCCCGTCCAAGTCGCCCGCCAAGTCCGCCTCCCCGTCCGCCTCCAGGTCGGCGGCGAAGTCGGACGCGAAGGCCCCGGCGGCCACCGCTTCCTCCTCCGCCTCTTCCGCCGCGGACAAGAGCTGACCGCGCATTTCACATCCGGTCCTTTTTCGGACCTCAACTCGCAGGTCAGCAAGGCCCTTTGACGGAGCCCGGCCCCATCGCGGACCGGGCTCCTGACAGACCGGCACCCAGGACGCCGCACACTTGTGCCACCCTGTTGCGCGCAACGACAAGTAAGGGGAGGGGAGTCCGGGTGTCCGCGCCCATTCAGCTCACACGTATGCACCGCGTGCTCATCGGTGTGGTCGTCTCCGGTGCGATGGTCATCGCCGGTATCGGCTTCGCCGGTTCGTACGCCGCCGTACGCGAGCTCGCCCTGAAGAAGGGCTTCGGGAACTTCGCGTACGTCTTCCCGATCGGCATCGACGCGGGCATCTGTGTCCTGCTCGCCCTCGACCTGCTCCTGACCTGGATCAGGATCCCCTTCCCGCTGCTGCGCCAGACGGCGTGGCTGCTGACGGTCGCGACGATCGCGTTCAACGGCGCCGCGGCCTGGCCCGACCCGCTCGGTGTCGGCATGCACGCGGTGATCCCGATCCTGTTCGTGGTCTCGGTGGAGGCCGCCCGGCACGCGATCGGCCGCATCGCCGACATCACCGCCGACAAGCACATGGAGGGCGTCCGGCTCACCCGCTGGCTGCTCTCCCCCGTCCCCACGTTCCTTCTCTGGCGCCGGATGAAGCTCTGGGAGCTGCGCTCCTACGAGCAGGTCATCAAGCTGGAGCAGGACCGTCTCGTCTACCAGGCCCGCCTGCACTCCCGCTTCGGCCGCGCGTGGCGCCGCAAGGCCCCGGTCGAGTCGATGATGCCGCTGCGGCTGGCCCGCTACGGTGTCCCGCTCGCGGAGACGGCCCCCTCGGGTCTGGCGGCGGCGGGCATCGAGCCCGTACTGCTGCCCCCGGCCCCGCAGTTGGAGCCGGCCCGCGAACCGGAGCAGCCGGCGGTGCAGGCCGTGGAGAGCGCCCCGGCGCCGGCCCGCGAGCAGCTCCCCGCCGCCGAGGGCAACGAACGGCACGAGCAGTCCCAGGACCAGGCCGAGCCGCAGAACCCGTGGCTGCACTCGCGTGACCCGCAGACGGTGGCGTACCAGGGCGGCTACGACCCGACGTACGACCCGGACGCGGCCTACCGCCAGTGGTACGCGGAGCAGCAGCAGGCCGAGCAGTTCCAGCAGTACGAGGAGGAGCAGCAGCGGTTCGAGCAGCAACAGCAGCCGTTTCCGCAGCAGCAACAGGAGGAGCCCGCCCCGGCCCCTGAGCCCTCCATGGAGGACACCGGGACCTTCCAGATCCCGTCGGGCCCCGGCCGTACCCGTGAGATGGGTCCAGGCGGTGGCACGGAGTTGACGGAGGACGAGTACTACCAGGTCTTCAAGAAGTCGATAGACGGCAGCTACCCGACCTCAGGGCAGTTCCGGGGTGACGTGGAGGCCACTTATGGCATCACGCTCCCGCAGCGCGAGGCCGAGCGGATGGTGATCCGCTTCACCAACCGTCACACGACACAGCTTGAGGAAGAGCACATCGCCTGAGACAGGAAAATGACGAAGGGCCCTCGGAAGAGGGCCCTTCGTCATTGCGGCGCTACTACTCCCCCAGCAGCCTCCGCACCCGGTCCTGGCCCACGGCGAGGAGCAGCGTGGGCAGACGCGGCCCGGTGTCGCGGCCGACCAGCAGGTGGTAGAGGAGGGCGAAGAACGTGCGCTGGGCGGTCTTGATCTCCGGCGGGAGTTCCTTGGCGGTGGCGTCGGCGGAGAAGCCGGCCTGGACCTTGGGGACGCCGTAGACGAGGTGGCTCAGGCCGTCCAGGGACCAGTGGTCGGCGAGGCCGTCGCGCAGCAGCCGTAGCGACTGCTGGGAGGCCTCGTCGAGGGACTTGAGGAGTTCGGTGTCGGGTTCGTCGCGCACGATGGTCCGCTGGTCGGCGGGGACGTGCGTGTTGATCCAGGCCTCGGCCTTGTCGAGCCGGGGGCGGACCTCGTCGAGGGTGGACAGCGGGTTGGCGGGGTCGAGTTCGCTGAGGATGCGCAGCGACTGGTCCTCGTCGCCCGCGGTGATGTCGGCGACGGACGCGAGAGTCCGGTACGGCATCGGGCGAGGCGTGCGCGGGAGCTCACCGGCGGCGGTCCGCACGGCACGCGAGTGCGCGGCGAGGTCGGCGGGCAGGGCGGACCCGTCCGCGACCTTCCCGTCGAGCTTGTCCCACTCGTCGTAGAGGCGCTGGATCTCCTGGTCGAAGGCGATCTTGAAGGACTGGTTGGGGCGGCGGCGGGCGTAGAGCCAGCGCAGGAGCTGGGGTTCCATGATCTGGAGCGCGTCGCCCGGGGTGGGGACGCCGCCCTTGCTGCTGGACATCTTGGCCATGCCGCTGATGCCGACGAAGGCGTACATGGGCCCGATGGGCCGCTCGCCGCCGAAGATCCCGACGATCTGGCCGCCGACCTGGAAGGAGGAGCCCGGGGAGGAGTGGTCGACACCGCTCGGCTCGAAGATGACGCCTTCGTAGGCCCAGCGCATGGGCCAGTCGACCTTCCAGACGAGCTTGCCCCGGTTGAACTCGCTCAGCAGGACGGTCTCGGTGAAGCCGTCCTCGGTGCAGACGTAGGTCAGCTCGGTGGTGTCGTCGTCGTAGGCCGTGACGGTGGTGAGGTCCTTGCCGCAGCGGGCGCAGAAGGGCTTGTACGGGAAGTAGCCGGCGGAGCCGGAGCTGCCGTCGTCCTCCTCGGCCGCGCCGGACCCGGCCTCGGCCTCCAGCTCGGCGTCGTCGACGGGCTTCTGCGACTGCTGCTTCTTGGCGGGGGCCTTCTTGGTGCGGTACTGCTCCAGGATCGCGTCGATGTCGCCGCGGTGCTTCATGGCGTGCAGGATCTGCTCGCGGTACACCCCGGAGGTGTACTGCGCGGTCTGGCTGATCCCGTCGAACTCCACGCCCAGCTCGGCGAGGGAGGCGACCATGGCGGCCTTGAAGTGCTCGGCCCAGTTCGGGTACGCCGACCCGGCGGGCGCGGGTACGGAGGTCAGCGGCTTCCCGATGTGCTCGGCCCAGCTCGCGTCGGTCCCCTCGACTCCGTTCGGCACCTTGCGGTAGCGGTCGTAGTCGTCCCAGGAGATGAGGTGCCGGACCTCGTGACCCCGGCGGCGGATCTCGTCGGCGACGAGGTGCGGGGTCATGACCTCGCGGAGGTTCCCGAGGTGGATGGGCCCTGACGGGGACAGCCCGGACGCGACGACGACCGGTTTGCCCGGGGCCCGACGCTCCGACTCCTCGATGACCTCATCCGCGAAACGGGAGACCCAGTCGGTGGTCTCGGTGCTCTGAGCCACGATCGGCACGTCCTCTTTTTCTGACAGTTCTGCACGGGCAGCCGGTACGGTCGCACGACTGACCGCCCCATTGTCCCAGGCGAGCCCGCATCCACGAAAACGCCTTTTCCAAGCGCGTGACCGTGGGTGGGGCCCCCGACGGCATGAGGGTTCGCGGGGTGAAGGAGTACTGGGGGCGGAGAGGTGCGAGCCGTGGACGGCGGCGCAGCCGCCTTCAAGGGGCGCGGGGAACTGCGCGACCGGCCCCCACCGGGCCCGCACCCGAAAAACTCGCTTTACCCCCCGTGGGATACTGGCCATGCCCATCAACCCCACGAGGAGAACGGCTCCCACCCCATGACCTCGGTCACGTCGCTCACCGACCTAGTCCACCAGCGCCTCGCGAACGCCCTCACGGCAACCCTGCCGGAGGCCGACGCGGACCCCCTGCTGCGACGGAGCGACCGAGCCGACTTCCAGGCGAACGGCATCCTCGCCCTCGCGAAGAAGGCCAAGGCCAACCCCCGGGAGCTCGCCACCCAGGTCGTCGCGAACGTGACCACCGGTGACGTGATCAAGGACATCGAGGTCTCCGGCCCCGGCTTCCTGAACGTCACGATCACCGACCGGGCGATCACCGAAACCCTGGCCGCCCGCTACGCCGACGACACGGACCGCCTGGGCGTCCCCCTCGCCCCCCACCCCGGCACGACGGTCATCGACTACGCGCAGCCGAACGTGGCGAAGGAGATGCACGTAGGCCACCTCCGGTCCGCGGTGATCGGCGACGCGGTCGTCCAACTCCTGGAGTTCACCGGCGAGTCGGTGATCCGCAGGCACCACATCGGCGACTGGGGAACCCAGTTCGGCATGCTCATCCAGTATCTGGACGAGCACCCGGGCGAGTTGGACCACGCGGACGCGGACGTCACCGGCGAGGAGGCGATGTCGAACCTCGACCGCCTCTACAAGGCCGCGCGCAAACTCTTCGACTCCGACGAGGAGTTCAAGACCCGGGCCCGCCGCAGGGTCGTGGACCTCCAGGCCGGCGACCCCCAGACCATCGCCGCCTGGCAGAAGTTCGTGGACGAGTCGAAGATCTACTTCTTCTCCGTCTTCGAGAAGCTGGACATGGAGATCCGGGACGCGGACATCGTCGGCGAGTCGGGTTACAACGACATGCTGGACGAGACCTGCCGCCTCCTGGAGGAGTCCGGCGTCGCGGAGATCTCGGACGGCGCGCTGTGCGTGTTCTTCGACGACATCAAGGGACCGGACGGCAACCGCGTCCCCCTGATCGTCCGCAAGTCCGACGGCGGCTACGGCTACGCGGCGACGGACCTGTCCGCGATCAGGGACAGGGTCTTCAACCTGAAGGCGACCTCGCTCCTCTACGTCGTGGACGTCCGCCAGTCCCTCCACTTCAAGATGGTCTTCGAGACCGCCCGCCGGGCCGGCTGGCTGAACGACGACGTCACGGCGTACCAGCTGGCCTTCGGCACGATCCTCGGCAAGGACGGCAAGCCGTTCAAGACCCGTGAGGGCGTCTCGGTGAAGCTGGAGGACCTCCTGGACGAGGCGGTCCAGCGCGCCACGACGGTGGTCCGGGACAAGGCCGAGAAGGTGGGCCTGACGGAACAGGAGATCGTCGACAACGGCCGCTACGTGGGCATCGGCGCGGTGAAGTACGCCGACCTGTCGACGTCCGCGGTCCGCGACTACAAGTTCGACCTGGACCAGATGGTCTCCCTGAACGGCGACACGTCGGTGTACCTCCAGTACGCCTACGCCCGCATCCAGTCCATCCTCCGCAAGGCCGGCGAGTTCCACCCCCAGGCCCACCGGGAACTGGAACTGGCCCCCGCGGAGCGGTCGTTGGGCCTCCACCTGGACCAGTTCAGCGAGGTCGTGACAGAGGCCGCCAAGGAGTACGCCCCCCACAAGCTCACGGCGTACCTCTACCAACTGGCCTCCACCCTCACGACGTTCTACGACCAGTGCCACGTCCTCTCCCCGGACAACGCCCCCGAGGTGGTCGAAAACCGCCTGTTCCTGGTGGACTTGACGGCCCGGACGCTGCAGCGGGGCATGGCGCTGCTGGGCATCAGGACACCCGAGAAGCTGTAAGGCCCTCGGTGTCCGGAAGACGCATGTGATCGTGGCCCGTCCTCTCCCCCGGGAGGACGGGCCACGATCATGTACGGCCTTTGCCGTCAGGGCCAGTTGGTGTCACGGGCCGTTGGCGTCAGATGCCGTTTCCGTCAGATGCCGTTGCCGTCAGATGCCGTTGCCGTCAGATGCCGTTGGCGAAGTTCTTGAACGCGGCCCGGGTGCCGGAGCCCGCGTCGCCGTCGATGGCGCCGGTGTAGCCCCAGTTCTGCAGCAGCCGCTGGAGCGCCTTGATGGTGTTGACGCCCGGGTCGCCGTCGATGGCGCCGGTGTAACCCCAGTAGGTCTGCAGGTTGCGCTGGAACGCCTTCCAGCTGTTCGTGCCGAGCTGTCCGTCGATGCTGTCGTTGTAACCCCAGTACGTGTGCAGCCAGTTCTGCACCTTCTTCGCCTCGGCGGTGGAGAGGCCGAAGTTCTGCGTCGCCAGGATCGAGACGTCGGAGGCCTGTACGGAGGCGGCCGGCGCGGCGAAGCTGGGGGCGGCGAACGCGACGCCCCCGACCGCGATACCGGCGACGGCGGTGAGGCTGACGAGGGTCCTGGCCACGACATTCGGTCGCATGCGTTCCTCTTTCAGGTAGTCGGTCGTCGTACTGGAACGAGACTGCGGTCCGCCCGGTCCACCCCGCCACCGTCCCCGCCCAAGTGACGTCTCGACGGGACGACACCCCCTCCGACCTGCGGGGACACGGTCAGCGGGGACGACGGGACGGGACGCCGCGGGGCCGGTCGCCGACCATGGCCGATTCCCTTCACGCCAGGGAACCGAAAACCCGTGCGATGAGTTGTCAGTGATGCAGAATGCGACGCGGCAGGGACCGCTGACTCCGGTCCCCGAACGCGCACTGGGGGGAACATGTCGCGTTGGAAAGTGCTGCCCGAGGAACTCGATCCGCGCGTACGGCAGTTGGTGGTACGCCTGCGCCGGCTGAAGGACCACAGCGGCCTGAGCATCCGGCAGTTGGCGGCCCGGACGGACTACAGCCCGAAGTCCTGGGAACGCTATCTGGGTGCCCGCGCCCTACCGCCCGCGGAGGCGCTGGAGGCCCTCGCCCGGGTCTGCGGCGAGGACCCGACCCGGCTGCTGGCACTGCGCGAGGTGGCGGCGGAGGGCTGGAGGACCACACCCGAACATCCGCTGACGCCACGCCACTTGCCGCCACCGGATCAGCCCCACCACTCCCCCGAGAGACGCGCCCTGCGCATCGCACTCGTGGCGGGCGCGGTGACCCTCGTCCTGGCGGTCTCGTCGGCGGTCCTGGTGACGGTCCGCATCATGAACAACGACACCGCCGGCAGCCCTACGACCCGGACCCGGTCGTCGGCACCACTCGCCGAGCCGACGGCCGCGTCGCCGTACCCCTGCCGACTGGCACGGATCGACGGCCACTGGTACGCGGGCAACAGCCGTACCCAGCAGGAGAATCTGGCCGTCGGCAACATCGGGCCCGACGTCGCCGAGGCGCAGTGCCTGCTGCGCAGGGCGGGTATCTCGCCGGGCGGCATCGACGGGATCTTCGGCCCGCTGACGGAACACGCGGTCAAGCAGTTCCAGAAGCGGTCGGGACTCGTCGTGGACGGCATGGTCGGACCCCACACCTGGAAGGCCCTCCGGGGATGAATCAACTGGCCGCGGCCCTACGACAGTTACGCACCGAAACCGGCCTGAGCCTGGCCGGCCTCGCCATGAAGACCCCGTACAGCAAGTCGTCCTGGGAGCGCTACCTCAACGGCAAGACCCTCCCCCCGCGAGAGGCGGTGGAGGCGCTGTGCCACCTCGCGGGCGAACCGGTGGGCCGGTGCGTGGCCCTGTGGGAGATCGCGGAGGCGGAGGAAAGCGGACGGGGAGCGAAGCGGACGGCACCGGAGCCGAAGGCACCAGCGACAAGTCCGCAACCGACCGTCGCCGCACCCCCACCCACGCCCTCACCCCTACCCCTACCCCCACTCCCGCACCAACGCGGCGTCATAACCCTCGCGGTCCTGGCCTCCGTCTGCGCGGTCGCCGTGACGGCCGTGGTCCTGGCCCTGCTCCTCATCCCGGACCCCCGCACCTCCGCCCCCCTCTCCCCCACCGCCGCCACCACGGCCACCACCATCGGCCCCGGCTGCCACGGCGCGACCTGCGAGGGCCGCAGCCCGATGGCCATGCGCTGCGCCGCCCAACCGGACACCGTCGCCCGCCACCGGACGGCCACCGGCGCGTGGATGGAACTACGCCACAGCCGCGAGTGCGGCACCACCTGGGCCCGCACCTGGGGCGGCCGCATCGGCGACCGCATCGAAATGACCGTGCCGGGCCGGACGGAAGCGGCACACGCCGCACAGGTCGGCAACGCCATGGACGCCGAGTCCTACGTGTACACGCTGATGGCGGCGACGGGGCCGGGCACGGTGGTACGGGCGTGCTTCCAGCCGGCGGCGAAGGCGGGGGCTGCTCCGGGGCGGAAGGAGTGCTTTGACGGCGCTGTGAGGTAGCTGTGTAGGGTCCTTGAATGCCGAGAGTCAAAGTCAGCGTCATCGTTCCCGTCTACAACACCGGGAAGTACGTCGATGAGTGCGCGCCGTCGCTGCTGGGCCAGAGCCTGCCCGCCGACGAGTACGAGGTCATCTACGTCGACGACGGTTCGACCGACGACACGCTGAGCCGGCTGGAGAAGATCGCCGCCGGGCACCCGAACGTCCAGGTCCACACCCGGCCGAACTCCGGCTGGCCGGGTGCGCCCCGCAATCTCGGCATGCGGCATGCGAAGGGCGAGTACATCCAGTTCGTCGACCATGACGACACGCTCGGGTCCGAGGCCCTGGAGCGGATGTACGACCACGCGAAGCGCAACGACGCGGACGTCGTCCTCGGCAAGATGTCCAGCACGATGGTGCGGCCCCGCCGGCTGTTCCGGCACACGGTGGACGCCTGCACGATCGAGAACGACGAGCTGACGCAGAGCATGTCGCCGCACAAGATGTTCCGGCGGGCGTTCGTCGAGGAGCACGGGCTGCGGTTCCCCGAGGGGCCGTGGATCCTGGAGGACCTGGCCTTCGTCAGCGCCGCCTACCTCAAGGCGGAGCGCATCTCGATCCTCGCCGACTATCCCGTCTACTACTGGATGAAGCGGGACGACGGCGGCAACAACACCCAGCACCGTTTCAACCCGAAGCACGGTTTCTGGCCCAACACCCGTACGGTCGTCCGCCAGTTCAAGGACGCCACCCCCGCGTCCGACGACATCGACGCCCTGCAGAACCGCCTCCTCCACCGCCTCTACCACGTGGAGATCCTCTCCCGCACCCGCGAGCCGGAGATCCTCCGCGAGGACCCGGCCGAGCAGCGCCAGCGCTTCGAGGCGGCAAGGGCCGTGGCCCTGGAGGAGTTCCCGTCGGCCGTACGGGACGGCCTCCCCGCCGTCTCCCGCCTGCGCGCCGCCCTCCTGGAAGCCGGCGACTTCGACGGCGCGGTGACCCTCGCGGAGCGCATCCGCGAGGTCAAGGCTCGCAGCGAGGTCGGCGAACTGCGCTGGGAGAACGGCCGGTTGGTCGCCGACGTCACGCTCGGCCTCCTGCGCGGCGACGGCGAACCCCTGACCCTCGTCGAACGGGACGGAAAGCAGTACCTGGACCCGGAGTTGCTGGACGGCGTACCGGGGACCGAGGACGGCTGGGAGGTCCCGGACCCCTTCCGGCTGGCGTACGCGGAGCTGGTCGTGAAGGACCGCGACCGCGAGGACTGGTGGTACCCGGAGGGCGACCTGGAGGTCCGGCTGAAGCCCGTCGGGGACGGCCGTTCGCAGGTGATCGCCACCGGACGGCTGTCCCTCGACCCCGAACGACTCGCCGGCGGGCGTCCGTTGGAGCGTGGCGTCCACGATGTGTGGGCCTACGTCCAACTCCTGGGCGTGGACCGGCTCGTACGCGTGACGGGCGACGGCACACCGGGCACCCCGGCGGCCACCCCGGCCCTGACCGGTGGCCGGCTCTCCCTCCCGTACTGGACGGGCAGCGGCCAGCTCGCCCTCGACGTGGACCAGCGGCAGCGCAAGCTGGGCCAGGACGCCGCCACGGCCGCCACCGCCAACACCGAGCGCGGCGAGGGGAGTTCACTCCCCCTGCCGTACATCGCGGCGGCCCCGGACAGTACGCCCGCCCGCGTCAAGGTCACCGTGGCAACCCTCGGCGTGGAAGCCGACCTGCTCCCCACCCCCGACTCCTCCACGGCCCGACTCCGCCTTCCCGGCCGCCTGAAGCTCCCCTCCGGCCGTCACCCGGTCACCCTCCCGAAGTCGGCCGCGCCGATCGCCTACGCCGTCGTCCGCGACGGCACGGTGCTCCGCCTGGAGGGTCCGGCCTACGAGGCTGGAAGCGGCCGGCGGTTCGTCGACTCGGTGGCGGACAACCGTCAAGTACGGCGTGTGCGGAGGAGGTTGGGGCGCTAAGGGCTCGTCGGAGTCCGCCCGTTGGCCCGAATCCGACCATCGTCTCTTGCCGACGGGTCCGCTCACGCACCCCACTGTCAGTCCCCGCCTCTAAAGTCTCCCGCATGGCGACTCTTCCCAACCCGCTGCCCAAGTTGGCGGCCGATCCGAGCGGCAGTTCGCTCGGGCTTGAGCTCCCTGTCGGGAGTCTGATCGACGTGACCGCCGACGGTCCGGCGGACGAACCGTTGTTGTGGTGTGCGGGTGAGGCGGCGCGGCCCGGAGACTGGGCCGCGCTTCGGGCCGCGCGGGGCGCCGGGCTGCTGCCGGTGCTGCTGGACGTGGACGGGGGCCACGGCGGGCCTAGGGAATGGGAGTTGAGCCCGTACGAGCTGTCGTACCCCGGGGATCACGACGCCGACGAGGTGCTGGGGGAGCTCTGGGAGGCGTACGCCTCGGAGGATGACGAGTGGCCCGGTCTCGCGGAACCGCTCACCCTGGTCGCCGATCCGGACGCGCGGGCCGCCGAGGTCGCCGACTCACTTGCAGACGGCGGCGGTTGGCTCAAGGACCCGCGTCTCGCCCTCGTACCGGCCCGCCGCAGTGCCGACATCCCGGCGGCGATCGGCTGGATGGGCGCCGCGAACCACGAGAACGACACGGCCCTGCTCTGCGCGGTCCTGCGCTCCTGGGAGGACCGGTTCGGGATACGCGTCGTGGCCCTCGGCTTCGACCGGCTGGTGCTGTCGGTGGCGGCCCCGCCTGCGTCCCTGGAGGAGGCCGAGGAGATCGCCGCCGAGCACTTCGCCTTCTGCCCCGACAACATCACCCAGGGGCACCACGAGAACCTGCGCGCGTACGCCCGACACGAAGTGCTCGACAGGCAGGTGTGGTCCTTCTGGTGGGACTGACCCGCCCGGCACACCCGCTCCGGCTCAGCTGAGCAGCTTCATCCCCTCTGGCGCCTCGATCCCGAACTCCTCGTCCAGCAGCCGCCGCGCCTCCCCCTCGTCCGTCAACTCCCGCTCGGTCACCGCCCCGTCGGCCCGCGTCTCCGTCAACACACGGCCGTGCAGCAGGAGATGACGGCCGGGGGTGAGGCGCTGCACGAAGAGGCGCTGGGTGAACGGGGAGCGCGGGTTCGTCGCGATGTGCCAGTTGATGACGTCGAAGTCGACGTGCTCGAAGGGTTCCAGGGTGAAGACGTACTGCGGCTCCCAGGTGCCCCCGGCGTCGTCCCCTGCGCCCTTCACGTACGCCTGAAGACTCAGCATCTCCAGCGGCCCCCGATGCTCCACCCGGACCAGCCGGTGCCTCCGCCCCGCGCCCTCGAACTCCGCGCCCACCACCACCGGTACCGGCTCCAGCAGCCCCCCGATCGCCCCGAACCCGGCATCCGCCAGATAGGGCCGCGCATCCCCCGGCACCTCCACCAGCAGCGCCATGTGCGTGCGCGGGCGGCTCTCGATCCGGTCCGTGCCCACGACCACCCGCGCCGTCAGCAACGTCACCCCGAAGCCGAGTGCCCGCAGCGCGGCGGCGAGCAGGGTGTTGTGCTCGTAGCAGTAGCCGCCGCGCCTGCTCCGCACCAACTTGGCCATCAGGGCAGGGAGTTCGAGCGAGGGGGCCGTGCGCCGGTACGCGTCCAGGTTCTCGAAGGGGATGCCCCGCAGGTGCGCGAGGTGCACGCCCCGCAGGGTCTCCACGTCGGGGCGCCGCTCGCCCTCGCCCGGTCCCTCCCAACCGATGTGCGCGAGGTATTCGTCCAGGTCGAAGGCGCCGCTGTCAGACATGCCTCCACCCTACGAAATCACCGGGCGGAGCCCGCTCACTGCTGGGTGGCCGGCTCCAGCGCCTCGACCGCCGCGGCCGCCGCCGTCGAGTCCTGGCCGTAGAAGATGTCGATGTCGACCTCCTCGCCGCCCATCGTCAGGGTGTCCCACGCGCCGCTGAGGACGAGCATGCGCAGGGTCCGGGACTCCAGGGTGCGGAGGCGTTCCAGGATGGCCTCGTCGTCCGGCATGCCGGGGAGGCGGGGGGCGAGTCGGTCGCGGATGGCGCCCATGCGGGCCAGCAGGGTGGCCGTGTCCGCCTCGCGGTCGGGTTCCTCCGCGATGCCGTCGATGCCGTGGTCGATGATGTCCTTGATCGCCCAGGTGACGCCCTGGTCGTCGGTGGTGACCATCGCCTTCCACGCGCGGCTCTTGTGCCGGTACTGCAGCATCGACATGGCCGCCTCGTGCCGCAGGAAGTCGGCGTCGCGGAAAGGACGGCCGTTCCAGGCGCTGTTGAGGGAGCGGGCCAGCGAAATGGCCGACGCCAGGCCGCTGTTGAGGCCCCGGCCCGGCCAGAAGTGGATGGCGTTGGCCGCGTCGCCGAGGAGGAAGCCGTAGGTGCCGGGCGAGTTGACGGTCGGGGGCAGCAACTCGGCTGAGAAGCGCGGGCGTTGCACCATGTCCAGGCGGAAGCTGGTGACGGCGCTCAGGTCCTGGTCGGAGACGTCGAAGAGCCGTAGGCCCTCGTGCACGCGCTTCCACAGGGGGGAGCCCTTGATGAGCGCGGGCAGGAACAGCGTGCCGTGGGTCGCGCACTGGAAGTCGCCGTGCTCGTCGCGGTCCATCAGGCACGGGCGGGAGGCGATGCACTCCTCGAAGACCCGGCGGACCGGGTCGATGCCGATGACCTCGGTCAACTCGGTGTCGGTGAGCCGCATGTTGAGGAAGCCCTCGCCGCGCAACGAGTTGAGCAGGAACCGGTTCTGAGCGACCGTCAGCAGAATCGCCATCGGGTCCGGCAGCTCCGACTTCACCCTCAGCCCGAGGACCACGTCCCGCAGGTGGACGCCGTCGAGGGAGTAGATGGACTCGTCGGCCTTGCCGAAGCGGGCGGCGAAGTGGTCCCGGGTGCGCGACCGGCCGCCGTCGCAGATCGCGAGGACGTGCTGGGTGGCGAGCTCGTCGCGCTGCTCCGCCGGGTCGAACTTGGCGGGTATCAGGCGTATGCGGTCGCGCTTCTCGTTCGCCAGCTCCAGCAGCTTGTCCTCGATGTAGGCGATCCGCATGTTGCGCGGGTGGTGGTCGCCGATCGAGTCGGGCCCGGACGGCCACATCTCGGTGTAGTGCTCGGGGTCGAAGAGCCGCTCCTGCACGTACGGCGGCCACGCGAGGTACTGCCGGCTCTGCACGGTCACGACCTGCTGGCGCCGTACGTTGCCCTCCTCCTGGCTCTTCCAGACGACCGTACGGCCGTCCTTGCGCCACCGGCCCTCGTAGACGGTGATCCGCGCCTGCGCGCCGAGGAAGTGCTCGAGGAGCAGGGCCATGGACAGGCCGACGGGGCCGCCGCCCACGACGGTGACCCGCAGTACGGTCCCCTCGTCGCTCTCCTCCGGGTGGGTCACCGAGCGGGGCAGGTTGAGCGCCATCAGGGTCTGCATGGCGTCGGCGACCTCGAAGCGGAACTCCTGGTCCCCGATGGTGATCTCGTCCCCGGGCTGGAGCAGCCGCGCCTCCACCTCCTCGCCGTTGACCTGCGTGCCGTTGCTGCTGCCGCAGTCGCGCAGGACGTAGCCCGCGTCCTGGTCGAAGACGATCTCGGCATGGAAGCGGGAGACGCTCGGGCTGGCGATGACGACCGTGTTGCCCGCGTTGCGCCCGAACGTGACCCGGGTGTCGACGATCGGGATGCGCTCTCCCGCCAGCAGACCTTCACGTCCGACGAGCACCGGTGCCATGGCCATTCCCTCCCAGGGGTCAACTCGGTGCGTTTCCAAGGGGATTCACCGATTCAGGGCCTCCGTGTTCGAGGCCTGCGGCAACCATAAGCGCACCGCACCGCGTTGGAATCCCCCCGGCAGGCCACCAGGTCAGCCCATGAGTCCCGCCCCCAGCCTCCTGAGTCCCTCCCGGATCTCCCCGGGCGTCTGCGTCACGAAGCACAGCCGCATCGTCGAACGCTCGGGCTCCCCGGCGTAGAAGGGCGCACCCGGGACATAAGCGACGTCCTGCCGCACCACCCGCGCCAGCAGTTCCGTCGTGTCGTACGACTCCGGGAGCCGCGCCCACAGGAACATGCCGCCCTCGGGACGCTCCCAACTCGACCCCTCGGGCAGGGAGTCGGGCAGGCCCGCGAGCATGGCGTCGCGCCTGGCCCGGTACACGGCCGCGACCCGGGCCACATGCGCGTCGAGGTCGTTGTCCGCCAAGTACCGTGCGGCGGCGAGCTGGTTGACGGTCGGGGTGTGCAGGTCGGCGGCCTGCTTGGCGACAACGCAGGCCCGCAGCAGGTCCGTTGGTGCCCGCAGCCAGCCCAGCCGCAGGCCGGGGGCCATCACCTTGGAGAAGGAGCCGAGCAGGACCGTACGGTCGGCCGCGCCCTCCTGGGCGGCGATCCACGGCAACCGCGCGCCCTCGAAGCGGAGTTCGCCGTACGGGTCGTCCTCCACGATCCACAGCCCACGCCGCGCGGCGACCTCGGCGACGGCGGCCCGGCGGTCGGCGGGCAGCGTACGGCCGGTCGGGTTCTGGAAGGTCGGCACGGTGTAGAACAGCTTCGGCCGCTCCCGCACGACGAGTTCGTCCAGCGCCTCGGGGTCGACCCCGGCCGCGTCACCCGGCACGGCGACGATCCGCGCACCGGCGAACGCGAAGACCTGAAGTGCCGCCAGATAACAGGGCTGTTCGACCAGGACGACGTCCCCGGGCTCCAGCAGCGCGGTCGCGAGCAGCGAGAGCGCCTGCTGCGACCCGGTGGTGACGAGGAGGTCGTCGGCACCGGTGGCCAGCCCGCGGGCGGAGGTCCGCGCGGCGAGGGCGGTCCGCAGCACCGGCTCGCCCTCGGTCGTCGCGTACTGGAGCGCCCGCGCGGGCGTCTCCGTGAGCACCGCCTGGTACGCGGCGGCGATCCCGGCGGCGTCGAAGAGTTCGGGGGCCGGGAGCCCGCCCGCGAAGTTGATGACCTCGGGGCGGGCGGTCACGGCGAGGATGTCCCGTACCGGCGAACCCCCGATCGCACGGGCGCGCGCGGCGAGCGGGGGCAGGGGGACGGCGGGTGTCTCGGTGACGGTCATGGCGGACAGCGTAGGAAGGTAGGTGCCGCCTACAAACAGGTTTCCGCGATCCGGACGGACCCCGCGCGCTCAGGCCCCCAGTGCCAGGCGTTCAGCCTCCCGGCGTCGGGCGCTCAGGCCTTCTTGCCGGTCGCCCCGTACACGTTGATGTCGTCGTCGGTCACATCGTTGATGTCCCGGTAGGTGATCTTCTCGATGTCGTCGAGGCTCTCGAAGTACGCCTGCTCGACCACCGGCGGGGCGGGCGCGGGCCCGGGGTGCCACTGGTGGGCGGGGACCACACCGGGCTCGTCCAGGGTGACGCCCGGGGTCTCGGTGAAGAACCGCTCGACGTCGGCCCTGGAGCGGAACACGAAGGTGAACCCCCGCTCCGTGTACGTCCGTTGGACCGCACGGCTCGGGATCGGGTGCATCTCGTCGGTGAGATGGCTGAGCACCAGATGACTGCCGGACGGCAGCACGTCCACCAGCTCACGCACCAGCGGGTACGCCTCCTCGTCCTCGACGAAGTGCAGGATCGCCACCAGCAGCAGGGCCACCGGCTGGCTGAAGTCGATCGTCTTGGCGGCCTGTTCGAGGATGTCGCCGGGGCGGCGCAGGTCGGCGTCGATGTAGTCCGTACGGCCCTCGGGGCTGCTGGTGAGCAGGGCGCGGGCGTGCGCGAGGACCACCGGGTCGTTGTCGACGTAGACGATCCGCGCCTCGGGGTCGATGCCCTGGGCGATCTGGTGCACGTTCTCCGCGGTGGGCAGCCCGGTGCCGATGTCGAGGAACTGGCGTACCCCGTGCTCCTGCGACAGCCGGGTGACCGCGCGGCGCATGAAGTCGCGGTTGTGCCGTACGTCGAGGTAGCCGCGCGGGTTGGCGGCGAGCGCCGCGGCGGCGGCCTCGCGGTCGACGGGGTAGTTGTCCTTGCCGCCGAGGAAGACGTCGTAGACGCGGGCGGGGTGGGCCTTGGTGGAGTCGATCCTCCTTCTCAGCTCGGCGGGGTCTTGGCTGAGGGCGTCACCGGGCATGCGCGTCTCCCAGAAGAGTGGTCATACAAAGGGCAACAAGAGCAGTGGCCAACAACCTAGCTCCCACCGGCACTTGATGGTGCCCAAGTCCGGCGGGCGGCCCCGGGCCCCCTTCCCGGCGTCCCGGAACGTGCCCGGAAGGACCGGCGTCCCCGCAGGTCAGCGCGGGCGGGACGGCCCGGGCGTCCCGGATCCGCCGACAGCCGTAGACCGCGCCCGGCCCGACCACCCAAGCTGCCCCTGATGACGCTTCGCTTCCACAGGGGGACCCATGCCGGCCCGCACCACCCGCACCCGCCCTCCCATCCGTACCCGCACCCGCGTCCGCGTGCTGGCCGCGACGGCGGCCGTGCTCGCCGCGCTGCTGCTGTCGGGCTGCAAGGACGGCATGGGCGTACGCGACGAGGGCCCGTCGGGCGTGACCCCCACCTCCACGGGGTCGACGCCCTGACGGGCCCTCGGTGACGCGTGCGATCAGACGTGCGCCGGAACGCCGTCGATCTCCTTCGGGTTCGGGCCGTACTGGTTGGCGCCGGGCTTGCTGTCCGAGACGGTGAAGACCAGCAGGATGATGCCGCCGACGAGCGGGACGAGCCCGATGAAGATCCAGCCGCCGGAGCGGCCCGTGTCGTGCAGTCGGCGGACGGTGACGCCCAGGCCGGGCAGCAGGATCGCCAGGTAGAAGAGGACCACGAGGTACGGGAACTTGATCGCCACGCCGATGATGCCCAGGACGATCGCGATGATGCCCGCGAACAGGGCGAACATCCAGTACTCCTTGCGGCGCGAACGCCCGCTGAATACCGCGTACTTCTTCAGCGCCTCGATGAACCAGCTCATGGTGTCCCCCAGGGATCGACATTCCAGACCGTCCGGAACGGATCAGGCCAGGCGCAGAAGGTATGGACCGTGATGCGCACGCGTCAAATCCGTATAAGTGCCGGACGGGGAAGGGTATTTGGGGGCACACCCACCCACAATGGCCGTCGATTTCACGCCAGGACATGTCCAGGGCGCCGGACCGAGATCGCCCCGACGCCGGAACGATCTCGAAGCGTTGCCTGTTGACGCGGGTTCAGCGGAGCTTCTGCGCCGCCTCGACCGCCCAGTACGTGAGGATGTTCTGCGCCCCGGCCCGCTTGATCCCGGTGAGCGACTCGAAGATCGCCTGGTCCCGGTCGATCCAGCCCTTCTCGGCGGCGGCCTCGATCATCGAGTACTCGCCGGAGATCTGATAGGCGAAGACGGGCACGTCCGTGCTCTCGGCGACCTTGGCGAGGATGTCGAGGTAGGGCCCGGCCGGCTTGACCATCACCATGTCGGCCCCCTCCTCCAGGTCGAGCGCCAACTCCCGCATGGACTCACGGGCGTTGGCCGGGTCCTGCTGGTACGTCCTGCGGTCCCCCTTGAGCGAGGAACCGACGGCCTCACGGAACGGCCCGAAGAACGCCGACGCGTACTTCACGGTGTACGCGAGGATCGCCACGTCCTCCCGCCCGATCTGGTCGAGCGCGTCCCTGATGACCCCGATCTGCCCGTCCATCATCCCGCTGGGCCCGACCACATGGGCCCCGGCATCGGCCTGCACCTGGGCCATCTCGGCGTACCGCTCAAGGGTCGCGTCGTTGTCCACCCGCCCGAGCTCGTCCAGCACCCCGCAGTGCCCGTGATCGGTGGTCTCGTCCAGACACAGATCGGACATGACGAGCAGCTCGTCCCCGACCTCGGCCCGCACATCGCGCAGGGCGACCTGCAGAATCCCGTCAGGATCGGTCCCGGCCGTCCCGAGGGCGTCCTTCTTGGACTCCTCAGGCACCCCGAACAGCATGATCCCGGAGATCCCCGCCGCGACAGCCTCGGCAGCAGCCTTCTTCAGACTGTCCCGAGTGTGCTGCACGACCCCGGGCATGGCCCCGATCGGCACCGGCTCGGAAACCCCCTCCCGCACGAACGCGGGAAGGATGAAGTCGGCCGGGTGCAACCGCGTCTCGGCAACCATCCGCCGCATGACGGGGCTGGTCCGCAGCCGCCGGGGGCGAGAGCCGGGAAAGGATCCGTACGTCGTCATGACTTCTACGCTACGCCCGGCCCGGGGGCGCCTTTGCCGACGGTGAGTCGGTGATCAGTCGGCGACAAGCCCGCGAACTTTTCAGCACGGGTCGGCACAATCCAGCCCGTCCGGCGCCTTCTCGACACAGGCCCGCAATACCCAGCCCGTGCGGCGCCCTCTCCACACAGGCCCGCAACACTCAGCCCGTCCGGCACCTTCTCCACACAGGCCCGCAATACTCAGCCCGTCCGGCGTTTGAGGACGAGGCCCTTTCGGGGCCGAAGCGGGGGTGTGGGGGCGCAGCGCCCCACGGACGCCCGCCCCCACTCACCGCACCTACAAACCCGACCTCGACCTCAGGTGGTCCGCCGCCGCCGCGCCCCCGGCCGACGCTCACTGGGCCGAGTAACCGGATCCCCCGCCTCCTGAGCCGCCGCCCGCCGCCGGAGTCCAAAGTTCGCCAACGCCTCGGCCAACTTGTGCACAGACGGCTCCGGAGCCATCACATCCACCCGAAGACCGTGCTCCTCGGCCGTCTTCGCCGTAGCAGGCCCGATACACGCGATCACAGTCACGTTGTGCGGCTTCCCTGCGATCCCCACCAGGTTCCGCACAGTGGACGACGACGTGAAGAGAACGGCGTCGAAGCCACCCCCCTTGATCGCCTCCCGCGTGTCCGCCGGCGGCGGCGACGCCCGCACGGTCCGGTACGCGGTCACGTCATCCACCTCCCACCCGAGCTCGATCAGCCCGGCGACCAGCGTCTCCGTGGCGATGTCGGCCCGCGGCAGGAACACCCGGTCGATCGGGTCGAAGACGGGGTCGTACGGCGGCCAGTCCTCGAGCAGCCCGGCCGCGGACTGCTCCCCGCTCGGCACCAGATCCGGCTTCACCCCGAAGGCGATCAACGCGTTGGCGGTCTGCTCCCCCACCGCGGCGACCTTGATCCCGGCAAAGGCACGGGCGTCGAGCCCGTACTCCTCGAACTTCTCGCGTACGGCCTTGACCGCGTTCACCGAGGTGAAGGCGATCCACTCGTACCGCCCGGTGACGAGCCCCTTGACCGCCCGCTCCATCTGCTGCGGCGTCCGCGGCGGCTCGACGGCGATCGTGGGCACCTCGTGCGGCACGGCGCCGTAGGACCGGAGTTGGTCGGAGAGCGACGCCGCCTGCTCCTTCGTGCGCGGGACGAGGACCTTCCAGCCGAACAGCGGCTTGGACTCGAACCACGACAACTGGTCGCGCTGCGCGGCGGCGGACCGCTCACCGACCACGGCTATCACCGGCCGGCCACCATCAGGAGACGGCAGCACCTTCGCCTGCTTCAGCGTCTGCGCGATCGTCCCGAGGGTCGCGGACCAGGTCCGCTGACGAGTGGTCGTACCAGCCACTGTGACGGTCATGGGCGTATCAGGCTTACGACCCGCAGCGACAAGCTCACCGGCGGCCGAAGCCACCGAGTCCAGGGACGTCGACACGACCACCGTGCCGTCCGACGCCCCGACCTCCGTCCAGCAGCGGTCCGACGCGGTACGGGCGTCCACGAACCGGACGTCCGCGCCCTGCGCGTCCCGCAGCGGGACACCGGCGTACGCGGGCACGCCGACAGCCGCGGCGACACCGGGCACGACCTCGAAGGGAACACCCGCGGCGACGCAGGCGAGCATTTCCTCGGCGGCGTACGTATCCAGTCCGGGGTCCCCGGACACCGCACGCACGACCCGCCTGCCGCCCCGCGCGGCCTCCATGACAAGATGTGCGGCATCCCGCACGGCGGGTAGACCAACGGTTGTTGACGCGCCGTCAACAACCGTTAGTTGAGGCGTGCCTGTGCCCGGGAGCGAGTCCGCAGAAGGACCCGCGTCCGGATGCACGACGGCCACGCCAGGTCGGGCGTGCGCACGGACGACGTCGAGCACCTCGTGCTCGGCGACGAGAACGTCCGCGTTCGCCAGCGCCTCCACGGCGCGCAGTGTGAGCAGTCCCGGATCTCCGGGTCCGGCACCCAGGAAGGTGACGTGCCCGTGTTCAGGACCGGCGGCGGGAAGAGTGGTGGGGCTCACTTGGCTTGCTCCCCCATCAGACCGGCCGCGCCCTGGGCGAGCATCTCGGCGGCGAGGTCGCGACCGAGCTTCAGCGCTTGGTCATGCGTCTCGGGCACGGGACCGGTGGTGGACAGCTGCACCGTACGCGAACCGTCGGTCGTGCCGACTATTCCGCGCAGGCGCATTTCCTTGACAATCTGCCCGTCGGCCAGAAGGTCGGCCAGCGCGCCCACAGGGGCGGAGCAGCCGGCCTCCAGGGCGGCGAGCAGGGACCGTTCGGCGGTCACGGCGACCCGGGTGAGCGGGTCGTCGAGTTCGCCGAGCGCCGCGATCAGGTCCGCGTGGTCGGCGGAACACTCGATCGCCAGGGCCCCCTGGCCGGGGGCGGGCAAAATCGTGTCGACCGACAGGAAGTCGGTCACTTCGTCGATCCGGCCGATCCGGCTGAGTCCGGCGGCGGCGAGGACGACGGCGTCCAGCTCACCGTCCCGTACGAAGCCGACGCGGGTGTCGATGTTCCCGCGGATCGGGACCGTCTCGATGTCGAGGCCGTGGCTGCGCGCGTACGCGTTCAGCTGGGCCGTGCGACGGGGGGAGCCCGTACCGATGCGCGCCCCGCGGGGCAGGTCGGTGAACTTCAGGGCGTCCCTGGCGACGATGACGTCGCGCGGGTCCTCGCGCTCGGGGACGGCGGCGAGCACCAGCCCGTCGGGCTGCGCGGTCGGCAGGTCCTTCAGCGAATGAACCGCGAAGTCGACCTCACCGGCGAGCAGCGCGTCCCGCAGCGCGGTCACGAAGACCCCGGTGCCGCCGATCTGCGCGAGGTGCTCGCGGGAGGTGTCGCCGTAGGTGGTGATCTCGACGAGCTCGACGGGCCGTCCGGTCACCTGGCTCACGGCGTCCGCCACCAACCCGGACTGGGCCAGGGCGAGTCTGCTCCGCCTGGTCCCGAGCCTCAGTGTCCCTTTTTCCTGCTCCCGCCTCCGGGGCGCCTCAGCCGGTGTCGAGACTCCGACCGTGCTCAGCCCTTCGGGCCTCCGCGCGCTCGGCCTCTCGCCTCCGGCGCGCCCCTGCGGCTCACGCGTGCTACTCATGCTGGCCCTCGGTTCTTGCTGATCTCAGAGTCTTCTTCGGCCCGGGAGACGGAGGCCACCGTCTCCTGGTCGAGGTCGAACAGGGTGCGCAGCGCGTCCGCGTACCCGGCGCCGCCGGGCTCGGCCGCGAGCTGCTTGACCCGTACGGTCGGCGCGTGCAGCAGCTTGTCGACGACGCGTCGCACGGTCTGGGTGATCTCCGCGCGGTGCTTGTCGTCGAGGCCGGGCAGCCGTCCGTCGAGCCGGGCGATCTCACCCGCGACGACCTCGGCGGCCATGGCGCGCAGGGCGACCACGGTCGGCGTGATGTGCGCGGCCCGCTGGGCTGCCCCGAAGGCCGCGACCTCGTCGGAGACGATACGCCGGACCGCGTCCACGTCCGCCGCCATCGGAGCGTCGGCCGAGGCTTCCGCGAGCGACTCGATGTCCACGAGGCGGACGCCGGCCAGCCGGTGCACGGCGGCGTCGACGTCCCGCGGCATGGCGAGGTCGAGGAGCGACAACACCGGTGCGGGGCGCGGGATGTGGGCCACGGGCTCGGGCCTGCGCCGCTCGGGGATGCGTCCGACGGTCGCGGCCATGGTGGCGAGTTCGGTGATGAGCTCGGCCTCGGGCGTGCTCCGGGCCGCCTCGCGCCGGTCCACGGCGCTGCCGCCGACCCAGGCCGCGTGCTGCTCAAGCGTGGCCGCGTCCATCCCGGCCACGGCGGCCTCCCCCATCACGGAGAAGCCACTCGCCCCCTGCACCGCGGACAGGTCCAGCGGACACCCGTCCTCGACCCCGACGGACGTCGGCGGAAGCTCTTCGCGTACGTCGTCCAGAGGGGCCGCGCTTCCGGCGGTGGCGTCCTCGGACACCCTGTCCGCTACGGCGGCGGCGACCGCGTCGGCCGTCAGGACCAGGCCCGTCGCGCCCGTGCAGGACACGGCGACATCGGCACGTGTCAGCTCGAACGGCACCGAGTCCATCGGTACCGCGCGGGCGGACACGTCCGTCTCGGGGCTCTCGGTGATGATCTGGGCGAGCCGCTCGGCGCGGTCGGAGGTGCGGTTGGCGACGACGATCTCGGCGACCCCGGCCCGCGCGAGGGTGGCGGCGGCCAGCGACGACATGGAGCCGGCGCCGATGACCAGGGCGCGCTTCCCCCTGGCCCAGGCCTCGACGGCCGTGCCGGAGGAGAGCTGTTGAAGGCCGAACGTGACCAGGGACTGGCCCGCGCGGTCGATGCCGGTCTCGGAGTGGGCGCGCTTGCCGACGCGCAGGGCCTGCTGGAACAGGTCGTTCAACAGCCGCCCGGCGGAGTGCAGTTCCTGCGCCTTGGCGAGGGAGTCCTTGATCTGACCGAGGATCTGGCCCTCGCCGACGACCATCGAGTCGAGGCCGCAGGCCACCGAGAAGAGGTGGTGGACGGCCCGGTCCTCGTAGTGCACATAGAGATAAGGAGTGAGCTCGTCCAGGCCGACGCCGCTGTGCTGGGCGAGCAGCGTGGACAGCTCCGCGACGCCCGCGTGGAACTTGTCCACGTCGGCGTAGAGCTCGATGCGGTTGCAGGTGGCCAGCACCGCGGCCTCGGCGGCCGGTTCGGCGGCGACCGTGTCCTGGAGGAGCTTGATCTGGGCGTCCGCGTTGAACGTGGCCCGCTCCAGGAGACTGACCGGCGCGCTGCGGTGGCTCAGCCCGACGACGAGGAGACTCATGCCGGCATCACGGCGGGGACGTCCCCGTCAGGGCCCTGCTCGGCGGAGTCGCCGCGGTGTGCGGCGGTCGGGTTCGCCGCCTGGTTGGCGGCCTCCTCGCCGGCCTTGCGCTGCTCGTGGAAGGCGAGGATCTGCAGCTCGATCGAGAGGTCGACCTTGCGGACGTCCACACCGTCCGGGACGGTCAGCACGGTCGGCGCGAAGTTCAGGATGGAGGTGACACCGGCGGCCACGAGACGGTCGCAGACGGGCTGGGCGGCACCGGCGGGGGTCGCGATGACGCCGATGGAGACGCCGTTGTCGCTGATGATCTTCTCGAGCTCGTCCGAGTGCTGGACCGGGATGCCCGCGACGGGCTTGCCGGCCATCGCCGGGTCGGCGTCGATGAGGGCGGCGACCCGGAAGCCGCGGGAGGCGAACCCGCCGTAGTTGGCGAGGGCTGCGCCGAGGTTTCCGATACCGACGATCACGACCGGCCAGTCCTGGGTGAGGCCCAGCTCGCGGGAGATCTGGTACACGAGATACTCGACGTCGTAGCCCACACCGCGGGTGCCGTAGGACCCGAGGTACGAGAAGTCCTTGCGCAGCTTCGCGGAGTTGACCCCCGCGGCGGCCGCGAGCTCCTCGGAGGAGACCGTGGGTACCGAGCGCTCCGAGAGTCCGGTCAGCGCGCGGAGGTACAGCGGGAGACGGGCGACGGTGGCCTCGGGAATCCCTCGGCTACGGGTCGCCGGTCGGTGAGTTCGGCCAGTTGCCACGGTGCTCCTGCGGGTAGAGCGGGGCTGTGGGCGGTCACACGTACCCAGACCGCCCCGTCGAAAGCAGGCTATGTCTTTGTGAACGCGTGCACAAAGATGGTGTCCGATTTGCCCGGCCAACGTGACCGGGGTCACGCCCGGTATTCCAGGGGGCAAAACCGCCACACTCCTCGTAATTCCCGCCCCCGAGACCAAACCGCCGTCGATCCTAAGCGACGTTCGGGTGCGCGTTGAACTACTTGGTCAGTTCCCGGCGCAGACGGCCCTCGTCCACTCGCCAGAAGGTGTGCTGTTCACCATCGATCAGGACGACCGGAATCTGCTCCCAGTACGCGTCGTGCAGGCGCTGGTCCTCGGTGATGTCCTTCTGTTCCCAGGGGACCCCGAGATCGGCGCAGACCTTCTCCACGAGGAGCTGCGCGTCCTCGCACAGATGACAGCCGGGCTTGCGGATGAGGGTGACGAGATGACTCATGCACACCATTCTCGCGCCACCGGTGCACTTCTTTAACGGCCCGGTCGCGGAGAGTTCACAGCCTCCGAACCTCTCGGCTCCGGAACCACCGAACAAACTGGCTATGCTCACGGCATGGCCGCTCTCGGATGGCTCACTCCCCGTAGGCGCTCCGCCACGGCGCGGAGCGTGTTGGCAGGCGAGGCCTCTGCGGAGGCAGCGCGCAAGTCGTCGCAGGACGCCCAGGACATACAGGACGCCCTCGCGGCGGAAGACGCGGCGGAGGAGCCGGAATTCCCGGTCCTCGGCGACGACAGAGCGGCCGCGTTCTTCGACCTCGACAACACCGTCATGCAGGGCGCGTCGATCTTCCACTTCGGCCGCGGCCTCTACAAGCGGAAGTTCTTCGAGACCCGCGACCTCGCCCGGTTCGCCTGGCAGCAGGCGTGGTTCAGGCTGGCCGGCTTCGAGGACCCCGAGCACATGCAGGAGGCGCGCGACTCCGCGCTGTCCATCGTCAAGGGCCACCGCGTCGCCGAACTCCAGTCGATCGGCGAGGAGATCTACGACGAGTACATGGCCGAGCGCATCTGGCCCGGCACCCGCGCCCTCGCCGAGGCCCACCTCGCCGCGGGCCAGAAGGTGTGGCTCGTCACGGCGGCCCCGGTGGAGATCGCCAACGTGATCGCCCGCCGCCTCGGCCTCACCGGCGCGCTCGGCACGGTCGCCGAGTCCGTCGACGGCGTCTACACCGGCAAGCTGGTCGGCGAACCGCTGCACGGACCCGCGAAGGCGGAAGCCGTAAGGGCGTTGGCCGCCGCGGAGGGCCTGGACCTGTCCCGCTGCGCCGCGTACAGCGACTCGCACAACGACATCCCGATGCTCTCGCTGGTCGGCCACCCCTACGCGATCAACCCGGACTCCAAGCTGCGCAAGCACGCGCGCGAGCTGGACTGGCGGCTGCGCGACTACCGCACGGCCCGCAAGGCGGCCAAGGTCGGCATCCCGGCGGCGGCCGGCGTGGGCGCGGTGGCGGGCGGCACGGCCGCGGCGATCGCATTGCATCGCCGACGCCGGTGACGCGGTAAACACAGCCAATCCACGGGTCGTACCCGCGTAACCCCCTGTCCAGTCACGTTGGCTGCACACGGCCACAACACGCCCCGGTCCCTGACTGAATTCGGACCGTTCTGATCAACAACCGGTCACTCTGCGGTACTTGATCGGGCGTCAACCGGTTACGGAAGCGACGTAATCGATGATTTGAGCAACTGGGTGTAGCAGCGCCTGCACGAAGCGTTATTCTCCTCAGACGCAATCCGGTACCCCTCCGTCGCTACGACGGGTGAATGTTCCGGTACTGCACGTGATGGAAGCTCTGCCTCTGGGAGTCCCGTGTACCCACACGTCGGGGTTGACGCCTCGGGCCTGGCTACGCTGCGCGCAACGGTCCAAGACCTGTTGCGCGGCTTCGTCCCCACCGCGTACGCCGTCCCCGCCGCCTTCGCCACCACCGCGCCCGTAGGCCCGTGCTACGCACTGGCCGACGGCAGCGCGGCGGTCGGCAGACGAGGGCGCTCGGCCGGCGCCGCCACCGCACGCCGTCCGGCCGCTGACAGCGACAGCGCCCGGATGATGGACCTCGTGGAGCGTGCCCAGGCCGGCGAAGCCGACGCCTTCGGCCGCCTCTACGACCAGTACAGCGACACCGTGTACCGGTACATCTACTACCGAGTGGGAGGCAAAGCCACCGCCGAGGACCTCACCAGCGAGACCTTTCTGCGCGCCCTGCGCCGCATCGGCACGTTCACCTATCAGGGTCGCGACTTCGGCGCCTGGCTGGTGACGATCGCCCGCAACCTGGTGGCCGACCACTTCAAGTCGAGCCGCTTCCGGCTGGAAGTGACCACCGGCGAGATGCTCGACGCCAACGAGGTCGAGCGCTCCCCCGAGGACTCCGTCCTGGAGTCCCTGTCGAACGCCGCGCTGCTCGACGCCGTGCGCCGGCTCAACCCGCAGCAGCAGGAGTGCGTCACGCTCCGCTTCCTGCAGGGCCTCTCCGTCGCGGAGACCGCCCGGGTGATGGGCAAGAACGAGGGTGCGATCAAGACCCTCCAGTACCGGGCCGTGCGCACTCTCGCCCGGCTCCTCCCGGACGACGCCCGCTGACGGCATACGCTCGGTAACGCCCAACTCGCGCTCAGTGAAAGTCCGTTGAATTCGCGGTCGGATCATCCGTCGTCCGTAACCCAAGTGCCGCGCCACTCGTTGTGCGGGATACAGGCTCCCTGTGGTCACACCCTGCCCCTCCCCGGTCACTCGATCGTGTGGATGCGGTCAGGAGGTGCAACCCTCAGGACCCCCTGGGGAGTCGACCGTCATGACGAGAGGAGGTGCCGCCAGTGATCGCGAACGTATCGGCGCACCGGCGGGCGAACGCCTTCGCCCAGGCCCTGGATGAGGAGCAGTCCGACCGGGGTACGGCGGCCGAGCAGTCCGAAGGACCGGCTCCGGCCACCCCGGCTGCTGCGGAACAGACCGAGCAGGGCCGCATGCTGGCCTTCGCCACCGGTCTGGGCGAGCTGCCCAAACCCGTGCTGGACCCCGAGGTCAAGGTCGTCCAGCGGGCCCAGCTGGTCGCCGCCTTCGAGGCCATGCTCCAAGGGGGCGAGGCACCCGGACCTTCGGTACCGGAGCAGCGTTCCCCCCGGTCCCGGGGTGCGCACCGGGCCACCGGTCTGGGCAAGCTGCGACCGCGCTCCCGGCTCACCAAGGGCCTCGCGGCCGGCGGACTGAGCGTCGGGGTGGCCGCGGGTGCCTTCGGCGGAGTGGCCGCCGCGAGCTCGGGCGCCCTGCCCGGCGACTCGCTCTACGGCCTGAAGCGCGGCATCGAGGACTTCAAGCTCAACTACCTGTCCGACGGCGACGACCAGCGCGGTGTGGCCTACCTCGACCAGGCGTCCAACCGCCTGAGCGAGGCACGCCGGCTGATCGAGCGGGACCGCAGCGGACACCTCGACCACGAGCAGCTCGGCGAGATCCGCCGCACGCTCGCCGGGATGACGCACGACGCGTCCGAGGGCCACCGCCTGCTGCACGAGGCGTACGAGCAGGACCCGAACTCGCTGGGCCCCATCCAGGCCCTCTCCGCGTTCTCCCGCTCGCACCGCGAGGCCTGGGGCGCCCTGCGCGACCGCCTCCCCGTCCAGCTCGGCGACGTCAGCGACCAGGTCTCCTCGGTCTTCGACGCCATAGACGAAGAGGTCGCCCCGCTGCAGTCCCTGCTCCCCCAGCCGCCCTCCACGGCCCCCGGCACCGGCAGGCACCGCGCGCCGGGCACCCCGTCCACGGGCGGGGGCTCGAGCGACACCCGCCGCTCCACGAAACCGAGCGCGCCGGACGGCTCGGCGGAGTCCAGCCATTCCAGCACCCCCAGCGAGTCCGCCACCACCGGCGACGGCCTCCTCGGCGGCAACACGGGCGGCCTCCTGGACCCCCCGAAGTCCTCGGGCACGGAGTCGCCGTCCGCGAACAAGCCGTCGATCCCCGAACCGGACGTCACCCTGCCACCCCTGCTCCCGGGCTTGCTGCCGGGCTTGGGCATCGACAGCGAGGACGCGAACTAGCTCCACCTAGGCGGTACGACGATGGGCGCCCCTCCCACGAGGGGCGCCCATATCTCTCTGCTTTTAGGGGCGCGAGGAACTGCGCGACCAGCCCCCACCGGCCCGCAGTCAAGAACCCTGCGGAACCGATCTAGAAGAACACCGACCGCCGCTGCACCAGCAACTTGTACAGCGTGTGCTGAATCTGCTCCCTCACCTGATCCGTGAGGTTGAACATCAGCATCGGATCCTCGGCAGCCTCCGGCGGATACCCGTCCGTGGGAATCGGCTCCCCGAACTGGATCGTCCACTTCGTGGGCAACGGAATCGCACCGAGCGGCCCCAGCCACGGGAACGTCGGGGTGATCGGGAAGTACGGGAAGCCCAGGACGCGGGCCAGCGTCTTGGAGTTGCCGATCATCGGATAGATCTCCTCCGCGCCCACGATCGAGCACGGAATGATCGGCGTGCCCTTGCGCAGCGCGGTGGAGACGAAGCCGCCCCGGCCGAACCGCTGGAGCTTGTACCGCTCGCTGAACGGCTTGCCGATCCCCTTGAACCCCTCCGGCATCACCCCGACCAACTCGCCCCGCCCCAGCAGCCGTTCGGCGTCCTCCGCGCACGCGAGGGTGTGACCGGCCTTGCGGGCGAGTTCGTTGGCGACCGGCAGCATGAACACCAGGTCGGCCGCCAGGAGCCGGAGATGACGGCCGGCGGGGTGGTTGTCGTGGACGGCGACCTGCATCATCAGCCCGTCCAGCGGCAGCGTCCCGGAGTGGTTGGCGACGATCAGCGCCCCGCCCTCGGCCGGGATGTTCTCGATGCCCTTGACCTCGACCCGGAAGTACTTCTCGTACAGCGGGCGCAGCACCGACATCAGGACCTGGTCGGTGAGCTCCTCGTCGTAGCCGAAGTCGTCGACCTCGTAGTCCCCGGTGAGACGGCGGCGCAGGAACGCCAGGCCGTGGGCGATCCGGCGTTCCAGGCCGCTCTGTGTGTCCTGGACGCTCTCGTCGCGCGGCTGTTCCGGCTCCTGCTCCTCACGTGTCACAGGAACATCATCCTGCGCGGCGGCCACACCCGGCAGGGGCTGGACCTCACGGACCGGCGCGGGCTCGCCGTTCTTGCGCCGGCTCCCCGTGCTCCGGCGCCGCTGCGGCCGCTGCACGCCGTTCGCGCGGGACCGGTCGTCGTCGAACGGAATGACCTTGGCATCAGCCATCGTTGATGCGCTCCTCAGTTGGCGCTCGGCGTCGGGGGACGGCCGCTGTCCGGCCGGGAGAGCGCGGCGAGCCGGTCGACGGCCCCCGCCACGGCCTCCGGCGGCAGCAGCCCCGGGCCCTGACTCCGCGCGAAGTCCGCGAAGGTCTCGGCGGTCGTGTACTTCGGCCGGTACCCCAGCGTCTCGCGCATCTGGACCGTCGACACGACCCGGCCGTGGGTGAGCAGCCGAATCTGTTCCGGGGAGAAGTCCGTCATCCCCAGCGTACGCACCAGGGAACCCGCCCAGGTGACCGCCGGCAGCAGCAACGGCACGGTCGGGCGGCCCAGGCGCCGGGAGCACTGGGAGAGCAGCAGGACGCCGTCCCCGGCGATGTTGAAGGTGCCGCTGTTGAGCGTGCCCCGCTCCGGGTCGTGCGAGGCGATCCGCAGCACGTCGATGACGTCGTCCTCGTGCACGAACTGCAGCCGCGGGTCGTAGCCGAACACGGTCGGCAGGACCGGCAGCGAGAAGTACGAGGCGAGCGGCGAATCCGCCGTAGGACCAAGGATGTTGGCGAAGCGGAGTACGCAGACGGCGACGTCGGGGCGGCGGCGGGCGAAGCCGCGGACGTAGCCCTCGACCTCGACGGTGTCCTTGGCGAAGCCGCCGCTCGGGAGGGACTTCGGCGGGGTGCCCTCGGTGAAGACGGCGGGGTCGCGCGGGGCGGAGCCGTAGACGTTCGTGCTGGACTTCACCACCAAGCGCTGCACGACCGGCGACTTCTGGCAGGCGCCCAGCAGCTGCATGGTGCCGATGACGTTGGTCTCCTTGACCGTGGTCCGGCTGCCGCTGCCCAGGGCGGTGCCCGTCACGTCCATGTGGACGACCGTGTCGGCGCCCGACTCGGCGAGCACGCGCGCGATGGTGGGCTGGCGGATGTCGGCCTGGATGAACTCCGCGCCGCCGAGATGGTGCCCGGGCGCGACCGCGTCCACGGCGATCACCCGGTCCACCTGTGGGTCACGCTGGATCCGCCGCACGAACCGGCCCCCCAGTTGGCGGGCCACTCCGGTCACGAGCACGACCTTCCCCAAGATCAGCGCCTTCCTTTTGAGTTACCCGTGTGCGGCCAACCTAGCGCCTGGGTGTTGCGCTGTGATGACCGCCCGACCGACGACATTCCGAGTACCCGCGAACGCGCGGTCAGACATAACTGTGGCCCCCCACCGCATGCGGTGGGGGGCCACAGGAGACGCTCTCGCGGCGCCGCGTCGCCTACTTCTTGTTACGACGCTGCACGCGCGTGCGCTTCAGCAGCTTGCGGTGCTTCTTCTTAGCCATCCGCTTGCGCCGCTTCTTGATAACAGAGCCCACGACTACCCTCGCTCACTTCTCATCACTCGGTGCTGGGCATCATGGGCCCATACGACCTACAAGGGGCCAGCCTACCCGTCCGAGCGCTGAGGTCGTAATCGAGGTATCGCCTCAGGCTGTCTCCACCCCCACATAACTCTCGCGAAGGTACTCGTGTACCGCTTGCTCGGGGACGCGGAAGGACCGCCCCACCCGGATAGCGGGCAGATGACCGCTGTGCACCAACCGGTACACGGTCATCTTCGACACTCGCATCACCGAGGCGACCTCCGCCACGGTAAGGAACTGAACCTCGTTCAGAGGCCTCTCGCCAGCTGCAGCCATGACACACCTGAACCTTCCGCACTCGACGGTCACCGGCTTCCCCTTCCGGTGACTCTTCGTCGTTGCGTGCTCACTCCCCAATGTAGGGGCGTGTGATGCGAGTGGGGAAGAGGTGCACCCATCGGCGGCCTACTGTGACAGACACGCTCGATTGAGTACGTAGCGGGTGAGCGGACGGTAGTAATCGGACCGCACGGCGTCATCAAGTGGAACGGCCACGGACACCGACCCCTCGGCCTCCCCCACGAACAGCGCGGGGTCGTCGGTATCCGCCAGCCCAATGGCCTCGAACCCCAGCTGACCTGCTCCGCAGACCCATCCGTGGTCCCCGATCACCAGCTCGGGAAGCGCCCCGCCGGCCTCCGCCGCCGCACCCAGCACGGTCCGAACCGGCAGCGGCGAGTGCGTGTGTGCGCCCGGCTCACGCCCGGAGTGTTCGGGGCCCGGTTCACGGACCAGCGCGACGCCCTGTACGTAGTCAAGGTTGTACGTGCGTAGACCGAACCGGGTCGTTATGTCGACACAGTGACCCTGCGCCGGGGTGAGAACAGCACATCCCGCCGCCGACAAGGCGTCCGCCAACGAGGCGTAGAACTCGAGCAGTCGATGCGGATGCCCGGTACCGAGAAGCACCGCCCCGCTGCGCTGTGCTATCGCGCCGACCCGGTCGGCGAAGGCGTCCAACGCGGCCAGAGTCCGCTCCGGATCGATCACATCATGCCCGGAAGTGTGCGTCGGGTCGGCCGAAACCCCACACTTGTCCGCCATCAGCCCGATCAGATCCCGCTGCCCCCACGTCCATGCGGGGTCGAGCCCGATGAGCACCCGGGGGTCGCGGGCGGCGAAGGCGCGATAACTCCGCAGGCTCTCCTCCCGCGAGGTGGCCACGGGTCCGGCCAGCCGGGCGGCCAGCAGATGGGCGCGGAGGGCGCCGGTGCTCAACACGAGGCCGATGGTGACGGACCCGTCGGCCGCGCACGGCGAAAACCCCGGAAACACCGCGCGGTTGGCGTAACGGCGGTGACAGGACAGTGACAAAGACGGCCACAACTGTCGTACGGCTTCCCGGGTCTCACCTTGCGTGGACGGAACGACCAACCGTCCCAAGCGAGTTGACCATCACCACCAAGGCACCACCATCAAACTGGGGGAACACCGTCATGAAGCTGTCCCGTCGCACCACGACCGCCGCCGCACTCACCGTCCTGGCGCTCGGCGGCACGCTCGCCGCCACCGCGCCCGCCTCGGCGGCCACCACCGCGGCCGGCGCGTACAACGGTGCCTGCGGCGCCGGTTACACCGTCCAGGACTCGATGGACGTGAAGTCGTCCCAGACCACCGTCGCCGGCACCGTGTACGTCACCTACAGCCGCGACACCGGCAAGCACTGCGCCGTCCTCGTCCGCACCAAGCCCGGCACCCGCATCTTCATGGAGGTCACCCTCGACACCGCCCCCACCTCAGGCACCCCCGCCCGGGACTACGGCTCCTTCACGACCTACGCGGGCCCGGTCTACGTCGACGCGTCCCAGTCCGACGCCCCGTGCCTGGAGTGGAGCGGCTCGGTCGACATCTACTACAACAGCGTCCAGGGCCTGTGCTCGTAGCCACCGCCTGACACCGGCCGGCATCACCCAGCCTGTCCGGTGCCTTGCTGGCACGGGCCGGCATTTTTAGCCCGTCCGGTGCCGTGTCGGCGCAGGCCGACATTTCCAGCCCGTCCGGCGCCCCTCAAACGCAGGCTGGCACAACTCAGCCCGTCCGGCGTTTGAGGACGAGGCCCCTTCAGGGCCGATGGGGGTCTGGGGGCGCAGCCCCCAGGGCCAGTCACCCCCACCCACCTACGCCAACAAACCCCGCAGCGGAAACACGGCCCGCCGAGTCGCCACGACAGCCTGGTCGAGGCGATCGGCGGGGTCGTACCCCGACTCCCAGTCGGCATAGCCCACCGGCCACCGCCCATCAGTCATCCGCTGCGGCCCCAACTCCCGCGTCCGAGCGAACACTTCCTGCCGCCACCCCTCGGGAATCATCGTCTCGGGCAGGATCTCCCGCCCGGCGGCAATCGCGACGAGATGCGTCCACGACCGGGGCACGACCTCCACCACGGCGTAGCCACCCCCACCGAGCGCGACCCACTTCCCGTCCGCGTACTCGTGCGCCAGCGAATGACACGCGACCTGCACAGCCCGCTGCGCGTCCAACGACACCGCGAGATGCGCCAACGGATCCTCGAAGTGCGTATCGGCCCCGTGCTGGGAAACCAGCACCTGCGGCCGGAAGTCCGCGAGCAACTCCGGCACGACCGCGTGGAACGCCCGCAACCACCCCGCGTCCCCGGTCCCCGCGGGCAACGCCACATTGACCGCGGAGCCCTCCCCCGCGCCACCCCCGGTCTCCTCGGGCCACCCGGTCTGCGGAAACAGGGTCCGCGGATGCTCGTGCAACGAGATCGTCAGCACCCGGGGGTCCTCCCAGAACGCCGCCTGGACCCCGTCCCCGTGATGCACGTCGACGTCGACGTACGCGACCCGCTCGGCCCCCAGCTCCAACAGTCGGGCGATGGCCAGCGAGGCGTCGTTGTAGACGCAGAATCCCGACGCGGCCCCCGGCATCGCGTGATGCAGCCCACCCGAGAAATTCACGGCATGCAGGACGTCCCCGCCCCACACCGCCTCGGCTGCCCCGACGGACTGCCCCGCGATCAACGCCGACACCTCGTGCATCCCGGCGAAAGCGGGATCGTCCATGGTCCCGAGCCCGTACGCCCCGTCCGCGGAATCCGGATCCGCCGAGGCCGCCTTCACCGCCTCGACGTAGTCCTCCCGGTGGACCAGCCGCAACGTCGAGTCACCGGCGGGCTTCGCCGCGACGACGTCCAGGTCCTTGTCGAGCCCGAAGGCGTCGACGAGTCTCCGGGTCAGGGCGAGCCGGACGGGATCCATCGGATGGTCCCGGCCGAAGTCATAGCCCGTTACTGCCTCGTCCCACATCAGCTGTGCGCGCCCGCTCATGCCCGTCACCGTACCGGCCCGCCTGGGGCGCGAACGAGCGGGCGTACACCAACGTCACCAGCACCAACACCATCGGCACGAGCATCGCCCCGCGGTAACTCCAGGCATCGCCCAGCGCCCCCACCAACGGCGAACCGATCAGGAACCCGACGTAATTGAACACATTGAGGCGGGCGATGGCCGTATCCGAAGCCCCGGGGAACAACCGCCCGGCCGCCGCGAACGTCTGCGGCACCAGCACGCACAACCCGAGCCCCAGCAGCGTGAACCCGAGCATCCCGACCCCGGCCCCCGGCGCCACGGCCACCACGGCGAACCCCACCGCGGCCACCACCGCCCCCAGCCGCACGACGGCCACGGCCCCGAACCGCCGCACGCCCAGGTCCCCGATCCCTCGCCCGAGCAGGCACATCACCATGTAGACGTTGTACGGAACGGTCGCCACCTGCTCCGAACTGCCCAGCACGTCCTTCAGGTACTTCGCACTCCAGTTGGAGACCGTCGAGTCCCCGATATAGGCGAAGGTCATCACCAGACACAGCGGCAGCAGCAGCTTGAAGACCAGCGGCCCGGCCTCCGCACCCTCCGCCTCGCTCCCCGGCGCACCCCCGTCGACGTACCACCGACTCCCCACCAGCGCGGCGGGCAACAACACCACCACGACCGGCAGATACGACACCCACAGCGCGAGATGCCAGTGCGCCCCGGCCCACGCCAGCGAGGCCCCCACGATCCCGCCCAGGCTGTACGCGGCATGGAAGCTGAGCATGATGCTTCGCCCGTACGTCCGCTGCAGGCTCACGCCGAGCATGTTCATCGAGGCGTCCAGCGCACCCACCGCGAGCCCGAACGCACCGAGGGAGACGGCGAGTTCGGCCATGCTGTCGCCCGCCCCGACGCCGAGCAGCGCCAGCAGGACGACCGGCTGGGACCAGCGCAGCAGCACGCTGGGCCGTATTCGCTTCACCAACTGCTCGGTGGTGACGCTCCCCACGCCGGCGAGGATCGGCACGGCCGCGAGGAAGACGGGCAGCAGCCCGTCCGAGACCCCGTACCGGTCCTGGATCGCCGGGATGCGCGTCACGAGCAGCGCGAAGGTGGCGCCCTGAGCGAAGAAGCTGAACGCCAAAGAGGCCCTACCGCGCCGCAGCACATCTGTCATGGCGGCGAGCGTAAGGGCCTCGGCGTACTCGTGGGTAGATCCAGCCAAAGATGAATTCTGCTCAGCTTTACCGAGCGGCGACCAGCGAGGGCATCACCGCAGGTGCGGGCGCGTCCCCGGTCTTCAGCTCGGCGTCGATCATCTCCGCCATCGGCCCTACGGCGATCCCGCCGCTGATCACGGACGTCACGGCGATCGTGCCGATCATCACGACCGTGCCGAGCCACACCATGGTGTCCACGGGCAGCGTGTACACGCCGACGATCCGCGCGATGCACTCGGCGAGCAGCATCACACCCCACACCAGCGAGAACCGCCGCTCGGCCCGCTGAAAGGCCGCCGACCCACTGAGCAGCCGCTCGAACGCGGCGTCCCGCGCCGGGTCCCCCTTCACCAGGAAGGGCTTCATCCCGGCGGTCATCATCGGCTTCCCCATCACCACGGACACCAGGATCCCGATCCCTACGGCACTGCTGATCCCGCTGTCCTTCGCGAGCATCAGCCGCGGATCCCCGGCCACGAAGCTGAGCAGCAACCCGACCACGTTCACGAAGAGAATCAGCGCCGCGAAGGCGTTGATCGTCCGCTCGGCGACAACCCCCCACACGGTCCGCACCGCCGGCACGACACTGCTCCACCCCAGCGCCGCCACCGTGCTCATCCCGAACGCGCTCTTCAACAGGTAGTACGACCCGATCGGCACCGCCACGTCCATGAGGAGCGGCGCGAAGTTCTTCTTCAGGGAGCCCGTGTTCGTCGTCATGCCCTCAGCTTCCCGCGAGGACCGGGCCCGCCAGTAGAACCGATCGTCCGGAGCTCGGCATGACAAATGTCAGCGCCCCCATGCTGCCCGAGGTCATTCCAGCAGGTCAGCCAACTGCCCCATGTCACCGAAGAGTTGAGTGACCCCGGAGAGCCGCTCAGCAGGAGTCATGGCAGTGAACCCATACACATCCATCCCAGCAGCAACAGCCGCCCGCACCCCCAACGGACTGTCCTCTACGACGACACAGCGCTCCGGCGCCACACCCATCCGCTCGGCCGCGTAGAGGAAGAGATCCGGCGCGGGCTTCCCCCGCCCCACGTCCTCAGAACTGAAGACCCACTCGTCCTCGAACCACTCGTCCAGCCCCGTCGTCCGATGCCCCACCCGAATCCGCTCATGGCTCCCGGACGAGGCCACGCAGTACGGCACCCCGTCCGCGACCAGCCTCTCCAGCACCTCGACGGCCCCGGCGACGGGCTTCAACTCCCGCTCGAACGCGGCGAACACCCGCGCGTGAAAGACATCGTCGAAGTCGGCCGGCAACCGCTCCCCGGTCCGCTCCTCGACGAGATCGTGGACGCGGTGCATCGCCGCGCCCATGTAGTCACGGAGGGACTCCTCGTAGGAGGTCGGGTGCCCCAGCTCGGTCAGATAGCCGGCCAGCAGCCGGTTGGAGATCGGCTCACTGTCGACGAGGACACCGTCGTTGTCGAAGATCACGAGGTCATAGCGCATACCTTTGAGCCTAAACGCAGAAAACCCCCGTACCGAATTAACGGTACGGGGGTTTTCGCAATATTTGTTCGGCGGCGTCCTACTCTCCCACAGGGTCCCCCCTGCAGTACCATCGGCGCTGTAAGGCTTAGCTTCCGGGTTCGGAATGTAACCGGGCGTTTCCCTCACGCTATGACCACCGAAACACTATGAAACAGACAACCGCACCATCACCGTGACCATGGCAATGGGGTTGTTCGTGGTTTCAGAACCAACACAGTGGACGCGAGCAACTGAGGACAAGCCCTCGGCCTATTAGTACCGGTCACCTCCACCCATTACTGGGCTTCCAGATCCGGCCTATCAACCCAGTCGTCTACTGGGAGCCTTAACCCCTCAAGGGGGTGGGAACACTCATCTCGAAGCAGGCTTCCCGCTTAGATGCTTTCAGCGGTTATCCCTCCCGAACGTAGCCAACCAGCCATGCCCTTGGCAGAACAACTGGCACACCAGAGGTTCGTCCGTCCCGGTCCTCTCGTACTAGGGACAGCCCTTCTCAATGTTCCTGCGCGCGCAGCGGATAGGGACCGAACTGTCTCACGACGTTCTAAACCCAGCTCGCGTACCGCTTTAATGGGCGAACAGCCCAACCCTTGGGACCGACTCCAGCCCCAGGATGCGACGAGCCGACATCGAGGTGCCAAACCATCCCGTCGATATGGACTCTTGGGGAAGATCAGCCTGTTATCCCCGGGGTACCTTTTATCCGTTGAGCGACGGCGCTTCCACAAGCCACCGCCGGATCACTAGTCCCGACTTTCGTCCCTGCTCGACCCGTCGGTCTCACAGTCAAGCTCCCTTGTGCACTTACACTCAACACCTGATTGCCAACCAGGCTGAGGGAACCTTTGGGCGCCTCCGTTACTCTTTAGGAGGCAACCGCCCCAGTTAAACTACCCATCAGACACTGTCCCTGATCCGGATCACGGACCCAGGTTAGACATCCAGCACGACCAGACTGGTATTTCAACGACGACTCCACCCACACTGGCGTGTGAGCTTCACAGTCTCCCAGCTATCCTACACAAGCCGAACCGAACACCAATATCAAACTGTAGTAAAGGTCCCGGGGTCTTTCCGTCCTGCTGCGCGAAACGAGCATCTTTACTCGTAGTGCAATTTCACCGGGCCTATGGTTGAGACAGTCGAGAAGTCGTTACGCCATTCGTGCAGGTCGGAACTTACCCGACAAGGAATTTCGCTACCTTAGGATGGTTATAGTTACCACCGCCGTTTACTGGCGCTTAAGTTCTCAGCTTCGCCACCCCGAAGAGTGACTAACCGGTCCCCTTAACGTTCCAGCACCGGGCAGGCGTCAGTCCGTATACATCGCCTTACGGCTTCGCACGGACCTGTGTTTTTAGTAAACAGTCGCTTCTCGCTGGTCTCTGCGGCCACCCCCAGCTCATGAAGTAAATTCAATCACCAGTGATGGCCCCCCTTCTCCCGAAGTTACGGGGGCATTTTGCCGAGTTCCTTAACCATAGTTCACCCGAACGCCTCGGTATTCTCTACCTGACCACCTGAGTCGGTTTAGGGTACGGGCCGCCATGAAACTCGCTAGAGGCTTTTCTCGACAGCATAGGATCATCCACTTCACCACAATCGGCTCGGCATCAGGTCTCAGACTTAATGAATGGCGGATTTGCCTACCACTCGTCCTACACCCTTACCCCGGGACAACCACCGCCCGGGATGGACTACCTTCCTGCGTCACCCCATCACTCACCTACTAACCGCTTGGGCCGGCGGCTCCACCACTTTCCATTCCCCGAAGGGTCCGGAACGGCTTCACGGCCTTAGCATCACGATGCTCGATGTTTGACGCTTCACAGCGGGTACCGGAATATCAACCGGTTATCCATCGACTACGCCTGTCGGCCTCGCCTTAGGTCCCGACTTACCCTGGGCAGATCAGCTTGACCCAGGAACCCTTAGTCAATCGGCGCACACGTTTCTCACGTGTGTATCGCTACTCATGCCTGCATTCTCACTCGTGAACCGTCCACCACTAGCTTCCGCTGCAGCTTCACCCGGCACACGACGCTCCCCTACCCATCCCAGCAGGCGTTGGCCCTATTGCTGGAATGACACGACTTCGGCGGTACGCTTGAGCCCCGCTACATTGTCGGCGCGGAATCACTAGACCAGTGAGCTATTACGCACTCTTTCAAGGGTGGCTGCTTCTAAGCCAACCTCCTGGTTGTCTCTGCGACTCCACATCCTTTCCCACTTAGCGTACGCTTAGGGGCCTTAGTCGATGCTCTGGGCTGTTTCCCTCTCGACCATGGAGCTTATCCCCCACAGTCTCACTGCCGTGCTCTCACTTACCGGCATTCGGAGTTTGGCTAAGGTCAGTAACCCGGTAGGGCCCATCGCCTATCCAGTGCTCTACCTCCGGCAAGAAACACACGACGCTGCACCTAAATGCATTTCGGGGAGAACCAGCTATCACGGAGTTTGATTGGCCTTTCACCCCTAACCACAGGTCATCCCCCAGGTTTTCAACCCTGGTGGGTTCGGTCCTCCACGAAGTCTTACCTCCGCTTCAACCTGCCCATGGCTAGATCACTCCGCTTCGGGTCTTGAGCGCGCTACTAAATCGCCCTATTCGGACTCGCTTTCGCTACGGCTTCCCCACACGGGTTAACCTCGCAACACACCGCAAACTCGCAGGCTCATTCTTCAAAAGGCACGCAGTCACGACGCACCAAGTAAACTTGATGCGCGACGCTCCCACGGCTTGTAGGCACACGGTTTCAGGTACTATTTCACTCCGCTCCCGCGGTACTTTTCACCATTCCCTCACGGTACTATCCGCTATCGGTCACCAGGGAATATTTAGGCTTAGCGGGTGGTCCCGCCAGATTCACACGGGATTTCTCGGGCCCCGTGCTACTTGGGTGTCTCTCAAACGAGCCGTTGACGTTTCGACTACGGGGGTCTTACCCTCTACGCC